>NZ_QNRE01000006.1 GCF_003315035.1 Nocardia puris
CACGTCGCCCACACCATCAGCCCCATCGCCAAACCCAAAACCATCCACATCGTCCCCGAACTCCCCAAAACCCGCTCCGGCAAAATCATGCGCCGGCTCCTGCGCGACACCGCCGAAGGACGCCCCCTCGGCGACACCTCCACCCTCGTCGACCCCACAGTCTTCGAGGCGATAGCGCGCGGCTGACCCACCCCGAGGCGGTGTACTCGATCCATGAGGGGGATCGAGTACACCGCCTTTCCCCTCTCCGCACCGGGCCGATTGAACCGCCGCCCGCGTCCGCTCGTAATACCCACGGAGGCGACCCCCAGCCCGGGTCGCCGGTCGTGGCCGTGCGCGGCCGGATAACGAGGAGATCCCATGAAACGTCTCGGGCCGTGGCTCACCCTGGTGGCGGTGGCCGTGCTCGGTCTCGTGCTGGTGGCGGTCAATATGTCCCAGGAACCCGAGCCGGCGACGGCGAGCACGAATTCCCCTGCCGCGCCGGCGACTTCGGCACCGCCCAGCACCTCGGCGCCGCCGGAAGCGCCCACCGCGCGCTTCCCCGACTCCGCCGACTACGTGGGGCCGGTGCCGTTGGCGTCGGGCGGCACGCTCACGCTGGCCATCACCGTGGCGGGCCCGCGGGCCATCGCCTACGCCTGCGACGGCGCCACCGTCGAGTCCTGGTTGCAGGGTGAGGCCACCGACGGCGCGCTGACCCTCACCGGCCGCAACGGCGCGACCCTCACCGGCCGGCTCGCGGAGGGAGACGTACGCGGTGAGCTGGTCGTGGACGGCAAGCGGTGGGCGTTCACCGTGGCTCCCGTCGCGCCGCCCGCCGGGCTCTACGTCTACTCCGCGAGCGGTTCGCGGCAGAGCTGGATCGTGGACGGCGCGGGCGGCGTCACCGGCGTTCGCCGCGGCCCCGACGGCGGCACGTCCCCCGCGCCCGCGCTGGCCGCCGACGGGTCGGCCGTCATCGACGGCGTCCGGGTGGCGGCCACCAGGGTGAGCGGTGGCGACGATGTCAACTGACGGTCACCCCGCTGCCGCGCGCCCGAACGCGGCGTCCACCCTGGCCGTGGTCGTACCGGTGCTGATCGGCGCGGCCGTCGCCCTGCTGCTCGGTGTGTACGCGAAAGTCCATGAGCCGCGGTTCTTCTCGGTGAACGTGGCCGGGTTCTCCAGTCCGACCGCGGTCAAGGCCTGGCTCGGCACGGTGGCGGCGGCGCTGGCGCTGGGCCAGGTGTTCTCGGCGTTCGCCCTCTACGGGCGCATCCCCGCGCTGCGCGGCGCGGCCTGGCTCGGCACCGCACATGTCTGGTCGGGCCGGCTGGCGGTGCTGGTGAGCGTGCCGGTGGCCGTGCACTGCCTGTACGCCCTGGGCTTCGGGGACTACGACACCCGCGTGCTCGCGCACTCGACACTCGGCTGCTTCTTCTATGGCGCGTTCGTCGCCAAGATGCTGCTGCTGACACGAAAAGGGCTGCCCGGCTGGGTGATTCCCGTCGCCGGCGGCCTGGTGTTCACCGGTCTGATCGGCATCTGGCTCACCTCCTCGCTCTGGTTCTTCCAGAACAACGGCCTCGTCTTCTGAATCCCCCGAACGGAGTTCGTCATGAACCCTCGCAATCCGATACTCGACCGCCGCACCGTCGTGGCGGGGGCGGGCGCGCTCGCGACCGCCGCCGCGCTGGCGGCCTGCACCACCTACGGGGAGGGCGGTTCGGCCGAACCACCCGCTCCCGCACCGGCTCCCGGCCCCGGGGGCGGGCCGCCGGTGCTCGCGAAGACCGCCGACGTGCCGGTGGGCGGCGGGGTCGTCGTGGGCGACACCGTGGTCACCCAGCCGACGGCGGGCACGTTCGTCGGTCTGGACAGCCGCTGCACGCACGCGGGCTGCCGGGTGCGGGAGGTGTCGGGCGGCACCGTCAACTGCGCGTGCCACGGCAGCGCGTTCGCCCTCGACGGGGCGGTCGTCACCGGCCCGGCGACGCAGCCGCTGGCGACGAAAGCGGTACGCGTGGAAGGTGACTCGATCGTCGCCGGGTGATCCGGGGCCGCATCAGGATTCGCCGGAGAACGCGGTCATCCTGCGGTCCATCTCTTCCGGGTCGACGTCCTCGATGTGGGTGGCCACCGTCCACCGGTGGCCCCACGGATCGAGGAAGGTGCCGCTGCGGTCGCCGTAGAACTGCGTGGTGACGGGCTCGACCTCGGTCGCACCGTCGGCCAGGGCCGCGGCGAAGGCGGCGTCCGCGTCGGGCACGTACACGTTCAGCTTGACCGGCGTGCCGCCTACGGTCTTCGGGTCGAAGAACGTCGCACCCTCGTAGGGGTCGCCGAGCATGACGACCGAATTGCCGAACAGCAGTTCCGCGTGCGCGATCTTGCCGTCGGGCCCCGGCATGCGCATGCGCTCGGTGGCGCCGAACACTTTCTTGTAGAACTCGATGGCCTCGGCCGCGCCGTCGATCGCCAAGCCGGGCGACACGACCGGATAGCCTTCCGGAACCGGTGACACATCGGACATCGGAGACCTCCCATCGGTGGTGGGTCGGATACCCCGAGCCTAGGCCCGCCGCGTCCCCGGCACCGGCGGTTCGGCGCGATCAGGGGCCGAGGATGCCCTGGAGGCGCCGCACCTGCGCGTCGGTGAGATCGCTCAGCAATCCGGGGTCGACGGTCTCGGGCGCGGACACCGCGATCTGCGCCAGCGTGGGCCCCACCTGCACCACCGTCACCAGCGAAACCAGGGTCAGGCCCTCGCTGGTGGTGCGGACCTGATAGGAGGCCGACGCGTCCCCGGACTTCGGCTGGTCGAGGGCGCCCACCCGGTACTCGATGGCGATCTCGTCGGCATCGGTGCCCCGGTAGGAAGTGCACCGGCGCAGTTGCTCCTGCACAGCGGTGAACGCGGGGGCGACGCGGTCGGGGGCGAAGGTCGCGGCGTCGATGTCGATGCTGGAGAAGTCCGGGCCGCTGTAGGCGATCCCGGTCGCCGTGACGGGATCGGGCGTCTGCGCCGCGATCGAGGACATCACCCGCCCGCATTCGGCGGGTTCGGTGTCCGCGACCGTGGTCAAGGCGGCTTGCCCGGGATTCACCCGCCGGTCGTGGACGGCGGTCATACCGTCGGGGAAATCGCTGATCGAGAGCAGGTGGGAGATCAGCACGTTCTCGTCGGTGATCGGCCGCGTGTGCGCCGGCGCGGCCGCGACGACCGGCCCGAACTCCGGCAGGCCGGGCGCGGCCGCGCTCTGATCCTCGTCCGGGGAGCCGCATCCGGCCAGCAGCACCGCGCCCGCCGCCGCAAGCAGAGCCCCGCGCCTCACTCCGCCCACGACACCTGCGTGGTGATGGACTGGCGCAGCTTGCTGACGGCGCTGCGGTCGCTGTAGGACTGGTGGCCGCCGACCGTGATCGACCCGGCCACCGGCAGCGGCAGGCCCAGGTCGACGGTGATGGTGCCGGTGCCCTCCATCACGTAGTCCTCGATGTGCAGGGTGCCGGTGTCGTTGGGCAGCGTCCACACCGACGAGCGCGGCGTCTGCGTGACGTGCAGTTCGATGGTGAGGCGGTCGCCCTCGCGCCGGGTGAGCGTCGCGGTGGTGATCTGGTCGAGCATGACGCCGCCGGTCACCTGCTGGTGCACCGTCCACACCGCGCCCTCGCCGACCGGCTCCACCGGGAACATGATCGACCGGTAGACCGCCTGGTAGAACGCCTGCTCGAGGGCGGCGCGGGCGGAGTTGGAGGTGTCGGGCGAAGGCGCCAGGCGCAGCGCGGTGATCGCGCCGTCGTCGCTGAGATCGAAACCGGCGTGCGAACCGTCGGCGGCGGTGAGCGCCTTGTTCAGCAGCGGGTCGGGGGTCGTGACGGCACCCAGTACCAAGTCCACGCCCTCGGCGCTGGCCCGCGCCGTCATCGGGATGGTGAGCGCGGGCGTGGAGAAATCGCGCGCGGGCTCGTCGTTGATCCGCTGTTCGATGCGGTGTTCGGTGCGCAGCGTCACCTGCTGGGTCACGCCCGCCGTGAACGTGGGGCGCAGCACGGCCAGCGGCTCGTCGCCCGGCGTCACCAAGGTGGCGGCGGCAGCCGAGATCGGCACGGTCACTTCCTTGCCGAGGCCCAGCGGCTCGGTGCTGTCGGTCGTGGCAGGGGCCTCCGCGTCTTCCGAGCAGCCGACGCCGAAGGCCGAGAGCCCGAGTGCGAGCACCACGAGCAGCGCACCCGGGCGGACGAACCGGGGCAGGTGGGTAGAAGACAACACCGTCACGAGCAACAGAGTACGACCGCTTCCTGAGCGGAGGCTGGGACCTTCCTTACGCGCGCCGCGGGACACGCACCAGGAGGCGCGGCGCGGCGCGGCGGGCCCTCGAGAGATGATGATCGGCGTGAGTGACGACCGGCCGCCCGAGGAAACCACCCCCGCCCCCGCGCAGGCGCAGCCCCCGCTGCGGCTGCGCACCCTGCTGATCATCGCCGCGGTGGTGCTCGCCTTCGACCTGCTCACCAAGATCGCCGCGGTGGCCTGGCTCACCCCTGGCGACCCGGTGTACCTGATCGGCGACTGGGCACGGCTGAGCCTGGTGCGCAATCCGGGCGCGGCGTTCTCCATGGCCACGGGCATGACGTGGCTGCTCACGCTGATCGCGGCCGCCGTGGTGATCGGCGTGATCCGCATCGGCCGCACGCTGCGTTCGCTGTGGTGGGCGATCGGCCTCGGCCTGATCCTGGGCGGCGCGTTCGGCAACCTCATCGACCGGCTGTTCCGCGCCCCCGGCCCGTTCCAGGGTCACGTGGTGGACTTCGTCGCGATCGGCTGGTACCCGGTGTTCAACGTCGCCGACTCCGGCGTGGTGTGCGGCGCGATCCTGTTGGTCGTGCTCACGCTCTTCGGTTTCGAGCCGAACGGCACGCGCACCGGTCGCGACACCGAGCCCGAAGACCAGGTCCGTACCCAGGACCGAGGTCCCGAACCGGAGCGGGAGAACCCCGACACCGATGGCGGCGATCCCCCGCCCGGCCTGACGAAGAACTCCGACGACTCCACCGCGCGGTCGCGCACCGGGGAGGGGAACGCGGCGTGAGGGAGACCAGGACCATGCCCGTCCCCGACGGGCTCGACGGCATGCGGGTGGACGCGGGACTCTCCCGGCTGCTCGGACTCTCCCGCACTGCCGTCGCGGCGCTGACCGCCGAGGGTTCGGTGCAGTTGGACGGCGTGCCCGCGGGCAAATCGGACCGGCTCACGGCGGGCGCGTGGCTGGAGGTGGAGTTCCCGGAGCCCGAGCGGGAGCTGACCATCGAGGCCGCGCCGGTCGAGGGCATGAAGATCCTCTACGCCGACGACGACATCGTCGCCGTCGACAAGCCGGTCGGCGTCGCCGCCCACACCGGCGTGGGCTGGACCGGGCCGACCGTCGTGGGCGGGCTGGCCGCCGCCGGCTATCGCATCTCCACGTCGGGGGCGCACGAGCGGCAGGGCATCGTGCACCGGCTCGACGTCGGCACCTCGGGGGTGATGGTGGTGGCGCAGTCCGAGCACGCCTACACGGTGCTCAAGCGCGCCTTCAAGCAGCGCACCGTCGACAAGCGGTATCACGCGCTGGTGCAAGGACATCCGGACCCGAGCAGCGGCACCATCGACGCGCCGATCGGCCGCGCGCGCGGCAACGACTGGAAGTTCGCCGTCACCGCCGACGGGCGGCCCAGCATCACGCACTACGACACGGTGGAGGCGTTCCAGTCGGCGAGCCTGCTCGACATCCACCTGGAAACCGGCCGCACCCACCAGATCCGGGTGCACTTCTCCGCCATCCGCCACCCGTGCTGCGGCGACCTCACCTACGGCGCCGATCCCAAGCTGGCGCAGCGGCTGGGGCTGGAAAGGCAATGGCTGCACGCCCGTGCGCTCGGATTCCATCATCCGGCCGACGGACGGTGGCTCGAGATCACCAGCGAGTACCCCGACGATCTGAAGCACGCGCTGGACGTCCTGCGGGATGCGTGAGGACGCGTCCGGCGGTCCCGAGGCGAGCGGTGCCGGGCATGGACCGAGCAATTCGGTGCGGGCGGAGGACGTAACACCGATCGGCGACGGTGAATCCGGACCCATCGACGCGGAGTCGTGGGGTCCTTCCGCGCGCGCTCGGGTGCTGCGTGGTGCGCCGGCGGGTGTCGCGGTGGTGGCGCTGATCGGACTTCTCGTCGCGCTGGGCGTCGCGATTCCGCCGCGCGAACTCGGCGTCGGCACCGACCGCCTCGGCCCGGACCATGGCGAACGAGTCGGCGACTATCTCGACCGAGCCCGCGCCTCCCTGTCCGGCGACCACACCGAAACCCGGTGGGCCCTGATCACTTTCGGCGAACCCCTCGCCTCGCACCAGATCCCCGACCACACCGCGGGTCTCCGCGTCGCCCAGGTTCTCTATCGAGTTCCGTTGCCCCGCGTGCAGACTCCGCTCGTCACCGTCGCGGTCCCCTCCACCGACGTGGCCGCGACGAACTCGTCCCGCTGGGCGGCGGGCGCCCTCCAGGCCGAACTGGATCTCGGCACAGACCCCGAATCCCGCTACACCGCAACTCTTTCGGCATCCGCAGCCCGCCTGCGCGCCGACTGCGCCTGCGTCGTCGGGGTGATCGTCCGAGGCCCCCTCCCGCCCTTGCGCACCCTGCTGGACGACCCGACCGTCCGCGCGGTCGAAGCTCTCCCCGCCGACGCCACCACCTTCGCCGTGACGCCGCTACTGCCCGACCACACGGACGTGGTCGGCCCCGGCCCCGACGACGGGCCGGTTCCGGTGCCCTGAGCGCTCGCGGGTCAGCCGAGCGCCTTGGCCTTCAGCCTGTCGAACTCATCCGCCGAGATCGTCCCCTCGTCGAGGAGCTTCTTGGCGGCGGCGATCTGCGAGGCGGGGTTGGTACCCGCCGTGGTGCGGATGTAGTCCTCCTCGGCGGCCTGGACCTGCTTCGCGGCCGCCATCGACCGCTCGGCCATGCCTTTACCGCGCGTGATCAAGTAGACCAGCGAGGTGATCAGCGGGAAGAGGAACAGGCACACGACCCAGAGCGCCTTCACCCACCCCGAGGTCTCGTGATCGCGAAAAAGGTCGCTGAGGATATAGAACAACAGTAACAAGTAGGCGACGAACGCGAACGACACCACGATCAGCCACAGCACTTCCCATACCGACATCGATCCACCTCGATCATCTCGGTTCGAAATCACCGCCCGGGCGCGGGCGACCCGCCGAACGTAACCCGGTCCGCGCCCGGCGGGAATCATCCGATTCGGGTGATTGACGCACCGGAATCGCGCTCCCCCGGGCAGGCGCCTCGGGCGGATTCCCCCGAACGGGTGACGGTGGAAAGCCCCGGCCGCCCTCGAGTAGTTCTGCGCAGCCGCCGGGCCGCCCGCTCGGCCAAGCTGGACCCATGACGAACACACCGGCCACCAAGCCTCCGATCCGCACCTGGGATGTCGTGTCCGCCATCGTGCTGTACTCCGTCGCCGCCACGCTCGGCCTGTTCGCCGCCTACATCACCGCGTTCTTCGCCATGGCCACGGATTCGTGCTTCGCCGAGAGCGGCTGCCGCGAGGACCTGGTCCTGCCCGCGATGTTCGTCTCCTGGGGCGGCATCGCCCTGGCCGTCTTCGGCATCCCGATCGTGATGCTCGTCGCGGCCACCAAACGGTGGCCGCTGTGGGGTTGGGGCGTGCTGGCGATCGCCCTGGTCCTGGCCTCGTTCTTCAGCGGCCTCGCCATCGTCGAACGGGCCACCCCGGCCTAGCCGGCGTCAGGTCGTGATGGGCGGGGCGGTGGCGTCCTCCACGCCCTGTTTCGCGAGGGTTTCCAGGATCGCGGAGAGTTTCACCGTGTCGCAGTAGATCCACAGGCCGTGGACCTTTCCCCAGCGCAGCTCGATGATGTGGACACCTTCGTTGGTGTAGCGGGTGCCCTCGCGGTCGGTGAGGGAGTCGGTCCAGCGGACGGTGGCGAAGGTCTTCCACGGGCCGCCGGCGACGGCGAGGTCGGTGATGGTGAACGCCAGGTCGGGGAGGAGGGTGGCGAGGCGGTCGTACCAGCGGGTGATGTCGGCGGTGCCGCGGCGGCCACCGCCGAGCGCGTGGTCGCCGGAGAACCAGTGCTCGGCGGTGGGGGCGAACTGCGCCACGACGGCCGGATAGTTCCCCCGATTCACCTGTTCGAACGTGTCGCGCAGGCGCTGTTTCACAATGTAGTGATACATGATCCGAATTCTAGTGGGAGTGCACCTCTTCCGCGCGGCGAGCCGACGCCGGCGCGGGCACGAACAGGCGTTTGGCCAATTTCCGCATACGACGGCGGAAGCTCACGTGTTCGACCTGGATCCAGTGCCGTTCGGAGTCGTAGAAATCGATGCCGCCATTGAGTTTCGCGCCGAGCATCGGATCGGCCTTCTCGCGCCGGAACTTCGCGATGCGCTGGGGTGCGGTGCGCGACAGGTAGAGGTAGCGCGCCATGACCTGTGCCTGGTTCTCCATGATCGGCCAGGTGCCGGTGGAGGTCTGGAAGTACCCGATGACGTAGAGGTTGTCGTAGTCGGGGTGGTAGGCGTGCAGGTGCAGACGCGGGATGTTGTCGCCCCAGTTGAGGTGCTTGCGGTCGATGAACGGGAACTCCGCCTGCCGGAATCCGGTGGCATACACGATCACATCGATCCGCTCCGTGGTGCCGTCGCTGAATCGCACGGAATCACCGCACAATTCGGCAATCTCCGGCTTGACACCGATATCGCCGTGGTCGAGGTGATACAGCAGCGTCGAGTTCAACACGAAATGCTCTTCGAGCAGTTTGTGTTCCGGCTTCGGCAGCCCGTAGCGGGTCAGCGGCCCGACACTGTTGACGCGCAGCAGCGGTTTGCCGAAGAAGCGCGTGATCGGCCGCGGCATCCGGAATTTCAGCAGGAACTCGTAGAACACGTCGGTCGGGAATCCGAAGAGGTACTTGGGCCAGATATAGAGCCCGCGCCGCACGCTCAGGAAGGTCGCTTCGGCGTTCTGCCCGGATTCCACCGCGATGTCGCAGCCGGAGGTTCCGCACCCCACCACCAGAACCCGCTTGCCGCGCAACACGTCCGGATCCTTGTAGTCCGACGAATGCAGGATGAGCCCGTCGAACTGTCCGGGGTGCTCGGGGAAGCGAGGTGACCAGTTGTGCCCGTTGGCGATCACGAGCCCGGCGTAGCGCCGCACCTGCGTGCCGTCGGGCCCGTCGAGGGTGACGATCCAGTCGGGGCTGCCGTCCTCGCGGTCCACCCACGTCACGGTGGTCTCGAACTCGATGCGATCGAGCACGCCGAAATGTTCGGCGTAGGACCGCAGGTAGGCCAGCGCGTGCCGCTGCCCGAGGTAGGTCGGGTAGTCGCGCGGGATCGGGAAGTCGGAGAACTCGATGAACGGTTTCGAGGTGATGAGGTGGATGGAGCGGTAGGCCGCGCTGCTGGGACCGCGGTAGTTCCAGGTGCCGCCCACCTCGTCGGCGCGCTCGAGCACGTCGACGTCGACGCCGTATTCCAGGAGGTTCTTGGCGGCGGTGAGGCCGGCCGCGCCCGCCCCGATCACGCAGTACCGGTCGCCGCGGTCGAGCACGGCGGGTCGTTCGACGGTGGTGGTCATGTCTATGCGTCCTCGGTGAAGTAGGGGCGGCGCAGGATGATTCGAGGTTCGCCGCCGGAGGTGCGGGCGATCCAGTCGTCACCGTCGGCGAGGACGACGCCCGCCGATCCCGAGTTCGGGGCGGGCACATCGATCGACGGGACGCACAGGCGGCGCGCGCGAGCCGGAGCCTGGCGCATCCACACGCCGCGCACCAACGTCTCCAGCTGGTTGAGGGGCAGTTCGGGACGCGGCGTCGGGGTGATCGCGACCAGGTCGGCCATGCGATCGGCGGTCACGTCGGCGAACCAGCGGCCGCTGCCCGCTTCGACCGTCCAGCGCCCGAGCCGGAAGGCCTGCCCCGCCCACTGGGGCGTGCCCGCGGCTACCGATGTGTCTGGTTCAGGAACCGAAACCTGCTGTTGGGCACCGGGTTCCGCGCCGTACCACAGCGTGGCCGCCGCGACGAACACCCCGTCCGCGCGGGTGAGGGTGGTGCGCACCGCCCACCGCTTGTCCTCGGTCCACCCGCCCGTGGCGTGGGCGTGCCAGCGGACCGGGATCCGATCCAGGCGCAGTGCCGCGAGGTCCACCACCACGTCCCGCAGGGCGGTGATCGGCTTCTCCTGCCCCTCGGGCTGCACCCAATCACCCAGGGAGCGCAAGTATTCCAGCACCATGCTCACCGGCACGGCGGGCGCGCCCCCGACGCGGAAGTCCGTGCAGCACGGCACCATTCCGGGGTCGATCTCCAGGGCGGACTCGATCAGCTTGCCGCTCGCGAACTTCAGCGGCAGGCCGAGGAAGAGCACCCGGTTCACCAGTCCGTCCACGGCCGAGAGCTGCGCGCTGGGCGGATAGCCGCGCAGCAGGGTGGGCAGCAGCGCCTTGCCGAACTCACCGACGAACGTCCGCTCCCCCGACTCCCCCGCCAGGATCTCGCGGTGCCAGTGGTATAGCCCTTCTTCGACATTGATGGCCGACATATATGCCAGCGTCGCTTCGAAGTTCGTGATGATGCCCAGCCGCTCCCAGGTGGGCCAGCACATCGTGGTCACCGGAACCCGCAGGGAGCGGCCGGGTTGCGGCCCGTCGGCCGCCGCCCACAATCCGATGCGCGCGAGCGCGTCGTTGGCCGCGCCGTATTCGAGCTGGCCGACCATCCCGCCCCAGCGCCCGGCCAGCGAGCCCGCGATATTGAAGAACCGCAGCGGTTTCGTCTCGTCCAGCGCCGCGAGCAGGTTCATCAATCCGACGACCTTCACCGACACGGTGCGCCGGATGTTCTCCGTCTTCTTGGCGGGCAACCGCACGGGCGTGTCGACACCGGCGTTGTGCACCACGCCGACCAGGCGCGGTCCGGCCGAATCCAGCAGCGCGCGTACCTGTTCCGGATCGGCCACATCGCACTGCCGGTAGACGATGTCGAGCCCTTCGGCTTTCGCCGCTTCCAGTCGCTGCCAGAGCTCCCGGTCCCAGCGCGCCCTGGACAGCTTCGCCCGCACCTCGGGCAGCGTGCCGGTGCCCGCCGCGTCGATGAGCCTGCGGTCGCGATAGGCGCGAAAGTCTTCGTCGGACAGCTTGTTCAGTGCGTTCGACGGGTCGGGCGCCGCGGCGCGCCCGCTGATGACGACCGTGCAGCCGTGCGCCCGGCACAGCGCCTGCGCGAGCGCGAATCCGATACCGCGCCCGCCGCCCGACATGACGATGACGTCGCCCGCGTCGATCTCGATCCGCGGCATCGGCACATCGACGCGGTCCGCGACCAGGGTGTGGCGTTTGCCGTCGGCGTGGCCGATCTCGAAGTAGCCCCAGCGGTAGAGCTCGCGGCAGATCAGGCCGGCCGCGGCGGCGTCCAGCGGCGCGACATCCGGCCCGCCCGAGGGCAGGTCGACCACACGCACGTTCACGTTGTCGAATTCGCGCGGCAGGCTCTTCGCCAGCCCCGCCCAGAGCCCGCCCAGCGGCTGCCCGATGGTGCCGCCGCCGAAGCCGTGCCTGCCGTCCATGCGGGTGACGGCGAGGTAGAACAGGCGCTCGCCGTCGGTCTCGGCGTTCCAGTCGGGGAAGATCTCCTTGAGTACGCCCACCGTCTGGAGGAAGGCGGGCTCCCAGGCGTAGCGCCGCGAGATATCCATGGACGCTTCGAGATTCAGATCGATGATGCCGTCGAGCCGTCCGGCCGCACGCACAAACGCCGCCGCGTCGGTCTCCGCGCCGTCCGCCGGCGGGGCGAGCCGGAACACCTGCGCCCCGGCGGCGCTCAGCGCGCCCTCGACCACCTCGGCCGAGGCCGCGCTGCCGCCCAGCAGGGCGACGCGGCGGCCCGCCAGGCGCGGGCTCGGCTCGGCCGGGGTGCTCTCGATCTGGGTGGGGCGCCAGAGGAATCGGCCGGTCGGCAGCACCGAGCGATCGGCGGGATAGTCGACGGCCGGTAAGTGGGGGACGACGCGGGGCGGGGCCTGTTCGATGGTGGTCATCGCTACCTCGGGATTCTGGTGGGCCTGCGGATCAACGGGTGCGCGGGGTGAGGCGCAACCGGATGCCGTCGGCGGGGCGCAGCGACACCAGCGTCGCCAGGTCGGTGGTGGTGCCGGGCACGGTCTCGATCCGGAATCGGGACACGATCATGGCCAGCGTGAGGTGGGTTTGCAGCAGCGCCATGCTGTTGCCGATGCACTGGCGCTGGCCGCCGCCGAACGGGAAGAAGGCGAACTTGGGCCGTTTGGTCTGCTGGGCCGGGTCGAACCGGTCGGGGTCGAAGCGGGTGGGTTCGGTCCAGAAGTCCGGATGCCGGTGCGTCACGTAGGGACTCAGGAACAGGCACTCCCCCGCCGGAATGTGCCAGCCGTCCACCAGATCGTCGGCGACGGCCTCGCGCGGATACACCCAGATCGGCGGGTGCAGGCGCAGCGTCTCGTCGGTGACCATCTTGGTGTACTCGAGCTTGGCCACATCGGCGAGTTCCGGTGCGCGACCGCCGAAGACGGCGTCCACCTCCTCGAACATGCGCTCCTGCGCGTCGGGGTTGGCCGCGAGTTCATAGAGGGCCCAAGCCAATCCGGTGCCGGTGGTCTCGTGGCCCGCCATGAACACCGTCATGAGTTCGTCGCGGACGTTCTCGTCGGTGAGCGGCCGCCCGGTCTCCTCGTCCTCGGATTCCAGCAGCAGGTTCACCAGATCGGGGCGGCCGGCGTGGTCACCCTCGCGGTGCGCGGTGATGATGCGCGTCACCACGTCGTACATGGTGTCGCGCGCCGCCGCGACCCGCCGGTTGTACGGGAACGGCAGCCAGCTCGGCAGCAGTTGAACGACGGTGCCGCGGAACACCATCGCCTCGATGGCGGTCTGCATCGCGACACCCACCGGCTCCTGGTGGGGCTCCAGGTCTGTGTCGAACATGATGCGGCCCAGGGCGCCCAAAGTGATTCGCATCATGTCGGGCACCACGTCGCCGCCGCTGTCGTCGCGGCCCGGACCGTGCCCGGCCGACTCCCAGCGCTCCAGCACCTCGGCGGTGGCCGCGACCATGGTGTCGGCCATGGCGTCGATCGCGGACCGGTGGAACAGCGGGTTGACGATCCGCCTGCGGGTGCGCCATTCGGCGCCGTCGGTGGTGAGCAGCCCCAGACCCATGAAGATCTTGAACCGCTCGTAGCCGATGCCGCGAATGTAGTTGGCGTTATTGTCCTGGAGGACGTGCTTGACCGCTGTCGGGTGGTAGGCGAGGTTCGCGGTGAGCAGCCCCAGAGGCAGGCGCACCATATCGCCGTACTCGCGGCGCAGATCGTCGAACAGTCGAGGGGCGTTCTGCTGCAACGCTTTCACGTTGCCCGGGATCCGGTGGGCGCCGAGCGGGCCCGGGGGCACCTTGCCGAGGGCGGTGGGGGTGATCGTCGTCATGCCAGTTGCTTCCTGCCGTTGCGGAGGTCGTCGAGTCCGGGCGCCGGGACGCCGAGGTCGAGGTGGCCGATCAAGGCCCAGTCGAGTTCCTTGAGGGTCAGCATGATCCGGCCGTCGGGATGCACCGCCGTGAAGCGGTTGCCCGAGCCCGCGCCCTCCCCTTCGTCCGGGAGGACGGCGTAGAGCTGGACCGGTCCGGCGCGGCCCGCCAGCGCGTCGTTGGTGTGTTCGTAGAGGTCGAGCCTGCCGATCCGCAGCGGCGCGGCCACCGGGATCGTGCCGTCGGCGCCGTCGGCGAGCACGCCGGTGCGCAGCAGCCCGTCCAGCAGGACGGTCGGCACGCGGAAGCGGGAGAACACGGCATCGCCGGGCTCGAGCCGCAGCGTGTAGGCGCTGCGTTTCCCGGTGGGGTGCAGCCTGGTGTCGGCGGTGGAGACGAACGGGCCGGTGAGCGAAACCGGCGAGGCCGGATGGTGGTACGGGTCGACCGCCGGTGTCTCCTCGGCCGCGAACCAGTCCGTCCAGCGGGGCGCGGCGGGCAGCACGGTGGCCATCAGCACGTCGCTGGTGAAGTGCAGTTTGTCGCGCACCAGCACCATGCCGTTCGGGGCGATGACGTCACCGGTGACGGTGACCGCGACCCGCGCCTGCCCGAGATCGGGCCGCCACTCGGTGACTTCGGCGCGAATCCGTTTCACCAGTGGCCCACCGGTTTCCGGCACCTTCAGGAAGTGGTGGAAGGTGAGATCCTCGAGGGCGTAGACGCGCAGGCCGGGGACCAGCGCGGCGGCCGCCTCGAACGCGATCTCCGCGACGAACGCCCCCGGCAGCGTCGGGGCGCCGTTCACCCGGTGGTCGCGCAGGTATCCGTCGCGCTCCAGATCGAAGGTGCGCTCGAACACCGCCCACGGGCGGTCCTCCACCACCCCCGCGTCCACGCGCCGGTCCAGGTAGAACGGGCGCGGGCTGGCGGGCAGGAAGCCGGGCAGCAACGCGTCGACCGCGCCGTACTCCGCCGTGCCGAGATGCGCCACGTAGGGCCGGGATTCGCACGACTGCAACTGGCGCAGGAAGTGGTGCGCGCCTTCGTCGTTGGACATGTTGGAGTACTGGCCGCTCTTGTCGAAGTAGGCCTTGGTGAGCTCGTTCGCGCCGAGACCCACCTCGCCCCACAGCGTCCAGCCGACGGTGAACTCCGACCGACCGCCCACCTGGGCGCGGAACAGCGCCGCCGTGCCGAGGAAGTCGTTCGCCGAGGCGTAGTCCACCTCGCCCACCTGGCCGGTGACGCCGAGCAGCGAGCCGAAATTGCACCACAGGCGCGGCGGGTGCGCGGCGAGCGCGGTCGCGAGATGGGTGTAGCCGAGCAGTTTGATGTCGCGGATGCGGCGGAACTCGGCGAACTCCTTCGCGCCGATCGGGGCGGAGCGGTTCAGCCCTGCCGCGTTGACGAGGAGGTCGATCTTGTTCTCCGCGGCCAGGATTCGCGCCATGGTGTCGCGCACCGCCGTGGGATCGGTGATATCGCACGGCAGATACGTCACGGCCGCCGCGCCCGCCGCCTCGATGCGGCGCACGTTGGCGCGCACCGTGCGGATGTTGCCGATGCGCTGGAACTCGGCGTTGATCCGCGCCGGGGTCAGTTCGGGCGCCTTGGCCTTGCGTTCGCGCATGTATTCGCGTTTGGCGGAGGCGAATTCGGCATCGCTCATCGCCAGGTAGGCGGCGGGCGCCTCGTCGATCGCGCTGCTGCCGAGCAGGTAGAAGCGGCCGCCGTAGCTGCGGGCGGTGGCGATCATGAGTTCGGTGGTGATGCCGCGCGCGCCGCCGACCGCCACGATCACCGAGTCACGCTCCAGCACCGGGGTGTTCTCGGTTTCGTCGGCGACCACGGTGAGGCGGCTCGCCATGCGGGTGCCCGCCGCGTAGTAGGCGATCGGAAGTCCGCGCTCCAGCATGGATTCCGCCTCCGCCTCGGCGATCGCGCCTGGCAGATCGCGGTCGGTGGCCAGCGCGAAGGTGAGCCCGCGCGGGTGCTCGAGGTGGGCGACCTTCGTGAACCCCGTGAAGAGGCCGACATACGGGTGCGGGGTCGCGCCGGTCATGGCGCGGGTCAGCACGGTGATGCTGCTCGCGCCCGGCTGGGCCAGCGCCTCGGTGCGGAACTTGGCTACCAGGAACAGCAGGTCGTGCAGCACCGCGATCCCGGCCGTGCGCTGGTCGGAGACGCCGTCGGCGGCGGGCTCGGCGGGCAGGGCCGTGACAACGCGCAGGTGCCGCAGGTGCGCGCGCGGATCGTGCGTGTCCAGCAGGGACGCCACGGTTTCCGGCGTGACCTCCGAGACGTGCACGACGCCCGGCCTGGCGGTCCACGCCTGGGTCGGCAACGCGGCGACGGAGAACACCGTGACGCTGTCGGGGACGCCGGCCGCGGCGAGTTCGCCGGGGCAGTCGGTGAGGACGAGGGTCGGCGCGTCCGGCCAGAACGAGACCGGCGGGCGGACGACGACACCGGGCTCGGCGAGCAGGTGCCAGGCGTGCACGTCGACGCGGGTGGGTTCGGGGGCGGTCGCGGACGTGACAGTGCTTGCGCTGGAGGCGGACTCGCGGCTCGAACCGGGCACGGTCTCGGCATCGTGCGCGGAAACGGCCGCCGCGGCGGGAGCACCCGCGCGATGCTCCGATGTGGCCGACTCGGCCGCGGGCACCGGGGCAGCCGCCGCCGTACGCCGTGACCCGGGCTCGATCGCCTCCGATCCGGCGGCGACCGCGACGTCACCGGGCACGGCGCTGGGCTCGGTGACGACGGCCGCCGGGCCACTCACCCGGACGAACTGGTCGGAGGCCGCGACGCCGCCGCGGCACGCCACCACGGCGACGCCCGACTCCCCCACCGACGTCAGCGCGGACAGCAGCCCCACCGCGCCTTCGCCGCCGAGGAAACTCGCCGGCCGCCCCGCGGCGCGGGCGCCGCATTCAACACCGGCACCCGCTCCCCCGACGCCGGTTTCGACGTAGCCGAGCACCGGCAGGCCCGCCGCGGTCGCGGTCTGCTCGGTGGTGACGGCCAGCAGGAACGCGCCCTCGGCCAGGACCGCGTCGGCGGGCAGTTCGGCGGCCAGCAGTTCCCGCTGCTCCGGCGTGGCGTTGCCGTTGATGCCGCCGATCAGCGCGACGGTGAGCTCCCCGGCGCGCAGGTAGCGGCCCGCCACGTCGAGCGCGGTGATCGCGGAGGTGAATCCGGTGTCCACGGTCATGTTCAAACCGTTGAGGCCGAAGTAGTTCGCCACGCGCGCCGGGATGACGTTGGGCATCATGCCGGGAAACGTGTCCTCGCTGGACGGCGGAACGAGACCGGTGATGTCGGCGGCGATGTCGCCGAGCACGTCATCGAGCCAACCCGCCGCCGCGAGTTCGGGATCGGCGCGCAACGCCAGGGCGACGTCGTCGAGGTAGCAGCGGGTCGCGTAGAGCGTCGCGTTGCGCGTGCCGCCGTAATGCCCGAGCAGCACACCGGTGTCACGCGCGTTGGCCGTCCAGAAGTCGCCGAGCTGCTCCCGAATCCGCTGGGCCGAGCGCAGAATCATCAACTGACACCGGTCGATCGCCCGCATGGTGCGCGGCGGAATCTTCACCTCTTTGATGGTGGGCAGCGGGTAGGCGTCGCCGAACCCGGTGGGCGCGGCCGGATCGGCCAACCACGCGTCGATATCGGGCGCACCGGGCACGTGCGAGGACACCGCGATCACGGCGAGTCGCGTGGAAACCCCTGCGGGCTCGGTCTTTCCGTTCGCCATGACGTTGTTCCTCGGGACAGGGGTGGTCGGCGGCATGGGAAGCGCCGACGAGCCGTTCGGCATGTCAGCGTGTTCGGCGGTTCTCGGCTCGGGTGTCGCGAACTCCGCACTCGCGGAACCGGATTCACTGCCGTGGGGCGCAGCAGCTGGACCACCGACGGTCGAACCGTTCGTCGCGGGCCGTGTGGAGACGGCCGTGGAGTGGCCCGTAACCGCGTGCGCACCAGCGCTGTTCGACACGGGATGGGGCGCGGCGGCTCGAACCGCACCGGCTGGCGCGAGGTCTTCGGCGGTGGGTTCCTGGATGACCAGGTGGGCGTTCGTGCCGCCGAAGCCGAAACCGGAAATGGCGGCGATGCGGGGAGTGTCGCGCTTCGGCCAGGCGACGGTGTCGGTGGGAATGCTCAGCGAGCAGGTGTCGAGCTGAAACTCGGCGGGCGCCTCGCTGAAGCGATGCTGGCGCGGGATGGCGTCGTGCTCCAGGCCGAGTAGCACCTGGATGAGCGAGGAGGTGCCCGCCGCCCAGCCGGTGTGGCCGATGACCGATTTGTTCGAGGTCACCTGCACCGGCGGGCCGTCGAGAGTGGTGCGCAGCGTGGTGAATTCGGCGATGTCGCCCGCCTTGGTGCCCGTGGCATGGGCGACCACCCAGTCGGGGATCACGCCGTCCATGCGGGTGTCGGCCTGGGCGCGGCGAATGGCGAGTTCCTGACCCGCGGCGCTGGGCGCGTAGATCGCCTTGCCCTTGCCATCGGAGGAGCTGCCGAAGGCCTTGACGGTCGCCAGGATTCGGTCACCGTCGGCCTTGGCCCGGCTCAGCCGCTTGAGCACGACGGTGGCGGCGCCGTCGGAGAACAGCACGCCGTCGCTGGTCTTGTCCAGCGACCGGACCTCGCCGCGCGCCGACAACCCGTTCAGCTTGCCGAACAGCACCGAGCCGCGCGGGCCCACCGCGAACGCCCCACCGCAGACGGCGATGTCGTGCCGCCCCTCCAGCAGGCCCTTGATGCCGATGTCCACCGAATACAGCGAGGACGAGCACGCGGTGTCGACCATCATGAGATCGGTGTCGGCGGGCAAGATCCCGTCGATCGCGCCGTATCCCACGCGGTGCGGGAAGAACCTCTCGGCCTCCCCCACGCTGCGCGGATACCGTTCGCGCAGCACCGATTCCGCGTGTGCGAGCAGGTGTTCGGCATCGGCGACCCCGCGCTTGGTCAGCGCGGCGCGCATCCGCTGGAGCACACCCGAGACGACCGTCGCCTCCTCCAGGTACTGACTGCCGTCGGCCGTGTAACCGGCCTGGAAGCTGCACCGGTCCTCCGGACGTCGCCGCACACCGTCGAGCGCCTGCAACACCGAGTGCCGCAACCACAGCGTGGTGGACTCGAGCGCGTCCGGCGCGCGACCGGAGGCGCGCAGTTCCTCGGCCAGTTGCGGATGCGGCACGAAGTCGGTGATGAAGGCCGAGTGCCGCGAGTACGACTTGTCCTCCGCGGCCTTGTCGGGCGAGTAGAAGCTGTCGTTGTCCCACCGACCCTCCGGAACCGGCATGAAACGTTCGGCGCCCTCGACCAATTCGGCCCAGTACTCCTCCGGGGTGTTGGCCCCGGAGACCGTGAGGCCCATGCCGACGATGGCGATCACGTCGTCGTCGGGGTCGACTGTCTCCGGCACCGGTGCGGCCGTATCCGCCACCAGCGCGGCCGACTCCGGCACGCCCGCCTCCGCCACAGGTACACCACCGGAAGCCGGATCGGCTGCCGGAACCTCGCTCGTGACAGCGGAGTTCGTCCCGGAGGCCTCGACCTCGTCCGGAATCCGCTCCACGGCAACGGCATCCGCCGGTGGCGACAGCAATGCGTAGCCCGTCGACAGCCCGCCGTCGGCCAGGACGGTCTGCCCGGTGATCCAGGACGCGCGCGGGCTCACCAGGAACGCGACGACCTCCGCGAACTCCTCCGGTGTGCCGAGGCGGCGCAGCGGGGTGGCCGCGATGGTCGCCCGCTGCATGGCCTCGGCGTTCGGGAACTTGTCCGCCACCGGGCTTTTCAGCATTCCGGCGGCGGCGGTGTTCACCCGGATGCCGAGCGGCGCGTAGTCCACCGCGAGATACCGCGTCATCGCCTCCACGGCGGCCTTCGCAGGCCCGCACGCGAGGTAGTTCGCCATGACGAATTGACCGCCGCCGAGGGTCGAGACATTGACGATGGCCGCGCCCGACCTGCCCGCCATGAGTCCCGCCGCCAGGCGCGCGCAACCGAGCCCGCCCTTGAGGTTGGTGTCGAGGGCGCGGTCGATCATGGCGTCCTCGACGTCCTCACTCGCGGCGAGCCTACCGTCGGCGGCGTTGTTCACCAGGATGTCGAGTCCGCCGAACTCCCTGGCGATCTCCTCGAACATCGCCTCCCGCTGGCGCGGCTGCGCCACCGACGCCCGGATCACGTGGGCGCGCCCACCGCGCCGCGCGATCTCGGCCGCGGTCTCGCGCGCCTCGGCGGGCGAACGGAAGTGATTGATCACCACCGTCGCCCCCTCGGCCGCGAGCCGCAGCGCGATCACGCGGCCGACGTTGCGCGCGCCCCCGGTCACGAGCGCGATCTTGCCGGTCAATTCTCCGGTCACGGCGCACCGTCCTCTCAGGCCGCGATGATCAGGTCGGCGATGCGACCCAGCGTGTTGTGGTCGCCGACCTTGAAATCCGCCGGGCGCGGCGGCAATCCGTACTGCGCGCCGACGCGCCCCAGCAGCTCGGTCTGCTTCACCGAGTCGACGCCGAGTTCGGCCTCGAGGTCGGTGTCCTCGTCGAAGACCTCGGAGGGGTACTCGAGGGCGTCGGCGTAGAAGGAGGTCAGTTCCCGCAGCAGCTGGGAACGGGAAGGAGTCGATCCCGCTGCGGCGGGGGCTGTTTCAGCGGCCGGTGCCGCCGAGACGGCACTCGCCGACCCGTCGGCCGCCGCACCCGAGACAGCGGTCGGCCGACCATTCGCATCGCCGGCCGTAACCCCACCACCGGTCACCGGGGCGACAGCCGCGAGAGCCGACACGGGGGGCGCGGGAACGATCGCCGGACTCGCGAAACTCGGCGACGCGGCCGCGCCCACCAGCGGCACGGCCCCCGCCGCGGTCGTCCCCGCCACGTCCACCAGCTCGCGCCGGATCAGGTCGATGATCCGCGCCCCGTTGGCGCGCCAGGCGCGCTGGAACGTCACCACGTCCAGGTCGGGGGCGAACACGCGGTGCAGCACATCGTCGACCTCGGCCGGTGCGAGCACGCCCGCCTCGGCCAATCCGGTGATCGCCGCCCCGATTCCCGACATCGGCGACAGCGACGGCACGGCCGTGAGGCCGGTGTCGCCGACCACGCGCCGCGCGATGGTGGTGAGCGCGTCGAGCGCACCGGATTCCACGAACACCGTGACGCCCTCGGCGTGGACGGCGCGGACGGCGTCGGCGAAGCGGACCGGTTGGACGAGGTGCCCGGCCAGCGCGGCCGTCAGATCGTCCGCGTCGGTGTAGCGGCGCGACAGGATCGGCGAGAACACCGGGAGTTCCAGCGGCTTGCCGGTGAGATGCCTTATGCGCGCGCCGAATTCGGACACGGCGTCGGCCAGCAGCGGACTGTGGAACGGATACGGCGACTTGACCGGCCGCGCGGCGAGGCCCAGCGCGGCCGCGACCGCACCTGCCTTCGCCACGGCGGCCGCGCCACCCGACACCACCGTCTGCCCGGCGTGATTCTCCACCGCGATCACGGTGTCGGCGTCGCCGACCAGATCGAGGATGCGCCGCGCGGTGGCCGCGTCGGCGCTCAGCGCCGCCATGCCGCCGTCGGGCACACCCGCCGCACGCAGCGCGGCCGTGCGATGGCAAACGATCTCGGCGCCCTCGCCCGCGGTGAACGCCCCCGCCGAGACCAGCGCGGCGATCTCTCCGAAACTGTGCCCGATCAGCACTTCGGGACGCAGGCCCTGGCCGCGCAGCGCGCCGAACGCGGCTACCGAAATTCCGTAGATCGCGAGCTGCAGCAAATCCGGGGCATCGGCGAGTAGTTCGTCGAGCGGACGCGCCTTGCCATTCGTCAGATTATCCGACACACGCTCGTTCAACATTTTTTCGGAAACCGCGTCGATTTCCTCCAGAACCGCTCTGACCTCCGGAAAGGATTCGAGCACATTGGTCAGCGCGCCCTGATAGTAGGCGCCCTGACCAGGGAAAAGGACCGCAACTTTACCAGCCGTCATCGAACGAACCCTTCGACGAGTAGTGCAGTGAGTGGCACAACGATGTGCAGCGCGAGCCAGATTGTCGCGCATCGAAATTCACCTGAATTAGAACAGACCACAACGGACCGGGGCAATGGTTCGTGACGGATCAACCCATCCGAAATTTATTATGACCCGATTTTCGGATTGATCCGGTGGCCAATTCTCCCGGACTTTAACGCTCCGTAACCGGTCCGTTACCCGGCCATGATCGGAATAAATAATAGGAATTCGACATTCCTGTGGCTACCACCACAGTATTGCCGATATCGGGATGACACCACCACCGAGTGCGACCGAGCGCACATCCCGCATCCGGCGGGCGACCGCCCGGGCAACCCGCCGAAAAACCCCGCCCTCGCTCGAGTAGTTCTGCGCAGTCGCCCTGCTTGCGCCGCCACCACACTGAACGCATGACGTATCCGCCGACCGCCCAGCGCCCCGTTCGCACCTGGGACGCGGTGCTCTCCGTGGTCCTGTACTCGGTCGCCGCCCTGCTCGGCGCCTTGGCCGCCTACATCACGGTCTTCTTCGTCATGGCGGCCGGCGCGTGCAGCACCGAATCCACCTGCGACGAGGGGCTGATCGTCATCGCGATGATCCTCTCCTGGGGCGGCACCGCACTCGCGATCCTCGGCATCCCCCTCGCCCTCCTGATCGCCGCACTGAAGCGCTGGACCATGTGGTGGTGGGGAGCGCTCGCGAACGTCCTGGTCATCGCCACATTCTTCGGCGGCGTCGCGCTGGTGTACCACGCGGCGGGGTAAGGGTGCGGCCGCGAAATCACCACGCCGACTTGCTAATTCAGCAGACCCGGTAACGCCCCGTTCAGGAAGCGCTGGCCTCGACGATTCGCACACCGAGGGCGGCGAGATCGTCACCGGTGAGCCCCGGATACCCGTGCAGCATCTCCCGCCACCGATCCGGCACGGCCGACGCACCCCAGCGCGCCC
This sequence comes from Nocardia puris, assembly GCF_003315035.1. Classification (GTDB taxonomy): domain Bacteria; phylum Actinomycetota; class Actinomycetes; order Mycobacteriales; family Mycobacteriaceae; genus Nocardia; species Nocardia puris. The sequence continues at coordinate 22,544 of NZ_QNRE01000006.1, forward strand.
CGAGCAGCCCACCCGAGATGGCGGCGGTGGTGTCGGTATCGCCGCCCGCTCGCACGCACAGCTCCAGCGCGGCGGGCAGATGGTCCGGTCCGGAGGCGTCGGCGGTGGTGATCGCCCACCACGCGGTCTGGAAGGCGTGCACCACCCAGCCGTTGTTCGAGAAGTCCGACGGTGCACCGGTTTCGGCCTGATCCAGCAGTGCGTGCCATTCGGCCGCATGCGCCGTGGCCGCCGCGCGCACCCCATCGAAGTCGGCCGCCAGCACCGCGTGCCGGATGGCGTGACTCCAGATCCGGCACGCCTCGACGGCCTGCGGATCGCGGTGGGTCAGCCGTCCGATCTCGTCGGCCGCGCGCACGCACCCCTCGGCGTCACCGAGGTAGGCCAGCGCCACCGGCGCCGTGCGCATCAGCGAACCGTTGCCGCCGGTGCGTCCCGGCAATCCGTCCGCGCACCGGCGCATCGCGGCCGCCGACTCCGGGCGCGCACCCAGCACCCGGGCGGTCTGCACCCCGATATCCGCGGGCCCCGAGTCGTACCAGCGCACGAATCCGGCGGCGACCTCGTCCAAGTCGATACCCGGCCCCTTCTCGGCGGCCAGCGCGATCGCCAGCGCCATCGAGGTGTCGTCGGTCCACTCCCCCGGCGCGAAATTCCCCAGCCCGCCGCCGATCATGTCGATCACACGATCCGGCCCCGGGTGGGTGAACTCGTACCCGGCTCCGAGCGCATCTCCGGCCGCGGTCCCGAGCAACACGCCCGCCGCCCGATCCCGAATCCCCTCGTCGACGACCATCCCGAACCCACCCTGTTCCGATGTGCCCCGTGTGCCCGCCCACTCTACGCGCGGCCTCCGACAACTCCGGAGCGTTCCCGATCCCATGGTCCGGCAGGCGATCCGAAGGGCCGTGGCGCACAATGCACGGATGAACCAGCGGCGGCCTGTCTTGCCTGCCGGCTTCGGCCGGCACGATCAGCCACCTCCGGTCGTATGCGTCACGGGATCCGGCATCCTTCGCCCACAACGATTCCGGGGCACGCGGTCCGGCGACGCACGAGTCCGCACTCGCTCATGACCGCCGTCGGCGAACGCTCACCGCTGCGGACGTACCTGGCGTCGCGGGCGCTGGCGCTGACCGGTGGTTCGGTCGCCGAAGCCGTGCTGCCGCTCATCGTGGTGCTCACCCTCGACGGCGGCGCCGCAGCGGTCGGCGCCGTCACCGCCGTCACGCTGGTGGTCAGTCTCACGACCCGCGTGCCGATCTCGGCGTGGGTCGACGCCCGGCCACACCAGATCCGCCTGCAAGCGTTCAGCCAGATAGCCGCGGCCGCCACGGCGGTGCTGATCCCGCTGCTGTGGTGGTGGGATCTGCTGTCCCTGCCCACGTTGCTCGCCGCCGTCGTGGTGATCGTGCTGGCCAGGACCGTGGTGTCGAGCCTGGGGCACACCACCGTCAACCAGCTCGTTCCCGCCGACGACCGCGTGCGGGCGGTGGGAGCGCTCAACAGTCTGTCCAGCGCCGCCGACATCGCCGGGCAATCCGGTGGTCCGGCCTTGCTGAAACTGCTGCCCGCCCCGGTGATCCCGTTGGTCGACACCGCCATGAATCTGGTCTCGGCCGCGCTCGTGTGGCGGTTGCGCGGGTACGAGTCTCGTGATCAGCCCGGGGACGCGGCCGAGACCGTGACGGTGCGGGTGTCCGAGGTCGCGCGGTCGGTCATGGCGCAGGGCCCGGTCCAGGTGTTGTGGCTCTCGGGCATCGTCGGCAGCCTGCTCGCGCCGGTGACGGTGGTCTTCCTGATCCGGGAACTCGACATCGATCCGGCCCTGGTCGGTGTGCTCATGGCCTGCGGCGCGCTCGGCGGTATCACCGGCGGCCTGCTCGCCCACCGCGTCCTGTCCCGTCTGGCCATGTGGCCGCTGATCGCGGTCTCCAGCGCGCTCTCCGGGGCGGCGGCCGCGCTCCTGCTCTCGGCACCGCGTCTGCCGGGCGCTGTCTATCCGCTGGTCATCGGCTTCGAATTCCTGTCCGCGTGCGCCGGAACCCTGCTCGTGGCCGCCGTCTACGGCACCCTGCAAACCCGCACCGAGCACGCGCGGATCGCGCGGGTGATGTCGGTCGCGAGCACCGGGATGGAGGGTCTGGCGTTGGTGGGCATCGGCGCCGGAGTCCTCGTCGCCGCGCGCTGGTCGGAACTCGCGACGATCACCACCGCCGCGATCGGATATCTCGCGCTCGCCCTGATCGCGGTGATCGCGGCCCTGCGCCGCCGGTAGGTGTTCGCCCGGATCAGTCGGTGCGAGTGGGGGTTTCGACCGGAGCCGGCACCGCTTTCCGCCGCCGCGACCGCACCACCGCATCGGTGGTGAACACCACCAGTGCGGCCCAGATCAGCGCGAAACCGGCCCAGCGGGAGGCGGGCATCGGTTCGTGCAACACCGCCACGCCCCAGAGCATCTGGAGGGCCGGGGTGAGGTATTGCAGGATGCCCATGGTCGAGAGCGGAACCCGTTGCGCGGCAACGGCGAACAACAACAGCGGCACCAGCGTGACCGGTCCGGTGGACATGAGCAGCGCCGCGTGGTCGACGCCGGAGGTGAACTCGCTGCGCCCGGTCACCAGCAGGAACACCACGAACGCCAGCGCGAACGGCGCGGCCACCATCCCCTCGGCCGCGATGCCGCGCAACGCGTCCAGCTGGATCACCTTCTTGACCAGCCCGTACAGTGCGAACGAACAGGCCAGGCCCAGCGCGATCACCGGCGGTCGCCCGTAGTCCACCGTCAGCACACCCACGGCGACGACGCCGAGCCCCAGCGCCCCCCACTGCGCGGGCGTGAGCTTCTCCCGGAAGATCAGCACCCCGAACGCCACGGTGACCAGCGGATTCACGAAGTAACCGAGCGCGCACTCCACCACGTGCCCCGACACCACCCCGTACACGTAGATGCCCCAGTTGCACGAGATCGCCAGCGACGCCAGACCGGCCAGCCGCCACGTGCGCGCGTCGATCCCGCGCATCTCCCGCAACCGCCCGGTCACCGCCAGCACGATCAGCACCACGACCAGCGTCCACAGGATGCGCTGGGCCAGCACCTCCACCGCGCTCGCGAACGCCAGCACACCGAAGAACGCGGCGAACGACCCCCAGATCAGATACGCCCCGACACCGAACCCCACACCCGGAACCGACCCGACACGCCGCACCCCTGCCAGGCTACTGCTCGGCGATCGTTCATGGGATGAATACCCCGCCCGGTCGCGACCCCATTTCCACCGCCGGTGCGGCTCGGCGGGGACCGCGCCCGCAGCGCCCCGTTAGGCTTGCGTGCATGTCGATAACCGTGCAGGACCCGGCCGCGACCGGACTCACCGCGGCGGAGGTGGAACAGCGGCGCCGCGACGGTCTCACCAACGACGTGCCGGATCGCGCGAGCCGGTCGGTGCGCGACATCGTCCGCGCCAACGTGTTCACCAGGATCAACGCCATCCTCGGTGTGCTGTTCATCCTGATCATGGCCACCGGCTCGCCCATCGACGGCATGTTCGGCCTGCTCATCGTGGCCAACAGCGCGGTCGGCATCATCCAGGAAGTCCGCGCCAAGCGCACCCTGGACCAGCTGGCCATCGTCGGCCAGGCCCGCCCCACGGTGCGCCGCGACGGCAAGGCCGTGGAGGTCGCGCCGAAAGAGGTGGTGCTCGACGATCTGATCGAGCTCGGTCCCGGCGACCAGATCGTGGTCGACGGCGTGGTCGAGGAGTCCGCGCTGCTCGAGGTGGACGAGTCGCTGCTCACCGGCGAGGCCGACCCCATCGACAAGGCCGTCGGCGCGCCCGTCATGTCGGGCAGCTACGTGGTGTCGGGCTCGGGCAGCTACCGCGCCACGAAGGTGGGCCGCGACGCCTACGCGGCCAAGCTCGCCGACGAGGCCAGCAAGTTCACGTTGGTCAATTCCGAACTGCGCAACGGCATCAACACGATTCTGAAGGTCATCACCTACCTGCTGATCCCGGCGGGCGCGCTGATCATCTACAACCAGCTGTTCTCCAGCGGCGAGTCGTGGCGACCCGCGGTGAGCGGCATGGTGGCGGCGCTGGTGCCGATGGTGCCCGAGGGCCTGGTGCTGATGACGTCGATCGCGTTCGCGGTGGGCGTGGTGCGGCTGGGCCGCCGCCAGTGCCTGGTGCAGGAGCTGCCCGCCATCGAGGGCCTGGCCCGCGTCGACGTGGTGTGCGCCGACAAGACCGGCACGCTGACCGAGAACGGCATGCGCCTGTCGGAGGTGCGCCCGCTCGACGGCATGGACGAGGCGCAGGCGCGCCAGGTGCTGGCCGCCATGGCGGGCGACGATCCGCGCCCCAACGCGAGCGTGCAGGCGATCGAGGAGGCCTTGCCGGACACCCCCGGGTGGCGGCACACGGCGGTGGCGCCGTTCTCCTCGGCCAAGAAGTGGAGCGGCTTCTCCTACGGCGAGCACGGCGACTGGCTGCTCGGCGCGCCCGACGTGCTGCTCGACCCCGACTCCGAGGACGCCCGCACCGCGGAGGAACTCGGCTCCTCCGGGCTGCGCATCCTGTTGCTCGCGCGCAGCGACCGCCCCGTCGACGCGCCCGACGCGCCCGGTGTGGTGACGCCCGCCGCGCTCGTGGTGCTCGAGCAGAAAGTGCGTCCCGACGCCCGCGACACACTGGATTACTTCGCCAGCCAGAACGTTTCGATCAAGGTGATCTCCGGCGACAACGCCGTCTCGGTCGGCGCGGTCGCCGCCTCGCTGGACCTGCCCGGCGGCGACCATCCGGTCGACGCGCGCGAATTGCCCTCCGACCGTGAACAACTCGCCGACGAGCTGGAGCGCGAGACCACGTTCGGCCGCGTGCGCCCGGACCAGAAGCGGGCCATGGTCGGCGCGCTGCAATCGCGCGGCCACACCGTCGCCATGACGGGTGACGGCGTGAACGACGTGCTCGCCCTGAAGGACGCCGACATCGGCGTCGCCATGGGCTCGGGCAGCCCCGCGACGCGCGCGGTGGCGCAGATCGTGTTGCTGGACAACAAGTTCGCCACGCTGCCCTACGTCGTCGGCGAGGGCAGGCGGGTGATCGGCAATATCGAGCGCGTGTCGAATCTGTTCCTCACCAAGACCGTGTACTCGGTGCTGCTGGCGTTCCTGGTGGGCGTCGCGGGTGTGGGTTCGCAGATCTTCGACTACGAACCGATCGGCTATCCGTTCCTGCCGCGCCACGTCACGATCGCGGCCTGGTTCACCATCGGCATCCCGGCGTTCATCCTGTCGCTCGCGCCGAACAACGAACGCGCCCGCACCGGATTCGTGCCGCGCGTCATGCGTTTGGCGATCCCGTCGGGTGTGGTGATCGGCGTCGCCACATTCGTGGCGTACCTCATCGCCTACGAGGGACCGAACGCCACCGACACGCAGAAGGAACAGGCCGGCACCACCGCGCTCATCACGCTGATCATGATCGCGGTGTGGGTGCTCGCCATCGTGGCCCGCCCGTACGTGTGGTGGAAGGTGGTGCTGATCGCGACATCGGTGGGCGCGTATGTCTTCCTGTTCACCGTGCCGTTCACCCGCGAGTTCTTCGCGCTCGATCCCTCCAACTGGGCGCTCACCTCCGCCGCGTTCGTCTGCGGCGCGGTCGGGATCGTGCTGGTGGAGGCGGCCTGGTGGATCAGCGCGGCCCTGCACGGGGAGAAGCGCAGGCTCATTCCGGCCTCGCCGGGCGGCAGCGCCTAGGTGCTCCCGCGGCGGCGCGTCACCCGGCGCGCCGCCGCATGAGAAGCCTTGTGCGAAGCGATCATTCGCTTTAGGAGTACCTTCTCCGGATATGGAGGTACTGCTGCACCAGATCGACGCGTTCGCCGACGCACCGTTCTCGGGCAATCCGGCGGCCGTGATGCCGCTGACGTCGTGGTTGCCGGACGGGCTGCTGCAAAGTCTGGCCGAGGAGAACAACCTCGCCGAAACCGCCTTCTACACCTCGCAATTACCTCCCGAGGCGGTCGGGCCGCCCGACGACACGCCCGCGTTCCACCTGCGCTGGTTCACCCCCGCCACCGAGGTGGATCTGTGCGGCCACGCCACCCTGGCCACCGCCGCCCACATCCTCGAGGACCTGTACCCGGGCCACGACCGCGTCGCCTTCCACACCCGCAGCGGGTGGCTGATCGTGGACCGCACCGACGACGACGAGTACGTGCTCGACCTGCCCACCTCGGAATCCGTTGCGGTGGAACCCGATCCCGCGTTGGTCGCCGCGCTCGGCGTCACGCCCGTGCGCGCGTTCTCCGGGCCCGACGAAGTGATCGTCGTCGCCACCGAAGCCGAGGTCCGCTCCGCCCGGCCGCTGCTGTCGAACTTCCCACCCCTGCGCCGCGGCGCCATCCTCACCGCTCCCGGCGATGAAGCCGACTTCGTGTCCCGCTTCTTCGGCCCGGGCGTGGGCGTGCCCGAAGATCCGGTCACCGGTTCCGCGCACGCCCAGCTCACCCCCTTGTGGGCGGCGGAACTCGGCCGCACCGAACTCACCGCCCGCCAACTCTCGCGGCGCGGCGGAAGCCTGCGCTGCGCACTCGCGGGCGACCGCGTCCTGCTCTTCGGCCGCTGCCGCCGCTACCTGGACGGGGTCGTGACCCTGCCCGACTGAGCACTCGGCTGGTTTTGGCGACCGGTACCAAGCGGTGTCAAATGTGTTCGCCCACAGCGTATTCGGCGCGCCGTGTCCTATTCGTTACCTGTCGGGGGTTCGGCGTAGGTTCTCGCCCCATGGCCAAGCCCCCGCCCAACCCCCACGACGCGTACTTCCGGCGCGTCATGTCGCGCCCCGACAACGCTGCCAGCCAGTTGCGTGCGGTACTACCCTCCGGGCTGGTCGCCCGCATCGACTGGTCGGAGTTGAAGCTGTGTTCGACCAGCCTCGTCTCAAAAGAATTGCGCTCGCGCTACACCGACTTGGTGTTCAGCACCCGGGTCGACGGACACCCCGCCTACCTGTACGTGCTGATGGAGCATCAATCCACCAGCGACCGGTTCATGCCGGTGCGCATGCTCGAATACGTCGTCGGCATCTGGAACCAGCACCGGGCCGAGACGGGCTCGGACACCCTGCCCATCGTCGTTCCCGTAGTGGTGCACAGCAACGGGGCCAGCTGGAACGCGCCGACACAGCTGAGCGAGATGTTCGACCTCGACCCCGATCTGCACGCGGAACTCGCCCCGTACATCCCCACCTTCCAGTTCCTCTTGGACGACGTCGCCGAACTGGATCTCACCGTGGTCGGCCGCCGCGGCCTCACCGCCGACGCCACGATCATGCTCGTCCTGCACAAGATCGCCAAGGGCCATCCCCACCTCGGCGAAGCTATACTCGAATGGCTCGACCAGCTGCGGTCGGTGATCGACCTGGACGCGGTTTTCACGTATATGTTGCAGGTCAGCGAAACCCCGGAGACCGATTTCGACCCCGTGATCGACCGACTCGGTCCTGAGGCCAAGGAGGCATTGATGACCACCGCAGAACAGCTCCGCGCCGAAGGTGAAGCACGCGGCGCAGCACGCGCACGTGCCGAGATGCTGATCGTGCTGCTGGCGGAGAAGTTCGGCACCCTGCCGAACAGCGCCATCGAGCGAGTGCGTACCGCGGACGCCGACCGCCTGCACACATGGGCACGGAGGATACTGACCGCCAACACCCTCCACGACGCTCTCGCCTGACCGAGCACGGCACTACAAACCAGTCGGCCACGAGGCCAGGGGGAGGCATTGATGACCACCGCAGAACAGCTCCGCGCCGAAGGTGAAGCACGCGGCGAAGCGCGCGGGCGCGCCGAAGGTGAAGCGCGCGGCGCAGCACGCGCACGTGCCGAGATGCTGATCGTGCTGCTGGCGGAGAAGTTCGGCACCCTGCCGAACAGCGCCATCGAGCGTGTACACGCCGCAGACGCCGACCGCCTGCGCACATGGACGCTGAAGATTCTGACCGCCAGCACCCTCGATGAGGCACTTGCCTGATCGAGGGTGCTCGGCGGTCGATGCGGCGAGTGACGGTCGACGTAGTCGGCTTTCGCTAAGTGTGAGACCCATGCTCGCGGAGGGATCCGTGGTGTAGCTGGATCTTGTTCCGCCACTCGAGCATCACCGGCGAGCCCGCGCAGGGCGCGAACAGCTTCGCGCCCGCGCGGGTCCCGCTCAGTACGACGTGATGATCGGCCCCGGGGTCCACGTCCCCCAGCGCTGAGTCGGATCGATCCGGACTTCGGCCGTGCCCGCCGACGGGTCGAGGGGGATGTACTGCTCCAGGGACCCCCAGTCGCGGTCCCAATCGTGGTTCAGGTAGGCGGGGAGGGTGCGGGCGGTGAAGAGCAACTGGGTCCAGCCGAGCGGGCCGCCGCCGTCGTGGCCCTGCCACATGTTGGTAATGGTGGCGCCGTTGCGGTCGGGCAGGATGCGGTAGGCGGGCAGGTCGGAGATGCCGTTGCGGGTGGGCAGGTGGTTCTGGCAGGGGAAGTTCATGCCGACCGCCCAGTCCATCAGCACCGGCGTCTCGGAGCCCACCAGATCGGTGAGCGTGGTGGTCCGCGGCACGCGCGGCGGCGTGACCGCCAGCCACTGATCCCCGCCGAGGTCCAGATCCTGGGCGACCAACCGCACCACATCGGCCCGCTCGGGCAGCACGTCCAGCGGCACACGCAGATTGCGCCACATGGGCGACGGGCCGATGTCGAGCGGCACCGTGCTGCCGAGCACGTCCACCCCGCCGGCCAGGTTCACCGCACCGTACTCGAGGACCAGATCCTGGCCGGGACGCACGATCCCGTCGGCGTCCACGGACTTGATGCGCCCCGCGGCCGCGATCGCGATGATGTCGCCGCGACTGCCGTCCACGGCGGCCGGCAGCCCGTACCAGCCGGTGGTGAGCGCGGCGGGCGTCTGCGCACCGTCGCGGTAGCTGCCGAGCACGGGCGTGGTGGCGGGGTCGAGACCGAACGGCAGCGCGACGGTGCTGCCGTTGATGCCCACACCCTGGGAGGTGTCGGATTCCGAGCCCGCGTCGCGCGCCGCGTCGCGCAGGTCGTCCTTGTCGCTGGAGACGGAATTGGCACGGCCCGTGGTGGATTCGACCTCGTCGGATTCCAGCACCGGCGCGACACCGTTGGGATCGAAACCGGTCGACTCCGTTCCGGCCAGCGCGACCGCCACGTCCTGATCGAGCGGACGGAGCATGGACGCGTTCGGATCGGTCTCGACCAGCACGTCGTCGGCCAGCCCGCAACCACCCGAGAAGGCCGCCGCCACATTGGATTTCGCGAGCGAGTACGCGGGATACTGGGCCACCGCGCCCTTCACGAACGACCCCACCTCGAACAGCACCATCGCCGCCGCCACGACGGCGAGAATCGGAATGCGCGAGACGAATCCGGACACCGCGCCGGAGGTCGGGCGCCACGGGCTGATGTGGAACACGGCGGCGGCCGCGAGCGCGAGGACGGCGGCGCCGAACGCGAACGTCGACAGCCCGAACCCGGCGAACGTCGGCGGTTTGTCCCACCACGGGATGCCCCACGCCGAGACGTACCAGTAGCCGTTGGACCCGACGAACGTCATGGCCATGACGAAGAAGACGGCGGCGGCGAGCAGCGCGCGATTGCGCACGGACCGCAGCACCCCCGGCCCGACCGCTACCGCGGCGACCGCCGCCACGCACGCCGCGAGCCCCGCGAAGACGCCGAACTGATGATTCCACTTGGTCGGCGCGAACATCAGCACCGCCATCGCGCCGAAGGTGATCCCGAGCATCCGCACCGTGGGCCCGGACGCCACACCCGGGATGCGACCGCCCTTGCGCAGCAATACCACCACGCACACCACCAGGCACAGCAGCATGAGGAACACACCGAACCGGCGGGTGAGCCAGCCGTCACCGCTGGGCTGCAACAGGAACTGGTAGCGCAGGAACTCGAGGAACCACGACTCCCCCGGTTTGATCTGCGCGTGCACGGCGAACATCTCCCGCACACCGGCCAGGGTGCGGTCGGCGAACACCACGGTGAGCACCACGAGCCCGGCCGCGCCGAGCGGCAGGAGCTGCGCCGCGTAGCCGACGGTCTTGGCCCGCGCCACGATCACCGCCGCGAGCGTGCGCGCGCCCGCGACCAGCGCCAGCGCCGCGATCAACCCCGACGGCGCGGCGGTCAGGGTGAACGCCGCGATGATGATCGCCACGGCGAAGGGCAGCAGCCGCCGGGTGGCGATCGCGCGCTCTACGGTGACCCAGGTGAAGATCACGCCCGCCGCGACGAACGGTTCCGCGCGCAGACCGTTGTTGTAGGGCAGCCAGAACGCGAGGAACACCAGCGCCGCCGTCCACTGCGCGAGCCCGCCGCGCACCGCCGCGCCCAGGCGCGGCAGCACTTCCCGGCTGATCACCCACCAAGTCAGCAGCGCGAGCACGGTGGTGGGCAGCCGCACCCACGGACTCACCGCCGACACGTGCGCCAGCCAGGCGATGACGTCGGTGTAGGGCGTGTAGAACGGACCCTCGTCGACGCTGAACCAGCGGTAGTAGTTGGACATGGTGCCCGAGCTGTGGGTGCCGCGCGCCATGCCGAGGATGTAGCCGTCGTCGGAGGTGTTGGCGCCGATGAAATGCCACACGGCCAGCGTCGCGAACACCACCCAGTCCACCGGCCCGAGCCGCCACCAGCGGGCGGGCAGGAAGCGGCGGTTCACGCGGCCGTCCACCCGGTCGAGCCGGTGCAGCGCCACCAGCGAGACCAGCGTCGCGAGCAGGCACAGCGCGAGGACGACGAGCTTGAGCGGCGTCGGCGAGCTGCTGTAGCGGGAGTCGGCCTCGATGTCGACGCGCAGGCCCTCGGGCGCGCCGCCGGTCAGCTCGCTGAAGACGCCCACCACCTGTGGGCGCAGATCATCGGTGCGGGTGGCGCCCTCGTTCCCGAGGCCGCTCACCTCGACGGTGGAGCCGGTGGGCGTGAGCGCGATGGCCAGGTCACACTGCTGTCCGCGCACCGCGTCCAGCGGGGCCGACCAGAGCAGGGTGCCGCGCGAGACCACGTCGACCCGGCCGGGGCCGTCCCCCGAATCGGCGACGACCTTCACCACGAATCCGTAGCGCTCCCTATCCGGCGCCTGCCGGGGAATCGTCGAGACCGCCACCCCGCCGGTGGCGGCGAGTTCGGTGAGCGCGATGCACGGCACCTGCGCCGACAGCGACACCGGCGCGTACGCGACCAGCGGCGCCTGCACGCCCGTGACGGCGCCGTGCTGCGGCCAGCTGATCGTCGCGGCATCCACTCGCACCGGCAGGAACGGCATCGCGACCGCGCACAACGCGCCGATCAGGGCCGCGAGGAGGGCGACGGGGCGCGCCCACGCACCCGAATCGCGTTGCGCCGTCCCGGCTCCGGAATCCGCCGTGGACGGCTGCTCCGCCCGCACCATCGTCGTGTCAGCCACGACGCCCGATAGTAACGATGTCTACGGAACAGTCGAATCCGGCCGCGTACGCGGCGGCCGCCCACACGACACGCGTGTGGGCGGCCGCAGCGGTCCTCGATGCGCGTCAGGCGGCGCAGGCCACCGACTGCTGGCCCAGCGCGGTCAGCATCTGGCAGGCCCATTCCTTCTGGACCTTCCACTTGCCGTCCTCGGCGACGAACGGCACGTCGGCGATGTTCTCCTGGCCGTTCAGCACGATCTTCGCCTTCGCGTTCACGACAGAACCGTAGGCGGCCACGTCGGTGACCTCGACGGTCGCGCCGGTCTGCGCGTACGCCTGGGACAGGCGGCCCGGCAGCTCCGGATCGGCCTCGGCGCCCTGCACCATGTCGAGCTTCTCCTCGTTGGGCACGTTCGGATCCAGCGCGCGCTGCAGCTGCGCGTTCAGATCTTCGACCGTGGGCACGGGCGGCAGGTTCTCGTCCTGCGCCGCCGCGGTGGTGGTGGCTGCCGCCGCCGCACTGGTCGTCGTAGTCGCCTTGGCGGTGTCGTCCGAGTCGTCACCACCGCAGGCGGTCAAGCCGAGGGTGGCGGCGACGGCGAGGCCGGCGATCGCGATGCGTCCAGTCGTACGAAGCTTCAACTGCTCGTCCTTTGCGTTCGAGGGGGAGGGTCCGTGTGTCGGCGACGGCGCCACCGTAACCGGTGGAGCCGCACGGGGTGTCAGGCTACCGGTCACCGAAGGCTGTCGAGCGGATCAGCACGGGACAGACCTATGTCGTCGGCGCTGAACGTACGCGCCGGACCGGGCCCTGTCGAGCTCGTCTCGAACCGTACCGTCACCACGCCGTGCCCCGCACCCTGCACCCACCCGTGCCCGAACTCCGGGTGCGCGACGTCCATCCCGGGCGACCAGAACAGCGGGCGGCCTTCGGGTTCCGGCGTCTCGGTGACCGGCTCCGCGGCAGCCGCCTCCTCGGTGACCTCGCCCCGGTCCAGTTCCGGGAACAGCGATTCCTGCCGCACCGTGGACAGTCCGCCGTAGCCCACGCCCACCAAGCGGATCGGGCCCAGCTCGACGGGGTCGATGGCCGAGCGCTGCGCGGCGGCGGTGAGCGTGGCCAGGTCGGTGGTCGCGTACGGGAGCGTGAACGACCTGGTCACGATGCTCATGTCCGATTTCTTCAGCTTCAGCACCACGGTGCGCGCCGCGCGGCCGTCGCGGCCGAGCCTGGCGTGCGCGGCGGCGGCCATGGTCTCGATGGCGGGACGCAGCTGCGCCAGGGTGACGATGTCGGTCTCGTAGGTGTTCTCGGCGCTGATCTGTTTGGCCTCGGCGCGTTCGGCGACCGGGCGGTCGTCGATGCCGCGCGCCAGCCGGTGCAGCGCCGTGCCGACGCTGCCGCCCAGCAGCGACGCCGCCTCCGCCTCGGGCAGCGCCGCGAACGCGCCGACCGTCTCGATACCCAGCGAACGGAGCCGTCCTTCGGCGACCGGGCCGATCCCCCACAGTTTGCGCACCGGGAGCGCGGCCAGCATGGTCTGCTGCTCGTCGGGGGAAACCACCCGGATGCCATCGGGTTTGGCCAGGCCCGACGCGATCTTGGCGAGCTGTTTGCCGGTGCCCGCGCCCACCGACGCCGAGAGCCCCGTGCGTTCGCGCACCACCGCGCGCAACTCCTCGCAGAACTCGTGGACCCGCGAGACGGTGGCGCCCGCCAGTTCGGCCGGTTCGCCGAACGCCTCGTCGAACGACAGCGTCTCCAGCACCGGGATGCGGGTGCGCAGCGCGTCGAACACCCGTCCGCTCACCACGCCGTAGACCGCGCCGCGCGGCGGCACGACCACCGCCGTCACCCCGACCAGGCGTTTGGCCTGGTGCATCGGCATGGCCGAGCGCGCGCCGTAGACGCGGGCCTCGTAGCTGGCGCCCGCCACCACGCCGCGCGCGCCGGTGCCGCCGACCAGGACCGGGCGGCCGCGCAGGGTGGGGCGGGTGAGCTGTTCGACGGAGGCGAAGAAGGCGTCCATATCGATGTGCAGGACCCAGCGCCGGGCGGACGGGTCAGCGGCCATGACCGTGCCGCGCCGGGGACCACGGGGCCGCGATGTCGGCATCGCTCGCCGAAACGCAGGCACGGGCGAACTCGCCGACGCGCCGCACGCGCGCGCCCCTCGCCCGGTCGGTCCGCATGCCGGAAATGTACGCCGCCGCCCCGACAGGTTCGACGAACGCACGCCGACCGGTGGCTGCCGGTTTGCCCGGCGAGGACCGCGCGGTCGGTACCCCGCGGTGTGTGATGATCGGACCCATGAAGATCCGTAAGGCCGTCATCCCGGCCGCCGGTATCGGCTCCAGGCTGCTCCCGCTGACCAAGGCGATCCCCAAGGAGATGCTGCCGGTCGGCGACAAGCCGGTCATCGAGCACACCGTGCGGGAGCTGGTCGCGTCCGGGATCACCGATATCACCATCGTGGTCAGCGGCGGGAAATCGCTGATCCAGGACCACTTCCGGCCCAATCCCGCGCTGGTCGCGCAGCTGCGCGCCGACGGCAAGACCGCCTACGCCGACGCCGTCGAGGAGGTCGGCGAGCTGTCGCGCCTCGGGCACATCACCTACCTGGACCAGCACGGTCCCTACGGCAACGGCACCCCGGTGCTGAACGCGGCGCGCAACGCCGGCGACGAGCCGATGCTGGTGCTGTGGCCCGACGACGTGTTCGTCGCCGAGGTGCCGCGCGCGCAGCAGTTGGTGGAGGCCTACGAGGCGACGGGCGCGCCGGTGCTCGCGCTGATGCCGATGGACCCGGCCGAATCGCAGCGCTACGGCGTGCCGGTGGTGGCCGACGACCAGGGCAACGGTCTGCTGCGCATCACCGGGTTGCGGGAGAAGCCCAAGCCCGAGGACGCGCCGTCGGACTTCGCCGCGATCGGCGGGTACGTGGTGACGCCGGGCATCATCGACGAGCTGCGCCGCCAGACCGCCGCCTGGTACGAGCACCGCTCCGGCGAGGTCTACCTCACCGACGCCATCAACGTGCACGCCGCGGACAATCCGGTGTTCGGCCAGGTCATCCGCGGTCGCTGGTACGACACGGGCAACCCGGCCGACTACCTGGTCGCCCAGTTCGCCTCGGCGCTGGCGCATCCCGAGTACGGGCCGCTGCTGCGCGATCTGGCGGCGGACCTGCACCGAGCCGGTCGGCCCGGCCCGCTCAGAACCGCCGGATCGAGTAGATCGTGAACTGCGACAGCGGCGCCAACCCGACGGGCACCCCGAGCCCGTAGGCGTTGAGGATCTGGCCGAAGCCCGCGTAGATGCCGACGTGGGAGCCGTCGGCGTTGAGCACCACGACGTCGCCGGGCGCGAGCGCGCCGAACGGGACCGGCGTGCCGACGGTGGCCTGCTGCCAGGTGGTGCGCGGCATGTCGACACCGACCTGGCGGAACGCCCACTGCACCAGGCCCGAGCAGTCCCAGCCGTGCGGGCCGGTGCCGCCCCACACGTAGGGTTTGCCGGTCTGGGTGGCGGCCAGGGCGAGGGCGGCGACGCCGCGCGGGCTGGGCAGCGGCAGCGCGGCCGAGCCGCTGGAGGAGCCGGAGCCCGACCCCGAGCCGCTGCCGGACGCACTGCCCGACGCGCTACCGGTGTCGGCCCAGGCGGGGCCGGCCAGGATGAGTGTTGCCACGGTGCTGAGCACGAAGCCGATCAGCATGCGACGCAACGGTTTTCCGGGTTTCCGGGACGAGAGTTCGGTGGGCGAGGGTTTTCCGGTCATGAACGCACCCCTGCTGTCGGTCCGGCAAACGGGCCGACCACGGCGGCCCTGCTGACACGCGGCGCCGCTGCGTCCTCGATGCGGTACCGCCGACCTCTGCGCGCCGACCGGCCGTCACGACCACCGGCGCGGCGCAGATCAGGTAGAACACGCCTCACGTTCTGTCACTATGACCCCAGAGCCACCCCTGGCACCATCAGCAACAGCCCCGATTCTGCCCCCGATCCCCAACCCCCGGTCAGGTTTCCAGCAAATTCACAGCATGTGATCTACACCACACAAGCGAGTCCAGGCGCGAGGGCGCCCCGGGGTCGCGGTGACCCCGGGGCGCACGGCCCTCCCGCTCAGGCCTTCGTCACCGTGGCGCGGACGCCGCCGACGAGTTCCGGGGCGTCCGGGGCCGCACCGAAGGTGAGGCTGGTGGCGAGGATTTCGCCGGCGATGAGGTCGCGGTGGGTCTCGGCCCAGGCCAGCCGGTCGGCGGGGACGTCGAGGACCACGGTGATGCGGTCGGAGACGTCCAGGCCGAGGGACTTGCGGGTCTCCTGGAGATCGCGGATGAGGTCGCGGGCCCAGCCCTCGGCCTCCAGCTCCTCGGTCACCGCGGAGTCCAGCACCACCAGGCCCGCGTTGCCGGGCAGGGCGGCGGTGGACTCGGGCTCGGCCGCCACCAGGCGCTGGGTGTACTCCTCGGGCAGCAGGGTGATGCCCGAGGCGCTCACCACGCCGTCGGGGCCCTCCGACCACTCACCCGCCTTGACCGCCTTGATCACCGTCTGCACGTCCTTGCCCAGGCGCGGACCGGCGGCGCGGGCGTTCACGGCCAGCTCGAACCGGCCGTGCACGTCCACGTCGGTAGTCAGGTCCACCTTCTTGACGTTGACCTCGTCGGCGATGATGTCGGCGTACGGGCGCAGCCGTTCGGCGTCGGCGGCGGCGATGGTCACCTCCGACAGCGGCAGCCGCACCCGCAGGTTCTTCGCCTTGCGCAGGCTCAGCACCGTCGAGCACACCGTGCGCGCCTCGTCCATGGCCGCGACCAGCTCGTCGTCGTGCGGGAGCTCGCCCTCCTTCGGCCAGTCCGCCAGGTGCACCGAACGCTCGCCGGTCAGCCCGCGCCAGATCACCTCGGTGATCAGCGGCAGCAGCGGCGCCGCCAGCCGCGACACCACCTCGAGCACCGTGTGCAGCGTGTCCACCGCGTCGCGGTCCTCGGACCAGAAGCGCGAACGCGACCGGCGCACATACCAATTGGTGAGCGCGTCGGCGAACGACCGCAGTTCCTCGCAGGCGCCCGCGATGTCGTAGACCTCGAGCGCCTCGGTCATCACATCGCGGGTTTGCGCCAGCTTCGCCAGGATGTAGCGGTCCAGCACATTGGTGGAGTCGGTGCGCCACTGCCCCGGCGTCGAGGCGTACAGCTGCAGGAAGCTCCACGCGTTCCACAGGGGTCGCAGCGCGTGACTCACACCTTCGCGGATGCCGCGCTCGGTGACGATGAGATTGCCGCCGCGCAGGATCGGCGAGCTCATCAGGAACCAGCGCATCGCGTCGGAGCCGTCCCGGTCGAACACCTCGTTCACGTCCGGGTAGTTGCCCTTGGACTTGCTCATCTTCAGCCCGTCGTCGCCCAGCACGATGCCGTGCGCGGCGACGGTCTTGAACGCCGGGCTGTCGAAGAGCGCGGTCGAGAGCACGTGCAGCGTGTAGAACCAGCCGCGCGTCTGCCCGTTGTACTCGACGATGAAGTCGCCGGGGAAGTGCGAGTCGAACCACTCCTTGTTCTCGAACGGGTAGTGCACCTGGGCGTAGGGCATCGACCCGGACTCGAACCAGCAGTCCAGCACCTCCGGCACCCGGCGCATGGTCGACTTCCCGGTCGGGTCGTCGGGGTTGGGCCGGGTCAGCTCATCGATCATGGGCCGGTGCAGATCCGACGGGCGCACGCCGAAGTCGCGCTCGAGTTCGTCGAGCGAACCGTAGACGTCCACGCGCGGGTGGGCCGGATCGTCGGACACCCACACCGGGATCGGGCTGCCCCAGTAGCGGTTGCGGCTGATGTTCCAGTCGCGCGCGCCCTCGAGCCACTTGCCGAACTGACCGTCGCGGATGTGCTCGGGCACCCAGGTGATCTGCTTGTTCAGCTCCACCATGCGGTCGCGGAACTTGGTGACCGCCACGAACCACGAGGGCACCGCCATGTAGATCAACGGCTGGCCGGAGCGCCAGCTGTGCGGGTAGGAGTGCTCGATCGTCTCGTGCCGCAACAGCTTTCCGGCGGCCTTGAGGTCCTTGATGATCACCGGGTTGGCGTCGAACACCATCAGGCCCTCGTACGGCGGCACCATCGAGGTGAACTTGCCGCCCGCGTCCAGCGGCTGCACGATCTCGATGCCGTTGGCCGCGGCGACGTCCATGTCCTCCTCACCGAAGGCGGGCGCCAGGTGCACGATGCCGGTGCCGGAATCGGTGGTGACGTAGTCGGCGGTGAGCACGCGGTGCGCGTTCGGGTGGCCGAGGAAGAAGTCGAACGGCGGCGCGTAGGACAGCCCGGCCAGCGCCAGCCCGTCGTACTCGGCCAGCACCTCCGGCTCCTCGCCGAACTCGCGCGCGTAGTGCGAAACCCGTTCGGCCGCCAGCACGTAGCGCTTGCCGTCGGCGCCGCGCAGGTGCACGTAGCGCACGTCGGGGTGCACCGCGACGGCCAGGTTGGAGGGCAGCGTCCACGGCGTGGTGGTCCAGATCAGCGCGTTCGCGCCGTCGAGGGCGCGCAACGGGTGGTCCTCGGGCACCGAGAGCACCATGTCGACGGTCACCGCCGGGTCCTGGCGCATCTTGTACGCGTCGTCGAGGCGGGTCTCCTGGTTCGACAGCGGGGTCTGCTCGTACCAGCTGTAGGGCAGCACCCGGAAGCCCTGGTAGATCAGCCCCTTGTCGTACAGCGACTTGAACGCCCACATCACCGACTCCATGAAGTCGAGATCGAGGGTCTTGTAGTCGTTGTCGAAGTCGACCCAGCGGGCTTGACGGGTCACGTAGTCGCGCCACTCACCGGTATAGCGAAGTACCGATGTTTTACAGGCGGCGTTGAATTCCGCCAGGCCCATGGCATCGATCTGTGATTTGTCCGTGATACCGAGTTGCTTTTCCGCCTCGATTTCCGCGGGCAGGCCGTGACAGTCCCAGCCGAATCGCCGATCGACCCGCTTGCCGAGCATGGTCTGGTACCGCGGGATCAAATCCTTGACGTACCCGGTGAGCAAATGACCGTAATGCGGCAGACCGTTGGCAAAGGGCGGACCGTCGTAGAAGACGAATTCGCCGCCGCCCGAACGGTTCTCGATGCTCGCGCGGAAGGTGTCGTCGGCCGCCCACGCCTCGAGCACGCGCTGCTCGAGCTCGGGGAACGTGCCGCCGGTGCCCGCGCCGAGGTCGACCAGCGGGTATGCGCTCTTGCTCTCGTCCGCCATCGCGGATGCGTCTCCTCGTGCCACCGCGCCGCAGGCGCGTATCGGTTCGGCACGGGGACGATGCCGGCGCTCGGTGCGCCGAAACCGCGGTACCACCCCGTTTGCCCGGCTCCCACCCGGCGGGGCGGTGGCACGGACCTCTCGTTGCGAGCTGTGACGGGCTCACCCGTTCGGTTCTACTGGGCGCCGTGGCGCGGTTCTTCCGAAAGCTCCCCGGTGATGGCCGGATCGACGCCTGTGTGTCTCGATTCTAACCGGCTCTGTCCAGCGAGAATTCCCCGCCCGCGCTCAGCGCTTGGCGTGCTTGCCCTGGGGCGGTGCGTCACCGTCGGGCCTGCGCATGGACAGCGCGCTCACCAGCAACAGCACGGCACCGATCACGCACACGACGATGCAGGCCCAGGCCCAGATCACCGATCCCGTGGTCAGGGCGGTGATGAGCAGGGCGAAACCGATCGCGGCGAGAACGAGCGTCAGGACGAGCATGGTGACCCCCTAGGCAACCTTCGGGCAATCGCTCCGCCCGAAGACACTGAGGCACCGGCGGAGTCCTCCGCCAGCAACTCCCCAGCATCCCCGGCGGTACGACTGTACCCCGGTGCCTCCGGCAGGTGGCCTGTGGGCGAGGAGTGTCGGGCCGGTGGGCTACTTGCCGCCCTTGGCGAACGACGCGGGGGCCAGGTTGTTCGCGGTGTTGGCGTCGGCGAAGGCCTCGCCACCGTCCACCGGAACGGCCGAGCCGCGGTTCTCCAGCTCCTCCAGCTGCGACTCCAGGTACGACTTCAGCCGCACGCGGTACTCCCGCTCGAAGGTCTTGAGCTGCTCGATCCGGCTCTCCAGCACGCTGCGCTGCTGGGTGATGGTGGCCATGATCTCGGTGTGCTTGCGCTCGGCGTCGGCCTGCAGGGCCTCGGCCTTCTCCTTGGCCTGGCGCAACTGGTTGTCCGAGCGGGTCTGCGCGTCGGAGAGCATCGCGTCGGACTTCTGCCGCGCGTCGGCGATCATCGCCTCGGACCGGGTCCTGGCGTCGCCGACGAGTCGCTCGGAGTTCGCTCGCGCGTTGGAGAGCAGGCTCTCCGCTTCGGTCTTGGCGTCGCTGGTGAGCCGGTCGGCCATCTCCTGCGCGAGGCTCAGCACCTTGGCAGCCTGCAGGTTCGCGTCGGCGCCGGGGGCCTCCTTGCCCGCGGGGGCGGGCGCCGCGACCGGGGCCGGCGGCGCCGCGGGCACCGGGGGTTTGATCGGCTCCGGTTGTGGGGGCGGTGCTTGCTGCACCGGCGCTTTCACCGTCGACGGGGCGGCCGACCGGTTCTTCTTCGCGTCGGCCAGCTCGGCGTCGAGCTCCGCGACCCGCTGGCGCAGATCGGCGTTCTCCTCGATCAGGCGCGAAAGCTCCTGCTCCACGAGATCCAGGAAGGCGTCGACCTCGTCCTCGTTGTAGCCGCGCTTCCCGATCGGCGGTTTGCTGAACGCGACGTTGTGCACATCGGCTGGGGTCAGCGGCATGGAAGGATCCCTTCACGCGTCTTGTGGAGATCTAGCAGATCTAGCAAGGTATCTTGGCCCATTCTGTCACACCGGAGCTACCGGTTGGCCGAGCCTGCTCACGATGGACATCAGGATGAACACGATGAAAAGCAGGACCATAATCGACAGATCCAGGCGAATTCCCCCCAGGGACACCGGCGGTATCACCCGCCTCAGCAGTTTCACCGGAGGGTCGGTGATCGTGAAGATCACCTCCAGGATGACGACGACCACCCCCGTCGGTCGCCAGTCACGGGCGAAGCTACGGACGAACTCGATGATCACCCGGCTGATCAGCAACAGCCAGAAGATGAACAGTACGAAGTACAGCACCGCGAACAAGGCCACGACTTCACTCTGCCCGAAAATCGGCGTCGCGCAAAATGACCACACCGACCCGCGCGTGACGAGATCGGCCAACCCCCCTGATCACGACCCTATTTCTGGTTGTAGAAGCCGGTTTCGGCGATCCTGCGGCGTTCCTCGGCCGATACGTCGACGTCGGCCGGTGAGAGCAGGAACACTTTCGTGGCCACCTTGTCGAACGAACCACGCAGCGCGAACGCCAGGCCGGCCGCGAAGTCGACGAGACGCTTGGCGTCGGCGTTGCTGAGGTCGACCAGGTCCATGATCACCGGGTTGCCCTCGCGGAAGCGCTCACCGATGATGCGGGCCTCGCTGTAGTCGCGCGGGCGCAGCGTCGTGATCTTGGACAAGGGACCTCCGTCCTCGAAGATCCCGGGCCTGCGGGCGGGCGCGGGCTCGGGGCGCACGCGCTCCTCCAGCCGCCGCTCCTCGGCGTCGGGATCGACGGCGAGCGCACCCCGGGTGGCTCCCCGCAACATCGGCGCACCGCCGCCCGCCCGGAACCGGGCCGAGGAGGGCGCGGCATCGATGCGGGTGGGGCGTCGCGGCGACTCGTAGCGGTCGTCGCCGTACGGCTCCTCGGCGTAGTCGTCGCGGCGCGACGGCGCGTAGGCGCCACCGTAGGGCGACTTGTAGGCCGGCTCGGGGTAGTCGGGCTCGTCGTCGAAACGCTCGGCGCCGTAACGATCTTCGGCGTAGCGATCGGCGCCGTAGCCGGGGCGGTCGGCGTACGCGCGCGCCCGCTGGCCACCGCGCTCACCCGCCCGGGGACCACGGTCGTCGACATAGTCGTCCTCGTAGTCCTCGAGCGGAACCATGCCGAAGTAGGCCTTGAACTTGTGCAGCGTACTCATCACCCCACCACCTCGCTGTCGCTGAACCCGGCCTTGACCACGAAGGTCGCTGCGTCTGTAACTCGCTCGCTGCGCTCGCTCATTCGGTCGACCTTCCTTCGGCCCCGGTGGCGGCCGGGTGTTGAAGTCTTGCTCAGCCCCCGTCGGTCCCAATCTTATGTGTCGAATGTGACTGATGAGGTTTCTTTGCTACGCCGAGGTTATCGGTCGAGCGCCCATCAAGCCGGTACCGACACGCACAAGCGTCGCGCCGTGTCGCACCGCGGATTCCAGATCACCCGACATTCCTGCGGAAAGTTCGGTCGCGGCGGGGTGCGAAGCCAGCAAACGCGTGTGCAAGGTCGCAAGACGCGCGAATGCGCTATCAGGGTCGTCACCCAGCGGCGGGATGGCCATCAGGCCCCCGAGGCGCAATCCTTCGGCGTCACCGACGCGTTCGGCGAGCATGTCGAGTTCGCGTTCGGCGGCGCCGCCGCGCGCGGGGTCCTCGTCCAGGCTCACCTGGATCAGCACGCGCAGCGGTTCGGCGCGCAGGCCGGCCTCCAGTGCGGCCAGCGAACCCCTGTCAAGGGCCGTTGCCAACCGTTCGCTGTCCAGCGAGTGCACGGTGTGGGCGTAGCGGGCCACCGCATTGGCCTTGTTGCGCTGCAACCGGCCGATGATGTGCCACTCGATCCCCGCCAACCCCGACAGGTCGGCGGCCTTGCCCGCCGCCTCCTGCTCGCGCGACTCACCGAACTCCCTGCGCCCCAACCGATACAGGATCTCGATGTCGGAGGCGGGGAAGAACTTCGTGACGGGCAGCAGGCGCACCGAGCCCGGTTCCCGGCCCGCGTCCGCGCGCGCGGCCTCGATGCGCGCCAGCACCCGGTCCAGGTTCTCCGACAGTTCCGCGGTCCGTTCGGTCACCGCCGCGCCCGCGCTCATGCCCGCACCTGCCCGCCACCGGTCTCCGGCACGCACCCCGACCCCATGACCCGCGCACTCATGCCTGCACCTCGCCCGTCGACATCCAGATCACCCCGGCGATACGCCCGGTGGGCGCGCCGCGGCGGTGCGAGAAGAGTGTCTGGTCCTCGATGGTGCAGCGCGGGTCCTCGGCCACGGCCCCGACCCCGGCCTCGGTGAGCTGGCGCCGGATGCCGGCGCGCAGGTCGAGTCCCGGCGTGCCGCGCACGGTGGTGGTCGCGCTACCGGGCAGGTGCGCCTCCACGTCGGCGCGCATCTCGGCGGGCACCTCGTACTGGCGGCCCGACGCGGCGGGGCCGAGGAACGCGCCGATCCGCTCGGGCCGCGCGCCGACCGACAACATCGCCTCGAGCACGCGCGGCACGATGCCGATCCGCGCGCCGATGCGCCCGGCGTGCACGGCGGCGATCACGCCCGCCTCGTCGTCGGAGAGCAGGATCGGCACGCAGTCGGCGGTCAGCACCACCAGCGCCAGGTCGGGCACGGTGGTGACCAACGCGTCGGTGGCCGGGACCGGCTCGGCGCGCGGGCCGTCGACGATCTCGACGTTGCGGCCGTGGATCTGCTCCATCCACACCAGGCGGTCGGGCGTGAGACCGATGCCGGCGGCGAGGCGGTCGCGATTGCGGCGCACGGCCTTGGGATCGTCGCCCACGTGGTCACCGAGATTGAACGAGTCGTAGGGCGGCGCGGAGAAGCCGCCCGCGCGTGTGGTGGTGACCCGTCGGACGGTGCGTGCGGGAGCGGAAGTCATGGCTTCGAGGGTAGTGGCGCCCGCTGGTCGCGCCGCTGCGGGAAGACCACCGTGACGAACGCCCAGAACCGGAACACCATCCCCAGGGCGGTGCCGATCAGCTGCGCCGAGACGAAGTCCGCGATCTCCTGGGTGGTGCGCGACACATGCGGCAGCTCGAGGTGCAGGACGTAGCGCGACACCCACAGCGGCGCGGTGTTGACGGCGATGCCCAGGAAGCTCACCAGGAAGAAGAGGGCCGCTTCGTGGTGGGTGCGGCGGCCGCCCCTGGCACGGAACGACCACTGCTTGTTCAACAGATAGGAGAGCGTGATCGCGCACAGCACCGCGATCGCCTTCGCGGTGACGGGCCGCGCTTCGAGCACCGTGGTCTTGAGGGCCACGAAGATGACGGTGTCCACGGTGAACGCCGCCGCGCCCACGAACGCGAACCGCACCAGCTCCCGGCGCCGCGCCTCGTCACCGAAGACGGCCGTGACCCGGGCGAAGACCGGGCGCCGAGAGCTGAGCACAGGTAGAGTCTGCTCGATATCTTGTTACCTCACAACAAGATCGAGGAATATCCGGGTCCGCGACGGCGGATGAGGCAGGTGGCGGTGTGCGAGGGATTCGACGAGCCCGGCGCGGTGACGACGAAACACGTTCCGCGACAACCGGACCCGAGCCGATCGCGGTGATCGGACTCGGGTGCCGGTTCGCCGGTGCCGAATCGCCCGCCGCGCTCTGGCGGGCCCTGCTCGACGAGGTCGACACGGTATCGGACACACCACCCCCCGGCCGGTTCCCGGAGCACGCGCGCGCGGAAGGGCCGCGGTTCGCGGGCGCGTACCTGGCCGATGTGGCGGGCTTCGACGCGGAGTTCTTCGGTATCTCCCCGCGCGAGGCCGCCGAGATCGACCCGCAGCAGCGGCTGGCCTTGGAGCTGGCGTGGGAGGTGTTCGAGGACGCCGGAGTGCGTCCGGCCGCCGCGCCGCGCACCGGCGTCTACTTCGCCGCCAAGTTCAACGACTATCGCGCGCTCAAGCTGGCCAGGGGCGCGGCGGGCGTGACGCCGTTCACCAGCACCGGCGACGTGGAGGGCGTGATCGCCAACCGCGTCTCGCACGCGCTGGGCTTCGACGGGCCGAGCCTCGCGGTCAACGCCTCCTGCGCCGGGTCGCTGGTGGCCGTGCACCTCGCCTGCCAGGCGTTGCGCGCCGGCGAGTGCGAGACGGCAGTGGCGGGCGGGGTGCACTTGAACCTGCTCGCCGACACCACGGCCGGGCTGGCGGCCCTCGGCGTGCTCTCCCCCACCGGCCGCTCCCGCGCGTTCGACGCCACCGCCGACGGTTACGCCCGCGGTGAGGGCGGCGCCGCCGTGCTGCTGAAACCCTTGGCCGCCGCCCGCCGCGACGGCGACCGCGTGTACTGCGTCGTCCTGGGCAGCGCGACCAATAACAACGGCCACAACCCGACGATGCCCGCCAGCAGCGCCGACGGCCAGCGCCACCTGCTGCACCGCGCCCTGGCGCACGCCGGAATCGCCCCGGAGACGGTCGATTACGTCGAGGCCCACGGCACCGGCACGGTGGTGGGTGACCGCACGGAGCTGACCGCGCTCGGCGAGGTGTACGGCGCGGCGCGCGCCCCGGAGCGGCCGCTGCTCGTCGGCTCGGTGAAGACGAACATCGGGCACACCGAGGCCGCCTCCGGACTCGCCGGACTGATCAAGACCGCGCTCGCCCTGCACCACCGCCGCATCCCCCGCACCCTCCACTTCTCCTCCCCCGCCCCGGATGTCGACCCGGACGCCCTCGGCCTGCGCGTGTGCGCGGAGGCGGTGGACTGGCCGGAGTCCCCCGACCGCCCGGCCCGAGCGGCGGTGAGCGCCTTCGGTTTCGGCGGGTCGAACGCGCATGTTGTGGTGGAGGCGGGGACGTTGGCGAGTGTCGAGGGCGTGGCGGGGCCGGTGGTCGGGACGACGGCGGGCGGAACAAGGTGGTGGCGCCGCGCGAAGGTGGGCGGATCAGGTTCGAATGCTGCGCTTCGCTGGGGGACAACGAGTTCGGTTGGCGGGCGGGCGACAGCGGAACTGGCCGGCGCGGGCAAGCCCGGGGCGGGCACGACAAGCGCAGCGGGCGAGCCTGGCGCGAGCGAGGCAGGTTCTCTGAGCGCCCCGGATGGTGATCGGTTGGTGGTGTTGTCGGCCCGCACCGAGGCGGCGTTGCGCGAGCACGCGGCACGGGTGCGGGACTTCCTGCGCGAGAACGCCGATGCCGGGTTGGACGACCTCGCACATACGTTGTGCCGCAAGCGAACCCACTTCGCCCGGCGTCTGGCGGTGGTGGCGGGCACGGTGGACGAGGTGGTGGAGGCACTACACCGGTATGCCGAGGGGGCCGGGGGTGAGCCCGAACCCGACCGGCGCACCGTGGATCGGCTGTTGAGGGCCGCGCTGCACCCGGGCGAGCTCGGGTGGCGCGAGCTGCTGGAAGCGGTCGGTGGGGCGTATGAGCAGGGTGGCGACCCCGATTGGGACGCGGTGAACCCCGTCGCCGGGCGAATCTCCTTGCCCACCTATCCCTTCCAGCGGAAGCCGTATTGGGTGAGCACGCCGGAGCCTGCTCCCGCAAACGCAGGTGCCGAAACGTCTTCCGGACCAACGTCGTTCGAACCGGGCGGGCGGGCCGAGCCTATAGCCGCAGCGACCCGGGATCCCCTCGCGGTCGTCACCGGCGAACAAGCCGACCCCGCAGCCACCCCGACCCCGGATCGGATCGCTGTCATCACGGGCGAACAGGCCGAACCCGTAACCACCGAGTCCCAGGACCTCCTCACCGTCGTCACCGGCGAGCTCGCGGCGGTGACCGGCCACCCGGCGACCGCGATCGCCACGGACGGCAACTTCGCCGACTTCGGGTTCACCTCGCCGCACGCCATCGAGCTGAGCAACCGCCTCGCCGCCCGCCTGCCGATCCCGGTCCCCGTCGCCCTCGTGTGGGGCCATCCCACGTGCGCCACGCTGGCCTCGGAGCTGGGCCGCCGGATGGCGCAGCCCGAGGCACCGGCCCCCGCGACGAAATCCACCGCGACTGCCGAACCCGAGGACACGGAGAACCAGGAGGCGCTGTCGGCAGCCGACCTCCTCGCGATGGCCGACCGGCTGTTGTGACACCGAACGGCCTGCACTACCGGCCACTTACTCCACAACCGCCGCCGCCCTGCGCACCGGCCGGATCCGAATCCCGGTCCCCGGACGCAGATTCACCGATGCGGCGGGGACGACCTCGTGGTCGGGATCGAGCTCGAGGCGGAACCGCTGCACCGTCATGGCGAGCATCAGGATCATCTCGGTCATGGACAGGTCCTTGCCGAGGCAGATGCGGGGGCCGCCGGAGAACGGGAAGAACGCGAATTTGTGCCGCTCGGCGACGGATTCGTCGCTGAACCGTTCGGGACGGAACTCCTCAGGATCGTCCCACAACCGCTTGTCGCGGTGGATGTAGTACATGCACAGGGTGACTCGCGCGCCCGCGGGCACGTGGTAGCCGCCGATCTCGTCGTCCTCGATCGGTGTGCGCTCCACGATCCAGGCCGGCGGGTAGAGGCGCATGGTCTCCTCGATCACCATGCGGCAGTAGCGAAGGCCGGCGAGGTCGCTGAAATCCGGTGTGCGATCGCCGAGCCGGTCGCGCACCTCGTCGGCCAGCCATTCCTGGATATCGGGGTGGGTGGCGAGCAGGTAGCACGCCCACGACAGCGCGTTCGCCGGGGACTCGTGCCCGGCCACGAGCAGTGTCTTGATCTCGTTGAGCAGGTCCTCTTCCCGCATTCCCTGCCCGCCTTCGTCGCGGGCCCGGACCAGCGCGGTCAGCACGTCGGCGGTGTCGCCGCCACGGCGGCGTTCCTCGATGAGGCCGCGCACCACGTCGTCGAGTTCGCCGACCTTGCGGGCGACGCGCCGCGCGGCCGGGGTCGGGAAGTGCTGCGGCAGTTTCACCGGCGCGTTCACCCGCTTCATGATGAAGTCGAACGCCGCGCTCATCGCGTCGGTGACCTGCCGGGTCCCGGTGGTCAGGTCCAGACCGAACAGGACCCGACCGGTGGTGGCGAGCAGCAGTTGCACGTAGTCGTCGTAGATGTCGCGGTACTGCCCGGCCGCGCCGTCCCAGCGGTCCAGCATGGTGGCGGTGCTGTCGGTGATGTCGGCGGCGAACTGCTTGACGTGCGAGTGCGAGAACGCCGGATGGATCAATGTGCGCTGCTTGCGCCAGTATTCGAGGTTATTGGTGGTGAGCTGGCCGTCGCCGAGCAGGATGGCGAACTCGTCGTAGATGGGGCTCTTGCGGTAGTTGGTGTAGTTGTCCTGCAGGACGTACTTCGTCATCGAGGGATCGGTCACCAGGTACACCAGCATCGGCCCGGCGTCGACGCGGACCACATCCCCGTACCGGTCGATGAGGGTGCCGACGGTGCCCAGCGCGTCGCGGCTGAGCCGAGGCAGCAGACGTGCGGTTTCGACCAGACCAGGTCCCGGTGCTTTCATGACCGGTCCTTTCCTCTCAGTAGCTTCGCATGGGCGCGAAGCTGATTCAGGTATTCCTGTTTCTCCACCACCAGCGGGTACCGGTCGCCGTGGTACAGCCGGATGCCCGCGCGCAGCTCCGGTTGCGGCCGGGTGAGCGCCCCCTCGAACGCGCTCACCCGCGCCGGCTCCCGGCGGGCCACCAGGTAGTCGGCGACCAGCCGCGCCTGGGCCGCGTACACGTCCCAGTGCGAGCCGATGGGCCGAGCCATCCCCACCACGAACAGGTTCGGCGTGTTCGGCGGGAAGAGGTGCAGGTACAGCCCCGGGCCCGGGGCATCGTCGGGCCAATTCAGGTGCGCGCGAGCGACGATCGGATAGTCCGGCACGAATCCCGTGGCCAGCACGACCAGATCCACCTTCTCCTCGCTGCCGTCGGTGAAGGTCACCAGATCGTCGTGGATCGACACCACACCGGGTTTCGCGACGATGTCGCCGTGGCTGTAGTGGTGGTGCAGTTGATCGCCCAGCATCGGAATCACCACGCCGCCACTGAAATCGGGCACCGGCAGCCCGTAGGTCCGCGACCGATTGCGCAGGTAGGAGAACAGCGAGAGCGACGCGCGCCTGCGCAGCGGCCGCCACATCCTCCCCTGGAGCATGGTGTCGGTCGGGCGGCCCAGCAGGTACTTCGGCATGCAGTAGAAGCCGCGGCGGCTGGAGTGCACGGTGAGCGCCGCGTTGACGGCGCAGTCGGCCAGAATGTCGGCCGCGGACTGACCGGCCCCGACCACCAGCACCCGCTTGCCCAGGACCTGTTCCGGATGCCCGTAGTCGATCGAGTGCAGCACGGGAATGGTGGCCTCGCCGGGGAATTCGACGCGTCGCGGGCTGCGGTCGTGTCCGGTGGCCAGGACCACGCCCGCGAACTCGCGAGTGGTGCCGTCGGCGAGGGTGACCACCCAGCCCGCGTCCGGGCCGTCCGGGGCCGGTTCGATACGGGCGACCGCCGTGTCGAACCGGATCCGCGAGACGAGATCGAACTCCTCGGCGTAGGCGTGCAGGTAGCGCAGCACCAGTTCGTGGCCGGGGTAGTCCGGATAGTCCTGCGGCATGGGAAATTCGGGGAACGCTTGCACACCCTTGGACGCGATGACGTGCGTATTGCGCGCGACGGGCGAATCCGCCCGCCGCGCGTCCCAGATGCCACCGAGACCCGAGGCCGCCTCGAACACTTCGACGTCCAGTCCGCGCGCCAGGAACGCCCGCGCCGCCGCCAGACCCGCCACGCCCGCGCCGATCACCGCGTACGTGGTCATGACGTGGTCACCGCCCGCGCGGGATCCGCCGGGGACGTGGCGGATTCGTCCGGCTCGGTGCCCGCCGACGCCCGCCACGCGATGGCGAAACAGCCCACGTAGACGATGGTTTGGGCGACGAGGGTGAAGTAGACGTTCTCCGCGTAGACGGCGACGATCAACCACGCCGCCACCAGCACGGCGATGCGCGCCGCGGTGGCCCGCATGAGTCCGGCGTACACCGCGAACAGCCAGATCGCGCCGACCGCGATGTACACCCAGGGCCCGAACGGCGCCCGGAAGGAGGCCAGGGTGAGCACCGCGAGCCAGATGGCGAGGTTCTCGGCCCGGAACCGGCTGCCGTCGGCACCCGCGGCCACCCGCCTGCGGACCCGCAGCGCCGTCACCGCGACCAAGGCGACCAAGGCGAGGGTGTATACGTCGGTGATCAGGCGCGCGGGCCCGGTCGGATCACCGAAATCCCAGCCCATGATCTGGATCTTGTACGGCAGGCCGAACGGCGAGTAGTTCACCAGCTGGTTCGCCCGGTCCACCAGCACCCATTCGTGGTACTCACCGCTGGCCAACTGCTGCCAGGTCCCGTTGGACAGGAACTGCTTCCACGGACCCCAGCCGAACACCGCGTAGGTCGCCACCGCGTAGATCGCGCCGAATCCGGCCGTCCACCCCAGCGGCTTCCACTTGCGTTGCGCCAGTAGGTAAACCAGCAGAATCGCCGGGGACACCTTGGCCACGATCGCGAAAGCCAGTGCGGCCCCGCCCAATGCGTGCTTGCCCTTCGCGAAGAGCACCATCGCCCCGACACCGCCCACGTACAGGATCAGCACGTGGATATTGCCCAGCTGCAAGGTGGCCAGCGTCGGCAGGCTCGCCCACACGACGGGCGTGCAGGCCGCCAGGATCGCGCCCTGCCTGCCGCCGATCCAGCGGGCGATCGCCAGCATGGCCAGCAGCACCACCGCGACATACAGTGCGTACCACAGTGATCGGAGCGCGTGGAACTCGCCGGAGAACAGCAGCAGCACGCGCGGCAGCAGCAGGAACGGCGGTGGGTACAGGTAGACGTCGCGCTCCTGGGGCAGCACGCTCGGCAGCACGTCGTCGGCCTCGGCCGAGTCGTAGCGGTGCCGGTTGTAGAGATTGTCCGGATCGTGTTCGGCGACGAGGGCGCCGCTGATGTAGCCGGACAGGTGGGTGTGCTGCAACAGGAAATCGTCGTCGGGCGAGAGCGAGCTCTGCGATTGGTGCGGGTCGATCATGAACTGCGCCAACCGCGCCAGCACGGCGACGACGGCCAGCACGGCCACGCTCCACAGCACCTTCACCACAAGGGGTTTGGTGCGCAGCACGGCGCGCCATTCGGCGGGCACCAGTGGCACGCCGACGACGAAGAGGACGGCCCCGACGGCAAGGCCGAGCACGGCGGTGGCGGCGGTCGGCAGACCGGCCACCGACAGCACGATCATCACGACGGGCGTCAGCAGCCCGACGACGAACACCGCGAACATGGCCGAGTAGTAGTCGATGTCGTGGCGGAATCTGTTCCAGGCGGTGGACAGCATGGGCACCTGCGGCTTTCGGGCTTCGAGACGAACGGGTGACGACGATCAGGCGGCCAGGCCGACCCGGTCGCCGAGCAATTCCACGACGGCGTCCGCCACCGTGGCGGGTGCGGGCGTGTCGCGGAGGGCGGCGGCGACGGCACCGGCCGCCGCCCGGTAGCCGGGGGTGTCCAGCAGGGTGCGCACCGAGTCGGCCAACCCATCGATATCCGCTTGGGCGACAGCGTCTTCGGCCGCGATCCCGGCGCCCACGCGGACGATCCCGCGGGCGTAGTCGAACTGGTCGAACATCTGGGGTAGGACGAGCTGGGACACCCCGTACCGGCAGGCGGTGAGCCCCGTGGTGGAGCCGCCGTGGTGGATCAGCAGATCGGAGCCGGGCAGGAACAGTTGCAGCGGCACCTGTTCCAGCACGCGGACATGGTCGGGTGTGGCGCCCAGCAGCGCGCGGTCCGCGGCCGACGCGGCCACCACCACGTCGATTTCGGGCACGCGGGCCAAGGCGTCGACCACCGCCCGCAGCGGACGGGATCCCGTCAGGGCGAGCACGCTGCCACCGAAGCACACCACCACCCGGGGGCGCCGGGAGTCCGGAACAGGTTGTGGCGGCAGCATTCCGGTGCCGTTGAAGGGAACGAAGCGCATCGGAGTGCCGGGCACGGCGTCGGGAGCCTGCACACCCGGCGGGCAGATGTCGAGCACCGCCACCGGTTCGGCGCCCGGTGTGCGCGCCAGCAGGTCGGTCGTGCTCTCGGTGAACGGGCCGCCGGTGGGGTCGATCCCCCACCGGTGCGACACCACCGGGACGCCGAGCTCGGCGGCCAGTACGCGTCCGAGGGTGGCGAGCGGATCGGTGACGATTACCTGCGCACCCCACTCCCGCGCGACCCGGGCGAACGGCGCGAGGAACTGCTCGGCGTGCTGATGCCACCTCCGCGCCGCCACCTCCCACAGCCCGCGACCGGTCGCGGCCTCGCGGTCGGCGAAGGCGGGCACCGGGAACATCGACGGATTCACCTGGTTGCGCAACGTATCCATCGGCACCGCGAGTTCGGGCAGGTCCGCCGCGTCGAGTCCGGCGCGCTGCGCCGTGGCGACGACCTCGGCGCGGGAGGCCACCAGGATCTCGTGCCCGGCCAGGCGCAGCGCCCAGCAGAACGGCACCATGGCCAGCAGATGCCCGGCGGAGGGCACCGGGACGATCAGGAATTTCACGGCGGCACCTCAGCTTTCGGCGTTCTTCAGCCAGGCCATGGGATTCGTGTTGCGCGGCACCCACGGGGCCGCGGATTGTTCGGCGTTGCGACGCTTCTCGATGACCACGAGGTTGTGATAGAAGTGCAGCCCGCCGACCCATTCGTCGAAACGGCCCGGCGCGCGCCCCGCATCGGCTTCCACATCGCGGTGGTGCAGGGCGTCGACCAAGGTCTTCAGGTAGCCGATCGAGGTTGCGGGACTGTCGAGTTCGGTGCTGGAACCGCCCCAGCCCGACCAGTACGAGGTCTGGGTGTCCTCCACCACGTACAGGCCGCCGGGCCGCAGGTGCGCGAACAGCCCCTCGAACGAGGCGATCACGTCGCCGCTGAGGTGGCTGCCGTCGTCGATGATGATGTCGAACGGTCCGAGGTCCGCGCCGAGCCGCGCCAGGAACTCCGGGTCACCCTGATCGCCGCGCACGGGTTGGATGCGGGGTTCGGCGATACCGGACTTGTCGAAGTAGTCGAGTCCGACGATCAGGCCGCGCCGGAAGTACTGCTTCCACATGCGCAGCGAGGCGCCGCCGGCGTCGGGTACCTGGTAGCCGCCGATACCGAGTTCGAGCACCCGGACGCGACGGTCGCGCAGCGGGGCGAAGTGCCGGTCGTAGTGCGGGGTGTACCAGTGGCCGCCCCACTTGTCCGAGCCGTAGTGCAGCGACAGCGCGTTCAGGTCGTATCGGTGTGCGGCGCAGGCGGTCACGAGGCGATGGGCGGCCAGTTCGGCCGCGCCGCGCGCGACGCGCCATGGGTCGTCGGGCGCGAAACTCCCCGGGCCCGGTTCGTCTTTCACCGCGATGCCGCGGGTCGCGCACTCGGCGTCGGCGCCGCCGTAGACGGCGCGCACCAGCTCGACGAGATCTTGGCGCACGGACAGCCACGGGTCCTCGAGGGTGCCAGCGGTGATCGCCGGATCGTCCGCGCCGAGGGTCATCAGGTAGTCGAGTTGTTTCGCCTCGTGTTCGAGGGCGAAGGCGACCTGGACCGATTGGCTCGGCTGGTCGCCGTACCGTGCCCGCCAGGCGATTTCGCGCAGCACCGCCTCGGCGGCCACGTCGGCGCCCACTTCGCCGAGGCGCCGTCGTAGGTGCCGTCGGCGAGGGCGATCAGCTGCGCCGCGACGAGGTTCTCATCACTGAATCTCACGCGAATCCTTCCGTTCCACCGGTCCGTACCGGTCTCGCCCGGGCGGTCGGCGCGCCCGGGTGGTCGATCAGTTCCGCTCCTTCGGCGCGCAGCAGGGCGCGCACCATGCCCGGGAAGTCCACCGACGGCGTCCAGCCGGTGCGTTCGCGCAGGCGCCGCGCGTCGCCCACCACCGGTCCCCGGCGCCGGGTGAGCAGCGACGGCTCCTCCCGCACGTGGCGGCGCCAGTCCAGCCCCGCCGCCGCGAAGGCGTACGCGCACAGCTGAGCCACGGTGTGGTGCGTGCCGGTCGCGACCACGAATTCGTCGGGCGCGTCGAGGTCGAGGACCAGTGTCATCGCCCGCACGTAGTCGGGGGCGTATCCCCAGTCGGCGCCCGCTTCCAGGTCCCCGACCACCAGTTCGTCCGCGTCGCCGCGCTGGATCGCGGCGACCGCGCGCACCACCTTGCGCGTGACGAATTCGACAGGCCGCAGATGCGATTCGTGGTTGAACAAGATCCCGGCCGAGGCGAACAGCCCGCGCGCCCGATACGCTCGGCACGCCAGCAGCCCCGCGGCTTTGGTCACGCCGTAGATCGACTGGGGCCGCAGCGCTGCGTCCTCGTCGTAGGTGGTGATCGCCTCCGGCACGGCGGTATTCGCACCGAAGACGTGCGAGGAGCAGGCGTAGAACAGGCGTGTCTCACCGCCGCCCGCGAGGATCGCGTCGGCGAAGTGGTGCACCTGCATGGTGTTCACCAGATGCGACTCGTGGGCCAGGCGCACCGGGTCCGCCGGTGCGCCTTGCGACGAATGCTGCACGGCGGCCAGCAGATACACCCGTGACGGCCGGACTTCGGCCACCAGCGCGGCGACCTGCCCGGCCGAGGTGACGTCGATCGGCCCCCGCCGACCGATGCCCACCACGGTTTCCCCCCGCGCGGCGAGCAATTCGGTGAGCAGCGTGCCGTCCTGTCCGCCGGCGCCGGTGACGATCGCGGTCATCTACACCACATCCAGCTCCGGGAGCGGGAACACCATGCGGCCGCCGCCCGCGCGGAACTCGCGTTCCCGCTCGAGCATCATGTCCCGGAAGTGCCAGGGCAGCACGAAGAACTGGTCGGGCCGCAGCGCCCGCGCCTCCCGCTCGGGCACGATGGGGATGCCGGATCCGGGTGTGCGGGTGCCGAATTTGTCCTCGTTGACCTCCGCGATGCACGCCAAGTCGTCCGGCCCGATACCGCAATGCTGGAGCACCACATTGCCTTTGGTGGAGGCGCCGTAGCCGAGGGTGCGCAGCCCGGCCCGGCGCGACCGGTCGAAGAAGTCGCGCACCACCTCGCGGTGCTCGGCCACCCGCTTGGCGAAATCGTCGTAGGGCGCGCCGGTGTGCAGTCCGAGCGCGGCTTCCTCGCGGCGCAGGGCGGCCAACGCGGCCGCCGCCTCGGGCCCGGGTTCGCCCCGCTTGCCCAGGGTGAGCGCGAAACTGCCGCCGTTCACGCCGTTGCGCTCCACGTCGAGCACGGTGAAACCGCTGCGGGCGGCCATCCATTCGATCTGGTCGAGGGTGTAGTACTCGAGGTGTTCGTGGCAGATGGTGTCGTAGGAGGTGGTCGCCAGCATGGCGGGCAGGTAGCTCTGCTCGAGCACCCAGATCCCGTCGTCGGTGAGGGAGTCGCGCACGGCTCGCATGAACTCGAGCGGCCTCGGCACGTCGTAGAACATGGCGATCGAGGTGATCACCTTCGCCTTGCGGTCGCCGAATTCGGCTGCGGCCGAATCGGTGTCGAAGTAGCCCGGAACCAGCCGCACGTGCGGCGGATAGAACCGCCGGAACTTCTCGGCCAGCGGGTCGACACCCACCAGCGTCGCCGAGCCGGCCGGGTACTGCCGCAGCAGGGTCGCGTCGTTGCTGCCGATATCGAGGACCAGATCGTCGGGGGTGAGTTCGACGCGGTCCAGGATGCGGCGCACCCGGTGCGCGAGGTGGGCGATCATGGACCGGTTCAGTCCGGACCGGTACCCGTAGCCGGGCGCGTACATGTCGTCGAAGGGCGCGGTGTCGCGCAGCTGCACCAATCCGCAACGGTCCGTGTCGTTCTCGTCGCGACGGGCGCAGCGCACCAGTTCCAGCGGATAGCGGGGCACGGCGGTGGGCTCGTCCTTGGGGAACACCCCGGTCAGGGCCATGGCACCCAAGTCGACCACGGTGTCGAGCCGGGGGTTCGCGCACACCCGGCAGCGCTCGACGCGCTCGGCGGTACTCACGCGTGCTCCAGATCGTGGGCCACCATCAGCTCCACCAGTTCGGGGAAGCTGGTGCGGGGCCGCCAGCCGAGCTTGGCGCGCGCTTTGCTCGGATCGCCGGTGAGGTGGTCCACCTCGGCCGGCCGGAAGTAGCGCGGATCGACCTCCACCAGCACCCGCGCGGTGCGCCGGTCTATCCCCTTCTCGTCGAGACCCTCGCCCTCCCAGGCCAAGTCGATCCCGACGGCGGCGAACGCCAGCTCGCACAGCTCACGCACGCTGTGGGTGCTGCCGGTCGCGATCACATAGTCGTCGGGCTCGGGCTGTTGCAGCATCAGCCACATAGCCTCGACGTACTCCTTGGCGTATCCCCAGTCGCGGCGGGCCTCCAGGTTGCCGATGTAGAGGCGGTCCTGTTTGCCCTGGGAGATCCGCACCGCCGCGCGCGTCACTTTCCTGGTCACGAAAACCTCGCCACGGCGCGGGGATTCGTGGTTGAACAGGGTGCCGTTGACCGTGTACATGCCGTAGGCCTCGCGGTGGTTGACGGTGATCCAGTAGGCGTAGAGCTTGGCCACCGCGTAGGGCGAGCGCGGATGGAACGGCGTGTCCTCGCGCAGCGGAGCGCTGCTCAGCCCGCCGTACAGCTCCGAGGAGGACGCCTGATAGAAGCGGGTCGCGATGCCGGTCTTGCGGATCGCGTCCAGGATGCGCAGCGTACCGATCGCGTTGGTCTCGGCGGTGAACTCGGGGATCTGGAACGAGATGTGCACGTGCGACTGCGCGCCCAGGTTGTAGATCTCGCCCGGCCGCACCTCCTCGAGCACGCGGTTCAGGCTGCTGGAGTCCATCAGGTCGCCGTAGTGCAGGAACAGCCTGCGCTGGGCGTGGGAATCCGGATACAGGTGATCTATACGTTCGGTGTTGAAATTGGACGCCCGCCTTATGATGCCGTGTACTTCATAACCCTGTTGCAGCAGGAATTCGGTCAGATACGAGCCGTCCTGACCGGTTATCCCGGTGATCAAAGCCTTTCGCATGAGCCCTCCACGCAGAGAGTAACTTCCGCTCCCGAAGCGGGTCAATATCTTTCTTTCCAGCCGGGCCGCCGGTAATATCGGGGCGCATGAATGCGGCCCGTAACCGAACCCTGGTGATGATTCCCACGTACAACGAACGTCGCAATGTCGGGCCGTTGCTCGATCAGATTCTCCAGCAGGGAGACGACTTCGACATCCTGTTCATCGATGACAACTCACCCGACGGCACCGGCGAGATCCTCGATGAACTCGCAGTTCAGCACCCTAAAAGAGTGCGCGTACTGCACCGTGCGGGCCGGCAGGGCGTCGGCTCGGCACATAAATTCGGTATTCGCTGGGCGTATGCGAACGGTTATTCGGAACTCATCACCATGGATTCCGATTTCGCACATCCGCCGCTTTATATTCCGCGGCTGCGAGCAGCCGCGGAAAATTATGACGTGGTCGTGGGATCACGATATATCGAGCCGGACAGCCTCGCCGACTGGACTCCCTTCCGCAAGATTCTCACCCGAGTCGGCCATTTCCTGACGGTGACGTTGCTTCGCATGCCCTACGATGCCACCGGGGCATTCAGATTTTACCGGCTCGACCATGTTCCCGCGAGCGCTTTCACTCTGGTGCGCTCGGAGGGCTACTCGTTCTTCTTCGAAAGTCTCTACCTCCTGTCGGCGAACGGTTTCGGGGTCGGGCAGATCCCGATCCACGTGCTGAACCGGACGGCGGGCGAGTCCAAGATGCGCACCCGCGACGTCGCCACCAGCGTGCGGTTCCTGCTGGTGCTGTGCGCGGAGAAGTACCTGCGCCCGTCCCGCCATCGGATCACCGTCCTCGCGCGCCGCCGGCCCGCCACCGGGCCAGCCAATCGACGACGGCTTCGGCACGCGGCCAATCCGTTTCGGTACCGGTCGTCGGATACTGGTCGTCCACAACGTCTTTGACGAACTCCGATCCCGAGCCGGCGCGGTCGCGGACCTCGGCCAGGGTCACGTGGGTCCGCGCGCCGATCTCGCGGAGCCCGGACCCGTCCGCG
Source organism: Nocardia puris (assembly GCF_003315035.1). Lineage (GTDB taxonomy): Bacteria > Actinomycetota > Actinomycetes > Mycobacteriales > Mycobacteriaceae > Nocardia > Nocardia puris. Next base: position 59,825 of record NZ_QNRE01000006.1, read on the forward strand.
TGCGCCGCGATCCAATCGGCGCACCACCGCACCGGAGCGAAGCTCTGCCGCGACCGGCCGCTGGCGTAGACCGGCAGGTCCGCCGCCATATCGGCCAGCACCCCCTTGCGGTAGTCACCGCCGTACATGGGTCCCAGCCGCACCACGAAACATCCCTCGTCCGTGCACAATCGCTCGGCCTCGGCCCGGTGGCGCCCATACACGGTGCCGGGTTGCGTGCGGGCCGACATGCTGCTGATGTGCACGAAATGCCCGGTGTGCCACTCCTTGCGCAACCGCGCGGTGAGGGTGACCGTTCGCGCGTGGTCGTCGTCCGGATGTTGTTCGGCCCAGAACCTTTTCGACGGGCACGCCGCATTGACCAGCACGTCGTACTCGCCCTCGCGGTGCCGCTCGTAATCGGCGCGCACCACGGGCACGACAAGGTAGCCGCCGTGCGCGCGGAACGCCTCGGTGAGCGCCGACCCGACGTAGCCGCGCGCGCCCACGATGGCCACCCGTGGCGGCGACATCACTTGCCTTCCAGCGTGTGTGGCAGCGGCGCCACCTGCACGATCGGCGGATCGCACTCGTCCCACGGCTTGGTGAGCATCGCGATGAAGGTGAGCGAGGTGATCGAGTACACGGTGTGCACCACCCCGATCGGCGCGCGTGTGCAGATCCCCTTGGAGAGGTGGATGAACTCCTCGGGGCAGTCGGGGTCGGTGTGGTCGTCCTTGGAGACCAGCACGCCCTCCCCCTCGACGATCAACAGGTACTCCACGAAGTGCGGGTGATAGTGCAGGCCGCGGACTTTGCCGGGATGCATGTAGATGAGGTTGAACTCGAGCAGCGGCTCCGGGGGAACCCAGGTGAATATGCCGCCACGGCCGTCGCGGACGGTGTCCAGATTGCACGAGGGCTTGAGGACTTCGACCTTCATGACTGCATCCCTTCGTCAGGCGGGTGTTCGTGCGGTGCGTAGTGCGGTGAGGGCGTCGGTGACGGCGGCGGCGAGCCGCGCGCGCTGCTCGGTCAGGTAGAAGTGGCCGCCGGGCAGCAGCCGGCTGGACCGCGCGCCGGGCAGCACATCGCGCCAGGCGTCGAGTTGGGTGCGGGTGACGGTGGGGTCGTCCGTGCCGCCGAAGAGGTGAGCGGGACAGTGCGGCGGCGGTAGCGGCATGAATCGGTAGTCGTCGTAGATCTCGAAATCGGTACGCAGGGCGGGCAGGAACAGCGACATCACTTCGGGGCTGTCGCGCACCTCCGCGGGGATTCCGTCGTAATGCGCGATGGCCGAGAGGAATTCGTCGTCGGCGAGCGTGGACAAGCGGCCCGGACGCGGGAGATGTGGTGCGGCCGAACCCGACAGGAACAGGGCGTGCGGGGGCGTCCGGCGCGCGACCTCGTAGGCGGTGAGCGCGCCCAGGCTGTGCCCGAAGAACGCGCAGGGGAGGTCGAACAGGTCGCCGGTCGCGCTCAGCCCGGCGGCCACCAGATCGGCGAAGCGGCGGATCGGCGCGCCGTCGCCCGTCCTTCTGCGGGCGGGCAATTCGACGATGATCAGTTCGGCCCAGTCGGGCAGCAGATCCCGCCACGGCGCGTACGCGGCCGCTCTGCCGCCGGCGAAAGGCCAGCAGACGAGGCGGACCTCCGGAGTTCCCAGGGGTTTCCGGTGCAGGCGCAGACCGTCGCGGTTGCCCTCCTGGCCACCGGGTATCGCGCGCCTGTTCGCGGCGGGCTCGAACGCCTCGGATGTCGGGAACGACTCGACTGTCGCCGAAGATGCACAAGGTCCGCGTGTCGCTGACCGCGATGCCGGGCCGCCGGGCGCAGCGTCCGGAAGTGCGGAGCGAGCATCGAGGGAACCGGCGACGGACATGGGCTGCGGTACCACGCCCCGGTCCGCCACCGGAGAGCCAGGACCTGGTGGGAACTTCGCCGCTGCCCCCAGCTGCCAGGGCTCCCCGACAGGAGCGGCCATCCCCTGCACACCGAGTCCGCCGCCTGCCACACCGCGCGGGAGTGTGCTCAGGTCAGTCACTTTCGAAATCGCTGTGACCGGAGTTCCGATCGCACCGAAGAACTTCGACAACGGGCTGGAGGGGCCGATCTCGCAGATCTCGCCACCGGTGGCGGTGAGCACGCGCATGTTGTCCGTCCAGCGGACCGGAGCGCTGATCTGGCGCACCAAGTGGTCCACCAGGGTCTCCGGGCGATGGAACTGCCCGGTGTAGTTGGAGGTGACCACGGTTGCCCGGTCCGGACGCAACCGTGGGACGCAGTCCGCCAGATGGGCGGCGAATTCCGGCTCGATGGCGCTCATGAGACGGGAGTGGAACGGCGCGCTCACCCGCAGCGGAACGAACCGCAGCGCGGGCAGCCGTTCGGCGAGCAGGCCGCGGGCGGCGGTGACGGACTCGGCGGTGCCGCTGATCACGACCTGGTCGGGTGAGTTGTCGTTGGCGATCTCGGCGCCCGCCGCAGTGACCAGCTCCGCCGCGTCCGTGGCCGCGATACCGGGGAGAATCAGCGCGGCCATCGCGCCCTCTCCCTCCGGCACGGCCCGCTGCATGAGCCTGCCCCGGGTGCGGACCAACCGAACCGCGTCCGCGAGGTCGAGCACGCCCGCCGCGACCAGCGCGGTGTACTCACCCAGGCTGTGTCCACCGAAAGCTGCTGGGCGCAGACCGGTTTCGGCGACAGCGACCCGATACGCGGCGATCTGCATGGTCAGGACGCACGGCTGGGTGTACTCGGTGCGGTGCAGGCGCGGATCCCGCTCGGCGCAGATCGCGTAGAGGTCTTCGCCCACCGCATCACTCGCCTCCGCGAACACCGCTCGCGTCGCGGGGAACTCGGCGTAGAAATCGACGCCCATGCCCGTGCGCTGCGCACCCTGCCCGGGGAACACCACCACCGTCATCGCGCCACCTCCACGGGTGCGGGCAGGTATCCGACCTCGGCGCAGTGCGCGAGGTACACGCGCACCAGATCGGCAACGGGCGGACACGTGATCCCCGCCGCCCCGAGTACGCGCCGCGTGTACGTCGAATCCGCGTAGGAACTCTCCTCGTAGTGGATGGTGCCGAACAGCTCGATGCCGTACTTGAACATCTCCAACGTCTGGCTGTCGTAGGTCTCCTCGGTCCCGCGCCTGCGGATGCGGCGCTCGGTGGCCTCGCGGTGGAACTGTTCCAGCGCAACGAGTTCCACGTCGTAGCCGGCGTCGCGCACGTACTGCACCACGTCGTAGTAGCGACGGATGTCGGGGTTGGTGAGGTGGTAGGTCTCCCGATAGGTGGGGCGCCGCAACGCGATGTGCACAATGGCGGCGGTGACGTAGTCGACCGGGGTGATGTCCCAGTGCACCGGTGTGAGCATGGTGCGCCCGGTCTCGATCATCGTCTTGAGGATGTCGTAGTAGGCGCCCTTCACGCTGACCTCGGAGAAGGGGTAGCGCCCGGTCACGCTGTCGCCCATGATGTTTCCCGGCCGCACGATGTCCCAGAGCAGTCCGCGCGCGCTCGCGGCGCGGATGAGTTTCTCCGACTCGTACTTCGTCCGCTGGTAGGGCAGGTGGTCGTAGCCCTGGCCCAGCTCCAGATCCCGTTCGGTGAACGGCGGATTGTTGAAGTTCAGCCGGTCGCCGAGGGCGCTGAAACTGGAGACGTAGACCAGGTACTTGCCCCGGCTGCCGAGCGCGAAATCGACCGCGCGCCTGGTCCCTTCGACGTTGATCGGCGCGAGGGCGTCGTAAAAGGTGACCAGCGTGGTGCGTCCGGCGGCGTGGATGGTCAGATCGGTGCTCTCGGCGAGATGCCGCCAGGTGTTCTCGTCCAGGCCGAAGCGGTCCTCGGACACATCGCCCAACACGGCGGTCACCCGCCGCGCGAAGGCCTCGTCCAGCGTGCCGCCGGGGTCGTAGGTGCTCAGGAAGTGTTTGATGCGGCCGGTGGCGGTGTCGACCGAGGTGCCGCGCACCAGGCAGGTGATCCGGACGGTGCTGGTGGCCAGCAAGTCGTGCAGCAACTTTCCGCCGAGCACGCCCGTGACGCCGGTGACGAAGACGGACTCCACCGGGACCGGGGCGTCGAGCGTGAGCGTTTCGACCGACTCGACTGGTGCGGTGGTCTCGCTCGCTGCCGACGGCGCGGGTGCCGCCGCCGTATCGCCCACGATGATGCCCTCGTCCACCAGGTGGTCGGCGAGCGACCGGATCGTCGGATACGCGTCGGTCGCCTCCGCGGGGATCTTCACGCCGTGCGACTTCATCAGCCGGTTCACCATGCGCACGGTCGCCACGGAGTCGAATCCGAAGTCGAGGAACTCGGCGTCCACGTCGAGGTCGGTGATCTCGGATTTCGTGATGTCGGCGAAGATTTCGCGGATCTCCTCGCGCAGGCGGACGCGGAGGTCGGTGGTGTCGGGCGCCGCCGTGCCTGATCCGTGCGTGGAATGCGACTGCCTGACAACCTCATTCGAAGACGGCGCCGGATTCACACCGTTCGCAGGCGCCGAGGCATGTCCGTTCGTGGTGCTCACCGGGACCGCTCGCGTCTCGGCGCTGGGCACCGCGCGAGAGTGAATGATGCTGGTGGACAGCGGCCTCGATGCCTCGGGTCGCGCGGGCCGGCGGTAATCCTCCGGCACGATCCAGTGCCGGGTGCGGGCGAAGGGATACGTGGGCAGACCGACAATGCGCCCGAAGGGCCGCTCGGACAACTCTTCCCAGGGCACGGTCCAGCCCGACGCCCACAGTTCGGCGACGCCCGGCAGATTGCCCGAGCGCAGCAGCGCGCGCACATGCGCACGGTCGGCCTCGGATTCGCCGGGCAGTTCGTCCACATCGCGGTGCGTGCGCGCCACGCCGCGGAACACCGCCAGACCCGCCGCGGCTTGGTCGGCGGCGGCGTCCTCGAGCAACCGGACGAGTTCGGCGGTGTCGGCCGCGACGACGGCTAGGCGATGGGTGAACGCTTCGCGCCCCACCGCGAGGGTCCACGCGACATCCGCCAGCGGGAGCGGGTGCTCCCGCAACCGGGTCGACAGACGCACGATCGCCTCGCGCAGACGGGTCGCGTCCCGCGCGGACAGCACGACGATGTGCGCGGATTCCTCGGGAACAGAGGATGATTCGCGCGGCTCGGGTGCGTCGGTCAGGACCACGTGGGCGTTCGATCCCCCCGCACCGAACGAGCTGACGGCGGTGATCCGCGGGCTCCCGTCGGCCGGGCGCAGCCACGGCGTGGGCTCGCGCACAACGCGGAACGGCGTCGACGCGAAGTCGATGGCCGGGTTCGGCGGGTCGCCGTGCAGGTTCGGCGCCATCGTGTCGGCGCGCAGTTGCAGCAGGGCCTTCACCACGCCGGCCGCGCCCGCCGCCGCTTCCAGATGTCCCACCGACGATTTCGCCGATCCGATCCCGCAGCGCGCGCCGCCGGCACCCGACAGGCCGAAAGCGCGGGTGAGGGCGGCGATCTCGATCGGATCGCCCAACGCAGTGCCGGTGCCGTGCGCCTCGACGTAGCCGATGTCGCGCGGGTCGACGCCGGCCTGGTCGAGCGCGCGGCCGATCACGGTCGCCTGGGCGGCCGGATTCGGCACCGTGAACCCGTTGGTGTGGCCGCCGTGGTTGATCGCGCTGCCGCGGATCACCCCGTAGATGCGGTCGCCGTCGGCCCGCGCGTGCCGCAGCGGCTTCAGGACCAGCGTCACCACGCCCTCGCCGGGGACATACCCGTCGCCGCCGGCACCGAAGGTGCGGCACCGGCCGTCGGTGGACGCCCATCTACCGTAGCCGAGCAGCAGGTATTTGCCCGGATGGATCGACACGTTCACCCCGCCCGCCAGCGCGTAGGCCGATTCGCCGCGCCGCAGGCTCTCGCAGGCCAGGTGCAGTGCGGTCAGCGACGCCGAGCACGCGGTGTCGACCGCGAGGCTCGGCCCCGTGAATCCCAAGTGATACGAGACGCGGTTGGCCACCGCGAAATAGCCGGAGATCGGCACGCCCACGAACGCCTGGTACTCGGCGTAGCCGACCCCGGCGAACACCCCGGCGTCGGCCAGTCCGCGAGCCCGCGCGCTCGCGCGCAGCCGCTCCGGCGGGTAGCCGGCGTCTTCCAGTGCGGCCCAGGATGTTTCGAGGAACAGGCGCTGCTGGGGATCCATCTCCTCGGCGTCCCTCGGCGTGATGCCGAAGAACTTCGCGTCGAACTTGTCGACGTCGTCGAGGAATCCGCCCCACCGCGCATAAGTGGTGCCCGGCTCGTCGGGATCCTCGGACAGGAACTCCCGGTGGTCCCACCGCTCCGGCGGCACCTCCACGATGCAATCGCGCCCGGCCACCAGATTCGCCCAGAACTCCTCGATATCACCGGCCTGTGGGAACTTCCCCGCCATCCCGATCACCGCGATCGCGTCGGCGTCGGGGTGGACTCCGTCGGTGCGGGCGGGCGACACCTCCCCCATCACGTCCGTGTCCTGTGCCGAGTACACCCGCACCACGCTCGCGGAATCATTCGACCGCCCGGCGACAGTGTCGGCAGCGGCGTCCAGTTCGGCGCTGACGACCGTACCCCGTCCCGGTGTGGTCGCCGACAGGGATGCGCTCGCGATGCCCGGCGCACCGAGAGATCCGGCGTCGACCACACCTGCTCCCGGCGAGACCGCGTTCGGCACGGTTGCCGCAGCGGCTGCGCCGGTCGAGTTCCCCATCACGCCAGGCGCCTGCGAAGCACCCGCCGACGCCTCCAACTCACTGTCCGGTTGGAGCGCGACAACAGCCGCGTCCGGCGCCACACTCATCGCCCGGGTCGCGCGGACTCGGTCCGGGTATTCCTCGGCCAGGTAGCCCGCCAGATCGCGCACCGTCCGGTAGTCGAAGAACAGCGTGCTCGGCAGCGGGCCGAAATGGTCCTGCATGCGGTCGGTCATGGCGCTGATGAGCACGGAGTCGATGCCGAAGTCCGACAGCGGGATCCGGGTGCGGATCCGCGCGGGCTCCAAGCGGCAGTGCGCGGCGAGCAACGACTTCAGATAGGTCTCGGCGACCGCCCGCAGGGATTCCGCGCCGGAGGGCTGCACCTGTTCCGGGTTGGGTTGGGCATCGAGTGTCGTGGGTTCAGCGGGTGCTCCACCCGCCGCCGAGAAGTCCTGCGTCCCGAGTTCTCCAGGACTCCCGCTCGGGGATCCCGGCTCTGCGGTCGCACGGGCGGCGCGATAGCCCCGCGTCTGTCCGTGTGGTTCAGGGGCCACTACGCCTTCCGCGCGGGCATCCCGCATCCGAGTTTCGGCGAGCTGCCCATTCACCGCACTGGGGGCCGCCGGGGACTCCTGCGCGCCACGCTGTTCAGGAATGCCGGCGCGACCGGTGGGCGCTCCACCTTCGTGAGCCGCCTGTGCCGTCGGCGGTGCGACCGCGTCCGGGGCCCAGCACCGTTGCCTGTCGAATCGGTAGCCGGGCAGGTGAATTCGACGCACGCGGGGATCGGACCAGGCTGCAAGACGCACGTCCGCTCCGGTGACCCACTGGCGGGCTGCGGCTTCCGGGTCGGTGTGGAGTTCCGGGGCACCCGATTGCCGCGCCTCGTCCACCTCACCGACGAAGACTCCGGCAGGTTCGGCACCCACCGCCGCGGCGGCGAGCCGCGACAGCAGGGTGGCGCGCGAGTCGGCCACCACCGCGAGCCGGAACTCGAAGCGGGCCCGGCCCACCGCCAAGGTGTGGGCGACATCGCCCAGTCGCTCTTCGGGATTGCGGTCCAGGTGCGCGTGCAGTGCCGCCGCCGCCCGGCGCAGGCTCTCCGGGCTGCGCGCCGACAGCACCACGGTGTGCGGTCCCGGCGGGCCGGGCTCGGTGGGTGCGTCGGCGGGTGGTGCCGACACCACGAGATGGGCGTTCGTACCGCTGAATCCGAAGGAGCTGATGGCCGCGGTCCGCAGCCCCTCGGGCCAGGGCCGCAGTGCGGTGTTCACTACGAACGGCGAATTATCCAGTCCCAGACGCGGATTCACGGTCTGTACGTGCAGTGTGGGCGGGATGAGTCCGGCGCGCAGGCCGAGCAGCACTTTGAACAGGCTCGCCATGCCCGCGGCGTGCGAGGCGTGACCGATGTTCGACTTCACCGAGCCGATCGGGATCGCGGGGCCGGTGTGCCCGGCGAACGCGGCGGTCAGCGCTTCCACCTCGATCGGGTCCCCGAGCCGGGTGCCGGTGCCGTGCGCCTCGATGTAGCCGATCGAGGAGGGATCGATGCCGTTGCGGCGGTACACCTCTCGGTGCAGCTCGGTCTGGGATCGCACGCTCGGTGCGGTGATGCCATTGGTGCGGCCGTCGTGGTTCACACCGATTCCGCGAATCACCCCGTGTATCCGGTCACCGTCGCGTCGCGCCGCCGCCAGCGATTTCAGGACCACCGCGCCGACGCCCTCGGCGATGACGAACCCGTCGGCGTCGGCGTCGAAGGTCGCGCACCTCCCCTGGCGCGACAGCATGCCCATAGAAGACGCCAGCAGGTGGTATTCCGGCGTCACGAACACCGCGACCCCGCCCGCCAGCGCGAGCTCCGATTCCCCCGACGCGATGCTGCGGCACGCCTGGTGCACGGCGACCAGGGCCGATGAGCACGCGGTGTCGAGGCCGAAACACGGCCCGGTGAGGTCGAGATGGTACGCGACGCGCGCGGGCAGGATAGCCGGGCTGTTCCCCGTGAACGCGTGGTGCGAGCCGACGCCGACCTGATCCCGCAACAGCGTCGCGTAATCCGATCCGGGCGATCCGGCGAACACGCCGCATCGCTTGCGTCGCAACGACGTCGGATCTATCGCGGCGTCCTCCAGCGCCAACCAGCTGTGCTCCAGGAACAGCCGCTGCTGCGGATCCATGTGGTCCGCTTCGGCGGGCACGATATCGAAGAAGCCGGGATCGAAACGATCGACGTCGTCCAGGAATCCGCCCCACCGGGAGTAGGTCTTGCCCGGCGCCGGCGCCCCCGGCCGATAGTGCTCGCCCAGCGACCACCGCGACCGAGGCACCTCTATCACCGAATCCACACCCGATTCGAGGTTGTGCCAGAACTCCTCGAGATCCGCGGCGCCGGGGAATCGCCCGGACATCCCGATGATCGCGATGTCGGTGCGGGAGTCGGCGACACCGTGCGCGGGCTCGGCATTCGTGTTCGCGTCCACATGCTCGCGCCGGTCGGTGGTGGTTGGAGAATCGGCCTGCGCACCTGGCCGGCCGTCGGAACCTCCAGCGGATTCCGCCGCTGATTCGAGCCCCGGCTCCCTCCCGTACGCGTGCTCACGATGGACGCTCCCCTCCACACGTGCGCGCGTATCGGCTCTGCGGCCCAGAGGAGCCTCCGGACCCGTTTCGGCATCAAAGTGCCGTGCGAACACGCGCGCCGGGCCAGCGGGTAGACCGGCATCCGCGGCAACGCGCGCCACAGTGCGATCGGCCGGCGACTCGGCACTCGGTTCCGCGACACGCGAACCGTCCCGTGGCCCGGCAACAATAGTTGAACTCGAAACTGTTGGGCGCGCGCCGGATTCAATCACGGTCGCACCGAGTGGGCGGGCACCGTCGGCAAACATCCGCCCGGTCAGCTCGCGAACCGAGGGATGGTCGAACACCACTGTGGGCCGAAGCGCGGAACCGTAACGGGCGTTGAGGGTTTCGATGATCTTCACGGCGAGAATGGAGTCGACGCCGTACTCGGAGAACGGGAGATCCGGTCGAATCTCGGTGACGCGCACATCCATCGCGGCGGCCACGACGGCGACGATCTCGCGTTCGAGGCTGCCGGCAACGGCACCGGGCACCGACTCTGGCTGACCGGCGAATCCGCGCCCCAGCCCCTCGCGATCGACGTCGGCCACGGTTGTCACCGCGGACGCGCTCGCGAATCCCACAACACCTCCGCTGTTTTCGCCGACGACCGTCGCCGGCGACGCCTCCCGCGCGCCCGCCGCTTCCCTTTCGGGCGCCAGGGCCGCGAAGAGACGGAAGCCGAGGTTCGGGTCGGTGGTCAGGCCCGGCCCGTAGGCGTGCGAGTCGGTGAACCCGGCCGCCGACAGGGCCGAGCGCCAACCGCTCTCGGACAGCAGCGGCGAGTCGGGCAGGCGCAGGTGCGGGTCGGTGCAGGCGTGCCAGCCGTCCAGCAGGCCGAAGGTCAGGGCCAACGCTTCCCGGTCGGCCACGGCCTCGGTGCAGGCGAGCAGCCCGCCGGGAGCAAGCAGGAAACCCGTGTGGCGCAAGGCTGTTGCGATGTCGCGGGCTGCGTGCAGGACATTCGCGCACACCACCAGATCGGCGGAGCCGGCGGCGAATCCCTGTGCGGCGGGGTCACGTTCGATGTCCAGCACGTCGAACCGGATGCGGTCGTCACCGCCGAAGACGCGACGGCCGTGCGCCACCGGACCGGCCGACACATCCGTGTACCGATATTCGAACGGCGTGCCCGCCGCCGTCAACGCGTCCAGCACCGCGCGCGTGGTCCCACCTGTTCCCGCGCCGATCTCGAGCACGCGCAGCGGTGCGTCGACGCGTCGATCGAGCACCACCCGGGTCACCAGATCCGCGACGAGGTCGTTGGCGAAGTCGTAGGCGGGATTGCCTCGGTAGATCGCCGAAACGAGCTCGAACTCCCCGCCGGGGAACAACACTTCGGTGGCCGTGAGCTCCCCGCGCAGGACACGTGGATACGCGTCGAGGCAGGTGTCGAGCAGGCGGGCGTAAGGCTCCGTGGCCGGGAACCGCGCGAGCAGATCGGCCCGCATCCACTCCGTTCCGGGCGGCGGCCCGGCCACCACCAGGGTGTCACCCGCACGATCCGCGAGCCCGTGATCCACGAGCACGCGCACGCACCTGTCGAACAGGCGGGAGAACTTCCGCTCGATGGACAGCGTATCCAGCAGGCCCGGCAGTGGGTGTGCGCCCGGGCCGAGACCAATACGCGCCAGGGTGCCGAACAACCTCAGTGCCGCGTATCGGGCGAGTTCGAGTTCCCCTGCCTCGACGGCGATCTGGCGCCGAGCACGGTCCCCGAAGCGCCGGAGCAGGTCCTGTCGGTCGTCGAGCGCGGTGATCCAGTACCGCGTCTCCTCGAACGGATAGCCGGGGAGCGGACGACGACGCACGGGGCGGCCGAGTGCGGACCAGTCCACCTCCGCACCGCGCACCCACCGCCGGGCGACCTCCTCGGCCGGCGCCGTCGCCGCGTACACACCGGCGTCCGTGGACGCGGTGCCGGTCACCACGGCGTTCTCGTGCCCGGCGACGAATCCCGCCAGCTCGTCCGCGATCTCACTCGGCGTCCGCGCGACCATCGCGAGACGGACCGGCAGCGCGGGCCTGCCCTGTCGCAGCGTGCGGAGGGAATCGCCGAAGTCGGCCTGATCCAGATCTCGCAAGTACGGCACCATCCGCTCGGCGTATCGGCGCAAGCGCTCTTCACTGTGCGCGGAGAGCACGAAGATCTCCGGGGCGCTGACAGTTTCGGGTGTGCGGGAAAGACCGGCCCGGTCCGGCAGATACTCCGACAGCACGACGTGCGCGTTCGCGCCGCCCGCACCGAATGCGCTGATCCCGGCCCGGCGCGGCAGCGGTCGCCCGGTGTCCGGTGCGGTCCGGCGCGACGGCCACGGCTCGGCGCGATCGGGGAGCCGGAAGGGCAGCGCATCGGCATCGATCGACGGATTCAACTGTGCCGCATACAGTGTCGGCGCGATGCGCTCGTACTTCAACTGCATCAGGATGCGCACCAAGCCCGCGATCCCGGCAGCAGCCTCCAAGTGCCCTATGGCGGACTTGGTCGATCCCATGAGCCGGTTCGTCCCGACGCCCCGGCCGAAAACCGTGGCGAGTCCGGCGATTTCGATCGGATCGCCCAATTCGGTTCCGGTGCCGTGCGCCTCCAGATAGTCGATGTCTGCGGCCTCGAGGCCCGCTTCGCGCAGCGCCGCGCCGATGACCTCGGCCTGGGCTCCCGGGTGCGGCACGCTGTAGCCCGCGGTGCGGCCGCCGTGATTCACCGCGCTGCCGAGGATCACGGCGTGCACGGTGTCGCCGTCGGCGAGCGCGGCCGACAGCGGTTTGATCAGGACCGCGCCGACCCCTTCACCGGGGACGTACCCGTCCGCGCCCGCGCCGAACGGCCGGCACCGCCCACCGGACGACAGCATGCCCAGATCGCCCAGCAGCGCGAACTTGTCGGGGTGCAGCAGCAGGTTCACCCCGCCCACCAGTGCCGTGTCGCAGTCGCCCGCCAGGATCGCCCGCCGGGCCAGGTGCAGGGCGGTCAGCGACGCCGAGCACGCGGTGTCCACGGCCAGGCTCGGCCCGCGCAGACCGAGCGTGTAGGAGACGCGGTTGGCGATCGACGACGGAATCGACGCCACGGTCGCCGGCGCACCCGCGCGCGTCGAATCCACGCCCAGCAACCGGTAGTCGCTCCAGGTGACTCCGGCGAACACCCCGACTCGGCTGTCCCGGATGTGCGGGTGGCCTGGGTGATAGCCGGCGTGCTCCAGCGCCGCGTACGCCTCGCGCAGGAACAGTCGCTCCTGCGGGTCCAGCAGCGGCGCGTGCGCGGGTGGGATACGGAAGAACCGGGGGTCGAATCCGGCTACGTCACGCAGGAATCCACCTACGGGGCGTGGCTCGGCGGCCGGCCACGGGTGCGAAGCGGGCATCTCCCCGACCGCGTCGACACCGTCGCGCAGGTTGACCCAGAACTCCTCGGCGTTCTCGGCTCCCGGGAAGCGCCCGCTGAAACCGACGATGGCGAGGGATGTGTCGTCATCGGGAACGCCTGCTGTACCCGAATTCCCCTGTCGATCGCCGAGCGACGAAGCCCGGCCTCGCTCCCCGGAGTGCGACACGACGTAACCTCGCTGCGGCACATCGTCATCCGCATGCGGACTCGACGCGAGGTCCTGGTCACGCGGCGCGTCGTTGGCCATCTCCCCAGGGTCGGGATGGTGCACGGCGGGAAACAGCCTGTGCCGCAACGAGTCCGGATCGCCCCAAGCGAACGCGAGGTGCGGGCGGTTCGATGCGATCGCGGCGAGCAGCGCACGCACTCCCGTTTCGACAGGGAGCAACCCGATTCCGTTGGCGCGCAACGCATCGATCTGTGCGGCGGGAGGGCGCATTCCCGCGCCGTCCCACACCGGCCAGCCGAGGGACACGACCCGGCGCCCCGCTCCCGTGAACGTCTCGGCGAACGCATCCAAGAACCGGTTGGCGGCCGCGTAGTCGGCCTGACCCGGGTTTCCGAGCACGGCGGATACCGACGAAAACAACACCAGCAGCGGAGATTCCGGGATGGCTCGCGTCAGATGAACAGCACCGGAGAGCTTCGGAGCGAGGACGGCGCGGGCATCGTCCCGGTCCGTGGTCACGAGCAACCCATCGCGCAGGACACCCGCGGCGTGGAAGATCGCGTCGACACGGCCGAAGGTCGCACGGGCGATCGAGGCCACCCGTTCGGCGTCGGCCGCGACACTCACGTCGGCGCGGACATGGACGGCTTCCCCACCCGCCGCGGCGATATCGGCGAGCAGCGCAGCGGCGGGGGCGTCGAGGGGCCTGCGCGAGACCAACACCAAACCCGCGCCGTAGGTGCGGGCCAGCCGGAGTGCCAGTTCTCTTCCGATGCCACCGAATCCCCCGCTGATCACAGCCACCGCACCGGCGTCGAAGCGCGGGAGCGACTCCGCGGGCGAAATCTCTTGTGGCGAAATCTCTGTGGGTACCCGTACGTGCCGATACCCATCCGCGTACCGGATCTCGACGTCCGAGTCCGCTTCCTCGAGTTCGGTGGCGACAATAGCCGGGATCTGTGCCGAGTCGGCGCAGACGATGGACCGCAGCGTCGGGCGCGGCTGCTCCAAGCGCAGGGTGCGCGCGAGTCCCGAGAACAGCGCGTGGGACGCCCATCCGGCCGGTTCCTCCAGCGTAACGGCCAGCAGCAGACGGAAAGGTGCACCGTCGCGGGCGGCCGCGCGGACGAGATCACGCAACGGCAAGTAGACGTTCTCGATCGAATGGGCGGTGTCGAGATCGGGGCCGGTGGACGCGATCGCCCCGAGAGCGTGGGCGCCCCAGAGATAGACCGCCGCGTCGAAAGAGAGCCGGCGGACGGTGAGGTCGTCCAGGAGCGCACGCAGGTGGTCCGGTCGAGCCGGATCGATCACATAGCCGTCCGGCTCCGCGGCGTAGTCGGTTCCCGGGCGCACGCGTACGAGGTTCGCCGCAGGGTCGGGATAGGCCGCGGCGTCGGTGTCGAACACGAGCAGACGCGTGGGCTTGCGTGCCTCCGAGACCGGTTGGTCCCGCCGCCATTCGTAGGCGAAGGCGATCAACTCGTCCGCGCTGCCGTCGGGCACGCCCGAAGTCGTGTTCGAGCCGGCGGACGAGACTGGTTGCGACTCCGCATCATCCAGCGCGGGGTCGACGGTCGAGACGGCACCCGATCGGTAGCGCTCACCCACCTGCTCCGCCAGGTACCCGGCCAGCGCCTCGATGGTCTGGTACTCGAACAGCAGTGTCGGATAGAGCGGTTCCCCCGCGCGCGCCTCGAGCGCCGCCGTCAGCCGCAACAGGCGACCCGAGTCCAAGCCGAGTTCGTAGAAGCCGACATCGGTGGCGATCGTCGCCGGGTCCACCGCCAGCTCGGCCGCGAGCACGGCGAGGAGGTCCGCCGTAATCAGTGCCCGTGGATCACCACCCACCGCGGGTCCCGAGGGCGTAGCGGACGGCACTCGCGGTCGGTCGCCGAGTCCGGTCACCGCCCCGAGCCCGAGGATGCGGTGGATATCGGCGGCACCGCGCACTCGCTTCGAGGTGAGCCGGTACTCCACCACGGGCGCGCCACTGGGATCGTCCAGGCGCACATCGGCTTCCAGTAGGTCACCGCCGCCCGCCGCCGCGCGCACGGATGCCCGCACGAGGACTTCTTCGGGCGTGGACCCGTGCACGCGCACGTCACGGAAATGGATGGGAATGAAGGCGCTGTCGTCATCGATGCCGAGTCGCGCGGGATCGATGAACGGCACGATGGTGGACGCGTCGAGGAACGTCGGGTGCAGAACGAAAGCGCCGAGGTGGGCGCGCGCCTCCGGCCCGAGCCACAGCCGGGCGCGGACGTGATCGCCGTCCCGCGTGAATTCCCCTCGGGCGCGCATGAAGTCGCGATGTTCGATGCCCCGCGCACCGCTCTGGGCATACATCTGCTCCAGATCGCGGGGCTGTACCAACGCGGTGCCGTCGAAGGGAACCGGCGAAAATCCCGGATCATCCACGGACACCGTGCATTCGGCCACCAACTGCGCCGCCCCGCCGTCGGCGCCCACCGGACGCGACGTGATCCGCACGCTCCCGCTCGCCGTGTCGACGTGGAACTCCAAGCGGGCGGCGGCGCCCGGCGCCAGCCCGACCGGACGGTGGAACAGCGCCTCGGAGATCGTCACGCGCTCCGGGGAGTATCCGGCCGCCGCCGCCGCGCGCAGGATCAGGTCGAGATGAACTACGCCGGGCAGGATGCGCACACCGTGCACCCGGTGGTCGCGCACCACGGGATCGTCGGCGTACAGGGTGGTCGCGAAGCCCGGGAGGGCGAGGCCGGTCATGACAGCGACTCCAAGCGTAGGAATGACGCCGCGACGGGCGCGGCGCTCTCGAGCGGCGCGGGACGCGGCACCCGCTGAGCGACAAGCGATCCCGAGGGGGGACCTGTCGGCGGCTCGGCGGCCGGCTGCCCGGTGGCCGATTCCACCGGGCCCCGTGCCTCCACCGGAACATCCTCCGACGACAGTGGCGCCGTCACCGATTCCCCGCGCGGCCGATCCACCGGCACGCCGAGGGGCACGCGTGGGTCCGCCGAACCAAACGGTTCCACGGACCCGAACCCCGATGTGACCGGCACCGGTCCGGCGGACTCCGCGCGCGGCAGCAGGAAGCTCCGCTTGCGGAAGGCGGGCGCGGGCAGCGGATTGCGAACCGCGTGGTGAGCCGGAGCCTGCGCGACGATGAGATGCGCGTTGGTCCCGCCGAAACCGAAGGAACTGACCCCCGCCACGCGCGCACGCCCATCGGCCGGTGACCACGGGCTCAGTTCTCGAGTGACCCGCAGCGGCGACCCCGCGAAGGCGAAGCGCGGGTTCAGATTCGGGCAGTGCAGCGAGGGCGGCAGTGCCGCGTGATGCACAGCGAGCACGGTTTTCACCGCGCCCGCGATACCGGCCGCCGAAAGCAGGTGCCCGATATTGGTTTTCACACTGCCGACCGCGCACGGGGGCAGGTCGCGGCGCTCACCGAGCACCGTGGCGAGGGCTTTCAGTTCGATCGGGTCTCCGATCATGGTCCCGGTGCCGTGCGCCTCCACGTAGGACAGATCGTCCGGCGAGAGCCCCGCCGCCGCCAACGCCGCGGTGATCACGTCGATCTGGGCCCGCATGTTCGGCGTGGTGATCCCCATGGTGTGCCCGTCGTTGCCGACCGCCGACCCGCGCAGCACGGCGTAGATGCGGTCACCGTCGGCCACGGCGTCGTCGAGGCGTTTGAGCATCATCAGGGCCGCACCCTCACCCGGGACGAAACCGTCGGCGGTCTGGTCGAAGGTGGCGCACCGTCCGTGCGGGGACAGCACGCCCGCGGCCGCCAGTGTCACGTACGGCATCTCGTCCAGCAGTACTTCCACGCCGCCGGCCAGCGCCGCGTCCAGTTCCCCGGAGCGCAACGCCTGGCAGGCCAGGTGCACCGCCACCAGCGAGGACGAGCAGGCACTGTCCAGCACGACATTGGCGGCGTGCCAGTCGAAGTGGTCGGAGATGCGGGCCGCGATGAAGTTCTGCCCGATACCGACGATGGTGTGGCGGTCGGCGACGGGGATGCGGCCGAAGTAGTTGGCCGTGCGACTGCCCGCGTACACCCCGATCCGCCGCCCGGCCAGTTCGTCGCGGTGATAGCCCGCGTCGTGGGTGGCGAGTACCGCGGATTCGAGCAGCAGTCGTTGCAGCGGGTCCATCTGCCACGCGGCCTCGTCGGTGATGCCGAAGTAGCCGGGGTCGAAAAGGTCTATCCCGTCGACGAATCCGCCCCACTTGCTGTTGGTGGTGCCCGCTCCCCCGCCGTTCGGGCGATAGAACCGCGCGGGGTCCCAGCGCAGCGGATCGACCTCCCGCACCGGGAATCCGCCACCGGCGAGCATGCGCCAGAACGACTCCGGATCGTCGCCACCGGGCAATCGGCAGCCGATCCCGACCACGGCGATCGGCTCGGCGGCGCGACGACCGGCGTCGGACTCGAAGGTCCGGAATCGCTGGCGCCCGGTCACATTCGGGGTGGATGGCTCGGACGCACTTGGCGAACCGTTGCCGTGCTCCGTCGAACGCCCGCCGCGAAGTCCGTTCGAGCCTCCTTCCGCCGGAACCGAATTCGTCCCGTAGCGCGCTGGATAACGCTCGGTGAGCAGGGCGGCGAGGTCGTTCAGGCTGGGGTATTCGAGGACGAGCGCCGGGTCGAAGGGTTCGCCGAGGAGCTCTTCGATGCGGCGGACCGCGGAGGCGATGAGGACGGAATCGGCGCCGTACTCCTCGAAACGGCGGTCGCCCTCGAAGCGCTCCGGGGGCAATTTCAGCTCGTCGGAGAAGACGGCTACCAGATCGGCGTACGCGCCGGATGGTGTAGCGCGCGATACCGTCGGTGCGACACGGTGTTCCGAGCGGGACACGGCGGGCTGCGCGATGCGGGCGGTCCGCGCGCGCACCGGAAGGTTCAGCGGTGCACCTGTATACGGCATCGCGACCGGAAGGGTTCCGGAGCCGAGCAGCGTGTCGAGCAGGTCGAAGCCCTCGGCCGCGGTGAGGGTCGGCAGACCCGTCGCGCGGTAGGCGGTGGTCTCGGCCGCGCCGAATCCGGTGTCGCGGAACGACGGCCAGTTCACCGAACGGAACCACGGGCGGCCCGCCAGGTGCTGTGCCTCGGCGAAGCGATCCAGCCAGGCGTTGGCCATCGCGTAGTCGGAGAGACCGACCGCCAAGCTCGGCAGGACCGCCGACACCGACGAGAAGAGCACGAAGAAGTCGGGGCGGTCGGCCGCCAGTGTCTCGGCAAGCGCCCGGGTGCCCGCCAGTTTCGGCGCGAGCACGGCGTCGATGCCCGCCGCCGTCTTGCGCACGAACGCCGGACTCTCGGTGGAGACGGCGCCCGCGCAGTGCAGCACACCGCCGAACGGTCCCAATTCGGCGCGAATACCGGCGAAGAACTCCGCCAATGCCGTCGCGTCGGTGAGCGGGCCGAAGTACGTGCGCACCGTCGCCCCGCGTTCCCGCAGCCGCAGCAGTGCGCGCACCTTCTCGGCGACCGGACCCGTCTCGGTGGAGATCCGCGCCCAGTCGGATTCCGGGGGCAGCGGGTCGCGGGCCAGGATCGCCAGCCGCCGCGCGCCTCGTTCGACAAGTTCGGCGGCGAACTCGGCGCCGAGACCTCTCGTCCCACCGGTGATCACGTACGTGCGTGCGGGATCGATGACGAAACCGGGTCGTCCAGCCGTGATTTCCGTCAGATCGGCGGCCTCGCGGACACCGTGCCGGTACCGCACCCGCACCGCGCCGTCGTCGGTCGCGTACTCGGCGCCGAGCAAGGCGCGCAACCGCTCCGGGTCGAGCGTGGCCACGGGGTCGGCGGTCAATTCGACCGTGCGGGTGCGCACGTCGCGTGACTCCTCGGCCAGACCGGCGACCAGACCTGCCAGTGGTGCGGTGGACGGGTCGCCGGCGGAGAGGTGCACGAGGACCAGAGGTGCGGTGCGTGCTTCCAGCAGGCCGCGATACAGGCCGATTCGACCGAAGTCGACGGACGGAACAGCTTGTGCGGGAACGAGATCACACAGGTCGATGACGTAGTCGGGTCCGTCGGCGGTGGCGGCGCGACCACGCTCGACGCCCGCTGCGAAGTCCGCGCGATCCACGCCGTGGGTACCCACCCGGATCATCCGCGCCGGATTCGCGGTCGCGGCCAGGGCCGTCACGATCGCGGCCGGGGTGTGCTCGTCGTAGACGATCACGGTCGCGGCCGGTAACGCGCCGGGGGTCGCGTCGGCGCGAGTCCAGTGTGGAACAAGTAGCCGGTGGGGCGCCGACTGAGCGGAAGAGGTACCGTTGTGCGCTCGCGGGACCGATTCGTTCTCCATGCCATCGGCGCGAGCGGACAACACCTCGGCCGCGGGCTCGGTGCCCACCACGTCGGGGATCCAATAGCGTTCCCGCGCGAACGGATAGGTCGGCAGCGAGATGCGCCGACGTGAACCGCTGCCGCGCACGGCTTCCCAATCGACGCGCTCGCCACGCAACCATCGCGCTACCGTCGGATCGGCGGCCGCGCGGGCGGAATCTCGTGCACCGTCGCGGTTTTCGATCCAGGCGCGCAACTCGGCGCGCAGTTCGCCCAGATCACCGGCGACGAACGCGGCCCGAGCCGTGCCCGGCGCCCGCCCGACCTGCATCGTGAAGGCGAGATCGCCCAGATCGGGTTGCCGGTCGGCGAGGAATCGCTCCAGATCCGCCACATAGGCGGCGAGACGTTCGGTGTCGCGCGCCGACACGGGCACGATCTGATCCCCGTGCCACGCCGTGCGGGGGCGGCGATCGACATACTCTTCGAGCACGACGTTGGCGTTCGCGCCGCCCGCGCCGAACGAGCTGACGGTGGCGCGGCGCGGCCCACCGGAGACCGGCCAGGCCAGTGCGCGGTCGGGGACCACGAACGGCGTGCCGCCGAAATCGATGTTCGGGTTCGGCGGCACGCTGTGCAGCGACGGCACGATGGTGTCGTGGCGCAACTGCAAGAGCACCTTGGTGAGCGCCGCGACGCCCGCCGCCGCCTCCAGGTGCCCGATGTTCGACTTCACCGATCCGAGCGGGATCGTGCTCGGCGCACCACCGAATACCTGTGCCAGACCCGCGATTTCGATGGGATCACCGAGCGCGGTGCCGGTGCCGTGCGCCTCGATGTAGGACACCGTCGCGGGATCCACGCCGCCGGCACGCAACGCGCGCCGGATCACCGCCGCCTGCACCGTGGGGTTGGGCACGGTGAAGCCGTTCACCCGGCCGCCGTGGTTGACGGCGGTGCCCTTGATCACAGCGTGGATGGTGTCGCCGGCCGCTTCGGCATCGGCCAACGGCCGCAGCACCAGTGCACCGACACCCTCGCCCGCCACATAACCGTCCCCGTCCGCGCCGAACGAGCGGCAGCGCCCGTCGGTGGAGGCGAACTGCCCCTGGCTGAGCGCGACGAACTTGTACGGGTGCAGCGACAGGTTCACCCCGCCGACGACAGCCAGCCGCGTCTCCCCGGTGCGCAGGCTCTGGCAGGCCAGATGCAGCGCGCTCAGCGACGACGAGCACGCCGTGTCGACCGCCATACTGGGCCCTTGCAGGTCGAGGGCATGCGAGACCCGATTCGGGATGCTCCAGAACGTCGAAGCGGGCAGCGTGCCCCGGCCGAGCCGGGACTCCTCCGCGCCGAACATCTGGTAGGTGCCCCACATCACGCCGACGAACACACCCGCGTCCTCCGGGCGCAGACCCACGCGAGCCAGCTCGCCGCGGTGGTAGCCCGCGTCCTCCATCGCCGCCCACGCCGTTTGCAGGAACAGGCGCTCCTGCGGGTCCATCACCTCCGCCTCGCGCGGCGAGATGGCGAAGAAGAGCGGATCGAAACAGTCGACGTCGTCGAGGAATCCACCCCACTTGGTGTAGGCGGTGTGGGGGTGGTGCCGCCCGGGGTGGAAGTACCGGCTGTGATCCCAACGCTCAGTGGGTATCTCGGTGACGCAGTCCCGCGCCTCCGCGAGCACCCGCCAGTATGCGTCCAGGTCGGGCGCGCCGGGGTACCGGCCGCTCACCCCGACGATGGCGATGTCGCCGCTGCCGACGGCGGGAGTCCACAGCGCTGCCGCCGACGCGGCCGTCGCGAAGTCCGGGGTCGCGTGCATCCCTGCGGCAGAGGGGATCTCACCGACAGGATCGCTCTGCCGGTGGAACGAGACAGAGTCCGAGCGCAGATGTGTCGCGCCGATGCTCACCGTGTCGGATTCCGCCCGGGGTGGCCTGACGCTCGCGCCGGGGGCGGGCGTGCTGTTCCGGTGCGATCCCGGAGCCGCACGGGTGCCGAGATCCGCGAGGTGGTCGGCTACCGCGCGGGGAGTCGGGTACTCGAAAGCCAGGGTGGCGGGGAGGCGGTGGCCGGTGGCGCGGGAGAGGTCGTCGCGAATCTCCATGGCGGCCACCGAATCCAGGCCGAGCTCGTGCAGCGGGCGGTCGAGGTCGGCGTCCGGGGCCAGCCCGAGGCAGCGGCGGACCAGTGCCTCCAACTCCGACCGCAGATCCGTGGACGCGCCGGCGGGATCGGAGGCCGGGAGGCGGAGTGGATCGGGTGCGTCACCCACCGGGTTGTCCACCGGTCCGAGCAGGTCCAGAAGTACCTCAGGCAGGTCCGGTGTGCGCGCGGCGGCGGGATCGATCGGGAGAACGGTGAGGGTGCCGGAAGCAGCGGAATCGAGTGCACCGCCGAGTGTTTCGAGCGCGTCACGCGCCAGCAGCAGACCGTACCCGCGCGCGGCGAGCCGGGCGACATCGGTGTCGGACAGCTGCCGCACCATACCCGTGTCCGCCCAAGGTCCCCAGGCGAGCGCGAGCGCGGGCAGCCCCGCCGCGGCCCGCGCCTCGGCGAGTGCGTCGAGGTAGGCGTTGGCGGCGCCGTACGCGGCCTGCCCTGGCAGGCCGACCACACCGGCGGCGGAAGAGAACAGGACGAAGAATCGCAGCGGCAGGTGCGCGGTGAGATCGTGTAAGTGCCGCGCGCCGTGCAGTTTCGGGGTCAGAACGGACCGCACGCGGTCGGCGTCCAAGCCGGTGAGCATGCCGTCGTCACGCACGCCTGCCAAGTGGACGACACCGTCCAAGGGGGCCAATTCGCGTGACACCCGTTCCAGCACCGCGGCGAGGGCGTCCCGATCGGCCGTGTCGGCGGACCAGACCTCGACCCGGGCGCGTTCGCGCAGGCGGTCGATGGTCGCGTTGTCGGTGTCGGACGCACCGCGGGATAGCAGGACGAGGGTGCGGGCGCCGCGGTTCACGAACCATTCGGCGAGGGTGAGGCCGATACCACCCGTGCCGCCGGTGATCAGGATCGTCCGATCGGGAGCGGGTGCGGGCGGTGCGAATCGCGCGGGTTCTATTGGGGCAAGCGCGGTTTCGGGGGCGAGCCTGGGCACGTACCGGCGTTCACCTCTGAGGGCCGTCTGTCCGAAGGGTTGGGTGCGCTCCCGCAGAGCAGACGGTGGAGCCGAATGGCCGGCCCCGATCGACGGCAGGCTCTCCAGTGGCCCGACCGACGTATGGCCACTCCCGGCAGTCGACAGGCTCGCCAGCGGCTCGAGCGACGAATGCCCGCTCTCGGCAGTAGGCAGGCCCCCCGGTGAGGCGGAAGGGGTAACGGAACCCTCGGACCAGGTCTTCGGCACACCTTCCGGTAGGTCGGACTGTACCGCCGGACCGCCGAAAGCCACCTCGTCCACGAGCCGTGACATCGGAGTGTTCGCGTCGTAGTCGATTACATGGCAACCGATTTCCGGGTGCTCCAGTTGCACCGAGCGGGCGAATCCCCACAGAGCCGCGCCGTCGGGAAGCACATTTTCGACGGGTTCGACGGGTTGCGCGTTCCGCGTCAGTACGCGCAACGCCCCGACACCCGCCCCCACCGCCGCCTGGGTGAAGTGCAGTGCGCCCACTACGGCGTCGGTGGCTTCATCCGGTCCGAACCCGGTGATGCCGGGCGCGTAGACGATTCCGCTGATCGGGGTGTGTCCGTCGCCCGCCGCGGCGAGCAGGGCCCGCACGGCCGCCGGAGAAGCAAGGTCGACTCTCAGCTCACCGTTAGGTTCGAACGACAGACCACGACCAGGTCGGGCCACGGCTACTTCCGCACCGCGAGAACGCAATTCGGAGGCGATGTCCGAGCCGAGCGGCCCGTCCGAAACCACCAGCCAGCGGCCGGATACCGGCCCGGTCGGCGCGGGATCGACGGCCCGCCAGATCATTCGATACGAGCCGCGAGCTGTGGTGATCCGGTCCGAACGCTCTGTCGTCCGCATGACGCGGACCCCGTCTGCCGTCAACACCGGCCCACCTTCCTCGTCCAGCAGTCGCACCCGCGCGACCACCACCCGCTCCCCCTGCTCGAACACCCGCACGTGCGCGTATCGCGTGCGACGGAGGGTGGCGGCCGCGATGACGCGGTCGATCGCCACCGGAACCCACGTGTGGGCCCGGGATTCGGGCGCCATCGCGGCGTAGAGGGTGTGCAGTCCGGCGTCGAGCAGCACCGGATGCGTTGGTGTTCCGTCGAATTCGCCGCACGACAATGTGGCCAGGGCTTCGCCGTCGATGCGGCGGAGACCGATGATGCGCCGGAATGCCGGGCCGTAGTGGAGGCCCGAATCGGCCAGAGCCGCGTAGAAGTTCGACGGATCCTGGTGGTCTTCACATCGGGCCTGAAGGTCGTCGAGCGACGAACGCTCCGCCGCGGAAGTCTCGTGGGTCAGGCGAGCCCGCGCATGTACTTGGCGGCCGTCCGGGTTCTCGCTCGACACCGCCACCGCGAAACCGGCCGCCTCCGGAACGAAACGGAGGTGTACCAGGTGTCGTCCGGTCAGGGTCAGCCCGGTGACTATGACGAAATCATCGAGCGCGAGCGGGTGGTCGACAGTCAGTTCCTGTGCGGCGGTATAGATCGTCGTGACGAACCACGCGCCGGGCACGACGATATCGCCGCCGAGTCGGTGGTCGCCGAGGTATCCGGGGGCGGCCGCGTCGAGCGTGAGGGTGAATTCGATCTCCGGCCCTGAAGTAGCGGCGCGCACTGGGCGCGCCATCCCTCCCTCGAACAGACCAGACCTTGCGCCCGCCGAGGGGGCGGCGTCGATCCAATAGCGTTGCCGCTGGAACGGATAAGTCGGGGCCGGCACCGACCGGGCGTGGTGGCCCCGGAACACTCGCTCCCAGTGCAGCGCCGCCCCTGCGGTGTACAAGTGGCCGAGGGACGTGCTGATCGCCGTGGCGTCGTCGGTGCCCCGGTGCAGGGAGGGCACGAAAGTGGCGCTCTCGGGCAGGGTTCGACGGCCAAGGACCGATAGTGTCGCCGAGGGCCCGACCTCGAGGAACAACCCGATCCCGCGCTCCGACAACGCTTCCAGGCCCGGCGCGAAACGCACCGGCTGCCGGGCCTGATCAGCCCAGTAGCGCGGGGTGAACGGTCCGGTCATCAGGGTCCCGGTGACCGAGGAGACGAGGGGTAGGGCGGGTTCGGTCGCGGGTAGGTGGGCGGCGGCCGCAGCCAGATCGTCGAGGATGGGATCCATGCGGGCGGAGTGGAACGCGTGCGATACCGGCAGCGGAGCACAGCGAATTCCCTCGTGCCCCAATTCTTCTCGCAACGCGGCTAGGTCGTGGCGACCGCCCGCGACGACGATCTGCCGCGGGCTGTTGTACCCGGCGACCGACAGCGCCGGGTATCGGCCCAGGTGGGATTCGACCTGCGTGGCCGAGGCGTCGACCGCGAGCATGGCGCCGTCACCGGGCAAGCTCTGCATCAACCTGCCCCTCGTCGCGACCAATCCCAGCGCGTCGTCGGGGTCCATCGCGCCCGCCGCGCAGGCCGCCACGTACTCCCCCACGCTGTGGCCGAGCACGGCGGCGGGCGTCAGGCCCCAATCCCGCCACAGGCACCACAGCGCCCACTCGACGGCGAAGAGGGCCGGCTGGGCGAACACGGTCCGCTCCAGTCGATCCGCAGCGGGGCCGTAGAGGGCGTCGAGCAGGCCGATTCCATCTTCGATCGGGCCCAGCACGGTATCGCAGTGCTCGAGGGCTTCGCGGAACACCGGTTCGGATTCGAACAGGCCGCGAGCCATTCCGGGGTACTGCGAGCCCTGTCCGGTGAACAGCACTCCGATCGCCGGAACGGCGGCGCGGTCGACTCGACCGCGCAGGACAGTGCCGGAGGTGAGTTCGCGCGCGGCAATCTCGGCGTCCTGTGCGACGACAGCGATGCGGTGCTCGAAATGGGTGCGCGCCACGGCCGCCGTGCACGCGAGATCCTCGAACCGTGATTCGTTGCTATGCAGCGTGTTCGACCATCGGTCGGCCAGCTCGGCAAGGGCAGTCTCGGTGCGGGCGGACAGGACCAGCAACCGGGCCGCACCAGACCCGGTCGGTGTTGCGACGGCAGGTCCGGCGCCGGATGCGCGCTCGTACGACGGTTCCGGCGCGGACAGGATCACGTGGGCGTTGGTGCCGCTCATGCCGAACGAGCTCACTCCGACCGCCCGTGGTCCCGTCGTGTCCGGCCACGGGTGTGACGTGGTGGCCACGCGTAACGGCACGCTGTCCCAAGGGATGTGGGGGTTCGGCGGGTCGGCGTGCAGGGAGGGTGGGATGTGGCCGTGCTCCAGCATGAGCACCGCTTTGATCACGCCCGCCACCCCGGCGGCCGCCTCGGCGTGCCCGATGTTCGACTTCACCGAACCGATGAGCAGCGGATGGGTCCGCGCGACCCCGTAGACGTCCGCGAGCGCGCCCGCTTCGATGGGATCTCCCAGAGGCGTTCCGGTGCCGTGTGTTTCGACGTATGCGATCTGATCCGGATCCATACCCGCCCGGGACAGCGCGTCGGCGAGCACCCGGCGCTGAGCGGACCCGTTCGGGGCCGTCAGCCCGTTGGAGCGACCGTCGTGGTTCACCGCGATGCCGCGCACCACGGCCAGTACCCGGTCGCCGTTGCGGCGCGCCGACGAAAGTCGGGTCACCACGAGGACGCCGCATCCGTCGGCGCGGACGTATCCGCTGGCGGCGGCGCCGAACGCCCGGGAACGGCCGTCGGGTGACAGTGCGCCGATCCGGCAGAACCCCAGGGTGGTCTCCGGGGCCAGTTGCAGGTTGACACCACCGACCAGCGCGAGGTCGCATCGACCGGCGCGCAGGCTGTCCGACGCCGATTGGAGCGCGACAAGCGACGACGAGCACGCGGTGTCGAGCGTGAGCGCCGGACCACGCAGGCCCAGCGTGTAGGCGAGACGGCCCGCAGCCACGCTGGGCGCCGAGCCGATCACCGAATACGCCCCGACCGCTGCCGGATCGAGTGCGGCCGTGCGGGTTCCGGGGTACTCGCTGAAGCACAGCCCGACGAAGACACCGGCGTCGCTGCCGGACAGGCCACCCGGCGCGCGACCGGATCGCTCCACCGCCTCCCACGCCGTTTCCAGCAGCAGCCGCTGCTGCGGGTCCATCGCCCGCGCCTCCGCCGCGCCGATCCCGAAGAACTCGGCGTCGAATTCGTCGACACCGTCGAGGAATCCACCCCACCGCGTGTACATGGTGCCCAGCGCGGCCGGGTCGGGATCGAAGAAGCGGTCGATATCCCACCGTTCCGGTGGCACTTCCGTCACGGCGTCCCGCCCGTCGCGCAACAACTGCCAGAACTGTTCGGGGGTGCGTACGCCCCCGGGGAATCGGCAGGCCATGCCGACGATGACAATCGGGTCGTCGTCGGCCGAGTCAGCCGCACGATGCGGTGCACTACCGGCCGCGCGATTCCGCTCGCCTCGATACCGCTCACCCTCATCCGCGCTCGGCTGGTTCAGCGCGAACGACCCTGCCGCACCAGGTTCCGGCGTCCGTGGCCGCGAATCACCCCGCGGGGGCACAGGTGTCACCGAAGTGCTGACGATGCCATCCAGCGGACCAGGTTGCGGCACAGGGTGCTTCGACGATCCCATCACGTCGCCCAGGGCGCGGCTCTTGCGTTGCAGTAGGCCGGCGATTTCGCGGACCGTCGGGTAGTCGAAGACCAGGGCGGCGGGTAGTGGGGCTCCGAGTTCGGTGGCCAGCGCGGCGCGCAGTTCCATGCCGGTGAGGGAGTCGACACCGTTGTCGTGCAGGGGCTGGTCGGGGTCCAGGGGTGCGCTGCGGTCGAGGACGCGCATGGTGACCTGTTGGACCACGGTGATCCAGTGATCTATGCCGGGTTCTCGGTGGTTGCTGCTCAGGGACCGGGGCTCCCCGGGTGACTGGTCGGCGGTGCGCGTGGCTGCGCCCCGGCCGGAGACGTCATCCACCGATCCGCCGGACGCACGCGTAGTCGACGGGTCCGCGCTGGGCGAGGGTTGTGCGGGATAGTTCGCGTACCAGCGGTCGGGGACGAAGTCGAACACTCCCGGCGCCGTCGCGGCCGTCGTCAGGAAGTGGTTCAGCGCGAGAGTGGCGTCGGGCGCGGTCAGGGGCGGTAGGCCCGCTCGGGTGAGGCGAGCGAGGAGGGCGTCCTGCCCGGCAGCCATGCCGACATCGGCGAACGGGCCCCACGCGACGCTCAGCGCGGGAAGGCCTTCCGCACGGCGTCGCCATGCCAGGGCGTCCAGGGCAGCGTTGGCGGCGGCGTAGTTCGCCTGGCCCGGGGTGCCGAGGACGCCCGCGACGGACGAGTACGTGAGGAAGAGGCGGAGGCTGTCGCCGCGCGTGAGCTCGTCGAAGTGCCTTGCGGCGGTGTACTTCGCGGCGAGCACCGCCTGGAACCGCTCCCAGGATTGTCCGGTGAGCACACCGTCGTCCAGTACGCCCGCGCAGTGCACGATGCCGTGCAGTGGCGGGAGCCCGGCGGCGGGCAGGCCGCCGAGCAAAGCGGCCACGGCGGCGCTATCACCGACGTCGGCCTGCCGCGTCACGACGCTGATTCCCTTGTCCCGCAAGGTGTTGACCAGCGATCTGCCGGTCTCGTCCGGCGCGCTCCTGGCGACGAGCAACAGGTGCCGGGCGCCCCGCTCGGCCAGCCAGCGCACGGCCGCCGCACCCAGCCCGCCGAAAGCCCCGGTGACGATGTAGGTTCCGTCATCGGTGATCGTCGGCAGGACTGCGGCTTCGGAGCGCACGACCACCCGACCGGGATGGTCGCGCTGCCACACCTTGCGCAATGCGGTAGCCGCCTCGGCCGCCGGGTGCACGGTGTGCGGCAAGGGACGCAGAACTCCTTCGTCTGCCAGCGCCGCGATCCGCGCCAGCGCGACGCCGAGACGGTCGGTTCCGATCTCGGCGAGATCGAGCCTAGGGAGCCCGGCACGGTGAGGACCTTGGTGCGGTGCATGATTCGCCGCGCCACCAGCCCGGCCGACACCGGAGTAGGTCTGGCCGTCATCAGGGCCGGAACGCATCAGCCGGCCTTCAACGGTGGCGCGTAGCTCGGCCTCCGTGCGAGGGCGCACTCGCTCGGCATCGCTGAGACCAGGCCGCATCTCCTCGACCTCGCCGACGGGCACGTTCACCCCCTCGGCGACAGGGCGCACCTGTTCGGCGTCGAACACCTCGACAAGCTGTCCTCGCGGGTTCAGCAAAGCCAGCCCGGTGTCGGCGAATTCCGGGGTCACCGCGCTCAGCACCACGTCGAAACCTGCGCCGCCGGAGCGGTCCCACATGTCCGCGACGAAATCTCGTGCACGCCAATCCGGTACGGCCCCCAGATCATGTCCGTGCTCAGCGGCCCACCGGCGCAGCGCGGGGGTCACGACCAGTTCGGCTCCCAGGTACACGGCGACCTGGACGGCGGCGATGCCGAATCCGTCGGCGGGGGCGTGCACCATGACCCGGCCGCCCCGGCGCAGGTTGCCGAGGTCGACCAGCGCGCACCATGCGGAGGCGAAAGCGATTGGCAGGGTGGCGCATTCGGTGTCCGAAAGGTGCGCGGGTGCCGGGGCCACCAGCGTGCGGGGGACGTTCACCCATCCCGCGAGGCTTCCGTCGGCCAGTGCCACCACCCGGTCGCCGATCGCGAGGCCGGTCACCTTCGCGCCGACCGCGCTGATCCGGCCCACGCATTCGCGCCCCAGCGACGCGGGGCCGCTGGTGCGCAAGCCGCGCGCCGACCACACATCCGAGGAATTCACTCCCGTAGCGGTGACCTCGATCTGGACTTCGCCCGGCTCGGGTGAGCGTCTGGGGGCGGAAACGATCCGCACGCGGTCGAGCTCTCCCGACCGATCGGCCTGAATCCGGTAGTCCGTGTCATCGGACGCGAGGCCGGGAGCCACCCGCGCGGACAACACCCGGTCATCGCGGAGTGCGAGTTCCTCGCCGGAGGACGAGAACAGCGCGGCGGCAAGCGAATCGGTCGACGGCAGCCGACCGTGCTCCAGATCGAGAAGGCGGCAGCGCAGTTCGGGGTGTTCGGTGCGCAGCACCCGGCCGATGCCCCACAGCAGTGCCTGCTCGGGGTCGGGGCGGTCGCCGGGCACCACTCGCTGCGCACCGGTCGTCACCAACCAGAGTGCTCGTGGGGCGGCGCCGGATTCGGCCAGGTGCGTGACCAGCCGCAGAACGGTGGAGACGAGCACAGGGATAGGGGTGCCGGTCCACGCGACCACTACTCCGACCGGACTCGGAGGGGAACCGGGGAGGACGCGCTCGTCACGTCCCGCGACCGCATCCAGAAGGCCGGCGAGGGGTGAGTCGGACGGCGGATCATCGGATTCGGTGGGCGTCTCGATGAGCACGGCGTCGGCGTCGCGTGCCGTGAGGTGGTCCGCGATGGCCGCGCCGAGTGTGCCCCCGCCCAGTACCCACCACCGTCCGGTCGCCTCGACGGACTGCCGCGCCTCGGCCGGCTCCCAGGCGATGTGGTGGAGGAGATCGGCAATGCGGCTGGCGGGCGAGGAGATACGCGTCGCGTCCGAGTTCGTGGCGTCGAAACGCACGAGTGGGTTCCGGCGTTCGGTGCCGGCGACGCCCTCGGGGTCAACGGCCGCCATGAGGCAGATGCCGTCCGCCCGAACCAGGACATGCCCCTCGGCGTCACTCAGCGTGAGATCACCGACGACGACACGATCTCCCGGCTCGGTGATGCGGACCCGAAGAGTGAGCCGGTCGGTGCCGGACGCGGGCTGGGCCAGGATCTCGAGCCGGTCGATGGCCGTCGGCAGGAAGAGGTTTCGTTGCGTCCCGTCGGCGGTGAGGGCGAGGCCGTGCAGGCAGCTGTCCAGCAGGGCGGTGTCGACGGTCGTGGGCGCCCGCAGTACGGCGGTCGCCTCGTTCGGTCCCGAACGGTGGAAGCGCAAGCCGCGCCGGTGATCCGGGCCGAGCGTGAGTCCGTGCGCGGCGATTCGATCGTAGTAGGTGCTCCAGGGGTCCGCGACGGTGCCGAGGACGGTGTGCCGCCGATCGGAGCCGAGGTTGCCGGCAGCGCCCCCGGGTTCCTCCCGCAGACCTCCGACAAGGTAGGGGACCACCTCGATTGCACTGGGGCGCAGAACAGCTCGGGCCACCACTCCGCCGTCGACGTTCTCCGACCGGAACACGACCGCATAGCCGGTGTCGTCCGGCGTCAGCTCCAGCCCGACAACGGAGGCTGCGCGCACGGCCAGGGGTGTCACCAAGGTGAGCCGCTCGATGCGCCACGTGCCGGGCAAATGCGCCGCCACATCCCCGAGCCGCGCACACATCCACGCGGCGGGAACGGTGGGAATGCCGTGCAGCCTATGGTGATCGAACGATTCCGGAACGATCGGCAGTTCGTACACCTCGCCCGACGCCGCCGGCCTCCCCCGGACCTGGCGCACGTCCTCGAGGTCGAGCCAGTGCCGCTTGCGCTGGAAGGGGTAGTGCGGCAGGTCGAGCGAACCGCCGCGATAGTCGGGATACTCGCCTGCCCAGTCGATTTCGTCGCCGCCTAGGTATCGACGCGCCAGCGCGTCCTGCGCCTCCGAAGGACTCGCACCGAGCCGGAGCAGCGCGCCGGGCTCCGCGGCACCGGACCCCACCGCGCGCAGACCGGCCGTCGCCTGATCGAGATCGTCGAACAGCAGCACGACCCGTTCGGCGAAGTGCGTCCGCCCGGCGTTGGCCGCCGCACACAGTCGACGCGGATCGGTGTCGGGGTGGGCGTCGAGGAAGTCCGCGTATCTGGACGAGAGTTCCTTCAGCGCGGGCACATTCACCGCTGATACGGCTAGCAGATGAGACCCCTTGTGCAACACCGGGACAGCGGCAGTCTGCTCCCGTGCCTCGTCCGTAGTCGATGGCGCCTCTTCCAGAATGATGTGCGCGTTCGTGCCGCTGATGCCGAACGCGCTGATCCCCGCGCGCCGCACCCGCTCTCCCCGCGCCCACGCGCGACCGGTATCCGCCACCCGGACACCGAGGCGATCCCAATCGATATGCGGGTTTCCCGTCCGGAAGTGCAGCGACGCCGGAATGTATTCATGGCGCAGGGATTCGACGACCTTGACGATATTGGCGATTCCGGCCGCCGCCTGGGTGTGGCCGAGGTTGGATTTCACCGAGCCGATCCACACGGGCCGATCCGCAGGCCGGTGTTCGGCCAGTGTCGCCGCGATCGCCTCCACCTCGACCGGGTCGCCGAGCGCTGTCCCGGTGCCGTGCGCCTCCACGTAATCGACCGTGTCACCGTCGATTCCGGCGTCGTCGAGCGCCGCGCGGATGACGCGCTCCTGCGCCGGACCGTTCGGGGCGCTCAGGCCTTGGCTGCGGCCGTCGGAATTCACCGCCGTACCGCGGATCACCGCCAGCACCCGGTCACCGTCGCGGCGGGCGTCGGCGAGACGCTTCAGTATCAGCGCGCCCGCACCGTCGCTCCACACCACGCCGTCCGCGCGGGCGTCGAAACTCTTGCAGCGCCCGTCGGCGGCGAGACCCCGGGCGCGGGCGAAATAGATGTCCAGCGACGGCGTGAGAACCACGGTGGCGCCGCAGGCCACGGCGAGATCGCTCTCCCCGGCGCGCAGGCTCCGCGCCGCGAGGTGGACCGCGACCAGCGAGGACGAGCAGGCGGTGTCCACCGTCAGACTCGGCCCCTGCGCGCCGAGGAAGTACGACAGCCGCCCCGACGCCACGCTCGCCAGATTGCCGGTGCCGAACCACGCGTCCGGCGCGATGTTCGCGCGCGCCATCCGCTCCGCGTAATCCTGCGACATGAGCCCGGTGAACACACCGGTGCGACTGCCCGCCACTGCGTGCGCCGGAATTCCCGCGTGCTCCACTGCTTCCCAGGTGACCTCCAGCAGCAACCGCTGCTGCGGGTCGAGCATCCTGGCCTCGCCCGCGCTGATACCGAAGAACCCGGCGTCGAAATCCTCGACACCGTGTACGAATCCCCCCCACCGGGTGTAGGTCTTGCCGTCGGCGTCCGGGTCGGCGTCGAAGTACGCGTCCACATCCCAGCGGCTGGGCGGGACCTCCGACACCGCGTCGGTTTCGGAAATCAGCAACTGCCACAGATCATCCGGGCCGTGAACGTCGCCGGGATAGCGGCAGCCGACACCGATGATGGCGATGGGGTCGGTGACCGATGCCTCGGGCGCCTCCGCGGAGACAGCGGCGGTGACGATGCGGGGAGCGGCAACGGCACCCGCCGTAGTAGCTGTGCCGGTCGCGGCAGCGGTCATGCCGGTAGTTCCGGTGTCTGCTGTGTTGGCGACGGCGGCAACGTTCGCGGCGTCAGGCTCGGCAATGTGAGCAACTTCGGCGGCGGGGGGTGCGGTGGCAGCCGGCTGGAGTGCGGCGGCGAACGCAGCAGCGGCGGGAACGGCGACGGCAGCGGCCGCTGCGGATTCAGGGACGGCGCCATCGGCCGCGTCTACGGTGTCGGCAACAGCGGCGCCCGGGGCCGCGGCGGTGAGTGAGCTGGCAGCAAGAGCGGGCGGGTGGGGCGCGAGTTGTGCTCCCGGCTTGAATGATTCAGCGCTCCCGGCAGCCACGAGCTTGGCGAGTTCACTCGCGACGGCGGTGACCGTCGGGTGGTTGAAGAGCAACGTCGCGGGGAGGCGGACGTGCAGCTCATCGGAGAGGGTGTTGCGGAGGTCGACCGCCATCATGGAGTCCATGCCGAGGTCCCGCAGCGGGGTGCGAGGCGGGACGCCGTCGGTGCGACCCAATGCGGCGGCGGCGTGGCGCTCTACCAGGGCGGTCAAGTCGGCGTGTGCGCGTACCGGGGCGGATTCGGGGTGCGGATCAACCTGACGGGTCGTGTCCGATCCGGCGACAGGGTCCTGTGCCGGACGCAGCCTCGGCAGAGTGACCGCCCCCGTCTCCATGGCGGACTCTGCACCAGCCAACCGTCCCGACGGGTGGGTCGGCTCCGTCTCCATGGCGGACTCCGGGACGGCGCCCTGTGCCAGCGACCGGACCGCACCCGGTGCGGCCGAAGACTCCGACTCCACGGCGAACCCCACCTCGGCCCCTTGTGCCAGCGAAGGGACCGCATCGGGCATGGCCGAAGGCTCCGATGCAGCGGGCCGATCCAGCTCGCATTCGAAGCGCGACTCTGCTCGAGAAGGGCGCGAAAGTGATTCCTCAGCAGTCGATTCAGTCGCACCGATCATCGGTGACGTGCTCGAGACTTGGGGGGTGGGAGTCGGGGCGAGTAGTCCGCTCGGGTCCGGGTGGACCGAGTAAACACCGCGGGCGGTGAGTAATCGGTGGAGGATATGTCGGCCCGCGACGGGGTCGAGCAGGCCGACACCTTTGCGGTGCCAGGCCGCGACGGCGGTGGGGATCAGAGCTGCCGCCATGCCGGTGGCTGCCCAGGGTCCCCACTGGATGCTGACGGCCGGGAGTCCGTCGGCCAGGCGGAGTTCCGCCAGACCGTCGAGGTAGGCGTTGGCGGCGGCATAGTTGGCCTGACCGGCCGTGCCGATCACCGCGCTCACGGAGGAGAACAGGACGAACAGGTCCAGCGGCAATCCGGCGGTGAGTTCGTGCAGGTGCCAGGCGCCGCGGGACTTGCCCGCGAACACCGCGCGCACCCGTTCGGGGGTCTGCTGGATGAGCGGCGCGTCGTCGGTCACGCCCGCGCAGTGCAGGATCCCGCGCAGCGGGGGCAGGTCGTTGCCGAAGCGGGCGATCAACGCCGCCAGCGCGGAGCGGTCGCCGAGATCGAGCGTCACGGTGTCGATGCGGACGCCCGCGGCGCGCGCTCGCGCGATCGTCGCCGACGCGCGCTCGCCGGGAGTGTTCCGCCCGACCAACACCAACGTCCGGGCCCCGCACTCGACCAGCAGCTCCGCGACGTGCCCACCGAGCGCGCCGAATCCGCCGGTGATCAGGTAGGCCGCGTCCGGACGCACGGCGGCGTCAGGCGCGGGCGGGGAATGCTGGACGCGCACAGGGACGTAACGAACTCCGGCCCGGAGGGAAACCTCGGGTGTCTCTGCGTCCGAACGGAGTTCGTCCACCAGGTGCGCGGCACCCAGTTCGTCACCCGGCACATCGATGGTCCGGCACCGGAGTTCGGGAAGCTCGGTGCGTACGACCGCGCACAGTCCCCGCAATGCGTCTGCCGCAGGCCGGACCCGATCGCCGGGCAACACCGCGGTCGCGCCCGTCGTCACCACGAACAGCGGACCCGCGTCGACGGTGTCGGCGGCGGTGCGGACCAACGTCAATAGTTCCGACACCGCTGTGGCGGCTGTGTCGGGATCCTCCGCGTCGCCCGACAGGACGTACACGAGGGCGTGGCCGCTCAGGTTCTCGGGACCGAAGGAACTTCCCGGCGGGGTGAGTGAGGGTGCCGCGTCGCCGGATTCGTGGGCGGAACCCGGTGCGACATATCCGGCACCTGCTCCGCTTTCGGTTGCCGGAGCCGCCGAATCCGCGAAACCACCCGCCACCGCCCCGTGGACGAGAACGCGGGAGGTCGGCCGGTCAGCTCCCCGTGCGGCAATCCGCACGGCTTGACCGGCCGAACACAAGCCTGCGGCAACGGTTTCCGCGCCGGTGCCGAAGACGAGCCAAGAGCGGGTGGTCGCGGCGCCAACACCTGCCATCCGCCGCCATCGCACCGTACGGATCGGAACCGCGTTCGTGGTGCCGGTCGCTGAATCGGGCGCACTCTCATCACGCGGCAGCTCGACGGCGAGTGCAGTCCGAGCGGTTTCTGTTGCCGCGTAGGTAATTTCGTCCATCTCGGCGACGAGGTTTCCGAACCCATCGAACAAACGCACACTCACCGTCGGACCGGTCCGCGTCGCCACCGCACGAGCGATCGACCCCTCGAACGCACCGTGGAGGCGCAGCCTGCCGATGCCGATCGGAAGGTGCGCCGCGCCGCCGCGTTCATACAGCGCGAGTCCCGTCTGCACCGCCGCGTCCACCAGGCAGACCAGTGTCGCGGTCGGGTCGACTGCCAGCGCGGCCGGGCGCTCGAGCTGGGCCGTGATTCGCGCGCCGTCGCCGCGCAGCCCGGTGATCCACCGGAACGCCGACCCGAACTCGAGCCCGAATCCCGCACACCACCGGTAGAACTCGTCGGAATCGCGCACCGTCGATCCCCCGGCCCGCGTCGAATCCTCGCGATCCGCAGCATGATCCGCTCCGGATCGGACGAGCAGAGCGGTGGCGGCACCGGCGTCGAAGGCGACCTCGATGCCGTCAGCCGCTGCCGAAAGCCGCGGCGGGGTGAGCTGTTCCACGGGGAGCGCGCGCGTGACAGCGAAGTCCCTCAGCTCGTGCCCTTCGCCCACGGCCCGCAGCGCCGTCACCGCCAAGTAGGCGGCGGGGACGATCGCCCACCCCCGATATCGATGTTCCGCCAGGTAGGCCGGGGCTGCTGCGCCGCCGATCGGTACGGACGCACGGCCGACCTGGGCAGTAGCGCTGTCGACCGGAACAGGAGCACCACGGGCTGGGCCGGTGACGCTGCCGGCCGGAGCAACAGTGTCACCTACCAGGTCGAAGGCACTACCGACCGGAACATCGCCAGCCGGAGCGGCGGCAGCAACGGCCGCACATCCTACCTCCGCCGCCCGATCGGACACCACGTAACGCCGACGTTCGAACGGATACGTCGGCAGACCATGCCGCCGCCGCACCTCCCCGGGAAACACCGCACCCCAATCGATTTCACCCCCGCGCCGATAGATCTCCCCGAGGCTCGTCAGAGTCGGCGTCTCGTCGACGGCGGCGCGATGCATCGTCGCGAGCCACCGGGCCGGATCACCATCGAGAACTTGCCTGCCGAAACCGAGCAGGACGGGGTGTGGCCCCACTTCGAGGTAGAGGTCGGTATCGAAACCCTCTGCGGCTCGGAGCGAGTCGGCGAAGCGCACCGCCGAACGGGCATGGTCACGCCAATGACGCGAGTCGAGCGAATCGACCTGTACCCCCGCGATATTCGAGACAAGGGGGATCGCCGGAGTACGCGGAGAGCCGAGCACATCGGCGGCGGCACGTTCGAACTCGTCCAACACCGGATCCAGCAGCGGCGAGTGGAACGCGGTATCCCCCGGAAGCTCCACCGCGCGCACGCCTCGAGCCTCGGCCGCATCCCGCAACCTCCGCACACCGGACGCCGACCCCGAGACCACGAACTGGCCGGGTGCGTTCACCGCGGCGATCGCGACGGAATCCGCCAGCTCGGCAAGCCCTTCCGCGAAATCCTCCGGTGCCGCGAAGAGTGCCGCCATCGCCCCGCGCGGGGCACCCTGCATCAACCGTCCGCGCACGACGGCCAGCCGCACGCCTTCCTCCGGACCGAACGCACCCGCCACGGCGGCGGCGACCAACTCACCCAGGCTGTGCCCGACCACCGCCACCGGCCGCACACCCCACGACTCCCAGAGGCGTGCCGCCGCCCACTCCACCGCGAACAGGACCGGCTGCGCGTACTCCGTGCGCGCCAGCGCGACATCGTCGGCGTCGAACAGCAAGTCCCGCAACCGAAGTCCGCCCGCGAGGACACCTGCCGCACGGTCACAGCGCTCGAACTCGTCGCGGAACACCGGAAATCGCCCGAACAGCGCCCGTCCCATCCCCGCGTACTGCGATCCCTGCCCCGTGAACAGCACCGTGATGCGCGGCGCGCGTTCGTATTCCGGCACGGGCACCGCCGCGCCCAACGCATCGACGGCCTCCTCCACCGACCGCGCGACCGCGACGCGCCGCCGGGAGAAATGCTGCCGCCCCAGCGCGGCGGTGGCCGCCACCTCCGGCAACGGGAGATCCCCTGACACCAACCGCGCACGGTAGCGCTCCGCCGACGCGGCCACCGCGGATTCCGTGCGGGCCGAGAGCACAAGCAGTTCCGGCCGTTCCGGCACCGCTTCCCCGTCCGGAAGCGCGGGCGCCTCCTCCAGCACGACATGCGCGTTGGTGCCCGCGAACCCGAACGAACTCACCCCGGCCCGGCGCGGCACCGCACCCGACGGCCACGGCACATCCTCGCGTGCGATCTCGAACGCGCTGCCCGCCAACACGATCCGGGGGTTGACCGTTCCGAATCCGGGCTGCCGAGGGATCGTCCCATGCTCGAACATGAGCACCGTCTTGATCAGCCCGGCGATACCCGCGGCGGCCTCCAGGTGCCCGATCTGCGCTTTCACCGAACCGATCCGGACCACCGACTCGTCGAGGCGCGCGGGGAACACCTGCGCCAGCGCCTCGATCTCGATCGGATCACCCAAGGGTGTGCCGGTGCCGTGCGCCTCCAGGTAGTCGATCTGCTCGGCCACGCATCCGGCGTCGGCGAGGGCGGTGCGCACGAGTTCGGTTTGCGCCACCGGATTCGGCGCGGTCAGCCCGAGGGAACGGCCGTCGTGGTTCACCGCGGAACCCCGGATCACGGCCCGGATGTCGTCGCCGTCCGCGACGGCGCGCGAGAGCCGCTTCAGCACGACCACCCCGGCGCCCTCGCCGCGCACGTAGCCGTTGGCGGCGGCGTCGAACGGGCGGCAGTGCCCATCCGGGGAGAGCGCGCCCATGCGCGCGAGCGCCTCGGTGGTGAGCTCGGATTGGAGCAGGTTCACGCCACCCGCGAGCGCGACCTCGCACTCCCCCGCGCGCAGACTCGTCACCGCCTGGTGCACGGCGACCAGCGACGACGAGCACGCGGTATCGATCGCGACCGCGGGACCGCGCAGGCCGAGCAGGTACGACACCCGGCCCGCGACGATGCTCGGCATGGTTCCGGTGAGGGTGTGCGCGTCGACCGAGCGCACCCCGTCCGGGGTGATGGCGCGCTGGTACTCCTGCCAGCTGACGCCGAGGAACACCCCCGCGCGCGACTCGCCGGCACCGGGCGCCAGGGCCGCGTCTTCCATCGCCTCCCAAGCGACTTCGAGGATCAGCCGCTGCTGCGGGTCCATCGCGGCGGCCTCGCGCGGCGCGATGCCGAAGAAGTCGGCGTCCAGCACGTCGACCGGTCCGGCGAGCAGTCCGGCCCGCCGGTTCGCCCCGCGCGGCGCATCGTCGGCGACGGGCACACGGGCGGACGGCGTTTCGACGATGGCGTCGGCGCCCGCGGCCAGCAGCGCCCAGAATCGGTCCGGATCGTCGACGCCGCCGGGGAATCGGCACCCCATGCCGATGATCGCGATCGGCTCGCGCCGGGCGGACTCCAGTTCCTCGATGCGACGCAGTGCCTTGGTCAGTACGACGCGTAGTTCATACTCCCCGTCCGACATGAAGCACCACCACACTCTCAGGCCCTGCTTTGTGATCCGCAACATACTTCGAGCCCTTGTACAGCGTCAACCGGAAGACACGTGCCCGAAGTTTGCCCGCGCAGCGAACCGGTCAACCGACCATGGCCGAGCGGAATTGCCCGCCTCTCGAAATTGATATCGAAACCTACTCTGCGCCAACGCAATACGGACATTTTGGACGCGGACGTAGGTACTGCGCAGTACTCCGGCGCGCCACCCGAGCGAGACCAACCGGCATGTGCCACAGCCGACTCCGAGCGCTACCGATCGAATAATCGTACGGTCGAACCACTTTCGAGCAATGCTATATGCACATAACTCACATACCGGACTCGGGTGCGCTCTGCATATGAGACAGCTCGGACACTCTGTGCGATATGTCCGGAATAAAGTTCCCCAGATGATCATCGGAGCGCCAAGTCTTTTCACACCGAACGCCGAATCCCACACGTCTCGCCCGGCCGGCAAGACGAGCCCGCGACCGATCCCTCCCCTGCCCGCGACGAATACGTCACCACCTGCTCCACAACCGGGACACCGCGACTCCCGAAGTCGCCCAACGCAATATCGACGCACGTCCGATCGGTCGATCAGCCACCGCCGCGATCACACCGCGAGGCACAGGTTTTCCGCACCGCTGCGGTCACGGAGTCACCAATCCGCGCCACGCCGGACTCCGCACCGAATGGCAGGGATCGGACGGAATCAGCACCCGCCCCGACAGGTGTACCAGACTGTCGATCCGCCGGGCGTCCCGCCGAATCTCCTTCGGCAGTGCGAGAACCCGCGACTCACCGCGTGATGCCCCAATGTTCATGGGCACCAGCAGCCCTAGGGATCCGCCCCTTCTCAGGCAGTCGAACACCCACCGCGGTCACCTCCACGGCACCGCGAATCCGCGCTCACGGACCGGAAATACGGACCGTCGACCACGGGCGAGACGCCGGCTCGCGGCCTCCGGACAGCGCGGCGGCGCGAAGTTTACTGAGCCCCCGGAATCGACCCGTGCCCGACATCACCGCAACCGAGGACACACCGCAGTCTCACCGCTTCGGCAAACACGAAAGTCCGGCCCGGTGCCCCCTCGCCGGAGGGGTACACGAGCCGGACCATAGAACACCTCTCCCGGAGCGCCGGGAGACAGCGCACTCAGCGCTTCATGAAGATGGGCACATCCACATCGTCATCGTCATCGCCACCGTTGTCGGGCGGCTGGATGTGGGACCGGTTGTTCTGAGCGACGGTCGGTTCGGCCATCCGCGCCCGCTCGGAATCGCGGTAGCTCGGCACCGCGCTGCGGGTGGTGCTGGTCTGCGAACTCGCACCGATATCGGCGCCGCGCGTGGACGGCGCATCGCCGGCGCGGCCGCTCTGCCCGATCTCACCCGCACGGCCCGCGCCGATCTGACCGCGCGTCGTACTGCGGTCGTACACCTGGTTTCTGGAAGGTCCGCCCCCGTCGAAGCCCGCCGCGATCACGGTGACGCGCACCTCGTCGCCGAGCGAGTCGTCGATGACGGTACCGAAGATGATGTTGGCCTCGATGTGCGCGGCCTCCTGCACCAGCGAGGCGGCCTCGTTGATCTCGAACAGACCCAGATCCGAGCCGCCCGCGATCGACAGCAGCACACCGTGCGCGCCGTCCATGGACGCCTCGAGCAGGGGCGAGTTGATCGCCGCCTCGGCCGCTTTCACCGACCGGCCCTCGCCGCGCGCCGAGCCGATGCCCATGAGCGCGCTGCCCGCGCCGGACATGACGCTCTTGACGTCGGCGAAGTCGACGTTGATCAGACCGGGAGTGGTGATCAGGTCGGTGATGCCCTGGACACCGTTGAGCAGCACCTCGTCGGCGGAGCGGAAGGCGTCCATCAGGCTCACCGCGGCGTCGCCGAGC
The DNA here is from genome assembly GCF_003315035.1 of Nocardia puris. Taxonomy (GTDB): domain Bacteria; phylum Actinomycetota; class Actinomycetes; order Mycobacteriales; family Mycobacteriaceae; genus Nocardia; species Nocardia puris. The sequence continues at coordinate 100,244 of NZ_QNRE01000006.1, forward strand.
TGGAGCAGCCGGTCGTTGGGGATGACGATGAGGGTGTCGCAGGACTCGCGCAGCAGGTTGATGCCGACCTCGGCCTGGTTGCCGCGGCGCTTGCCCTCGAACGAGAACGGCCGCGTCACCACACCGATGGTCAGCGCGCCGAGCTTGCGCGCGATGCTGGCCACGACGGGCGCGCCGCCGGTGCCGGTGCCGCCGCCCTCACCCGCGGTGACGAACACCATGTCGGCGCCCTTGAGCACCTCTTCGATCTCGTCCTTGTGATCCTCGGCGGCCTTGCGGCCGACCTCGGGATCGGCACCGGCGCCGAGACCGCGGGTGAGCTCACGGCCGACGTCGAGCTTGACGTCGGCATCGCTCATCAGCAGCGCCTGCGCGTCGGTGTTGACCGCGATGAACTCGACTCCCTTGAGTCCCTGTTCGATCATCCGGTTGACGGCATTCACGCCGCCGCCGCCGATACCGACGACCTTGATCACCGCAAGGTAGTTGTGCGGGGGCGTCATGGGCTCTCGCCTTCCTTCGATCTAAAGCCTGTCATGTGCGAATACTCGGCATGTCCGCCGCGGGCACCCTTTCGGATGCCGTGCCCGGGACCGTTTCTCTCACGATCCGCGATCCGGGCAAACCCTAAACCTCAACCATAGGGTTAGCGTAATGTCAAGTATCCGACTGGTGCGGAACGCTATTCGCAGCCGCGGCGATACGGGCGCAGGCGCGCCGAAACGAGTGACAGAATCTTGTGTGATCCCTCTCGTTCGACCCCGTGCCCACCGTAAAGCCGGTCGGTTGCCCCCCGGACCCGTTTCCGGCGGACACGACCGAATCGCCGGCCGCGGTCCCCCGAAATTTCCCCGGGCGCAATGGGTATTGATCACTTTACCGTGACCAGATTCGGACTCGAAACGTCGAACACCGTTCCCTCCCGCGTGAGCAGCGGCATCACCACGGCCGCCTTGCGTTCGGCATCGTTCGCACCACCCCACACTACCGTGCGCCCGTCTTTCAGGGTCAGCGAGATATCCGAAATCGACCGTGCGACAACCTCGCCCACCTGGATGTTCAGCGCGGGCGGCAGCGCGCTCACCACCTGCACGGCCGCGACGGTCACCGGATCGGCGCCGCCGGGATGATCGGTGATCAACTTCGGCACCCCCACCGGCGGGGGCTCGATCGCGAATTCCACGCTGTCCGAGTCGAGCAGGTGCGCGCCCTGCGGACTCTCGAAGAACAGCACCGCGATCCGCTCCTCGACGGTCACCCGGACCGTCGACGGATACACCCGTTGCACGCGCACGGAATGCACCTTCGGAATGGCCGCGATGCGCCGGGCGATCGCGTCGGTATCGATGCGCAGCATGGAACGGCCGTCGGGAATCTCGAGCCGCTCGCGCACTTGTTCCTCGGGCACCGCGGCGATCCCGGTGATCTGCACCTCGCGCACCGAGAGCACCGGGGTGAACCACGCGACGACGAGTGCGATCGTGAGCACGCACATCCCCAGCAATGCCCAGATCCGGACCCGGCGCAAACGTCCGGGCCCGTCGGGCGTGCGCCAGCGTTCGGCGTCGAACAGTTCGGCGGCCCACCGCGTCGCCCGGCTCATGTCCGCGCCTTCGCGACCGGCGGCACGGCGACCCTCACCGCCCGTACTGGGGCCGCGCCCGTAGCCCGTCGAGAATCTGGCTGCCGAGCATGGTGACATCGCCCGCGCCCATGGTGATCACCACGTCGCCGGGCAGCGCCAACCCCGCCACCTCACGGCCGACCCGCGACATATCGGGCTGGTAGTGCACCGGCACGGTGACCGACTGCGCCACCAGCGCGCCGTTCACGCCGGGCAGCGGTTTCTCCCTGGCGCCGAACACGTCGAGCACCATCACCTCGTCGGCCAAGCTCAGCGCCGCGCCGAACTCCTCGGCGAAGGTGGCGGTGCGGCTGTAGAGGTGGGGCTGGAAGACCACGATCACCCGGCCGCGTCGCGAGCGGGCGCCGTCGCGCGCCTCCTGGCGGACCAGTTCGGCCGCCGCGCCCAGGACCGCCCTGACCTCGGTGGGGTGGTGGGCGTAGTCGTCGAAGACGCGCACGCCGTGTTCGCGGCCGACGAACTGGAACCGGCGGTGCACGCCGCCGAAACCCTCCAGGCCCTGGATGATCTCGTCCACGTCAGCGCCCGCCGCCCGCGCCGCCAGCAGCGCGGCCAGCGCGTTGAGGGCCATGTGTTTGCCGGGGACCGAGAGGCGCAGGGTGCGCGGCGCGGGTTCGTCGTCGAGCTGGAACTGGGCCAGGCCGCCCACGTCGCGCGGCTCCCAGCTGTGCAGGCGCACACCGACCGGCACCGGCGCGTCGGCGAGTTCGCCGGAGCCGTAACCGAGCACGCGCACGTCCTTCTCCGCCAGGCGCGGCCCGACTCGCTCGGCCAGGGCGCGCGAACCCGGATCGTCCAGGCACACCACCAGCAGCCCGCCCTCGGCGAGCCGGTCGGCGAAATCGTCGAAGACCTGCACGTAGGCCTCGTCGGAGCCGAAGTAGTCCAGGTGATCGGACTCGATATTGGTGACGACCGCGACATCCGGGTCGTACTGGAGCAGCGACCCGTCGCTCTCGTCGGCCTCGGCCACGAAGATCTCACCGGTGCCGTGGTGGGCGTTGGTGCCCGCCTCGTTGAGTTCCCCGCCCACCGCGAACGACGGGTCGAACCCGCAGTGCTGCAACGCGACGATGAGCATCGAGGTGGTGGAGGTCTTGCCGTGGGTGCCCGAGACCAGCAGGGTGCGGTGCCCGCGCATGAGCGAGGCCAGCACGGCGGGGCGCAGCAGCACCGGGATGTCGCGCCGATTCGCCTCCATCAGTTCCGGATTCGTCTTCGGGATCGCGGCGTAGGTGGTGACGACGGCGGTCGGGCCGCCGGGCAGCAGGTCCAGGGCGCTCGCGTCGTGGCCGATGCGCACCTGCGCGCCGCGCGCCCGCAGCGCGAGCACGCCGCGGCTCTCCTTGGCGTCGGACCCGGACACCGCGCCGCCCCGCGACAGCAGGATGCGCGCGATGCCGCTCATTCCGGCGCCACCGATGCCGACCATGTGCACGCGTTCCAGCGCGGGCGGCAGGCCGGAGCGCTCCTGGTCCTCCGGCGCGCCCGCGGCGCTCGTCCGGTCAGCGGGCACGCGCCACCTCCAGCGCGATGCGCGCCACCGCGTCGGCGGCGTCGCGATGCCCGGCGCCCGCGGCGGCGCGGCCGGTCTCGGTCAGGCGTGCTTGGTCCATGAGCAGCGGTATCACCTCGTCGATCACGTACTTCGGTGTGAGTTCCGAATCGGGGACAATTCTGCCACCGCCCGCGGCCACCACGGGGCGCGCGTTGAACTCCTGCTCACCGTTGCCGTGCGGCAGCGGGACGTAGAAGGCGGGCAGCCCGACCGCCGACACCTCCGCGACGGTCATCGCGCCCGACCGGCACACCACGGCGTCGGCGGCGGCGTAGGCCAGATCCATCCGGGACAGATACGGCACCGCGACATACTTTGCGGCGCCCCCGGATTCGGTCACGTCCAGGGTGTTCTTCGGGCCGTGGGCGTGCAGGACCGAGATCCCGGCGGCGGCCAGCTGCGGCGCGGCCCCCGACACGGCCTCGTTCAGGCTGCGCGCGCCCTGTGATCCGCCGAACACCAGCAGGACCGGTCCCTCGGCGGGCAGGCCGAAGTGGGCCCGCGCCTCGGCGCGCAACGCGGCGCGGTCCAGCGAGGTGATGGCCTCGCGCACCGGGATGCCGATCACCCCGGCGCGCGGCAATCCCGAATCCGGCACGGCCGCGAGCACCCGGGCGGCGCGGCGGGCGCCCACCTTGTTCGCGATGCCCGCCTTGGCATTGGCCTCGTGCACGACCACCGGCACGGCGCGCCTGCGCCGCAGCACTCCCCCGCCCGCGGCGAGGTAGGCGGGCAGGGCGACGTAGCCGCCGAACCCGATGATCACGTCGGCGTGCACCGCGTCGATCACCGCCCGCGTGCGCGCCACCGACGCGCGCACCCGCGCGGGCAGGCGCAGCAGATCGGCGGTGGGTTTGCGCGGCAGCGGCACCGGCGGAATCAGTTCCAGCGGATAGCCGCGCTCGGGAACGAGTTTCGTCTCCAGGCCGCGCTCGGTGCCCAGCGCCGTCACCGTGACCGACGGGTCGAGGCGGCGCAGCGCGTCGGCGACGGCCAGCGCGGGTTCGATATGGCCTGCCGTGCCGCCGCCCGCGACGATCACCGACAATCCCCGCGCACCAGGTTGTTCCACCGTCACCGTCCGCTACCTCCTGCGTGCCCCATGCTCGCGCCGTGCGCTCCCGGGGCGATCCCTGGCCCCGTCACTGCGCCGTCGCTCGCGCAGTGTTGGATCAGCGGCACTCCCGGGGCCTTGCGTGGCCACACTGCGCTACCTCCTCCAGGCCCGTCGCTCGCGCAGTGTTGGATCAGCGGCACTCCCGGGGCCTTGCGTGGCCACACTGCGCTACCTCCTCCAGGCCCGTCGCTCGCGCCGCGGTAGCACGGTGCTTTCACCTCGATCTTCCCCGTTCTCCAGCGTGTGGCATCGGATAGGTGGGCTCCCAGGCCCGGGTGGCGCGGGCCGAACTGGTCCCGCGGCTCTCGGACGATCGCCGTCGCGGCGGTGCATCGGAGCGCCCGCGGGGCGGCAGCGCCTGGCGCGACCGCTCGGGGGGTTTGCCCTTGCTCGCGGCGCGGGCGCGCTGGGCGGCGGCCTTGGCGACCGAACGCGCCCGCGCCGCCTCGGCTTTCGCGGGCGAATACGCCTCGGGCTTGGGCAGGCGCAGCAACCGGCTGAACCGCCCGTCCTGCCCGTTCTCCAACGCCGACACCGCCTCGGGCTCGTGCCGGGCGGCGTTGGCGATGATGCCGAACATGAACAGCGTGATCGCCAGCGACGACCCGCCCGCCGACACCAGCGGCAACTGCAGACCGGTGACGGGCAGCAGCCCCACCACGTAGCCCACGTTGATCAGCGCCTGCGCGGTGATCCAGGTGGTGGCGGTGGCGGTGAGCAGCCGCAGGAACGGGTCGGCCGAGCGGGCCGCGATGCGCAACCCCGTGTAGACGAACAGCGCGAACAGGCCGAGCACGAGGGCGCAGCCGAGGAAGCCGAGTTCCTCGCCGATGATGGCGAAGATGAAGTCGTTGTGCGAGTTGGGCAGATAGCTCCACTTGGCGCGGCTCTGGCCCAGGCCGCGCCCCCAGATCCCGCCGTCGGCCAGCGAGAACATCGCCTGCCTGGCCTGATATCCGATGCCCTGCGGATCCTCGCCCGGATTGAAGAATGCGCGCATGCGGTTGGAGCGATACCCGGCCGAGAGCGCCAGCACCGCGGCGGCCACCGCGCCCGACACCACGATCGCGACGAACAAGCGCATCGGCAGCCCGCCGAACCACAGCAGCGCCGCCAGCACGATGCCCAGCGCGATGGTGGTCGACAGGTTCGGTTCCAGCACCACCAGCAGGCACACGAGCATGCCCGCGGGCACCAGCGGCACCAGGATGTCCTTGAGCGGGGCCTGCTCGGAACGGCGCGAGGCCAGCAGGTGCGCGCCCCACACCACCAGCGTCACCTTGACGATCTCCGAGGGCTGCACCGAGATGGCGCCCAGGTCGATCCAGCGCCGGGAACCCTGCACCTCGGTGCCGATGCCGGGAATCAGCACCAGCACCAGCGCCACCACCGACAGTGCGAACATCGGGAACGACCACTGCCGCAGCCTGCGCATCGGGATGCGCAGCGCGATGTAGAACAGCACCGCGCCGATCGCGGCGAACATCGCCTGCTGCACGAACAGCGAATACGCCGAGCCCCCTTCGGCATACGCCTCGACGCTCGACGCGGACAGCACCATCACCAGGCCCAGCACCGTCAGCAGGATCGCGATGGTGACGATCAGATGGAACGACGCGAGCGGACGCGCCAGCCACGCCAGGAACTTGGTCGCCGCGGGCGCCTGCGCGCCCCGCGTCCGCCGCCGCGTCGTCGTCTCGGTCATGGTTGCCGCCCGATGTCCCCGTCTTCCAGCGCGTGCACGGCGTCGGCGAAACTGCGTCCGCGGTGGGTGTAATCGGCGAACATGTCCAGCGACGCCGCGGCGGGCGCCAGCAGCACGGTGTCGCCCGAGCGGGCGAATCCGGCGGCGATGCGAACGGCCTGCGCCATGACGGCGTCGGCCTTGTCGGTTCTCGACGGGTCGTCGGCCATATCGGCATCGTCCCCCGCGTCCACCTCGACCACGGGGACCTCGGGCGCGTGTCGCGCCAACGCGGCCGCGATCACCGGCGCGTCGGCCCCGATCAGCACGGCGGCGACGAGCCGGTCGGCGACCTCCTCGATGAGGTCCTCCACGCCCGCGCCCTTGAGCTGACCACCCGCGAGCCAGATGACGTGCGGGTGCGCCAGGATCGACGACCGCGCCGCGTGCGGGTTGGTGGCCTTGGAGTCGTCGACGAACTCCACACCGGCCAGATCGCGCACGAAGGCCGCCCGATGCGGGCCCACCTTGTGCTCCTGCAGGCCCTCCTTCACGAACTGGGGCGCGACGTCGATGGCCCTGGTCAACGCCGAAGCGGCCAGCGCGTCGGCGACGCCGGCCGGGCCCTGCGGGCTGATGTCGCCCACCTCGGCCAGGATCGCGGCCTTGGTGAAAGCGCGGTCGAGCAGTTTGCCGTCGACCACGCCGAGCTCACCGTCGGCGGGCACGCCGATGCGGAACCCGACCGTGCGGCGGGCCTTGGACTTACGCGCCAGCGAGGCCGCCACGGGATCGTCCAGCCCCACCACGCCGACCCGTCCGAACAGCGCGCGCGCCTTCGCGGCGGCGTAGGCGTCCAGGCCGCCGTGCCAGTCGAGGTGGTCCTCGGCGACGTTGAGCACCACGCCCGCCTCCGGTCGCACCGAAGGGGCCCAATGCAATTGGAACGACGAGAGTTCCACGGCCAGCACCTGCGGGCCGGGGCTGCGGCGCAGCGCGTCCAGGATGGGCAGGCCGATATTGCCGCACGCGACGCTGGGGATGCCCGCGGCGCGCAGGATCGAGTGCGTCATCTGGGTGGTGGTGGTCTTGCCGTTGGTGCCGGTCACCACCAGCCACTTGCGGACCGGTCCGTAGATCCTGGCCTGATCGACCCACCAGGCGAATTCGACGTCGCCCCACACGGGGATGCCCTCGGTCACCGCGGCAACCAGCACCGGTGAATCGGGACGCCAGCCGGGGCTGGTGATGACGAGCGCGAACCGGCCGAGCCCGCCGCTGGGCGAATCCGCCGCGGCCGATTCGAGTTCCACGTCGGTGGTGACCTCGAGGCCCAGTTCCGCGGCCTCGGCCAGCGCTTTGGCACCGGCGTCGGTGACCACCGGGTGCGCGCCGATATCGCGCAGCGGTTCGATGAGGGAACGCCCGGAGACGCCCCAGCCCGCGACGAGCACGTCGCGCCCGCGCAGGAATTCGAGCATGGGGCCGGGAGAGCGCAGAGCCCGTGGAGAATGTTCGACCATCGCTGGAATCACCCGACCGCGGAGAGGTATTCGCTGTAGAACACGCCGAGCCCGATCGCCGTGGCCATCGCGGCCAGCAGCCAGAACCGGATGATCACCGTCGTCTCCGCCCATTTGCTGAGCTCGAAGTGATGGTGGAACGGCGCCATCTTGAACAAACGGTTACGCGTGGTGCGGAACACCGCCACCTGCAGGATCACCGACAGCGCCTCGGCCACGAACAGCGCGCCGATCACGGCCATCAGCAGCTCGGTGCGGGTGGTGATGGAGATGCCGGCCAGCAGGCCGCCCAGGGCCAGCGAGCCGGTGTCGCCCATGAAGATCTTGGCCGGGGCCGCGTTCCACCACAGGAAGCCGATACAGGCGGCCGCGCCGGCGGCGCAGACCAGCGCCAGGTCCAGCGGGTCGCGCACGTTGTAGCAGCCGACCTCGGGCTTGGTCTCGCACGCGTGGTAGTACTGCCAGAACGTGATGATCACGTAGCCGCCCAGCGCCAGGCTCATCGAGCCGGCCGCCAGGCCGTCCAGTCCGTCGGTGAGGTTCACCGCGTTGGACCAGGCCACCACCAGGAAGCTCACCCACACCAGGAAGAAGACGCCGAACGAGATCGTGGTGATGTCGCGGACGATCGACAGGTATTCGCTGGCGGGCGTCAGGCCGGAGTCGCTGCGGAACTGCAACGCCAGCACACCGAATACCACGGCGGCGCTGAGCTGGCCGATGTACTTGCCCGCCGCGGTGAGACCGAGGTTGCGGCCCTTGCGGATCTTGATGAAGTCATCGATGAAGCCGACGCCGCCGAGCGCGGTGGCCAGGCCGAGCACCAGCAGACCCGAGGCCGACGGGCCGTCCGCGTCGTAGCCGATGCCGATCAGGTGCGAGCCGAGGTAGCCGGCCCACATGCCGATGAGGATGGCGACGCCACCCATGGTCGGGGTGCCGCGCTTGGCCTGGTGGCTGGCCGGGCCGTCGACCCGGATCTCCTGTCCGAAGCCCTGTTTGGCGAAGAACTTGATCAGCAGCGGCGTGAGCAGGATCGACACCGCCAACGCGATCGCCGCCGCGAAAAGAATTTGTCTCACAGCCGCGCCTCGCTAACGCTCGGCTCCGCCGTGCGCCAAAGCGCCGCTGTGTCCATGGTTCGCTCGCTGCGCTCCCTCACGACTGGGCCCCGCTATCGCTCGGCCCCGTCTCGCGTTCCCTCACCTGCACTGCCTCCGTGCTGCTTCCCCTGCGTCCCCGCGCGCGATCGGCGCCGGTCAAGTGGTCGGCGACGGCCCACAGGCCCACCGACTTCGATGCCTTGACCAGCACCACATCGCCCGCTTCGACCTCGTCGTCGAGCAGCGCGATGGCCGCGCCGATATCGGGCACGAGGACCGATTCCTCGCCCCATGAGCCTTCCATCACCGCTCCCTGGTGCATCGCCCGGGAGGGCCTTCCGGTGCCGACCACCACCAGGCGGTCCACATCCAGGCGCACGGCCAGCCTGCCGATGCCGTCGTGCTCGAGCACCGACTCCTCACCCAGTTCGGCCATCTCGCCGAGCACGGCCCAGCTGCGGCGCGGCGCGGCGCCCGCCTTGGCCATGGTGACCAGGGCCTTGAGCGCGGCGCGCACGGAGTCGGGGTTGGCGTTGTAGGAGTCGTTGACGACGGTGACGCCGTCGTCGGTGTCGCGCACGTCCATGCGGCGTTCCGAGGCGGCGCGCGCGCCCGCCAGCGCGGTGGCGACCGTATCCAGGTCGGCGCCGCAGGCCAGCGCGACGGCGGCGGCCGAGAGCGCGTTGCCCACCTGGTGCTCGCCGTGCACGGCGAGCGCGATCTCGACCGAGCCCGACGGGGCGTGCAGGGTGAACCGGGCGCGGGCGCCGTCGTCCAGGCGCACATCGGTGGCGCGCAGGTCGGCGTCGCCGGACCGGCCGACGGTCACCACCCGCGCGGACGTGCGGCTCGCCATCGCGGCCACCTGCCCGTCGTCGGCGTTGAGCACGGCCACACCCGTGGCGGGCAACGCCTCCACGAGTTCGCCCTTGGTCTGGGCGATGGCCTCGCGGCTGCCGAACTCGCCGAGATGCGCGGTGCCGACATTGAGCACCACGCCGATGCTGGGCGGCGCGACGCGCGCGAGCGCGGCAATATGGCCCGGTCCGCGCGCGGAGAGCTCGAGCACCAGGAAGCGGGTGTTCTCGTCGGCGCGCAGCGCGGTCCACGGGTGGCCCAGTTCGTTATTGAACGAGCCGGGCGGCGCCACCACGGGCCCCAGCGGCGCGAGCACGGCCGCCAGCAGATCCTTGGTGGAGGTCTTGCCCGACGAGCCGGTGACGCCCACGACGGTGAGACTGCCCGCCGCGGTGAGCTTTTCGACGCTGGCGCGGGCCAGTGCCGCGAGCGCGGTGAGCACCGCAGCCCCGGAGCCGTCCGAATCATGGCTCACCGCCATCGAATTCGCGGGCACCGCGCCGGGATTCGGCGTGACCACGATGGCCGGCACGCCGACCGGACGCGCGGCCAGCACCGCGACCGCACCGGCCGCCACGGCCGCGGGCGCGTAGTCGTGCCCGTCGGCCCGCCCGCCGGGCAGGGCCAGGAAGAGATCACCGGAACCGATTCGGCGCGAATCGAATTCGACCGAACCGGTCACCCGCACCTCCGGGTCGGGAACGTCGTGCAGCGTGCCGCCGACGACGTCCGCGATCTCCCGCAGTGTCATCTCGATCATGAAACCGTCAAGTCCTCCGCGTCCGACCCGTGCGGACTCCGCTCCCATCGCTGTCCCGACCGCCGCGCCAGCGCGCTCGCCAGCACCTCGCGATCGTCGAAAGGCAGCTTCACACCGTCGATCTCCTGACCGGTCTCGTGGCCCTTGCCCGCGACGAGCACCACGTCGCCGGGCCGGGCCCAGGCCACCGCCGCCTCGATGGCGGCGGCGCGGTCGCCGATCTCGCGCACCTCACCGCGTTCGCCGACGGGCACCTCGAGCGCGCCGTTGTGCAGGGCGGCGCGGATGGCGGCCGGATCCTCGGTGCGGGGGTTGTCGTCGGTGATGACGAGCAGGTCCGCGCCGCGCGCCCCCGCCGCGCCCATGAGCGCGCGCTTGCCCGCGTCGCGGTCGCCGCCCGCGCCCACCACCACGGCAAGGCGGCCGGGGGCGTCGGGGTTGTCGGCGGCCAGGTGCAGGCGCAGGGTCGCGATCACCGATTCGAGGGCGGCGGGCTTGTGCGCGTAGTCGACCACGGCCAGGAAGTCCTGCCCGGCCTCGACGCGCTGCATGCGGCCCGGCACGTCCACGGCGGCCAGCGCGGGCGCGGCCACGGCCGGATCGACCCCGGCGGCGGCGCACACTGCGACGGCGAGCAACCCGTTGGCCACGTTGTAGCGGCCCGGAAGGCGCAGGCGCACTTCGACATTCGCGCCCGGCCCGGCCGCGGTGAAGGACTGTTCGCCGCCGTGCGCGTCCACCGCGCCCGCGACGTGCCAGTCCCCCGCGCCGGTGGTGCTCACGGTGGTGGGCGCGGGCAGCGCGGCGGCCAGGCGGCGGCCCCACTCGTCGTCGACGACGATCACGGCGGTCCGCGCGGCGATCGGCGAGGTGGGTTCGAAGAGCCTGCGCTTGGCGCCGAAGTAGTCCTCGAAATCGCGGTGGAAGTCCAGGTGGTCCTGGGAGAGGTTGGTGAACGCGCCCACCGCGAAGCGCACGCCGTCGACGCGGCCCAGCGCGAGCGCGTGGCTGGACACCTCCATCACCACGGCGTCCACGCCCTGCTCCACCATCAGCGCGAACATGGCGTGCAGCTGCGGGGCCTCGGGCGTGGTGAGCGCGCTGGGCACGCGCCGCCCGCCGATCCTGGTCTCGATGGTGCCGATCAGCGCCGTGCGCAGGCCCGCGGCGGCCAGGCCTGCCTCCACCAGGTACGAGGTGGTGGTCTTGCCGGAGGTGCCGGTGATGCCGACGATGGTGAGCGTGCGCGACGGCTGGCCGTACAGCTCGGCGGACAGCTCCCCGAGCACCGCGCGCGGCTGCTCGCGCACCAGCACGGGCACGCCGAGCTCGCCCGCCAGGGCGGCGCCCTCGGCGTCGGTGAGCACGGCGACGGCGCCGCGTTCCACCGCCGTGCGGGCGAACCGCGCGCCGTGGGCGCGCGCGCCGGGCAGGGCGGCGAACAGGTCGCCGGGCAGGACGGCGTCGGAACGCTGTTCGATGCCGGTCACCGCGAGGTCGCCGGGGATCGGCGACGACGGGCGGGCGCCGGTCAGCGCCAGCACGGTGGTCAGCGGTGTCGACAGCGGGTCGACCGGCCGCAACACGGGCTGGCTGGACTGCGTGGGCACCTCGCTCCTCTCTCGTTCTCGGTTCTGTCGAGCATTGTGCGCGGGCACGATCGGTGGTGACGAGTCAGGTTACCGACGCGCGCGCACGGGCGGTCAACGTGCCTCGGTGTAACCGCCCACACCGCCCGCTCCCGGTCGCGGCGCCCGGTTGGGGGCGCGGTGGCGGCGGGCCGGGCGGCGGCGGGCGAACCGGGCGGACAGCGGGGACGACAACGGCTCACGCACCGGCCTGGAGCACGAACTTCTGCGGTTCGGTGACGGTGGGCGGGATGCGGTCGCGCTGGATGGCCCACGAGGCGATGCTGTGGAACAGCGGGGCGGCGGACTGGCCGCCGCTGCCGTCGGCGCTGCGGACCGGATTGTCGAGCATCATGCCGATCACGTAGCGCGGGTTGTCGGCGGGCACCATGCCGGAGAAGGTGATCCAGAAGCTGGAGGTGGAATAGCACTTGCAGCGGGGATCGATCTTCTGGGCGGTGCCGGTCTTGCCCGCGACCTGGTAGCCGTCGATGGCGGCGGGCCAGCCGGTACCGTTCTGGTTGGCGTTCATCGGGTCGCGCTGGGTGACGGCCTGGAACATGGTGCGCAGGGTGCGCGCGGTCTCCTCGCTCACCACCCGCACGCCGTCGGGCTGGGTCTCCTCGGTGCGGCTGCCGTCGGGTGCGACCTTGGCGCGCACGATGCGCGGCGGGATGCGCAGCCCGTCATTGGCGATGGCCTGGTACATCGCGGTCATCTGCAGCGTGGACATCGAAAGGCCCTGTCCGATGGGCAAGTTGGCGAAGGTGCCGCCCGACCACTGGTCCAGGGCGGGCACCTGGCCCGCCGTCTCGCCGGGCAGGCCGACGCCGGTGCGCTGGCCGAGCCCGAAGCGCTGCACCATATCGGCGAAGCGCTCCTCGCCCACGCGCTGCGCCAGCATCAGGGTGCCGACATTGGACGACTTCGCGAATATTCCGGTGGTGGTGTAGGGCTCCACGCCGTGGCCCCACGCGTCGCCGACGGTGACGCCGGACATGCTGATCGAGCCGGGCACCTGGTGCACCTCGTCGGGGGTGGTGAGCCCGTATTCGATGGCCGCGGCCGCGGTGATCAGCTTGTTCACCGAACCCGGTTCGAACGGGTCGCTCACCGACGGGTTGTTCGTCTTGGCCGAACCCCAGTTCTGCGGGCCGAGTTTCGGGTTGAAGGTGCTGTCGTTGGCCATGGCCAGCACCTCACCGGTCTTGGCGTCCAGCACCACCGCCGAGGCGCCCGCGGCGCCCGACATCTCCCTGGCCTGCTGCACCTGCTGCTGCACGTAGTACTGCAGGTCGGAGTCGAGGGTGAGTTCGACGCCGTTGCCGTTGACCGCGGGCTGCTTGTCGCGCCAGCTGCCCGGGATGACCGCGCCGTCGGAGCCGCGGTCGTAGGTGTGCGAGCCGTCGGTGCCCGCGAGCACCGAGTCCAGCGAGGATTCCAGGCCGATCAGGCCGTGGCCGTCCCAGCCGGTGGCGCCGATGATATTGGCGGCCAGCGAACCGCCCGGGTATTCGCGCAGGTCCTGGCGTTCGGCGCCGACCTCGGGGAATTCCAGGGTGATCTCGGAGGCGATGCGCGGGTCCACGTTGCGCACCAGGTAGACGAACTGCTCGTCGCTGCGCAGCAAGCCCAGCAGGTCCTTCTCCGAGGGGGCCTTCGCGCCGAGCTTGTCGTGGATGGTCTTCGCGATATCGCGCAACCGCTGTTCGGGATCGGGCGCCTTCTCGTTCTTCGCGCGCTCCTCGGCCAGCATCTCCCGCACCCGCACGGGCTGGATGTGCAGCGCCTTCGCCGACACGGTGAACGCGAGCGATTTGCCGTGGCGGTCGGTGATCGGGCCGCGGGTGGCCTCGTCGGTGAGCCGAACGGTGCGCTGGCTGGCGGCCTGTGCGGACAGCCCCGGCGCGGAAATGCTCTGGATCCACAGCAATTGGAGCGCGACGACGGCCAGCGCCACCAGCATGACGAGGCGGCCGACGCCGAGGCGCAGCCGCAGCGGACGATCCGAGGGCGCGCCGGTGCGCGGTCTCGCGCCGCCGGATGGCACCGGCCCGCGCCGCTGGCGCGGCGCGGGCCTGGTGCGGGTCATCGGACGGCCCCCTCGGGGGCGGGCGGAGCCTGCTGCTCCGGCGGGGCGTCCACCGGCGGCGGCACCGCGGCCGGCCCGTCGGCGGGCGGGGCGGCCACGGGCTGCGGGGCGGGGGCCGGCTGGGGCACTTCGGCCGCGGGGGCGGGGTTCGGGTTCGCCGGGTCCGGGGCCGGTGCCGGGTTCGCCGGATCCGGCGCGGGCACCGGGCTCGCGGGATTCGGCTCCGGAACGGGACTCGCCGCGTTGGGCGCCGGTACCGGGCTCGCCGGGTTCGGCGCGGGTGCGGGATGCTCACCCTCCGGAGTGCGCACGGTGGACACGGGGATCACGCGCTCGCCCTCGGCCAGCACGTGCCCCGGCTGCGTCGCCGGGCCCGAGCGCGGCGTCTGATTGAGCGGCGGCACCGGCGCGCCCTGCGCGGGCGTTTCGTCACCGATCACCGTCACGGTGCCGTCGGGTCCGAGCACCAGGCGCGCCGGGTCCTTGGCGGGGATCATGCCGAGTTCGCGGGCGCGCGCGGCCAGTTCGGGCGCCGAGTCGGCGGCCGCGACCTCCTGCTGCAACGCGGCACGCTCGTCGGCGAGCTGCCGGTTGAGCTGCCTGGCGTCGCTGAGCTGGTAGCTGTCCTCGGCGGCGCGCGTGGTGAGCAGCAGGGTGAGCGCCAGCCCGCAGGCCAGCATGGCGATCATCGCGGCGACGAACGGGATCCGCGCCGCGGTCACCGAGGTGCGCGCGGGCAGCCGCGGCGTGTCGGCGCGCTGTTCGGCGCGGAGCTTGCGTTTGGCGTAGGCCCGTTGCGCCGCACCGGATTTCACCCGTTCGGCGGCCTGGACCCGGCGGGCGACCCGGCCCGGCGACTCGACCGTGCGCGTACGGATACTCATGGTGTCGTCGCCTCCTTCTCCTGGATCCGCTCCGCGGCCCGCATGCGCACCGGCGCGGCGCGTGGGTTCTCCTCGATCTCGGTCTCGGTGGCCTTCTCCGCGCCGCGGGTGAGCATCCGGAATTCCGGGCCCATCCCGGGCAGTTCGACCGGCAGGTCCACCGGCGTGCGCGACGCGATCCGCGGCGCGAACTCCTGTTTGACGACGCGGTCCTCCAGCGACTGGTAGGACATGACGACGATGCGGCCACCGAGGCGCAGCGCGTCCAGCGCGGCGGGCAGCGCGGCGCGCAACGAGTCGAGCTCGCCGTTCACCTCCACCCGCAGCGCCTGGAAGGTGCGCTTGGCCGGATGGCCGCCCGTGCGGCGCGCGGCCGCCGGGATCGTGGCGTACAGCAGCTCGACGAGTTCGGCGCTGGTGGTGAACGGCTTCTTGGCGCGGCGGCGCACCACCTCGGAGGCGATCTTGCCCGCGAACCGTTCCTCGCCATACGTTTTCAGCACGCGCGCGAGATCGCCGTGGCTGTAGGTGTTGAGCACGTCGGCGGCGGTCAGGCCCGCGGTGGGGTCCATCCGCATGTCCAGCGGGGCGTCCACCGAGTAGGCGAAGCCGCGCTCGGCCTCGTCCAGTTGCATGGACGACACGCCGAGATCCATCAAGATGCCGCTCACCGCGCCGGCGCGGGGCAGCCCGGCTTCCGCCAGCGCGTCGGCGATGCCGTCATATCTGGTGTGCACCAACGTGATCCGGTCGGCGAACGGCGCCAGCCGCTCCCCCGCCAGGCGCAGCGCCTCGGTGTCGCGGTCGAGGCCGACCAGCCGCAGGCCGGGGTAGGTGCGCAGGAAGTGTTCGGCGTGGCCGCCGAGCCCGAGGGTGGCGTCCACGTAGACGGCGCCGGGCTCGGTGAGGGCGGGGCCGAGGAGTTCGTCGGCGCGGCGCAAGAGAACGGGGACATGCCGGGGGCCGTGCTCCTCACGGTTCACCTCGACCTCCCGGTTCCTGCTGCGTGCTTCTCGCACCGGGGGCGCGGGGCTCACGGGCCGGAGACCGGTCGCGCTCGGATCGCGTTGCCGCACAGTGCTGATGGAAAACAGTGCTCGTGGAAAGAATGCTGCTCGGCGGGGGAATGCCCCGTGGTCTCTGACCGGACAGCGGTACCTGGCGTCGGGGAAGTACGTCAGGGTCCGCGTCCGGGCAGAGGCCACGCGGCACTCCTCCGCGCTGGCTAGAAGATCCCGCCCAGCGACTCGTCTCTCGCTTGTGCGTAATCCTCCTCGTGCTCGGCGAGGTAGGACTCCCACGCCTGCTTGTCCCATATCTCGAGGAAGTCGACCGAGCCGATCACCACGCAATCCCGGTCCAGGTTCGCGTAGCGCCGGTGGTCCGCCGACAACGTGATCCGGCCCTGGCCGTCCGGACGCTGCTCGTCCGTACCCGCCGCCAGTGCCCGGACGAACGCGCGGGCCTGCGGATTGGTCCGAGACGCGGCCGCGGCCCGCCGGGCGAGCGCGGTGAACTCCTCTTTGGGGTACACGGCGAGGCTGTGGTCCTGACTCTTCGTGACCATCAACCCTCCCGCCAGATCGTCTCGAAACTTCGCAGGCAACGTGAGTCGCCCCTTGTCGTCCAAACGGGGCGTGTACGTACCGAGAAACATCTCGATACCTCCCTGGGAGCATCCCCGCGGTTACGGGGGGCACATTCACCTCGCCTGATCGACCTCTCTCCTGTAGCGCGCTCCACATTACCCCACTTTCCCCCACTTTCAATCGAAAGTGGAGGTGATCTCGCTCCCCGCGCGAACGATTCCGCAGGTCATCACAGCTATCACCCAGGTGGGGGACTTTCGCGTGTTCCGGCGACACGCGCGTGCCTTCCGGGTGCTGTCCCGACAACCATCAGCAAACTCCGCTGGTAGGCAAGGCCCTGCGGGGGGACGGAAGGGGGTGGAACCCCCGGTGGGGAGGAGTGGAGGGACCCCGTGGGGAAGGGTGGGGAACTCCGGTGGGGAGAAGTGGCGCGAACTCCGGGCGCGGGACACGGCGGGACGAGCGCGGTCACGGCCGTGCGGGTCCAGCGCATGGCGCTCGACCGTGTCGCCAGGCCGCCGGATGCGAGCAATCTCACTCCGGCGCGAAAACCCGGTGCGCACAGGAGAAAGCGACGCCGCACCCGTTCGGTGCGGCGCCGCCTTCACATATGAACGATGTGGTGCCGGGGCGGAGCTATTCCTGCTCGAACCGTCTCCGGAACCTGTCCTCCATGCGCTCCGAGAAACCGCCGGACTTGCGCTGACGCCGAGGTCCGCTCGACCCGCCACCGCTCGGCCCGCTCGAGGGCGGCTCACCGGCGGGCGCGCCGTCGGCGTCCGCGCCGCCCTTGCCGCTGCCGATCAGCAGCAGCACACCGGCGCCGAACATGACGATGAACCCGACCAGACTGATGATCGGGAAGCCGCCGGGCTTCACCGGAGCGGCGATGCCGGCGACCAGCAGAAACAGGCCGAGGACGAACAGGGCGGCGGCCTGGAGTCTGCGTCGACTCGAGGTCGTACGGAGGCGTCCGCCGCGGACGGACGACGCGAACTTCGGATCCTCAGCATAGAGCGCGCTCTCGATCTGTTCGAGCATGCGCTGCTCGTGCTCGGAGAGTGGCACGGTACCTCCCCCGGCACTAGGACGTGGCGGTCGCCTCCGGGTAGGCGACAGATAGCCGACCTTGGCGGCTGTCTGCCACCAATGATACGAGTTCGATCAGGGCGGGACCACTGAATGTGCACACCGAGACAAACTCGCATTTCGGAAGCCGTGCGGCCGTGTCGTCCGTGACCTGTGCCACACGACTTCGGACCCGCCGCGCGAGGTGACGGGGCCGCGCCGCGCGCTCACGCGGAGATGCCTCCGGTCCACCCGGGCGCGGGACGCAGCCGGGCGGCGGATTTCAGCAGATCCTCCACGTCGTGGAGGAACGCGCCGACCCGGGAGCAGAACTCGTCGGCCGACCGCTCGCTCACGTCGCGATCGAGCCCCGCCTCCAGCGCGGCGCGCAGTTCGGAGCGGGCGCTGAAGTAGTCGGCCCACATCACGAACTCGGGCGCGGCGCGCTGCAACAGCACCCACGCGTTGCGCGAGCGGGCTCGCGGCGCGGCGTCGGCGCCCGTGAACGCGAGCACCGCGCCCGCCCCGCGCAGCGCCGCCAGGTACGCGGTGCGGAACCGCTCGCGCGGGTCGGCCTCCATTCCGGCCTGCAGGAGCAGTCCGTCGGCCTTCTTCAGTAGTTGTCCCGCCTTGCCGGGCCGGCCCGGCGAATCGAGGTTCCCCATACGTCATCCCTCCGCACTCGCACACCCCGGCCCTTCGTGCACCGCGCGGACCGAACAGGTATTCGAACGTTTGAATTGAGCTTGAATATAGAGACGCCCACCGACAACTTTCCGCGTCCGCGCGGTCCGACGAGAGCCATGACAGCCGTCAAGCCACACCACACCCCCGCACCCGCGCCCGTCGTGGTCGACCTGTCCGTCACCGATATGCGCTACCGGCTCCACGACGCGCTGACGGTCTACGTGGCCGCGATGGAGTATCCGCGCGGCACCGAGAACCACCGCGCGCCCATGTGGACCGAGCACACCGCCCGGCCCGGCTGGCGGGCCGTGGCCGCGCTGCTCCCCGACGACCACGGCCACGCCGATCCGCGCGTCGCGCCGATCGTCGCCATCGCCTACGGCTACCACGGCGCGCCGCACCAGTGGTGGCATCAGCAGGTGCACAGCGGGATGCGGCGCTCGGGGTGGCCGGAACACTCTGCGCGGGAACTGCTTTCGGACTATTTCGAACTCACCGAGCTGCACGTGCACCCCGCCGCGCAGGGCCGCGGCATCGGCGCGACGCTGCTGCGGCGGCTGCTGGGCGACCGGCCGGAGCGGGCGGTGCTGCTGTCCACGCCCGAGGTGACGGGTGAGGAGAACCGGGCCTGGCGGCTGTACCGCCGCGAGGGGTTCGGCGACGTGATCCGCGATTTCGTGTTCGCGGGCGACAACCGGCCGTTCGCGATCCTGGGCAGGCGGCTGCCGCTGTGAGTGTGGTGGTGGTCGGCTCGGGCCACAACGCCCTGGTCGCGGCCTGTTATCTGGCCCGCGCCGGGCACCGGGTCGACGTGCTCGAACGCGACGAGGTGCTGGGCGGGGCGGTGTCGACGGTGGAGCGGTTCCCCGGGCACCTGGTGGATCGCGGGTCCTCGGCGCACATCATGATCCGCCACACCGGGATCCTCGAGGAGCTCGAGCTGGGGCGGTTCGGGCTGCGGTACATCGATTGCGACCCTTGGGGTTTCGCGCCCGCGGGGGCGGACGGGGCCGCGCCGATCGTGTTCCGGCGCGATCTCGACGCGACCTGCGACTCCATCGAAAAGGCCTGTGGCGCCGCCGATGCCGACGCGTACCGGCGCTTCGCCCGGGAGTGGGGGCCGCGCAGCGCGCGGGTGATGCGCGCGTTCGGCGGCGCACCGGGACCCGGCCACCTGCTGCGGTCCTTTTGGGGACTCGACGCGCGCGACGGGGGCAGCGCTCTGTCGCGGGAGTTCCTGCAATCCGGGGACGCGTTGCTGGACACCTGGTTTCGCGACGAGCGATTGAAGGCGGCGCTGGCCTGGTTCGGCGCGCAGTCCGGTCCGCCCATGTCGGAGCCGGGCACCGCGCCGATGGTCGGGTTCGCGGCGCTGATGCACGTGGTGCCGCCGGGCCGGGCCGTCGGCGGCAGCGGCGCGCTCACCTCCGCCCTGGTCGCGCGGTTGCGCGCGGACGGCGGCACGGTCACGGCGGGCGACGCGGTCACCGTGATCGCCCGCGCGGGCGAGGGCTGGCGGGTGCGCACCGCGTCGGGCCGGGAGGTGCGGGCGCGCACCGTGATCGCGGGCACGCACGTGCTGACCACGCTGGATCTGTTGCGGGCGGGCGGTTTCGACGCCGAGGTCGTGGCGGGGTGGCGGCGGCGGATTCGGGTCGGGCCCGGCATCGGGATGGTGGTGCGGGTCGAGACCGACGTGCTGCCCGTCTATCCCGGTGCGGCACAGGAAGATTCGGCGCGCGGTCTGCAACTGCTGGTCACCGACCGGGCGGCGCTGCGGCGCGCGCACGGGGCGGCGCTGGCCGGTGATCTGCCGCCGCGCCCGGTGGTGCTGGCGATGAGTTTCAGCGCGCTCGACCCGAGTATCGCACCGCCCGGCGAGCACCAGCTCTCGCTGTGGGCGCAGTGGCATCCGTATCGGTTGAACCGCGGCGATTGGGCCGGCCGAGGAGCGCGCGAGGCCGATCGGATCATCGCCGAAGTGGACCGGCACGCACCGGGTTTCGCGGGTTCGGTGCGGCAGCGGTACGTGCAGACGCCGGTGGATCTGGAGCGCGAGATGGGGTTGCTGGGCGGCAATGTGATGCACGTGGAGATGTCGCTGGATCAGATGATGCTGTGGCGGCCGCTGCCCGAACTGTCGGGTCAGCGGGTGCCCGGCGCGCCCGGCCTGTATCTGACCGGGGCGTCCACGCATCCGGGTGGCGGCGTGTCCGGCGCGAGTGGCCGGACGGCGGCGCGGCTGGTGCTGCGCGACGAACGGCGACGGCGGATCCCTTTGCTGGGCAGGCTATGACGAACGTCTCGCTGCGTGACCGGGTGGCGGCGGCCCGGCGCGATCTCGGCCATCCCGTGCCGGTGGTGTTCGCCGCGCTGCTGGTGCTCACCCAGATCGCCTACCCGCTCACCGAGGGCGCCGCCCGCGACCGGGTGACGGTGCTGGTGGTGCTGCTGTTCGCGGGGACCGCGCTGGCCCACGCCATCGCGACACGCGGATTCCGTTACGCGGCGGGCTTTCTCGTCATCGTGTCGGGGACGGGGCTGCTCGCCGAGCTGCTCGGCACCGCGACGGATATGCCGTTCGGCTGTTACTCCTACGCGGAGGGGCGGATCGGGCCGGAGCTCGCCGGTGTGCCGCTGGTGGTTTCGCTCGCCTGGACGGGCGGGGTGTATCCGGTGTGGGTCGTGGCGGGGCTGCTGACCCGCCGGACCGCGACTCGTGTGCCGCTGGCCGCCGTGGGCACGGTCGGCTGGGATCTGTTCCTGGACCCGCAGATGGTCGCCGACGGCCAGTGGAGCTGGTGCGACACCGATTCCGGCCTGCCCGGCCTGGCCCAGATCCCGCTGACGAACTACCTCGGCTGGCTGGTGGTCGCGCTGCTCATGGCCGCACTGCTCGCCGTCTGGGAACACGCCGCCCCCGCCCCCACCCGCCCGCGCGAGTCCAGCGCCACCGCGGTCCCCGTCCTGGTCTTCCTGTGGACCTGGCTCGGCTCCACCCTCGCCCACGCTCTCTTCCTCGACCTCCCCGCCTCCGCCGCCTACGGCTTCCTCGGCATGGGCCTGCTCGGCGTCCCCCTCCTGTCGCGAATGATCCGCCTACGGGCCGCACCGCCCGATCAGGGACAGAGTCCGGTCACACGCCCCGCCCGGTAAGGCTGAGGCGGACGTATCTCGGCGTCCGCAGCAACGCGGCCCAGAGGGGACTCGGCGTCTAAGCGAGGTACCGACTCAGGAGCGCGATCTGCACGGCACACACGGCGACGAAGACGATCCACTGCCGGACCAGAGGCCAGCGCCTCGCCAACGCCACGACCGCGAGGGTCATCCCGGCCAGGCCTGCGCCGACGCACACGACCGTCACGCCTGGTTCGCCGGACAGTGCACCGCCCAGTCCGACCACGAACGAGAACAGCATCGCCCCGAGGAAAGCTTGATTCCGCAGCAACCCCTCGGCGAGTGCACCGGCGAGCACCGCCCACCAGCCGACCCGTCCCATGTGCCCGTGCTCGGCCGCGCGCGCCGGCCCCTCCTCGACATCCCCCGTCATACCGCGAGCGTAGCCCGGCTCCGTCCGGAACGCGGTGCGGCGTGTCGGGCGACCGCGTGGCACGGGGAGGGGCGCGCCTGGCACGATGTGAGCCGTGCAACCGAGTCCCACGCCACCCGCCATTCCGGTTCCGCTGTCGACGCGCGCGCCGCGCCGGGTGCGGGTGATGGCGATGGTTCTGCTCGCGGTGCTGGTCGGGCCGGTGCTGGCGGGGTGCCTGCGGGTGCAGGTGTCGATGGGTGTGTCGTCGAACGACCGGGTGTCGGGGCGGATCGTGGCCGCCGTGGTGCCCGCCAGTGCCGAGGACAAGGGCCCGGAGCTGAAGGCGCCGGAGTCGCTCGCCGCGAAGGTGCGGGTGGAGCCCTACAACCAGGACGGGTACGTGGGCTCCAAGGTGTTCTTCGAGGACCTCTCGTTCGGCGAGGTGACGCAGCTGGGCCTGCTGTCGGAGCAGACGCAGGGCATGTTCCAGCTCCAGTTCCAGCGCACCGGCGACCTGGTGAGCATGAACGGGCGCGTCGACCTGAAGTCGGTGCCGCCGCACGGCTCGGACGTGCAGTTCACCATCGCGTTCCCGGCCCGCGTGGCCAAGACCAACGGCACCCGCGAGGGCGATTCCACCGTGTCGTGGAAACTGCCGCCCGGTGACGTGTCCACGCTGCGCGCGGAGGTGAGCTACGCCGACCCGAACACCCGCTCGTTCGCGGGCTGGGCGGGCATCGTCGGCGGCGTCACCCTCGCGGTGGCGGCGATCGTGGCCGCGATGGCGTACATGGATCGCAATCCCGCCGTGGCGCACGTGCCCGACCATCAGTTCTCCTGGCGGCGGTGGTGGCGATCGGTTCGCCAGTTCCGCTGAGCGAAACGCTGGTCAGGGCGGGCGCCGCGATCGCGTTGGGCGGTGCGGGCCTGGCCCTGGTCAACCGGCTGACGGTGCGTCGGCTGCCGCGCGGGGTGGCCGCGGTGGAACCCGTCACGGTCTGCGTGCCCGCCCGCGACGAGGTGACGCGCCTGCCCGCGCTGATCGCCGACCTGCGCGCCCAAGTGGGCGTCCCGAACTTGCGAGTGCTGATCCTCGATGACGGCTCGACCGACGGCACCGCCGACGCCGCCCGCGCGGCCATCGCCGGCGACCCGCGCTGCACGCTGATCCGCGAGGATTCCGGGCCGCCACCCGGCTGGACGGGCAAGGCCTCGGCGTGCGCCCGGCTGGCCGCGCGCACCGACGCGCCTGTGCTCGTGTTCGTCGACGCCGATGTGCGGCTGGCTCCGCAGGCGGTGGCCGCCGCCGTGGCCGAACTGCGGGCCCGCCGGGCGGCGCTGGTCTCGCCCTGGCCGCGGCAGCTCGCCGGGACCGCGCGGGAGGCGCTGGTGCAGCCGCTGCTGTGCTGGTCGTGGGCCTCGACCCTGCCGGTCGCCCTCGCCGACCGGTCGCGGCGTCCGTCGACGGTGGTGGCGTGCGGGCAGTTCCTGGTGGTGGACGGGGCGGCCTACCGCGCCGTGGGCGGGCACGAGGCGGTCGCGGACAGCCCCACCGAGGATCTGGACCTGGCGCGCGTGCTGCGCCGGGCCGGGCACCGCACTACCGTCGCGGCGGCGGGCACCCTCGCCCGCACCCGCATGTACCGGGGCGCCGAAGAATTGGAGCGCGGCTACACGCGCTGGCTCTGGTCCGCGTACGGCGGTTCACCCGTCGCGGCGGCGGCCGTGGGAACCGTTGCGGCGCTCGGTCATCTGGCGCCGCCCGTGGCGGCGGTGGCCGGGCGCGGATCGATCCGCCGGGCCGGCGCGATCGGTTATGCCGCCTCGGTCGCCGGACGGCTGCTGGCGCGCTCCCTGGAGTCCGGCGGCACCGTCACCGGCGCGGATTGCCTTGCGGCGCTGGCCCACCCGCTGTCGGTGGCCGAGTACCTGGCGCTCACCGCACGCTCCCATCGCGCGCGGAGACGGGGTGCGCTGCGCTGGAAAGGCCGCCCGCTGGTGTCCACCGCACCCGATCCCACTGCCCTACCCCGCCGCGAAATGCCCTGACCTGCCCGGTCGTTCGCTGCTGTTCGTGCGCAACGTGGGTCGCTCGATGACCTCGAAACCCATTCTCGACAAGGACGGCACCGCCTTCGGCCTGTGAAGCTGCGGACGTCCGCGCACCCGCGCCGGTTCCGGGGAACGAGACCCGGCGAGTAGGTGCTCGCGCGCCAGGTCGTCAAGCGGCCGCTCGACGAGAGCGAGGGGCGCGGCGTCTTCGCCTAGGGGGCCGGAGCCGGAGACCAGTCCGGCCAAGGCGCCCGTCGCGACGCGGTTCGGGGCGCTGGGAGAAGGCGGCGGCCTGCAGTTCGGTGCTGAGCAGCGGGGCGAGCTGGTGCGGGTCGCCGGAGGCCAGGACTCGATCGCGACGCCGGGAGAACCCCCGGCCGCACGCGCCCGGACAGCTCCGCTCCGCCGTGCCCCGCAAATTCGGGGCTTCACCGCCTCACCGGTGGCGACCTGCGCATTTCGCCGTCTCGTCCGTGTCGGAAAGGTTGCCCTGGGTTGCCCGGCGGCACGACATGGGGAAGGCTTGCCGCGGAGCGCAGTTCGTTCAGGAGTGTCATGAATCTGCTCACGATGGCGAGGATCGCGGCCGTGCCGGTCAGCCTGTGGCTGCTCATCGCCTTGATCGCCAATCCCGAGTACCGCACCCACAACATCTTCACCGTGCCCGATTTCGGGTTCTCCCTCTACCTGCTCGCGGTGGCGGCGCTGCCCACCCGCATCGCCGCGCCCGCCCTCACCGCGGGCTTCTGCTTCGGCGCGGGCGTCATCACCGTCGCCGCCATCGACCGCTTCGACCGCGGTGACACCGCCCAAGGCGCGCTGAACCTGCTGATCGTCGCGGCCTACCTGGTGGTGGCGACCTTGCTGCTGCGCAGGCAAGCGCGCACCAGCCAAGTCGAAACCGCACGAGCCGAAGCCGCACCCGCCGGGGTACCTGCCACCTGAGCGGGCGCTCGGCTGTGCCTCGGAATCCGGGCCGATCAGCCGGTGGCTGGGGGTCGTCGTGGCCCATTCGGTCGACGCGATCCCGCCACCACGCAAGCGAACACGCACCGGCCGGCCGGGACCACGCGAGCCGAGGCATCCGCTACCTGAGCACCTGCGGCCCCATCTCGGAGTCCGACCCCATCTCGGAGCCGCCGATCGTCATCCGGCAAGGCCGGGGAGGGACCGCAACCCACGGACGACGCGGCCCCGGATCGGACTTCGCCTCAGCCCCTACGGCACCGTCGTGATGCCGACGGTGGGCAGGAAGAAGCAGGAGCGCCCGCCGTTGTCGACGGTGCCGAAGACCGCGGCCAGCACCGTGCCCTGTCCGGTGTCGACCGGGACCGCGCGGATGCCGCCGACCGGCAGCGCCGCGAGGAAGAACTCGGCGATGGCGCGCTCGGCCTGCGGGCGCAGTTCGGCGGGGATCTGCGGCGGGATCATGCCGCGGAAGATCTCCGCGATCGGGCCCATGGCGGCCACGCCGCCCCGCCCGTTGCTGACGTTGAACCACGCCACCTGCATCCCGGCGGTGTTCCCGCTCTCGGGGCCCAGGCCCACCGGGATGAACGTGAACAGGGTCTGACCGGCCTTCACGGCCGTGAGATCCAGGCCGGGCACGGCGATGTTCGTCTTCGGCCACGGGCCGGGCACGGCTCCCGCCACCGCCGGGACCAGGCCCAGCGCCGAACCGTCGGCGCAGAACGCGGCCGCCGTGGGATACAGGAACGGGTCGATGCCGAGGCCGCGCAACACCTGGACGGTGCTGTCGTAGGCGGCGAACAGATCCCCGGGTGTCGCGGCCTGGTGCCTGCCGGGTGGTTCCGGGTCCGCGGCCGGT
This sequence comes from Nocardia puris, assembly GCF_003315035.1. Lineage (GTDB taxonomy): Bacteria > Actinomycetota > Actinomycetes > Mycobacteriales > Mycobacteriaceae > Nocardia > Nocardia puris. Next base: position 125,852 of record NZ_QNRE01000006.1, read on the forward strand.
ATCGCGGCGGCGGGCGCGGCCAGCGCGGCGGTCAGGGCGACCGCTCCGGTGGCGAGGGCGGCGAAACGGGGCAGGCGGTGCAACACGGCCACGGCGGACCTCCTCATCGGCGGCACGATGAGCAGACAGACTACTCCCGCAAACGCCGGACGCAGCCGTTTTCGGCGGTGGCAAATTCTCCGGCGCGTCGTGGCGCCGGGGCGAGAGAGCCGGTCGGCGTAGGGAACAGCACCGACCGGCGCGGGTAATGATCACGCCGGCGGGCCCGCGGGACCAGGGCTGGGCTCAGCCTGATTTCTACCCTTGCCGGTGAGTTGCCGCGCTTCGCATGATGTTTCGGCCAGACCCTGCTGCGCCCGGCGCACGGGGCCGGGCACACCCATCCAGAGCGACCGAGAGACCTGGCTCACCGACGTCGCAGCAACCCCCCGGTCACCGGGTGCGGGTGCTTCCGCCGGGACCGATGGAGGACTGCATGACGCGAACCGCGAACGCCCGCAGGGCCGGCCGACAGCACGGCTGCTGTCGGCGCTGACCACAGCGACCGACCGCACCAGACCCGCCCCGCGGGTGGCGACGGATCCCACCGCCGCCGTCTGAGTTCTCCGAAGGATTTCCCATGAGTGCGCCTCCCGCACCCGAAGCCCCCCTCCACGATGATCGCGCCGACCCCGCACCGCCCGCCGCCGAGCAGGCGGCCGACGGCGACGCGCCCCATACCGGCGTCGCGACCCGCGACGCCGTCACCCGCGCCGACACCGCCCCGACGGTCGCCCGCACGCGGCATCCGTGGCGGTGGGTGATCAGTGTCATAGCGCTGATCCTGCTCGCCCAGTTCCTGCACGGCCTGGTCACCAATCCCGGCTGGGACTGGCCGACGTTCGCCGCCTACTTCACCGCCGAGTCGATCTTCGCCGCGCTGCGCGTGACGCTGGAGCTCACGCTGTGGGGCACGGTGCTCGGCTTCTTCATCGGCACCCTGCTCGCGATCGCGCGGCTGTCGAACAACCCGGTGCTGAGCACCATCGCCTGGTCCTATATCTGGGCGTTCCGCTCGATCCCGCTCATCGTGCAGTTGCTGTTCTGGTTCAATATCGCCTACCTGTATCAGACGCTCTCGCTGGGCATTCCGTTCGGACCGGCGTTCCTCACCTTCGAGGTCAACGGCGTGATCAGCGGTTTCACCGCCGCCGTGATCGGTCTGGCGCTGCATCAGGCGGCGTATTCGGCCGAGATCATCCGCGCCGGGCTCATCTCGGTGGACCCGGGACAGCTGGAAGCGTCGGCGGCGCTGGGCATTCCGCGGTGGCGCCAGTTCCGCACCATCGTGCTGCCGCAGGCGATGCGCTCGATCCTGCCCAACGCCACGAACGAGGTGATCAGCCTGTTCAAGGGCACCTCGATCGTGTCGGTGATGGCGATCGCCGAGCTGTTCTACCAGGTGCAGGTGATCTACGGCCGCAACGGCCGGGTGGTGCCGCTGCTGATGGTGGCCACGTTCTGGTACATCGTGCTCACCACGATCCTCACCGTGGCGCAGTTCTACATCGAGCGCCACTACGCGAAGGGCGCGCACCGCACGCCGCCGCCCACGCCCTTGCAGAAGTTCCGGTGGCGGCTGCGTGAACTCGCCGCCGCCGCGAACGCGCCGCGGGGAGCCACCCGATGAGCGCCGCCGTGGAAGTGCGCGGCGTGCGCAAGTCGTACGGGCGCACCGAGATCCTGCACGGCATCGATCTCACCGTGCGGTCGGGCGAAGTGGTCGCGGTGATCGGCCCGTCGGGCTCGGGCAAGTCGACCCTGCTGCGGGTGCTCAACCACCTGGAACCGGTGGACGCGGGCACCGTGCACATCGACGGCGAGCTGATCGGATATCGCCTGCGCCGCAATAACACCCTGTATCCGCTGCCGGATCGCGAAGTGCGCAAACAGCGTTCGCGCATCGGGTTCGTGTTCCAGCAGTTCAATCTGTTCCCGCATCTCACCGTGCTCGACAACGTCACCATCGCCCCGCTCACCGCGCAGCGCCGTCCGCGCGCCGAAGTGGAGCGCGAGGCGCGCACCCTGCTGGACCGGGTGGGCATCGGCGAACTCGCCGGCGCGTATCCGCGCCGGTTGTCGGGCGGACAGCAGCAACGCGTCGCGATCGCACGGGCACTCGCGTTGCGGCCCAGGGTGATCCTGTTCGACGAGCCGACCTCGGCGCTGGACCCCGAACTCGTCGGCGAGGTGCTCGACGTGATCCGCGGCCTGGCCGACGACGGCACCGCCCTGGTGATCGTCACCCACGAGATCGGTTTCGCCCGCGAGATCGCCGACACCGTGGTCTTCCTCGACGGCGGCGTGATCGTCGAACAGGGCCCGCCCGCCGAGGTGCTCGGCGACCCGAAACATCCCCGCACCCGAGCCTTTCTCTCCCGCGTTCACTGAGCTCCGCTCCCCGTACGAACAGGTCATCGATGAAGTTCACCGCCCTCGCCGGAATCGTCGCCGCGACAGCGCTGCTGCTGTCGGGTTGCACGAATCCGAGCGAAGACAGCCAGGTTTCGCCCGACGGCACCGTCGCGTTCGATCTCTCCCCCGAGCAGGCCGGGCGCGTGCGCGCCGGCAAGGTCGACGAGATCGCCGCCCAAGTGCCGCAGGCGATCCGCGATCGCGGCACCCTGATCGTCACCGGCTCCGCGGGCACCGCGCCGCCGCTGCGCTTCTACGCCACCGACGACCGCACCGTGGTCGGCTCCGAGGTCGATTTCGCCTCGCTCGTCGCCGATATCCTGGGGCTGCGCCTCGAGGTGGCGGTGGCGGACTGGTCGAACAACTTCGTGCGCGTGGACTCCGGTGAGGTGGACGCGTTCGTCTCCAACGTGACCGTCACCGAGGAGCGCAAGGAGAAGTACGACTTCGCCACCTACCGCAAGGACGACGTCGCGCTGGAGGTGCCGAACCAGAGCGATCTGGACTACCAGGACCGGACCAGCCTGGCGGGCAAGCGGATCGCCGTCGGCAGCGGCACCAATCAGGAACAGCTGCTGGTCGAGTGGGACGAGCAGAACCAGGCCGAGGGACTGCCCGCCATCGACATCGCCTACTTCGAGAAGGCCTCCGATGTGTACCTGGCGCTGGCCTCGCAGCGCATCGACGGCTACATCGGGCCCAACCCGTCGGCCGTCTATCACGTGGCCACGGCCGGGCAGACCAAGATCGTGGCCACCTTCTCCGGCGCGGGCGAAGACCTCCAGGGCGAGATCGGCGTGCTCACCAAGAAGGACAACGGCCTGATCGGCCCGGTGCACAAGGCGCTTCAGCACGCCATCGACTCCGGGCTCTACCAGCAGGTCATCGACCGGTGGGGCCTGCAGACCGAGGTCGTGGACCAGACGCGGATCAATCCGCCCGGACTGCCGAAGAAGTAGCGCGATGACACGAGGTCTGGTCACCACACGGCGATCGCACTGGGTCGCCCAGGATCATCCGCTGGCCGCGCCGCTGCTGGCGGAGCTGGCCATCGAGTACAGCACCCGCTACGAGCGCTCCCCCGGCGCGATGCACGCCTCGCTGGTGGAGTACCCGGCCGAGCGGTTCGCGCCGCCGCACGGCGGGCTGCTGGTGATCACGGTCGACTCGGAACCGGTGGCGGGCGGCGCCTTCCAGCGCTACGACCACGACACCGCCGAGCTGAAGCGGATCTGGACCGCGCGCGAACACCGCAGGCGGGGCCTCGGGCGGCACGTGCTGGACGAGCTGGAAACCGAGATCGCCCGGCGCGGCTACCGCCGGATCTACCTCACCACCGGTCCGCGCCAGCCCGAAGCGGTCGGCCTGTACCTGGCCGCGGGCTACACCGCGCTCTACGACCCGGACCTGCCCGCCGAGGAGATCGGCCCGCACCCGTTCGAAAAGCCGCTGCCGACCGCGCCCGAGTCGCGCTGCCCCCGCCCGAGTCGTCCCCTGGACGGTGAACGCGCCGTCCGCGAAACCATTGGAGTTGCACAGTGATCCGACCTCGCCACCGTCTAGTCGCGCTGGCCGCGACGTTCGCCGCGGTCACCGCGGTGGCCGCCTGCGGTAGCGACTCGTCCGCGCCGGGCGGCGGTGACGCGGGCCCGCCGCAGCCGGGCGGCACCCTGCGCTACGGACTGTCGCAGGCGCCGACCTGCTCGGACCCGGCGCAGTCGGGCACCAACCAGACCCTGTACGTGACCAGGCAGATCGTGGACTCGCTCACCGATCAGGACCCCGAGACCGGCGAGATCGTACCGTGGCTGGCGCGCAGCTGGGAGGTGTCGCCGGACGCGAAGGTGTTCACCTTCCGTCTGGCCGAGGGCGTCACATTCAGCGACGGCACCCCGGTGACGGCCGACTCGGTGCGCAACACCTTCGATTCGATCATCCGGCTGGGCGGGGCCGAAGCGCCCTTGGCCACCAGCTATCTCACCAACTACGTGGGCACCACGGCGGTGGACCCGCTCACCGCGCGAGTGGAGTTCAGCGCGCCCAACGCGCAGTTCCTCCAGGCCTCGTCCACGCCGCAGCTCGGCATCCTCGCCGACGCGACCACCGCGAAGAACGCCGAAGAACGCTGCCTCGGCGACAATATCGGCAGCGGTCCGTTCACCTACTCGGGCTGGCGCCAGGAGCAGTCGGCGACGCTGGCCAAACGCGCCGGATACGACTGGGGCTCCGACGTTTTCGCCCACGACGGCGAGGCGTACCTGGACCGGATCGAATTCACCGTCGTCCCCGAATCCGGCGTGCGCACCGGCAGTCTCACCTCGGGCCAGCTCGACGCCGTCAGCGACGCGCTGCCCCAGGACCTGCCGCTGCTGGAGGCGGCCGGCGCGAGCCTGCTGACCACCGTGAACCCGGGAGTGCCGTTCGGCCTGCAACCCAACGTGACTCGCGGCCCGCTGCGCGATCCGGCGGTGCGCCAGGCGCTGCTGCCCGCGCTCAACCGCCAGGAGCTGGTGGACACGGTGCTCGGCCCGCAGTTCAACGCGGCCACCGGCCCGCTGGCCAGCACCACGCCCGGCTACTCGGACCTCTCGGCGCGCACCGGCTACGACCCCGACAAGGCGCGCACGATCCTCGACGACGCGGGCTGGGTGCCCGGCGGCGACGGCATCCGCGAAAAGGACGGCCAGCGCCTGGAATTCGGCGTGCTCTACAGCGGGGCGTTCGCGGGCAACCAGGCGATCCTCGAACTGGTGCAGCAGCAGTTGCGCCAGGTCGGCGTCGCGCTGCGGCTGGACCTGGTCGCCGGCGCCGAGGCGACGGCTCGCCAGAACGCCAAGGACTACGACACCATCTACTACAACGTCACCCGGGCCGACGGTGACATCCTGCGCACCCAGTTCAGCGTCGACGCGCGCAACCTCAATGTGCGCGAACGTATCCCGGCGCTGGACGATCTGCTGATCCAGCAGCTGGCCACCGGTGACGCCGGCGAGCGGGCCGAGCTGGTGCGCGCCGCGCAGGAACGCATCCTCGACGAGGGACTGTGGGTGCCGACCATCGAGCTCTCCCAGGCGATCGGTGTCGCGCCGAACACCAGGGACGTGACGTTCGAGGCGTCGGCCCGGTTGCAGTTCTTCGACACCTGGCTGAGCGGGCGCTGAGCCGTGGCGCGCTATCTGGCCCTGCGGGTCTTCCAAGCGATCTGGGTGCTGTGGGCGGCGTTCACGGCCTCGTTCATCGTGCTGTACCTGCTGCCCGCCGACCCGGTGTCGCTCGCCGCCGAGGGCGGCGGCGGGGCGGGCACCCCCGTGGACCAGGCGGCGATCGCCGAACTCCAGGCCCGCTACGGGCTGGACCGCCCGCTGTGGGAGCAGTACCTCACCGCGCTCGGCAACGCGGTGCGCGGCGACTTCGGGCTGTCCATCGCGACCGGGCAGCCCGTCACTGACGCCATCGGCGAGGCGTTGCCCTCGACGCTCGGACTCACGGCGCTGGCGCTGCTGTTCGCCGTCGCCGGGGGCGTCGCGCTGGCGCTCGCCGCCACCTACACCCGGGTGCCCTGGCTGAAGACCCTGCTGACCTCGTTGCCGCCCTTGGGCGTTTCGGTGCCGACCTTCTGGACCGGCCTGATCCTGTTGCAGCTGTTCTCGTTCCACTGGCAGCTGGCGCCCGCGTTCGGCGGGCAGGGGTTGCGCGGCACCGTGCTGCCCGCGGTGACGCTGGCGCTGCCGATCGGCGCGGTGATCGCGCAGGTGCTGGTGGCGGGACTGGAATCGACGTGGCGGCAACCGTTCGCGGAAGTCGCGCTGGCCAAGGGCGCGTCGCGCTGGTGGGTGCTGCGCAGGCACGTCGCGCGGCCCGCCGCGATTCCCGCGCTCACCATCGCCGGCGTGCTCACCGGCAACCTGCTGGCCGGGTCGGTGGTGGTGGAGGCGGTGTTCGCCCGCGCGGGCGTGGGCAGGCTCACCCAGACCGCCGTGCTGGCCCAGGACATTCCGGTGGTGCAGGGCATCGTGCTGCTCAGCGCGCTGATCTTCGTCACGGTGAACCTCGCGGTGGACCTGCTGTACCCGCTGCTGGACCCGCGCATCGCCGGGACCGGCGGCCGGGCGGTCACCGCGGAGGCCGAGGACCTCGCGGAGGAGGTGGTCGTCCGTGCGTGAACGACGTCCGGTGCACACGGTGATCGAGGAGGGCCCGTGGTCGAGGTAGCCGAACACACCGCGGTGGCGGTCGCGCGCACGCCGGAATCCGTTCCGCGCCTGCGGTTCCTGCGCGCGAACGCCGGTCTGATCCTGGCGGCGGCGGTGGTGCTGCTCGCCCTGGGCTGGGCGCTGGTGCCCTCGGTGTTCGCCTCCGGCGACCCGCTGACCGGCGTGCCCGCCGAGAAGTTCCAATCGCCCAGCGCCCAGCACTGGTTCGGCACCGACAATCTGGGCCGCGACCTCTACACCCGCGTGGTGCACGCGGCCGGGTTGTCGCTCACCGCGACCGTGTCGGCGGTGGCGATCGCGCTCGTCGCGGGGTCGCTGCTCGGGCTGGTGGCCGGTGCGGCGGGCGGCATCGTGGACGCGGTGACCATGCGCGTGGTGGACGTGCTGCTGTCCATCCCGGCGCTGCTGCTCTCGCTGGCGCTGGTGACCGTGCTCGGCTTCGGCACCCGCAATGTGGCGATCGCCGTGGGTGTTTCGCTCATCGCCAACTTCGCGCGGGTGATGCGCTCGGAAGTGCTGCGGGTGCGCCAGTCCGTGTTCGTGGAGGCCGCGCACGCGTCGGGGGTGCGCTGGTACACGGTGCTGTTGCGCCACGTGCTGCCGAATTCCTTCCAGCCCGTGGTGGCGCTGGCCGCCGTCGAGTTCGGCATGGCGGTGCTGGCCGTCTCGGCGCTGAGCTTCCTCGGGTACGGCGCCAAACCGCCCACCCCCGAATGGGGTTCGCTGCTGTCGGAGGGACGCAATTTCATCGCGACCGCCTGGTGGATGACCACCCTGCCCGGCCTGGTCATCGTCGCCGTCGTGCTCGCCGCCCAGTACCTCGGCCGCGCCGCCCAAAGGAGCAACCACCCGTGAGCACCACGCGATCCGAAACACGCGCCGCTGTCCGCGAATCGGCCGGCGGGGAGGAAGGTCAGCAGGCCGGCCGGGAATCCGGGCCCGTGGCGCCCGCGACATCGACGGTGGGAGAGCGGAAACCGAGCGCGGAAGCGAATGCCGATCGGTCGACCGGCGAGGTGTCCGATGACCGGTCATCCGCCGGATCGACCGAGACGCGACCGGCCTCGCGCGCGGCGGGAACGCCCGCGACCAACGGTGCGGGCCCCGCGAGCGCGACGGTGACGCGGGAGCAGGCCGCCGACGTCGACGCCCGAACTCCCGGCGAGGGCGAGACCGGCCGGAACGGCACACCGGATTCGGCACCGGCGTCCGGGCGCGGCGCGGATCGCGACGATCCCGGCGCCGACGGTGGCCGCGACGAGTTGCTGCGCGTCGAGGATCTGCGCGTCGAGTACAAGTCCGGGTCCGGCCCGGTGGTGGCGCTCGACGGCGCCACGGTGCGGGTGGCGCGCGGTGAGGTGGTGGCGCTGGTCGGTGAATCCGGTTCGGGGAAGTCGACTTTGGCGCACGCCGTGATCGGGCTGCTGGGCGGCAGCGGGCAGGTCACCGGTGGCGTGGTGACGTTCGACGGCGAACGGGTGCGGACCGAGTCGGAGAAGGCGCTGCGCAAACTGCGCGGTGCGCGCATCGGATTCGTGCCGCAGGACCCCGGCTTGTCGCTGAATCCCGTACGGCGCGTGGGCGATCAGGTGGCCGAGGCGCTGCTCGTACACCGACGCGCCGACCGGCGGGGCGCGCGGCTGAAGGCCGTCGACCTGCTCACCGAGGTCGGCCTCGACCGGCCCGAGATGCGCGCCGAGCAGTATCCGCACGAACTGTCCGGCGGCCAGCGCCAGCGGGTGCTCATCGCCATCGCGCTGGCCTGCGGCCCGGACCTGATCATCGCCGACGAGCCGACCAGCGCGCTCGACGCCACGGTGGCGCGCCGCGTGCTGGACCGGCTCGCCGAGCGCACCGCCGCGCGCGGCACCGCCGTCCTGCTCATCACCCACGACCTGGCCATGTCCGCCGAGCGCGCCGACCGGCTCGTGGTGCTCAACGGGGGCCGCGTGGTGGAATCCGGGCCCGCCGCGGACATTCTCGCCGCGCCCGAGCACCCGTACACGAAGCGGCTGCTCGCCTCCGCGCCGAGCCTGGTCCCCACCCCGTTCCGCACGCCGCGCCCCGACGCGGGCGAGCCCCTGCTGGAACTGCGCGACGTGCACAAGCGCTTCGCCGCCCGTTCCGGCGAGGACATCACCGCCGTCGACGGCGTCGGCTTCACCCTGCGGCGCGGCGAAACCCTGGCGCTGGTGGGCGAATCCGGCTCCGGCAAGTCCACCACGGCGCGGATCGCGTTGCGGCTCACCGACCCCGATCGCGGCCATGTGAGCTTCGACGGCGAGGACATCACCGCCGCCCGACGCGGCCGGCTGCGGGCGCTGCGCCGCCGATTCCAGGTGGTGTACCAGAATCCGTACTCCTCGCTGGACCCGCGCTGGCGGGTGGGCTCGATCATCGAGGAACCGTTGCGCGCCTACGGGATCGGCGACCGGGCCGAGCGCAAGGAGCGGGTGCGCGAACTGCTGAACCAGGTCGCCCTGCCCGAGTCCTACGCCGACCGCAGGCCCGCCGAACTCTCCGGCGGCCAGCGCCAGCGCATCGCCATCGCCAGGGCCCTGGCCCTGCGGCCGGACCTGCTGGTCCTCGACGAGCCGGTCTCGGCGCTGGACGCGTCGGTGCAGGCGCAGATCCTCGAACTGCTCGACGGCCTGCAAGCCGATCTGGCGCTGAGCTACCTGTTCATCTCCCACGACCTGGCCGTGGTGCGCCGCATCAGCGACCACGTGGCCGTGCTGCGGCGCGGCCGCATCGTCGAAACCGGCCGCACCGCCGAGATCTTCGAGCACCCGCGCCACGACTACACCAAGGAACTGCTGGCGGCGATCCCCGTCCCGAGAAAGGCCGCCTGATGACCCCCCACACCGAAAGGCCCGCGCTGATGCCGGATCCCGACTTCCTCCTCGCCGTGGAACCGGTGGGCACCGGCGCCCACCCAGCCTCCTGGCGGCGCGCGGACTCCCGCGCCGAAGACCTGTTCACCGCGGGCTACTGGGTGGACGTCCTGGTGGCGGCCGAACGCGCCGGCCTCGACGCGGTGTTCCTGCCCGACTCGTTCGCGCTGCAACCCGGCGGCGTGGCCACCGAGAAGGGCAGGCTCGACGCCGTCGCGCTCGCGGCCCGCGCCGCCGCCGCGACCCACCGCATCGGCCTGCTGCCGCAGGCGGCGGTCACGCACACCGAACCGTTCCACCTGTCCAAGGCCGTCGCGAGCCTGGACTTCGCGACGCTCGGCCGCGCCGGCTGGGAGGTGACGGTGTCGGAAGGGCTGGAGCAGGCGAAGGCGTTCGGGCGCAAGGGCGTCCAGTCCGACGCGGAGCTGTGGCACGAAGCGGACGAGGCGATCGAAGTGGTCGGCCGGCTGTGGGATTCGTGGGAGGACGACGCCGAGATCCGCGACGTGGCGACCGGCCGGTTCATCGACCGCGACAAGCTGCACTACATCGAGTTCGCCGGGGACAACTTCGCGGTGAAGGGCCCGTCGATCACGCCGCGCTCCCCGCAGGGGCAGCCGATCGTCGCGATCCGCGCCGACGAGGGCGCGAGCATCCCCGTCGCGGTGCGCCGCGCCGACCTGATCCGTATCGCCCCACCGGATCTCGACGCCGCCCACGCCCGCCGCACCGCGCTGCGCGGGGCGCTGCACGGCGCCGACCGAGATCCCGACGCGGTGCGGGTGCTGCTCGATCTCGACATCCACCTCGCCGAGACCGAGGATCTCGCGCACACCGAACTGGCCCAGCTCGACGCCTGGGCCCCGCACTCCGCACCGGTCCGCCTGCGCCACATCGGCACTCGCGACTCGCTGCGCGCACTGCTCGATTCCGTGCGCGCGTCCGGCGCGGCCGACGGCGTGGTCCTGCGCCCGCTGGCCGTCCCGGCCGCGCTGCGTCAGCTGGGCGAGGCACCTCTGAGCCACGCGGGCGAGACCGACCTCGCCCCCGGACCACGCACGCTGCGCGACCGTCTCGGGCTGCCACGTCCCGTGAGCCGCTACGCCACTCTCCAGGAAGGGGTTTCGTCATGAGTCCCGCGAAGCCACGCAAGACGGTGCATCTGGCCGCGCACTTCCCCGGCGTGAACAACACGACGGTGTGGGCCGATCCGCGCTCGGGCAGCCAGGTCGAGTTCGCGTCCTTCGAGCACCTGGCCCGCACCGCCGAGCGCGGGCTGTTCGACTTCTTCTTCCTCGCCGAGGGATTGCGCCTGCGCGAGCACCGCGACCGCATCCACGACCTGGACGTCGTCGGGCGGCCCGACACCTTCACCGTGCTGAACGCGCTGGCCGGTGTCACCGAGAAGCTGGGCTTGGCGGGCACCATCAACTCCACCTACAACGAACCGTTCGAGCTGGCCAAGCAGTTCGCCACGCTGGACCACCTCTCCGGCGGGCGCGCCGCCTGGAACGTCGTCACCTCCTCCGACGCGTTCACCGGCGAGAACTTCCGGCGCGGCGGCTATCTCGACCACGCCGACCGGTACCGGCGCGCCGCCGAGGTCGTCGACGTGACGCGCGCGCTGTGGGACAGCTGGTCGGCGGATTCGCTGGTGGTGGACCGCGAGGACGGAGTGTTCTCCCGCGAGGTCCCCGAAACCCGCCACAAGGGACAGCAATTCGATATCGCCGCCCGGTTCGTGCTCCCGGCGAGTCCGCAGGGCCACCCGGTCCTGTTGCAGGCGGGCGACTCCGACGACGGGCGCGAGTTCGGCGCCGCCACCGCCGACGCCATCTTCACCGGGCACGGCACCCTGGAGGCGGGGCAGGCGTTCTACGCCGACATCAAGGGCCGCCTCGCGAAATACGGTCGCGCGCACGAGGATCTGAAGATCCTGCCCGCCGCGACGTTCGTGCTCGGCGACACCGATGCCGAGGCGCACGAGCGCGCCCGGCACATCCGCCTCCAGCAGGTCGGGCCGCAGACCGCGATCGCGTTCCTCGAACAGGTCTGGGGCCGTGACCTTTCCGAGTACGACCCGGACGGCCCGCTGCCCGACGTGGAACCCTCCGGCGATGTGAACATCACGCGCGGACGGGTGCGCCACGCCAAGGACCCGCGCGCCGTCGCCGACGCCTGGCGGGCCAAGGCCGAGGCCGAGAACCTCAGCATCCGCGAACTGATCATCGAAGTGACGGCGCGCCAGCAGTTCATCGGCACGCCCGCCGCGGTCGCCGCGCAGATCGACGAGTACGTGCAGAACGACGCCGCCGACGGCTTCATTCTCGTGCCGCACCTCACCCCGGGCGGGCTCGACGACTTCGTCGACCGCGTCGTCCCGGAACTCCAGGAGCGTGGCAGCTTCCGCACCGAGTACACCGGCACCACCCTGCGCGACCACCTCGGCCTGCGCCATCCGCAGCACCGCACCACCGTTCACGAAGGAGCCAGAGCGTCATGACCGCCACCACCGCAACCAGTTTCGACACCGAGTGGGCCGCCTGGCGCGCCGCGCGCGAGGACCAGCTGCGCGACCCCCTCGGCTTCCTCAGCCTGACCTCGCTGCACTGGCTGACCGACCAGCCCGAGCGCCTGCCCGGCGTGCCGGGCACCTGGTGGGTGACCGATCAGAAGGTGTTCATCACCGCCCAGCCCGCCGACCGGCTGGTGTTCGAGGGCTCCGACATCGCGGGCGTGCAGATCCTGCACCCGGTCGAGGGCGCGCCGGGCCTACGGGTCCAGCAGGAGAGCCGGGTGCTGGAGGTGATCCGCCGCACCGGGCGCCACGCCGTGCGCGTGCACGACCCCGCCGCGCCCACGCTGGCCGCGTTCGGCGGCATCCCCGCCTACGCGCCCGACCAGCGCTGGGTGATCACCGGCCGCTACGAGGCGTTCGACGAGCCTCGGGATGTCGTCACCGGCGCGGTGGTGGACGGGCTGGAGCATCACCACACCGCCACGGGCACCATCGAATTCACCGTCGGCGCGGTCACCGAGCGGGTGATCGTGTTCGCGGCGGGCGAGCAGCTGCGCTTCCTGTTCACCGACGCCACCGCGGGCGTCACCACCTACCCGGGGGTGCGGGCGCTGACCGTCGGCGCGCCCGACGCCGACGGGACCGTCGTGCTCGACTTCAACCGCGCGGTGAACCTGCCGTGCGCCTTCACCGACTTCGCGACCTGCCCGATCGCGCCCGCCGAGAACCGGCTGCGGGTGGCGATCGAAGCGGGCGAACAGGATCCGCGCCCCGGCGCCCGCACACAGGAAGGGCGGTAGTCGTGCCGATTCCGCTATCGATCCTCGATCTCGCGCCGATCAGCGCGGGGTCGACGGCTCAGCAGGCGTTGCGCAACACCATCGATCTGGCCCGGCACGCGGAAAGCTGGGGCTACCACCGGTATTGGCTGGCCGAACATCACTTCGTCAAGGTGGCCAGCTCCAGTTCCATCACGCTGATCGGGCTGGTGGCGGCCAACACCTCCCGCATCCGGGTGGGCTCGGCCGCCGTGCAGGTGGGGCATCACACGTCGGCGTCGATCGTGGAGGCGTTCGGCACCATCGACGCGCTGTATCCGGGACGGCTCGATCTGGGGATCGGGCGGTCCGGGCACCGACGCACCCAGTTCGGTTCGGAACCGGTGCGGCCCAAGGGTTCCGAGCCTGTCGTCGCCTCGGCGACCGGGCGCACCGAGATCCGCGACGGCGTGGTGGTGCCGCCGCCGTTCGATCCCGGGCGCATCGTGGACCGCACGCGGTTCGTCGCCTCGCTGCACGCCTTGCAGCAGGAGGGCGCACTGCCGCTGGAGTTCCCCGATCAGGTGGACGAGATCCGCGAACTGCTCGCCGGGACGTATTCGACGCCCGACGGTGTTGCCCTGCAAGCGGTTCCGGGGCAGGGCGCGGACGTGGACCTGTGGGTGTTCGGCAGTTCCGCCGGGGAGAGCGCGGAAGTGGCCGGGCGACTGGGGCTTCCGTTCGCGGCGGCGTATCACACCGCGCCCGGCACGGCGCTGGACGCGCTGGACGCCTACCGCGCGGCGTTCCGTCCGTCCGAGCGGCTGGCGGAGCCGTACGTGGTGGTGTCAGCGGATGTCGTGGTGGCCGAGACGGATTCGCGGGCGGAATACCTCGCGTCGACCTACGGGCACTGGGTGTACAGCATCCGCAGCGGCGCCGGCGCGGCGGAGTTCCAGGCGCCGGATCAGGTGCAGCCCCTCACCCCCGACCAGCGCCGCCTGGTCGAGGACCGCCTCACCACCCAGTTCGTCGGCTCCCCCGCCACCGTCGCCGAACGCCTCTCGGCCCTGCGCCGCGTCACCGGAGCCGACGAACTCCTGGTCACCAGCGTGACCCACGACCACGCCGACCGCCTCGAATCCCACCGCCTGCTCGCCGAACACTGGGGCCTGCGCTCGGCCGAACGAGCCGCCTGAGGGGCCGGCGCGGACGCGAGGACTCAACTCGGTACGGCCGTCGCGTCGTGCCTCGGCAGGACCGTCACGCCGGTCCGATGCGGGTCGCCGGCGAACCGGTCCGGCTCACCCGAGGACCGACGGCGACACCGTGGTCGAGCCGGACCGGTTCCGGCTCGACCACCGCACCGATATTGATTCATCCGACGGCGCGCGTCCGGCCCGATCCAGCGCCGGACGTCGCATTGCGGAGCGGTGGGCCGGAAATCGTCCGGCACCGGAGCATTCGCCGCGCAGCCCGCGGCCGCTATTCCCCGATACCCGGCGGCACAACTGCGCGAAACATCCCACCTCGCCCGTGCATTCTCTTGTGCTCCCAGAACACGGGGTGCGGCGGCGACTCGACACGACCCGGGGCGGGTCCACCTCTTTACGGGATTCCCCGGAAACGCGAAACCGCCCCGAGACGCGGTGCGATCGGGGCGGTTTCCTCGCGATATGGCGAATTGCTATTTCGCCACGGCCTCTTTGTAGGCCTCGACGACTTCGGCGGCGATGCGGCCGCGGGTGGAGACCTCGATGCCGTTCTTGCGGGCCCAATCCCGGATGGCCTGGGTCTGTTCCCGATCCGACGCCGAACGGGACTGCGCCTTGCCGCGCGGGGCGCGACCGACCTTGCGGGCGTAGGGCGTCCACTGCTCGAACAGTCCGCGCAGTTCTCCCGCGTTGGCCGTCGACAGATCCATTTCGTAGCTCACCCCGTCGAGGGCGAACGAGACGGTTTCCTCGGCCTGGGACTTGCCGTCGAAGTCATCGACCAGTGTCACGATGACCTTGCGCGCCATAGACAGTTCCTCCGTAGGTGAGACGAATAAACAGGAAATTCGACCAGCGAGGCCCCATCGTAACCAGACGAGATCACGACCGAGCCACGGCCGCCACCGAATTGGCGCACGGGCCATTGCGCGCCGGGGGAACCGACGGGGATTTTCCGGCGGCGAGGCAGACTGGGGAGCATGGCCGACGACGACATCGTGGATATCTCCCTCAGCGCCGACGACCCGCAGTGGCTGGCCGGATTCACCAGAACGCTGGTCGAGGAGGGATTGGTCGCCTGCGGGAACATCGTGCCCGGGGTGCGCTCGATCTATCGGTGGGAGGGGCGGCTGTACGACGACGAACAGGCGGTGGTCGTGCTGCACACGCGGGCGAGCCTGGTGGCGGAGGTGATCGCGCGGGCCGACGCCGACCACCCCGACGAGACACCGCAGGTGCTGGCGGTGCCCGTGGTCGGCGCGCATCCGGGTTACCGGCAGTGGGTGCTGGACTCGACGAAGTCCCCGTGAACGCCGAACCGCCCTGATGCGGCCGGAGCGGTTCGGTGGTGGATCAGGCGCTGACCGGGGCGGCGCGCACGCCGTAGCCGAGGTTGGTGAGCACCTCGCTGGTGGCCTTCGCGAAATTCAGCGTGATGAAGTGCAGGCAGGGCGCGCCCTCCTCGATGAGCCGCTCGGCCATCTCGGTGGCGATCTCGATGCCCGCCGCGCGCACCGCGGCACGATTCTCCTCGGGACCGTCGCCCGCCGCGCGCCGCAGCCGCTCCAGCACGGCGGACGGCAGCGGACGCCCGCACAGCTCCTCCGCGCGCGCCACCGTGCGCAGCGAGGTGATCGGCATCAGCTCGGGGATGATCGGCTTGGCGCCCTCGACCGGGTCGAACGCCGCCACCCGGTCGCGCAACCGCAGGTAGTGCTCCACGTCGAAGAACATCTGCGTGATCGAATACTCCGCGCCCGCACGCAGTTTCGCGGTCAGGTAGGCGGTGTCGGTGTCCAGGTCGGGCGAGCGGTGATGGCCCTGCGGGAACGAGGCCACACCCACGTGGAAATCGCCCAGGTCCCGCACGATGCGCACCAGTTCCTCGGCGTACTCCACGCCCTGCGGATGCCGGTGCCACTCGCCGAGCGGATCGCCGGGCGGGTCACCGCGCAGCACCAGGATGTTGCGGATCCCGGAATCGGCGTACGCGCCGACCAGCGAGCGCAGCTCGGCCACGCTGTGCCCGACGGCGGTGAGGTGCGCGACCGGCAGCAGGGTGGTCTCCCGCGCCAGCTGACCCGTCACCCGCACGGTGCGGTCCTTGGTGGAGCCGCCCGCGCCGTAGGTCATCGACACGAACGCGGGATGCATGCGCTCGAACTCGCGGACGGCGCGCCACAGCCGCGCCTCCCCCGCCTCGTCGCGGGGCGGGTTGAACTCCACGGAGAACGGCACCGCCCGGCCCGCATGGACCCGCAAGCTCTGTACGACCGAAGGTGTTCCAGAGACGTTCGGTGGCGTCGGGGTCGGGCGCCCTGGGGCGGAGCGTCCCCGTACGGAATCGAAAGTCACCGATTCAGTGTAGTGGGCGGCCCGGAGGGCCCGGTCCGCTCGCCCGCCCGGATGCGGAGGTTGGCCGCCGGGCCGTTTCCGGCGGCGCGTATTCTTCGTTACGGCAGCACCATCGCCGCGACGGACCCGCGGCGCCGCCTCCGCTCGCCGCACAACACATCGCCGCGCCCGCCCGGCACGGCCCACAGACCCCCGTGACCCTGGAGGTTCCTCTGTCCGCCGGACCCGGTACCCCGACACGAACCCCGGCGTCGGCCGACGCACCGCCGTGGCCGCCGGTTCCCGGCACGCCCGGTTTCGCGACCGCCGTCGAGGGGGCGCTCACGGAGTTCTTCACCGCCGTCCGGCCCTCGGTCGCCCAGCTCGGTCCGGTGTTCGCCGAACCCGCCGACGCGCTGGAGACGTTCGTGCTGCGCGGCGGCAAGCGGACCAGGCCCGCGTTCGCGTGGACCGGCTGGCTGGGCGCGGGCGGCGACCCGGACGCCGCCGAGGCGGGCGCGGTGCTCACCGCCTGCGCGGCACTCGAACTGGTGCAGGCCTGCGCGCTGGTGCACGACGACATCATCGATTCCTCGCGCACCCGGCGCCGCTTCCCCACCGTGCACGTCGATTTCGAGGAGCGCCACCGCGCGCGCGGCTGGGCGGGCGACTCCGCCCACTTCGGCACCAGCGTCGCGATCCTGCTCGGCGATCTGGCCCTGGCCTGGGCCGACGACATGGTGCACGCCGCGGGCCTCGACCCCGCCGCGCTCGGCCGCTTCGCCCCGGTGTGGGCGCTGATGCGCACCGAGGTGCTGGGCGGGCAGCTGCTCGACATCAGCGGCGAGGCGGGCGGCGACGAGTCCGTCGAGGCCGCGCTGCGCATCAACCGGTACAAGACCGCCGCCTACACCGTCGAACGCCCACTGCACCTGGGCGCCGCGCTCGCCGACGCGGACGAGGGCCTGATCGCGGCGTATCGCACCTTCGGCACCGACATCGGGATCGCCTTCCAGCTGCGTGACGATCTGCTGGGCGTGTTCGGCGATCCCGCGGTCACCGGCAAACCGTCCGGTGACGATCTGCGTGAGGGCAAGCGCACCGTGCTGGTGGCGGAGGCGCTGCGCCGGGCCGACGCGACCGATCCCGCCGCCGCGCGCCTGCTGCGCGACAGCGTCGGCACCGACCTGACCGACGAGGACGTCACGCGCCTGCGCGGCGTGCTCACCGAACTCGGCGCCGTGGGCGCGGTGGAGCGGCGCATCGCCGACCTCACCGAGCGCGCGCTCGCCGCCATGGATTCCAGCTCGGCCACCCCCGCCGCCAAGCAGCAGCTGCGCGGTATGGCTCTGGCCGCAACCAGGAGGACCGCATGAAAGCCGTTGTGGGACCAGCCGATCGCGTGATCGCCGTCGGCGCAGGACCGGCCCCGCGCAGCACATCCCGTCGACGCGGTAAATCCGCGCCGATCACCGAGCGCCGCATCATCATGGGTGCGGCGCTACCCACGCGGCGCGGGGTGCGGGTCCCCCGCTCCTGCTCCGCGCCGCGCGATCCGGAATCGCAGGACTGATCCCCGCCGGGACCGGCCGCGCGTCCACGCGCGGCCGTCCCTCTACCGACCGGCAGGTTCGCACTGAGGCCTGCGGTCTCGCCCGGCGCACGAATCGCGCGCCCTCGACCTCGGCCGGCGCTCAGGCCGGCGGGTCGACGAAGATGTCGTAGCCCAGATTCTCCGTCGGCCCGTA
Source organism: Nocardia puris (assembly GCF_003315035.1). Classification (GTDB taxonomy): domain Bacteria; phylum Actinomycetota; class Actinomycetes; order Mycobacteriales; family Mycobacteriaceae; genus Nocardia; species Nocardia puris. The sequence continues at coordinate 143,986 of NZ_QNRE01000006.1, forward strand.
CGCCGACAGGTCGGTGATGCCGTGGGCGGCGAGCACCTCGACATCGATGTGGCACTGACCGGTGGTGGTACCGGCTGGCCGCGACAGCAGCAGCACCGCCGCGTCGGCCACGATCTCGGGGCGGCGCGCGGTCGCGACGGCCTCGTCCCCGCCCAGCAGGTTCTGCACCGCGGCGGTCGCGATCAGCGTCTCCGGCCACAGGCAGTCCGCGGCGATGCCCTCCTCGGCGAACTCGGCCGCGACGCCCAGCGTCAGCAACGTCATGCCGTACTTGGCCAGCGTGTAGGCGGGGTGCGCGCCGAGCCACTGCGGCGAAAGGTTCAGCGGCGGGGAGAGCGAGAGCACCCGCGGATTCGGCGATTTCCGCAGGTAGGGCACGGCGGTGCGGGTCAGCAGGAAGGTGCCGCGCAGCTGGATCTGCTGCATCAGGTCGAATTTCTTCACGGCCAGCGTCTCGCTGCCGCCCAGGTCGATGGCGCTGGCGTTGTTCACCACGATGTCGATGCCGCCGAAGCGCTCGACGCCGCGCTCCACGGCGGTGCGCACGCTCTCCTCGTCGCGCACGTCGCCCACCACGGCCAGCGCCGACCCGCCCGCGGCCTCGATCTCCGCCGCGGCGGTGTGCACGGTGCCCGGCAATTTCGGGTGCGGCGCACCGGTTTTCGCGAGCAGGACCACGTTCGCGCCGTGTCGCGCGGCCGCCACCGCGATGGACAGACCGATCCCGCGACTGCCGCCCGACATGAGGATCGTGCGCCCGGCCAATTCCGAAGTGCTCACCCGACTCCGCCTTCCGTTGATTCAATCAATTATTTGTACTACTACTGTTTTGTAGAGACAACGATTTTGTCAAGTGCGCGGCGGGTTCGGCATGATGACCCGGACAACGGAGGTGACCGCTCGATGCCCGACGACCCGGTGCTCGTCCCTGGAACCACGGGCGGGCGCACCGTCTGCCTGCTGCTCAAGCTGGGACAGGTGGCGTTCCGCATCACCGAGGACCGGCTGCTCGCGCTCGGCCTGCGCATCCGCCACTACAGCGTGCTGCAGGCGCTGGCCGATCTGGGCGGCACGCCGCAGGCCGAGCTGGGCACCTACCTGCGCATCGACTCGGCCACCATGGTCGCCACCATCGACGATCTGGAGAAGCTCGGCTACGCCGCCCGCAGACGCGACCCCACCGACCGCAGGCGCTATATCGTCGAGGTGACCGAGGCGGGCACGGCGGCGCTCGGCACCATCGACGAGGCGCTGGCGAAGGCGCAGCAGGACGTGCTCGGCGAGCTGTCCGACGCCCGGACGGGCGAACTGCACGACGCGCTGCGCACGCTCAACGCGTCGACGGGGCTGGCGGCCCGGTACGACGCGGTGCGCGGCAAGCAGAGCTGATGGGAGCGCGGGCGAACCGGCCGCGCACGGCGAGGAGAGTGCGATGAAAACCGTTGCGGGACCGACGGATCGGGTGGTCGTCATCGGTGCCGGGCTGTCGGGGCTGGCCGCCGCGCTGTACCTGCGCGGCGCGGGACGCGAGGTCACCCTCGTGGAGCGCGCGGATCATCCGGGCGGCCGGGTCGGTGTGTATCGCGGGCCGGACTACGAGATCGACAACGGCGCAACGGTTCTCACACTGCCCGAACTGATCACCGACGCGCTCGCTGCCGTCGGCCGCACCCCGGAATCGCTGGCGAATCCGCTGCGGATCATCCAGCTCGCCCCCAGCTACCACGCGCGCTTCGCCGACGGCTCCGACATCCGCGTCTTCGCCGACCCCGACGCGATGGCCGAGGAGGTCACCCGCACCTGCGGTCCCGAGGAGGCGGCCCGCTACCGGCGGCTGCGGGACTGGCTGGCGCGGATCTACCGGGCCGAGTTCGGCGAGTTCATGGACACCAACTTCGACTCGCCGCTGGACATGGTGCGCCACCCCGCCAAACGCGCCGCGCTGCGGGACCTGGTGCGCCTGGGCGGATTCGGCAGGCTCGGCCCGCGCGTGGAACGGTTCCTGACCGACCGGCGGCTCTCGCGGCTGTTCACCTTCCAGGCGCTGTACGCGGGGGTCGCGCCCGCCGACGCGCTGGCCGTCTACGGGGCGATCCCGCACATGGACACCTCACTGGGCGTGTACTTCCCCGAGGGCGGCATGCGCGCCGTCGCCGCCGCGATGGCCGAGGCGTTCACCGGCGCGGGCGGCGAACTGCTGCTGAACACCGAGGTCGTCGGCATCGAATACCAGGACCGGCGGGCCCGGCGGGTGCGCACGGCCGGTGGCGCGGCCCTCGCGTGCGACGCCGTGGTGCTCACCGCCGACCTCGGCTCGATCGAGCGCTTCGGCGGCCGGAACCGGCGCGGACTGCGGGCCGCACCCTCGGCGGTGGTGGCGCACGGCACCGTCCCCGCCGAGGTGGCCGCCGCCTGGCCCGTGCAGGCGCACCACACCATCGACTTCGGCGCGGCCTGGGCGTCCACGTTCGCCGAGATCGCCGCCCGTCCGCGTCGCGGCGGCCGGACCACGGCACACGGCAGGCTCATGAGCGACCCCTCGCTGCTGCTGACGCGGCCCGCGCTGACCGACCCCGGCCTGTTCATCGACCGCGCCGACGGCCGCCACGAACCGTTCTCGCTGCTGGCGCCGTGCCCGAATCTCGCGTCCGCGCCGCTGGATTGGGAGCCGCTGGCCCGGCCGTACCTGCGCGAACTGCTCGCGGTGCTGGAGGCGCGCGGCTACACCGGCATCGCGCGGCACTTCACCGTCGACCATCTCGACACCCCCGCCACCTGGCGCGCGCGGGGCATGATCGCGGGCACCCCGTTCTCGCTCGCCCATCTCTTCCGCCAGACCGGCCCGTTCCGCCCGCGAAATCTTCCCGGTTTCAGCGACAACGTGGTTATCGCAGGTTGCGGCACCACGCCCGGCGTCGGAGTGCCGACCGCCCTGCTGTCGGGGAAACTGGCGGCAAACCGTGTCACGGGGGTTGACAGCCGCGCTCGACGTGAACCGCCCGTACCAGCGGGCTAGTGTTCCGGAAGACCCATTAAACTGATCGCCGACCCATTCACTCGCGGTTGCGACCGCCGACCTTGCCGGGGGGACCGACACGACATGCATCCCCCCGAGACGAGCGCCGCAGTCACCCCGGCCCACAGCACCGCGCACGGTACCCGCCGCCCGGACGACCTCCGGTCCACCGGTGAGGGTCTGCTCACCCGGATGCAGCCGTACGCCGACTTCGCGCGCAGCCCCGAAGGCCACGCCGCGCTGCTCGGCTTCCTCGGCGCGCTGATGATCACCGTCGGCGGGCTCGGCGCGGGCAGCGTGCGCAAGCGCGATCCGCTGCTCGAGGCGCTGAACCTCTCCTGGCTGCGGTTCGGGCACGGCTACGCGCTGTCGACCATCGTGATCTGGATCGGCGTGCTGCTGATGATCACCGCGTGGGTCCGGCTCGGGCGCACCACGCTGGGACTCGGCAACCGGGCGGGCGCCGACGTCACGCCCAACGAACTGCGCGCGATCGTGGGCATCTGGGTCTTCCCGCTGCTGTTCGCGGTCCCGATGTTCAGCCGCGACGTGTACTCCTACCTGGCCCAAGGCGCGCTGCTGCGCGACGGCTTCGACCCCTACGTGGTGGGCCCGGTCGCCAATCCCGGTGTGCTGCTGGACAACGTGAGCCCGGTGTGGACCACCACCACCGCGCCCTACGGTCCGGCCTTCCTGCTGCTCGGCCGCGCCATCACCGAGATCACCGGCGACAACGTGGTGGCGGGCACCATCGCCATGCGCCTGGTGATGCTGCCCGGCCTGGCGCTCATGCTGTGGGCCGTGCCGTACCTGACCAAGCACCTGGGCGGCAAGCCCACCGTGGCGCTGTGGCTGGCGGTGCTGAACCCGCTGGTGCTGATCCACCTCATCGGCGGCGTGCACAACGAACTGCTGATGGTCGGCCTGATGTGCGCGGGCATCGCGCTGGTGCTGGAGCGTCACCACGTCGCGGGCATCGTGGTGGTGGCGATCGGCGTGGCCATCAAGGCGACGGCGGGGATCGCGCTGCCGTTCCTGGTGTGGATCTGGATGCTGCACGAGCGCGAACGCCGCGCCGCCCAGCGCGCGGCGGTGGACCCCGAGGCCACGGCCGAACCAGGACAGCCCGACGCCGCCAAGGCGGGGCCGGACATGCCGCACCCGGCGGCCACGTTCGCCAAGATCGCGGGCCTGGGCCTGAGCGTGTTCGCCGCGGTGTTCGTGGCGGCCTCGGCGCTGGCGGGCGTCGGCATCGGCTGGCTGACCGCGCTGTCGGGCTCCAAGAAGATCATCAACTGGCTGTCGCTGCCGACGATCATGGCGCACGCCACCACGTGGATCACCCCGCTGCGCCAGGATCCCGTCCTGGACGTGACGCGGGCGCTGTGCGCGCTGGCGCTGGTGGTGGTGCTGGTGTGGACGTGGTGGCGCTTCCGGCACAGCGAGCGCGAGGCGGTGCTCGGCATCATCATCGCGTTCGTCGCGATCATCATCCTGTCCCCCGCCGCGCTGCCCTGGTACTACTCGTGGCCGCTGGCGCTGGCCGCCGGGTTCGCGCTGTCCACGACGACGCTGATGGTGCTGGTCGGGTTGTGTACCTGGCTGATGCTGGTGTTCCAGCCCGACGGCTCGATCGGGCTGTACAACTTCTGGCACGTGGCGGCGGCGACGTTCGCCGCGGTGGTGGCGGCGCTGTCGCTGCGCAAGGTGGACCCGCTGCGGCTGCGGGCCACCCAGCCCGCCGAGGCCCCACCCTCGGCGCAACCGGCCCAGCCCGCGAGCCCGTGAGCACCGGCGCGGACCTGGCCCCGGCCTACCGCACCTGCCGCGCGATCGCCGCCGCCCACGGGCGCACCTACTTCCTGGCCACCCGCCTGCTCACCGCCGAACGCAGGCCGGCCGTGCACGCGCTGTACGCGTTCGCGCGTGTCGTGGACGACATCGTGGACGGGCCGAGCGGCGGTTCGCCGGGACTCGTCCCCGAGGTGAGCGATCCGTCGGACGACATGGGTGGCACCGACGGCCCGCCGCACGACCATCGCCCGCCGAGCGGACCCCGAACGCCGACGGCCAACGGTGCGCCCGGACGGCCGGAGCGCTCTGCCTCCGACGTAACCCGCTGGGCCGCACAACCTCCCACACCCGCCGACGAGCTCGACCACCTCGAGGTGCGCCTGCGGGCCGTGCTCGACGGCAACCCGGGCGCACTGGACGGCCTCCCCGCCCACCGGGCCCACGTGCTGGCCGCCACCGGGGACACCATCCGGCGCTACGACATCGACCACGCCCACTTCTGGACGTTCCTGGACTCCATGCGGATGGATGTGCCGGGCACGCCGCTGTTCCGCGACCGCTACGCCGATATGGGCGAACTGCGCGAGTACATGCGCGGATCGGCAGCCGCCATCGGCCTGCAAGTCCTGCCGATCCTGGGGACCGTCACCCCGCGCGCCGAGGCCGAACCGGCCGCCGCCGCCCTGGGCGAGGCGTTCCAGCTCACCAATTTCCTGCGCGACGTCGCCGAGGATCTGGACCGGGGCCGGATCTACCTGCCCGCCGACGAACTGGCAGCCTTCGGCGTGGACGCCGACCTGCTGGCCCGCTGCCGCCGCACGGGACGGACCGACCCCCGCGTGCGGCGCGCGCTGGCCCACCTCATCGCCGTCAACCGCGACCTGTACCGCCTTGCCGACCCCGGCATCGACCTGCTGACCCCGCGCGTGCGCCCGGCCATCCGCGCCGCGAGCACGCTCTACGCGGCCATCCTGACCCGCATCGAGGAGTCCGGCTACGCCGTCTTCCAGGCGCGCGCGGTGGTCCCCCGACGGCACAGGCTCGCCGTCGCGGGCTCGCACCTCGTCACGAGCCTGATCCGCCGGGACTGACCGGCTACCCGACCAGCGGCTCCGCGACCGCCCGCATCACCAGAAAGCGATCGGCCCGCTGGCGAGCAACAGGTAGATCCACGCCATGGAGACACCCGGAGCGTGCTCAGGCCGGGATTGCGTGACTCGATCGGAATTCCAGAGGTGGGAGCCGGCAAGTATGCCCGGTTTCAGAACGGGTCCGCGGCCGCGCGGCGGACGACCTCGCGCGCCAGCGGCCCGTGCAGCGCGTCCACCGGCTTGCCCGGCAGCGAATCGTCGTCGGTGAAGATCCACTCCAGGATCTCCTCGTCGGTGTACTTCGAGTCCCGCATGACCGTGATCAGGCCGGGCAGCGGTTTGACCACCGCGCCGGTGGAGTCGAAGAAGACCTCGGGGACGCCCGCGACGCCGTCGCGGCGCACGGCGAGAAGCTGATGGTCGCGCAACATCTGGTGAACCCTGGTGACGACGATCCCGAGCCGATCGGCCACCTCGGGCAACGACAGCAGTTTCACCGACGCCGGAAGGACATCCTCGCTGCAAGGAAAGGCACTCACGCGCACAACGGTAGACCCTGCCGCGGCACGCGTCGTGTCACACCCGGCCGAGGGCGCGGTTCGCGGCACCGGCACGGCTACGATCGTGGGTGGCCGCACGGGGCGGCCGGTCGCTGTTCGCGTACGGAGCGAGGGGTGAGCACTTTGTGAAAGCCGGAGGACATCACTTGATCGGGCAGATGTTGGAGGGGCGCTACCGGATCGACGCGCCCATTGCTCGGGGCGGGATGTCGATGGTCTTCCGTGGCGTCGACATCCGCTTGGACCGCCCGGTCGCCATCAAGGTGATGGATCCCAAGTTCGCGAGCGATCCCCAGTTCCTCTCGCGCTTCGAGTTCGAGGCCCGCGCCGTCGCCAAGCTCAAGCACCAGTCCCTGGTCGCGGTGTACGACCAGGGCGTGGACGGTGACCACCCGTTCCTCATCATGGAGCTCGTCGAGGGCGGCACGCTGCGCGAACTGCTGCGCGAACGCGGCCCGATGCCGCCACACGCGGTGTACGCGGTCGCCGAACCGGTGCTCTCGGCTATCGGGGTCGCGCACGCGGCCGGGCTGGTGCACCGCGATGTGAAGCCCGAGAACGTGCTCATCTCCGACTCCGGCGAGGTGAAGATCGCCGACTTCGGCCTGGTGCGCGCGGTCGCCGCCGCCAACACCACCTCGGCCAGCGTCATCCTCGGCACCGCCGCCTACCTCTCCCCCGAGCAGGTCACCAGCGGCACCGCCGACTCGCGCAGCGACGTGTACGCCTTCGGCGTGCTGATCTTCGAATTGCTCACCGGCCGTGTGCCGTTCACCGGCGACACCTCGCTGTCGGTGGCGTACCAGCGCATCGAGAACGACGTGCCGAGCCCCGGTCAGTTCATCGCGGGCGTGCCGCCGGAGTTCGACGCGCTGGTCGCCCGCGCCACCGCGCGCGAACCCTCGCACCGGTTCGCCGACGCCGGCGAGATGGCCGCCGAACTGCGCGCCATCGCGGGCGCGCTGAATCTGCCGCCCTACCGGGTGCCCGCGCCGAAGGATTCCGCCGAGCACCTCAGCGCGGCCTTCCGCCCGGTCGCCACGCCGCAGGCCGCGCACGCGCCGCAACCGCACACCCCGCCGCCGCGCCAGCACACGAAAGTGGTCACCGCGCCGCAGCAGCGCAGCGAGTACGGGCCGGCCGACTACCACCAACCCCCACCGCCGCCGCGCGACGTGCAACCCGTCGGGTCGCACCAGCCCGCGCCGCCGTTCGGCGCCGATCGGCAGCGCTCCCGGCGCACCACCCTGATCTGGGTGGCGATCGTCGCCGTCCTCACGCTGCTCTTCGGCATCGGCGGCTGGTGGCTGGGTGTAGGGCGCTACGAATCGGTCCCCGATATCGCCGGGCTCAACACCGAACAGGCGCTGGCCAAGCTCGAGCAGGCCGGTTTCGACACCGACACCAGGCAGAAGGCCTCCGACGTGATCCCCGTCGGCAACGTGGTCGGCAGCGACCCGCCGGCCGGGTCCAAGGTCACCAAGGGCTCGACCGTCGAGGTGCTGGTGTCCAGCGGCAAGCCGCGCGTCCCCGAGCTGCGGCCCGGCGCGGACATCGACGAGGTCAACCAGCTGATCAGGGACGCGGGCCTGCAACCGGTCGACGCGGGCGAGGTGGGCAGCACCGCCGCGGAGGGCTCCTTCGCGAAGGCCGACCCGGCGCCCGGCACCGTGCTGCCCATGGGCGCGCAGGTGAAGGTCTACCGCAGCAACGGCGCCCAGCCGGTCAAGGTGCCGGATGTGCGCGGCAAGACCGTCGAGGAGGCCACCGCGATACTCACCGCCGCCGGTATCGCCGTGAGCGGCACCAGGCCCGAATTCGACCGCGCCATCCAGACCGACCAGGTGATCGGCACCGACCCGGCCGCGGGCGTCCTGGTCGACGCGGGCAACGGGGTGACGCTCATCGTGTCCAACGCCATCCGCATCCCGAACGTGATCGGCCAGGACGTCGAGGAGGCCCGCACGGCGTTGCAGGAGCTCGGCCTGCGGGTGACGGTGAACCAGATCCTCTCCAACCCCAACGGGTCCATCATCGGCCAGAGCCCCGCCGTGGGCACCCTGGTCGAGTCCGGCAGCGTGGTGACGCTGACGGCCCTGCCGTTCTGATCGAGGTCGGCCACCCGCTGACACCCCTGGTGAGTTCGGCACTGCCGCGGCGGACCGCGCGCGGAGAGCCGATCCGAGAGGCCCCCGAACGACGCGAGCGGGGCGATCTTTCGATCGCCCCGCTCGTCGCTGTTTCACGGCCCGCACGAAACCCCGTGCGGCCCAGACTGTTTCAGCGCAGCATCTCCGCGACCAGGAACGCCAGCTCCAGCGACTGCTGGGTGTTCAGGCGCGGGTCGCAGGCGGTCTCGTAGCGGTCGTTGAGGTCCAGATCGGAGATGTCCTGGGCGCCGCCGAGGCATTCGGTGACGTCCTCGCCGGTCAGCTCGATGTGCATGCCGCCGGGGTGGGTGCCCAGCCCGCGGTGCACCTCGAAGAAGCCCTGCACCTCGTCCACGATGCGGTCGAAGTGGCGGGTCTTGAACCCGGTGGACGCCTCGTGGGTGTTGCCGTGCATGGGATCGCACTGCCAGATCACCTGGTGGCCGGTGGCCTGCACCTTCTCGATGATCGGCGGCAGCACGTCGCGGACCTTGCCGTTGCCCATGCGCGACACGATCGTCAACCGGCCCGGCTCGTTGTTCGGGTCCAGCCGCTCCACGTACTCCACCGCCTGCTCGGGCGTGGTGGTGGGGCCGATCTTGAGGCCGATCGGGTTGGCCAGCAGCTCCGCGAACGCGATGTGCGCGCCGTCGAGCTGACGGGTGCGTTCCCCGATCCACAGGAAGTGCGCGGACAGGTCGTAGAGCACCGGGTCACCGGTCACCGGGTGGTCGCTCAGGCGCAGCATGGCGCGCTCGTAGTCCAGCACCAGCGCCTCGTGGCTGGCGTAGATGCGCGCGGATTGCAGGCTCGGATCGTTGACGCGACAGGCCGTCATGAACGCCAGGCCGCGGTCGATCTCCTCGGCCAGCGCCTCGTAGCGCGCGCCCGCGGGCGACTGCGCGACGAAATCGCGGTTCCAGTCGTGCACCTTGTGCAGATCGGCCATGCCCGCGCTGGTCAGGGCGCGCACCAGGTTCATGGCGGCGCTGGCGTTGGCGTAGGCGCGCACCAGGCGCGAGGGGTCGTGCACGCGCAGCGCCTCGTCGGCCACCAGCGAGTTGATCATGTCGCCGCGGTAGGACTTCAGGCCCAGCGCGTCGGTGTCGGAGGAGCGCGGTTTGGCGTACTGGCCCGCGATCCTGGCCACCTTCACCACCGGCATGCTGGCGCCGTAGGTGAGGACCACGGCCATCTGCAGCAGAGTGCGGATGTTGCCGCGGATGTGCGGTTCGGTGTTGTCGGCGAAGGTCTCCGCGCAGTCGCCGCCCTGCATGAGGAACGCCTCGCCCCTGGCCACCTCGGCGAGCTGGGTGCGCAGCTCCTCCACCTCGGCGGGCACGCAGATCGGGGGCACGCTCTCCAGCACGGTGCGCATCTTGGCCGCCTGCTCGGGATCCCACGACGGCTGCTGCAGCGCCGGGCGCGCCAGTGCGTCGTCCAGGCGGCGGCGCAGCTCCGCGGGCAGCGGCGGCAGTTCCGGCAGGCTATCGATGGGTACGTCGACGGTCCAGTTCACCTGTTCAGAATACGGACCGCGCGGTCGCGCAGATACCCCGAGGTGGGGTGTATCGCACACCCCGTGGGGGTGAGGTATCGACACCTCGGTGGGCCCTGCCCGCGGGCGGTCCCGCCGCCGCATAGGGTGGTCCGGCGGCGAGCGCCGCGGTAACCCGAGCATCGAGGGAGAGGTTCGCTGAGGTACTTCTACGACTGCGAGTTCATCGAGGACGGGGTCGTCATCGACCTGGTCTCCATCGGCGTCGTCTGCGAGGACGGCCGCGAGTACTACGCGGTGTCCACCGAATTCGACGCCGGACGGGCCGGGCCGTGGGTGCGCAAGCACGTGCTGCCCCTGCTGCCGCCCGAGTCCTCACCGCTGTGGCGCAGCCGCGAGCAGATCCGCGACGATCTCTACAAGTTTCTGGTCCCCCGCACGTCCGTGCAGCCCGAGCTGTGGGCGTGGGTCGGCGCCTACGACCACGTGGCTCTGTGCCAGCTGTGGGGGTCGATGACCGCCTTGCCCACCGAACTGCCCCGCTACACCAACGAGCTGCGCCAGCACTGGGACGCCCACGGCCATCCCCCGCTGCCGCCGGTGCCCCCGGACGCGCACGACGCGCTGGCCGACGCCCGCCACAACCTGGCCAAGTTCGAGGCCATCGAAGCGGCCCGCCGCCGCTGAACCGGTCCCGGAGACGGGGCAGGCCCCGAGTCGAAACCGACTCGGGGCCTGCCCTTTTCCGACCTGGCGGTCAGTGGCTGTGCTTGCCACCGCCCGCGGCCTTCTCCTGCGCCTTCGCGAGCGCGCGCAGCTGCGCGTGCTCCTGCTCGTGCTCGATCTCGAAGTTGCGCTCCGACTCCGCCGCCGGGTCGGGCCGCAGGAAGCTGCCGGTGCCCGGCTTGCCCGCCGAGCCCAGCTTGCTCATCTTCTTCGGCACCGGGGCGCCCTGGTACTCGAGCGGGATCGGGTGACCGTGGTCGTCGACCGGGCCGAGCGGCTGGTGCACCTCGATGTACTCGCCGTGCGGCAGGCGCTTGATCACACCGGTCTCGATGCCGTGCTCGAGCACGGCGCGGTCACTGCGCTGCAGGCCGAGGCAGAACCGGTAGGTGATGAAGTACGCCAGCGGCGGTCCGAGCAGCAGGCCGATGCGGCCGATCCAGGTGGTCGCGTTCAGCGAGATGTCGAACTTCAGCGCGATGATGTCGTTGATACAGGACAGCGTCAGCACCACGTAGAAGGTGATCGCCATGGCGCCGATCGCCGTGCGCACCGGCACGTCGCGCGGCCGCTGCAGCAGGTTGTGATGCACGTCGTCGCCGGTCAGGCGCTTCTCGATCCACGGGTAGGCGATCAGCAGCGTGAACACCAGACCCATGATCAGCGCCACCCAGAACACCGCGGCCACCGTGTAGCGGCCGATGTAGAGCTCCCAGGGCGGCATCAGACGGGCCATGCCGTCGGTCCACATCATGTAGAAGTCGGGCTGCGAACCCGCCGACACCTGGGACGGGTTGTACGGACCCAGGTTCCAGATCGGGTTGATCTGCAGCAGACCGCCCATCAGGCCGATGATGCCGAGGGTGAAGGCGAAGAACGCGCCCTGGTCGGCGGCGAACACCGGCACGATGCGCGCGCCCACCACGTTGTTCTCGGTGCGGCCCGGTCCGGGGAACTGGGTGTGCTTCTGGTACCAGACCAGCGCCACGTGGGCGGCGATCAGGGCCAGCATGATGCCGGGCACCAGCAGCACGTGCGCGATGTAGAGGCGCGGGATGATGATCTCGCCCGGGAAATCGCCGCCGAACATCAGCCAGTGCATCCAGGTGCCGATCACCGGGATGGAGATGGTGATGCCGGAGAACGCGGCGCGCAGGCCGGTGCCCGAGAGCAGGTCGTCGGGCAGCGAGTAGCCGAAGAAGCCCTCGAACATCGCCAGGATGAGCAGCAGCGAGCCGATCACCCAGTTGCCCTCACGCGGCTTGCGGAACGCGCCGGTGAAGAAGATGCGGAACAGGTGCACGATGATCGACGCCGCGAACAGCAGCGCCGCCCAGTGGTGGACCTGGCGGACGAACAGGCCGCCGCGCACCTCGAAGGAGATGTTCAGCGCCGTCTCGTAGGCCCGCGACATGCCGACGCCGCGCAGCGGCTGGTAGGCGCCGTCGTAGGTGACGTGCGCCAGCGACGGGTCGAAGTACAGGGTGAGGTACACACCCGAGATCAGCAGGATGATGAAGCAGTAGAGCGCGATCTCACCCAGCAGGAACGACCAGTGGGTCGGGAAGACCTTGTTGATCGAGCGCTTGACGAACGCGGCCGCGCGGTAGCGCTCGTCCATCTCGTTGGCTTGGGCCGCCAGTGCGGAAGGACTCATGAGCGACGCTCCCAGAAGGCCGGACCGAGCGGCTCGATGAAGTCGCCGTTGGCGACCAGGAAGCCTTCGGTGTTGACGGTGATCGGCAGCTGCGGCAGCGCGCGAGCCGCGGGGCCGAAGATCGGCTTACCCCATTCGGTCGCCGAGAACTGCGACTGATGGCACGGGCACAGAATGCGGTTGGTCTGCTGCTCGAACAGCGAGGTCGGGCAGCCGAGGTGGGTGCAGATCTTCGAGTAGGCGAAGTAGTCGCCGAAGTTGAAGCTCTCCTGGCCCTTGCGCTTGATCGCCGTCTCCGCGTCCTCGGTGCGCAGGCGGATCAGCATCACGGAGTTGCGGATGCCGCGCAGGGACTGCAGCGTGGCGTGCGAGTCGCCGCGCCACTTCTCCTTCCAGGGGAACACAGTCTCCATCGCGCCGGCATCCAGATCCTCGGGACGCACCAGCACGATGTCCTCGGGACGGCCGGTGTCGCGCCGCAGGTAGATCGTCTCGCCCTCGTAGTCGGGGGTCCAGCCCGAGACCCACAGCTCGGACTTGTCGCCCTTGGCCCACGGGTTCTTGATCATGCCGCCCGCGAACACCAGCAGCGAGCCGATGCCCAGCACGCCGACGCCGGCGCCCGCGGTCCGCAGCATCATCTTGCGGCGGCCCAGGGTGGAGGTCTCGCCCGCGTCCGCGAGCTCGGCCGCCAGGGTGCGGCGCTCGACCTCGTCGGACGGGCCGTCGTGGCGCTGCTGGATGGAGATCTCGGCGGGGATGAACTTCTTGCGGATCAGCACCGCGGCCACACCGATGACCAGCACCGAGATACCGAAGGTCAGGCCGATCAGCGGGGTGAACAGCGAGTAGGCCGCGTGGCCTTCGTCGTCGACGCCCTTCCATTCCCACGGCCAGAACAGGTACACGCCGATCAGCGCGGCGGCCGCCAGACCGGAGATCGCGAACCAGAACGTGACCTGGCGCTCGGCGCGCTTCTCCGCCCGCGTGCCCGGCACCGGGAAGCGCTCGGCGCGGTAGACGACCTCGACGCCGTCGCGGGCGGTGCCGAGCTCGACCAGCTCGTCCCGCGTCATCGCGTCCAGTTCGTCGATGGTCGGGTCGGCGGGCTTCGGCGCCGGCCCCTTCGACAGTTCTGGCCCCTCTTCCGGGCGACTCACGTCGTCACGCTCCTGTTCACTCATGTGCGGGATCCGATCCACATCGCCGCGCCGACCGTCAGCACGATGCCGACGATCCAGACCGCCACCATCTCGGTCGCGGGGCCGAAGCCGCCGAGGCCGTAGCCACCGGGGGTGCGCTCCTCGGACGCGTTCATGACGTAGGCGACGATGTCGCGCTTCTCTTCGGGCGTCAGCTGGCGGTCGGAGAACTTGGGCATGTTCTCCGGGCCGGTCAGCATCGCGGTGTAGATCTCCTGCTCGTTGGCGGGCGCCAGCGGCGGTGCGTACTTGCCGGAGGACAGCGCGCCGCCCTTACCGGTGAAGTTGTGGCATGACGCGCAGTTCATGCGGAACAGCTCCGAACCGCGCGCGATGTCGTCACCGCGCAGCGACTCCTGGGCGATCTCGCCGTTCGCGTCCCGGACCACGGTGGGGCCACCGCCGTTGGCGTTGATGTAGGCGCCCAGCGCGTCGATCTGCTGCGCGTCGAACTTCGGCGGCTTGCGGGTGGCCTGCGCCGAGTTGGCGGCCAGCGGCATACGACCCGAGGACACCTGGAAGTAGACCGCGGCCTCACCGACGCCGACCAGGCTGGGGCCGCGGTCCTCGACGCCCTGCAGGTTGGCGCCGTGGCAGGTGATGCAGGAGGTCTCGTAGAGCTGCTTGCCCTCGCGGATCAGCGCGGACTGGTCCTGCTCGGCGATCGCCACCTGGGGCTCCGGGGTGAGAGCCGTCGCGAGGAAGCCGGCCCCGACCAGTCCCACCAGGAGCGCGAGACCGCCCGCGAGGCGCCTGCGCAGGCGGCGCTGCTTGCGGGTCTTGCTGGCCTGGCCGGTCCCGGGGCTGGCGGGCTCTGGCGCTGACGGGGGAGATGAACTCATCTGTGTCCCTTTGGAGTAGACGGAACCGACTTGTGCAAATGCTTCGGGGCGCGACCGGCTAACGGACGAAGTAGATCGTCGCGAACAACCCGATCCACACGATGTCGACGAAGTGCCAGTAGTAGGAGACGACGATCGCGGCGGTGGCCTGGGCGGGGGTGAACTTGCTGACCTTGGTGCGGATCAGCAGGAACACGAACGCGATGAGGCCGCCGATGACGTGCAGGCCGTGGAAGCCGGTGGTGATGTAGAACACCGAGCCGTACACGCTGCTGGCGATCGTGGTGCCGTGGTTGGCGAGCTGGATGTACTCGTAGCCCTGGCCGAGCACGAAGAACGTGCCCATCAGCAGGGTGACGACGTACCAGCGCCGCAGGCCGAACACGTCGCCGCGCTCGGCGGCGAACACGCCCATCTGGCAGGTGAACGACGACGCGATCAGCACCGCCGTCACCGGAATGGCCAGTGCCAGGTTCAGGTGGGTGGGCGGGGGCGGCCAGTCGCCCGGGGCCTGGGCGCGCGCGACGAAGTACATGGCGAACAAGCCGGCGAAGAACATCAGCTCGCTCGACAGCCAGATGATGGTCCCGACGCTGACCATGTTGGGCCGGTTCAGCGAGTGCACACGCTGGGTAATGGCCGATCCTGGGGTCCCTACTGCGGTCGTCACGGGGTAAGTATGACTCGTCGTAGTACGACAGGAGTACCCGGGTATGGAAGTTGACCGTCCGTGTCGGAAAACGCACGGACGGACGGGGACTGGGGAGGTGTCGGCGTGTCCGCGGCGACGCACCGGTCCCGGCCGCGACGACCTGCGCGGACGCCGCCATGATGGCAGGCGAGTATGAGGAGAACCTGAGACGAGGAGGCCGATGTGGCACCGGGATTCCTGCGGCGGCTGTTCGGGCGTGGCGGTGCGGCGACGCTCGATCCGGCCCGCGCCGACCTGGTGGTGGTGGCCCAGGGCTTCGACGACGCCGAGGCGAGTTCGGCGGCGCTGGCGCGCGCCACGGGTCTGCGGCCGGACGCCCCCGCGGTGCTGCGCCACCATCTGCGCGTCCCTCCGGACCAGGTCGCGCGGGTCTGTGAGCTCGCCGCGCAGGACGAGTACGCGCCCGCGCCGCATCCCAGCGGGCCGGGCACCGACCCGTTGGAGACGCTGATCCTGCAGCGCGTACAGGTGGTGGACGCGCTGCATCTGTCGCAGGAGCGGTCCAGGATGGCCGGGCTCGCGCAGCGCCATGACGGGTCGGCCGACGGCTGGGATGTGCTGCAACCCGGACCGGAGGGCGCGGGCGGGCGCTGACTACCACTACGCTCGGTGGAAATTCGATGGCGAACCGGCGGTTCGACGGGAGAAGTTGGGAAGATGAGCGCGCGCAGCTGGCCCCAGGTGCTGGGAACCCTTGCCGACGGTGACGATCTGGCCGCGGCGGACACCGCCTGGGCCATGGACGAGATCATGTCCGACAACGCCACCTCCGCGCAGATCGCCGCGTTCGGCGTCGCGATGAAGATCAAGGGCCCCACCCCCGAGGAGCTGGGCGGACTGGCCACCGGCATGCTCGGGCACGCCCGCCTGGTGCGCGTCGACGGCGACGCGGTCGACATCGTCGGCACCGGCGGCGACCGTTCGGGTTCGGTGAACATCTCCACCATGTCCTCGATCGTGGTGGCCGCGGCCGGTGTGCCGGTGGTCAAGCACGGCAACCGGGCCGCGTCGTCCAAGACCGGCGGGGCCGATGTGCTCGAGGCGCTGGGCATCCGGCTCAACCTCGGGCCGGAGTCGGTGGCGCGCTGCGTGCGTGAGGTGGGGATCGGATTCTGTTTCGCGCCGGTGTTCCATCCCGCGCTGCGCTTCGCGGGCGCCGCGCGCCGCGAGATCGGCATCCCGACCATCTTCAATGTGCTGGGCCCGCTGACCAATCCGGCCCAGCCCCGCGCCGGACTGGTGGGGTGCGCGTTCGCCGACCTGCTGCCGGTGATCGCCGGCGTGTTCGCCGAGCGCGGCGCGAGCGCCTTGGTGGTGCGCGGCAACGACGGACTCGACGAGATCACCACCGCCGACACCACCGACACCTGGGTGGTGTCGGGCGGACGGACCCGGCGCACCACCATCGACCCGACGAAGATCGGCATCGCGCGGGTCGATCTGGACGCGCTGCGCGGCGGCGACAACCAGGTCAACGCCGGTGTGGCGCGGGCGGTGCTGGCCGGGACACCGGGCGCGGCGCGCGACGCCGTGCTGGTGAACTCGGCCGCCGCGATCGTGGCCTACGACCTGTCGCGCGGGATCGGCGATCCCGACGCCGACCTGCACGAGGCGCTGGCCGCGGGCGTCGAGCGCGCCGCCGCCGCGATCGACAGCGGGCAGGCGGCGACGCTGCTGGATTCCTGGGCGAAGCTGTCGTACACCCTCGGCGAGGACTGAACCGGGCACCGAAACGCCCGGACAGGTCACTCCCCCAGCGAGAACGCGGCCTCCACGTCGGCGCGCGAGTACGACTTGAACGCGATGTGCGTGGTGGTGCGCAGCACGCCGGGCGTCTTGTCGATGCGCTCGGTCACCACCTCGGCGATCTGCTCGTGGTCGCGCACCCGCACGATCGCGATCAGGTCCACGTCACCGGCGCACGAGTACACCTCGGCGACCCCTTCGGTGTCGGCGACCGCCTGCGCGGTCTCGGGGATGCGCCCGTTGTCGGCCTGGATCAGCACGATCGCGTTAATCATGGGAGCCAGCCTAGTTGGGCGGGCGCGGTCCCCCTCGGACGCGCCGCGCGGTGGCGTCCGGCTGTCGGCACCGCGATGTGCCCGAGGTCTGAGCGGGTCGGCGAGCGGGGGCTGTGCGGGGTCTCGTGGGGTGCTCGTCGAGTGCCGATTGTCCAGGTCTGGCGGCCACGCGAACGAGAGCGCGGGTCAGCCGCGATGGTCGACGTAGTCGTCCTCGACCGGGCGGGTGCGGGCGGCGGACTCCGCGGCCGCGGCCCAGCCCAGCAGGCGGCCCGCCCCGAAGCGGGGCTCGCGGAAGCCCTCGCTGACGCGCACCAGGCGGGTGCCGGGGCGTTCCAGCCAGCGCGCGATCAGGCCGGTCTCCTCGGGGACGGCGCCGCGCAGGGGCGGGCCGGTGGCGTCGTCGCCATCGGGGAGCACGGTTTCGGCGGCGGCGACGATCTGGTCGACGATCGGCATGGGCGGGGCGCCGCGGCGAGCGACGCCGGCCCCGGCCAGGCGGCCGTACCGGATCACCGCGAAATCCCAGCCGCCCGCGCCGTCGGGGTGCGCGGCGATCAGTTCGGCGACCCGCGCGACGGCGGCGAGCCGCTGGGTGCGGTGCACGGCGCGGATCACCGCTGCCGCGCGATCTCGCAACCGGGCGGCGGCCTCGAAATGCTCCGCATTCGAATGGGTTTCGATGCGGTCCAGCATGGCGCGCAGCACCGCGTCGTCGGCGCCGGCGAACAGGGCGCGCACGGCGGCGGGCGCGGGCGCGTATTCCTTTGTGTCCGCCGGTGTTCCGGCGGGTGTGGCGGCCGGGCAGCCGCCGACCACCGCGGGCGGGCAGTCGTGGCGGCCCATCCGGGGCAGTCGGGTGGTGCAGGTGCGCAGCCCGGCGTGTTCGGCGAGGGTCGCGCCCACGTCGGCCGCGTCCTGCCGGGAAGTAAAGGGGCCCAGCGCATCCCGGGTGGGGGTGCGGACCACGGCGAAGCGCGGGAACGGCTCGTCGGTGAGCGTCAGCCACCAGGCGCGCTTGGGGAACTTGGACCGCCGGTTGTAGGGCGGCGCGTGCGCGGCCAGCAGCCGCAGCTCCCGCACCCCGGCCTCGAGCCCGTGCGCGCACACCACGTGGTCTACACGTGTGGCCAGCGCCACCATCTCCTTCATCCGACCCCTGGTCTCCGAACCGGTGAAGTAGTTGCGCACACGGCGGCGCAGATCCACCGCCGTCCCTATATATAGGACTTCGTCGGACGGTCCACGGAACAGATACACGCCGGGGGCGCGCGGGAGATCAACGGCCAGTGTGCGTTTCGAGCGCTGCGTGGACGTGACATCGGGCAGGTAGTCCATCAGCTCGGTGAGGCTGTGCACCCCTTGGTTTCCCACGCGGGCGATCAGCGCGTGCAGGACGTCGACGGTGGCGCGGGCGTCATCGAGCGCGCGGTGCGTGGGCTGGACGCTCGCGCCCAGGATCCTGGCCAGCGTCGCCAGGCGCACCGAGGGCGCCTCGTCGCGGCCGAGCACGCGCCGCGCCAGCTTCACCGTGCACAGCACCGGCGCCTTCGGCCACTCCAGCGCGCAGCGCGACGCCGCCGCGCGCAGGAAGGCGGTGTCGAACCGGGCATTGTGGGCCACCAGCACCGCGCCCGCCGCGAACTCCAGGAAGCCGGGCAGCACCGCCTCGATGCGCGGCGCCTCGTAGACCATGGCGGTGGTGATGCCCGTGACGTGCACGACGGCGGGCGGGATGGACCGGCCCGGGTTCACCAGCGTCGCGAACTCCCCCAGCACCTCGCCGCCGCGCACCTTGACCGCCCCGATCTCGGTGATGGCGTCCGCCTCGGCGCTGGTGCCGGTGGTCTCCAGGTCCACGACCACGAACGTGGTGTCGTACAGCGGGGTGTCGAGTTCGTCGAAGGCCAGCTGCACGGCAGCGGCCCGGCGCGCGGCGGGGTCGGGCACGGCGTGCAGCCTAGGACCGGGGTCCGACAGATCCGCGCACGCGACGAATCGCGTGAAAAGTCCGAATTTCTCGCGCGAGGACTTCGCTCGAATACCCCCGGAATGATCTAGAACACGAAAAAGCGAGCCAGATCACATTTCCGCGCGCGATGAATGAGCGCCCGGGCGTGTCCGATACGGCGTACAGGCCGGAGGGACGGCGCGGGGACCCCACGAGGGCACACATGGGCAAGCGACCGGTTCCATAGCGCGACCTATGCTGGAACACGCGGTGTGACCTGGGGATATCTCCGGAAATCGGACCCCGCGACACGCCGACGCCCACCTGAGACACCGGGCCGCGGCGAGGCGCCCGCGGGCCGGCTACGCGCCGTCGTTATCGTTTCGTGATTGCTGTGAGATACCTCGCAGATATACCCACGGCCAATTGTTGAGCGCCCGCATTTCGGATGCCCGCGACTTTACAAACCCTCGTGACGTGTTCGTAACCTTTTCGAGACCTCACGGAGTTCGCCGCGCCAGACCGGTGCGGTGCCACGCAGTCCGCCGCGCCACCGGGTGCGGCGTCGTGGGGCAGATAGGAAGTACCCGCATCATGGCGACCAACACCGTCAAGCGACAGGCGCAGCGAGCCGTTGCCGCCGGAGCTCTCGGCGCTGCCACCATCGGCGCGTTCCTCCTCCCCGCCGCGCCCGCCTCGGCCCAGCCGGTGACCATCCCCGGCATCGGCACCTTCGAGGTGCCCGACGGCCTGCCGATCCCGGCCGAGATCCCCGGCCTGCAGCTCGGCACCCCGCCCGGCACCCCGCCGCCGTTCGTCGCGCCGCAGAAGACCCTCGGCGAGGTGGCGCTCGACGCCGCCCGCACCAAGCTCGGCGCGCCCTACGTCTACGGCGCCGCGGGCCCCAACGCCTTCGACTGCTCGGGCCTCGTGCAGTGGGCCTACCGCCAGGCCGGCATGGAGCTGCCCCGCACCAGCGGCGCGCAGCTGTCCGCCGGTAGCCCGGTCTCGCTCGACAGCCTCCAGCCCGGCGACCTGGTGTCGTTCTACGGCGGCGGCCACTCCGGCCTGTACGCGGGCGACGGCAACGTCATCCACGCCTCCACCTCCGGCACCCCGGTGATGATCGCCCCGATCTCGTCGATGCCGTTCGCGGGCGCCCGCCGTTTCTGATCCGCGGAACCGGGTCGCGCCCGTCGCGACCCGGTTCTCCGCCCGCCGGCCGTGATCGGTTCGTTCTCCACTGGACACCGACCGCGGCCGTTTCGTAACCTAAATGAGACCTACCCGGGGAGCAGAGCCGCCGAACCCGTCTCCGCGCTCCGTCTGGGCGACAGCGTCGCTTTCCACCGCACGAGTCGGCATCACGAGAGAACGGGGCAGGCAGGCTGTGACCGCTGAGCATCGAGGACTTCGCGCCAAGCGTCTGGTGGGCGCCGCGCTGACGGCCACCGCCCTGGTCACCGCGCTGTGCGCGGGCGGCCCGGCCGGCGCCGATCCGGCCTCGCTGCCCGCCACCGCGAGCGATGCCGTGCAGCGGATGATCGAGCTGTCGCGCGAGTCCGAACAGCTCAATCAGCAGGCGCTCGGCGTCCAGGAGGAACTCGACGCCAAGCTGGCCGCCCAGCGCGAGGCCGACGCGAAACTGGCCGAGGCCACCCGCCTGGCCGACGCCGCCCGCGCCGAGGTCCGCGCGTACCAGCCGGTCATCGACCGCACCGCGATCGCCACCTACACCGGCGCGCGCACCGACCGCATGTACGCGGTCCTGGTGAGCGATTCCCCGCAGCGCCTGCTCGATCAGATGTCCACGCTGGACGTCCTCACCCAGCAGACCACGGATCAACTGAGCCGGTTCAAGAAGGCCACCGACGCCGCCGAGACCGCCGAGTCCGCGGCCCGCGCCGCCGCCGACGCGGCCGGGAGCGCCGCCGCCGAGGCCGAGCGCTTGCGCGCCGATCTGGAGCGCAAGCGCAGCGATCTGGGCGGCGCCATCGCGCAGGTCGTCGAGGCGTGGGGCGCGCTGTCGGCGGGCGACAAGTCGGCGCTGGCCGGTTCCCCCTTCCCGCCCGGCTTCGACCGCGACACCCTCCTGCAGGGGCTGGTGCCCGGCAGCGGCACCAGCGCGCTCGCCGCGGGACTCACCCGCGTCGGCGACCCGTACGTGTGGGGCGCCACCGGCCCCGACCAGTTCGACTGCTCCGGCCTGGTGCAGTGGGCGTTCAAGCAGGTCGGCAAGAACGTGCCGCGCACCAGCTCCCAGCAGGCGAGCTACGGCACCCCGGTCAGCCGCGACCAGCTGCAACCCGGCGACGTCGTGTTCTTCTACCCCTCGATCTCGCATGTGGGCATCTACGCGGGCAACGGGCTGATGCTGCACGCCTCCACCTTCGGCGTGCCGGTGGCCGTCGCGCCGATGGATTCCACGCCGTTCCATTCCGCCAGGCGATACTAGGGACCCATGGACGGTTGGCGACGGGCACGAGCCTGGTGCACAGCGCGGGGACGATGCCAGTTCGTCCTCACCGCGGCGGCCGTCGTCCTCCTCACCGGTGTGTGCGGCGCCCTTGTCGCGCTGCCGTATTCGGTCACACCCGA
The DNA here is from genome assembly GCF_003315035.1 of Nocardia puris. GTDB lineage: Bacteria > Actinomycetota > Actinomycetes > Mycobacteriales > Mycobacteriaceae > Nocardia > Nocardia puris. The sequence goes on from NZ_QNRE01000006.1 coordinate 165,804, forward strand.
CGCTCCGGCCGCTCAGCACCTCGTGACCGACAGCGCCGGCCAACCCACCGCCGAGGACCCGCGCCTGGCGGCGGTGCGCCGCACGCTCGAACCGTTCGGCCCGATCGAGACGGTCACCGTCCCCGGCGCCGACGGCCGCGACTCGCTGGTCGCCGGGCACCCGAGCCACCGCGCCGATATGGAGGTGCTGGCCGCCGCCCTGCCCGAGGCGATCGCCTCGGTCACCGACCTGTGGGGTCCGGACTGGGCGCGCTCCGCGCTGGTGGTAGTCGCCGCCACCCCGTCGGAGTTCGCCGCCCTGGTGCGCGCGGGCGCCCAGATGCTCACCGGCGTCGCCGCCGCCTCGGTCTCCGACCCGTTCACCCCGGGCACCCAGCCCACCGGCCAGCGCGTGGTGTTCAGCCCCGACGCCGGACGCCGCCTGTCCCCCGAGGCGATGAGCACGCTGTTGCGCCACGAGCTCACCCACGTCGCCGCCCGCGCCCAGACCGTCGACGGCGCACCGCAGTGGATGCTCGAAGGTTTCGCCGAGTACGCCGCGCACCGCAATGGTGAACGCGCCTTCGCCGATATCGCCCCCACCCTGGACGCCGACCTGCGCCGGGGCGCGCTGCCCGCCGATCTGCCCGCCGATCCCGAATTCGGCGGTGCGAACGCCGTGCTCGCCTACGAGCAGGCGTGGTCGGTGAGCGAGTACGTCGCGCAGCGCTACGACGAGGCGCGACTCGTCGCGCTCTACCGCCGCCTCGCCGCGGCCCCGGTCGACGTCGCGGGCGAGGACGCGATCCTGCGCGAGGTGCTGGGCACCGGCCGCGCGAGTTTCGTCGCGGGCTGGCGCGACTGGCTGCCGGCCCGCCCCCGATGACCGAGCCACCACGGCGGCGCCGCGCCCGCCGCACCAAGTAGGTTGTCCCCCATGGCCCGAACTCTGCTGGTGACCAATGATTTCCCGCCGCGGCCGGGCGGTATCCAGTCGTATCTGCAGGCGATGGCGGGCCAGCTCGCCCCCGACGATCTGGTCGTCTACGCGCCCCGCTGGCGTGGCGACTCGCACCTGAAGTACGACGCCCAGCAGAAGTTCCAGGTGGTCCGGCATCCGACCACGCTGATGCTGCCCACCCCGCTGGTGCTGCGGCGTGCCGCACGCCTGCTGCGCGACGAGAAATGCGACACCGTATGGTTCGGCGCGGCCGCGCCGCTGGCGCTGCTCTCCCCCGCGCTGCGCCGCGCCGGCGCCGAGCGCATCCTCGCCAGCACCCACGGCCACGAGGTCGGCTGGTCCATGCTGCCCGGCGCGCGCCAGACGCTGCGCGTCATCGGCGACCACACCGATGTCGTCACCTACGTCAGCAAATACACGCGCGGCCGGTTCGCCTCCGCGTTCGGCCGCGACGCCGCGCTCGAGTACCTGCCGCCCGGGGTCGACACCGAGAAGTTCCGTCCCGACCCGGCCGCCAGGGCCGAGCTGCGCGCCCGCTACGGCCTCGGCGACCGGCCCACCATCCTGTGCCTGTCGCGGCTGGTGCCGCGCAAGGGCCAGGACATGCTGATCACCGCCATGCTCGACATCCGCGAACGGGTGGACGGCGCGGTGCTGGTGATCGCGGGCGGCGGCCCGTACGAGGAGAAGCTGCGCGCCTACGCCGCCGCGCTCGGCGTCGAGAACGACGTGAAGTTCCTCGGCCGCGTCCCCTCGGCCGAACTGGCCGCCCACCACACCCTCGCCGACGTGTTCGCCATGCCGTGCCGCACGCGCGGCGGGGGCCTGGACGTCGAAGGGCTCGGCATCGTCTACCTGGAGGCGTCGGCGACCGGTGTGCCCGTGGTGGCCGGACGGTCCGGCGGCGCGCCGGAGACCGTGCTCGAGGGCCGGACGGGTCGCGTGGTGGACGGCCGCAAGGTCACCGAGATCGCCGACGCGCTGGTGGACATCCTCGCCGACCGCGACGCCGCCGCCCGCATGGGCGAGGCCGGTCGGGCGTGGGTCGAGGAGAACTGGCGGTGGGACACGCACGGCGCGCGCCTGCGTCAGCTGCTGCGCTGACCGAACCGCCCGGAACCCGCGCCACCTGCGACGTTGACCCGGCCGCCCACGATCGCACCCCCGGCGCGGACGCCCACGCCCCCGGCGACGAATCCGTCTGTGACGGTCATCTACTACGCTCAGCGGGGTGAGCAGCATTCAGGTCGCGGACCAGACGTTCGTCGCCGCCTCCGGCGCGGCGGTCGCCGAGGTGCTGGGTGGTCCGAACAAGTGGCGGCAATGGTGGCCCGATCTCACCCTCGACGTGCGGGAAGACCGCGGCGACAAGGGGATTCGCTGGTCGGTGACCGGCGCGTTGACCGGCACCATGGAGGTGTGGCTGGAGCCCTCGCTGGACGGGGTGATCATGCACTACTTCCTGCACTGCGAGCCCGAGGGCGCGCGGCGGATGTCCCCGCGCGAGCTGGCGGCCGCCAACCGCAAGCGCCGCGTCGCGGGCAAGGAGATGTCGTTCGAGATCAAGGCCCGGCTCGAGGCGGGCCGCCCCGCGGGCGTGTCGCCCACCGCCGCGGCCTGACGATCCCCGCGGCGCCCGCAGCGGCGCCGGAAAGGAACTACTGACCACCATGGCCGACCGGACCCAGAGGTCGATCCGCATCGAGGCGCCGTCGGATCGGGTGATGGCCGTCATCGCCGACCTGGAGTCGTATCCGGAGTGGGTGGCGGCGGCGAAATCCGTCGAGGTGCTCGACAAGGGCGCCGACGGCCGCGCCCGCACCGCCCGTTTCGTGCTGGACGCGGGCGTCGTCAAGGACACCTACGTGCTGTCCTACGACTGGCGCGCCGACGACAAGGCGGTCAGCTGGCGGCTGGTGAGCGGTGAGTTGCAGAAGGCCCAGGACGGCACCTACGAACTGGCCGACGAGCCCGACGGCGCGACGCTGGTCACCTACGAGCTCACCGTGGATCTGAACATCCCGATGATCGGCATGTTCAAGCGCAAAGCGGAGAAGGTCATCACCGACACCGCGCTGAAGGAACTGAAGAAACGGGTCGAAGGCTGACCGCGCGCGCGAACGCCGAGCGCGCCCGCACCCGGCTGGAGTTGTTCGTCGGGAAGGGCGGCGTCGGCAAGACGACCCTGGCCTGCGCCACCGCGATGTCGCACGCCCGCGCGGGCCGCACCGTGCTGCTCGCCTCGCTGGACCAGGCGCATTCGCTCGGTGACGCGCTCGGCTTCCGCTTCCCGCACGATCCGGGCACGGTCACCGGCGTCGCCCGCGTGCTGCCCGGTCTCGATGTGATCGAAGTGGATTCGCTGGCGCTGCTCGAGGACCGGTTCCGCGAGGTGGTCCGCGTGCTCGGCGACGCGCGCCACGACCACGGGTTCGACCTGTCCGCCCTGGACCCGGCGGAACTGACCGGCCTGCCCGGCGTGCAGGAACTGCTCATGCTGGTGGAGATCGCGCAGTACGCCGACGAGGACGACTGGGACGTGCTGGTGATCGACTGCCCGCCCTCGGCGGACATGCTGCGCATCGTCACCGCCCCCGAAACCCTGCTGGGATATCTGGAGCGGGTCTGGCCGCCGCACGCGCGGGCGATGAGCGTGATCAGCACCGATCTGCGCCGCGCCGTGCTGGCCGCGACGGTGGACAAGATCGCGAAGGCCGTCGGCGAGGTGCGCGATCTGCTCGCCGACCACAGCCGCACCGGCGCGACGCTGGTGACGGTCGCCGAACGGGTCGCGGTGATCGAGACCGAACGCGTGCGCTCCGCGGCCGCGCTGCTCGGGTTGCGCCTGGACGCGGTGATCGTGAACAAGGTGCTGCCCGCGGTCCCCGAACCGGAAGGCCCGATCGAGTCGGTGCACCCGGCCGTGCACTGGTACGCCAACCGGCGCGCCGAACAGCTGGACGCGGTAGACCGGCTGCGGCGCTCGATGGCGCCCACGCCGGTGCTGATCGCGGGCCACACCGGTCCCGAGCCGGTCGGCATCGGCTCGCTGCAAGCGCTCTCCTACGCCGTCGACGCCACGTCGGAGGCCGCTCGAGCCCTTATGCTTGGCGACAATCCGGCCGCGGATCGGCCCGGTTCCGGCGAGCCGGTGGTTCGATGGGAATCGGGCGACGGACTGCATTCGGTGTACGCGCTGCGCATGCACCTGCCGGTCGTCGATCCGGCGACGCTGCGTTTGGGACGAGTGGAGGACGATTTGATCGTGGGAGCGGACGGCGTCCGGCGGCGGGTGCGTTTGGCGCCGGTGTTGCGGCGGTGCACGGTCGACGCCGCCGAACTCGACAGCGGCTACCTGGTGGTGCGCTTCCGTCCCGATCCCGCCGAATGGCCCGCGACCCCCGAGGGCCGCTGAGATGACGCGCGACACCCAGCCCGACTCGTTCGCCGAATTCGCCGACGAACTACGCCTGCTGGCCGAGACCGTGCTCGAACGCGTCGAACCGGTGCTGCGGCGCAGCGCCGCGCAGGGGCAGCCGGAGTGGGCCGCGTGCAGCTGGTGCCCGGTGTGCGCGGCGGCGGCGCTGGTGCGCGGCGAGCACCACGAGGTGGTCGCCGCGATCGCCGAGCACGGCACCGCGATCGTCACGGTGCTGCGCGAGGCGCTGGCCGGGGTGCCGGTCGAGCCGGTGCTGCCGACCGAATTCGATCCGGAAACAGGTGTGCCGCACCATCATCCGGAGGCGGAGTCGGATACTGGCCAGCGCACGCGGGACGCCGATGCCCACCGCGCCCCGGCCGGAGACGCCACCGGTGATCGGCACGCGCCGCGCGACAGCCGGGCAGCGGACCGTCGGCAAGATCCCGCCGGGAACGCGACGGCGCGTGACACCGACGGCGCCTCCGACCCGTCCACCCTCCAGAACAGCTCCCGTCAACGCCCGGCCGCCGCGCGCAAGCGCTCCGGCTACGTCGGCATCCCCGTGACGATCAAGGCATGACGCACCATGTGACCACCCAGCTCCCGCTGACCGTCGGAGTCGACGTCGGCGGCACCAACATTCGCGCGTCCGTGGTGAACGGGCAGGGCGAGGTGCTCGACACCGTGCAGGCCCCCACCCCGCACAGCGCCCGCGCCCTCGAGGACGCGCTGGACCGCGCCGTGCGGGAACTGTGCCGCCGCCACCCGATCGGCGCGGTCGGCCTGGCGGTGGCGGGCTTCATCAACGCCGACCGCTCCACCGTGCGGTTCGCCCCGCATCTGCCCTGGCAGAACGCGCCCGTCGCGCAGCGGCTCACCGACCGCCTCGGGCTGCCCGTCCTGCTCGAGCACGACGCCAACGCCGCCGCGTGGGCCGAGTACCGGTTCGGCGCGGCAACGGGCGGGCACAACGTGGTGCTCGTCGCCATCGGCACCGGCATCGGAGCCGCGCTGCTCATCGACGGCAAGCTGTATCGCGGCACGCACGGCGTCGCCCCCGAACTCGGCCACCTCCAGGTGGTGCCGCAGGGCCGCGCCTGCCCGTGCGGCAAACACGGCTGCTGGGAGCGCTATTGCAGCGGCACCGCGCTGGCCGACACCGCCATCGAACTGCTCGCCACCGACCCGCAGCGTTCCACCGTGCTGGCCAGAGAGGTGTTCCGCGATCCCGGTTCGCTCACCGGGCGCCGGGTGGCGGGCGCGGCGCAGGACGGCGATCCGGTGGCGACCGCCGCGATGGCCGATTTCGCGAAGTGGCTGGGGTTGGGACTGGCGTTCGTGAGCGACATCTTCGATCCGGATCTGGTGGTGATCGCGGGCGGGGTGAGCAGTTCGGCGCCGCTGTTCCTGGACGAGGCGCGCGAGGAGTACGCGCGGTCGGTCACCGGCGCCGGGCACCGCCCGCTGGCCCGCATCCGCACCACCCAGCTCGGGGAGGCGGCGGGCATGATCGGCGCCGCCGAACTGGCGCGCGCGCTGCTCGTGGAGGCGGACCGGCGGCCGCCGAAGGTCGCGCGCAGCGGTCGCTGAGGGACCCGCGCGGAGCCGCCCGGCGCCGATTGTGGTGAGATACAGCGCTGCGCTTGGATGTGATCCACGCCCGGCGGTAGAGTCGCAAACGACGCAGGTTACCCGCCCACTCATCCCGGTCCCGGGGGAAGGACGTCATGTTCTACTGGCTGCTGAAGTTCGTGCTGCTGGGACCGTTCATTCATCTCTACAACCGGCCCACCGTCGAGGGTGTCGAGAACATCCCTGCCGACGGCCCCGCCATCATGGCGGGTAACCATCTGTCCTTCGCCGACTGGTTGTTCGCGCCGCTGCTGAGCCCGCGCCGCATCAACTACCTGGCCAAGGCTGAATACTTCAACACCCCCGGGTTCAAGGGCCGCCTGCAGAAGTTCTTCTTCAGCGGCACCGGGCAGTACCCGATCGACCGCAGCGGCGCCTCGGCCGCCGAGGACGCGCTCAACGCGGCCCGCAAGCTCCTCGACGAGGGCCGCCTCGTCGGCCTCTACCCCGAGGGCACCCGCTCCCCCGACGGCCGCCTCTACAAGGGCAAGACCGGTATGGCGCGCCTGGCGCTGGAGACCGGCGTCCCCGTCATCCCGGTCGCCGTGATCGGCACCGACCAGGTCTCCCCGCCCGGACCGTTCAAGTGGCGCCGCCGCAAGGTCACCCTCAAGTTCGGCGCCCCCATCGACTTCACCCGGTACGAGGGTCTGGCGGGCAACCGCTTCGTCGAGCGCGCCGTCACCGACGAGGTGATGTACGAGCTGATGCGCCTCACCGGCCAGGAGTACGTCGACGTCTACGCCCACAGCCTCAAGGGCGTCCCCTCCGGGTCCAAGCCGGAAGGGGCCAAGGCCGAGCCCACGCCCCGCCGCATCCCCGACACCGCCGCCAGCTGAGCGCTCGCGTTCGACGGCCCCGTGACTTCCAAAAGGTCCGGGGCCGTTGTCGTTCCGGGCGTGTGACGGCGCTCGGCTCGGGTTGTCCGCCGCACGGCGGTGCCGGCGTCCTGGACCACTCGGGCGAGCGTCCCACGCGACGGCGCGGCTCAGCACTCCTCCACCAGACGCGGTCGAGCGATCGGATGCGGCCGCCCGCCGCACGAGCCCACGCGCCTGCTCCGAAGTGGTCACGACGCTCGACTCCACCACCGCATACACTGCTTACATCTGACCGATTCGACACGGCGTCGCGACGCCTCCCCGCGAGTGTTCTCGCGGTGGGAGCCGGGTGCGCCACGAGGACGAAACCCCGTGAAGATCGCTGTGCGCCTGCTCCTCTTGCCGACCATCCCCGCGCTGCTGTTCGCGCTCCCCTGGTGGATCCTGGTCCACGCGCCCACCGGCGGATCCGGTGTGCTGTTCTGGCTCGGCACCGCCGTCTGCGCACTCGGCTTCGCGCTGCTCCCGCTGCTGCTGATCGCCGGGCACGGACCCGCGCACTCGGACCCGGCGTCGATCGTGGGTGACACCCTGCTCGGCATCGTCTGGATCGCGTTCAGCTGGTCGGCGATCGGGGCGCTCCTGCACGCGGTGCTCGCCGTCGCGGGGGTAGGCGACCCGGCTCGATCGCGGATGATCGCGGCCGGCGTCGCGGCTGTCTCGCTCGTGCTCGTCGCCTGGGGAATCGCGGAGGCCCGGCGGGTGCCGAGGGTACGTGCGGTCGACGTCTCGATCCCGGGGCTCGGCGCGGCGTTCGACGGCCTGCGCCTGGTGGTCGTCACCGATACGCACTTCGCCGCGCTCGACCGGTTGCGCTGGTCGGAGCGGGTGGTCGAGGTCGTCAACGCCCAGCGCCCCGACATCGCCTGCCACGCGGGCGATCTCGCCGACGGTCCGGTGCCCAGGCGCCGTCCCCAGGTCGACCCGCTCGGCAAGGTGGAGGCGCCGCTGGGCCGCTTCTACATCACCGGCAACCACGAGTACTTCGGCGACGCCCAAGGCTGGATCGACCACATGACCGGCCTCGGCTGGCAGCCCCTCCACAACGAACACCGCACGCTCACCCGAGGCTCCGACACCTTGGTGATCGCGGGCATCGACGACCCCACCGGCGCCTCCCTGCCCGGCCACGGCCCCGACCTCCCCGCCGCCCTGGCGGGCACACCGACCGAAGCCCCCGTCGTTCTCCTGGCCCACCAACCGAAACAGATCGCCGACAGTGCCGCCGCCGGCGTCGCCCTCCAGATCTCCGGCCACACCCACGGCGGCCAGATCTGGCCGTTCCACTACCTCGTCCGCCTCGATCAACCGGTGGTCGCCGGGCTCTCCACGCACGGGCGCACCCAGCTCTACACCAGTCGCGGCACCGGATTCTGGGGTCCCCAGCTCCGCGTCTTCGCACCGAGTGAGATCACCGTGCTCACTCTGCGGTCCGCCGCCCGGCCCGTCGGGTAATCCCGCCACAACCTTTCGGATCATCCCGATTCCGCCTCGGCGGCCGCCACTCTCGTGACCCGCGGCGACGCCGATCGAGAAAAATCTCACGCCGGCGAGCGAATCCGTCTGGTTACGCTGGAGCCCACACCACGTGGGAGGCGACGATGGGAAAAGTGTTTCCGCACTTGGACGACGCGCTACGCAAGTTCATCGGTGAGCAGGCCATGTTCTTCGTCGCGACCGCGCCGCTCGAAGGCGGGCGGATCAACCTGTCTCCCAAGGGATATCGCGACACCTTCGCGGTGCTGGACGACCACACCGTCGCCTACCTCGACCTGTTCGGCAGCGGCGCGGAAACCATCGCCCACCTGCGCGAGAACGGCCGCATCACGCTGATGTTCTGCTCGTTCACCCGCAACTCCCGCATCCTGCGCCTGTTCGGCACCGGGCGCATCGTCCGCCCCGACAGCGACGAATTCCACCGCCACAAGGGGTCTTTCGGACTCGACCACCCCGGCATCCGCGCCATGATCGTGATCGAGGTCGATCGCATCGCCGACTCCTGCGGGTACTCGGTCCCCTACTACGACCTCGTCGGCGAACGCCCCGTCCTCGACGCCCACCACGCCCGCCAGCCGGACGAGAAATACGCGGGTCGCATAGTCGGCGACAACGCCCACAGCCTCGACGGGCTCCCCGCCCTCGACCCCGACCACCCGCTCCCGTCGACGGTGGTGCGGTAGCTGGGCGAACGCCGGGCCTGACGACGCGGCTCCGACCGTGTCGGAGCCGTACACCGCGCCACCACCGCGCGCGATGTCGACGGTCCCGAGCCGGTGATGACAGACCCCGAGCGCGGGGAACCCGCACTCGACACCTGGCGATCCGCCGTTTCGGTGCCCCGCCAGGTGAAGCCCTCGCGGCCACCAGATGGAAAGGCGAGGTTTCAGTTTCTTCCGATTGGTAACTCTCCCGTCCGGAACGCGGACCGGATACCGCGCTATCGCGCCAGGGTGGCGCGAACGTCCGCAACGCCCATCCGCCTGCCCGGCGCTCGATTCCGAGCCGGGACACAGCTGCTATCTGCAGCACCGACAGCAACCGCCGAGCAATAATCCGAAGGTGCCTACCACCAACCCACCAACCCACACACCCGACGCCGAGCCACGACCCAGACCACACCTGGGGCACCGGCACTGAACGCAGGAAGCACAACCAACCAGCCCCCAACCCGAACGCCCGAGGCCGAGCCAGGACAGGCCACACCTATGGCACCGGCACTGAATGCCGAGCGATACGCCGAAGGCGTTGGCTTTCGCCGAAGGCGTTGGCTTCTCCGAAAGGATTCTGATCCGATGGCAAGCGATGTTTCGGACAGGACCGCAGCGTCTGGCGCCGATCCCGGCGAACCCGCCCGCAAACCCCGGCTGGACTGGTTGATCTTCGGGATCACCGCGCTCGGTTCGGTCGGCTTCGTGCTGTGGGGCGTGTTCGACAAGGAGGGGCTCGCCTCGGCCGCGTCGAACGCGCAGACGTGGGTGATCACCGACACCGGCTGGCTGTTCGTGCTGCTCGCGACGGCGTTCGTGGTCTACGTGATCTGGCTGGCGGCCAGCCGGTACGGCCGCATCCCGCTCGGCGCCGACGACGAGAAGCCCGAGTTCCGCACGGTGTCGTGGATCGCGATGATGTTCAGCGCCGGCATGGGCATCGGCCTGATGTTCTGGGGTGTGGCGGAGCCGTTGTCGCACTTCGTGACTCCGCCGCCGGGGACGGCCGCGCCCGGTTCCCCCGAAGCCGCCGAGATCGCGATGGCCACCACACTGTTCCACTGGACCTTGCACCCGTGGGCCATCTACGCCGTCGCGGGCCTCGCCATCGCCTACAGCACTTTCCGCAAAGGCCGTTCGCAACTGATCTCCTCGGTGTTCCGGCCGCTGCTGGGCCGCAGGGCGAACGGGCTCGGCGGACGGGTCATCGACATGATGGCGATCTTCGCGACCCTGTTCGGGTCGGCGGCCTCACTGGGCTTGGGCGCGTTGCAGATCGGCGCGGGCATGGAGTTCAACGGCTGGATCGATGCCGTCGGCAAGGCCGGGCTGGTCGCGATCATCGCCGGACTGACAGTCGCGTTCGTGATCTCGGCGGTGTCGGGCATCGAACGCGGCATCCAGTGGCTGTCCAATATCAACATGGTGCTGGCACTGGTCATCGCGGCGTTCGTGTTCGTCGCGGGACCGACGCTGTTGATGCTCAATTTGATCCCGACCGCCCTCGGCGACTACGTCAACATGCTGCCCACGATGGCTTCGCGCACCGGCGCCGGTGATACGGCCACGCAAGATTGGCTGTCACTGTGGACGATCTTCTACTGGGCGTGGTGGATCTCCTGGACTCCGTTCGTCGGCATGTTCATCGCCCGGATCAGCCGGGGCCGCACCATCCGCCAATTCGTGACGGGCGTGCTCTTGGTGCCCACCATCGTGAGCCTGGTGTGGTTCGTGGTGTTCGGCGGAGCGGGTATCGCGGAGCAGTCCCAGCACGGCGATCTGACCGAGGCAGACGGGTCGGTGAACGAGAACTTCGCCCTGTTCCACCTGCTGGATCACTACCCGATCGCCACCGCCACGACGATCCTGGTGATGATCCTGGTCGCCATCTTCTTCGTCTCCGGCGCCGACGCCGCCGCTCTGGTGATGGGCACGCTGTCCGAGCGGGGCGGCATCGAACCGTCCCGGCTCACCGTCACGTTCTGGGGCGCGGCCACCGGCGCCGTGGCGGCGATCATGCTGGTGATCGCCGATCCGGACGATCTCGGCGGAGCGCTGCGCGGCCTGCAAGCCCTGACCACCGTCGTAGCGTTGCCCTTCCTGCTGGTCATGGCCGCGATGTGCGTGTCGCTGTACAAGGATTTGCGCGAGGACCCACTCATCCTGCGCGCCGACCGCGGCGTGGAACTGGTGGAGGTCGCGGTGGAACTCGGCACCGAGATGCACGACGGCGACTTCGCCCTCGTCACCGAGCCCGTCCAGGTCGACGAGGCGACCACACTCGTCACCGAAACGCTGAAGACGGACGGGAAGGTCGACGGTCGCACCGGCCCGGGCGAAACACGCCGCGAGGACGAACCGGAACAACCCGCCACCTGACCCGCCCGGAACCCGCTCGCAGACAGCACCTTCGGCGCCGAGATCGCTCGTGGCCACGGGAGATCGTCCTTCGCCCTGACACGAAATCCACTCGCGGACAACGAGATACCCCCGCGTCTGCTTGCGCAGCAGGTACTGTGTCGGCGAAAAAGAAGGTTACTTCATGGTGTTCAGGAAGATGTTGGCGGCGGTCGGTGTCGGGCGCGCCGAGATCGAAGTCGAGATGTTCGCACCGCAGGTGCGGCCGGGCGACGTTCTCGAGGGCGTGATCCGGCTGACCGGCGGGCTGATCGGGCAGGACATCGATTGCGCCGGTATCGAATTCGTCGCCGGAGCCGACGTCGAGCCCGAGCAGCCGGGCCTGCTGGATCGTGCCGAGCAAGCCGAGTACGCCGCGACCTCCGGCCCGGCCGACCTGGTTCGAGAGCATCGTCGACGACGCCTCGGGCGGCGTGGCCGACGACGATGTCTGTTTCGGCAGCAACGTCGTGCACGGTCCGCTGCATCTCGACGGCGGTGACACGCAAGAGCTCCGGTTCACGGCCGGTGTGCCGTTCGAGACACCGATCACCCATCACTACGGTGGGCCGCTGCCCGCCATCTCGGTCGCGCTGCGCGCCGTGGCGGCGATTCCGTCCGCGGCCGACGCGAACGTGACCGTCCCGCTCGTCGTCGCGGCGACACCCGCCCAGGACGCCGTTCTCGAGGCGGTCGGACGTCTCGGATTCCCGCTGCTCGGCACCAGCGTCCGCGCGGGCTCGGACCTCGGCGGTCTCACGCCGGCGATCCAGCAGATCCGATTCGGAGGTTCACCGCAGTTCCCCGGGGCGGACCTGCTGTCGCTCTCCTTGCAGCCCGGATTCGACGTCACCAACGCGTACGTCGTCATCGGCAGTGAAGGCGCGCTGACCAGCCCCCGAAGCAGACCGGGTCATTTGCGCGTCGACCACAACCGCATCCACGGTGTGGACTCGGCACGCGAGCTGCACCACCTGATCAGCGGACTGTCGCGCTGATCGGCGCGGTGCCGGGAGCGTCCGCACGCTCGCCGCGCCAGGTGCGTGGATCGTGGTCGAACCGGTCGGGTCGCTCCGTCACCTTCGCGCGGCGGGGCGGGTTGGTAGCCTTGTTCCGCACGACGCCGGTGCGCGATCGCGGGCAGGGGCGGTCGGCGTCGGCGTCCGAGTGAGGTGAGCATGGTCCGCCGCGACAACGACGGTCGAATCCTGAAGCTGCCGAGGCGTGTCGACGCGGGCGGCGATCCGCCGACGGGCGGCTTCGCCCGCACCACGCGGCTGGCCGGTCTGCCGGTGGCGTTCGCGGGCCGCCGGATGGCCGGGGCGGGCAAGCGCATGCTCGGGCGTTCGGCGGAGGAGATCGACCGGGATATCCAGGCCAGGACCGCACAACACCTGTTCGAAGTGCTGGGGGAACTCAAGGGCTGCGTCGCCAAGCTGGGCCAGTTGATGGCGCTGTACGAGCTGGCGCTGCCCGCCGATTTCGCCGCGCCGTACCGGGACGCGCTCGGCCAACTCCAGGATTCCGCCCCCGCGATGTTGCCGCCGATGGTGCACCGCGTGCTGGCTCAGCAACTCGGCCCCACGTGGCGCACCCGGTTCCTGGAATTCGAGGACCGCCCGGCCGCGGCCGCCTCGGTGGGGCAGGTGCACCGCGCGGTGTGGCACGACGGGCGGCGCGTCGCGGTGAAGATCATGTACCCGGGCGCGCGCGAGGCCGTGCTGAGCGACTTGCAGGCGTTGCGCCGGATCGCGCCGCTGTTCACCGCCCTGCTGCCGGGCGCGGATTCCCGCGCCGTGATCGAGGCCCTGTGCGCCTACATCGGCGAGGAACTGGACTACGAGCTGGAGGCCGCGCACCAGCGCGCCTTCGCCGCCGCCTACGCCGACGATCCCGATTTCGTGGTGCCCGACGTGGTCGCGCGGATCGGCGACGTCCTGATCACCGATTGGCTGGACGGCGTCTCCCTCTCGCGGGTGCTGGGCCAGAACCAGCCGCTGGACCGCGACCGGGCGGGTCTGCTGGTGCTGCGGTTCCTGCTCTCCGGCCCGGTCCGGGCCGGACTGCTCTACGGCGACCCGCACCCCGGCAATTTCCGGATCATGCCCGACGGGCGGCTCGGCGTGGTCGATTTCGGCGCGTGCGCGCCTTTCCCGCCCGGCTACCTCGACGCGCTCACCGATATGGCGCGCGCGATCCTCTCCGAGGACCCGACCGATATCGAAGCGGCGATCCGCAGGCGCGGCTACATGGAACCCGATCGCGCCGTGGACATTCCGCGCGTGCTGCACCAGCTGGCCCCGATCCGCGACGCCATGCTCGACCCCACCTTCCGCATGACCACCACCTGGCTGCGCAAACGCGTCTCGGCGACCGTGGATCTGCGCCTGTCCAACGTCATCCGCCAGCTCACCATGCCCGCCGAGCACACCCCCATGCTGCGCACCTTCCTCGCGGGCATCAGCGTGATGTCGCAACTCCAGCCGGAACTGCCCCTGCGCGAAGAATGCAACCGCTGGTTCCCCGACGTCATCGCTGCCCTCGGACTCGACGACCTCCCTCCGGCCACCAAGCCCCTGCCCGCCTTGGCTTCGATGGAACTGCCTCTCCCCCAAGGCAATCCGCCACCGCCACGCCGAATCTCGGCCGTGCCGAACATTTCTCACGATTCCGCCGTGCCACGGCCGGACGACGATCGCTGACGGCGAACCGCGCGAGCCGATTCCGCAGCCCTCCGCCTGGCACCGCTATGTGCCGCAGAACTCGACGGTCGTTCCGCATCGGCCGCCACCCTCACTGAAAGCGAACGGCGGTTCCCACCGCGCGCCACGAGTTCGCTCGCACCACCCGCCGACCCGGAGTTGGCCAACAGTCCAGCACACGTTCACATCGCATTGGGATTGCTGGGCCAGGGTGGCGCGCATGGTTCACAGCGGTTCTGCATTCGGTATCTCCCGGCGCACGCTGTTGCGCGGGTCCGCGGTCGGGCTGGTCGCCGGTCCGGCGCTGGTGGCGTGCGGGTCGGACGACGGGCCTGCGTTGGTGCGGGCGCGGCCCTCGCTCACCCACGGCGTGGCGGTGGGCGATCCGCGCGTCGACGGCGCGCTGATCTGGGCGCGGTCGGATCAGCCCGCGACGCTGATCGTGGAGACCTCCGCCACCGAATCCTTCACCGACGCACGGCGATTCACCGGCCCGCAACTCACCCCCGACAGCGACGGCACCGGACGGGTGCGCCTGTCCGGCCTGCCCGCGGGCCAGACCGTGCATTATCGCGTCACGCTCGAAGGCGAGGACGGCGCCACCTCCGAACCCGTCACCGGCGTGTTCCGCACCGCGCCCGACAGCCCGTCCGACATCAAGCTGCACTGGTCGGGCGACGTGGCCGGCCAGGGCTACGGCATCAACCCCGACCTCGGCGGCATGACCATCTTCTCCACCATGGCCGCCCGCGACCCGCACCTGTTCCTGCATTCCGGCGACGTCGTATACGCCGACGGCCCGCTGAAGGAATCGGTCACGCTGCCCGACGGGCGGGTGTGGCGTAACACCGTCACCGAAGCCAAGAGCGCGGTCGCGCAGACCCTCGACGAGTTCCGCGGCCAGTACGCCTACAACCTCAGCGACCAGAACTACCGCGCGTTCAACGCCTCGGTGGCGCAGCTGGTGCAGTGGGACGACCACGAGGCGGTGAACAACTGGTACGAGGGCGGCACCGTCGCCGCCGACAAGGGCTACACCGAACGCGATATGAGCACGCTCGCGGCGCGCGGCTGGCAGGCGTTCCACGAGTGGATGCCGCTGGATCCGCGCGAGGCCGTGGACGGCAGGCTGTTCCGCAAGGTCTCCTACGGCCCGCTGCTGGACGTGTTCGTGCTCGACATGCGCACCTACAAGGACGCGAACGGCGCCAACACCTCGCCCGACGGCCGCATCTTCGGCCCGCAGCAGACGCGGTGGCTCATCGACGGGCTGCGCGATTCGCGCGCCACCTGGAAGATCGTGGCGAACGACCTGCCGCTGGGCGTGATCGTGCCCGACGGCAAGACCGCGTTCGAAGGCCCCGCCAACGCCGACCCGGGTGCGCCCTCGGGCCGCGAAACCGAGATCGCGCAGGTGCTTTCGGCGATCAAGGCGAACCGGGTGACGGGCGTGGTGTGGTTGACCGCCGACGTCCATTACACCGCCGCGCACCGCTACTCCCCCGAGCGCGCCGCGTTCACCGACTTCGACGAGTTCTGGGAGTTCGTTTCCGGACCGCTCAACGCGGGCGCGTTCGGCCCCAACGACCTCGACGCGACGTTCGGCCCGGAAGCGGTGTTCGTGCACGCCCCGCCGGAGCCGAACACCTCGCCGCTGGACGCGACGTTCCAACACTTCGGCGAGGTGCTGATCGACGGGCGCTCGGCCGAACTCACCGTGAACCTGTGCGACGGGACCGGCGCGGTGTTGTTCACCCAGAAGCTGCCCGCACCGGGACGGTGACGTTGGGGCCGATGCGGACACCTCGAGAGGTCGCTCGCGGCACCGTGCAGACCGTCCGGTTCGACCCCGATCACACCGCATCGCCGCAGGTCGGAGGGGGTGGGTGACGGGAGTGAAAACGGGGACGAAGTTCGGGTGCACACCACCGCCCGGACTGTGGTTAAGTGTCGTGCCATGAGCACGCCGCAGTCTGTCTCCTCCGAAGAATATCTCCCCCGCGACACGGCGGATGTCGTTCGCACAGTGCGGGATTCACGGGGTCGCTCGGAGCGGTTGACGGTCCGCGGCGGCGAACCGCTCGAGGACGGACTCGGCCTGCCCGATCCGCGGGCGGTGGTCTCGCTGCGGCGGATGAACCAGGTGCTCGACATCAACCTGGGGCGGCGCACGGTGCGGGTGCAGGCGGGCGCGAAGCTCTCCGACATCGACCGCAGGCTCGGCGCGCACGGCCTCGGCCTGCCGGTCGTCGGCGACCACCGCGACATCACCGCGGGCGGATTCGCCTCCGTCGGCGGCGTCAGCAGCGCCTCGCACCGCTACGGACTGTTCATCGACCAGATCGTGGACCTCGAGTACGTGGACACCGACGGCCGCATCGGCACCTGCGGGCGCAACCACCACACCGAGCGCTTCCACCGGATCCTGGGCGCGGGCGGGCGCGCGGGGATCATCACCGCGCTCACCCTGGACGCGATCGATATCGACAAGGACCACACCTGGCTCACCACCGAGGCCGACCGGTTCCTCGACTTCGACTCGTTCGTCGAGCACGCGCACACCGAGATCGTGCGCCCGCGCAACGCGGCGCTACAGGTGGGCCGCTGGGTCGACACCGCACCGCTGAAGGTGGCGCGGCCGGTCGGCACCGGGCACGTGCAGCTGGGGACGGTGCGGTTCGGGCAGTGGTCGAGCCTGTATCCCACCACGCCCACCCGGTCGCTGCGCGCTCGTCGCGAGGTGGGTGCGCGCACGCGTAAGTCGTTGGGCGCCATCGCCTCCCACGCGGGTGGTCGCGCGGGCATGCCGGTGCGCAACGCCGCCGCGGGCGCGCTGATGTTCGCGCCGAAGGTGCTCACCCTGCGCGACGCGGAGTACCTGGCCGACACCGTGATCAGCTCCTCGGAGCGCGGACCCGCCTACCGCGTGGGCGTCTTCGCGCCGCTGTCCACGTACGGGTCGGTGTTCTACCGGCTGCACGACCTGTTCTCCGGGCACCGGGAACGCACCGGCTGCTTCACCGTCATCTCCGCGATGACCTACGGCGTGCGCTCGACCTACCTGCGCGCCGAAGCGGCCGCCCGCAACCTTCCGGCCGAGGACCACGGCCTCATCACCTTCACCTGCCGCCTGCGGCCGTCGGCCCTGCCCTCCGAACTCCTGCGCGACATCGTGTCGGGGATCGACGAGATCTGCGCGTCGGAACACGCCATGCGCTACGACACGGCCTGATCGGAACCGGTACCGCACCGAGATGTGGGCGCCCTTGACGCGCCCTCACTTTGCGATGCAAAGTTGAAGGCATGAACTCTGCATCGCAAAGTTATCCGGATGCCGAGCGGGCGCGGCAACTCGTCGGCGATATCGAAGACCTCACCGCCCGCGGGTGGCGGATGGCGTCGGCGGCCTGGTTTCCGCTGCTGTGCGTGGCGGTGACGATCCTGGCGTCGGTGCCCGCGGGCATCCTGCTCGAAGGGCGGGGCAGCGTGGGGCTGTACTGGCTGTTCGTCGCGCCGCTCACCGCGGTGGCGTCGGGCTGGTACTTCGCCACCGGCCGCACCCAACTGCCCGAGATGCGCGGCCTGGTGCTGGGCGTCACGGGCCTGGCGATGCTCACCGGCACCTTGCTGCTCGGCCTGTTCATCGACGGCGATTGGGGATTCGCCGCGCCGTGGTTGACGATCGGCATCGGCTTCGCCGTGTTCGGTGTGGCGATGCGCTCGGTCACCCTCGCCGTGGTGGGCGCGGTGAGTTTCGTCGCCGCGATCGTCGTGACGCTGACCGACCCGGCCGACGGCTACGTGATCCTCGCCCTGGCGGTCGGCGCGACCGCCGCCCTGGCGACCTTCGCCGAACTGCTCCACACCGATCCCGCCCGCCGATGAGCGATCCGCACCCGACCGTCGGGCTCGACGACACCGTCCACCAGCGCACCCGCCTGGGCATCCTCGCCCTGCTGCGCAGCGGCGTGTCGATGGAGTTCGGCGCCCTGCGCGACACCCTGCACCTCACCGACGGCAACCTCAACCGCCACATCAAGGTCCTCGACGAGGCCGGCCTCATCGAAGGCAGCCGAACCACCGGCCGCGGCCGCCCCCGTACCTGGTTCACCATCACCGAAGCCGGCCGCGCCGCCCTCGACACCGAACTCACCGCCCTGCGCGCCCTCATCGCCGCCGCCGAGGAGTGAAGGGGCGCGGACCGCTCACACCGGCGCACTCATCGCGCGCCGACGAGCGGGTGGTGCCGGACCGATCGCGCGCACCGACCGGCGGCAGGCCCGAACCGAGATCGCCCGCCGCTCACGCGGATCACACTCCTTGTCAGATCACCCGCGGCGAGTCCGCGGGTGGGGAATGTGAGGGCGCGACGCTGTGTGAGAGGGCGCCTATCGGTAGTCAGCGAGGCGGACCGGCGCGGACGGTGGTCGCTGTCGGCACGAGTCGGTTCGCGCGGGCAGCCCTTCGTCACCGACACCGCTTGGCGGACAGTCGGTCCCGGTCGGGCTGGTCTCGGCGACGGCCAAGGGCCGAGCCGCGGTCCGCACAGTTCGGGGTTCGCACGGACGATTCGCCCCGTCGACGCTCCACCACACGGACCACACACCTCCGATGCCGCCCACCGCACGGACGAGCCCCAGCCGCGTCGACCTCGTCTTCGGTCCGAGGTCGGCGGACCGGGCGCGCCCTCGGGACTCTCGGACGTCGACGACCCGGCCGACACAGGCGCCGACACCGAATCCGATACGACCGATTCCCCGCACGCACCGACCGCCGCGGCAACCGCGACGAGAACTACAGCAGCACGGCGACCACGCGACAGCGTCGCACCGACGAGAGAAGGTCTCACTGGCCAACTCCTTTTGGTATGCCATTTCAGCGTGCCCAGACCAACGGACACCGGCAAGTCGCAGTACCAATCGCCCGAATCGACGCCGCCTATAGGTCAGAATCCGAATAATTGGCATACCAAAAGAGGGAGTAGCCTGAACCCATGCCCGACCACACCCACCTCACCGACACCGACCACGCCCACCTCCGGCGCTGCGTCGACCTCGCGCGCGAAGCCCTCGACGCCGGCGACCAGCCGTTCGGCTCCGTCCTCGTCGACGCCGACGGCCGGGTGCTGCGGGAGGCGCGCAACCGCGACAACACCGTCGACCACACCCAGCACCCGGAATTCGAACTGGCGCGGTGGGCCGCCGCCGAACTACCCCCGCAGCGCCGCGCGACCAGTGTCGTCTACACCTCCGGCGAACACTGCCCGATGTGCAGCGCCGCCCACGCCTGGGCCGGCCTCGGCCGCATCGTCTACGTCGCGAGCTCCGCTCAGCTCACCGAGTGGCGCGCCGGCTGGGGCGCCCCGGCGAGCCCGGTCGCCGCCCTCCCCATCAACGCCATCGCGCCGCACATCCCCGTCGCGGGCCCCGACCCGACCCTCACCGACGAGATCAAAGCCCTCCACGCCCGCAGCCTCGGCCTCCCCGAGAACTGACCTACCGGCCCCTCCCCGCTCCCTGCCGGAGAACCCCCTACTCCCCCACCCCTTCCCGCCCCGCCGCCAACTCCCGACTCGTCTCCACATGCTTCGCCGCCAACCGCGCCGCCCGCTCCCCATCCCGCGCCGCGACCGCCAGGAACAACTGCTCGTGCTCCTCCGCCACCAGCAGCAGATCGTCGTGCTGCGCCAATAACCACCGCATCCGGCTGCGCAACGTCCGCTCCAGCTCACCGAGCAGTTCGTTCGCGGCCAGCTCCACCACGATCTCGTGAAAATCCGCGGCCGCCCGTCGCGCCCCCACCGCGTCACCGGCCCGCGCCGCCGCCCACTCGTCGTCCAGCCGGGCGCGCAACCGGCGCAACCCTTCCCGGCTCGCCCGCTCGGCCGCCAACCGGAACGCCATCACCTCGAACGCCGTGCGCACCTCGTACAGATCGGAGATGTCGGCGGCGGTGAACTCCCGCACCACCGCCCAGCTGCGCGGGCGCGGCGTCACCAGCCCCTCGGCCACCAGCTCCCGCAGCGCGTCGCGAATCGGCAGGCGGCTCACGCCCAGTTCGGCGGCCAGCTCGCGTTCGATCAGCTTGCTGCCGGGCCGCCGGACACCCTCGATGATCTCCCCCCGCAACCGCCGGACCACCCGCCGCGACTCGGGCTCGAACACCTCAGCGCCACTCATGGCCGACAGTCTGACACGCCCCCGCACACACGAGAACGCCCGGCCGGAAAGGGGTTCCGGCCGGGCGTTCGCGAGAATTCGGATCAGTGCTTCTCGGGACCCAGGTGGTACTCGAACACCAGGCCCGCGGCGGCGACGATCACGCACACCACGCCGACGGCGATCAGCCAGGGCTCGAAGAACGCCAGGCCCAGCGCGGTGACCGAACCGGCGGCCGCGAGGGTGATCGGCCAGGGGCTGCCCGGGGAGAAGAAGCCCAGGTCGCCCGCGCCGTCGACGATCTCGGCGTCTTCGTAGTCCTCGGGACGCAGGTCGAGGCGGCGCGCGATGAACCGGAAGTAGGTGCCGACGATCAGCGACAGACCCGCGGTGAGCACGATGGCGGTGGTGCCCGCCCACTCCACGCCGGTGCGCGACTGCGCGGTGAAGAAGGCGTAGACGACGCCGACGAGGATGAAGAACACCGTCAGCAGTTCGAAAATGCGCGCTTCGATCTTCATGTCGGATCAGTCCTCACTTGCTCTCGGGCGCGCTCTTGGCCGAGCGATCGGTGTTGAACGGCTGGGTCGAGATGGAGACCGGCGACTCGCCGATCGCCTCGAGCGCCTGGGCGTTGGTCAGACCCGAGCGTCGCGCGTCCAGATACTCGGTGAACCGCTCCGGCGACACCGCCCTGACCTCGAAGTTCATCATCGAGTGGAAGGTACCGCACATCTCGGCGCAGCGGCCGACGAAGGCGCCTTCCTTCTCGATCTTCGTGATCTGGAAGACGTTGTCGGAGTTGTTCTCCTTCGGGTTCGGCATCACGTCGCGCTTGAACAGGAACTCCGGCACCCAGAAGGAGTGGATGACGTCGGTGGCGGCGAGCTCGAACTCGATGATCTTGCCGGTCGGCAGCACCAGGACCGGAACCTCGGTGGAGGTGCCGACGGTCTCGACGGTGTTGTACTTCAGGTAGGAGAGGATGTCCTGCTCCGGCTTGCCGTGCACCGGGCCGGGGTTCGGGTGGCCTTCCGCGTCCGTGCGCTTCTGGTAGCCCTCCAGCTGCGCCTGCGCGGCCGCCTGGCGGTCGGCGTCGACGCCGTCGAACTGGTAGCCGTCCTTGAAGTCGACGGTGCGGTAGCCGAACTTCCAGTTCCACTGGAAGGCGGTGACGTCGACGACCACGTCCGGGTTGTCCACCTTCTCGTGGACGTAGTTCTGCACCACCACGGTGAAGTAGAACAGCACCGCGATGATGACGAACGGGATGGCCGTGTAGGTCAGCTCGAGCGACACGTTGTAGCCGGTCTGGCGGGGGAACTCCGGGGAGTCCTTCTTCTTGCGGTGGAACGCGATGGTCCAGAAGGTCAGGCCCCAGACCAGCACGCCCATCGCCAGCGCGGCGATGACGGACCAGGTCCACAGCTCCCGCATCCGGGTGGCCTGCGGGGTGACACCCGAGGGCCAGCCGAACCGCAGCCAAACATTGTCGATCGAGCAGCCCGAGACGAGCAGCGCGGTGATCCCCAAGGACACCGCCAGCCCGGCCCGCCGAAGGATGCGGCCCTGACCCCGTACGGGTCGTGCCCCGATCTCTTCGCTCGCCTTGTGCGCCACGCTCACGCCTTCCTGGTCGCCACACATTCCGACAGTGTGCCGCCGCGAGCCGTGATCCGCCCCGGCGACACTTTCAAGCACATGTCAGGGCGTTCCCGGCACCGCGTGCGCCACCTGAGAACGACCTGAGTACTACGCAGCGTAGACCAAACCGGCGCCCGGTTCGCCGCCGGGTCACGTTCGACACTCCGCGCGAGCCGATCCCGGCGCGAACACCGGCGCATCCGCGCTGGATACGGTGGGCCCGAGGCGGATAGACCCCCTATGCGGCATACTCGGACGCGATATTCCGGCCGCGCGGCGCGCCGCTCGCGTGCGCGTGCGCCACGCACCATCCCGCAGAACATTTCCGGACGCCGACGCGGCGTCCCGACCGGAGAGACGAGGTTGCCGACACCGTGTGCGGACTGCTCGGATTCCTGACAGCTGACGCGGCGACATCCGATGTGGTCGACCAGGTGTACGACGCGCTGCACTGCATGCGCCACCGCGGCCCGGACGAGCGCGGAACCTGGCACGACGACCACCTGGTCTTCGGCTTCAACCGCCTGTCCATCATCGATATCGAGCATTCGCACCAGCCGCTGCGCTGGGGTCCCGCCGACAACCCGCAGCGCTACGCGCTGACCTTCAACGGCGAGATCTACAACTACATCGAGCTGCGCGAGGAGCTGAGCGCCGCGCACGGCGCCGAGTTCGCCGACGGCGCGATGTTCGCCACCGAGGGCGACAGCGAGACCATCGTCGCGGCCTTCCACTACTGGGGCGCCGACGCGGTGCGCCGCCTGCGCGGCATGTTCGCCTTCGCGATCTGGGACACCGAGACCGGCGAGCTGTTCCTGGCCCGCGACCCGTTCGGCATCAAGCCGCTGTTCCTGGCCACCGGCCCCGGCGGCACGGCGTTCGCCAGCGAGAAGAAGAGCCTGCTGGACCTGCTGCCCGCGCTCGGCCTCACCGACGATCTGGACCCGCGCGCGCTCGAGCACTACACGGTGCTCCAGTACGTGCCCGAGCCCGAAACCCTGCACAAGGCGATCCGCAGGCTCGAGTCCGGCACCTACGCCGTGGTGCGTCCGGGCGCGCGGCCCGAGATCACCCGCTACTTCCGCCCTGAGTTCCCGGTGCGGGCGTTCACCCCCGGCTCCGAGGCCGCTCGCTACCGCGAGATCGCGCAGGCCCTCGAGGACTCGGTCGCCAAGCACATGCGCGCCGATGTCACCGTCGGCTCGTTCCTGTCCGGCGGGATCGACTCCACCGCCGTCGCCGCGCTGGCCATGCGCCACAACCCGAACCTGATCACGTTCACCACCGGGTTCGAGCGCGAGGGCTACTCCGAGGTGGACGTGGCCGCCGAGAGCGCCGCCGCGATCGGCGCGCGCCACGTGGTCAAGGTGGTCTCCCCCGCCGAGTTCGCCGCCGCCATCCCCGAAATCGTCTGGTACCTCGACGATCCCGTGGCCGACCCGGCGCTGGTGCCGCTGTATTTCGTGGCGAAGGAGGCACGCAAGCACGTCAAGGTGGTGCTGTCGGGCGAGGGCGCCGACGAGCTGTTCGGCGGGTACACGATCTATCGGGAGCCGCTGTCGCTCAAGCCTTTCGAGTACCTTCCCGCCGGGCTGCGCAAGCTGGCCGGGCGGCTGTCGGATCGCATCCCCGACGGCAAGCGCGGCAAGAGCCTGCTGCACCGCGGCTCGCTGACGCTCGAGGAGCGCTACTACGGCAACGCCCGCAGCTTCAACGATGCCCAGCTGCGCGCCGTGCTGCGCGAATTCCGGCCCGAATGGACCCATCAGGACGTCACCGCCCCGATCTACGCGCAGTCGCGCGGCTGGGACCCGGTGGCGCGCATGCAGCACCTCGACCTGTTCACCTGGCTGCGCGGCGACATCCTGGTCAAGGCCGACAAGATGACCATGGCCAACTCGCTCGAGCTGCGGGTGCCGTTCCTGGACGCCGAGGTGCTGCGGGTCGCCGAGCAGATCCCGTTCGAGCAGAAGATCACCAAGGACACCACCAAGTACGCGCTGCGCCAGGCGCTGGAGGGCATCGTGCCCCCGCACGTGCTGCACCGCGCCAAGCTGGGATTCCCGGTGCCCCTGCGGCATTGGCTGCGCGGCACCGAACTGTTCGACTGGGCGCAGGCGCAGATCGCCGACTCCCAGACCGATCACCTGCTCGACAAGGCCGCCATCAAGACCATGCTCGACGACCACCGCGCGGGCCGCTCCGATCACAGCCGCCGCCTGTGGACGCTGCTGGTGTTCATGGTCTGGCACGGCATCTTCGTGGAGAACCGGATCAAGCCGGAGATCCAGGAGCCGGTCTACCCGGTCAGCCTGTAGCGCCAGCGAGACGGCGAACGCCCCTTCGTGTCCGGTCACCCGCTCTGGAGAGAGTGCGGCTCGGATTCGAAGGGGCGTTCGCTCGTCTCAGGTGCTTACAGCAGCGGCTTGATATCGGCGGCCGCTTCGGCGCCGTAGGCGGCGGTGAGGCGTTCCAGGGCGTCGTCCTTGTTCAGGGTCCACTCCTGGGTGCCCATGGTCTCCAGCACCAGCACCGCCACCAGCGAACCCAGCTGGGCGGAGCGCTCCAGGCTCAGCCCCGCGGTGTGGCCGGTCAGGAAGCCCGCGCGGAACGCGTCGCCGACGCCGGTGGGCTCGACCTTGGTGCGCTCGGGCACCACGCCGACGCGCACCTCGGTGCCGTCGCGGTCCACCACCAGCACGCCGTCGGCGCCCAGGGTGGTGACGCGGATGCCGACCCGTCGCGCCACCTCGGCCTCGTCGAGCCCGGTCTTCTGCAACAGCAGCGCCCACTCGTACTTGTTGGTGAAAAGGTATGCGGCGCCGTCTATCAGGCGCACGGACTGGTCGCCGTCGAGACGGGCCAGCTGCTGGGAGGGGTCGGCCGCGAACGGGATGCCCAGTTCCCTGGCCTCCTCGGTGTGGCGCAGCATCGCCTCGGGATCGTTCGCGCCGACCAGCACCAGGTCGATCTGCTTGCGCTCGGCCAGCTCGGCCAGGGAGATGTCGCGGGCCTCGCTCATCGCGCCCGGGTAGAACGACGCGATCTGGGCCATGTCGTCATCGGTGGTGCAGACGAAGCGGGCGGTGTGGGCGCGGTCGGAGACGTGCACCACCGAGCAGTCCACGCCGTGCTGTTCCAGCCAGGCACGGTAGTCGGCGAAGTCGGCGCCCACCGCGCCGACCAGCAGGGGTGTGCGATTCAGCACGCCCATGGCGAAGGCGATGTTGCCCGCGACGCCGCCACGGCGGATCTGCAGGTCGTCGACGAGGAAGCTCAGCGAGACGTGGTCGAGCTGATCGGCCAGAAGTGCCTCGGCGAACCGACCGGGGAAGCGCATGAGGTGATCGGTCGCGATGGACGCGGACACGGCGATGGACACGAGAGCGGAGTCCTTCAACGGTAGGCGGCAGACGGAAGAGAGCGGAGATCGAAACCCCCGCTCTCACCGTAGCCGATGCACCACCGCGCCCGGGCCGGTCCGGCCGGGCGAACACGCCTCAGTTGAAGGAGTCGCCGCAGGCGCAGGAGCCGGTGGCGTTCGGGTTGTCGATGGTGAAACCCTGCTTCTCGATGGTGTCGACGAAGTCGATCGAGGCACCCTGCACGTAGGGGGCGCTCATCCGGTCCACGGCCAGCGTCACGCCGCCGAAGTCGACGGTCAGGTCGCCGTCGAGGCTGCGGTCGTCGAAGAAGAGCTGGTAGCGCAGGCCGGCGCAGCCACCCGGCTGCACGGCGATGCGCAGGGCGAGGTCGTCGCGACCTTCCTGGTCCAGCAGGGCCTTCGCCTTGGCGGCGGCGGCATCGGTCAGAGTCACACCGTGGGTGATCGTCTCGGTCATGAAGTCTCCTCGAGGACAGCGTGGTCAACCCGTGAACTGCACGGCTCGTGGGTCAACACCGTCGGGCGGGCTGCTATTCCCCATCTTGCCACTCCCCGGCCGTTCGCGGTCAGCCGACCTCACGGTTCCGTGTCGGCGGGGCGGCCGCGTTTCCGGCACGTGGCGGGATCGAATAGCCTGGTTGCTGTGAAGTTGTTCCGTCGCGGCGAGTCCAGCACCACCGACGCGATCGCCGACACCCCGGCGGACGCGGAGGGCGGCTCGACCGCTACCACCACCAAGACCACCCAGACCGCCACCCCCGGCAAGGGCAGGCCCACGCCGAAACGCCGTGACGCGGAAGGCAAGCGGCGCGGCCCGGTCGCGCCCGCCCCGCTGACGGCGAAGGAGGCGCGGGCCCGGCGCAAGGCCAACCGCGGCAACAAAGAGGAGCGCAAGGCGGCCGCCGCCGAGCGCAGGCTCGCCACCCAGGAGCGCCGCGCGCGCATGCTGGCCGGGGAGGACAAGTACCTGCTGCCGCGCGACAAGGGCCCGGTCCGGGCCTACGTGCGAGATCTGGTCGACGCCCGCCGCAACCTGGTCGGGCTGTTCATGCCGATGGCGCTGGTGCTGATCATGTCGATGTTCGCGGCGCCCGGCCTGCAATCGCTGGTGACACTGATCATGCTGGTCATGATGCTGTTCATGGCCGTCGAGGGCGTGATCCTGGGCCGCATCGTGAACAACCGGGTGCGCGAGCGCTACCCCGACACCACCGACACCGGGTTCCGCCTGGGCTGGTACGCCTTCGTGCGCGCCTCCCAGATCCGCAAGATGCGGGCGCCGAAGCCGCGCGTGAAGCCCGGCGAAGCGGTCTGAGACCTGCCCCGAACTCCCCGTCCGTGACATCGATCACGGGCGGGGAGTTCGGCGCTTTCACCGGTGGTGGGAGATGGCGTCGAGTTCGGCGCGCAGGCGCTGGGCATCGCGGTCGACAACGTCGGACGAGCCGGCGTGGCCTTCGATCCTGGCGAGCAGGACGCCGACGGTGACAAGGAAGGCGAAGATCAGGACGAGGGTGACGATTACTCCGAACATGGCAGTAATTTTTCGCTCGTTGAATTACCGCCGAAAGTGGCAGTAGAGCCATTGTCCGTAAAGATCCGGCCAGCTACGCTGGGACGATGTTGTCCAAGGTCGCGGTGGTGCTCTACGAGCGGCTCGCCATGTTCGAATTCGGCGTCGTGTGCGAGGTGTTCGGCCTGGACCGCACCGCCGACGGGCTGCCCGGTTTCGACTTCAAGGTCTGCGGGGTCGAACCCGGAAAGCCGTTGCGCTCCACCACACCCGGCGTGTCCGTCACACCGGACCACGCGTTGGACGAGCTCGTGCGGGCCGATCTCGTCGCGGTGCCCGCGGCCCCCGCGTTCGCCGTCTCCGAAGGGCTCGACATCCGCATCGTCGAGGCGGTGCGCGCGGCGTCCGACGCGGGGGCGATCATCCTGACCGTGTGCTCGGGCGCATTCGTCGCGGGCGCGGCCGGGCTGCTCGACGGAAGGAAGTGCACGACGCACTGGCGCTATGTCGACCGGCTCGCCGAAATGTATCCGCAGGCGACCGTGGATCCCGACGTGCTGTTCGTCGACGAAGGCAACCTCATCACCAGCGCGGGCACCGCGGCCGGGATCGACGCGTGCCTGCACCTGGTGCGCCGGGAGATCGGCAGCGCCGCCGCCAACGGCATCGCCCGCCGCATGGTGGTGCCGCCGCAGCGCGACGGCGGGCAACGTCAGTTCATCGAACGCCCGGTCGCCCAGTGCTCCTCCGACGGGCTCGCCACCACGCTCCAGTGGATGAACGAGCACCTCGACCTGCCGCACACCGTGGACGAACTGGCCGCCCGCTCGAACATGTCCACCCGCACCTTCGCCCGCCGCTTCGCCGCCGAGACCGGCACCACCCCGGTGAAATGGCTCACCAACCAGCGCGTCCTGCACGCCAAACACCTGCTGGAGGACACCGACCAGGGCCTCGAGCAGATCGCCTCCCGCGCCGGCTTCGGCTCCGGCGCCCTCCTGCGCCACCACTTCCAGCGCCTGGTCGGCATCTCCCCCACCGAATACCGCCGCCGCTTCGGTCGGGCGATGTCGGGGTCCTGAGCGTCAGGCCGCACGGCCGACTGGCTCCCGGTGAACCCGTCCCGTCAGCAGCCGGAGCCGGACATCGGCGGGTTCGATCGCGTGCGGCAGGTCGTACCGGTTGACGTGGTCGAGGGCAGTGGCGGGTGGGTCTGCCGCCGAGCCGGGCGACTATCTCGCTCCGGCGCACGGTCACAGCGCGAGCCGCCCAGGGACCGGCCCCGTGTGCATTGTTCTCTCGCCGGTCCATCCCCGGCCGAAAATCCACGTCTCCCGACCTTCGGACCCACACCATCACGCCGGACAGCCGTGGTCCGACATGCTCGCCCAGCGAGACCGGAAGGTGGCGTGCCGACCTGCACAGCCCGCCGCCGGACCGGGGCTGCGATGGCCAGGGCTGTTCAGGTCGCCGACTTGGTGGCCGTGGTGGAACCTCGATCGCCGGGCACGAGCCGCTGTTCGTGCGCGGTGATGCCGACGTCGGGCCCGCTGTTGGTACCGTCACGCGGGTGTCCGCAGATTCCTCTGGTGCGCGTCCGAGGCGGACGCTGGTGCTCGGCGGGGCGCGGTCGGGCAAGTCCGCGTATGCCGAGAGGCTGGCGGAGGAGTCGGGCGCGGTCCGCTACGTGGCGACGTCGGTGCCCGATCCCGCCGATCTCGACTTCGCCGAGCGCATCGCGCGGCATCGGGAGCGCAGGCCCGCGACGTGGTCGGTGGTCGAAAGTGCCGACGCGGCGGCCGTTCTCGCCGACGCGACGCCCGGCGCGACGCTCGTCGACGATATCGGCACTTGGCTCACGGCCCGCATCGACGCCCTCGGGGCGTGGGAAGCCCCGCGCGGCACCGTCGCGCCCGACGCCGACGCACTCGCCGCCGCCGTCGCGGCGTACGCGCACCGCCTGATCCTGGTGAGTCCGGAGGTGGGGATGGGCGTCGTCCCCGCGACGCGCTCGGGCCGGCTGTTCCGCGACGAGATCGGCATGCTCAACCAGCGTTTGGCCGCCGCGTGCGACGAGGTGGTGCTGGTGGTCGCGGGACTTCCCCTGCGCCTGAAGTGATCCGCACCCGACACGGACGGGTGGGTGCGCCCCGCCGCGGACCGGCCGGGCAAGATTGGGCGCGGTGTTGCTCGCGGCGGACCGGCCGCGCCCCGCGGAGGGCGCCGCCCCCGCCCGACCGGAGAGGCTCGACAGTGACAGACGGATTCGGACCGGTTGCCGCCCCCGACGCGCAGATCCGCGCGGCCGCCGAACAGCGGCAGGCGCAGCTGACGAAGCCCGCCGGGGCGCTGGGACGGCTGGAGGAGCTGGGCAACTGGGTCGCCGCCTGCCAGGGTGTGTGCCCGCCCGCGCAGTTCCGCCGCGCCCGGGTGGTGGTGTTCGCGGGCGATCACGGCGTGGCCGCACACGGCGTCTCGGCGTATCCGAGCGAGGTGACCGCGCAGATGGTCGCCAACTTCCTGAGCGGCGGCGCGGCGGTGAACGCCCTGGCCGCGCTGGCCGGCGCGACGGTGCGAGTGGCCGATATCGCGGTCGACGCCGACACCGATCCGTCGATCTCCGCGCACAAGGTGCGCCGTTCCAGCGGCGCCATCGACCGCGAGGACGCCCTGTCCGACGACGAGGTCGCCACCGCGCTGGCCGCCGGGCGAGCCATCGCCGACGAGGAGATCGACGGCGGCGCGGATCTGCTGATCGCGGGCGATATGGGCATCGGCAACACCACGCCGGCCACCGTCCTGATCGCCTCGCTCACCGACACCGAACCGGTGGTCGCCGTGGGGCGCGGCACCGGCATCGACGATGCGGGCTGGTGCCGCAAGGTCGCGGCCGTGCGCGACGCCATGCGCCGGGCCCGCCCGGTGCTGAAGGATCCGGTCGATCTGCTGCGCGTCGCGGGTGGCGCCGACCTGGCCGCGATGGCCGGCTTCCTCGCCCAGGCGGCGGCGCGGCGGACGCCGGTGATCCTGGACGGCCTCGTCGTCACCGCCGCCGCGCTCGTCGCGGAGGACCTGGCGGCCGGTGCGAAGGCGTGGTGGCTGGCCGGGCACCGTTCCACCGAACCGTCCCACAACCTCGCCCTGAAGCAGTTGCGCCTGGAACCGCTGGTGGACCTGGAGATGCGCCTCGGCGAAGGGTCCGGCGCCCTCACCGCCCTGCCCATCCTCCGGGCCGCCGTCGCGGCACTGGCCGAGATGGCGACCTTCGGCGAAGCGGGGGTCAGCACCAAGGACGCCGAACCGGCCGCGCCGAATTTGCGGAAATGAATTCCACGGCCGGCGCCCCGCTCGAATGCGGTTCGCGGTGAACGGGTTACGCCTCGCGTTCTCCTGGCTGACCGTCCTTCCGGTGCGCGGGCCGGACGACGTGGACCGCCCCGCCGCCGCCCGTGCCATCGCCTTCGCCCCGGTGGTCGGCCTCGTGCTCGGCGCGGCGGCCACCGGGCTGCTGTGGGTGCTGGCGGGGGCCGGGGCGAGCGCTCCCCTGGCCGGGCTGCTCACCGTGGCCGCGCTGGCGCTGATCACACGCGGCATGCACCTGGACGGCCTCTCCGACACCATGGACGGCCTCGGCAGCTACGGTCCGCCGGAACGCGCCAGGGAGATCATGAAGGGCGGCGGCGCGGGACCGTTCGGTGTCGCCGCGATCGTGATCGCCGTTGGCGTCCAAGCGTTCTCGTTCGCCGCGCTGGCCTCGGAGGGGCGCTGGTTCGCGGTCGCGCTGGCGATCACGGGGGGCCGCGTCGTGGTGGTGCTCGCCTGTCTGCGCGGCACGGCCGCGGCTCCGGGCTCCGGATTCGGAACGCTGGTGGCGGGCACCCAGTCACCCCTGACCGCATCCCTGTGGATGCTGGCCGCGCTCCTGGCGGCGATCTTCGCGGTCCCCGACCGACCGTGGCTCGGCCCGGCAACGGTTGTTCTGGCCGTCGCCCTCACGGCGATCCTGGTGCGGCATACGGTAAGCCGGTTCGGCGGCCTCTCCGGCGACGTCCTCGGCGCCACCCTCGAAATCACCGTCGCCGCAACCGCCTTCGGCTTCTCCCTGGGCGGCCACTAGTACCGGCTTCGCACAGCAGACGGTTCAGCATCGACTTCCGCCTTCCGCACACGCGCGCCCCGATGCACGCGGGTGGTCACCCCACCCAGCACCGCGGCCACGGCGCACACGGCGGCCGCCGAAATCCACACGGCCGTGTACGAACCGTCCACTTCCCGGATCAATCCGCCGGTGAGCGCCATCGCGCCCGCGCCGATCTGGTGGAACACGCTGACGAAGCCGAAGGTGAGCGCGCTGTCCTCGGCGAAGTAGTGGCGGCACAGCGCGAGCGTCGGCGGCACGGTCGCGACGTCGAGGATCCCGAACACGACGGCGAACGCGACCAGATCGGGGGCGAGCCCGCTGCCGAACAGGAACGGCAGCGCCGCGAGCGCCACACCCCGCCCGAGGAAGAACACCGCGAGCAGCACCCGCGGCTCCACCCGATCGGTCAACCACCCCGCACCGACGGTGCCGAGGATATTGGCGACACCGATGACGGCGAGCAAGCTGGATGCGGCCGTCGCCCCCATCCCGTGATCGTGCGCGGCCGGCGTGAAGTGACTCCACATCAGCCCATTGGTGGTCGCCCCGCACAGCGCGAACATCACGGCGAGAATCCAGAACCGACGGTCCCGCAGGCTTTTCCCGAACGCCCGCACCGTCCGGGCGAACGGATCGGCGTCGCACTCCACTGCCGCACACGCACCGGAGCTCCGAACCACACCTCTCGCATCCACCCCATACGGATCCACCCCGATCGAATCCGGACTGTCCCGCAAGAACATTCGCACCACGATCAACGCCACCACGGCGAGCCCACCGCACACCAGCACCGGTCCGCGCCACTCGCCGTGTGCCAGTACCAAAGACAGCAGCGGGAGCAGGGCGAACTGCCCGAAGACGCTCGCCGCCGTGAGCAATCCGGTCGCGGTGCCGATCTTGCCGCGGAACCAGCGATTCGCGACCGTCGCGCCGAAAACCATGGTGAGCGAACCGGTTCCGACGCCGACCAGCAGTCCCCACCAGAGCACGAACCAGTACACCGAGGGCATCAGCATCGCCAGCGACAGCGAACTCACGACGAGCAGACCCAGTGCGTAGGAGGTGATCCGGCGCACCCCGTAGCGATCCATCAGCGCCGCGGTGAACGGCGCGACCACCCCGTACAGCACCATGTTGACAGCCACGCCGATCCCGATTCCGGTCCGCGTCCACCCGCGCGACTCGACGAGCGGCTCGGTGATCAGCCCGGCGAGGGTGGTGAACGACCCCGCCGCGACCAGCACGAGCGCCGCGACCCCCACCATCGTCCACGCCGGATGAACGCGCCGCCCGACACCGGCCTGGGTCTTGCTCCCGGAAATACTCACGTGCCTCCCTTCGAGTGCGCGGTGCGCACCTCGCCGACATATCCGGTCTAGCATCAAAGGAGCAGAATCGTGAGTATGCACAATTTCGTCCATATGGATGAGATGGATACTTACCCGCCACGAAGGAGGTGCCCGCGATGACGGTCGAGGACGAGGGCGTGCGCGGCCCGGTACGGCGCGCGATCGCGGTGTGCCCCGTGGAAGTGAGCATCGCGGTCCTGGGCGGGGCATGGAAGATGACCGTCGTCAAACACCTCCTGGACGGACCGCTGCGCTACGGGGAGCTGCGCCGCCGCGTCGGTGACGTCACCCCGCGCGTGCTCACCCGCCAACTGCGCGAACTCGAACAGGACGGCATCGTGTCCCGCCGCACCTTCGCGCAGGTGCCACCCCGCGTGGAGTACTCGCTCACCGCCACCGGCGAGGGACTGCGCGACTTCGTCGACGGACTGAATTCCTGGGGCGCCGCCTACATCGCCGGGCTCGAGGCCGAGGGGGCACACCCACGCCACCACGACATAGTGTTGTAGATCACAAATGCCTCATTCACCGGAATTCGCCGCGCCATTTCCGCACGCCACCGCCTGCGCCGACATATCCGGCCATCGCGGATATGAGCTTCGTCTCTTCGCGGCGCCGCTAATTCTCCGGGCACGGTTCGCCCGGACGAGCACCCGGCCCCGGACCGAAATTCGCGCAGCACCGGACCGGTCCACCACCCCGCGCGCGGGCCCACCACCCCGGAAACCCCCATTGACGTCGGAAAACGACTGGCGGACAACCATATTCGCAAACATCGCCCGCCCGCCGCGGCCCGGCAGAAATACCGGAACCACCGGTATCACCAATCTCGGCCCCGCCGACTGGGCTCCCGGACACCGCTCGCTACCTGTTTGCACAGACCCCGCGGAATATTTCGCACACCGGCGCGCAAACCGTCTGGGTCGGGCTCTACTGTGTGCGTATGTCTTCCGAACGCCTCTATTTTCGTCAGCTGTTGTCCGGACGGGACTACGCGGCCGGTGATCCGATCGCGACACAGATGCGGAATTTCGCGTACCTGATCGGCGATCGGGAGACGGGCGAATGCGTCGTGGTGGACCCGGCCTACGCGGCGGGCGATCTGGCCGACCTCGCCGAGGCCGACGGCCTGCGTCTCACCGGCGTGCTCGCCACCCACCACCACCCCGACCACGTCGGCGGCTCCATGCTCGGCTTCACCCTGCGCGGCGTGCGCGAACTCCTCGAGAAGACCAGCGTCCCCGTGCACGTGAACAAGCAGGAGCTGGACTGGGTCGCCAACGTCACCGGCATCGCGCCGAGCGAGCTGACCGGTCACGAGCACGGCGACAAGATCACGGTCGGCGCGTTCGAGATCGAACTACTACACACGCCCGGCCACACGCCGGGCAGCCAGTGCTTCCTGTTCGACAACCGCCTCATCGCGGGCGACACGCTGTTCGTGGACGGCTGCGGCCGCACCGATTTCCCGGGCGGCGATTCCGACGAGATGTTCCGCAGCCTGCGGTATCTGGCGGGCCTGTCGGGCGACCCGGTGGTGTACCCGGGCCACTGGTACTCGCAGGAACCCAGCGCGGCACTCTCGCACATCCGCGACAACAACTACGTCATGCGCCCGCAGACGCTGGAGCAGTGGCAGATGCTCATGCCCGGCTAGACGAGGCGAAGGCCCGCGCGGACGCTCCGCGCGGGCCATACCCCACCGCTCACATCCCGCGCATCCACCCGTGGATATCGGCGAACGTCCCGCGCTGGATGCCGGTCAACGTGTCCCGCAGCGCCATCGTCACCTCGCCCGGCTCCCCGCCGCCGATGGTGAACTCGCCCTCGGCCGAGCGCACCCAGCCGACGGGCGTGATCACGGCGGCCGTCCCGCACGCGAAAACCTCGGTGATCTCGCCGGATTCGGCGCCCTTGCGCCATTCCTCGACCGTGATCTTGCGCTCCTCCACCGGGTAGCCCGAATCGGCGGCCAGGGTGAGCAGCGAGTCGCGGGTGATACCGGGCAGCAGCGAGCCGGACAGCTCCGGCGTCACCAAGCGGGCCTCCGAACCGGACCCGAACACGAAGAAGAGGTTATTGGTGCCCATCTCCTCGACGTAGCGGCGGTCGCAGGCGTCCAGCCACACCACCTGGTCGCAGCCCTTCTCGGTGGCCTGCGCCTGCGCGAGCAGCGAGGCGGCGTAGTTGCCCGCCACCTTCGCCTCGCCGGTGCCGCCGGGCGCGGCCCGCACGTACTCGGTGGACAGCCACACCCGCACCGGCTTCACACCGCGCGGGAAGTACGCGCCCGCGGGCGAGCCGAGCAGCAGGTACTTGTAGGACTCGGCGGGCTTCACGCCGAGCCCGGCCTCGGTGGCGAACATGAAGGGCCGCAGGTACAGCGACTCCTCACCGCCCGCGGCGGGCACCCAGCGCTCGTCGACCTCGAGCAGCTGGCGCACCGACTCGATGAACAGTTCCTCGGGCAGCTCGGCCATCGCCATGCGGGCGGCGGAGCGGCGGAAGCGGGCGGCATTGGCGTCGATCCGGAAACAGGAGACGCTGCCGTCGGCCTGGCGGTAGGCCTTCAAGCCCTCGAAGATGGCCTGGCCGTAGTGGAACACCATGGTGGCCGGGTCCATCGGCAGCGGTCCGTACGGCTCGACGCGCGCGTTGGACCAGCCCTGGCCCTCGGTGTAGTCGATCGAGACCATGTGGTCGGTGAAGTACCGGCCGAATCCGGGTGCCGCCAAGATCTCCTGTACCCGCTGCGCCGGGACGGGCGCTGGATGGGGAACATGGACGAACTGTGCGGCGGCGGTCATGCGCTAGATCCTATCGGCCCCGGCCGGTCACGCCGTGCGGGCCCGGACGAACGGCGGCTTGACGACCTCGCAGCGCAGGCGGCGCCCGCGCACGTCGACCTCCACCTCGGTCCCCGGTTCCAGATCCGCGCCGGTGTCGAGCAGCGCGAGCGCGATGCCGATCTTGAGCGTCGGGGAGAACGTGCCGGAGGTGGTCTCGCCGACCGGTTCGCCGTCGCGCAGCACGGTCTGGCCCTGCCGCAGCACGCCGCGGTCGAGGGCGCGCAGGCCGAGCAGCGCGCGGCGCGGGCCGGCCACCTTCTCCGCCGTCAGCGCCTCGCGGCCCCAGAACTCGGGCTTCTTCCAGCCGACGGCCCAGCCGGCCCGCGCCTGCACCGGCGAAATGTCCAGGGACAGTTCGTGACCGTGCAGCGGGTAACCCATCTCGGTGCGCAAGGTGTCGCGCGCGCCGAGCCCGGCCGGCTGGCCGTCGGCCGCGCGCACCTGCTCCAGCAGCGCGCGGAACAGCGGGGTGGCGTCGGCCCAGCGCGGCAGCAGTTCGTAGCCGTGTTCGCCCGTGTAGCCCGTGCGGCAGACGCGGACGGGACGGCCGTCCCACTCCGCGTCGGCGTAGGCCATGTACTCCATCTCGGTGGGCAGGCCGAGCGCCGCGAGCACCTCGGCCGAGCGCGGGCCCTGCACGGCGAACACGGCGTAGTCGCGGTGCTCGTCGGTGACCGTGATCCCGTCGGGCGCGGTCTTCGACAGTTCGGCGACGACGGCGGCGGTGTTGGCCGCGTTCGGGACGAGGAAGATCTCGTCCTCGGACACGTAGTAGGCGATCAGGTCGTCGATCACGCCGCCCTCGGGCGTACAGCACAGCGTGTACTGCGCCTTGCCGGGACGGATGCGGTTCAGGTCGTTGGTCAGCGCCGCGTTCACGAACGCCGCCGCGCCGGGACCGCGCACCGTCGCCTTGCCGAGGTGGCTCACGTCGAACAGCCCCACGGCCGTGCGCACCGCCTGGTGCTCACCGACCGTCCCCGCGTACGAGACCGGCATCTCCCATCCGCCGAACGGCGCGAAGGTCGCGCCGAGCTCGACGTGGACGTCATGGATGGGGCCCTGCAGCAGGTTCGTATCGGTCACGCTGCGAAGCTTAGCCCCGCGTCGGGCCGCACGCCGTCAGCCGCGGAACCACATCGGGATGAGCGTCGGGCCGTCCTCGGGCAGGGTGTGGGTAACGCCGGTGCGGGCGAAGCCGTTGCGCGCGTAGAGCCGCGCCGACCGTTCGGTGCTCGCCTCCAGGAACGCCGTCTCCGACGCGTCGGAGTACGCCTTCAGCCGGTCGGCCACGATGGCGCCGCCCGCGCCCTTGCCGCGATGTTCGGGCAGCGTGACGATCGCCTGCAGGTAGCGGTGCGGGAACTCGCGCGGATGGTGCTCGGCCAGCAGCGATGTGACGTAGACGAGTTTGCGCAGCGGCCCCACATCCGGTCCGGCGGCGGCCATCTCGCGCGCCTCGGCCGCCTCGGCCAGCACCCGCTCCTCGGAGGTGACGTGCTGCCACAGCGACACGGCCCAGATCCGGTCCTCCTCCCCCGCGACCCACACCTCGTCGTCGCGCAGCGCCCGCTCCACCACGCGCGGGACGTAGTCCGCGCGATATCCCGCCGCGATATCGGGATGGCCCGCCATCACCCACGCCGCCACCGCCTCGTCGGCGCCGGCCGTCGCGAACGCGTCGGCCACCGCGTCCAGTTCCTCGATACCCGCCTTGCGCACCGTGATCGGCATGTCTTCTCCTCCCGAAGTGAACGATGTCCTCACCGGCCAATCTATGGATCACTCAGCTACGCAGCCATCATTTCGTCACACTTGTTCGTGTGTCGAAAACATCGCCGTGCCAGCACTGCGGCGGCGCCGTCGCACAGCCCGAGCGTGGGCGCCGCCGCCGCTACTGCTCGCGCTCCTGCCAGGCCCGCGCCTATCGCGCCCGCCGCGACCACCGCGCCCCGCAACCGCGCAGGCGCCCGTCGCGCCTGACCGCCGTCGGAATCACGCGCACGGCAGTGGAACTCGCCGACCGCGACGGTCTCGACGGCCTCACCATGCGCCGCCTCGCCGGGGAGCTGGGCGTCGCGACCGCCGCCCTCTACCGGCACTTCCCCGAACGGGAGGCCCTGCTCGGGGCGATGACCGAACTCGTCATCGCCGAAGCGCCCGAACCGCGGGCCGACCCGGCCGACTGGCGCGCGGCGATCACCGCCGAGGCCGAGGCCGAATGGCAGCTCTACCTCCATCACCCCTGGCTGCTGCCGGTGCTGGCCAGGGCGCAACCGCCGCTGGGGCCCGCATTGTTCGACACGTTGGAGCGCTCGTTCGCCGCCCTCGACGGCTTGGGCCTGTCCCACGAGGAGACCCTCACCGTCTACCTGACCTGCTCCGGCCTGGTGCAGGGACTCGCGCTGCTGTGGAGTTCCGAACGCGCGGAGCGGCTTTCCGGCGCGGAGGTCTACCGCCGGACCACGACCCGCGCCGAGGTCGCCGAACTGCTCGATCCGGCACTTCGACCCGCCCTGCACAAAATCTTCACCGCCGACCCGCCCGGCCCGGAACTCGACTTCGACGCCCTGTTGCGCCGCGGGGTGGGCCTGCTGCTGGACGGCGTCGCGCTGCACCACTCGAAGCCGACCGCTTAGCCTGTGCTGATGACCGCTGTTGCAGATCGCTCACTCGGACCGGAATTGGCGCGCACCGTAACTCTCGGGCCGGACACCGACGTGCTGGTGATCGGATTGACCTCCTCCGAGAACGGTCCGTCGATTGCGCCCGACGACCTGTTCGGCGACGTGCTCACCGCCGAGGTGCGCGCGGAACTGCTCGACCAGCTGGGCGCCGTCGGCGCCAAGGGCAAGGCCGAGGAACTCACCCGGGTGCCCGCGCCCGCGCTGCTCGACGGCGTCACCAGCGTGCTCGCCGTCGGTCTCGGCGCGCCCGACAAGGTCGACGCCGAACAGATCCGCCGCAGCGCCGGCGTCGCCGCGCGCTCGCTCAGCGGCACCGAGGTCGTCGCCACCACGCTGGGCGGCCTGGATCTCGGCGCCGCCGCGGAGGGCTTCTACCTCGGCGCGTACACGTTCACCCCGTTCCGTTCCCAGAAGTCCGCGCCCAAGCCCGACGAGCAGCCCGTCACGCGGGTCGAATTCCTGGTGCCCGAACCGGATTTCGGCGAGGAGGCGCTGCAGCGCGCCCAACTCGTCGCCGAAGCCGTCGCCACCGCGCGCGATTTCGTGAACACCCCGCCCAGCCACCTGTTCCCCGCCGAGTTCGCCGCGCGCGCCCAGGTGCTCGCCGAGGGCGCGGGCCTCGAGGTCGAGGTGCTCGACGAGAAGGCGCTGGAGGCCGGCGGTTACGGCGGCGTGCTCGGCGTGGGCAAGGGCTCCTCGCGTCCGCCGCGCCTGGTGCGGATCAGCTACCCCGGCGGCGAGAAGAAGGTCGCGCTGGTCGGCAAGGGCGTCACCTTCGACACCGGCGGCATCTCCATCAAGCCCGCGCAGAACATGGAGAACATGACCTCCGACATGGCGGGCGCGGCGGCGGTCGTGGCCACCGTGCTGCTCGCCGCGCGCCTCGGCGTTTCCGTCACCGTGACGGCGACCGTCCCGATGGCGGAGAACATGCCCTCGGCCACCGCGCAGCGCCCCGGCGACGTGCTCACCCAGTACGGCGGCACCACCGTCGAGGTGATCAACACCGACGCCGAGGGCCGCCTGATCCTGGCCGACGCCATCGTGCGCGCGGGCGAGGACGCGCCCGACTACCTGATCGATGTCGCCACCCTCACCGGCGCGCAGATGGTCGCGCTCGGCACCCGGACCCCCGGCGTGCTCGGCACCGACGATTTCCGCGACCGGGTGGCCCGCATCTCCCGCGAGGTGGGCGAGAACGGCTGGGCCATGCCGTTCCCGGCCGAACTGCGCGCCGACCTCAACTCCAAGATCGCCGACCTGGCCAACGTCACGCCGCACCGCTGGGGCGGCATGCTCTCGGCCGGGCTGTTCCTCGAGGAGTTCGTGCCCGAGGGTGTGCAGTGGGCGCACCTGGACGTGGCCGGGCCCGCGTACAACACCGGCGGACCGTTCGGCTACATCGGCAAGGGCGGCACCGGTGTGCCGGTGCGCACGCTGATCGCCGTGATCGAGGACATCGCCGCAGAATGAGTGATCCGGTGGCGTCGCTCCCGGCCGCGGGGCGACGCTACCGGTACTCCGCGCGCTACCGGTCCTTCGCGCGCTACCGGCCTTTCCGGCGCTACAGGTCCTTCAGCTCGTCTTCGAACGCGCGCTGGCGCTCTATACGCTTGCGCGCGTCGTAGTCGCGCATCCGTTGCGGGTAGCCGGTCTTGGCGACGTCGTACACCGGGATGCCGAGATCGCCCGCGAGCCGCCGCGCGCCGCGCTCGCCGACGATGCGGCGCGTCCATTCGCCGTCGGCCGCCACCAGCACCACGGTCACGTCGGTGATCGTGGTCTTCGGCTCTATGTAACCCTCCACGCCGATGTGGGTGCGCACCCACTCCGCGAGATACCGGGCGTCCTCGTTGCCCGAGGTGGCACGGCGTGTCGCACCGCCACCACCGCGGCCGGCGCCGCGGAAACGATCGAGCAGGCCCATCGGCGCCGACCTCCCTTTCCTCCCGGATTTCCGCTCACATCCGGTCCCTCCATGGTGCCAGCTTCCCGGTCGAACGCCGCGATGTTGCCGACAGAACACTGCCCTGTGCTACACGCCACGCGATCGAGTGCAAGGATGGACCGCGGTACAAGAACCGCACCGATCTCCGGTGCCGCGCGGAATTGTCCGGTGGCTTCCGGGTTCTCACCGCGACCAGTGGTGAGCGGCCCGCCGCGAGATCAACTGTTGTAGAACCCGTCGAGCAGTCAGAGGAGTCAACGGACATGGCCTTCTCCGTCCAGATGCCGGCTCTTGGTGAGAGCGTCACCGAGGGAACGGTGACCAGGTGGCTGAAGCAGGAAGGAGACACGGTCGAGGTCGACGAGCCGCTGCTCGAGGTCTCCACCGACAAGGTCGACAC
Organism: Nocardia puris; assembly: GCF_003315035.1. Classification (GTDB taxonomy): domain Bacteria; phylum Actinomycetota; class Actinomycetes; order Mycobacteriales; family Mycobacteriaceae; genus Nocardia; species Nocardia puris. The sequence continues at coordinate 206,058 of NZ_QNRE01000006.1, forward strand.
CGAGATCCCGTCCCCCGCGGCGGGCGTGCTGTCGAAGATCGTCGCCCAGGAAGACGATGTGGTCGAGATCGGCGGTGAGCTCGGCGTCATCAGCGAGGCCGGCGAAGCGCCCGCCGCCGCACCGGCTCCCGCTCCCGAAGCCGCCCCCGCCCCCGCGCAGGAAGCACCGGCCCCCGAGCCCGCCCCGGCCCCCGCCGCGCAGGCGCCCGAGCCCGAGCCCGCACCGGCCGCCGCCTCGGGTCCCGCCGAGGGCACCCCGGTGAAGATGCCCGAGCTGGGCGAGTCGGTCACCGAGGGCACCGTGACCCGGTGGCTGAAGTCGGTCGGCGACGACGTCGCGGTCGACGAGCCGCTGCTCGAGGTCTCCACCGACAAGGTCGACACCGAGATCCCCTCGCCCGTCGCCGGCACGCTGCTGGAGATCACCGCGCAGGAGGACGACGTCGTCGCGGTCGGTGGTCAGCTGGGTGTGATCGGCAGTGGCTCGCCGGCCGCCGCCGCGCCTGCTCCGGCACCCGCGCCCGCGCCGGCGCCTGCGCCCGCCCCTGCACCTGCTCCTGCTCCGGCCCCCGCGGCCGCCGCCCCTGCACCGGCGCCAGCACCTGCTCCGGCTCCTGCACCGGCACCCGCGCCTGCTCCGACACCGGCTCCCGCTCCTGCACCCGCCGCCGCGGCTCCGGCCCAGTCGTCGTCCGGCAACGGCGCGACCCCGTACGTCACCCCCTTGGTCCGCAAGCTGGCCGAGGAGAACGGCGTCGACCTGTCCACCCTCACCGGTTCCGGTGTCGGCGGACGCATCCGCAAGCAGGATGTGCTCGCCGCCGCCGAGGCCAAGAAGGCGCCCGCCCCGGCTCCGGCCCCCGCCGCCGCCCCGGCCGCGGCCGCGCCCGCCGCCAAGGCTCCGGCCGCACCGAGCCCGCGTCTGGCGCACCTGCGCGGCACCACGCAGAAGGCCAGCCGCATCCGGCAGATCACGGCCACCAAGACCCGCGAATCGCTGCAGACCACCGCGCAGCTGACCCAGGTCCACGAGGCCGACGTCACCAAGATCGCGGCGCTGCGGGCGCAGGCCAAGGCGGCCTTCTCCGAGCGCGAGGGCGTCAACCTGACGTTCCTGCCGTTCTTCGCCAAGGCGGTCGTCGAGGCGCTGGGTGTGCACCCCAATATCAACGCCTCCTACGACGAGGGCACCAAGGAGATCACCTACCACGCCTCGGTGCACCTCGGCATCGCCGTCGACACCGAGCAGGGCCTGCTCTCGCCGATCATCCACAACGCCAGCGACCTGTCGCTGGCCGGGCTGGCGCGCGCGATCGCCGATATCGCCAACCGCGCGCGCAACGGTGGCCTGAAGCCGGACGAGCTGTCGGGCGGCACCTTCACCATCACCAATATCGGCAGCCAGGGCGCGCTGTTCGACACCCCGATCCTGGTCCCGCCGCAGGCGGCCATGCTCGGCACCGGCGCGATCGTCAAGCGCCCGGTGGTGGTGACCGACGAGACCGGTGGCGAGTCCATCGGCGTGCGGTCGATGACCTACCTGCCGCTCACCTACGATCACCGCCTGATCGACGGCGCCGACGCCGGTCGCTTCCTGACCACCATCCGGCACCGGCTCGAGGAGGCGGCGTTCGAGGCCGATCTGGGCCTGTAACGACTGGGGAGGGTTCGTACCCGTATGAAGGTCGTGATCGCCGGTTCGTCCGGGCTGATCGGGACGGCGCTCGTCGCGGCCCTGCGCCGCGACGGGCACGAGGTGGCCCGTCTGGTGCGCCGTCCCGCCGCCGCCCCCGACGAGTTCGTCTGGGACCCCTCGCGCGCCGAACTCGACGCCAAGGCGTTGCGCGGCGCGGACGCGGTGGTCAACCTGTGCGGGGCCGGACTGGGCAGACGCCGCTGGAACGGCAGCTACAAACAGGAGCTGCGCGACAGCCGCATCACCCCGACCGACGTGCTCGCCGGGAAGGTGGCCGCCGCGGGCGTGCCGGTGCTGGTCAACGCCAGCGGCGTGCACTACTACGGCGGCGCCACCGGCGACCGCGTGGTGGACGAATCCTCGCCCGCCGGAACGGGTTTCCTGGCCACGCTGTGCAGGGACTGGGAAGCCGCGACCGAGCCCGCCGCCGCCGCGGGGGTGCGCACGGTGCTGTTGCGCAGCGCCGTCGTGCTCTCCCGCCACGGCGGGATGCTCGGCATGCTGCAACCCCTGTACTCGCTGGGCCTGGGCGGGCGGCTGGGCAGCGGACGCCAGTACACACCGTGGATCTCCATGGACGACGAGATCGGCGCCATCACCCGCGCCCTCACCGACGACGCGCTGAGCGGCCCCGTCAACGCGGTCGGTCCCGCGCCCGTCACCAACGCCGAATTCAACCGCGCCCTCGGGCGGGCGGTGCGGCGTCCCACGCCGCTGGTGGTGCCCGCGTTCGCGCTGCGCGCGGCGATGGGTGAGTTCGCCGAGGAGGCGATCCTGCGCGGGCCGCGCGCCATCCCGACCGCGCTCGAGGAGGCGGGGTACGAGTTCCGTCATCCGACGATCGGGGCGGCGCTGGCGGCCGCGGTCGGCGCCGACGACGATCACCGCTGAGCGGTCCGTTCGACCCCGGGTGAGCAGGCTCGCATTGCGGGTGGGCGGCCCGGCGCGCCATGATCGGGCTGGAGAATTCGCCTGTCCCGTGCCCGGCACAACCCGGTGCCCCGTGCACGCAGCACCGGACCCGTGCACGCATCACCGGAACGGACCGATCGGTTCGAACCGCTCCCGGCCCACCACCCACCGACGGAGATCCTGTGACCACGCTCGAAACCCGCCCCACCGCCGTGATCCGGGACGCGCGGGAGTCCGATCTCCCCGCGATCCTCGCGATCCACAACGCGAACATCGCCACCTCCACGGCGATCTGGGACGTCGAGCAGGTCGGCCTCGAGGAGCGCGCGGCCTGGTGGCGCGACCGCACCGCCGCGGACATGCCGGTGCTGGTCGCCGCGATCGACGGCGAGGTCGCGGGCTACGCCAGCTACGGGCAGTGGCGGCCCAAGGTCGGCTACCGCCACACGGTCGAGAACTCCGTCTACATCGACGACCGCTTCCAGCGCCGCGGCCTGGCCAAGGCCCTGCTCAGCGAGTTGATCGACCGCGCGCGCACCTCCGGCCGCGTCCACGCCATGGTCGCCGCCATCGAATCCGGCAACACGGCCTCCATCGCCCTGCACGAACGCTTCGGCTTCGTGATCGTCGGGCAACTCCCCGAGGTCGGCCGCAAGTTCGACCGCTGGATGGACCTCACCCTCATGCAGCTGACCCTGCCGATGGACCCCGAGGCGGTCTAGAGGGGCAGTTCGCGACACCGGCTTGCTCGTCACCCCGTGAACAACGCGGTGCTCCGAAGCGAACAGTCCGCCGCGCGAGTTGCGAATCCGCCCCGGCGTCACCAACGATCGGCTCCATGAGGTTGCGCCGCGTACTCGTCACCACCCTCGCCGCCCTGGTCGTCTCGGCCTCCTGGGCGGCCCCGGCCCCCGCCGCCCCACCGGCCGGCGACCTGTCCGCCCTCTGGACCACCCCGGCGAAACCCTCGTCGGAGTTCGATTTCCTCCTCGCCTTCAGTTTCGGCAACCGCATCCCCGAGGGTGTCGACCCACAGCGCACGGTCGGCGCACCGGGCCCGGTGAACGAAGCGCTCGCCGCCGCCGTCGTCGCCACCAGGAACGGCCGTGACATCCCCGTCTACGCGCAGACCGAGATCGCCGAAGTGCTGCGCGACGAGTACGCCCTCCCCGACGTCGTCTCCATCGACCCCGACCGCGCCGACGACGGCACCCTCGTCTACCTGTCCACCGACGGCGTCGCAGCCCGCGCCGCCGAACTCCGTGGCGACACCGACGGGATCGCGGGTGTCATCGCCTTCCACGATCACCTGTGGCGCGCCGTCCACACCACCCGGACGCGCGGGCTCACCGCGTTCGCCCCCGAGGACGTGCCCATGCCCACCGAGTACGACCCGCTGTCCGGCCAGCCCTGGACCACCAGCCGGGAGCGCTACCTGCCCACCGACTACGCGGGCCGCATCCCGTTGCTGCCGGGCCTGCTCGGCCGCTGACGCGCACGCCCGGGCCCGGTGACGGGCACCGTCACCCGGGCGTAACGTCAAGGGCGTGAAAGACACGCGCGCCCGCCTGTCCGCCCGGTTCGACACCACCCCGGTCGAGATCGAGGACCTCGGACTGATCGACTACCACGCCGCCTGGGAGATCCAGCGTTCCATCGCCGCCGACCGCGCCGAGGGCCGCGGCGCCGACCGCCTGCTGCTGCTCGAGCACCCGTCGGTCTACACCGCGGGCCGCCGCACCGAGGCCGAGGATCTGCCGATCGACGGCAGCCCGGTGGTGCAGGTCGATCGCGGCGGCAAGATCACCTGGCACGGTCCGGGCCAGCTCGTCGGGTACCCGATCGTCCGGCTGGCCGAGCCCGTCGACGTGGTGCAGTACGTGCGCCGCCTCGAGGAGGCGCTGATCGCCGTCTGCACCGGGCTCGGCCTGGCATGCGGACGCGTCGAGGGCCGCTCCGGCGTGTGGCTGCCCGCGGCGGGCCTGTTCGCCGAGCGCAAGATCGCGGCCATCGGCGTGCGCGTGCAGCGCGGGGTCGCCCTGCACGGCATCTCGCTGAATTGCAACTCCGCCATGGACGGTTTCCAGGCCATCGTCCCCTGCGGCATCCGCGACGCGGGCGTCACCACCCTCACCCGCGAACTCGGCCGCGAGGTCACGGTCGCGGAGGTGAAGCCCCTGGTCGCCGACGCGATCATCCGCGCACTCGACGGCGACCTCCCGGTCACCGACCACACCCTCGCGCAGGCGCCCGGCGCCGCGGCGGCCTCGGGGACGTGAGCCCGGCGGACCGCACTGTGACCGCCCTCTCACCCGTGCGCCCGGCACCTCGGCACCGTCGGCCGGGCACGGCGTAAGGTCGAGACGTGACCTCAGTCGACACCCCGACATCGCACACCACGCCCGCCGCGGGATCCGCGCCGGCACAACCGGAATCCGCCGTCGCGCTGCCGGTTCCCACGGTCCCGCCGAAGTCCGGCGACCGCGCGGCGAACGGGCGCAAGCTCCTGCGCATCGAGGCGCGCAACGCGCAGACCCCGATCGAGCGCAAACCCAAGTGGATCCGCACCCGTGCCACCATGGGCCCCGAGTACACCGAGCTCAAGGGTTTGGTGAAGCGCGAGGGCCTGCACACGGTGTGCGAGGAGGCGGGCTGCCCCAACATCTTCGAGTGCTGGGAAGACCGCGAGGCCACCTTCCTCATCGGCGGCGAGCAGTGCACCCGCCGCTGCGATTTCTGCCAGATCGACACCGGCAAGCCCGCCGCCCTGGACCGCGACGAGCCCCGCCGCGTGGCCGAGAGCGTCCAGGCCATGGGCCTGCGCTACTCCACCATCACCGGCGTCGCCCGCGACGACCTGGACGACGGCGGCGCCTGGCTCTACGCCGAGACCGTACGCGCCATCAAGCGCCTCAACCCCGGCACCGGCGTCGAGCTGCTCATCCCCGACTTCAACGCCGACCCTGATCAGCTCGCCGAGGTCTTCTCCTCGCGCCCCGAGGTGCTGGCGCACAATCTGGAGACGGTGCCGCGCATCTTCAAGCGCATCCGTCCCGCGTTCCGCTACGAGCGCTCCCTCGCCGTCCTCACCGCCGCCCGCGAAGCCGGCCTGGTCACCAAGTCCAACCTCATCCTCGGCATGGGCGAGACCCCCGAGGAAGTCACCCAGGCCATGCGCGACCTGCACGAGGCCGGCTGCGACATCCTCACCATCACCCAGTACCTGCGCCCCTCCCCCCGCCACCACCCCGTCGACCGCTGGGTGAAGCCGGAGGAGTTCGTCGCCCACTCCAAGACCGCCGAGGAGATCGGCTTCGCCGGCGTCATGGCGGGTCCCCTGGTCCGCTCCTCCTACCGCGCGGGCCGCCTCTACGCGCAGGCGATGGCCCACCACGGCCGGGAGATCGCCCCCGCCATGACCCATCTCGCCGAGGAAGGCACCGCGTCGCAGGAGGCCTCGTCGGTGCTGGCCCGCTTCGGCAGCTGACGCGGTTCATCGCTGACCCCCTCCGGGCCCGGCGCCCGGAGGGGTGTTCCCAGCGCTGGAGCGCGACCACAGGAGCGCCGTGAGGATCGTTCCGCCGGTCGCACCGGGGCCGAACGCCGGTCGCGGTCCCGCGTCAGCACCATCCTGCGGTCCGACAAGAAGCCGGGCGCGGGGACGAAACGCCCACGATCCAGCGTCTCGGCGGTGATCCGGTGGGCGCGGTTGATGGCGGGGCGCTGGGTGCACTCCAGGACGTTGGTCTTCATCCCGCTGATGACGGCCACGTCGACGCTGGCCAGCGAGTGCTTCTCCGTGCGCAATCTCCGCACGCCGGAAAGGAATTCACGCGCCTCGGCCCCCATCGCGCGGGCCGCCCGCACGGTGGAGTCGAAGCGGCGGAGGTCGGCGTACACGTCCGCGGGCTGACGGCGGCCGATGCGCGCGATCAGCTTCGAGATCCGCCGGGTCCGCTCACCTGCCGACCCGTTCCGCGACGGCGACCGTCACCCCGCGCGACCTATCGGACGCCGATCGACGCCCCGGGGCGGCAAACCACCCGCCCACTCAGGCGTCGGCGTGAATCCTCCCGATCAGATCGTTCAGCTCCGCGCGCCGATGCCGCAGATCGTCGAGTTGCCCATCCAGTGCGGACAATTCGGCCCGCAGCGTCGGTTCCATGCACGGCTCCACATCGTCGTCCCCGCCGCACACGCAGGCGAGCACGTCGTTGATCACCCGCACGGGCAGTCCGGCCGCGAGCAGCCGGCGGATCCGCGCCACGTCGCGCACCGCGGACTCCGGGTAGTCGCGGTAGCCGTTGGCGGAGCGGTCCGGGGTGATCAGCCCGCGTTCCTCGTAGTAGCGCAGCAGCCGCTGACTGGTTCCCGTCGCCGCCGCGAGCTCACCGATCCGCACAAGGTCCTCCTTCGTCCGTCCGGTCACAACCACCGAACCGCGCCCACCATTCCGCCTTGACCTTCACACCGTGTGAACGTGGACGGTGGTCCCATGCGAACCGATTACGCCTTCGACACCGACTTCCACGTCCACCGCATCGGCCTCGGCACCATGCGCATGGCCGACCGCCCCGACCAGCGCCACGGCATGACTGCCCCGATCTGGCACCCGCCCACCGACCGCGCCGACCTGATCGACTTCCTGCGCGCCGCCGCCGACGCCGGCGTGAACCACTTCGACACCGCCGACGCCTACGCCCTGGGTGCGGGCGAAGAACTCCTCGCCGAAGCCCTCGCACCGTTCCGTACCGAGGTCACCATCGCCACGAAGATCGGCAATACCCGCCCCTCCCCCGCCGAGTGGGTGCCGCTGGGCCGTCCCGAATTCCTGCGCCAGCAACTGGAATCGAGCCTGCGCCGCCTCCGCACCGACCGCCTCGACCTGCTCTACCTGCACCGCGTCGACCCCACGGTCCCCCTCGCCGATCAACTCGGCGTCCTCGAAAACGCCCGGCGCGAAGGCAAAGTCCGCGCGATCGGCATCTCCGGCGTCGACGCCGCCCAACTCGCCGAGGCCCGAAACATCGCCCCCATCACCGCCGTCCAGAACAACTACTCCCTCGGCGACCGCACCCACGACGACATCGTCGCCCTCACCCGCGCCGCGGGCATCGCCTTCGTCGCCTTCTTCCCCCTCACCCTCGGCCTCGCCGCCACCGACCCCCGCGCCACGAAAATCGCCGCCGCCCACAGCATTTCCCCCACCCGCCTCGCCCTCGCCTGGCTCCTGCACAAGGGCGACCACCTCCTCCCCATCCCCGGCACCACCAACCTCACCCACCTGAAGGACAACCTCGCCGCACTCGACGTGCACCTTTCGGAGGACGAACTCGCCACCCTCGACAGCATTTCGGGGTAGTGCGCCGTTTCGTCGTGGGTGCCGTGCGCGACGGCACCCACGACTCGTCCCACGACGGGTAGCTACCAACCATCGATCGCTCGAGCAGCTCCACCTGGGCACGCGATGGAACTCTTGGTCGGCACCTCCCGAGCTTTTCGCCGTCCAGAAACCGGCCGGCAGAAGCCGCTGGGCGAGATGAGCACGCCAGCACAAGCCTCACTCCGCCGACCACCGACGACACACCGTCCGACCTGATTCCCTGGCGAACGTGTGCCCGACTGCTGGCGGAACCCAGCTCCACTCACCCCACCCCCGGAATCTTCCGAACCCACGTACGGTTGAAACCAGGCAGACGACCGGTGGCGCACCACCGCGCGGGTCCGAGACGAAGGAGGCGGCGTGACCGACACGAAGAAGGCGATCCTGGCCGGGGGCTGCTTCTGGGGCATGCAGGACCTGATCCGCAAACAGCCCGGCGTCCTCGCCACCCGCGTCGGCTACACGGGCGGCGTCAACGACCACCCCACCTACCGCAACCACCCCGGTCACGCGGAGGCCGTCGAGATCATCTACGACCCCGCGCAGACCGACTACCGCGCCCTGCTGGAGTTCTTCTTCCAGATCCACGATCCCACCACCAAGGACCGCCAGGGCAACGACATCGGCACCAGCTACCGCTCGGAGATCTTCTACCTCGACGACGACCAGAAGCGCGTCGCCCTCGACACCATCGCCGACGTCGACGCCTCCGGCCTCTGGCCCGGCAAGGTCGTCACCGAAGTGAGCCCGGCCCCGGAATTCTGGGAAGCCGAACCGGAGCACCAGGACTACCTCCTCCGCTACCCCGACGGCTACACCTGCCACTTCCCCCGCCCGGGCTGGAAGCTCCCCACCAGGCAGACCTCGGGGCAGTAGTCCATTCGACGGCGGGACGCGCCATCGACTCCCCGCCACGTTCGCCGATCGGCCCGCCCTCACGTCCAACCGCAGACGTAGCGGCTCGGCCGGGGTCCGTCGGGCGCCCGACGATCGCGGTCGGCGTACTGCCTCACGCCACAGCTCATCGGAGCGCCCGTTCGCGCGGTCGGCCCCCATCGTCGCCACACGCGCAGCGTCGCGGCGCCCTCCGCGGTGTACCGACGGTGCACCCATGGCAAACTACCTGCGATCTCGAATCCGAGGGAACCGACCGGACCGCCCGTGCGTCTGAACCTGATGAGAGCGGGTTCGAACGACACGGGGCCCGGTAGCGCAAGCGAGGTGGGCACGTGGCAGAGGAACTGAAGGTCGAACCGGACCGGTTGGATACGTTCGCGACCAAACTGAAGGAGCTGGCGAGCGACCACACCCAGGCGACCCCCTACGCCCAGAAGTGGCTGAACGTGGACGATGCGGGCGGCGTGTTCCTCACCGGCGTCGCCGACACGCTGCGTGACATCCTGAGCGACCTGGAGTCCAACTTCAAGACTCTCGCGTCGGTCACCGAGAGCTCGGCCGCGGAACTCGTCAAGGCCGCACAGATGTATCGCACCACCGACGCCGCGCGGGCGGCCGCACTCGACAAGACCTACGTCGAGGAGGGCGAATGACCGTCAACCCGCCGATCTCCGCCCTGACCGAGCCCCAGCCGAGCGATCCGATCCCGGATCTGGTCGAGCTGGTCATCAACGGCAATATCGTCTCGCCCAGCTACTGGATCAACTACGTCCTGGTCAACACGATCGGCGTCGACCCGCTGAGCTACACGACCAACAAGATCGCCGGCGACTGGCAGGCCCTCCAGAAGGCAGGGACAGCGCTGGACAACATGGCCGAATACCTGCGCGACTACGCCCGCACGATCTCGACCGAGAACACCACGGTGCACAACACGTGGAAAGGCAACGCCGCCGACGCCGCCGACGACTATTTCGATGAGCTGACCAAGGCGCTGAACACCCAGGCGGGCGCTCTGCGCGATATCAGCATGACGGTCGAGGAGTATTCCCTCGCGTCCTACTACATGGCGCAATACATCTGCGGTAAGACCCAAGACATCTACGACCTCGCGATCATTCTCGCGATCAAACAGGCGGCGGCCTGGGCGATGGCGAGCACGGGTGTCGGTGCCGTCGGTTCGGTGTTCACCACCGCCTCGGCGGTCTACGAGGTCGCGCAGATCATCAAGACGTGGGGCGAAGTGCTCGGCCAGTTCACCACGTGGGTGTTCCGGGCGGAGGCGGCCATCGGCGTGATCCTCGGCGCCGTGGCGACCGTCAGTTCCACCGACATCCCCTCCCTCGGTGGGGAAACCTATGACCACCAGGGGGTTTCGTGAACGATCCCGAACCGATGCTGGACGTCGCCCGCGGTGACGCCGCCGTGTCCAGACAGGTCGGCGAGGCACTGCGGATCATCGCCCACCACTCGCGGGACGAGGACTTGAAGCGGCAGATCCGGGAGATCCTGGCGGGCAACGGAAGCGTCCGCGACCTGGCGCGCACCGACCCGTTCAACCGCATCCTCGACGGCGTCCTACCCACCGCGATGCAAGAACTCGCCGAACTGTCGGAGGACGAGCGCGAACGGCTGGCCGAAGAGGGTCGCGCCGAACTCGAGCGATACCGGGACACCACCGCACCACCGCCGGCGCCGGAGGCGGACCAGCCACCCGCCGAGCCCGCACCGCAGGATCCGGTGCTGCCCGGGACCCGCAAGCCGAATCGGGACCAGATCGTCACTCCCGACGTCCCCGACTCCGACGACGACTACTTCAGCGAGCGCCGGCAGCGTGGCTGGCTCCAGTAGGCGTGCCGCCGGCCGGCCCCGTGGCGGATCGAGGGCGGCGTTCCGGCGCAAAACCGAAGTGCGCCTGCGACTCACGCACGCCCCGGACCGCAATAACCCGCTCGACCAGCGCGGTATACCGCACTACACGCTGGTGGGATCGTTACCGCCGATCTGCCTTCCTCACGGCCGCCCCGCGATCGACCATTACGAAGCGACCATCCAATTCGAAGGCATCAGCCGGATCACGACGCAGACCCGTATCGAGGACTACCGTTCGCTCGCGCCGAACGGCATGGACTACCTCAGGAAGTCGAGCGAAGCCGACTCGGTGGTGCACGCGAACTGGGCGATCTGCCGCCGGTGCAAGCTCTGGATCAAGGCTCGCGAATTCGCCTTCCTCTTCTCGGTTTTCGCCGCGATGTGTCTCGTCATCGGCCTTTTCGCCGCGGCCCAAGCGGGCTTGCGCGACATCACCGTGTTTCTGGCGTTCGTCGTCAGCTTCGGCACACCGGTGATCCTGCTGGCCATCACCGGATTGTTGACCAGCATCCGTCCGGTCGGCACCGTGACCCGCAGTCCCGACCGCAGGCATCTCGTGGTGCAGGCGCATCCCCGGTTCGCGGAAAGACTCGCTGCGGCAACAGAATCCGACGGCGATGTGCGCTGAGACGAGCCGAGGCCCGATTACCTCGGGCTCGACGGTCGGCCAGCGCAGATCTGGTCACGACTTCACGGCAACGGCCGCAGCCCGATCATCATCCTCCCCGAAACAAACGCATACCGCCCCTCCCCCAACACCACGAGCTCACCATTGTCGAGTAGCGCATGCGGCTCGTCGACAATGGCGTCGAACGGTGTGTCCCAAAGACCGTCACCGCTCGACAGGTCGATAGCCCGCAATCCATCGTAGTCGGTGAGCAGCGCGATGCCGCCCTCCCCGGAACGCACAGCGGCCGGCTGTTCGGAGTCGGTCTGCCACAGACGTTGTCCGGTGCGCAGATCCAGCCCCGACAGGACTCGGTCGAACGGCTCGAAGACGAGAGCGATATCGCCGAGCACGGCGATCGCGGCTCCGCGCGCGCCGGGATCATCCTGAGCGTGGTAGACCAGGTCCGGACTGGTCCAGAGCACCGAACCGTCGCTCCGGTCGTACGCGGTGTCCCCGATGAGCACGGGGATCGATGAGTCCGCAGGTTCGTCGCGCAGGAGGCTGTGCGGGCCGGGCATATCTGCCACGAGGGTGCGCCCGGTGCGGTCGACGACGTCGACACCTGAGATGCCGTTACCCGAGCAGTCGGAGTGCGAGATCAAGACGAGCGCGTCGAATGTCGCTGCGGAACTGGAGCATCCACTCAGTTCGAGCGTCCAGGTCTCCCGGCCGGTCTCGAGTTCGAAGCCCGCCACGTCCACACCCATAGTGAACACACCCTGCCCGTGCTCGACGTCCAGCATGTCGCTCCCGAAGGCGTTCTCCCACGCCGTGCCCATCGCGAACGACCGTGTCCAGCGCGCGTCCGGATCGGCCAACGTCCCCGAATGCACACGCACATCATCGGATTCGACGTCACCTTCCCCGACGTAGATCCGGTCGCCGACGACCTCGAGCGCGAACACCATCCAGTCCACCGGGGTGCGGGTCACCGCCCCGCTGTCGACGTCGTAGCCCACCAGCGCGGGCTCCTCTGCCAAAGCCGATGTGTAGCAGACGATGTGATCGTCCACGGCGCTCGGCGCGCAGCCACCCAAGTCAGCGGCGGGCGCCTGCCAGCGCACCGCACCCGTCTCGGCGTCGAAGCCGTACATCCTCGGTTCGCGCAGATACATCTGCCCGTCCGGCACCGCGATCACCGACACCAACGTGTCACCCGCGGCGATGAATCCCCCACCGCCGGCATCGTATTCGGTGCCGCCCGCAGGATGGCGGAACTGCGCGTCGTCCGCGCCGTAGACCTGGGCCGGGTCGACCGACCACGCGAGACCCGGTGCGGCATCGTTGGTTCCGGTGATCTTGCGCGTCGTGTCCTCCGGCTGCATCAACACCGCGGCCGCACCCGCGGTGGTGAGGGCGGCGACCACGCCCGCGATCACCAGATTCCGCACCTCGGGAGCCCACCCCATCACGACACCTCCAGACCCGGAGCGGTCGCGATCGCTTCGAGTTGTTCCATCGCCACCGGCTCCACAGGCCCTTCGGCGTCGGAGGACACCCGGATCCGCGTGCCGGACGGGTGCGTCACGGTGACCGTTCGCCTGATATTCGATGTGGCGGTTCCTGATTCGCGCACGACACTCGACCGACTCTCCTCGGTCTCGAGTACCGATCCATCGGCCGACCGCCGCACGGTCTTTCGATCTTCCGGAGACGACGACGCCGAATCCGAAGGCAGCTCCTGCCCGGTAGCGACGGTGACGGTCAACCGCGACTGCTGTCCCTCCACACCGACCCGCACCGATTGACACAGACCACCGGAGAACACAGTTGGCCGCAGATCCCCCAAGGGATGGTCGAACACCAGTCCCGACACCGGGACTCGCGCCAGCGCCTCGTTCAAGCGCCGCGCCGCAGCCTCCTCGATCTCCGGCGCGTCGTCCACAGAAAGGGAACACTTCTCGGGCGCGTCCGGTGTACCGGGCGGCACCGGCGCACTCACCCGCAACTCGGGCAACGTCGCCAACGCGACCAACTCCTCGACCGTCAACGGGACGGTACCGGTCGGCTGCTCATCCCCCGGCCTGTCGTCGGCGTTCGCACCGACCACGCTCCCATCGGGCAGGTACACGACAGCGTGGCGCGACAGCGTGCGCACCCCGTCGACCTCCGACCAGGTGTCGTGTGTATCGACCACGGTCCCGTCCGCCAACGTGCGTCGCTCATCCAGCACCCCCGCAACACACGGCGGAATCGGCTCGGCGGACTGCCGGACAGTCACCCACAGCGACCCCGCGTTCTCGCCGCGCCACACCGTGGCACGCGCATCGGTGAAATCACCGAACGAAGTCCCTTCGGGACCGGCGACAATCGGCCCGAACAACAGCGAATCCTCGAGGGGTCCGAATCCGACCACCACCCCATCGGGCAACGCCTCCCGCAGGGCGGTCGACATCGCCATGGCCTTCCGCGCCGAGAACCACGGGAACTCCGGATTGTCATAGCCGAACGCATCGACCGACATCCACCCGAACGCCTGATCGTCCCCAGGCGGATCGACGGTCTCGCACCCGGGAATCTCCGTCGGATAAACCACCGGAGGGGTGCGATACGTGTGCTCCGGCTCCGGTTGCGGCGCAATGGTGGTGGTTGTGGGCGGCGCAGTCGTCAACTCCGGCTCCGGATCGTGCAAGAACCCACCGACGATCACCCCACCCGCCACGATGGAAACGCACACCAATCCGGTGGTCCACGCATCGATCCTCTTCGACCGACCGGACCCGCCGTCACCCACCATCACGCCTCCTTCCGGCCCGACCATTAGACCAGGTGGGAGGTGAATCGAAGCTCAGGTGAGGATAGCGCCCTCAACAGTCAAGGAGGGGCCGCATCATGCGGGTCCGCGCCCCCACGTGAGCGACAGCCGCACAATGCGACGATTCGAGTCGCTCCCGAGCGACAGCCCACATACCGTGCGTCGAAGGAACCCTCCGCCGCGGGACGTCTCGCCGATGCAGACCCGTCGAGAACACGACCCCGCAAAGAAACAATTCGGTGCGAATTTCACCCTGCAACCACAGGATACCCCACAACCCACCGCGCACTCCCCTTCGAAACTATCTGCACTCCAATAATTTTCGCCCCACGAATCCACCTCACGCGTCTCCGACCGGGAAGTTCCCATATCGCAATTCAGAGATCTCCAAAGAGACTGCAAGACAAGCGAATACAATCAGCTCCCAGCGCACGAAACGTGCTGTACCTTCACCGCATGCCAACCGATCCCACTACCCCAGAAGGCGAGTACTTCCGTCAAGTCTTCGGCCGCCCCGAGAATGCCGCCGCCTATCTGCGCGACGTCCTCCCACCCACCCTCGCCGAACGCATCGATTGGGACTGCTTCGAGCGAGTACCGCTCCCCGGCGAGCCCACCGAACAGGACATGGGAACAGCGATCGACCAACTCGGATTCCGAACGAAATTGGCAATCATGACAACAGCCCGACGCATTCGCACCGAAGGCGAAACAATCGGCCGCGCCGAAACCCTCATCGAACTCCTCACCACCAAATTCGGCCCCCTCCCCGATCCCGCCCTCAACACGATCCGCTACGCCACCCTGGACCAACTCCGCGAGTGGACCACCCGATTCCCCACCGCCACCACCCTCGACGACCTGCTCGGATAGACCGCGAAGCCGCCAACTGGTCACACCTGGCGCGCCCGATCGGATCGAGCCCCAGCCGACCGTGCTTCGCACGAATTCACCCGTCACCGAATCCGAAACGCGAGACGCCCGAGCCCCCTCGGGCTTCTCGCCCAACCTTCACCACTACCGGGCGTACATCTCCGCGAGTCCGACGAGCATCACATCCGAATCCTGATCGGCCCGTTGCCGAAGAGCGTCACTGAATCCCGCACCGCTGAAACAGGCGAGGCGGCAGTTCGAGGTGTCCACTCCGCTCCCGGCCAACAGTTCGCGCGCGCGGGCCAATCGATCCACGTGGCCGACGCCCATGGTCACACCCCACTTCGCCTCTCCGAGCATCGCCACAGCGGCGCTGCGCCCGCCGTCCCCCGGTATCTTGACCGCGACATCGACCTGAATCTGCTTTCGCGCGGCCGGATCCGGGACGATCCCGCAACCCACCTCACCGAACACAGCCTCGGCGCCGAGCAGTTCGACACCGTCACCGAGCATGAACTCCCGGCACATCGCCTCGAAGTGCGGTCCCGCGACCTGCGCGGCGAACCGTTCTTTCGACCGGGCCCACACCTGCCGAGCCTGCCCACTCTCGAGCCGCGCCCACGCGGGACGCATCACCGCCTCGTAGAAGTTGATCAACGGTTCGGTGATCCGGTAGACCGACTTCCCGGCCCGGAACACGTCCTGTTCACGCACCAGCAGATGGCAGTCCTCCAGGACCGTCAGCGGGTGCGAGATATCCACAGCCTTCCGGCCGATATAGCCGGCGATCCCGCCCCGGGTGTTGTTGCCTTGGGCGACCGCGGCCAGCACCGAGTGGTACAGCGCGGTATCGCGGATCTCGGCCTCTTCGGCCAGCAGGTAGCGTGCCTCACGAAACAGCGGACTGAGCGGGGACAACACCGTGCGCGACACCCACGAATCGAAGTCGTCCAGCGACGCGGGAACATCGTCGGCCAGGAACTGCCGCCGGTACGCGGGAGTTCCGCCCAGCACGGCGTGCAGTTGGACCGCCAACGGCGGGTCGGCCGCCACACCCCAGAACTGCGCGGCGTCGCGATACCCGAACGGACTGACCACCATCTCCAGCTGAGCCCGGCCACGCAAGGGCGCATTGCTGGCCAGCAAGCCACCCATTACGGACAGTGCGGAACCACAGAGCAACACCCGAATCCCACTCGGCTCCACCTGGTACCGGTCGATCTCCCTTTGCATCAACGAGGGGAGTTCCGGAACCGCCTTCACCAGATACGGAAATTCGTCGATCACCACCAATAGCGGCTCGTCCGCGCGATCGCGACCCAGACCGAACAGATAAGCGATCGCGTGATCCCAGTTGTCGAACGAGATCGGCACCTCGGAGCCGGCGAACGCGGCAACCGCAGCCCCGAACTGCCGTAGCGACTCCCCTCCGGTCGCCGTCGTGGCCCCGAAGTAGAACCCACCCAACCGCTCGACCAACGCCCGTAACAGATACGTCTTCCCCATCCGCCGCCGCCCACTGACGATCCCCAACTGCGCCGTCCGGGCCGGGCGCGACGCGAATGACACCAAGCCGTCCCACTCCACCACCCGGTCGAACAGGCGATCAGGCTTCCGCATGGCCATTGCTCCAAGGTTTTAGGAGTACAGTCCTAAGGAGTGTACTCCTTGCATCCGATCGGATAGGGCCCATGGCGAACGTGTCAGGTCCCAACGTGCGCACCGCGTCCCGCGAAGCGCCGCATCGCCCCCCTCCGGCGAGCTATGGTCGAGTCCGTGACGACCGGGGAGGAGTTTCCGGAGGCCGGGGGAGTCGATCAATGGGCTGCCTACCTACCGGGGCAGGAGCTGATTCCGGCCTACCTCTCATCGCGGTTCGCGGCGCAGTACCGGGCGATCGTCGACGTGATACTGGAAGCACAGGACACGAGCCTCACCGGCATGTCGCACGATGAGGTGTCGACCCAGCTGCAGGCATGGGTGCGCGCCCGCACCGGCTCCCCGGAAACCGCCGACCGGCTCGTGCACGAGGACGTGTTCGCGCTCGACGCGCGTCTGGACCGACTTGTGCAGTGGGGGGTCCTGACGCGATGGCAAGAACCGGCACGCACCGGCGAAGACTTCCTGCGCAGGCGCGACCGGTTCCAGCTGACACCCACCGCCGCACGGCCTCATCGTCCACCTCGGGCCAGCGGCCCCACCGCGTTATGGCCATGGAGGTCGACCGCACCGTTGGACCCGGTTCCGTTTCACCGGTCGAATCGCCGCCTGACGCCCTCCTACCTCGACCGCCGATTCCGAGTCCGCCGCATCATCGCTTCGCTGGCGACGACTCCAGCGAACCCCGTTCGCCCAGCTTTGTCGAATCTCTTGCCGAGCCCAGCGGCTCGACTCGCGCGTCCAACGTGAAGAACAGCCCTCCGACTCGACGGCTCCCGATACGCCCCACGAAATGAGTGTGGGCATGACCGTCGGCGCGCCAGCCCGCTCGAATCAACCAGGGACCGACTACGCCAGCGCGAGCCGGTGTCTCATCGTGCTGAGCCAGAAGTCGAGTCTGTTTCGGAAGACCCGAATCCGGATGAACCCGACGACGATCCCGTACTGATCGGTCCCGACGGCACCTCGGCGCCGTCGGACCCTGGCCTGTGGATACGGACCGTGACCGGTGCCGCGCCGGCGGGTTCGATGGTGACCACACGCGAGCCCGGTGCCGAAGTCACTGTCCCGCCGTCGATTTCGACTTCGCATCCCTCTGGGTAATGCAGGTCGGAGACGTAGATCTCGGTGGGGGCAGTGGCGGGGTGGGGAGTGTAGCGGTAGGCGAAGTCGCCGTTGGTGGAGTCGAAGATCATGCCGTCCGGGGTGCCCGCGGTCGCACGCGGGTAGGTGCGCACGAGTTCGGTGCCGATCGCGCCGGTGAAGGGGTCCGGACCACCGGCGGTCGAGGAGTAGTGCCAGTAGTGCCAGCCGATGAAGCGGGCGTCGGCGCGGGTGAGGGTGTTGTGGAGGACGGTGGGGTCGCCGTCGCCGAATTCGGTGACGAGGGTGGGGATGTCGGCGCGGTGGGTGAAGGAGTCGATATTGGACCAGGTCTTGTCTTGCTGGGGGCCGCAGAGGGCGCGCAGCGCTTCGGGGAGGCCGAGGTAGATGGCGAGTTGGCTGGGAATGCAGTAGTCGTGGGGCGCGAAGACGATGTCCGGGGAAGTGATGGGCGGGTTCTTGCCGAGATTGGTCGGCATGGTCTCGTTCCAGGTGACGTTGGGTTCCCAGAACACCGGGATCGTGGGGTTGTGGGCGCGGACCGCGTCGGTGAGTTTCTGCATCGCGCCTTGGTATTTCGCATCGAAGCGCGGGCAACCGTCGGGGAAGCAGGTGAGGAACGCCGATCCCGGCCACGGCTCGTTCATGAGTTCGATGCCGAGGACGCCGGCGCGGCCGTTCATCGTCGCGGCCAACGCGCCGAGGGCGTCTCCGAGATGGTCGAGGACGCCATTGTCGTTGTTCCACACCTCATCCCAGCCGCGGTTCATGCTGGGCATGAGGTAGTAGAGCGGGAAGCCCGGGTTGGGTTCGGCCGCGCCGGGGCGTGAGCGCAGGGACCATTCAGGAAATCCGTTGCCGCCCCAGATCTTCGACAGGCCGTCCTGATGGTTGTCGAGCAGGGTGTAGATGCCCTCTGCGGCAAGGACATCCACCACCGACGCTATTCGGTTCAGGTAGGCGGTGTCGATGACGCCTCGCTCGGGCATCAATCCGTCGAAGCTGACGCCGAGCCGGACCGTGTTGAAACCGTGGCGGGCCAGGAGCTTCGCGTCCTCGGCGGTGAGCGTGAAGCCGTCGCCCGGCTCGACGTACGGGGCGTCCTTGTCGACGTTGTTCACGCCGTGCAGGAGCACCACTCGGTTGTGGCCGTCCACGAGGTACCTACCCTCAGCGCGGATGGGTGCTAGCGAATTCGGCTCCGCACCAACAGGTATCGCGAGAGAAGCGGCCGCCAAGGCAGCCGACGCGACTATCACGGCGGCGCGAGTCCGCCACTTCATCATCCTTACGACCATCCGCCAACCTCACTTCCCAGCCGACCCGCAGTTAAATGGTCAGCCGTCCAGTTCGCTGGAATGGTAGCGAGGCATGGTGCACCGCGGGCGGTTTCGCCTGTAGCCCACTAGAACATTGTCCCCCTGCCGCGAAACGCGCCTGAGCAGACAACTCCCGGACAACCCTAACGGCCACCTCCCCACGAAGCCTCGTTCCGTAGTCAAGCACACCGAGGCCCCTTCCATCTCGACATGAAATCCCCTCCCCTACCTTGTGATTCACCGATGACGACGTGGCAGACTATGCGGCGCTGAACAACTGAATGGAGCACAATGAAGTACATCGTCACCCTCGCTTCCGCCGCGATCGCCGCCTTCGGCTTCGCCCTCGCTACCCCGCAGGAGGCCGCCGCGGCGCCGTCGGAATGCCACGCTTCCTACACCCCGTGCCTGCCCATCGTCAGCGACGTGGACTGCGAAGGGGGCAGCGGGAACGGACCGGTCTACACCGGTCGCGTCCAGGTGATCGGACCGGATGAGTACGGTCTCGATCGCGACGGCGACGGCATCGGCTGCGAGTGAAGGAGCGGGGTGCTCGGGTTCCGGGCACCCCACCCGCATCTGGTTGTAGCGAGGGCTCGGACCCACGCGATATTCCCGGTGAACGCCCGGTTCGTGATGAAGGAGGCCGCGATGGGCGCGCGGCATGTAGTGGCTGGCACCGCCTGCCTGGCGGTCCTCTTGGGGTGCGCGCTCGATACGGAGTCGCGAGTGGAGCAGTCTCCGACCTCGCGGACGCCCGCCTCGGCTACGACAGCTCGAATGCCTGCCTCCCCCACACTCCCCGCGGTCACCGAACCGCCGTCGCTCACGACGGCTCTGCCTCCGGCCCAACCTCCGCCCGCGCCCGCCACACCTCCTCCTGCGCCCGCCGCACCAGCACCCGCACCCGCACCGAGTTGCCACCCCTCGTACATCCCCTGCCTCCCCATCGTCAGCGACGTCGACTGCGCGGGTGGCAGCGGGAACGGACCGGTCTATACCGGCCGGGTCCAGGTCATCGGGCCCGACGAATACGAACTCGACCGTGATCGCGACGGCATCGGGTGCGAGTGAACTCTCGGACATCTCCCGCCTTGAGACGGGAGTTGTTGTCGGACCGCGCCGCTACGGTGCGCACAACACTCCGACGACACTGCCCGCCACTTTCGGGCAAATACTGGAAAATGCTGGACTTTGCTGGAAGATCTGGATACGCTCGCGCCGTGACCGACACCGCCGAGCAACTGGAGGTGCGCATCGCCGAGCTGCGCACCGGGGTGCGGCGCGCGGTGGCGGCCGGGGATCGGGCGACCGCGCGGCAACTGCGCGCCGAACTGCGGCGGACCGAGGATGCGTGGGATGCGGCGGTGCTGGGGACCACCCAGGACCAGACCGCACCGGGTGCGGAGCCGGATATGGCCGCGCCGAGCACATCTCGGATCGCCGCGCCGGCGGAAGCGTCCGCGATGCCGATTCGCGAGCACGTGCACCGGGCGCTCACCTTGATCGGCGCGCCGGCTTCGCCGAAACTCGTTCTGGCCGTTCATGAGTCGTTCTTCTCGGGCGCGCTGGTGCCCGCCCGGCTGACCAGTCTGCGGCGCGACGAGGAACGGTCGTTCCGCGCGTCGCCGTTCACGCGGCCGTACTACATCTGCGCGGCGCTCACGGCCGATCACCTCGCCCCGGCCCGCGGGCTGATGGCGGTGAGCACGTGGCCGTTGGCGCAGCGGATGATCGGGCCGCTGAGCCCGCGCGTCGACCTGCTCACCGCCACCATCCGGCTCGCCGGGCACCTCGCGGACCGCCCGGACAGTGGCCCCGGGGCGCGGCGGGTGCTGTGGAAGCTCGCGGTTTCCGTTCCCGGCGTGCAGGGTTCGCCGGACACGATCGACCCCGTCGCGGTGATCGACGCCGCCGCAGGGGAACTCGCGGTGCACCGCGAGGAGGACGCGCGCCGGCGCGCCGAAGCGGCGCGGCGCGCGGATCACCAGCTCGACGACGCCGCCCGCTACTTCGGGATACGGCTCGGCGTGGCCCGTGGACGAAATGAGGTGGGATGAACACACTGTCGGCACGACTGGATGAGCTGCGCGGCGCGGCGCCGGCGTGCCGCCACAATGCCCGCACCATCGCGGCGTTGACGGCGAACCCGGGCTGCGCGCGGCGCGCGCTGCTGGACGCGGCGTCCGTCGACAAGGCCGCCATCGCCAGGGAACTCGGGTTCCCACCGCAGTTCGGCCAGTCGCAGTTCGCGATCACACGCGGCAACGCCTTCGAGGCGATGGTGAAGGACAACGGCTGCGCCGAACTGCTGGCGCTGCTGCGCGAGAAGCTGGGGCTCGCCATCCCGGAAGTCGCCTACCACGACTTGAACTCCGTCGGCGACAACGCGGGTAACGCCGTGCGCTACAAGCGCACCCGGCAGTTGCTCGCCCACGCGATCAGCTCCGGTGACGGCACCCTGTTCGACCATCCGATGCTGCGCCTCGAAATCGCCGGGGCCACCGCTTATCTGGAGCCCGATGTGGTCGCTCTGCAGATCGGCGGGCGCTTCCACGTGGTGGAGATCAAATCGTTCCCGGTGGTGGACGGGCAGGCCGATCCGGTGCAGGTGGCCGCCGCCGCACGCCAGTCGGCCGTCTACGTGATCGCGCTGCGCGAACTCATGACCGAGATCGGTGAGTCGCCGGATCTGGTGTCGCACAACGTGATTCTGGTGTGCACGAAGGACTTCACGAACCGGCCGACCGCCGAGCTGGTCGATCTGCGCAAGCAGATCGCGGTGGTGTCGCGTCAGCTGTCGCGGCTCACCTCGATCCACGAGCTGATCGAAACCCTTCCGGACGGAGCGTCTTTCGCGCCCGGCGAGCATCTCGCGAAGACCATCACCGGCATTCCCGCGCGCTACGCGCCGGAATGCATGTCGTCGTGCGAGCTGGCCTTCGCGTGCCGCGCCGCGTCACGGGAAGGCGGCACCGTGGACGCCCTCGGCCGCGGCGTGTGTGACGACCTCGGCGGGCTCGATGACATCGACACGGTGCTCGCTGTCGCCGAGGGCTCCCGCGACCTGGGACCCGAATTCGCCGACATCACCAGGATGTTGCGCGAGGCCGAACGGCTCCGCTCGGAGCTCTCCGCATGAGCGCGTTCGGCGACCGGCTCGCGTTCCGGGCGCGCATCGGGCGAGCGGGAACGGAGTGCCCGCGACGCAATGCCGGGGCAGCGCCATCCGAGGGTGCCGCATGAGCGTCCTGACCGCCCTGGCCCGCCTGCACGCCGTCCGCGACGGCCGCGCCCAGCGCATCGCCGAGGTGCGCCACGTCCACCTCTCGGACCATCCGCTCGTGCTGGTGCCCTTGAAGCTCGCCGGTGAGGCCGCCGCGCCGCTGGCCGTCATGGTGGGCACCGATCCCGCCGAGCCGACGCTGCTCACGGTCCCGCAACCACGAGACCGCGTGCTGCGTTTGCGTTTTCTCGCCGAGCTGGCCGACGTGGTCCTCCCCCACCTCGCGGCCTACGCCGAGAACACCGAGGAGTTGATCAGCAAGTCGGGCGAAACCTACGAGCGCTGCCTCGACGCGCCGCAGCTGTGGGTGCCGAACGCCGGCGGTGTGGGATTCCTGAAGTTGCTGGGGCGCTCGGTGCGCTTCCATCGCACCGAAGGGGAAAACGCTGTCCCCGAGTCGATTCCGTTGCTCGGCCGGTGGTTGACCTGGCTGTGCGACCGCGCCGAACACCCTGGTTCGAGCGCGCTACTGCCCATGACATCGGTGCTCGCGTCGCACTGGGCCACCGGCCAATCATCCCTGGAGGACGCCAATCTGGCAGCTCTGCTCGGATGGATCGCTCCCCCACCGGGAAGTACCGGCCCCGAAGCCGCCGCTCGGGCCGAGGACCCGCTGTCGGTGCCGCCAGCCGGCCCCGCCACCGATCCCGGCTTCGACAACGAGGAACTCGCTCCGCTCATCGCCGCCTACGACGAAGCGGATGACGTGACGAAGGCCGTGGCGGCGCGGCGCATCGAGCGTGCCCTGCGCGCACAGGTGGAGCCGACCTGGCAACTCCTGTGGCAAGGTCTCGCGCTGCTGCGCGAGCTCGAGCCGGGCGCCCGGGTCGCACGCCGGTGGAACGAGGATGTCGGTTCCTTCTCCTACTTCGCCCAGTCGATTCCCGAGGGCGTGCCGCAGGCGCGGCGAGATTCCGCGGTGTCGGCGGTGCGGAAACTCCTGGATCGGGAACGGGCGCTCGAAAAGTACGAAGCGGAAAGGGCTTTCGATGATCCCCGGGTGATGCTCGAACACCGTTTGGCCGGAACGGCTTTCGTCGGAACTGTCGTCGGCGTCGATCCGGAGCGGGTCGTGCGGAGCGAGAAGAACCGAGCGGTGCTGCGCCCCATTCTGCAGGTGCGGACCGGCGATCCGGTGGTTGCCGCCGAGGACGACGAATTCTGCAATGTCGCCAACCCGAGCCAGTCGGGGCGGGTTCTGACGGTCGAGGGCAGCGCACCCGACGTCGTGTCGATGGAACTGTCCGGTGGGATGGGCACGGGGAAAGTCGCGCGCGCCGGATCGATCCCCGAGCTCGGCGACACCGTATGCTTCGCCGGATTCAAGATCGGCGGTGGCGGGCCGCCCGCGAAACTTCCTGCCCGCGAGGAAACTCCGTGGACGCACGGCGGCCCACCACCGGAGTGGACGCCGGAATCCGAACCCCAGGAGGAACTGTGATGCGCACCGCCGACTCGGCTGTCGAAGGCATCCTCGCCGACCTCGCCGACACATCACACCGCGCCGTGGTGGTCGATTCACCACCGGGCGCGGGGAAGTCGACGCTCGTGGTGCGGGCCGCCAGGCAGCTCGCCGAATCCGGTGGGCAGCACATGATCGTGGCGCAGACCAACGAGCAGGTCGACGACCTCATCGACCGGCTCGCCACGGCCGATCCCGCCTTGCGCGTCGGAAGGCTCTCGCGCGCCGGGTATCCCACACCGGAGCGGATCGACCGCCCGAATGTGACGGTGGGACAGAAGATCGGCGACCTCGCCGAGAGCACGATCCTCATCGGCACCGCCGCCAAGTGGGCCACGATCGACGACGGGCGCTGGCCGCACGCCATCGTGGACGAGGCGTATCAGATGCGGTCGGATATGTTGCTGCGCATCGCGAATCGCTTCGACCACGGACTGTTCGTGGGTGATCCCGGTCAGCTCGATCCGTTCGCGACCGTCGAGGTGGATCGGTGGGCGGGGCTGGGTTGGGATCCAACGATGAGCGCGGTCAGCGTGATGTTGGCCAATAACGACGACATTCCCGTGCACAGTCTGCCCGTGTCCTGGCGACTCTCGGCCACGGCGGCTCCGGTGGTGTCGAAGGCGTTCTACCCCTTCAACGAGTTTCGCGCCGGGACCGGAATCCATGATCGCCGTATGGAATTCGCGGCGCGCGGGTTGCGCGGTCCGGTGGACGAGATACTGGACGAGGCGGCCGAACACGGGTGGGGCTGGTACGAATTGCCCGCCCGCCACACGCTGCGCACCGACAGCGAGGCCGTGCGGGCGATCGCGGAGATCACCTGCCGCCTGCTCGAACGCGGCGGCACCGCGCATTCCGAGCAGGGCTCACGGCCGGTGACCGCGGAACGCGTCGCCGTCGGCACCGCCCACCGCGATCAGGCCGAGGCGGTGCGCACCGCCTTGCGCGGCACCGTCGGGGAGACGGTCACCGTCGATACCGCGAATCGCTTGCAGGGCCGCGAATACGACGTCACCGTCGTCCTGCACCCGCTCTCCGGACGCCGCGACGCCAGCGCCTTCCACCTCGAAGCCGGCCGCCTCTGCGTGCTCGCGTCCCGCCACCGCCACGCCTGCATCCTCGTCGGCCGCGCCGGCATCCCCGAACTCCTCGACGCCCACCCCTCCGCCGAACCCGTCCACCTCGGCGTGCCGGTGAAGTTCCCCGACGGATGGGAAGCCAACCAAGCCATCCTCACCCACCTCGCCAACCACCGGGTGGCGGGGCGCTGACCGGACTGTACCAACCGGTACCCGGACATCGGACCAGGTCGCGGCGTCGCCCGCCTGTCCGGACGTGTATAGATGGCGGATTTATAGCTGATCGATATTTGTGGGGATTCGAGGGAACCGGATCGGGGGGCGGGGCGTCCAAGTACGCATGAAGCATTGGAGTATCAACCCGAATCGAAAACCCCGGCCAGCGGTGCAGTCCGAGAATCGGTCGCGGTGCAGGCCGGATCCGCGGTCGACGTCCCAGCCGCGCAACAGTCCTCGGCCGAAGGAGGATCTGTGAGGGGCGGGCTGATGGTGTGACCTTCCGATCGTCGGCACGGCGCGTCACGGCGTGAAGTGTTGACGGGCGGCGCGGTTCGCACCCGACCGCGCCGCCCCTGAGTTGGTCAGCACCAGTGATCCCGGATGCCGACGCCGCACGAGGACGAGCTGCCGCCGAAGATCCAGCCGGGGCAAGACCCGGCCGACCGCCATGGGTCCCGTGGGGACGAGCGGGACGCCCGCATGATTCGACCCGGCGGACGATGGGCCCGCGCGGGCGCGAATGGTCGCCCACGGGCGCCTCGATCTCCGGCGCCGCCGGTCGAGGGGAGGGCGCGTGCGATGCTCTGCCGGATCGCCCCTGTCCTGGATAGGACCGGCCGAGTATTGTCGGAACAGACCGGACCGGACCGGACGGGACCTGTTGCCGGGAGGGGTGCCGACCGGTATGTCGAGCTAGGAGCCGCCGCTATGCCCGCACCTCTGCGTGACAGCGCAGTGCCGAAGCACGAGCAACTGCGGTCCATTCTGCTGCAACGGATCACGCGGGAGTTGCAGCCGGGGGATCTGCTGACCAGTGAGCGGAATCTGATGCAGGACTACGGGGTCAGCCGGATCACGGTGCGCGAGGCCGTGGGTCAGCTGGTGAACGAGGGGCATCTGGTGCGGGTGCGCGGGAAGGGCACGTTCGTGGCGCACCGGCCGGTGCAGTCGCGGCTGCATCTGGCATCGTTCACGGTCGAGATGCGGGCGATGGGGCACGAGCCGACGACGGTGGTGCTGGTCGCGGAGGAGGACGAGGTCCCGGAGGTGACGGCGCGGGTGCTCGGCCTGGCCGAGGGCGCGAAGGCCTACCACGTGAAGCGACTCCGCCTGGCCGACGGCGTGCCCGTGAGCGTGGACGACGGCTGGTTCAACCCGGACCTGCTGCCCGGACTGCTACAGCACGACCTGAGCAAGTCGATCTACCAGATCTGCGCCGACCGCTACGGCAGGCCCATCGAACGCGCCGAGCAGACGGTGAACGCGCGCGCCGCCGACACCGGCATCGCGGCGTTGCTGGGCGCGAAAAAGGGTGCTCCCGTCCTGCATTTCGACCGTGTGTCGTTCAGCGGCGAGCGGCCGATGGAGCACACGGAGAGCTGGTACCGATCGGATCGATACCAGCTACAGATGGAGGTCGGACAGGAGAAGCTCGCGCGCGGGAACTGAGCCGCGAGTTGCGTCGGGGCGAATTGCCCTGCCGCGCAGGATTTTCGACTCACCTGGACCCCGCGTAACAGCCGAACTACCCTGTCCCCCAAGGAAACAGCTCTCCCCCGGCCTCGACCTCCGAGCCCACCACTTCGGTCGGCACAGTGTCCGGCTTCGAATCCATCACCACCACGGGGCAGATCACCGAATACCCGGTCTTCTCGATCTCGGCCGGGTCGAAACGGACCACCGGATCACCCGCCTCGATCTGCGCACCCTCGGCGGCCAGCAGCTCGAACCCCTCCCCCGCGAGCTTCACCGTGTCGATACCCAGGTGGACCAGCACACCGACGCCACCACCGAGGACGACGAAGGCATGCGGGTGGAGTTTGACGATCTTGCCCGCGATAGGTGAGACCACCTCGAGCGCACCCCGGCCGCGAGCGGGATCGATGGCCACACCCGCGCCGACGAGCTGCCCGGCGAACACCGGATCCGGCACGTCGGCGAGGGCGAGAACGCGGCCGGGCAGAGGCGCGAGCACCGACACCGTCATGCCCACACCTCGCCACGAAAAGCATTAGGGCACAAGGAATTCACAGCAGATCCTCGATGTCTTCGGCGAGGGTGTCGGCCTCGGGGCCGACGACCACCTGCACCACCGTGCCCGCCTTGAGCACACCGTGCGCGCCGGCCGCCTTGAGCGCGGCCTCGTCCACCTTGTCGCCGTCGCGCACCTCGGTGCGCAGCCGGGTGATGCACGCTTCGATCTCGACGATATTGCCCGCGCCGCCGAGACCGCTGACGATCGCTTCCGCTTTGGACATGTTTCTTCTCCCTGGTCAGCCGAGGTTGCCGTGCCAAGTATGCGAGCCGGGGATGTTGCCTGGGTCATATTCCGCTGTTGACATCCGGCTGCGACCTGGTCAAACTGACAACTGGTTATGACCGGACAGTACCCGTTGGTTCGCCGGTTCACAACAGTTCACCAGGATCCGCCGGAGCACCCCTGCCGGCGCCTCCGACACGCCGAAACTCGCCGGGAACCGGCGCACGAAGAGGGTCGATATGACTGCCGTAGACACCCCGAAATCCGAATCGACAGTGTTCGCCGGGCTCCAGCGCCTGGGCCGGAGCCTGATGCTGCCGATCGCCGTCCTCCCCGCGGCGGGCATCCTGCTGCGGCTCGGTCAAGACGACCTACTCGGCCGGTTCAGCGCCATGGAGACCGCCGCGTCGGTGATCTCCGCCGCGGGCCAAGCCGTATTCACTTGGCTCCCACTGATCTTCGCGGTCGGCATCGCCATCGGCTGGGCGAAGAAGGCCGACGGGTCGACCGCGCTGGCCGCCGTCGTCGGGTACATGGTGATCGACGGCGTCTTCGACGCGATGTCGCCGGTGGTCCTGGAAGGTAAGACCAATCCGGCGGGCGAACAGGCGATGATCGACTACGGCGTGCTCGCCGGCATCGTGATGGGCCTGCTCTCGGCCATGCTGTGGCAGCGGTTCTATCGCACGAAACTGCCCGAGTACCTGGGCTTCTTCAACGGCCGCAGACTGGTGCCGATCCTGACCGCGGTGACCGGCCTGGTCGTCGGCGTGGGCATGGCGTTCCTGTATCCGCTGTTCAATTCGGCGCTGAGCTGGGTCGGTGAGACCGTCGCGGAGAACTCCGTGGTGGGCGGCGGCGTGTACGGCGCGGCGAACCGGTTGCTGATCCCGACCGGTCTGCACCACATCCTGAACTCGACCGTGTGGTTCCTGATCGGCGACTACCAGACTGCCGACGGCGAGATCGTGCGCGGCGACCTGAACCGCTTCTTCGCGGGCGACCCCGACGCGGGCACCTTCATGACGGGCTTCTTCCCGATCATGATGTTCGCCCTGCCCGCGGCGGCGCTGGCGATCTGGCGGCACGCGCGGCCCTCGCAGAAGAAGGTCGTGGGCGGCATCATGATCTCCACGGCGCTCACCGCGTTCCTCACCGGCATCACCGAACCGCTGGAGTTCTCCTTCATGTTCGTCGCGTGGCCGCTGTTCGTGGTGCACGCGATCCTCACGGGCACCTCGCACGCGCTGGTCAACGCGCTCGGCATCCATGACGGCTTCACCTTCTCGGCCGGATTCATCGACTACGCACTGAATTTCGGCAAGGCGACCAACGCGTGGATGCTCATCCCGATCGGCCTGCTCTACGCGCTGATCTACTACGCGCTGTTCAGTTTCGTGATCAAGCGGTGGAACCTGCGCACGCCGGGCCGCGAGGAGGAGACCGACGCCGAGGAGAACGGCGCCGAAACCACCACGGTGGCAGCCGAATCCGGCGCGCAGGACGCACCCGCCACCGGCACCGAACCGGGCAAGTCCGCCGAACCGGGCGAGAAGCCCGATACCGACAAGAAAGGTCAGTGAGCATGGGTACACGCACGGTCGTCATCGGGTCCACGGTCGGGTTGCACGCCCGCCCCGCCGCGAAGTTCACCCAGGCCGCCGCGGCTGCCGCTGTCCCCGTGCGGATTTCGCTCGGGACGGGTGAGCCGGTGGACGCGAGCAGCATGCTCGCCGTGATGACGCTCGGCGCGGGACAGGGCGCGGAGGTCACCCTGCACGCCGACGGCGACGGCAGCGACGCGGTGCTCGACGCGCTCGCCGACCTGCTCGCCTCCGACCTCGACGCGGCCTGATGCCCGCCGACCAGGTCCTGCGCGGGCTCGGCGTCAGCCAGGGCGTGGTGTGCGCGCCCTGGCTGCGGTTCGGGTCCGCGGTCACCACCTCCCCCGACGACCCGGTCGGCGGCTCCGTCGCCGCGGAGAAGGAGCGGGTGCGCGCCGCGTTGGAGAGCGTGGCGACCGAACTCGACGCGCGCGCAACACGTGTCGAGGGTGTGGCCGCCGAGATCCTCGTGACCTCGGCGGCCCTTGCCCGCGATCCAGGTTTGGTCGCGGCCGCCGAACGTCACCTCGACGACGGCGTGCCCACGGCGCACGCGGTGCACCTGGCGGTCGAGGGATACAGCGAGAAGCTGGAGGCGATCGGCGGGTACATGGCCGAGCGGGCGACCGACCTCCGCGATATCGGAAACCGCGCTGTCGCAGAGCTTTTAGGCGTCCCCACGCCCGGTATTCCCGATCCGGGGTTTCCGTTCATCCTGGTCGCGCGCGATCTCGCGCCCGCCGATACCGCGATGCTCGGCGAGAGCGACGTGGTCGGCTTGCTGACCGAGGAAGGCGGGCCGACCAGCCACACGGCGATCCTCGCGAAGTCGCTGGGTCTGCCCGCCGTGGTGAACTGCCCCGGTACCGAGAAGCTGGTCGAGGGCGCGCCCCTGCTGTTGGACGGCGGCACGGGCGAGGTCGTCATCGATCCCGATCCCCGGCGACAGCGCGAAGCGGCGGAGCGGGCGGAGGCCGCTCAGGCGCGGCTGGCGGCGGCGCACGGTCCGGGGCGCACCGCCGACGGCACGCCGATTCGCTTGCTGGTCAATATCGGCACCACCGAGGACGCCGCGCGGGCGGCCGAGACCGACTCCGAGGGTGTCGGGTTGTTCCGGACCGAGTTCCTGTATCTCGGCAGGCGGACAGCGCCCTCCCTCGAGGAGCAGATCGACTCGTATACAAAGGTTTTCGAGAGCTTCGCCGGACGGCGCGTGGTGGTGCGGACGCTCGACGCCGGTTCGGACAAACCGCTGCCGTTCCTCGAGCTGCCCGCCGAGGAGAATCCGGCGCTCGGCGTGCGCGGGTTGCGCGTCGGCACGGTGCACCCCGACACGCTCGCCACCCAGCTGACCGCACTGGCGCGGGCCGGTGCGGCGACCGGTGCGGACCTGTGGGTGATGGCGCCGATGGTCGCCACCGCCGCCGAAGCCGCCGAATTCGCGGCGCTCGCCAGAGGGCACGGCCTCACGAAGGTGGGGGCGATGATCGAAATCCCTTCGGCCGCACTGCGTGCCGCGGATCTGCTGGCGCACCTGGACTTCGTCAGCATCGGCACCAACGACCTGAGTCAATACACCTGCGCGGCGGACCGCATGGCGGGCGGGCTCGCGCCCCTGCTCGACCCGTGGCAGCCCGCGCTGCTCGATCTGATCGAGATGGTCGGCGCGGCGGGCGCGGCGGCGGGCAAGCCCGTGGGCGTGTGCGGGGAGGCGGCGGCGGATCCGGCGTTGGCTCCCGTGCTCGTCGGGTTGGGCATGACAAGCCTGTCGATGGCGCCGCCCGCGCTCGCCGGTGTGCGAGTATCGTTGGCGGGCAACGATATCGAACGGTGCCGTGATGCGGCCGCCGCGGCGGCGGCGGCGGTCGGGCCGGATGCGGCGCGAGCGGCCGTGGCCGCCGTGCTGGGTACGGCATGAGCGCAGCGGCGATCCTGCTGCGCGGCAGGATAATCGGCGCCCCAGACGGTGAGATCGCCGACGGGGTGGTCGAGATCGAGGGCGAACGGATCACTCGCGTGCGGGATGCGCGCGACTACCCCGACGCCGGACCTGTTCCCGCGCCGACTGATTCGATCATCCTCCCGGGGCTCATCGACCTGCACTGTCACGGCGGTGCCGGGGCCGGCTTCCCGAATGCCGATGCGGCGGGGGCTCGTATCGCGGCCGCGCATCATCGCGCGCACGGCAGCACCGGTCTGTTGGGGAGCCTCGTCTCCGCACCGCCGGCGGATCTGTTGCGGCAGGCGTCCGTTCTGGCTGATCTGGTGGAGGACGGGGACCTGCTCGGCGTGCACTTGGAAGGGCCGTTCCTCAACAGCGTTCGCTGTGGTGCGCAAGACCCCGCGTCGATCATCCCCGGCGATCCCCGGCTGCTGGAGCGGATCTGCGACGCCGCGCGCGACACCGTGCGGTCGATGACGCTCGCACCGGAGACGCCGCGCTTCGGCGAACTGCTCACCGTGCTGCGGGAGCGCGGCATCCTGTCCAGCCTCGGGCACACCGATGCCGACGCCGCCACCACCTCCGCGCGCATCGCGGACGCCGCGGGCGGACGGCTCACCGCGACGCACCTGTTCAACGCCATGCCGCCGCTGCACCATCGGGCGCCGGGACCGGTCGCCGCGTGCCTCGCGGCGGCGGGGCGCGGGGACATGGTGGTCGAATTGATCGCCGACGGCGTGCATCTCGCGGCCGAGACGGTGCGGATGGTGTTCGACACCGTCGGGGCGGATCAGATCGCGCTGGTCAGCGATGCGATGGCGGCGGCGGGGATCAGCGATGGGGCGTACCGGCTCGGACCGCTGGACGTGACGGTGAGCCGGGGCGTCGCGCGGCTCACGACCGGTGACGGGAGCGAAGGCGCGATCGCGGGCGGTACCGCGAGTCTGCTGGATGTGGTGCGGTACACGGTGTTCGAGGCGGGTGTGGATCTCGGCGAGGCGGTCGTGTCCGCCACACGAACGCCGGCGCGGATGCTCGGCCTCGAGGGTGAGCGCGGGGCGCTCGCGCCGGGTTGTCGCGCCGATGTGGTCGTCACCGGTGCGGACCTGCGGCCGCGGAGGGTGCTGGTGGCGGGCGCGGACGTCGCGGGGTGGGTGCGATGAGCGGGGATCACCCCGACCTTGGGGGCCTGGCCCAGCACCTCGACGCTGACACACGGCGAGCAGTGAAGTCATGCCCCCGCCCGCAGAAGTTTCCGGAAACTGAAGGAGACCAATGGAAATCGTGATCCGGGCGACCGCGCACGAGGTCGCCACCACCGTCGCCGACATCGTCGAGAACTACGTGCGAAAGGGTCCGGCGACACTCGGACTGGCGACCGGTTCGTCCCCCCTCGGCAGCTACCGGGAACTCGCGCGCCGGCACCGGGAGGACGGACTCGACTTCGCGCGCTGCCGCGCGTTCCTGCTGGACGAGTACGTGGGCCTGCCGAAATCGCACAGCCAGTCCTACTATTCGGTGATCCGCTCGGAGTTCGTCGACCACGTGAACCTCGACCCGGCGCAGGTGTTCAGCCCGGACGGGGAGGCGGCCGACATCGCCGCAGAGGGGCGCCGCTACGACGCCGCCATCGCCGAGGCGGGTGGGGTGGACGTGCAACTGCTCGGCATCGGAACCGACGGGCACATCGGATTCAACGAGCCCGGCTCCGCGCTGACCTCGCGCACCCGCGTGAAAACCCTGACCGCCCAGACGCGTCGCGATAACGCTCGCTTCTTCGACGGCCCCGACGAGGTGCCGCACCATGTCCTCACCCAGGGCCTCGGCACCATCTCCGAGGCGCGCCACCTGGTGATGATCGCCTTCGGCGCGGGAAAGGCCGACGCGATCGCCGCCGCCGCGGAGGGACCGCTGTCC
Source organism: Nocardia puris (assembly GCF_003315035.1). GTDB lineage: Bacteria > Actinomycetota > Actinomycetes > Mycobacteriales > Mycobacteriaceae > Nocardia > Nocardia puris. Next base: position 238,970 of record NZ_QNRE01000006.1, read on the forward strand.
GCGTTCTGCCCGGCTTCGGTGATGCAGTTGCACCGGCACGTCACGGTCGTCATCGACGAAGCCGCCGCGAGCAAACTGAAACTCGCCGACTACTACCGGTACGCGCTGGAGAACAAGCCGCCCTGGCAGATCTTTTGAGATAGTGCCACTGCATGTCGCGCCGTTCATCCCGTGCCGCAGACCAAAGACAAGCGCGCGGAACGAGGCTGTGGCACGCCGTGGCTCGGCAGGCACGCCAGGCCGGACATGCGAGTTGGCCACCACAGACCGGAGGCGAGTGGTGACGCAGCATGGTCAAGATCGCGTCGAAGCGATCCGACTCGTCGAACACCGGCTCGGCGGTGGGACCGTCGAGTTCAAGGATTTTCTGCGGTCCGGCCCGTGCGTCGACGAACTCGACCTGACACGCTCGCGCGAGACGCCACGCGACCTCGACTGGGCCCCAGGCGATCTCGGCAACCGTCCGGACCCGCTCCGCGATCAAGGCGATACTCGCGATCTCCACGGCCGGGCCGACGCGCAGGGGGCCTGTGTGGATGAGGCTGTGGTCCGCGGCGACCAGCGCACCGATGAGGACGGCGCACAACACGATCAACCCGAAGTGCATCGCCGCCCGTCGACGCCCAGCGCCGTGGCTCTCCTCCCCCGCGAGCACGAGTGCGTGGCTGACAGCATCGGCCGATGCTGTTCACAATGGCGGAACCGCGCCGGACTCACACCGACCTTCCACCCGTAGTTGCCGAAGGGTTGCGAACGCGGAAATCCTACCCCGAAGAACCGTCGGGATGGTTGTCGCGACCATTCACGCGGGCGTCTGCCCGGGCTGGTTCTCTTTCCCGAGGATCGCGTTGAGCACGGCGCCCACCGCCTCCGTCAACGGTTTGATGTCCAGCAGCGCCTTCCCCATGTCGGCGACGATCATCGAGACCCTGACCCCGTCGCGGGCGATGCGCATCTGCGCCGCCGCAGCGACGTGCAACGCCGCGGCGCCGAATGTGACCGCCAGTTCGATCGTGTACCCGATCAGCGCGCCCAGCAGGCTGGACAGGATGTCCTGCACCAGTTTCCGGAACGCTTTGACGACATTCGCGATGAGCTCCATCGCTTCACCCATGCTGGCCGCCGCACCGGAGGCGCCCCCGATCTGATCGACGAGATCGCCCGCGCGGTAGCGGTATGCGTCGCCCGCGTCGCCGGTCCAGGTCGAGATGTCGGCCTTCAGTCCGGTGTCCCAGTTCCGGGCCATCTCGGTCAGCTCCTCGGCGATGTTCCCCCAGGTCTCGGAGTAGGCTGCGATCATCTCGTCGTTGCCCGCGAGCGCGTCCAGCGTCTTGCGGAGGGGCTCGACATCGGTGAGCATCCATCCGGCGACCTGCCCTCCGGCGAAACCGAACGGATCGGAGAAGGCCTCCCATACGGTGGTCGCGGCCATCACGCCACCCGTGATCGCCTCGAACGTCTTACCGTTGCGCAGGTTCGCGTAGGCCTCCCAAGAATCACCCGCGATCGTGCCGTCGAGAAAGCCCGGCACTCCGGTCTCGTCGTCCTGTGCGAGACCGATGTTCGAATGCAGGAACGCCCGCTCCTGGAAATACTCCTTGCGGTAGTCGGTGCCTTCGGCGACGAGGTCGTTGTCCTCCGGTGGCTTCTCGTCGTCGAATCCCGGGGTGTTCTCGTTGAGCCAGCTGCCGATCGGAGTACTCACGCGGCACTCCCACCCGCGTCGACGATCTCGTCGCGCAGCTCTGTCAGCGACTTGCTGAAGGCGGCGTCCTTCTCGTCGAACGTCGTCGCGACGATATTCAGCAGATCCGGCAGCCGGGCGACGTCCTCGCTCAGCTTCCGGATCGCCGTGATCGTGTTCCGGTGATTGTCGTCCATGATCAGTTGCACGATCGGTCGCGGGATCAAGCCGTACCCATCGTCGGCCGACCGCAAGTAGGTCGCCGCCTCCAAACAGCGCGACAGGCTGTCCATCAAGGTCACCAGCTTCGCCGCGTGGTTCCGGACTTCGTCCGGATCAACGGAGATGGCGTTGGGAGCCTGCACGATCACACCCCTTCTCCGCGCGAGCGGTCCCTGATCACCACCGCACGGTGTCCGACGTTCCGAGACCGACGCGATCTCATGTCTGTTCTCTCTGGGTTCGACGCACCGGGTCGCGATTCGGTTCCATCGAATCCACCTCCCCACCGATCCCCGGGATCTGCGGCGATTCGCGGGCGCCGGGCTCGGATCGGTGGGAAGCTCGAAGGAACCGCGGTGTCGAGGCGAGGAAGCGTGACCCATGGTGGACAAAACGAATGGTTCTGCCGGGGGGAACGGTGTCGTGTCGGTGGACCGGCCGGAGCGAATACGGAATGTGGTGCTGGTCGGGCACAGTGGGGCGGGGAAGACGACGCTGGTCGAGGCGATGGCCTTGACCTCGGGGGTGGTCAACAGGGCGGGGCGGGTGGAGGACGGGACCTCCCTGTCCGACTACGACGAGATCGAGCATCGGCAGCACAGATCCGTGCAGCTGTCGGTGGTGCCGCTGGGCTGGGACGGGTTGAAGATCAATCTCGTCGACACTCCGGGCTACGCGGATTTCGTCGGCGAGTTGCGCGCCGGTCTGCGCGCGGCCGACGCGGCGCTGTTCGTCATCTCCTCCGCCGAGGGCGCCGAAGGGGTGAGCGGCGCGACGCGCGCGCTGTGGGAGGAGTGCGCCGCCGTCGGCGTGCCGCGCGCGATCGTGCTGACCCACCTCGACACCGCGCGCACCGAATTCGAGGAGATGGTCGAGACCTGCGGGCTCGTGCTGGGCGGCGGCGCCGCCGACAACATCCTGCCGCTGCACCTGCCGGTCTACGGACCGCGCGCCGCCGACGGGCATCGCCCGGTGACCGGGCTGATCGAACTGTTGCCGAACTGCGTCGTCGACTACTCGTCCGGGGAGGCCGTGCGCCGCGAACCGACACCGGAGGAAGCCGAGCAGCTGACCGCCGCGCGCAACCGGCTCATCGAGGGCATCATCGCCGAGAGCGAGGACGAATCCCTCATGGACCGCTACCTCGGCGGCGAGGACATCGAACTGGAAACGCTGGTCACCGACCTGGAACGAGCGGTCGCGCGGGGCGGATTCCATCCGGTGCTGTTCGGCGCGCCCGCCCCCGAGAACGCGCGCCAAGGGCTCGGCACGCTGGAACTGCTCGACCTCATCGCGGGCGGGTTCCCCTCCCCCACCGAGCACGTGGTGACGGCCGCGCCCGCGTCCAACGGCAGCGGGCCGAGTCCGCTGCCCTGCGATCCGCGCGGGGCGCTGGCCGCGGAGGTGATCCGCACCTCGTCGGACCCGTATGTGGGACGGGTGTCGCTGGTGCGGGTGTTCTCCGGCACCCTGCACGCCGACGACACCGTGCACGTCTGCGGGCACGGCATGGCCGAGCGCGGGCATCCCGATCACGACGTGGACGAACGCGTCGGCTCCGTCACCGCGCCGTTCGGCAAACAGCAGCGCCCGCTCGGCGAGGCCATCGCCGGCGACATCGCCTACGTCACCAAGCTCGGACACGCCGAGACCGGCGACACGCTCTCGGAGACCGGCAAACCGCTGGTCATCGAACCGTGGCCGATGCCGGATCCGTTGCTGCCCATCGCGATTCGCGCGCACAGCAAGGCCGACGAGGACAAGCTCTCGCAAGGGCTCACCCGGCTTGCGGCCGAGGACCCCGCGCTGCGGGTGGAGAACAACCCGCACACCCGGCAGCTGGTGCTGTGGTGCCTGGGCGAGGCGCACCGCGACGTCGCGCTGGAACGGTTGCGCACGCGGTTCGGCGTGCAGGTCGACGTGGAGGACCACCGGGTCGCGCTGCGCGAGACGTTCGCCGGACCGGCGAAGGGGCGCGGCAGGCACGTGAAGCAGTCCGGCGGGCACGGGCAGTACGCGGTGTGCGAGATCGAGGTGGAACCGCTGCCGGGCGGGTCCGGGATCGAGTTCGTGGACAAGGTCGTGGGCGGCGCGGTGCCGCGGCAGTTCATCCCGTCGGTGGAGAAGGGCGTGCGGGCGCAGGCCGCGCGCGGGGTGGCGGCCGGGCACCCGCTGGTGGACGTGCGCGTCACGCTGTTCGACGGCAAGGCGCATTCGGTCGACTCCTCCGACGCCGCGTTCCAGACCGCGGGCGCGCTCGCGCTGCGGGAGGCGGCGAACGCGGCGGGCATCAGCCTGCTCGAGCCATACGCCGAGGTATGGGTGGTGGTGTCCGACGACTATCTCGGGCCGGTGCTCGGTGACCTGTCCAGTCGCCGGGGGCGCGTGCTCGGCACCGAACCGCACGGCACCGGGCGCACCCGCATCCGGGCGGAGGTTCCGGAGCTGGAGCTCAGCCGTTACGCGATCGACCTGCGGTCGCTCTCGCACGGGACGGGTGATTTCAGCCGGACCTACGCGCGGCACGAACCGATGCCGTCGCAGTTGGCGGCGTCGATGCGGGAGGGCGCGGCCGGCTGAGGGGGTGAGCTGCCGCTGTCGGTGAATCGGTCGACCGTCCCGTGTCCGCGGGCCCGTCCCGGCCCACTATCCTGAAACCTATGGCAGCAGGTAAGGGCGGTAAGCCGTCGAAGGAAGCGAAGGCCGCGGCGAAGGCGGCGCGCAAGCAGGCGTCGAAGGAGCGGCGTCAGCAGCTCTGGCAGGCGTTCCAGATGCAGCGCAAGGAAGACAAACTCCTGCTGCCGCTGATGATCGGCGCGCTGGTGGTCATCACCGCCGCGTCCTTCGGGATCGGCCTGCTGTTCGGCGCGCAGTGGTTCATGCTGCCGCTCGGCCTGCTGCTCGGTGTGCTCGTCGCGTTCATCATCTTCGGCCGCCGCGTGCAGAAAAACGTGTACGCCAAGGCGGAGGGCCAGGCGGGCGCGGCCGCGTGGGTGCTCGACAATCTGCGCGGCAAGTGGCGCGTCACCAACGGCGTCGCCGCCACCACCCAGCTCGACGCGGTGCATCGCGTGATCGGCCTGCCCGGCGTGATCTTCGTGGCCGAGGGGTCGCCGCAGCGCCTCAAGCCGCTCATCGCGCAGGAGAAGAAGCGCGCCGCCCGCCTCGTGGGCGACACCCCGATCTACGACATCATCATCGGCAACGAGGAGGGCCAGGTGCCGCTGCGCAACCTGGAACGCCACCTCACCAAGCTGCCCCGCAATATCGACGCCAAGCGCATGGAGAACATCGAGGGCCGCCTCGCCGCGCTCAGCTCGCGCACCGGGCCCGCGCTGCCGAAGGGGCCGATGCCCACCGGCGCGAAGATGCGCGGATTGCAGCGCACGATTCGCCGGCGCTGATCGCCGGACCCCGGCGGCCGGCTTCCTTCGGGGGAGCGGGCCGCGGTCGTTTTCGGGGCGGCGTCAGCGCGAGTGGACCAGCGCGGTCCCCGTCGCCCGGTCGTGCATACCGCGCCCGTCGGCGTCGGTGAACAGGGCGGGGATCACGAACACCAGCAGCACCTGACGGGCCAGCGCGCGCACGAAACCGACCGGGATGGGCCCTTCGATCCGGACCACCCGCAGCCGGAGGAAGTACTGGCCGGGAGTGAACCCGAACAGCGTGACGGCCGCGATACCCGTGACGAACCAGATGCCCAGCGGCAGGTTGGCGTTGATACCGCGCACGATCAGGGCCGAGATGCCGACGGCGATCATCCAGTCCACGAACATCGCCGCGATCCGGCGGCCCATGCCGGCCAGCGAACCGGGGCCCTCCTTCGGCAGCCCGAGCAGTTCGCCGGGGTAGTCGGGACGGGCCGAGTCGCCGGGGTCCGCCTCGGGGCCGGTGAGCCAGGATCCGGTGATACGCGCCATGGGTCCAGGATAGGCGTAGCGCCATCGGCCTCCGCTCCGGCCATCGGCGACGGACGCGGGCGACCCGGCGCTCGGACGCCCGCGCACCGGCCGCCCGGCAACATCACGGCGAACCGGCCGTTTCCCCGTCGTTGCTCCGGTCACACCGGGGTGCGGGCGGACTTCGTCCGGCCGGATCGGCTAGGCGGCGGCAATCGTGGCACTCTTGCCGGATACCGGGTGCTCAGCGCGTCGCGCGGGAGAGAAGTGGCAGGATTAGCATGCTGTTCGAGCCCGGGTGGGCAACCCCACCCGGTCAGCCGCACGTGTAACACTGGCGAAACACAGCCTTGATTGCTGGGAAACACCGGCTCCATAGGTTCACCCACTGACGAACCCATGCAATCGACACTGGCTGGGAACCGATCCGTAAGGAGAACAAGTGACGTTCAGCACGGCCGATGAGGTCATCCAGTACATCAAGGAGCAGGAAGTCGAGTACGTCGACATCCGGTTCAGCGATCTCCCCGGTGTACAGCAGCACTTCTCGATCCCGGCCAAGGCCTTCACGGCGGACCTCGCCGAAGAGGGTCTGGCGTTCGACGGTTCCTCGGTGCGTGGTTTCCAGTCGATCGACGAGTCGGACATGCTCCTGCTGCCCGACTACTCCACCGCGCGCCTGGACCCGTTCCGCGCGGCCAAGACGCTGAACCTGAACTTCTTCGTCCACGACCCGTTCACCCGCGAGGCGTACTCCCGCGACCCGCGCAATATCGCGCGTAAGGCCGAGGAGTACCTGCGCTCCACCGGTATCGCCGACACCGCCTACTTCGGCCCCGAGGCCGAGTTCTACATCTTCGACTCGATTCGCTACGAGTCGAACATGAACGGCGCGTTCTACGAGATCGAGTCGGTGTCGGGTTCGTGGAACACCGGTGCGGAGTTCAACCCGGACGGCACCCTGAACCGCGGCTACAAGGTCCGCAACAAGGGCGGCTACTTCCCCGTCGCGCCCTACGACCACTACGTGGACCTGCGCGACACCATCTCGACCAACCTGCAGAGCGCGGGCTTCGAGCTCGAGCGCGGGCACCACGAGGTCGGCACCGCCGGTCAGGCCGAGATCAACTACCGCTTCAACACCCTGCTGCACGCGGCCGACGATCTGCAGCTGTTCAAGTACATCGTCAAGAACACCGCGTGGGCCGAGGGCAAGACGGTCACCTTCATGCCGAAGCCGCTCTTCGGTGACAACGGCTCGGGCATGCACGTGCACCAGTCGCTGTGGAAGGACGGCAAGCCGCTGTTCCACGACGAGTCCGGCTACGGTGGCCTGTCCGATCTGGCCCGCCACTACATCGGCGGCATCCTGCACCACGCGCCGTCGCTGCTGGCGTTCACCAACCCGACCGTGAACTCCTACCACCGTCTGGTGCCGGGCTACGAGGCCCCGATCAACCTGGTGTACTCGCAGCGCAACCGCTCCGCCGCGGTCCGCATCCCGGTCACCGGCAACAACCCGAAGGCCAAGCGCATCGAGTTCCGCGCGCCGGACTCCTCGGGCAACCCGTACCTGGCCTTCGCCGCCATGCTGATGGCCGGCCTGGACGGCATCAAGAAGAAGATCGAGCCGCTGGCCCCGGTCGACAAGGACCTCTACGAGCTCCCGCCGGAGGAGGCCAAGAACATCCCCCAGGCCCCGACCAGCCTGGCGTCGGTCATCGACCGCCTCGAGGAAGACCACGAGTACCTCACCGAGGGCAACGTCTTCACCGAGGACCTGATCGAGACCTGGATCCAGCTCAAGCGCGACAACGAGATCGCCCCGGTCAACCTGCGCCCGCACCCCTACGAGTTCGAGCTCTACTTCGACGTGTAAGTCGTTGTAGGACAGTGCGATAGCGCGATCCGCGGCCCCGGACGAGGTTCTCCTCGCCGGGGCTTCGGCCTGTCCGGGATGAGTTCGCTCGATGGCGATCGCTGGGCAGCTGGCCTCGGGTAGCCAACTCCGGGGCCCTCGGAGACGTCATTGTGCTCTTTGCTGTCCGTCCACCCGGAGTCGGCGCGACAGCACCGGACGTGATCAGTCGCCGCGACACGGCCGGGCCGAACTATGGGCTGACCGAGAACAGCGGCCATACGCTTGCCCGCCTCATCGGCGGGAAGTGGTGCCAGAGGTGCGCGCGACCCGAGCAGCCGGTCCGACAATCGAAGCGATCGGACACGAGGAAGTCCGCGCTACCGCCAGCGTTACCCCCAGTCGTCGGCGGATGCTCAACGCTTACACTGGGCGATATGAGCGACTCTGCGCACGAGGAGCTGCTGCGGCTCGCCGAGGCCGTGCCCGCGGAGCGGATTCCGGCCGCGACCGCGCTGTTGCGTCAGTTGGTCCGCCCGACCGCCCGGCGCGAGTTCAGCTGCACCGGCACGCTCAGTGCCGAGCCGGATCTGGCGGAGCGTTCCGAGGAAGTTTTGCGCGACGAGATCGGTCGGACAGGATCACCTGAGTGATCGTCGTTGACACGGGGCCACTGGTGGCTCTGATGAACAACCGTGACAATATGCACGCCTAGTGCCGGGAGCTGCTGGAGAACGCGCCCGGACCGCTACTCGTGCCCGCGCCACATGACCCCGGACGATTTGAACCGCATCTACGAGCTGGTCGGCAAGTACGCCGACCTACCCTCGGAACCGTCGACGCCTCCGTCGTAGCGGTCGCCGAACGCTTCCCGATCACTGCCGTCGCGACTCTGGATCGCAAGCACTTCTCTATTATCCGCTCGAAAGCCGGACAGCTACTACTCGTGCCGTGAGGCACCACTCCCGCCCTCGCACCGGAAAGACACGGTCTTGGTGGGTGGGCTCGGGGGTTCGGTGAGTGGGTGGGTTCGGGCGAAGGGGTGGGGGTGGGTGGCACGGGTTTCTAGCGTTGCGCGCCATGAAGATTAAGTTCATTGCCCTCATCGGCGGTGTATTGAGTTCCCTGGCACTGGTTTCCACGGCGATGGTGCCGACGGCGGCGGCGCTGCCCGACTCCGGGCCGGCGTCGGGGTCGTCGCGGCCCGCCACCGGCATCGCGCTGGAAGGCGTGGTCAATTTCCGCGATATCGGCGGACATCGAACCTACGACGGGGAGAAAGTGAAGACCGGCAAGGTGTTCCGGTCGGCTTCACTGGAGAAGCTGACCGACGCGGACCTCCAGAAGGTCGGCGGGCTGAACCTGAGCGCGGCCATCGACTTCCGCACGCCGGCCGAGGTCCAGTTCCTCGGTCCCGATCGGCTGCCCGCCGGGGTGGCCGCCGTCGCGCGGCCGATCGACGACACCGGGCTGTTCGAGCAGATGATCGCCGCGATCCAGTCCGGTGATCCGCAACGGCAGGAGGAGCTGCTCGGCGGCGGGCGCGGCGAGCAGATCATGGCCGGTGTGTACCGGAGCTTCTTCGATCCGGCCTCGCGCACCGCGTTCGGGCAGACCATCCGGGAGATCGCGCAGGCCGACCGCGCCCTGCTCTACCACTGCACGGCGGGTAAGGACCGCACCGGCTGGCTCACCTACGTGGTGCTGCGCGCCGTGGGCGTGCCCGAGCGGACGGCGCGCCAGGACTACCTGCTGTCCAACCAGCTGCGCGCCGAATCGGATGCCAAACTCCGCGAGGACGTGCGCCGCGCCGGACTGATGGAGAACCCCGATCTGCTGATCCCGCTGCAGGAGGTGCGCGACGCCTACCTCGACGCCGCGATCCGCCACATGGAGCAGACCTACGGTGACTTCGGCAAGTACCTCACCCAGGGGCTCGGACTCGACCCGGGCACCATCGTGCAGCTGCGCAAGGCCCTCGTGAGCTGAAATATCCACTCCCGCCCGGGTTCTCGCTGCTGCGGGAGCCCGGGCGCTGTGCTGTTCGAGGGTGCGGCACGCCGTAGGCCCGCCCGGCTACGACGCGCCGCCGCGACCGTGGGCGCCGGAATCGGTGCGGCCACCCGCACCGAGCGCCTTCCTCCGACAGGCCGCCATCCGGACGCCGAGGCCGAGACGATCCGCGTGCGCCGACGCGGGTGGCCGGCCGACCGCTTCGGCGGTCTCCCCGAGGCTCGCCGCCCCGGCATCGTTTGGGCGGGACGCCGCGTCGGCCCCACCCCGGTTCCGGGGTCTGGACTCACCCCCGGTTCGGGCACGATAGTCCAGTGGTGCGTATGGGTGCAGTGGTGTTGCGGGTGCTCGCCGGGGTGGCGTTGCTGGTCGGGCTGGCCGCTCCGGCGGGGGCGGAACGCCCCGATCTGCCGTTCACGTGGTGGCAGACGTTCCTGACCACCCCCGACGGCGCGCGCCTGCACGTGGACATCCTGCGCCCGCCGGGCGTGGCCGACGACGCGAAGACGCCGGTGCTGATGACCGTGAGCCCGTACCGGTCGCACCTGATGTACATCTCGCACCCGCTGATCGAAGGCGGGCCGTCCACCGAGAACCTGCCCGCCGAACAGGCGCTGCGCCGCGGCTACACCTACGTGATCGTGGATCTGCGCGGCTTCGGCGGGTCCAGCGGCTGCCCCGACTTCGGCGGCCCGGCCGAGCGCTCCGATGTGGTGACGGCGGTCGAGTGGGCGGCGTCGCAGCCCTGGTCCACCGGCCGCGTCGGTCTCACAGGCACCTCCTACGAAGCGTGGACGGGCATGCTCGGGCTGGCCGCGAAGCCGAAGGGCCTGGCCGCCGTGGCGGCGTTCGCACCGGTGGTGGACGCCTACTCCTACCTATTCATGCAGGGCGTCTCGTGGAAGTTCTCCGGAAGGCCGGTGACCGACAACGGCGTTCGCCCCGCCGATCAAGTCGGCATCGAACATCTCGCCATCGCCTCCACCCCGGCCCGGCCGGACGCCTTGCCGGAGTACCAGGCCAACGCGCTGAGCATGACGCGGGAATGCGCCGCCGACTACGTCGCGCTCACCACCGATCACAACCCCGCCAACCCCGGCTGGGTCGAGCGCAACGTCTTGGACGACCTGCGCGGCAACACGATTCCGGTGTTCATGGGTCAAGGCTTCGTCGACGTGAACACCCGGCCGAACCGGGTGTTCGAGGCCTGGCAGGCGATGGGCCCCGGCGATCATCGCGCGTGGTTCGGGCAGTGGGGGCACACCGACTGCCACGACCGGTGCGGCACACCGCATTTCGACGACACGCTGATGACATTCTTCGACAAGCACGTGGCGGGCAAGGACGTCGAGGTGCCGGGCCCGCGCGTGACCGTCGGCCAGTTCGACGGCGGCTGGCGCGGTGAACAGACCTGGCCGCCCGCCGATTCGCGGCCGCTGCCGGTCGCGCTGCGCACCGGATCGTATGTGGATCGCGGCCTCATTCCCGGGCGGGATCGCGAAATCTGGTCGGTGTCACAGCCTTTGACGAAGACCGTGCACCTGTCCGGCCTCGCTTCGGCGACGCTGGAACTGGAGGGGCCGCCTACGGCGGCGGTGACCGTCGAGCTGTACGACATCGCCCCGAACGGGCGCGCCACCATCCTCACCCGCGGCGTCGCCCCCGTGCGCTCCGAGACGACCGTGCGCCTGCTCGCGCAGGACTGGCCACTGGCCCCCGGGCACCGCCTCGGCGCCCGCATCACCGACGTGGTGGACGACGTCTGGTCGCATGCCCCCAGCAACGCGCGGGTGACGGTACGGTCGGCACGCCTGGACCTGCCGGTGCTCGCCACCCCGCGCGTCGCCGACATCCCCAACGGCACCCCGGTGATGCACGCGCGGTGGCGCAACGAGAAGGCGTTCCAGCTCGGCCCGGACATCCTCGACGACCCGGCCACGCGCGTCGACCTGCCCGAACCCCGCTGATCCCCCGCGCCGGACGCGCGGAAGGCGACCCATGCGACCCCTCCTCCGGCGCGGGTACTGGAGAATGCAGTGATGCCCACCAACAAGCCCGCCCGATGAGCAGCGACACCGCCGACCTCGGCACCGCCGTCGACGATCAGGTCGCCGAACGGCTGGCCGCCGCCCTGCGCTGCGCGACGGTGTCGACCGAGGACGACACCGCCACCGATCACACCACGTTCGACGCGCTCGCCGCGCACCTCGAGCGGTCCTACCCGCTGGTGCACGAGCATCTCGAGCTGGAGACCTTCGGGCACAGCAGGCTCTACCGCTGGGCGGGCGCGGAGGCGGGGACCGCCGCGATCCTGCTCGCCCACCAGGACGTGGTGCCGGTGGACGATCCGGCGCGCTGGACGCACCCGCCGTTCGACGGCGTGGTGGACGAGGAGTTCATCTGGGGTCGCGGCGCGATCGACGACAAGAGCCGCCTGATCGCGATTCTGGAGGCCGTCGAATCCGCGCTGGCCGCGGGTCTGCGGCCGCGCCGCACCGTGTATCTCGCGTTCGGCCACGACGAAGAGGTCTTCGGCGACGAGGGCGCGGTGCTGATGGCGAAACACCTGCGCGACGCGGGCGTGCGCGCGGACCTGCTGCTGGACGAGGGCGGGGTGATCACCGAGGGCATCGCCGACGGCGTGGATCAGCCGGTGGCGTCGATCATGGTGGGCGAGAAGGGATATGCCACGCTGCGACTCTCGGTGCGCGAGACCGGCGGGCATTCGTCCATGCCGGGCAGGCAGACGGCGGTCGGGCGGATCGCGCGCGCCGTCGCTCGTGTGCAGGACCATCCGATGCCGCTGCGGCTCACACCGGTGATCGCCGACATGCTGGCCCGGCTGCGGGCCGTGATGCCCGAACCCCGCAAACGACTGCTCGGGCTGACGGGGGTGGCCGGACCGGTCATTACCAGGATCATGGCGGCGCGGCCGCAGACCGAGGCGATGGTGCGCACCACGACCGCGCCCACGGTGATCCAGGGCGGCGTGAAGGCGAATGTGCTGCCGCAGCAGGCGGAGGCGCTGGTGAACTTCCGCATTCTGCCGGGCGATTCGGTGGCTTCGGTGATCGCGCACTGCCGCAAGGTGATTCGCGACAACGGCGTGAGCGTCGAACTCTGGGGTATGGCGTCGGAGCCGTCGCGGACCCCGGCGCCGGGCCCGTCGTTCGACACCGTCGCGCGGCTGGCCGAGGCCGTGGTGCCCGGTATCGCGGTCACCACGGGACTCGTTCCCGGCGCGACGGATTCCCGGCACTATGACGACCTCGCCGAGACCCGCTGCAACTTCGCGCCGATCGTGCTCACCCAGGACGATCTGGCCACCATTCACGGAACCGACGAACGCATCTCCCGGGTGAACTACGCTCGGCTCATCGAGTTCAACCGCAGGCTGGTCGGCGAACTCGCTCAGGTTCCCAGCCGAGAGGAGCACAGGTGACCAGTACCGAGGAAGGCCAGTTCGAGGGCAGCACGCCCCGGATCTTCTGGCGCGCTTGGCTTCCCGAGGGCGCGGCGCGCGCGGTGATCGTGCTGGTGCACGGCGTGGCCGAGCACTCGGGGCGCTACGAGCACGTCGGGAAGTTCTTCGCCGACAACGGTTTCGCGGTGTACGCGCTGGATCATCCCGGGCACGGGAAGTCCTCGGGCGACAAGGCGAACATCGGCTCGCTGGACGGTTCCGCCGACAACGTGGCCCGGTTGCTCACCATCGCCGGGCGTGAGCACCCGGGCGTGCCGCGGTTCCTGCTCGCCCATTCGATGGGCAGCCTGATCACGCTGCGGCTGGCCACGCGCGGGCCGGTCGACGTGGCGGGCATCGTGCTGTCCGCGCCCCCGCTGGACATCTCCGCGGGCAACGCCGTGCAGCGCCTGCTGGCGCCGGTGCTCACCAGGCTGACGCCGAATCTCGGTGTGCTGAAGCTGGATTCGTCGCACATCAGCCGCGATCCCGCCGTGGTGGCGGCCTACGACGCCGATCCGCTGGTGTATCGGGGGATGCTGCCCGCGCGCACCGCCACCGAGATCCTCGAGGGCACCCAGTCGGTGAAGCGGAATCTGAGCAAGCTCACCGCCCCGGTGCTGGTCCAGCACGGCACCGCCGACGCGCTGGCCGCGCCGTCCAGCACCGACCTCATCGAGCGGGGTGCGGGGTCGAAGGACCTCACCGCCCTGCGCTACGACGGGCTCTACCACGAGATCTTCAACGAGCCCGAACAGGAGAAGGTGCTGGCCGATGCGCTGGCGTGGCTGGAGTCGCACATTACCCCGCAGTAAACTTCCGCCATGGGACACACATCCACCGGACCGATCGCCTTCATCCGCGCCACCTGGCACAGTTCGATCGTCGGCAAGGCCCTGGAAGGCTTCACCGCCGAGTACACCGACCTCGGTTTCGATCCCGGCACCATCGACGTGTTCGAGGTGCCCGGCGCGTTCGAGATCCCGCTGCACGCCAAACGGCTCGCGCTCAGCGGCAAGTACTCGGCGATCGTGGCGTCGGCGCTGGTCGTGGACGGCGGCATCTACCGTCACGATTTCGTCGCCTCCGCCGTGATCGACGGCCTCATGCGCGTCCAGCTCGACACCGACGTGCCGGTGTTCTCGGTGGTGCTCACCCCGCACCACTTCCACGAGCACAGCGAACACGTCACCTACTTCACCGAGCACTTCGTGACGAAGGGCGCCGAAGCCGCCCGCGCCCTCGCCACCACCCTCAACTCCCTGCGCAGCCTCCCCGCCGCGAAGTAGAGGTCCGCACCCGGTGGTCGGACCGGATAACTGCTTCCGATAGCGCTGTGGCGCACGAGGTCCGGCCGTGTGGGCGAGCGGTGCACCCGCCCACACGGGTGTCAGTTGAAGTCGGACCAACAGGCGGATTCGCCCTCGAGCACGCCGGTGCGGAACGCTTCCAGGCGCTGGTAACCGCTCTGGACCACCTCGCCGTCGACGTCGGCGGCGGCTTTGCCGTCGGCGAGCAGGCCGGACACGGCTTCGTCGAGGTCGTTGGCGGACAGGCGGGGGTCGCTGTCCTCCTCGCTCAGCTTCGTGGTGAAGGCGCCGCTGAGGCAGGCGGTGCGCAAGCCCGCGGTCTGGGCGCCGGTGAGGTCGAGGCCGCGTTCCTGCTGAACGGCGAGCATGTAGCGGGAGACGAACACCACGAAGGCGTTGTAGTCGCCCTGGACGACGGCCGTCAGCGGTTCGTCGGTGCCGTCGAGTGGGCCGCCGCGCTCGGCCAGATCCGGGATGTCGGTGCCGATCGTGTTGGTGTCCGGGCAGTACGACACCGGTTCGGTGGTGGTGACGCCGGAGCAATCGGTGGTCACGCCCGTATAGTCGAAGGTCGGCGCCTCGCGCAGCGGGAAGTTCTTCGCCAGTGCCTGCGCCACGCTCTCCAGCGAATCGCGATCCACCGGCAGCTGCTGGTTCTCCTCGTCGTCCACCTCGAACGTCACCGGGAGGTTGCCGCGCCGCTCCTCGATCTCCTTGCGATCGATCTCCTTGCACGCGCCCGCGCCGTCGGTGTAGCCGAGCTGCACCGCCGTGACCCGCTCGAACGCGGAGCCGTGCACGTTGTCGGGATCGCTGGGGTCGGCGTCGCGTACGGCGATCGTCGCGCCGAGCACGCCGTCCAGACCGTCGGTCATGTTCAGCGTGAAGTGCGCCGAATCGCCTTCGGCGACGTGGCGCAGGAACACCCCGGCCAGGCAGTCGGCCTGCTGCTCCTTCACCAGCGCGCCGGAGAAGAACCCGGTCATCTTCGCCTTGCCCTGGATGGCGTGCCCGTACTCGTGGGCCAGCACCATCACCACGGCCATCGGCCCGAACTTCTCCTCGATCAACGGCAGCAACACACCGCGATCCCAGCCGATGCTGTGGTCCAGTCGGCAGTAGGCGGCGTTGACGAACTTGTAGGTGTCGGTCTTGCAGAAGTCGACGCCCTCATCCTCGCGCGCGTTCCACGAGATGTACTTGCTCGCCGGCTGGAACTCGCCCTCGAAGTGCTTGCCGTACTCCGCCTTCCAGAAGTCCTCGACATCGGCGATGGCGTTGAGGGCCAAGCGGTCGACCGCTCCCCCGTCACCGTTCTCGGCCTGCAACGTGGTGTCGGGCACGCCCGAGCGCGGGCCGCTCGGGCCGGTGCTGGAGGCCGCGCCCGCGACCAGCCACGGATTGTCGGGATCGAGCGCCGGGTCCGTACTCGTCCCGCCGCTCGACGCGCAGCCCGCCAGCGCGACCCCGGCGACCAGCGCGGCCACCGCCGCGAACCGCAGCCGTTTCGTCCTCATCAGGTGTTCCTCCCCGTATCGCGGGCCCGCGCCCGCCGCTGAAGCGTTCACATGGTAATCGGTGGATCCCGGCCGCGCGCATCACCTTCCGCGCGCGGGATCAGTCGTTCAGGCGCAGCGTCGCGTAGAGGGCGCGGTGATCCGAACGCGGAATGGTGACGCTGCTGACCTCGTCGGCGGTGCCGCCCGACACCAGGATGTGGTCGATGCCGAGGACCGGGCCCCAGCGTTTGTCGGTCGGATAGGTGGGCAGCAGGCCCGCGCCGGCCAGTGCCGCGGCGTCGTCGAACGGGCCGGCGATCAGATCGCGGAAGGCCGAATGATCGCGCGTGGCATTGAAATCCGCGCCGACGACGGCGGGACCGCTGTGCCCGTCGAGGATTTCGCGGATGCGCCGCATCTCGGCGCCCCACACCTCGAAGTCGACGACGGGCGGCGGCGGGTGGAAGACGAACACGGCGACCGCGCCCGCTCGCGGATGTTCCACCGTGGCGGACATGTTCGCCATCCAGAAGCCGTCGTATTTCACATTGTCGCGCAACGGGTATCGGCTGAAGATGCCGCTGCCGCCGGCGAAGGATCCCGGTTCCAGGTAGTGGTAGGGCAATTCGTCCGCGAGTTCGGCGGTCAGCCGTTCGGCGGCTTCGGGTGTGAGCTCCTGCAACGTCAGGACGTCGACGCGGCGTTCGCGCACCTCCCGCGCGACGGCGGACAGGTCGGCGGCGCCGACGAGCAGGTTCGACTGCAGCACCCGCAGTTCCGGTCCGGTCGCCGCGCGCCCGTCGGAGACGAAGAACGGCAGCTGCGTCCACAGCACGACCGCCACCGCCACACCGGCGACCGCCGCGCTGCGCCACCCCTTGGCGAGCAGGAACAGCAGCAGTCCGAACACCGCCCCGAGCATCAGGTAGGTCGCGCCCGAGGCCGCCAGCACCGGCAGCTCCCACGGCCACCGTACGAAGTACAGCACGATCCCCGCCACCCCGGCCGCGAGAGCGCACCACCCCAGCCCGAGCGCCACCCGGCTCACCCACACACGCGTCATGCGTTCGACAGTATGCGCCCGGGCTTGCCGGCCGCTTGCACGATCCCTAACGCCGGCGCGCACGAGGGCCGGGCGGGCTCCTGGGGCTGGGTGGCGGAGATCGGTGCCGGCATCCGGACCCGCACGATCACCGTCGCCGGATCCCGCCCCTCCCCTACACTGGCGCCCACACGACGAGCGAGGTGACGATGTATATCGACCAGTTCACGGCGCACGGCCCGCTCACGGAGCGCGAGATCGACGAACTGCTGGACGTCGCGGCGAAGTACACCTCGCGCATCACCGTCACCTGCGGCGACCGCAGTGTGCACGCGCCGGTGCTGCCCTGGTGCTGGGACACCTTGCCCGTGCGCGCGGGCGCGACGGTGTCGATCACGGCCGAGGGCGGACGGCGGGGTGACGAGGAGGATCGGCTGGCCCTGCGCGAATTCGTGCGCCGGTTCCAGCGGGCGGGCTGACGACCAGCCCCGGATCACGCCCCGCCGAAGACCCGCTCCACCACAGCTTTCGCGCGCCGTGTGATGCGCATGTAGTTGTCCAGGAACTCGCTGCCGTCGTCGTTGGGCCAGCCCGCCACGCGCGCGACGGCCGAGAGCAGGCGGCCGGGGCCGGGTAGCTGGTCGCTGGGTTTGCCGCGCACCAGCACCAGCGCGTTGCGGGCCTTGGTGGCGGTGAGCCACGATTCGCGCAGCAGGCTCACGTCCTCGGCGGACAGGAGTTTGGTCTGCTCGATGACGTCGAGCGATTGCAGCGTGGACGTGTTGTGCAGGGCGGAGATCTCGTGGGCGTGGCGCAACTGCATGAGCTGCACGGTCCACTCGATATCGGCCAGGCCGCCGCGCCCCAGTTTGGTGTGGGTGGCGGGGTTGGCGCCGCGCGGCAACCGCTCGGAGTCTACGCGCGCCTTGATGCGCCGGATCTCGCGCACCGCCTCGGGCGAGACGCCGCCCGCCGGATACCGCACCTTGTCGATGGCGTGCAGGAAACGCACGCCCAGCTCCTGATCGCCCGCCACCTGGTGGGCGCGCAGCAGCGCCTGCACCTCCCACGGCTGCGCCCACTGCTCGTAGTAGGCGCGATAGGAGGCCAGCGTGCGCACCAGCGCGCCGCTGCGCCCCTCGGGACGCAGGCCCGCGTCCACGTGCAGCGGCGGATCGGTGCTCGGGGCGCCCAGCAGCTTCTGCACCCGCTCGGCGACGCCGTTGGCCCACTTCACGGCCTTGGTCTCGTCCTCGCCGGGGCGCGGATCGCAGACGAACAGCACATCGGCGTCGGAGCCGTAGCCCAGTTCCATCCCGCCGAGGCGGCCCATGCCGATGACCGCGAAATCGGCGGGCGCGGGCGTGCCGGTCTCCGCCTCCGAGGCCCGGATCACGGCGGCGAGCGCGGCTTCGAGCACCGCCACCCACACCGACGACAGCGCCCGGCACACCTGCGGCACGTCCAGCATGCCCAGCAGGTCGGCCGAGGCGACCCGCGCCAGTTCGTGCCTGCGCAGCGACCGGGCCGCCGCGACCGCGCGGTGCGGGTCGTCGTAGCGGGCGGCGGCGGTGAGGATGCCGCGCGCCACGTCCTCGGGCTGCGGGCCGAGCAGCAGCGGGCCGCTCGGCCCGTCGGCGTACATGCGGATCGTGTCGGGCGCGTTGATGAGCAGGTCGGGCAGGTACTCCGAGGAGCCGAGCACGATCATCAGGCGCTGCGCGACCGCGCCTTCGTCGCGCAGTTCGCGCAGGAACCAGATCTGGTCGTCCAGCCCCTCCGACACGCGGCGGTAGGCGAGCAGGCCGGCGTCGGGATTCGGTGTGTCCCCGAGCCATTCGAGCAGCGTCGGCAACAGCAGCGCCTGGATGCGCCCCTTGCGCGAGACCCCGCCGGTGAGCGCCTTGAGGTGGCTGAGCGCGTGCTCCGGCGCGACGTAGCCCAGCGCGGCCAGCTGGCGCACGGCGGCGTCGGGGCTCAGGCGCAGCGCGTCGGAATCCATGCGCGCCACCGCCTCCAGCAGCGGGCGGTAGAACAGTTTGGCGTGCAGGCGCCGCACGCGCACCGCGTTGCGCCGGATCTCCGAGGCCAGCACGCCGACCGCGTCCTGCCTGCCGTCGGGACGCACGTGCGCGGCGCGGGCCAGCCAGCGCATGCCCTCCTCGTCGTCGAAGGCGGGCAGCGTGTGGGTGCGCTTGAGGCGCTGCAACTGCAAGCGGTGTTCGAGCAGGCGCAGGAACTCGTAGGAGGCGGTGAGATTCGCTGCGTCGTCGCGCCCGACGTAACCGCCCGCCGCCAGCGCCGTCAACGCCTCGACCGTGCCCGCGACATGCAGCGAATCGTCGACGCGACCGTGCACCAATTGCAGGAGCTGCACGGCGAATTCGACATCGCGCAGGCTGCCGTGGCCGAGTTTGAGTTCGCGTTCGCGCAGATCGGCGGGCACCAGATCCTCCACGCGGCGGCGCATGGCCTGCACGTCGGCGACGAAGTCGGGGCGCTCCGAGGCGGTCCACACCATCGGCATCACCGCGGCGCGGTACTGCTCGCCCAGCGCCAGATCGCCGGTCATCGGGCGATTCTTGAGCAGCGCCTGGAACTCCCAGGTGCGCGCCCAGCGCTTGT
This sequence comes from Nocardia puris, assembly GCF_003315035.1. Lineage (GTDB taxonomy): Bacteria > Actinomycetota > Actinomycetes > Mycobacteriales > Mycobacteriaceae > Nocardia > Nocardia puris. Next base: position 258,585 of record NZ_QNRE01000006.1, read on the forward strand.
AGTAGGCCAGGTGCGAGTCCAGCGTGCGCACCAGCGCGCCCTGTTTGCCCTCGGGCCGCAGCGCCGCGTCGACCTCGAAGAACGCCAGGCTGCCCACGCTCATCAGCTCGGCGGCCAGGCGCGTGGCGACCGCGTCGGCGGGTTCGGCGACGAACACCACGTCCACGTCGCTGACGTAGTTCAGTTCGCGCGCACCGGATTTGCCCAGCGCGATCACCGCCAGGCGCACCGGGCACGGCCCGTCCTTGCAGACCCGCGCCACCGCCACCGCGAGCGCCGCGGTGAGCGCGGCGTCGGCCAGATCCGTGAGATGCCTGCCCACCACCTGGTACGGCAGCACCGGCTCGTTCTCGACGGTGGCGGCCAGGTCGGCGGCCGCCAGCAGCATGAGCTGATCGCGATACCGCCTGCGCAGCAAGGGAACCGCTTCGGGACCGGAGATGCCGGCCCGGAACAGCAGCGCGGCGGGCCCTCGACCGTCGGACTCCGCGGCGGGCGAGGGTTCGGGCTCCGCCTCGACGGCGGCGAGCAGATCGGCGAGCAGTTCCGCGCGGTCGGGCAGTGCGGGCCTGCGCAGCACCTGCCACGACGCGGGCTCGGCCACCAGGTGGTCGCCGAACGCGCTGGAGGAACCCACCAGCGCGAACAGCCTGCCGCGCAACGACGTATCGGTGCGCAGCGCCGAATCCACCTCGGCCCACCCGTCTTCCAGCGCCTCGCGCAGGCGCATCAGGGTGGTCAGCGCGAGATCGGCGTCGGGCGCGCGGGACAACGACCACAGCACCGGAATGCTTTCGACGTTGTCCCAGCCCAATTCGCGCAACATCGCGGCGGCCGACGGGTCGAGCAGGCCGAGCCTGCCGACACCGGGGACAGCGGAGCGCGCGGTCGGTGGGCGAACCATGGTCCTAAACTACCTCGCCACCGGCCGCGCCGGGGATCACAGCCCCAGGTACTCCTTGATCTCGTACGGAGTCACCTGGCTGCGGTAATCGGCCCATTCCCGGCGCTTGTTGCGCAGGAAGAAGTCGAACACGTGCTCGCCGAGGGTCTCGGCCACCAGCTCGGAGCGCTCCATCGCCTGCAGGGCCTCGTCCAGCGTGCCCGGCAGCTCGCGGAAGCCCATGGCGCGCCGCTCGGCCGACGTCAGCGACCACACATCGTCCTCGGCCTCCGGCGGCAGCGAGTAGCCCTTCTCGATGCCGCGCATCCCGGCGGCCAGCAGCACCGCGAAGGTGAGGTACGGGTTGCAGGCCGAATCGGGGCTGCGGATCTCGACGCGGCGCGAGGACGCCTTGTTCGGCGTGTACATCGGCACGCGGACCAGCGCCGACCGGTTCGACCGGCCCCATGACGCGGCCGTCGGCGCCTCGCCGCCGTGGATGAGGCGCTTGTAGGAGTTCACCCACTGGTTGGTGATCGCGCTGATCTCCGGGGCGTGCTCGAGGATGCCCGCGATGAACGCGCGCGCGGTGCCGGACAGGTTGTCCGGATCGTCCGGGTCGGCGAACGCGTTGTTCTCGCCCTCGAACAGGCTCATGTGGGTGTGCATGGCCGAGCCCGGGTACTGCGCGAACGGCTTGGGCATGAAGGTGGCGCGCACGCCCTCGTCGATGGCCACCTCCTTGATGAGGTAGCGGAAGGTCATCACGTTGTCGGCCATGGACAGCGCGTCGGCGTAGCGCAGGTCGATCTCCTGCTGGCCGGGCGCGCCCTCGTGGTGGCTGAACTCCACGGAGATGCCCATGGACTCGAGCGCGTCGATGGCGTGGCGGCGGAAGTTCGGCGCGGAGTCGTGCACGGCCTGGTCGAAGAAGCCGCCGTTGTCGGCGGGCTTGGGCGGCGTGCCGTCCTGCGGGCCGTTCTCCAGCAGGAAGAACTCGATCTCGGGGTGCACGTAGCAGCTGAAGCCCACGTCACCGGCTTTGTTCAGCTGGCGGCGCAGCACGTGGCGCGGGTCGGCCCACGACGGCGAGCCGTCGGGCATGGTGATGTCGCAGAACATGCGCGCGGAGTGCTGGTGCCCCTTGCTGGTGGCCCACGGCAGCACCTGGAACGTCGAAGGATCGGGCCGCGCGACCATATCGGCCTCCGACACGCGGGCGAAGCCCTCGATGGCCGATCCGTCGAAGCCGATGCCCTCCTCGAAGGCGCCCTCGAGCTCGGCGGGAGCGATGGCGACGGACTTCAGGTAGCCCAAGACATCGGTGAACCAGAGCCGCACGAAGCGGATGTCCCGCTCTTCGAGCGTCCGCAGTACGAATTCCTTCTGGCGATCCATGCCCGCGAGCGTAAGCACCTGGCGTTAAATCCGTGTTACATCGAAGCTCAGAGTTGCGTTTCGGGTGCGCGCGGGTCTATTCGGAACGAACCTCACCGCCCGCGCGGGCCGCCGGTGAGCCCGCTCAGCAGGTCAGGCCGGGCTCGGGCACGGTGAGGTGCACGAGGTAGGCGATGACGGCGGTGTCCAGGCACCGGTTGCCCGCCACCAGCGCGGCGGTGTGGCGGGTGCCCTCGAAGGTGATCAGCGCGGCGTCGAGCTGGGCGGCCAGATCGACGCCCGCCTGGTACGGGGTGGCGGGGTCGTCGGTGGTGGAGACCACGACGATCTTCGGCACGCCGTCCACGTCGATGCGGTGCGGCTCGCTGGTGTTGGGCACCGGCCAGCTCGCGCACAGCTCCAGCGGGGCCGCGCCGGTGCCGCGGCCGTCGTCCAGGAACGGTGCGGCCCTGCGGTATTCCGCGTCCTGGCGCGCGGCGACCGCGGGGTCGGTGACGCGCGGATCGTCCACGCAGCGGATGGCGTTGAAGGCGTCCTGGGTGTTGGCGTAGGTGCCGTCGGGGCGGCGGCCGTCGTACATGTCGGCCTGTTGCAGCAGGGTGTCGCCGCGCCCCGAGCGCAGTTCGGTGAGGCCGAGGGTGAGGACCGGCCAGGTGGCGTCGGTGTAGAGGGACTGGGTGACGCCGGTGATGGCGTCGTTGTAGCTGAGGCCGCGCGGGTCGTCGGTGGTGGCGGGTTTGTCCCACAGCGGGTCGACCAGGGCGCGGAACCGCTCGACCGCCCGGGCCGGGTCGGTGCCGAGGGGGCAGTCGGACTCCCGCGCGCACGCGGCGGCGTAGGCGTCGAAGGCGGTTTGGAAGCCGGCCGCCTGGCGCAGCGATTCCTGCACCGGGTCCTGGGAGGAGTCGACGGCGCCGTCGAGCACGAGCGCGCGCACGCGGTCGGGGTAGCGCTCGGCGTACAGGGAGCCGATCTTGGTGCCGTAGGAGTAGCCGAGGTAGGTCAGCTTCGGGTCGCCGAGCACGGCGCGGATGACGTCGAGGTCCTGCACCACCTCGCGGGTGCCCACGTGGGCGAGCAGATCGGGACCGGTGCGGGCCACGCAGCGGTCGGTGTATTCCCTGTTCTCCGCCTCGGCGGCCGCGATGCCCTCCGGGGTGTTGTCCAGCGGCGGTTCGGCGCGCTCGGAATCGGCCTCCTGCGGGGTGAGGCAGGTGATCGACGGGGTCGAGGCGCCCACGCCGCGCGGATCGAAGCCGACGCGGTCGAAACGCTCGGAGAGTTCGGTGCGGTTGGCCAAGCCCGCCATCGCCAGGCCGGAGACGCCGGGGCCGCCGGGATTCAGCAGCAGCGAGCCGATCTTCTGGCCCGACGCCGGGATCCGCGTGAGCGCGAGCTGCGCCAGGGGTCCGTCCGGGCGCGAATAGTCCACGGGCACGGTGATCTTCACGCATTCCGCGTTCGGCGGGAACCGGTCGTCAGGCCCCCCGAACCCCACGCAATTCCCCCACGCCGGCGCCTGCTCGTAGAACTTCTCCAATCCCGACGGCGCGGGCGGCATCGGCTCCTGCGCTCGCTCCCCCTCCGCCGCACACCCGGCCGCCACCACCGCGAGCACCGCCACCAACACCCCGCGCCGCAATCCCATACCCGAATCCTGCCAGGGCCGTGGCTCGCGTCGTGCAACCCCCGCGCGAGTTCGGGCCGAGCACCCAGACGGGACCGCCCCTCACCTCGGCAGGTTGCCGACGACGCGCCGCAGCATGGTGACGGCGCTGTCGCAGTGACGATCCGCCTCGCCCTCGGCGCCGGAGAGTCGGAGGGTGACGAGTTCGGCGGTCGTCGCGTCGACCTCGCGGAACCGATAGGCCACGGTGCAGAACGCGCCGTCCTCGCCGGCGAATCGGTAGAGGTCGAGATCGCCCGCGGTGGTGCGGGTGAAGTCCATCGGACCGGGTTCATGACCGCCACGGTCGAAGGTCAGCGTCACGTTCCGTCTGCCTGCCCACTCGCAGGTGTGCGCGTCGCCGATCACGGGGCGCTCGGGCAGCGGGCCGATTTCGGCGTCCAGCGCCTGGCGATCGAGCGCGGCGCAGGGATCGATCGTGGCGAGGCTGGATTTCGCGTCGGCGAGGGTGGGCGCCTCGGCCAAGGTGCGTGCGAGCGTCGCGGCGAGCTGATCGAGCACCGGTTCGCACGGTCGGTCGTCGACGCCGCCGATCTGTTGCAGCACCAGGCCCGCCTCGTCGTTGTCCAGCGCGGCGACGGCACGCCCGCAGGACATCGCGTGCCGGATGGTGACACCGTCCACCACCGTGTCGGCCGGTGTCATGAACTCCAGCTGATCCCCCGGGAAGAGGCCGAACGAGGTGCGCTCGTCGCCCGGAGACGTGCGCTCGAGGCCGGCGTAACAGCCCCAATCGTCGCTCGTGGACAGCTGCCACCGATCGATGGCCGCCGGGCCCGATCGCAGCGGAATCTCCTCGCCCATAGCCGATTTCAGCCAAGCGCAGGCGTCGATACGGCGCAGTTGCTCGAGCGACAGCGCCGTCACCGGCTCCGGCGGCTCCCGCAGCACCGTGACACCCACGGCCGCCACCAGCACCGCCGCCACCGCGAGCGCCAGAGCGATCCTGGTGCGCGGACCCGTGCGGCCCGCGAACCGCCGCACGGCGCCCGCCATGCCCCGGCCGCCCCGCACCGCCCGCCGGAGCGTATCGGCGGCCACCACGCGCGGGCCGCGATCCACCCGCTGGAACTCCGCGCGACAGGCGCCGATCGCCGCCGCGGCAGCACGCTCGCGCCGGTCCGTCTCCACCAGTACCGCCGCGGGCCACGGCGGCGGCGAAACCTCCGGCGCACCCAGGTATTCCAGCACCTGCGCGGCGGTCGGCCGGGTGCGCGGGTCCTTGCGCAGGCACGCGGTGACCAGCGGGCGCAGCGAGGCCGGCACGGTGCCCAGATCGGGTTCGCGCTGCGCGATGGTGAACAGCGTGTAAGGCACCGACGGCGCGCCGAAGGGACGCACCCCGGAAGCCGCGAATGCCAGCACCGCGCCGAAGGCGAACACATCCGAGGCCGGACCGATCTCGGCGCCCACCGTCTGCTCGGGCGAAAGGTAGTCGGGCGGACCGGGAATCGCTTCGGGATGTCGTGCGGCGTGGGGGAACTCGAGCACCGGCGGCAGCCCCGTTCCGGTGACACGTATGCCGTCGCGGGTGAGCGACACCGTGTCGGGTCGCAGGGAACGGTGGACCAGTCCGGCGGCGTGGATCGCGGTGAGCGCCTCGGCCAGCGCCGCCGCCAGGGTCCGCGCCGCGTCCTCCGGCAGCGGGCCGTGCGCGGCGATCTGTTCGTCCAGGGTGACCCCCGCGGCGAAAGGCACGGCCACCCACGGCGTTTCCGCGTCGGCGTCGACGTCGAACACCGGTGTCACGAACCGGTGGGTCAACCGGGTCGCCGCCACCGCGCCGTGCCGCAGGGCGAGCCGGAACTCGGGATCCTCGGCGAGAAAGGCGGGGGCGGTGTACAGCGCGAACACGCCGTCGTCCGGACCGGCGCCGAGATATGCCGGATAGACGACGGTGGGCGCCAGCGCCGCGGCGAGGTGGTAGCGGCCGAAACCGCCCGCGATGGCCAGTGGTTCGAGCATCATGTGGTGGGCAACTTCGGTAGGACGGAACTCATCACCAGCAGGGCGCGATCGCACATGCCCGCCGAGGAGAACCGCGGCTGATGATAGAAGTCGAGGTGGGCGACCTCCGCCAGGTTCTGCCTGGTGGGCCGGATCATGACGGTGACGTAGCAGCGGTACGGGAGTTCTTCGAGATAGACCGTGCGCCCGTCGATCTCGCGGGTGCTGTGCCCGGGGGCGCGGCGCCCGCTCTCCGCATCGGGCCTGACCTTCTCCACCAGCCGCAGGTCCATACCCCATTCCCGGCCCGACACGGTGCAGCTGCGCGGCGTGGCGGGCATCCGTTTGGCGGGATCACCGACGGCGGCCAGATCCGTCGCGGGGTCGAGGACCGAGCACGGGTCTATCCGCAGCACCGAGTCCGCGGGTACGTCGAGCAGCGGCGGATTCACCGCCAACCGGCCGACGACGGCGGCCAGCGCCCGCTCGGCCTGTGGGCACGCGTCCCCCTCTTTCGCGTCCGTCCGCATCCACAACGACAGCGGTATGCCGTTCTGCGCGATCACCGCCCGGTCGCACATCCGCGCGCTCTCCTGGCGCCCGAGAACCGGCATCCAGCCGATCGCGGTGCCCATCGGGTCGTAGGTGGCCAGGGTCTCCTGCGGCCCGATGCCGACCCAGAGGTCGTAGCCGATCCCGCGTCCGTCGGGGCCGGTGTAGGAGGTCCGGCAGTCCGTTCCCGATCGGACGATCTCGCCGGTGGGCTCGCCCAGCTCCCCCAGGACGTCGGGCATGAGCAGCGCGCACGAATCGAGCAGCGAGGCTTCCTCCGCAGTCAGGTCCAGTGCCGGGTCGGCCATCGGGACCGCGTGACCGTCGACCCCCGAACCCCACACCAGCCCTGCTCCGAGGGCGAGCACGGCAACCAGCGCGGCCGCGAGCACGACGCGAATCCTTGGTTCCCGCACTCGCTCTCGCCAGCCCGGCGCACTGTCGGGCGCGGCGGGCGCGCCACCACCGGTGGCCCAGCGGTTCGCCTCCTCGGCGACCTCGGCGATCCGGCGGCGCACCCGCACCGGCCACATCGGCTCGGCGTCGATTCCGCCCGCCACCTCGAGCAGTTCCTCCGGCGTCGGACGCTGCGCCGGATCCTTGGCCAGACACGCGCCGACCACGGCGCGCAACGGTGCGGGCACGGCGCTCAGGTCGGGTGCGGCGTAGAGGACGTTGTAGAGCACCTGCGGTGTCGAAACACCGTGGAACGGACTGATTCCCGAGGCCGCCATGGCGATGATCGCGCCGACCGAGAACACGTCCGCGGCGGGGGTCAGCGGGCGGCATTCGGCCTGTTCCGGCGACATGTACGCGGGCGACCCGATGACGGTGCCGGTCGCGGTGAGGCGCGCGTCGTCCGCCATCGCGCGGGCGATGCCGAAGTCGATGACGCGCGGACCCGCGTCGGTGAGCAGCACATTGCTCGGCTTGAGGTCGCGGTGCACCATGCCGGTGCGGTGGATCTCGATGAGCGCCATGGCCAGCCCGGACGTGAGCAGCTTCAATCCGCCGATGCTCAGCCTGCCGAACTGCTCGATCGCGTCCTGGAGAGACGGACCGGCGATGTATTCCGAGGCGAGCCAAGGACTCTCGGCCTCGGTGTCGAAGTCCACGACGCCCGCCGTGTAGGCGCCGGTGACCTGCTGGGAGGCAAGGACCTCGCGGCGGAACCGATCGCGGAACTCGTCGCTGCCGGTGAGGTGGGCATGGATCTGCTTGATGGCCACCAGGCGGCCCTCGGGCGCCCGGCCCAGCAGCACGCGCCCCATACCTCCCTTGCCGATCACGGCAATCGCCTGATATCGGCCGAGCCGGTCCGGTTCCCCCGGCGCCAGCGGTTTCATGGGGTGCCTCCGTCGACGTTCATCACCACTCCGACAGGACCGATCGCTGGGCCCGCGCGAGCGCGCGGGTATCGGTCTCGTCGATGCCGAATACCTGGGCCACGAATTCACCGTGCACGATCTGGCAGCCGAAACGCCGCGCCTCGATCGTCCGCACCGCCGGGCGCAACGCCCGCACACAACGCGTCCCGGGTGGGCCTGCCATCTCGGCATAATTCGCTGTCGTCATGCGCGCCCTGCCCGCTTCGGCGTAGGCCGCGGCCGACGCCGCGTCGGTGGCGCGGTACAGGAATTTGTTGTGCGAGACCGCGATCGCGCGCACGCCGTGATCGGTGTACTCCCGCAGGTTCTCGCTCGGCCGGTCGTTGAGCAGTGCCATGGCACGCGGCCCGTACACGGCGAACCGGCGGTGGTCGGGGACGTAGTCGGCGGTCTTCACCAGGTGGGTGAGCATCCCGTCGGGGTCCAGGCGCAGCGCGGGCAGATCGGTGACCGGTGTCGGGGTGAAGTCCGCCAGCTCGGCCAGGTGCGCGGCGTAGGTCCGGGCCACCACGTCGGCCAGCGCGGATTCGACCGGATCGATGACCTTCGCGTAGACCCGGATGACGTGGTTGCGCCACACCAGCCAGCTGCCGACGGTCGGGATGCCGGGCCGCCAGTGGGTCAGCGCGGCGGGGAATCCGGGGACCGCGATGCGGGCGTTCTCGGTGTTGGCGGTGAAATCCTGTTCCTCCATCGCCGTGGCGGCCCGCCGCGCGGTCTCCTCGTCGGCGAACGCGAGGATCGCGATGGACAGCCACTTGTTCGCCTGCTCGTTGTGCCGCTCGGTGTTGCCCGCGATGGCGCCGAATCCGGCGTACACGTCGAAGTCCATCAGCGCGGTGCGCTGCACGCCCGAGAGCAGGTCGGTGATCCCGGTGTGGTCGGCGATCACACCGCCACCTCTGCCCTCGGTCAGATCGGGATCGATGCCGTCGGCGAAGGGGAGGTGCTCACCGAGGCGCAACGATTCGACGAGCATGCCCCTGCCCAGGCTCGGCGCGTCGTCGAAGTCGCCGGGGACCACCTGCGACGGGTAGTCGTGCTTCGCGACCGGGCCGGTCCCGGACGAACACGCCACCGTGCCGACGGTCAGCGCGAGCAGCGCCGCGACACAGCGCAACCGGTACCGCACGATTCCCCTCCCCAGCGGCCACCGTGATGACCACTCCTCCCGTGAAAACATCGTGAAGCTACCACCGATTCTCGACACGCGACGACTCATGCCGAGGGCAAGCGGCCGACGACGGGCTTCACCACGCCGTCGGCGATCGAGCACAGGTCGTCGCGCGAGCGCGCCGGAGACTGGAGGCGCACGGTCACCGTCTCGACGAAGGTCTCCCCCACCGGGCGGAATCGGAACAGCAGTGTGCAGGTGTCCGCGCCGTCGTAGTCGTCCCGCGTCACCAGTACACCGCCACCGAGGTCCACGTACCGGGGGAGCACCGGCAGCGACGAGCTGCGGGTCAGCGCGAGCGTGACCCGCAGGCGCGACTCGCCCACCCACTCGCATTGGTGCGCCGACAGCGGCGCGCCCGGCCCCATCGCACCCAGCGCGGCCAGTTCCGCCTCGCCCACCAGCGAGCACGGATCCACCGACGCCAGCGTGGTCATCCCCGGATCAGCCGGCAGCCGGTCGAGCGCGCCCAGCAAGCGCTCGAGGGTGTACTCGGTCAGCCCGCACGCGCGGCCCGAGCCGGTCACGACCAGCCCGAGTCGCGGTGTGGCCCCGCCGTCCACCGCGACGGCGCAGTCACCCTCGCGGCGCAGCAGCGGCAGACCCGCCGTGGTCCCCCCGCTGTCGACGAACCGGTCGGTGGCCGCGCCGAGTTCGACGTTCAGCCTGCCCGCGGACGACGAGCCCTCGCAGCCCCACGCGGGGCCGGGCTGCCACACCCACGAGTCGGTGGTGGTCTCGGCGCCCACCGAGTCGGCGGGCAGCTCGGGGCCGAGCGCGTCGAGCAACCAGGCGCAGGCGTCGACGCCGCGCCAGCGTTCCACGGCGGGCAGTTGCGCCGCCGGGCCCTCCGCCGTCGCGGGCGCGTCGCCGGTGCTCCGCAGGGCGACGGCCGTCACCCCCGCGACCAGCGCCAGGACCGCGGCCGCCACCCCGATGACGAGCCCCCGGTGGCGGCGTGTAGGCGAGGGCGGCGGGCCCAGCGGCGCCGACGCTATGGCGTGCGTCGCGTCCGGATCGGCGACGAGGATCGACAGGCTACGAGTGCGCCGCTCGATCTCGGCGTGCACCGCCTCCGGCCAGGGTCGCGCCCGCGCGGGCAGCACGCCGAGGTGATCGAGGATCTGCGCGGGAGTGGGCCGATCGGCCGGGTCCTTGGCCAGGCACCCGCTCAACAGCGCGCGCAGCTCGGCGGGCGCCCGGTCGAGCTCCACTTCCCGGTGCACGATATTGAACATGGTGTAGGCCACCGAGGCCGCCGCGAACGGGCTCTCCCCGGTCGCGGCCAGGAACAGCAGCGACCCCAGCGAGAAGACGTCGCTCGCGCCGGTCATCGCTTCGCCCGTCGCCTGCTCCGGCGACATGTAGGCGGGCGAGCCGATGAGCGAACCCACCTCGGTGATCACGCCGCCCTCGGCGGACTGCGCGATACCGAAGTCGATCACCCGCGGGCCGTCGGCCGCGAGAATCACGTTGGCGGGCTTGAGATCCCGGTGTATCAGCCCGGTACCGTGGACGGAGTGCAGCGCCGAAGCCAATCCGCTGGCGAGTACGCGCAGCGCGGGCACGGGCAGCGGCCCGAGTTCTTCGACCACGCGGTCCAGCGGCATTCCGGGGATGAACACCGATGCCAGCCAGGGCGCGGGACCGGTCAGCCGATAGTCGACCAGCGCGGCGGTGAACGCGCCCGAGACCCGCATGGAGACGGTGATCTCACGTTCGAATCGGGCACGGTACTCGGCGTCCTCGACCAGGTGCGGATGGATCTGCTTGATCGCGACGAAGCGGCCGTCCGGGCCCGCACCGAGCAACACGCGCCCCATTCCGCCCGCGCCGAGCACGCCGAGCACCCGGTAGCGCCCGATCACCGTCGGATCCGTCGGTGACGGTGGCTCGATCACAGTTGCGCTCCCACTCCCCACCCGCTCGACGCGGGCACTCTGCGTGACGATCCACGCGAGCGCGCCGCGTGGATCGGGTGAAAAGTAACACCCCGCTCGGCGGCCCGCGGCCCAGGACGTACCCGCTCGTGTGAGAAATCGCACCGGCGAAGCCTCTTATTCGGCGTCGGGCCCGGTGGCAGACTAAAAGCGTCAGAAAACCCGGGGACCCGGTCAGGGCCTCGAGGCGACACAGACGAAAGGGACGACGATGTCCGTATCCGATTCGGAAACCCCTGCCTACGGTGCGGCACCTGCCGAGCGCAAGACGCGGCGCAAGACGCGGGTGACGCATCTGCAGCAGAGGAAGGCCGCCGGTGAGCGGTGGGCCATGCTCACCGCCTACGACTACTCGACCGCCAAGCTGTTCGACGAAGCGGGCATCCCGGTGCTGTTGGTCGGCGATTCCGCCGCCAACGTCGTGTACGGCTACGACACCACGGTGCCGGTCACCGTGGACGAGCTGATTCCGCTGGTGCGCGGCGTGGTGCGCGGCGCACCGCACGCGCTGGTGGTGGCCGATCTGCCGTTCGGCACCTACGAATCCTCCCCGCAGCAGGCGCTGGCCACCGCCACCCGGTTCATGAAGGAGGGCGGCGCGCACGCGGTGAAGCTGGAGGGCGGCGAGCGGGTCGCCGAGCAGATCGCGCTGATCACGGCGGCGGGCATCCCCGTCATGGCGCACATCGGCTTCACCCCGCAGAGCGTCAACACCCTGGGCGGTTTCCGGGTGCAGGGCCGCGGCGACGGCGCGGAGCAGCTGATCGCCGACGCGATCGCCGTGCAGGAGGCGGGCGCGTTCTCCGTGGTGATGGAGATGGTGCCGGCCGAACTGGCCGGGCAGGTCACCCGCAAGCTGACCATCCCGACCGTCGGCATCGGCGCCGGCGCGGAGTGCGACGCGCAGGTGCTGGTCTGGCAGGACATGGCCGGCTACACCAGCGGCAAGACCGCCAAGTTCGTCAAGCGGTTCGCCGCGGTGGGCGACACGCTGCGCGAGGCGGCCGCGACCTACGCCGACGAGGTGTCGCGCGGCGTGTTCCCCGCTCCCGAGCACACCTTCTGAGCGCGTGACGACGGCCGACCGGGTGGTGGACGCCCCCGTCACGCTGCTCGGCCGGCCGCTCGCGCCGCTGGTGGGCTGGGCCCGCGCGGAGCTCGAGGCGCAGGGCATCGAGTGCACGGGTGCGGCCGAGGAGACGCGACGGCGTCCGTGGTCACTGCTCGCGCGCATTCCGACCACGGCGGGCACGATGTGGCTGAAGGCGAACGCGCGCGCCTTCGCCCACGAGGGCCCGCTGCTGGCCGAGATCGCACGGCTGTGCCCGGACGCGGTGCCCGAACCCCTTGCGGTGCAACCGGATCGGGGCTGGCTGCTGACCCGCGATGGTGGCGCGACCGGCGGCGGTGACGCCGTGTGGTCCACCGTGGTGCGCTCCTACGCCGATCTCCAGCACACCCTGTCGGCGCACGTGGACCATCTGCGCGCCACGGGAACGCCGTATCTTCCTCCCGCACAACTGATCTCGGTGTACCGCGACTTCGAACACCGGGCGCCCGGACTCGGCGGCCGCATCGAGGACGCGGCGGGCGAGCTGGCGGCGTTCGGCAGGCTGAGCGTGGAACACAACGACCTACGTCCCGGCAACGTGTTCGCGGGCAGCACCCGGTTGTTCGACTGGGGCGACGCCGTGCTCACCCACCCGTTCCTCTCGAAGACGCTGCTGCACAGCCCTTATCGCGCGGACTACGTAGAACGCTGGCGCCGCCGCGGTGAGGTCACCGACGCCGAGATCGCGCTCGCCGAACGCCTCGCGCCCCTGGTCGCGCTGCACCCGTGGCGCACGCTCGACGTGGCGGGATCACGGCTGGACCGCTTCGTCGAGGAACTGGTCGATGAACTGCGGGTAAACTTTCGCTGAGACCCGTTCGCGGCGAAGGATGGCAGACTCGATGCCGACAGTTTCGCCCCGGCAGGGGGCGGAACCGACCCAGCCGAGACGACCAGAGGTACCGATGCCGCACACCCGTTGGACTCCACGCAGCGCCGCGCTCCCCCGCGCCGCCTTCCTCGCGGCCGTCGCGGTCACCGCGGCCGCGCTCACCGCCTGCGGGACCTCCGGCGATCCGAACCCCACCGGCAGCTCGGACACCACCACCTCGGCGCCCGCGTCCGCCACCACCCCGAGCGCGACCACCGCGAAGCCCGCCCCCGAGGTGAGCGACGCCGCCGCCACCGCATTGTGCGACGCGATCCGCCCGGAACTGTCCAACTTCCGCGTGCAGGGGCCCACGCTCGGCCGCGTCGGGCTGAACCTGATCGTGCACCCGTGGGGTCTGCAGCACGGCATCGACGTGCTCGGCAACAAGTCCGTGGTGGACACCGTGACCCTCGAGTCCTGCCCGGACGTGCACCAGCAGGCCATCGAGGCGCTCGAGACGCCCGACCTGGCCTCGATCGTGGTCGGTCTCTGATGCGCCGCCCCCTCTACTCGCCGATCGAGCCGTACGAGACCGGCCTGCTCGACGTGGGTGACGGCCAGTCCGTGCACTGGGAGGTGAGCGGCAACCCCGAGGGCAAACCGGTCGTGTTCCTGCACGGCGGGCCGGGTGGGGGCACCTCGCCGTTGCAGCGCCGGTTCTTCGACCCGAGCGCCTACCGCATCGTGCTGTTCGACCAGCGCGGCTGCGGCCGGTCCACCCCGCACATCGCCGACGGCGCGAGCCTGGAGCACAACACCACCGGGCACCTGGTGGCCGATATCGAAACGCTGCGTACGCATCTCGGCGTCGAGCGCTGGCAGGTGTTCGGCGGATCGTGGGGCTCCACGCTCGCGCTGGCGTACGCGCAGCGGTACCCGGAGCGGGTGACCGAACTGGTGCTGCGCGGGATCTTCCTGTTGCGGCGCAAGGAGATCGACTGGTACTACAACGGCGCGGCGGGCTACGTCTACCCCGACGAGTGGGAGAAGTACCTGGCGCCGATCCCGGCGGCCGAGCGCGACGGCGATCTGGTGGAGGCCTACCACCGGTTGCTGCACTCCCCCGATCCCGAGGTCGCCACCGCGGCCGCGATCGCCTGGTCGGTGTGGGAGGGGTCGACGAGTTCGCTGCTGCCGCAACCGGATCGGGTCGAGGAGACGGGCGAGCCGCGGTTCGCGCTGGCCTTCGCCCGGATCGAGAACCACTACTTCCGCAACGGCGGATTCCTGGAGGAGGGCCAGTTGCTGCGGGACGCACCTCTCATCGCGCACATTCCCACCGTCATCGTGCACGGGCGCCACGACATCGTGTGCCCGGCGGTGAACGCGTGGGATCTGCACCGGGCGCTGCCCGCCTCGACGCTGCACCTGGTCGACGACGCCGGGCACGCCGCCACCGAACCCGGCATCGTGCACCACCTGGTCGAGGCCACCGACCGCTTCGCCAAGGCGGGCTGACCCGTGGCCCCCGACGCCGGCGCCGCCCTCACCGCCGCCCTGCGTGACGACGTGGACCGCCTCTTCGCCGCCGAGCCCGAAGTGCGCAGGGACGCTTGGGATTCGGTGCACCAGATGCGCGTGGCCACCCGGCGCCTGCGCAGCGTGCTGCGCTCCTATCGGAGCCTGCTGCGCAAGGAGCCGGCGGCCACGATGGGCGCCGAACTCAAATGGCTGGCCGGCCTGCTCGGCGTGGCCCGCGACGCCGAGGTGCGCGCCGAACGCTTCGGCGATCTGCTCGCCGTGCACGGCGCCGACGCGCCCGACTCCGTGACGGCGCGACTGGTCACGGCCGAACGCGACCGCTACGCCGCCGCGCACGCCGAGATCCTCACCGCGCTGGAAGGCGAACGTTATCGCGCGCTGCGGGAGGAACTTTCGCGGTGGCGCGAGAAGCCGCCGCTGCGTTCCGCGCGGGCCGCGGTGGCCTCGTCGAAGTTCTTCGGCATCGTGCTGCGCCGCGACCGGGACCGGGTGGAGGCGCTGATCCGCAGCGAGCCGACCGTCCCCGAGGACGAGCGCATCGAGATGCTGCACGATATCCGCAAGAGCGCCAAGCGTTTACGCTATTCCTGCGAGGCCGCCGAGCCCGTCCTCGGCGACGCGGCCCGCAGCCTGGGCTCGCGCGCCAAGCGCTTGCAGACGGTGCTGGGCGACCACCGCGACGCCGTCGAGTCCGCCGAGGCGATCCTGGAGCGGGCCGCCGAAGCCGAGGCGGCGGGCGAGGACCGGGCCGTGTATCAGCGCTTGGCGGATGCCGAAAACGCCGCGGCCGACGCGACTTTGGAGAAGTACCCGGCCGCCGCGGCCGCGCTCCTGGACGCCGAGTGACGCGCGGGCGGATCCGCCGCCCGATGTGGACCGGGCTCTGTGAACGAGCGCCTGAAGTGAGCGCCCTGGCGTACCTTTCCCACCGGGACGTGCCGCGCTCGCTATGTCCCTCGTGCGGCACGTCACCGCGTCGCATGATCGACTGTCGATGAGCGGCGGGGGCACCGCAGGCTGAACACCCGCCGCGGCAACCGAACTCACTCTGCCGTGAACGACACCTTGCGGGTGACCGGGTCGGCCGTGGTGAGGCGGGCGCGGATGGTGGCGCCTTCGGGCGGAGACCCTTCGCACGGCGCGAGCACGGGCGGGTCGGCGATGAAGATCTCGGCCGGGCGGTTGCCGTTGGCCTCGCGGATCACGATCGCGTCGTATACGCCGCCGGGGCGCGCGGCCAGCAGGGTCGCCTCGGTGAGGTCGATACAGGCCCGGTCCACCTTGCCCGCGACGCCGTCGGTGCGCTTCATGGTGTCGGCGGTGGGGCTCAGGCCCTCGCGAACCCACTGCGGCACTTCGGTTCCCGCGCAGCGCGCCAGGCACACCTCGAGGGCGAAGCGATCCGCGAGGCGGCGCAGCGGCGCGGTGACGTGCGCGTAGGGCGCGCCGATCCCGCTGTGCTCGAGGGTGCCGGGCAGCTCCCCGTTCACCACGGTGTAGGTGGCGCCGCGCAGCAAACTCGTGGCTTCGGACATGAGCACCAGCGCGGCCGGGGTGTTCGGATCGAGTCCGGCCAGCATCCGTCCCACGGACTGGTCGGCGGGCCACGGCACGCCCAGCGCGGCGGCGGTGCGGCGCATGGACTCGGCCGCCGACTCGGCGGGCGGCGGCATGGTGCGCAGCAGGCCGATGCGCTGTCCGTCGTCGGGGGCGTCCAGCATGATCCGGGCCGCGCACATCCCGGTGAGCAGCGAGACCTGCTCGTTCCAGTCGTCGGCGGCGGTGCGCGGCTCCAGCACCAGCCGCCAGTGGCCGTCGGCCGCGTCGTCGCGGATCACGCTCTGCGAGGGCAGGCGCAGGCCGATCGCGCCGCGCGCGATACCCGCCTCGATCCGTCGCGTGCCGAAGTCCGGCAGCGCCGCGATCGAGGGGTGCAGGCGGCCCGCGTCGGCGTCGGCCTGCACGCCCGCGTAGTCGAGCCGGGCGCGCGAGCGCACCAGCGCGCGGGCGACGGAGTAGTGCTGGGGTTCGCCGTGCTCGTCGAGTTCGATGGTCCACAGCGCGGCGGGCCGGTCGACGTCCGGCAGCAGACTGGCCGCGCCTTCCGAGAGCACCTCGGGGTGCAGCGGCACGGTGCCGTCGGGCAAGTAGAAGGTCTGACCCCGGGTGCCCGCCTCTTTGGCGAGCGCGCCCTCGGGGTGGATCACGGCGCCGACATCGGCGATCGCGTAATGCAGGAGAAAACCGGAGTCCGTGCGCTCGATATGCAGGGCCTGGTCGAGATCCATGGCTCCGGGGGGATCGATCGTCACCAACGCGAGGTCGGTGCGATCGATCCGGTCGCCCGCGAACGCGTCACGCGCGCCGCGGGCTTCCGCGGTGGCCTCGGCGGGATACGCCGAGGCCAGACCGAATTCGGATCGGATAGCGCCGAAATCGACCGGCGCCGAGGTGATCCGCTGGTGCAGTTCCACGGACGATACGTTACTGCAAGGCCAGCATCGTGCCGTTGAGCTCGTGGAACGGTCCGAACACCGTGAAGGTGACCCGCCCGGTGGGGTAGGTCGAGGAGAGTGCCGCCGCCGCATCCAGCGCCTCACCGAACGAGGGCGCCGACGGATGCGGCAGTCCCGCGACGGTGAGACCGAAGCGGGTGTCGGCCACCCACTTGGTGTCGGCCGGACTGAGGTCGACCTGCACACCGCCGGGGAGCGGAGTCACCGCGACCGCGTTGGCCGAACCGGCGCCCAGCACGGCAAAGAGCGATGCGGCTCCGGCGACGAGCGCGCCGGCGACCAATGAACGAACTACCCGCATAGAGTTGAGACCTGCTTCCGGGATAGAGGGTGAAATCGGCCCGGGGCTCCCCGGCGCCGGACCGTGCCAACGGCGACTACTTTATGACGTCGGTCACGGTCTGGGCCAGTTCCGGACGAATCGCCCGGCCCGGCTCGCCGTGTCGCGCCCGGCTGCTAGGGTTCGGTCCCGGGGCCGCGGGCCACGCGCGTCTCGCCTGTCCCATTCCGGGCCCCGTACGTCGAGAACTGGGAGTACTGCACTGATGTCATCGATCCTCTTCGACTACCTGCTGCCGTTGCTCGGTCCCGAGCAGGCCGCGTACTGGGCGAAGGTCTTCATGATCGACCCGGCGGCCTAGCCTCGAGCGCCGCCACACACCGGTCGCCTTCCGTTCACCGCACGGGAGGCGACTTTCCACCGGGCCGGTTAGCATCCCGCTCCGTGACAAGAACTTCCGCCGCCCTCGCGGTCAGCACCACCCTGTTCGCCCTGCTCGTCGCCGGCTGCAACGGGGACGACACGGCCACCGGCGAGGCCGCGGCGACCTCCGCCCCCGCCGCCTCCTCGGTCGACGATCAGCCCGGCGGGGTCGAGGTGCCCGACAACATCAAGGCGGGCACCTTCGTGGTGAGCTACCGCAGCGCCTTTCCGAAGCTGGCCGAAGGCCGCACCGATGCCGAGATCGCCGACATCCTCACCGGCACCTGCGCCGACATCGACGGCGGCAAGTCCGAGGACGACACCGTGAACGCGATCGTCGACCGCACGAAATCCGGCGACGTGGCCGCGTCGAAGGAAGAGGCGCTCGCCATCTTCAATATCGCGAAGTACATCTGCTGAAACGTCCGCACGTGTAAGGCCCGTCGCCGCGGCGGCGTGCTCTCCCGGCAACGCCGTTCCCCTGGTTCTGCCCGAACCCATCGGGTTCACCTGGCGCGCAACACGACTGGTCGGTTCACTTCGCATCGACACCGTGGTGACCACCCGCCTATCAAACCCCCGTCCCCGCAACGTATCCCGCGCGGCGTGTCGCGGTGTGTCCGCGAAAGTCGCTCGCACTTCACCTGTCTCGGAACGCCGGGAGCGGGTACAACTAGCGCATGAACTTCCCGGTGGATTTCGGGATCGTGCAGATCGGCCTGATCCTGCTGATCCTGGTCGGGGTCGCGCTGCTGATCTCGGCGATCGCGCGCATGCGCAAGAAGGGCGCGAAGGCCGTGCTCGGGCGCGGGGCGGGTGGGGCGGGCTTGCTGATGGTCGCGGTGGTGTTGCTGTGGGTGGCGACCCTGATGCAGACCTATCTCGGACTCACGGGGGAGATCAAGGCCGCGCACGTGGTCGTCAGCGAGGCCGAGGACGGACAACTCCAGGTCGACCTCACCCTCTACGACGACGGCGCACCCGACCGCCGCGAGACCTTCCGCGTCGAGGGTGACCTGTGGGTGCTGCAAGCCAATATCGTCGAGCTCGAGCCGTGGGTGAACGCCCTGGGCTTCCACTCCGGGTACAAGGTCAGCCGCCTCTACGGGCAGAACCTGGACGGTGCCGCGACTTCCCAGGACCACATCTTCCTCAACGGCGACGATCGTGACTTCTTCGCCGACATGCGCGACGGCAAATGGTGGACCGCACCTTTTGTTCGCTCCGCCTATGGCAACGCCGTCATCGCCACCCCGGGCGAGTACGACGTCTATATCTCGCGCGACGCCATCAAAACGCGCCCGGTCGACTGACCATAGCCGCTGCGGGCACCACTGAATCGCCCGTATGTTCGACCACCGACATCCGTCCCCGCCTCGGCACCACCCACCCGGCAGTCGCGGTACGGTTGAGCACTGGTGTTCGCCGCCCGGCGGAGGCCCCACCGTCCACAGTGTTCAGGAGTTTGTTCGCGTTGAATGTCGAACCACCGATCCAGGCCAAGCTGCTCCAGCTCGCCTCCGTCGACGCCGAGCTGACGCGGATCGCCCACCGGCGCACGGTCCTGCCCGAGCAGCAGGAGGTGGCCCGGCTCGAAGGCGAGCGCAACGAGCTCAAGGACGCCGCGGTGGCGGTGGAGATCGTGCTGGACGACCTCGACCGCGACATCCGCAAGCTGGAGGGCGAGATCGAGGCGGTCCGCAAGCGCGAGGAGCGCGACCGCGGCATGCTCACCGCGGGTTCGGTTGGCGCGAAACAGCTTTCGGAGATCCAGCACGAACTCGGCAGCCTGGAGCGGCGGCGCGGCGTGCTGGAGGACGAACTGCTCGAGGTGATGGAGCGCCGCGAGGCCTCGGCCGCCGACCACGACCACGCGGGCGCGCGCCTGAGCAAGGCCGACGACGAACTCGCCGAGGCCCAGCGCCACCGCGACGAGGCGCTGGCCGATCTGGACGTAGCGCAGGGCCGCTGCGAGGGCGACCGCGCGAACCTGGTGCCGCTGTTCCCCGAGGAACTGCTCGCGATCTACGACCGGCAGCGCGCCCAGCGCGGCGTGGGCGCGGCGCTGCTGCAAGCCCGCAAGTGCGGTGCGTGCCGGATCGAACTGGATCGCGGCGAGATCGCCCGCATCGCGAAGACCGCGCCCGACGTGGTGGTGCGCTGCCCGGAATGCGGCGCGATCCTGGTCCGCACCAAGGAATCCGGTCTGTGATCGAGGCGGCGGCGTGAGCCACGAGCAGGTCATCGTCGAAGCCGACGGCGGCTCGCGCGGCAATCCCGGCCCGGCCGGCTACGGCGCGGTGGTGTTCGACGCCGACCACGCGACGGTGCTGGCGGAGCGGCGCGAGAGCATCGGTGTCGCGACGAACAACGTCGCCGAATACCGCGGCCTGATCGCGGGTTTGGAGGCGGCGGCCGAACTGGGCGCGCGCATCGTGTCGGTGCGGATGGACTCCAAACTGGTGGTCGAGCAGATGTCGGGCCGCTGGAAGGTCAAGCACGCGGCCATGATTCCGCTCGCCGACCGGGCCCGCCGCCTGGTCACCGGCTTCGACCGCGTCACCTTCGCCTGGATCCCGCGCGCCCAGAACTCCCACGCCGACCGCCTCGCCAACGAGGCCATGGACGACGCGTCCCTGGTCGACGAGGTGCGCACGGCCCGCGACGCGGGGCACGCGCCGACCGATACGGGCACGAGCGCCGGTGTCTCTCGCGAGCCGAAAACAACGCGCTTCCACGTGGATTCGGCCGAACGCACCGCGAGCGGCGGAGAATCCGGCGAAACCATCGACTCCGATGCCGGCGAAGGCGTCGCACCGGCGCCGGGTACCTGGGACGTCTCCCGACCGCCGAACAGTGAGCGTGTCACCGTCTCCTACGGTGACGATGCCGCGGCCGATCGTGACCGCACCGCCGCAGTCAACCCCACGTCCCCCGGCTGGACCGGAGCCCTCGGCCGCCCCACGCGCTTCCTCCTGCTCCGCCACGGCCAGACGGAACTCTCTGTGCAGCGCCGCTACTCGGGCCGCGGCAACCCCGCTCTCACTCCCCTCGGCCAAGACCAAGCCGACCGCGCCGCGAAAATGCTTGCGGCCAAAGGCGGTATCGCCGCCGTGATCAGCTCCCCGCTCGGCCGCGCGCGGGAGACCGCCGAAGCGGCCGCCGCCGCACTGCGCGTGCCCGTGCACACCCACGACGGACTCATCGAGACCGATTTCGGCGAATGGGAAGGGCTCACCTTCGGGGAGGCCGCCGAGCGCGACCCGGAACTACACGCCCGCTGGCTCGGTGACCCGTCGGTGCCCGCGCCGGGCGGCGAGAGCTTCGACGCGGTGCGCGAGCGCGTGGAGGCGGCGCGGCGCGATCTCACGGGCCTGTACGCGGGCAGCAATATCGTGCTGGTCAGCCACGTGACACCCATCAAGACCCTCCTGCAACTGGCGCTCGGCGTCGGGCCGTCGCTGCTGTACCGGCTGCATCTGGATCTGGCGTCGCTGTCGATCGCGGAGTTCTATCCGGACGGCGGGTCCTCGGTTCGTCTGGTCAACGACACGTCGTATCTGGACTGAACCTATGCCGGTCTCGGAAAGTGGCCGCGCAAAGCGAGGTTTGCACGGCGGATGGCCGGTCGGGAGCGTTGGGCGGCCGAGGCGTCCCCGGTGCGCACGACCCCCTGAATGAACGGGTACTGTGGCTCGGCACACAGCGCTTGCGGCCCGCCGCGCCGGACCCGATGCATCGCTTGCCCATCGGTAGCCACACGCGGGGGAAAGTAATTCACCGGCTCACGCCGCCCCCGGTATGGCAACGTGTGTTCCCCGGCCGGGATCGGTGCGTGACCGGAGTGACGGTCGGCGACCGCTGTCGGTCAACGGTTTGCGAGAAGGAGAGTAACTGCTGTGAGGTTCAGGTGGATGGCGGCCGTGGCGGCCGTCATCGCGGGTGTCGGCGTGAGCGCGGCGGGCGTCGCGCAGGCCGCCCCGGAGAAGGTGGCGCTCGGCGGCGGATCCGGTCTCGTGTTCGCGAACGACTCCGCGTGCTCGCTCACCGCGATCGGCTACGACAACGCCGATCGGCTGGTCGGGCTCACCGCGGGCCACTGCGCCCCCGAGGGCACCCTGCTCGGCGCGGAGCACGCGCTGGAGGCGGGCGCCGTCGGTATCGTCGCCTACTCCGACAACGGGGAGAACCTGGACATCGCGGTCCTCGTTTTCGATCGCGACAAGGTCGCGCCGGTGCGCACCGTCGGAGGCACCACCATCAACGGCATCGGCGCCACCCCCGGCCCCGGCACCACCGTGTGCTCCAACGGACGCACCAGCGGCGCGGGCTGCGGCGTGGTGTGGGGCAATCTGGACGAGACCATCACGCTCAACCAGGCGTGCTCGCAGCCGGGTGATTCCGGCGGCCCGGTGACGGTCGGCGACCAACTGGTCGGCATGAACCAGGGCAGGCTGACCGGGCTGGCCGGCATCCGCTTCGACGTGCCGTGCACCGGTCAGGGCAACCCGGTCCACTCGCCGGCGTACTTCGCGCCGATCGACGTGGTGCTGGCCGCCATCAACGCCGAAGGCGGCCTGGGCGCGGGATTCCGCCCCTTCTGATCCGCTCCGACACCGTTCACCGCCGCGTGCCCGCGCAGGGCCGCGGCGGTGAATTCGTCCAGGGGGTAGAACAATTCAGCTCAGTCCCGCGAGCTTGTAGAGGACCAGGCTGCCCGCCACCGCCACGTTCAGGCTGTGCCCGGTGCCGACCATGGGGATCTCGACGGCGGTGTCGGTGAGTTCGAGCGCTTCCGGTGGGATGCCGTCGATTTCGTGGCCGAGCAGCATGACGGTGCGCCCGCGGGCGACGGGAAGGTCGGCGAGGCGGACGGATTCGTCGGTGAGTTCGACGCCGATGATCGCCGACCCGCTCGCGCGCTGCCGCGCCAGCCAGCGATCGGCGCGGCCGTGCACCCAGTGCACGCACTGGCGGTGGCGCAGAGTGTTGCCCTGGTTCAGCGCGTCGGGGATCCACGGATACCGCGGCACCGCCAAGCACGCACCCACGGCGTCGCACGTGCGCAGCAGCGTACCGAGATTCACGCCGTGCTTGGGCCACAGCGGTGCGGCGATGAGATGGTTCCAGCACCCGTGGGAACGCTGCCTGCGCTGCTTGCGCAGTTCCGGGCGGGTCCGCACCCGCGCGGCGGTCACGAACGAACGGGAATGCCCTTCCCTAGGGAGACAACAGCTTTCACGTCGACGATGCTTCGCGGCGCATCGGGGCCATCGACGGAGTCGAGAAACGAACTCCCTCAGGATACCCCGCGCGACCCACCGGCCGTGCGGGGCGCCCGACTCACGGACGCAGCACCGACACCAGGAATTCGGTCTGGTCGTACACCGCCTGTTCGAAGACGTCGTCGAAGTACACGTCGAAATGCCCCACCGGATACCGCTTCACGACCGCGTGCTTGGTGCGCTCGGCCGCCTTGAGCGTCGGCTTGGGCGGGGCCACCGAATCATCGTCGGCCACGGCGTAGAACACCGGCATCTTCAGCGCTTTGGCGTAGCGGCCCGGTTTGTCGAACAGCACCGAGAACGCCGCGCGCGCGGACACTTTCGGCTCGTAGGTCTCGCTCTCCTCGGCCAGCCGTCCGTAACCCTCCGGTACGTCGGGTGCGCTCATCAGCGCCGCGGCGCGCTTGCGCCCGGCGATCCGCACCCGAACGGGCTTGCGCCGCAACGGTCCCACGAGCAGATCGGTGGCGGCGATGGTGGCCACCTTCACCACGCTGGTCGGCCCCTTCGCCCACGTCGAGGCCCAGCCGCTGGTGAACGGCACCTGCGCGACCACCGCGGCGATGTAGTCGTCCTCCGGCGCCACGGACAGCACGTGCCCGCCCCCGAAAGACGTGCCCCACAGCGCGATCCGCGTCTTGTCGAAACCGCGCAGGGTGCGGGCGTAGGCGATGGCGTTGCGCCAGTCCTCGCGCTGGCGGGCGATGTGCAGCAACTGCCGGGGGTCGCCCTGGCTGGCGCCGAAATGCCGGTAGTCGAACACCAGCACCCCCATTCCCGCCGCGGCGAACCGGCGTGCGTACCTGTCCAACCCCATTTCCCGCGTGCCCCCCAGACCGTGCCCCATGACCACCAGCGGCCGGGGCTTGGGGACGCCTGCGGGAGGGTACAGCCAGGCGGCGCACTGCTGGCCGCCGGAGGGAAAACTGACCTCGAGACGTTCCATGAGCCATTACCGTACTGGCGCGACCGGGCGCGTAGGGGACGGGGCGGTGCGCGGGGGTACGCTGGTGCGCGCGGATGAGTCGGTCGGGCGACCGCGGCGACGGGAACGGGCACGCTGTGCCGCTGCCCGGCGCCGAGGAAAGTCCGGGCTCCACAGAGCAGGGCGGTTGCTAACGGCAACCCGGGGTGACCCGCGGGACAGTGCCACAGAGAACAGACCGCCCACGGCCTTTCGGGGCCGTGCGGTGAGGGTGAAACGGTGCGGTAAGAGCGCACCAGCGCCCCGGGTGACCGGGGCGGCTAGGTAAACCCCGCCCGGAGCAAGGCCGAAGGCCGCACTCGCGAGAGTGCGGCTGCGCAGGTGTTCGAGGGCTGCTCGCCCGAGCCTGCGGGTGGGCCGCTCGAGGTACCCGGTGACGGTGTGCCCAGATGGATGGTCGCCACCCGGTGCGAACCGGGGACAGGACCCGGCTTACAGACCGGCTCATCCGCCTTCCGCTGTCGCGCTCGGCTTCCGGGCGCGACAGCGAGACGGCGATTCGGGCCCAGGTCCTCCTCGGAGGCTCGGGACAACCCACTTGGCACCGGCACGGATACCACGACGTCGACCGGGGGGACCGTTCCCAGCGGCCTCGTGGATTCGGACGATGACGAGAGCGTCCGCATACCACCGCGCTGGTAGTAGTTCCGGTTCCGCCTGGTTCAGCCCTCGGCACCCACCGTCCACGGGTCGGTTCGCAAGGTCGACACCCGGGTCTCCAGATCCGGGAGCGCCTCGCGCACAGACCCTTCCGCCTGGGCGCACCAGGGGAACTCGGTGGCCCAGTGCGCCGCGTCGACGAGGGCGGGACCGTTCTTGCGGAGGTGCTCGTCGGCCGGGTGGTGGCGCAGATCGGAGGTCACGTAGGCGTCGACGCCGCGGCGGATCACGGTGTTCAGGAACGAATCCCCCGCGCCGCCGCAGACCGCGACCCGCTGGATCACACGGTCCGGATCGCCCGCCGCGCGCACACCCCACACCGTCGGCGGGAGGGCGGCCGCGACGCGAGCGGTGAAGTCGCGCAAGGATTCCGGTTCGGGCAGGGTGCCGATGCGGCCGAGACCGAGGGCGGACGGCAGTTCGGCGCGCTCGGTGACGTGGTAGGCGGGCGATTCGTACGGGTGCGCCGCCCGCAGCGCCGCGAGCACGGCGGCGCGCCGGGAGGGCGGCGCGATCACCTCGACGCGATCCTCCTGTACCCGTTCGAGTTCCCCGATCGAGCCGATCGCCGGATCCGCTCCGGGCAGCGGCCGGAACTGGCCGATCGAATCCGCCCGCGACGCGCAGTCGCGGTAGTGCCCGGAACCGCCCGCGCCCGCCGCGAACAGCGCGTCGAGCACCGCGTCGGTGTGGGTGCGCGGCACCTGCACGACCCAGTTGTCCACGGGGCCTTCGGGTTTCGCTTCCAGCGGACCGGTGACGGTGAGTCCGAGCGCCGCGGCGAGCGCGTCGGAGACCCCGGGGTCGGCGGAGTCGGCGTTGGTGTGCGCGGTGAACAGGGCGCACCCGGAGCGGATGAGCCGGTGCAGCAGAGCGCCTTTCGGGGTGTCGGCGGCCACGGTGTCCACCCCGCGCAACAGCAGCGGATGGTGCACCACCAGCGCCTGCGCGCGCCAGTCGATCGCCTCCTCGACCACCTCGGCGGTCGCGTCCACGGCGAACAACACCCGCCGCACCTCGTCGCCCGGATCCCCGCACACCAGCCCCACCGAATCCCACGACTCCGCCAGCCGCGGCGGGTACGCCGCATCCAGTACCCCGATGAGCTCCGCCAGCGTCGCCACGCCGCACCCGCCTTCCCTCGTCACCGATCCGGCACACCACCGACCGCGCGGGGCGGACGGTCAGCCCACGATATCGGCGCGCACCGGGACGGGATCGGGGTGCTCGACGGAGACCGGCAGTAGCAACGCCATGCGCCGGCCTCGAGCACACAGAACACGGCGCCATCGGATCGTCGTGGACTCGATGATTCCGTGACCGCAACGCATCCGAGCCCGGCACAACCGGTCGACCCCGGCGGCCTCCCACACCACTAGTCCCCCGGGCGGTGCAGTTCGGCCCTAACCCGACCGCAGCACGGCCCCGAGCCCGGCACACAACCGGTCGACCGCCGCAGCGTCCCGCACCGCGACGCGGAGGTGGTCGACACTCAACCCCGGAAACGTATCGGCGCGGCGGACCGCGATCCCGTGCGCGGCCAGATGCGCGCGGACTGCGGGCCCGTCAGGGACGCGCAGCAGCAGGAACGGCCCGTGGGCGGGGGTGTGGACGTCCACGCCGAGGGCCGAAAGGCGCGCGACCATCGCCTCGCGCTCGACCGCGATCTCCTCGGCCAGGCGGTGCGACTCCGCGACCGCCGACGGTTCGGCGGTCGCGCGGAACGCTTCCAATTGGAGGGTGCCCAACGCCCAGTGGGGGCGGCCGTGGGCGAGGCGGGCGAGCAGGTCGGGGGTGCCGAGGAAGTACCCGCAGCGCAGGCCCGCGAGCGCCCACGTCTTCGTGAGACTCCGCAGCACCAGGAACCCGGGGTCCGCCGCGACGGATTCGCGTTCGCCGGGGACGGCGTCCATGAACGCCTCGTCCACCACCACGACGCGGCCGGGCCTGCGCAGCGCACGCAACGACGCCGCGGGGTGCAGTACCGAGGTCGGATTGGTGGGGTTGCCGACCACCACCAGGTCCGCGTCCTCGGGCACGGCGGCCGGGTCCAACACGTACGGCGGCTCGAGGAGCACGCGGGTGACCGGCACCCCCGCCTCCCGCAACGCCAGCTCGGGCTCGGTGAACGAGGGATGCACGACGGCGGCCAACCGGGGCGCGAGCTTCGGCAGCAGCGCGAAACCCTCCGCCGCGCCCGCCAGCAGCACCACGTCGTCCGGGTCGCGGCGATGGCGCTCGCCCACGGCCACCCGGGCGGCCAGCTCCTCGCCCGCGTCCGGGTAGCGCCCCAGGTCCGCGAGGCGGGCGGCGAGCCGCGCGCGCAACCAGTCCGGCGGCGCGCAACCCCGCACGTTGACGGCGAAATCGAGCATGCCAGGCCGCGCGTCCACGTCGCCGTGGTGGCGCAGCAGCGCGTGGTCGACTGTGTCGGAGGGCACGGCACCACACCCTACGTGGCGCGCGCGGGGGCGGACCGGCCAGAATGGCTGTCGTGGGTGAGCTGCGTGTGGTCGTCGCCGGGTCCGGGAAGCGGGAGTGCTGATGGAGCGAGCCCGTCTGTCCGTCGCGTTCATCTGCACCGGCAATATCTGCCGTTCGCCGATGGCGGAGAAGATGTTCGCGCACCACTTGGACGAGTCCGGCCTGGCCGACCTGGTCCGGGTGTCCAGCGCGGGCACGGGCTCCTGGCACGCGGGCGACGACGCCGACCCGCGCACCACCGCCACGCTGCGCCGCCACGGCTACCCGACCGGGCACGTCGCGGCCGCCATCGGCCCCGCGCACCGCGACGCCGACCTGCTGGTCGCGCTCGATCGCGGGCACGAACGCGAGCTGGCCCGCCTCGGCGTGCCGTCGGACCGCCGCCGGTTGCTGCGCAGCTTCGACCCTCGCGCCGACGGCCCCGACGTGCCGGACCCTTATTACGGGACGACCGCCGACTTCGAAGAGGTCCACGACCAGATCGCCGCCGCCATCCCCGGCCTGCTGGACTGGGTGCGCGCCGCGCTGGACCTCGACCCCCTGTCCGCCGCGGACGGGCGGCCGTGATGCGCCGCCTCACGTTCCTGCTGCGCCCGAGCTGGCTGATCCTGGCCGTGGTGGTGGCGGGGTTCGCCTATATGTGCTTCACGGTGCTCGCGCCGTGGCAGCTGGGCAAGAACACCGAGACCGAGCACCGCAACCAGCTGATCGCCGACTCGGTGCGCGCCGACCCGGTCGACGTGGTCTCGGTGCTCGACGACAGCGATCCCGAAGCGCACAACGAGTGGCGGCGGGTGAACGCGTCGGGCACGTTCGTGCCGGATTCGACGGTGCTGGTGCGGTTGCGGCATCTCAACGGCGCTCCCGGGTACGCCGTGCTCTCGGCGTTCCGGCTCGAGGACGGCCGGGAGCTGCTGGTGGATCGCGGACTCGTCGCGGGCGTGGAGGGCACCTCGAAACCGCCGCCGGTGGCCGAACCGCCGGCCGGTCCGCAGCGGATCGAAGGTCGTATCCGGGTGTCGGAAGGGGTGAGCCCGGATCGCGTGCCGCTCACCGAAGACGGCTTCCGCCAGGTGTATTCGATCGACACCGGTCAGGCCGCACAGGTGATGGCGCTGTCGCTGACCCCGATCCCCACCGGTGAGCGCGGCGGCTACCTCCAACTGTCGGAAGGCCAGCCCGCCGCCTTCAGCCCCGTCCCGCTCCCCCAGCTCGACGCCGGACCGTACCTGTCGTATGGGTTGCAGTGGCTGGCGTTCGGCATCATGGCACCGCTCGGCCTGGGGTACTTCGTGTATGCCGAGATGCGGGAACGCCGCCGGGAGAAGGCGGGCCGCACCGAGGCGCCTGCCGCACCGAAGGCCACCGCGACCGAACCCGCCGAGCCCGCGCCGCCGACCACCGCATCCCGCCTGGCCGACCGCTACGGCCGCCGCTGAGGTCGAACACGGCTCGGTCTTCCGGGAGCTCCCGGGCATCGACGAGCCGGCCGAGCAGGCGGTGCGCGTCGGCGTCGTGGGCGGCGATGCGGACGGCGAGTTCGCGGTGCGCGTCGCGGTCGACGTACTCCTTGTCGAGGCCGAGGCGTGCGACGGTCTCCCAGCCGATATCGGCGTAGCCGGCGCGCTGGCGCCACCGCCCCGCCCGCTACTCTCGCCGGGTGCACACGGGGATCTCGACCGCCGCCGGTCTGCTGCTCGGATTCGCGCTGGACCGGGCGTTCGGCGATCCGCGCCGATGGCATCCGGTCGCCGGTTTCGGCACGGCGGCGAGCGCGCTGGAGTCGACGACCTACGCCGACCGGCGCGCGGCGGGCGTGCTGCACGAGGTGATCGCGGTCGGCGCGGTCGCCGGGGTGGGCGCGGTGTTGCGGCGCGGCGGCGTGGTGACGACCGCGCTCGCGACCTGGACCGTGCTCGGCGGCACCAGCCTGGCCCGCGTCGGGCGCACCATGGCCGGGCACCTGGAGTCCGGCGAGGTCGAGGCGGCCCGCGCGTTGCTGCCCGCGCTGTGCGGGCGCGACCCCGCCGTCCTCGACGCCGACGGATTGGCCCGCGCCGCACTGGAATCCATCGCCGAGAACACCTCCGACGCGACCGTCGCCCCGCTGCTGTGGGGCGCGGCGGCGGGCGTGCCCGGCCTGCTCGGCTACCGCGCCGTGAACACCCTCGACGCCATGGTCGGCTACCGCAACGACCGGTACCTGCGCTTCGGCTGGGCCGCCGCCCGCACCGACGACGTCGCCAACTTGATCCCGGCCCGCGTCACCGGCGTGCTCACCGCCGTCCTCGCGCCGCTCGCCGGCGGCCGCCCCGCCGCCGCGCTGCGCGCCTGGCGCCGCGACGCCGCGCACCACCCCAGCCCCAACGCCGGCGTGGTCGAGGCCACCATGGCGGGCGCGCTCGGCATCCGCCTGGGCGGGCCCACCCGCTACCGCCACGGCACCGAACTGCGCCCCACCCTCGGCGACGGCCCCGCGCCCACGGTGCCCGACCTGCGCCGCGCGGTCCGCATGTCCGAGGCGGTCCAGGCGGCGTCGGTCGTTCTCGCCGCCGCCGTGGCGTACGCGCTCCCCGTTGTCCTCCGGCGCCTCTCGCGCCGCGGGCGGGTCGGATAGGTCGGCATCGCCGTCGGCGCGTGCACGGAGACCAAGACGGCAGTGCCGCGGACCGGCCCGCCACGACGCCCGCCGGCCACCGAATGTCACACTCGCCGTCCGCGCGTCGTCTACCTCGCGTACCCAGTCGAGATCGGAAACGGTGGTCCCCATGAACTCCGAGAAAGCAGGCCCCCTCGACGCGGCCGAGTTGGCGCGCCGCTTCGAGGAGCACCGCCCCTACCTGCGCAGGCTCGCCTACAGCACGCTGGGCAGCCTGTCCGACGCCGACGACGTGGTGCAGGAGGCGTGGCTGCGGTTGCAGCGACAGCACGAAGCCGGCGCGGTCGAGGGCATCGAGAATCTGCGGGCCTGGCTGAGCACCGTCACGGGGCGGCTCGCGCTGGATCACCTCGGGTCGGCGCGGGCGCGGCGCGAGCAGTACGTCGGGGAGTGGCTGCCGGAGCCGGAGATCACCACCTCCGACGATCCCGCCGATCGCGTCACGCAGGACGAGCGCGTCACCACCGCGCTGCTGGTGGTGCTCGAATCCCTTTCCCCCGCCGAGCGCACCGCGTTCGTGCTCCAGGACGTGTTCGGCATGAGCGGTCCCGAGGTGGCGCAGGTGGTGGGCCGCACGCCGGCCGCCGTGCGCCAACTCGCCTCGCGTGCCCGCAAACGCGTGGAGGACGGCACTCCGCGCTTCCCCGCCTCACCCGCCGAACACGAGCGGGTGGTGTCGGCGTTCTCGCGGGCCTGGCGTTCGGGCGATCTGGACACCCTGCTCGGCGTGCTCGACGAGAACGTCGGCCTCACCGCCGACGGCGGTGGCAAGGTGCCCGCCGTCCGCAAGCCGGTGCACGGCGCGGAGATCGTGGCCAAGCTGCTGCTCGGCTGGTACCACGCGCCGTCGGCGCAGGGCGCGTGGAGCCGCTCGGTGCTGGTCAACGGCGAAGCCGGGTTGGTGGTGTTCGACGGCACCCACGTCGGCGTGTTCTCGTTCACCGTCGACGCGGGCCGCATCGTCGCCATCAACGTGGTGCGCAACCCGGACAAGCTGCGCGACCTGCCCACCGAGGGCGGACAGCCCTGGTTCCTCGATCAGGACGCGCCGGAGGCCTGAGCGGCCACCGGATAGCCGTGGGCGGCGGCGACCTCCCTGGACAGGAGTTCGCCGGCGCCGGCGGTGAGCCCGCGCGCCAGGTCGGGGTGGGTGACGCACGCCGCCTGCCAGCCCTGGTCGGCGATCGCGCGCACGTACGGCAGGGTGGCGTTGGTGAGCGCCACCGTCGCCGTGTGCGGGACGGCGCCCGGCATGTTCGCGACGCAGTAATACAGCGAATCCGCCACGCGGTAGGTCGGATTCGCGTGCGTCGTCGGCCGCGATCCCTCGAAGCATCCGCCCTGATCGATGGCGATGTCGACCAGCACCGAGCCCGGCCGCATCCCGGCCACCATCTCCTCGGTGACCAGTTTCGGCGCCCGCGCGCCGGGCACCAGCACCGATCCGATGACGAGATCCGCGCCGAGCAC
This sequence comes from Nocardia puris, assembly GCF_003315035.1. Taxonomy (GTDB): domain Bacteria; phylum Actinomycetota; class Actinomycetes; order Mycobacteriales; family Mycobacteriaceae; genus Nocardia; species Nocardia puris. The sequence goes on from NZ_QNRE01000006.1 coordinate 289,780, forward strand.
AGCCTTCTCCACCTCGGCGGCGTTGGACGACACCGTGGTGATCCGGCTGTGGAAGCGGGCGTCGAGTTCCCGCAGCCGCACCGGATTGGTGTCGAGCACCGTCACCCGCGCGCCCATGCCCGACGCCACCGACGCGGCGCTGCTGCCCACGACGCCGCCGCCGATCACCACCACCTCGGCGGGCCGCACCCCCGGCACCCCGCCGAGCAGCACGCCCGACCCGCCGAGCGGCGCCATCAGGTGGTAAGCGCCCACCTGGGGCGCGAGCTTGCCCGCGACCTCGCTCATCGGCGCGAGCAACGGCAGCGATCCGTCGGCGGCGCGCACCGTCTCGTAGGCGATGGCGGTGACTCCCGACGACAGGATGGCGTCGGTGCACTCCTTCGACGCCGCCAAGTGCAGATAGGTGAACAGCACCTGGTCGCGGCGCATCCGCGAATACTCCGGCGCGATGGGCTCTTTCACCTTCAACACCAAATCGGCCGTGCCCCACACCACGTCCGCGTCCGGGGCAAGTTCCGCCCCGGACGCGGCGTAGGCGCCGTCGCCGAAACCCGACCCGACGCCCGCCGCCGACTCGACCACCACTGCGTGGCCGTGGCGCACCAGTTCCCCGGCCCCCGCCGGGGTGAGCGCCACCCGAAACTCCTGCTCTTTGACCTCCCGTGGTACTCCGATCCTCATACCGCCATCGTCGCCCACCCACTCGCGCTTGGCCACGACGGCGCGCGGGCGCCGCACCCCGGGAGCTGCGGCACCCCGGGGCAATCGCTTCCGCGCCACTTCGACTCCGTCGCGCGGCGTACGTGAAACGGCCCCGGCCGTTCGACGCACGCGGGCCGCGCGGTGCCGGTTCGGCTCCGCCGGTTAGGTTGCCCCCATGAGGATTGAGATCAGTGGCTTCGCGCCGGAGGTCGACGAGAGCGCGTGGCTGGCGCCGAACGCCACCGTGATCGGGCGCGTGCGCCTCGCGGGCGAGGTGAGCGTGTGGTACGGCGCCGTGCTGCGCGGCGATCTGGAGCAGATCAGCGTCGGAGCGCGCACCAACATCCAGGACGGATGCGTCCTGCACGCCGACCCCGGCTTCCCCCTCACCGTCGGCAGCGGGGTGTCGGTGGGGCACAACGCGATCCTGCACGGCTGCACCGTCGGCGACGATGTGCTGGTCGGCATGGGCGCCACCGTGCTCAACGGCGCGGTGATCGGCGCGGGCAGCCTGATCGCGGCGAACGCGCTGATCCCGGAGGGCGCGCAGATCCCGCCCGGTTCCCTCGTCGCCGGCGTGCCCGGCAAGGTGCGGCGCGAACTGAGCGAGGCCGAGCGCGACGGCATCCGCCTCAACGGCGCGGTCTACCTGCACAACACGGCGAACCACCGGACCGCCAAGCAGGTGTGATACATCGCACACTGATCAAGTGTCCAACAGGAACGGCTGATAACATTTTGCCTGCATGCCCGCAGTTTCGCGGCCGCCGAAACCGGCCGCGCGACCGCGCGCATGATGCGTGACAGGCAGGAGGTATCACGGTGGCGTACGGGGAGAACAAGGGTATGCACCGGCCGAAGGGGCGGATCAGTGTGGCCGATATCGCGGCCCAACCGGGTGGAATAGAGGCGCTCCAGCGCCGCGTCCACGAATTACGTTCGCGGGGCGTCGATTTCGCCGCCAACGCGATCGAGAAGGAAATGGCGGACCTGGATCTGCCGCAGACGTAGGGAATCCACCGGCCGACGGGCGGTAGCATCACGGGTCGTCATGGCCGACACGCGAAAGGCCCGCCCGCCCGGCGTCATCGACGTCGGTTTCGCCGCGCCGCCGGGACGGCCGCGCGGCGTCGAGGTGATCACCCTGCGCGAGTTGCGCGAACGCGCGCACCCGCGGCAGCTGTCGGCACCGCAGCGCCTGAGCTTTCACCTGCTCGTCGCCGTGTCCGAGGGCGCCGTGGCGCACGTGGTCGACTTCGAGACGCACCGCCTGGTGCCGGGCACCTGGTTGTGGGTGCGTCCCGAACAGGTGCACCAGTGGGGCGACGTGTCCGCCGCCGAGGGTGTCGCGGTGCTGTTCGAACCGGAATTCCCCGACCCGGCAACGGTTTCGGCCGCCGAACTCGACGATCGGTTCGCCGCCGCCCTGTTCCGGCCCGAACCCGCCGAGCACACGCTGCTGCGCACCACGGCGACCCTGCTCGCCTCCTCCGCCGCCGCGCCCGGTCCGCTGCCCGGCGACGCGCACGCCATGGCGTTGCGCGGCCTGCTGGCCGCGTTGCTGCTGCGCCTGCGGTTCGCCGCCCCAACACGGGCCGAGGGGGAACCGAACGACACCTTCCGCCGATTCCGCGACGCCGTCGAAGCCGGCTTCCGGCACTCCCATCGCGTGGCCGACTACGCCCACCGGCTCGGCTATTCGCCGCGCACGCTCAGTCGTGCCACCGCCGCGGCGACGGGCGTCTCGGCGAAGGAATTCATCGACCGGCGCGTGCTCCTGGAAGCCAAGCGCGTGCTCGCCCACACCGACCGCACCAGCGCCCAGGTGGCGACCGCGCTCGGATTCGACAGCCCCACCAACTTCACGAAGTTCTTCCGGCACCGGACGGGCCGCACGCCGATCGCGTTCCGCGCGTCGCTGCGCGAGCCGGCGTGACGGCTGTCCGTTTTTCACCATCGGGCGACCTCGGGACACCTCGCCACCGACGCTCTCGATTCCTAATCTGAACAGGTATATCCGGTTCTTCACGCGATCGGATCGATCCCGGGTAGCGACCTACCCGACACAGAAGAACCCTCGAGAGGAACTCGCATGACCCCCTTGGAAATCGTCGATACCGCGCTGACCGAGTTGTTCGGGGATCGCGATCCCGCGGCCGTGGACCGCTGGGTCGCCCCGGACTACCGCCAGCACAGCAGCCTGGCCGCGGACGGCCCGGATGCCTTGCGCACCCTGGTGGCGGGCCTGCCCGCGGACTTCCGCTACGAACGGGCGCGCATCCTCGCCGACGGCGACCTGGTCGCCGTGCACGGCACCTGGTACGGGTTCGGGCCGGTGCCGCTGGTCGGGTTCGACCTGTTCCGCGTCGCCGACGGCAAGCTCGCCGAGCACTGGGACGCGTTGACGCCCTTGGTGACTCCGACCGTCTCCGGCCGTTCGCAGACCGACGGCCCCACCGAGGTCACCGACCGGGCCGCGACCGAAGCCAATCGCGCGCTGGTCGCCGACTTCGCCGACAAGGTCTTCGTCGGCGCGGACTACAGCGTGCTCACCGACTACATCTCCACCGAACAGTACGACCAGCACAATCCCGAAGCGGCCGACGGGCTCGACGGTTTCGCCGCGGCGACCGCCGGGTGGGCGAGCCAGGGGAAGAACCTCGTCTACAAGCAGGTGCACCGGATCGTGGCCGACGGTGCGTTCGTCCTGGTGCAGTCCGAGGGTGAATTCGGCGTTCCCGCGGCGTATTACGACCTCTTCCGCGTCGCGGACGGCAAGATCGTCGAGCACTGGGACGTGATCGCCCCGATCCCCGGAGACCTCCCGCACGGCAATGGGATGTTCTGAGGACGTGCTGGGGCGCCGGTGAAATAATGAGCGTTCGACACCCGCACCGTCGCGGACGCCCTCCGGCGCGGGCCCCGCGCGAACGACTGGAGACCCGATGCCCACCGTCTCGTCCATGCTCCAGCGCATCCTGGACAAACCGGTCACCGACGGCGAGAAACTCCTGGAAAGCGCCCTGTCGGCCTTCCTGGACTTCGGGATCAAGCGCACCAGCATGGGCGAGATCGCGCGCCGCGCCGGCATCAGCCCGGCTACCCTCTACCGGCGCTACGAATCCAAGAACGACCTGGTGGAGGCCGTGAGCCTGCGGGAGGCGCAGCGGTTCGTCGCCGAGATCGACCTGCGGGTGCGCACCGTCGACGGGGCCGAGGACCAGCTGGTCGAGATCTTCGTCGCGTTCATCACCTCGATGGCCACCAACGCGCTGCTGAGCAGGCTGCTGCGCACCGAACCCGACCTCATCCTGCCCCGGCTCACCACCGAGGGCGGGCCCATCCTCGCCGTCGGCCGCGCCTACCTGGCCGACAAACTGCGCGAGCTGCGGCCCGGCGACACCGACTTCGACCCCGACCTGGTCGCCGAGATCATGGCGCGCTTGGCCCTGTCCCTGGCCTTGACCCCGGACGGGTTGATCCCGCTGGGCGATCCGGAGGCGGGGCGGGAGTTCGCCCGGCGGACATTGCTGCCGATGGTGGGGGTGCGCGCGGGGGTGCAGGCGTAGGAAGTTCGGCCGGCTCGGACGCGCCTCCCGCAGGCTGACGAGCTTGTGCGACCGATCGCCCGCGCCGGTTTCGCACGTGTACGCCGCGGGTGGGATCGAGTCTGATTGCCGCCACCGTACCGGCACCGCCGGCATCTCGCGGAGCGGCAAACCCTCGAGCGGCGCGTGACTTGTCGGCCGAAAAGAATCTGGTCGCGCTGCGCCTCAGTGGACAGGCGCGGGCGGCAGTCCGAAGGCGGCCGAGACCAAGGTGTCGAGATGGGCACGCGTATCGGCGTCCGGGGTGCGGGGGCCGTCGGTGAGTTCGGCTCCGAGAGCGGCGATTTCGGCGCCGAGGGGCGTGGTGGGGTCGGGCAGCGGAAGGCGGGCGACGTACTGGGTGATCCAGCGGCGGCGGCCCGAGTAGAGGCGGTTGCCGCAGACGGTGTCGTAGAAACGCAGGCCGAGTGCGGAATTGGCGACCGCGATCAAGAGGTGGGCGAGGTGGTCGGGATCCGGTGTGGCGAGGGCGAGATCGGCGAAGGAGATCCAGTAGCAGTCGCCGTTGACCACCGCGCCCGAGCGGTCCAGCGCGAACCGTGGGCGGTCGCTGATGTCGGGGAACACGACCTTCGGCACCCGCCACAGGTTGGGGCGCTGGGGAACCCAGATCTCGAACCATTCGCGGCCGCTGCCGGTGAGGTACTCGCGTGCCGCCAAAGTGCTCTCGTTCTTGCGCAGATAGGCTGCGGCCCTCGGGAATTCGCGCAAGTCGATCGGCACCCGCCTGGCCGAGTTGGTGTCGTAGGGGTAGAGCACACGCGTGTCGGTGGCGCGCGTGATCCGCCACGGGGACAGGTCGCGATGGGTCAGCAGTGCGAGCAGCAGCTCCGGTTCCGGTCGCGGCCGCACCCGTGCCCACCCATCGGAGATGAACACGCGATCGGCGGTCGTCTTGATACCCACCCGAATTCGCCCCACCTCCCCGAAGGTTCGCCACGTCGACGCCGCCACCCGCGCCAACCACGCGTCCACACTGGGACTCGACATCCGCCACGATGAATATGCCTCGCCTCCTTGGCTGTTCACGGCATCACCGGCGCGGGCGTCCACACTCGCGATCCGCGAGATCCTGCCCGACGTGGTCGCACCGGCGCGGGCGCCCGCCGAACCGGTCGGCGGCTTCTGCCGACTCGACCGAGCGCCATGCGAGGCTTCGCGGGTGGCATCGAGCGTGTCCGCTGCGCCCGGTACGTTCGGCGAATTCGGCTCGTGTGCCAGAACTTCGGCGCGAACGCGTCCCGGCGATGGTTCGCCGTTCCCCCCGGTCTCCCGCCGCGGCGGCGTTCTCGTGTGCGCCCGTTTTGTGGCGCCCGTCGACAAGGTCCCGACTTCGATCGCGAACGTGCGCCCGTCGTGGCGGACGAGGCGGTCCTCGTCGCCGAGAAGCGCTTCGAAAAGGTCTGATCCGTCGTGCTTCTCGTCAGAGGGGGTTTCGTAGGCCGAGACGTGACGGCAGGGTCCGGCGGCCGGGGCGCGGGTGGCGATGGTGACGGCCGGTAGGACGGCGGCGGTGAAGAGTTTGGTGTCGCCCAAGTCGTAAAGCTCCACCGGCGACAACTCCGTGAGCAGGATCGAGCGGATGTTCGCTCCCGCCTTGGTGGTGAGAAACCGGTTGGCGCACAACAACCCCAGCGCGCCGCCCGGACCGAGCAGCCGGGGCGCGACCGCGACGAACGGGTGCGTGAGATCGATGCGCCCGCGCAACCCGAACCGCTTGCTCAACAGCTGAGCGGTGGCACCGCCCAGCTGCTGGGTCCGCACGTACGGCGGGTTGGTGATGATCACGTCGAACGAACCCGGCGCGAGATCGTCGGCGTCGGTGAGGAAATCCCCTGCGCGCCACTCGGCCTCGACGCCGAGCCGTTCCGCGCGCGCGGCCGCCTCGGCCAGACCGGACTCGTCCAGGTCGTAGCCGACGAGTTCGAGTCGCGCGCCCGGCCGCCGCGCCGCCACCTCCCGGTGCACGGCGAGCAGCAGCTCCCCGTCACCGCAGGCCGGGTCGAGCACCCGCAGCGTCGCGCCGCGCGCGGCGTGGGTGAGCACCCGTTGCGCGAGGAAACGCGCCAGCGCGGGCGGCGTGTAGTGCCGCCCGTGCCGTTTGCGCTCCCGCGCCGTATCGGCCCGCGCACCCATGGGAGGATTCTGCCCCGTCAGTGCACCGCGGACGGGCTGATACGCGTTTGTGGCGCGCGCGTCGCCCGCCGACCGGCGAAGCGGCGCATGAGGGGCGCGTCCACCCAGTGGTAGACCGCCGCTGCGGCCAGCGTCGAGAGCACCAGGCACAGCGCGGCGATCCCGGCCCACCCCAGCGGGCCGAATTGCCTGCCGCCCACCACCAGCCTGGTCACCAGCACCATCACCGGGAACTGCATGAGATAGAAGGCGAACGAGATATTGCCGAACCACACCATGCGCGGCGAGGAGTTGAGCCCGCGCACGCCCGCGAGGTCGCGCGCGGCCAGCGTCGCGATCACCGCCGTCATCGGAGCCAGCAACAGCGCCGACATCTTGTAGTTCACCGGCACCACCCACGTCGCGGCGTAGGCGGCGACCAGCGCCAGCATCGGCGGGGCGAGCCGGGTGTTGCGCCACCGCCCTTCCAGCACCAGCCGCGCCGCCAGCACACCGAGGAAGAATTCGGGCAACCGCGAGAGCGGGAAGATGTAGCTGAGCCAGTACGACGGCGACACCGGGATATCGGGTTGCGCGAACCACGCGGGCGAGGCGTGCAGCGTGAAGAACGGCGAGTCGTCACCCGGAACCAGCCGCGGCGCAAAGGCATTCGCGATGCCCTTGGGTCCGGGCACCCACAGGTAGTAGGCGGTGTGGAGCGCGACAATCGCGAGCAGCAGCACCCCCGTCACGAGCAGCACGCGCTCCGGCCGCACCCGGCGCACGAGCGGCAGCAGCAGCGGAAAGCTCAGGTAGAACAGGATTTCCGCGCCCAGCGACCACGCGGGCACGTTGAGCCCGCCGACCGTCGACCACTTCGGCACCCAGGTGTGCACCAGCGCCAGATTCGGCACCCACACCACCGCCCGCGACAGCGGCACGCTCGCCACAACGATGAACGCGAGCGCCGCGACGAGATGTGTCGGATAGATCTTCAGCACCCGCCGCCAGTAGAACCACCGCACCGAACCGCCCGGCCGGAACGACCAGTAGATGATGAACCCCGACAGCACGAAGAAGAACGTCACCCCGGCCGCCCCGAGCTGCATCGGCATCACCTGGTGCACCTGCCGGAACAGCTCGGACTTCTGGAACGGGTAGACCGGCAGAAACACCAAGGCGTGCAACACGAACACCGCGAACGCCGCCCACCACCGGGCACCCGTGAGCGAGGGCAGCGCGGGCCGGGTGCGGTCGATCTCCTCTTGGGCGGCCATACCCCCGGCCGAATCCGGGAGCACGCCGACCCCGGACGCACCGAGCCCGGGCGGGCCGACCCCGGGGCAGACCTCGGGCGAGCTAGCCCCGGGCGCGCCGACCTCAGCCGCCCCCACCACGGACTCGCCCGCCACGGACGTGCCAGCCACGGACGCGCCCGCTTCAGCCGCGCCGACCACGGGCGGGCATACCTTGGGCGCACCCACCTCGGACGCGCCAACCCAGGATGTGCCGCCCCCGAGCGAGTCCGCCCCGGGCGAGCCCGCCACGGACGCGCCCACCTCACACGGGCCGACCCGAGACACGCCGACCCTGGGCGAACCGACCTCAGGTACGCCGCCCCCGGGCGAGCCGACCTCGGACGCGCCCACCTCAGGCGCGCCGCCCCCGGGCGGGCATACCTTGGGCGAGCCAACCCCGGATACACCGACGCGCACGTCCGGCGAGGTCGTCATCGCCCGAACCGCTCGAACAGGCCGCGGGCGATCACCGCGTCACCGTGCGCCGACGGGTGGAACGGGAGTCCGGCGAAATCCGCGCGCGGGTCGAGGATTCCGTTCAACCACGGCTGGTCCGAGCACAATCCGTGACCGGCCGTGAGCGCCCGGCTGTCGAAGAACTCGATGCCGAGCAGCGCGGCCGCCTCCCGCTGCGCGGCGTCGATGCGGTCCACGTACTCCACCACGGCGCGCCCGCGCGGCTGCACGTACCGGCCGACGCCCAGCACGTTCACGCACGCCTGGTCCTGACCGGACGGGAACAGCTCCGGATAGCCGACGAGCACGATGCGGGCATTCGGCGCGTAGTAGCGCAGGTACTCGACCGCGCCGCTCATCCGCTCGGCGAACCGCGCACCGGACACCCCGCGATAGTCGGTGATGCGCCCCTGCTCGGCGGCCTCGGGCCCGCAGCCCTCGGCGAGGTTGAATACGCACGGCAGCAACGAGGTCCACAGCGTGGTCTGGGTGGCGCCCCACTCGTCGTTGAGGCCGAACTGCAGGGCGATGACGCGGGTTCGGGGACCGAACGCCCCGAGTTCGTCCGCGACCAGCGCCTCGTGTACCAGGGTGTAGCCGGGGCCGGTGTCCAGCGACGCACCGGAGCAGGACGCGTCGACGAAGTCGCCGGTGCCCGCCACGCCCATCAGCTGACTCAACTGCGTGGGCCAGGAGCTGGGTCCGCGCAGGCACTCCTCGTCGTCGGCGTCCCAGCGAAAACCGTTGGCGGTGAACGAATCACCGAGCACCACCAGCGCCTTGCCCGCGGCGGGCGCGGCCGTGGCTGGCGCCGGTCCGCCGACCACGAGGGTCAGCGCGAGCACCGCGGCGCCGAGGACGCGGCGGGAGAACGTTCCGAGCACGGGCACCGCCGTCAGTATCCGGCGCGGGGCTCGAAGCCCGGCGCGGTCAAGGTGGGCGCGGGCTGCTGCGGAGCCGGTTGCTGCGCGGGCGCGGGCTGCGGGGCCTGCTGCACCGGAGCCGGCGCGGGCGCGGCGGGTGCGGGTTCCGCTGCCGGAGCGGGCGCGGGTTGTTCCGGCGCGGGCGCGGGCTCTTCCGGCGACGGCGAGGCGGGCGACGGCTCCGAACTCTCGGTGGCAGCCGGGCTTTCGGCGGTGGGCGCCTCGGTGACCACCGTCGTGGTGGGCGCCTGGTCGCCCCGATCCTCGGATTCGCCCCCGCAGCCGACCGCACCGAACAGGATGACACCGCACGACATCGCGGTGACGAGGCAACGCTTCATAGCTGGTTCCGTTCTCACAATCAGGAGCACACTCGTTTCACTCCAGCCGGAGAGTACAAGTCACGCGGGCGCGAGCACGGCGGATTGACCGAAACTGCCGCCCCACCCACGGCCCCCAATTCCGGCGTCTGGTCAAGAGGCGCGGCACCGCCCCCGAATCCGGGCGATCATGGCCCAATCCCGGTCGACGGTTCCAAAAGGGGACCATCACGGGCTAGCATTCAGTCTCGAAATAGAACCGAATTGAAGGAGGCGGGTTCATGAGCCCGACCGAAGTGCGCACCGACGCGTTCGCCACCCTCGCGCAGACCCTCGACGAGCGCTGGACCTGCCGCCAGTTCCGCCCCGAACCGGTGCCGAGGCAGACCATCGAGGACCTGCTGCGCGTCGCCCAGCGCACGCCCTCGTGGTGCAACACCCAACCGTGGCAGCTCGCGGTCACCGAGGGCGCGGCCACCGAACGCTTCCGGGCGGCACTGCTCGAGCACGTCCGAACTGCCGCTCCCGCAACGGATTTCGCGTTCCCCGCCCGCTACGACGGCATCTACCGGGACCGCAGGCGCGAGTGCGGTTTCCAGCTCTACGACAGCGTCGGCGTCGTCAAAGGCGACCACGAGGGCACCACCCGCCAGGCCCTGCGCAACTTCGAACTCTTCGACGCCCCGCACGTCGCGATCGTCACCACCGAGGCCGATCTCGGCGTCTACGGCGCCGTCGACTGCGGCCTCTACATCGGCACCTTCCTACTGGCCGCCCAGACCCTCGGCCTCGGCGCGGCGCCGCAAGCCGCCCTCGCCTCCTACGCGCCCTTCCTGCGCGAGCACTTCGCCTTCCCCGACAACCGCCGCGTCGTCGCCGCCATCTCCTTCGGCTACCCCGACACCGACCACCCGGTCAACGGATTCCGCACCCGCCGCGCCGACCTGACCGAAGCCGTCACCTGGTTCGGAGAGTGAACTGGGCCGGTGCGCGAGCCGATCGACGCCGCGGTCGCCACGCACACCGGCGTTCGCCCCGAGGTGGACAGCGACGCACAGCATCGGCAACCCGGACTCTCGGCGATCGAGCCGTTGCATGGAATCGCGACCGCGCGCCGCCGACAGCCGATCGGCAAAGGCTCCACACAGCGGGAGACGGCGTGTGCCTGCCCGGACGGCGTGAATTCGGCGCGCGGAGTAGCGGCACTCGAGCGGGAGGGCGCCGGATGCTCGGGTGACTACACAGGTCGCCCAGCTCGATCGGCAATCCGGACCTGACCGGCACGCGATCCCGCGCACGCCGCGTTCGCCCACCATCTCGCACCATAGGCACTGTGCCCCAACCGATTCCACGCTCCGACCACGAAATCTCGCACCGCGTTTCACGTGCCGGACGTCAACCCACGCGACGATCCACCCCGGGCGCGCCCGCCAACCCCGGTCCCGGCTCCGGCGTGACGTCGCGCGCCGTGAGTTCGGTTCCGCATTCGTCGCACTCCAGCCGGACGTGCGCCTCACCGGTGCAGTCGCGGTGGGTGTAGCGCACGGGCGGGCCGTCGGGCGCCATGTAGGTGTCGCCCCAGTCGCGGATGGCGAGGAGGATCGGGTAGATGTCGTGGCCCTTCTGAGTGAGCCGGTACTCCTCGTGGGCGCCCACCGCCGCCTTCTGCTTCACCAGGATGCCGTGCTCGATGAGGCGGTCCAGGCGATCCTGGAGCCGGCCGCGGGAGATGCCGAGCGCGCTCTGGAACGCGTTGAAGCGACGGATGCCGGAGAAGGCGTACTTGAGGATGACCAGGGTCCAGCGGTCCCCGAGGATCACCAGCGGCCGTGTGATCGAACACGGTTCCTCGGCCAGTTCCTCGTAGCGCACTCCCCGATGCTACCCAGCCGGCGGGCGCGCGCCCACGGTCTCGCCGGATCCGGGCGCCCGGTCAGCGCCGGTGGATGTAGTAGTCGAACGAGCCGTCCTCGGGATCGGCGTGCAGCGGCCACTCCTCGGTCTCCACCGCGCGCCGCCACCGCAGGGGCCGTCGCGCATCGCACTCGGCCAGCAACATCGCGTCCGTCAGTGAGACACCGCGGCCGAGCACCTGTTCCTCCACCCCGCAGAACTCGCAGCCGTGCACCTTCTTGACCTCGAACGAAGAGCCAACGCCTTCGGCGTCTTGCTTGGCATCTAGTGCCGTCGCAACAGGTGACGGCCCCTGGTCACCGACGTGCCGACAGCGTTCGTGACTCGCGGAGCCGACGCCTGCGGCGTATTGCTCGGCAGCCGGTGCCGCCGCAACAAGTGACGGCCTCTGGTCGCCGAGGTGACCAGGGTGTTCGTGATCGGCGGAAGCCAACACCGTCGATGTCCCCGGGAGGCAACTCACCGGTCTCACATCACAGCGGGATGTTCTTGTGGTGGCTCTTGCGCGCGGGTGCCGCGGCCAGGGCGGCGGCGATGGTGCTGCGGGTCTTGGCCGGGTCGATGACCTCGTCCACCACCCCGATCGCGAGGGCGCGCTCGACGCCGCCCGCGATCTTCTCGTGCTCGGCGGTGAGCCGTTCGTGCAGCGCTTCGCGCTCCTCCTCGGGGGCGGCCGCGAGGGCCTTCTTGTGGAGGATGCCGACCGCGGCCTTGGCGCCCATCACGGCGACCTCGGAACCGGGCCAGGCGTACACGGCGGTGGCGCCGAGCGCGCGGGCGTTCATCGCGATGTAGGCGCCGCCGTAGATCTTGCGGGTCACCAGCGTGACACGCGGGACGCGGGCCTCGGCGAAGGCGTGCAGCAGCTTCGCGCCGCGGCGCACCACGCCCTCCCACTCCTGGCTGACGCCGGGCAGGTAGCCGGGGACGTCGGTCACCACGATCAGCGGGATGCCGAACGCGTCGCACAGGCGCACGAAACGCGCGGCCTTCTCGGCGCTTTCGGAGTTGAGGCAACCACCCAGGCGCAGCGGGTTGTTCGCCAGCACGCCGACGGTGCGACCGCCGAGGCGGCCCAGACCCACCACCATGCTGCGGGCGTACCCGGCCTGGAGTTCCTCGAAGGACGACTCGCCGTCCACGTTGTCGAGCAGTTCGTGCACCAGCGGCTTCACGTCGTAGGCGCGCCTCGCCGACTCGGGCAGCATGGCCTTGAGGTCGACATCGCCGTGCGCGGCGGCGGCCAGGTCGAATTCGCCCTGTTCGGCGAACATCGAGACCAGGCGGCGGGCACGGTGCAGGGCGTCGGCCTCGTCGTCGGCGACGATGTGGCACACACCGGACTTCTTGCCGTGGGTGTCGGGGCCGCCGAGGGTGGCCATGTCCACCTGCTCGCCGGTCACGCTGCGCACCACGTCGGGGCCGGTGACGAAGACGCGGCCCTCGGGGGCCATGATCACGATGTCGGTCAGCGCCGGACCGTAGGCGGCGCCACCCGCGGCGAAGCCGAGCACCACCGAAATCTGCGGGACCAGGCCGGACGCGCGGACCATGGCCTCGAAGACCAGACCGACCGCGTGCAGGGCCTCGACGCCCTCGGCGAGCCGGGCGCCGCCCGAATGCCAGAGGCCGACGACGGGAATGCCGGAGTCGATGGCGGTGTCGATCGCGTCGACGATGTGCTTGCACCCCTCCACGCCCATCGCGCCGCCCATGACGGTCGCGTCGGAGCAGTAGGCCACGGTGCGCACACCGTCGACCTCGCCGATCGCGGCCAGCACACCGGACTTGTCGCGCGGGTGCAGCGGCAGGACGGTGCCGGGATCGAAGAAGCGCTGGAGCCGGCCGAGCGGATCGCGCGGGTCGGTGGCGGTGTCAGTCTGAAACGCGGGTGCCAGGATCGTCATCGCGTTCACTCCTCAGAAGAGATCTGCGTGCCGCTACTGCGGCTGCGTATGTCGAATCACCGGTGGGGCCGTGTATCCGGCCCCACCGGGAATCCGTTGTGCAGTCAGTCGTGCGGCTATGCGCGACCGAAGGCGAGCGCGACATTGTGCCCACCGAAACCGAAGGAGTTGTTGATCGCGTACTCGATCTCCTGGCGGCGGGCTTCGCCCTTCACCACGTCGAGGTCGATCTCCGGGTCCTGGTTGTCCAGGTTCAGCGTCGGCGGGACAATGCCGTCCCGGATGCTGAGGATCGTCAGCACCGACTCGAGGGCGCCGACGGCGCCGATCGAGTGGCCCAGTGCCGACTTGGGCGCGTAGACCGACGGGTGGTTGCCGACGGCCTTGTTGATCGCGTTCGCCTCCGCGGTATCACCGATCGGGGTGGCGGTGGCGTGCGCGTTGATGTGGGTGATGTCCTGCTTGGACAGCCCGGCGGTCTGCATCGCGCGGGTCATCGCGCGAGCGGCCCCGGTGCCCTCGGGATCCGGCGCCACCAGGTGGAAGCCGTCCGAGGTGATGCCTGCGCCGAGCAGGCGGGCGTGGATGGTGGCACCGCGCGCCTTCGCGTGCTCCTCGGTCTCGATCACCATCAGCGCACCGGCCTCACCGAAGACGAAGCCGTCACGGTCCTTGTCGAACGGACGCGAGGCGCCCTTCGGGTCGTCGTTGCGGGTGCTCATCGCGCGCATCATGGAGAACGCCGCGATCGGCACCGAATCGATGAACCCTTCGACACCACCGGTGACCATGATGTCCGCGTCGCCCATCACGATCATCCGCCACGCGTTCGCGATGGCTTCCGATCCGGACGAGCACGCCGAGACCGGAGTGACCACTCCCGCCCTGGCCTTCAGCTCGAGCCCGACACAGGCCGACGGGCCGTTCGGCATGACCATCTGAACAGCGAGCGGCGAGATCTTGCGGTAGCCGCCGTTCTTCAGCTTGTCGACCGAGTCGATCAGCGCGTCGCCGCCGCCGAGACCGGTGCCGATGGCCACGCCCAGACGGTCGTGGTCGACCTCGGGGCTGCCCGCGTTCTTCCACACCTCGCGACCGAGGACGGTCGCCAGGCGCTCGACGTAGGCCATGCGGCGGATCTCGACCCTGCTGAGCAGGGTATCGGGGTTGACCTTCAGGTGGCCGCCGATGCGGACCGGGAGGTCGTATTCCTCGACGAAGGAATCCTCGAGAACGTCGATGCCGCTCTCGCCGTTGAGGAGTCCCTTCCACGTCGCATCGACGTCGCCGGCGATCGACGTGGTCGCCGCCAGGCTCGTCACGACGACGTTGGGGAAGTTCCCGTTCAAGGTGGAAGGAGTGGTCACTGGTCGGCCCTACTCGGCGTCGAACTTGGCCTTGAGCTCCGCGGCCGCGTCAGCGTTCTCGGCCTCGAGCTTCTGGATGTAGGCGACAGCGTCGCCGACCGTCTTCAAGCTGGCCAGATCCTCGTCGGGGATCTTCACACCGTACTTGTCCTCGGTCTGCACAGCGATCTCGACCATGGACAGCGAGTCGATGTCCAGGTCATCGACGAAGGACTTCTCGATCGTCACCTCGGAGGGCTCGATACCCGTGACCTCTTCGATGATCTTGCCGAGTTCCTCGACGATTTGTTCCTGGGTCAGAGCGGCCACTTGGTGGCTCCCTTCTTGTTCCTTTTGGTAGGGCTCTTCTTGTTTTTCGGGCCGAAGCCGCCGGTAGTTACCGTCGGTTCGGTCACGACCTCGCATTTATCGCGATGCGGGGCCGCGGAGGAAAGCTAGCCGGACGCGGTGAGCTCGGCCAACGCGGGGAGGTCTTCCGGGGTCTTCAGGGCCAGCGTGGGCGTGCCCTTCAGTTCCCTCTTGGCGATACCGACCAGCGTTCCGGCCGGTGGCAGCTCCGCCACCGCCGAGACACCGGCCTGCCGGACGGTCTCCGTGCACAGATCCCACCGCACCGGCCGGGTGACCTGTGCGGCGAGCTTCTCGATCGCGTCGCGGCCCGAGGCGACCGGCTGACCGTCGAAGTTCGACAGCAGCGTGCGCACCGGATCGTTCGGCGTGATCTGGGCGATCGCCTCGGCGACCGCGTCCTGGGCCGGAGCCATGAACGCGGTGTGGAAGGCGCCCGCCACCGGCAGGGCCCGGACCCGCGCCTTCTCGGGCGGGTTCGCGGCCAGTTCGGCCAGCGCGTCCAGCTTGCCCGCGGCCACGATCTGGCCGACCGCGTTGCGGTTGGCCGGGACGAGGTCGAGTTCGGCCAGGCGCGCCAGCACGGCGGCTTCGTCGCCACCGAGCACCGCGGACATACCGGTCGGCTCGAGCGCGCACGCCTTGGCCATCTCCGCACCGCGGATGGCGGCCAGGGTGACCGCCTCGTCGGCGCTGATGACGCCGGCGACGGCGGCGGCGGCGAACTCGCCGACCGAATGTCCGGCGACGATGGTAGCGGCAGGAAGCGCGTCCTGGTCGACTTCCGCGAACGCCAGCAGCGCGGCGGCCACGACGAGCGGCTGGGTCACCGAGGTGTCGACGATCTCCTCCGCCGTCGCGGTCGTGCCGAGGCGGACGAGATCCAGACCGGACGACTTCGACCAGAGCGCGAGCCGGTCGGCGGCGCCGGGGAGGTCGAGCCAAGGCCCGAGCATGCCGGGAGTCTGAGAGCCCTGTCCAGGGGCGAACAACGCGATCACGCCTCTAAGACAACACTGTGAGCCCCGCCGCACGAGATGTCGGCGCGAATGAAGCTTCCGGACCGCTTTTGTGGGGGTCCCACAAAATCCCACGTGGGTTGTCCGGATCGACCGACTCCCCGGATGCGTTACAGCCCTTCTCCGCCGAGTGAAAGGTGAGTTGCCTCTGGGGTGGGTGTTGACGATTCGTTACGTGTTCGTGTCAAACGACCCACTGTGGCTGCGATCCGGAGTACGTAGGCGTCCCGCGGATTCATCGGATCGCGGCCCGTGATCTCGGCGATCCGTTTGAGTCGGTAGCGAACGGTATTTGGATGGACGTACAGCTGACGGGCGCACGTCTCGACCGCTCCGCCGCAATCCAGGTAGGCATCGAGGGTGTCCGCCAGCGCCGATCCCGCCGCGGCCAACGGGAGGACAAGATACTCGTTCAACGCGTCGACCGCAGCTCTATCCCCCAGCAAGGCGCGTTCGGGCAGAAGTTCGGCCGCGTGCACCGGCCGGGGCGCGCCCCGCCAGCCCACCACGGCCTCCATACCGGCCAGCGCCTCCACCGCGCTGGCGTGCGCCGCGCCCAGCGTGCGGGTGGTGGGGCCGATCACGACCGGGCCGTCGGAGAACACCTCCGCCAGCAGATCCGCCATGAACGGCGACACGTGACTCGCCTCGCCCAGGTGACCGCTCACCACCATCACCAACCGCGCGCCCTGCACCACGGCCAGCGCCGCGCGACCGTGCCGCCCGGCGATGGTGTGCACCGCGCCCACCGACGAGACGCCCTGCTCCCCCGGCGGTGTGCCGACGAGCACGGTGGCGGGCGCGGTGGCGTCCCAGTTCAAGGTGGCCGCCCGGGAGAGCATGTCCGGGCCGGTGTCGCCGCGCACCACGGCGTCCACCACCAGGGCTTCCAGGCGGGTGTCCCACGCGCCGCGGGATTCGGCGGCGCTGGCGTACACCGAGGCGGCGGCGAACCCGAGCTCACGCCCGTAGCGCAGCACCGCCTCGGTGAGCGCGACCAGCTGCCGGTCGTTGCGTGCCAGCGCGGGCAGCCACTGTTCGAAGAACTCCATGGCGACGCGCACCATGTCGACGGTCTGGCGCAGCGTCAGCCGCCGCGCCAGATCCTGCGGAATCACTTGGAAGGCGTCCAGGCTGAACCGGATATCGCTGTCGGGGTCCTGGAGCCATTCGAGGAAGTTCACCACCGCGGTCTGCACCAGCATCTGCACGCCCGCGCGCTGCGCGGCGTCCAGATCGGCGAAGAACGGCAACCGGTCCTGCATCGACCCGACCGCCTCGGTGGACAGCCGTCCCGAGAACTGCTTCACACGCTTGAGCAGCGTGTCCGGAAGCGGATCACGGGTCTGCCGATTGGGGGAGAGCGCGCCCGTCGGCAGATACACCTCGTGCTCGGAGGAGCCTTCGGAGATCCGACGCGGCCGCGGCGGTTTACGTTCCACGTTCCAATTTTCCGCTATGCGAGGTCTTCATCCGAACTCACCGCCGCTTTCGGCGCGGCGTCCACATCGGCGATGCGGTACTTCGCCGCCGCCTCGACGGCCTTGGCGGGATCGACCTTACCGGTGCGGGCCAAGCCCTCGAGCGCGGCGACCGCGATCGACTGCGCGTCCACGTTGAACACGCGCCGCGCCGCGGGCCTGGTGTCGGAGAAACCGAAGCCGTCGGCGCCGAGCGTGGTGAAGTCACCGGGCACCCACTTGCGCACCTGGTCGGGCACCGCGCGCATCCAGTCCGTCGCCGCGATGTACGGACCGTCGACCCGCGAGAGCGCCTCGGTGATATAGGGCACACCCACCTCGGTGCCGGGGGCACGCAGCGCCGCGATGTCCTTGAGCAGCGCCTCCTTGCGCAGCTCACCCCACGAGGTCACCGACCACACGTCCGCCTGCACGCCCCAGTCCTCGGCCAGCAGGCGCTGGGCCCGCAGACCGTCGGGCACCGTGACGCCCGAGACGAGGATCTGGGCGCGCACGTCGCCCTCCCCGCCGCGCTGGTACAGGTACAGGCCCTTGAGCAGGCCCTCCACATCCAGGCCCTCGGGCTCCGCCGGCTGCGGGTAGGGCTCGTTGTAGAGGGTGATGTAGTAGAAGATGTCCTCGCCGCCGAAGGTGTCGGAATCGGGACGCTCGATCCGCTCGGTGCCCGGCAGCGCTGCCGGCTGGGCCGGCGGGGTGCCGCCGCCGTACATGCGGCGCAGGCCGTCGCGCACGATGTGGGCGATCTCGAAGGAGAACGCCGGATCGTAGGTCACCACGGCCGGATTGGTGGACGCGAGCAGCAGCGAATGGCCGTCGTTGTGCTGCAGGCCCTCACCGGTCAGCGTAGTTCGCCCGGCGGTTGCTCCGAGGACGAATCCGCGCGCCAACTGGTCCGAGGCCGCCCACAGGCCGTCGCCCGTGCGCTGGAATCCGAACATCGAGTAGAAGATGTAGAGCGGGATCATCGGCTCGCCGTGGGTGGCGTAGGAGGTGCCCGCCGCGGTGAACGACGCCGTTGATCCGGCCTCGTTGATGCCCTCGTGCAGGATCTGCCCGACGGTGCTCTCTTTGTAGGCAAGCATCAACTCGGCGTCGACCGATGTGTACAACTGGCCGTTGCGGTTGTAGATCTTCAACGAAGGGAACCACGAGTCCATACCGAAGGTACGGGCCTCGTCGGGGATGATCGGCACGATCCGCTTGCCGATCTCCTTGTCGCGCAGCAGCTCCTTCATCAGGCGCACGAGCGCCATCGTGGTGGCCACGTTCTGCTTGCCCGAGCCCTTGCGCACCGAGCGGTACGCCTCGTCGCCCGGGAGTTGCAGAGGCTTTGCCGTACTGCGCCGCTCGGGCAGGAATCCGCCGAGCGCCTGGCGGCGATCCAGCATGTACCGGATCTCGCGCGCCTCCATGCCGGGGTGATAGTACGGCGGCAGGTACGGATCGCGCTCGAGTTCGGCGTCGGTGATCGGGATCCGCTGCACGTCGCGGAAGTCCTTGAGGTCCTGCAGCGTGAGCTTCTTCATCTGGTGGGTGGCGTTGCGGCCCTCGAAGTGCTTGCCGAGGGTGTAGCCCTTGATGGTCTTGGCCAGGATCACCGTCGGCTGGCCCTTGTGCGCCATCGCCGCCGCGTACGCCGCGTACACCTTGCGGTAGTCGTGGCCGCCGCGCTTGAGATTCCAGATCTCGCGATCCGACATCTGCTCGACCAGCGCCTTGGTGCGCGGATCGCGCCCGAAGAAGTGGTCGCGCACGTACGCGCCGTCGTTGGCCTTGTAGGTCTGGTAGTCGCCGTCGGGCGTAGTGTTCATCAGGTTCACCAGCGCGCCGTCGCGGTCGGCGCCCAGCAGCGCATCCCACTCGCGGCCCCAGATCACCTTGATGACGTTCCAGCCGGCGCCGCGGAAGAACGACTCCAACTCCTGGATGATCTTGCCGTTGCCGCGCACCGGCCCGTCGAGGCGTTGCAGGTTGCAGTTCACCACGAAGGTCAGGTTGTCCAGCCCCTCCATGGCGGCCACGTGCGCGAGGCCGCGCGACTCCGGCTCGTCCATCTCGCCGTCGCCCAGGAACGCCCAGACGTGCTGGTCGGAGGTGTCCTTGATGCCGCGGTCGTGCAGGTAGTGGTTGAACCTGGCCTGGTAAATGGCGTTCATCGGGCCCAGGCCCATGGACACCGTGGGGAACTCCCAGAAGTTGTTCAGCAGGCGCGGGTGCGGGTAGGAGGGCAGCCCGTGGCCGAGGCCGCCGTGGCTGTACTCCTGGCGGAACCCGTCGAGCTGGTCGGTGGACAGCCGCCCTTCCAAGAACGCGCGGGCGTAGATGCCGGGCGACGCGTGGCCCTGGATGAAGATCTGGTCGCCACCGCCCGAGTGGTTCTTGCCGCGGAAGAAGTGGTTGAAGCCCACCTCGTACAGCGCGGCCGAGGACGCGTAGGTGGAGATGTGGCCGCCCACGCCGATCCCGGGCCGCTGCGCGCGGTGCACCATGATCGCGGCGTTCCAGCGGATCCAGGCGCGGTAGCGCCGCTCCACTTCCTCGTCACCCGGGAACCACGGCTCGTTCTCGGTGGGAATCGTGTTGACATAGTCCGTGGAGGTCAGCGCCGGAATCGCGACGCGCCGCTCACCCGCGCGCTCGAGCAGGCGCAGCATCAGGTAGCGCGCCCGGCCCGGGCCCTCGCGGTCGAGCATCTCGTCGAACGATTCGAGCCACTCGCTGGTCTCCTCCGGATCGATGTCCGGCAAATACGACGCCACCCCTTCGCGGATCACCCGCACGCGCTCGCCCGACGGCGGGTTCGACCCGTTCGGCGCGGCGGTGGGGGCGGCATCGGTCCCGGCGGGTTTCGCCGGAACGGAAGAGTCGATCAGGTCGGTCAAAACTGCTCCTCGTACAGGGGGTGGACAAGCTGATGGCGTCGGTATCCCCGAACGGTCGCGCTGGTGGGCGGACCGCCCGTTACGAATGGTGTGGCGCACCCTCCATCCTTGCCGAGGATGCGTCCCAGGTCATCATGTCAGCCGGAAATCCAGTACCGTTTGCAGAAAACGGGTTACTCCCCAGTTGCCCCGGTGCGCATCGCGAACCGGGCGCGTCGAGCTGCCCGATCGCCTGTGCCGAAGGTCGCCGAATGGACAACGTGAGAGCGGGGAGGACGATGAACGTGCTGAACCCACGCGGGTTCGGACTGGTGTGCGCGACTGTCGCGGTCGTCGCCGGTCTCACCCTCGCCGGGTGCGCGGACCGGGTGGAGGGCGTCGCGGGCCCGAACGAGTCCGAGCTCGCCGCCTACAAGACCGAGGCGGCGGCCTCCTCGGCGGCGGCCACGTCCTCGCGGCGTGCCGCGGCGCAGGCCCAGGCCATCGCCACCAACTGCTCGCAGTTCCCCGTCACCACCGGCGTCGGCGTGACCAGCTACAACGCGTTCGTCGAGGCGCACGACTCGAACGCGCCCGACTACGCCGCCAAACGCGACGCGGCCGCGCAGACGCTGGAGGAGGCCGCCTCGAAGGTCGAGACGGGCGTGAACACGGCCGCGGGCGCGCTGCCGGAGGATCTGGCCGCGAAGTTCACCGAGTACGTGGCCGCGGCCAGGCAGCTGGCCGCCGAGACCCGCGGCATGTCGTACACGGCGCCCGTCGACGCGCTCAACAGCGCGAGCAGACGGGTGAACGACGCGCGCAACGCGGTCCGCGACGCGTGCCCGCCGAGCTGACCCCGGACGCCCGATCGCGCGACATTCGGTGGGCTTTTCGCCCGATCGGCTTGCGCTCGAGGCGATAACCATGTTCGCTTGCAACTACCTGTAGTCGGGATTGAGGAGGACACCACCGTGGTCGCCGCGGCGGACGCGCAGAATTTCGCTCAGAAGCTTGGCATTACTCACGGGATGGTGGTCCAGGAGCTGGGCTGGGACGAGGACACCGACGACGATCTCCGTGCCGACGTGGAGGACACCAGCGGCGGTGAGATGGTCGACGAGGATTCCGACGAGGTCGTCGACGCGGTGCTGCTGTGGTGGCGCGACGGCGACGGCGACCTGGCCGATGAGCTGATGGAGGTCATCAGCCCGCTCGCCGACGACGGGTTCATCTGGGTGCTCACGCCCAAGACCGGTCATCCGGGGCACGTGGATCCCAGCGAGATCGCCGAGGCGGCGCCCACCGCGGGACTCACCCAGACCTCCGCGATCAGTCTCGGCGCGTGGATCGGCAGCAGGCTGGTGCAGCCGAAGGCTCCCTCGAAGCAGCGCTGACCCTTTCGCTAAGGTTTCGCCGGGCGGTGTTACCCGCCGCCCGGCGGAGAACCGACCGATGGAGGATTCACGTATGCCGCTCGAGGTGGGTGCTCTCGCACCGGATTTCACGCTGAAGGATCAGAACAACCAGGAAGTCACGCTGTCGGACTACCGGGGCGCGAAGAACGTGCTGATCGTGTTCTATCCGCTGGCGTTCACCGGCATCTGTCAGGGCGAGCTCTGTCGCGTCCGTGACGAACTGCCCAAGTTCCAGAACGACGACGCCGAGATCCTGGCCATCTCGGTCGGCCCGCCGCCCACCCACAAGATCTGGGCCGCCGAACAGGGCTACACGTTCCCCTTGCTCTCGGATTTCTGGCCGCACGGCGCGGTGGCCCAGGCCTACGGCGTATTCAACGAGAAGTCGGGCTGCCCGAATCGCGGCACCTTCGTGGTGGACCGCGAGGGATACATCCGCTTCGCCGAGATGAACGGTCCCGGTGAGCCGCGGGATCAGGCGGCGTGGGAAAAGGCGCTCGCCGCCTTGGATTCCTGACCCGATTCCCGCTCCCGCGGACCTCGGCGGACGCCGTCGGGAATGCCGCTGCGAGCGATTTCCGACCACTGAATGGCGTGGTGACGCGTAACACAGCGAATTCGTACGCGATGTGATCCGCACAACACCTATTCAGGAGGTTCGGACATGCTCTCTGCGAAGCGACTCGCCGCCGGCGCCGCCGTTGCCACCGCGACCGCGGGCCTCGTCCTCGCCAGTGGTGGCGTGGCCCAGGCCGATGTTCCGGTGTGGCAGGCCAACTGTCATGTCTACAACATCTTCAACACCGGCGGGATGGCCCACTGCGAGTTGCCCGCCTGGCACCAGGTGAAACTCACCTGCGTCGCCTGGCCGGTGCCCTTCACCTACTGGAAGTACGGCCCCATCCACCACGGGCAGAACCAATCCTGGGCCAGCTGCGATTCCCTGGGCGCCCTGGTGCGCGTGGAGGTCATCCAGGCATAGGGTCGCGGCCCACCGGCCCGACCGGCGGCTGCTCTTCTCGGACTGCGACGGAAGATCGCGGCCGCCGGTCACTCCGGCTCATCGGTGATACGAGCAAATCGAAACCACCGCTCCTGCCCCGGGTGAATCCGCTCCTGCCCCCGGGTGAATCGGCGGATGCGGGGTTGTCATGGGAGTGGCGACCTCCGCCACACCGCGTTGCCCTGGCGGTGTGCGGCGGTTGTCGGCCAGTTCAACTCACCTATCTAGACAGGTAGCCGTCACGGCACATGCGATGGATAGGTGGACCGAAATGTGGCCGAATAAAACTCTGGTAGGCGCCGGTATGGCTGCCCTCCTGATCGCCGGATCGAGCGCCTGCGGGAACTCCGAACCCGCCGATTCCGGCACCGTCCGTTTCGCGGTGACCGACCTCCAAGGGCTCGAGGAACTCCAGCGCGAATTCGGCGCCTTCACCGAGGTGCTGGCCCGGGAGACCGGGCTCGATATCGAACTGTTCGCGGTCACCAATCGCACGGCCGCGGCGGCCGCGCTGCAATCGGACCGCGTGGACGTCGTGTTCACCGGGCCCGCCGAGTACGTCGTGATCCACGAGCGCACCGAGGCTCAGCCGATCGTCGCGATCGAACGAGACGGCTACCGATCGTGCGTCTACACGACCGGGAGCAGCGGGGTCGCCTCGCTCACCGATCTGCGCGGGCAGCGCATCGCGATGAGCGATATCGGTTCCACCAGCGGACATCTGGGCCCGTCGCAGATGCTCGTCGACGCGGGGCTACAGCCACGCACCGACGTCGAGGTGCTGACCGTCGGCGACGCGGTGCACGCGGCACTCGAACGCGGCGACGTGGCGGCGGTCGGCGTCGGCTGTCACGACTACGAGGAGTATGTGGCCGAAGACGAGCGCGCGGCTTTCCCGGTGCTCGCGGAGGGTCCCATCCTGCCGCCCGACCTGCTGATGGCCCGTGACGGGCTCGATCCCGAGGTCAGCGACAAGATCCGCCGGGCGTTCCTGGACGACTACGACGTCCTGCTGGCCGCGATCCTGGAGGGCAAGGACAACGCCAAGTTCGCCGGCTCCACGGTCGTCGAAGTCACCGACGCCGATTACGACACGGTGCGCGCGATGTATCGCGCCATCGGTGTCGAGGATTTCACCGAGTTCGTCGGGAACTGACCGATGACCCGAGCGCCCGCTATGGCGATATCGCCCACCGGGGCCGCCACCGCACCCGCGATCGAGCTGCGCGACGTGATCGTTCGCTTCCCCGGCGGCCGCACGGCCGTCGACGGCGTCGGGCTGCGCGTCCGGCGCGGTGAGATCGTCGCGCTCGTCGGCACGAACGGTGCGGGAAAGTCGACGCTGCTGCGGTGTGTGATCGGGCTCCAGCGGCCCAGTGCCGGAGCGGTCGTGGTCGGCGGTACGGATCTCGCGTCCGCGTCCAGGGGCGAACTGCGCGAGGTGCGGCGACGTACCGGATTCGTCTTCCAGCGTTCGCACCTGATCGGGCGGATGGGAGTGTTCGACACGGTGCTGCAGGGGGCGGCCGGCCGACACGGCCTGCGGTGCCTGCTCACCCCGATCAGCCCCGCATCGGTCCGCGCCGAGGCGATGGAGTGTCTGGATCGCGTGGGATTGGCCGACCGGGCCGGGATGCGGCTGGCCGCGCTCAGCGGCGGCCAGCAGCAGCGCGTGGCGATCGCGCGGATGCTGATGCAGCGACCGTCTCTGATCCTGGCGGACGAGCCGATCGCCAGCCTCGATCCGGCCGCTGCCGAGCGGGTGCTGGCGCTGTTGCGCGACTGCGCCGCCGACTCCGGCGCCACCGTCGTGCTCGCCCTCCACCAGAGCGCGCTGGCCCTCGAGTACTGCGACCGCGTCGTCGGTCTCGGGTCGGGCCGGATCGTGCTCGACCGCCCGGCCGCCGACTGCGACGAGACGACCTTCGACGCCGTGTACGGCGGTGCCGTCTCGTGACACCCACGACCACACCGCCCGCACGGCTGCGCAGGCCGAGTACACCCACCATCCTGCTGCTCGTGGTGGTACTCGGCCTGCTGGGACACGGCTGGACCCAAGGCGTCGCGATCCATCCGGAGGCACTGTCCACCGGAGTGTTCCGGCTCGGCGAGTTCCTCTCCGATGCCGTACCACCGGATTTCGGTCGTGCGGGCCCGATCCTGGGCGCCCTGCTGGTGACGGTGCAGATGGCCCTGCTCGGCACCCTCACGGGTGTGCTGCTGAGTCTGCCGCTCGCGGTGTGCGCCGCGGCCAACACCACGCCGGCGAGCGTCCTCTACGTCGCCGCCCGCGCGGTCATCACGGTCTGCCGCACCATTCCCGATCTGGTGTGGGGCCTGATTTTCGTGATCGCTGTCGGGCTCGGCCCCGAAGCGGGCGTGCTGGCGATCGCGGTGGATGTCATGGGCTTCTGCGGCCGGTTCTTCGCCGAGAGTATCGAGGAGGTCGGCGTGGGCACGATCGAAAGCATGCGGGCCGTCGGCGGATCGGGGCCGGCTGTGCTGCTCGGTGCGGTCTTTCCCACCTGTCTGCCCTCGTTCGTCACCACCGCGATGTTCGCACTGGAATCCTCGGCACGCTCGTCGGTGGTGCTCGGCTTGGTCGGGGCGGGCGGTATCGGCATCGAGCTGTCGGTGTCGATGACCCTGCTGCGCTACGACGAAGCGCTCGCCATCATCCTGGCCATCTTCGTCGTCGTACTCGGCATCGAACGGGTCTCGGTGGCCATCCGCCGCCGGATCCTGCGAGGTGACCGTGGCTGAATCGACAGCGGTGAACCGCTACGCCGCGGTCCCTCTCTACCGTCAGATCGGCGAAGAACTCGAACGGCGGCTCGAGCACGAGTTCGCCCCGGGTGACCGGCTGCCGAGCGAAGCCGAGCTCGCCGCGGAGTACGGCGTCAACCGCCTGACGGTGCGCCGGGCGCTGACCGGTCTGCAACAGCGCGGTCGCATCGAAACACGAATGGGCACGGGCTCGTTCGTCGCACCACCCATCGTGCGGTACGACGTGTCGACTGGCCGGGAGGCCAGCTTCACGCTGGCCATGGGCGAATCCGGCCATGACGTGGTGGCTCGCCCGCTGTCGGTGGAAGACGTCGACGACGCGGTGCTCGGCCGCGCGCGCCGGTTTCGCGGCCTGCGGATCGTCGACGGCGTGCCCTGGTCGCTGACCGTCACCGTCCTCGCCGCCGGGCTGGCGGCGGGATGGGACGGCAAGCGGTCGCTGCACCAGATGCTGCGCGAGACCCACGCCGTGCGTATCGTCCGCGCCCACCGCACGTTCGCCGCGGATGTCGCCGACCGCGACGACGCGGCGCTGCTTCGGATCCCCGTCGGGTCGCCACTGCTGTGCGTCGACGGGCTCAATGTCGATCGAGGAGGAAATCCAGTGGCGCTCGTCCAGCACCGATTCCGCGGGGATCGGATCCAGTTCACGGTGGACCTGCGGTGAGCACCTATCACGGGGTCACCATCGTCACGGGACACGGCGCGTCCGTGATCACCGCCGCGGCGGTGGTCATCGATGATGAGCTCGGCGTGGTCACCGAACTCGCCGAGGGTGCGCCGGGCGACTACTTCTTGGTGCCGGCCGGGGTGGACCTGCATCTGGACAATCTCGTCGAACGCAGGCGACCACGCGCGACGGTCACCCTCGACCACGACACCGTCCTTTCCGTGCTCGACGCCGAATGCGCCGCGGCGGGCATGGGCGTGGTGTGCATCGCGGCGCGCTGCGAGGACTCGCCGCGCAAGGGCATCGCCATCGAGGACGCCGGGCGTTTGGCCGAGTCGCTCGAACGACTCGGGCCGGATCTGGCGTGTGACTGGCGTATCCACGCCAGGGTGGAGCTCACCGACGACCGCGCGGTCGGCGCCCTGGAGTCCCTGTTCGATGTATCGAGCCGGATCGCTGTGGTCTCGATGATCGAAACCACCCTGCGCCGCAGCCGATTCGCGACGCTCGACGAGCTACGCGACTTCTATTCCGCGGATTGGGGTGTCAGTCCCGCGGAGGTCGAAGAGGTCTTCCGGGTGAGCCCCGCTCGCGAGCGCGCCGTCGGTCACCGCCGCGAGCAGGTGTCGGCGCTGGCGCGCGAGCACGGTGTCGTGCTGGCGACGCATGACGATCGCAGTCCCGAACACATCGAGGAAGGGCGGGCGGCCGGCGCCACCATCGCGGAATTCCCCCTCACCATGGACGCCGCCCGCCGGGCCGGTGAGCTGGGGATGACCGTCGTGCTCGGCGCACCGAACGCGGTGCGCGGCCGCTCGACCTCGTCGGCGAATCTGCTGGTGGCCGACGCGGTGCGCGCCGGGGTGTGCGATGTGCTGTGCTCGGACTATCTGCCTTCGGCGCTGCACACCGCCACCCAGGTGCTGGCGGCCGGTGACGGCGACCTGGCGCGCGCGGTGCGCATGGTGTCGGCCCGGCCCGCCGAGGTGCTCGGCATCGCGCATCCGGGCATCGCCGTCGGGCGGCCCTTGACCGCGACTCTGTATCGGCGCCACGGCACGGCGCTCGTCGGCGTCGGTTTGTGGCGAGATGGTCGCCGGGTCTTCGCGAGGCCGGGCGCCCAGGCTCGGCTCGCGTCACGCGCCGTAGGGGCTTGAACGACGATCGGGCCCGGCGGCAGCTCGGTGCGAGCGGCCGCCGGGCCCGATCAGACCGGGAGCCGAACCCGTTCAGCGCGGCCCGGTTCCGCCGTCCGCGCGGATTCGCGCGTACGCGGCGAGCACGTCGGCGAGCGGCAGCGCTGGGGCCGTGGGGTCCTTGGCCGCGTCGTCCCATCGGCGCAACAGCGCGGCGGTGCCTGCGTCGGGATGCGCGGCGAACTCGGCCACCTCGCGGTCGTCCATCGGGCCGCCCTGCGCACGCAGCGAGGCGATCGAGGCCGGGCTCAGCGTCGACGCGTAGCCCGGATCCGTGGCCACCAGATAGCGCTTGGCCGGAACATGCTGGCCGACAAGCCATCCGGCGCGGGCACCGATGTGGCGTTCGACGAACCGGGCTCCTGACACCTCATGAGGCAAGCCGGGGAACTCGGCCCGGACCGATGCCGCGCGACCGATGTCGTGCAACGCGGCGGCGAGGACCACTTCGTCGGTCGCCCCGGAACGCGCGGCGTGCCATGCGGTCTGCAGGGCGTGGGTGCGCTGGTCGACGGCTTCGCCGCCGTAGGGCAGCCCCGCGAGTCCATCGATCAGCGCCGCCAGCTCCGCGCCGGTGAGCGCGGGCGTGGTGGCCGCGATCTCGGCGCACAACTGGTCGGCCAATCGCTCGGACGCGGCCACCACGCCCGACCAGCGACGGGTCAGATCCGGGTCGAAGTCGATCGGCCTACCGAACGCGTCCCGGACCGCGCCCCCCGCGGCGGGCACGAGCACCAGCGCGGCGACCAGGTCCATCAGCCGGTGTGTGTCCGAGCCGGTGTCGGCGAACGCGTCGACGGAGCCCTCGGCCACCAGCGCCGCTTCCAAGCAGCTGGTCGACAGGATGCGCACCCGCTCGGCCCGGCGCGTCACCCGCCACCAGGCGTCGGCGTTGCGTGCGTGCGGACGCAAGAGGCTCACGGCGGCGCCGTCGAGCTCGCGCCGTCCGGTCGTTCGATAGGGCGCCGGGCGCCCGGCCACGGCGTGCCAGCAGCGTCCGGTATCCAACCAGCACGTCAGTGCTTCGACCGCGATTCCGTCGTGCACGATCGCGGCGGAGAACGCCGACAGTGGCACGCCGGCGGCGGCATTGGCGGTGCCGTCCACCGGGTCGACCACCAGGGTGCGCGCCGACCCCAGGTCGACCGCGCCGATCTCCTCACTCAGCAGATTCACCCCGTTGGCGTTCGCGACGTCCACGATCCGGCCGTCCACGAGCACATCCAGCCGCATGGTCGGAGTGCCGTCGGCGCCCATCTCCACCTTCTCGGCGAGCTCGGCTCGGGTGAATCGCGCACGCGCGTCCCGGAATCCGGCGGCCGCCGCCCGTGCGGCCGCCGCGAGCACGGAGTCCGTCTCCGCCGGCAGCTCGGGTTCGGGCACCGGCCATCGGATCACCTCACTGCCGGTCATCGCCGTTCCCCTGCCTCGACGCCGAGCACGGCCCGCACCGCGGGCCAGCTCGGGCCCGCGTCCACGAGCACCAGATCGGGCCGCGCCCCCTCGGTCAGCGACCCGCGATCGGTCAGGCCCGCCACCGCGGCCGGGCCCGCGGTGACCAAGCCGATGGCGTCGGGCAGCGTCGTCAATCCCTCGCGCGCCAGCAGGAGGGCCGACGTGAGCAGGCCCGAGGGCAGGTAATCCGAGGCCAGCGCGGTGACCAGGCCACGTCCGGCCAGCTCGCGGGCGGACGCGTTGCCGTTGTGGGAGGCGCCGCGCAACACGTTGGGCGCGCCCATGACGACCGGCAATCCCAGCTCCCGCGCCGCCGTCGCGGCCGCGACGGTGGTCGGGAACTCGGCGACCGATCCGCCACGCCGGTGCAGGTCCGCGATCTCCTGCGCGTCGGCGGGATCGTGCCCGAGCAACCGGACACGACCGGAGACGGCCTGGGCGCCGAGCCAGCCCAGCGCCCGGTCCCGGTCCGCGAGCCTGCCGTCGCGCTCGGCGATCAGCCGATCGACGGCGTCTCGCGCCTGGTCCTCGGTGAGGCCTTGGGTTCCGGAGATGTAGCGCTCGAAGTAGCCGCGGTCGGCGTACTGGCCCTGTCCCGGCGTGTGGTCCTCATGGGACACGAGCTGGCGTTCCGATCCCGGGAGTGCGTCGAGCCGCGCGCGCAGCGCCGCCAGTCCGCGCGGGCACCGCACATCCAGCCGGTACAGGATGCGATGGTCCACCGAACCGCCCGAGTACTCGTCGACGGCCGCGCACAGCTGCAGGGCGGCGTCCACCGAACGCCGCAGGCCCGCGCTGCCACGCTCCTCGAATCCGGCGCCGTGAAACACCGTGGTGATCCCCGCGGCGCGCAACTTGCCCTCGAACGACCGCAGTGCGAACTCCATCGGCAGTTCGGCCCCGGGCCGCGGCGCGCGCTCCCGCTCGAGGCCGTCGCTGTGGACGTCGATCAGTCCGGGCACACACAACAGTCCGGCGCCGTCCAGATCGGCACGAACTCCGGCGCGATGTGTCTGGACCGCGGCGATACGACCGTCGCGCACCACGATCAACGCGTCATCGAGGACACGGTCCGGCAGCACCGCGCGCACATGGCCGAGGGTATAGCTGGCCGGCGCGGCCGCCGGAGTCCAACCGCGGTGGCGCGTCGGGGCGGTCATGCGAACACCCCCGCCAGCACGTCGCCGGGCGCACCGGATCGGGTGATCCGGCCGCCGTCCAGTACCAGGACCCGCGTGGCGAGCCGCCGCATCGCGTCGAGATCGTGGAACACCGCGAGCACCGCGACACCCGCGCCGGACAGCGATTCGATCAGGTCGAGCGCCGCGGCGCGGTTGGCCGGGTCCAGCGCGGACACCGGCTCGTCGAGCAACAGCAGCCGCGGTGGTGCGACGGTGCCCGCCGCGAGGTTGACGCGCTGGCGCTCGCCGCCCGACAGTACGCGGCAGTCGACGTCCCACAGCGCCTCGTCCAGGTTGAGCCGTCGCAACGCGTCGACGGCCGCCGCCTGCGCGGCGTCGGGTGCCAGGCCCCGCCTGCGCGCCGCCGCGGCGACGACGCGCAACGGCCCGGTCCGCGGCGGTGCGGCGAGAAACTGCGCCACGTAACCGAACTCGCGGCCGCGCAACCGGGCCATGGCGCGATCGTCGAGATCGGTCAGCTCGACCGCTCCCGCCGCGGTCGTCAACGTGACCGACCCCGTGTCGGGGAGGTACGTGCGGTGGACACAGCGCAGCAGCGACGACTTGCCCGCGCCGCTGGGACCGGCCAGCGCCACGTGCTCACCGGCGTCGATGTCGAGATCGACGCCGGACAGCGACGTCACGGTGCGCCCGTCGATGGTGTGCAGGGTGAAGGTTTTGTGCAGATTCCGGACGCTGAGCACAGGCACGGCGTCACCTCCTGGCCGCAGCGACCAACCGCTGCGTGTAGTGATGGTGGGGATCGTTGACGAGCTGATCGGTGAGCCCGGTCTCGACCACCCGGCCCAGTTGCATGACGACACAGCGATCGGTGAGTGCCTCGATGACCGCGAAATCGTGGCTGACCACCACCGCCGCGACGTCGCGCTCCGCGAGGAGTTCCCGCAGCAGGTCGAGCACACCGGCCGCGACCGACGCGTCGAGTCCGGTGGTCGGTTCGTCGAGCAGCAGCACCGGCGGTTCGGTGGCGAGAGCTTTGGCGATCTGCACCCGCTGGCGCATGCCGCCGGAGAAGGTGCCGACCGGATCGTCCATCCGGCGCAGCGGAACTTCGACGCGGTCGAGCAGTTCGGCGGCCCGCTGCCGGATCGCGTGGTAGCCGCGCCAGCCCGCGGCGGTCAGGCGCTCTGCGATATTGCCGCCCGCGCTGATCCGCAGGTCCAGTCCGGCGGCCGGGTCTTGATGCACCACGGCCATCTGGTCCACGCGCAGCGCCCGCCGCCCACTCATCGACAAGGTCGACAGATCCGTTCGCCCGTCGTCCACCGCCCGCAGATAGACCTCACCGGCGGTCGCGGCCTGATCGCCGATCACGCAGCTGAGTACAGTCGATTTCCCCGATCCGGACTCGCCGATGACGCCGAGAGCTTCACCGGGCGCGACGTCGAACGACACGTCCCAGGCGGCGACGATGGCGCCGGTGCCCGGACTGATCGAGGTGCCGTAGCCGGGTCCGGTGCCCGCTACGGCGTCGGCGCCACCGAGGCCGTGCACCTTGCCCAGCGACCGCACGCGCAGGGCCCACTCGGTCCCCGGCGTGGCGCGCCGGCGCGCGGGAGCCGCGGACGCGCGCGTCTCGGGGACTGCCAGTCGCCGCTGAGGGTCGGGCAGCATCGACAGCGGCGCGCGACGACGGTGGGCCTCGACGTCGGCGTCCCCGTCGCGCACACGGCTGCACCACTCGATATCGCTGCACGCGTACCCACCGTCGGGGCCCGCCTCGACCAGGAACGCGTCGTCGCGGCCGCAGCGCCCGCACACCGCGCCCGGCGCGTGTTCGACCTCGAAAGGTACGTCGTCGAAACTGAGCGGCCGCACATCGGTGTACGCGGGCACGGCGTAGATCTTCTTCTCCCGGCCCGCGCCGAACAACGTCAGGTGCCGCGCCTGATGCAGCCTGGGCACATCCCAGCGCGGGATGGGCGTGGTGGCCATGACGTACCGGCCGCCGACCAGCACGGGATATCCGGTGGACTGCGTGATGAGCCCGTTGCGGACCAGATCCTCGTACAAGCTCACCCAGATCATCGCGTAGTCCCCTTCGGCGTGCATCCGCCCGCACTCCGAGACCGACTTCTGCACTCCTCGCAACGGTTCGGGAACAGGAACCTGCAGGACGAGCAGGTGCTCGGGGCCCAAGTCCTCCTCGGGCACCCGATGCCGCGACTGGATGACGGTCGCCTCCCTGGTGTCGGCGGTCGAGGCGCATCCGGTGCTGCTCGCGATCAAACGGCGCAGATTCGTGGCGTTCACGCCGGCGTCGTCGCCCTGATCGATGACTTTCACGGTGTCATCAGCGCCGATCACCCCCAGCGTGACCTGCAGACCTCCCGAACCCCAGCCGCGCGCCACCGGCATCTCCCGGGAACCGAACGGCACCTGAAACCCGGGTACGCACACCGCGGTCAGCACCGCGCGACGAATCTCCCGTTTGGCGCCCTCGTCGAGCAGTCCGGGGACCGCCGCCGCGGCGTCGAGGGTTTCCATGATGTCGAGGACAGTCATCGGCAGGTCCTTCCCCACGATTCGGCACGGCGCCGATCGGCGTCCGCGTCGGCGCGCATCGCCTGCTTGCGTTCGACCATCGATCGGAAGGTCACGTAGTGCGGCAGCTTGAGGTGCTCCAGAAAGCCCGCGGAGTCCAGCCCATCGGTGGTCATCAGGAGCAGTTGTTCCAATGGGCCGGTGCGTCCGAAGCGCCGATTGGCGATGTCGAGATTCGCCATCGCGATCGCCTTGCGCTCGTTGTGGCCCAGGCACAATCCGTATCCGACGTCGAAGCGAGCGCGATCCTCCTCCGCGCCGTCCAGATCCTCGATCGCCTCGGCCTCGGTGGCGCGGAACCTGCCGATGGTCACGGGATTGCCGGTGTGCGGATGGCGCACCCGCAGCGGCAGCCAGCCGTGCCTGACCTCTCCCAGCGTCACCTCGTGGATGTCTCCGTCGGGGCCGAGGATCGACCGATACCACAGCCCCACCAGGCCGCCGGTCTCGGCGCGGGCCATGGCCGAAAGCACCGCGGAGCGCGGCGCGGGCGGACGAGCGGGGGTGCGAGCGATGTCGTGGGGCTCGGGATCGCCGTTCTCCCCCCGGTGTTCCACCACCAGGTCCATCTTGCGGAGCTGGTCCAGGAACCGCCGGGGCTGTCGTACGCCGGGCGTCGCGGCTCTGGGCGCGGCGCCCGGCGCCCGCTGGGCGACGGACTCGCGAGCCTCGCCGGTGTCGAGCATGCGTGCGGTGTAATCCGTTGTCCGGCCGAGCAACTGCGGCCCGTCGGGTTCCCGGAACGCGGGCACGATACGGCGCAGCACCGTCATCTCGTCCGGATCGATCGGCTCGCTCGTCGCCAGCCGCGGCAGCCGCGACCGGTGCGCGCGCACCAGATGGGTGGCTTCCATCGTGTCGCCTTCGGCCTGGCGGAACGCCGCACCCGCGGTCGCCTCGTGGTAGAGGCCGGCCTCCCCCATCACACGATCGACACCGAGCCGGAAGGTCGCGGCGACCGTACCGGCCGGCATCTCCCTGGCGGCAACCTCGCGCTTGTCCTCGACCAGCCGCTCGGCGGCCAGAATCGCGGCGAGCCCGCCGCGTGCGCCCGAGTATCCCATCAATCCTCCTGTGCTCGCGCGGGAAATCCGCGTCCATCCACGGCGGCGTCGGCATGCGGACCGGGCGCCGACAGCACCGTCGTCCGTGGCAACCCGGCCATCCGGCCGTCGGCGGTGACCAGCAGCAAGTCCACGCCCGCCGGGAAACCCGCGACAGCCTCGGCACGCGCGGCGAGGAAGTCCCCTGGCAATCCGAGCGGCGCGAGCTCTGCCACGCCGTCGATCCCGGGCCCGCTCAGCCGCAGCGGCACCCCGCCGTCCAACGCGGCGACGGGCACAGCGGCCAGCGCGCCTCGCTCGGGCGCCGCCGCCGACCCGCGCGACAGCGTCGTCAGTTCCGCCCCCGACAACGGACGCAACGCACCGACGAGGCGCGCCGTCCCGAGCGCGGCTTCGGGCGCCCCCGTGGTGACCCGGAGTGCGTCGGTCCACGCCGCCGCATCCGCACCGAGAATGTGTATCCCGGCGCCGTGGTCGGCGAGCGCGCTCACGGCGAGCAGCGGCGCGGGGAGCGCGGCCTCGGGCAGCTCGACGACCGTTCCCGGCCGGGCCAGCGCGTCGAGCACGGTACGAAAGACCGTGTGGGCCGTGTCGGGGCTCAGGGCCGCCGCGGCGATCCGCGTGGCGGTCGTCATGTCAGCTCCTCGAATTCCACGACGGTGGGGGCGAGTTCGGCCCACTCCCGCTCCTCGGCGCGCAGGCGCCGCTCCCGCACGCGATCGCAGAGCTCATCCACGGCGGCCGCCTGCGCGCGGCCGGCGAGCGCCTCGGCGTCCAGCACGGCGGCGGCCAGCACCGCGGCGCGCTCGTCACCCAGTCGCATCGCCCACCCCCGGTGCCCGTCCAGTTCCACCTCGGCCCGGCAGGCCAGGATGTCCCCGAGCAGAAACCGGTCGGCCGCGACCGGATCGGCGACCTGCGCGGCCACCGACCCCACCTCGGGCGGGGAGAGCACCTGGAACGGCGCGCCGTCGGCCAGGCACGCGTCGGCGAGGGCGATCAGCGCCTCGGCGTCGGCTTCGGCCAGGAGCTCGGCGCGCTCCTCACGGCTGAGCATGGTCTTGCCACCTTCCTCTCGTCGGGCACCCGCAGTCGGATGCCCGGTTGTCCATCTCGACCACGACACGCACCGCGTCGAGGCGAGTCCACGTGCGGCTGAACATGATCGGCGGGCCCGCTTCCCCATCGCAGCTCAGGCTCTCGACCCGCCAGGCGGGCTGGCAGCTCTCCATGCGCAACCCCGTGACGACGTCGGCGGGTGGCAGATCCACACCCACCCGGCACCAGGCGCGTGTCGGTGCGACCATGCCCATCTGACGCAGCACCGCGTCCAGCGAATCCACCACGTGCAGTGCGGTTTCCAGCTCCGGCACCGAGGCGACGGGGACCCATTCGGTGACCCAGGACGCCAGCAGGTCATCGATGTAGAACTCCCGGGTTATCCGGTGCATCGGAGCGCCGCGGCGCAGGCCCGACTGGGCGGCCACGTCCGGAGGCAGCGGCGTCCGGTCGATCGCTTTGACCATCGCGCGGGGCCGCGCGCCCGCCGCCGACACCGTGGCGTGCCAGGACGGGGGTCTGCTGCCGGAGATGACGTAGTCGATACGCCGGTTGACGAAGGTGCCGGCACCTTGGATGCGGCGCACCACCAGCCTGCGCTCGAGTTCCTGCAATGCCGATCGCGACGCGGCCCGGCCGACACCGAACCGCGCGGCGATCTCGTTCTCGCTCGGCACCCGGCTCCCGGGGGCCATCGATTCCAGTTCCCGCGCGAGTTCTTCGGCGATCGCGAGATACCTGCTCGATGTCATGCCGACAGACTGCGCCGCGCGCTTGTCCGGACAACCGCGCTCATCGGAACGGCGCCGACGCGGGAGGTGAACAACTGAGCAAGTTGTTTCCCGGTCGGCACCGTGCCGAGTGCGGCCTTCGGCCGATCGCGGGCCCGGATGGGTCCGCGTCGCTACCGCACCACCCGCCGCAACCACACCGCGAGCAGCTCCACCGCCATCACGGTGGCGAACACCATCAGCATCACCGTGGTGACCACGCCGAACTCGAGCACACGGGTCGCGTTGAGCAGATGGAAGCCGATGCCACCCGCACCGACGATGCCCAGCAGGGTCGCCGATCTGATGTTCACGTCGAGCTGGTAGAGCAGGTTGCCGACGAAGGCGGGCGCCGCCTGCGGCAGTGTCGCCCCGAAATACACCTGCCAGGGACCGGCTCCGGTCGCACGGACCGCGTGCTCGATGTCGGGATCGACCTCCTCGAGCGAGTCGGCGGTGAGTTTGCCGAGCAACCCGATCGTGCCGATGGCCAACGCGAGCGCGCCCGCCACCGGTCCCAGGCCGGTGATCACGACGAACACGATGGCCAGTACCAGTTCCGGCAGCCCGCGCACGCCGACGATGATATTGCGGAACAGTTGCGCGATCGCCGGTGTCGGGGCGACATTGCGGGCCGCCAGCGACCCGATGACGAAGGCCAGCACCGCACCGATCAGCGTCGCCGCCAGCGCGATCTTGATGGTGATCAGCAAGTCCGCGAGCAGCGCGTCGAAGATCCCGCCCGTCTCCGGCGGCCAGAACAGGCCGACGGTCTGCCCCAGATCGCCGAGCGAACCGAAGAACTGTCCCGGTGACAGGTCCGCTCCCCAGATCGCGGCGAGCACGACGAACGCCGTGACACCCGCGTACACGGTCCGGCGAATCCGCCGCGCCGTCCACGGCGGGGTGACCTGGCCCGGTCGCGGCGTGGCACCGCCGGCCGTGCCCTCGGCGGACAGCACGGCCCGCCTGATCACGCCGCTGAGCACCTCCACCAGGACGCACACCAGCAACACGACCAGCGCCAGCGCCATGCCACGCTGGTAGTCCAGGCGGCGGAACGCCGTCGCCATGGCCAGTCCGATGCCGTCGACACCGACGAACCCCAGCAGCACCGAGATTCGCAGGTTGATGTCGAATCGGTGCAGACCTGTCGCCACGAAGGCGGGGATCACCTGCGGCAGCACCCCGGAGACCAGTTCCTGCCACCGGCTCGCGCCCGTGGCGCGCACCGCCGAGCGCGGACCCTCGTCGATCTGCTCGATCGCATCGGCGTAGAGCTTGCCGACCATGCCCACCGAATGGATGCCCATGGCCAGCACACCGGCCAGCGCGCCGAAACCGAACACCCGGAAGAAGATGATCGCCAGCACGACATCGGGGACGGCCCTGGCGGCGACGATCAGCGCCCGGGCCCCGAATCGAGAGGACCGCGACAGGCTCGTGTTTCCGGCGGCCAGCACCGCGACCGGAATGCTCAACAGTACCGACAGCAGCGTGGCGCACAGCACGATCGCCAGCGTCTGCCCGGTCAGGGTCGCCAGTTCACCGAGGCCGGGGAAGTCCAGCGGAAGCATCCGGCTGCTGAAATCGACGGCGTTGTGCACGCTGTCGACGAAGGTGGACGGCTCGATGCCGAGATCGGCCACCGACCAGATCCCCGCTCCCAGCACGCCGAGCGCGACCATCAGCGCGACCGTCGACCCGGGACCAGGTCGCTTCAGCGTCGCCGCGGACGGGGTCCGCGACGACGACTCCACGCGCATGGTCATCCTGTCTTGGCCAGCACCGGCCCGGGCACCGCGACCTTGGCGTACACCGCCATTGCCGCGTCCCTGCTGAGGCCACCGG
The DNA here is from genome assembly GCF_003315035.1 of Nocardia puris. Lineage (GTDB taxonomy): Bacteria > Actinomycetota > Actinomycetes > Mycobacteriales > Mycobacteriaceae > Nocardia > Nocardia puris. The sequence goes on from NZ_QNRE01000006.1 coordinate 327,121, forward strand.
TCGGCGTATCCAGCACCACTCGGCCCGACCGCAGTCCGATCACCCGGTCGCCCCAGGTGAGCGCGAGCTCGACCTGGTGCAGGCTGCACAGCACCGTCAGGTTGTCCTCGGCGCTGATGCGGGCGATCAGGCGCATCACCTGATCGGCCGACTCGGGGTCCAAGGAGGCGACCGGTTCGTCGGCGAGCAGGATCTCCGGCTGCTGCATCAGCGCCCGCGCCACCGCGCCGCGTTGCTGCTGTCCGCCCGAGAGCGTGTCGGCCCGCTGGAACGCCTGGTCGGCGAGGCCGACCCGGTCGAGATTCTCGAGTGCTCGCAGCCGCACCGACCTCGGGTAGGTGATCAGGCCGAAGCGCGGTCCGCGCAAGGACGCCAGCGCGCCCGTGCACACGTTCTCCAACAGGGTCAGGCTTGCGACCAGGTGGAACTGCTGGAATACGAAACCCACTCGCGTGCGCAGCGCGCGCAGTTCACGCCCGCGTGCCGTGCCGACATCGACACCCAAGGTGGTGACCGTACCCTCGCTCGGCGCGACCAGACCGTCGACGTGACGCAGCAGCGTCGACTTGCCTGATCCGGACAGCCCGAGCAGAACGACTACTTCGCCGGCGCGCACAGTGCACGACACCCGGTCCAGCGCCGGGGCCTGCTGCCCGAATCGCTTGGTCACACCGTCGAATTCGACGACGACGCCCGGTTCGACAGCCATGGCTACTCGCACTTCTCGTCTTTGGTGGTCTCGCACACCTTGCGGACACCGTCATAGAGGGCGTCGTCGACCGGCGTGTAACCCCAGCCGTTCTCCTCACCGATGTCGCACGGGTCGGTGCAGAAGCCGTTGGCCATCAAGTAGTCGACGTTGCCCTTCTCGTGAACCGCCTTGGTGATGGTCTCGAGCAGATCGGCATCGAGCTGGGAACTGATCGCCAACGGAGAGCCGGGGATCACCTCCGACTTCCACACGACCTTCACATCGCCCTCCGCGAGCTGACCCTTCTCGATCAGCACGCTGTCCACCATCGTGTCGTAGGCGAAGCCGACCTCGCACTGCCCGCTCATCACGGCGAGCACGGACGCGTCGTGCCCGCCCGCCATCACCGGATTCACATCATTCTTCGGGTCGATGCCCTCCGCGAGCAGACCCGCGGAGGGGTACAGATAGCCCGAGGTGGAAGCCGGATCGACAAAACACACGCTCTTACCGCGGAAGTCGGCCAGCGAGTTCACCGGCGAGTCCGACTTGGTGATCGCGTAGGACTGGTACCCGGGCTTGCCGCCCGGCTCGTCCACGAACGCGCCGATCGGCGTGGTTTCGACGCCGGAGTTCTTCGCGAGCACGTAGGAGAACGGTCCGTACTGCGCGAAATGGATCTTGCCCGCCCGCTGGCCTTCGATGACCGCCGCGTAGTCGGTGGCGTTCTGGAAGATGATCTCGCGTCCGGTCTCTTGCTCCAGCATCGCGATGATGGGGGCGTACCCCTGCTCCAAGCTCGTCGACTCCTCGGACGGAACCGCGGCGAAGACCAGTGGCTGTGCCTGATCGGACTCGTCGCCCGATCCGCACGCGGAGACGACTAGTGCGGCGACGGCCGCTACGGTGACGACGCCGAAACGCCTGGCTGAGATTCGAGACATGCCTCTGGTCCACTTCCTCCGCCGTTCGGCGGACTTCTCGGTGACCAGGTCAGGCTGCGGTCATTGTCTGCCGTACAGGCATCCACCGGATGAAGTCCCCGATAACGCGCGCGGTCGGATTACAGCGACTGACCGGGGAACCGGGCGTCCGGTATGTCCGCGTTCGCGGCCAGCCCGTCCGCCGCGGTGCCCCTCCGGCTGTTCCCGGCGCGCCGGGACGGCCCTGACCTGGCGGTTTGAGGACGATTGCCTGGTCACGGTACATTCATGGCCGATTGTCGTCGGCCCACCGGCGGCCCGGACGTATAGCTCAGCGGTAGAGCACTGGTTTTACACACCAGCGGGTCCGAGGCCGACCTTCGAACGCAATTCGCCGGGAAGGCCCTGGTCAGAGGATATTTCTGCTGGGGGAATGCGCCGCGCGCCTCGGTCCATGCGCGTCCGGTGTGCCAAGAGTGTGCCACACCGGATTCGCCGACGGGTGAGCAACCGCGGTGATGCCCTCGGTCGGCCCGCTCGAAGGATGCGCCGAGGTCATCCAAACTCCGGTTGCCGAACATTTGCTCGGTCGCGTCGCGCGCGGCTCGGCTACTCGGCCTGGGCCGCAGAGGCGAGGCATGAGGTCAGCGTGACGGATCGGCTGGTGTATCGAACCGCGGTGCGCGCCCGGGGTAGTTCGGGGCATGCCGGCTGGCGAGCCGCACACCCCTCCGGGCCAATTCGTCGTGGTCTCGGGCATCTAGACCAGCCGCGCGGCACCGGCGGCGTCGCCTCGATCGGCCGCATCGACCAGCCGCCCCCGCGTGATCGAGATGAGAATTTGGTCGCAGACCGGAGCACGCACTCGCCTGGCGTCGCTCGATTCGCCTTTCCGCGCCGAGTTCGTTGTCGTGCGAGCGGGGAACTCGTAGGTTGAAGCGGCCGACACGCCTCGCTTTAGGACTTCCGATGTCCCTGGCTGGCCGTGCGCGCCACACGGGAGCGGCATCGTGAACCACGCGAATAGCTGGGCTGCATCGGAATGGTCCCGGTCAGCGGCCTCCCGTTACCGAACTCGTCGGCGAGCTGCCATTCATCTGTTGAGACGAACGCGTGACCCAGTTATTGCTCCGTCGAGCGGGCGGAGCCGTACTGCGAATGAGGTGAATCGAGCACGCACAATCCTCACAGATCGAGCCACAGCCCATGTCGGCGCCTACCCAGCCAACCAGACCAACGACGCGTCATTCTGCGGCAAGGTGCCCGCGCCGATCCCTGTCAGCGGGCCGGTACCCAGCATCAAGTGTTCGAGCGCCTGTCAAATGCAACGCACTCCTCGAGGCACCTGTCACAATCGCGACGATCGAATTGTGTCGGCGGTCCACGCTCACTGCCGATGGTTCGATCACCGCGGGCGCCTGAACTGCTGACACGTCGTTCACTGTCGTCATGACGATCGCCCACGATTGTTGGGGGCCATCGCGGGGCCGGGTTCGGTCGGCGTCGTTGACGGCTTGGTCCGTGCTTTCAGCTCTCTGTCGACGCGTGCCAGAAGCTGTCTCATGGCTTTCAGCGGCGTCTCCAGCAACTCGACCACCGCGTCATCGTCTGGCTCCAGTTCCCGAATAGTCCGAACTGCCGCTGCTTGTGTCTCGAGAAGATGGAAGATCTCCCCGGCTGCCGTCGCTCGCTGCTCTTCGATCTGGCGCTCTAATCGGGCTATCGCGGCATCACGGCGATGCTCGATCGCGCTGATGGCGTCCCCAGCGGCGAAGTACTTCTTTGCTTCGACTGTGATGGACTTCTCACGGTCGCGTGACCGTCTGATCCGGGAACGCGACACTTCGCGCAGTCGGTTGGCTCTGTCGATGGCTTCGTGGCTAGCTTCGCCGCGTCGATCATGGCGGGGCTTGGACATGTCTCAACCTGATCCGCAGCGCTGACCCCTCGTCCTTCTCCGTATCCTACGGCCGAACGTGGGCGCCCCGCACTGCGCCGCAGATGTGGGACGTCGCACTCGGTGCCCGCCGACAGCCCATCGAGCACGACGAAAGCTGCCGTTATCAGCAACGCCACCGCACTCGCCCGCACGAATGCGGTGCCGAGCGTTCCCAGACCCCGATCACCGATCCTCTGCCCGGAAATACCCAGGAGCCGACAATGTGGACCAACAGCACAGTTCAGTTCGCGCGCCTCATCGCCGAACTCGACGCAGCCGGTGCATTCACCCCGAGTGTCATGGAATCGCTGACCGCCTCCATGAACCTCAAGCTCAAGGATGTGATCGAGCTGAAATCACGGGCTAACCAGTTGTGGGACGAGACGCTGTCGCACTCCAACCCGGCCGCCTGGATCGAAGAAATGGTGGGCTCCGGAGCACTGGAATCGGTTCCGCCGTGGCAACTGATCACGAAGTCACAAGCTGAGGCCTGGGCAGGCAAACCGCTGACGGCCGAGCAGATGGACCGGTTGGACGCCGCGATTCCGCACTCAGGTATTCCGGACGCGATCAGCGCGATCGTGCACAGCTTCAACGCCACTGAGTGAACCAGCCAGCCACATGCCCGTCCGGGAGAACAGCCAGAGTCCAAGCCCTGCTCTGCCCGGTGTCCACAACGCCAGTTGACCAGCGCGGCCAAATCATGCCTGCCGGGAACTGGACCGCGTTCCTGCCCTGGACGATGGACGCTCTACACCCGTATCCGTTCGTACGGATAGGAATACGATCAGCCTCGCTTACGTCTACCGTGCCCGTACGCCGGTTGATCTGGCACCTCGTGAGCTACCCGGCTCCGGCGATGCGCGGCAGTTGGGCGCCTTGTGAGGGTGCATGACCCTGTACGCGGCGCGGGTCCGGGCGCGGCGAAGTCTTTGCTCAGGCCGAAGTGCATGATCACCCGCACGGACAAGAACCCACGCCGATCACGTCGTCGCGATAGCCGCGATCGTTCTAGTCTGCCGGTTGATGGCGGTCGTCTAAACATGGAGGTGGTCACGTGACTGATTCGTCGTTCATGATCTCCGGGCTCACTCCTATGACTGTGCGCGTGCTGGACGAGCATCGGTGCGCGCTTCCCTGCCTCGTCGACCTCGGCGAGGAGACGGCCACGTTCGCCGGGTCGCCCGACAGCGTGGCCGAAGCGCTGAGGCAGCTACGCGAGCGAGTTCGGGAAGTCGAGCGGCAGCAGGGTCGCAGCGTCAGCTATCACCGGTTCCGGCAACTGATCCTCAAGGTCGAGTCGCTGGGCAGTCCGGTTCGGCCGGCCCCGCCGCCTAGGCCCCTATACAAGGTGCCCGAGTGGTTGGTGCCCGGCGCTGTTGTCGAGGTCCAGTACGTGGATGAGCGAGGCCATCTGGCGAAGCTGGAGCGCACCACTGTCGTGGCGATCGGGCGTCGGGATATCCGGCTGGCGACTGACGGCCGACGCGTTCGGTTCACGCGCAGGATGTATCGAGCGGACAAGGATTGCTTCGTCGACGGCCGTTATTCGACGGCCAGAATCTTGCGGGTCGCTGCCCCGTCGAACAATGCGAATCCGCTGCCCGAGTTCGTCGGTGAACCAGATGGGCGAGGTCCCTCGCTAGACGCCGAGCTGGCCGATATCGAGACGCGAGTCCTGCTCGATGACCTGCCTGACGATCTCCGGGCGTCCTTCGCGCGCCTGATGGAACAGCGCACCGCAGCGAAGGCGGAATGGGTCCACCTGGGCAGCGGCTCCCTCTCGGTCTTGACGATCCGTCGGTTCCGAGCGTCGGTCATGTTTCGGCGCAGAGGTGATGCGGAGATTCCCGCCGGGTGGACGTGGCAGCTCGAACGCGATGGCGCGATTGTCGATCTCGGGCACGGCGTATCGACCGAGGACGTGGCGCGTCGTAGGGCCGAAGAATCGATGCTCGACCAGCTGATGTAGAGACCTGATGCACCGCGCGGCCCACGGACGAGCCTCCGCGCGCCGGCAGGCGCCAGTGCCGCCGCCCGTGAGCGTTCCTTCACGGAGGGACAGGGAATTGGCTATGGCCTTGTCCGCGTACGCCTCGCCCCAGCCATAGTTCGATCTGCGACGACCGCGCGGAAGCTGCGCCCTACGACGGGAATGACTCGTATGTGCTGGTCACCGTGTTGTAGGACAGCGCTGTCCACCGGTTTCGGTCTGCGGCGGCCAAGCGCGCACCGAGGGCGACCGATACTGCTACCGGACCGCTCAGGTAGATCGCGTGTTGCGAGGTCCGTGCGCCTGCCGGCAGCGTGGAGTCCCGCCAGACCTGACAGATCTGGTCGGTGACGGCGGTGAATGCTTTCTTCGTCTCTGGAAGGGTCGGGTTCCTGTGGCTGAGCAGCAGGAGGGTTCCGATGCCGCGGTTGCGACAGTCGTTGAGAACCTGGTCGTGGAAGCTGGTGCCGCGTCCCTGTAAATCCAGCGCCAATGCGACACGTGAAGGGTCGCCGCCGGGCACTGTTTCGAGGGGAGCGACGGTGAGAATACGTTTGCGGTTTCGGCTGGCACGTAGGCCGGTAGCGTGGAAGTAGGCGGGGTTGCCGTTGCCTTGGCGAACGGAGTAGACCGCGATTTCGCGGGAGTGGGTGTGGCCCAAGCAGGCGCCGTACCAGAACGCGATCTGTAATCGCATAGTGGGAATGAGGTTGATGCGGGCAGCATCTGGCGTCAGACGCTGGGCGGTGATGATCGCCTGGAGGGTCTCCTCTACCAATGCTTCCATCAATGTCAGTCGTTGTGTCTGATCAGTTGGGAGGTCGACGGCGGCTTTGAGGGTCAGTACGCATTCCTGGCTGCTGAATGCTTCGGCCTGCTGCTCTCGCTGCCGTGCGGTCGCGAGGTTATCGGCCGCGGTAATGATGATCCCGACCTGTGATCGGCGACGGCGCCACGCCCTCTGCCAGAACCCGGCGACGACGACCATGGTGCCCGCCGCCAATGCGAGGACGAACCAGACGCGGCCCTTGGGCTCGTCCGTCATCAACGACTTGGCGGCTTCGACGGCGAACCCGCCAGCGACCAGCCCGCCGATGCTGATCAACGCCGAGCCATCAGCGAACAGCGCCCCTAAACCGCCACCACCCAGGGACGAACCAGCAGCGGAGACCGTCATCCGCGGCATCTCGTGATTCGGAACTGACACTTCTCAACTCATCCCATCGCAAGACCACAATCGCCGACAACCGGCGCCACGCTACTGGACAGCGTCCCACCTTTCTCGCGAGTTTCCGAACAGGCCCTGTCGCAGCCCACCCCAACCCACCTGCGACGTCAGGAGTCGGGGGCTGCTGCAGGATCGGGTGACAGCGGTTATGCAGCCTGTCGGGCTGCTGGAGCCATGATGGTTTCGAATTCGATTGGGGTCAACCGGCCGAGCCTGGCTTGTCGACGACGCCGGTGGTAGGTGCGTTCGATCCAGGTGACGATCGCGATCCGGAGCTGCTCGCGGGTGTC
>NZ_QNRE01000007.1 GCF_003315035.1 Nocardia puris
ACGCCCGGACCCATTCCGAACCCGGAAGCTAAGGCCACCAGCGCCGATGGTACTGCACTCGACAGGGTGTGGGAGAGTAGGACACCGCCGGACAAATCTTGTGAAAGGCCCCCAACCTCACGGTTGGGGGCCTTTCCGCATTTCCGGGCCCTTCCCCTACGCGGTTCCCCGGCACACGTATTCGGCGGCGCGGGCTTGCCATGCTGCGGTCGGCTGTCGACGAATCCGCAAGCGGTGGAGTGCGATCGACACCGACGATCCCGCCAGCCGCGGCGAGATGACGGTCGTCTACCTTCTCGCCGCCGCCGACGGTGGCACCGACCTGCACGCGACGCACTACAACGTTCCGCCTTCGGTTCGCCCGGAGGACAACGAACTCGGCTGGTCCTCTCCCTCGCGAAACTCACCGATCTCGCCGAACGCGCGGCATGGTGAGCCGCGGAGGGGTCTATGAGTGTCGCCCCCCGGAAAGAGCGTGCCGGGCAGGTCAATCCGGCGTGGAAGCGGGCGACCATGGCAAACGGCCGGGCTCGGTTCCGGAGGCGCAGCGGCTGGGCCATCCCGGCGCGCGACGCCGGCACATCGGCGATGCTGTGAGCATGGAGTACGTGTCCAGAGTGCCGCGACCTCCGCTGGACGGACTGATCGACGACCTCTACTACCTGGAGGGTGCGCCGCCGTACGACCGGCTGACGCTGCCGCCGTCGCCTTCGGCGTTGCTCATCGTCAATCTCGGGGCGCCGTTCCGCATCCGCGGCGGCACCGATCGCGAGACGTCCGAGTACGTCGACGGCTGCGTGGTCACCATGCCCAGTCGTGCGGTGGAGTTCGGCTACCCGCCGTGGACTCGGTCCGTCGGCGTGCACTTCAAGCCGTGGGGGCCGGCGCCGTTCCTGGCGATGCCCGCGACCGAACTGCGTGATCGGCCGGTGACGATCGAGCAGGTGTGGGGCCGGGCCGCCGTCGCTGAACTGCGAGACCGGCTCGCCACCACGGACTCACCGCACTCGATGCTGACGCTGCTCGAGGAGGAGCTGATGCGGCGGCTGCGCGAGACCCCGGGCATGGGGCTGGTCCAGTACACGAGCAACGTCATCGTCGCGACCAATGGGGCGGTGGCGATCGGCGACCTGAGCGAGGCGGCCGGAGTCAGCAGCACCCATCTGGCCCAGCAGTTCAAGGAACTCGTCGGCGTCACGCCGAAGCGACTGGCCCGCGCGCAGCGCTTCACCACCACCGTGCTCGCGATCGATTTCGCCGGACCGATCGACTGGGGCGAGATCGCCGCCGGCGCGGGCTACTTCGACCAAGCTCACTTCGGCCACGAGTTCCGGGCGTTCACCGGTCTCACGCCGACCCGGTACGCCGAGGTCCGGCGGCGGTTCCTGCGCGAACACCCCGGCCACGTCCTCGACAGCTGGCCGCTGCCCGCCGATTGATTTCTTACAAGAGCGACGGATCACGACACGCTAATTTGAGGGCACCCCGAAGCAGAGGAGAGCCCCGTGGGCAAGGTGGTCATGTACAGCTCGGTGTCGGTGGACGGCTTCATCGCCGACGAGAACGACCAGCCCGGACCGCTGTTCGACTGGCTGGCCAGCGGTGACGTGCCGTTGGACGAGAGCGGCACGGTGAAAGTCTCGCAGACGTCCTACGACTACACCCGGCAGTACTGGGACCGGATCGGAGCGACCATCGCAGGCCGCCACGTCTTCGACATGACGGACGGCTGGGACGGGAAGCCCCCGGGCGGGATCGACCACGTGGTCGTCGTGACGCATCGGCCGCCGCCCGAGGGCTGGGACCCCGAGGCGCCGTTTCACTTCGTCGAGGGCATCGAGGCGGCCGTGGCCACAGCGCAGGAACTGGCGGGCGAGCGCCTGGTTGAGGTCGCGGCCGGTGACGTCGGGGGCCAGGCGCTCGCCGCGGGTCTGGTCGACGAAGTGCGAATGGACGTCGTTCCCGTCGTGTTCGGGTCCGGCAAGCGCTACTTCGGGTCGGTCGACGCGCAGCACTTGCTGGAGGATCCCGACGTGGTGATTCAGGGCAACCGGGTGCTTCACCTGCGCTATCGGGTGCGCCGTTGATCGACCTCGACGCCGACCACTCTCAGCGGAGCGCGTCGTCGAAACGGGGCGTGATGTCGGACGGCGGCACCAGGTTCCACGCTTCGAGCTGTTTGCGGATCTGCTCGGCGGCGTCGATGTTCAACGGGCCGCTGGTCCACAGCGCGTAGGGCAGGTTGAGGAAGCGGCCCTCGACCACGGCGGGGAGCTGGTTGATGCCGGGCTTGGCGCGCAGCAGGTTCACCTTCTCCTCGAAGGTCTGCGGCGGGTAGTCCACGAACATGATGGCGTCCGGGTTCGAGGCGGCCAGGCGCTCCCAGGACACGCGGGTCCAGGTGTCCTCGACGTCGCCGAGCACGTTGCGCGCACCGGCCGCCTCCAGGATCGCCTGCGGCGCACCGAATTTACCGCTCGAATACACGGTGTCGCTGGCGCTGTCGAACAGGAAGACCTCCGGGGCGCGTTCGGGGCGCGGGGCTGCGGTGAGGGCGGCGAGGCGGGCGTCGAGGTCGGTGGTGAGTTCGGTCGCGCGGTCCTCGCGGCCCGTGATGGCGCCGAGGTTGGTGAGGTCGGTACGCAGCGCCGTCCACGGTTCCACGATGCCGCGCGCGTGCTCGCCCGACCGGCAGCTCTCGGTGAGGACGTACGCGGCGACGCCGTCCTTGCGCAGGGAATCCGGGGTGAGGTTCTTGGCCTCGTCGTAGCCGTAGCTCCAGCCCGCGACCATCACGTCGGGGCGCTGCGCCAGCACGGTCTCCCGCGAGGGATATTCGGGCGCAACGGAATTCAGGCCGTCCACCACGTCGCCGTAGTGCCTGCGCAACGTATCCGCGTCGCGCTGGATGCTGGACACCGCCGTCACCTGGTCCTGCGCCCCGAGCGCGAGCACCATCGAGATCAGGTTGCCGTCGTTGACGAACATCCGCTGCGCGGGCGCGGGGAACGACACCTCCGCATCGCAGTTGCGCACGGTGAGGTCGCCGGCCGCGGGCGGCTGGGAGGTGCCGCACCCGGCGAGGGTGACGGCCAGCGCGGTCGCGGCCAGCGCTCGATTGCGGATATTCATGAGGTCGCCTCTCGTGGGGTGATCAACAGATGGTCTTCGCCGGTGTCGGGATGGCGCACGCGGGTCGCGCGCACTCCGAACACCTCGCCGACGATCTCGGGCCGCAACGCGACCTCCGGTGGTGTGAGCGGGAGTGCGGAGCCGTTGTGCAGCACCAGGATTCGATCGCAGTACCGGTCGGCGAGCGCGAGTTCGTGCAGCGCCGTCACCACGGTGCGGTTCAGGGTGCGGGCCAGCGACAGCAGTTCCAGGCGGTGCGTGATGTCGAGGTGGTTGGTGGGTTCGTCCAGCATCAGCACCGGCGTGTCCTGGATGAGCGCCCGCGCCAGCAGCACGCGCTGACGCTCGCCGCCGGAGAGTTTGTGCACCGGCCTGCCCGCGAATCCCGCCAGGTCGACCGCCGCCAGCGCCGCGTCGATGACGTGCTGTTCGCGCGGCCCGCCGACACCCCACGGCGGCAGGTAGGGTGTGCGCCCGAGTGCGACCACCTCACCGGCGAGCAGATCGGCGGGCGGCCGCTCGTCCTGCGCCACCAACGCCACGGTCCTGGCCCGCGCCCGAGCCGAAACATCGTGCACGGCAACACCATCCACGGTCACACGCCCGGCCTTCGGTCTGCGCACTCCGGCCAGGACGTGCACCAACGTGGTCTTCCCGCTGCCGTTCGGCCCGACGATCCCCACGACCTCTCCGGGGCCGATCTGGAACTCCGCGCCCCGCACCACTTCTCGGCGCCCCACCGCACACGTCAAACCCTCGGCCACGATCGCGGCCCCACCCTGCTCCCGCCGCCCGAACCCGGACGTGTCGCCGTGCGCCCGCGTTACCCCGGCGCCCAGGACTTCGACCGGTTCGTGGCGCTGAACCTCACTCATCGCCGGCCGCCCGTGGTCCGCTCGGCATCTCGTGCCGGATTCGAGATGGCGCCCCGGTTGCCGCCGCGCGGGTATGCCCATCGCCCGACCGATTGGTACGTCGGGCACGGGTCGGACCTACCGCACCCGCCTGATGCTCGGCGGAGCGGCATTCAGGACCCGTTGCCTCGGTGGCGATTTCGCCGAATCCCGGAGTCTGATGGCTGGCGTGAGGACCCTCGGGCCGACGGCGCGAACCCGGGCTGTGCCCGGTGCCGTTGCCGGAGATCGGAGCCAGACCCGAAGTACCGCTGAGCCATACAACGGAACGATGGCCGCGAGCGGAGTCGGGCCATGGTGGGCTGAGTCTGCCGCCGACACCCCGGCACGCATGGTTCAGCCGAGGTCGCTGGGCTACACGCTGATCGACGGGTAGTGCAACGCCGAATCCCGGAGCCCGGTGAACGCCCCTCATGCGTCACCGAACCGGTAGCGGCGGCGGCCGAGGAGGAGCAGGAATGTCGGGGCGCCGATGAGGCCGGTGAGGACGCCGACGGGGATCTCGGTGGGCGGGACCAGGACTCGGGTGGCGGCGTCGGCGACGACCAGGAACAGGGCGCAGACGGGCAGGAGCGTGCGGTGGCGCGGGCCGACGAGCAGGCGGGCGGCGTGCGGGACGACCAGGCCGACGAACCCGATCCCGCCCGACACCGCGACCAGCACCCCCACCAGCACCGCAAGCAGTACGAACAACGCGATCCGCAACTGTTTCACCGGCACGCCCACGGAGGTGGCCGTGTCCGCTCCCAACGTGAGTGCGTCCAGCCAGCCCGCCGCCGCGACCAGCGCAGCCCCGCACAGCAGTACCACCGTCAACGGCAGGCCGAGGGTCGCCCAGTCCGCACCGGCGAGACTGCCGAGCAACCAGAACAGCACCGACTGCGCGGCGGCGGGATCGGCGCTGCGGAACACGAGGTAGCTGCTCAGCGCCGCGAACGCCGAGCCGAGCACGGTCCCGGTGAGCACCAGCCGCAGCGGCGTGAGACCGCCCTGCGCGATCGCGATGAAGAACACGAGCCCGGCCGCCATCGACGCACCCGCCAGCGCGCCGCCGGTGAGCGCCCACACACCCGCGCCGGCAAACAGCCCGGAGGTGATGACGGCCGCCGCGCCGACCCCGGCCCCGGACGACACGCCGAGCAGGAACGGATCGGCGAGCGGATTGCGCACCAGCGTCTGCATGGCGGCCCCGGCCAGCGCGAGTCCGGCGCCCACGATCGCGGCCAGCAACGTTCTGGGCACCCGCAGCTGCCACACGATGGTGTCCAGGCTCAGATCCACCGGCGCCACGCCCGTGAGCCGGTGGCGCAGGACCTCCACCACCGACGACACCGGCAGTGTCTCCGCGCCGAAACCGGTGGCCGCCACCATCGCCACGACCAGCAGTGTCCCGAGCACGGGGACGGCGATCGAGGTCCGCACGCGGATCATCGGCGGTGCTCCACAGGCAAGTCGCGGCCCTTCCAGAGAAGTCCGGCGGGGGAGGTCTGACTTTCGCCGCGAGGCGATCACAGTGGCGCGACCGTTCCGGATTCTCACCGGATTCCCGCACCCGCCGGGGATTGATCAGCAAACTCTACCGTTCGGCCCGCGCCGCCCCGACGGCCGGTCGGCGACGTGGCGAGGGTGCGCGTCCGTCGTTACCGTGAAGAGATGTCGCCGAGGGACGAACGGCATCCGTCCACCGTCAGCGACTGGGATGACGAGCGGCGCAAGGCCCGGCTCCGCGAGACCCGGTTCGGGTTCCGGTGGGAGGGGTGGCGTCGCACCCGGCTGACGCTGTCGCGGGTCGCCGCGCTGCTGATCCTGGCCCTCACGGTCGCCGCCCAGTACTGGGTGTACGACGTGATGCCCGAACGGGCGCGGCTCGCGCTGACCGAGCCGGCGCTGCTGCCCGTCGCGCCGCCCGCCGAGGATTCGGGCTGGGACACCGCGGTGGTCGACATGGTGGGCCTGGGCAACTTGAACGCCGCCGACACCGCCGCCGCGCTGCCCTCGCTCAACCGGATCGGCGTGGTGTGGGCGATCCGCTACGACAACGAAGGCATCGACAGCCGCGTGATCGCGGACCTCATCGTGCGCGCCGCCCAGATGTCGGGGGTGCGCAATATCGTGCTGGCCGGGCACAGCATGGGCGGGGTGATCGCGCTCGAGGTCGCCGAGCACATCCACCGCGGCAGCGACCGGCGGCTGGTGGCGGTGCTGCTCGACTGCACGCCCATGGATCTGAACGCGGTGCGCCCGGAGAGCCGCGGCCGGGGCGAGGACATGCTGCGCTGGATGGGCTGGCTGCCGGGCGCGCGGGAGAGCCGCACGATGCGCTTCGCCGTCGAAACCTACGCTCGCCGTGATCGTTTCATCGACCGGACCGGTCCGGTGCCCGGGATCGCGGCCGGTGAGCTGGGCGAGGTGTTCGACGAGGTGCTGACGGAGAAGATCCTCTCGCACAACGCCGCGAGCAACGGGCTGATCCATTCGCAGTTCCTGGCCATCGTCGGCGGCGGCGCGGTGGACAATCTGCGCGCCCTGTCCGAGCCTGTCGACGGAAAGCCGCGCCCCGCAATCGTTTTCCTGCGGCCGCGGGTCGGCTCGCACGACGGCGTGGTCGACGTGGACTACTCGCACCGGGTGTTGCTCGAACAGGTCGGCGGGCCCGACGGCAGTCTGCTGGTGGCCTATCCGCGCGGCACGGGCCACGCGAATCCGCGCCAGGCTCCGCAGGGCTACAACGAGGTGATCGAGGCGCAGGTGCTGCCGTTCGTGCAGCGCTATCTGGACCGGGCCCGCGACGTCCACTACACCGCGTCACCTCGGTGAGTGTCTTTCGAATCACGCTAACGCTAACGGTTTCAGCGGCTCCCGGGCCCTGCTTCAATTCGCGTCATGTTTCGACCGAGTACGTTCCTTCCCGGCCTCCGTGGCCGCACCACCGCCGCTCTGCTCGCCGTGGCGACGGCCGCGACCCTCGGACTGACCGGCTGCGCGAAGGACGACGCTCCGGTCGCCGCCTCCGACGCCCCGCTCACCTCCACCGTGCCCGCGGGCACCGAACTCGTGATCGCCGACCAGTCCGAGCGGTTGCAGCAGGCGCTGCGCGCGTCCGGTGAACTGGACAAGCTGCCGTTCGAGGTGGAATTCGCCAACTTCGTCGGCGGCCCCGCGATTCTCGAGGCGTTCCGCGCCGGCGCGGCGGATGTGGCGCCCGTCGGTGATGTGCCGCCGATCCACGCGCTGGCCGCGGGCCAGGACGTGCCGATCATCGCCGCCTATCGCACCGCCACCAACGCGCTGAAACTCGCGGTGGCGCCGGGACAGTCGATCACGACGCTGGCGGAGCTGAAGGGCAAGAAGATCGCCTACGCCGAGGGCACCGCCCAGCAGGCGGCGGTGCTGCGGGCGCTGGACAAGGCGGGCCTGGAAACCGGTGACGTGGAACTGGTCCGGTTGCAGTTGGCCGAGTTCCCCGACGCGATCCGCACCGCCCAGGTGGACGTGGCCCCGCTGATCGAGCCGAACGTCACCCGGTTCCTGCGCACCCCGGGCGCCTCGCTCATCCCCGATTCCGAGACCGAGGGCATCTACCCGGGCCTGGCCTATCTCTACGCGCGCCGCGAGGCGACCAACGATCCCGCCAAGTCGGCGGCGCTGGCCGTGCTGGTCGGCGCGTATGTGCGGGCCTACCAGTGGGTCAACACCCACCCGCAGGAGTGGGCGCAGCAGTACTACGTGGACAACCAGAAGGTCGGCCCCGAGGACGCGACCCGCATCATCGAGTCCCTGGGCGCCTACACCTTTCCGAACTTGAACGAGGATCTGATCGCCCAGCAGCAGTCCACCATCGACGCGATCGACGCCGCGGGCGAACTGCCCAGGAAGGTCAGCGCTTCCGACGGTTTCGACCTGCGCTTCGCCCCGTTCATCGAGCAAGCGGTCGCCGAATCCGGCGCCGCCACCGACCCCAAGGAATAGCGATGGCGACCATCGAGGCCGGGGTGCTCGGCCGCCGCGTCGGCGGCGCGGCGAGCAGCAACCCCGCGGAATTGCAGGCGCGGGGCAAGGTTTCGCGCCGCAGGCTCGGTCCGGGCAAGGCGATCCCGTTCGGATTCGCGCTCGGCCCGGCGCTGCTGATCCTGGCGTGGGTGCTCGGTTCGGCGACCGGGTCGCTGGATCCGGAGACGTTGCCCGCGCCGTGGACGGTGGCGCAGACGGCCGGCGATCTCATCGCCGACGGCCGGTTGCAGTCCAACCTGCTCACCTCGGTGCAGCGCGCCGGGATCGGCCTGGTGCTGGGCGTCGGCATCGGTGTGGTGCTCGCGCTGCTGGCGGGGCTGAGCCGGTGGGGCGAGGCGCTGCTGGACGGGCCGGTGCAGATCAAGCGCGCGGTGCCGACGCTGGCGCTGATCCCGCTGTTCATCGTGTGGTTCGGCATCGGCGAGGAGATGAAGCTCGTCGTCATCACCACCAGTGTGCTGGTGCCCGTCTACATCAACACCCACGCCTATCTGCGCAGCGTGGACGCCCGGTACGTGGAACTGGCCGAGACCGTGAAGCTTTCGTGGTGGCAGTTCATCCGGCGCATCGCGCTGCCGGGTTCGCTGCCCGGGTTCTTCATCGGATTGCGCCTGGCCGTGACGATTTCGTGGCTGGCCCTGGTGGTGGTGGAGCAGGTGAACGCCACCAGCGGCATCGGGTACCTGATGACGCAGGCGCGCACCTACGGCCAGATCGACGTGATCGTCGTCGGTTTGGTGATCTACGGATTGCTCGGCCTGTTCGGCGATGTCGCGGTGCGGGCGTTGGAGAGGAAGGCGCTGTCGTGGCGGCAGACACTGGCGGACTGAATGTGGTCCGTACCCGCGCGCTGAGACGCGGGTTCGGCGACCGCGTGGTGTTGCGCGGCATCGATCTGGACATCGCGCGCGGCGAATTCGTCGCGCTGCTGGGCCGCAGCGGCTCGGGCAAGAGCACACTGCTGCGCGCGCTGGCCGAATTGGACGACGACGTCCCGGGTTCCGGTGAACTCACCGTGCCCGAGGAGCGCGCCGTAGTGTTCCAGGATTCGCGGCTGCTGCCCTGGGTGCGCGTGCTCGACAACGTGACGCTGGGCCTCACCGGCTCCGGCGCGGCCGAGCGCGGCCGGGCGGCGCTGGCCGAGGTCGGGCTCGAGGGCCGGGAAAAAGCTTGGCCGCGTGAGCTTTCCGGTGGTGAGCAGCAGCGTGTGGCGCTGGCGCGCTCGCTGGTGCGCGAACCCGAATTGCTGCTGGCCGACGAGCCGTTCGGCGCGTTGGACGCGCTGACCAGGATCCGCATGCACGTGCTGTTGCAGGACCTGTGCGCCAAGCACAAGCCCGCCGTGCTGCTGGTGACCCACGATGTGGACGAGGCGGTGCTGCTCGCCGACCGCGTGCTGGTGCTCGACGAGGGGCGCATCGCGCTGGACCGCCGCATCGAGCTGGATCGTCCACGCCGCCACAGTGATCCGGGGTTCACCGCCTACCGCGAAGAGCTGCTGGCGGGGCTGGGCGTGGAGACTTACGAGGAAGAGAAGAAGGCGTCATGACCGAGCCGCGTCAGCTGAGCCTGAATGCGTTCATCTACCCGTCGGGCCATCACGAGGCGGCCTGGCGGCACCCGGACAGCAGGCCCGACCGCATCTACGACGTCTCCTACTACCAGGAGATCGGCCGTACCGCCGAGGCCGCCACGTTCGACGCGGTGTTCTTCGCCGACGGTCCCGCGCTGCGCACCAACGTGCGGCACAACGCCGCGCCCGGACTGGAGCCGATCACGCTGCTCACCGCGATCGCCTCGGCCACCACGCATCTCGGGCTGATCGCGACCGCGTCCACCACCTACTACGAGCCCTACAACCTGGCGCGGCTGTTCTCCTCGCTGGATCACATCTCCGGCGGGCGGGCCGGTTGGAACATCGTCACCACCGCGACGGAGGTGGCGGCGGCCAACTTCGGGCTCGAGCACCACCCCGACCACGTCGAAAGGTACGCGCGGGCACGCGAATTCGTCGATGCCGTGATCGCGCTGTGGGACAGCTGGGAGGACGACGCGATCCTGCTGGATCGCGAGGCGGGCGTGTACGCCGATCCGGACAAGATTCACCGCATCGACTTCGAGGGCGAATATCTCAAGGTGCGTGGGCCGTTCAGCGCCGCGCGCACCCCGCAGGGGCACCCGGTGCTCGTGCAGGCCGGCGCGTCGAACGAGGGACGCGCCTTCGCGGGCCGGTACGCGGAGGCGATCTTCACCGCGCACCAGCGGCTCGAGGACGCGCAGCGCTTCTACGCCGACATCAAGGAGCAGGCGCGCGGATTCGGGCGTAACCCCGAGCATGTGAAGATCCTGCCGGGCATCTCGCCGTTCATCGGCGACACCGAGGCGGCGGCGAAGAAGCTGGAGCGGGAGTTCAACGAGCTCACCGTGCCGGAATACGGTCTGGCGCAACTGGAGAGCATCGTCGGCAAGAGCTTGCGGCACCTGCCGCTGGACGAGACGGTGCCCGCCGACGTGTTCGCCGACGCGGGCGACGTCACCGACAACAACCGCAGCCGGTTGCAGGTCGTCGCGGGCATCGTGGAGCGCGAGCGGCCGACGGTGCGCGGGTTGCTGCACCGGCTGGCGGGCGCGCGCGGGCATCGGGTGTTCGCGGGCACGCCCGAGCAAGTGGCCGATACGATCGAGGGGTGGTTCCGCCACGGCGCCGCAGACGGTTTCAACGTGATGCCGCCCTACTACCCGGGCGGGCTGGAGGTGTTCGCGGAGACGGTGGTGCCGATCCTGCGCGAGCGCGGGCTGTTCCGCACCGAGTACACCGGCACCACCCTTCGCGATCACTTCGGGTTGCCGCGTCCGGAGAGTCAGTTCGCCCGCCGTCCCGTGCTCGCGGGATGAGGGTGGGGCGTTGTCCCGAGATCAGTTCGCAGGACCGCGGCTCTCGTAGTGAATCACACGGTGGCCGAACGTCATTGACGGTGTGCGGTCGACCGGCTCCGGTCGGCGGGGCCCCTCGCGCGGAGACCGCGCGGTGAGCCTCACCGGCGAATCCGACCTACGCGGCGCGACACCGGAACCCGGGAAACCGCCGCCGCGCACCAAGTTGCGGTCCATGGCGCTGGCGGTGTTCGTGCCGTCGGCGGTGTTCGGAATCGGTTCCGGCGCTTCGGCTCCCATGTTGCCGCTGCGGGCGCTGGAACTCGGCGCATCGGTCGGTATGGCGGGTGTGGTCGTCGCGATGATGGGTTTCGGCCTCATCCTCGGCGACCTGCCCGCCGGGCGGTTGGTGGCGCGCACGGGGGAGCGCAAGGCCATCGCGCTCGGCTCGCTGGTGTGCGCCGTGGGGATGCTCATCGCCATCCTCGCGCCGAATATCGCGGTGTTCGCCGTGGGGCTGTTGATCAACGGCGCCGCAGGTGCGGTGTGGGGCCTGGCGCGGCAGACGTATGTGGTGTCGGTGGTGCCGAGCGCCGATCGCGGGCGGGCGTTCTCGGCGCTGGCGGGGTGGATGCGGTTCGGGTTCTTCAGCGGACCGTTCCTCGGCGCGGGCGTGGTGCACTGGCTCGGGCCCGTCGGTGGACTGTGGATGCACTTCGCCGCCGTGGTCGTGGGTGGTCTGCTGGTGTTGGCCATGCCCGAACCCGAGAGTGCGCCGATGACCGCGAGCCACCACACGATTCGTTCGGTCGTGGTCGAAAACCGCAGGCTGCTGGGCACTCTCGGACTGGGGGCGCTGCTCATGGGGGCGGCGCGCGCGTCCCGGCAGTCGCTGCTGCCGCTGTGGGCCGTGCACGTGGGCGCCGACGCCGCCACCACCAGCCTGCTGTTCGGCGTGGCGGGGGCGGTGGACGTGCTCATGTCGTATCCGTCCGGGATCTGGCTGGACCGCTTCGGGCGCCGCGCGATCGGCGTGCCGTCCATGGTCCTGTTCGGGATCGGTTACGCCGCACTGCCGTTCGCCGGCTCCGTCGCCGGGCTGGCGGGCGTGGCGGTGCTGCTCGGCTTCGCCAACGGCCTCAGCAACGGCGTCATCATGACCGTCGGCGCCGATATCGCCCCACCCGGCCGCCGCGCCGAATTCCTCGGGGCCTGGCGCCTCACCCACGACATCGGCATGTTCGCCGGCCCCATCGCGGTGGGCGTGATCAGCGGTGTCACCGTCCTCGGGGCGGCCGCCGCGGCCCTCGCGGTGGCGGGTGCGGCGGGCGCGGGCGCGATGTATCGCTGGTTCCCGGATCACCCACGGGCCGAGACGGTTTCGGCGGACGGCTCGGCGAAGCCCGCGTGAATCGGCCGCCGGTGCCGGATGGGTTCGTGAGCGCGTCGGGCTCGACGCGATGGTTTCCGCCTTCTCGACCCCTCGCTGTGTCGGGACAGCTTCGCCGCGAGAGGCCGGCTCGCGGCCTTCGAATCGAGTCTGATCGGCGATGCCGAGAGTGCGGAGAGCGGCCGCTGGGATGCGGTGGATTTCGTCGTGTACGACGCGTTCACGGCCGCCCGTCTGCCCGGCTATCCGAGGCCGGGCGACGACCGGTGGTCGCCGCCCCGTCCAGCGGGGAATCCGTGGATCAGTCGGGCCGCGTCCAGTGCGGGTCGCGGCCGCTGAGGCCGAGGAGGCGGTCGAGCAGGGGAGCGGTGGGGGATACGGGGACTTCCGGGCCGAAGGCGCCCATGTCGCGGCCCATCGGGGCGGTGGCCTCGAGGTGGTCGTGCGCGAAGCGGAGCAGGTCGTCGTCCCAGATCGGTGTGAGGTTCAGGGCGCGGCTCAGATCCCAGCTGTGGACGGTCAGTTCGGTGACGACCATGCCGCCGATGAGCGGGGCGGGCAGCTCCGTGGGGCCGGCCACGTGGGTCGTGCCCTGCCAGGCGGACGGGTCGCGCCACGCGGCGGCGAGGTCGTCGAGGTAGGTGTCGAGGGCGGCGGACCAGTCGCCCGCGACGAGATCGACCTCGGATTCGGTCGGGGCGGGTGGGGCGACGGTCTGCTTGCGGGCCGCCCCCGCCAGGGACGGACCCCAGAACAGCAGGTGGTTGAGCAGGGCGCGCACGTCGAATTCGGCGCACGGTGTCGGCGCGGTGAGCTGCTGCGGCGACACCGATCGAATCAGTTTCGACATCGGGGCCGCGGCCCGCTCCACGAGTTCGGTTTCGGACATACATCGAGGTAACCACCCTGATCGGGCGCTGTCTTGAACAAACGCGACATACACTCGCCGCGTGCGGCGCGACGTGCGGGAACTCGGCGGTGCGTGGCGCGAATTCCAGCGCCACACGGTCACCGCGCCATCGGAGGCGCTGGCGCGCCACGTCGAGCGGTACTGGGCCGTCACCTGGGAGTACGAGCGCCCCTACCGGCAGCTGGTGGTGCCGCTGCCGAACGTCCACCTGTCCTTCCGCGACGGACGCGCCGAACTGCACGGCCCCTCGTCCTCCCACGCCTTCCGCGAGCTGGCGGGCGCGGGCTCGGTGTTCGGCGTCGCGTTCCGCCCCGGCATGTTCCGCCCGTTCCTCGGCGCTCCGGTCTCGGGCCTGCGCGACCGGGTGGTCGACGCCGCGACGGTGTTCGGCCCCGATCTGCCGGAGCCCGAGGTCGACGCGGTCGAGCGGTTCCTCCTGGAACACCTGAAGGGGATGCGACCCGACACCCGCGCGGAGACATCAGTACCCGACACCGATCCACAAGCCGACCTGGCCTACCGCGTGGTCACCGCCATCGCCGACGACACCGGCGTGACGAGAATCGACGAGATCGCCCGCCGCTTCGGCCTGAGCGTGCGCGGAGTGCAGCGGCTGTTCGCGGACTACGTCGGCATCGGCCCGAAGTGGGTGGTGCGCCGCTATCGCTTGCACGAGATCACCGAACGCCTGGCCGAGGACGCCGACATCGACTGGGCCGCACTGGCCGCCGCGCTCGGGTACGCCGACCAGGCCCATCTCAGCCGCGACTTCCGCAAGATCTTCGGCGAACCGCCGACCCACTACGCGCAGCGGTACTGAGCGCGGGACGGACCGCGCCGAACCGGCCGCGATCCCGTCCGCTCAGCCGACCTTCTTGCAGATCGAGTCCTGGTAGGTGGGGTCGGTCGGCAGCGGGAGTCCGAGGTAGGTGACCACTGTGTCGATGATGTCGAGCAGTCCATTCGCCGGTGGCACGGTGATCCGGCCGTCGTAGACGGTGCGGCCGTCGGGCTCGCGCACCTCTAGCCGGTGCTCACCCGCGGGCGCCGGGCAGATCCGGTGGTACTTCGGCGCGCCGGCCAGGTCGCCGCGGCCGAATTCGCACTCCTCCTGCTGATTCCCGTTCAGCCAGATGGTGTGCCGGGTCGGTTCGGCGGGCGAGTCCTTCACGATGGTGACCAGGTACCGGCCCCGGCCCTCGAGCACGGACACGGACTGGGCCGCCGACGCGGTGGGCATCGCGAGCAGCGGCAGCGCGACGGCGGTGAGCGCGGTCGCGGCGGCGAGCATCTTCCGGCGTTGGGTCATGGTGTCATCGCACCATCCGGTCGCGGCGGCGCCATGACCACAGTTCTCGCGTGTCCCGGCTCTCGCGGTCAGCGCACCTCGGCGCCCAGCCGGTGCCGCACGCCGCTGGCGAACAACTGGAGCCCGAAGTCGAAGCGCGCGGTGGGGTCGGGGGCCTCGTCCAGCGGCGAACCCGAATCGGGCAGGGCGCCGGCCGAATCCATCTGCAGGCGCGACTGTTCGTCGAGGGTGTAGCCGAGCACGTAGTACAGCAGCGTGTAGGCGGCGAGTTCGGCTTCGGCGCGGGGCATGCCGGCGCGCAGGATCGCCGCCACCAGCCGCTCGCGCCCCTTGCTGGTGGTCAGGCGTGAGGCGTAGGTGGCCGAGACCAGTTCGGCGCCGTCGCGGTAGGCGAGCAGGCAGTCGCGCAGGCGGTGCGCGAGTTCGCCGATCCGCCCGGCCCAGTCCTCGGCGGCGACCGGATCCTCCATCGGCGCCAGGATGCGGTCGGCCACCGCGCCGAGCAGCGCCTGCTTGTTCGGGAAATGCCAGTACAGCGCGCCCGGCTGCACCTGCAGCGAGCCGGCCAGCCGCCGCATGGTCAGATCGGCCAGACCGTACTGGTCCAGGATGGCGATGGCCCCGTCGACCACGTCCGACCGGTGCAGTTGCACGGTGTGGGTCCTCCCCGTCGTGTTTTGACTCACTGTTGCCGCTACCCTAGCCTGAACACCGTTCAAGTTGCACGGCCACCTCGGCCGGACGAAGGGATTCGTGCTGTGACCCAGGCACCCGTGAAGACCGGCGAGCCCGTCGGGACCGACACCGACATCTTGGCCGTCGCCCGCGAGCAGGTGCTCGAGCGCGGCGTCGGCCTCACCCAGGAACAGACCCTGGACGTGCTGCGCCTGAGCGACGACCGGCTCGAGGAGCTGCTCGCCCTCGCGCACGACGTGCGCATGAAGTGGTGCGGCCCCGAGGTCGAGGTCGAGGGCATCATCTCGCTCAAGACCGGCGGCTGCCCCGAGGACTGCCACTTCTGCTCGCAGTCGGGCCTGTTCCAGTCGCCGGTGCGCGCCGCCTGGCTCGACATCCCGAGCCTGGTCGAGGCCGCCAAGCAGACCGCCAAGTCCGGCGCCACCGAGTTCTGCATCGTCGCCGCCGTGCGCGGCCCCGACGCGCGCCTGATGGCCCAGGTCGCCGCGGGCGTCGAAGCGATCCGCAACGAGGTCGACATCCAGGTGGCCTGCTCGCTGGGCATGCTCACCCAGGAGCAGGTGGACCAGCTGGCCGCCATGGGCGTGCACCGCTACAACCACAATCTCGAGACCGCCAAGTCGCACTTCCCCAACGTGGTCACCACCCACACCTGGGAGGAGCGCTGGGACACCCTGCGCATGGTGCGCGAGGCGGGCATGGAGGTGTGCTGCGGCGGCATCCTCGGCATGGGCGAAACCCTGGAGCAGCGCGCCGAATTCGCCGCGCAGCTGGCCTCGCTCGAGCCCGACGAGGTGCCGCTGAACTTCCTCAACCCGCGCCCCGGCACGCCGTTCGGCGATCTCGAGGTGCTGCCGGCCGCCGAGGCGCTCAAGGCCGTCGCGGCGTTCCGCCTCGCGCTGCCGCGCACCATGCTGCGCTTCGCGGGCGGTCGCGAGATCACCCTCGGCGACCTGGGCGCCAAGCAGGGCATCCTGGGCGGCATCAACGCCGTCATCGTCGGCAACTACCTCACCACGCTGGGCAGGCCCGCGGAGGCCGACCTGGATCTGCTGGGCGAGCTGAAGATGCCGATCAAGGCGCTCAACGAAACACTGTGACGGCGCGGCCATGAGTAATCTCGTGGACATGGACGAGCGCTACAACCCGTTCACCGGCAAGCGGATCGTGCCGGGACTCGACGACGCCATGCCCGCCGCGGCCGCGCTGGGCCTGGAGCCGCCCCGGTTCTGCGAACAGTGCGGACGCCGCATGATCGTGCAGGTGAGCCCCGACGGCTGGTGGGCCAAGTGCTCCCGGCACGGCGTGACCGACTCCAAGAGTCTGGAACACCGCTAGTGGCGGCCGTCGGAGTGCGCCGGGAGGCGTCGTCGGCGCTGCTCGTGCTCGCGGGCGTGGTGGTGGCCAGTCTGCTGGTCGGCGTGCTGTGGGGGTGGCTGGCGCCGTCCGAGCAGTTGCTCGTCGTGGAACCCGAACGCGGCTCCTCGCTCACGGGGGAGAGCATGCACCGGTTCGATGCGCTCGCGCTGTTCGTCTGCGCGGGTGCGGTGACCGGGCTGCTCACCGCGGTGGCGGCGTGGCGGTGGCGCGCGGTGCGCGGGCCGCTGCTGCTGCTCGGGGTGGTGTCGGGTTCGCTGATCGGCGCGTACGGCATGGCGTGGGCGGGGGAGCTGGTCTCCGAGGTGCGCTATCCGCGCCCCGACAACCCGGCGGTCGGCCAGATCGTCACGCTCCCCGCCGAATTGGACACCGCGCTCGGACTCCTCGCGCAACCGCTGGTGGCCTCGCTGGTGCTGCTGTTCCTCGCGGTGCTCAGTCCCACGGAGGACCTGGGGACCGGCTATAGCGGGCCGTTCGGGCAGAGCCGTCCCGTCGAGACGTACACGCCCGGACCGGCGGGCCCGGTCGACCCGTTCGCAATACCCTACGGAACCTACGGCGGCGGAACCGATCCCAGGTCACACCACGCTCACTGAACACGCGACGCGAAGGCGCACCCGACCTGGAATGGTGGGTGCGCATTCGCTTTTCGAGGCGTGCCTGCCGCGCTGATGAACACCGCCGCGGCCGGGCCGCTATCGGGAAGCGGGTTCGCGAGCGAGGTTCACGCGGGAACGAACGGGTCGCGCAGTGGGCGGAGACCATCGGTTGTCTCGCCCTGCTGGTCGGCGCGGCGGAGGTGGCGCTCACCACCGGGACGGCGCCGGTGTTCGTGCTCGCCCTCTGCGGAGCCGCCGCGCTCGGCGGTTACGTGCTCCGGTACGCGACCGACCGGCGCCTGGCGCCCGACCGCGCGCGCCGGCCATAGACTCCCTCGCGTACAGGGGATTTTCCGGAGAGAGGAGGGCCATGGCGTTCGTCGGCGGCGGTCCGATCGTCGAGGAACTCGACGCGCAGTTCTGGCGGCTGACCGAGCCGTTGGTGTATCGCGGCGCGGTGGACGAGTTCACCGTGCCCGCCGGGTTCCGCACCGACTTCGCGTCGGTGCCAAGGGCGCTGGTGTGGTTGATCCCGCGTATCGGCGCCTACACCCGCGCCGCCATCCTGCACGACTACCTGTTGCAGTCGAAGGTGGTGAGCACGGTCGACGCCGACGGCCTGTTCCGCCGCTGCCTGCGCGAACTCGGCGTCTCGTTCGCGCGCCGCTGGATGATGTGGGCCGGAGTGCGCGTCGCGAACAGGCTTGCCGGCACCACCGCGCGCGAGTTCGCGCTGTTCTTGCTCATCGCCGTGCCGTCAGTGGTGTTCCTGGCGGTGCCGGTGATCGTGGTGACGCTGTTCCTGTGGTTGTTCTGGGCGGTGGAGCTGGTGTTCTGGGCGGTCGGGAAGGTGCTGGGCCGTACGACCGAGGCCGCGCCGCCGCCGCAGATGAAGACGGACTGAGCGTGCTCGGCCGGACCCGGTGCTCGTGATCGGTTCGATGCGACGGCTGCGCGGGTGCGTCGCAGAGGTCCTGCGGAGTTGACCGGCAGTCCTCGGTGCGGTGGTGCATCATCGTTGTGACGCAACGAAAGGCCGGGCACGCCAGCATGACTCGTACGACGCAGGACACTCCATCAGAATCCGCGGCTCACTTGCTGACCGGGGCCGAGTCGATCGCGCACGCCTTGGCGCGGCACGGCTACTCGACGGTGTTCGCCTACCCGGGTACCTCGGAGCTCGCCTTGAGCGCGGCGATCGCCGAGCACGACGATCTGCGGTTGGTCAATTCCCGCGGTGACAAGGAAGCCGCGTTCATGGCGGCGGGGGGAAACTTCTCCGGCGATGCGCGCTGCGCGGCCATCCTGCACGGCGCCCGCGGACTGACCAACGCGTTGGGCGCGACAGCGGACGTTCGGCGCAGTGAGGTGCCGGTGCTGTACCTGGTCGGCATGCCCTCGCGGTCGTCGGCCCGGTTCCTGCCGCCTCACGCCGAGCCCGGGCTCATCGACGCCGCGGGTGCTTTCGCCAAGGCCGCCTTCGACTGCTCGACGGTGAGCGGTTTCGACCCGCGGGCGTTTCTCGAATTGGTCATCGACGCGTTGGGCACGCCCGCGGAGTCGCCCCGAGGTCCGGTTCTCCTCGGTCTTCCGCAGGATCTGCTGGTGCGCCGATTCGTTCCCGCCGATCTGCTGCCCGAATCGGGCCCGGACCGTTCCGCCCACCCGCGAACCGACCTGGCCGAGGCGACGGCGCTGGTGGCCGGGGCGCGGAACCCGGTGATTCTCGTCGAGGACTACCTGCTGCGAGAGCCGACCGCCGAGCGGGACCTGGCCGCCTTCGCCGCCGCGCTGGGCGCGCCCGTCCTGCAGACGGCCTACCAGCGCGGCCCCATGCTTTTCCAGCAGGTGCGTGCGGAGGTCGTGCCGACGTTCGCCGGACCGTACGATCCCACCGACGCGGACCACCGCCGCCTGCTCGGCACGGCTGATCTCTTGATCACCGTCGAAGATCGCAACATGTACCCCCGTGTGGTCGGTCCGCTGCCGGACTGTCGCAAGCTGGCCCTCACGAGCAATGTCGCGGCGACCGCGAAGAACGGCTATCTCACCGCCGCCGACGTGCTGGTGCCCGGCGATGTGTGTCGGACGATGCGGGGGATCACCGATCAACTGACGGCCCTCGGCGGTGCGGGAGAACACGGCCCCGCCGGGATGACCGAGCCGGCCGGTGGCCGTGTCCCGATACCGGCCCCGCCCGAGCCGGGTTGTTCCCCGAGCGCCGTGGAACTGGTGCGCGCCGTCGGCAACGGGCTGGGCGCGGTCGTTCGGCCGGTTGTCGTGGACGACAGTTTGATGTTCGGCGGACTGGTGGCGCGCAATTACCGGCACCTGCCCACCACGGTCCGGGTCTACGGCAGCCACGGCGCCTTCGTCGGCGGGGGCCTGCCGACCGCGGTCGGACTCGCCCTGAGCGCCCCGGATCTCCACGTCATCGCGACCTTGGGCGACCACGGTTTCACCAACGGTGTTCAAGCGCTGGCCGCCGCAGGCGAGCACGGCGCACCGCTGGTCGTACTGGTGTGCAACAACGGCGCCAGCGTGTGCCTGGGTAAGCAGGCGGAATTCGACGGCGTCGGAAAGCACATCCTGCCGCTGGACAACGTCGCCAAGATGAGCTACGCGGATATCGCCGCTGGTTTCGGGCTGTCGACGGCGGTCCTCGAGTGGCCGGACGAAACGTCGCAGACCGATACCGTCGCCTCGGCGTCGGAGAAACTGTCGGCCGAGATCGAGCGGGCCATGGCCGCGCGACGCCCGCACTTGATCGAACTGGTCACACCCGGCAGTCCGGAGTTCTGGGCTGGAGTGTGGCGGGTCGAGGGCATGGAGAACGCCGCCCTGCCCACGGCCGACGACGAGTGAGGCACGGCTCGGTTACGCGAGCGCGCGGGGTCCGGGTCCGCGCGGCGGAAATTCGGTGGCTCGCCGGCAGGACAGCCGCTACGGTTGTCGCGCCGAGTGCGGGAGGAGGTGATCGGCATGCGCGGGCGCGCAGAGCACGACACGAACGACCGTGCGCGCGCGGAAGACGGGGAGCGCCCCGACCTCGCGGCATGGCGCCGCCGCCACGAGATCCGGCGATCCAATGCGGCGCAACCGATTCCGGACAAGCGGCGGTACCGCCGCACGGTCAAGCACCGGAACCGGTCGCACGACGGCTGACCGGGAAGCAGTGAGCTACAGGGGGATTCAGACTCTGGGGCGGAGCGCGGCGAACTCGTCGGTGACCCGCAGCCCGGAGTCGGTGAATCGGTAGACGGCCGCCGGGCGCCCGCCGGTGCGGCCGGGCGCGGCGGTGTCGCCGGTGGGGGTGATCACCTTGCGGCGGGTGAGGACGCGTTGCAGATTCGTCGTATCTACCTCGTAACCGAGTGCCGCACAATAGATTTCGCGCAACGTAGACATGGTGAACGTCTCGGGGGCGAGTGCGAACGCGATATTCGTGTAGGAGAGCTTCGCCGCCAGCCGGGTGCGGGCGTGCTCGACGACCGTCCCGTGATCGAACGACATGGCGGGCAGTGCCGAGACCGGATGCCAGGTGGTGTCCGGCGGTAGTTCCGGCTCCGCCGTCAACGGCACCAGGCCCAGGTAGGCCGAGGCGATGCGGCGCGGGTCGGGCACCCGGTCGGGCGCGCTGAACACCGACAGCTGCTCGAGGTGGGCCAGTTCGCGCACGTCGACCTTCTCGGCGAGCTGACGCCGCGCCGAGGTGTCCAGGTCCTCGTCGGCGCGCAGGCGCCCGCCCGGCAGCGACCAGGTGCCGATCTGGGGGTCCAGCGCGCGTTGCCACAGCAGCACCGCCAGTTCCGGCCGCCGGCCGTCGCGTTTGCCGTCCGCACGGGGGCGCGGGACAGTCGCACCGCCGTGACCTGCGGTTTCTCCTGCGAGGAACCGGCGAACCTGGAACACCGCGGTGAGCGATTCGTGGATGGTGCTACTATGGGGCACGTTTTCGATTGTAAGTCGAAAACCTGGTTTGGTGCGAATCGGCGGTGTTGCCGGCCGCACGAGGAAGGGAGCCATCATGGCGACGACGGGTGCGAAGCTGGCGCCCCCGCTGATGGGGCAGGTCATCGACGGGCCTTCGGGCTACACGGGTGTCGAGGCGACGCCGGAGTGGGCGCACGAGATCAAACGTCTCGCCAGGGAGCGCAACGCGACCATCCTGGCGCACAACTACCAGCTGCCCGAGATCCAGGACATCGCCGACCACGTGGGCGATTCGCTGGCCCTCTCGCGCATCGCGGCCGAGGCCCCCGAGGACACCATCGTGTTCTGCGGCGTGCACTTCATGGCCGAGACGGCCAAGATCCTCAGCCCGGACAAGACCGTGCTCATCCCCGACGCGCGCGCGGGCTGCTCGCTGGCCGACTCCATCACCGCCGCGGAACTGCGCGAGTGGAAGGCCGAGCACCCCGGCGCGATGGTGGTGTCGTACGTGAACACCACCGCCGAGGTGAAGGCGCTCACCGACATCTGCTGCACCTCGTCCAACGCGGTCGACGTGGTCGCCTCCATCGACCCGGAGCGCGAGGTGCTGTTCCTGCCCGACCAGTTCCTCGGCGCGCACGTCAAGCGCGTCACCGGGCGGCAGAACATGCATATCTGGGCGGGCGAGTGCCACGTGCACGCCGGCATCAACGGCGAGGAGCTCACCGAGCAGGCGCGCACCCACCCCGACGCCGAGCTGTTCGTGCACCCCGAGTGCGGCTGCGCCACCTCGGCGCTGTACCTGGCGGGCGAGGGCTCGTTCCCGGCCGACCGGGTGCACATCCTGTCCACCGGCGGCATGATCGACGCGGCCAAGACGGCCAAGTCCCATCAGGTGCTGGTGGCCACCGAGGTCGGGATGCTGCACCAGTTGCGCAAGGCCGCGCCCGGCATCGACTTCCAGGCCGTCAACGACCGCGCCTCCTGCCCTTACATGAAGATGATCACCCCGGCCGCGCTGCTGCGTTGCCTGGTGGAGGGCGCCGACGAGGTGCACGTGGATCCGGAAACCGCGGCGCTGGGCCGCAATTCGGTGCAGCGGATGATCTCCATCGGCAATCCGGGCGGTGGTGAGTGACGCGCGACCGCATCCGGTTCGCACCGGAGCGTCGCGGATGAGCGCGGGCCGTGCCACGGAATCGCTTGCGGTCGAGCGGTCTTCGGTCGGCGGTCAGCGGGCTGGCTCGCGACGGTCGGGCTCGCAGCGGGCTGGCTCGCGACGGTCGGGCTCGCGGCGGGCGACGTTCGCGCGCGGCGGACGGGAGGAGTGGCGATGACTCCGAGTATCGAGTGGGAGGCGTCGGCCGATCTCGTCGTGATCGGCGGTGGTGTCGCCGGCCTGACCGCCGCACGCACCGCCTCGCTGCGCGGGCTGCGGGTGCTCGGCCTGAGCAAGGGCGGGCCGATCGACACGTCCACGCAGTACGCGCAGGGCGGGATCGCGGTCGTCGCGCCGCACGGGGATTCGGTCGAATCGCACGTGCTGGACACGGTGGAGGCCGGCGCCGGGCTGTGTGAGCCCGCGGCGGTCGCGTCCGTGGTGGCGGGCGGTCAGGCCGCGGTGGCGGCGCTGACCGACCTGGGCGCGGTCTTCGATCTCGGCCGCGACGGCCAGATCTCGCGGACCAGGGAAGGCGGGCACAGCACTCGCCGCATCATCCACGCGGGCGGTGACGCCACCGGCGCGGAGGTGCAGCGCGCGCTGAACGCGGCCGGGCTGCCGGTGCTCTTCGGCGCCGCCGCCTGCGAGGTGGTGACCGGGCCGCGCGGCGTCGAGGGTGTGATCGCCGTGTCCGACAAGGGATTCGGCGTCGTACACACCCCGGCCGTGCTGCTGGCCACCGGCGGGCTCGGGCAGCTCTACGCGCTGAGCACCAACCCCTCGGGCGCGACCGCCGACGGCATCGCGCTGGCGCTGTGGGCCGGTGCGGCCGTGGCCGACCTCGAGTTCGTGCAGTTCCATCCGACCGTGCTCTACACGCCGGGCGGCGCGGGGCGGCGGCCGCTCATCAGCGAGGCCGTGCGGGGTGAGGGCGCGAAACTCGTGGACACCGAGGGCAATTCGGTGACCGAAGGCGTGCACCCGCGCGGTGATCTCGCGCCGCGCGATGTGGTGTCGCGCGCCATCGCGGCGCGGATGCGGGCGCTGGGCGCCGACCACGTCTACCTGGACGGCCGCGCGATCGACGGTTTCGCGCAACGCTTTCCGACGATCACCGCGTCGTGCCACGCGGCCGGGATCGACCCGTCGGTGGACCTCATTCCCGTCGCACCCGCCGCTCACTACCAGTGCGGCGGCGTGGTCACCGATCCTTATGGGCGCACCGGTGTGCCGGGCCTCTACGCCGCGGGCGAAGTGGCGCGCACGGGACTGCACGGCGCGAATCGCTTGGCCTCCAACAGCTTGCTGGAAGGGCTGGTGGTGGGGGAGCGCGCCGGCGCGGCCGCCGTGGAACGGCTCGAGGCTACCGAAGGCGTCACCGAGGCCAGGCTGCGCACCATGCCCCGGGTGGCACGCGGACTGGTGCAGCAGGTCATGACCGCGCACGCGTCGGTGGTGCGGGAGGCGGACGGATTGCGCGAGGGTGCTGAGACGCTGGAGCGGGCCGTGCTGCGCGGCATGTCCAGCCGGATCGCCGGAAACGAGGGTGGCGCTGCGATGCCGGGCGACGCGGGCGAGCTGTCCGCGCGGCGCATCGCGGAGGTGGAGGACGGCGCGCTCACCCTCACCGCGCGCGTGCTGCTGCTGGCCGCCGCCGCCCGCACCGAAAGCCGTGGCTGCCACACGCGATCCGATCACCCCGCGCCGGACGAGGCGCTGCGCCACAGCATCCCGATCCGGCTCGACCCCGACGGCCACCCCGACATCCTGCCGCTGGCCGGCGCGCCGGAAGGGGAGTCGCTGGCCGCGCGCCTGTCCGCGGACCCGGACGCGCCCGCGCTGGAACTGGCGGTGCCGTGAACAGGCGTCACGAACCCGGCGTTTTTCGACCCGATCCCGTGTTTCCTTGCGGGACAACAGATCAGGAGTGTTGAGATGAGCCTGGACGCCGCGCTGGACCGCGACGAGGTGCTGACGCTGATCCGCACCGCGCTGGACGAGGACCTGCGGTACGGGCCGGACGTGACCACCGTGGCGACCGTGCCCGCCGACGCGGTGGTGAAGGCATCGGTGGTGTCGCGGCAGCCGGGCACCGTCGCGGGGTTGGACGTGGGCCTGCTGGTGCTCGACGAGGTGATCGGCGCGGGGGCCTACGAGGTCACCGCGCGGGTGCCCGACGGCACCAGGGTGCGGCCCGGCGACAGCGTGCTGTCGGTGGTCGCGCCGACGCGGGGCCTGCTGACGGCCGAGCGCACCATGCTGAACATCGTCTGCCACCTGTCCGGGATCGCCACCGCCACCGCCGCCTGGGTGGACGCGGTGGAGGGGACCTCCTGCCGCATCCGCGACAGCCGCAAGACGCTGCCCGGCCTGCGCGGGTTGCAGAAGTACGCGGTGCGGGTGGGCGGCGGCGTGAACCACCGCATGGGTCTGGGTGACGCCGCGCTGATCAAGGACAACCACGTCGTGGCGGCCGGGTCGGTGGTCGAGGCCCTGCGCGCGGTGCGGGAGCTGGCACCCGATATCGCGTGCGAGGTGGAGGTCGACAGCCTCGAACAGCTCGACGCCGTGCTCGCCGAGAACGTGGCGCTGGTGCTGCTGGACAACTTCCCGCTCTGGCAGACCCAGGCGGCGGTGCAGCGCCGCAACGCGACCGCGCCCGACACCCAGCTGGAGTCCTCCGGTGGTCTCACCTTGGACGCCGCCGCGGACTACGCGCGCACCGGCGTGGACTACCTCGCCGTCGGCGCGTTGACGCACTCGGTGCGGGTGCTGGACCTCGGACTCGACATGTGAGAGCGGCCGTGTTCCGAAGGACGTGAGCATGATTCGCGCTCCTCGGGCGAGGGCGGTCGTCCACGGGTGATGCCGGCCCTTCGCAGAGTCGGTCGACCTCGGCGCGAGGCGGGCAGCGTCTTTCTCGCACCGCCGGAACCGCGCTTCGGCCCGGCGTCGACCGGAACACTCACGCATTGCGCGAGTTCAGATTTCGCGGACCATCGTCTGCTGGTGTACCGGCGCGCCCTGGTAGCGCAAGCCGGGCACCGGCGGGGTCGGCCCGTATGCCCGAAATTCCGAGCGCTCGAAAAACTTTACCGCCCGGTGGTTTTCGACCAGGGTCTGTAAGTGGCAGCCCGGCGAGCCCGACTCGCGGAGGTGGTCGAGGAAACGCCGCACCAGCTCGGCGGCGGCTCCGGTGCCGCGCGCTTCCGGCGCCACGTTGATGTGCAGGTGGGAAGGCCACCGTGGATCGGTGAAATCACCCGCGGCCGGCTCGCCCCGGCGCTTCGCGCGCACCGTGTCGAGCGTGGCGCGGGCGAAGAACGCGACCGGCTTGCGGCGCAGCACGAGTCGGTACTCGCGGATCGCCGCCGTCAGTCGCTCCTCCTCGCTGGGGAACGCGGCACTGTCCACACATCCGGCCAGGTAGCCGACAATCGCGCCGTCCCGCACCGCGACGAACAGGGACTGCGGCTCCAGATCCATATAGGGCGTCAGATACACCGCCAGTTCGGATTCCGGATGCCCCCACAGCGAAGCCGTCGGCGCCCCTTCCCCCGCCCGCGGCGCCACTCGCAGCAACTCGGACCGGTCCTGCTCGGTGAACCCGCGAACTTCCACCCGGCCCAACCTACCGTCACTCATCCAGGCTCGCCGTGAGCGCGCGCAGCAACTCCTCGAAGCTGTCCAAGGTTTCGGGCGGATAGCCGGCCAGGACCGCGTCCTGCCGTGCGTTGGCCGGGCGGAAGAACTCGTCGGCGAGCGTGCGCACCTTCGGGTCGCTGCGCAGCGTGACCACGCGCCGGTCGGTGTGTTCGCGCGTCCTGGTGATGTATCCGGCGCTCTCCAGCCGGTTGAGCAGGGTGCTCATGGCGCCCGAGGTGAGCGCGATGCGTTTGCCGAGCTGCGCGGGTGACAGCGGCGTGCCCATCGCCTCGGCGGAGGTGATCTCGAGCAGGGCGAACGCGTCGGTGGAATGCACGCCGAGTTCGCTCGCGAACCGCCGTCCGAGCTCGGCGAATCCCGCGCCGTACGCCCGCAGCGCGTCGGCGAGCCGTTCCCGTTGCGCGGCCCGGTCTTTCGACATCTGCCCTCCTCGCGGGCCCGTGCGGCCCGGATTGACAACATACCGGACCCGATACCGCTTCATCATAAAGTAACTTGATGAAAGAGGCATCTGTGACGACGGAAACCGACCCCGGTGCCGCGCGGCGCTGGCTCGGCTTGATCGCGATCTCGCTGGGCGTGGCGCTGATCGTGGTGGACTTGACGATCGTGAACGTGATCGTCGCGCCGATCATCGACGACCTCGGCATCACCTCCCTCGAGGCGCAGTGGGTGCAGGAGTCCTACGCGATCGTGTTCGCCGCGCTCCTGCCGCTCACCGGAAGACTCGCCGACTTATACGGCGCGCGAAGGCTTTTCGTGATCGGCCTGGTGGTCTTCGGCGCGACCAGCCTGCTGGCCGCCCTCGCGCCGAGCGGCGGATTCCTCATCGGCGCCCGCTTCCTGCAGGGCATCGGTGGCGCGATGGTCCTGCCGACCTCGCTCGCGCTGGTGAACGCCGGATTCTCCGGACAAGAGCGCGGTCGCGCGTTCGCGGTGTGGGGCTCGACCATCGGCGCGGCGGCGGCGGTCGGGCCGCTGCTCGGCGGGTGGCTCGCCGACCTCTCCTGGCGGTGGGCCTTCGGGATCAACATTCCGCTGGTGCTCGTCATCGGGGGCCGGCGTGCTGTGCGGCCGGTCTGGCACTCGTGGGACTCACGGCGTCGGCGGACACCGCCTGGTGGGTGCTGACGCTCGGGTTGTTCGTCTACGGTGCGGGCGTCGGCTTCGCGACCGGACAGGTCACCAACGTGGTGCTCGCGGAGGTGCCGGGCGAGCGGTCCGGGCAGGGTTCCGGCATCCAGAGCGCGGTGCGCGAACTCGGCTCGGCCGTCGGCATCGCCCTGCTCACCACCGTGTTCTTCAGCGTTCTCAGCGGCGGGCTGGACGATCGGTTCGACGGCGACCCCGCCGCGGCCGAGATGACCCGCGCGATCACCGACAGCGCGGGCGCGGCGATCCCCGGTCTGGCCGCCGACCCCGCGACGGCCGCTGCCGCCGACGCGGGTCGCGACGCGATGAGTTCCGCGATCACCGTCACCAGCCTGCTCTGCACGGGCCTGCTGCTGCTCGCGCGCGCGGCGACGGTGACGCTGCGGCGTGCGAAAGAGGCTGTGCCCGCTTGATATCGGCGCGAACGGCCGCCGTTGCCCTCGACCGGCGGCCGTTCGCGGTCGACTCGCGTACAGAGGGTCTGCTTCCAGGACGTCGCCGCACCCGGAGTGAGACGAAGGAATCGCCTGTCCGCGAGCGCGACGCGGCGGCGGTTTCCGAACTACGCCGTGAGTTCGCGTTCCAAAGGCGTCCTGAAGCGGGGTGTGTGGCGCACGTCGCCGTACCACGTTGCGGTGCGCTCGATTTCGCGCTCCAGCAGAATGCGGGCGTCGGCGCCGATGTCGTCGAGGAGGCGGTGGGCGATCTCGCCGTCCTTGCGCTGGGCCCAGCCGCCGACGATGCGGCCGTTGCACCAGATGCTGGGACCGATATTGCCGTTGCGGTCGAAGAGGGCGGGGGCGTGTGGGCCGAGGAACCAGTCGCGGGACTGCCAGCCCATCGGGGTGGCGTCGAGGGCGGGCAGGAGCGCGACCCAATCATCCGGGGCGGCAACGGGTTCCAGATCGTCGGACAGGACGACGCCTGCCGTGCCGTCGAGGTCGACCTCGGTGACGTCCAAGCGGGACAACGCCTTGCGGACGTCGCCGAGCGTCCAGCCCGTCCACCACTTGATGTCCGACACCGGTGCGGGACCGAACGCGCTCAGCCATCGCCGCACCAGCTCGGCCCGCGCCTCGTCGGCGGGCATCGACGAAATGCCTTCGGGCAACCAGGATTCCACCGGTTCCCAGCGGTATTGACTGCTGGCCCAACTGCCGTTCGTCCGGCCGCGCACGATCCGTCCTTCCGCGCCGAGTGTGACCAGCACCCATGTGGTGATATTCGTGGGCTTGGAGTACGACTTCCCCGGTGCGGCATCGATCTGCGTGCGCAATCGCGGCACGTCCTTGCCGAGCTGCGCGCCGGTGGCGGCGCCGCGGGCCAGCAGCGCCCGATGGGTCTCCTCCTCGACTTCGGCCCACCACGCGGCCACGTCGTCGCCCCCGAGCCCGGCCTGTTCCACGAAACGCGCGTAGGTGCGGCGCTGTTTGGTGGCGAGCGCGTCGGCGCACGAAGCCTGTAGTGCCGGAAGGAGTTCCACCGGTGCGACGAACATGGTGCGCCGCATGGCCAGCAGGCGCAGCAGTGTGCGCGCCTCGTACAGGGCGTGTTCCACGTCGGCGGGCGTCGCGGTCACGCTGCGCGCGGCGAGGGAGAGGAACACCGTCGCCGGATCGGTCGCGTGCAGCACGACCAGCGACCGCGCGACGGCCGCCACATCGTCGCAGTGGTGGACGGTAGCCAGCCGGTGGCGTACGGCTAGCCGGGCCCGCCGCTGGGTGATGTCGATCGCGCGCATGGCCCGAATCGTATCCGTAACCTGGGTAACGATCGTTTAACCCCGAGAGACTCGTTTCGAAATATTCGCTCGGCAGTATTCACGTCACCGGGGCCGGGAAATCGAAAACCCCAGTGCCGGTTCTGTTTACACGCTGGATTGAAGGAGAGATCGATGAAGGAAATCAGCCTTATCACCGACCTGCTCTCGCTGGTCAGCAACCTGCTGAGCGGCCTGCTCGGCGGTCTGTGATCCCGTAGCTCGACCCTAGCTCGACCCAGCTCTACCAGCTTCACCAAGCTCTACCCTAGTCGATGCCGCCGGGTACCGGCATTACCCGGCGGCATCGTCGTGCCCGGACATCGATGCCGAACCGCCCGCGCCAGTGCATGATTCGTCAAGCACTGGCGCGGGCGTCGTCGTGTCCGAAACCTGTTGTGCGGAAATGTGATTCATATCATGGTTTGAAACATCAAGCGCCCGAACATCTTCGGGTGTGATGGTGCGCACGAGGCTCGGCAAACTTGCGGCACCCCCCGGGTGCGGAGGCTTCCATGAGATCTGGACGTTTGCCCAATTTTTGCGTACGGGATGCCGCGCGAGCGCGGGCACCGCCCGCGCGGTTACCTGATCGGCGCGCCCGTGGCGGGCGAGGCAGCGCCGAGGGCCGCGTTCTCCGATCGGCGCACGCGCCCGGAGCGGTCTTCCCGCGACATGACGATGCTTGTCGCCACCCACCTCCCGCGCCCCGTGCGATGATTCCGCCATGGTGCGCGGATCCGCTCTGCTCGGCGCGTTGTGCCTGCTCCTGACCCTCACCGCGGGCGCGTCCCCGCCGGTCACGGCCACCCCGGACTGCCGGGGCGGCGTGGACGTGCGCCCGGTGTCGATCCAGGTCGACGGTGAGGAGGCCACCGGCCGCGTCTACGAGCCCTATCGCTGCGCGGCGGGCGATCTGCCGCCCCGCGCCCTGGTGATCGCGGTGCACGGGCACGGCGGTTCTTCCGCCGATTACGCGAGCTACCTCACCTCGCTGTCGCGCCGCACCGGCACGCCGTTCCTGTCCATGGACCTGCGCTCCGCGACCAGCGTGTGGCGCACCGGCGAGTGGAACCTGTGGGCCGGGTGGCGCGATCTGGTGGCCGCCACCGAGTGGTATCGGTCCGAGCATCCGGGCATCGACCGGACCGTGCTGTGGGGCTGGAGTCAAGGCGGGATCACCAGCGGTCTCGCCGCGGCGCACGGTCCGCGCGGGTTGTTCGACTACTGGGTCGACAATTTCGGCCCCGCCGACACGTTTTCGATGTGGCTCGGCGCCGGCGCGGTCGCCCCGGACCTGCCCGCCCAGATCCAGCGCGACGCGGGCGGCTGCACCCCGCTGGTGTGCCCGCTCGCCTACGCGGACCGGTCACCGGCCCTGCTCGCGGACCGGATCGACGTGCGGCGCGCCTTCCTCATCCACGGCATCGCCGACGACGTGGTGCCGTTCGCCGCGTCCGCGGAACTGCGCGCGGGCCTGGTGGCGGCGGGCAAACTCACCTCGATGTACACCATCGTCAGCGGCCGCGGCCTGGACGGCGCGGTCGCGCCCGGTGATCACAGCGTGGGCCCGGCGTTCTTCGAGGGCGGGTGCGTGGTCGAGCGAGTGCTCTCCGGCGCCGAACCCGTCGACGGGCCCGACGCGGACTACGTGGTCGACGTCGCGCGCGGGATCGTGACCGCGCCACCGGCCCCGGCCGGCGCGAAGTGCGCGGCCTGAGCCGGCGTCGGCGAGTTCGGGCGCCGGGCGGGCGACGCGGCGCTGAGTGGGCGGTCCGAGCCGGACCTGTCCACATGGTGCCGCGGGCGTTCGAACCGGCACTGAGTGCGCTGCCCGTAGCCACCCGGGGGCCGTTGCGGGGTGCTCGAACCGGTGCTGAGTGTGCTGCCCGGTCCATCGGGTGGCCGTTGCGGGGTGTTCAAACCGGTGCGTGGTGCGCTGCCCGGGTCCACCCGGCGGCCGTAGCAGGGCGTTCGAACCGACACTGCGCGGCCCGGAACACTCCCGGCGCGAGCGCGGTTGTTCGGAACATACCGACGACGAAGTGAGGTGTGCGATGACCAAGCCCGCCGACCCGGCCTACCACTGGAACGGCGCGGAGCTGGACCTGGACGCCTATCTGACCAGGATCGGATTCACCGGCGAGCGGGCCGCGACCGTGGATACCCTGCGGGAACTCGTCCGCGCGCACACCACCTCGATCCCGTTCGAGAATGTGGAGGCCGTGCTGGGCCGGCCGGTGCCGCTGGACCTGGCGACCTTGCAGGACAAGCTGATCGGCGGCGGGCGCGGCGGGTATTGCTACGAGAACGTCCTCGTGTTCGCGGCCGCGCTGGAGCGGCTCGGCTTCGGCGTCACCGGCCTGTCGGGCCGGGTCACCATGGGCGCGGGCGGCATCCGTCCGGCCACCCACGCCATGCTGCGCGTCACCACCGACGAGGACGACCGCGTGTGGATCTGCGATGTCGGCTTCGGCCACGGGCCGCTCGCCCCGTACGAATTGTCCGAGGGCACCGGCGAGTTCACGGCCGGGGACTGGCGGTTCCGGCTGGAGCGCACCGAAGGGGAACTCGGCACCGACGTGTGGGTGCTGCACCAGTTCGGCCGCGACGGCTGGGTCGACCGCTACACCTTCACGATCCATCCGCAGTACCGAATCGACTTCGAGGTGGGCAACCTGTTCGTGTCCACCTCGCCGCGCTCGCCGTTCCGCACCCGCCCGTTCCTGCAGCGGTTCCTGCCCGACCGCCACCACGTGCTCGACGGCGCCCAGCTCGTCACCGAGTACCCCGACGGCACGAGCGAGAGCCGGCGGTTGGAGCCCGGCGAACTCGGCAAGGTGATCGCGGAGGTCTTCGACATCGATCTCGCGCCCGCCGATATCGACGCGCTGACCGGCGGTTCCTGGTTCCAGGACTGACGCGCCCGCGCGCCGGGTCCGTGGCCGGGCGCACGCGTTTCGGTACCGTCGGCGGGGTGCGCACCCACCGCAAGCTCCTGGTCCTGTCCGCAGCCCCGTTGCTCGCGCTGGCCGCGTGCAGTTCGGGCCCGGATCAGCCGCAGACGGTGGCCGGGCAGTTCGCGGAGGCGCTGAACACCGACGACGTGGCGGCGGCCGCCGCGCTCACCGACGACCCCGCAGCCGCGACCGCCGCGCTGAACCAGCTCTACGAAGGACTCGGCAGGGAAGTGTCCTACACGGTGCGCGGCACCGACGGCGACACCTTCACCCTCGACGCCACGTGGAAGCTGGGCAAGGACGGCCGCGACGAGTGGACCTACTCCACGACCGGCAGCGCGAGCGAGGACGGGGACTGGAAGATCCGCTGGGATCCGGCCACCGTCGCGCCCGGCCTCGCGTCGGGGCCGCTCAGCTACGGACCCGCCTACGGAACCCCGGCGCGCGTGCTCGACGCGGCGGGCGGCGACCTGATGACCGAGCACATCGTCACTTTGGTGAACCTCTCGCCCGGCGTGGACACCGCCGCCGTCGCCGCGCTGCTGCAACCGCTGGCGCCCGGCATCACCGCCCAGAGCCTGCAAGCGGATCTCGATGCGGCGCAGGGCAAACCGGTCACCGCCATCTCGCTGCGCGCCGTCGACATCGGCCCGATCAACGACGCGCTCGCCGCGCTGCCCGGCGTCACCCTCGCGCCGCAGACGCGGCTGCTCACCACCGACAAGGCGCTCGCCGGTCCGACGCTCGCGGGCCTGTCGGAGCTGTGGCAGAGCGAGGCCGACGCCGCCGCGGGCTGGAGCGTGCGGACGCGGACGCCGAGCGGCACCGAGCGCGTCGCGGGCCGCGATCCGCAACCCACCGCCGATATCCGCACCACCCTCGACGTCGGCCTGCAACGCGCCGCCGAGGACGCGCTGGGCGGCATCGGGCAGCCCGCCGTGATCGTCGCGCTGCAACCGTCCACCGGGAACGTGCTCGCCATCGCGCAGAACGCCGCCGCCGACGCGCAGGGCCCGATCGCGCTCACCGGCCTCTACCCGCCCGGTTCGACCTTCAAGACGGTCACCGTGTCGGCCGCGCTGCAAGCCGGCGGGGTGACGCCCGACACCGTGCTGCCCTGCCCCGGCAGCGCCGACATCGAGGGCCGCCGCATCCCCAACGACGACAATTTCGACCTGGGCCAGGTGCCCCTGCACACCGCGTTCGCGCGGTCCTGCAACACCACGATGGGCATGCTCGGCGTGCAACTGCCGCCCGACGCGCTGACGAACGCGGCCGCGCAACTGGGCCTGGGCATCGACTACGTGACGCCCGGCCTCACCACCGTCACCGGCAAGGTGCCCGCCGCCGACACCCCGGCCCAGCGCGTCGAGTCGAGCATCGGTCAAGGGCAGGTGACGGCCTCGCCGTTCGGGATGGCGCTGGTCGCGGCGTCCATCGCGCACGGGTCGGCGCCCGTGCCCACGCTGGTGCAGGGCAAACCGGGCGTAGCCGACCGGCAGCCGGAACCGGTGCCCGCCGAGGTCGACCAGCAGCTGCGCACGATGATGCGCGAAACCGTCACCGGCGGGACGGCGACCCAGCTCGCCGACATTCCCGGCCTGCTCGGCAAGACCGGCACCGCCGAGTACATCGACGACACCCACGCGCACGGCTGGTTCGTCGGGATCGACGGCGATCTGGCCTTCGCGGTGTTCGTCAGCGACGCGGGCAGTTCGGCCCCGGCCGTCGACGCCGCGGGCCGCATGTTGCGCGCCGCGCGGTAGAGCCTCCGCAGTACAGAGCGTTTTCGGCCGATCTGGGCTGTCGATGGACCCGGCTGGCGCATACGGATTCGTCCGCGCCCGCTACACTCGTTCGCGGGCCGTAGACGCGGTCAATATGCGGGATGTCACGATTTCGAGAAGGTTCGGAGTAGGCGCCATCGATACCGGTCAGTTGATCGCGGAGCATTACCGCCTGGTCGAGCGGATTGGTAGCGGCGGCACAGGCGTGGTCTGGCGTGCCACCGACGAGCGCCTGCGGCGGTCCGTGGCCATCAAGCAGATCGCCATTCAGCCCAGCCTGCCGGAGTCCGAACGCGACATCGTGCGCCAGCGCGCGATCCGCGAGGCCCGCAACGCGGCTCGGTTCCAGCACCCCAACGCCATCGTCGTGTTCGACATCACCGAACACGAGGGCGACCCGTGCCTGGTGATGGAGTACCTGAAGTCGCGCAGCCTGGCCGCGGTGCTCTCCGCGCAGGGCACGCTGCCGCTCACCCAGGTCGCCCGGATCGGCGAGCAGGTCGCCTCCGCGCTGATCGCGGCGCACCAGGCGGGCATCGTGCACCGCGACGTGAAACCGGGCAACGTGCTGCTCGACGATCACGGCACGGTCAAGATCACCGACTTCGGCATCTCCCGCGCGACCGGCGACGTCACCCTCACCGAGACCGGCCTCATCTGCGGCACGGCGGCCTACCTGGCGCCCGAGGTGGCGCGGGGCGCGGACCCGACGCCCGCCGCCGACGTGTTCTCCCTCGGCGCCACCCTGTTCCACGCGCTGGAGGGCGAGCCGCCCTACGGTTCCAGCGCCAACCCGCTCGCCGTGCTGTACGCGGCGGCCAACGGCCAGGTCAGCGAGCCGCGCAACGCCGGGCCCGCCACCGACTTCTTGCTCGCGCTGCTGAACCCGGATCCCGAGGACCGCCCGTCGATGCGGGTCGCGCGCGACACCCTCGCCGCGTTCGCCGACTCCGGCGCCACGCCGGTGCCCGCCGGATTCGTGCCCGCCAGCGAGGCTTTCGCGCGCCGCCAGGGTGCGCAGGAGGCCGCCACCCGCGCGCTGCACCGCGCCGCGCCCGCGCAGTCCACCGAGCGGATCTCGCGGCCGCTGCCGCCGCCCGCGCGCGGCGCCGCCCACCCCGACACCGCCGCGCACCCGCGCACGGCCGCCCAGCCCAGGCCCGCGTCGTCCGGCGCCTCGGGCAAGCGGCGGGCCGTGCTGATCGGCGGCGCGGTCGGCGCGGTCGTCGCCGTGACCGCACTGCTGCTCACCAGCACCAACGACTCCGATTCCGGGGCGCCGTCGGCCCAGGCCGACACCCCGTCGATCAGCACGTCCGCCGGTGGCACCACCTCGGCGCAGCCCTCGCAGGTCGGGCAGACCACCAACGCGGGCCCGGTCGACATCGGTTCGGCGGGCATGCTCATCGAGCGCTTCTACAGCAACCCCGGCTCCTCCTGGGACCTGCTCACCCCCGCGGTGCAGAGCTCGTTCGGCAGCAAGCAGGCCTACGAGCAGTACTGGGCGCAGGACACCATCCAGAGCTTCGGCCGCATCTACGCCCCCAACGGGATCAACTCCGACAAGTCCGTCGACCTGATCGTCAGCGGGCTCACCTACGGGGGCAGCACGAAGAACCCGCTGCTGCGCGTGATCGACGCGGGCGGCGGGCGGTTGCTGATCGACAGCGACCCGCGGTAGGGGCGGGGCGGGCGGTTTCTCGGACACGCCCGGACTGCCGGTGTTGTTGTGCGCGGCGATCGCGCGCCCGTAATCAGGTGTGGCCCGTGACGCTGGTGGCGCAACGCCGCGGTGGAGGGCTGGTCGGGTTCGTCAGCGGTGGGCGTGGGTGTCGCCCGTGACGGTGCTCAGGAGGCGCAGGGCGGTGGCGCCGGGGGAGTCCGGGGCGGTGGTGTGCATGACCAGCGCCTGGTCGGGATCGTCTGGGAGCCGGAGGGTTTCGAAGGCGAGGTCGATGTCGCCGACCACGGGATGCCGGTAGACGTAGCGGCCGTGGGTCTTGTCCTTGAGTTCGTGGCGTTCCCACAATTCGCTGAACTCCGGCACCGCGACGAGATCGTCGATGAGCGCGGCGATACCCGGGTCGCCGGGATTGCGCGTGGCGTCCAGGCGCAGGTAGGCGACCACGTCGGCGGCTTTGGCCGGCCAGTCCGCGTACAGCTCGCGCATACCCTCGTCCAGGAAGACCAAGCGGGCCAGGTTGCGTTCGGCGGGCGGCAGCGCCCCGAAATCGGTGATCAGCGCCGCCGCCAGGCGATTCCACGCCAGCACCGCGGTGCCGCGCCCGACGATATAGGCGGGCACGTCGGCGGCGGCGTCGAGCAACCGGCGCAACCCGGGCCGAACCTGTTGCGCGCCCGGCGTTTCCGCACCCGACCACGGCCGCGCCAGCCGATACAGGTGCGCCCGCTCCACCTCGTTCAACCGCAACGCGCTCGCGACAGCGTCCAGCACCGATTCCGAAAAATGCAACGTGCGCCCCTGCTCCAGACGCACATAGTGATCCACGCTGACCCCCGCGATCAGCGCCAACTCCTCCCGCCGCAACCCCGGCACCCGCCTGGTGCCATGCCCCGGCAATCCCACCTCCTCGGGCCGCAGCCGCGCCCGCCGGGACCGCAGGAACTCGCCCAACTCCGCCCGTCGCTCCACGCCCATACCCCGAGTATCCCCATCCCAGCCGGGTATTGCCTGGTCACGGGATGACCAGGCAGCCCGGGGCCGCACCAACACGGTCATCCCGTGACCAGGCAGGGGGGAGCTGGCAGGCCTCGGATCGTCTGCGACTACGAGATTTCGGCGGCGGACGTGGATCGTCCGGGATTGCGGGAACTACCGGGGGACGCCTGGCCTTCGAAGACGGTGCTGGAGCGCTGCTGACTCACGATTGCGACCTGGGCGACGAGTTGATGAAGCTCGGGTGGGGCAGGTGGGGAGGTTGGCTGCCGCAGGTCGGGTGCCGGTGTCACCGACCCTCGCAGCACCCCCGTCGGTGGCCGGTGGCCCACGTTCTGTCGTAGTAGATGGTCAGTTCTTCCGCTATTGGGTGGATTCGCGTTGAGCCAGTCCCACG
Source organism: Nocardia puris (assembly GCF_003315035.1). Taxonomy (GTDB): domain Bacteria; phylum Actinomycetota; class Actinomycetes; order Mycobacteriales; family Mycobacteriaceae; genus Nocardia; species Nocardia puris. The sequence goes on from NZ_QNRE01000007.1 coordinate 36,709, forward strand.
AGCGCCACGAGTTCCTTTGCTGTCAGCCCGTTTCCGGCGATCGTGTGACGTGAACCAATGTCATGGGTGCTGCCGTCCGAGTCCAAGACGACGCCGCCGCTCTCCCGGACGATTACCGTGCCCGCCGCGATATCCCACGGGTTGTTCGACAGGATGACACAGCCATCGGTACGGCCATCGGCCACGCACACCAGGTCGAACGCGGCAGACCCGAACATCCTGATCCGCTCTGCCCGCGCCGCGAGCAGTGCCGTCAGCGACAGTCGTGGGCGATTTCGCTCTACCGCGCCCTTTCCCACGGCGTAATCGCCGATGGAAACAATCGACTCCGAAAGATGCGAAGCGTCTCCGACTCGAACCCTTTCGCCGTTTCGGTAGGCGCCCATCCCTGTTGCCGCATAGTATTCGACGCGCAAAGCTGGCATTGCTATGACGCCAATGGTTGGTTGATTGTTTTCGAGCAGTGCGAGAGATATCCCGTAAAGTGGTAGTCCGTGTATGAAATTAGATGTCCCGTCTATGGGGTCCAGCGCCCAGAGGAGCTCACCTTCGAGTTCATGTCCCCGGTCTTCCTCGCTGAGGAATGCGATATGCGGCGCTGCCGAACTCAGAAACGCTCGAACACTCTCTTGCACTGCTATATCGATATCCGTCACGTAGTCGCGATCGCCTTTGGAAGAAACGGACCCGACGTTTCTCGAATCAACTATCGACACGCCGCCGGATACTGCGCGTCGAGCTACTTCAAGCAGTGACTCCCTGGTTGCACTCAATTGCGAGTTCCGTGCCCTTCCTCCACATTTCCTCAAACACTTCCGAGAACGTGTTGAATGTCCCGTCGATACCCTTCTTCCTGGACATGAAAGTCGGCGATTCCAGTCCGCGCGAGAACGGAAGATACGGCTGCATAATGCACACTTCTGCATTGACTATGCAAATGTTGAACCGAACCGGTGCATCGTAGACCCGGATCTCGATCTTGCCGTCCATCGCGCTTGTCCCGTGAGATTGTACGCGTTGCATCATATGGATATTCAGTCTTGTAAGGCTTGACAGTGCACCCGGCGTATGCCCCTCCTCGCGCTCCCGCTCGGAGATGTTCGATCCTTCCGGATCCAGGAAGAGGCAGCGAATCCTGGTTCCGCCCCGCATCATACGCAGCACCTCACTGTCCGAGCACTGCTGGCACAGGATATTCAACGAAAGTCCTGCAAGGTCGATCGTACTGGCGTCTCTGAACAGCCTTTGCGGAGGAATCGCCTTCAAGAACTCGACTCGTCGCGAAAAGACTCTCTCGATATCGGAGAACTCTCCGGGGGTCATGCTGTACGCGTGCGCAATATCCGTTCGGTCGGATAGGTCCATACCCTCGACGTAGCTGGAGAACAGTTCTTCGATAGTCCATCCCGGGAATATGCCCTGAAGTACCCGGCAGTGATGCGGATAAGGTAGCGTGGAAATATTTCCCGAAAGCCATCGGTAGAACTGTGCCTTCTTCGGTCCGGCTCCAATCGCCGCTGGATCAATTCTTGATGCGGCAGCATCATACTCGCGATTGAATGCAGACACCGTCTGAAGGTGTCTTTGTTGAAGCAAAGCCTTGAGCACTGTACCCACACTGCACCCCTCGCCTTCGTGTGACCTTATCGCCCGATCGTAGGACAGGTGAGCCATAGACGAAACCGGATCAGGCAACGAAGGGCCGAGATAAGACACTCCGGGCGTCGCCGCGATACCGCCCCGCATACCAAAGTTGTTGGATACAGCCGGGGTGGCGGTCTCACCCCGCCACCAAGGCAGGAGGTGCAGGGGTATGAGGACCATGACCGCTGTCTGGGAAGCGGTGACGTCCAGCCCGCGACTCTCGAATCTTGACGAGTTCGACGTGTGGCTGGTCAGCACGGTCCGGCATGGGCGAGAGGAGGGCTGGTCGTGATTGGTGACCGAACCGAGTTGATCGGTATCGTTCCCAAGGCGGACACGCCTTTCACGCGGTGCGACTCGATCAGCGCCATCAGGCCGTGCCGGGTGTGGTGGTCGTGCTTGTGGACCTTCAGGTGCTCGGACTACCGCAACGTCTGCCATTTGCCCGCCGTGGTCGAGCCCAACACCGGTCGTATCAGTTTCCAGACCGGGCCATCTGGGCGGTGCGGATGCCCGCGGATTTGGGTCAGAGCGTGAAGATCGAACTGGATCGTTGCCAGGCTGGTGGTGGGCCGATCGTTTCCCACCCGCGAAGCCACACGTGGACGTTTCTGATCCGGTCGGATCTGCCCGCGAAGGCCGGGGCGGAAGAGGGCGTGTTGTTCTGGCATTGCGTCCACATCATCCGCGCGGGTGGCACTGTCACGGTCCCCTCGCCGTGCCAGTACGGCACGCTATGCCTGCACGCGTGGATCACCCCCCCGCGCACAGCCCTTTCCGGCCGTCCGGGTTGGTGGTACTCGCGGCCGTTCAGACCTGCCTGGATCGACGGGAGTCCCGGTCGTGAACATCACTCGTATCTCCCCGCGCCCGAACGAAGCCGACGTGCACCTATCGGTGTTCCTGCACGGCATACGTCTCGACTTCACCGCCTGCCTGACCGCGGCGTTGGTGTTCGCGCGGGATCACCAACGCCGGCACTACGTCGACGCGGTAGAGATCTCGCTGTCCCGCAGCATATTTCGTCGCCTCCCGAATGAACGCCTCTATCTGGAGCCCTGATGGATGATCGATACATCGAATTACTTTGCTCATCAACAGAAGTCCGAGGCAACCTACCTCGACGTTGCCGCCAACGACCACGGCCAGGAGAAGGGGCTACTCGTTCACCGTGCCCTTGCTCGAGTTGCCGACGGCGATCCGCACGTCGTCGAGATCGGCCCCGGTGGCGGCGCGGCCGTCACGTTCCTGGCATCCCAACTGGAGTCCGAGGCCCGCGACGTTCGTCTCACCCTCATCGAGGCACCCGGTGTAGTTTCCCGCACCCTCACCGAGGCAATCGACCGTTTCAAGACCGTAGGTACGTGCGCACTGGTACATGGGTGGGCGCAAGACATCTCGACTTTGGTCGATGAACCGGTCGATGTCATCAGCGCATCGGCGTTGCTGCACGAGGTCTACTCCTACGGTGGCGCCTACAGCGGCCTGCACACGATGATCCGTACCTTTCCGAGTGTGCTGAAACCCTATGGGTTCTTCGTCTATCGCGATGTGTACGCCGTCGCCGCGCCGTCGCTGCACGAGCCCGCAGTCCAGTCCTACAGTGCCCCATCATGGTTGCAGTTCTTGCGCCTCTTCCTCCCGCACTACCTTCACCACGGCACCCACCCCTACCACCATCACGACGACGAGGTCATTGTCCGCCAGAACTCGCGCATCGTCGCCGCCCCGGAACTCGACCCCCGCGTGTGCGCAGTCATCCACGCCCCGATCGGGCTGTTCCGTGAAGCGCAACGCCACTACATCACCCTGCGCGACCACGTATGGCGTTCGGGAATCCTGGGATTCACACCAATACTCGACGGCCAACTCGCGGGGGACTGGATAGACTTCCGCACCGGCCACAAGCGCGTGCACTTCGGATTCACTGACAGCGCGTGGATGTCGACCAACGACCGCGCCAACATCCAGGCGGTCAGCGAAACCTACGGCGACCATCACGTGATCGACGGTGACATCTTCGACGCCATCACCGATGTCGCGCTGAACCTGTTCCTGGCAGCCGTCGAACGCGGAAACAGTGACTGCGGCCAGATCTGGAGTGGCTGGCTCGAACGTGAAGGCCGCGAAACCTACGCCTACCTCACCGCTGACGAGCTACTGACAGCATTCGCCGTCCACTCCGCCTCGGCCGACACCGGCACGCCGTCCGTCCTCATGCCGGTACAACCCACCGATATCTTCGTCCGCGAACGCCACTACTACAACCGGTTCCTCGGAAAAAGCCTCGCCAACCCACTCAGCGACGCCAAACAGATGGTGTTGTTCCAGAACATCCCCGTCACCGACTCCGACGCTCTACACGGGGCACTCGGAACCATCCGCCAACATTGCTCCAAACCCAAACTTGCCCGCATCCATACCGCCATCCACCACACGAGAGGATGATCGAACCCATGCACTTGATCGAGGTCGAGCGTAAACGCGAACTCCCCGACCCAAAGCCCCTCCGCCGGCGGCTGGCCGAACTCGGGTACCGCGAGGCCGGGCATCTCACCGAGGTGGACACCTACTACAGCCGCCCGGATGTCGACTACATGAAAACCGTTGAGTGCCTGCGTATTCGTCGGAGAGATGGGTTCGGCGAAATCACCTACAAGCCACCGTCGAACGCCAGCACCCACCGCGACGCCGATGTGATCGCCAAACGCGAAACCAACGTGTTACTCAGTGGTCCCGACCAAGCCTCGGCGGCCAGCCAACTGCTCGCGGCTATCGGCATGGTGGAACTGGTTCGGGTGGAGAAGGACCGCGCCATCTACAAGCACCCCGACCACGACGACACCATCGTCAGCATCGATGTCGTAACCCGCGCCGGAACATTCGTGGAAACCGAGGTCACCGACACTGATCCCGACGCCGCTGCCATCCGCCTCGGGGAGGTCGAAACCGAACTCGGAATCGTCGACTGCTCGGTCGTCGGGTTGCCATACCGCGATCTGGTAATGGCTGCCGCCCACTGATGCCAACGCGGCATCGACCACACACCTACCGCTGACGCCTATTGCCTGCACACACCCGCGATCAGCGTCGGCTCTTCCCACTGCAACCCCGGTGCCTGCTTGGTGCCGTGCCCCGGAACTCCCACCTCCTCGGGCCGCAGCCGGCCCGCCGGGACCGCAGGAACTCGCCCAACTCGGCTCGTCGCTCCACGCCCATACCCGAGTAGCCCGGTCCGGGCTGGGTGTTGCCTGGTCACGGGATGACCAGGCTTGTTCCGGTCATGCGGTGCCCAGGCAGCGGGGGAGCTGGTACGGACTCGGGAGTGCGCGCGAGTGTGGTTGGGCCGGAACAGGTTCGGCGCAGGCTTGGAGCGGGAGATGATGATGATCCGTCCATTCGGTGACACCGGAATCGATATCACGCCGTTGGGGTTCGGTACTTGGGTGCTTGCGGGTGCGGGGTGGCAGTACTCGTGGGGAGCGACCGATGATGATGCCTCGATCGCCGCTGTGCGCCACGCGGTCGCGACGGGACTCAACTGGATCGATACCGCCCCGGCTTACGGTCTCGGCCACGCTGAGGAGCTGGTGGGGCGCGCGCTCGCGGACATTCCCGAGGACGAGCGGCCGTATCTGTTCACGAAGACCGGGCTGATCTGGGAGGAGGGCGATGACCGGTCGGGTCCGCCGCGTCGGGTCGTCCGGCCCGATACGGTGCGCCGGGAACTGGAGGACTCGTTGCGCAGGCTGCGTGTGGGTCACATCGACCTGTTCCAGGTGCACTGGCCCGATACCGGCACGCGGTTCGCCTACGGCGCCGAGGCCGAGGTCGGCGACGCGACTCCGCTCGCCGAATACTGGCAGGCGATGGCGGATCTGAAGAAAGAAGGCAAGGTCCGCGCCATCGGACTGTCGAATCACGCTGTGGCGCAACTGGAAGAGGCCGAGGGCATCGCTCACGTGGACGCGATTCAGCCGCCGTTCTCGGTCATCACGCGTTCCGCCGCGCCCGAGGTCGCCTGGGCGCACGGCAACGGGACCGGCGTGATCGTCTACTCGCCGCTCCAATCCGGTTTGCTCACCGGCACTTTCACCGAGGAACGCGCCCGCGGCCTTGGTGCGGGTGACTGGCGCGCGAGCCACCCGGACTTCACTACGGGGCTGTCGGCGAACCTGGCGCTGGTGGACGCGTTGCGGCCGATCGCGGCGCGCCACGGGGTTCCCGTCGCGCAGGTCGCGCTGGCGTGGGCGCTGGCCTGGCCGGGTGTCACCGGCGCCATCGTCGGCGCGCGCACGGCCGGTCAGATCGACGAATGGGTCGGTGCGGGGGATTTGGTGCTCACCGCCGAGGACCGGGCTGAGATCGCCACCGCCATCGTCGCCACCGGCGCGGGTAGCGGCCCCGCTCGGCCCTGACCATTCGCTGTGGTCGTTGCCGGTGCGGGCGGCGGCTCTGTCCGGCCCTGATGCCCACCGCCATCGTCGTCACCGGCGTGGGTGGCGGCTCTGTCCGGCCCTGACGCCGCCGTCGCCGCCGTCGCCACCGGCTGGGACGGCGGTTCAGCCCGACGCCGCTGCCGTCGTCGTTGCCGTCGTTGCCGGTGCGGGTAGCGGCCCTGACGACACGGCCATCACCATCACCGGCGCGGGTTACTTTCCACCTTGATCCAGACGACACCGCTTGCGTCGCAACCTGTTTCACGTTTCCGTGGGCCGAGGCGGGTGACACGACTACCGTGGCGGGTGTGAACGTCCGGGGGATGCTGGCGCAGGAACGCGCCGAACTGATCGAACTGCTCCATGATCTGAGCGACGAGGACTGGGAGACGCCGTCGCTGTGCGCGGGGTGGCGGGTGCGCGACGTGGTCGGGCATCTCCTGTCCGACAACATCGCGCCCGTCGATTACGCCGGCATCGTGCTCCGGCACCGCTTCGCCGTGGACCGCGTCAACGAAACGCTGGTCGGGAAGGCGCGGTCGCTGTCCACCGCCGAGCTCGTGGACCGGTTCGAACACCGCACCGGCAAGCTGTCCCGTTTCGCGCCGAAACTGGTGCTGGCCGATACGTTCGTGCACCAGCAGGACATCCGCCGTCCTCTGAACCGCCCCCGCACGGTCCCCGCCGAACGCCTGGCGATGGTGCTCGCCCACCCCGATCCGTTCGCGTCGCCGTGGCGCAATACGAAGGGCCTGCGCTTCGTCGCGACCGATGTGGACTGGGCGCGCGGCACGGGACCCGAGGTCCGTGGTACCGGTGAAGCTCTCGCGCTGGCGATGGTGGGGCGCACGGTCGCTTTGGCCGACCTGGACGGTGACGGCGTCGCCGAACTACGCCGCCGCCTGTCCTGACCGCATCAACCGGTCGGCCCGAACGCGATCGCGGCGAGGGCCGCCGCCAGCGCTGGAGCCCACCCCATCACCAATGGCCCCACCGCTTCGAAGAACGCGCTGATCAGCATCTCGGGAGAGAAGAGCAGGCCCATACCGGCGTCCTGCCACCGACCGCGCCGGTCTCCCGCCGCGACGCGTCGGCGATGTCGACCGCCCGCGACCTGCTGCTCCGCCTGTGGACGAGCACCATTATCGCGGCCCGTACATCGGTGATCGGCGCGCCTGCCGGCGCGGTCTCACCGACCCGGTGTGTCGTCGGCGCTGTCCGCCGGCTCGGCGGCTCCGGCCGGCTCGGCGAGGTCGCGGCGCCCGGCTTTGCGGTGCCGGACGAGCACCACGATCGCCGCCACACCCCACACGACGGCGAACGCGATCGCCCGCTGCACGCTCCAGTCCGACGCGAGCAGCGCGACGGCGACCACCGCCAGGAATCCCAGCAGCATCTTGGGGTCCGCGAAGTTCGCCATCGGGCGATCATCACATGGTCGCGCGCGTTCCGACACCCGGCGATGGTTGGTGCCGGCGAATCGCCGGGACTCGTGACGTACCGAGGCGCCCGGTTCCGGCGTAGATCCGCAGTGTGGGCGCGGTCACCGCCCACCCCACCCCCCGCGCCCGCGCGGAAATCGGGTCGACCCCGTCGACTAGGCTGGTAGCGGCAACTTTCCTGTTGTGACCAGCCGGAGATTAAGGATCGACACCGACATGACATCCCGCATCGAGCTCGCCCGCGTCGATTTGCGCGGTCGTACTCCTTCCGCTGCCGAGCTGCGCACCGCGCTGCCGCGCGGGGGAGTCGACGTGGACTCGGTGCTGCATCATGTGCGGCCGGTCGTGGAGGCGGTGCGCGATCGGGGTGTCGAGGCGGCTCTCGAATTCGGCGAGAAGTTCGACGGGGTGGTTCCCGCGAGCGTGCGCGTGCCGGAATCGGAGCTGGTCAAGGCCCTGGACGAGCTCGATCCCGCCGTGCGCGCCGCGCTGGAGGAGTCCATCGCGCGCGCCCGCAAGGTGCACGGCGACCAGCGCCGCACCGACACCGTCACCGAGGTGGTGCCCGGCGGCACCGTCACCGAGCGGTGGGCGCCGGTGGAGCGGGTCGGCCTGTATGTGCCGGGCGGCAACGCCGTCTACCCGTCGAGCGTGGTGATGAACGTGGTGCCCGCGCAGACCGCGGGCGTCGGCTCGCTGGTGGTGTCCTCGCCGCCGCAGGCGCAGTTCGGCGGGCTGCCGCACCCGACCATCCTGGCTGCCGCGCGGTTGCTGGGCGTCGAGGAGGTGTGGGCGGTCGGTGGTGCGCAGGCCGTGGCGCTGCTCTCCTACGGCGGCGTCGACACCGACGGCGCGCAGCTCGAGCCGGTCGACCTCATCACCGGCCCCGGCAATATCTACGTGACCGCCGCCAAGCGGCTGTGCCGGGGCCTGGTCGGCATCGACGCCGAGGCGGGCCCCACCGAGATCGCGATCCTGGCCGACGCCACCGCCGATCCGGCGCACGTCGCGGCCGACCTGATCAGCCAGGCCGAGCACGACGTGCTCGCCGCCAGCGTGCTCGTCACCGACAGCGCCGAACTGGCCGACGCGGTGGACGCCGCGCTCACCGCGCAACTGCCCGTCGTCAAGCACGCCGAGCGGGTGCGCGAGGCGCTCACCGGCAAGCAGTCGGGCACCGTCCTGGTGGACGACCTCGATCAGGGCCTGCGCGTGGTGAACGCCTACGCCGCCGAGCACCTCGAGATCCAGACCGCCGATGCGGCCGCCGTCGCCGCGCGGGTGCGCAGCGCGGGCGCGATCTTCGTGGGCCCGTACGCGCCGGTCAGCCTCGGCGACTACTGCGCGGGCTCCAACCACGTGCTGCCCACCGCGGGCTGCGCGCGCCACTCCAGCGGGCTGAGCGTGCAGACGTTCCTGCGCGGCATCCACGTGGTCGAATACACCGAGGCGGCGCTCAAAGACGTTGCCGGACATGTCGTCGCGCTGTCGCAGGCCGAGGATCTGCCCGCGCACGGCCAGGCCGTCACCGTGCGATTCGAGGCCCTGTCGTGACCGGACAGCTCACCGTGCCCGGCGCCGCGATCGGGCTCGACGATCTGCCGCTGCGGGAGAACCTGCGCGGCAAGAAACCTTACGGCGCACCGCAATTGACGGTTCCCGTGCAGTTGAACACCAACGAGAACCCGCACCCGCCGAGCAAGGCGCTCGTGGACGATGTGGCCGAATCCATTCGCGCCGCCGCCGCCGAACTGCACCGCTACCCCGACCGCGACGCGGTCGCGCTGCGTACCGATCTGGCGGCATACCTGACCCGCCAGACGGGCGTCGCCGTCGACACCGCGAACGTGTGGGCGGCCAACGGGTCCAACGAGATCCTCCAGCAGCTGTTGCAGGCATTCGGCGGACCGGGCCGCAGCGCACTGGGTTTCGTGCCCTCCTACTCGATGCACCCGATCATCTCCGAGGGCATCGACACCGAGTGGATCGAAGCCAAACGCGGCGCGGACTTCTCGCTCGACATCGACCACGCGCTGGCCGCCCTCGCCGAGCGCCGCCCCGACGTCGTGTTCGTCACCAGCCCGAACAACCCGACGGGACACAGCATTCCGAACGCGGAGCTGATCCGCCTGCTGGAGGCCGCGCCCGGCATCGTGGTGGTGGACGAGGCGTACGGGGAGTTCTCCGCCGAGCCGAGCGCGATCGCGCTCATCGACCGGTTCCCGGCCAAGCTGGTGGTGAGCCGCACCATGAGCAAGGCGTTCGCGTTCGCGGGCGGGCGGCTGGGATACCTGGTGGCCGCGCCCGCCGTGATCGACGCGATGCTGCTGGTGCGCCTGCCCTACCACCTCTCGGTGGTCACGCAGGCCGCCGCCCGCGCCGCGCTGCGCCACGCCGACGAAACCCTCGGCAGCGTCGCGGAATTGGCGGCCCAGCGCGACCGCGTCGCGGCGGCGCTCACCGAGCTGGGCTACGACGTGGTGCCCAGCGACGCGAACTTCCTGCTGTTCGGCCGGTTCGCCGACGCGCCGCGCGCCTGGCAGCGGTACCTGGACCACGGCGTGCTGATCCGCGACGTCGGCATCCCCGGCCACCTGCGCGCCACCATCGGCCTGGCCGCCGAGAACGACGAATTCCTGCGCGTGAGCGCGGAATTGGCCGCCACCGAACTCACGCCCCGATGAACCCGTGGAGGAAGCGATCATGAGCAGGACCGCGCGGGTCGAGCGCATCACCAAGGAATCCAGCATCGTCGTCGAACTGGACCTGGACGGCACCGGCAAGACCGAGATCTCCACCGGCGTCCCGTTTTACGACCACATGCTCACCGCGCTGGGCGCGCACGCCAGCTTCGACCTGACCGTGCGCGCCGAGGGCGACATCGAGATCGAGGCGCACCACACGGTGGAGGACACCGCCATCGTGTTCGGGCAGGCGCTCGGAAAAGCCTTGGGCGACAAGGCCGGTATCCGCCGCTTCGGCGACGCCTTCATCCCCATGGACGAAACCCTCGCGCACGCCGCCGTCGACGTGTCGGGCCGCCCGTACTGCGTGCACACCGGCGAACCGGATCACCTGCTGCACGCGGTGATTCCGGGCAGCCCGGTGCGCGGGCGCGGCGAGCCGGGCGCGCCGTACTCGACGGTGCTGAACCGGCACGTGTTCGAGTCGATCGCGCTCAACGCCCGCATCGCGCTGCACGTGCGGGTGCTCTACGGCCGCGACCAGCACCACATCACCGAGGCCGAGTTCAAGGCGGTGGCGCGCGCGCTGCGGGCCGCCGTGGAGTTCGATCCGCGCGTCACCGGCGTGCCGTCCACGAAGGGAACGCTGTGACCACGAAATCCGTCGCCCTGCTGGACTACGGATCGGGCAATCTGCACTCCGCCGAGCGCGCGCTGGTGCGGGCGGGCGCCAAGGTCGAGGTGACGGCCGACCCGCAGGTGGCGCTGGCCGCCGACGGGCTGGTGGTGCCCGGCGTCGGCGCGTTCGCGGCGTGCATGGCGGGGCTGCGGGCGGTGCGCGGTGAGCGCATCATCGGGCAGCGGCTCGCCGGTGGGCGGCCGGTGCTGGGCATCTGCGTGGGCATGCAGATCATGTTCGAGCGCGGGGTGGAGTTCGGCGTGGAGACCGAGGGATGCGCGGAGTGGCCGGGTGTCGTGGAGCGCCTGTCCGCGCCGGTGCTGCCGCACATGGGGTGGAACACCGTGTCGGCACCGTCGGACAGCGTGCTGTTCCACGGCATGGACGCCGGCACCCGCTTCTACTTCGTCCACTCCTACGCCGCCCAGACCTGGGACCTGCCCGCCGCCGACCATTTCGCCGCCCCGAAACTCACCTGGGCCGAACACGGGGTGCCGTTCCTGGCCGCCGTCGAGAACGGCGCGCTCTCGGCCACCCAGTTCCACCCGGAGAAGTCGGGCGACGCGGGAGCGCACCTGCTGCGCAACTGGATCGACGCGCTGTAGTCGCGCACCCCTCGGCTCCCGGATCCGGTCCGGGAGCCGGAGCGTCAGGGTGTTCCCTGAGGTGGGTCGGCGGGGGATGGGTGGTCGCGCCGGATGTGGTGGCGCGGGTGCGGTTTTAGCGTCGAATCATGAAAACGATGACTGTTCCCACCACCGTGATCGGCGGCTACGCGGTGGTCGCGAGTTTCGTGTTCTCGGCGACCATCGTCGAGACGATCATGTTCTACCCCAATATCTTTCGTGACATCCCCGAATCGCTGGTGCTGCACGACGAGTTCATGAGCGCGATCGGCATCGGCGATATCATGCGACCGCTGGGTGCGGTGATGACGCTGTGCGCGCTGATCGCGTGCGCCGCCGCCGTGCGCTATCGCATCGCGCGCGGTTGGGTGGTGGCCTCGCTGGCCTCCCTGGTGGCCGGGCAGTTCCTGCTCTCGGTTCTCTACCAGTGGCCGCGCGCGTCCATTCTGTTCGATGACCGCGACCAGTACACGGTGTCCGAACTCGAAAGTGCGGCAACCGAATTCCTGATCGGGCACGGACTGCGCATGGTGGCGGCGCTGATCACCGCCGTGTGCGCGGTGGTGGCGGCACTGGCGTGCCACCGGGTGCTGGTGCTGGCGCGGGCCGAGCGAGCGTTGGTGCCCGCCGGGTGATCGCCTGGCGGAAGTCCTGGTCCGCCTGACGATCACCGAACAGAACCAGAGCTCTGGTCCATGATCCGGTCATCGTGAGAGTGGAATCCGTTGTGACGGAGTGGATTTCGTCGGACCGCCGAGCGCCGTTCAAGGCCGGGTCCCCACGGCCCAGCGCGGTTCGGTGCGGACGGAGGTGAGCCGCCACCCGTCCGACGTCCGCGCGGCGTCGAAGTGGTAGATCGAGCCGAGCGTGTAGCCGGGCGCGGCGAGGGGCCCCGCGGGCGCGAAGACCACGACGAGGTTGGCGCGGACGGTGGCGGCGTCGCCGCGCAGGTCGATCCGCACATTGCTGATGAAGTGCTGGATGCGCAGGTCGGGGGAGTGGTTGCGGCCGGCCTGGGCAATCAGCGCGTCCACGCCGCGCGCCGTGCCGCCGGGGGTGGTGGCGGTGGCGTCGGCGGCGTAGATCGCGCGGAAGTCGTCGAAACGGCCGTCGTCCAGGGCGATGCCGAGCCGGTCGGCCAGTGCCGTGATCTCGGCGCGGTCGAGCAGCGCCCGGATCTCGGGGTCTTGCGCGGTGTCGGCGCGGGACGCGCTGGTGACCGTGCAGGCGGCGGCGAGCAGGGTGAGCGGCAGGACGGCCAATGGCGACAGACGGCGGATCTTGTTCATCGCGGGGACCTTTCGGAAAACTCGTTGGAGAGGCCAACGTTGGCCAAACCAACAGTATCGAATGTTGGTGTAACCAACAAGTGGGTTGTTAGATTGGACTCATGGAGATCGCGCATCACGCCGCCGCGGCCAGGCTCCGCGCGCTACCCACGCGCCTGGTCAACCAGGTGGGGCTGATCGCCGACCGCCTCACCGAACGGGCCCTCGACGACACCGGATCGCGCAGGCATCACTACGCCCTGCTCACCACGCTGCGCGAGTTCGGCCCGGCCAGCCAGGCCGATCTGGGCCGGCGCACCCACATCGACCGCAGCGATATCGTCGCCGCCGTCAACGACCTCGTGGCGCGCGGCTTCGCGCGGCGCAGCCCCGACCCCGGCGACCGCCGCCGCAATATCGTCACCGTGACCGGCGCGGGCGAACGCCACCTCGGCGAACTCGACCGCCGCCTCGACAATGCCCAGGACGAACTGCTCGGCGCGCTGTCCGAGCCCGAGCGCCGTCAGCTGATCGGGCTGCTCACCCGCATCCTGGATGATCACTCCCGCGGCTGAACCCGGCGGCGTTTGCGCAGGCCGGAGACGGGACACGGCGACCGGCCGACTATGCTTCCCGGAGTGAGTCTCGTGCTACTGCCCGCCGTCGATGTCGCCAATGGAGAGGCCGTGCGCCTCGTGCAGGGGGAGGCGGGCAGCGAAACCGGCTACGGCTCGCCGCGCGACGCGGCGCTGGCCTGGCAGGAGGCCGGGGCCGAATGGGTGCACCTGGTGGATCTGGACGCGGCGTTCGGCCGCGGCTCCAATCGCGACCTGCTCGCGGACGTGATCGGCGAGCTCGACGTCAAGGTGGAACTGTCCGGCGGCATCCGTGACGACGACTCCCTGAAGGCCGCGCTGGCCACCGGGTGCGCGCGCGTCAACCTAGGCACCGCCGCCATCGAGGACCCGCGCTGGTGCGCCCGCGCCATCGCCGAATACGGCGACCGCATCGCCGTCGGCCTGGACGTGCGCATCGTCGACGGCGAGTACCGCCTGCGCGGGCGCGGCTGGGTGAGCGACGGCGGCGACCTGTGGGAGGTGCTCGAACGGCTGGAGCGCGACGGCTGCGCCCGCTACGTCGTCACCGACATCACCAAGGACGGCACGCTGACCGGCCCCAACCTGGACCTGCTGCGCGAGGTGTGCGCGGCCACGGAGTCCCCGGTGGTCGCCTCCGGCGGCGTGTCCACCGTCGAGGACCTGGTCGCCATCGCCGGGCTGGTGCCCGAGGGCGTCGAGGGCGCGATCGTCGGCAAGGCGCTCTACGCGGGCCGTTTCACGCTGCCCGAGGCGCTGGCCGCGGTGCGCTGACCGATCGCGATGGCCGTCGACCCGATCTCCCGCCTGCCCGACCTGCTCGCCGCCGCGAGCGCCGTACTCGACGGCGCCAGTGCGCGTTTCGTGGACGGTCTGGGCGCGCCGAGCGCGGTCACCAAGGGCCGCAACGACTTCGCCACCGAACTGGACCTGGAACTGGAGCGCACCATCTCCGAGGCGCTCACCCTGCGCACCGGAATCGACGTGCACGGTGAGGAATTCGGCGGTCCGCAGCTGACCTCGGGCACGGCGTGGGTGCTCGATCCGATCGACGGCACCTTCAACTACTCCTCCGGGCACCCGCTCTCGGGCATGCTGCTCGCGCTGGTGCACGACGGCGAGCCGGTGCTCGGACTGACCTGGCTGCCCATCCTCGGCCGCCGCTACGCCGCCGTGCGGGGCGGGCCGGTGCTGCTGAACGACGCGCCGCTGCCGCCGCTGGGGCCGGGCAAACTGGCCGAGGCGATGATCGGCTTCGGCACCTTCAACGTGGATTCGGCGGGCCGCATCCCCGGCCGCTTCCGCTTCGACCTGCTCGGCCCGCTGAGCCGGTTGTCCTCGCGCGTGCGCATCCACGGGTCCACGGGGATCGACCTGGCGTTCACGGCCTCCGGCGTGCTGGGCGGGACGATCGTCTTCGGCCACCATCCGTGGGACAACGCCGCCGGCGTGGCGCTGGTGCGCGCGGCGGGCGGCGTGGTGACCGACCTCGCGGGCGATCCCTGGACGATCGAATCGGGGTCGGTGCTCGCGGCCGCGCCGGGGGTGCACGAAGAACTTCTGGACATGATCAGCACGGTCGCCGATCCGTCGGCCGCCGGGGAGAGGTGAGCCGAATGACGTTGGCGGTACGCGTGATCCCGTGCCTGGACGTGGATGCGGGCCGGGTGGTCAAGGGCGTCAACTTCGAGAACCTGCGCGACGCGGGCGATCCCGTCGAACTGGCCGCCGCCTACGACGCGCAGGGCGCCGACGAGCTGACCTTCCTCGACGTCACCGCCTCCACCGGCGACCGCGGCACCATGATCGATGTGGTGACCCGCACGGCCGAGCAGATCTTCATCCCGCTCACCGTCGGCGGCGGCGTGCGCACCGTGGACGACGTGGACCGGCTGCTGCGCGCGGGCGCGGACAAGGTCTCGGTGAACACCGCCGCCATCGCCCGCCCCGAGGTGCTGCGGGAGATGTCGGAGCGGTTCGGCTCGCAGTGCATCGTGCTGTCGGTGGACGCGCGCACGGTGCCCGACGGGCAGCCCGACACCCCCTCGGGCTGGGAGGTCACCACCCACGGCGGCAAGCGCGGCACGGGGATCGACGCCGTCGAATGGGCCGTGCGCGGTGCGGAATTGGGCGTCGGCGAGATCTTGCTGAACTCCATGGACGCCGACGGCACCAAGGCGGGCTTCGACCTGCCCATGATCCGCGCGGTGCGCGCCGCCGTGTCGGTGCCGGTCATCGCCAGCGGCGGCGCGGGGGCGGTGGAGCACTTCGCGCCCGCCGTGCAGGCCGGGGCCGACGCGGTGCTCGCGGCCAGCGTGTTCCACTTCGGCGATCTCACCATCGGCCAGGTGAAGGAGTCGATGCGCGCCGCGGACCTCGTCGTCCGCTGAACGACCCCGGCCGGCGGCCATGGCGGTGGTCGCCGGCCGCGGGAGCCCGCTCGTCCGCGAGCGGGAGACGGCGGCAGGGTGGGCCGGGGATGGTCACCCTGCCGCCGCGACTTGCCTCCGGCAGAAGTATGCATGTACAACTAATTCATGACTGATCTCGCGCGCGACGAGCGGATGTGGGCTCGACTGTCCGCCTTGCACTCCCGGGTCGAGCAGCGGCTCGGCACGGCGGTGCAGCGCGGGCACGGGCTGGGGCTCTCCGAGTTCCGCGCGCTGGGCTTCCTCGCCGACGCGCCCGACGGGGAACTGCGGATGCAGGAGCTCGCCGACCACCTCGGGCTCAACCAGAGCTCGGTGACGCGGCTGGTCGGGCGGTTGATCGACGCCGGGCTGGCCTACCGCGACCTGTGCCCGGACGACCGGCGCGGGGTGTACACGGTCATCTCCGACGCCGGGCGCGAGCGGCACCGGGCGGCGTCGAGCACGTATCGGGCGGAGTTGTCGGCGGCGCTGGACGAGTCGGAGGACGTCGCGGGCGAGCTGCGGCGAGTGCTGAGCTGATCGGATGTCCGCTCACCTCGAGCGAATCGCGAGAATCGGCCGGGCCGGAATCCGCTGTGCCGCCGCGCGGTTGCCCACCCACATGGGTATCGGAGTGGCCTGGGGGCCTGCGGCATTGGACACGTCCGGCAACGCGGTCGACGCGGCGGTGGCGTTCGGGCGGGAAGCGGTGGCGGCCGGACTGGACTCGCTGTGGTCGTGATCGGCGACGAGTCCGTGCTCGCCGCCCGCGTCGCCGAGTATTTCGACGCCGGCGCGACCGACGTCGTGCTCTCCCAGACCGACCTGACCACCCCGGAGGATCGCCGCCGCACCTGGGAGGCGCTCGGCGCGTTGACGTCCTGACGCCGGCAGCCGACCCGTGACGCCCCACCCGCCCCTGTTATAAACGGTGGTATGGCACTCGACCCCAGCATCGCCGCCCGTCTCAAGCGCAACGAGGCGGGCCTGTTCTCCGCGGTCGCGCAGGAGCGCGGCACCGGTGACGTGCTGATGGTCGCGTGGATGGACGATGAGGCCCTGGCCCGCACGCTGGAGACCCGCAAGGCGACGTATTACTCGCGCTCGCGCGGCCGGTACTGGGTGAAGGGGGAGACCTCGGGCCACACGCAGTACGTGCACGAGGTGCGGCTGGACTGCGACGGCGACACGGTGCTGCTGGTGGTCGACCAGGAGGGCGCGGCCTGCCACACCGGCACCCACACCTGCTTCGACTCGGATCTGCTGCTCGGCGAACCCGCCTGAGCCGGGCCCCTCAGTCCTCGCGCGATTCGGCGGACGGGCCCTCGGCCAGCACCCCGACCAGATGCGTCGCAAGGACCTCGCCGAGGTCGGCCAGCTGCTCCTTCTGCTCGGTGTCGAGCCCGTCGAAGACGAAGGCGCGCACTGCGTCCATGTAGCCGGGCGCGGCCTCGACTACCTTGCGGTAGCCGTCGTCGGTCAGCGTCGCCTGCACGCCGCGGCGGCCCGCGGTGGCACTGCGCTGCGCCCACCCCATGCGCTCCAGTTTGGACACCACGTGCGACAGGCGGGATAGCGAAGCATTTGCTTTGTGGGCCAGCTCACTCATCTGGAGCCGGTGCCCCGGCTCCTCGGACAGCAGCGTGAGCACCCAGTACTCGAAGTGCGTCACCCCCGACTCGCGCTGCAACCTCGTATCGAGAGCACTCGGTAATCGCGTCATCAGGGCCACGATCGAACGCCACGATCGCTGTTCGACGGGGTCGAGCCACTTCGTCACCATGCGCCTTCTTTCGAGCTGAGTGACGCGGGTCGTCATGGCAATGTCACTCGCGACAACCGAGTTTGCCACGACTTCGCTCGACCGTCATGACGATCGGGAATGTCGTGAGTTCATTCACATTTGGTCGGCCCTCGGGGCGGGTGTCTCAGGGGCGGTCGCGGCGGGCGGCGGGGTGACGGGCTTGCCCGCCTCCAGCTGCTTCTCGGCCTTGCGGCGGCGCAGCGTGCGCCGCGTCACGAAGAAGACCGCGACCAGGAAGACGGCGGCGGCGATCAGCGCGCCCACCAGGGCGGCGCCGCGGAAGGCGGGCGCGTCGACGTCGAGGATGCGTTCACCCGCGTGCGCGGCGTTGCTGTTGCCCAGCACGATGGTGAGCGTCATCAGGTTCGGCACGGCCACCAGCAGCGCCACCACCACGGCCGCGCCGGCGAAGAAGCGGCCCGCGCGCTTGCGCCACACCACCACCGCGAACAGCAGCAGGAACAGGGAGATCGCCGTGGTCAGGCCGCCGAAGAACAGGCCCCAGCCGATGCCTTTGGAGAAGCTGCCGTTCACCATCTCCGCCAGCCGCTGCGCCCACCAGCGCGGGATGAACGCGGCCAGGATGAAGTAGGCGATGACCAGCACGACCACCAGCGCGAGACCACCGATGATCCGGTTGCGCCAGACGGTTGCCGTGGGTTTCCGATCTGCGGGAAGAACCTCGCTCGAAGTCATGAATCCAGCGTAGGTGGACCGGTCGGTTCCATGCCGGTGCCGCGTCGGCGTTTCGATCACCCGCGCCGTGGGTCAGCGGGCGCGCAGCACCTCGAGCGCCTCGTCGGCGTGGGTGTTCGCGCGAAGTTCGCTGCTGATGACCGAGAGGACCGTCCGGTCGGTATCGATGACGAAGGTCTGCCGCTTCACCGGCGCCAGCTTGCCGAGCAATCCGCGCTTCACGCCGAACTGCGCGGCCACCGCGCCGTCGCGATCCGACAGCAGCGGGTAGCCCAGTCCTTGTTTGGCGGCGAAACCGGCCTGGGTGTCCACCGCGTCGGTGCTGATGCCGACGCAGGTCGCGCCGAGGGCGGCGAATTCGGCGGACAGATCCCGGAAGTGGCACGCCTCCGCGGTGCAGATCGGGGTGTTGGCGGCCGGGTAGAAGAAGAGCACCAGCGGGCCGTCGGCGAGCAACGCGCCGAGCGAGCGAACGGTGCCGGACTGATCGGGGAGCTCGAACTCGGGAGCGAGCTGACCTTGCTGCATGAGGGGGACAGTACCGGGCATCCGTGACACCCGGTACCGCGCGCCGACGGCGCCGGACGCCCCCGACGGACGCCCGGAGACTCAGCTGTGCGCGACCAGCGCGGCGACCTCGGGGTTCTTGATCTGCATGACGTCGAGGATGCCGTGCGCGCGCAGGAACGGCTCGAGTTCGCGGATGCGGTCGCTGTTGATCGCGTACTCGTCGGGGAAGTGGTTGCGGTCCAACGACTCCAGCGCCTTGGCGTAGGTGACGAAGGAGGCGATGGCGTTGTGCGTGCCCAGTCCCTGCGGACCGATCGGGGCCGGCCCGCCCACCCGCGGATGCTGACCGAGCGTGGTGCCCGGACCGGCGGCGCGACGGCCGTCGTGCGCCACCGTTTGCGAGGGGTACATCTGTTGGTCTCCTCTCGAAAGTGATACCGCGACATGGAACGTGGCGAGTGTAGTGATGGCCGCCACAGGGGCGGGGTGGGGGTAGCCGCAAGCGGCCCGGTCGCGCTTGGAATGATGGGGAGATGCCTGGCGCGTCCACTCCCACCACCACGACCCGCGAGCAGTTCCGAGAACTGGCCGCGGAGCACCGGGTGGTCCCCGTGACCCGAAAGGTGCTGGCGGACTCCGAAACTCCGCTGTCGGCCTACCGCAAACTGGCCGCCGACCGAGCCGGCACCTTCCTGTTCGAGTCGGCGGAGAACGGGCGGTCCTGGTCGCGCTGGTCGTTCATCGGCGCGGGCAGTCCGTCCGCGCTGACCGTGGTGGACGGCGAGGCGGCGTGGCTGGGCCACATCCCCGCCGACGCGCCCTCGGGCGGCGACCCGCTCGCGGCGCTGCGCGCGACGCTCGAGCTGCTGCGCACCGAACGCCTGCCCGGCCTGCCCCCGCTGACCGGCGGCATGGTCGGCTACCTGGGCTACGACGCGGTGCGCCGCATCGAGCGCCTGCCCGAACTGGCCGCCGACGATCTGCGCCTGCCCGAGATGGTGCTGCTGCTGGCCACCGACCTGGCTGCCTTCGACCACCACGAGGGCGCCATCACGCTCATCGCCAACGCCGTCAACTGGAACGGCACCGCCGAGCGCGTCGACGAGGCCTACGACGACGCCGTCGCCCGCCTGGACCGGATGACCGAGGCGCTGGCCGCGCCCGCCCCGTCCACGGTGTCGGTGTTCGACCAGCCCGAGCCGGTCTATCGCCGTCAGCGCACCGCCGACGAGTTCGGCGCGGGCGTGCGCCGCCTGGTCAAGGAGATCGAGGCGGGCGAGGCGTTCCAGGTGGTGCTCTCGCAGCGCTTCGAGATGGACTACCGCGGCGAGCCGATCGACCTGTACCGGATGCTGCGGGCCTCGAACCCGAGCCCGTACATGTACCTGATGCACATCCCCGACGGCGACGGCGGCACCGCGTTCTCCATCGTCGGGTCCAGTCCGGAATCGCTGGTGACCGTCAAGGAGGGCGTGGCGACCACGCACCCCATCGCGGGCACCCGCTGGCGCGGGGCCACCGAAGAGGACGACCTGCTGCTGGAGAAGGGGCTGCTGGCCGACGAGAAGGAGAACGCCGAGCACCTGATGCTGGTCGACCTGGGCCGCAACGATCTGGGCCGGGTGTGCCGGCCGGGCACGGTGCGCGTCACCGAGTACCGCCACATCGAGCGCTACAGCCATGTCATGCACCTGGTGTCCACCGTGTCGGGGCGGCTGGCGCCCGGCAGGATCGCCCTCGACGCGGTGAGCGCCTGCTTCCCGGCGGGCACGCTGTCGGGCGCGCCGAAGGTGCGGGCGATGGAGCTGATCGAGGAACTGGAACCCACCCGGCGCGGCATCTACGGCGGCGTGGTCGGCTACCTGGACTTCGCCGGCGACGCCGACACCGCCATCGCCATCCGCACCGCCCTGCTCAAGGACGGCGTCGCCTACGTCCAGGCGGGCGCGGGCGTGGTGGCCGACTCCGATCCGGACTACGAGGACACCGAGTCGCGGAACAAGGCCATGGCGGTCCTCAAGGCCGTGGCCGCCGCGCAGACCGTGCGCGCGTACGGCGCGAACGGCGGCGCGTGATGGCCGAGGACCCCGACTCCGGTACCGCCCCCGCGCAGGCCGCCCCGCGCGCGCAGCGCCCGATCGGCCCGATCGTGCTGCTCGCGCTGGCCGCCGCCCTCATGTGGGGCGCGTCGCGGCTCACCTGGGTGACGGTGCGCTCGGAGGACGGCCTCACCGCGCCGCGCACCGACGAGCTCGAGGGCGCCGTCTGGTTCGGCGCGCTCACGCCGTTGGCGCTGGTGCTGCTCGCCGCCATCGCCGCCGTGCTGGCCACCAAGGGCTGGCCGCGCCGGGTGGTCGGCGTGCTGGTGGCGCTGGTCGCGGCCGTCACGGCGGTGCCCGCGTTCGCGGTGCTCACCGGATCGGGCGCCACCGACCAGCGCGCCGCCTCGCTCGCCGAACTGCCCGGCCGCGCCACCGTGATCGAGGTCACCACGGCCGCGTTTCCCGCGATCGTGACCATGGCCGCCGCGCTCGCCGCGTTCGCGGCCGGTGTGCTGCTGGCCAGGATGCCGCGCGAATCCGCCGGGCTGTCCGGCAAATACGACAATCCGGTCGCGCGCCGGGCCGCCGCCACCGAACAGGTGGCCGACCGCGGCACCGACGAACAACTCTCCGAGCGGGTGCTGTGGGACGCGCTGGACGCGGGCGCCGACCCCACCGAGGACGACCGCGACGAGGACGACGGCGCCTCCCGCGGCGGCAAGCGCGGCACCCCGGGGGCCGGTGCGCAGTGAGATGACCGCGCCCCACCCGCCCCGCAAGTTGCCGCCGGTTTGCGGCCGCTCCCAGCGAGCGGAGCCCAACCCCGGCGCGAACGCAAGAGGTAGAGCCATTTATTCTTTGTCAGCATCGGTGAGACAGCGCCTGGGGGGATTCTCAGGCAGCAAGTCCGTCTCCCCAGAAAGGATTCGAGCCAGATGACGGTACTCGACTCGATTCTCGACGGGGTCCGCGCGGATGTGGCCGCTCGGGAAGCCCTCCTGGATTTCCACGCCGTGAAGGCCGCCGCGGCCGCCGCGCCCGCCCCCCTGGACGCGCGCGCCGCACTCCTCCAGGACGGTATCGGCGTCATCGCCGAGGTCAAGCGGGCCAGCCCCTCCAAGGGGCCGCTGGCCGACATCCCCGACCCGGCGAGTCTGGCCAAGTCCTACGAGGACGGCGGCGCCCGCGTCATCAGCGTGCTCACCGAGGGCCGCCGCTTCGGCGGTTCGCTCGACGATCTGGACGCCGTGCGCGCCACCGTCGACATCCCGATCCTGCGCAAGGACTTCGTGGTGGGGCCGTACCAGATCCACGAGGCCCGCGCGCACGGCGCCGACGTCATCCTGCTGATCGTGGCCGCGCTGGAACAGGACGTGCTCGCCTCCCTGATCGACCGCACCGAATCGCTCGGCATGACCGCGCTGGTGGAGGTGCACACCGAGGAGGAGGCCGACCGCGCGCTGGAGGCCGGCGCGTCGGTGATCGGCGTGAACGCCCGCAACCTCAAGACGCTCGAGGTCGACCGCGACGTGTTCGCCCGCATCGCCCCCGGCCTGCCCACCGAGGTCATCCGGATCGCCGAGTCCGGCATCCGCGGCACCGCCGACCTGCTGGCCTACGCCGGCGCGGGCGCCGACGCGGTGCTCGTCGGCGAGGGACTGGTGACCAGCGGTGATCCGCGCGCCGCCGTCTCCGAGCTGGTGACCGCGGGCACCCACCCGTCCTGCCCGAAGCCGGCCCGGCGGGGCCGGTGAGGGGCGTGGACGCACTGCCCAGGGCCAGCGTCGGGGTCGCGCAGCCGAGCGCGCACGAACCCGATCTGGGCGGTCACTTCGGCGTCTACGGCGGCAGGCACGTGCCCGAGGCGCTGATGGCGGTGATCGAGGAGGTCACCGCCGAATACGAGAAGTGCCGGGGTGACCACACCTTCCTCGACGAGCTGGACCGCCTCCAGCGCGACTACACCGGCCGTCCGTCGCCGGTGTTCGAGTGCACGCGGCTGGCCGAGCACGCGGGCGGCGCGCGCATCGTGCTCAAGCGCGAGGACCTGAACCACACCGGCTCGCACAAGATCAATAACGTGCTGGGCCAGGTGCTGCTGGCCAAGCGCATGGGCAAGACCCGCGTGATCGCCGAGACCGGCGCCGGCCAGCACGGCGTGGCCACGGCCACCGCGTGCGCGCTGCTCGGCCTGGACTGCGTGATCTACATGGGCGCTGTCGACACCGCCCGCCAGGCGCTGAACGTGGCGCGGATGCGGCTGCTGGGGTCCGAGGTGGTCTCGGTGACCACCGGTTCGCAGACGCTCAAGGACGCCATCAACGAGGCGCTGCGCGACTGGGTGACCAACGCCGAGGAGACCTACTACTGCTTCGGCACCGCCGCGGGCCCGCACCCGTTCCCGCTCATGGTGCGTGACTTCCAGCGCATCGTCGGGCTGGAGGCGCGCGAGCAGATCCAGGATCTGGTGGGCAGGCTGCCCGACGCCGTCACGGCGTGCGTGGGCGGCGGCTCCAACGCCATCGGCATCTTCCACGCCTTCCTCGACGATCCCGGGGTGCGCCTGATCGGCTACGAGGCGGCGGGCGACGGCGTCGAAACCGGAAGGCACGCCGCCACATTCACCGGCGGCACGCCCGGCGCGTTCCAGGGCGCGTACTCGTACCTGTTGCAGGACGAGGACGGCCAGACCATCGAATCCCATTCCATCTCGGCCGGTCTGGACTACCCGGGCGTCGGCCCCGAGCACGCCTACCTCAAGGACATCGGGCGCGCCGAATACCTGCCGATCACCGACACCGAGGCGATGGACGCGCTGCTGCTGCTCAGCCGCAGCGAGGGCATCATCCCGGCGATCGAGTCCGCGCACGCCGTGGCGGGCGCGCTGAAGCTGGGCAAGGAGCTGGGCGAGGGCGCGGTCATCCTGGTCAACCTGTCCGGTCGCGGCGACAAGGACATGGACACCGCGGCCCGCTGGTTCGGGCTGTTCGACGCACCGCAGGAGACGCAGTCGTGAAGGAGCGTCAGCGAGTGAACCATCAACACAGCGTCGCTTGGCGAACGGCGGAACCGAGCGCCAGCGAGGTGAAGCCGTGAGCCAGCAGTCCCGCCTCGCCAATACGTTCGCCGCGGCGCGTGCCGAGAACCGGGCCGCGCTGATCGGCTACCTGCCCGCGGGCTACCCCGACCTGGCCGGGTCCATCGATGCGTGCCGCGCCCTGGTCGAATCCGGGTGCGACATCGTGGAAGTCGGCGTCGCCTACTCCGATCCGGTGATGGACGGTCCCACCATCCAGGCCGCCGCCGAACAGGCGCTGCGCGCCGGGGTGCGGGTGCGCGACGTGTTCGCCGTCGTGGAGGCCATCACCGCGGCGGGCGGCAAGGCCGTGGTGATGAGCTACTGGAACCCGATCCTCAAGTACGGCGTCGACCGCTTCGCGCGCGATCTCGCGGCCGCGGGCGGCTCGGGCATCATCACCCCGAATCTCATCCCGGAGGAGGCCGATGACTGGTTCGTCGCCTCCGCCGCGCACGATCTGGACCGCATCTTCCTGGTCGCGCCGTCCTCCACCGAGGAGCGCCTGGTCAAGACCCTCGAGGCCTCGCGCGGTTTCGTGTACGCGTCCTCGACCATGGGCGTTACCGGCGCGCGCGACGCGGTGTCCTCGGCGGCGCCCGCCCTGTGCGCGCGCATCCGCGCCCACTCCGACATCCCGATCGGCGTCGGTCTCGGCGTCCGCGACGGCGCGCAGGCGGCCGAGATCGCGGCCTACGCCGACGGCGTGATCGTGGGTTCGGCACTGGTGTCGGCGGTGGCGCAGGGGCTCGACGCGGTGCGCTCGCTCACGGCCGAACTGGCCGAGGGCGTGCGGTCGGCGGCGGTCGTCTCGCAGTAGCCCGGGCGATCCGCGGCACCCCGCCGCGGACGCACGGCACCGCCGGATCTCACCGTCGGCGCGTCCTCGACTACGGTTGGCCCCGTGACCTTACGAAGCGATGTGCTGGCCTACATTCCCAGCCCCCCGCAGGGCGTGTGGCAACTCGGGCCGATCCCGTTGCGGGCCTACGCCCTGTGCATCATCCTCGGCATCATTGTCGCCATCTGGTGGGGTGAGCGGCGCTGGCGCGAGCGCGGCGGACAGCAGGGCACCGTGCTCGACGTGGCGATGTTCGCCGTGCCGTTCGGATTGATCGGCGGGCGGCTCTACCACGTGGCCACCGACTGGCAGAAGTACTTCGGCGAGGGCGGCAAGCCCATCGAGGCGCTCTACATCTGGCAGGGCGGCCTCGGGATCTGGGGCGCGGTGCTGCTCGGCGGCCTCGGCGCCTGGATCGGCTGCCGTGTCTACAAGGTCCCGCTACCCGCGTTCGGCGACGCCATCGCCCCGCCGATCCTGCTGGCGCAGGCCATCGGCCGCCTCGGCAACTGGTTCAACCAGGAGCTCTACGGTCGCGAGACCACCGTGCCGTGGGGTCTGGAGATCTACCCGCGCTTCAACTCGGCGGGCGATCCCGATCCTATGAGCGGCGTCTCCAACGGCGTGGTCGAGAAGGTCGTGCATCCCACCTTCTTGTACGAGATGGTGTGGAACATCCTGGTCGTGGTGTTGCTGGTGCAGATCGACAAGCGCTGGCGCATCGGCCACGGCCGCCTGTTCGCGCTCTACGTCGCCGGTTACAGCTTCGGCCGTTTCTTCGTGGAGCTGATGCGCGACGACGAGGCCACCACCATCGCGGGCATCCGCATCAACTCGTTCACCTCGGCGATCGTCTTCCTCGCGGCCATGGCGTATTTCGTGTTCGCGACCAAGGGGCGCGAGGCCGCCGCCCTGCTGCAACCGGGTGCCATGACGCGGCCGTGGCCGTGGCAGTTCGGCAAGCTGCGCGAGGTGGGGGAAGCCGCGTCGGCGGCCGGTGCCGTGGAAGGCGCGACGCTGACGAAAACCGCTGTCTCCGAGAAGGATTCGGAGACCGGGGGAGACAGCGCGGGGAAGGACGAGTCCGGTGGCGGGAAGCCGAAGCTGGACAAGGACGAGTCGGCTTCGGCGGCAGCGGATTCCGGCGACGACGAATCGGCGGGCGAGACCGGCGATTCCGGGTCGGCGAAGGGCGACGGGTCCGACGCAGAGAAGGGTGCGGACGCCGAGTCGGGTGCGGATGTCGAGCCGAAGTCCGTAACCGAGTCGAAGTCCGAGACCGACACCAAGTCGAAGTCCGAGACCTCAGAGTCGGACGCCGAGGCGGCCGCCACCGACGACCCCAAGGCCGACGAGCCGAAGAACGGCACGGCGACCCCCGCGAAGTCCAAGGCCGCCGAGTAACCACCCGCCCGGCCGAATCGCGCGCGGACGTGAACGAATCCACGCCCGCGCGCGATAACGACTCGGAGCCCGCCGCCGGAACGTCTCGGCGGTGGACACGACAAGAACGCTCGCCGCGGCGAGAATGACTCGGGATCGCCGCCCGTCCGGCGGTGATCCCGATCGGGGCCAGCACCTGGTTGCCCGCAGGATGAGGAGGACGTGAGTGACCGACCCCTATCAGAACCAGCCGGGCGCCGGCGGCCCGCAGTACGGCCCGCCCGGTACGGGCCCGAATCTGGGCAAGGATACGAGCCAACCGCACTACGAGCAGGCCCAGTACGGCCAGCAGCAGCCGTACCCCCAGCCCGGCCCCTACGGCCAGCCGCCGCAGGGCGCGTATCCGCCCCCGTATGGTCCGCCCGGCTACAACCCGGCCGACCCCGAGGCGCCGTTCGGCCGTGACTACTACGGCGTGCCCTACTCCGACAAGCAGAAGATCATCGCGGGCATCCTGCAACTGCTGATCGGCACCCTCGGCATCGGCCGCTTCTACTTGGGCTACACCACGATCGGCATCCTCCAGATCATCACCTGCGGTGGTTTCGGCATCTGGTCGCTCATCGACGCGATCCTGATCTTGATGGGCAAGGTGCCCGACGCCAACGGGCGTCCCCTGCGGGACTGAGCACGACGCGGGCGTCGCCGGAGCGCGGCGCCCGCGGCATTTCCGGCCGGGTTTTCATTCCGCATGATTCGAATACTGGCCATTCGGCCCGCAGGGGCGTATGTTTCCCCGGTCCTGTGTGTCGCGTTGGGGGTCCCGCCCCGCGCAGAAGAGAGGGATCTCCGTGCGTCGCAAGCTGTTCGCCGCCGTGTTCGCCGTCGTCGCCGCCACCGGCCTCACCGCGTGCGGTGGTTCCGACGACCCGTCCGTCCTGAAGATCGGTACCGAGGGCACCTACGCGCCCTTCAGCTTCCAGGGCACCGACGGCGCCCTGACCGGGTACGACGTGGAAGTGGCCCGCGCCGTGGGCGACAAGCTCGGCCGCACCGTGGAATTCGTGCAGACCCCGTGGGACGCGATCTTCGCGGGTCTGGAGTCCAAGCGCTTCGACGTGGTCGCCAACCAGGTCACCATCACCGACGACCGCAAGACCAAGTACGCCTTCTCCGCGCCCTACACCGTGTCCCAGGGCGTGGTCGTGACCCGCGCCGACGACAACTCCGTCGCGAGCCTGGCCGACGTGGCGGGCAAGACCTGCGCGCAGACCGTCACCAGCAACTGGGGCGCCGCGGCCACCGAGGCCGGCGCGAACGTGGAGGGCGTCGAGGGCTGGGTGCAGGCCATCCAGCTGCTCAAGAGCGGGCGCGTCGACTGCACCCTCAACGACAGCCTGGTGGTGCGCGAGTATCTGAAGACCTCCGGTGACGCGTCGGTGAAGATCGCCACCGAGACCGGCGAGACCAGCGAGATGGCCTTCGCCGCCCGCCAGGACGACCCGGTGGTCGCCGAACTGGACCGCGCGCTGTCCGAGCTGCGCGCCGACGGCACGCTCGCGCGGATCTCGGAGAAGTACTTCGGCACCGACGTGAGCCAGTAACCGTCCGTGGACGCCGCCACCTGGGAGCTGATCCGGCGCAATCTGTGGCCGATGCTGGAGGCCACCGTCACCACGACGATCCCGCTGACCGTCATCAGCTTCTCGATCGGCTTGGTGCTGGCGCTGTTCCTCGCGCTGGCGCGGCTGTCACCGCTGTGGTGGCTGTCCGCGCCCGCGCGGTTCTACATCTCGATCATCCGCGGGA
Organism: Nocardia puris; assembly: GCF_003315035.1. Lineage (GTDB taxonomy): Bacteria > Actinomycetota > Actinomycetes > Mycobacteriales > Mycobacteriaceae > Nocardia > Nocardia puris. Next base: position 64,659 of record NZ_QNRE01000007.1, read on the forward strand.
CGCCGCTGCTGGTGCAGTTGTTCATCGTGTTCTACGCGCTGCCGCAGATGGACATCGTCATCGATCCGTTCCCTGCGGCGGTGATCGCGTTCAGCCTGAACGTGGGCGGGTACGCGGCCGAGGTCGTGCGCGCGGCGATCCTGAGCGTCGCGAAGGGACAGTGGGAGGCGGCGCAGGCGCTCGGTATGACCTACCCGCAGACGCTGGGGTTGATCATCCTGCCGCAGGCCTCGCGGATCGCGGTGCCGCCGCTGTCGAACACGCTGATCTCGCTGGTCAAGGACACCTCGCTGGCCTCGACCATCCTGGTCACCGAACTGCTGCGCACCGCGCAGCTGGCCGCGGCGCCGACCTTCGACTTCTTCGCGCTCTACGGCGTCGCGGCGCTCTACTACTGGGTGATCTGCCTGATCCTGGGGTTCGCACAGACCCGGCTGGAGACGAAGTTGTCCAAGCACGTCGCCGTCTGAGCCCGGCGAGTCCGCCCGGAATCCGGCCTCCGGCGTTGTTCAATGGGTGACATGTCCGGTTTCACGGCGCGCGTGCGGGTCGGGGCGGTGGTCACAGGCCTGATCGCCGCGTCGGCGGTGTGGGCGGCCGCGCCGGCCTCGGCGCAGCTGCCGGACGAATGCACGCGCGACGGCCGCACCGTCACCTGCGTCTTCGACACCCCGGGCACGGCCTACACGCGCGGCGGTGTGCTGTTCACCCTGCCGTTCCCGGTCACGAACGTGCACATCCTCGCGATCGGAGGTCGCGGCGGCGAGAGCTGCTGCCACGTGGTGGCCCCGGGCGGGCGCGCCGCCGTGGCGAGCGGGTCGGTGCTGGTGCCGCCCGGCGCGACGCTGTTCGTGGACGTGGGCGAGAACGGCGACGATCCGGTGCCCGCGAACGCCACCATGCGTGGCGGCGGGGCGGGCGGCGGCGCGTGGAGCGGTGAGGTGGTGGACGGGCGCTACGACCCGCACCCGCATTTCGAGCACCCGTTCGTGCATGGCGGGCGGGGCGGCGGAGCCTCGTCGGTCGCGGTGGCCGTCAATGCCGCTGACATCGAGGCGTACGGGGTGGCGCCGCTGGTCTCGGCGGGTGGCGGTGGCGGCGGCGCGGCGACCTGGTCGGGCATCCTGTCGCCCGGCGGGGACGCGGGCGCGCCGGGCGCCGGTCCGCGCGGCGGCGGCGCGGGGCCCAACACCTGGCCGCTCGCCAGCCTCAACCCGTTCGCGGCGGGCATCGCGCCGGGCGGCGCGGCCGGGGCACCAGACATCATCGAGCAAGGGACGACGCATACCTGCGCCGCCGGGTGCGGCAAGCCCGGCTGGGGCACGCGCGGCGGCGCGGGCGGCCTCGTCATCGCGCCCGGGCAGGTAATACCTTGGGAAGGCTCGCTTTTCGCGCCGGAGGGCGCGGCGCACGGTGCCGGCGGCGGGGGCGGAGGCGGCGGCTGGTACGGCGGCGGTGGTGGCAGCGCGGGAGGGCGGTTCAACCCGGTCGTCGACCCCGCCGACGGGGGTGTGCCGCCCGGTGGCGGCGGTGGCGGTTCGTCGGTGATCCCGGCGGGTGGCGCCCTCACCCTGGCCGCCCCTGATTCGGCGCCGCGCGTGGTGCTCACCTTCGACGTTCCGGCCTGATCACCGGTGCGCGCTCGGCGACACCGACCTGTGCGAACTGGTTTACCGAACGGTCACCCCGTCGCGGTGAGCTCTCGCGCTCCGACAGGACTAGGCTCGACGTGTGATGCGACGGACGAAGATTGTGTGCACGCTCGGCCCGGCCACTGCCACCGAGGACCGTATCCGCGAACTCGTCGAGAGCGGCATGGACGTGGCCCGGCTCAACTTCAGCCACGGTGAGCACGCCGACCACGCGGAGAACTACAAGAAGGTGCGCCAGGCCTCCGACCACGTCGGCAGAGCGGTCGGCATCCTCGCCGACCTACAGGGCCCCAAGATCCGGCTCGGCCGGTTCACCGAGGGCCGCACGATGTGGGCGACCGGCGAGGAAGTCCGCATCACCGTCGACGATGTCGAAGGCACGCGCGACCGCGTGTCCACCACCTACAAGGAACTCGCCAAGGACGCCAAACCCGGCGACCGGCTGCTCGTCGACGACGGCAAGGTCGGCCTGAGCGTCACCGCGGTCGACGGCAACGACGTGGTCTGTCGGGTGACCGAGGGCGGTCCGGTCTCCAACAACAAGGGCGTCTCGCTGCCCGGCATGGACGTGTCGGTGCCCGCGCTCTCCGAGAAGGACATCGAGGACCTCGAGTTCGCGCTGAAGCTCGGCGTCGATTTCATCGCGCTGTCGTTCGTGCGCTCGCCCTCGGACGTGGAACTGGTGCACGACGTGATGGACCGCGTCGGGCGCCGGGTGCCGGTGATCGGCAAGCTGGAGAAGCCGGAGGCCATCGACAACCTCGAGGCGATCGTGCTGGCCTTCGACGCCATCATGGTCGCGCGCGGCGACCTCGGCGTGGAGCTGCCGCTCGAGCAGGTGCCGCTGGTGCAGAAGCGCGCCATCCAGATGGCGCGCGAGAACGCCAAACCGGTCATCGTGGCCACCCAGATGCTGGAATCCATGATCGAGAACTCGCGCCCCACCCGCGCCGAGGCCAGCGACGTGGCCAACGCGGTGCTCGACGGCGCCGACGCGGTGATGCTGTCGGGCGAGACCTCGGTCGGCGCGTACCCGATCGAGACGGTGCGCACCATGGCGCGGATCGTGCACGCGGTCGAGGCCGAGTCCTCCACCCGGGTGCCGCCGCTGACCCACGTGCCGCGCACCAAGCGCGGCGTCATCTCCTACGCCGCGCGCGATATCGGCGAGCGGCTCAACGCGAAGGCCCTGGTGGCGTTCACCCAGTCCGGCGACACCGTGCGCCGCCTGGCCCGCCTGCACACGCCGCTGCCGCTGCTGGCGTTCACGCCGCTGCCGGAGGTGCGCAGCCAGCTGGCGCTGACCTGGGGCACCGAGACGTTCATCGTGCCGACGGTGGACAGCACCGACGCCATGATCCACCAGGTGGACCAGTCGCTGCTGTCCATGGGGCGATACACCAAGGGCGACCTGGTGGTCATCGTCGCGGGCTCCCCGCCCGGTACTGTCGGGTCCACCAACCTGATCCACGTGCACCGCATCGGTGAGGAGGACCATTAGAGTGAGCGCTTCGCTACGCGACACCGTCGGCACCGAGGAGCCGGCGCGGCGGTCCGATCTGGAGGTGTTGCTCGGTCTGCTCGACCTCGAGCAGATGGACGAGGACGTGTTCGTCGGACACCATCCGGAGAAGGTCTGGAGCAGGACCTTCGGCGGTCAGCTGGTCGCGCAGGCGATCATGGCGGCCGGTCGCACCGTCGGCGACCGGCCCGTGCACGCGGTGAACGCGCATTTCGTGCGCGGCGGCGACACCAAGAAGCCGATCGAGTACCGGGTCGACCGGCACCGCGACGGCCGCGCCTTCGCCAACCGCACCGTCACGGCGGTGCAGGACGACCAGGAGCTGTTCGTCATGCTGGCGGCGTTCCAGGACTGGGGCAAGGGGCTCGAACACGCCCACGCCCAGCCGGAGGTGCCCGATCCGGAGAGCCTGCCGCGCGTGGAGGAGAGCTTCGAAGGCTTGGAGGACAAGCTGGAGATGTTCGTCAACGCGCCGCACCCCATCGATATGCGGTACACGAACGATCCCGCGTGGATTCTGAAGGGCACGGGGGAGAAGCTCAATCACAATCGCGTCTGGATGCGGGCCGACGGCACCCTGCCCGACGATCCGCTGATTCACGTGGCGACGCTGGGTTATTCGTCGGACACCACGGTGCTCGATTCCATCATCACCACCCACGGCCTCTCGTGGGGCCTGGACCGGATCGTGGCGGCCACCGTGAACCATTCCATCTGGTTCCACCGGCCGTTCCGCTTCGACGACTGGGCGCTGTATTGCACGGAATCGCCGGTGGCGGCGGGCTCGCGCGGATTGGCGACGGGGCGGTTCTATTCGCGTTCGGGTGAATTGCTCGCGACCACCGTGCAGGAAGGGTTGATCCGGCACTTCCCGTCGCGGCGGTGAGTAGCGCGGCGCACCGCGGAATTCGGGTGGGCGCCGAATCACCCGGACGCTAGAGGATTTCGCGTTCGGTGTCGAAATCGAAGCTGTCGCGGCGCTGCACGCGAATCGTGCGCGGCACGTCCAGATCGGCCGTGCCGCAAGACGTTTCGAGTTCGCGTTGCAGCGCGGCAAGTCCCTGCACGGTGAGGGCGCGGGGCGCGCCGACGAGGCTGAGCGCGATCTCGTAGGTGCGCCGGGTCCCCGGGTGCAGGCCGGGATGGTCCACGCGCCACTGGGTTTCGAGCAGCGCGTGGGCGGGCGTGTCGGCGTCGACCGGCAGCGTGAAACGCCAGGCGAACACGTCGCGGTCCTGGAGGTGGTCGTCGACGACCGCGCGCACCGACTCGACGACCCGGTCGAGCGTTTCCGGTGTCACATAAACATGAAGCGAAACATCCGAAATAGTGCGTTTCGGCATGCCTGATTCCTGTCCTGTGTCGAACCATCAACGGCGGAGTTGTCGGGGAGTGTAGTGCCTCGGTGGGGTGGTGCGACACAGTTGGTGGCGCGCGTCCCCGTTACCGGACGCGCTGCGCCGCCAGGAAAGCCGACAGCGGAGCCGGTCCGCGACCGCCGGGTTGCAGCACCAGCCCCGGTCGCTCGTCGTCGGCGCGGCCCGTCTCGTGCGGGGCCAGCGCCAGCAGCAGCGGCACCAGCGCCTCGGCGATCCGGTCGCCGACCTCGCAGTACGCCGCGGGGGACAGGCCGACCGGATCGGCGATGTTCTCCCGCCCCACCAACGCCAGATCGTTGCGCGCCTGATGCAGTTCGGCCACGGTGCGGGCGCCGGTCACCTTGGCGATGCGGCGCGCCTCGAGGAGCGTGAACGTGCGCGAGGCCGCCCCGAACGCCATCTCGCTCGCCTGGTCACGGATCTGCTCGGTCATCGTCAGGACCAGGTCGGCGCGGTCGATGTGTTCCGGTTTGAGTTTGCGCGCCCGGAATCCTTCCGGGTCGGCGCCGAGGCCCGAGATCGTCTGGGCGGCAAGTGGTTCCACCGGGAAGCCGACGAGCGCGCGGGTGCCCGCGCTGTCCGCGGTGAGGCCCGGCAGGGGATGTTCGACGGCGAGGGCGCGGGCGAGCCGCTCGGCGATCGCCGAACGGCAGACGTTGCCGTTGCAGACGAACAGGACGTGCATGCGTTCACGGTAATTCGGCCGTTGCCCGTTCAGAAGTCCGAAAAGACCGGATCACACCCGCGCGGACATATATTCATCCGCGCGTCGCATGTTGTACACGAACCTCACCGGAGAATCAATCGCGCGGCGCGAGGAATATCATGTGCGAGCGCTGTGCCTATGGCGACAGTACCCGTGCGCTTCGAGCTTCAATCATCGGGGTGCGCGTGCACACGGTTATTCCTCGGACGAATAGGTGGACCCGGCAACCATCAGGGGTTTTCCGGAGCGCGGCCGAGGGCGTGATGAACCCGCAATACCCATTCGGCATGAATTGTGTTCGCTGCGACTCCTGTTCGGATCGGCGACGTTTCGTGGTTTTCGGCGGCGGATTCGACAGCGCCCGGCCGAATCGAGCAGGCCGAGTCGGCGGTTCGCGATGTCGCGGAACGAAGCCCGCGCACCGGGTCCGAGATTCCCGCGAACACCGCGACATGCGCGTGCGCCGGGGCTAGAGTGTCGTCGGTTGCCGGGTATCGGGCACTCGATCATGTTCGCGCGGAAGGGGATTCGGTGCTCGACAGGGCGAATCACCAGGGCAAGTTCGGCACCGACTACGTGCGCGTGCTGGCCTCGGCCGCCGGGCTGATCTGGTCGCAGGACGACGTGGACCTCGACGGCGTCGACCTGTGCCTGAAACTCCCCGGCCGCACCCCGAGCGGCTTCTCCCCGCGCATCGACGTCCAGGTGAAGACGGTGTCGCGGCTGCCGGTCCGCGGCGGCCACCTCGATTACGACGGGCTCGGCCGCGCCCAGTTCGACAAGTTGGCGGGCACCGGCTCGACCGTGCCGCGCTACCTGTTCGTGATCCACGTGCCGCCGCGCGCCGGTGAATACGCCGACCTGCGCACCGCCGGACTCCTGCTCCGGCACATCGGCTACTACCTGCCGCTGCACGACCGGCCCCCGCTGCCCGCGACCGACGCGCGCGGCCGAGTTCGCGTGCACATCCCGGTGGGCAACGTGCTCACGGCGGACGGGTTGCGCGCGCTGGTCGCCGGTTCCGCGATCGTCCCGGCATGACCGGCGCCCAGGTGCCCCGCGTGCGGGCGGTGACGGCGTATCTGAGCGCCCACGGCTGGACGGTCACCGCCGGCTGGCGGGACGCGCAGGTGTGGAGCCTGCGCGAATTCGACGTCCTGGTACCCGCTTCCGACGAACTGGCCGACACCCCGAGCCGGATCCGCGACCTGGCCCGGTGTGTCGCGGACGCCGAGGACCGCTCGCCGCGCGCGGTGTGGCGCGATCTGAGTTCCCCGCCCGCCGACCTCCTCTTGTTCCGCGCCCGCGACGACATCGACGCGGTGCCGCTGCCCACCGGCGCGCGCACGGTGGGCGCGCTGCGCGATCTGCTGCTGCACTGCGCGCGCGAGGCCGCCGACGAGGCGCGACCGGGGGACGCGCGCGCCCTGCTCGACCGCGCGCGGCTGTCGTGGAGCGACCGGCCGTTCGGCGTGGATGTCGCGGTGCCGCACGCCGGGCCGGACTCGCTGGGCAGGCGGACCGCCCTGCGCGTGTGGCACAGTTCGGCGGCCGCGTCGGCGGCGGCGCGCCAGGACGCCGATCCCGCCGCACACCTCGCGGACCTCTCCGATGCCGTGTGCCGCGCGCTGGCCGATCTCGCGGGCCCGGACGGGGTCAGCCTCGGATTCCGCTGGGTGGGAACGGATTCGCCCCCACCGGACACCGTGGAGCTGCCGGGCGGCGCGGGCGAGGTGCTCCGCGCGGAGGTCCGCGCGCGTGGTCGCCGAGCGGAGCCGGTCCCGGATCGCGAGCGCCCCGTCCCGGGTGTCGTGGAGGGCGTGGTGGTCGGGCTCGCCGACGACGCGGAGGGCGACCGGCGGCGGATCACGGTGCGCGGCGTCCTCCGGTACGCGGGCGCACCGCACGCGCGCCGCCGGTCGGTGCGCGTGCGCCTGCCCGGCGACGAGGACTACCGCGTGGCGCTCGACGCGCACAGCGCGGGACGGGCCGTCCGGGCCGAAGGCGAGGTCACCGGCGCCGGGCGCGCCCGCGGGATCGTCACCGTGCCGGGCGGTTTCACAGTGATCGACGAGTCACACGGGTGACAGAACGGGGACGGCCATGACCGAGGTCCGATTGAACACCGTCGAGCGGTGCGTGCTGCTCGTCCTGATGGCGCAGGCCAGGGAACTCACCAACGCGGAACTCCTCGCGCTGGCGGGTCTGAAACTCGACGGGAAGGACCGGGTGCGCCTCAACGCTCTCGGGTTGGTCGACAGCGTGAAGGTGGGCCGCGCCTACGTGCACGAGCTGACCGATCGCGGCGCGGTGTGGTGTCGCGCGGAACTGACGGCCGAGCGCCCGGCCCGCTCCGGTTCGGCGGGCGGCGCGCTCTACGTCGTGCTCGCCGCGCTGAGCCGCCATCTGGACGGCACGGGGCAGTCGCTGGCGGAACTGTTCCGGCCCGACGTGGCCGGCCAGGTCGAGGCCGCCTACGCCGCCGTCACCCAGGGCAGCGGCGCGCCGGTACGCCTGGCGGTGCTGCGGGACCGGCTCGACGGGTTGTCGCGCGGCGAGTTCGACCGCGCGGTCGAACTGCTGTCCCGGCGCCGGGGCGTGCACGTGCGTTCCGAAGCGGACCAGAAGATCCTCACCGACGCCGACCACGACGCGGCCGTGGTGCTGGGCGGCACGCGGCGGCATCTGCTCACCGTCGAGGTGCCACGGTGAACGAGGCGCAGCGGCACGCGCTGGCCTCCATCCAGTTCAGCAGCGTGCTCGGCGCGAACGAGATCTGGAGTCCGCTGAGCCATCACGTCGACGGACTGCATCCGCACGCCTTCGCCGAACTCACCCGAGCGGTCGCCGCCGCCGAGGCGCGGCCCCGCAGCACGCCGACCGGTCTGGTGCTGAGCGGGGAGAAGGGCGTCGGCAAGACGCACATGCTCGGCTGGTTGCGCCAGCACGTGCAGGATCGGGGCGGGGCGTTCTTCATGCCCAAGCTGATCGATGGCGCGTCGTTCTGGTCGGGGGCCGTGCACGGCGTGGTCACCCGGCTGCTCGGTGCGGACGGCGGGCAACTCGGGCGGATGCTCCACACCCTCACCACGCTCACCGGCTGCGACCGCGAACTGGGACTGCGCGTGCGGGGGATGATCAAGATCGACCCCGCGGGGTTGCGGGCCTTCGCGGAGAAAGTGGAGGAACTCGACGCCGAGGTCGCCGAGACCTGCCGCGACACGTTGCGCGCGCTGATCCTCTACCAGGCCAAGGGCGAGGAACGCGAGATCGGGCACAGCTTCCTCGTCTTCCCCGACGGCATCGAGGAAGCCGACCGCGCCGAGTGGGGCTTCCGCGAGCGGATCAAGCCGCCGCAGCTCATCTTTCACGAACTGTGCCGGTTGTTCGCGCTCACCGGTCCGGTGGTGCTCGCCGTCGACCAGGTCGACACCGTCATCGCCCAGTCCGCGCGCACGGTGGGCGACGGGCTGGCCGACCGGTTGGCCGACGGACTGATGAACCTGCGCGAGGAAACCGTGCGCACCCTCGTCGTCGCCGCGTGCATCCCGAAGTCGTGGGAGCTGATCACCTCGCGGGCGGTGAACTCGGCGGCCGACCGGTTCACCGTGCTCGAACTCGCCACGGCGATGCCCGACGCCGCGGTGGCCTCGGCGATCGTGGAGCGCCACCTCGGCGGTCTGTTCGGCGCCCTCGGTTTCGTCCCGCCGCATCCGACCTGGCCGGTGCTGCCCGTCGCCTTCGACGATCCGGAGGTCGCGTCCTTCACGCCCCGTCGCCTGCTGCAACGCCTGGACACCCATGTTCGCGCGTGCCTGGCGCGGGGACGAGTCGACGAGCTGACCCGTTTCGCGGGAGCGGCCGAGGACAATCCGACCCCACCGCCGGCCACCCCCTCCGACGCCGCCGTCTTGGACGCGCGCTTCGAGGCGCTGCGGGCGGCCGTGGACGTCGAGGCCCCGCTCGATCCCGCGCACGAGGACGAGCGGATGTCGGCGCTGCTCGACGCCGGTCTGCGCGCCTACGTGCACGAACAGAACCGCCAGGACCTGACGGTCGACACCGACGTGCAGCCGTCGCTGCACGCGCGCCTGCGGTGCACGCTGGACGAGGCGACGGAGTCCGAGGAGCACTGGAGCTTCCGCGCCATCGCCCACCGACACCATCGCGCGGTGCAGGCGCGGCTGCGCTCGGCGACGCTGGAGTCCGGCATCCAGCCCGGTGTGTCCGTGCGGCACCTGGTGATCCTGCGCAATATCCCGTTCTCGCGCGGGCGCGTGACCGCGGACATGCTGGAGGCGCTGGAGTCCGCCAACGGCCGCGCCCTCCCCGTCCAGACCGAAGACCTCCGCACCTTCGCCGCCCTGGGCACGATGCTCGCCGAACACGCTCCGGGACTGATCAATTGGCTCGTTTCGCGGCAGCCCGCGAGCAGGACGCAGTTGTTCACCAAGATCCTGGGTGGGGCGAACGGGGGTGTCGCGACTGCGCGCACGACGCATCCGACCGGCCCGCAGGATGGGGAGGACGCCGTCGCCACGGGGAATTCCGATGTGGGGCTTGCGGAACCGACCGGCCTTTCGCCGAACGGCGAGGCGACCGCGTCGTCCCAAGCCATCTCGGCCGGCACTGATCCGAGCTCCTCGGCGAACTCGGACCCAACCCCCCCGATGGTCCGTGAGTCGGTGTCCGCTGTCGAGCCGCCGACCACGGGAGTCGCGGAAGGCTCCCCGGTGCGGTCGTCCGTCCCGGATCGAGGAGGGGAGTTCGGGCCGGTGTCGCCGAGTGCGGGATCCGGCGCGGAAGGTCCGGCTGCTGATCAGGTGCCGACCGCCCTGGCGAACGCGGTGGGAGCGGCTGCCGCTCCGGGCAATTCGGCGCCGTCACCGACGTGGGGTCATCCGGCGTCACCCACCGCGCCGGCCGTTGCCGTCGAAGCGAAATCCGCGCACACCCCGGCACCTCCGGCGGAATCGCCCGAGCCGACGATCACCGTCGGCCGCTATCGCGACACCGGTCGCGAGTTCCGCCTCCCGCTCGTCCTGCTCCGCAAGCACGTCTCCGTCTTCGCGGGCTCGGGTTCCGGGAAGACGGTGCTGTTGCGCCGGTTGGTGGAAGAGGCGGCGCTGCACGGTGTTTCGTCGATCCTCGTCGACACCAACAACGATCTGGCCAGGCTCGGCGATCGCTGGCCCGCGTCGCCGCTCGGCTGGAATCCCGGCGATGCGGAGCGCGCCGAGCGGTACTTCGCGGAGACCGAGGTGATCGTCTGGACCCCGCGCCGGGAGGCGGGACGCCCGCTCTCGCTGAATCCGCTGCCCGACTTCTCCGGCGTGCTGGACGACCCCGACGAATTCCGGATCGCCGTCGACGCCTCGGTGGCCGGTCTGCTCCCGCGCGCCGGGCTCACGGCCAGGAAGCTCGCCACGGGGCAGGCGGTCCTCACGCAGGCGCTCACGTTCTTCGCGCGGGAGGTCGGCGGTGATCTGCACGCGTTCGTCGAACTGCTGGCCGATCTGCCCGACGAAGCGAGCACGCTGCGCGACGCCCGCCCACTGGCCGCCGCGGTGGCGACCGAGTTCACCGCGGCCATGATCAACGACCCGGTGTTCGGCGGCGCGGGCACGCGGCTCGATCCCGGTGCGCTGCTCACGCCTGCGCCGGGCAAGCGGGCCCGGGTGTCGGTGATCAGCTGCATCGGCCTGCCCACCTCCGCGCAGCAGCAGACCTTCGTCAACCAGCTCCAGTTGGCGCTGTTCGCGTGGATCAAACGGAATCCGGCGGGCGACCGTCCGCTGGGCGGTCTGCTGGTGCTCGACGAAGCGCACACCTTCGTCCCCTCGCGCGGCACCACCGCGTCGAGCGCGAGCAGCCTGCAACTCGCCGCGCAGGCCCGCAAGTACGGCCTGGGCCTGGTGTACGCGACGCAGGCGCCGAAAGCGTTGCACAACATGGTGACCGGCAACACCGCCACCCAGTTCTTCGGACGACTGAACGCCTCGGCTCATATGCAGACCGCCACCGAATTGGCGCGCGCGAAGGGCGGCACCGTGGACGACATCTCCCGCCTCGCCGCCGGACGCTTCTACGGCGCGACCGAGGGCGCCGCCTTCGGCAAGCTCGCGGTCCCGATGTGCCTGAGTCACCACCCGTCGAGCGCGCTCACGGAGGAAGAGGTGATCCGTCGCGCCATTGGCGAGGAATACTAGCCGCTGAGCGGCAGCTGCCTACGCGTGCGAGATCTGTTGCGAGGCAACGCCTTCGGATGTCCGCGGATGTCGATCAGGTGGCATCCGTCATTCGGGCGCGATTCCGGCGCTACGCGAACCGGGCCCGCGCACGCGTCGCCCCACCCGCCATGTGAGCGGCCGGGTGAACAGCGGACCGAGGCGGCGCGCACCGAATCCGAGGGCGGTGAACCACAGCACGCTGGCGACCACCTGGGTCCGGCGCGATCGACGGCGGCGTCATCCACGACGTGCCGCGAAGTGATCCGAGGGAACGCTCACCGCCCGGCTTCGGATCGAAGCGAGTCAGTCGGATTCGCTTCGGTAGTAAGCGGATTCGGTGACCACCGGCGGCGCCTTCGGCTGTTCGCCGTGCACCCGCCCGCGCGTGGAGAACATCGGTCCGCGCGAGGCGACGACGGGCGCGAAGCGGGCGAGGCCGGTGGCGGGCGCCATGTCGTCGTACATGGCGTCGATGCCGCCGCGGGCGAAGTACGCCTCGTGCCAGAACCCGGTGCCGCCGGAGTCCTTGAGGAATTGGGTCCACCACTGCCGGTGCGGGTCGGAGCGGGTCCAGCGTTCCAGGCTGTCCAGATCGCGCCAGTACTGGCGCGCGCCCCAGTGCGGTGGGAAGAGTCCCCAGACCACGTCTTCGTGCGCCAGCAACCCGTCGGGCCGGTCCTTGTGCGACCGGTACAGCTTCGGCCCGATCCCCAGGAGCCGCAACATCCCCCGCGGCTTGCGCACCCGCATGCCGAGATATACGACAACGAGGTCGGGATACCCCGCCAAATCCACGGTCGTCCTGTTCACCCGCATAGCCGCAACCTCCGCACTCGGGCTCTCTTCCACCCTACGTCCGTCCACGTCCCACACCCCGCCCCGGTTCAAAACCCCCACCCACCCCGTCCAGCCCCACTGACAAACCGGAAGGGCAATCCAGAGGCAACCGCCACCACCCCGCCCGCCGCCGGGCACCCGAACAATGGACTCTCGGCGCGGCCCACACGACACGATCGGCCTCCGCCCAGCACAATCTGCGCCATATGGAGCGGCCCCGCCATGAGATCAATGAACAAAAGCCGACAGCCATTGCCACCCGATAGGAAAGAATGCCGGCCAAAAGTCCGGAATCCGAACACTGGCGAAAGAAACGTACTAAACCGGACAGACCCACAATGGCGGTCGGAATCCAACGCCGACACCCCGACGGCGCAGATGACAATTGAGCAGTCCTGTCGGTGTTGAACAGGCGTTCGGGTGCAGTCCAGAAACGCGACTTACCCGCCAACGCAACCACCCACCAAGGGGGGTCCGGGGGCGAAGCCCCGCCGGGCGGGGCCCGGGGGTTGCACCCCCGGAGAACACGACCAGACGAGAACGGCTCGCGCTCTCCGCGAGCGCGAGCCGGCTACGAGGCTGGTGCCGAGTGTGGGACTCGAACCCACACGTCCTTTCGGACAACGGTTTTTGAGACCGTCGCGTCTGCCAGTTCCGCCAACCCGGCGCACCGGTTGAGAACTATAGCCGGTGGCGGGCCCCCGGAGCCAAACGGGTTGTGGCGCGCGCCACGGTATGGGTCTTTACGCAGGGTATATGCGTTGCGGGGTCGGGTGAACGGTACTCTCTACATCACTCGACGGCGTGCCGGGTGGGGCGAGGCGGTGAAGGAGATCGTCTCAGCCCCATTCGCGTGTGTCGGGACAGGCATCGCAACCAGAGGGGTCTACCTATGAGCACAGCAGCAGGGGGCGCCGGCACGAAGAAGGACGCCGGGGCGAAGCGGGTCGTCGTGGCCGAGGACGAGGCGCTCATCCGCATGGACCTGGTGGAGATGCTGACCGAGGAGGGCTATCAGGTCGTCGGTGAGGCGGGCGATGGCCAGCAGGCGGTGGATCTGGCGGTGGAGCATCGCCCCGACCTGGTGATCATGGACGTGAAGATGCCGCGCCGCGACGGTATCGACGCCGCGGCCGAGATCGCGTCGAAACGTGTTGCGCCGGTGGTGATCCTGACGGCGTTCAGCCAGCGCGACCTGGTGGAGCGGGCGCGCGACGCGGGTGCGATGGCGTATCTGGTGAAGCCGTTCACGAAGTCGGATCTGGTGCCCGCGATCGAGTTGGCGGCCAGCCGTTTCCACGAGATCACCGCGTTGGAGAGCGAGGTCGCCAATCTGGCCGACCGGCTCGAGACCCGCAAACTGGTGGAGCGCGCGAAGGGCGTGCTGATGCAGACGCAGGGCCTGTCCGAACCGCAGGCGTTCAAGTGGATTCAGCGCACGGCGATGGACCGCCGGACTACGATGAAGGCGGTTGCCGAGGTCGTGCTGGAGAATCTCGCACCCAAGTGAGGTGCGCCCCCTCGGCGGTGTCCGGCTGTGGTGATTTAACGCGACCGAAACCCGATCGACAAAAAGAATTCGACACGAAGCCGTCCGTATGATCCGAATGTGATGCGGAACTAACGTGCCGACGCTATGTTCTGACCGGGCCGACGTGGTCGGCCCCCTCGGGTTTGCCGGGGGAGCACAGGACGTAGAGGTGAGACGTGCTTAGTTCGACATGGCGCAGTCGTTCGACGCGGAGCGTTTTGGTCATCGGTGCCGCTGCGGCGTTGGCGTTGACGGGATGCAGCGAGAAATCGACCGGAAGCGATTCCGACGCCACGGGCTCGGGCGCCGGCGGGCTGTCCATCCAGCCGGTGGTCCAGGTGGATTCCGAGGGCAAGGAAGTCCCGGCGGCGGACGCCTCGAACGCGGCCGACCCGGCCGGTGACGGTTCGGCGACCTGCCCGGCGGGCACGTCCATCGCGATGGCGGGTGCGCTCACCGGCCCCGACGCGGCGCTCGGCATCAATATCGTCAACGGCGTGAAGCTGGCACTCGACCAGCACAACAAGGCCAATGCGGGATGTCAGATCACCCTCAAGCAGTTCGACACCGAGGGTGACCCGCAGAAGGCCACCTCGGTGATCCCCGAGATCATCAACGACCCCACCATCATCGGCCTGGTCGGCCCGGCGTTCTCGGGTGAGACGAAGGCGACCGGCAACCTGCTCAGCGACGCGGGCCTGGTGGCGGTGTCGTCGTCGGCGACCAACGAGACGCTCACCAAGAACGGCTGGACGTCGTTCTTCCGCGGCTTGGCCCACGACGGGGTGCAGGGCCCCTCGGTGGCCAAGTACCTGGTGAACACCGCGGGCTACGGCAAGGTCTGCGTCATCCAGGACAACACCGACTACGGTGTGGGCCTGGCGGCTTCGATCACCGCGGGCCTGGGCGCGGCGGCCGACGCCTCGTGCTCGGCGAGCATCAAGAAGGGTGACAAGGACTTCTCGGCGACCGTCACCAAGGTCGCGGCGGCGAATCCGGACGCGGTGTTCTTCTCCGGCTACTACGCCGAGGCGGCGCCGCTGGCGCAGCAGTTGAAGTCGGGCGGCGTGGACGCGGCGTTCGTGTCCGCGGACGGTACCAACGATCCGCAGTTCGTGGCACAGGCGGGCAATTCCGCGACGGGCGCGACGCTCTCCTGCCCCTGTGGACCGGCCCCGGAAGAGTTCACCAAGGAGTACGAGGCCCTGATCGGTCAGGCGCCCGGCGTCTACTCGGTCGAGGCATATGACCTGACCACGATCCTGGCCAAGGGCATCGACGGCGGTAAGGTCACCCGCCCCGATCTGCTCGAGTACGTCCGCACGTACCAGGGCGCGGGTCTGGCGCGCGACTACCAGTGGAACGCCGATGGCGAATTGTCGAACGCGCTGATCTGGATCTACGAAGTCAAGTAGGGACAAGGGAACTCGCGGCACGTACCGGGACGTGCGTCCCGGTACGTGCCGCTGTCTTCAGGGGCATCAGGGTGTGAGGGCGAACGACGAATGACATCGACAGCTGCGGCGAGCACGGCCTTGTTGGCCAGCTCGATCGAGTTCAACTTCCAGGGCGTGGTCGACCAGTTCTGGCGACTGACCGTGGACGGCGTGACCTATGGATCCATCTACGCGCTGGTCGCGGTGGGTTACACCTTGGTCTACGGCGTGCTGCGGCTCATCAACTTCGCCCATTCGGAAATATTCATGCTGGGCATGTTCGGGCAGCTGGTCGGCCTGATGCTGCTCGGCTTCGCCGCCGGACCCGACGTGTACGACCAGGGCGTGTTCCTGACGGTCGTGTACCTGGGCACGGCGATGATCGTGGGCATGCTCGTCTCCGGCGGCGCGGCGGTCGGCTTGGAGCGGGTGGCGTATCGGCCGCTGCGTAAACGCGGCGCGAAACCGCTGGCCTTCCTGATCACGGCGATCGGCGCGTCGTTCGTGATCCAGCAGTTCGTGCTGTTCGTGCTCCCCAAGATCAACTCGGATCTGGGCGGCCCGAACGCCCAGCAGCCGGTGCGGCTGGTGGAGCAGACCACGCTGTTCAGCTTCGGCGGCGCCGACATCACCAATATCGCGATCCTCATCGTCGCGGCCGCGGTGGTGCTCGCCCTGACCACCGAAATGCTCATCAACAGAACGAAATTCGGCCGCGGTATCCGCGCGGTCGCCCAAGACCCGGACACCGCGACGCTGATGGGCGTCTCGCGGGAACGGGTGATCATGCTGACGTTCCTCATCGGCGGTCTGCTCGCGGGCGCGGCGGCCACGCTGTACGTCATCAAGATCCCGTCCGCGATCATCTACTCCGGCGGGTTCATCCTCGGCATCAAGGCGTTCAGCGCCGCGGTGCTCGGCGGCATCGGCAACCTGCGCGGCGCGCTGCTCGGCGGTCTGCTGCTGGGCGTGGTCGAGCAGTACGGGCAGATGTTCTTCGGCACCCAGTGGCGTGACGTGGTCGCGTTCGTGGTGCTGGTGGTGGTGCTGATGGTGCGCCCGACGGGCATCCTCGGCGAGAGCCTCGGGAGGGCACGAGCATGACCGACACCACCACCGCCATCCCGGCGCCGATCGAACCCAAGCAGCCGCCGCCGCGCGGCGTCGGCGATGCCATCCGTTCCTGGTGGGACGGGCTGAGCAGGCCCGCGCAGTGGGCGGTCGGCGTGCCCGCGATCATCGCGCTCGCGCTGCTGCCGCTGTTCCCGCCGCCGCTGCTGGACACCCCCGGCTACAACTTCGGCCTGGTCATGGCGAAGGTCGCGATGTTCGCGCTCATCGCCATCGGCCTCAACGTCGTGGTCGGGCAGACCGGCCTGCTCGACCTCGGCTACGTCGGCTTCTACGCCGTCGGCGCCTACACGGTCGCGCTGCTCACCAGCCCGAACAGTCCGTGGAACCAGACCGACGGCGGCTGGCTGAACCCGAGCTGGGCGTGGCTGGCCTGCCTGCCCATCGCGATCGTGGTGACCGGCATATCCGGTCTCATCCTCGGGTCACCGGCGCTGCGCGTGCGCGGCGACTACCTGGCCATCGTGACGCTCGGCTTCGGCGAGATCGTGCGCCTCATGGCCGACAACCTGGGCGAGATCACCAACGGCAGCCTCGGCCTGTCCGAGGTCGCCTACCCGCGCATCGGCGAGTCCGAGGCACACCCCAACGGCGTGTTCTCCGCGGGCAACACCGGCGACCCCGACAGCGCGAACCTGTTGGATCGGGCCAGCTACGGCACCTACTGGTACTGGTTCGGCATCGCGCTCGTGGTGATCGTGCTGCTGGTGGTCGGCAACCTCGAGCGCAGCCGGGTGGGCCGCGCGTGGGTGGCCATCCGCGAGGACGAGGACGCCGCCGAGATCATGGGCGTGCCGACCTTCAAGTACAAGCTGTGGGCGTTCCTCATCGGCGCGGCCGTCGGCGGCATCTCCGGCGCGCTCTACGCCGGGCAGGTGCAGTTCGTGAGTCCGTCGCGGTTCGACATCATCAACTCGATGCTGTTCCTCTGCGCGGTCGTCATCGGCGGCCAGGGCAACAAGCTGGGCGTCATCGTCGGCGCGTTCCTGGTGGCCTATCTGCCCGACCGGTTGGCCTCGGTGCGCCTGGTCGACGACGAGACCACCGGCTACATCCTGTTGATCCTGGACGTGGCCGTGTTCATCGGCCTGATGGTCGTGTGGCAGCGGATGGGCCAGAAACTCAGTCCGTGGCCGAGACGCGGGGTGATAGCCGGGCTGGTGTTCACCGGTATCGCGGGCGCCTTGCTGATCGGCAGCGTGCTGCTGTTCCGGATGGGCGGCGCGCAGTCGCTCGGCGACCTCAAGTATCTGTATTTCGGTGTGGCACTGATGGTGATGATGATCCTGCGTCCGCAGGGTCTGTTCCCGGTGCGGCAGAAACTGCTCACCTACGGCAGGCAGGTCTACCAGGCCGTGCGCAAGCCCGAGGTCGAGCCGATCGGAGTGGGCAAATGACGGGGCCGGGCGCGGGTGACGCGCTGTTCGACAACGAGGACATGGCCGCCGGTTACCAGAAGCCGCCGGAGGTCGAGAGCGCGGGCGAGGTCGACGTCACCGCGGTGCTGCCGTCGCTGGCCGACGAGGAGACCGTCGCCGAGGTCGTCGCGCCGCACCGCGAGATCGAGACCGCCGTCGGTGAGCCGCTGCTGCGCACCGAGGGGCTCACGGTCAAGTTCGGCGGCCTCACCGCGCTCGACAACGTGAGCTTCGAGATCCGCCGCGGGGAGATCCTGGGCCTGATCGGGCCGAACGGCGCGGGCAAGACCACCTGCTTCAACGCCATCACCGGCGTGTACCGGCCGACGGCGGGCACGGTGATCTTCGACGGTCAGCCGCTGGGCAAGACCAAGCGCAATGTCATCACCCGCCTCGGCATCGCCCGCACCTTCCAGAACGTGCGGCTGTTCGGGGAGATGACGGCGCTGGAGAACGTGGTGGTGGGCACCGACGCCCGGCACAAGACCTCGGTGCCGGGCGCGATCTTCCGCACCCCGCGCCACCGGGCCGAGGAGCGCGACGCCATCGAGCGCGGTATGGCGCTGCTCGAGTTCGTCGGGATCGCGCCGCGCGCGGTGGAGAAGGCGCGCAACCTCTCCTACGGCGATCAGCGCCGCCTGGAGATCGCCCGCGCGCTGGCCACCGAGCCGAAGCTGCTCTGCCTGGACGAGCCCGCCGCCGGGTTCAATCCGGCCGAGAAGTCGGCGCTGATGGACCTGATCCGCAAGATCCGCGACGACGGCTTCACCGTACTGCTCATCGAGCACGACATGCGGCTGGTCATGGGCGTGACCGACCGGATCGTGGTGCTCGAGTTCGGGCGCAAGATCGCCGACGGGCTGCCCGCGGAGATCCGCGAGGACCCGTCGGTCATCGCGGCGTATCTGGGTGTGCCGGACGAGGAGGCCGAATCCGGTTCGGCGGCTGGGGAATCGGCGGGTGCCGGGAGTGAATCGGCTGGCGCCGAGGGTGATTCGCCCGAGGGCGAATCCGCTTCGGCCGACAGCGAATCGGTGGGTCCTGCCGGCGATTCCGGTACTGCGGACTCCGGCGATCAGCCCTCGAAGCCCACCGGGGGAGCGGTCAGCGTCACGAAGGAACCGTCCACCCCGGAGGAGCCGTCCACCCTCACGGAGAGCACCGGAACCCCGCTGCTCGAAGTCGAGGACATGGTCGTCAACTACGGCAGAATCCAGGCGCTGCACGGGGTTTCGCTGCGCGTGGCCGACGGCGAGCTGGTCACCCTGCTCGGCGCCAACGGCGCGGGCAAGACCACGACCATGCGCGCGCTGTCGGGTCTGCTGCCGCTCACCAAGGGCACCATCAAGTTCGAGGGCCGCGACATCACCAGGATGAAGGCCCACGAACGCGTCGGTGAGGGACTGATCCAGGCGCCGGAAGGCCGCGGGGTGTTCCCCGGCATGACGGTGCAGGAGAACCTCGACATGGGGTGCTACGGGCGCACATTCGCGCAGAAGGCCGAGTACCGGAGGACGCTGGACTGGGTGCTCGAGCTGTTCCCGCGTCTCCAGGAGCGCCGCAAGCAGGTCGGCGGCACGCTCTCGGGCGGTGAACAGCAGATGCTGGCCATCGGCCGGGCCCTGATGGCGCGCCCGCGCCTGCTGCTGCTGGACGAACCGTCGATGGGCCTGGCGCCCATGGTGATCCAGCAGATCTTCCGGATCATCGGCGAGATCAACCAGCAGGGCACCACGGTGCTGCTGGTCGAGCAGAACGCCCAGCAGGCGCTGGCCCGCAGCGACCGCGCCTACATCCTGGAGACCGGCGAGGTCACCAAGACCGGTGCGGGCAGGCACTTGCTCACCGACCCCGCGGTGAAGTCGGCCTACCTGGGCGTGGGGTAGCGAAAAGCCGGTGCCGCGGCTCGTCGTCTCGAGGGAAGATGCCCGCATGGACGACGAGCTGCGGACACTGGCCGATCGCTACTGGGACGCGACGCTGGCGGCGGCGCCGAGCCTCGCCACGCTGCTCGGCGACCACCGCTTCGACGACCGCGTCGAGGACCTGTCGGTGGACGCCGAGCGCGCTCATCTCGGCGAACTGCGGGCCGTGCTCGCGCGCGTCGACGCGCTCGACACATCCGGATCGACGCCGCAGGACCGCACCACGCACGCGCTGCTGCGGGGCGAATTGTCCACGGCCGTCGCGCATCTGGAGTGGCGGCCGGTCGAACTCGCGTCCGGCCAGATGGCGGGCGTGCACGCCGAACTGCTCACGGCGGCGCCCCAGATGAGCGCCCCGGAGCCCGAGCACGCCCGCGCGCTGGTGCGGCGGCACCGGCAGTTCGGCACCATGCTCGACCAGGCGACCGCGCGGTTCCGCGACGGACTCGCGGCGGGGCGCACACCGGCGCGGATCGCGATCGAACGCTCGGTGAACCAGCTCGACGGTTACCTCGCCACCGATCCCGCCGCCGACCCGTTCGTCACGCCGGCCGGGCCGCCGAACTGGGACGGGGAAGCGCAGTGGCGCGCCGAATTGGCCGAAGTGTCCGCCGAGGTGATCCGGCCCGCCCTCGCTCGCTACCGAGCCGTACTGGCCGGCGAACTGTTGCCCGCCGCGCGTCCCGATGAGCGTCCCGGTCTGTGCTGGCTCGGTGACGACGGCACCGACATCTACGAGCGTCAGCTGCGCCGCCACACCACCCTGTCCGACCTGGGACCGGAGCGGATCCACGAACTCGGCCTCTCCGAGATCGACTCGCTGCGTGCGGAATACGCGGCGATCGGTACGCGCGTGTTCGGCACCTCCGAGCAAGCCGAGATCTTCGCCAGGCTGCGCGAGGATCCGGACCTGCGCTACGTCAGCGGTGACGAGATCATGGCCGACGCCCGCCGCTGCCTCGCCGCCGCGGGCGCGGAGATGGGCGACTGGTTCGGGCGGTTGCCGAAGCAGGACTGCGAGATCGTCGCCGTCCCCGACTTCCTGGCCGCCGACACGCCCGCCGCCTACTACTTCCCGCCCGCCGCCGACGGATCGCGCCCCGGAACCTATTTCGTGAATCTGCACGAACCCACCGACCGGGGCCGCTTCGAAACCGCCGCCGTGGCGTATCACGAGGCGATCCCCGGCCATCATCTGCAACTCACCATCGCGACCGAACTCGAGCACCTGCCGCGTTTCCAGCGCCAGTCTTTCGCCAACACCGCGTTCGTGGAGGGCTGGGCGCTCTACACCGAACGCCTGGCCGACGAAATGGGTTTGTACGAGGACGATCTCGCGCGCATGGGCATGCTCGCCGCCGATTCGTGGCGCTCCTGCCGGCTGGTCGTGGACACCGGCCTGCACGCGATGGGCTGGAGCAGGCAGCGGGCCATCGACTTCATGGTCGCGAACACGCCGGTCGGGCTCGGCGAGATCACCGTCGAGGTCGACCGCTACATCGCCATGCCGGGACAGGCGGTGAGCTACAAGGTCGGCCAGCTGGAGATCCGCGCACAGCGGGCGGCGGCGCGCGAGCGGCTGGGCGCGGCGTTCGACATCAAGGCGTTCCACGACGCGGTGCTGGGCTCGGGATCGGTGAGCCTGCCGGTGCTGAGGGAACTGGTCGCCGCGCTCTGATGGTGTCGGCGGCGCACGGTGGTGATCCGGGTGTGGCCGGGCGAGGTGCGTGCGGTCCGCACGGGGGTGATCCGGGTGGGACGGCCGCCGGCGTTGCGCGGTCCGGCAGCGGCGGCGCGATCCCGTGCGCCGCGCGGCCCCCGGTCAGCGCACTGATCCGGACGTAGGAGTTGCGGGCCCGGGGTTCGTCCGGTTCCATATATGAAGTTTGACGCCTGACATCGGGGGGAACATGAACAGGCCGTTGACGATTCGATGGCGCAGACCCGGGCGCCCCGGGGCGCTGGTGTGGGCGGTGTGCGCCGTGGTGGGGCTGGTCGTGGCCGTGAGTGTGGTGGTGCGCGACGGCGGTCCGCCCGAGGCCGACGCGCTCGCGGCGTCGCTCGGCTCGGCCGCCGCGCAGTCCTCGGGTCCCGGTTTCCCCGGTGTGGTGTCGGATTCGGCCCCGCCCGTGGGCGACGCCGCACCGGCCGCCCCGCACGCGCCGCTGGCCGGTCCGGACGGCACCGGGGCCGCGCCCACCCGTCCGGTGTACGCGCTGGCCGACCATCCGCTCTTCGCCCAGCACGCCGGGCTCGGCCGCGTCGACTGCGCGCTGCCCGCGTGGCGCGACACCTCCGGCGCGGCGCAGGCCTTCTACACCGCGGCGCTCACCTGTCTGGACGCCGCGTGGGAACCGGCGCTGCGCGGGGCGGGCCTGCCGTTCCGCGCCCCGCGCCTGAACGTGCCCAACTCCGCCGAGGTGGCGCGCGCCTCGTGCGGCGCGGACCGGCCCGAGGCCTTCTACTGCGCGGTGAGCGAGACCATCGTCATCCCGCTCGACGCGTCCCGTCCGACGGTCGCCGGTTCGCGGCGCGGCGCGCAGCTGGCGCTGCTCGCCCACGAGTACGCCCATCACGTCCAGAACCTCATCGGCGTCGACCGCGCCTACCGGGACCACCGCACCGACCTCGGCTGGGAGGGCGGCGAGGGCGCGCTGCTCGGCCGCAGGCTGGAACTGCAGGCGGGCTGCTTCGCCGGCATGTTCTTCGGCGTCAACGACGGCCGCGGCGACCTGGACCGCCCGACCTGGCAGGAGGCGGCGCGCCACACCCGCGGCGCGCGCGACGACAACGCGTGGGGCTGGTGGAAGTGGGGCTCGGACAAGGGCGACGCCTTCGAGTGCAACACCTGGTACGCGGCCGAGCAGAACGTGGCGTGACCGGCGCGGCACACCGGTGCGGCGGCGGCGTTCCGGCTTGTCGGTGCCGGTCCCTACACTCTGGTGGGTGAGCTCACCCACAACCGCCTCGCGTCCCACCGCCGCCTCCGACGCCTCCGGCGCCTCCGGCTCGGGGGACCGGCCGACCCTGCTGTTGCTGGACGGGCATTCGCTCGCCTACCGCGCGTTCTTCGCGCTGCCCGCGGAGAACTTCAAGACCGTCACCGGCCAGACCACCAACGCCGTGTACGGCTTCACCGCCATGCTCATCAACCTGCTGCGCGACGAGAAGCCCACGCACGTCGCGGCCGCGTTCGACGTGTCGCGCAAGACGTTCCGCACCGAGGCCTACCCGGAGTACAAGGCGAACCGCTCGCAGACGCCCGACGAGTTCCGCGGCCAGGTGGAGCTCACCAAGGACGTGCTCGGCGCGCTCGGCATCCCCGTCATGGCCATCGACGGGTTCGAGGCCGACGACGTGATCGCCACGCTCACCACCCAGGCCGTGCCCGAGGGCTTCCGCGTGCTCATCGTCACCGGCGACCGCGACTCCATCCAGCTGGTCACCGACGACGTCACCGTGCTCTACCCGCGCAAGGGCGTCTCCGACCTCACCCGGTTCACCCCCGAGGAGGTCATGACCAAATACGGGCTCACCCCGGCCCAGTACCCCGACTACGCGGCGCTGCGCGGCGACCCGAGCGACAACCTGCCCGGCATCCCGGGGGTGGGCGAGAAGACCGCCGCCAAATGGATCCGTGAGTACGGGGACCTGACGAATCTGGTGGACAAGGTCGACCAGGTGAAGGGCAAGGTCGGCGACGCGCTGCGCGCCAACCTGAGCAGCGTGGTGCTCAACCGCCAGCTCACCGAGATGGTCAAGGACGTGCCGCTGCCGTACACGCCGGAGCAGCTGGCGCAGGGACCGTGGGACCGGGAGAAGATCCACCAGCTCTTCGACGACCTCGAATTCCGCGTGCTGCGCGACCGGCTGTTCGAGACGCTGGCCCCGCCGGAGCCCGAGGCCGAGTCCGGTTTCGAGATCTCCGGTGGCGCGCTGGCCGTGGGCGCGGTCGCCGAATGGCTCGCCGAGCACGCGAAAGCCGGTGCGCGCCACGGTGTCTCGGTGGTCGGCACCGGTACGCCGGTGCACGGCGACGTGAAGGCGCTGGCCATCGCCGCCGCCGACGGGGAGAGCGGCTACATCGACGTCACAGTCCTCACGCCCGAGGACGAGGCGGCGCTCGGCGCGTGGCTGGCCGATCCCGCCGTGCCCAAGGCGCTGCACGAGGCGAAGGCCGCCGGGCACGCGCTGCGCGGGCGCGGCTGGACCCTGGCGGGCCTGACCTCCGACACCGCGCTGGCCGCGTATCTGGTGCGCCCCGGCCAGCGCAGCTTCAACCTCGACGATCTCTCGCTGCGCTACCTGCACCGCGAGCTGCGCGCGGAGACCGAGGCCGAACCGCAGCTGTCGCTGCTGGACGACGAGGAGACCGTCGACGCCGAGGTGGCCAGGGGCGAGATGCTGCGCGCCCGCGCCGTCCTGGACCTGGCGGCCGCCCTGGACGAGGAACTGGAGCGCATCGAGTCGACCGCGCTGCTCACCGATATGGAGCTGCCGCTGCTGGGTGTGCTGGCCACGCTCGAGGAGGCGGGCATCGCCGTCGACGTGCCGCAGCTCGAGTCGCTGCAACGCCGTTTCGCCGACAAGGTCGGCGAGGCCGCCGAGGCCGCCTACGGCGTGATCGGCAAGCAGATCAACCTGGGGTCGCCGAAGCAGTTGCAGGTGGTGCTGTTCGACGAGCTCGACATGCCGAAGACCAAGCGCACCAAGACCGGGTACACCACCGACGCCGACGCGCTCGAGTCGCTGTTCGAGAAGACCCAGCACCCGTTCCTCGAACATCTGCTCGCGCACCGCGACGCCACCCGCCTGAAGGTCACCGTGGACGGCCTGCTCAAGTCGGTCGCCGACGACGGCCGTATCCACACCACCTTCAACCAGACCATCGCCGCCACCGGACGGCTCTCCTCCACCGAGCCGAACCTCCAGAACATCCCGATCCGCACCGACACCGGTCGCGAGATCCGCGACACCTTCGTCGTCGGCGCCGGCTACGCCGAACTGATGACCGCCGACTACAGCCAGATCGAGATGCGCATCATGGCGCACCTGTCCGGCGACGAGGGGCTGATCGAGGCGTTCAACTCCGGCGAGGACCTGCACACCTTCGTCGCCTCCAAGGCGTTCGACATCCCGCTGGCCGAGGTCACCCCAGAGCTGCGCCGCCGCATCAAGGCCATGTCCTACGGCCTCGCCTACGGTCTGAGCTCCTACGGCCTGTCGGCCCAGCTCAAGATCAGCACCACCGAGGCCAAGGAGCAGATGGACATCTACTTCTCGCGCTTCGGCCGCATCCGCGACTACCTGTACGAGGTGGTCGAACAGGCGCGCAAGGTCGGCTACACCGAAACCCTGTTCGGCCGCCGCCGCTACCTGCCCGACCTGGACTCCAGCAACCGCCAACGCCGCGAGGCCGCCGAGCGCATGGCCCTGAACGCCCCCATCCAGGGCACCGCCGCCGACATCATCAAGGTCGCGATGATCAACGTGCACAACGCGATCCGCGCGGCGAACCTGCGCTCCCGCATGCTCCTCCAGATCCACGACGAGCTGGTGTTCGAAGTAGCCGACGGCGAGCGCGAGGCCCTGGAATCCCTCGCCCGCGAGAACATGTCCTCGGCCATCGCCCTCTCCGTCCCCCTGGACGTGTCCGTGGGCACGGGCCGCAGCTGGGACTCCGCGGCGCACTAGACCGAGACGGCTCCGGGTCGGTCCCCGGAGCCGCCGCGCTCGCTCGAAATACGCGGTGGAACGGGCGCTTTCGCCTCACGGCAGGTTGGTTCAGCGTGTCGGTTGCTCCGGCGGCCGCGTAGCGGTGCTGTGCCCGGTGCTGTCGGACTTCGAATCCCTTGGGGGCCCGTCGAAGGGGTCATTCCAGGACGCAGGGGTCGGTGGGGTGAGCGGCAACGGGTTGAGTGCGTGGCCGTGGCCGGTGCGTGCGCTACAGAACTTGAACGTGCCGCGCCGGTCGAACAGTTGGCGCATGTGCGGGTCGACGTGATCCAGGAGCCAGGTGCTCACGCCGGTCTCCTCGTTCGAGCGGTGGCGGTCCCAGGCGCGCCGCAGGGAATCGAGGCGTGTCACCGCTTCGGCGTGCATCCACCACCGGGGGCACCATACGGTGTCGCCGCTGTCGAACACCTGTCGACGGTACACCTGGCTCAGATACTTCTCGACGAATTCGGCGACGTCGTCGTAGGCCGATATCGGCACCGCGGCAACGGGAATGTTCGTTTCCGATGCGTCCGCGACGGTTTCGGGCTCGGCGTGAGCGACCAGGAACATCTCCGGCGGCGGCGCCTCCACCGGCAGGGGCCTGAGCCGGTCCTGGTGGCCGGTGTGCAGGTGGCAGTATCGGAACGGACCGTATCGGTCGAGCAGCGTATTCATATGCGGGTCCGCGTGATCCAGCAGCCAGACGCTCATGCCGGGTCCACCCGTCGAGCGAAAGTGCTCCCAGGATTGCCGCATCGCCTCCAGCCGCGCCACGGCTTCGGCGTGCTTCCACCATTCGGGGCACCACCGGGTGCCGGCATCGGTGATGCGTTCCCGATACACCGGGATCAGATAGTCCACGCCGAATCTTATTGCGCCGGTGTGGATGTGGTCCTGTTCCGCATCAGGAGGGGGTGGTTTCGGCGGCACCGGCGCATCCTGGTGGCTGCCCCGGATGCCGCACAGCTTGAACGGACCCGCCCGATCGAGCAGTGCGGCCATGTGCGCGTCGGCGTGGTCCAGGAACCAGAGGCTGAGTCCCTGCGTGCGATCGTGGCGGTAGTACTCCCAGGAGCGCCACATCGCGTCCAGCCGAACGGCGGCCTCGGCATGCCGGTACCACTCGGCGCACCAGGCGGCCTCGCCGGCATCCCCGACTTTGCGCCGGTAGACCGGGCTCAGATAACCCTCGACCCACGCCATCAGATCGCCGAAGATGTCCGAATCCTGCTCCCGCACAGCGCTCGACCTCCCCATGCCCCGAACGGACACCTCTCGGACAAGTATGCCGGGCAACCGAACTCGGCGATACCGCGTGTTCTCCCGGCCCGGCCGTGGGTTGCCAGGCGCGGTGGCATCCGACCGGCGACCCCGCGCCACCGACGCGGTAGATCACGAACTCGTCGTCGTGAGGGGTAGGTCGAGTCGGGTGACCTGCCGATCGAGGGGCGCCAGGGCCGCGTAGGAGGAGTCGCTCGCCGCCGCCCTGCCGAACGCCGAAATCGCCTGGGTGGACGACAGTTACACGCTGATCCCGCTCGACCAGCCCGCCGCGCTCGCCCGCCGCCTTCGTGACTTCGTGCTCGCGCGGTCGGCATCGGGGTGAGGTCCCGTGGCGCCGGGAACATCCCCTCGCCGGTGATCGGCCTTCACGGCGTGACGATATCGAACCGCGGATCCGGCGTCTCCAGCAGCGACAGCAAGGTACTGAGCAGCTTCTCGTCCCCTTCGACCTCGATCCCGTCCATCCCCTGACCCGTCAGCGCCGCGACCAGGCTCGCTTTGGTGAGCGTGAGCGTGACGTCAGGATCGCCACGCAGGGGAGCGTTCGGGCTCGCCGTGCGGTGGGTGAGCGCGCCGTGGGAAAGCCGCAGGCGCACAACGCGATTCTCGTCGGTGAGATGCCAGTCCATGACGAATCCGGTGTCGGCGGCGCGGGGCCCGTCGATGCGCACGGCCATGGAGTCGATGATCATGTCGACGGTCAGCGCCATCATCATGGCGGGATCGGTGGTGTCGATGTCGACCGGCGTGGGCCCGGAACGCAATTCGGCCGCGCCGACGAGATAGAAGTTGCGCCAGGGGCCGTTCTCGGCGCCGTGGCCGAGCTGATCGTAGACGTCGGCCAGCGCCCGGCGGGCGCCCTCGTTGCCCGGTTCGGCGAACACCGCGTGATTGAGCAGGGTCGCCGCGAATCGTGGGTCGCCGCCGCGCGCGTACTCGGTGGCCTTGTCGATCACCGCCGGGATCCCGCCGTAGTCGGCGACGTATCGCCGCGCCGTCTCGACGGGCGGGTGCTCCCACAGGTGGGCGGGGTTGCCGTCGAACCACCCCATATACCGCTGATAGACGGCTTTCACGTTGTGACTCAACGAGCCGTAGTAGCCGCGGTTGGCCCACAGTGCGTCCAGCGCGGGCGGCAAGGTCAGCTGTTCGGCGATCTCGGGACCGGTGAGGCCGCGGTTGGTCAGGCGCAGGGTCTGGTCGTGCAGGTAGGCGTACATATCGCGTTGTCCGGCAAGCCATTGCGTCCACTCCCGCTGCCCCCACGTGGGCCAGTGGTGCGAGGCGAACGCGACGTCGGCGTGGTCGGCGAACAGCGCGATCGCCTCGTCGAGGTAGGCGGCCCACACCCGGGAGTCGCGCACCAGCGCGCCGCGCAGGGTGAGCACGTTGTGCATGTTGTGGGTCGCGTTCTCCGCCGTGCAGAGCGCGCGCCGGTCGGGGAACAGGAAGTTCATCTCGGCGGGGGCCTCCGTGCCGGGCGTGAGCTGGAAGACGATGCGCACGCCGTCGATCTCCTCCTCCTGCCCGGTGCGGGTGATGTCGAGGGTGGGCGGGATCAGCGTGACGGTGCCCGTCGAGGTGGTCATCCCGAGGCCGCATCCGATCTGGCCGTCGGGCGCCTTCGCCAGTCCCGCGCCGTACATGAAGATCGCCCGGCGGGTCATCGCGTTGCCCGCGTACACGTTCTCGCTGGCCGCGTGCTCGAGGAAGCCCGCGGGCGCCACGATCGGCACGGGCGCGTGCCCCTCCGGGACCACGCCGCGCGCGCCGCCGAAGTGATCGGCGTGCGAGTGCGTGTAGATCAAGCCGGTGACCGGCCGGTCGCCCCGGTGCCGCCGGTAGAGATCCAGCGCGGCGGCGGCGGTCTCGGCAGAGATGAGCGGATCGATCACGATGACGCCCTCGCGCCCCTCGACCAGCGTCATGTTCGACAGATCGAGGTTGCGCACCTGGTAGATGCCCTCGGTCACCTCGAACAGTCCCTGCTCGTTGCACAGTTGCGCCTGTCGCCACAGGCTCGGGTTGGCGGTGGGCGGACAGTCCCCGGTGAGGAAGTCGTAGGCCCGCACGTCCCAGATCACGCGCCCATCGGCGGCGGTGATCGCCGGGGGGTCGAAGCGCGCGACCAACCCTCTGGTGGCGTTGGCGAAATCGGTGGTGTCGCCGTAGTCCAGATTCGCGGTCATCGCTGTCTCCTGTTCAGTGTCGGGACGCTGCGCTGCTCCGTCCGCGTGCGGCGCGCCGGCGCCCGGACCGCGCGGGACCTGGTCCGGGCTCACGCTACGACCGGGCACGCGCTCCGGGATCACCTCTCACGGGTGATTTCGCGGCCGGTGGGTCCCGGCACGATGAAGTCCGTGAGCAGCCGCACCGAGGGATGGCGCGCGACGCGGAATCTGATTCCGCCGGGTCAGCGCCGCACGCTGGACGAGCTGACCGATCGCCTCGACCTCGCCGCAGGCGACACCCGGGCCAAACGGTCGGCCTTCTGGATCATGCTGGTGCTGTCGGCGGTGATCGCGATCTCGGGGGTGATCGGGGACTCGACGGCGACCGTGATCGGCGCGATGATCGTCGCGCCGCTTTCGGTGCCGATCCTGGGCGTGGGGCTCGGCATCGCCACCGGCCGCGCGTCGCTGATCGGCCGGAGCATCCTGCTGGTGGTCGCGGGGGTCCTGCTCGTGGTCGCGTTGGGCGTCCTGATGGCGCAGTTCCTGCCGAATCCGGTGCACGTGCTGTCGAACGCGCAGGTCCTCGGCCGGACCTCGCCGAAACTGATGGACCTCACCGCGGCGATCGCCACCGGACTCGTCGCGGCGGTCGCGGCCACCCGCCGCGACGTCGGCGATGTGCTGCCCGGCGTCGCGATCGCGATCTCGCTGGTGCCGCCGCTGGGCGTGGTGGGGGTGTGCCTCGGCTCGGGGGCGCCCGCGCTGGCGGTCGGCGCGTTCGTGCTGTTCGCGTCGAACGCCGTCGCGATGATCATCACCACCACGGTGGTGCTGGTGGTCGCCGGCTATCCGGGCGAGGCGGGTGCGGGCACGGCGCGGCGTGGACGGGCGTACGCGGTGCTGGCGGCGGCGTTGGTGCTGGTCGCCGTGCCGATGGTGCTGAATTCGCTGTCGACGCTGTGGGCGAGCCAGATCGCCGACGCCGCCCGCGACTGGTTGCGCGAGGCGCCCGGCGCGGAGGTCGTCGACGTGACGCTGTCCGGTGACACGGCCACCGTGTCGATCCTCGGACCCGAACCGCTGCCCCCGCTCGCCGACCTGCAAGGCGCGGTCGACGATCTGGTGCCGTGGGACCCCACGGTCGTGATCGTGCACACCGTGGGGCGGCGGGTCGGCGGGTGAGCTCACCCGATCCGGGTGAGTCCGGGCCGCGCCGGGGGGGACTACATCTGATCCGGTCGCCAGGTGGACAGCGCCCAGATCACCACGACGTCGAGCACGATCACGGTGACCGACCACCACGGGTAGTAGGGCAGCCACAGGAAATTCCCGACGATCGAGAGCGCCGCGAGCACGATCGCGATCACCCGCGCCCACGCCCGGCCCACCAGCAGCCCGGCGGCCGTCAGGATGAACAGCCCGCCGAGCGCCACATGAATCCAGCCCCACGTGGTGACGTCGAACCGGTACAGGTACCGAGGCGCCGCCGTGAAGATCCGGTCGTCCGCGACCGCCGAGATCCCCTGGAACAGTGACAGCAATCCGGCCGCCAGCAGGAACGACGCCGCCATGACCGAGACGACGGCCGCGATGCCTCGCCCCACGGGCTGCTGCTGAGGTTGCGCCGCATACGCCATGATCAGCCTTTCACCGAGGAACGGGTAGACCTCGCAGCCTCCCAGCCCCGGACGGCCCCCACCTCATCCGGCGCGGATGAAATCGGGGATCGCGGCGGGTCAGGGCGTTCCTTCCTGGATCGAGCCGTAGCGGTCAGCTGTCCTGTATACATACCGGCTCCGGCCACCTGGGATCGCGGTTCGACGCGGCCCTTCGGTTCACTGTCGCGCCTGAGCCTGGGTCAGGAAGGCCGTGTTCAGTGACCGCGCGAAGAAGGCGGAGTCGGCGGTGATGCCCCGGCCCACGTTCTGGTTGTGCTGGATCCATTCGGCTTCGCGCACCAGCAAGGTCGTGAGTTCGTCGTCGAGACGGGGTGTAGTCGTAGTTCGCCCACATCCGGGCGAGTAGCGCGGGGCTCGTGCTCGGCGCTCGGGAGGACTACCGCGCGCCCTGCTTCGCCTCGTCCGTGCGCGGGCTCAAGAAGGTGGGGCGGTGGTGATCGCGCGCCGTCGCCGTGTAGGGCTCGGGCGGGGTGGGGACGTGGCTGAACAAGGTGGTCTCGTCGTGTTCGTTCACGGTGAGTCCTTTCGGTATGGCGATTCGTGTCGCCGACTAGGTGGCCGCTCAGGGCCGGTTCGGATGCGCGGGGCATTCGAGGTGCTCCGCGGTGTGGTGCGTGTCCGCGCGGGGCGCGGAGGTGGGTCATGGTTCCCGAGGTGGTCCCCGGGTCGGCGCTGCTACGGGATTCGGCAGTGCGCTAGTCGCCCGCACGGCGATGGCGTGCGCAGTGTGGCGGGCCGGGCCGTGATATCGCTGATCCGCGGTGGAAACGAGGCGTGTATCCCCACTCGCCCCGGTCCGCGTTCCCCGTGACCGCTCGCGTCCACGCGGCGCGGTCGACGGCTCCAGTAGACACTGCTCGGCGGCGTATGTCAACGTTGTAGATCTACAACAGGAGGTAGCGCGCACCCATGGGCCAGACCGAATCGCCGAGCACATCCGTGTCGTCCGCCCGCCGTGGCGACAAGCGCGCCGCCCGTCGCCCGGTCACCCGCGACGCCGTGCTGGCCACCGCGCTGCGCCTCATCGACCGCGACGGCGTCGACGGTCTGTCGATGCGCAGGCTGGCCGAGGCCGTGGACCGCGATCCGATGGTGATCTACCGGCACCTGCCCAACAAGGCGGCGGTGCTCGACGGCGTCGCCGAACTGGTGCTGGCGGATCTGACGGTCGACGTGGACGATCCGGACTGGGCGCACCAATTGCGCGTCGTGGCAAGGGAATTCCGGCGACTGGCGCTCGCGCACCCGAACGTGGTGCCGCTGCTGGTCACCCGGCCGCTCGGCACGCCGCTGGGATTGCGGCCGCCGTCGGTGACCCGGCCCCTCGAGGGGGTGCTCACCCTGCTCGTGCGCGCGGGCTTCGAGGACGCGGCGGCGTTGCACGTCTACCGCACCCTGTTCGCGTTCCTGTACGGACACATCCTCAACGAGTTGCAGGAGGTCGTGGAGAAGCCCGAGGAGACCGACGAGGTGCTGCGGCTCGGCCTGTACCGGCTGCCGCTGGCGGAGTTCCCGACGGTGCGCAAACTCGCACCCGTGCTCGCCGTGTACGACGGCGCGGCGGAGCTCGAACGCGGCCTCGACATCCTGCTGACCGGCCTGAACGCCACGATTCCGGTCCGGGGCGCCCGGCGCCGGTAGCGGCGTCAACGTGGTTCGTCTACGCTGTTGACATGAGGGCGGTCGTGGCAGGTGCCACGACCGACGCGCATGCCGCCCCGGCCGATGCTCACCGCCGATCGCGCGCTCGCAGGACAGGAGCATCCGATGGGTATCGCCTTCGTACGCAGGATCTTCCACTCGTTCGGTGCCCGGTTGCGCGCATTGTTCGCCGCACCCGACGAGGAAAGCCGTGCCCGCGCCGACCGCGCGGGCAGACCGCCGTTCGGCGGACGACGCACCGGGGCCGCCCCGCGCGGCCGTTGACGCCACCGCACCCGGCGCTGTCGCCCCCCGAACTCACAGATCCGAGGACACGCCCGTGGCGATCACCGATATCAAGACCTACGCCCATCTCGATGCGGCCGACGTCGAATCCCTGGGACGGGAACTCGACGCGATCGAGCGTGAGGTCCGCGAGAGCCTCGGCGCCGCCGACGCCTCGTACATCCGTCGCACCATCGCGTTCCAGCGCTTCCTCGACGTGGGCGCGCGGTTGATCATCGCGCGGAGCAGGACGCGCCGCGGCTGGCTGGCGGGTACGCTGGCGCTGGCCACAGCCAAGAGCATCGAGAACATGGAGATCGGCCACAACGTCTCCCACGGGCAGTGGGACTGGATGAACGATCCCGAAATCCATTCCAGCACGTGGGAATGGGACATGGCCGGCCTGTCTTCGCAATGGCGGTACTCGCACAACTACCGCCACCACGTCTTCACCAATATCGTGGGCATGGACGACGACATCGGCTTCGGCGTCATGCGGGTGACACGAGATCAGCCGTGGCAGCCCCGTTTTCTGCTGCAACCGTTCCAAAACCTGTTGCTCGCGGTGACTTTCGAGTGGGGCATCGCGCTGCACGGCCTGTACTCCGAACTCGACCGGACCACGTCGGCGTCCGAACGGCGCGCGCATACCAGGGCGATGGTCGCCAAGATGGCGCGCCAGGCCCGCAAGGACTACGGCGTGTTCCCGCTGTTGAGCGGCAGGCGGTGGCGGCGCACGCTGGCCGCCGACGCGTCCGCCAACGTGCTGCGCAACGTGTGGGCCTACCTGGTGATCTTCTGCGGGCACTTCCCGGACGGTGCGGAGAAATTCACCCCGGAAGTCCTCGGGGCGGAGACCAGGGGCGAGTGGTTCCTGCGCCAGATGCTGGGCACTGCCAATTTCGACGCCGGCCGCGTGCTCGGTTTCCTCAGCGGGCATCTCAGCCATCAGATCGAGCACCACCTGTTCCCCGATCTGCCGAGCAACCGCTATCCCGCCATCGCCGTGCGCGTGCGGGCACTCTGCGAGAAATTCGATCTGCCTTACACGACGGGCCCGCTGGCGCGGCAATACCTGCTCACCCTGCGCACCGTCCACAAATTGGCCGCGCCGGATCGCTACCTCACGGCCACTTCGGACGACGCACCGGAAACCGCCTCGGAGCGCAAGTTCGACGGTCGCGCCATCCCCGAATCGAACGGACAAGACAGGGCCGGCCGCCGGGGACTTCTGACCGCGTTGCGGGACATGCCCGGCAGGCACAACCGGAAACGGTGACCGAAACGAGAACGACCCCGCACCGAAGTGCGGGGTCGTTCACTCTGTCACGCCGTGTCAGAGGGCGCGGACATCCTGGGCCTGCGGGCCTTTCTGACCCTGGCCGACCTCGAACTCTACGCGCTGGCCCTCTTCGAGAGACTTGTATCCCGAGCCGCTGACGGCCGAGTAATGCACGAAGACGTCAGGGCCGCCTCCGTCTTGGGCGATGAAGCCGAAGCCCTTTTCGCCGTTGAACCACTTCACACTGCCTTGAGCCATGTTGTGTGCTACTTCTTTTCTTGTAGGTGAGCCGTGCGGATCTCTGTGATGAGCACGATCTCGCTGTCCACTATGCCATGGGTCGGTCGACTCGCGCGCATCGGGGCGGCGCGGGCCCCCACGCGCAGCGAGAGCGCGCCCGGCCCGGCCGTCCTTCAGGTCGGCCGCGAACGACGCCGATCTGCCCGCCGGTGGGCGGTGGTGTCGACTCGCCGCCGCGGGCGCGACGCCGGTGCGGTCGCGTTCGCGTCAGGTAGAGACCATTGGTCCCCTGGACCATGGCCCTTCGCACGTATCGGACACTGATGCGAAGAGAGGACCGTAGGGGCATGAACGCTTCTCTTGTCCTCAGCGTCGCAGCCGTCTGGATTCTCACGGGGTTGGTGACCGGATTATGGATGGTCCGCCGCGGGCACGATCCGATGTGGATTCCCTTCGCCGTATTGTTCGGGCCGCTGTTCGTGCCGATCGCGCTGGAACGAGTGGAGCGCCATCCCAGGTTGGCCACCTCCGGGCCCGGCGGAGGACCGGCGGCGCGGTCGCGAACGCCGGACGGGCCCCGGGTGCTGGTGGGGCTGAATGGGTCGGCGGAGTCGGAACGCGTGCTGGCCGCGGCGCTACGGTTGTTCGGGTCCCGGTGCGGCGTGCTGGTGCTGGCCGAGGTGGTCGGCTACGACGCGACCTCGGACGATTCGCAGTCGGCGGTCGATGCCGCCGCCAGGCGCCTGGCCGCCGCGGCGGCGGTGGCAGGCGGCGTGGGCGAAACCGTGCGATTCGAAGTGCTGGCCGGTCCCGCGGGTGAGGCGTTGCGGCGCTTCGCGGCGGAGCAGGACATGGATGTGCTCGTCGTCGGTCGGCGCCGGCCCGGGTTGTCGACGCGGCTACTGGGCAGCGTCTCCGCTGACGTGGTCCGCCACTCTCCGGTCCCCGTACTCGTCGTCGAGCCCGGGAACAATCCGGCCCCCGCTCGTCGGACGGCATCCGCGCAGGGGGCGTCGCGATGAACCCTGGCATGAGGGACGGCGCGCGCACGACCGCCCCGCGCCGCTGATGCGGCGGGATCGCGCACACCCACCCGGCGACCGAGCCAGTCGTTCCCACCGCTGATCGGCGGCCGCACTTGCCCGCTGCCCGGCACATGCCGGCCGCGACCGGCCGGTAGAGTGACGGTGATGGCGACCGCACCGCCTCGCCGAAAGCTCGCCGTGACCGATGTGTCCGACCTGGCGGGCCGCGCCGTGTGCGGGGTGGCGCCGGTCGAGGCGCAGCACGGCACCGATCCGGTGGCCTCGTGCGTACTGCCCGCCGTGCGGGCCGCGGGGCGGGGCTGATCGTGGAGCCGCACGCGTTCCAGCTGGTCGCGATCATCCTCGTCATCGCCGCAGCGGCCGGGATGGTGGCGGTCCGGCTGCGGCAGCCCATGATCGTCGCGTTCATCGGCGTCGGGATACTGGTCGGCCCGGTCGGCACCGGCTGGGTCGACGCCGACAGCACGATCGAGCTGCTGGCCCGGCTGGGCATCGCGATCCTGCTGTTCCTCGTCGGGCTGCGGCTGGACATGCACCTGATCCGCAGCACCGGGCCCGTCGCCCTGGCCACGGGTCTCGGGCAGATCGTGTTCACGTCCGTGTTCGGCTATCTCATAGCGATCGCGCTCGGCATGGACAGCGTCACCGCGCTCTACGTGGCGGTCGCCCTCACCTTCTCGTCGACGATCATCATCGTCAAACTGCTGTCCGACAAACGTGAACTCGACCAGCTCCACGGGCGAATCGCCGTCGGTTTTCTCATCGTCCAGGACATCGTCGTGGTCCTGGTGATGATCGCGCTCACGGCCTTCGGGCAGCCGGCCGGCGACAACCTGCCTTCGAGCATCGCCGCGACCCTGGGCAAGGGGCTCGGCCTCCTGGTCGGCACTGGCCTGCTCATGCGCTACGTCCTGCCTTGGCTGCTGCACCACATCGCGCGGTCTCAGGAATTGCTCGTCCTGTTCGGGGTCGCTTATGCCGTCGCGATCGCCGCACTCAGCGAATGGCTCGGCTTCAGTTCCGAGGTCGGTGCCTTCCTCGCCGGAGTTTCGCTCGCCCAGACCGCCTACCGCGACGCCCTCGGCGCCCGGCTGGTCAGCCTGCGCGACTTCCTGCTGCTGTTCTTCTTTCTCGATCTCGGTGCCAAGCTGGAGTTCAGCAACGCCACTCAGCAGATCACCGAAGCCGCGGTCTTCTCTCTGTTCGTGCTCGTCGGCAACCCGCTGATCGTCATCGCGATCATGAGCGCCATGCGCTACCCGGTTCGTGTCGGGTTCCTCGCCGGGCTCACCGTGGCCCAGATCTCCGAATTCTCCCTCATCCTGGCCGCGCTCGGGCTCGGGCTCGGGCACATCACCAACGCCACGGTCAGCCTGATCACCGTCGTCGGGCTGATCACCATCGGCGGCTCCACCTACCTGATCACGTACTCACATCAGATCTACCAGCGCATTCACCGCTGGCTCGGCGTGTTCGACCGCACCGGGACCCGAGCCGGGGAGCTTCCCGCCGAAGCGGGGGACTACGAGGTGATCCTCTATGGGCTGGGTCGATTCGGCAGCCATGTGGCCGCTCGCCTGGCCGAGACCGGCCACCGCGTCCTCGGGGTCGACTTCGATCCTCGGACGATCGCCACGGTCAAGCGCGACGGGGTCACCGCGGTGTTCGGCAGTGCGGACGATATCCACTTTCTGGAGCACCTGCCGCTGGCCCGCGCGCGGACGGTCATCAGTGCCATCCCCACGCTGGAGATCAACCTCACGTTGCTGCACAACCTTCGCCACCACCGGTACGACGGCCTCGTCGTGCTCACCGCGCACACCCGGCACGATATCGACCAGCTCCGCGCCGCCGGCGCCGACGTGATCCTCACCCCTTTCGCCACCGCGGCGACCTCGATCGCCGACGCACTGCACCGGTTCCTCGAGACGGGTGACCACTCCCACCTGGACGAGGGCCGGTGACCCTGGGGCCGTCCCATCGCCCGGTTCGACGTGGCTGGTCGGCATGTCGTACGTCACGGCGTGCGTCTACGCCGTGGTGCGCACCGGTGTCTCCCGTGCGGCTGGTGCCCGCGGCCCGGGCGATGGCCGGTGAACAGATCAGGGCCGCGGGCGTAATCCGTCCAGCATGTGCCGGGTGGTCTCGTCGAGCAGTTCGTCGGCGGTCTCGGCCGTCACCACCCCCGACCCGACGAACGTCGCCAGACCCTGCAACGCGGCCACCGCTGAGAGCGCGATGCGGCGCGGGTCGCCCGCGACCACCTCGCCGCGCGCCTGCGCCTCGGTGATCAGCGCGACCGGCGCGGCGAACGCGCGGTCGACGGCCTGCGTCATGGCCTCGGTGGCGGCGGGGCTGTGCCTGCGGGCGAACATGACGGCCAGTAGCGCGGCGTTCTCGGTGGCGAACCGCAGGTAGGCGCGCGCCATGGCGCGGACGCGTCCACCGATCGAATCCTCCGCCTCGATCGACTCGATGGCCGCGCCGAGGCGTTCGAATCCAGAGACGGCGAGGGCGTCCAGCAGCGCCTGCTTGTCCTTGAAATGCCGGGTCGGCGCGCCGTGGCTGACGCCGATGTCGCGGGCCAGCCCGCGCAGTGACAGACCGTCCACCCCCGACTCCCGCAGCGTCGCCTCGGCGCGCGACAACAACTCGGCGCGCAGGTCGCCGTGGTGGTAGGAGCGGGTCCGGGTGATCGTCATGGTGTAGGCAGGATAACAACATGTTGGCATTGACTACTTTGTAGGCACTGCCTACATTTGCCTGCATGAAGAGTCGGATCTTCACCGCCCCCCTCGCGGTGCTGCTGGTGTTCGCGGGACTGCTCGCCACGATGTACCTCGGCTACGCGGGCAACACCGAGAAGAACCTCCACGACTTCCCGATCGCCCTGGTCAACCAGGACGTCGGCGACGTCGGTCCCGACGGCGCGTCGCGCAATGTCGGCGCGCAGGTCGCCGACGCGCTGGTGGCCGGAATCCCTTCGGACAAGGTCGATCTGCGCGTGCTCGGCCTCGGCCCGGCCCGCGCGCAGCTGGGCAGCGGCGAGGTCTACGGCGCGATCGTCATCCCGTCCGATTTCACGAAACGGCTGTCCATCCTCGGCGCCTCGGCCGTGGTGCCCGGCGACGTGGAACGCCCGATCATCACCCTGTACACCAATCCGCGCGTGGGCCCGTTCACCACGGGCATCACCCAGCGCATCGCCGACCGCGCGCTCGACCAGGTCAACACCACCGTCGGCGCGACGCTGGGCGAGCAGGTCCGCGCCGCGCTGCCCGACCGGGCTGCGGCCGACATGCCCGGCGCCGCAAGGCTTGTGCTCGCCGATCCGGTCGAGGTCGTGACCAGTCCGTACCGCCCGATGCCCGACGCGGCCGGGGAAGGGCTCGTCGCGTTCTTCTACGCGCTGATCCTGCTGCTCGCCGGCTTCACCGGCGCGATGCTCATCCACACCCTCACCGACTCCGCCCTCGGCTTCACGCCCACCGAGTACGGCCCCTGGTTCGTGCACCCGCCGGCCACCGGCATGTCCCGTTTCCGGACGCTGCTCGTGAAGTGGGCGGTGGCGGCCGTCGGCGCGCCGATCCTCTCGGGCGTATTCGTCGGTGTGGCAACGGCATTGGACATCCCGCTCGGCAACGGCCCGCTGCTGTGGCTGTACGGCACGCTGGCGATCTTCGCGGTCGGCTGCACCGCGCTGTCGGTGCTCGCGGCGTTCGGCACGGCCGGTTTGATGGTGAACCTGATCGTGTTCGTCGTGCTGGGCCTGCCCTCCTCGGCGGGCACCATCCCGCTGGAGGCCACGCCGGAGTGGATCGCGAAGATGGCCGCGTTCGAGCCGATGCACCAGATCTACCTGGCGGTGCGCACCATCCTGTTCTTCGACGCCGACTGGTCGGCGGGTCTCGGGCAGGGGCTGGGCATGACGCTCGCGGGTCTGCTCATCGGCGTCGCGCTCGGCGTCACGGCCACCGTGGGGTACGACCGGTGGGGTTGGCATCGCGGCGCGGAGGCCCCGCGTCCCCCGAAATCCGACACGCCGGAGGATTCGGACACGCCGGACAATGCGCCGAATCGCCGGAATCGGGACGAACTGGTCGCGGCGACCTGATTTCGCCCCGCGGACACCGGCGCGCCACGCACTCGTCAGGGGTGCGTGGCGCGCCGGTCGCCGGAGAGGCGCCCGTCACGCCGCCGTTCGCGGATTTCGGCCGCGAGCTGCGGCGATGGTACTCGCGAGTAGACGAACGCGGCGCGAAATGAGGTTGCTATCGGGCCCCGGAGTGCCTATTCTCGATCGCGTGCCGAATCCCGCCTACCGCCACAGCGCAGCGCTCCGTGTCGCAGACCGCGACCGCGCCGCGCTTCTTCCGCTCACCGCGATGGTGGCGCAGGCGCGACTTCTCGTAGTAACCCGCCGTAGCGGGGTCTGATTCGGACCGGCCCCCTCGCTGCGGGCTGTTTTTCTGTGTTGCCGCTGGTCCCCTCCGCCGACACTCTCTTCGGGAAGACCTGACCTGACCATGACCACCCTGACCCTTGACACCCACACCTTCCTCGCCGCCGCGCCCAAGGGGCTGCGCGCGGAAGCCGCCGGCCTGAGCCCGGCGGAGTTCTACGACCGCTACTGCGGGCACGCCGGCCCGATCCGCCTCGGCGATTTCGCCCCCGGCGCCCGCAACGCCGAATACATCGCGACGCTCGAGTTCGCCGACCGCCTGCGCACCGTGGCCACCACGGGCAGCCCGGTGGCGGCGCTCACCTCGGCGCTCTACGACGAGGGCTATCCGGTCGAGATACTGCAATTCCACCAGCGCCGCACCGCCGAGGGCACCGCGACATTCGTCCGGTGCGAGATCAACGGCAAGCGCGGCTGGGGCGCGGCCCTGGCCGGCGACGGCGCCGAATCCACCGTCCGCGCAATGCTTTCCGGGATCAACCGGCTCGGCTCCTGACACGCCGCGGGCCGCGCACCCGGTGGGGTGCGCGGCCCGCGGCGTGTCACGGTGCGGCGTTACTCCGCGGCGGGCTGCTGCTCGGCGATCTGCTTGCGCACCTCGTCCATGTCCAGGCCCTTCACCTGGGTGACGAGGTCCTCGAGCGCGGCGGGCGGCAGCGCGCCCGGCTGCGCGAACACCAGCACGCCCTCGCGGAACGCCATGATGGTGGGGATCGAGCGGATGTTCGCGGCGGCCGCGAGGCCCTGCTCGGCCTCGGTGTCCACCTTGCCGTGCACCACGTCGGGATGCTTCTCCGAGGAGGCCTCGAACGTCGGCGCGAAACTGCGGCACGGACCGCACCACGACGCCCAGAAATCGACGAGTACCACGTCGTTTCCGGTGACGATCTCATCGAAATTCTGCTGGGTCAGGGTCTGGGTGGCCATGACGTCCTCTCGTGTCGTGTGTCGCCAGCTGTAACGCCCGGCGTGTCCCTTATCTTCCACGGGCCACCGGCCAGGCGCGCCGATGGTCGCCGTCCCACCGCCGGATACCCACGATCGTGGCGGTGAAATCGCGATCCGCGGCCACGGCGTGTATCGCGTCGCCGAGCAGGCGCGCGGGCACCCGCCGCGCCAGCGTGAGGTGCGGGGTCCACGCGTCGGGCCGCAGATTCCCCGGCACGCCCGGACACGGCGCGACGATGCCGGACACCCGCCGGTGCACCGCCAGCAGCTGTTCGCTGGGCACCACCGCCCGCACCAGGATCGGGTGGCGCGCCCCGAACACCAGCACCCCGCCGATCCGCACCGGGAACGGACGGAACTCCATCCGCTCCAGCTCGGTGTCGAGGCGCGGCCAGATCTGCTTCGCCACCGCGACCGTGATGTGCGGGCGATGGGTCTCGGACTTCGTCGCCGCCAGGCTGGTGACGCCCGCCTCGGCGAGCAGGTCCCATTGGCGCCGGATCTCCGCCTCGGCCGCGTCGTCCACCAGCAATTCGACCGACTGCACCATGATGCTCACAAGGTAGCGTTTCCGGCCCGCCCCGGTGGGCCGGTTCGGTGACGCCGAGGCACGGGCGGGAGGATGACGCGGTGAGCGGTGCGAAGGGTGTCAGGCGGCTGGGCCTGATCGAGGGTGACGGGATCGGTCCCGAAGTGGTGCGCGCGACCAGGGCGGTCGTGGACGAGGCGATCGCCGTGACGGGCGCGGCGCCGATCGACTGGGTGGAGCTGCCGATGGGCTTGCGCGCCATCGAGGAGTTCGGCGACCCGCTGCCCGAGCACACCCTCACCGCGCTGGAAGACCTCGACGCCTGGATCCTCGGCCCGCACGACAACGTCGCCTACCCGCTCGAACACCGCGGCGGCGTCGCGCCCGGCGGCGCCATTCGCAAACGGTACGGGCTGTTCGCGAACATCCGCCCGGCCCGCGCGTTCGAGGGCGTGCGGGCGATGTCGCCCGATATCGACCTGGTGATCGTGCGCGAGAACAGCGAAGGCTTCTACGCCGACCGCAATATGTTCGCCGGCTCCGGTGAGTTCCGTCCGACGCCCGACGTGGCGATGTCGGTCGGCGTCGTCACGCGGCAGGCCTGCGAGCGGATCGCGCACGCCGCTCTCCGTTTGGCGGCGACGCGGCGCAAGCGCTTGACCATCGTGCACAAAGCCAACGTGTTGCCGATGACGATGGGGTTGTTCCGCGACGTCTGCTACGAGGTCGCGCGCGGTTACCCCGAGGTCGCCGTCGACGACGAGCACGTCGATGCCGTCGCGGCGCATCTGGTGCGCGCGGCCGCCGACTACGACGTGCTGGTGACCGAGAACCTCTTCGGCGACATCCTCTCCGACCTGGCGGGCGAACTGAGCGGATCACTCGGCACCGCCGCCTCGCTGAACTGCTCCGACACCCGCGCGATGGCGCAGGCCGTGCACGGCGCGGCGCCCACCCTCGCCGGGCGCAACCGCGCGAACCCGGTGGCGCTGCAACTGTCCGCGGCGATGTTGTTGCGGTGGTTGGCGACTCGCGACGACGACGCCGCGCTGCGGGCGGCGGCCGATCGCATCGACCGCGCGGTGGCCGCGACGTTCGCGGCGGGCATCGCGACGGCCGATCTGGGCGGGCTCGCCACCACGGGCGAGTTCACCGAGCACGTCCGCGCGCGGGTCCACCGGCGGTAAAACGCACTCACTATCTGAGTCACTTTCTCGCGATCCGCACGGTCGCGTCTTTCTCGTGCCTTGATCGGACCTGTTCTCGTCGATTCGGGGTAGCGGTCACACCACTGCCTTGTTATTGTCTGAGTCACATTTCTACGGTCGCGTAGCTATTGAGTACTACGGAGCCGTAGCTCCTGGGATGTCCCGCCGCGGCGCGGGCGCCCGCGTGCTCCGACGGAGGGGACTGGTCCGGTGACTGTGCCGATCTACACCGATCGCGAACGCGTGCTGAACTTCGGGCGCGACTATTGGCGCGACCATCCCCGTCGCTCGGTACGGACCGCGGGCAGGCAGCTGATCATGACGGGGCGGGCGTCGGCGGAGGTCGTCACCTCGATCGCCCGCCGTCGATTTCCCTTGCGGGAGTTCGTTAAACAGTTCGCCTTCATGGCGAACGTGGCCGCCACGCCGACGTTGCTGGTGGCCGTGCCGATCGCCGTGGTGGTCTCCATCCAGGTCGGTTCGCTGGTGAGCCAGGTCGGCGCGACCACGTTCATCGGCGCGGTCAACGGGCTGGGCATCATCCGCCAGGGCGCGCCGCTGGTGACCTGTCTGATGATCGCGGGCGCGGTCGGGTCCGCGATCTGCGCGGATCTCGGGTCGCGCACCATCCGCGAGGAGATCGACGCCATGGTCGTGATGGGCGTCGACCCGATCCGCAGGCTGGTCGCCCCGCGCCTCGCCGCGGCGGTCCTGGTGAGCGCCTTGTTGTGCGCGATGGTGGTGTTCGTCGGCTTCGCGACCGGCTACGCGTTCAACGTCTACATGCAGTCTGGGACACCTGGCTCCTATATCAGTACCTTCGCGTCGTTCGCGGTCGCCGCCGACCTCGTGGTGGCGATCGTGAAGGCGATGATCTTCGGTGCGCTGGCCGCGATCATCGCCTGCGATACGGGCCTGCACACCCAGGGCGGGCCGGGCGGCGTCGCGAACGCGGTGAACTCGGCGGTGGTGAACTCCGCGATCGTGCTGTTCGCGGCGAACATCGTCCTCACCCAGCTCTACAACACCTTCTTCCCGAGCCGGGTGATCTGAGATGGCGAATTACGTTCCGCCCGTGGCCCGTCCGCTGCGGTGGCTGCGCCCCGTGGCCGGCGTCCCGTACGGCGCCGCGGTGCGACTCGGGCACCAGGGCCTGATGCTCTGGCAGACCGTGGCGGCGATCCCGTTCGTGCTGCGGCACTACCGCCGCGAGGTGCTGCGCC
This sequence comes from Nocardia puris, assembly GCF_003315035.1. GTDB lineage: Bacteria > Actinomycetota > Actinomycetes > Mycobacteriales > Mycobacteriaceae > Nocardia > Nocardia puris. The sequence continues at coordinate 108,145 of NZ_QNRE01000007.1, forward strand.
TGATCACCGATGTCACCTGGGGCAACGGGTCGCTGGTCGTCGGTGGCGGCACCGCCGGAGTGGTGCTCATCCTGTGCGGGTTCGGCGGCATCACCGTCGGGATGGAGTCGCACACGGCGCTCGATCTGCTGACCATGAGCCCGCTCACCGGCGCGGTCTCCGGTTTCGCGACCACCAGGGAACTCGCGCCGCTGCTCGCGACGCTGGCGTTCGCCGCGCAGGCCGGATGCCGGTTCACCGCCCAGATCGGTTCGATGCGCATCTCCGAGGAGATCGACGCGCTCGAGTCGATCGCGATCCGCCCGCTGCCGTACCTGATCACCACCCGCATGCTGGCCGCGCTGGTCGCGATCCTGCCGCTGTACAGCATCGGCCTGGCCGTGGCCTACCTGACGACGAAGGTGGCGGTGTATTTCCTCGGCGGCACCACGCTGGGCACCTACGACCACTACTTCCACCAGTTCCTGAACCCCGCCGACATCGCCTGGTCGGCGCTCAAGGTGGTGGTGTTCGTCCTGCTCACCACGTTCATCCAGTGCTATTACGGCTTCGTCGCCGCGGGCGGGCCCGAAGGGGTCGGCGTGGCGGCGGGGCGGGCCATCAAGGTGGCGATCATCGTCGTCGTCTTCGCGAATCTTCTTCTCACGCTGTCGATCTGGGGGATCGACCCCGGTATACGGATCTCCGGATAGGGAGTGACCATGATCATCGATCCGAGCGGACGGGGCCCGTCGGCGGTCCGGCTCGCGGTGCTCGGTGTCGCCGCCGCGACCGCGCTGAGCGCGGTGGTGGCCGGACTCGGCCTGCGCTACACGGGCGCGTTCACCGACGACATCTCCGTCACCGCGGTGCTCACCGGCACCGGGGACGGACTGCCCGAGCATGCGGACGTGAAATTCCGCGGCTTGCTCGTCGGGCGCGTGGACGAGGTGGGCATCGTCGCGAAGGGGGAACGCCTCGAGGTGCTGCTCGCGCTGAAACCCGAAGTGGTGTCCTCGATTCCGGACACCGTGACGGCGCGGGTGGTGCCCGCCAACATCTTCGGCGTCACCGCGATCGAGCTGGTCGACAACGGCGCCGCCCCCGCCGGGCTGCGGGCGGGCTCGACCGTCCACGAGGACACCGGCGAGGCGACCACCCAGCTCCAGACGACGCTCACCACGCTGCGCACCGTGCTGGACAGCATCCAGCCCGAGCGGCTCGGCCGGGTCCTCGCGACGCTCGCGGACGCGCTCGATCCCGCCGCGCGGGTGCCCGGCTCCACCGTCGAGCGCCTGGACCGGTGGACCACCGAGGTCCGCGCCGCGCCCGGGATCGGTGATCTACTCGGCGATCTCGGGGCGGCCGCCGCGGCGGTGAACCGGTCCGCGCCCGAATTGATCGACGTGCTGGGCGAATCCGTCACCGCCGCCCGCACGATCACCGAACGGCGCGCGGCGGTGATCGACCTGCTCGCGACCGCGGGCGGCACGGTCGACACCGTCAACGCCCTGTTCGCCGCCAATCCCGACGCGGGCAAGGAGCTGGTCACCGGGCTGGACGAGACCTTCGGCGCGCTGGCCGCCGATCCGGACGCCCTCGCGGTGACCATGGCCAATCTCGACGACGCGCTCGGCAGGCTCGCGACGGTGTTCACGTGGGGCCCGAACAACCAGATGAACTGGTCGATCGACGTGACGTTCACGCCGTTCCGCCGCTACACCGCGGCCGACTGCCCCCGCTACGGCGAGCTGAGCGGGCCGCGCTGCGGTGGGCCGACCGTGCCGGAGACGGAGGTACCGCAGGAGTTTCCGCCGCAGTTGCTGCCCCGGCGCGTGGAAGCGGCCGGGCCGCAGGGGGTTCCGGCCATCCTCGTGCCGGGCGCGATTCCCGGATTGCCCGGGGCCCTCGCGCCACCAGGGTCCCCCGAGGCGCCCGGGGAGATTCCAGGCGCACCTGGGATGCCCGAGACGCCGAGTGCGCCCGACGTACCGGCGATTCCCGGCCTCCCGCCGATACCGGGTCTGCCCGAGATCCCCGGCCTCACCGCGCCCGTCCGCCCCGCTGCCGCCACCGGCCCGGTCCGCGGCACGGAGGCGATGACCACCTTGCTCGGCCGCCGTCCGACGACGGCCCAATGGTTGCTGCTCGCACCGGTCCTGGCCGACGGAACCCTCACCGTCGACGCCCATCGGACGGGGGAAGCCCGATGATGACCATGCGCAACGCCGTGCTCAGCATGGCCCTCTTCGTCGCCGTCGCGCTGGTCGCCGGGTACACGATCTGGTCCACGCTTCAACGTTCGGTTCCCGGCGAAACACACACCTACACCGCCACGTTCGGTGATGTGCTCGGCCTGCGCGTCGGCGACGACGTGCGGGTGGCGGGTGTGCGGGTCGGCCGGGTCGACGAGATCGGACTCGACGCCGACCGCGAGGCGCGGGTGGTGCTGCGGGTGCGCGCCGACCAGCGGCTCACCACCGCGACGAAGGCGCTGATCCGCTACCAGAACCTCATCGGCCAGCGCTACGTGGCGCTGGCGCCCGGCGACGGCGAGGGCGAGCCGCTCGCACCCGGCGGTGCGATCCCGTTGGCGCGCACCGAATCCTCCTTCGACGTCTCGACCCTGCTCGCCGGGTTCGAGCCGCTGTTCAGCGTGCTCCAGCCCGAGGAGATCAACTCGCTGTCGGAGACCCTGGTCCAGGCCTTGCAGGGCGACAACGTCTCGCTGAGCGCGCTCATCACCCAGGCGGCCGGGCTGGCGAGCACCTTCCGGGAGCGCGACGAGATCATCGGCGCGGTGATCACCAATCTCACCGGCGTCGCCACCGGACTGGCCCACCGCAGCGGCGAACTCGAAACGCTCATCACGCAGTCGCGGACCCTGGTCACCGGCCTCTACGAGCAGGGGGAGGTCCTGAAGGATGCCTTCCACCGGATCGCCGAGTCCACCGACGATCTCGCGGCACTGGTCGCGCAGATCCAGCCCGGGATGGCGCGCGCCCAGCGCGACGCCACGACCGGGGTCGAGCTGCTGCTGTCGAACGGCGCGCGACTGGACCGGGCCGCTGTCGAATTGCCGTACGTCCTGGCGGGATTGGCGCGCATCAGCGGCAACGGCGCCTACATCAACTCCTACATCTGCGGTCTGGACGTGTCGCTATGGGGCGTGCTGTTCCCGCCCGGCGTGCTCGCCCGGATCGGCGGGAACACGCACTCGGAGGTGTGCCGATGAGACAACGATTCACCGACAGGCAGTTCTGGCTCGGCATGGCCGGCGGCGTGGTGGTGCTGGCGCTGCTGATCGGCTCCGGTCTGCTCACCAGGGCGGGCATCGGGCAGCGCACCGTGTACGCGGAGTTCGCCCAGGCCGCGGGATTGCGGGTGGGCAACAGCGTGGACGTCTCGGGTGTCGCAGTCGGCACGGTGAAATCCACACGGTTGCAAGGAGACCGCATCGTGGTCGGTTTGTCGATCGACCGGGGGCTGGCGCTCGGGCCCGACGCGAGCGCCGCCATCGAGATGTCCACGATCCTCGGCAAGATGCACGTCGAGCTGGAGCCGGGGACCGGCGACGGCCTGCCCGGGGACCGTATTCCCCTGGAACGCACCAGGGTTCCGTACAACCTGTCGAAGGTGATCCGGGATCCGCGGTACAAGGACTCCTTCGAACACATCGAACGTCTCGATCCCGACGCGCTGCGCGAATCGCTGGAGGCGGTGAACCGGCAGATGGGTGATTCGCCGCGGCTCACCGCGCAGGCGCTGGACGCGGTCGGGGTGCTGGCGAAGGTGGTGGCCGACCGCCGCGACGAGGTGGACAGCCTGCTGCGCGGCATCGACGCCGTCTCGAACCTGGTGGCCGAGAACCAGAACGGGGTGTTGCTCCTGCTCACGCGCGGTCAGGCCATCGGCGACGCCATCGGCGCGCGCCAGGACCTGCTGCGCCAACTGCTCGACAACGTGGCCGCGGCGTCACAGGCGTTGCGGGACATGGGTGTCGAGAACGACGGGCAACTCGGCCCGCTCATCCAGAGCCTGAACACCATGTCGGAAGGGCTGGAGAAGAACCGCGAGAACCTGGACCGCCTCTACCAGCTGATGCCGGTCACCTTGCGGCAGTTCACCAATACGGTCGGCAACGGCCCCTACGGAGAGGTCTACATGCCGTGGCTGTTCCCCGACAACTGGTTGTGCCTGGTGCACGTGGTGGAGGGGTGCCGATGATCCGCGCGGTCGTGCTGTGCCTGGCGGCGACGGTCGCCGCAGCCTGCGCCACCCTGCCCGGCGACCTCGGCGCGGTGCTGGGACGGTCGATCCACGTGACCGCCGATTTCGACAGCGTGGCCGGGCTCTACGTCGGCAACGAGGTCGCCGTGCTCGGCCTGCCCGTCGGCGAGGTGACCGCGATCGAGCCGAAAGGCGACTACGTCCAGGTGGTGATGCGAATCGACGGTGACGTGCCGGTGCCCGCCGACGCCATGGCCGCGCTGATCTCGCCCCAGCTCATCACCAACCGGCACGTCGAGCTCAACCCGGGCTACACCGGGGACGGGCCGACCTTGACCGACGGCGCGCATATCCCGTTGGCGCGCACCAGGACTCCGGTCGAACTGGACCGCATCCTGCGGAACTTCGAAGAGCTCGGCGCGGCATTGCAGGGCAGTGCCACCGAGGGCCCGATGGCGAGCCGCGTGCTGTATCCGCTGCTCGACGGCAACGGCGACCGGATCCGGGAGACCCTGGACGCGCTCGCGTCCGCGTTCGAGGTGTCGCTGGCGAACAAGGACCAGATCTCCAACACCATCACCAAACTCACCGAGATCACCACTGTGCTGGCCGAGAACGACACCACCGTGCGGGAATTCAGCGCGCGGCTGACCGAGCTCATCACCCTGATGGCCGACCAGGCGCCGGGCCTGCGGGCGGTGCTCGCCCAGATCGACGCGTTCGTCACCAATACGAGCGCCGTCGTCGCCGAGAACCGGGTTCCGCTGACGGCGGCGCTGAATCGTTTGACCACCATCACAGCCCAGATGCGTTCCAACGCAAGGGGTCTCACCGAAGTGGTCGATGTGGCGCCGCTGTTCTTCGAGAACTTCGCCAACGCGGTGAGCACCGAGAATCGCGCCCTGCGACTGCACCTGCTGACCGATAAGTCGTTGCTGGACAACGAACTTCTCGCCCTGTTCTGCGAACGGGTGCAGATGCGGTCCGACGGGTGCCGCACCGGGAAGCTCACCGATTTCGGGCCCGACCTGGGCCTGACCCTCGCGCTGACGGGACTGCTCCGATGAGGCGCCGGGCCGCACGGGCTCTCGCGGCGCTCGGAGTGTCCCTGTCGATCGCCGGGTGCGCGGTCACCGTGGACACGGTGCCGCTGCCCAAACCCGGCGTGGAGGGGCCCAGCTATCGGCTGCGCGCCATCTTCGACAACGCGCTCAATCTCCCCGAGCGCGCCCGCGTGAAGATCGGCGGCACGGATGTCGGTGTGGTGGAAGAGATCCGGACGGTGAACTTCCTCGCCGAGGTCGATCTGGCGATCCGTGCCGACATCGCCCTGCCCGAGGGCACCCGCGCGGAGCTGCGCCAGGCCACCCCGCTCGGGGACATCTTCATCGCCCTGACGCTGCCGGAGCGCGGTCCCGACACCGAAGTCCTCGGCGACGGCGATCTCATCGACCGCGCGCACACCTCGGCGGGCGCGTCGGTCGAGGAGCTGATGTCCTCGCTGTCGATGCTCATCGGGGGCGGTGCGCTCAACCAGGCGGCGCGCATCACGAGCGAGATGAACGCGATGGTGGGCGGGCGCGGTCCGCAATTGGCGCACCTGCTCACCGAACTCACCGCCACGCTGTCGGCGCTCAACGCGCGCACCGGTCAGATCGACGGCCTGCTCGACGGGCTCGGCGCCCTGACCACCACCCTGAATCAGCGCAAGGAAGAGCTGGGACGCGCCGCCGAGACCTTCCCGCCCCTCATCGGCGTCCTGGCCGAGAACAACCGCGCCATCGCCGATCTCACGGCGAAGGTGGCGGTGACCATGGACGCCCTGGGCGATTTCACGGCGACCACCGGACCGGAGTTCGTCTCGCTGTTCGACAGCGTGCAGGCGCTGATGACCGGATTCACCCGCATGGGCGACCATCTCGCGGGGACGCTGGAAGGCCTGCACACGATCTATCCCTCGCTGCTGGCGAGCACGGAAGGCAACACGCTGGCGATCGGCGCGACCATCTCCTATCTGAGCCTGAGCGCGCTCACCGACCCGGAGGCGGGCAAAATGCCCGACGTCGGCGATGTCGGCGCGTTCGCGGGCAGTCTGGCCGAGGTGCTGGCCCGGGTGCTGGCGCGGGTGCAAGGCGGGCACCGATGAACGAGCGGCGCGAACAACTCGTGGCGCTGGCCGGATTCGCGGCCGACCTCGCCGCCGCGGCGGTGGTGGCGCTGGCGGAATGGGCGCGCCGCCACACGACGGCGTTCGCCCTGCTGGGGCTGATCGGTATGTTCCTGCTCGGCTGCGGCTACCTCGCGGTGGACGTGATCCGGGTGGACCCGTTGCGCGAGACCTACCGGGTGCGGGTGGCATTGCGCGAGTCGGGCGGTCTGTTGCCCGGCAACGATGTGACGGTGCGCGGCGTGCGCGTGGGCACGGTGCGCGCGGTCGAACTGACGCCCGGTGGCATCGAGGCGACCGCCGAGATCGACAGCCGATTCCGGATCCCCTCGGAGGGAACGGCTTCCGTGCACCGGCTGTCGGCCGCGGGGGAGCAGTACCTCGACTTCCGGCCCGCGACGGGCGGCGGCCCCTTCCTGGCGGACGGGTCGGTGATCGGTGTCGATCGCACCGCCACGCCGGTGACGATCAACTCGTTCCTCACCAACACGGGCGCGCTGATCTCGGGACTGAATCCGGAGCGGCTCAACGTGATCGTGGCCGAACTGGATCGTGCCCTCGCCGACGGGCCCGACCGGTTGCGCACGGTGATCAGCGGGATCAGCCAGGCGATGGCCGGGCTCGACGGGAGGTTGCCGCAGACGAAACAGCTGATCGCGAACCTGTCCGTCATCGCCGAGACCACCACGCACGCCCAGCCCGATCTCGGCACCCTGGTGCGGGGCTCCGGGGCGCTGTTCGAGCAGCTCACCGCCGCCGACGCCGAGGTGCGGCGCCTGCTCGAGCTGGGCCCGGGACAGCTCGCCACGCTGGGCGGGGTGGTGGCCGAGACCAGCGACCCGATCACGAACCTGGTGACCAACTTCGTCGCCATCACCCGGGCGGCGCGGTTGCGGACCCCGGCCATGCGGGCGCTGTTCCCGGCCATGCGCGCCGGATCGGCCGTGATGGGTGTGCCCGCCCACGGCAACGCCTTTCACACCATGCTCGACATCTGGCCCCGTCCCACCTGTGAGTACGAGACCATCCCGGTCTCGCCGGCGCAGGTCAGCGACGGACGGGTGCGACTGCACAACTACTGCGTCCTGGCCGATCCCGGTGCGCAGGTGCGCGGTTCGGCGAACGCGCCGCGACCCGCGCTGCCCGACAACGGTTCCGGGCCGCCGCCCGATGTGACCGGCGACGAACTGTCGGTGCCGTTGCCCGCCAAGTGAACTCCCCGACGAAAGCAGCGCGAGTGACCAGCGAATCAGATCTTCCCGAGAAGTCCACCTCCCGCCGCGCCCACGCGCTACCGGTCGCCGGTGTGGTCGCCGGACTGGCTGGCCTGGGCGCCGCCGCCTGGTTCGGCATGCAGAAGGCGCAGACCGACGCCCTGTCCGAGGCCCGGGACGCGGCCCGGCGGGCGGCCTGCGCGTACGCGCCCACCCTGGCCTCCTACGACGCGGCCAACCTGGACACCTATTTCGCCGCCGTGCTGGCCGGCGCCACCGGCGCGTGGCACGACGAATTCGACGCCACCAGCCGGGATCTGCGCGAGGTCCTGGAACAGGGCCGGGTGGTGTCGACGGTGGATTCGGTGCAGTGCGCGATCGAGTCCGCCGACGAGTCCGCGGCGCGCGCGGTCGTCGTGATCGGCCAGACCATCACCAGCGCCGGCACCGCGGGCGAGCCGCGGCCGGGACAGCTCGCGGTGGGCCTGTCGCTGCGCAAGGTCGGCGACGCCTGGCTCGTCGACGAAGTCAGCTCACCGGCCCTGCCGCGTCCGTGAAAGACGCTGCCGGGCACTCCGATTCCGCCCACCGACAACCACCGAACCGATCGGCCGCACTCATGGAGAAACGTTCACTCATGGTCAGACTCGTCATTCTCGCCCTCGTCGCCGCGGCTTTCGTGGCCGCGCTCGTCGCGCTCGTCACCGCGCTCGTGCTACGCCGCCGTGCCCAGCGGGTGGTCAGGAACGAGATCGCGCCCTTCCCGGACCGCACCGTCGCCGAATTGGCCGAGCTGCGCCCGACATTCACGATGACGACCGACGTCCACCTCGATTCCCCGCCCGAGCGGATCTGGACGGCGTTGGAGGAGGGCGCGTTCTCGTGGATTCCGTTCATCCCCGGTATCCACTACCGCGGCGCCGACCGCACCCCGGGTGCCGTCCGCACCCTCGACGCCGTGTTCTTCGCCGCCGACGAACAGGTGCTGCGCCGGGAAGAGCATCGCAGGCTCACCGTCGTCGGTATCCGCACCTCCGTGCCGCTGTTCGTGCAGAGCTACGTGGCCGACTTCCGCTTGACCGCGACATCCGACGGCGGCACCGACCTGTCCTGGACCGTCGGCGGCCGGCCCGCCCTGTTCGCGTTCCTCCCGCTGAGCTGGACCGCGCCGTTCATCCGTCCGTTCGCGAAGGTCGTCCTGCGCAGGCTGACCACCGCCCTCTGAAAATCTGTGAAAGGCAAGCCATTCCATGGACAGAACAACTCACCACCGACACGGCCCGGCCGGTCGCACCGGTGACCTGAACGAGGCGCTGCTACGCGTGAGCGCACCGGTGCGCCGGCGCTGGCGTCGCTTCCGCGCCGACCTCGTCGACGCCGCGAAACTGGCCGTGCTGGGCGCGCTCCTGCTCGGCTTCGCCGGTCTCGCGGTCCTCAGCGGCGGCTATCTGCTGGTGGGCTCGGGGATCGAGGCCCTCGCGCAGTGGATGCCGCACTGGCTCGCCACGCTGACCTGCGCGCTGGTCCTGCTGCTGACCAGCGCGGTGAGCGCGGGCCTGGGACTCCTGGCGATGAGCCGGATCCGCCGGCGGTGAGCCGCCGTGGCCCGCACCGTTCGCGCCTGTCACTGTCGCGAAGTCCTGAACTACTTCGGGCACTGCGCCGCCTGCGGGTATCCGGCCCGCGCCGACCTGGTCACCACCGTCTACACCGACGGCTCGCAGACCGCCACGCTCGTCGCCACCTGCGGTCTACCGTGCGGGTGGAGCGGCCCGGTGCCGCTCACCACCATGACGCCGCGCGATCCCTCGGTCTAGTGCGTCAAACACGCTGGGAGTCTTGGGATCCGGCGAGAGCGGCGTGGTCCAGCCGGAACACGCAGCGGGTGCCGGTGTAGATGGTCGGCATACAGCGGTTGCAGTGCGTGCACGCCGAGCGCGTGGTGGCGTCGGCGCGAATGCGGTGCAGCAGGCCCGGTTCGCGCAGCAGCGCGCGGCCCATCGCGACGAACTCGAACCCCTCGGCGCGGGCGAGGTCCATGGTGTCGAGGTCGGTGATGCCGCCGAGCAGGACCAGCGGCATCGACAGTTCGCGGCGGAACTGACGGGCGCGCTCCAGTAAATAGGCGTCGTGGTACGGGTATTCGCGCAGGAAGCCACGGCCCACGAGTCGGAAGCCCCAGCGCGCGGGTCCCGGAAGCACCGCCCCGAATTCGCGGCGCGGGGCGTCGCCGTGGAAGAGCAGCATCGGGTTGAGCAGGGAACTGCCCGCCGTGAGTTCGAGGGCGTCGAGGGACCCGTCGGCCTCCAACCACGCGGCGACGCGCAAGGATTCGGGCACGGTGAGGCCTCCGCGCACACCGTCCTCCATATTGAGTTTGGCCAGAACGGCGAGGCGCCCGCCGACGGCCTCGCGGACGGCGCGGGCGATCTCACGGGCGAATCGCGCCCGGTTCTCCGGTGATCCGCCGTACCGATCCTTACGGCGGTTCAGCAGCGGGCTCAGGAACGCGCTGGCCAAGTAGTTGTGGCCGAAATGTATTTCCACCGCGTCGAATCCGGCCTCCTCGGCGAGCAGCGCCGCGCGAGCGTGCGCTTGGACCAGCTCGCCGATCTCGGTTTCGGTGGGCACGTGCATCGCCCGCATCGAGAGCGGACTGAACATCCGGCTCGGGGAGAGCGCGGGCGCGCGGTTGGAGGCGGCGTTGGCGACCGGGCCCGCGTGGCCAAGCTGCGCGCTCGCCGCGGCCCCCTCGGCATGCACGGCGTCGGTGAGCGCGCGGAGTCCGGGTATCGCGTCCGGGCGCATCCAGATCTGTTTGCGGTCGGTGCGACCGCCGGGTGCGACGGCGCAGTAGGCGACGGTGGTCATCCCGACGCCGCCCGCCGCGACCTCACGATGGAACCGGATCAGTTCCTCGGTGACCAGCGCGCCGGGCGTGCGTCCTTCGAAGGTCGCGGCTTTGATCACCCTGTTGCGCAACGTGATCGGGCCCAGGCGGGTGGGGGTGAAGATATCGGACATCACGAATCACCTTCCGGTGCGGTCAATCCCGCGATCACGAAGTCGCGCAGTGCGGCGCGCGCCCGCTCGGACGGCCCCTCCGGTTCCGTGCCGAAACGCAGGATGATCAGGTCGAAGGCGAGCGACCAGCGCCGCCTGCTCTCCGGCTCGCGTAGTCCCGGCAGCAGTCCGGTCCAGGAGTCGAGCCGGAACCAGGGCTGTCGCCACAGCAGCGGGTGCCGCCCGAGCACCAACTGCGCCAGCAACCGCAGGTGCAGCCGCCCGGCCGGATCCGCCGCCAGTTCGGTGAACGGCGCCAGGATCGCGTCGACCACCGCCTCCACCGTGGCCGGACCCTCGGTCGCCGCCGCCAGCCGGTCCGCCCACAGCGGCCCGAGCCGATCTTCCAGCAGCGCCGCGACCAGCGCTTCCTTCGAGCCGAAGTGGTAGTGCACCGCCGCCGGATTCATCCCGGCCTCCGCGCACACCAACCGCACCGACACGTCCTCGTACCGCTCGGTGAGCAGCAACCGCTCCGCCGCGCTCAGCAACCGCTCACGGGTGCCCACCGAAACCTTCCCAGCCATGCGCCCTAGTAGAACGCGTTTCAATCGATATTTCAAGCAGTGATGGAAAATGAGTTCCTGGACTGCCGCTCACCGGCCCTGTAGGGGGCGCACCTGACCTCTCCGGCCCGCACCGAACGAGTCCGTCGCGCGGCTCACCACCGGACTGGTTCCGAGTGACGACGCCCGGCGAACCATTCCGATCACCCTGATCGTGGTGGCGGATTGTCCGCGCGCGCCCGGTGCCAGCGGCGGTTTTCCCGCGCGCCCGGTGGCGTAGCAATTTCGCGTGCCTTCGGGAAATCCGGGCGTAATGGCCGCTGCTTATAAAGTTCGCGACGCAGAAAGGTGAATGGCGTGAGCACGGAGACACTCGACGGACCGGCCGTCCTCGTACGCCCGGCCGTCCGGCAGGCGGTCGGGAGAAGATTGCGCGAGCGAGGAATTCAGCGCGGCGCGGGGAAGATCGTCTCCGCGGTGGCGGGCGTGGCGCTCGTCGCGGTGATCTGGAGCGCGATCCGGGCGGCGGGCGTCTTCCCGCCGGTGCTGTTCCCCGGACTCGCCGATGTCGGCCGCGCCGGTCTGGCCATGTGGCGCGACGGCACGCTGGCCGCCGATATCGGCACCAGCCTGACCAGGGTGGTTCGCGGTCTCGCGGTCGGGTCGCTGGCCGCCGTGGCGGTGGGCACGCTCACCGCCACCACCGCGTTCGGCCGCCTGGTGATGCAACCGGTCCTGCGGTTGTTCGCCCCGATCCCGACGGTCGCGCTGGTGCCCCTGGCGATCCTGTGGTTCGGATTGGGCGAGCAGAGCAAACAATTCGTCATCGCGCTCGGCGTATTCGTCCCGGTGTGGATCAATACCCATTCCGGGTTGTCCACCACACCGGCAGACTATTTGAAAGTCGCGCGCTGCACCGGCGCGTCCCGCACGGCCACGCTGACGCGCATCGTGCTGCCCGAGGCGCTGCCCGATATCGTCACGGGTCTGCGGGTCGGCGTCGCCACCGCGTTCGTGCTCATCGTCGTCGCCGAAATGACCGGGACCACCTCGGGATTGGGGTACCGGATCGCGCAGGCGCAGTTGTTCTCCCAGGTCGACCGGATGCTGTTCTGCCTCGCGGTCCTCGGCCTGGTGGGCGTGCTGTGCGACCAGATCGTCGCGACGGTCGCGGCCCCGTGGATCCGTTGGGCGCAGGTGCAGCGATGACCGGCGAACTGCGGGCCGAACACCTCACCGTGCGCTTCCCCGGACGGCGCGACCCGGTGCTGCGCGATGTCTCGCTGCGCGTCCCGGCCGGGTCGATCACCGTGCTGGCCGGGCCGTCCGGCTGCGGCAAATCCACGCTGCTCGACTGCTTCGCCGGCCTGCTCACACCGTCTGACGGCGCGGTCACCGAGGACGGCGTGCCCATCACCGGCCCGGATCGCCGTCGCGGCGTGGTCTTCCAGCGCGACGTGCTGTTCCCCTGGTGTAGCGTGCGCGCCAATCTCGGCTTCGCCCTCGCGGCGGCCGGCGTGCCGCGCCGCGAGCGCGCCGGGCGGGTGGCCGAGCTGCTGCGCACCGTGCACCTGTCCGCCGACGTGGCCCGCCGCCACCCGCACGAACTGTCCGGCGGGATGCGCCAGCGCGTCGGCGTCGCCCGGATGCTGGCCTGCGCCCCCGAGGTGATGCTCATGGACGAGCCGTTCGCCGCGCTGGACGCCCAAACCCGTTTGCACATGCAGGATCTGGTGCTCGAGATCTGGGCGGCCTCGGCGCGCACCGTCGTGTTCGTCACCCACGACGTGGACGAGGCCATCCGGCTCGGCGACCGCGTCGTCGTCCTCGGCGACGGCGGTGTGCGCGCCGAACTCGGCAACCCGCTGCCGCGCCCGCGCCCGGCCGACCGCCTCGCCGAACTCCCCGGGTACAGCGAAATGCGCCGCACGCTGCACCACCACATCGGCGGCGTCGCCGTCTCCTGAGTTTCCCCGGCATCCATCACACGGAGGTTGTCCCATGTCCAGATCGAAGGTCAGGGGTGTCGCCGCGGCGCTCGCCGCCGCGCTCGCCCTGCTGTCCGCGTCCGCGTGCGCGAGCGACACCGCCGGGAGCGAATCCGACACGCTCACCGTGGGTTTCGTGGTCGACCCGTCGTGGGCGCAGATCCCGGTGGCCCAGCGCGGCGGCGCGTTCGAACGCCACGGCGTGCGTGTCGAGGTGGTCAACTTCTCCACCGGCGTGCAGGCGTTGCAAGCCTTGCAGGGCGGGCAGGTCGACATCGCCACCGCCGCCGACGTGCCGTCGGCCAGTGCGCTGGCGAAGTCGCCGGAGCTGCGCGTGGTGGGCGACGGGTCGCGGTGGACCGGGTCGCGGATCGTCGCCCGGCCCGGTATCGCTGATCTGAACGCGTTGGCGGGCAAGAAGATCGGCACTCCGCTGGGCACGAGCGCCGCCTACTTCGCGGCCAGCGCGCTCGACAGCGCCGGCGTGACCGCCGAACTCGTGCAGGTCGCCCCGTCGGCCATGACCACCGCCATCGCCAAGGGCGACGTGGACGCGGTCTCGATCTTCCAGCCCTACCAGGCGCAGGTGATCGACGTGCTGGACGGCACGGGCGTCGAGATCGACGTCCCCGCCACCGGATACCGGCAGCACAGCCTCTACCTCGCCGCCGCCGACACCGCCCAGCGCAAGGCCGACGCGTTCCGGAAGTTCTTCGCCGCGCTCACCGAAGCGGGCGCGCAGTTGACCGCGCACGAGGAGGCCGCCACCGCCGCGGTGGCCGAGGCGACCGCGCTCGCGCACGATCTGGTCGGAAAGGTGTTGCGCGAGTTCGACTTCACCCTCCAGCTGCCGCCCGATCTGGCCGCGAAGCTGACGACACTGGCCGACTGGGCGCGCGCCAGGAACTACCTCGATCCCGGAGTGCCGCCCGTGGACTACGCCGCCCGGCTCGACGCGTCCGCGCTGGCGGAATCATGAGCGCGGTCACCCTTTTCGCGCTCGGCGGCACCATCGGCATGCGGGTGTCGGGCGGTCTCGCTGTGCCCGCGCTCGATGCCGCCGCCATCGCCGATCTGCTCGGCCCGGACCACGGGGTGGCGGCGGTCGACGTGGCGCGGGTCGGTGGGTCCGAGGTCGATTTCACCCACTTGCGCGCGCTGACCGAGGCCATCGCCACCGCGCTCGCGGGCGGCACGGCGGGTGTAATCGTCACCACCGGAACGGATTCCATCGAGGAGACCAGCGCATGGCTCACCTACACCGGCCCGTGGCCGGTGCCGGTGGTGGTCACCGGATCGATGCTCCCGGGCGGCGAACCCGGCGGGGACGCACCGGCGAACCTCGCCGCCGCCCACGCGGTCGCCACGAACCCGGTGACGACCGAGCCCGTGGTGGCCTTCGCGGGCAAGGTCTGGCTCGGCAGCCGCGTGCAGAAGGTCTCGGGCACCGGCGTGGAAGCCTTTGCCACACCGGGACTTCCACCGCTCGGCGGCGTGCTGAACGGCGTGGTGCGGTCGTTCACCCCGGCGCCCGCCCCGGCCCGCCCGCTCGGCCCGGCGGGGGATGCTCCGGCGCGCGTCCCGCTCCTGGTCGCCGCCCTCGGGGCGGACGGTGACGTCGTGAAGTACGCCGCGGAGAACGCCGACGCTCTGGTGCTGGCGGGCAACGGCGCGGGCAATCTGCCACCGGCCCTGGCGGATGCGGCGGTCGAGGTGGCCGCGTCCGGCACGCCGGTGGTGGTTGCCACCCGCGCCGCCGACGGCCGCACGAGTCCGATGTACGGATATCGCGGCGGTGGGGGAGTGCTCGTCGAGTCCGGCATCCTGCTCGCCGACCGCATGAGTCCGCACCAGGTGCGCGTCTTCCTCACCCTCGCCGTGTCGCGCGGCCTGTCCGGCGCGGCGCTGCGCACCGCCCTTCTCGACCACCTGGAGTCCCTGTCATGACCACCGTCGGAACACCCCGCCTGATCACGCACACCGCCGCCGAACTCACCGCACTGCTCGTGCCCGCCGGGCAGCCGTGGTGTGAGAACAGTCTCGACGGCCCGGCTCGTCCACCGGAGGAGACGCGAGCGGCCCGGTTCATCGAGCCCTTCCTCGCCGAACTCGGCTTCGACACCCGGCTCGTCGGCCGCACCGAGACGCGCGCGAACCTGGTGGCTGCCAAGGTGTTCGGTCCGGGCCCGACCCTGTTGCTCAACGACCATCTCGACACTTACCCGGCAGGACCGCCGAGCCGCTGGACCAAATGCGCCGATCCGTTCGCCCCCGTGGTCGAGGACGGGCGGGTGTACGCGCGCGGAACATCCGACACCCGGGGCAATCTCGCGACGCTGCTGCGCGCGGTGGCCGAAGTGTGCGCGGACCCACCGGAATCCGGCACCCTCACCGTCGCGCTCACCGCGGACGAGGAACGCAACGGCGTCGAGGGCGCGCTCTACCTGCTGGAGGAGCACGGACTCACCGCCGACGCCGCCATCACCGTCGAACCGACGGCGTGGACCGAGGGCGGGGCCACCGGCGTCGCGATCGCGACCAGCCACACCGGCCACGCGCTGCTCGACCTCGCCGTGCACGGCCGCTCCAGCCACATCTGGCGTCCCGACACCGGCGTGAACGCGGCCCACCTGCTGCTCGAAGTGCTCTCCGCGCTGCGCGACCTGCCCGACGGCTGGGGTGCGAGCACGGTCGGTCTCGACGCGGGGGAGCCGGGGATGGCGCAGTTCACGCCGTTGCGCGCGAGCGCGCGGGTCGCGATCGTCGGCCTCGGGCCGGACGTGACGAAAGCGCTTGTGCTCCAGCGTGTCACCGACATCGCGCGCGACCTCACCGGCGTCACCGCGACCGTCGACGTGCGGTTCGCGCCCGGCCCCACGTTCGTGCCGGGCACCGTCGCCCTGGACGCGGACGAGCCGATCGTCGCCGCGCTGCGCGACTCCTACACCGACCACGACCCGAGCCCCGCCCGCCTGTACGCGAAGCCCGCCTACTGCGACACGATCCGCTTCCGGCACGCGGGCATCCCCGCGGTGACCTTCGGGCCGGGCGACGATGGGTGGGCCGTCTACGACGAGAGCATCAGTGTGGCGGGCATGGAGTTCGCCGCCCGCGTGCTGGCCGGGGCGATACGGCGGTTCCTGCGCCGATGACGCGCGTATGCTCGGCGGCCATGACGCCACCGCCCGACCTCAGCCGCGCCCATCCGGGCCGCCGGCTGCGGTCGGACCTGGCGCGCCAGGTCGCCGACGTGCTGCGCGGGCAGATCGCGGCGGGCGCGCTCGGGCCGCGCCTGCCCGACGAGCCCGCGCTGCAACGCGAGTTCAGCGTGTCGCGCAACAGCGTGCGCGAAGCCCTCGACATCCTGCGCTCCGAGGGGCTGGTCGAGCGGTTGCCCGGGGTGGGCACGGTGGTGCGGATGCCCAAGTTCGCGCACACCGTCGACGCCATCCGCGGCCTGTCGGAATCGTTGCGCGAGCACGGGGCGCTGCGCAACGAGGTGCGCACCGCCGGACGGGTCCGGCCGCCCCGCAGCGTGGCGGCTGCGTTGCGGGCCGAGGGCGATGTGCTCTGCATCGAGCGGTTGCGCAGGCTCGACGGCGTGCCGATCGCGCTGGACCTGACCTATCTGCCGGTCGCCGTCGGCCTGCCGCTGCTCTCGGCCGACCTCGAGGACGAAGACCTGTTCACGCTGATCGAGCGCACTTCGGGCAAGCGACTGCGCGCCGACCAGGTGTCGGTGGACGCCGTCACCGCCGACGCGCCGTCGGCCCGGCTGCTGGGCGTGCGGACGGGCGCGCCGCTGCTGGTGCTGCAACGACTCACCCGGTTCACCGACGGCACGCCCGCCGACCTGGAGTTCGTGCGGATGCGCGGCGACCGCATCACGGTGCGGATGACGCCTGAGCGCAGTTAGAGGACTGAGCGCAATTGGAAGCCTGAGCGCAGTGAGAAGCCCGAGCGCGGTTAGTTGAGCCCGGTGGAGAACTTGATGACGACCTTCTCCTCCGACACCTCTTGTACGGCCACGTCGAGGCCCTCGGCCTCCCTGGTCTCCCCGGCGGGGATGTTCAGCTCCTGGCCCGCGACCCGCAGCGTCACCAGGTTCCCCTGCACCGCAACGAGTTCCGCGTCCACGCCGAGGATGCTGGCCTTCGCGTCCACGCCGCGCGTGAACGTCACCAGGCAGCCGGACACATCGCATTCGCTCCGGGTGCCCGCACCTTCGATGGTGCACGCCACCGCGCCGAACGACGCGGACGCGGCGATGAGGGCGGCGGCTATGGCCTGTCGTACTCGCACGCCGACAGTCTAGGCCGAACCGTCGCGAATCGGACATCCCCGAGCCCCGGCGCGGGTGAGCGGCCCGCGCCGGGACCCCCTCAGCTGCCCGGGAAACCCGGGGGCAGCGGCTTGAAGTCCGCCTTGAACTTCGGGCCGGGCGGCAGGCCGCGCAACAGCGCGCTGGTCCAGGCGACGCCCGGAATCCAGCCGGTCGTGGCGTTCACGATGTGCTCGGGGACCGGCACCGTGTAGAAGCGCAGATCCGCCCCACGCGCCCAATAGGATTCGACGGTCGGCAGCACCGTCGACGGCGGGATCAGCTCGTCCCATACGCCGTGCCACCACAGCACCGGCGTGTCGGGGATGTGCTTGCCGAGGCTGTTCTCGTCGAGCACCCGCAGGATCTCCGGTTCGGTCTCCAGCGACTTGCCCGGGAGGTAGTACTCGCTGACCGGGCGGTAGAAGCCGGTGAGCGCGGCGGTGTAGACGCAGCGGTTCTGCACGTCGTGCACGAGTTGGATGCCCTCGGGGGTGAGCAACTCGTCCAGCTTGAACACGTCGGGGTACTGCTTGGCGAACGAGGCCAGGCCCAGCCACATGGTGAAACTGCTGAGGCCGGTGGCGCCCGGTTGCGGTTCGGTGGCGTAGCGCGCCAGATCCACCAGGTTGCCAGGCGTGCCGCCGGCGGTGGTGCCGAGCAGGTGCACGTCGGGGGCGTAGGTGCGGCGCAACTCGGCGGCGCGGAGCGAGGCCGACCCGCCGCCGGAGTAGCCGTACAGGGCGATGCCCGAGTCCGTAAGTCCCAGCGTCGCATCGTTTTTCACGGCGCGCAGGCTGTCGAGGACCATCTTGCCCTCGTCGTAGGTGTTGAACGTGTTGAACTTGCCGTCGAAGTCGGGGACGTTGATGGCGAAGCCCTGCATCAGCCAATACACCGCCAGCGCGGACTCTTTCATGGTGCCGACCTGCAACGTGTAGGACGGATTGCACGAGGAGTCGCTGGAGTCGATCGCCTCCTGGAACGAGAGCACCGGGCGCGGGCTGCCCTGCCAGGGGATGCCGGGGATGATCACGGTGGTCGCGGTGACGATCGGATTGTCGCGAAGATCGTTGGTGCGGTACAGGATCTGCTTGGTGTAGACCGGGAACGGCAGCCCGAGCAGTCGCGTCTGCACCTCGCGGGTGCGCACGATCTGGCCGGGCGCGTACGCGGCGAGATCGGCCGGATCGTCGTACCACGGGTCCCTGTCCGGCGGCAGGATCGGCAGCAGATCGTAGAGTTGCGGCTCGGACGGCAGCCGCGGCAGCTGGTTCTGGTCCGGCGGGAACGCGGGTGGGAACCCCGGATCCGCCCCCGCGGCGCCCGCGATCGATGCCGTCAGGCAGACCGACGTGCAGAGCACGGCCATCCGCCGACGCAGAGTCTTCCTCATCGAAGCACCTGTTCGTGTCGGATCGCGGCGCCCGGTGCGGCCGCGACTGACTCTCCATTCCACTGTCCGGGACATCGGATTCCTACCGCCACGGGACCAGAGAGTGCGCGGGCGGTTTGGCGGAGTGCACAAATCGGCGCGGCGGAAAGCCGCCGGTGCCGAGGGGTTCCGAACGGTGTACAACCCGCATAATGGACGCTGTTGGGCGAAGCCCACCCGAAACTCCGCGCACGGCCGGAGCGAAGGCGGAGGTACGCATAATGTGGTTGGCGGACACCAATGTCGGTGAAAAGGAGAGAGAACGTGTCGGTGGCGACGGCGGTCAAGGATCAGATCCAGCAACTGGGCGGGGCGTTCATGTTCTCCCGGGAGGCGAAGGCGTTCGGGCAGGCGTGCGGGGCGGACGCGTTCCTCGGCCCGTATGTGCGCGGGCGCGGCGGCGTGCTCGGGGAAGTGGACGCCGACGTGGTGACCGCCGCGTTCGGGTTCTTCCCCGGCGACACGATCCGCCCGGCGTGGGAGTCGGTGTCGATGCCGGCCGCCGACGCGGCCGTGGGCTATATGGAGGCGTGTCGCGAGTTCGGCCGTCGCAAGCTCGCCGATTTCGCCGATGCGCGGCAGTTGGCGGATCTGCTGGAGAAGGTGGCGGCGGCCGCCGAACCGGCCGGTGTGCCGCTGTTCGCCGGCTGGCGCGCGCTGCCGCTGCCCGAGGACGGCCCTGCCCGTCTGAGTCAGCTCACCCACGTGCTGCGCGAACTGCGCGGCGGCCTGCACCTGATCGGCGTGCTCGCCGCGGGCCTCACCCCGCTCCAGGCCGTCCTCATCTCCGGTTCCCCCATCAAGACCGGCCCGCAGCAGGCCGGCTTCTACGGCTACCCCGAACCCTACGAGGAAGTCACCGCCGACCACCGCGCCCGCTGGGAACAGGCCGAAGCCATCACCGACGCCCTCATCGCCCCGGCCTTCGCCGCCCTCACCCCCTCTGAAGCCACCACGCTCACCGACCTTCTTCCCAAGGCCCATGCCATCGGCCTGAGCCGCTGAAGGCAGGTCGAGATTGCCTGCGCGGCAATCCTTTCCGGCTGTAGCGAGGACCATGGTGTCGTGGCTGCGGTGCCCTCGTACTCAGGCCGGGCGGGCGTCCTCGCCGGAGTGGGTCCGCGGGGTCGCGCGGCGTTCGCGTTTGCCTCGGGCGACCTCGGTGGCGAGGGCGTCGAGGGGTTGGGTGAAGGGGGCGAGGGGTTCGGCGAGATGGGTGAGCCAGGCTCGGGCGATGTCCAGGCCGGACGGGGCGAGGGCGTAGAGGCGGCGGGTGCCCTCGGCGCGGACGGTGACCAGGCCCGCGTCGCGCAGCACCTTGAGGTGCTGGGAGACGGCGGGCTGGGAAATCGGGGTGTGCGCGCGCACGCTGTCCACGAGCGCGCCCGCCGGCTGCTCACCGGTCGCCACCACCTCCAGGATGCGGCGGCGGACCGGATCGCCCAGCGCTTCGAAGATCCGTGCGGGAGAAGCCGACATCAGCCCTGCTGATCGTCCTCGGGGACGGTCGTGTAGAAGACGATCGTCTGCTCGGCGGCGGTGTGCGCGGCCTCGGGGTCGTCACCGTCGGCGACGGCGGCGTCGGCCCAGCCTTCCGCGGCGATCCGGGTGAACCGCAAGCCGTCGGGGGTGGTTGGGAAGTTCATGCCCTCTTCCGGGTCGACGGCCGCTCCGGTCTCCAGGTGCACGCCCAGCCCCATCAGCGCCAGGTCCCAGCCCACGCCGACCGCGCCGGGCCCGTACTGCGACCAGAACTCCGGATCGACGCCCGCCTCGTGCACGAGTTCCAGCGCCGTGCCGCCCTCAGCGGGGGACAGGCCGACCTCCAGCCACGAGACCTGCCCGCCGAACTCCCAGGTCACCGCGAACCGCTCCGGCTCCTCGCAGCGTTCGACCGTGCCGCCGGCGTTGCCCTCGAGCTGGTATTTCCCGCCGACCTTCAGCTCCCCGCTGACGGGCAGGAACCAGCGCGGCAGCCGTTCGGCGTTCGTCAGCGCGTCCCACAGATCCGCCTGATCGGTCGGGTAGACCCGCCGCGCCACCGCGATCCGGGTCACCTCCCCGTCGCGCTTCCCGGTCCGCACCTCGCGCGTGACCAGCCCGGCCACAGCCACGGGATCGTTCACCCATGCCATCACAACCTCCTTTAATAAGTTTGAACTTATATTAGCGCGGAGGGGTCGGGACGGCACGCCAAAGCTCCGCGCGCCGCCCGGCCGGCGAAGGACCTCAGTCGGCGAATCGGGTCTCCGGCACGATGTCGTTCGCATGAGATTCCCGCCCCAACCCCCGGATCGCCGATTCGATGTTGTCGATCCGGGACGCGAGCAGACCGAGCGCCCCGATGGCGCGGACGAGGGGATCGTCCTCGGCCCCGCCGAGCGCCTGTTCGCGCAGGTACGCCGACTTCACCTCGGCCCAGCGCCGCGCGCGCTCGGCAGTGAGGCGCCCGCGCAGCTCGGCGAGCTTGAGCAGGTTCGCCTCGGCGCCGGCCGCGAGGGTCTGCGCCTCGCCGGTGTAGTGATCGTCGATGAGCGTCTCCAGCTCGGCGTCGTTCATCACCGGGACGATGCGCTCCGACAGGGCGTTCATATCGCGGTAGGAGCCCTGGAGGCGGAACGGCGGCTCGGTGCGGCTCGCGTCGGCGGTGGCCGCGGAGGCGATGTAGGCGCGGTTGGCCGCCAGCACCACCTCTTGCACCCGCAGCATCTTGCCCAGCACCGACACCGCATCGGACAGTTCGGCCGCCGAGTACGGGTGCGCGAGCTGATCGGCGCGCGCCGACTCATCCCCGTGCGCCATTCGCAGCAGCACGTCCAGATCGCCGCGCTCGCGCGAGGAGAGCGGCGCGAGAACGGGATTCGCGGTGAGCGCGTTCTCGAGGTAGCTGAGCGCGAACAGGTCGTCGCGTCCGGAGAGCACGTCGCCGAGATTCCACACGTCGGCGCGGTTGGCGAGCATGTCCGGGATGCGGAACCGCTTGCCCTGCTCGGTGTAGGGGTTGCCCGCCATACACACGGCGAACCGCTTGCCGCGCAAATCGTAGGTGCGGGTGCGGCCCTCCCACACGCCCTCCATCCGGCGCTGCCCGTCGCAGAGGGAGATGAACTTCTGCAACAGTTCCGGCGAGGTGTGCTGGATATCGTCCAGGTACAGCAGCACATTCGAGCCCATCTCGAGCGCGAAGTCGATCTTCTCCACCTCTTGGCGCGCCGTCGCGTTGGGGGCGTCGTCGGGGTCGACCGAACGGACGGCGTGCCCGAGGGCGGGCCCGTTCACCTTGACGAATACCAGCCCCAGGCGCGCGGCCACGTACTCCATGAGCGTGGTCTTGCCGTAGCCGGGCGGGGAGATCAACAGCAGCAACCCGGACTGGTCGACACGTTTGCCGTCGCCGGTCGCGCCGAGTTGTTTGGCGAGGTTGTCGCCGATCAACGGCAGGTAGACCTCGTCCAGCAGCCGGTTGCGCACGAAGCCGTTGGGTACCTGCGCCCGGTATTCGGCCAGCCGCAGGCGATCCCGTTCGCGGGTGACCAATTCCGTGCGCCGCCGCAGATAGTCGCGGAACCCCGGCACCCGCTCGGCGCGGAACCACCGGCAGCGGGCCAGCAGCTCGTCCAGCCGGAAGGTCAACGAGCGCTTGGTGATTCGCGGGTGAGTGCCGAGCAACCCCGGCACGGTGGCGTCGAGTTCGGCGGCGGAATCGTGGCGCGGCAGGTCCGCTCCGCACAACTCCACCGCGATCGCCTCGGCCAAGTGCGGAATCAGCGACGGGTCCGCGTGCCGCTCGGCGTAGGCCGTGAGCCAGGTGGTGACCAGCTGATGCCGCAGCGGTAGATCGGTGGCCAAGGAGCGCAGGTCACGCATGTAAGTGTCACGGCCCGAGGCGGTTTCGAGGTGGTTGTGGAAGCGGTCGAGCAAGGTGCGCGCCGCCCGCGCGGTGACGAAGCCGTCCGCCCCGTCGGCGATCTCCTCGAACAGATACTCACCGGCGAGTCCGCCGTCGACACCGAGTCCCAGCGCGTCGGCGAATGCACCGATAGCCGCGCCCAATTCGTCGCGCAACGCTACGACCGACGCCGTGGTGTCGAACAGCGCCCGCGCCCGCGCGAGCGAGCCGATCCGCGTGGCCCAGCGCTCCCGCGCGGCCGGCTCGCCAGCGCCGAAACGCCACCACAGCTGCGCGGCCGCCCTTTCCGCCGGCGGGTACCGCAACAGTCCCGCACCGGCGTGCAGGCGCAACAGTGCCCCGAGAACGGCGGCGGCGTCGTGATCGTGCACGCCGCGCTCGTAACCCTCGTCGTAGCGCTGCGCGGCGGTGGCCGTCACCAGGGCGGTCAGCTCGCCCTCGGTGAGTGCGGCAGTGTGCAGGGCCGCCAGCGACCCGTCCGCCTCGGCCTCGGCCAGCATCGAGGCCGCCAGGTACTCCGCCCGATACACCTCGGGCGTCTCCGATACCACCAACTGCGACCAGTAGGGCGCGGTGTCGGCGAACTCCGCATCGGCAAGCGGCGCGCGATAGTCGGTCCCCGTGATGGTGTACGCGATCGAATCACCTTGTGGCACAAGGGCGAGATCGATCGGCCCGGTGGTGACCGCGAACCGGTGCCTGCCGAGCCGGATGGTCGCGCCTCCGTCGTCGAACAGATCCCGGCGGTCCCGCAGCGAGCGCGCCGCCTCCTGCCGCGCGGCCTTCAGCAACCCGTCGAGTTCCTCGGCGCGCACCGATTCCCCGATCGCGCGCAGTTCGCCGATCGCGGCGCGCAGCCGGGTGACCATCGGATCGGCGGCGAAGTAGGTGCCCACCTCGTCGGCCGAACCCATGCTCGCGCACCGGCGTTCGATGCTCGACAGCATCCGCCGCGCGGACTCGGCGATCCGTTCGGCCCGCCGCGAGCGCTCGTCCAGCAGCGCCTGCTTGCGCGCCGCGAACGCCTCGTACACCTCCTCGCGCTCGCCGGCCAGGCGGGCGGAGAAGTCGTCGAACTCGCCGAAGCGCGCGTCCAGGTTCTCGAGCGTCAGCAGCAGTTTGGCCAGCTGGTCGTCGCAGTCGTCGGGCGTGGTGGCCGTGGCGATCGCGCCGGTGACAGCCTGCCCGAGCAGGGCGAATTCGGCGGCGAACTCCGCGCGCCCCTCGGCGGCGGCCAGTTCGGTGCGGCGGGTCTCGAGCGTCGCCCGCGCCCGGTTGACAGCGGCCGAGACGCCGCCGATCTGCTCTAGGATGCGGGTGCGCACGGTGGCGTCGGCGATGTCGAGCGCGGCCACCACCTCGGTGATGGTCCGCAATCCCTCGGTCTGCTCGGCCAGCCACCGCTGGATCGGCTCGCTCTCGGCGACGCCCGAGATCTGATCCGCGCGCGTGGTCGCTTCGCC
Organism: Nocardia puris; assembly: GCF_003315035.1. Classification (GTDB taxonomy): domain Bacteria; phylum Actinomycetota; class Actinomycetes; order Mycobacteriales; family Mycobacteriaceae; genus Nocardia; species Nocardia puris. Next base: position 132,421 of record NZ_QNRE01000007.1, read on the forward strand.
GATCTCGCGCTCGTAGTTCTCGAAAGCATCTGGGCCGCTGAGGAATTCGATCGCGCGGCGACCGGTGTCGGTGAGCGCGTCGCGCACCGTCCGTTCGAGTTCGTCGATGCGCGCGGTGTCGGCGTAGCGCAGCTCGCGCAGTGTCGACAGCGTGCCCTGCGCACGATGGAGTTCGGCGAGCAGGCGCACCCAGCCGTCGGCATCGGTGTGCGCGGCGGCGCGACCGGTGCGCACCAGCGTGCCGATCCCCTCGGCGGCCTCGTCCACCGCGGCGGCCGCCTCGGCGGTGCGCGCGGTGACCTTCTCGAATTCGTCCAGTACCTGCCCCGCCGTGTCGCGCAGCGCGGTGAGCGGTTCGGCGAGAGCGCCGAATTCGGCGTCGCCGAGCCAGTGGTGCTGGTCGGCGGCGCGGGTGCACGCGGCGATCAGCGCCTCGAACACCGGCGCGGCGGGCGCCATGTCCTCGACCATCCGGTTCAGCGACAGGCAGTCCGAAATGCCGCGCACCAGTTCGCGATTCCCGACCCGCGCCAGCGGCCCGGCGCCCGCGGGCCGCGCGGCCTCGTACTCGTCGGACCGGAACGGCGTGCGCCACACCTGCATCGGATGCACCCGCGTGGGCTCCTCCGACAGTGCGCGGAACACCACCATCGTGCCGTCGTCGAACAGTGAATAGCCATGGCAGACCAGGGGATTGGCCACCTGCTTGCGTATCACGTGGTAGGGCAGCAGCAGCGTGCGGCCCTCGGCGCGGGCGTGGAAGACGTAGAGCACGTCCTCGCCGCCCGCCGCGTGGATGGTCCGCTCGTACTCCAGATCGTCGATATCGGTGTCGAACGTCTTGTGCGCGCCGGTGCTCAGATAGTAGCCGCCGGGGAAGAGGATGCCCTGGTCGTCGGGCAGCAGGCGGCAGGCGCGGCCGATGCCGTCCAGCCGCACCACGCTCTTGGTGCGCGTGTTGAAAACCAGGTGCCGCCACCGGGTCTCGTTGTAGGGGAGGATGCGCAACAAGATCAGCGGGCCGATCCGCGCGTACCGGATGTCGGCGTCGGCCAGGCTCTGCAACGGCTCGTCCACCGGCTCGGAGTACACTCCCTCGCCGGTCTCGGTGTTGTTCTCCAGCTTGATGGTGAGCGTGCCGCCCAGCGTCTCGACGAACACCTCGCCCAGGATGTTCAGGTGCGGACGCCGACCGGGCACCTGGTCGTCGCGGGTGGTCTCGATCCATTCGAACTCGTGCGCGGGCGGGAACACGTGATCCTGCTCGCCCCGGTTGTCCAGGTAGCGCACGGTGCCGTCGGGCTCGGCCTGCCAGCGCAGCACTTTGATGTCGTCGGTGCGCTGGCCGGTCTGGAAGACGGCGAGCAGCCGCGCGTCCACCCACCGCAGCTGCAGCAGCTTCGTTCGCGCGTAATATCGGTAGAGCTCGTCGAAATCGCGGCGGAACCGCGGATCGTCGAGCAGATCGGCCGAATCCGCCTCGGCGAAACCGAATTCGGTGCCCTCGGCGTGGAACCGGCGCAGCGCGAACACGTCGCCGACCTCGGTCTGCGGCTTCATGCCGATGAAGACGTTGTAGCCGAACATCATCCGCCCGTCGGGCAGCGCGACGATATCGCGCGGCACGCAGTTGTTGGCGGTGCGGACGCGTTCGGTGCCCAGCAGCGTCAGCTCGATGCCGCCGAACTCCTCGACCCGGCGGTCGTTGAGATCCTCGCAGCGGCGGGCGAGTTCGGCGGCGTGCGCGCGCAGGCGAGTGCGCAACACGTCGTAGGTCGACCCTTCGAGGGCGGAGTCGGCGGGCGGGGCGGCGACCGCCCCGCCCGTCTCCTCGCGCCGCGGTGGCGCTTCGCTCATGTGGTCAGGCTGACGTCGTCGGCGGCCGCATCACCCGCCGCGTGCCCGCCGGAACCGTTGCGGGTGAGCAGGGTGCCCACCAGTTCCGTTGCCGCGGCGCCGGTTTCGGACTGGAGCAGCTTGTCGAGCCCCTTGCCCAGCCCGATCGCGCCGACCAGGCGGTCCAGGAATACCGACTCGCCGCCGACGATGTCGATGTTCGCCTTCTCCAGCCCGGCGGCCAGCACCATGGCCTGCGCCTCGGCGACCTCGCGGTGCGCGCTGACCTTGGCCAGCTCGACCTCCTTCTCCAGCTCCAGCCGCAGGCGGTACTCCTCGTGGTCGCGGGTGGCGTCGTCCAGCGCCGCCATGGCCCTGGCCTTCTCCTCGAGCCCCTCGGCCTCGCCCTTGAGCTTCTCGCGCAGGCCCTCGGCCTCGGCCAGGCTGCGCTCGCGCAGGCCCTGGGCCTCGGCGACGGTCTTCTCCCGCAGCGCGGACGCCTCGGCGCGGCCGACCTTCTCGATCGCGTCGGCCTCGCGCTCGCGCACCTGCGCCTGTCCGAGCCCGTAGGCGGCGGACTCGGCCTGCGAGGCCTCGGCCAGCCGGATCTTGGCGCGCGCCTGCAACTCCGCGGCCTGCTGTTCGGCCTCGGCCAGCGTCAGCGATTCCTTGGCGCGGAACTTGGCCGCCGCGTCGGCCGCCTCGGCCGCCTTGATGTCCTTGACCAGGTGCTCCTGCGCGTCGGCCTCGGCGCGGATGATGATCGCCTGGCGCTCGCGCTCGGCCGCCTCCACGGCGCGCAGCCGGTTGATCTGCTCCTCCTGCTCGGCCACGGTCTTGTCCACCGCGACGCGTTCGCGCACCACCTCGGCGACGGTGCGGCGCTCGGTCTCCACCTCGCGCTCGTTGGCCATCCGCGCCAGCGCGACGGCGCGGTCCCGGTCGGCCACCTCGAGCTGGCGGTCCTTCTCGATGCGCTCGGACTCGATGGCGATCACGCGCTCGCGGTTCTTCTCCGCGACCGCGATCTCGCGCTGCTTGTTCTGCTCCTGGATGCCCAGCGCTTCCTCGGTGCGCAGCGCCGCGGTGTTGGCCTTGAGATGCTCCTCGGCCTGCACGCGCAGGATCTCGGCCTCCTCGCGGGCGCGCAGCGTCTCCACCTCGCGCCGCTGCCGGTTCTCGGCGTCGGCCTGCTGGCGCTCCAGCGCCAGCACCGCCTCGCGCGCCTCCACGTTCTGGCGGGTGATCTCCTTCTCCTCGTTGCGGCGGAACTCGTTGGTGCGCACGTGTTCCAGCGCGGTGAGCTCGGTGATCTTGCGGATGCCCTGCGCGTCGAGGATGTTCTGCGCGTCCAGCTGCATCAGCGGGGTCTGCTCGAGGTAGTCGATGGCGGCGTCCTCGAGGCTGTAGCCGTTGAGGTCGGTGCCGATGACCTGAATGATGCGGTCGCGGAACTCGTCGCGGTGGGTGTAGAGGTCGACGAAGTCCAGATGTTTGCCGACGGTCTTGAGACCCTCGGAGAACTTGGCGCTGAACAGCTCCTGGAGCGTGGACTGGTCGCTGGCGCGCTGGGTGCCGATGGCCTGGGCGACCTTGATGACGTCCTCGACGGTCTTGTTGACCCGGACGAAGAAGGTGATCCGGATGTCGGCGCGGATATTGTCGCGGCAGATCAGCCCGTCGCGGCCGAGGCGGGCGATCTCGATGGTCTTGACCGAGATGTCCATGAACTCGGCCTTGTGCAGCACGGGCAGCACGACGGCGCCGGTGAACGTCACGTCCACCTTGCGCATCTTGGAGATGATCAGCGCACGCCCCTGCGTCACCTTCTTGAACAGGCGGCTGACCAGGAACAACCCGGCCAGCGCCACCAGCAGGACGACGGCGATGAGCACGCCGAGTCCGATCGCGATCGTGGACATTCAGATCCCCTCTGTCGGGGCCACCCAGAACGTCTCGGAGGCCCGGTCGTAGTCGTAGACGACGGCGGAGTCCCCGTGTTTCAGGGGAGCGGTCGCGGCGTGCCGTTCGGTCTGGCGCACCTGGATGATGGCCGACGAACCGTCGGCGGAGACGAGTTCGGCCTGCCCGAACTCCTCGTCGACCCGGCCGGTGCGGATGACGCAGATCCGGCCGACGAAATCGGTGTGCGACGGCGCGGGCTGCTCGCGGAAGAAGCGGCGCAGCGGGATCACCACCAGGCGGGTACCCGCGACGGCCGCGATCAGCGCCAGCGGCACCACGGTGATCGCCGCGGCGACGGCCACCGCACCGCCGAGGCCCGTCGCGGCGAGGGCCACCGTGCCGACGAGGCTCGCGAACCAGGACAGCGTGACCAGCCCGCTGACCGCCACCGTCACCGGTACGCCGCCCAGGCCCAGCGCGCCCAATCCTGAAGCGGTGGAGGGTGATTCGCCGCTCACGTCGCCGTCGAGGATGTCGATCTCCGTGCCGCCGACCAGCACGAGCAACCAGTACGCGATCACCACGACCAGCGCGAAGGTGAACAGCACGGTGGGAAACGACAGCGTGGCCGCGACGAATTCACCCATCGGCCCGCGCGCTTCCGGCGCGGACGAGCCCGTTGCTTGCCATGACCAGACCACCCTCCCGTTGTGCTCCGCGTCCCGCGATCGGCGCGCATGCCCGTCCCGAACGTCGATCGCGTGGATCCCCCGACCCACTTGAAGGATGCCGTAAAGATTTCTGGACCGCAACTGATATCGGTGCTATAAGCCCGCTGCGGGGCGCGTTTGCGGGGAGTTCGCGAGTCGCCGGTTCCGGGGCGCCCGGGGGAGTAGGCTGCGAAGACGGCGTAGGTTCTCGACAGCCCGGGAGCACTGTGCACGAGATGGCGATTACGCAGAGTGTCGTCGATGCGGTCTGCGAACACGCGGCGGGCCGCACCGTGTATCGCGTCGTGCTCGAGGTCGGCGCGCTGTGCGCCGTGGTTCCCGACGCGATGGACTTCTGCTTCGAGTTGGCCACCGAGGGCACGGTCGCGCAGGGGGCACTGCTGGACATCCACACCGTCGCCGCGCGGGCCCGATGCCGTTGCTGCGACAGCGAATTCGAGGTGGCGGGCTTTATCCTGCTGTGCCCGTGCGGCAGCGCCGACGTCGAGATCACCGCGGGGCGGGAACTCCGAATCCGGTCGATGGAAGTGAGCGAACAATGTGCGCCACCTGCGGATGCGAAGGCGATGGACCCGCGCTGATCACCGTGCCCAACGCGCGCGGTGCGCGCGCGGGTCGGCCGGGCGGTGCCGGCGAGTTCGGCGATGCGCGGGCCGGCGCGGGGGAGGGGCACGCGCACTCGCATCCCCACGAGCACGTCGATGCGGAGGGCCGCGTGTACACGCACGAGCATCCACACTCGCATGATCACGCACACGACCACGGTGCCGAGCACGAGCATTCGCACCCGCATCAGCACGTCGACGCGGAAGGGCACGTATACTCGCACGACCATCCCCACTCGCACGGCCACGCGCACGATCACGCTGCGGGACAAGAGTTTTCGAGCGAAGGCGCGCAGGCGGCTCCACACGGTGACGTCCACGCCCACGCACATCCCCACGAACATGTGGACGCCGAGGGCCGCGTGTACTCCCACGAACACCCGCACACCCACGACCACGCGCACGATCACGGAGATGGGCACGCCCACTCGCACCCGCACGAGCACGTGGACGCGGAGGGCCGCGTGTACTCCCACGAACACCCGCACACCCACGATCACGGGCACGAGCACGGCGAGGGCGGCGCCCCCGAGCACTCGCACGGCCACGAGCACTCGCACGGCCACGAGCACTCCCATGCCCCCGAGCACTCGCTCGACCATCCGCATTCCCACGCTCACGAGCGCTCACAGGCCAGCGACCACTCCCACGACCACACGACCACCCTCACCCTCGAACAAAAAGTGCTCGCCAAGAACGACCGGCTCGCCGAGGAGAATCGCGCCTGGCTGCGCGAGCGCGGCATCCTCGCCCTGAACGTCACCAGCTCGCCCGGCGCGGGCAAGACCACCTTGCTCGAGCGCACGATCCGCGATCTCGGCGACCTCCCGATCGCCGTGGTCGAGGGGGATCAGGCCACCCTGCTGGACGCCGAGCGCATCGAGGCGACCGGGGTGGGCGTGGTGCAGGTGAACACCGGCGCCGGGTGCCACTTGGACGCCGAGATGATGCGCCGCGCGCTGGACGCGCTCGACCCCGCCCCGGGCACGCTGCTGTTCGTCGAGAACGTCGGCAACCTGGTCTGCCCGGCCCTGTTCGACCTCGGTGAGCGCGCCAAGGTGGTGGTCATCTCGGTCACCGAGGGCACCGACAAACCGCTGAAGTACCCGCACATGTTCGCCGCCGCCGAACTGGTGCTGGTGAACAAGATCGACCTGCTGCCCTACGTCGATTTCGACGTGGCGCGCTGCGCCGAGTACGCCCGGTCGGTGCACCCGGGCGTGCGGATCATGCCGGTATCGGCCACGACGGGCGAGGGTCTGCCCGAGTGGTACGGCTGGCTGACCGGTCAGCTAACGCCCGGCGTCGTCCGGGCTTGAGGTGCCGACCCCGCACACCTAGACTGATGTGATCGAGATCACAAGAGGCCCGATCATCACTCAGCCCAGGTCGGACCCGTCTCCGCTGCGGAAGGTGGCATCCGATGCCCACTCGAGAAGCAGTCGAAGCCGAGGAAACGTTGATCCACGTCCTGTGGATCAACGCGGGACTCAGTTGTGACGGCGATTCGGTAGCACTCACCGCCGCCACCCAGCCCAGCGTCGAGGAAATCGCGCTGGGATCGCTACCCGGCTTGCCCAAGATCGCCGTGCACTGGCCGCTCATCGATTTCGAGTGCGGACCCACCGGTGGCGCCGACGACTTCCTGGCATGGTTCTTCAAAGCCGACCGTGGCGAATTGGACCCGTTCGTCCTCATCGTGGAGGGCTCGATCCCCAACGAGCAACTGCACGACGAGGGCTACTGGTGCGGCTTCGGCAACAACCCTGCGACCGGTCAGCCGATGACGACGAGCGAATGGCTCGATCGGCTGGCGCCGAAAGCGACCGCCCTGGTCGCCGTCGGCACCTGCGCTACCTACGGCGGCATCCACGCGATGGCGGGCAACCCCACCGGCGCGATGGGTGTGCCCGATTACCTCGGCTGGGACTGGAAGAGCAAGGCCGGCATCCCGATCGTCTGCGTGCCCGGCTGCCCGATCCATCCCGACAACCTGTCCGAGACGCTCACGTATCTGCTCTACATGGCCACCGGCCAGGCCCCCATGATCCCGCTGGACGACGCGCTGCGGCCCAAGTGGCTGTTCGGCGCGACGGTGCACGAGGGGTGTGATCGCGCGGGCTACTACGAGCAGGGCGATTTCGCCGAGAACTACGGTTCGCCGAAGTGCATCGTCAAGCTCGGCTGCTGGGGTCCGGTCGTGAAATGCAATGTGCCCAAACGCGGTTGGATCAACGGCGTGGGTGGCTGCCCGAACGTGGGCGGCATCTGCATCGGCTGCACCATGCCCGGTTTCCCGGACAAGTTCATGCCGTTCATGGACGAACCGCCCGGCGGCAAACTGTCCTCGACCGCCTCGGGCCTGTACGGCTCGGTGATCCGCAGTCTGCGCCACATCACCGGTCGCACCGTGGACAAGGAGCCGCGCTGGCGGCACAAGGGCCAGAAGCTGGAATCCGGCGCGACACGCACCTGGTAAGGGAGATATTCGATGACCGCGATCATCCCCGAGCCGTCGCACCGCACGATCGATCCGGACCACCTGGTGGAGATGGCGTGGGACCCCATCACCCGGATCGTCGGCAGCCTCGGCATCTACACCAAGATCGACTTCGCCAACCGGCAGGTGGTCGAGTGTCACAGCACCTCGTCCATCTTCCGCGGCTACTCGATCTTCATGAAGGGCAAGGACCCGCGCGACGCCCATTTCATCACCAGCCGCATCTGCGGCATCTGCGGTGACAATCACGCGACCTGCTCGTGTTACTGCCAGAACATGGCCTACGGCGTGAAGCCGCCGCACCTGGGCGAGTGGATCGTCAACCTCGGCGAAGCCGCGGAATACATGTTCGACCACAACATCTTCCAGGAGAACCTGGTCGGCGTGGACTTCTGCGAGAAGATGGTCTCCGAGACCAATCCCGGCGTGCTGGCGCGCGCCGAGAACACCGAGGCGCCGCACGCCGGCGAGCACGGCTATCGCACCATCGCCGACATCATGCGCGCGCTCAACCCGTTCTCCGGCGAGTTCTACCGGGAGGCGTTGCAGGTCAGCCGGTACACGCGCGAGATGTTCTGCCTCATGGAGGGCAGGCACGTGCACCCCTCCACGCTGTATCCGGGCGGCGTCGGCACCGTCGCGACGGTGCAGCTCATGACCGACTACATGTCGCGCCTGATGCGGTACGTGGAGTTCATGAAGAAGGTCGTGCCCATGCACGACGACCTGTTCGACTTCTTCTACGAGGCATTGCCCGGCTACGAGCAGGTCGGCCTGCGCCGCACGCTGCTGGGCTGCTGGGGCTCGTTCCAGGACCCGGAGGTGTGCAACTTCGCGTACAAGGACATGGAGGACTGGGGTCGCCGGATGTTCGTCACGCCCGGCGTGGTGGTGGACGGTGAACTGGTCACCACGTCGCTGGTGGACATCAACCTCGGCATCCGGATCCTGCTCGGCAGTTCGTATTACGACGACTGGACCGATCAGGAGATGTTCGTCGAGACCGATCCGCTGGGCAATCCGGTGGACCGCAGGCACCCCTGGAACCAGCACACGAATCCCCGGCCGCAGAAACGCGACATGGACGACAAGTACAGCTGGGTCATGTCCCCGCGCTGGTTCGACGGCACCGATCATCTCGCGCTGGACACCGGCGGCGGGCCGCTCGCGCGGCTGTGGTCGACGGCGCTGGCGAAGTTGGTCGACATCGGGTACGTGAAGTCCACGGGCCGCAGCGTCGAGATCAACCTGCCCAAGACCGCGCTGAAGGGCCCGGTCACCCTGGAATGGAAGATCCCGGCGCACGGCAGCAACACGATCGAGCGCAACCGCGCCCGCACCTACTTCCAGGCCTACGCGGCGGCGTGCGCGCTGCACTTCGCTGAGCAGGCGCTGGCGGAGATCCGGGCCGGGCGCACCGATACGTGGGAGCCGTTCGAGGTGCCCGACGAGGGCATCGGCTGCGGGTTCACCGAGGCCGTGCGCGGTGTGCTGTCGCACCACATGGTGATCAGGGACGGCAAGATCGCGAACTACCACCCGTATCCGCCCACCCCGTGGAATGCCAACCCGCGCGACAGCTTCGGCACGCCGGGCCCGTACGAGGACGCGGTGCAGGGGCAGCCGATCTTCGAGGAGAACGACCGCGAGCACTTCAAGGGCATCGACATCATGCGCACCGTGCGCAGTTTCGATCCCTGCCTGCCGTGCGGGGTGCACATGTACCTCGGCGACGGCGTGGTGCTCGACACCGTGCACTCGCCGACGCAGACGCTGACCGCGCAGTGACGGCGGGAGGTCGAGTCGTGCCGGATCGCCCGGGTGAACGGGAGGCGGGCGGCGAACAGTGGCGCGGTGCGGGTGAGCGCATCGACACCCTGCTCGACGCGTGCGCCGCGGGCGGCCCGGCCGCCCGCGACCGCGCCGAGCGCCTCGTGCGCGAGGTCGTCGGCCTCTACGGCGCCGGTCTGGCCCGCGTGCTGGACCGGCTGGACCCCGGCGTGGTCGACGAGCTGGCCCGCGACGATCTGATCGCGAGCCTGCTGCTGGTGCACGGCCTGCACCCGCACGACGTGCGCACCAGGGTGGCGGGCGCGCTCGACAGCGTGCGTCCCTATCTCGGGTCGCACGGCGGCGACGTCACGCTGGTCGACGTCGCCGACGGGGTGGTCCGGCTGGAGCTGGCGGGCAGCTGCCGGACCTGCCCGTCCTCGTCGGTCACGCTGGAGTTGGCGGTCGAGGACGCCGTCCGGGCCGCCGCGCCGGAGATCGAGACCATCGAAGTGGTTGCCGCCGAACCGGATTCGCCCGGCGGGGTGATCCCGGCGGAATCGCTGTTCGCGCGTGTGCACCCGGCCGAGGCGCACGCGGGCAGCTGGATCGCCGTGCCCGAACTGGCGGACCTGGCGCCCGGTGAGGTCGGCGGGTTCACGGTGGGGACGCTGGTGGTGCTGGCCTGCCGGGTCGGCGACGACCTGTTCGTCTACCGGGATCGCTGCGCCGCCTGCGGGGAGTCGATGGCGGGCGCGGCGCTGCACCGCAGGCCGGGACATCCGGTCGGCGACGCCGTACTGCGCTGCCCGCGCTGCCGCGCGCACTACGACGTGGTGCACGCGGGGGCGCGGCTGGACGGCGACGAGCACTTGGAGCCGTTCCCGGTGCTCACGCGCTCGGGTGCGCTGTCGGTGGCCGTGCCGGTGGAGGTGGCCGGATGACACGGGGTTTCGGCGCGCTGCGCCGCATCGCGACCGGCGATCCGCCACCCCTGGCGGTCGAGGAGCGCTGCGAGATGTGCGCCGATCCGATCGGCGCGGCGCATTCGCACGTCGTGAATCTCGAAGGCAGACAACTGATGTGCGTCTGCCGGATGTGCTATCTGCTGTTCACCGACCAGAACGCGGAACTGCGCTACCGGGCCGTGCCGGACCGGTACGTGTCCTTCCCGGACTGCGTGATCACCCAGGACGAGTGGGACGCGCTACAGATTCCGGTCGGCCTGGCGTTCTTCTTCACCAACTCGGCGCTGGGCCGCACGGTCGTGTTCTATCCCGGACCGGCCGGGGCGACGGAATCCGAACTGCCGCTGGATGGTTGGCACGCGATCCTGGCCCGGCACCCCGAGCTGGACATCCTCGCCGACGATGTGGAGGCGCTGCTGATCCGCATGCCGGAGCGCGGGGGCGAGGGCGCCTGCCTGCTGCTGCCGATCGACGCCTGTTACGAGTTCGTCGGCCGGATGCGCCTGCTGTGGCGCGGATTCGACGGCGGCGCGGAGGCCAGGGCCTACCTGGCGGACTTCTTCGCCTCGATGTCGGCGCGCGCCCGCCCGGAGGTGGCGTGATGCCCGCGTACTCGATGACGTTCGCCGTGTTGGAGATCCGGCCCGAACCCTACGCCGCCGGCCCGGTGCTCTCCGCACGGGTCGGCATCGCCGCGCTGGGGGAGGAACCGGTGCACGCCATCGCTTTACGCGCGCAGGTGCGCATCGAACCGTACCGGCGCTCCTACACGGACGAGGAGGGCGCGGGCCTGGTCGACCTGTTCGGCCCGCGGGAGCGCTGGCAGGAGACGCAGAAGTCGTTCCTCTGGATGCACTGCGCCACCATGGTTCCCGGCTTCTCCGGCGGCGCCGAGGTGGAGCTGCCGATGCCGTGCACCTACGACTTCGAAGTGAGCGGCTCGAAATACCTGCACGCCCTGAGGGAAGGGACGGTGCCGCTGGTGTTCCTGTTCAGCGGCACCGTTTTCATCAAGGGGCACAGCGGTTTCGCGGTGCAGCAGGTCCCGTGGGACCGGGAGGACAAGTTCGACATGCCGGTCTCGGTGTGGCGGGACCTGATGGCCGCGCACTACCCGAACGCCGGCTGGGTGCGGCTGCACCTGGAGACGGTGGAGGCGCTGGCCGCCTACAAGTCCTCGCACGGCCTGCTCGGTTTCGACGACGCCGTGAACCGCCTGCTCGCCCAGGAGGAGGTGCGATGACGGCCGCGCTCGCCCGTGCCCGCGCCGTCGCCGACGCGGTGCTCTACGAGGGCTATCTGCTCTACCCGTATCGGGCGGATTCGCGGAAGAACCGCTCGCGCTGGCAGTTCGGTGTGCTCGGACCGGTGGGTGCGGCCGAGGCCGGGGTGGGGGAGGAGCCCTCGCTCGAGGGGCAGTGCGTGGCGCGCGCGCAGGCCGGCGCGACGCTGACGCTCACGGTGCGGTTCCTGCAACTCCAGCGCCGCGCGGTGGAGCGTGGCGGGGAACCGGTGCCGGAGTTGGTCATCGGGGAGACCACGTGGATCAGCTGGGACGAAACCGTCGAGCGGGAGCTGGTTTTCGGACCGGTGCCGATCGCCGACGCCGCTTTCCCGGTGGTCGCCGAACCGGCCCGCGATGTGGAGGAGTTGCCGGGGGACGCGCGGATCGTGCGCACGCGAAGTGAGGTGACCGGTGAGCTGACGTTGACCGTACATTCCGAAGGTTCGTATCAGCGCGTCGCTGTGTCGTTGCGCAACACGGGCATTCTCCCCGAGCCCACGGACAAGTCCACCGCCGCCGCGCGGTCGTTGCTGGGCGCGCACGTGATCGCCGAAATCCACGACGGAGCCTTCATGTCGCTGCTCGACCCGGAACCCGCTGCCGCCGAAGCGGTGACGCACTGCACGCAGCACCGCTGCTTCCCGGTGCTCGCCGGACCGCCCGGTGACCACGGCGTGGTGCTGGTCTCCCCGATCATCCTCTACGACCACCCCGAGATCGCCGAGCAGAGCAAGGGACCCCTGTTCGACTCCACCGAGATCGACGAGATCCTCACCCTGCGCGTCATGACGCTCACCGAGGACGAGAAAGTGCGCGCCCGCGCCACCGATCCGCTCGCCGCGGCCGTCATCGACCGCTGCGACAGCATGACGCCCGAGGAGATGCGCGCTTTGCACGGCGTGCTGCGCGATCCGGAGCGCCGCGTGGCGGCGACCGTCCCGGTAGCTCCGGGTGGCGCGGCCACCGACGGTCTGCCGCCCGGTGATCCACCGGACTTCGTGGGCGAGCACTTCGACATCGCGGCGTTCGGTCCCGACTCCGAGGGCGTGGTGCCGCCCGAATCCGGACTCGTCGAGGGTGAAACGCCCTCTCGTGCCGAGGAATCCGCGCCGGTGCGCCTGGTGCCGGAGGTCCCGCCCGACGTGGATTGGTGGGATCCGGAGGCCGACGGCGCGGTGCGCCCGGAATCGGACGCCGTCACGGTGGGCGGTGTCGCGGTGCGGCGCGGCAGCCGGGTGCGGCTGCACCCCTCGCGCCGCGCGGACGCGCACGATCTGTTCTACGACGGCCGGGTCGCCACCGTCGCCTCCGTACACGCCGACGTGGACGGCGAGACGCACGTGGGCGTGGTCATCGAGGACGATCCGGCGGCCGACCTGCACGCGTGGTACGGGCGCTACCTGTATTTCGCGCCCGATGAACTCGAACCGATCGTCAACGGCGACAAGTGAAAGGAGCGGGTCATGGAAGTAGTGGGTGTGGTGGCGACGGTTGTCGTCGGCCTCGCCGTGGCCGCCGGGGCGTACCTCGGGCTGCGGTCGATCCCCGATCTCCGGCGCTACCTGAAGATCCGGCACATGTGAGATGAGCGCACGCGTGCTCATCGCCGGGATCGGCAACATCTTCCTCGGCGACGACGGGTTCGGACCCGAGGTGGTGCGGCGGCTGCCCGCCGATCTCGGCGGCTCGGCGCGGGTGGTGGACTACGGCATCCGCGGGATGCACCTGGCCTACGACCTGCTCGAGCCGTGGGACGCGCTGATCCTGGTGGACGCGCTGCCCGACACCGGCGAACCCGGCCGCGTCGAGGTCATCCGGGCCGAATCCGGCGGCGGCGCGGCGGGACTCGACGCGCACGCCATGAACCCCGAGGCCGTCTTCGCCGCCGTGCGCGCGCTCGGCGGACAGATGCCGCGCACCGTGGTGGTCGGCTGCCAGGTCGAAACCCTCGCCGAGGGCATCGGTCTCAGCGACACGGTGGCCGCGGCGGTCGGCCCCGCGGCCGACGCTGTGCGCGCGCTGGCCGCCGAACTCGCCGTCCCCCAGGAGGCGTGATGTGCCTCGGCATCCCCGGACAGGTCGTGGAGATCCCCGACGGGTACCACGGCCAGATCGCCGTGGTCGATGTCGAAGGGGCGCGCAGGCAGGTGAATATCGGCCTGCTGGAAGACGATCCGGCCCGGCCCGGGGATTGGGTCATCATCCACATGGGCCTGGCGGTGGAGAAGACCGACGCCGAGGGCGCGGCTCGGGCGTTGTCGGGGTTGAAACTGCTGGGGCGGGGTGAGGTTCCGTGAGTGCGCGGGTGCGCCGCCGCCTCCGTGTGCGAGGCGTGGTGCAGGGCGTGGGTTTCCGGCCGTTCGTGTACACGACGGCGGCCGAACTGGCGCTCACCGGCACCGTGGCCAACGATCCCGACGGCGTGCTCATCGAAGTCGAGGGCGCACCGGCCGCCGTGGACGAATTCGCCAGGCGGGTAACCGAACAGCCGCCGCCGCTGGCCGTGGTGGCGTCGGTCGAAGCGCAACCGATCGAGGTGCGGGGCGGTACGGGGTTCCGGATCGCCGACACCGCAGGGGGTTCCGGCCGCACGCTGGTGTCCCCGGACGTCGCGATCTGCGCGGACTGCGCGCGCGAATTGCGCGACCCGGCCGACCGACGCTATCGGCATCCGTTCGTCAACTGCACCAACTGCGGGCCGCGCTTCACCATCATCGCCGGGCTGCCGTACGACCGGGAGCGCACGTCCATGGCGGATTTCGCGATGTGCGCGCGGTGCGCGGCGGAGTACGCCGACCCTGCGGACCGGCGGTTCCACGCGCAGCCGGTGGCGTGCCCGGAGTGCGGGCCCACGGTGCGATTCTTCGAGGCTGCCGAGTCGACCGCCAACACTGCCGATCCGATCGCGGCGGCGCGCGTATTCCTCAGCGGCGGAGGCATTCTCGCGGTCAAGGGCATCGGCGGCTACCACTTGGCCTGCGATGCGGACAACGACGAGGCCGTACGCACTCTTCGAGCGCGAAAGCGGCGCGGGGACAAGCCATTCGCCGTCATGGTCGCCGATCTCGACACGGCCGCCGAACTCGTGCGGGTCGACGCGACCGCCGCCGCGTTGCTCTCCGGCGCGCAGCGCCCGATCGTCCTGCTGCCACGCGGAAGCCGTTCCGTCGCACCGTCCGTCGCCCCCGGCAACCCCGACCTCGGCGTCATGATCGCCTACACGCCCCTGCACCTGCTGCTGTTCGGCCTGCCCGGCGACCCGCCCGGCCCGCGCGTCCTGGTCATGACCTCGGGCAACCTCGGCGGCGAGCCCCTCTGCTACGAGGACGCCGACGCCCGCACCCGGCTGGCCGGGCTCGCCGACGCCTTCCTCACCCACGACCGGCGCATCCTGGTCCCCTGCGATGACTCCGTGGTGCGCGTCCTCGACGGTGCGGAACTGCCGGTCCGCCGCTCCCGCGGCTACGCACCGCTGCCGCTCGCGCTGTCGTTCCCGGTGCCGCCCACCTTGGCCGTCGGGGCCGACCTGAAGAACACCTGCGCCGTCGCCGAGGGCCGCTACGCCTGGCTCAGCCAGCACGTCGGCGATATGGACGACCTGGCGACCCTGCGCGCGTTCGACGCCGCCCACACCCACCTCGAGGAACTCACCGGCGTGCGCCCGCGCCGTCTCGTCGCCGACGCGCACCCCGGCTACCGCTCCACCGCCTGGGCCCGCGACCACGCGGGCGACCGGCCCGTGCAGACCGTGCAGCACCATCACGCCCACATCGCGGCCGTGATGGGTGAGCACGGGCTCGCGGTGCACGACACGGTCCTCGGATTCGCCTTCGACGGAACGGGTTACGGCCCCGACGGCGCGGTGTGGGGCGGGGAGATGCTCGTCGCCGGATACAAGGGATACCGGCGGATCGCGCACTTGCGCTACGTCCCCCTCGCGGGTGGCGACGTGAGCGTGCGCAGGCCCTATCGGATGGCGCTGTCGCACCTGCGCGCCGCGGGCATCGACTGGACTCCCGAGATTCCCTCCGTCGCCGTCTGCCCCGAATCCGAAAGCGCCGTGCTGGCCCACCAATTCGAGACCGGGCTCGGCTGCGCGCCGACCTCCAGTATGGGCAGGCTGTTCGACGCCGTGGCGTCGCTGGCGGGCGTGCGCCACGTCGTCGACTTCGAGGCCCAGGCCGCCATCGAGTTGGAAGGCCTGGCCCGGCGCGAGACCTGTTCGGGCGGTTACCGATTCGCCTGGCATAACGGCGATCCGGCGGCCGTGGACGCCGCACCCGTGATCGCGGCCGTGGTCGCCGACGTCACGGCGGGCGTCGCGCCCGGCGTGATCGCCGCCCGATTCCACCACGCCGTCGCCGATCTGGTCGCCGAGACGGTGCGCAGGCACGCGGCACCGCACCTGCCGGTCGCCCTGTCGGGCGGCGTCTTCCAGAACGCGCTGCTGCTCACCATGACGCGGGAGCGGTTGCGCGGCGACGGTATCCGCGTCCTCACCCATCGCCGGCTGCCACCGAACGACGGCGGACTCGCGTTCGGTCAGCTCCTGGTCGCCGGCGCGGGATGAACGGAAGGAGAAGACCATGTGCCTTGCGGTACCCGGCAGAGTGCTCAGCGTCGACGAACGCGACGGCACGCTGATGTCGGTGGTCGATTTCGGCGGCGTCCACAAGGACGTGTGCCTGCAGTACATCCCGGACGTCGCCATCGGCGACTACGTGGTGGTGCACGTCGGATTCGCCATCCAGCGTCTCGACGAGGAATCCGCGCTGCGGACCCTGGCCGAGTTCGAACACCTCGGCGTGCTGGCCGAGGAATTCGGCGACGGGTTCGCCCTCGCCGCCGCCCAGGCGGGCGTCGCGAATCCCGCCGCACCGCCGGAGGACGCGAAGCCCTCCGCCCCACCGCGACCCGGCGACGCCACAGCCCAGGCGTCCGGCCGCGCCACCGACCGGGAGGCCACGACATGAAATACCTCGACGAATTCAGCAACCCCGAGCTGGCGCGACGCCTGCTGGAACGCATCCGCTCGGCCACCAGCAGACGGTGGGCCATCATGGAAGTCTGTGGCGGGCAGACGCATTCGATCATCCGCCACGGGATCGACCAGTTGCTGCCCGACCGGATCGAGATGATCCACGGCCCCGGCTGCCCGGTCTGCGTCACACCGCTCGAGGTGATCGACAAGGCACTCGAGATCGCCGCCCAACCCGGGGTGATCTTCTGCTCGTTCGGCGACATGCTGCGGGTGCCCGGCAGCCACAAGGACCTGTTCCGCATCAAGAGCGAGGGCGGCGACGTGCGCGTGGTCTACTCGCCGCTGGACGCGCTGCAGGTGGCCAAGGCCAACCCCGACCGGCAGGTCGTGTTCTTCGGCATCGGCTTCGAGACCACGGCCCCCGCCAACGCCATGACCGTGTATCAGGCCAAGCGCCTGGGCATTCCGAACTTCTCGCTGCTGGTCTCGCACGTGCTGGTGCCGCCCGCGATCGCGGCCATCATGGAGTCGCCGGACTGCCGCGTGCAGGCCTTCCTCGCGGCCGGACACGTCTGCACCGTGATGGGCACCGGTGAGTACCCGCCGCTGGCGGAGAAGTACCGAGTTCCCATGGTGGTCACCGGATTCGAGCCGCTCGACATCCTCGAAGGCATCCGCCGCACCGTCGAACAACTCGAAGCGGGGCGCCACGAGGTGGAGAACGCCTACCCGCGCGCCGTCGCGGCGGAAGGCAACCCGGCCGCGAAAGCCATGCTGGAGGACGTCTTCGAGGTCACCGACCGCGCGTGGCGGGGCATCGGCGTGATCCCGCGCAGCGGCTGGCGACTGTCGGACGAGTATCGCGAGTACGACGCCGAGCACCGGTTCCGCGTCGGCGACCTGCACACCGCCGAATCGAGCGTGTGCCGTTCGGGCGAGGTGCTGCAAGGACTCATCAAGCCGCACGAGTGCTCCGCGTTCGGCACGCTCTGCACGCCGCGAAACCCGTTGGGCGCCACTATGGTCTCCTCGGAGGGCGCGTGCGCCGCCTACTACCTGTACCGGCGTCTGGATCTGCCCGCGGAGGTCGCTCATGCGTGAGGAGAGCACGCCGCCCACCATCGATATGGACGGCTGGGTGTGCCCGATGCCGCTGCGCGACGCGCCGAACATCGTCATGGGGCACGGCGGTGGCGGCGCCATGTCGGGCGAGCTGATCGAGCACCTCTTCCTGCCCGCGTTCGGCGCGGCGGCCGACGCCGGGATGGGCGATTCGGCCGTGCTCACGCTCGGTGGGGCGCGGCTGGCCTTCTCCACCGACTCGTTCGTGGTGAAACCGATGGTGTTCCCGGGCGGGTCCATCGGCGATCTCGCGGTGAACGGCACGGTGAACGACCTCGCCATGTCGGGCGCCCGGCCGATGGTGCTGTCGACCGCGTTCATCCTGGAGGAGGGCACGGCGCTCGCCGAGATCGCGCGGGTGGCCGAGGCGATCGGCACCGCCGCGCTCGCCGCGGGCGTCACCTTGGTGACCGGCGACACCAAAGTGGTGGACAGTGGCCACGGCGACGGCGTCTACGTGAACACCGCCGGGATCGGCCTGGTGCCCGACGGGGTGGACATCGGTCCGCGCCGGGCGCGGGTGGGCGATGCGGTGCTGGTGAGCGGCGAGATCGGGCTGCACGGCGTGGCGGTGCTGAGCTGCCGCGAAGGGCTCGAATTCGGCACCACCGTCCTCAGCGACACCGCGCCGCTGCACGGCTTGGTCGCCGCTATGCTCGCCACCGGAGCCGATGTGCACACCTTGCGCGACCCCACGCGCGGCGGTGTCGCGGCCGCGCTCAACGAGATCGCGGGCACCTCGGGCGTGGGCGTGTCGCTGGACGAGCGCACGCTGCCCGTCCCCGACGGGGTGCGCGACGCGTGCGGTCTGCTCGGGCTCGATCCGCTGTACGTGGCCAACGAGGGCAAGCTGGTCGCGTTCGTGGCGGCCGGCGACGCCGAGCGCGTCCTCGCGGCGATGCGCGATCATCCGCTCGGCGCGAAGTCGGAGATCATCGGCACCTGCGTGGCCGAGCATCCCGGCATGGTGGTGGCGAAGACGGCGCTCGGCGGGACCCGGGTCGTGGACCTGCCCGCCGGCGAACAGCTACCCCGGATCTGTTGACGGCGAAGGGATCACGGCATCGGGAGCGAGCGGTGAACACCAAGATCGAGGCGCGCGACGGCGTGGACATGTTCGCGCGTTACGCCTACGCCCCCAACCACCTCGGCTTCTGCGGGCCCGCGGACACGACGGCGCTGCGCGATGGCGACGCCGAGCGGGTGCGTGTGCTCGCGCGCGGCTTCTCCGGCGCGTGGCCGTATCTGTGTGTGCTGGCGCGGCTTACGGGCATCGCCGATCCGCTGGACAAGCGGCTGGTCGAATCGTACTGGCTTGGCGGGGGAGTGGGCGCGGAGCTGGATCGCGGTGAATTCCTCACGGCCCTACTGGATCTCATCGGGCCCGTCGCGGGGAGCTACTGGTCGCACCTCGGCCCGGAGCTGGTCGCGGAGGCGGCGGCCGATCACGCCTTCCACGTGTTCGCGGTGTATCCGTGGAGCCGGTTGCTGACCACCCGGGCACCCGAGAAGCCGCGGGAGATTCTCGACAACTGCCGCATCACGCCCGCCGAAGTGGTGGCGCGGGAGGGATCGACGCTCACCGTCGCCTTCCGGCCGCTGCGGTGGGACGGTGCGGAATTGACGCTGGCGGACGAGGTTTCGGCCGAGGTTCCGGTGACGATCGACGGCTACGCGGCCCTGCCGGACACGGCTCCCGGCGATCTGGTGGCGTTGCACTGGGGTCACCTGTGCGGCAGGCTGACCCGTGCGCAAGCGGATCGGCTCGTCGGTGAGACGGAGGATCGGTTGCGGGTGACGAGTACGCGATTGGCGGTGGGGCGCGCTCGGGCGTGACTACTCGCGCCGCCTCCTTCATCAGAATCAATATCCGAAAAGCAATGTAGTCGTAGGGTATTCAGTGATGAGCTTCGACGCGGCTCACGGATGCCGGGCGCCGATGGCGTGCAACGCCTCGTGGATGACCGGATCGGTCAGCCGGTAGGTGACCGAGCGACCGACGCGCGTCGCCTCGACGCAGCCCTCGTGCCGCAGTAGGCGCAGGGCCTGGGAGATCGCGTTCTCGGAGCGGCCGGTGGCGGTGGCCAGCTCGCCGACGCTGATGCCGGGCCAGCGGTGCAGGCACAGCAGGATCTCGAGGCGGTTCGGATCGGCCAGCAGGCCGAAGCGGCGCGCCCAGCCCCGCACGTCGACATCGCGCAGTGCATGCTGTGCGCTGTCGACCGGTGATCCCGTCAACGATCGCGGCTCTCCCATGGTGCTTTCGAGCCTAGCCGGATGTGATCTGGAGCACTATCATCTGTCTATCTGAACAGATGAATAAGTGGGTGATGCCGATGCGGCACTCGTCGAGGGCTGCGGTCCTGTTCAGCGTGGTCTGCGCGGTCGTCGCCGCGGTGACATCCTGCGGGCCCGGCCCGTCCACAGAGGCCGACGCCCTGGTGCTCGCCGACCCCTACGAGCTCGGCGGCTACAACCCGATCGCCGGATACGGTCCGGCCGGTGAGGGACGGCTCTACGAGGGGCTGCTGAAACTCTCGGGCGGCGAAGGGCTGCCGAGCTTTGAGCCGCTGCTCGCCACGGCCGCACCCGAGCCGAACACCGACGCCACGGTGTGGACCGTGCCGCTGCGCGCGGGCGTGCGCTTCACGGACGGAACGGATTTCGGCCCCGACGACGTGGTGGCCACCTACCGCGCGCTGCTCGACCCGGCGTCCGCCTCGGAACTGCGTTCCTCGTTCGAGATGATCGAGCGCGTCGACGCGGTGGACCCCGCGACGGTGCGGTTCACGCTGCGTTACCCCTACGCCGCGTTCCCCACCAAACTACTGATCGGCATCGTGCCCGCCGAATCCGTCGCGACACCCGGTCCGGCCGCCGAATCCCCGCTCAACACCGAACCAGTCGGGACCGGACCCTACCGGTTGACCCAGCTCACGCCCGACCGCGCGATCTTCGAGGTCAACGAGAACTATTGGGGCGCAACGCCGCAGGTGCGGCGGCTGACGCTGCTGCACGTCCCCGACGACAACACCCGGGCCCAGCGCATGGCCGCGGGCGAACTCGACGGCACCACCCTGCCGCCGCTGCTCGCCGCGACCTTCGCCGACCGCTCCGGCACGGCGGTGGTGGCGCACGAGTCCGCGGACTGGCGCGCGGTCTCGATGCCGGCGGCCGATCCGGTGGCGGGCGACCCCGCGATCCGGCGGGCGCTCAACCACGCCGTCGACCGGCAGGCCTTCATCGACGCCGTGCTCGGCGGGCACGGCCGCCCCGCGCACACTCCGTTCGCGTCGTTCTACGGCGCGGCCTACGACCCCGGCGCGGTGTTCCCCTTCGATCGCGCGCTCGCCGAACGCATTCTGGACGAAGCGGGTTGGCGCGCCGCCGCCGACGGTGTGCGCGAAAGAGGCGGCGTCCGAGCCGAATTCACGGTGATGTACAACGCGTCCGACACGTTGCGCCGGGATCTGGCGCAGGCGTTCGCCTCCGACGCGCGCCGGGTCGGCGTCGAAGTCGACCTCGAGGCGCTGTCGTGGGACCGGATCGAACCGCGGGTGACGTCGGACGCGATCCTGCTCGGCGGCGGCAGCGAACCGTACGATCCCGACACCCAGGCGTATGCGACGCTGCACTCGCCGTCGGCGGATCCGGGCGCGGGCAGCGTCTACGACAACGCGAGCCGCCACTCCGATCCCGAGATCGACGCGCACCTGGAACGGGCGCGGCGCAGCCTCGACCCGGACGAGCGGGCCGCCGCGTACCGGCGGGTGCAGGCCGAATACCTCGCCGATCCCTCGCTGGTGTTCCTGGTGTTCCTCGACCACGTGTACGTCGCGAAGGACAGCGGGTGGACCATGTCGGGCCCGGTGCTCGAACCGCACAGCCACGGCGTCGGATGGGGACCGTGGTGGTCCCTGCACACGTGGACGAGGCGGTCATGACCACCACCGCGACCCGCGCGCTCCAGGTCGAACCCGCGCCGCCGCGGCGGAGCCGGTTCCGCGGGCGCGGGGTGCCGAGGATGATCGGGCGGCGGGTGTTCGCGCTGGTGCCGGTGTTCGCGGCGGTGTCGGCGGGGTTGTTCGCGGCGGCCGCGGTGTCGCCGTTCGATCCGCTGGTCGGCTATCTCGGCGACCGTTACGAGTCGGTCGGCGAGGCCGACAAGGCGGCGATCACCGGCGAGCTGGGCTTGGAGGCCCTCTGGTACGAGTTGTACTGGCGATGGTTGAGCGCGCTGTTCACCGGTGACCTCGGCATGTCCCGCCGCTACGGGCAGCCCGTGAGTGACGTTCTGGCCGAACGCATTCCGTGGACGGTGCTGCTGGTGGTGCTGGCGCTGTCGCTCGCGGTGATCGTCGCGCTCGCGGTCGGCGTGTGGGCGGGCATGCATCGCGACGGGTATGTGGACCGCGCGGTCGCGGCGATCTGCGTTGTGGTGCAAGGGCTTCCGCCGTTCGTGCTCGGCCTCGCGGCGATCGGCGTGTTCGCCGTCGGGCTCGGCTGGTTGCCGCCCGCCGGGCTCACCGACGCCGGCGCGGATCCCGATGTCGGGCAGGTGGCGCGGCACCTGGTGCTGCCGGTGAGCGTGCTGGCGATCTCGCAGCTGCCGTGGCTGCTGCTCGCGGTGCGGGAGTCGGTGTCGTCCGCGCGCGGTGAGGATTTCGTGGCGGGCGCGGTGGCGCGGGGTGTGGACCCCGCGACGGTGACGCGTCGTCACATCGTGCCCATGTCGCTGGCTCCGTTCGTCACCATCCTCGGTGTGCGCCTGCCCGAGATCGTGGTCGGCGCGGTGCTGGTCGAGGAGGTGTTCTCCTGGCCGGGCATAGCGGGTGCGTTCGTCGGGGCGGCACGGGATCTGGACATGTCGCTGCTGGCGCTGCTGACCGTCGGCACCACGTGCGCGGTGTTGCTCGGCTCACTGCTCGCCGATATCGCCTGTGTGGCACTGGATCCCAGGGTGCGGGCCGATGAATGAGCGACGGCGGTTGTGGGTGGTCGGCGCGGTGCTCGCCGTCGTCGCGGCGTACGCGGTGCTGGTGCCGTGGTTGAGCGGGGTGGACGACCGGCTCACCGATTTCGCCGCGGCCAGGCGGCGACCCTCGGCCGAGCACTGGTTCGGAACCGACTCGGCTGGTCGGGACCTGTTCGTCCGGGTCGCCGCCGCCATCCGCACGTCGCTGATCGTGGCCGCCGCGGCGGCGGGCCTGGCCACCGTGCTCGGCGTGACCGTCGGCACCGTGTCTGCCCTGGTCGGCGGGCGTGTGGACCGGATAGTCATGCGGGTGGCCGACACCGCGAACGCGCTGCCGCACCTGCTGCTCGGCATTGTGATCGTCGCGATGTTCCGCGGCAACATGCTCGCGGTGGTGCTGTCCATCGGCCTCACGCACTGGGTGCAGGTCGCGCGCATCGTCCGCTCGGAATCGCTGAGCCTGCGCGAACGCGAGTACGTCGCGGCGGCTCGGCTCGCGGGCGCGGGCCGAGCGCATCTGCTGCGCACGCATCTGCTGCCCGCCGTCGCGCCGCAGGCGCTGATCGCCGTCGTCCTGCTGCTGCCGCACGCCGTCTGGCACGAATCCACCTTGTCCTTCCTGGGATTCGGGCTGCCGCCGCACGAGCCGAGTCTCGGCACGCTGCTCGAGGAAGCGCGGTCCTCGCTGCTGCTCGGCGGGTGGTGGACGCTGGTGTTCCCGGCGGGGGTGCTGGTGGTGACGACGCTGGCGGTGGCCGTGGGCGCGGCGTCGCTGCGGGCGATCGTGCTGCCGCCGAAACCGTCGAAGGCGTTGCGATGAACGGGCATTCGCGGGTGGCTGTGCGTGGCCTCGAGATCGAGCGGCTGACCGTGCGGATTCCCCGGAACGGGACGGTGGTGCACGCGGCGACCGACGTGTGTCTCACCGTGGCGGCCGGGCGGGTGATGGCGCTGGTCGGCGAGTCCGGTTGTGGGAAGTCGATTGTGGCGTCGGCCGTGACGGGTCTGCTACCACCCGGCGCGGTGGCGAGCGGGACGGTGGTGTTGCGAGTGGCGGACGGTGATCTCGACACGCTCACCACCGGCCTGCGTTTCCGGGGCAGGCACGTGGGGTTCGTGCCGCAGTCGCCGGTCACCCATTTCACACCGGTCCGGACCATTCGGTCGCAGCTGGACGAGGCGTTGGTCGCGCTCGGAACCGGTTGGACGGCAGCGGAACTCGTCGCGCGGGCGGGCCTCGCGGCCAGTGCTCTGGAACTGTATCCGCACGAACTGTCCGGGGGGATGGCGCAGCGCGCCGCCGTGGCCGCCGCGCTCGCCGGGGACCCGGAGGTCCTCGTCGCCGACGAACCGACCTCCGGCCTGGACAGCGCCCGCACCGATGACGTGCTGAACCTCCTGCGCACCTGCGCCGACGACGGCGCCGCCGTCCTGCTCATCACCCACGACCTCGCCGCCCTGCTGCGCACCGGGATCGCCGACACCCTCGCCGTGATGTACGCGTCCCGCCTCCTGGAACTGGGTCCCGCCACCGAAGTCCTCACCGACCCCTGG
The DNA here is from genome assembly GCF_003315035.1 of Nocardia puris. Lineage (GTDB taxonomy): Bacteria > Actinomycetota > Actinomycetes > Mycobacteriales > Mycobacteriaceae > Nocardia > Nocardia puris. The sequence goes on from NZ_QNRE01000007.1 coordinate 156,653, forward strand.
CACCCCTACACCCGCGACCTGCTCGCCGCGCTCCCCGAACGCGGCCTCCACCCCCTCCCGCACCTCTCCCCGGAACTGACCGACCTCACCGAACACGACTGCCCCTACACCCGCGGCCCCTCCGAACTGCGGATTGTCGGCAATCGCGCGGTGCGCGGCGGGGCGTGGACGGAGGGGGAATCATGCTGACGGCGACCCGGCTGTGCCTCGGCTATGGGCCGGGGGAGTCCGTCGTCGAGGGCGTCGACCTGACTCTCGCACCCGGCGATATCGTGGGTCTGACCGGCGAATCAGGTTCGGGAAAAACGACTCTCGTCCGCGCGCTGGCCGGGCTCATCGCGCCGCGCGCGGGTGCCGTCACGCTCGATGGCCGCGCCGTGGATCTCCGCCGTGCCGACATCGCCGTCGTCTTCCAATCACCCCGCCCCGCCACCAACCCCCGCCTCACCCTCGCGAGCATCATCGCCGAACCCCTCCGCATTCGCCGCGAACGCGCCGACCTCACCGCACTCGCCCGCGAGGTCGGCTTCACCCCCGACCTCCTCGCCCGCCGTCCCCACGAGGTGAGCGACGGCCAACTCCAGCGCGCCTGCGTCGCGCGCGCCCTCGCCCAGCGCCCCCGCTTCCTCCTCTGCGACGAACCCACCGCCATGCTCGACGCCGCCACCACCGCCGCCATCGCCCGCCTCCTGACCACCCGCGCCACCGCCGGTGACCTCGGCCTTCTCCTGGTGAGCCACGACCGCCCGCTCCTCGACGCCTGCCACGCCCACGTCCACACCCTCACCGCGGGCACCCTCACCACGTGAACGATCCGCCGCACCGCCCCCACCCCACCCCCGGGTACCCTGAACCCGACACGCCTTTCCGCCGGTGCTGAGCAACTGATCCATCGGTGTCTCGGATACGTAACGCCGACGGTCAGGCGTGTCACCTTCACCAACCACCTTCCCGACAGTGGTCGAAAACTTGGTTACCGGCCGGTAGAAGCCCAGGTCAGGAAGTGTGCTCCCCACGCACGTGGGGATGGTCCCGGAACCGTTTTGAGCTGGCAGGCCATGAATTGGTGCTCCCCACGCACGTGGGGATGGTCCGTCCCACTCCCGCTTCGAGCGGACCGACCGCAGGTGCTCCCCACGCACGTGGGGATGGTCCGCCTTGCGCATCGTTGACACCGATGGTCGTGGCGTGCTCCCCACGCACGTGGGGATGGTCCTCGACCTCGACGCCCGCAGCGCCTCCCCGGTCCGTGCTCCCCACGCACGTGGGGATGGTCCCGACATCTGGACGCGGCCCGAGCGACTGCTCCGGTGCTCCCCACGCACGTGGGGATGGTCCGGCGTAGGTCTTCGCGGCGGTATGGATGTCGGCGTGCTCCCCACGCACGTGGGGATGGTCCGTACGGCAACGAGGCCGCCCACGGCGTGCTGCGGTGCTCCCCACGCACGTGGGGATGGTCCGACGACACCGACCGCCTCGTTCGCCCAGCCCGCGTGCTCCCCACGCACGTGGGGATGGTCCTGTCTTCGAATGGCTCTAGTGCGAGAAGTGTCCGTGCTCCCCACGCACGTGGGGATGGTCCCGAGGGCAGTGGCTGAAGACGGAGGGCGCGCGGTGCTCCCACATACGTGGGGATGGGCCGGTTCCCGCGTATGCGGAAGGCGCGACAGCGGAGTGCTCCCCACGCCTGCGGGAGTATTCGGGTCACGCCGACGATCCTGAGTGGTCTGCCCTGCATCCGCGCGATCGACAACCTCAGCGCCACGTGCGGAGACCGGGCCCGACATTCGACGGTTCGCGCACGTAAGTCGCTGAGAATACTGTTGTTTCGTAGACCGCCGATCAAATACCCAGCACCCCAACAACTCTCACCGCGTCGTATACCCACCATTGGCGAAGATCGTCTGTCCCGTGATCCATTTCCCGTCGGTGACGAGGAACTCGATCAGCGGGGCGATGTCGGTGATGTCGGTGAGACGCCCGCCGAGGGCCTGGGACTTGTGGAACTCCACGCGCTCCGGAGTCTCCTGCCCGTAGAAGAACGGGGTGTCCATCGGTCCGGGCGCGACGTTGTTCACCGAGATGCCTCGGGATGCGAATTCCTTGGCGGCGGCGCGGGTGAAGTGCTCGACCGGGCTCTTGGCGCCGGCGTAGGTGGAGTACCCGTCGGTGAACGCGGCGAGCAGCGCGGTGAGCACGGTGACGACGCGGCCGTTGTCGGCGAGCCGCCTGCCCGCCTCCTTGAGGAAGAAGTACGCGGCCTTCGCGTTGATGTCGAACATCGAATCATATTCGGCCTCGGTGGTTTCCGTGATGGGCTTGCGCAATACCTTGCCCACCGTGTTCACCGCGACATCGACCGAGCCGAAGGCGGTGAGTGCGGTGTCGAACATCCGCTCCACGTTCGCGGGGACGGTCAGGTCGGCCTGGAATTTCACTGCGCGCACGCCCGCGTCCTCGACCGCCGCGACGGTCTTGTCGGCGTCGGGTTCGGTGCTCGCGCTGTTGTAGTGGACCAGGACGTTCGCGCCGCGCTGGGCGAGCCCCACGCTGACCAACCCGCCGAGGTTCTTCGCGCCCGCCGCCACGATCGCGGACTGGCCTGCCAGTGCCTTCGTCATGAATTCCTCCGTCTGCTGGTTTCGAGTGCACCTTCGACGCTAGGGACGGCAGTCACAAATGTGAAACAGAAAATTGCGGTCTATCTACAAGTTCTGGTTGTCGGAAATCGTGAGGAGGTCCCGCACCGCCGACCGGGTGTGCGGTAACCACAGCGCCTGGATCGGTGTGAGCAACGGGTCGTCGAGATCGAGGACGACGACCGCCCCGCCGAGCGCCGGACCCGCGGGTGCGGTCACGAACGCCACCGCGTCGGGATAGTCGACGACGGCGGTCACCGGCGCCGTCCCCTGCACCCGGTCCACCACCAGCTCCGGTTCGAAACCCGCACGGCGACAGGCGCTCAGGATGAAGTCGGTGTAGAACGACGACCCGGGCGGCGCCCACACCACGATCCGCTCGGCACGCAACTCGCCGATCCCGACCGTGCTCCGCCCGGCGAGGCGATGGTCCCGGGCGACGGCGACGCGCAGTCGGTGGTAGGCGATGGTCGCACTCGCCAGTGTCCGCGACGCCGCGATCCCGCGCCGCAACGCGACGTCCACCGAGCCCTCCCGCAACGCGGGCGCGAGATCGCCGGGGAACATCTGCTTCGCCAGAATCGACAGCTCCGGCAGTGCGGCCCGCACCGGCCCCAGCAGCTCGTGCACTTCCTCGCTCGTCACCGCCGGTGTGTGCGCGACGACGAACGGCCGCTGCTGCGCCGCCGCCGCGTCCCTGACCTGCCCCGTCAGCACACGGCTCGCCGCCAGCAGCGCCGTGGCCCCCTCCCGCAACGCCTCCCCGGCGGCGGTCACCGAGACCTGCCGCCCGCTCCGGTCGAGCAGCGTCACCCCGAGCTCGCTCTCCAGCTTCGCCACCGAGCTGCTCAGCGCCTGCTGGCTCACGTGCAACCGTTGCGCCGCCCGGCTGAAACCCCCGCACTCCGCCACGCACAGGAACTGCCGCAGTCGCCGCAGGTCCAGCGGCTCCTCCCACCGGAACTCCGCATCCTCCACCATGCGCGCATGGTAGCCGCGCCCACACCCGATCCCGGGGGATGCCGGGCCGCGCTTTCAACGCGTTCGGCAACCCCGCCACCTGTCTCCGCAACGCCCCCGGGCGAGACCGGCCCCCGATTCTGGATCTCCGGCGCGATCACTTCCACTCGGGACGGTGCTCGCGAATCGGAACCTCAGTCGCCCGGCCCGACTCCGGAACGGTCCCGCGTATCCGAACCAACACTGGTCGCCGACAGTTCGCGCGTGCGCCGATCGCAGGCCAGGATGACGCCGGCGACGAGTATGGGCAGCGCCGCGACGGCGAAACCCCAGGCCACGGACCACTGCAACACCAGTCCGAGGAGTGCGATCGACACCGGCTCGAACACGGCGCGCGGTAGGGCCAGCAGTGAACTGACGCGGGCCAGGAGGTGGGGTGGGCTGGTGGTCTGGATGAAGGTGGGCAGCGCGACGTCCGAGCTGTAGGCGACGCCCACGCCGAGCGGAATCAGCAGCGCGGACGCCCACCAGACGTCGTCCACCTGGCCCAGCAGGATGAAGACCACGCCCTCGGCGAGTGTCATGCCGATGATGAGCAGCCCCCAGCGCTGCGGCAGTCCGGTGATGGCGGCGGCCATCGCGCCGATGAGTTGGCCTGCGCCCCAGGATGATACGAGAATCGACAGCCCCAGCGCCGAGGATCCCAAGGACAGCGCGAGCGTCGGCAGGCCCACCGCGAACAGGCCGGAGTAACTCAGCGTCGCCGCGGAGACGACCAGCAACACCATGCGCACGCTGTGGCTGTCCCACGCGTGTTTCAACCCTTCGAGGAGATGGCCCGCGACACCGGCATGCACCGCGACGAGGGCCGCGCGGCGCGGGATGACCAGGCAGGTCGCCGCCGCGATCCCGAACGTCACCGAGTTGACCAGCATGGCCGTGCCCGCCCCGTACACCGTGGTGAGCACCCCGCCGATGAGCGGCCCCACCAGGAACGACACCTGCTCCACCATGCTCTGGATCGCGTTGCCGCGCGCGAAGTCCGCGGGCTTCAGCAACTGCGGCAGCACCGACTCGGTCGCCGGGGTGGCGAACGCTCCCGCCACGCCCATCAGCACCGACAGCACGTAGAGGTGCCACAGACTCCAGCTGCCGGTCAGCACCGGCACCGCGACGGCGGCCATCGCGACGGCCCGCGCAACGTTGCAGACGAGCAGGACGAACCGGGGCGAGCGCCGATCGGTGACCGAACCGCCGAGCAGAAGCAGCGCGCCGCGCGGAACCGCCTGCGCCACAAGGATTCCGGTCAGCGCCGCCACCGACCCGGTCTCCTGCACGACCAACCAGGCCAGCGAGATCGCGAACGCCGCGTCCCCGATCTGCGAAAGCCCTTCGCCCCCCATGACGGTGAGGAAACGGCGGTTGCGCAGCGGCGGCGCCGAGTCGTGCGCGCCGACCGCCCTATCGGGAGTCGGTGACGCCATGGCGGATGTGGATGTCGTGTCCTTCGAACGGGTGCGCCTCGGCGCCGCCCACATCGGCGACGGAGCCGTCGGAGGAGGTGACGCTGGAGAACGCACTGCCCATCTCGGGTCCTTCCTGGATATTCCCGACAGCACACAGCACGGTCGGCGATACGTCCACTCTGGCGCCGACGCACGGGCGGAACAATGCCCATCCATCGTGGATTCATGCCCGTTCGTTCAGGCGCGCGATCGTTCCCGCAGCGTTCGCCCGGGTGGTCGGCACCGGGGCGCAGGGTGCCAGGCGCCGGGGCGCCATACCTCTCGAACAGCGCTTCTCGTGACGGGTGCCAGCCTGTCCGCCGCCCCTTTGTGATCCCCTCTCCTACCTCGAAATCCCCTCTCACCACCACCTTTTGTAGTCGCACACAGATTCCTTCCACCCCCTCTGTGCACTGACGGAGTCTTCCTTCCGGGTGCCCTCTCGAGCCCGATCTCTGTGGATACGATCGCCGCCAGCCTGTGCGAGACAGTGTCGTCAAGGGGGCTGGGGCGGTGTCGGCCCCGGCGAGCGCCCCGCGTTCGGGTCTCACCTGTCGGGCCGCTGTCGCGCACAGAAAGAAGGCCCGTGGCGGCCCATCGAAGTTCGGAGGAATTCATGTCGGACATCGCGATTGTCGGGATCGGATGTCGCTTCGCCGGCGGGATCGAATCGCCGGAGTCGTTCTGGCGATTCGTGGTCGACAAGCGGGATGCCGTGGTGGACATTCCGGCCGAGCGCTGGGACTACCGCCGCTACTACGACCCCGACAAGCGCACCCCCGGCCGCGCCTACACCAAACGCGGCGCGTTCCTCACGGTCGATCCGTGGGAGTTCGACCCCGACTTCTTCGGCATGTCCCCGCGCGAGGCCACCCAGCTCGACCCCCAGCAGCGGCTGCTGCTCGAGGTGGCGTGGGAGGCGCTCGACGACGCGGGCGCGGCGAACCGGGCGGCGGGCGCGCGGGTCGGCGTCTACGTGGGCGGTTTCATCGTGGACCAGGCGGTGGTCGGGGTCATCGGCCCGGCGCTGGCGCACGCCGATATGCACACCGCGGCGAGCGCCAGCTACACGATGCTGTCGAACCGGATCGCGTTCGCGCTCAACCTCACCGGGCCCGCCCTGACCGTCGACACGGCCTGCTCGTCGTCTCTGGTGGCGCTGGATCTGGCCTGTCAGGCGCTGGATCGCGGCGACTGTGAGACCGCGCTGGCGGGCGGTGTGAACGTCATGCTCCAGCCGGAGACGTTCGTGATGATGTGCAAGGGCGGGTTCCTCGCCGCCGACGGCCGGTGCAAGTCGTTCGACGCCACCGGCGACGGGTACGGCCGCGGTGAGGGCGCGGGCATGGTGGTGCTCAAACGCCTGGCCGACGCCGAACGCGACGGCGACCGCGTCTACGCGGTGATCAAGGCGACCGGCACCAACCAGGACGGCCGCACCACCGCCATCACCGTCCCGAACGGCGATTCGCAGGAATCCTTGGCGCGCAGCGTGTGTGAGCGCGCGGGCATCCGGGCGGACGCGATCACCTACGTCGAGGCGCACGGCACCGGCACCCTGGTGGGCGACCCGATCGAACTGCGTGCGCTCGGCCGCGTCTACGGCGCCGCGAGCGGACGGACCGCCTCCCTCGGTGTCGGCTCGCTGAAGGCCACGCTCGGGCACACCGAGGCGGCGGCGGGCGTCGCCGGAGTCATCAAGTCCGCCTTGGCGATTCACCACCGCACGATTCCGCCGCAGGGCTGGTTCTGCGAACCGAACCCCGACATCCCCTTCGCCGAGCTGGGATTGCACGTCCAGCTGGACCCCGAACAGCTCCCGGCCGAGGCCGCCCCGATGACCGTCGCCGTCAACGGTTTCGGCTACGGCGGCACGAACGCGCACGCGATCCTCCAGGAGTACCGCTCGGAACCTGTTGCGGCGGAGCGGAAAAGCATCCACCTCGGCATCCTCCCGGTCTCCGGACGCGCCGCGCCCGCCGTCCGCGCGATGGCCGGCGAGCTGGCCGACCTGATCGAGGGCGGCGCCGACCCGGACCGTCTCGCCGAAGCGATGTGGGTGCGCGCCGCCCACCACCCGTTCCGCACCGGCGTCCCGCTCGGCGACGACCTGGTGGCCGAGCTGCGCCGCTACGCGGGCGGCGAGGGGCGCGAGGCGGTGCGCACGGTCGCCGCTCGTGGCAAGGAGCCGGTGTTCGTGTTCTCCGGTATGGGCCCGCAGTGGTGGGGCATGGCACGCGAATTGCTCACGGCCGACGGAACGTTCGCGGCGACAGCGCGGCGTGTCGACGCGGAGTTCCAGCGCGTGGCGGGGTGGTCGATCATCGCGGAACTGCTGCGCCCCGAGGAGGAATCGCGGGTGGCCGCGACCGAGGTCGCTCAGCCGGCGAACTTCCTCGTCCAGGTCGCGCTGACCAGCGAACTCGCCGAGCTCGGCATCGTCCCCGCGGCGGTCGTCGGGCACAGCGTCGGGGAGGTGTCGGCGGCCTACGTCACCGGCATGCTCTCGCTCGAGGACGCGGTGCGGGTGGCCTACCACCGGTCCCGGTTGCAGGCCACCACGGCGGGGTCCGGCGGCATGCTGGCCGCGGGCATCTCGGTCGCGCAGGCTCGCGAACTGATCGGCGACGACCCGTCGGTCGACATCGCCGCCGTCAACAGCCCCACCTCCCTCACCCTCGCCGGTGACGGGAACCGACTGGACGACATCGCCGAAAAGCTCACCGAGGACGGCGTTTTCGCCCGCCGACTGCGCGTCGAGGTGCCGTATCACAGCAACCTCATGGACCCCATTCTCGGCGAATTGCGCACGGCCCTGGCGGATCTCGCGCCACAAACCCCCACGCTGCCGCTGTGGTCGACGGTCACCGGCGGGCATGTCGCCACCGGCTGGGACGCCGAGTACTGGTGCTCGAACGTGCGTCAGCCGGTGCGTTTCGCCGACGCCGTCACCGATCTGATCGCCGCGGGCAGCCGGGTCTTCCTGGAGGTCGGCCCGCACCCCGTGCTGTCGGGCAATATCCGCGAGATGCTGCTCGGCGCCGACGTGCACGGCACCACGGTCGCGACCCTCGACCGCAAGCAGGACGACACGCTGAGCCTGCGCAAGACCGTCATCGGCCTCTACGCGGCGGGCGTCCTCGACACCGGCACGCTGTTCCCCGCGGGCGCGCCCACCCCGCCGCACGTGCCGCTGCCGCGCTACCCCTGGCAGCGCACCGCGCTGCGGTCGACCCAGCCGCTGTTCGAGCAGGCGCGCCTGGGCACGCCGGGTGGTTTCGCGATGCTCGGTGATCCCGACGTGGAGGGCAGGCCGGAGTGGGTGCTCCAGGTCGGCACCGAACTGCTGCCCTGGCTGGCCGACCACGTGGTGGCCGGGGCGCGGATCATGCCGGGCGCGGCGTATCTGGACGCGGCGCTGAGCGCGGCCGCGAGCCGGATGGCGGCCAAGAGCGTCGCGCTGGAACAGGTCCGGTTCGTGGCGCCACTGGTCATGAGCGGTCCGGACGTGCCCGTCCTGGCGTTCTCCGTAGAGGAGTCCAGCGGCCGGTTCCTACTGCGGTCGCGGTCGGCGACCGGGACGGTGTGGACCGTCCACGCCACCGGGCGGCTGCTCGCCGGTGCCTACGAATCCTCGAAAGTGGCGGTGCCCGAGCTGGATTCGCCCATCGAGTTCGAGCCCGCCCTGTTCTACGGCGCGCTCGCCTCGCGCGGCCTCCAGTACGGCCCGTCCTTCCAGCGGGTCACGTCGGTCCGGGCCGGTGCGGACCTCGTGGTCGCGACGGTGGACGGGACCATCGCCGCCGAGTCGGGCCACCTCGCCCACCCGGCCGTGGTGGACGCCGCGATGCAGACGGTGGCGATGCTCTTCGCCGCCGACGGCGTCGCCGAAGGCCCCGTCGTCCCGGTGGCCGTCGCCTCGGTGCGCCTGCTGGCCGCGCTGCCGGAGCGGATCACGGTGATCGCGCGCCGCGACGAGTCGGTCCGGCTCACCGCCGAGGTCGAATTGCTCGACGACGACGGCAATCTCGTCATGCAGCTGCTGGGTGTGCAACTCGGCGCGCTGAATCCGGGCCAGAGCCCGCTGCACCGCATGGCCGACTTCTACTACGCCGACACCATGGAGCGCGCCGAGGCCATCGACCCCGCCGCCCTCGCCGACGTGCCGCCCGCCGCGACGGTGTTCGTCGCGCTCAACGAGCGCGGCGGTGAACGCGCCGACCGGCTCTCGGCTGTCGTCGCGAACTCGGTGGTGGTGCGCGGCGCGGACGTGGCGGCCGACCTGACGCCGGTGCTGCGCGCCGCCGCGGCCACGGCCCCGGGACGCATCCACGTCTGTGTGGTCGCGGGCACCGTCGAGGACGACCTCGCGGACCTCTGGACGCTCAAGCGGATCGCGGTCGCGGTCGATGAGTTCGAGGAGGCCGTCACCGTCGAAAACGCCGACGCGCCAGTGGCTCTCGGTGAGGGACTGTGCCACGTCACGCTGGTGACCGAGGGCGCGTTCACCCTGCCGGACAGCCCTGTCGCACCCGCGGCCGCGCAGGCGGCGCTGGCCGGTGCGCGCCGTGTGCTGCTCAACGAGCAGACCCGCCTGCGCTGGCGGCTCATCGACGTGGACGCCGCCACCTCGCTCGCCGAGCTGGCGACCGAACTGTCGGTGCCCGGCGCGTTCTCCCACGACAACGCCGACGAGGTGCTGCTGCGCGGCGGCGAGCGCTGGGTGCCCCTCGTCACGGCGCCGCTGGCCGAGCGCATCGAACAGCTCGACGCCGTCGAATCGCTGACCGACCCGGAGGTGAACTTCGAGCTGGAGGTGCCGCGCACCAGGCTGCTGTCGGGGCTGGCGTGGCGGCGGTGCGCGCGCCGCGACCCCGGGCCGGGCGAGGTCGAGGTGCGGATGCGGGTGATCGGGCTGAACTACAAGGACCCGCTGAAAGTCATGGGCCTGCTCGGGGAGCGCGAACTCGCGGAGACGTTCTTCGGCACCTCGCCGGGCATGGAGGGGGTCGGCGAGGTGGTGCGGTTCGGCGCGGACGTGACCGATGTCGAACCGGGCGATCTGGTGGCCGTGGCCGCCCGCGGCATGATGGGCCGCTATCGCGTGGTCGACCGCAGTCGGCTGATCCCGCTGCCGAAGGGCGTCGACCCCGCACTCTGCACCAGCACAACGGCTTTCGGCACCGCCGAGTACGCCCTGCTGGACCTGGCGCGGGTGCGGCCTGACGAGACGGTGCTGATCCACGGCGCGGCCGGCGGTGTCGGTTCGGCGGCCATCCAGGTCGCGACCGTGGCGGGCGCCCGCATCATCGGCACCGCCAGCACGCCCGAACGGCGCGCGCACATCCTCGAACTCGGCGCCCACCACGCCCTGAACTCGCGGTCGCTGAACTTCGCCGACGACGTGCTCGCCCTCACCGAGGGCAAGGGCGTCGACGTGGTGATCAGCACCGCGCCGGGGGAGATCCTGCGCCAGAACTTCAAGGCCGTCACCGAATTCGGCCGCATCGTGGAGGTCGGCAAGGCCGACGTCTACACCGGCGGGCTGCTGGAACTGGCCAACTTCGACAAGAACCTCGCCTACTTCTCCGTCGATCTGGACCGCATGTGCGCGGTGCGGCCGGCGCAGCTGGCCGAGCTGCTGGGCCGCGTCTACGGCAAGTTCGGCGACGGCGTCTACACGCCGTTGCCCTACGAGCTGTTCGAAACCCACGAGGTGGCCAAGGCCTTCGACGAGGTGATCCGCTCCACCAGGATCGGGCGCATCGCCATCGACATGGGATCGCCCTCCACGCCGGTGCGTCCGGAACTGCCGGAGGTCGAGATCGACGCGGCCGGAACCTATCTCATCACCGGCGGATTCGGCGGGTTCGGAATGGCCACCGGGCGTTGGCTGATCGCGAAGGGGGCGCGGCGGCTGGTGCTGGTGGGTCGCGGTGGCGCGGCCGACGAGGCGACGCGGCGCCAGCTCGAGGCGTGGCGGACCCTGGGCGTCGAAGTGGTCGAGGAGCGCGCCGACGTGGCCGATAGCGTCGCCGTGGCCGCCCTCGTCGACCGCGCGCACCGCCCCGACCGGCCGCTGCGCGGCATCTTCCACGCGGCGGGCGCGGTGGCCGACAACCGGATCGCCGAGATGGACCTCGACCAGCTGACCAAGGTGTACCGGCCGAAGGTGCACGGCGCGCTCGCCCTGCGCCGGGCCGTGGCCGAGGCGGGCATCGATCTGGACCTGTTCGTGCTGTACTCCTCCGGCGGCTCGATGTTCGGCATCTTCGGCCAGTACAACTACAGCGCCGCGAACGTGGCGGTGGAGGCACTGGCCGAGCGGTGGTCGCGCGAGGGCCTGCGCACCGTGTGCATAGGCTGGGGACACATGTCCGGCGCCACGGGCGGTATGGCGGCCGACGAGAAGGTGGCCAAGTATCTCCAGGTCGCGGGCTTCGCGCCGATCGACATGGCCGAGGGCACCGCGTATCTGGAGCAGACGCTGCGCCTGGGCGTCACCCGCGCCGCGATCATCCCGACCGACTGGTCCGCGCTCACCGCCGCCTTCCCGCAACTGGCGCGCACCGGACGGCTCACCGCGCTGGTGGCGGCGTCGGTGGCGGACAACTCGGCACTGGCGAAGATGAAGGCCGAGCTGGCGGCGCTGGACGAGGGCAAACGCGGGCAGGCCGTGGCCAGGATGATGGCCGAGGAGCTGGCCGTGGTCATGGGCGTCACCCCGGACTCGATCGACCTCACCATCCCCGTGCCCGAACTCGGCCTGGACTCACTGATGGCGGTGGAACTCGGTGCGCGCGTGACGAAGTCGCTCGGCGTCGACCTCATGTCCTTGCAGATGGGGCGCTCGTTCAGCCTGGAACAGGCGGGCCCCAAGGTGGCCGAGCTGATCCTCGCCACCGAGGACCGTCCCGGCGCGATCGCGACCTCCCGCAGCGGCATCGTGCCGCAACCGCAAGCGGCGGAACCGGAACCGCAGGCCGCGCCGGAACCGGTCGGGGTGTAGGCGGTGGCTCAGGTCGGCGCGCCCGCCCGGAGCACCGGCGAACTGGGGGCCTGGCTGGCCTTCGCCGGCTGCCTCATCGGCGTGTTCATGCAGATGATCGACGTGACGATCGTCAATGTCGCGCTGCCGGACATCACCGCCGAGCTCGGGGCGTCGCGCGCCCAGCAACTGCTGGTCATCTCGGGGTACTCGCTGGCGTTCGCGTGCACCCTGCTCCCGGCGGCGCGGCTCGGCGCGCTGACGGGCCGCCGGGTGATGTTCCTGGCGTCGGTGCTCGCGTTCACGGCCGCGTCCGTGTGGTGCGGAATCGCGGACGGGGCAACGGAACTGGTGGTGGCGCGCGTCGTGCAGGGGGTGGCGGGCGCGGGGATGGCGGCGCAGACCATCGCCATCCTCACCGCGAGTTTCCCCCGGGAACGGCACCCCTTGGTGTTCGCGCTGTACGGCGCGTGCGCGGGGTTCGCGGGCATGCTCGGCCCCCTGCTCGGCGGTTTGCTGATCAGCGCCGACTTGTTCGGTCTCGGATGGCACGTCATCTTCCTGATGAACGTCCCGCTCGGGGTGGCCGCCTTCGCCCTGGCATGGCGGTATCTGCGCATCGGGAAGCCCGATGTGCGTGGACGATTCGATGTGCGCGGCGCGGTGCTCTCGGCGATGGGATTGTTCCTGTTGCTGTTCGCGCTGGCCGAGGTGCACAACCGGGGTTGGCGGCTCGACCTCGTCGCGATGATGGCGGTAGCGGTGGCGATCGGGGCGGGGTTCCTGGTCTCTCAGCGCCGCCTGTTCCAGCGCGACGGCAGTGCGCTGGTGCGGCTGGATCTGTTCGCCGACAAGGGGTTCCGCATCGGTTCGGTCCTGGTGGCGGTGTTCTTCGGCTTGTTCACCGCGTTCGTGTTCGCGGTGTCGATCACCATGCAGGACATCCTGGACTGGTCGCCGCTGCGCACGGGCCTGTCCATGACGCCGTTCGCGCTGGGTGCGGGCGCGGGTGCGCTGGCGTCACCGTTCCTGGTGCCGCGCTTCGGGATTCGCGCGCTCGCGTTCGGCATGGCGCTGTTCTCCGGCTGTATCGGGTCGGGCGCGGTGTATCTGTGGCTGACCTCGGGCGTGGTGAACCCGCTCGTCGCGATCGGTCCGGTGGTGGCGTCCGGATTCGGCGTCGGGCTGTTCGGCGTGCAGTTGCAGCCGATCATGCTGTCGGGCCTGGATCTGGACCGGATGGGGGAGGCGTCGGGCGTGCTGCCCACCGTCGAGCAGATCGGCAACGCGGTCGGGCTGGCCGCGCTCACCGCCGTGTTCTTCCGCGCGCACACCCTGGACGGGGCGGTGGTGATGCTGGCCGCCGTCGCGGCCGTGGCGTTGTGTCTGGCCGTCGCGACGCTCACGCTGCCCGAGCCGTCGCACCGTCCGTGACTTCCGCCGGGCACCGGCGCCCGGCACCCCGCGAACGAAGGAACTACCAGTGGTCGACTACGGACTGATCGATGAGTGGAATCCGGCGCCCGGCCGATTGGTGAGCTGGGCGGCCTCGCCCGAATCCCTGCGGCGCGCCGCGCACGCGCCCGCCCACCCCGTGCCGCCCTCGCACCAGCAGGAGGTGTATCTGCAAGCGGCGCACCGCAATGCGGCCGCAGACTTCCGATTCTCCGGATTGTGCGTGGTGACCGCCGAAGTGCCCGCCGCGCTCGACCGGGACGCCATGACGCGCGCGGTGCGCCGATTCCTGTTGCGCCACGACACCTTCCGCAGCTGGTTCGCGATCGAGGACGGCCGGGTGGTGCGGCACGTCGTCGAGCCGGAGGTGCTCGACTTCGTCCCGACCGATCACGGCGAGGTGGACAACGCGGAGGCGGTGCGCCAGCACGTGCAGAAGCAGACGCCGGGGCCGTTCCAATGGGACTGCTTCACGTTCGGCGTCCTCGAGCACGAGGAGTCGTCCACGGTGTACCTCGCGGTCGACCACCTGCACACCGACGGTGTGGCGCAATACATCTCGTGCTACGAGCTGGCCCACCTCTACGCCCACGAGGTGGGCGCGGAACCGGGGCCCATGCCCGAACCCGCGAGCCATCTCGAGTACTGTGCGCGCGAACGCGAGCAGTCGGCGCGGCTGTCCCTCGCGTCCCCGGGCGTGCGGCGGTGGCTGGAGCTGGTCCGCGGCAACGACGGTGTGCTGCCTTCGTTTCCGCTGGATCTGGGCAAGCGCAGCGACGGCTACACCAGGGGCGCGCACCTCACCGTGCCGCTGCTCGACGCCGAGGAGTCCGAGCGATTCGAGCAGCTGTGCACCGAGCGCGGCGCGGCGTTCGTGGGCGGCGTGTTCGCGGCGGCGGCGATGGTGGAGCGGGCGGTGGCCCGGCGCGACTACTACTTCTGCATGACGCCCATCAGCGCGCGATCCTCGGTGGCGGAACTGATCTCTGTGGGCTGGTACGCGACGCTGGTGCCGGTGGCGTTCCCCGTAGGCGCGACAGCGGATTTCGGGCGGCTCGTGCGCAGCGCGCAGCGCGCGTACGACAGCGGAATGCGGTTGACGGGGGTGTCGTTCCATCGGGTGCTCGAGCTGGTGCCGCCCGATGTGGGAATCGACGTGGAGCCCGGTTGGTCGACGCCGATGATCTCCTACGTCGACGCGCGCGATTTCGCGGGCAACGAATACTTCGACATGGTGAACGGCGGCATCTACGGCAACCGGGCGGCCTCGGAGGAGGTGCTGATCTGGGTGAACCGGCTGCCGGGCGGCACGTCGCTGAGCGTCATCCACCCCGACACCCCCGTCGCGCACGAATCCGTGCGCACCTACGTCACGACGCTGCGGTCGATCATGGTGGACGCCGTGCGCGGAGCGACCGCCCCGTGACACGGCCCGCGATCGAACTGGCCGATGTCGTCAAGGAATATCGCATCGGCGCGGGCGTCGTGCGCGCGCTCGACGGCGTGACGTTGCGCATCGAGGCGGGGTGCTTCGCCGCGATCACCGGACCGTCGGGGTCCGGGAAGAGCACGCTGCTGCACCTGCTGGGCGCCCTGGACTCGCCCGGCGCGGGAACGGTCACGGTGGCGGGGGAGCGGATCGACGGGCGCGACGAGCGGTGGCTCTCCGAATTCCGCAGGACGCGCGTGGGTTTCGTCTTCCAGTTCTTCAATCTGGTGCCGTCGCTCTCGGCGTGGGAGAACGTCGCCGTCCCCGCGCTGCTGGGCGGCACGCCGCTGCGCCGGGCGAAACCCCGTGCGCGGCACCTGCTCGACCGCGTCGGCCTCGCCGACCGCGCGCGCCACCGCCCCGCCGAACTGTCGGGCGGGCAGATGCAGCGCGTCGCGATCGCGCGCGCCCTGATGATGGATCCGGCGGTGATCCTCGCCGACGAACCCACCGGAAACCTCGACTCCGCCTCGGGCGCCGCGATTCTCGACCTGCTCCGCGGACTCGCCGACGACGGCGCGGCCGTGGTGATGGTGACCCACGACGGCGACGCGGCGAGAGGATGCGACCGGGTGATCACATTGCGGGACGGGAGAATCGCGGCGCGAACGGAGGAGAGTCCCGGCGGCGAGCACTCGATCCGGCCGGAGCCCGAGGCGCGTGCCGGGCGAGCCGCCGAACACGCCGCGCGGGAAGACCCGGGAGATTCGACCCGCACCCTGCGCGACAGGTCGTCCGAACAGGTCGTCTCCCCGTGATCCGAGCGGGTTGGGACAGGTGGCGGCTGTTCACGTTCGGTGAACTGATCGCCCACCCCGCGCGCTCGGCCCTCTCGACGGCGGTGCTGGCGCTCTCCTGCGCGCTGCTCGTCGCCGTGCTCAGCATGGCGGGCTCGGTCACCGGGTCGGTCGCGGCCCTGACCGACGCGATCGGGGGTGACGCGTCGCTGGAGGTCACCGGCGTCACCGAGAGCGGATTCGATCAGGACCTCCTGCGCGAGGTCTCGGACGTGCCCGGCGTCCGGGCCGCGGTGCCGATGCTGCGCACCCGGATCGGCCCGTCCGACCAGCGCGCGCTGCTGGTCGGCGCGGACGCGCGGGTGGCGGCGCTCGGCGGCGACCTCGACGGCGCGCTCGGCGGCACGGGCGCGAACCTGCTGACCGTGCCCGACGGCGTGGTGGTCGGCGCGGCACTGGGCAGGCGACCAGGCGAGCGGTTTCCTCTGGGGCACACCACCGTAACGGTCGCGGGGGTGCTCGACGACGCGGCGTCGAAGGACCTCAACAGCGGCTACATCGTCCTCGCGCTGCTCCCCGTGGCGCAGAAGATCGCCGGGCGCGCGGGCTCTCTCGACTCGATCCAGATCGTCACCGACCCCGGCGCGGACGCGGCGCGCGTGCGCGCGGACCTCACCGCCGTAGTCGACGGCCGCGCGGTCGTCGCCGACCCGAGCCTGCGCGCGCTCCAGGCGAGCGGATCGATCCGGGTGGTCGAGTACTCGACCATCATGGCCGCCGCCGCGGCCCTGGTGGTGTCGAGCTTCCTCGTCTACAACGTGATGAGCATGGCTGTGGCGCAACGCAGGCCGGTGCTGTCGCTGTTGCGGGCGGTCGGTGGACGCCGAAACGCCTTGGTGCGCGACCTCATCGCCGAAGCCGTCCTGATCGGCATGCTCGGCGGCGTGCTCGGCGCGCTGCTCGGCGTCTTCCTCGGCCGCTTCGCCATCGACGGCATTCCGACGGCGATGATCGCGGCGGCCGAGGTGCGCCCGCGCTATATGGTTCCGCCGCATGCGATTCCGGCGGGGATCGTGTCCTGCGTGCTGGCGAGTGTCGCCGCGACGGTGCTGGCCGCGCGCCAGGTCTATCGCGTGGAACCGGTGGAAGCGCTCGCGCCGGTGGCGGGTTCGCGCGTACCCCCGGTCGGTCCGGTCGCGAAGGGCTTCGCACTGGCGGGCGGTGTGGTGATGCTCGCTGGTGCGGTGTATCTGACTTACGCGGGGGTGGGCCAACTTTCGGTCGCGACGATCGCACTGTCCATCGCCGGAGCCATCTGCCTGTGCTTCGCGGGGATGCGACCGATGGTCCGGCTGGCGGCGGCGACCACGGGATTGTGCGGATCGGCCGGTGCGCTGGGCGCGACCACCGTGCACCGCGCGCCGCGGCGGGTGTGGGCCACCGCCATGACGGTGATGATCGCGGTCACCGCCACCGTCGCCGTGGGGGGCGCGTCGCGCAACCTGGTCGACTCCGCGGCGGATTCGTTCGGGGCGCTCGGCGGGCGCGACGCCTATGTCAGCCCGGCCACGCTCGCCGAATTTCCCACGGGCCCGGTGCTTCCCGCCGGTCTGAAAGACCGGCTGCGGGCGGTTCCCGGTGTGCGCGAGGTCACTTCGGCGCAGATGGCCTTCGCCACGCTCGGCCGCGACCGCGTTCTGCTGCAGGCGTTCGAGGCCGGGCTGCCCGCGGTGGGCGTGGGCGAACTCGCGCCGTGGGTGGTGCGGCGAATGGCCTCCGGCGAAGGCGTGGTGCTCTCCCGCGACGTCGCCGATCGGCTGTCCGCCGACATCGGCACGCTGATCGACCTGCCGACGCCGACCGGCGTGCACCGCGTGCGCGTCCTCGCCATCGTCCCCTACTTCTCCGCGGTGTCGGGCATCGTGCTGCTCGACCTCGACATCCTGCGCGACTGGTTCCAGCGGCCGGGGGAGACGATCCTCGGCCTCGCGTTCGCCCCGGACGCCGACCCGGCCGTCGTACTGGAGGAGATCCGCCGCACGGTGCCGCCCGGTCTCCAGGTCGAGACCGGCGCGGGCGCGGTGCGCGCCGTCACCGACGGGGTGCGGCAGGGCACCGCGCTCTCCGGCGCGATCCTCTGGATCGTGGTCCTGGTCGCGACCGCCGCCCTGCTCAACACCGCGATGCTGTCCATGCTGGAGCGCCGGCGCGAACTCGGCGTCCTGCGCGCGATGGGGGCCGCGCGCGGGTTCCTGCTGCGCACCGTGCTCGCCGAATCGGCGGGGATCGCGGTGTCCGGGGCCGCTGTGGGGCTCGTGACGGGCGCGGTCATCCAGCATCTGGCCACCACCGCCATGGGCCAGGCCATGACCCTGGACGTGGCCTACGAGCCGAGCCCGATCCAACTCGGCTACGCCCTCGCGGCCCTGCTCCTGGCCCTGGCGGGGTCGGTGCCGCCCGCCCTGCACGCCGCTCGCCTGCCGGTCGTGGAGGCCATCGCCCTGGACTGAGCCGGATAACGAGAAGGATCGGCCCTGATATGTGCGCACGTGCGCACGTAAAGTCGTATAGTGGTGGCGCCCTGTCGAATAAGGGAGGGATGCGGTCGTGCTGGATGTACTGCGGAATCGGACGTTCCGGAAGTTGTTCGCCGCCCAGGTCGTCGCGCTGGTCGGCACCGGGCTGCTAGCCGTCGCACTGGGCTTGCTGGCCTACGACCTGGCCGGGGGCTCGGCCGGGGCGGTCCTGGGAACCGCGCTCGCGATCAAGATGGGGGCGTACGTGGGGCTCGCCCCGGTGATCGCGGTCGTGGTCGCCGGTCTGCCGAAGCGGGCGGTGCTGGTGGGGGCCGATGTGGCGCGAGCGACCGTGGCGCTCCTGCTCCCGTGGGTCTCGGAGGTTTGGCAGATCTACGTGCTGGTGTTGATCCTGCAGTCGGCCTCGGCCACCTTCACGCCCGCTTTCCAGTCGTTGATCCCGTCGGTGCTGACCGACGAGCACCAGTACACGCGCGGCCTGTCACTCTCGCGCCTCGCCTACGACCTGGAGGCGGTGCTCTCGCCCCTGCTGGCGGCGGTGGCGCTGCTGTTCGTCAGCTACTCGGCGTTGTTCGCGGGCACCGTCGCCGGATTCGTCGGGTCGGCACTGCTGGTGCTGGGCACCTCGCTGCCCGCGCTGCCACCACCGGATCGGTCGCGACCGTTCCTCACGCGAGTTATGCAGGGCGCCAAGGTGATGTGGGAGCGGCCGGTGCTGCGTTCTTTGCTCGCAATGAATCTCGCAGTCGCGGCGGCGACCGGCGCGGTGGTCGTCAACACCGTGGTGTATGTGCGAGACCTGTTGGGGAGCAACGATATCGGCGTCGCCATAGCCCTCGGCTGCTTCGGCGCGGGTTCGATGGCGGTGGCACTGACCCTCCCGCGCCTGCTCACCCAGGTCCCCGATCGCGTGCTGATGCTCGGCGGCTGCGCGGTCGCCTCCCTCGGACTGGCGGCGTTGAGTGTGCTGTTGTTCGCCGATCCCGGGCGCGGCAACGGTTGGCTGGTGCTCGGCGTGACGTGGTTGGTGCTGGGGGCCGGGACATCCCTGGTCAACACGCCGACGGCGCGATTGCTGCGCTACCGGACCGACGAATCGGAGCGCTCTTCGGTGTTCACCACCCAGTTCTCCCTGTCGCACGCCTGCTACCTGCTCACCTACCCCCTCGCGGGATGGGCGGGCGCGCGACTCGGGCACGTCGCGGCGGCGGTCGCGCTCACCCTCCTGGCTACACTGGCATGGATCACAGCCACCCGCCTGTGGCCGGCGCGCCTACCCGCCACCCAGGCCGCGACGACCGGATGAGAGGTGACGGGCGATGCCCGAGCGCGCAGCCTCCGACCCCGCAGGCGCCCCCGCGAGCCTCGCCCACGTCCACACCCCCGACGACGCCCGCCTGGCCGTCGCCACCAGCATCTTCCAGATGCTCTCCGACCCCACCCGCCTCCACCTCCTCTGGCTGCTCACCCACGGCGAATCCGACGTCACCGCTCTCACCGAAGCCTGCGGCGCCTCCCGCACCGCCGTCAGCCAACATCTGGCCAAACTCCGCTTCACCGGCCTGGTCGACGCCCGCAAAGAGGGCCGCCACGTGATCTACCGCCTCCGCGGCGGCCACGTAACCCGCCTGGTCCGCGAAGGACTGAGCCACGCCGACCACATTGTCACCGGCGAACCACCCCACGAGTGAACCGGATCGGGGGTGATCGTTTCGACGAAAAGTGAAGGAAATTCGCCGCTTCGGCCCGGAAACACCCAGGTCAATCAGTGGTGCTCCCCGCGCACGCGGGGATGAGCATCCCCGCAAGTGCCCAAGTCTGACTCCACCTCACCGGCTGACTTCATCTGGCCTGCGCAGTCGGCGCTCTTCCAGACCGTGTCGCGAGAAGCCCTCATGCCGTGGGCGTCCTGGACAACGTCGAGTCGGCAACGGTCGGTGGGTTGTCGGCGGAGTCGGCGGATACCAACTGCTCCAACTCCGCGCGCCGGAATCCCATTGCGGTGGTGATCATTCCGGCGATAGCGAGCACGGCGATGGCGGTGAAGGCGGTGTGGAACCCGGGGAGGCCGGTTCCGGACACGAGCACGGTGGATACGGCGGCGACGCCGGCTGCCGCGCCGATCTCGCGCACGGTTTCGACAAGGCCCGAGGCCAGTCCCGACTCCGAGGCGGAGACGCCGGAGAGGGCGACGATTTGCAGGGAGGGGACGCACAATCCGAAGCCGAGGCCCGCGAGAAGGAACGCCGGCAGGAGATGGGTGGTGTAGGAGGCGTCGGCGGGGAGTTGGGTCAGCCAGAGCATGCCGGTCGCCAGAAGAGACAGGCCGGTGATCAGCAGGGGGCGGATGCCCAGGCGGGTGGCGAGGCGGCCCGCAGTGGCGGCGGCCGCGAATTCTGTTGTGGTAGTGGCCAACCAGGCCAGTCCGGCCTGGCTCGGTGTGTAGCCGAGCTGCTGCTGCATGAGCAACGACCCGAGGAAGATGAAGGCAAAGAACGCGCCGAACGCCAGGAAGTTCGTCAGGTTCGCCGTGACCAGGGGGCGGTGTCGCACGGTCGCGAGGGGGACGAGCGGTGCCGGTGAGCGCGCTTCGATCCGCACGAACGCCACCAGCAGGCCGGCGGCCGTGAGGAACCACCCCAGCGTGGAGACGGCGAGCCAGCCGTGGGTGGCGGCGTGGTGCAGCGCGTAGACGGACATCAGGAGTCCACCGGTGACAGTCGTCGCGCCCGCGACATCGAGACGCGCTGGACCTTCGCGGGGCCGATCGGCGACCACGTGGATCGCGGCGAGCGTGATGAGCAACAGGCCCACGGGGATATTGATGAGGAACGCCCAGCGCCAGCCGGGACCGTCGGCGATCAGACCGCCGGCGACCACGCCGACCGTGCCCGCCACGCCGCCCACGGCTCCGAAGATGCCGAGTGCGCGGATGCGGTGCTTGCCTTCGGGGAAGGTCACGGCCAGCAGTGACAGCGCGGCCGGTGCCGTGAGCGCGCCACCCAGGCCCTGAAGTGCGCGGGCGGTTCTGCCCCACCTACGAACGAAGTCGCACCGGATCGACATCGATCCGAGAAGAATCTTCGGCCGACAGCCTCGGTCAGGTTCCGGCGTTCGGTCTCACTCCCACACGGGACGGACCTCGACGCACCCGCGTTGCGCGTAGGGATGGCGGGCCGCGATGGCGAGCGCCTCGTCCAGATTCGCGCACTCGATGATGTCGACGCCGCCGACGAAATCCTTGGTCTCCGCGAACGGCCCGTCGGACACCAGCGTTTCCCCGTCCCGGACCCGGACCGTCCTGGCCTCCGCCACCGGACGCAACCGTGCGCCCGCCAGACTGGTCCCCCGGCGATCCACCTCGTCGTCGTACGCCTTGAACGCCGGGTCCGCCGTGATCTCCTCCATACTCGGCGACGCGGTCTCGTCGTCACAGATCAGCAAGACATATTTCATGGACCCACTATGCGCCTGACGGGGGGAGGGATGAGGGCGTTGTGAACATGAAGGGGTACAGCGAGTCATCAGCTGGGTCCGTTGCCTTTCGGCACCCGAGCGGAGGTGAGGTGATCGTCGAAAGTGCAGGTAGAGTGGTGGTCCGGCTCGAAACCACAGGTAGATCAGGGGCTCCCCGCTCTCGCGGGGATGAGCCCGTGGACTTGGTCTCCGCCTACAAGGCCCTGCCGTGCTCCCCGCGCATGCGGGGATGGTTCCGTCGCCGACTACGTCGGCGTGTGATTACCGTTTGGCAGGACAGTTCGGTGAGCCCTGGATCGCCATGTCCGCGAGGGCATGCCGTACCCGGGACTTCCGAGCCGACGACAAACAACTCGGGGACGGCGCTGTCATCGCAGTCCACTCGGCCACGCCCGACCTCCCGTCCACGCGGACGCCACTGTCCGAACGCGCCCGTGCTGGAATGTTGCTGCGGCAGTGGGGGAGTCGTCGCGCCGACCGTCTCCGACCTGCTGCGCCCCACGTGCCCCGCACCGCCTCCACCCACCCCACACCCAACGTGACCAGCGAATATACCCACCCCCCGTGTGCTAGGGTGTCGCGCCGGTGGTCGGGTTGCTGTGCGCGGTGGCGGGATTACGGATCGGATTAATCTTCGGTTACTGTCCAGCGCCGGGTGGCGTGGTCGCTTAGATTGCCAAACGGGTGGTGACACCCGGGTTTCCCTTATCCGAAATGTGGAGGGCTGCTGTGTCTGTTCGATCCGTGCTTGGCAGGCGTGCCCTGCAGGCGATGTGTGCGCTCGCCGGTGGCGCACTCGTCCTGACGGGGTGTACCAATACCGAGGAAACCGGGACGGAAGCGGAGAAGGTTCAGGTCGACAAGGTCGACACCATCGCCGCGCAGTTGCCGGACAAGATCGCGCAGGCCGGCAAGCTGGTGGTCGGCGTGAATGTGCCCTACCAGCCGAACGAGTACAAGGATGCGAGCGGCAAGATCGTCGGGTTCGACGTGGACCTGATGGACGCCGTGGCCGATGTCCTCGGTATCGAGGCCGAGTACGTCGAGTCGGCGTTCGAGAAGATCATCCCCGCCGTGCAGGCCGGGACCTACGACGTGGGCATGTCGTCGATCACCGACACCAAGGAGCGCGAGGAGCAGGTCGACTTCACCACCTACTTCAGCGCCGGTATCCAGTGGGCGCAGCCGGTCGGCAAGCCGATCGACCCGAACGACGCCTGCGGCAAGAAGGTCGCCGTCCAGGCCACCACCATCGAGCACACCGACGAGGTGCCCGCCAAGAGCGCCGAATGCGTCGCGCAGGGCAAGCCGCCGATCGACATCAAGGCGTTCGAGGAGCAGTCCGCCGCCACCAACGCGCTGGTGCTCGGCCAGGTGGACGCCATGTCCGCCGACTCCCCGGTGACCGCCTACGCCATCAAGCAGAGCGACGGCAAGATCGAGCCCGCAGGCCCGGTCTTCGATTCCGCCCCCTACGGCTGGGCCGTCGCCAAGGGCAGCCCGCTGTCCGCCGCCCTGCAGGCCGCGGTGAACCACCTCATCCAGAACGGCCAGTACCGCGAGATCACCGAGGCGTGGGGCGTGCAGGAAGGTGGCATCACCGAATCCGTCATCAACGGAGCCGTGAGCTGACACATGCCCGATCTGGAGAAGTCCGCCGCGCCCGGTGATCCCGGGCGCGGCGCCGCGCCGAGCGAGCCGGAACCCATCAAGGCGGTCCCGCTGCGCAAACCGGGCCGCTGGATCGCGGCGGCCGCCATCCTCGTCCTGCTGGGCCTGTTCATCTACGGCGCCGCCACCAACCCGGCCTACCAGTGGGACACCTACGCCCGCTACCTGTTCGACAGCCGCATCCTGTCCGGCGCGGTGGTCACCCTCGAGCTGACCGTGCTCGCCATGGCGATCGCCATCGCGCTGGGCACGGTGCTGGCGGTGATGCGCCTGTCGCCGAACCCGGTGCTGCGCGCCACCGCGTGGGTGTATCTGTGGATCTTCCGCGGCACACCGGTGTTCGTGCAGTTGGTGTTCTGGGGACTGTTCCCGTCGATCTACCGGCAGATCCAGCTGGGCGTGCCGTTCGGACCCCAGTTCTTCGAACTCGACGTGCAGGGTTTGCAGGCGGCGTTCACGTTCGCCGTGATCGGCCTGGGCCTCAACGAGGCCGCGTACATGGCCGAAATCGTGCGCGCCGGCATCAATTCCGTGGGTGAGGGGCAGCGGGAGGCGTCGGTCGCGCTGGGCATGTCCTGGTCGCAGACCATGCGCCGCACCGTGCTGCCGCAGGCCATGCGGGTGATCATCCCGCCCACCGGCAACGAGCTGATCGGCATGCTGAAGACCACGTCGCTGGTGACGGCGATCCCGCTGAGCACCGACCTCTACGGCCGCGCCCGCGACATCTACGGCGTGAACTTCCAGCCGATCCCGCTGCTGCTGGTCACCGCCACCTGGTACCTGGCCATCACCAGCGTGCTCATGGTGGGCCAGTACTACCTGGAGCGGCACTACTCGCGCGGCGTCTCCCGCCAGCTCACCGCGAAACAGTTGCAGGAGCTGGCCGACGCGCAGAGTGTGGTGAAGGCGAAATGACCGTGGCGAAGGACGAAGCCGCGCCGCCGATGATCGTCGCGGACCGGGTATGCAAGAACTTCGGTGCGCTGCAAGTGCTCAAGGGCATCTCGCTGGAGGTGGCGCGCGGGGAGGTGCTGTGCCTGATCGGCCCGTCCGGGTCGGGCAAGTCGACATTCCTGCGCTGCATCAACCACCTCGAGCAGGTCAACGCGGGCCGGCTCTACGTGGACGGCGACCTGGTCGGCTACCGCCAGAAGGGCGACAAGCTCTACGAGCTGCACCCGCGCGACGCGGCCAAACAGCGCCGCGACATCGGCATGGTGTTCCAGCACTTCAACCTGTTCCCGCACCGCACGGCGCTGGAGAACATCATCGAGGCGCCCACCCAGGTGAAGAAGGTGCGCAAGGCCGACGCGGTCGCGCGCGCCAAGGAACTGCTCGACCGGGTAGGCATGGGCGACAAGGCGAACGCCTATCCGGCGCAGCTGTCCGGCGGGCAGCAGCAGCGGGTGGCGATCGCGCGGGCGCTGGCCATGGACCCCAAGCTGATGCTGTTCGACGAGCCCACCTCGGCGCTGGACCCCGAACTCGTCGGCGAGGTGCTGGCGGTCATGCGGGAGCTGGCGGGCACCGGCATGACGATGGTCGTGGTGACCCACGAGATGGGTTTCGCGCGCGAGGTGGCCGACCAGCTGGTGTTCATGGACGGCGGCGTCGTCGTGGAGGCGGGTGTCCCGCGCGAGGTGCTGGCGGACCCGAAACACGAACGCACGAAAGCGTTCCTGTCGCGACTGCTCTGAGCGCGCAGGCGAAGGCCGGGCGACCCGAGGGGTGCCCGGCCTTCGTTCTGGGGTGGGTGACGGTCGCGCCGTCACCGGAACTGTCGCCGTCGATCACGGGCCGGGGATGAAGAAGAAACCGACCGTCGCACCGATGGCCGCACCGACAGCGCAGCCGACGAACGCGCCGACGATGAAGAACCAAATGCCGATCGCGGCGCCGATGACGCAGCCGATACCGGCGGCCACACCGATGGTGACGGGTCCGCCCGCCTCGTGCACGCCGGGCATATCCTGCGACATCACGGCCGCGGGGCTGGGCCCACCGACCGGGGTGAGGGTCAGGACGGTGCCGGAGGCGTCGATCCTGGGCGCTACCGCGTGTGCGTCGATGCGCAGCGGGATGGCGCCGATGAAGGTGCCGTCTTCGGCGACGACCGCGACCGCGTCGGGTGCGGGCACGAACTTGCCGGAGGCGAGCGTCACTTCCATGCTCGAGTGGTCCGCCGCGAAGCTGGTGGTGTAGGCGACGGGGCCGTCCTGGCCGCTGAAGCCCGCGAGCGTCCCTTGGCCGTGGCCGGTGGCCGCGGCGATGCCGGTGGCGGCTACCGCTATGAAGGCGGCCGCTACCAATTTCCTGATGAACATTGCACTTCCAATCCTTGCCGAATTCCATGACGTTCCCCCGACGAACGGCACCGGATAAGAATTATGATGCTCCTCGGGAATGGTGGATGTCCACACCGATGGGAGGGAATTCTGCAATACCGACCGGAGGTTGGTTGAAGCCCCCAACCAGGGGATGGAGAGTGCGCTGACAAGTGTACTGAACAGTGTCTTTGCTGGTGAATCGGGCCGCATATTTCGTGAAAACGATACCGGTTGTTTCCGCCGGGCGCGACATTTCCGGTAAGTGGAGTTCGTTACTCCGCAGTATATTCGGAGAGGGGTTGTTCTGGTCTTTTGATCTATTGTTCCGAGTCGCTCGATCCGTTTCCGAGGGCGAGCCGCAATTGCCCGAGAAGGACCTTCGTGGCGGGCGCCGGTGTGCGGTCGGTGCGCCACACCAGCGCGAGCCTGCCGCGCAGCGCCGGCCGCTCGATGGGCACCACCCGCACGCCGTGCGCGGCCGCCTCCGAACCGGTGAGGCCGGGCACCACGGCGACGCCGAGGCCGTGGGCGGCCAGCCGCAGCAGCAGCGGGGGCGCGGCCGCCTCGAACGCCACCTGAGGCTCGAAACCGGCGGCGGCACAGGCGAGTTCGAGCACGCCGCGCACCCCGGAGCCGCGCGGCAGGCAGATCAGCGGGCGATCGCGCAACTCGGCGAGCGCGACGGAATCACCGAGCTCGGGGTCGCCCGCGGCGACGGCGGCGACGACCGGCGTGTCCAGGACGATCTGCGCGCCCAGCCCGGCGCCGGACTCCGCGCCGGTCAGGCCGACGACCGCGATGTCGAGCTCGCCGCGATCGAGCGCGGCCAGCATCCGTTCGGACGTGTCCTCGACGAGGCTGATCGCGACGGCGGGATGGTCGGTGTGGAAGGCGGCGAGCACGGCGGCCACGTCGAACTCCTCGCCGGCCGCACCGGAGATCAGGCCGACGCGCACGTGGCCGCGCAGCAGTCCGGTGAACTCGGCGACCACGCCCGCGACGCGGTCGGTGGCGGCCAGCGCCGCCCACGCGTGCGGCAGCACCGCCGCGCCGACCTCGGTGAGCGTCACCGTCCGGCCGCCGCGATCGAGCAGCGGCTGGCCGAGTTCGCGTTCGAGCTGCCGGATCTGGGCGCTCAACCCCGGCTGGGCCAGGTGCAGGCGGGCGGCGGCGCGGGTGAAGTTCCCCTCCTCCGCGACGGTGACGAAGTAGCGCAGCTGCCGCAGTTCCATAACCAATGATTCTAGATCCGAGAAAAACTATCTGTTGTACTTCTGGCTTCGGCGCGGGAATCGTCGAAGCCATGACGAACGAACTTCCCGCATTCGACGGCCCGGTGTTCCGTCCGGGCGACCCCGGCTACGACGACGAGATCGCCGGATTCCAGACCGCTTACACCCACCGCCCCGACGTCGTGGTCGGCGCGCGGCGCACCGAGGACGTGCGCGCCGCCGTGGAATACGCCGCGCGTCGAGGGCTTCCGGTGGCCGTGCAGGCGACGGGGCACGGACTGTCGGTGGCGGCCGACGGCGGCGTGCTCATCAGCACCGCGCGGATGGACGCCATCGCCATCGACCCCGACGCGCGCACCGCGCGAATCGGTGCGGGCGTGCGGGCGGGCGCGTTGGTGGCCGCGGCCGCCGAGTACGGATTGGCTCCGCTGAACGGTTCCTCCCCCTCGGTGGGCTTCGTCGGTTACACGCTGGGCGGCGGAATCGGCTTGCTCGCAAGGAAATTCGGATACGCCGCCGACCATGTGCGGGAACTCGAGATGGTCACAGCGGATGGCCGGGTGCGCACGCTGCGCCCCGGTGACGTGCTGTTCGGCGCGGCGCTCGGCGGCGGCGGCAACTTCGGCGTGGTGACCGCGTTGACGACCGGACTCGTCCCGGTCCGCGCGGTCTATGGAGGGCAACTCGTATTCGACGCGTCCCGGGCCGCGGCCGCGCTGGAAGCGTGGCGGCACTGGACCCGGACGGTGCCCGACGAGGTGACCTCCACCGTCGCGATGCTGACCTACCCCGACATCCCGCAACTCCCGCCCGCGCTGCGCGGCCGCTTCGCACTGTCGATCCGCGTCGCGTTCCTCGGGTCGGCGCAGGAGGGCGACCGGCTCGTCGCACCCCTGCGCGCGGTGGGGGACGGCGTGCGCGACGACCTACGCGAGATGCCTTACACCGAGACGCACACGATCCACGCCGACCCGCCCGACCCGCACGCCTACTCGGCCACCAACGCGCTGCTCGACGACCTGAGCGAGGACGCGATCGCGGCGCTGTGGCGGGTGGCCGGACCCGAGGGCGCGGTGCCCGCCGTGCTCGACATCCGGCATCTCGGCGGTGCGCTCGGTGCGCCCGGGTCGGCGGGCAGTGCCGTGGACCATCGCGACGCGGCGTATGTGGTGCGCGCGATCACCATGGCCGCACCCGGTGACGACACCGCACCCGAGGGGCACGCCCTGATCCGGGAAGCGTTGGCGCCGTGGACGATCGGGCACAGTCTCGCGTTCCTCTACGGCGCGGGCGCGTCGGCCGGCGAGGCGCAGACCCGAGCCGGATACCGCGCCGCGACTTACGCCCGGTTGGCGGCGCTGAAGGCGGAATGCGACCCGCGCAATGTCTTCCGCTGCAATCGCAATGTCGCGCCCCTGGCCGGGGCCCGGAGCGTGTGCTAGCGTAGTGATATCACTCTGATACCGGGAGGATGTCATGCAACTCAGGCCCGCTCGTCACGTCAACGGCTTTCTCGTCCTGTTGGCCTGGCTGGTGCTCACCCTGTTCTTCGGCGCGGTCGCCGCGCTCGGATTCGTCGCCATGGCCAGGGACGGCAACGTCTCCGCGCTGATCGCGGCGATCGCGGCGACGGTGATCGTCGTCGTGCTTGCCCTGCTGGCGACGGGCCTGATCATCGTGAATCCCAACGAGGCCAAGGTCATCCAGTTCTTCGGCCGCTACATCGGCTCGGTGAGCGAACCGGGATTCTTCTCGGTCGTGCCGCTCACCGACCGCAAGAGCATCTCGCTGCGGGTGCGCAACTTCGAAACGCAGAAGCTCAAGGTCAACGACGCCGACGGCAACCCGGTGGAGATCGCCGCCGTCGTCGTCTACCGGGTGGTCGACAGCTTCAAGGCCGCCTTCGCCGTGGACGACTACGAGGAGTACGTGGAGACCCAGTCCGAGGCCGCGGTCCGGCACCTGGCCACCACGCACCCCTACGACGCGCACGACAAAGGCCGCACCAGCCTGCGCGACGGCGCCGAAGTGGCCGAGGAACTCACCGTCGAGCTGCGTGACCGCACGGAGACGGCGGGTATCGAGGTGATCGAGGCCAGGATCACCCACCTCGCCTACTCGCCGGAGATCGCCCAGGCCATGCTGGTGCGCCAGCAGGCGGCGCAGGTGGTGGCCGCGCGCGAGCAGATCGTGGACGGCGCGATCGGCATGGTCGGGCACGCGCTGGACCGGCTCGCCGAACAGGGCATGGTGGAACTCGACGAGGAACGCCGGGCCGCGATGGTGTCGAACCTGCTGGTGGTGTTGTGCAGCGACCGAGCCACCCAGCCCGTCGTGAACACCGGCACGCTCTACCACTGAGCCGCTGATCATGGTCGAACGCAAGAAGCTGCTGCTGCGCCTCGACCCGGCCGTGCACGAGGCCATGGCGCGGTGGGCCGCCGACGATCTGCGCAGCATCAACGCGCAGATCGAGTACGCCCTCCGCCAGGCGCTCGAACAGGCGGGCCGAAAGCCGACGAAGGACTGACCGCGTCGAAACCCCTGGGCCGCATCACTTTCGAGTGGTGCGGCCCTTTCGATGTCCTCAGCGCGCGAGTTCGGCGACCAGCGCGACGCTGTCCTCGTAGAGCGCGCGCTGGGTGTCGCGGTCGTAGGACGCCGTCGAGGAAGGGCGCTCGGCGCGGCCGACGAAGTGGCGGCCGGTGGTGCCGGCAAGGGCCGGATCGGTCACCAGCCGGGCGAGGTCCGCGCCCGAGCGCGCGGGAGTGCGGACGCCGGGGAGTGCGACCAGCGCGCGGGCGACGGTGCGCCACAGGGCGCGCGTGATCGGGCTCGCGTCCCTGGCCAAGCCGGTGCCGGGCATCAGGCCGGGGTCGAACGCGTTGACCGTCACGCCCTCGTCGGCCAGGCGGCGCGCCAGTTCGTAGGTGGTCAGCAGGTTGGCCAGTTTCGAGGTGCTGTAGCGGCGGCGGCCGTCGACGTGCGCGGGCTCGGTCGGGGCGGGCGGCCGGGCCAGGTCGCGGGCCGACACCGGCAGCGGGTGCGGCATTCCGGTGAACCGGCCGGGATCGTGCGTTCCCGAGGTGACGAATACGACGCGGGCCGG
The DNA here is from genome assembly GCF_003315035.1 of Nocardia puris. Taxonomy (GTDB): domain Bacteria; phylum Actinomycetota; class Actinomycetes; order Mycobacteriales; family Mycobacteriaceae; genus Nocardia; species Nocardia puris. The sequence continues at coordinate 186,782 of NZ_QNRE01000007.1, forward strand.
CGCCACCAGGTCGGGCAGCAACGCCTGGACGAGCGCGAAGTGCCCGAGGTGATTCACTCCGAACGTGGCCTCCACGCCGTCGGCCGTGTGGACGCGGCGCGTGAACTGCACGCCCGCGTTGCACACGAGCGCGCGCAGCGGTGGGAGGTCCGCTGTGCGCAGGGCGGTGGCGAACTCCGCGATCGAGGCGAGTGAACCCAGGTCGAGTGGCAGTCCGCGCACGCCGATCGCGGTCGCCTCCCGTGCGACGTGCTCCGGATCGCGGCCGGTGATCACGACCGTCCATCCGGGGTCGGCGGCCAAGGCGGTGGCGCAGGCGCGGCCGAGACCGCTTGTGCCGCCGACGATCACGACAGTTCTGGCATCAGGTGTCATATGGCATAGTCTGCCATTTTATGCCATGCGTGACAATGCTGGCATGTCGACGGCACCCCTGTCCCTGCGGGACCGCAAGAAGCAGCGCACGCGCCGGGCGATCGCGGACGCGGCGCTGCGGTTGTTCGCCGAGCGCGGCTACGACGCGGTGACCGTCGCCGACGTCGCCGCCGCGGCCGAGGTCGGCACCCGCACGCTGCACCGGTACTACAGCGCCAAAGAGGAACTGCTCTTCGCCGAGGACGACGAGCTGCGCGCCGAACTCGCCGAGTTGCTGGCCGCGCGCCCGCGCGACGAGACCGTGGAGGCCACGCTCGGCGCGGTCGTCGGCCCGCTGACCGCCCGGTTCGCCGACCACCTCGACGCCCTGCGCGTGCGCGACGCGATCATCGCCGCCCATCCCGCGCTGCGGGCCCGCGACCTGGCCAAGCGCGCCGCGATCGAGGAACTGCTGGCCGCGCACCTCGCGAGCCGGACCGGCGGGGACCGGCGCGATGTGGGCGCGCGGCTGTGGGCGAAGGTCGGCCTGGCCGTGTTCTTCGCGGGCTATGAGACCTGGCTGGAGCGAGGCGGGGACCTCGCCGCGCGGGTGCTCGAGGCCCGCACGGCGTTGCTGGACGGGTTGGCGGCGGGTTAACCGGCCGGCTTCTCCGTGACGAAGATGGCGGTGCCGGGGAAGATCTCGCCGCGCAGCGGGCTCCACTGGCCCCACTCGCGGTCGAGCCATTCCGGCCAGTCGGGTTCGACGATGTCGAGCAGCGTGAGGCCGGCCGCGACGATCTCGCGGACCCGGTCGCCGATCGTGCGATGGTGCTCGACGTAGGTCGGCACGCCGTCGGCGTCCACCTCTACATAAGGGGAACGGTCGAAGTAGGAGTTGGTCGCGACCAACCCTTCGGGGCCCGGGTCGTCGAGGAAGATCCAGCGCATCGGGTGATTGACCGAGAAGACCCAGCGCCCGCCCGGCCGCAGCACGCGCGCCACCTCCCGCATGACCAGCGCCGAATCCGCGACGAACGGCACCCCGCCGAACGCCGAGCAGGCCAGGTCGAACGAGGCGTCGGCGAAGGGCAGCGACTCCGCGCCCGCCTGCACCAGCGGCACCCGCGGCCCGCCCGCCGCCATCGCGGCGCGACCGCGCTCGAGCATGGCCCGCGACAGATCCAGCCCGACCGGGTGCGCGCCCTGCCCGGCGAGCCAGCGCGCGCACGGCGCCGATCCGCAACCCACCTCGAGAATCCGCTTGCCCGCCAGGTCCTCGCCGAGCAGACGCATATCGCCCTCGTGCAGTCCCTCCGGGCACCAGATGAACTCGCCCTCGGGGGAGTCGACGCCGAGGAAGTCGGCGTGGGTCTGGTGGTACTGGTCCGCGTCGGCGTCCCACCAGCGACGGCTGGCCGACTCGCTGGCCGCCGAATCCACCCGTACGCGGGCCGGACGGGAGGCGCCCAGCACTTCATATGCCTGCGCGTGACGATCTTCGGACACGGCCGAGAGCTTATCGGCGGCGCGGGTGCGCGGGTCCTCCGGCGTGGCGCGCGAATCCCCCGGCGTGGCGTGCGGACCGGTTTGCCCGCGCGGACCAAGGTCGCGTACGCTGAACGCGCGAGTGTCTGCTGTGCCACGTCACGCCGTGCCGAAGTATCGATCTACCGACGTTCAGCGTACTGAAACAACAAGGCGCCCGTGCTGGGTTTCACCGGCAGGCGAGTGCGGTACGTTCCTATGTGTCCGTCGTCGCATCGTCGCGGTGATCTCGCAGCGTACCGAAAGTTCCAATGTCCGCAACCGACCACAATCCGTCCGGAGCAAACCGACACATGCCCACCACCGTCACCTCGCCGCAGGTAGCCGTCAACGACATCGGCTCCGCCGAGGACTTCCTCGCCGCCATCGACGCCACGATCAAGTACTTCAACGACGGCGACATCGTCGAAGGAACCATCGTCAAGGTCGACCGCGACGAGGTCCTGCTCGACATCGGTTACAAGACCGAAGGCGTCATCCCCTCTCGCGAACTCTCCATCAAACACGATGTCGACCCGAACGAGGTCGTTTCCGTGGGTGATGAGGTCGAGGCCCTCGTTCTCACCAAGGAGGACAAGGAAGGCCGCCTGATCCTGTCGAAGAAGCGGGCGCAGTACGAGCGTGCGTGGGGCACCATCGAGGAGCTCAAGGAGAAGGACGAGGCCGTCAAGGGCACCGTCATCGAGGTCGTCAAGGGCGGCCTGATCCTCGACATCGGCCTGCGCGGCTTCCTGCCCGCCTCGCTCGTCGAGATGCGCCGCGTCCGCGATCTCCAGCCCTACGTGGGCAAGGAGATCGAGGCCAAGATCATCGAGCTGGACAAGAACCGCAATAACGTGGTCCTGTCCCGCCGCGCCTGGCTCGAGCAGACCCAGTCCGAGGTCCGCAGCGAGTTCCTGCACCAGCTGCAGAAGGGCCAGGTCCGCAAGGGTGTGGTCTCCTCCATCGTCAACTTCGGCGCATTCGTCGATCTCGGCGGTGTCGACGGCCTGGTGCACGTCTCCGAGCTGTCCTGGAAGCACATCGACCACCCGTCCGAGGTCGTCGAGGTGGGCAACGAGGTCACCGTCGAGGTCCTCGACGTCGACCTGGACCGCGAGCGCGTGTCGCTGTCGCTCAAGGCCACCCAGGAAGACCCGTGGCGCCAGTTCGCCCGCACCCACGCGATCGGCCAGATCGTGCCGGGCAAGGTCACCAAGCTCGTTCCGTTCGGCGCGTTCGTCCGCGTCGAGGAGGGCATCGAGGGCCTGGTGCACATCTCCGAGCTGGCCGAGCGCCACGTCGAGGTGCCGGACCAGGTCGTGGCCGTCGGCGACGACGCGATGGTCAAGGTCATCGACATCGACCTGGAGCGTCGCCGGATCTCGCTGTCGCTGAAGCAGGCCAACGAGGACTACCACGCCGAGTTCGACCCGTCGAAGTACGGCATGGCCGACAGCTACGACGAGCAGGGCAACTACATCTTCCCCGAGGGCTTCGACCCCGAGACCAACGAATGGCTCGAGGGCTACGACAAGCAGCGCGAGGAGTGGGAGAACCGCTACGCCGAGGCGGAGCGTCGCCACAAGATGCACACCGCGCAGATGGAGAAGATGGCGGCCGACGCCGCGGCCGAGGCCGCGAACGGCGGCGGCGCGTCGAACTACTCCTCCGAGAGCGGCGCGCAGACCAGCTCCTCCTCCCAGGCCGAGCCCGCCGGCGGGTCGCTCGCGAGCGACGCCCAGCTGGCCGCCCTGCGGGAGAAGCTCTCCGGCAACGCCTGATTCGGGCAAAGCATCACCGAAGGCCCCGGTCCCACGCGGACCGGGGCCTTCGGGCTTTCTCGGGTAGGGTGCTCCGGGGATCGAGTGAAGGGGAGGGTCGTCGTGAACTACGCGGGTCCGCAGTGGGGAGCGCAACCGGGATACCCGCCGGGGGCGTATCCACAGCAGCCGGGTTATCCGGGCGCGCCACGGATGCCGGGCGGTGCACCGTATCCGCCGCGGCGGGGGTCGACGGGAAAGACATTGGCGCTCATCGTGATTCCGCTGGTGTTGGTGCTGCTCGCCGGGGTGGGCGTGGTCGCCGCGGTGCTGGCCGCGCCATTCGGACGCGGCTGATCCGTCACGATCCGCGCGCCCGGCCCGTGAAGCTCGGTCCGCAGCGATGAGCCTGCCGACGACGCCGAACACTCCGAGTTCATCTCTGAACCCAGTGCATAAACTACACGCCGTTCAGTAACTGCACCGGTGGTAGTAGTCGCACACTGTAGAGTGTCAAGGGTGGTCGAAGTGAAGAACCGCAGGGAGCGGTTGCGCGCCGAGGCGACGCGCGAGATCAAGGACATCGGCCTGCGCCTGCTGGCCGAGGGCGGGCCGGACGCCATCACACTGCGCGCCATCGCCCGCGAGATGGGCATGACGGCCGGGGCGCTCTACGGCTACTTCGCCACCCGCGACGACCTGATCACCACCCTCATCGCCGACGTCTACGCCGGCCTGGTGGACCGGCTGGAGGCCGCACGCGACGCGGTGCCCGAAGCAGATCCCGCCGGGCGCATCGTGGCGTGGGGTGAACAGGTGCGGGTGTGGGCGGTCGCGCACCCGGCCGAGTTCCGGTTGATCTATGGCGATCCGGTGCCGGGCTACCATCCGCCGCCGGGCGGGCCCGCGCGCGAGGCGGAACTGCGCGCGTGCGAAGGTCTGGTGGGACTCGCGGCCGCCGCGTGGCCCACGGCCGCCGCCACGCAGACCCTCGGCGACCCGCGGTGGACCGATTTCGACGAGAGCTTGGCCGAGCACGTGCGCGAGGCCTTTCCCGGCCTGCCCCCGGCCGGGCTGGCCCTGGCGTTGCGCATGTGGGGACGGATGCACGGACTGGTCGCACTGGAGGTGTACGGACACTTGACGCCGCAATCGCAGGATCCGGCGAAGCTTTTCCGCGCGGAGATGCTCGACCTGGTCCGGGGGATGGGACTGTGACGACCGTGCACCGTCAGATGCCGGCGACGCTGTGGGAGCGCCGCAAGATCGAGGCGATGAGCCGCATCCAGCGGGTGGCGCTGGACTTGTTCGAGGAGCACGGCTATCGCGAGGTCACGGTGGAGCGGGTGGCCGCCGCCGCGGAGGTGTCGCCCAGCTCGATCTACCGCTACTTCGGCACCAAGGAAATGCTCGTCCTCTACGACGAATCCGATCCTCGGGTGCTCGAGGTGCTGCGCACCACCGGTGACGGCGAAGTCCTTCCCGTCGACGAGATGATCGCGCTCGCCAAGCCTCTCGTGGCCCCGATGCTGGCCGCGCTGCTCACCCCCGACGCCGAGCGTCGCATCGCGCGCCGCCTGCGGCTGATGCGCGCCTTCCCGGAGGTGAAGGACGGGCAGGCCAAGCAGATGCGCGAACTCGAAGAGCAGTTCCGCGCGCTGTTCGCCGAACGCAGCGGGCGCGAGGCCAACGATCTCCAGGTCCGGATGATCGCCTCGATCGTCGTGTGGGGCGGCGTCTCGGCGCTGGAGCATTGGGCCGCAAAGGATTTCGACGGCCGGCTCAGCGATGTCTACGCCGAGGCGGTGGATTCGATCATCCGGGCGATCGAAGCCGTCATCGGCTGACGGCGGGTGTGCGCAGGGTGGGCAGCCACCAGTTCCAGCGGCCGAACAGTCGCATGAACGCGGGTACCAGCACCATGCGCACCACCACCGCGTCGATGGTGATGGCCACCGCCAGCGCGAACCCGATCTGCTTGAGCTCCAGCACATCCGCGGTGACGAAGCTGGCGAACACCGCCACCATGATCGCGGCCGCCGCGGTGATGGGGCGGGCGGTGCGCTGCATGCCCTCGGCGACGGCGGCGGTGTTGTCGGGCTCGCGGTCCCACGCCTCCTTCATGCGGCGGATGAGGAACACCTCGTAGTCCATCGACAGCCCGAACAGCACCGCGAACACCAGCATCGGGAGGAATACCTGCACGAAACCCGTGCTCTGGAACCCGAGGACGGATTCGCCGATGCCGTTCTGGAACACCGCGACCGTGATGCCCAGGGCCGCGCCGGTGGCCAGCAGGTTCAGCGCGATCGCCTTGACCGCGAGCACGATACTGCGGAACGCGACGATCAGGAAGGCCAGCGACACCGCGAGCACCAGCGCGATGAGCAGCGGGAACCGTTCGGTGATGCGGTCGGACACGTCGGCGAACACCGCGGGCGTGCCGCCCAGGAGGATCTCGGCGCCCTCGACTTCGGTGGCGCGCGAACGGATGTCGTCGACCAGCTGCGAGACCGACGGCGAGTCGAACGATTCGGTGGGCACGACCGTGAGCATCCAGCGGCCCGCCGACGGCAGCGAGATGACGGTCTCGACGCGCGGGTGGTCGGACAGTTCCCGGGTGAACGCCTGGATGTGCGGCTGGGCTTCGGCGGTGAGGGCCGTGTCGCCGGGACCCGTCGCGACGACGGTGATCGGGGCGAGCAACCCGGGCCCGAATTCCTCGCGTACGAGTTCGGTCGCCTGGCCGCTGGGGCGCTCCGCCAGCGCCCCGATGCCCATATCGATGCCGTACTTGATCCCCGTGAGCGGCAGCGCGGCCGCGGCGAGCAGCGCGACGCCGAGCGTGCCGAACAGGACCGGCTTGCCCATCACGGTGCGCGTCCAGCGGGCCCAGGAACTGGCGGCCGCCGCCGACGGGGTGAGGGCCGGGCGCAGGCGGGCGGGCAGCGCGCCCTTGTGCACGGCGGGGCCGAACATCGCGAGCAGCGCGGGCAGCAGCGTGACGGCGGCGGCGAGCGTCCCGCTGACGGCGGTGATCACGCCGATCGCGATGCCGTTGAGCATCGTCAGGCCCACCACCGCCAGTGAACTCAGCGAGATCATGATGATCAGGCCCGACGCGAGCACGGTGCGGCCGGTGGTGTCGAGGGCCAGGCCCACGGCGCGGTCGATCTGCGCGCGGTCGGCGCGGTTCCGCACGCCGAGCGCGGCCATCTCCTCGGCGAACCGGCTGACGATGAACATGGCGTAGTCGATGGCCGTGCCGGTCGCGATCATGACCGCGACCGAGAGCGTCAGCGTGTCGAACGCCAGGAACGTCGACAGTCCGAACAGCGCGCCGATCGCTGCCGCGATACCGGCGGCGGTGACCGTGATGGGCAGGGTGGCCGCGGCGACCGCGCCGAGCGCGAGCACCAGCACGACGGCCGCGACGGGCAGGCCGATGGCTTCGGCGCGGCTCATATCGGCGGTCTCGGTGGCCATCAGATCGGCCTGGATGGGGCCGTAACCGGTGACGGCCAGGGTGATATCGCCGCCGGAGAGCGCGGTGACGGCGGACTGTAGTTCGGTCGCGGTCGCGACCCGCGCGGCGATATCGCCCTCGAGGCCGAGCAGGGCGAGCGCGGTGTGCCGGTCCTCGGAGATCTGGCGGGCGGCGTCGCCCTGGAACGGGCCGAGGGTGGCGACCACGCCCGGGGTCGCGCGGGCGGCGTCGAGGGCGCGGTCCACCGCCGCGCGGAACTCCGGCGCGTCGGCGGTGTGGGTCGGGGAGTGGACCACGATCACGTCCTGCTCGACGCCGTACTGCGAGAAGTGTTGCGCCACAAGCTGATCGGCTTGGTCAGAGACCGATCCGGGCACCGCGTAATCGGGTGCGCCGAGCCGGTCGTGCAGCAGGGGATAGGCCGCGCCGCCGAGCACCACCAGCAGCAACCACACCGCGACGACGATCCGCCGGTGCCGCGCCATCATCTGGCCCCACCGACCGAGGGCGCCGAGAGGGTGCGGCTCCGACCGCGTCGGTTCTTCGATCAAGGTCGGCTGCGACATGATTCCCCTCCGGTAAGGCATTTCTGATAGTGACTATCAGGTCATTGGTCAGAGTATGTGTGTCGAGTAACAACAGGCAAGAGCGTGGGCGTTGTGACGGGCAGCACTTGATGCCAGGTGGGGCATCACCGCACGTGGGGTCCGTGGCGCGAGGCGGGCGGGGGTCCTCGGTGGTGAGGAAGTCGAGATGACCGCCTGCCGGTCCATCGGATCGGGTGGGTTCGGAGTCGGCGAGCGCCGGATGTTCGCCGGGCATGCATGGTCAGTGCCGGAGGGCGCTCGGGTGCGCAGAGCCGAACCGGTCGTCGGGATCGCGGCCTGTCGGCTCGCGCACGGTCCGCGCGCGGAGGGAGCGTGGGGTGACGGTCGGGATCGCGACCGGGGGTCGGGCACGGTCCGCGCGCGGGTGGAGCGTGGTAGCGAAACCGTATGGACCACGGGTTGCCCGGCCGTGAAATCTGTTGGGAGCGCATAGGTTTGCCGGTAGTGTGCGCTCATGGGGAATCCGGGTAAGAACACCTATCTCGACCAGGTCGTCGCGCAGCAGTCGGCGTTGGAGGACGACTTGCGGGCGCGTCGGTCGCCGAGCGGCACGTCGGTGGCGGTCGCGGCGCCGGCGGCGGCTCCCACGCCCGCCGGTGCGCCGCCGCCGCGACCGCGGGGCGCGCTGGGCAAGCGCGCCGAGCGGATCGGGGCGGCGCCGCAGCAGGCCGGCGGGGCGGGGCCCGTCGAGGTATGGGTGACGGGATACTGGCGCCGGCGCACGGTCCTGGTGCCGCCCAACGCTTTCGTGGTGCACACCCGGCGCGGCCGCAAGGAGCCGCTGCACATCGGGCTCGGCGTCTCGTTCCGCTACAACCCGTCCACCGACGCGTACCTGGTGGTGCCGGGTGCGATGCAGACCATCCTGATCAACGCCTACTGCATCTGCCGCGAACTGCAAGGCGTGCTGGTCCAGGGCTACGTGCAGTGGATCATCGAGGATTTCGCCACCGCCTACCGCAAACTCGACTTCTCCGACGCCGAGGAGCCCATGCGGCTGGTCAATATCCAGCTGCGCGAACAGGCCGAGGCCGCCATCAAGGACAAGGTGTCCACGATGGGCGTGCGCGATGTGCTCAGCGACAAACAGCCCATCATCGAGGAGCTCACGGCGCGGCTGCGCGAGGTCGCCGAGGGCAGCGCGGACGGCGACCGCGGGCTCGGGCTGCGCATCGTCACCGTGCAGATCAAGGAGGCCGTGGTCAGCTCCGGCACACTGTGGGAGAACCTCCAGAAGCCCTACCGCACCGAACAGAACCAGCTCGCCCGGCTCGCGGAACTGCAAGCGCAGGAAGTCATTTCGGCGCGCGAGACGCAGGCGCACCGGGCCGCCGAGGAACGCCGCATCGAGAACGAACGGGAACTGGCCGAGCTGCGTGCCCGGCACGAGTCCGCGCGCTTCGACCGCGAGACCGCCGAACGGATGCGCCGCACCACCCGCGAACACGACGACGAACGCGCCGTCGCCGAACTCGCCAACCAGACCGCGCTGCACGCCCTGCGCCTGGAACGCGAGAAGCACGCCGAGCAGGTCGAGAACCTGCGGTTGCGCGAGGAACTGCGCAGGCTCGAACTCGACGCCGAACTGGCGCTCGACGAGGCGCGGCAGCGTTCCGAGCACGAGGGCAAGATGCTGGCGCTGGACCGCGCCCGGCGCCGCGTCGACAACGACAACGCGCAGAACGAGGCCAATGTGCGGGCGGCGCTGGTGGCGAATCTGCCGGAGATCGTGTCCAAGCTGCCCGCGCCCGCGGAACTGAAGACCTACCAGCTGGGTGGTGACCTGTCCGGCCTCGGCGCGCTGCTGGCGCAGTTCACGGCGCTGCTGGAATCGTGGTCGGAGCCCGGGAAGGGCGAAGAACGCGCCGGCTGAGCGGGGCGGGGGTGACGGCCACCAGGTTGATTGCGCACAATGGAATGGGTGGTTACCGTCGAGTAGGAGGTGGTGTCGTGTCGGGGCTCGAGGAACTGCAGCTCGACAACCAGGTGTGCTTCGCGCTGTACGCCGCCTCGCGCGCCCTCACGCGGCTCTATCGTCCGTTGCTGGACGACTTGGGCCTCACCTATCCGCAGTACTTGGTGATGCTCGTGCTCTGGGAGCGGGACACGGTGACGGTGAAGGGGCTGGGGGAGGCGCTGGACCTCGACTCCGGCACGCTCTCCCCGTTATTGAAGCGCCTCGAATCGACCGGATTGATCACCCGCGTGCGGTCCTCGGAGGACGAGAGGTCGGTCATCGTGCAGCTCACCGAGGACGGTGTGGCGTTGCGCGACCGGGCCCAGCACGTGCCGAGGCGGCTGGCCGAGGCCACCGGCCTCGAGCGGGACGAGCTGGCCGATCTGCGGGCGCGGTTGCGCGGACTGGCCGACACGGTCGGCGGCGCCCGCCACTGAGCCGGGACGCACGAGAATGGCCCAGCCGGGGCGGCTGGGCCACTGCGTGCGGACAGCTCAGTTGGCGGCTGCCGGTACCCACGAGGTCGCGGCCACGGCGGACCGTTTGCGCATGGCCGCGAAGCTGTGCCGGGCCGGACTGATCAGCGCGGTGAACCACGAGCGGCGGTGCTCGGCGAGCGCGGCCGCGACGGCGGGGATCTCGATGCAGTGCACACCGCCCGCCATACCCAGGCGGTGGCGACCCGTCTGGTTGATTCTGGTGCCCAATGGTGTTCCTTTGCTTGCTGGTTCTGGCCTCGCCACGGCGAAGATTAGCCGAACGAAAGTGCTGTGCCGTGTATTTTGCGGAAGTAATTGCCTCGGCGTGTCGGAAAGTTACCGTGCGCGAGGGGTGCCGCGCCGGAAATGTTGCGAATCGGTCTCGGCCGCGTCACGGATCGGGCAAACAGGGGCAGCGGAGGTGAATTTGCCGGTGCGACTGGGTAATCCGCCCGGTTGTAGCCGTCGCGGTGCAATTCGCGCCGGGCGGCCGGGCGCGGTGGCCCCGGTCGGGGGCGCGCCCGGCCGCCCGGCGAGCGTCGGCCGACGGGTGCGCGGCGGGGGCGCGGCGATGGATGCGAGACTGGGCCGATGTTGCGGATCGGCCTCACGGGAGGCATGGGAGCGGGCAAGTCGACGGTGGCACGTGTTCTCGCCGAATGCGGTGCGGTGCTCATCGACTCGGATGTGATCGCCAGGGAGGTCGTCGCGCCGGGCACCGACGGCCTCGCCGCGCTCGTGGAGGCGTTCGGCCGGGGCATCCTGGCCGCCGACGGCAGCCTGGACCGGCCCGCGCTGGCCGCCGTGGCGTTCGCCGACGACGAGGCCCGCGCCACACTGAATTCCATCACCCATCCGCGCGTCGGAAAACGCACGGCGGAATTGATTTCGGCGGCGCCCGCGGATGCCGTGGTGGTGCAGGATATTCCGCTGCTGGTGGAAAACGGGTTGGCGCCGTTGATGAATCTCACCGTGATCGTCGACGTGCCCGCGGAAACGCGAATTCGGCGGCTCGTGGAATTCCGCGGAGTCGCCGAAGCCGATGCGCGCGCGCGAATTGCCGCGCAGGCCACCGACGAACAGCGGCGCGAGGTGGCCGACGTATTGCTCGACAACAGCGGCGAGCCCGGCGCGGTGGACGCGGCGGTGCGGGAGCTGTGGGAGCGGCGCCTGGTGCCGTTCGAACGCAACCTGCGCTCCGGGACGGTCGCGGCGAGCGGCGGGTACCGGCTGGTGCCGCACGACCCGGAGTGGGAGGCGCAGGCGCGCCGGCTGATCGCGCGGCTGTGGGTGGCGTGCGGGCCCGCCGCGCGCGGCATCGAGCACATCGGTTCCACCGCGGTGCCCGGGTTGCCCGCCAAGGACATGCTCGACATCCAGATCACCGTGGCCGATCTCGACGCCGCCGACGGGGTGCGCGACGCGCTCGGGGCCGCTGGCTTCCCGCTGAAACCGGATGTCACCCACGACAACCCGAAGCCGACCGCGGACGACCCCGACGGCACCGACCGCGCGCTGTGGGCCAAGCGCCTGCACGGCAACGCCGACCCGGGCCGTCCCGCCAACGTGCACATTCGCGTCGACGGCACGCCGGGGCAGCGCTTCGCCCTGGCCTTCCGCGACCGCTTGCGCGCCGACGCCGACCTGCGCGAGGAGTACCTGGCGGTGAAGCGGGACGCCGAGGCGAAGGCGAGCGGACTCACGGGCGAGGCCGCGGGCGACGCGTATTACGCCGTGAAGGAGCCGTGGTTCGACGAGGTATACCGGCGTTTGCTCGGCTGAGAATCCGGTGGCGCGCCGGGGAATTGCGCGCGGCTTGCGCGTAATTCCTTGGCGGCGGCCCGCTCCCGGATGCGCACCGGCGACAGTTGTTTCAGTGGAATGGATTCGGTGCGCGCGAGTGGTCCCGATCACGATCGCGGTCGTGGACGCATGATCAATTCCGCGGGTGTCCGGTGAGTGGCGCGGAATCTGTCGGCGGGTGGAATTCGCCGGCGCGGACGGGGAGTGGCGCGGCCGGTGCGTCGGCCCGGGTCTCGGCTCCTGCGTGCTGTGGCCGCCACTCGCGCGCCGCTGCCGAGGTTGCAGAGTGATCCCGCCCGGGGACAGCGGGCCGAAGGCGAGCGCGACACCGCGGACGGCCGCGCGCTCGTCGCCATCTCGGCCCCGGGAGCCCTGCCGGCGTCGTGGCCTGCCCGCCCGGGGGTTGCGCCGCGCTCGCCCGTCTCCGTGTCGCCAGACCGCGTGGTCTGCGATCTCGGCCGCACCGCGCTCCCCATACCCCCTGATCAGCGCCGTGAAACGCGGATATTTCAGAAATTGCCGTGCGGTTGCGTTCGACTGTGTACCGTTGCGCCCACCCACGGTGAAAGTGGGTAGGGAGCACAGGAAGTTCGATGAGCATGACAGCACCACACCGCCCGTTGCGCCGCGCCGGTTTCGGCCTCACCGCCTTCGGCGCGATGACCGCCGTCGCGGTCCTCACCGCACCGCACGCCTCGGCGTGGGTCGGCAACCTCGAGGTGTCCGGCAAGGATCACACCGTGGGTTGCACCTACACGCTGACCGCGTCGGTCGAGGTGGACCGGGTCTCCACGGTGAAGTTCACCGACAACGGCAAGGAGATCCCCGGCAGCCCCGTCGCCCCGTCGCTGCTCAGCAACAAGGTGAGCATCAAGTGGACCCCGTCGACCCCGGGCGCCCACAAGCTCGAGGCCAGGCAGATCCTGATCAGCGACTCGATCACCGTCCAGGTGGCCGAGGGCGCCAGTTCCGGCAGCGCGGGCGGCTGCGGTGGCCTGCTCGGCGGGCTGATCCCCGGGTCGTCGTAGCGGCACCGCGCGCAGTCGAGGGCGATCGCCCGGCGGAACCCCTTGCCGCCGGGCGATCGGCGTGTCAGCGCCAGGTCAGCGTCAGGCCCAGCGATTCGGTCCAGCGGTCGAAGGAGTGGCCGTGGGCGGCGATCCCATCGATGGCCGCGGTGGCGTGCTCGATCGCCGCCTGCGCCTCGGCAGCGCCGAGCAGGCCCTGGGCGTGCGCGGCCAGCAACTCGTCCACGTCGAGCAGTTCGGTCTCGCGTTCGGAGCGCACCACGATGTCGAGGTAATGGTCGATCGAGCGCCAGCGTTTCGGCTCGATCTCGGTGAACTCGCCGATGTCGAGGTAGTAATCCTGATCACGGTGGTGGATCGGGTTGTAGTGGAAGACCGTGGCGCGCAGCGAGAGTTCGGGCAGCAACCAGGACTCCATGTAGTGGAACTGCGGATGATCGGCGGTCCGTGCCATGTACAGGCCCCACGGCTCGACGTGATAGCGCTCGACCTCCCGCACGAAGCCCTTGGGGTCGGTGTTGGTCAGGCTTGCGACATCGAAGTATTCGACTTTGGGCCGGTGGACGTCCGGTGCGGGTGCCTGTGTCATGTCATCAGAATCTACCGTCGCGCCCGCCGCGTCGAGCGGTGCGCGGATCGGATCCCCGCCGCGTGCGCCCGGTAATTGAAAATTGCAATTTCTTGATTTGCCAATTGGTAGCTGATGTCGATAGCCTGTGCGCGGCCCAGGCACGCGTGTTCCTCATCGGTATCCGCTCCGCCGCGAGTGGGGCCGGGCGGGAGGGGAGTTCGGCCCCACTCGCCGGGTGTGTCCCGTGGTCACGAGGAATCTGTCGGTGCCCGCGCCTACCCTGGACGACATGGCTTTCGCTACCGAGATGCCCGCTGGTGGGCAGACACCGCTCGCGCACTCCGAGTTCCGCCCCGTCGGCGACGTGGAGCGCGCCGACGGGCAGTTCCGCGTGGTCAGCGAACACGAGCCCGCCGGCGACCAGCCCGCCGCCATCGCCGAACTCGAGCGCCGGATCACCGCGGGCGAACGCGACGTGGTGCTGCTCGGCGCCACCGGCACCGGCAAATCCGCCACCACCGCCTGGCTCATCGAACGGTTGCAGCGCCCCACGCTGGTGATGGCGCCGAACAAGACGCTGGCCGCGCAGCTGGCCAACGAACTGCGGGAGATGTTGCCGCACAACGCCGTCGAGTACTTCGTCTCGTACTACGACTACTACCAGCCCGAGGCCTACATCGCCCAGACCGACACCTACATCGAGAAGGACAGCTCGATCAACGACGACGTCGAGCGCCTGCGCCACTCGGCCACCTCGAGCCTGCTGTCGCGGCGCGACGTGGTGGTGGTCGCGTCGGTGTCGTGCATCTACGGCCTCGGCACGCCGCAGTCCTACCTGGACCGGTCGGTGCAGCTCGAGGTCGGCACCGAGGTGGATCGCGACGCCCTGCTGCGCCTGCTGGTCGACGTGCAGTACACCCGCAACGACATGGCGTTCACCCGCGGCTCGTTCCGGGTGCGCGGCGACACGGTGGAGATCATCCCGTCCTACGAGGAGCTCGCGGTCCGCATCGAGTTCTTCGGCGACGAGATCGAGGCGCTGTACTACCTGCACCCGCTGACCGGCGACGTGGTGCGCAAGGTCGACATGGTGCGCATCTTCCCGGCCACCCACTACGTGGCGGGCCCGGAGCGCATGGCGCGCGCGGTGGGCGATATCGAGGCCGAACTCGAGGAGCGGCTGGCCGAACTGGAGCGCCAGGGCAAACTGCTCGAGGCGCAGCGGTTGCGCATGCGCACCCAGTACGACCTGGAGATGATCCGCCAGGTCGGCTTCTGCTCCGGCATCGAGAACTACTCGCGCCACATCGACGGCCGCCCGGCGGGCTCGGCGCCCGCGACGCTGCTGGACTATTTCCCCGAGGACTTCCTGCTCGTCATCGACGAGTCGCACGTCACGGTGCCGCAGATCGGCGGCATGTACGAGGGCGATATGTCGCGCAAGCGCAACCTGGTCGAATACGGGTTCCGGCTGCCCTCGGCGGTGGACAACCGCCCGCTCACCTGGGAGGAGTTCGCCGACCGCATCGGGCAAACGGTGTACCTGTCGGCCACGCCCGGCCCGTACGAGCTGGGGCAGACCGGCGGCGAGGTGGTCGAGCAGGTCATCCGCCCGACCGGCCTGGTCGACCCGCAGGTGGTGGTCAAGCCGACCAAGGGGCAGATCGACGATCTGCTGCACGAGATCCGGCAGCGCACCGAGCGCGACGAACGCGTACTCGTCACCACGCTCACCAAGAAGATGGCCGAGGACCTCACCGACTACCTGCTCGGCCTGGGCGTGCGGGTGCGGTACCTGCACTCCGAGATCGACACGCTGCGCCGCGTCGAACTGCTGCGCCAACTGCGGCTGGGCGAGTACGACGTGCTGGTCGGCATCAACCTGCTGCGTGAGGGTCTCGACCTGCCGGAGGTCTCGCTGGTCGCGATCCTGGACGCCGACAAGGAGGGCTTCCTGCGCAGCAGCACCAGCCTCATCCAGACGATCGGCCGCGCGGCGCGCAACGTGTCGGGTGAGGTGCACATGTACGCCGACACCGTCACCGACTCCATGCGTCACGCCATCGAGGAGACCGAGCGCCGCCGCGCCAAGCAGATCGCCTACAACGAGGAGCGCGGCATCGACCCGAAGCCGTTGCGCAAGAAGATCGCAGACATCCTCGACCAGGTGTACCGGGAGGCCGAGGAGACCGAGGTGGAGGTCGGCGGCTCGGGCCGCAACGCCAGCCGCGGCAGGCGCGCCCAGGGCGAGCCGGGCCGCGCGGTGAGCGCGGGCGTGTACGAGGGCCGCGACATCAAGTCGATGCCGCGCGCCGAACTCGCCGACCTGGTCACCGAACTCACCGCGCAGATGATGAACGCGGCCCGCGAACTCCAGTTCGAGCTCGCGGGGCGCCTGCGCGACGAGATCGCCGACCTGAAGAAGGAACTGCGCGGCATGGACGCCGCCGGACTGAAATGAGCGCCGGGGGACCGGCCGGGTGCTCAGCCCTGGCCGGCCATCCACTCGGTGACCCGCCGGTCGGCCTCCTCGCGGGAGACGTCCTCGACGCGGGTCATCACGGCCCAGCGGTGGCCGAACGGGTCGATGATCACGCCGTAGCGGTCACCGGTCACGAAGGTCTGCACCTCTTCGGCCAGTCGCGCCCCGCGTTCCACGGCGCGCTGCACCGCGGCGTCCACGTCGGGGCAGTAGTGCACGATCGAGGTGTGCACCCAGCCGTCCTGCGGCGCGCGAACACCGTTGTCGGGCATCGGCACTCCGAGCTGGAGCGTCGAGTCGCCGAGCTTCAGCTCGGCGTGGGCGGGCTGGCCGTCGGGCAGGTCGAAGCGGCTGATCACCTCCGCGCCGAACACCTCGGCGTAGAACTCGATCGCCTTCGCGGCCTCGGCGACCGCCAGGAAACACGTGATCGAGTGGTAGCCCTCGGGGATCGGATTCACACTTGCTGTCATGGGATCGACTCTCGCAGGATGCCCGCCGCCGATCTTGTAAGAACGCGACAACCGGGGCGGCGCCCGTGACGGCCGACGACCGCACCGCGCGCGAGAGCGACAAGGGCATCCTGCATCCGGGCGAGCAGGCCCGGCACCGCAGCCTGCACCGGCTGGCGCCCGGCCCGGTCGTGGGCGAGTTCGTCGAGTGGTACTGGGTGGTGCGCTGGGATCTGCGCGGGCAACCGCTCTATAGGGCCGAGGTACTGCCGTTCCCGTGCGTCAACGTGAGTTTCGAGAGTTCCGAGCAGCGCACCGGCGGCTTCGTGAACGGCGTCTACACCACCAAGTTCACGCGGGAGCTGACCGGACTGGGCACCACGTTCGGCGTGCGGTTCCGCGCGGGCGGGTTCGGGGCGTTCACCGGCGTGGACGTGGGGTCGCTGCGCGACCGGGCGGTGCCGCTGGGCGAGGTGTTCCCCGACGCGGGTGACCTGGTCGGAGAGGTGCTGTGCGCGGAGTCCGACGAGCGTAAACGCGCGCTGGTGGAGGCGTACCTGGGCGGGCGCATCGGGCGCGCCGAGGACGACACCTATCGCCTGGTGCGGCGCATCGTGTACGCGATGGAGCACGATCGCGCCCTCACCCGCGTCGACCAGGTCACCGAGCGGTTCGGCGTCCCGGTGCGCACGGTGCAGCGCATGTTCCGCCGCTACGTGGGCGCGGGGCCCAAGTGGGTGCTGCGCCGCTACCGATTGCAGGACGGGGCGCAGCTGCTCGCGCGCGGCCGGGTCGCCGATCTCGCCGCGCTCGCCGTGGAGCTCGGCTATTTCGATCAGGCCCATTTCTCGCGCGAGTTCACCGCGGAGATCGGAATGCCGCCGCTGGAGTACGCGCGGCATTCCCTGGCGGCCGCGCGGGATTTGCCGGTGCGCGCCGAGGCGGTGTCCTGAATCCCGCGATAAAGGGGCCGGGCGAATTCCGTTCCCCGCGCCGACTCGGTAAAGCCCGCGGCAACGCGACTGGTCAAGGGCCCAGGAGCCCCGTTCGTCAAGGCCCTGCGACCCTTCGTGTGATGAATATCCCAGGGGCGCAAGAACGTTCGCCTCGCTTGTGAAATATCACAGGAATCGGCGCCGGAATTGGAATCGGCGCAGGTAGTCGTGGCCACGCGCCAATGCGGCCCACCCCGGGCGCGGCGAATGCCCGACATCGCGGAGTGTGATGTGTTGCGATTTCTGCTGTTTCCGGTCCGTTTGCCGCTATGGTCGGACCAGTCGCCGCGCCGGTGCCCGACTTCGCTCGACGCCGGACGCAGGCACCCGACCCGCACAGTTGGAGGAGAGATGACCGCCTACCGGACGATTGTCGTCGGCACCGATGGCTCGGATTCGTCGTACGTAGCCGTCGAGAAGGCCGGGGCGCTGGCAGCCGACGCGGACGCCACCCTGATCGTGGCCTGCGCCTACTACCCGACCGACGACCGTGACGTCGCCGCCGCGGCCGACGTGCTCAAGGACGAGGCGTACCAGGTGCGCGGCTCCGCGCCCACCAACGAGATCCTGCGCACCGCGCGCGACAAGGCCACCGCCGTGGGCGCGAAGAACATCGTGGAGCGCTCCATCGTCGGCGAGCCGGTCGAATCGCTGCTGAACCTGGTCAAGGAAACCGAGGCCGACCTCCTGGTCGTCGGTAACCGCGGCCTGAACACCCTGGCCGGCCGCCTGCTCGGCTCGGTCCCGTCCGACGTGGCGCGCAAGTCGCGCTCGGACGTGCTGATCGTTCACACGGTCCGCTAACCGTCACCGCCGAAGGCCCCGCGCCGCACGCCGAGTGCGACGCGGGGCCTTCGTGCGTTCTCACCGCAGCGCGGCCAGCACCTCCGGCAACTCCTCGGAGTGCACCACCGCGAGCCGCTGGGTGGCGCGGGTCAGCGCGACGTACAGGTCGTTGAGCCCGCGCGGCGACTCCGCCAGGATCTGCCCCGGCTCCACCAGGTACACCGCGTCGAACTCCAGGCCCTTGACGTCGTGCACGGTGAGCACGCGCACCGATTCGCCCGCCACGTCGCCCAGTTCGGCCACCAGCGGGTGCGGCGCGATGACCGCCGTGGTGCCCGGCCCGCGCTCCTGCGCGACCAGGCGCGTGACCGTCTCGCGCACCCGCTCGGCCGGGACCCGGTGCGCGCGCGGCGGATTGCCGGTCTCGCGCACCGACCGCGGTGCCGACGCGCCGGGGTCGATCGCGGCGAGCACGTCGGCCGCGACCGCCATGATCTCGGCGGGCGTGCGGTAGTTCACCGTGAGTTCGGTGAGCTTCCAGCGTTGCGCCACATAGGGTTCCAGCATCCGCTGCCACGACGACGCGCCCGCCGGATCGCCCGTCTGCGCGACATCGCCCACCACGGTGATCCACCGGTTCGGGATGCGGCGCATCACCATGCGCCACGCCATCTCCGACAGCTCCTGCGCCTCGTCCACGATGACGTGCCCGTAGGTCCAGGTGCGGTCGCCCGCGGCGCGTTCGGCGGTGGTCTGGCGGGCGCGCACGTCCTGGCGCTCGGCGAGCTGGCTCGCGTCGATGAGGTCGTAGGCCATCAGGATCTCGGGGTCGAGTTCGTCCTCGAGATCCTGCGGTGCGGAACCGGTGAGGATGTCCAGGGCGTCCTGCGCCTCGGCCAGCTGCGCGCGCCAGCGGCGGCGGGCGCGCTCGCGCTCCTCGGTGTCGTCCACGCCGAGCAGTTCGGCCAGTTCGTCCAGCAGCGGCGCGTCGGCGGCGCTGAACTCGCCGCTGGCGGGGCGCACGAGTTCCGCGCGGTCCTGCTCCGGCATCGACCCGGCGACCCGGGTCAGGCGCTCGGGATCGGCGAACAGGTCGCTGAGCACCTGCTGGGGCGACAGGATCGGCCAGAGCCGCCCGATCGCGGCCTGCACCTCGGGATCGGACTTCATCTCGTCGCGGATCTCGGCCAGATCGGTGCGGCTGAGCAAACTCGGGCCGCCGGAGAGGTCGGCGCCCATGGTCTGGGCGAGCTGGTCGGTGAGCGCGTCGATCACCGAACTCGCGAAGATCGGGCGGGCCAGGTTGTGCGGGCGGCGCGAGGAGCGGGCCCGGCCGCGCGCCTTGGTGGCGATCTTCTTGTCCAGCGTCACCGGGTAGCCGTCGAAACTGAGCCGGATCGGCTGGGCGGGCACTTCCTGACGGTCGCGCACCGCCTGTTTGAGCACGTCCACGATGGCCAGTGAGCCCTTGATCTCGCCGGCCCGCAGCGAATCCTCGCGGGTCGCCTTCACCCCCGGATACAGATCACCGATGGTGGACAGCAGTACACCGGTCTCGCCGAGCGAGGGCAGCACCTGGCCGATGTAGTCGAGGAAGGTGGCGTTGGGGCCGATGATCAGCACGCCGCTCTTGGCCAGCTGCTGGCGGAACGTGTAGAGCAGGTAGGCGGCGCGGTGCAGCGCGACGGCGGTCTTGCCGGTGCCTGGCCCGCCCTGCACGACGAGCACGCTCTTGTGCTCGGAGCGGATGATGGCGTCCTGCTCGCTCTGGATGGTCTCCACGATGTCGTTCATGTGACCGGTGCGCGCCGCGTTGAGCGCCGTGAGCAGCGCGCTCTCGCTGCCGACGCCGGCCGCGCCGTCGGCGATCCCGGCCCGCCGCGCCGCGTCCAGGTCCAGGTACTCGTCGTTGACGGCGGTGACCTTGCGGTTGCGGGTGCGCAGGTGACGGCGCCGGGTGACGCCGTCGGGCGCGGCGGTGGTGGCCAGGTAGAACGGGCGGGCCAGCGGCGCGCGCCAGTCCAGCAGCAGGGTGGCGTAGTCGTCCTGCTCGTCGAGAATGCCGAGCCTGCCGATGTAGCGGGGTTCGTCGTCGCCGTCGAGGTCGATGCGGCCGAAACACAGGCCGTGTTCGGCGGCGTCGTATTTGGCCAGGTCCTCGGTGTAGAGCTGGGTGAACGATTCGCGTTCGCTGCGGGCCTGCGGGGTGCCACCGTTCTCCAGCAGCACGGTGCGCAGCCGGTTCTCGGCGTAGCTGCGCATCCCGTCGAGGCGGTCGTAGAGCACCGTCAGGTAGTCCTGCTCGGCGTCGATCTCGCGGTTCCGCTCGGCGGTGCCCTCGGTCGCGGCACGGTCCCTGGTGAAGCGGTCGGGCAAACTGAACTCCTTGTCACCGCGATGAGCCGGGCGTGCGCCGATCCTTGCGCACGCGCGAAAACAGAACTGTCGAGTCTACTGCGCCGCGGGCGGGTGCGCCGTCGTCGCAGGTCCGGTGGGTGCGTCGGCGAGACGCACCGGGGCGTAGTGGCGGACGTCGGGGAACGGGTCGTAGAAGTGGTGCAGCAGTTCCTTCCAGCGCCGGTACTGCGGGGAGCCGCGGAAGCCGACCACGTGATCGGCGAGCGTGTCCCATTCGACGAGCAGCAGGTAGTGGCCGGGTTCCTCCACGCACCGCGACAGCGAGAGCGACCGGAATCCGGGCATGCCCGCGATGATCGGGCGCGCCTCGGCGAACGCGGTTTCGAAGGCGTCGGCGAGCTCCGGCCGGACCGGCAGCAGCGCCTGTTCGATGATCATCCGGTCGAGCCGGTGCGCGCTTTGGCCACGCCGCTCTCCCGGTGGCCGGGCGGTTTGGCCTGGTACATGGCCTGATCGGCGTCGTGCAGGACGGCCTCGGGCGTGCGGCGGTCGCCGGGGGTGAGTTCGGTCACGCCGATGGAGGCGTCCACGGCGATGCGATGGCCGCGCGCCACGATCGGCTCGGACATGGTGGTGCGCAGACGCGTGACCAGGGTGTCCACGTCGACGCGTCGCCCGCGCCCGGCCAGCAGCACCAGGAACTCGTCGCCGCCCAGCCTGCCGACCAGGTCGTCGCCGCGCAGCGCGCGCTGGAGCCGCTGCGCCACGATCTGCAGGACGGTGTCGCCGATGGCGTGGCCGAGGGTGTCGTTGATCGCCTTGAATCCGTCCAGGTCGATGAACAGCACCGTCGAGTAGGGCAGGTCCGAATCGGTGGCCAGGGTCGCCGCCAGCCGCGACAGCACCAGCGACCGGTTCGCCAGCCCGGTGAGCGAATCGTGGGTGGCCTGGTATTCGAGTTGCCGCCTGCTGGCGCGGAATTCGGTGATGTCGGCGAACGACGACACCGCGGGGGAGTGCGGATCGCCCGGGTTGAGCAGGCGGCTGCTGCCCGAGAGCCAGCGCCGCTGCCCGTCCAGGCGATCTATGCCGAAAATGTATCCCGAGACGGTCTCGCCGGTGGCCAGCGTGCGCGCCATCGGGTGGCGGGCCGGCGGCAGCGGCTGGGCGTTGGCGTCGAGCAGGGTGAGCGGCAGATCCTCGATGGAACGCCCGACGATGACGTCGTCGCGCTCGTGCTCGCCGCCGAAGATCCGGCGCGCCGCCGGGTTGGCCGACTCGATGCGCCCGGACCGGTCGATCACGACCACGCCCTCCTCCAGCTGCGACACCACGGTGGTGAAGTGCTGTTCGGCGCGGCGCTGGGCGTCCTCGGCGGCGCGCTGCGCGGTCAGATCGTGGATGACGACCTGGTAGGCGTGGTGGTCGTGCCACGGGGTGAGCACCGACACCGTCTCCACCGGCACCGATTCGCCGTCCAGGCGCAGCAGCCGCATCTCGGTGGGCGCCGAGGCCGCGCCCGAGGTGGTGAGTTTGGCGATGCGGTCGAGCATGGCGGGCACCGAGTCGGGGTGCACGAACCGGGTGAGGGGTTTGCCGACGATCTGCTCCGCGCGCTCGGCGGCGAGCAGGCGGACGGTGG
Source organism: Nocardia puris (assembly GCF_003315035.1). Lineage (GTDB taxonomy): Bacteria > Actinomycetota > Actinomycetes > Mycobacteriales > Mycobacteriaceae > Nocardia > Nocardia puris. The sequence goes on from NZ_QNRE01000007.1 coordinate 209,074, forward strand.
CCTGGTTGACGTAGACGACGATGCCGTGCTCGTGCACGCAGATCCCGTCGGGGGTGTGTTCGACCAGGGAGCGGTAGCGCTGAGCGAGTTGCTCGGCGTCCGCGATGCCGTCGGTCCTCTCACCCACTCGTCAACCCCCGATCGTCGACAGTCCTACTGCTATCTCAACACGGGTCTATTGTTGTGTCGACGCGCGAGAAATCACATCGTCGACGCGTTTGCTCGGATCACGGTTCGGGCACTTCATCGGGTCCGGTCCGGTGATCATTACAGACCGGGTTCCCCGGGGAGCAGGTCGGACCGAGGGGGTCCGGCCCGGGAGCCGCCGAAGGAGCGATGATATGCCGGGCGCTCATCCGCCGCAGCAGGATTCTATGTCGATCGCCGGTGTCGGCGTGGTCACCGGGTACGGGTGGGGGCGCGAGTCCCTGTGGGATGGTTTGCTGAGCGGGAAGGCCGCGGCGCAATTGGAACCCGGTTACGGGCCGGGACGCGACGAACAAGCGTGGGTCGCCCTGGTCTCCGACGGCGGCGATCCCGCGATCAGCACCAGCCGGTACGGGCGCGCCGTGCACGAGGCCGCGCGCGAGGCGATCGCCGACGCCCACGACCGCGGCTGGCGGCCGGGCCGCACCGTCGGCCTGCTGCACGCCATCGTGCTGGGCGACGTGGTGAATTGGCGCGATTTCTACCTGATCGACGAGGGGCACCGCCGCTCCCGCGATTACATGCGGCTGCTGCCGTCCACGCCGATCTCGGTGGTGATGCAGGAGTACGGATTCCACGGACCGTCGATGAACGTGTCGGCGGCGTGCAGCTCGGCCAACGTCGCGCTCATCACCGCGAAACTGTGGCTGGACAGCGGCATCGCCGACGACGTGATCTGCGTGGCCACCGATATGTCGGCCACCCCCGACATGGTCGAGCACTTCGTGCGCCTCGGCGCGGCCGTCACCGACAGCGATCCGCTGGAGGCGTGCCGTCCCTTCCAAGAGGGCAGCCGCGGGTTCGGCTTCGCGGAGGCGTCGGTGGCGTTCGTGCTCACCCGGCGCGCCGAGAGACCGTACGCCGCCGTGCTCGGCGGCGGCATGACCAACGACGCTTATCACGTGGTCTCGGTGGACCCCGGCCACACGCACATCCTCGACTGCGCCGCGCGGGCGCTGGCCGCGGCCGGCGTCACCGCCGACGACATCGCCTATCTGAACGCGCACGGCACCGGTACCGCGCAATGCGAAGCGGCCGAACGAGCCCTGCTCACCGGGGTGCTCGGCGACCGCGCGCGCCCGTACGCGCTCAAGCCGCTCACCGGCCACAGCCAGGGCGCGGCCGCCGCCGTCGAGGTCGCGGTCGCGGCGATGGCCTACGAACGGGGCGTACTACCGGCCCCGCCGATCGTCTCCCCGGTGCACCACCCGCTGCTCCTGGATGGGCCGACGCCGCTCGAGGGGGGCTTGACGCTGAAGTCCTCGCTTGGCATGGGCGGGCACAACTCGATGCTGGTGCTCGGGCCGTCCGGCTACTCGCGGGGCTGATGGTGCTCGGTCCGTTCGGCCAGCCGGGCGGCTGATGGCGCTTGGTCCGTTCGGCTACCGGCGCGGCTGACCGTGCTTCGGTCTGTTGGGCTACTCGCGGTTGACGGTGCTCGGGCTGTCGGGCTGTCGGCGCGGGCGACGGCGCCTCGGACCCCCGACTCTCGCTCGACCCCCGCGCTCAGTCCGCGGGCAGCGGCACCGTCCAGCACAGCCGTGTCCCGGGCAGCCCGGTGCCCTCGGCGGGACGGTCGGCGGCCGTGAGGGTGAACTGCCCGCCGGCCTTCTGCGCGCGCTGTTCCAGATTGCGCAGCCCGCTGCGAACCACGTGGTGCGGCACGCCCCAGCCGTTGTCGGTGACCACGATGGTGAGGTCGTCGGCGACGGTGATCTCCACCCCGACGATATCGGCCCCGGAATGGCGCACCGCGTTGCTCACCGCCTCGCGCACCACCGCCTCGGCGTGGTCGGCGAGTTCGGCCTCCACCACCGACAGCGGGCCGCTCACCTGCACGGTCGCGCGCAGCGAGGTGTCGGCGGTCTGCTGACGCACGGCATGTTCGATGCGCTGCTGCAAGGTCGGCCCGTCGCCGCCGCTGTGCAGGTCGAAGATGGAGCTGCGGATCTCCTCCACCACCTCCTGCAACTCGTTGATCGAACCCGAAAGGCGCTGGCGCACTTCGGGAACCATCGCCTTGGGCAGCGCGCCCTGCAAGGTCAGGCCGATGGCGAACAACCGCTGGATGACGTGGTCGTGCAGGTCGCGGGCGATGCGGTCGCGATCGGCGAACAGGTCCAGCTCCCGCATCCGGCGCTGGGTGTCGGCGAGCTGCATGGCCAGCGCGGCCTGATCGGTGAACGCGGCCGTCAGCTCCACCAGTTCGTCCGGATAGGGCGCCGAGTCGGCCGGGCGCACCGCGACGAGCACGCCCAGCGTGGCGTCGGGCGTGCACAGCGGCAGGATCAGCACCGGACCCACGTCGGCGAGCGGGACGCCGAGGTCGATGCGCGCCGCGTCGTCGAACCGCAGCGGCGTGCGGCGGGTGAACGCCTCGCCGAGCGCGGTGGCCTCGGTGGCGATCAACCAGCCCTCGTGTCCGGAACCGGGCCCCGACCAGTGCGTGAGCACCAGTTCGTCGGTGTCCTCGTCGGCGTCGCAGCCGGCCAGGAAGCAGCGGTGCGAGCCGGTCAGCGCGCGGGCGTGGTCCACCACGTGGGTGAGCACCCGGTCGGAGGCGGTGCCCGCCAGGAACTCGGTGGCGATATCGCGGGTGGCCTCGATCCACGCCTGCCTGGTGCGCGCCGACTCGTAGAGGCGCGCGTTGTCCACCGCGATGCCCGCGGCGGCGGCCAGCGCCTGCACCAGCACGTCGTCGTCCTCGGTGAACGGGTGCCCGCCCGCCTTCTCGGTGAGGTACAGGCTGCCGAACACCTCGTCGCGGATGCGCACCGGCACGCCGAGGAACGTGTGCATCGGCGGATGCCCCTCGGGGAAGCCGACCGACTCCGGATGACGCGTGAGATCGTCCAGGCGAAGGGGTTTCGCGCGGCTGAACACCGCGCCGAGCACGCCGTGCCCGGCGGGCAGCTTCCCGATGCGCTCCCGGGTGATCTCGTCCATGCCCTCGTCGAGGAACTGCACGACCTGTCCGTCGTGGCCGCGCACCGCCAGCGCGCCGTAGCGGGCGTCGACCAGGCTGGTCGCGGTGCGCACGATGGCGCGCAGCGTGTCGTCCAGGTCCAGTCCGGAGGTGACGGTGAGCATGGCCTCGACCAGGCCGTCCATCCGGTCGCGGGAGTCGATGATCAGCTCGACCCGCTCCTTGACCTCGCTCAGCAACTCGCGCAGGCGCAGTTGCGAGAGCGTGTCACGCACCGAGTACAGCCCGTTACCGCTGTCTTCGGTCATCCGGTGTGTCCTGTCCGTGGGCGCGTGATCGGCGCGCCCACCAGTCTAATTCGCGAGTCTGTTCCCGATCAGAGGACTTTCGGCCCTGTTCGCGACGGCGTCACGGAGGTGGGATATGCGCACTGGGTGATTTGAGAGTAGAGGTGTCCTATGTATTCATCGCGCTCGCTGTACTCCTCGGAACACTGGTCCAGCGCCGCCGACCCCGATCTGGCGGTGACCACCCGCGGTGCGGTGCCGCCCGCCGATGTGACGAGGGCGGTGCGCGCGATCGGCCGCGTCCTGCGCCGCCACCACCTCGATGTGCCCGCCCGCGTCCGGGTGACCGCGCCGCCCGAGCCGGACGCGCCCACCGTGGTGCAGGCCAACGTGCGCCTGCACGACACCCCGGCGCGCGTGCAGGTCACCGGGCCGCGCGGTTTCGCGGTGACCTTCGCGGTGGAGCGGCTGGACCGCCAGCTCACTCGCCTACTGGCCAGGCAGAGCCGGGACTGGCCCGATCCGGCGCGCCCGCCGCTGGCCGAGGTCACCGAGGAGCGCCCGATCATCCGGCGCAAGGAGTGCGAGCTGCTCACCGGCACCCCGTCGGAGGCCACGTCGGTGATGGACGCGATGGACTACGATGCCTACCTGTTCACCGACGCGCAGACCGGCGAGGACGCCGTCGTGCACTGGTCCGAACCGCTCGGCGTGCACCTGGTGCGCCAGCGCAGTGCGGTGCACCCGCTGGCGGCCGCCGACCGGCCGCTCACCGTGAGTTCCCTTCCGCTGACCGTGGATTCGGCGCCCGCGCCGCAGCTCACCGAGGACGAGGCCGCGCTGCGCCTGTGCCGCAACGGATTGCCGTTCCTGTTCTTCACCGAACGCGCCACCCAGCGCGGAAACCTGCTCTACCGCCGTTACGACGGCGATCTCACGCTCGTCACGCCCGCCGAGAACGCCTGAGCGGCAGTCGGTCTCAGCGCTCGCGCAGCTTCGACGCGAGCACCGCCGCCTGCGTGCGCCGCTCCATCCCCAGCTTCGCCAGCAGCCGGGACACGTAGTTCTTGACGGTCTTCTCCGCCAGGAACATGCGCGCCGCGATCTGCCGATTGGTCAGCCCCTCGCCGAGCAGCGCGAGCAGCCTGCGCTCCTGTTCGGTGAGACCGGCCAGCGGCCCGTCCTCGGTGACGCCGCCGCGCAGGCGCGCCTTGAGCGCGGTCGCGGCGCGGGTGTCCAGCAGCGAGCGGCCCGCGCCCACCGCCTTGATCGCCTCGGCCAGCTCCATGCCCTTGATGTTCTTCACCACGTAGCCGCCCGCACCGGCCAGGATCGCGTCCAGCATGGCGTGCTCGTCGGTGTAGGAGGTGAGGATCAGGCAGCGCAGGCCGTCGATCTCGGCGAGCAGGTCCCGGCACAGCTCGATGCCGTTACCGTCGGGCAGGCGCACATCGAGCACCGCCACGTCGGGGCGCAGCGACCGGATGCCCGACATCGCCTGTGCCACATCGCCCGCCTCGCCGATGACGGTGAGTTCGGGATCGCTCTCGAGTAGATCGATCAGGCCGCGTCGCACGATCTCGTGGTCGTCCACCAGGAATACCCTGAGCACCCCGGCCCTCCTCGCCGTCATCCCCCGAGCCAACCTAGCGCGTGCGCGCGCACCGCGTCCCGTGAACGGCCGCGCGAAAGCCGGTGGGCTTGTTGATCTTTCCGAGTATGCTGGACATCCGGTATCGCACGCACGGAAGTTGTAGCCGATGGTCCACTCGGCGGCAGGGGGTTCCACGGGGTCGGGTGGCGTGCGCGGGGCGCGATCACATGAGGTACCGGCATGAGCGCGCCGTCGGTGATGCTGGTCGAGGGGTCCACATTCTGCCTCAGCCGCGGCGGTGGCACGATCGCCGCCGACCGTGCCGAGGGACTGTTCGTCCGTGACACCCGCGTGCTGTCGGGCTGGCGGCTCACGGTGAACGGCCACGCCCCGCAACCGCTCGGCGTGCGCCCCGCCGAACCGTTCAGCGCCACCCTGCTGCTGCGCACCCCGCCGCCCGAGGGCCGGGCCGACAGCGCCGCCCTGGTCACCGTCGCGCGACACGTCGGCGACGGCATGCGCGAGGACCTCACCGTCCGCAACCTCGCGGGCACCGCGTTCGACTGCGTCCTCGCCCTAGAAGTGGACGCCGACTTCGCCGACCTCTTCGCTGTCAAGGACGGGCGCGACGCCGCCTGCGCCACCGAGATCCGTTGCGGCGAAGGCGCACTCGACATCGCGGCCGCACCGGGGCTCGCCGTCACCGTCCGCGCGGCCGGCGCCACCGCCGTGGGCCGCGCGCTGCGCTGGCGGTTGCGGCTCCCGCCGCGCGGCACCTGGACCGGCTGCGTCCAGTACCTGCCGCACCTCGGTGACGAGGAGATCACCCCCGGCCACCCGTGCGGCGTCGCCGTGGCCGACAGCGCGCCGGCGCGCCGGTTGCGCGACTGGTACGCATCCGCCCCGGTCGTCGGCACCGCCGACCACACGCTGTCGGCCGTGCTGCACCGCACCCTCGCCGATCTCGGCGCGCTGCGCCTCGCCGACGGCGACCGCACCGCCGTCGCGGCCGGCGCGCCCTGGTACATGGCGCTGTTCGGCCGCGACTCGCTGCTCACCTCGTGGATGTCACTGCCCCTGGACACCGCGCCCGCGCTCGGCACCCTGCGCACCCTCGCCGATCTCCAGGGCACCCGCGCGGACCCCGTCACCGAGGAACAGCCCGGACGCATCCCGCACGAGGTGCGCGTCGGGCGCGCCGCGGCCCGGCTGCCCGGGGGCGCGCCGGTCTACTACGGCACCGCCGACGCCACGCCGCTGTTCGTGATGCTCCTCGGCGAACTGAACCGCTGGGGCCTGGACCCGGCCGACCGCGACGCGCTGCTCCCGCACGCCGACCGCGCGATCGATTGGATCGAACGCTACGGCGACGCGGACGGCGACGGCTTCGTCGAATATCGCCGCACCGGCGACACCGGGCTCGGCAACCAGGGCTGGAAGGACTCGTGGGACGGCGTCACCTTCGCCGACGGCTCCCTGCCCGAGGCGCCCATCGCGCTCGCCGAGGTGCAGGGCTACGCCTACGCCGCCTACCTCGCCAGGGCCGCGCTCGCCGACGACACCGGCGACACCGCGACCGCCACCCGCCTGCGCGCCGCCGCCGCGCGCCTGAAGGAGGCGTTCGACGCGGCGTTCTGGCTGCCCGACCGCGGCTGGTACGCCCTGGGCCTGGATCGCGACAAGCGTCCCATCGACGCTCTCACCTCGAATATCGGCCACTGCCTGTGGACCGGCATCGCCGACGAGGACAAGGCCGCGCTCGTCGCCGACCGGCTGCTCGCCCCGGACATGTTCAGCGGCTGGGGCATCCGCACCCTGTCCGCGGAGATGGGCGCCTACAACCCCGTCAGCTACCACAACGGATCGGTGTGGCCGCACGACAACGCCCTGTGCGCCGCCGGGCTGGCCCGCTACGGATTCACCGCGCACGCGGCCCGCGTCGCCGAGGCCGTTCTCGACGCGGCCGCCCACTTCGACCACCGGTTGCCGGAACTGTTCTGCGGTTTCGATCGTTCGGAATTCGACGCACCCGTGCCGTATCCCACCTCCTGTTCGCCGCAGGCGTGGGCGGCCGCCGCGCCCCTGCTGTTCCTGCGCGCGCTGCTGCGGCTGGAACCCGAGGCCGACGGGGTGCGCGTCGCTCCGGCCGTGCCCGACCGGTACCTGCCGCTGCGCATCCGCGGCGTGCGGGTGGGGGCGGGCACGGTGCACGTCACCGTGGACGAGCGCGGCACCCGGGTGCGCGGCACCGCCGACGGGGTCCGCCGGGCCGGGTGAACCGGCGCCGGATCGTGCGCTTCGCCTCGCGCCGCGAAACTTGTCGGTGGTCGGGCCTAGCATGGCCAGCGGGGGTGTATCTGCACGTTCGACACACGATCGAGAAGGGACTGACCAGGTGGCGGAACGCCTCACTGTGCGCGGAGCTCGGGAGCACAACCTCAAGGGGGTCGACCTCGATCTGCCCCGCGACAGCCTGATCGTGTTCACCGGACTCTCCGGCTCCGGCAAATCCAGCCTCGCCTTCGACACCATCTTCGCCGAGGGCCAGCGCCGCTACGTCGAATCGCTGTCGGCCTACGCCCGCCAGTTCCTCGGCCAGATGGACAAACCCGACGTCGACTTCATCGAGGGGCTCTCGCCCGCGGTGTCCATCGACCAGAAGTCCACCAACCGCAACCCGCGGTCCACCGTCGGCACCATCACCGAGGTGTACGACTACCTGCGCCTGCTCTACGCGCGCGCGGGCACCCCGCACTGCCCGGTCTGCGGCGAGCTCATCGCCAAGCAGACCCCGCAGCAGATCGTCGACCAGGTGCTGGCCATGCCCGAGGGCACCAAATTCCAGGTGCTCGCGCCGGTGGTGCGCACCCGCAAGGGCGAGTTCGTGGACCTGTTCGACCAGCTCAACACCCAGGGCTACTCGCGCGTGCGGGTCGACGGCGTGGTCTACCCCCTCACCGATCCGCCGAAGCTGAAGAAGCAGGAGAAGCACGACGTCGAGGTGGTCGTGGACCGCCTCACCGTCAAGCCCACCTCCAAACAGCGCCTCACCGACTCGATCGAGACGGCGCTGCGCCTGGCCGACGGCATCGTCGTGCTGGACTTCGTGGACCGCGACGAGCACGCCCACGACCGGGAGCGCCGCTTCTCCGAGAAGCTGGCCTGCCCCAACGGCCACCCCCTCGACATCGAGGATCTCGAACCGCGCTCGTTCTCCTTCAACTCGCCCTACGGCGCCTGCCCCGACTGCACCGGACTCGGCATCCGCAAGGAGGTCGACCCCGACCTGGTGGTCCCCGACCCCGACCTGAGCCTGGCCGAGGGCGCCATCGCGCCGTGGTCGCGCGGGCAGACCGCCGAGTACTTCAACCGCCTGCTCGCCGGCCTGGCGGAGGCGGTCGGGTTCTCCATGGACACCCCGTGGCGGGACCTGCCGCTCAAGGCGCGCAAGGCCGTGCTCGAGGGCAGCGCCGACCAGGTGCACGTCTCCTACACCAACCGCTACGGCCGCAAGCGGTCGTACTACGCCGATTTCGAAGGCGTGATGCCGTTCCTGCAGCGGCGCATGGAGAACACCGAGTCCGAGCAGATGAAGGAGCACTACGACGGGTACATGCGCGATATCCCGTGCCCCGTCTGCAACGGCGCGCGGCTGCGCCCGGAGATCCTGGCCGTCACCATCGCCTCGGGCGGGGAGCGCAAGTCCATCGCCGACGTGAGCGATCTCTCCATCGGCGACTGCTCGGCGTTCCTGAACGCGCTCACACTGGGGGAGCGGGAGGCCGCGATCGCGGGCCAGGTGCTCAAGGAGGTGCAGGCGCGGCTCGGCTTCCTGCTCGACGTCGGCCTCGAGTACCTCACCCTGTCGCGGGCGGCGGCCACGCTGTCCGGCGGTGAGGCGCAGCGCATCCGCTTGGCCACCCAGATCGGGTCCGGTCTGGTCGGCGTGCTCTACGTGCTGGACGAGCCCTCCATCGGCCTGCACCAGCGCGACAACCGCCGCCTCATCGAAACCCTCACGCGCCTGAAGAATCTCGGCAACACCCTGATCGTGGTCGAACACGACGAGGACACCATCCGCGCCTCGGACTGGGTGGTCGACATCGGCCCGCTCGCCGGCGAACACGGCGGCCGGGTGGTGCACAGCGGTCCGTACCAGGAACTGCTCACCGACCCGGACTCGCTCACCGGCGCCTACCTCGCGGGCCGCGAGCGCATCGAGGTGCCGATGGTGCGCCGCCCGGTCGACAAGAAGCGCAAGCTCACCGTCGTCGGCGCCACCGAGCACAACCTGAAGGGCATCGACGTGTCCTTCCCGCTGGGCGTGCTCACCGCCGTCACCGGCGTCTCCGGATCGGGCAAGTCCACGCTCGTCAACGACATCCTCGCCACCGTGCTGGCCAACAAGCTCAACGGCGCGCGCCAGGTGCCCGGCCGCCACACCCGCGTCAACGGGCTCGACCACCTGGACAAGCTGGTGCAGGTCGACCAGTCGCCCATCGGGCGCACGCCGCGCTCCAACCCGGCCACCTACACCGGCGTGTTCGACAAGATCCGCACCCTGTTCGCGGCCACCACCGAGGCGAAGGTGCGCGGCTACCAGCCGGGCCGGTTCTCGTTCAACGTCAAGGGCGGGCGCTGCGAGGCGTGCTCCGGCGACGGCACCCTCAAGATCGAGATGAACTTCCTGCCCGACGTGTACGTCCCGTGCGAGGTGTGCCAGGGCGCGCGCTACAACCGGGAAACCCTCGAGGTGCACTACAAGGGCAAGACCATCGCCGAGGTGCTGGACATGCCCATCGAGGTGGCGGCCGAGTTCTTCGAGCCGGTCACCTCGATCCACCGCTACCTCAAGACCCTGGTCGACGTCGGTCTCGGGTACGTGCGCCTCGGCCAGAGCGCGCCCACCCTGTCCGGCGGCGAGGCGCAGCGCGTGAAGCTGGCGGCGGAGTTGCAGAAGCGCTCCACCGGCCGCACCGTCTACATCCTGGACGAGCCCACCACCGGCCTGCACTTCGAGGACATCCGCAAGCTGCTGGGCGTGATCAACGGCCTGGTCGACAAGGGCAACACGGTGATCGTCATCGAGCACAACCTCGACGTCATCAAGACCGCCGACTGGGTGGTGGACATGGGGCCCGAGGGCGGTTCGGGCGGTGGCACCGTCGTCGCCGAGGGCACACCGGAAGACGTCGCCGCCGTCGCGGACAGCTACACGGGGCAGTTCCTGAAGGAAGCGCTCGCCGAGGGCGCCCGCGCCGTCCCCGCGAAGGCGCCGGCGAAGAAGGCGCCCGCCAAGAAGACGGCGGCGAAGAAGGCCCCGGCCAAGAAGGCGGTGGCCAAGGCGCCCGCCGAGACGGCGGTGGCGAAGAAGCTCGCGCGGAAGGCCGCCGCCTTGCGCTGAGGTTCGCCGCGTCGACTGTGACTGTGCCGCATCGGATCACCGGTGCGGCACAGTGCTTTTCGTGGCGCGCGGTTGGGTGGCGGGGTGGTGCTGGACGGGGCGGCCGGACCGGGTTGCCGAAAAGCTGGACAGAAGTGAAACAAGCGTGTGTAAGATCGGCTCACCGTGTCGGGTTGCGTCCCGGACAGTTGCGGTAAGTGAACACGGCCCGGGTTGTCGTCATGCCCGAAAGCCGTTGGGAAGGAAAGGAACACCCCCATGGAAGGCGTGGATATCGCCGCGCTGGTCGCGCAGATCTTGGCATTTCTGAGCGGCGGCTCGTCCCTCAACTACACCCCCGGCGCCTGAGCGCCCAGCGAAAGGAACCACCACCATGGACACCGGCAGCTCCGGCCTGACCAGCCTTTTCCAGGCGCTGGCCCAAGCCATCGCCACCGGCTCATCGATCTCGGTCACCCCGGGACTCTGAGCGGGTCACCGACCCGGGGGCGGGGTGCGGCCGAACGGCCCACCCCGCCCTTGTCGTCGGCTCACTCCACCGTGGCGGCGTCGATGAGGTCGGCCAGCTTCTTCGCCTCCGACCACATCGGCCAGTGGCCGGTGGGGAGGTCGAGGAGGGTGACGTCGGCGAGGCGGTCGATCTCCTCGAAGGCAGGCGCTTCGCCGCTCGCGCTGAGCTGGCGGACCAACTCGGCCGTGATGCTGGTGCACACGACGGTCGTCGGCACCCGGAGGCGGGCGGGTGAATCACTCAGGCGCAGTGGGGCTCCCGCGATGCTCGCCGGCTCCGACACGGCCCGCTCGCGGAACCGCGCCAGCGCGGCCTCGTCCAAGCCGTCGAGGCTGGTGCCCTCGGACTCGAACAGCTCCCAGTCCGGCAGCGGGTATTCCGTGGCGTCGCCGAGGTCGCCCTTGATGACGAACCCGTCACGCACCGGCGCGGCGTCCACGTACACCGCGCGGCGGAACCGGTCCGGCGCGTAGTCGGTGGCGAGGTAGGCGGCGGATGCTCCACCCGAATGCGCCACCACCACAACGTCTTCCGCGTCGCCGGCGGCGTCCAGGATCGCGCGGGCCTGCTGCTCGAAGGTCGCCGTGAAGCGATCGGGGTCGGCCGGGTCCCGGCCGGGCGGGGTCAGCGCGACCACGTCGTGCCCGCGCCCGCGCAGGTCGGCCGCGACCTCGTCCCACGCCCACGCGCCGAGCCAGAATCCGGGTACCAGAACGATCCGCGCCATCCCTACAGCATGCCGGAGGATCTACCGCCCGGGCGACCGAGGACACGGCCCTCGAGGTGACGGGCTCAGTTCCCGCCGTCGTCGCGAGCCGAGTGTGGGCCGACGGACCGAAGGGGCGGCCGCAGCGGGCCGCCCGCACAGTGCGGTCGCGGACACCTCCGGCGCGCAGACGCTCCGCCGCTGCCCTCGCCGCTCGAATGCGCATCCGCCGTGGGTCTCGGCGGCGCGATCCTGGGCCGACCGTCAGCGCGGTGCCGTCGTCTCGGACGGCGCGGTGCGCCAGGGGATTCGGGGCTGTCCCGACCTCGAGCCGGTCTCACCGAGCCGGCATCCCTTGGGGTGCCGCCGACCACAACGTCCGAAGTCGCAGTGGCCGCGGTGTCGGCCCACCAGATCGCGGAATGGCCCGACAGTCCCTCAGTACACCGGCCCGGTGTACTTCTCACCCGGTCCCTGCCCCGGCGCGTCCGGATGCGCCGACGCCTCCCGGAACGCGCGCTGCAACGACTGCAACCCTTCCCGGATCGGACCGGCGTGCGGCCCCAGGTACTCCACGGACGCGGTGACCAGCCCGGCGAGCGCGGTGATGACGCGGCGCGCCTCGTCCAGGTCGCGGTAGGGGCTGTTGTCGGGATCGGCGTCGCCGAGCCCCAGCTTCTCCGCCGCGGAACTCATCAGCATCACGGCCGCGCGGCTGATCACCTCGACGGAGGGGATGTCGGCCAGTTCGCGCACGGAGGTGTCGGGCTCGTCAGTCATGCCCTCAGGCTAGCGAGGCCGTTCGCAGCAGCCGGAGCTGCCCGATCTCGGCGACGTTCTTCATCAGTTCGGCGTTCACCCATCCGGCGAGGTGGGTGCCGGTGAGCCCGGCGTCGGCCGGCCACGGGTAGGCGGACGGCCGGTCCGGATCCGCCTCCGCCAGCGCGGCGACCCACGCGTCGCGCAACGCGTCGAGCCGGGCGACAGCCGCCGCGCCGCTCCCGGCCCAGTACACGTCTTCCCGCTCGGGTGGCGTCTCGCCGCGCAGGTGCGCGAGCGCCGTGCTCCACCACCAGTCGATGTGCCAGGTGAGCCAGGCGATCGTGGGCACGGGGATCGGGTCGGGCTCCACCTCGGCCCAATCCGGCCGCCAGCGGCCGTCCGCGCCACGGTGTACCGTCCAGACGAGACCGGCCGGTTCCCACAGGACGTCGTCCTCGGTCAATACGTCGAGGTGATAGCGCGCCAGCGCCCAGGTCAGCTCGAATTGCCAGGTCAACAGGTCGCGCGGGGGAGTGGGCACCGGGCGATCCTGGCACCGCAGCCGACCGTGGGCAACGGGATTTCGACCCGATTCGGCTATAGCGGTCGGCAATGCTAAACTTTTCGCCGACGACCGCCCCGGGGCGTCTGATGGAACTTGACATCGAACGACCACGGGGCCGATAAGTGGAGCCCGACTCCCACCGTTACCCGGCGAGCGATCGCACAGGGACAACGGTCCGGTCATCCGCCCTCCGGGGCCGGATTTCGCCCGCGGGACGCATCTCGCGCGGGCGAACCGATGCGGCGCATCGGTGATCGGTCGACTCGGGCCCCGTCACGGCGAAATACCGTGGCGGGGCTTCTGTGTTGAACAAGGGGTTGCAGTTATTGCGGGGGTCGTCACGACGACACCGCTTGACCTAGGAGGCCCCATCAGCACTGAGACCCGCATCAACGATCGCATCCGCGTTCCCGAGGTCCGACTCATCGGACCTGGCGGTGAGCAGGTTGGGATCGTGCGTGTTGAAGATGCGTTACGCGTCGCCCTCGAGGCCGATCTCGACTTGGTCGAGGTGGCCCCCGATGCCCGTCCGCCGGTCTGCAAGATCATGGACTACGGCAAGTTCAAATACGAGACGGCGCAGAAGGCGCGCGAGTCCCGGAAGAACCAGCAGCAGACCGTGATCAAGGAGCAGAAGCTCCGTCCCAAGATCGACGACCACGACTACGAGACCAAGAAGCGCAACGTCGTTCGCTTCCTCGAGGCCGGGTCCAAGGTCAAGGTGACGATCATGTTCCGCGGCCGCGAGCAGTCCAGACCCGAACTGGGTTTCCGGTTGCTGCAGCGCCTGGCCTCCGACGTCGCGGATCTGGGTTTCGTGGAGACCTCGGCCAAGCAGGACGGCCGCAACATGACCATGGTCCTCGCCCCCCACAAGGGCGCGAAGACCCGCGTGAAGGCGCAGCAGGAGTCGGGCCGCCCGGCGCCCGCGAACGCCGCACCGGCCGGTGAGACCCCGGCCGCGGGCCCGGCCGAATAGGTCGCGCTCGCGTAGCCATGACGAAGACACCGGCCGCCGATCCCGGCGGCCGGTACGACAGAACTGAGGAATCCATGCCGAAGCAGAAGAGCCACAGCGGCGCCTCGAAGCGTTTCAAGGTTTCGGGCCGGGGCAAGCTGCTGCGTCAGCAGGCGAACCGTCGCCACCTGTTCGAGCACAAGCCCTCCCGCCGGACGCGCCGCCTGGACGGCACGGAGGTCGTCGCGGCCGCCGACGTCCGCCGCGTGAAGAAGCTGCTCGGCATCTGACGGCGCCGCGACCGGATCTCCGGTCCGCCTCCCCGACCCACCCGGGCGCCGCACGCGCCCCCTATTCGATCAAGGACTGACCAGTGGCACGCGTCAAAAGGGCCGTCAACGCTCAGAAGAAGCGCCGTTCCATCCTCGAGGCCTCCAAGGGCTACCGGGGCCAGCGCTCGCGCCTGTACCGCAAGGCCAAGGAACAGCAGCTGCACTCGCTCACCTACGCCTACCGGGACCGCCGGGCGCGCAAGGGTGACTTCCGCAAGCTGTGGATCGCCCGCATCAACGCCGCGGCGCGCCTCAACGACATCACCTACAACCGCTTCATCCAGGGCCTGAAGGCCGCGGGTGTCGAGGTGGACCGCAAGATTCTGGCCGAGCTGGCCGTCTCCGACGCCGAGGCCTTCGCCGGCCTGGTAGCCGTGGCCAAGGCCGCGCTGCCCGCCGACGTCAACGCGCCCGCCGCCTGAGCTTGACCACGAGGCATCTCCCGGAACGACCCGCGGACGCGCTCTCCGAGCGCAATCCGCGGGTCGTTTCGGCTGTCAAGCTGCATCGCGCCGCGCAGCGCCGCAAGACCGGACAGTTCCTGGCCGAGGGCGCGAACGCCGTCACCGCCGCGCTGGAGACCGGGCGGGTGCGCGAGCTGTTCTACTCCGCGGCCGCCGCCGCGCGCGAGCACGAATTGGTCGCGGGCGCGGCGGCGTCGGGCGTGCGCACCACGCTGGTGAGCGACCGCGCCGCCGAGCATCTCGGCGAGACCGTCACCGCGCCGGGCCTGATCGCGGTCTGCGACGTGGTCGACGTGCCGCTCGCCGACATCCTGGGCACCGGTCCGCGCATGCTCGCGGTGCCCGTCGAGATCGCCGAACCCGGCAACGCGGGCACCCTCATCCGGGTCGCCGACGCGGTCGGCGCCGACGGCGTGCTGCTCGCGGGCGACACCGTCGACCCGCACAACGGCAAATGCGTCCGCGCCAGCGCGGGCAGCCTGTTCCACGTCCCGATCGCCCGCGAGCGCGACGTCACCGCCGCCCTCGACGCGCTCGCCGCGGCCGGGGTCACCCTGCTGGCCACCACCGCCACCGGCGAACTGGATCTCGACGACGCCGACGAGGTGTTCGCGGGCCCCGTGGCCTGGCTGTTCGGCAACGAGGCGCACGGGCTGGACCCGGCCGTCGCCGCCCGCGCCGACCACCGCGTCCGCATCCCCATCCACGGCCGCGCCGAGAGCCTCAACCTGGCCGCGGCGGCCGCGATCTGCCTGTACGCGGGGGCCAGGGTCCGGCACGCGGGGTAATCCGCGTGAAACGGGCGAAGGCGATCCCATAGGATTCCACCAGCAGCAATGTGGGTAGGCCATGAGCCGGACCCGCGCACCGATCCCCAGGGGAGAGACGAACGATCGTGGCCGACGACAGTACGGGAGTCGAGCAGCAAGACACGGCGCTGACCGAGGAGGCGCTGGCCGCCGCCGCGGCCGAGGCCGAGAAGGCGTTCGCCGCGGCCGCCGATCTGGACGCCCTCGCGGCGGCCAAGACCGAGCACATCGGCGGCAAATCCCCGATCGCGCTCGCCCAGCGCGCCCTGGGCGGCCTGCCCAAGTCGGAGAAGGCCGACGCGGGCAAGCGCGTGAATGTGGCCCGCACCCGGGTGTCGGAGGCGTTCGAGGCCCGCCGCGCCGTGCTGCTCGCCGAACGCGACGCCGCCGTGCTGGTCGCCGAGGCCATCGACGTCACGCTGCCCGCGCGGCGCACGGCGGTGGGCGCCCGGCACCCGATCACCGTGATCTCCGAGCAGGTCGCCGACGTGTTCGTCGCGATGGGCTGGGAGGTCGCCGAGGGTCCCGAGGTGGAGACCGAGCACTTCAACTTCGACGCGCTCAACTTCCTGCCCGACCACCCGGCCCGCACCATGCAGGACACCTTCCACATCGCGCCGGAGGGGTCGCGCCAGGTGCTGCGCACCCACACCTCGCCCGTGCAGGTGCGGTCGATGCTGGAGCGCGAGCTGCCGATCTACGTGGTGTGCCCCGGCCGCACGTTCCGCACCGACGAGCTGGATGCCACGCACACGCCGGTGTTCTCGCAGGTCGAAGGTCTGGCCGTCGACAAGGGCCTCACCATGGCGCATCTGCGCGGCACGCTGGACGCGTTCGCGCGGGCGCTGTTCGGCCCCGACACCCGCACCCGCATGCGGCCCAACTACTTCCCCTTCACCGAGCCGTCCGCCGAGGTGGACGTGTGGTTCCCGGACAAGAAGGGCGGCGCGGGCTGGGTCGAGTGGGGCGGCTGCGGCATGGTCAACCCGAAGGTGCTGATCGCCAGCGGCATCGACCCCGAGGTGTACAGCGGCTTCGCGTTCGGCATGGGGCTCGAGCGGACGCTGCAGTTCCGCAACGGCATTCCCGATATGCGCGACATCGTCGAGGGCGACGTGCGTTTCACGCTGCCCTTCGGCGTCCGGTCCTGACCTCACCCTTCGATCGAGAGAGCGAAACGTCAAGTGCGAGTAGCGCAGTCCTGGCTGACCGAGATCATCCGGCGGACCACGCCCGAGTGGTCGGTGACGCCGGAGGAGCTGGACGCCGGTTTCGTCCGCGTCGGCCTCGAGGTCGAGGAGGTCGACCGGCTGGAGCGGGTGACCGTCGCCCCCGGGGCGGAGGTGGACAAGCCGCTGGTCGTCGGCCGCGTCCTCGAGATCACCGAACTCACCGAGTTCAAGAAGCCGATCCGCTTCTGCAAGGTCGACGTCGGCAACCCCGACCCGCAGGAGATCGTCTGCGGCGCCACGAATTTCGCCGTCGGCGATCTGGTCGTCGTGGTGCTGCCCGGCGGTGTGCTGCCGGGCGGGTTCGCGATCTCCTCGCGCAAGACCTACGGGCACGTGTCGCACGGCATGATCTGCTCGGTGGCCGAACTCGGCATCGGCAAGGACCACTCCGGCATCCTGGTGCTGGAGCCGGGCACCGCCGAACCGGGCACCGACGCCAACGAGGTGCTCGGTCTCGATGACACGATCATCGAGCTGAACATCACGCCCGACCGCGGCTACTGCTTCTCGGTGCGCGGCCTCGCGCGCGAGCTGGCCTGCGGTTTCGATCTCGAGTACGCCGATCCGGCGGTGCGCTCGCTGCCCGACGACGAGCCCGACGCCTGGCCGGTGAAGGTGGAGCCGTCCTCGCTGTGCACCCGTTTCGGCGTGCGCCGCGTCACCGGCATCGACCCGGACGCGGTGAGCCCGTGGTGGTTGCAGCGCAGGCTGCTGCTCGCGGGTGTGCGCCCGATCTCGCCCGCGGTCGACGTCACCAACTACGTCATGCTGGAGCTGGGCCAGCCGCTGCACGCCTTCGACGAGGCGAAGCTGACCGGCGGCCTGGTGGTGCGCACCGCCAACAAGGGCGAGACCCTGCGCACCCTGGACGAGACCGAGCGGGTGCTCGACGCCGAGGATGTGGTGATCGCCGACGATTCCGGCGTGATCTCGCTGGCCGGCGTGATGGGCGGCGCCAGCACCGAGGTGGGTCCCGAGACCACCGACGTGGTGCTGGAGGCGGCCGTCTGGAATCCGCTGCTGGTCTACCGCACGGCGCGCAGGCACAAGCTGGTGTCGGAGGCCGGTAAGCGCTACGAGCGCGTGGTCGATCCCGAGATCAATATCGTCGCGCTGGACCGCGCCGCCACCCTGCTCGCCGAGATCGCCGGCGGCACCGTCGAACCAGTGCTCACCGACGTGCGCGTGCCGCTGCCGCCGACCGAACCGATCCGCATCGATATCGACCTGGCCGATCGCGTCGCGGGCGTGACCTACCCGACCGGCACCAGCGCGCGGCGGCTCGCCCAGATCGGGTGCACCGTCGAGGTGTCGGTGGACGAGGCGACCGGGCACGGCCAGCTCGTGGTCACCCCGCCGAGCTGGCGGCCGGACCTCACGCAGCCCGCCGACCTGGTGGAGGAGGTGCTGCGGCTGGAGGGCCTGGAGCAGATCCCGTCGGTCGTGCCGACCGCCCCGGCCGGGCGCGGGCTCACCGCCACCCAGCGGCGCCGTCGCGCGGTGAGCCGCGCGCTGGCCTTCGCCGGCGGCGTGGAAGTGCCGCCGCCGGTGTTCCTGCCCGCCGGCGTATTCGATGTGTGGGGTCTGGACGCCGACGATCCGCGACGCGTCACCACCCGCGTGCTCAACCCGCTGGACGTGGAACGCGCCGAGCTGGCCACCACGCTGCTGCCCGGTCTGCTGGAAGTGGCCGCCCGCAACATCTCTCGCGGCGCGCGCGACCTCACCCTGTACGGCATCGCGCAGGTGGTGCTGCCCGGCCCCGGCACCAGGGCGGTCGAGGCGCTGCCGGTGGATCGCCGTCCCACCGACGAGCAGATCGCCGAGCTCCTCGACTCGCTGCCCGCGCAGCCGGTGCACATCGGCGCGGTGCTGACCGGTCGCCGCGAGCCGCGCGGTCCGTGGGGTGGGGGCCGCCAGGCCGAGGCCGCCGACGCGTTCGCGCTCGCCGACGAGATCGCCGACGCCGCCGGCGTCACGATCGAGCGCCGTGCCGCCGCGTACCTGCCCTGGCATCCGGGCCGCTGCGCCGAACTGGTGGTGGAGGGCGAGGTCGTGGGTCACGCGGGCGAACTGCACCCGGCCGTGCTGGAGCGGGCGGGCCTGCCGCCGCGCACCTGCGCGCTGGAGCTGGACCTCGACGCACTGCCGCTGCGCGAATCCCGGCCGGTGCCGGTGGTGTCGCCGTTCCCCGCCGTCCTCCAGGACGTGTCGGTGAGCGTCGAGAAGGGCGTACCCGCCGCCGCCGTCGAGACCGCGCTGCGCTCGGGCGGCGGCGAGCTGCTCGAGGACGTCGCCCTGTTCGACGTGTACGAGGGCGCGCAGGCGGGGGAGGGGCGCAAGTCGCTCACCTACGCCCTGCGCTTCCGCGCGACCGACCGCACGCTCACCGAGGACGAGGCCAGCGCGGCGCGCGACGCGGCCGTCGCCTCGGCTGCCGACGCCGTCGGCGCGGTGCTGCGTAGCTGAGAGTTCCTGCGCTCCAACGGGTCCGGGTGGCGATCGCGCCGCCCGGACTCGTTGCCGTCCGGCCCGGGCGCGGAGGATCCTGTTATCGTCGGCGAGACGAACCCTCGCGCCCACGGCGGTCGCGATCCAGGCAGGAGCGGATATGTCGGACACTCTGGTGCTCGTCGAGCGGGACGGGCCCGTGACGACCATCGGCATCAACCGGCCCGAGGTGCGCAACGCGGTGAACCGGGCCACCGCCGAGGCGCTGGCCGACGCGTTCCGCGCCTTCGACGCCGACGACACCGCCTCGGTGGCCGTCCTCTACGGCGTCGGCGGCACGTTCTGCGCCGGCGCCGACCTCAAGGCCGTCGCGTCGGGTGAGCCGAACCGCCTGGACCCCGAGGGCGACGCGCCCATGGGCGTCTCCCGGATGCGGCTGTCCAAACCGGTGATCGCGGCGATCGCAGGCCACGCCGTCGCGGGCGGGCTCGAACTCGCGCTGTGGGCCGATCTGCGGGTGGCCGAGGACGACGCCGTGCTCGGGGTCTTCTGCCGCCGCTGGGGCGTGCCCCTCATCGACGGCGGCACCGTGCGCCTGCCCCGGCTCATCGGCGCGAGCCACGCCATGGACCTCGTGCTCACCGGCCGCGCGGTGCCCGCCGACGAGGCGCTGCGCATCGGGCTCGTCAACCGGACCGTCCCCACCGGCGAAAGTCTCAGCGCCGCGCGGCAACTCGCGCACGAACTGGCCGCCTTCCCGCAGACCTGTCTGCGCCACGACCGGCTGTCGCTGCTCGAACAGGAAGGGCTCGGCGAAGGGGACGCGCTGGCCAACGAGTTCCAGCACGGCCTTTCGTCGATCGCGGCCGATACCCTCACGGGCGCAACCCGTTTCGCGGAAGGCGCGGGGCGGCACGGTTCGTTCACGGAACACTCGATCATCGAACCACGCGGCTGAGCGCGCCGACAGGGGAGCGGCCACCGACAGACCTCTCACACCGGGGTAAGAAGGGACTATGCGACACCCGGCCACCCCGATCCTGCACGCGTTGACCTACCTGCCGCAGCACCGGGAACTCCTTCAGACACCCGCCGTGCTGGGGCTGGACTTCACCGAGGTCACACCGCGCACCGAGGACGGGGAAACGCTGCACGGCTGGTGGGTGCGGGCGCGCGAGCCGATCGGGCACGTGCTGTTCGCGCACGGCAACGCGGGCAATATCGGCGACCGGGTCGCGATCTTCGCGCTGCTCGCCGAGGCGGGCTTCGATGTGCTCGCCTTCGACTACCGCGGCTACGGCCGCAGCACCGGCCGTCCCACCGAACTCGGCACCTACCTCGACGCCCGCGCCGCCCGCAAGGCTCTCCTCGCGCAACCCGGCGTCGACCCGGAGCGCGTTCTCTACCTGGGCAAATCGCTCGGCGGGGGAGTGCTCACCGAACTGGCCACCGTCCACCCGCCGGCCGGGCTGATCCTCATGTCCACCTTCACCGGCCTGCGCGACGCCGCCACCTCGATCTACCCCTTCCTGCCCCGGCCCCTCGTCCCCGACGCCTACCCCACCCTGCGCCGCATCCCCACCCTGACCACCCCGGTCCTCATCGTCCACGGCGACCAGGACGAACTCCTTCCGCTCCGCCACGCCCAACGCCTGCACGCCGCCGCCCACCACCCCAAACGCCTCCACATCGTCCCCGGCGCCGGCCACAACGACGTCATCCCCCTGCTCGGCGCGGACTGGACCACCCTCCTACGCACCTGGACCGAGGAGATCCTGCCGGACCGCCGCGGTGCGTAGCCTGGATTCCGGAGGCCGGTTCGGTGCGGGTCGGCCCACAGTCAGGGAGGCGCGGAGATGAGTGAGGCTGCCGAGATCGAGGCGCGGTTGCGGGCGCTGACGGACCAGGAGCTGGTGGCGGTGCTGCGGGGCGCGGTCGAGGGGCGTGCCGCGCTCTGGGCGGTGCGCACCGCGCTCGACGAACTGGCCGGTGTCGGTCATGCCGACTCCGAGAAGAATGTGAGTCCCGACACGTCCGGTTCGGAGGCCGCGCAGGCGGATCCCGCATCCGGGCAGGTCGGGGGCATTTTTCCGGTACCGGCGGTACCGGTACCGCCGACCGGTATCCCGACGCCCGCCGCCGACCCCGGATATTCGCCCTCGGGGGTGCCGACTTTCGATTCGGTTCGCGATAAGGTCGAGCAGCGCTTCGGCGTCGCGCAGGGCATGGGTGAGCTGGACCGGCAGACCCCGGCGGGCCGCGGCGTCGAGGAACAGTTCGCCGCGCGTGAGAAGGCCGCGCGGGAACGCCTGGACCGGATACGGAAATCGTTGCGCGACACCGACTGACGTACCCCGGTCCGGCGTGCCGGAGCCAGTGGATGGGGTGCAGTGGTATGAGCGAGCCGCGTGAGATCGCCGAACGGCTACTCGACGCGCAGGTCGAATTCCTGCTCGCGGAGGTGACCGGCGACCGCTTCGCCGAAGTGGTCGCCCGCGATGTCGACACCGTGCTCGGCGTCGCCGACACGTTGATCTTCCGCGACGTGGTCGAGCTGGATCAGGCCAAGCAGACCGTCGCCACCGTCATCGACCTGATCGGCGGTAGTCCGGTGCTGGCCGACACCGTCGGCGTCTTCTCCGACACCATCTACGACCACATCGCCGAGAACGAGAGCTACACCCTCGGCCAGGTGGTGGACCGCGAGCCGGTGGAGGCGCTGCTGGAGAAGATCCTCGGCATGCACCAGGCCCAGGAACGCATCCTGGACCGGCTCACCGAGAGCCCGCTGGTGGCGACCGTCGCCTCGCGGTTCGTCGACAAGCTGGTCGGCGACTTCATGCAGGCCAATCTGGAGCGCGCCGAGAAGATCCCGGGCGTCTCCTCGCTGATGTCGCTGGGCCAGTCCGCGGCGAACCGGGCGAAGAAGGCCGCCGACGGCACCTTCGTCGGGGATCTGGCGGGCAAGGGTGCGCTGTTCGCGCTCAAGCGCACCAATAACGCGATCCGCGAGATGCTGCGCGACGCCCCGGTCCACTCGGCCGCCATGGAGTTCTGGGACCTGCACGCCGACGAGCCCGTCAGCGGCCTGCGCGACTACCTCACCAAGGCCGACCTGAACGAACTCGTGGTGCTCTGCTACGAGATCGCGGTCACCACCCGCGAGAAGGAGTACCTCGGCCTGCTGGTCGAGGAGTGCGTCGAGGTGTTCTACGCCAAGTACGGCGACTACACGCTGGCCGCGATGCTCCCCGAACTCGGGCTCACGGGCGAGGACATCGCCGCCGAGATCCTGCGCTACGGCCCGGCCGTGGTCGAGGGCGCCAAGCGAAACGGCGTGCTGGCCAAGCTGATTCGCGAGCGCCTGGAGCCGTTCTACCTGTCCGAGCCGGTGCTGTCGATCCTGGGCGAGGCGGCGAAGGGGTAGGCGGATCGGCCCGGCCGAACCGAAGGCCGGTCTCGCCTCGGGGGAGTGCGCCGCGCCGGTCGCGCGGTGCACCGCGTCCCGCGCCGCGCGGTGAGCGGAACGAAATCTCGAAAATTGTTGATTACCAGCGTGTTGACAACCCGCGAGATGTCCGGATTGTCGCTTTTTCGCGTTGACGCTCCCGAGGCCCTGTGGCAGTTTGCTCGTGAATCCCGTGGGGGCCGGTTCGGGCCGTCGCGGCGAACGCGCGAGGAGCTTCCGTGGTGCGAATGCGGTCCGGACCCCGGCCGTCCGGCGTGGCGACCGGTCCGTCCGGGCGCGCCGGCTTTGTCGGCGGTCTCGTGCGTCCGCGCACCATTCGCGGGCGGCTCGCCCGGATTCTCGCCGTGTCGCTCGCGGTGGTTTTCGCGCTGCTGGCGGTCACCGCCGCCGCGCAGGTGCGGGCGTACCAGCGCGCCGGCGCGGCCGCCGAGTCGGTGTCGCTCGCCCTGGCGGTCCAGGACGTCCTGCACGAGGCGCAGCGCGAACGCGGTTTGAGCAACGGCATGCTCGGCGGGGACGCCGGCCTGGCGGGCGCGGTGGCCGACCAGCGGGGCGCCACGGATCGAGCCCTGCGCGCGCTGGACGGCGAATCATCCTCCGGCGCACCGGGTTCGGATCAGGTGCGGGCGGCCGTCGGGCGTTTGGCCGCGTTGCCCGCGGTGCGCGCCCAGATCGACGAGCGCCGCCTCGGCAGGCAGGCCGCGTTCCAGTTCTACACCGACGCCATCGACACCCTGAACCACCTGCGCCTCGGCCTGGACCACGCCGACGACGCCGCCGTGTGCCGCGGGCTGCTCGCCCTGTCCGCGCTGGGTGAGGCGAAGGAACAGACCGCCCGGGAACGCGGATTCCTCAACGGTGTCTTCGCGGCGGGCGGATTCGGGCCCGGCGAGTACGTGCAGTTCCTCGACATCCGCGCCGCGAAGACGATCGCGCTCGCCGCCTTCACCCGCGATGCCACCCCCGCGCACCGGGACCTGCTCGCCGCCGCGCTGGCCGGCGAGAACGCCACGCGCGCGGCGGAATCCGAGCGGGTCGCGGTGGACTCGGCGGCGGGGCCGCTGGTGCGCCCGGTCGATCCCGGTGACTGGTGGGCCCGGATGACGGCGGTGATCGACGAGCAGCGCGTCGTGCAGCAGGCGGTCGGCGACGCCGTGCGCGACCGCGCCGACGACCTGCGCGACCGTGCCGCCCTGGTGCTGCTGATCTTCGCGCTCGCCGCGCTGGCCGCCGTCGCGGCGGAGGTCGCGCTGGTGGTGGCGAGTATGCGCGCGATCGTGCGTCCCCTGGCCGAGCTGGCCGACGTGGCCGACGACGTGGCGAGCCGCCGCCTGCCCGAGGTGATCGCCGCCTGGCACGCCGACCCCGAGACGACGCCGGATCGACCGGCGCCGGTCCGCACCCCGCCCGGCGCGTCGGTCGAGATCGAGGCCGTGGCAGGCGCTTTGGACCGCGTCCAGGACACCGCGTACGCGCTGGCCTCGGAACAGGCGCTGCTGCGGCGCAATTCGACCGAGTCGATGGCGAACCTGGCCCGCCGCAACCAGAATCTCGTGCGCAGGCAGCTCGGCCTGATCAGCGAGTTCGAGCGCGAGGAACTCGACCCGAAGGCATTGTCGAACCTGTTCGAGCTGGATCACCTCGCCACCCGCATGCGCCGCAACGCCGAGAGCCTGCTCGTGCTCGTCGGCGAGGGCAGCCCCCGGAGCTGGGCCGCACCGATCGCCCTCACCGATGTGATCCGCGCGGGCCTGTCCGAAGTGGACGACTACCGTCGCGTGGTGCTGCGCCGGGTGGACGAGGTCGCCATCGCGGGCGCGGCGGTGAGCGAACTGGCGCACATCCTCGCCGAACTCATCGAGAACGGGCTCGCGTTCTCCCCGCCGGACCTCGAAGTCGAGATCTACGGCCGCAAGACCGCCGACGGCTACCTCCTCGCCGTCGTCGACCACGGGATCGGCATGGCGGAGGACCAACTCGCCGAGGCCAACGCCCGCCTGCGCGGCGAGCGCGACTTCCTCGTCGCCCCGACCCGCTACCTCGGCCACTACGTCGTCGGCCGTCTCGCTCGCCGCCTGGGCGTCGAGGTCGTGCTCGCGGTCGCCCCGGTGAGCGGTATCGCGGCGCGCCTGCGGTTGCCCGCCGCCCTGCTCGGCGGTGAGACGCCGGCCGCGGTCGCCCCGACGGCGTCGAGCGCGGTGGCTGCCCACGTCACCGGGGAAACTCGCGCACTCGCGGCCGGTCCGGTGCGGGCGCTCGAGGGTGGCGAAACACCGCGCACCGCAACGAATTCCGCCCCTGTGCCGCGTGCGACGAACAGTTCCGAGTTGTCTCCGTGGTTCCGCTCCGCGACGCCCGCTCCGGCATCGCCGCCCGCCGCAACGCCCACCGAACCGGAGCGCACCCGCAATGGACTCGTCAAGCGCACCAGGGGATCTAGACCCGCGCGCCCCGCGTCCACGCCCGCGCGGCCACCCGCCGCGCCGCCCGTCGAACGCTCACCCGAGGAGGTGCGCGGCATGCTCGCGGCCTTCCGCGCCGGGCACCAGCGCGGCGGCCCACGCACCGAGAACACCACGCCCGACGGCGATCTGGCCCGATCCAGCGCCGACCACTGAGCACAAGGGGAGTCCGTGACCACCGATCTGCGACCGACCGCCGACCCGCACACCTTCAACTGGATGCTGGCCAATTTCGTCCGCGACACCGACGGGGTGCGTGACACCGTCGCGGTGTCCTCCGACGGCCTGCTCATCGCCATGTCCGACGGGCTGGACCGGGCCGGTGCCGACCGGTTGGCCGCCATCGTGTCCGGACTGTCCGGCCTGGCCAGGAGCGCCTCGCGCAGCTACGCCTTCGACGGGCTGAAGCTCATCATGATCGAGATGCGCCGCGGGTTTCTGCTGGTGTCGGCGCTCGGCGACGGCAGCTGCCTGGGCGTGATCGCCGACGGCGGCTGCGATGTGGGCCTGGTCGGCTACGAGATGGCGGTGCTCGCCGACCGCGCGGGCGCGCTGCTCGACCCGGCGCTCATCTCCCGGCTGCGAGAGTCGTTGCGCAGATGAGCGATCCGGACCTGCCGCGACTGCCGGACCCGCGCATGATCCCGGTGACCCGTCCCGGCGGGTGGTTCGACCCGGCGAATCCGAGCCACGACACTGCCGAAAAGCCCACCGACGGTGCGGATTCCGTGGTCCGGCCGTTCGTCGTGACGGCGGGCCGCACCCTGCCGCTGCGCGACGATCTGCGCATCGAAACACTCGTGCACGCCACGCCCGCCGCGCTGTCGGCGCCGTTGCGCTTCGAGGAACGCACGGTCGTCCTGCTGTGTCAGCGGCCGCATTCCATCGCCGAGATCGGCGCGGCGCTGCGCGTTCCGGTGGGCGTGGCGAAGGTCGTGGTGAGCGATCTCGCCGCCGCGGGACACGTGACGGTGCGCGCCGCCGAGGAGCTCTCCACCGCCGCCATCGAGAGGATCAGGGATCTTGTCCGCGCACTCTGACACCCCAGCATCGCCCCAGTCGTCGGTGAAGATCGTCGTGAGCGGCGGATTCGGCGTCGGCAAGACCACGTTCATCGGCGCCATCTCCGAGATCGAACCGCTCGTCACCGAGGCCGCCATGACCGAGTTCTCGGTGGGCGTGGACGACGCGGGCCACCGCGCCGACAAGACGCAGACCACCGTCGCGCTGGATTTCGGCCGGATCACGCTGGACAGCTCGCTGCTGCTCTATCTGTTCGGCACACCGGGCCAGGATCGGTTCGTCTTCCTCTGGGACGATCTGTCCGATGGCGCGCTCGGCGCGGTGATCGTGGTCGACACCGACCGGGTGGAGGACTGCTACCCGGTGCTCGACTACTTCGAGGAGCGCGCCATCCCGTTCGTGGTGGTGGTGAACCGCTTCGAAGGCGGCGCGCACTTCGCCCTCGACGAGGTCCGCGAAGCCCTCGATCTCGACGAGTGGATCCCGCTGCTCGAATGCGATGCGCGGCAGCGTGATTCGGTGAAGGAGGTGCTGGTCGCGCTGCTCGAACAGGTGCTGGCGCACCGCGTCGCCCCATCCGCCGCCCACCGGGCGGGCTGACGCCCACGGCTACCGTGGGCCCGGTGGGAGAACAGAAGCGGCGAATGCTGAGCGGGGAGCTCTACAAGGACAGCGACCCGGAACTGGTGGCCGAGCGACGGCGGGCGCAGGCGCTGTGCGACGAATTCAACCGGACGGGACCGGACGAGACCGGCCGCCGCGAGGTCCTGCTGCGGCAGTTGCTCGGCAAACTGGGCGAGGGGTCGTGGATCATGCCGCGATTCCAGTGCGACTACGGCCATCTCATCGAGATCGGCGCGAACAGCTTCCTCAACTACGACGCCATCCTGCTGGACTGCGCGCCGATCACGATCGGTGACGACGTGTCGATCGGCCCGCGCTGCCAGCTGCTCACCGCGCTGCATCCGGTGGCGGACCACGAGGCCCGGCGGCAGCGCTGGGAGTCGGCCGCGCCGATCACGATCGGCGATAACGTCTGGTTCGGCGGCGGCGTCATCGTGTGTCCCGGCGTGACGGTGGGGTCGAACACGGTGGTCGGCGCGGGCAGCGTGGTGACCCGCGACCTGCCCGAGCGCGTGTTCGCCGCGGGCAACCCGGCCCGGGTGATCCGCGCGCTCTGAGCCGCCTGGCTAGCCTGGGGCCATGCTGACCACCCTCGCCGTCGAGAACTACCGCTCGCTGCGCAGGCTGGTGTTGCCGCTGGGCCGGCTGACCGTGATCACGGGCGCGAACGGCAGCGGCAAGTCCAGCCTGTACCGGGTGCTGCGGTTGCTGGCGGGGTTCGCGCGCGAGGGCGCGGTGGCGGCGCTCGCGGCCGAGGGCGGGCTCGACTCGACGCTGTGGGCCGGTCCGGGGCGCACGGCGCGCGACGAATCGCTGGCGCTGCGACTGGGTTTCGCGGGGGAAGATTTCGGTTACGCCGCCGACCTGGGCATTCCGATCCCCGGCGGCCCGGGGACGCTGTTCGGCCGCGATCCGGAGATCAAGGCGGAGGCGGTGTGGGCGGGGCCGGTGCTGCGCCCGGTCACCACGCTCGCCGAACGCGGTGGTCCGGTGGTGCGGCTGCGCGCCGACGACGGCGACTGGTCGCTGGTGCCGCACACCCTGCGGCCCTACGAGACCATGCTCACCGAACTCGCCGACCCGCAGCGCGCGCCCGACCTGCTGGTGCTGCGCGAACGCATCCGCTCCTGGCGCTTCTACGACCACCTGCGCACCGACGCCGACGCACCCGCCCGCACCCCGCGCCTGGGCACCAGGACCATGGCGCTGGCCCACGACGGCGCGGATCTGGCCGCCGCGTGGCAGACCATTCGCGAGATCGGCGACGACGAGAAGTTGAGCGAGGCCGTCGATCACGCGTTCCCCGGTAGCCGGGTCGACATCGTCGCCAGGGATGGGCGGTTCGAACTGCTGCTGCACCAGCCGGGCCTGCTGCGCCCGCTCGGCGCGGCGGAGGTGTCCGACGGCACCCTGCGCTACCTGCTGCTGGTCGCCGCGCTGCTCACGCCCCGGCCGCCGGAGCTGCTGGTCCTCAACGAGCCCGAGACCAGCCTGCACCCCGACCTGCTCGCCCCGCTCGGCGAACTCGTCGCCACCGCCGCCGAATCCACCCAGGTCGTGGTCGTCACCCACGCCGACGCCCTGCGCCACGCCATCACCGCGCACGACCCCGCCGCCCACACCCTCGAACTGGTCAAGGAATCCGGCGCGACCACCCTGCGCGGGCAGGGATTGCTGGACGAACCCGCCTGGTACTGGCCGGAACGTTGAGCCCGACGAACCACCGCGCGGTTGTGACCCCGATCGTGTCGGGCGCGCGGCACGGGGTGCCGGCAGTAGGGTCGGACCCATGACTGAGGCGCGGATCGAGACGGCACAGGACGCGACGCGGCCGCTGCGCGACGACATCCGGTTCCTGGGTGGCGTGCTCGGCGACACGATTCGCGATCACGAGGGCCCTGAGGTGTTCGACCTCATCGAGCGGGTGCGGGTGGAGGCGTTCCGGGTGCGGCGCGAGGAGGTGGAGCGCAGCGCGGTCGCGGAGATGCTCGAAGACGTCGACATCGCCGTCGCGCTGCCGCTGATCCGGGCGTTCAGCTATTTCGTGCTGCTGGCCAACCTCGCCGAGGACATCCAGCGCGACCGCCGCCGCGCCGTGCACGTGGGCGCGGGGGAGCCGCCGCAGGATTCGTCGCTGGCCGCCACCTACGGCAAACTCGACGCCGCCGCGCTCGACGCCGACCGCGTGGCCGATCTGCTCACCGACGCGCTCGTCTCGCCGGTCATCACCGCGCACCCCACCGAGACCCGGCGGCGCACCGTCTTCGACGGCCAGACCGCCATCACCGATCTGATGCGCCGCCGCCAGCGCTACACCGACGCCGAACCCGAGCGCGCCGCGATCGACCTCGATATCCGCCGCCAGGTGCTGTCGCTGTGGCGGACGGCGCTGATCCGGTTGGCGCGCTTGCGGATTCAGGACGAGATCGCCGTCGGCCTGCGCTACTACGAACTCACCCTGTTCGACGTGATCCCCGCGATCAACGCCGAGGTGCGGGCGGCGCTGCGCGCGCGCTGGCCCGACGCCGGCCTGCTGCCGCGCCCGATCCTGCGGCCCGGCTCGTGGATCGGCGGCGACCGCGACGGAAACCCTTACGTCACCGCCGATGTCGTGCGGCACGCGGCGCGCCAGGCCGCCGCCGTGGCCTTCGGCCGCTACCTGCGCGAGCTGGTGGAGCTGGAGAAGTCGCTCGCGCAGTCGGCGCGCCTGGTGACGGTGACGCCCGAGGTCGCGGCACTGGCCGAGGCCGGGTATCCCGACCCCGCCACCTTCGCCGACGAACCGTATCGCCGTGCGCTGCACCGCATCCGGGCCCGGCTCACCGCGACCGCCACGGCGGCGCTGGGCGCCCCGCCCGCCGACGGTGTCACCGATATCGCGGCCGAGCCCTATCCGACGCCGCAATCGGTGCTCGACGATCTCGACGCGATCGACGCCTCCCTGCGCGCCACCGGTGACGGCTTGATCGCCGACGACCGCCTCGCCGCGCTGCGCCACGCCCTCGAGACCTTCGGCTTCCACCTCCAAGGCCTCGACATGCGGCAGAACTCGGAGGTGCACGAACAGGTCGTCGCCGAACTGCTGGCCTGGGCGGGCGTGCACGCCGACTACGCGAACCTGTCCGAGGCCGAGCGGGTGGAGCTGCTCGCCGCCGAATTGCGCACCCGCCGTCCGCTGTTGGGCGCGAACGCCCGGCTCAGCGAGCTCGCCGCCAAGGAGGTCGGCATCGTCCGCGCGGCGAAGGAAGTCGTGGACACCTTCGGCGAGGAGGCGGTGCCGAACTACATCATCAGCATGTGCACGTCGGTGAGCGACATGCTGGAGGCGGCGCTGCTGCTGAAGGAGGGCGGGCTGCTGGATCCCGGCGCGCCGGAGGGGGCGGCGCGCTGCCCGGTGAACATCGTCCCGCTGTTCGAGACCATCGAAGACCTCGGCGCGGGTGCGGCCACGCTGTCGGCCGCGCTGGAGGTGCCGGTGTACCGGGATCTGGTGTCCGCCAACGGTATGCGCCAGGAGGTCATGCTCGGCTACTCCGACTCCAACAAGGACGGCGGCTACCTCGCCGCCAACTGGGCGCTGTACCGGGCCGAACTCGATCTGGTCGAAGTCGCGCGCAAGACCGGAATCCGGTTGCGGCTCTTCCACGGTCGCGGCGGCACCGTGGGCCGCGGCGGCGGCCGCAGCTACGACGCCATCCTCGCCCAACCGGCCGGGGCGGTGCGCGGGTCGCTGCGCCTCACCGAACAGGGCGAGGTGATCGCCGCGAAGTACGCCGAATCCCGTGCGGCGCACCGCAATCTGGAATCCTTGATCGCGGGCACCCTGGAATCGACGCTGCTGGACGTGGAAGGTCTCGGCCCCGACGCCGAGCCCTCCTACGAACTCATGGACGATCTCGCGGCCCGCGCCCGCGCCGCCTACGCGCGGCTCGTGCACGAAACACCCGGATTCGTCGCGTATTTCCGCCAGTCCACCCCGGTCGCGGAGGTGGGCGATCTCAATATCGGCAGCAGGCCCGCCTCGCGGAAACCGACCAACTCGGTCGCCGACCTGCGCGCCATCCCGTGGGTGATGTCGTGGAGCCAGGCCCGCGTCATGCTCCCCGGCTGGTACGGCACCGGCACCGCCCTCGAGGAGTGGGTGGGCGGCGATCCCGGCCGCCTCGCCACCCTCACCGACCTGTATCACCGGTGGCCGTTCTTCCGGACGGTGCTGTCGAACATGGCGCAGGTGCTCGCCAAGAGCGACCTCGACATCGCCGCCCGCTACGCCGACCTCGTCACCGATCAGGCGTTGCGCGACAACATCTTCGGCATGATCCGCGACGAGCACGCCCGCACCCTGCGCATGCACGCCGCCATCACCGGCAACCCCGAACTGCTGGCCGACAACCCCTCCCTCGCCGAGTCCATCCACAACCGCTTCCCCTACCTGGAGCCCCTCAACCAGATGCAGGTGGAGCTGCTGCGCCGCCTGCGCTCCGGCGACGACTCCGAACTCGTCAAACGCGGCATCCTCCTCACCATGAACGGCTTGGCCACCGCGCTGCGCAACTCGGGATAGGGCAACTCGGGACAGGGCAACTCGGGACAGGGCGAGCCCGCGAGATCCCGACCGTCACGTGCGCCAGATGAAGTGGTGGACGACGCCGCTCGGGCTAGGGACCCGCTCCGGATGGAACCGGTCGGTGAGATCGTCGGGGCTGGTCCACAGGCGTTCGCCGCGCCCGAGTTCGATCGGCGCCACCGCGACGTGCAGCGTGTCGACCAGGTCGGCGTCGAGGAATTCGCGCACGGTGGCGACACCGCCGCCGATCCGCACGTCCTTGCCGTCGGCATGCCCGAAGGGACGCTCCGCGCTCTGTCCCTCCCCGGAGCCGTACCCGTCCCGGGAGACGGTGAAGTTCTGAACGCGGGCCAACGGCGCCATCGGAATAACCCTTCTGATCGCGAGGTACGGACAGGGGACGCTAACCGAGCCGTACGCGCGAGACAATCACCCTCAGGCGGCCACGTCGGGCCGGGGCGCGGTGAGGGAGTCGAGCAGGGTGCTGCGGAGTTCGTAGAAGGTCTGGTCGCGGTTGAGGTCGGACTGGTTGCGGGGGCGGGCGAACGGCACGCGGATGTCCTGGGTGATGGTGGCGGCGGGCCCGTGCGACATCACCAGGATGCGATCGGACAGCACGATGGCCTCGTCGACGTCGTGGGTCACCATGACGACGGTGCGGCGCTCGGACTCCCACAGCCGCAGCAGTTCGCCCTGGAGGTCCACGCGGGTGAGGGCGTCGAGCGCGCCGAACGGTTCATCGAGCAGCAACACCTCGGGCTGCAACGCGAACGCCCGCGCGATGCCCACCCGCTGCTGCATGCCGCCCGACAGTTGTGCCGGCTTCTTGTCCTTGTGCGCGGCCAGTTTCACCATATCGAGGTAGTGATCGGCGAGGTCGGCGCGCTCCCGCTTCGGCAACTCGGCGCGGGCGCAGTTCAGCGCGAACAGCACGTTCTCGCGCGCGGTCAGCCACGGCAGCAGCACATGTTGCTGGAATACCACGCCCCGGTCGTGGCCGGGGCCGGTGATGGGGCGCCGGTCGAGCCAGAGCAGACCGCCGTCGGGCTCGGTGAGCCCCGCGATCATCGACAGCACCGTCGACTTCCCGCACCCCGAGGGGCCGATCAGCGTGACGAACTGTCCTTCGTCGACGGTGAGCGAGGTGGGCGCGAGCACCTGATTCCAGTGAGGTTTGGCCGGATACCACTTCTCGACGTTCTCCAGAGCGAGAGAACCGGCGCGCGGATCGTCCGAATCCTGGTGGGTGGTCATGATATTCACTTCCTGGTCGAAGAACGGTCAGCCGTGCGGGATCTGTTTCGCGCCCCACACCACGAGCCGGTCGAGGACGAACCCGACCGCGCCGATGAGCAGAATCGCGACCACGATGGCCGGGACGGACAGCCGATTCCATTGGTTCCAGACGAAATAGCCCATCCCGCGGCTGCCGACGAGCATTTCCGCCGCGATGATCACCAGCCACCCCGTCGACAGCGACAGGCGCAGCCCGGTGAGAATCGAGGGCAGTGCGGCGGGCAGCTGGATACTCCGGATCACCTGGGCGCGTGAGGCTTCCAGCGTGCGCGCCAACTGCATGTAGAGCGGGTTCACCTTCTGCACGCCGTCGATGGTGTTGAGCAGGATCGGCCACAGCGAGGCCATCACGATCACGAAGATCGCCGTGTTCTCCGAATCCCGCAGCAGCGCCAAACCCAGCGGCAGCCAGGCGAGCGGCGAGACCGGGCGCAGCACCTGCACGAAAGGTTCGGTGGCCCACCGGATCCGGGCCGAGTTCCCGAGCAGGAATCCGAGCGGAATGGCGATCACCGCGGCGAGGAGGAAGCCGGTGAGCACCCGCTGCAAGCTGGCGACCAAGTGCCAGAAGATGCCGACACTGGCCGGGCCGGTCACGTAGAACGGATCTTTCAGGATGGACACCAATTGGTCCCAGGTGCCGCCCGGGGTCGGCGCGAGACCGTCGGCGCCTTGGTCGGCGGTCGCCACCGACCAGATCCCGATGCCCACCACCGAGATCGCCAGGAAGAGCAGCACCGCACCGGCCACCTGGGCGCGCAGTGCCGCCCGGTCGGCGGCGATCTTCGCGAGCACGCTCGGCGCGGTGTCCGGTGGGGCGCTCGCCTTTTCGGCGGGCGAAGCGATGGTCTTGTCCAGGGTGAGGTCTCGGGTCATGTCGTCGATACCTGCTTCACGGTCCAGTGCGAGGGATGGTCGGGGTCGAATCGGCGGCCGTTGATGAGCAATTCGGTCGCCGGGGCGGGCGGCGGGACGCCCAGCGCGGTGAACGCGGCGCGCGAGGCGTCGGCGTCGAACACCGAGCGAACCGTGTCGCGATACTCTTGCGCCGTCGTCCAGCGGCCGGCGCCGGCCAGCCCCCACCGCTGGAACTGCGTCAGCATCCAGATCCCGAACGCCTCCTGCGGATACGGCTCGAACCGGACCCGGTCGGGCACCCGGCGGGCGATCCCGGTGCCGTCCTGGAACTCGCCGGTGAGGATCGCCTCGAGCAGTTGCGGTTGCTGGTTCAGGAACTGCTCCGGTGCCATGGAACGTGCTGCGGCGGCGCGGTTCTCGGCCTTGTCGCTCCACAGCGCGGCGTCGTGGACGGCGCGGGTGAGCGCCTGGTAGGTCACCGGATTCGCTTGCGCGAACTCGTCGTTCACGCCGAACCCGCAGCACGGGTGCCCCGCCCACAGGTCACGCGTGAGCGTGAACAGGTACCCGGCGCCGGTCGCGACGGCGCGCTGGTTGAACGGATCGGGCCCGAGATAGCCGTCGACGCCGCCGGTCATGAGGTTGGCGACCATATCCGGCGGCCGCAGCACCCGCAGCTCCACATCGGTGTCGGGATCGAGTCCGCCCCGGCTGAGGTAGTCGCGGATCAGCAGGTTGTGCACCGAGTAGTCGAACGGCACGCCCAGCCGCATCCCCGCGAAGTCCTCCGGGCCGCGCACCCGTCCGAAGTGCTTGCGGTGCAAGGTGATCGCCTGACCGTTGGTGTTGGTGATCAGCGGCAACCGGGTGCGCATCCGTCCGGAGGCCAGCCCCTGGTCGATGGCCAGCGGCATCGGGGCGAGCATGTGCGTCGCGTCGATCTCGCCCGTGGCGTAGGCCGCCCACACCTCGGCCCAGCCGGAGAACTTCTTCAGCGTCACGTCCAGGCCGTGCTTGGCGTATATCCCGAGCGCCTTGGCGTTCACGATCGGCGAGGAACAGGTGATCGGAATGAATCCGACGGTGATCTTCGGCTTTTCGATACCCGGCAACGGCTCGAGGGCGACGCCGGGCACGGTGGTGCCGGACGCCGGTGCGGCGGCGGGCGGCGGGGGCGCGATGGGCGCGCACGCCGCGGTGGCGTACGCGCCGGCGACCGCGGCGCCGATACCCAGGAACCGCCTGCGGGGCAGCGGGCCCGGCATCCTCACGCCTCTCTCGGCGCGCGGGATGTGTTGCGGCCCCGTGCGAATGGTTGGCTGGCGGTCGGCATCATTCATCTCCGATACGGTGTGCGTCGCGAGAACGGGTGTTCTCGGATCGCGAGAGCGGTCAGAACTTGTAGTCGAGGAATTTCCCGTCGAGGGTCACCACCACGCGATCGCCGTCGGGATCGGGGCGGCGTTCGACCGTGAGGGTGAAATTGATGGCGCTCATGATGCCGTCGCCGAACTCCTCGTGAATCAATTCCTTGATCGCGGGCCCGTAGACGTTGAGCGCCTCGTAGAAGCGATAGATCGTCGGGTCGCTGGGCACCGGATTGTCGAACGTGCCGCGGTAGGGCTGGGTGCGCAGCGCCTCGACCACGGCGTCGTCGAGATCGAGCAGCGCGCCCACCGCGCGGGCCTCGGGTTCGGGCATCGGATGCTGCCCGTGCAGGGCGGCGATCGTCCACGCCGCGGGCCTGCCGATTTCCGCCGCGATCTCGCGCCAGGTGACCTTCTTCCTGATGCGTTGCGACACGACGTGTTTCGTGGCTTCGGCTTTGTCCATGATGGCGTCCATCGGCACTCCTCTCACCCGCACCACCGTCGGTGCGCTGCGTTCAGTCGACCATTTCGCGCGGGTCGCGCAGAAGCGAAAAGGGCGCACGGGAATGGGCAATTCGCGCACGGTTCCGGATGGCGGAATCGATTAACGGCGGCGTAACGGAATGCGCCGGAGACGTAACAATCGCGGACCTACACTGGCCTTTTCGGTACGGAAGCGCGAACAACGATGAGTACAGCCGCAATCGCCGTGGCGCGGCAGGTGGTCCATTCGATGGATCAGGCCGCGTGGGTCGTGGACCAGACCGGGCGGATCGTGATGATCAACCGCTCGGCGCTGTCGGTCCTCGGCTATCGCGGCGACGACGACGTGGTGGGCTGCTGTAGTCACGCCGCCTTCCATCATCACCACATCGACGGCGCGCCCTACGACCGCTCGACCTGCCCGATCCTGCGCGCCGCCGGGGGCACGCTGCCGTCGCGGGGCGGCACCGAGTGGATGATCCGGCGCACCGGCGTCGCGCTGCCGGTGTCGTGGTCGGCGTCGGAGCTGCGCCTCGACGCCGCGCGCATGCAGCTGATCACGCTGACCGTGCTGGACCGGTTGGCGGTCGAGGACGAACTCCGCCTCGCCCGCGAACGCATCTCGGTGCTGGAGCGGCGCGCGCTGTTCGAGAAGGCGCGCGATCTGATCGCCATCCGCGCGGGGGACCCGGACCTCACCCCGGTGACGCTCGCCCGCGAATTGCACGTCTCCCTGCGCTACCTCCAGGCCGCGTTCGCCGAGTCGGGCAGTTCCCCCGCCCGCGGCATCCGCGTGGCGCGACTGACCCGGGCGGCGAGCCTGCTCGAATCCGGGCTGACCGTGTCGGACGTGGTGGAACAGTCCGGATTCTCCGACCCGTCCACGTTCCGTCGGGCGTATCGCAGGCACTTCGGCACCACGCCGGGTGCCGGGCGTCAGAGCGTCGCCAAGCCGAACGACATGATGCTGCCGTAGAGAATCGGCACGACCCCGGAACCTGCCAAGAACAGCAGGTGATCGAGGGCGCGGCTCCGACCCCTCGTGCGGATCGCGTAGATCGCACTCGCGAGGGTCCAGATCGCCAGTGTCAGAACCGATCCCAGGGCGATCGCGAACCACGCGAACGGCCAGCACGCGACGACACACAGCACCCACAGCACGAACCCGGCGGCCAGCCCCGCCAGCAGGTGACTCGCGGCTTTGAGCCACCGCACGGAGGAGTGCCGCGCACCTGCCCTCGTGCTCATGGTGACCACCTTGTCGCCGGAAAGATCCTGGTCGGAGTCTATTCCGGCGGGACCCGCCCGGGGTCGATGTGCGAGCGGCATCACTACCGGGGGAACACAAGCGGGACTGTTGCGCGTTGTGCCGAATGCCGCTACCGTTGATGCGGTCTGCAGCTCGTGGTCGCAGGTGATACCTCCCACGAGAATCCATGTTCGCCCCGGCGGTCTCATCCGTCGCGGTATCCGCACATCGCCGGCGTAGCTCGGCAGTCGCCGCCCCTCTCGACGGGCGGTGTTCGCGGCGATCCGCCGCACCCTCACTCACTTCAGGAGGAATCATGCAGGACAACACTATTCAGAATCGGGACGCCGACGACCGGGAAACGGTCACCGGCATCCTCGACATCACGGGCAACACCCCCGCGCTGCGTGTGGAGGGCTACCTGCCCGGACCCGGCGACGCGCACGTGCCGACGCGGTTGATCCGCGAGCACGGGCTGCGCCGGGGCGACACCGTCGTCGGCACCCTCGGGCCCCGGCGCGACAACGCGAAACTCCCGCCGCTGGCCCGCGTCGACAGCGTCAACGGCCTGCCGCCCGAGAAGGCCCGCAACCGGCCGCATTTCGGCGATCTGGTGCCGATCTACCCGCGCGACCGCCTGCGGCTGGAAACCGAATCGCACGAGATGATCACGCGGGCAACAGATCTGGCCATGCCGATCGGCAAGGGGCAGCGCGCCCTTGTCGTCGCGCCGCCCAAGGCGGGCAAAACCACGGTGCTGCAATCGATCGCGCACGGCATCGCCAAGAACCACCCCGAATGCCACCTGATGCTGGTGCTCGTCGGCGAACGCCCGGAGGAGGTCACCGACCTGTCCCGCGCGGTGCCCGCCGACGTCGCCGCCGCCACCTTCGACCTCCCCGCCCCGGACCACATCGCCCTGGCCGAACTCGCCATCGAACACGCCAAGCGACTGGTCGAGATGGGCCGCGACGTGGTGGTGCTGCTGGACTCGCTCACCCGCCTGGCCCGCGCCTACAACCTGGCCGCCACCGGCTCCGGTCGCATCCTCTCCGGCGGCGTCGACGCCGGCGCGCTGGCCCCGCCGAAGAAGTTCCTCGGCGCCGCCCGCAATATCGAGCACGGCGGCTCGCTCACCATCATCGCGACCGCGCTGGTGGAGACCGGCTCCCTCGCCGACACCGTGATCTTCGAGGAGTACAAGGGCACCGGCAATGCCGAACTGAAGCTCGACCGCCAGCTCGCGGATCGCCGCCTCTTCCCGGCGATCGACCTCAGCCGTTCCAGCACCCGCAAGGAGGAACTGCTGCTCACCGTCGACGAACTCGCCGCCACGCATTCCCTGCGCAAGACCCTCTCCGGCCGCGAGCCGCAACAGGCCCTCGAACTGCTGCTCACGGGTCTGCGTCAGACCGAGACGAACGCCGAATTCCTCGCCCAGATCATCCGCGCCGGATAGTTCCGCTTGACCTTGACACTGTGACAAGGTCTTGAGTGGTGGGCGAAGGAGGTGGTTGTCGTGAACACAACCCATCGCGGCGGGCCGGACGCCCGCCTCGCCACCGCTCTGGCCGCCCCGGATGCGTCGGCCCGGCTGCGGGCGGCGCTCGAGGTGGGCACGCTGGGCGATCCGCGCTTCGCCGAAACCCTGGTGGCGCGCTGCGCCGTGGAGCCGGACTTCTTCGTCCGGGACATGCTGACCTGGGCGTTGTGCCGGCTGCCCGCGGACATCACCGTGCCCAGGCTGCTGGCCGAACTCCGGTCGGAGCGGGCGCAGGCGCGCAGCCAAGCGCTGCACACCCTGTCGAAGATCGGGGACCGCGGCGCCTGGCCTGCGGTGTCGGGCCTGCTGCACGACGAGCACGACGAGGTCGCGCTCAGCGCGTGGCGGGCCGTGGTGGTGCTCGTGCCGCACGGCGCGGCGGAAGGGCTTGCCGCCGATTTGGCCGCCGCCCTCGGCCGGGGCGATCGGGAGATGCACCTGAGTCTGAGTCGCGCGCTGGCGGCGCTCGACGAGGCCGCCGCGCCCGTGCTCGCCGCCGCCATGGCGAGCCCGGATCCGCGCGTGCGCGCCCACGCCGAAGCCACCGAACGACTCCGGCTCGACCCCGAGAGCGGGTTCACCCTCGCGGTCGAGGCGGCCAAGCGTGTCGCCGTAATCGGCTCGAACACAATCGGTTCGGACACTTAGGGAAGGGCGTTCGGATGTTGATCGGTGAGGTGTCGCGGCAGTCGGGCGTCAGCACCAGGATGCTGCGCCACTACGACCGGCTGGGGTTGGTGCAGCCCACGCTGCGCACCTCCGGCGGGTATCGCGAGTACTCCGCCGACGACATCCGCCGCCTGTTCCGCGTCGAATGCCTGCGCAGCCTCGGACTCTCCTCGAGCGAGGTCGGCCGGGCCCTGGACGAGCCGGGCGCCACACCCGGCGCCCTGGTGGGCGAACTCATCCGGCACACGCGGGCCCGCATCGCCGCGCAGGAGGAACTGCTCAGGAAACTCGAGCGCGTGGAGGCGGCCGCGCCCGCGCAGTGGAGTGACGTGATCGGCGTGGTGACGTTGCTGCGCGCGCTCGAATCCGAATCCGGGGCCCGCCGCCAGCAAGCGGTGCTCGCGCAGCACGGCGGCGCGTCGCTGCCGGTCGAATCACTGGTCGAGGCGGCACTCGCCGAAGACGACCCGAACGTGGCCGGGGCACTGCGGTGGTCGCTGGCGCGGGCCGAGGGGGAGGGGTTGGCGGAACTGGCCGCCGGCCTGGACTCGCCGACGGTCCGGGTCCGCCGCCGCGCCGTCGCCGCCATCGCCGAACTGCGCACCCCGGAGGCTACGGCGTTGCTGCGCAAGGCTTTCGACGATGGTGCGGTGACGGTCCGCGACCGCGCGGCGTTGGCCCTGGGCGTGCGCGGCGTGGTCGACGTGGTGCCCGCTCTGCTCGAAATGGTCACCGACGGAAGGTCCGACGTCGAAGCCGCCGAAACCCTCGGTGCGCTGGCCTGTGGATCGATCCCCGCCGCCGACCTGGTCCGGACCATGTGGGACAAGCTTCGGAAGACCACCTACGCACCGGCCCGCTCGCGAATCACCCAGGCGCTGGCGGAGATTCCGGGGGCGGAGGCGCGGGAGGTGCTCGTCGCGTTGTCCGGGGATGGGGATCGGACGGTTGCCGCCACGGCGGAGGGGATCCTGCGGACGCGGGACAGCTCAGCGAGCTGAACGAAACGTCCGTAGTGGAAGGTGTTGGGCTCCAGGTGATCGCGGTCGGTGCCCTCAGCGAATACGCCCCAACCCCTCGCTCAACTGTTCGGCATAGGCGATCGCGTCCCTCCGCTGCGTCAGCCGGGCCATGAGTCCCGGTGCCAGACCAGCGGATTTGGCCGCGATGCGGACCGGCAGGTCGGCGACATCTATTTCCGCGCGGTCCTTGTCGACGGCCGTGACCACGGCGCGTCCGACGGCGTCGGACGTCGTTCCCTTCGCCCCCGGTGACACGCCCAGCCGCGCGTCGGCCAGCATTCCGGCGTCCACGACCGACTCGGGAAACACCACCGACGCGCTGACACCGGTGCCGCGCAGATCCTGGCGCAGCGACGCGCAGAACCCGCGCAGCCCGTACTTCGTCGCCGAGTACACGGGCAGCCGGGCGCTGGGGATCTTGCCCGCGATCGACGCGATATACACGAAATGGCCGCGCCCCCGGCCCACCATTGCCGGTAGCAATCGCAGCGTCATCAGCATCGGCACCCGCAGATTCACGTCGAGCGCCCGGTCCAATTCTTCCTGCGTGAAGTCCTCGAGTCTCCCTGTGGCGGGCAGCGCCGCGTTGGCGACCACGATATCGGCGCCGGCCGATCGGTCCAGGAGTTCGTCGACCTGTCGGCGATCGGCGAGATCGCAGATCACGACTTCGGCCCCGCCCAACTGCGCGGCCAGCGGCGCGAGCGCCCCCTCCCGCCGATCGGTGAGGACGAGTTCGGCTCCCCGGCCGTGCAGGGCGCGGGCGATCGCGCCACCGAGTCCACCGGAAGCGCCCGTCACCACCGCTTTCGCATCGTTGACCTCCATGGCGAGCTCCGCACTCATCGTAGAGCCGGGCCGCGCCCTTCTCGGTCACGCCGCGATAGGAATCCGCGCGGCTGTCGATTCCCGTCGTTCCCGACCTCGACCGGCCCTTCTTCCACATGAGCGCGGACATGATCGGGGCGATGCGTTCGCCAACTCGCACGCACGAACTCGATGACACCACCCTCGCCGCAGTCCTTCGGCGAACTCGCGCGGGATTCCATCGAGCGGTCGCCGCGATGGCCTCGGCAGGCAACGACGTCATCGTGGATCACGTGCTCAGCGAACCCTGGCGGCTTCGCGACTGCCTCACCGTCATGGCCGGCATCGACGTGGTTTTCGTCGGGGTTCACTGCTCCCTCGAAGAATTGCAACGTCGTGAACAACAGCGTGGCGATCGCCCGCTCGGTACCGCCGCCGGGCAAATCGGCCAGGTGCACGCACAGGCGATGTACGACCTCGAGGTCGACACCGGCACCGGCAGCATCGAAGCTTGCTCTGCCCGGATCAAGGCATACGTCGAGGGCGATCCATCTCCCCGCGCATTCGACCGGCTCCGCGCGGCCGCGAGACATTGACTCACCGCCGCGAATCTCCTCGCCCCCCGTTCAGGAACTTCGAAAATACATCTGCACCAACGGATCCTCGGACGCCGAGAGTTCCTCCAAGGTTCCGTCGGCGACGATTCGCCCTTGCTCATGATCACCAGGCGGTCGGCGTAGCCGATGGTGGTGAGGAGGGGGATGTCGTGGGTGAGGGTGAGGACGGCGGCGCCGGAGTCGGCGTATTCGCGGAGGGATTTCCATACGCCGTAGGCGGTGCCCTGGTCCAGGGAGGCGGTCGGGCTGTCGGCGACGAGGATGGTGGGGGCGGCGGCGCGGGCGGCGCGTTGGATCTGGCCCGCGGAGTTGTGCCGCGGCAGCAGGTTCCGCGCCTCGGCGGGGTAAAAGGCTGCGGCGCAAGCTTGTTCGACGGTCCATGATCCGTGTCGGCGTTCTATGTCGCGCAATTGCGCGCCGACCGTTCGGTCCCGCGTGAACGCATCGATGCCGTCTGGGGGACGTCGCCGACGGGTGCCGTCGAGCAGGACTTCGCCGGTCGTTTCAGCGGATTCGGGCAGGCGAATTACCCCGACTCGTCGCGCCGCCGTCGCAGGTAGGCGATCTCGGCGGAATTCCCCGCCAACTCGATGGCCCGGTCGTAGGCCGCGCGCGATTCCCCGCCGCGACCCACGCGGCGCAGCAGATCCGCGCGGGTCGCGTGGTAAGCGTGATACGCGCTGAGCGGTTCCGCGAGGCGGTCGAGGGCGGCCAAACCCACCTCCGGCCCGTCTAGTTCGGAGACCGCGATGGCGCGGTTGAGGGCGATGAGGGGCGACGGGTCGAGGTGGGTGAGTTGGTCGTAGAGGGCGACGATCTGCGACCAGTCGGTGTCGCGCATCGCGCGGGCGGAGGTGTGGACGGCGTTGACGGCGGCGAGGATCTGGTAGCGGCCCGGCGCGACGCCCGAAGCCAGCCGCTCGCGCACCAGCCGATGTCCCTCCGCGATCAGTTCCGGATCCCACGCCGCGCGGTCCTGTTCGTGGATCGGCACCAGTTCGCCGTTCGCCGACACCCGGGCGGTACGGCGAGCGTCGGTGAGCAGCATCAGCGCGAGCAGCCCGGCCACCTCGCCGTCGTCGGGCAGCAGGGTGCGGACGAGGCGGGTGAGCCGGATCGCCTCGGCGGTCAGGTCGTGGCGGACCGGATCGGTCCCGGGGCCGGTCGCCAGATACCCCTCGTTGAAGACCAGATACAGCACGGCCAGCACCCCCGAGACCCGCGCGGGCAGATCCTCGGCCGACGGCACCCGATACGGGATGCGCGCGGCCGCTATCTTGTCCTTCGCGCGGGTGATCCGCCGCGCCATCGCGCTCTCCCGCACCAGGAACGCGCGGGCGATCTCGGGCACGGTCAACCCACCGACCATGCGCAGCGTCAGCGCCACGCGTGCCTCCGGCGCGAGTGCGGGATGACAGCACGTGAAGATCAGCCGGAGCCGGTCGTCGTCGATGGCGCCGGGCGATGCGGGCGGGTCGTCGTCGGACACGATCCGGGCCTCCCGGTGTTTGTCGTCGCGCTTGTGCTCGCGCCGGATCCGATCGAGGGCCTTGCGGGTGGCGGTGGTGGTGAGCCAGGCGCCGGGATTGGGCGGCACGCCGTCGGACGGCCAGCGTTCGACGGCGGTCGCGAACGCCTCGGCCGCCGCCTCCTCGGCGATGTCGAGATCCCCGAAACGCTTGGTGAGCGCGGCCACCACCCGGGCCCACTCGGCGTGGTGCGCCCGGGTGATCGCCTCCCGCGCGTCGGTCACTCCGGGTCGCTCAGGAACGGCCGGACCTCCACCGGCCGCCGGCAGACCTTCGATCCTTCGGCGGCGAGGGCGAGCGCGGCGTCGAGATCGGGCGCCTCGAGGATCCAGAAACCCGCCATGTATTCCTTCGACTCCACGAACGGGCCGTCGGTGAACAGCGGCGTGCCGTCCCGGTTGTCCACGACGGTGGCCGTGGCGGGCGCGGCGAGACCGCCCGCGAAGACCCAGTTGCCCTGCGCCCGGAGCCGGTCGTTGTAGGCGCGGATGTCGGTCATCTCGTCGGGGGTAGCGGAGCCGGTCTTGTCGTCGATCACGGAAACCAGATATTGCATGTCCACTCCTGTGGTCGGGGCCTCCGGCAGAACACCGCCGGACGGCGACGGTCTCGAGTCTTCCAGCGCCCCTCAGGACACGCGGTTCGTTTCGTCGGTGAGGGTGGCGTACCGGGGGCGGCCGTGCGGCCGGTAGGTCTGGAGCGTGATACCGCGGGCGAAGGTCCCGGATTCGACCAGGTCGAGCGCCACGTCCGGCCCGTCGGCGGGGAACAGCCGCGTGCCCTGCCCGACGATCACGGGGTAGGTGAGCAGGGTGATCTCGTCCACGAGGTCGTTGGCCAGCAGCCAGCGGATCGTCGCACCGCCGCCGTGCACCTGGATCTCACCGTCCCGCTCGGCCTTCAGCGCGCGGACCGCCTCCGCGACGTCGCCGGAGAGGACGGTCGTGTGCGCCCACCGCGGATCGGTGAGGGTGGTCGACACGACGTACTTCGGGCGGCTGTTCAAGGGGCCCGCGATCGGGTTGTCGCCGGGATCCGGCAGCACGCCCCAGGAGTCGGCGAAGATCTCGTAGGTCCGGCGGCCGAACAGGAACGCGTCGGCGCGCTGGTAGATCGCGCCGAGGCGCGCCTCGGCGTCGCCGTCGAACAGCGGCAGCGCCCAGCCGCCGCGCGTGAACCCGCCCCTGGTGTCCTCGTCGGAGCGGCCGAGTCCCTGCATCACGCCGTCGAGGGAGATGTTCGTGACGGTGGTCAGTTTCATGATCGTGCGTCCTCACCGGGCCGTGGGCCCTTCGGTGGCGGCCCTGCGTGGGCGGCCTCTCACCGACTCCACGAACGGGACCGCCCCGATCGGACACCGGCGGACGAACTTTCTCGAGATTTTTTCCGAGTCGAGCCCTGCGCGCCGCAGCCGCGACCCTGTCGCGGCTGGCGTCAGTCCCCGAGGACGGCGAGGGCGTCGATCTCGACCAGCATCTCCTCGCGCGGCAACCCGGTGAACACCGTGGTGCGGCTGGGCAGCACGCCGCCGGGCGAGTGCGCCGTGACGAACTCCCCGTACGCCTCGTTCATGGTGGCGAAATCGTCGCGGGTGGTGAGGTAGACGCGCAGCATCACCACGTCGTCGAACGTCGCGCCGCCCGCCTCGACGATCGCCTTCACGTTCTCCAGCGTGCGGCGGGTCTGGGCCGCCACGTCGCCGGGGTACAGGTACTCGTTGGTGGCGGGGTCGACCGGGCCCTGACCCGACACCTGCAGAATCGGGCCCTTGCGCACGCCTTGGGAGAACGTGTGGGCGGGCGCGGGCGCGCCGGTGGTGCGGATCGCGGTCTTCTCGCTCATCGTCAACCTTTCGTTGCGGATCGGCCGGGGTGCCAGCCGAGCTCGGCGGAAACGGCCTCGGCCGCCGCGCGCACGCGCGGCAGTTCGGCCAGCACCTGCTCGTGGTCGAGCAGTAGATCGG
Organism: Nocardia puris; assembly: GCF_003315035.1. Lineage (GTDB taxonomy): Bacteria > Actinomycetota > Actinomycetes > Mycobacteriales > Mycobacteriaceae > Nocardia > Nocardia puris. The sequence continues at coordinate 253,833 of NZ_QNRE01000007.1, forward strand.
GGACCGACATCGACAGCGCGGCCACCACGGCTCCGGTGCCGTCGCGCACCGGCACGCCCACGCAGTTCACGAAGCTCTCATGCTCCTCGTGATCCTCCGCATACCCTTGCGCCGCAACCTTTTCCAACTCCTCGAGGTAGCGCTCCGGAGTGGTGATGGTGCGGTCGGTGAACGGGTGGTAGTCGAGGCGTTCGGCGACGGCACGCCATTCGGCGCGCGGCAGCCCGCTCACCAGTACCTTGCCGACGGCCGTGCAGTGCAGCGGCGCGGGCCGCCCCACCCGCGAGTACATGCGCACGCTCTGGGTGGCGTCGATCTTGTCGATGTAGAGGGCCTCGCCGGATTCGTAGACCGCCAGGTGCACGGTCTGCCCGGTGGCGGCGTTGAGAGCGCTCAGGTGCGGGCGCGCCAGGGTGCGCACGTCCCGCTGCTCGAGCGCGTGGTTGGCCAGTTCGAACAGCCGCGAACCCAGCACGTACCGGTGGTGGCTGTCGTGGGTGACGAAGCGCTGCGCCTCCATCGTCTGCAACAGCCGCAGCACCGTCGACTTGTGCACGCCGAGATGGGCCGCCAGCTGGTCCAAGGAGTGCGAATCCTCGCCCAGCAGAACGAGAATCGTGAGGGCGCGCGACAAACTCTGACTCATGACGGTCCATTCTCGGCCATGACCACCGACGGGTATTCCGTTCGGGCCCAATCGGACTCGTCCAGTTCCGCCGCGAGGGCGAGCACCGGGGGCGGCGGCAGCTCCGCGATATCGCCCGTGCCGGTGAGCGCGGCCGCCGCGCACAGGTGCCCGAAACGCAGGCGCCGCACCAGCGGAGCGCCGTGCAGCAGCGCCGCGAGATAGCCGCCGGCGAAGGCGTCGCCCGCGCCGATGCGCTCGGTCACGGTGAGGCGCAGCGCGGGAACCTCGACGCGTTCGCCGCCGTCGAAGCCGGTGACGGAGTTGCCGTCGTTCTTCACGATCAACTGCCGGGGCTCCGGGAACAGGGCGCGCAATGCGTCGGGGTCGCCGACGCCGAACACCTCCTGCGCCTCGTCGGCCCCGAGGAACACCACATCGCCGCCGCGGACCAGCCGCGCGAGCACGTCGGCCGCCGGACGCGAACTCCACAGGGCGGGACGGTAATTCAGATCGAAGCTGATCAAGCGGTCCGCTCGCGACAACCGAGTCAGCGCCTCGGTGAGCGCGGTGGCCGACTCCGACAGGGCAGCCGTGATTCCCGTGTAGTGCACGAGCGCGGCGCTGTCCAGCAAGCCCCGTGCGCCGGGAGTCTCGAGGTCGGCGGCGGAGAGGGCGCTGGCGGCGGAACCGTTGCGGTAGTACAGCATTCGGCTCGTGCCCGCCGCCAGGTCGGTGGGGGAGCCGGACCCGGCGCCGCGTTCCTTGACGTAGAGCCCGGTGGGGCGCGACGGGTCGACGACCACGGCCGACACGTCCACGCCGCGCGCGCCGAGCTGCGCGGTGAGGTAGCGGCCGAACCCGTCGTCGCCGACCCGCGACAGCCACGCCGCGTCCACGCCCAGCCGGGCGAGCACCGCGGCGACGTTCGCCTCCGCGCCGCCCGCCGTCCGGTCGAAGACGGGCGAGTCCTCGAGGGGGCCGGGACGCGCGACGAGCACGGCCAGCCCCTCGCCGACGGTGACGGCGCGCGGACGGTTCGTCGTGGGACGCGTCACAGCGAACTCCCTTCGGCTCTTGCGGCACAGCTCACGTCTGTGCACAATAACCAGACCGAACACAATACGCAACATGCGTTGCAAAATGTGCAATGCATGACTGATGTGAAGAGAGCACTAGCCGATAGGGGTCGCGATGAGGCGGCTCCGCACCGGAAGGAATGCCGTGCCCACAGACGAGAAGCCCACGCGTGAGGCGACCGCGAGCGAAGGCGGCGGCCCGGTGCACGTCGACGGCATCGAACACCCGCACGATGTCGACGCACCACGGGGTGGGGTCACCTCGCACCGCGGCGTGGTGTCGCCGGATCGGCGCACCGGCGACAGCGCGGGGCAGGCGGGGAACGGCACCGGCGGTGCTGCGGCGCGTGTGCCGGATCGTCCGGTTCGGATCGGCCGCGCCGCCGTCGAGGACTTCGCCCACCGCACCCTGGGCCCTGAGCACAAGAGTCTGCCGCCCGCGGCGTGGGGCGCCACGGTGCGCGAATTCCTCGCGACCAACCCCTGCCTCGACGACTTCCAGACCCCACTGCTCACGCTCGACCGCGCCACCCTGGACGCCAACCTCGCGGTGATGGGGGAGTGGGCGCGCCGGGCCGGGGTGCGACTCGCCCCGCACGGCAAGACGACGATGGCTCCCCAACTGTGGGCGGAGCAGGTCGCGGCGGGCTGCTGGGGCATCACTCTCGCGACGCCGTGGCAGGTGCAGGCGGCGCGGGCGTTCGGCGTCTCGCGGATCGTGCTCGCCAACTCGCTGGTGGACCCGGTGGCGCTGCGCTGGCTCGCCGGCGAACTGGCCCGCGATCCGGAGTTCGAATTCTGCTGCTGGGTGGACGATCTCGCGAGTGTCGCGCTGATGGACGCCGCGCTCGCCGATACGCCGGGTGGTGTGCGCGTGCGCGTGCTCGTGGAACTCGGTGGCGCGCACGGGCGTACGGGGGTTCGTCGTGTCGAAGACGCTCGGGCGCTGGCCGAGGCTGTGCGGAGCTCCCGGAGGTTGATCCTGGGGGGTGTCGCCGGATACGAAGGCGCGCTGGCGCACGATCGCGGCGCGGACGGTGTCGCGGCGGTGCGCGGTTACCTGGACGAAATGGCGCGCCTGCACCGCGATCTCACCGACCTCTACGAGGACTTCGCCGTGGTGACGGCGGGCGGCAGCGCGTTCCAGGATCTCGTGGTCGAACGCCTGGCCCCGCTCGCGGACGAGACCGGAAGCGCCGGTGCGCCGACGGCGGTGGTGCTGCGCAGCGGCGCGTATGTCGTGCACGACGACGGCTTCTACGCGGGCATCTCGCCCTTGGCCGCCGGCCGCGCCGACCGTCCGCTCCGTTCGGCCATGCACGGCTGGGCGCGCGTGATCTCCCGTCCGGAACCCGAACTCGCCCTGCTCGACGCGGGCAAGCGCGACTTCCCGTTCGACGAGGGACTGCCCGTGCCGCAATACGCGGGCGGACAACGATTCTCGGACGTGAACCCGGCCGCCCAGGTGACCGCGCTCAATGATCAGCACACTTTCCTGCGCCTGCCCGGCGCGGCGGCGGGCGACCTGCAGATCGGCACCGTGGTGCGTCTCGGCCTCTCCCACCCCTGCACCGCCTTCGACAAATGGCGGCTCATCCCCGTGATCGACAGCGCCGACGCCGCCGACCCGCGCGTGGTCGACCTCGTGCACACCTTCTTCTGACGGACGTGATCCCATGACCGACTTGCTGTTTCGCGATATCGACGTCCTCGATGGCACCGGCGCGCCCCGCGTGCGCGCGGACGTCCTGGTCTCGGACGGGCGCATCGCCCAGCTGACCGGGCCCGGCGCACTGCGCACGGAGGTGCCCGCCGTGGCCGTCGCACCCGGCAGTGTGCTCGCCCCGGGTTTCATCGATATGCACGCGCACTCCGATCTGCACCTGCTCACCGAACCCGGCCACTTTCCCAAGGTCAGCCAGGGTGTCACCACCGAGGTGATCGGCCAGGACGGACTGTCCTACGCGCCGATCGACGAACCCACGCTCGCCGTGCTGCGCCGCCAGATCGCGGGGTGGAACGGCAATCCCACCGACCTCGACTTCGCCTGGCGGACCGTCGCGGAATACCTCGACCGGCTGGACCAGGGGATCACGCCCAACGCCGCGTATCTGGTCCCGCAGGGCACCCTGCGGCTGATGGTGGTGGGCAGCGAGAAGCGGGACGCGACGCGCGCCGAAATCGACAGGATGCGTGAGCTTTTGGCGCAGGGCCTGCGTGAGGGCGCGGTGGGCATGTCGAGCGGGCTCACCTACACACCCGGAATGTACGCCGACACTGCGGAATTGGCCGCGCTGTGCGAGGTGGTCGCCGACTTCGACGGGTTCTACGCCCCGCACACCAGGTCCTACGGCGCGGGCGCGCTGGAAGCGTACGCCGAGATGATCGAGCTGTCCCGCCGCACCGGCTGCGCGCTGCACCTCACCCACGCCACGATGAACTTCGGCGTGAATCGCGGGCGCGCGGGCGAATTCCTCGCGCTGGTCGACGCGGCCCGCGCCGACGGGTGCGACATCACCCTCGACACCTACCCGTACCTGCCCGGCTCCACGACGCTGTCGGCGCTGCTGCCGAGCTGGGCGATGTCGGGCGGCCCGGACGCGGCGCTGGCCCGCCTGGACGATCCGGCCGAACGCGCCCGCATCGCCCACGACGTGGATGTGGCGGGCTCGGACGGCTGCCACGGCGTGACCGTCGAATGGGAGACCATCCAGATCAGCGGCGTCGGCGATCCCGACCTGGCCGACCGCGTGGGCAGCACGGTCGCCGATCTGGCCGCGGCGGCGGGTGTCGCGCCGGTGGAGGTGTTCTTCGACCTGCTGCGCCGCGACCAGCTCGCCACCACCATCCTCCAGCACGTCGGGCACGAGGAGAACGTGCGCGCGATCATGGCGCACCCCGGGCACATGGGCGGCAGCGACGCGCTCCTCGTGGGCGCGCGTCCGCACCCGCGGGCGTGGGGTACGTTCCCGCGCTACCTCGGCCGGTACGCGCGCGACCTCGGCGTGCTCGAGCCGGCCGAGTGCGTGCACCATCTCACCGGCCGCCCCGCCCAGCGGCTCCGGCTGCGCGACCGCGGACTCGTGCGCGCGGGGTACGCCGCCGACCTGGTGGTGTTCGACCCCGAAACCGTCCTCGACACCGCCACGTTCGAGAACCCGAAACAGCAGGCGCGCGGCATCCAGCACGTGATCGTCAACGGGGAGTTCGCGATTCGCGACGGCGCTCCCACCGGGCGGCTCGCGGGACGGGCGTTGCGACGCGCAGACACCGGGACCGCACCGGTTTCCGGTGTCGGTCGCCTCGAGGTGCGGCGATGACCCCGACAGAAAGAGAACCGATGACCACCCCCTTGGACGTCCTCCGCGCCGATCGCGTCCTCACCGTCGTGCGCGCACCGGAGATCCCGGACGCCGCCACGCTGGTGAAGACCTTGGCCGACAGCGGAATCCGCACGGTCGAACTCACCTTCACCACGCCCGGCGTGCTCGAGCATCTGCGGGTCGCCGCCACCGTCGAGGGCGCGGTGGTCGGCGTCGGCACCGTCACCACCGGCGAACAGGCCCGCGCCGCCATGGATCACGGCGCGCGCTTCCTGGTGACGCCGGGTGTGCGCGCCGATGTCGCCGAAGTCGCTGCCCGCCAAGATATCCCGGTGATCATGGGGGCGTTCACCCCGACCGAGGTGATGGCCGTGCGCGATCTGGGCGCGGTGGCGGTGAAGATCTTCCCCGCCAAGGCACTCGGCCCCGGCTATCTGAAGGACCTGCACGGTCCGTTCCCCGATGCCGAACTCATCCCGTCCGGCGGTGTGCACGCGGGCAACGCCGCCGAATTCCTCGCCCACGGTGCCGTCGCGGTCACCGCGGGCACCGATGTCGTCGCCCCCGCCGACGTCGCCGCCGGGCGGTGGTCCGAGATCGCCGCCCGCGCCGCGACATTCCTTCGATCCGTGAACTGAGAGGTCCCCCATGGGCGCCACCGTCGACTGGCTGCGCACCACCACCCCCGGGCTGCTGGTGCTCTGCGGACTCGCGATCGCTGTGCTGCTGATCGCCATCATCAAGGTGAAGCTGGAGCCGTTCGTCGCGCTGCTGCTCACCGGACTCGCCCTCGCCCTGGCCGCGGGACTGCCCGTCGAGGAGATCGTCGGCACCCCGCTCAAAGCGGGAGAATCCCTGCTGGAGACCGGGTTCGGCGGCATACTCGGGCATATCGCGGTGATCATCGGCCTCGGCACGGTGCTCGGCGCGATCCTGGAACGTTCGGGTGGGGCCGACGTGCTCACCGGGAAACTGCTGGGCGCGTTCGGGGAGAAGGGCGCGCCCATCGCCATGGGCGTGCTGGGGCTGATCTTCGGCATCCCGGTGTTCTTCGATATCGGCATCTTCGTGCTCGCACCGCTGATCTACGTCGCGGCCAAGCGCGGCGGCCGGTCCCTCGTGCTCTACGCCATGCCGATGCTGGCCGGCCTGTCCATGACGCACGCGTTCCTGCCGCCGCACCCCGGGCCCGTCGCACTCGGCGGCCTGCTCGGCGTGAGCCTCGGCTGGCTGATCGTCATGGGATTCGTCTGCGGCATACCGGGTTTCATCGCTGCCGGCCTGGTGTGGGGCACCTACATCGGCAAGCGCGTGCACGTGGAGGTGCCCGACGAATTCCTGGTGCGCCCCAAGGTAGGCGCGGGCACCGGTGATGGACCGGGCACGTTGCAGGAGGGCGGCGAGACCGAGGCGGAGCCCCTCGCTCCGCCCTCGACGTGGACGATCGCGGCGATCATCGCGATCCCGCTCGTGCTGATCCTCGGCGCGACCTTCGGCAGCCAGATCCTGGACGAGGGCACGAGTGCGCTGGCCGTGCTCACCTTCCTCGGCACACCGGCCGTGGCGCTGCTCATCGCCGTGCTTGTCGCGTTCTACGTGCTCGGCGTGCGGCGCGGGGCGACCGTGCAGGAACTCGGCTCGATCACCGCCGAATCGCTGCGACCGGTCGGCATGGTGCTGCTCGTCGTCGGCGCGGGCGCCTTCTTCGGAAAGGTCATCTCCGCCACCGGAATCGGCGCGGCGCTGGCCGACACCATGTCGGCGGCCGGACTGCCGGTGATCGTGCTGGCCTACCTGATCAGCTGCGGTCTGCGCATCGCGCAGGGTTCGGCCACCGTCGCCATCGTCACCACCGGTGGCATCGTCGCCCCGCTCGTCGCGGGCAACGGCTATTCGCAGATGGCGATCGCGCTCATCGCGATGGCGATCGCGGCGGGCTCCATCATCCTCAGTCACGTCAACGACGGCGGGTTCTGGATCATCGCCAAGTACTTCAACATGACCGTGAAGCAGACCCTGCAAACCTGGACCGTGCTCGAAACCGTGCTCTCCGTGGTGAGTTTCGCGGTCGCGGCGGCGTTGTTCGCGATCGTGGTCTGAGCGTCCGCGGCCACACACCGCGGCGGCGGGATCGGCTCGCGGCGGACCGTTCCCGCTCCCGGCGGCGAAAGGGGTGGGTGCGGAGCCCTCCGGAGCAGCTCCGCAACCCCCTCCCTCGTCGCAGTATGTCCCGCGAGGTTTCACCGTGGGGCGCTCGGTCGTAGCCGAGTGCCCCACGGGCCTGTCCACGACGTCACGTCGGCGCGGGCGGGTGCCCGAGCAGCGCGCGGACCATCCTTCGCAGTGCCGGTTCCGGATCGAAATCCTCGGCGGGACTGATCAATTGGTGCAGGATCAGTCCGTCGAGGTGGTCGACGAGGATCTTCGGCAAGGTGGGATCGGGGTCCAGCTCGCGCAGGAGTTCGGCGGCAGGCGGGCCTGCTGGCCGCCGCCGATCCCGCCGCGGTGCTGCGCCACGACATCGAGGAACTGCCGCCGTTGCAGACCTTCGTGGCGGACCGGATCGCGCTGCTCGGCGACGCCGCGCACGCGATGACGCCGACCCTCGGCCAGGGCGCGTGCCAGGCGATCGAGGACGCCGTGGTGCTGGCGCGGGTGGCCGAGGCTGGTCGCGATCTCGCCGAGTACGACCGGGTGCGCAGGCCGCGCACGCGCATGATCACCAACCGTTCCGCGCGACTGGGCACGGTCCTGCAATTCCGCGCGCGCCCGCTCGCTGCCGCCCGTGACGCGTTGCTCCGCTCGAGCCCGTCCTCCGTGCAGCTGAAATCCCTCGCGACAGTTCTCGACTGGGCGCCGTGAGCCCGCGCGCCTGATCCGGCCTCGCCGTTCCTGGCGGGACGCGACCGCGAACCTCACGCGGTCCGCCCCCGCACCGCGGCCGTGCACCGCTCGCCGATGGCCCGGATCGCCGTGGTGAACTCCGGCGGACCACTCTCCACGGTGAAATCCAGATCGAGCGAGGTCACCATCCAGCTCAGCGCCTCGGGGGTGTCCGCTCCGACGTGCAGCCGGCAGGTGCGGTCGTCGACGGCTTCGACCACGCCCATCCCCGGCCACAACCGCGTCCGCGCCTCCTCGATCGGCGCGTGCACCAGCACCGCCGCCCGGAACGGCCACGCGCGCGAGGACAACTGCATGGACAGGTACGCCGCGGGGTCGCCGCCGGGCAGCTCGCGCGGGGTGAAGCGGGGGCCGGTCGGAATGCGCGGGGTGAGGCGGTCCACGCGGAACGTGCGCCAGTCGGCGCGCTCCACATCCCAGGCGATCAGGTACCAGTACCGGCTGAAATGCACCAGGCTGTGCGGCTCCACCTTGCGGATCGTGGATGAGCCGTGATGCGAGCGGTAATCGAAGCGCAAACCTTCGCGCCGCTGGCAGGCGTCGGCCACGGCCATCAGCGTGTCCGGCTCCACGGTCGCGGCGGGCGCGCTCACCCGCACGGTGGCCGCGCGCAACGTGCGCACCCGGTGGCGCAGGCGGGGCGGCAGCACCTGTTCGAGTTTGGTGAGCGCGCGCAGCGCCGGTTCTTCGATGCCCGCGACCGTGCCGTCGGAGGCGTTGCGCAAACCCACCGCGACCGCCACCGCCTCCTCGTCGTCGAGGAGCAGGGGCGGCAGCGACGCGCCCGCGCCCAGCCGGTAGCCGGCCGTGCCCTGCGTGGCGTGCACGGGATAGCCGAGTTCGCGCAGGCGATCCACATCGCGCCGCACCGTGCGGGTGGTGACCGCGAGCCGATCGGCCAGCTCGCTCCCGGTCCAGTCCCGATGGGTCTGGAGCAGTGCGAGCAGTTTGAGCAGCCGCGCCGAGGTTTCCAGCATGGTGTCGAGAATGCCACGCACTTAGGAATGAGACTGTCCTAATCGCGCCGTGTCACCCCAGGGCGTGGACGGCGGCGCGGGTCGCCTCGGCGAGGAGTGCGCTGTCGGCCTCCGCATCCTGTTCGGATTTCGTGGACAGGACCGCGATGACGATCGGCGCGCGGCCGGGCGGCCACGCGACCGCTACATCGAGTGCCGAACCGTAGGCGGGCGTGCCCGTCTTGTCGCCGACCTTCCAGTCGTCGGGCACCCCCGCGCGGATGCGGGTGTCGCCGGTGGTGTTCGCGACCAGCCACGCGGTCAGCTGGGCGCGTTCGGGTTCGGCGAGCGCGTCGTCCACCACGAGGGCGCGGTAACCGGCGACGAGGGCGGCCGGTGTGGTGGTGTCGCGCTCGTCGCCGGGGATGGCGGTGTTCAGCTCGGTCTCCCAGCGGTCCAGGCGCGAGGTGTCGTCGCCGAGGGCGCGCAACGACGCGGTGAAGCCCTCGGGGCCGCCGAGCAGTTTCAGCAACTGGTTGCCCGCCGTGTTGTCGGAGACGGTGATGGCGGCGTGACACAGCTCCGCGACCGTCATCCCCGTGTCGACTCGTGTCTCGGTCACCGGTGAGTATTCGACGAGTTCGTCGGCGGAGAAACGGACCACCTGGTCGAAGTAGCCCGTCGCGAGCGGATGCCGAACCAACAATGTGCCGCAGGCGAGTCCCTTGAAGGTGGAGGCCATGGGGAATCGCTCGTCGGCGCGGTGGGCGACCGAGCGTCCCGAGCCGGTGTCCACGGCGAAAACGCCCAGCCGGGCGTCGTGTCGCGCTTCCAGGTCGGCGAACTCGGGTGCCGCGACCGCCGAGGTGGTCGCGGCGGTGGTGCCCGAGGTCGCGGTGACGCCGGAGTCGGAACCGCAGGCCGCGGTCCATGCCAGTGCCGACACCAGCAGAGCGGCGGCGAATGCCCGCCTTCGGTCGGCGGGAACGTGGTGGCGCACAGAGATCTTCATGACCGGAACAACATCACCGCCGCGGCGTCTCCGGCCAATAGCGGGCACCGGCATTCGCGAGTCGGCCTCGATATCGTCGCAGGTAGGAGTGCTTGTTCGGCCGCGGAGACAGGGTGCTCGCAGGCGGTGCGACCGCGGCGGTGCGCCCGGCTGGTTCAATGACCGCCATGGACCTGATCCGCCACCTCCGCTTCTTCGTCGCCGTCGCGGACGAGGGGCATTTCGGGCGGGCGGCGACAGCGCTCGATATGACCCAGCCGCCGCTGTCGCAGGGTCTGCGGCGGCTGGAACGATTCCTCGGCGTCGAACTCGTGCATCGCACGCCCCACGGCGCGGTCCTCACCTCGGCGGGTAGGCAACTGCTGCCGCGCTCACGGCTGCTGGTCGACGACGCCGGACAGCTGCTCGCGGAATCACAGCGCATCGCCCAGGCGCGCGGTGATGTGCACTGGGGTGCGGCGGGCCCGGTGCCGGATCCGCTGGTCACGGCGTGCGTCACCGCGCTGCGCAGTTCGGCGGGCGCGGGCGCCACGGTGTCCACGACGGTGGGATCGACCGTCGACCTGCTCGGCAGTCTGCGTGCGGGCCTGTGCGATGTGGCGGTGATCGAGCATCCGGCGCTCGTTGACGGCGTCGAGGCCGGGCCGGTGGTCAAGATTCCGCGTCGGCTGGTCGTGCCGTCGGATCATCGCAGCGCCACCGCCGAACGCCCCACCTTCCGCATGCTCGCGGATCTGACGTTCGCGCATCCGCCGCGCGCCGCCAACCCACCCGCCTACGACACCGTGCTCGACCTGCTACGCGAGCGTGGTCTCGATGTGCGGGTCCACACGGCGCGCGACGATCGCGCGGTTCTGGCCGCGGTCGCCGCCGGGACCAGCTTCGGTCTCACCGCCGTGACACCGTCGCCGACGCCGGGGGTGGCATGGCTGAAGATGGCCCCGCAGGCCCTCGCTTTGCGGGTGCGCGTGGCCGGTCGGCCGGAGGCCCGGTCGCATATGGCCGCACTGGATCGGGTGCTGTACCGGGAGCGGTTGCGGTGAGCCTGTCGCGCGCCTCGGCGGGCGGTGCGGCCGGAAGCGAGACCGTCGATCGGATTCGCGCCGTGTTCGCCGACGCGGGCTGCACGGGCTGGTTGCACGCCCGCCGCTGCGGGACGGCGGCGGACATCTCGGTCGGCGGCCTGGACCGGGTGGTCACCGCGTCGGTGTACAAACTGGTGCTGCTCCTCGCGTTCTGCCGGCGGGTCGATGCCGGGCTGATCGATCCGCGGGCCCGGCTGACCGTGCATCCCGCCGACTGCACGCCGGGGCCGACCGGAATCGCCGCCCTGCACGACTCGGTGACCGTGAGTCGCCGCGATCTGGCGACCTCCATGATGACGGTCTCCGACAACGCGGCGGCCGACATCCTGCTCGGCGAGATCGGCCTGGGCGCCGTCGAGGAACTGCTGACCGAACTCGGGCTCACCGAGACCCGGATCGTGGGCGGCACCGCCGATGTCCACCGGAGTCTGGTGCGCGACACCGACACCCACACCACCGCCGAGGCCTTCGCGGCGTTGGCCGACAACGACGAGGCGTGGTCGGTGTCGGCGTACGACCCCTCCTACACCAGCGCGACCACCCCGGAGGAGATGACCCGCCTGCTGGATCTCGCCTGGGGCGGCGGCGTGCTCTCCGCCGAGCAGACCGATTTCGTGCGTTCGGTGATGCGCAAACAGGTGTGGCCGCATCGCATCGCCGCGGCGTTCCCGCATCGAGGTGTGCTCGTGGCGGGAAAGACCGGCACCATCGGCGTGATCCGCAACGAGGTGGCGGTGGTGGAATTCCCGGGCGAGTATCCGGTGGCGGTCGCGGTGTTCACCCGCGCCGCCCGCGCCGACCCGCAACTGTCCGCCGTCGACGCCGCCATCGCCGAGTCCGCGCGCATCGCCGTCACCGAACTACGTCGTCCCCGCGCTCGGGACTGACGTTCTCGGGCGGGCGGTGGCAGACAGGCCCGCGGGTTGCTCGAGACTCTGGATCTTAGGAACGCAATTGTCCTAACTGGCGACTAGCGTGGTATTCATGACGACCACACCGAACATCCGGCCTTTCCGTATCGAGATCCCGCAGGAGAGGATCGACGGGCTGCGCGCACGGCTCGCCGACGCTCTCTGGCCCGACGACCGGCCCGAGGTGGGGTGGACCAAGGGCACGCCGATCTCGTATCTGAAGGAGTTGGCCGAGTACTGGCGCACCGAATTCGACTGGCACGCCATCGAGAAGCGGCTGAACGAGCTGCCGCACTTCGTCACCGAGATCGACGGTCAGCCGCTGCACTTCGTACATGTCCGCTCGCCGGAGCCGGACGCCGTACCACTGCTGCTGTGCCACGGCTGGCCGTCCTCGTTCGTGGAGTTCCTCGACGCCGTCGGTCCGCTCAGTGATCCGCGCGCGCACGGCGGTGACCCCGCCGACGCCTTCCACCTCGTGATTCCGTCCTTGCCCGGTTTCACCTTCTCCGGGGTGGATCCCGCGGACGGCAAGGGTTCCACCGACGAGTACGCCCGGACGCTGGCCCGGTTGATGGCCGAGCTCGGCTACGACCGCTACGGCGCACAGGGCGGGGACGCCGGGTTCTTCCTCAATGCCGAACTCGGGCGCGTGGACGCCGAGCACCTGATCGGCATCCACGCCAACGGCCTGATCACCATGCCGTCGTGGGACGAGAACTCCTGGAACGATCAGTCGTCCGGTGGCGAAGCCGGTCGGGATGGTGCGGAATCGGTCGGCGGCGACTCGGCGTGGCAGGGAGCATCCGGCGAATCATCCTGGGCGGGAACGGAATCGGGTAGCGGTGAATGGTCGGCGGAAACCGGCGGCTACGATCCTACGGCGCTCGGATACGCCATGGTGCAGGCGGGCCGGCCGCAGACCCTGGCCATCGCCATGCACGATTCTCCGGTCGCGCTGCTGTCGTGGATCACCGATATGTTCCAGCGCTTCAGTGATCCGGCGATCGAATCTCCCGACGATGCGATCGGCCGCGACATCCTGCTCACCCACGTGAGCCTGTACTGGTTCACCCGCTGTTTCGCGTCGTCCATCCGGATCTACGGGGAGAGCGAATCATGGGGCGCGGGCCGCCCGAGTTCCGGGGTCCCGACCGCCGCCGCGGTGTTCCCGGGCGACAGCACCGATCGCGCGATCGCGGAGAAGGAACACAACCTGGTGCGTTGGACCGAGTACGACCGCGGCGGTCATTTCGCCGCCACCGAAGCGCCGGATCTGTTCACCGACGATGTGCGCGAGTTCTTCCGAACGCTGCGCTGAGCCGGCGCGCCGACGGTCCCGGACGAGAGTGCGGGACCGTCTCGCGTCCCGGATGAGGCACCACCGGCAACCACCGTTCGCTGGACCGAGCACGGCCGCGGTGACCATGCGGTCGCCTGACCTGCCCACGGGCGACGTGCGCGAGATCCCGCACAGTGCGCCGAAGCTGTCGCACCGCAGAGGTTCTCGCTGTCATATGACGTCGGGCATCGAGACGACCGGCGGACCGGATCCGCCGCCGAGCCCGGCCGGCGCCGGTTGCGATCACCTGTCCGGCCGAGCCGGCCGATCGCGCGGCGAATGTCGCCAGGGAGTGTACGGCGCTCGATCACGCCGGTTCAGCCGCCGTACCGCGCCGCCATCTCCCGCGCGGTGCGCGCCAATCGCTCGCGCAGAGGGGGTGGGTCCAGGATTTCGGCGTACTGGCCGAGCGGCAGGATGCCGTGGGCGAGCACGTCATAGGATTCCGAGGCCAGCGTGACCGTCACCCAGCCGTCCGAATCCGGTTCGCCCATGGACTCTTTCGCCTCGGCGACCGCCGCGGGCTCGAATCCCAGGCGCAGATAGCGGACGTGGTCGGCGTGGATGCGGCAGCGGGCGCGCACCCGCAGCATGGAGCGCGCGAACTCCTCCTGTGCGGCGGCCCAGTGCGTCGCGAGATCGAAATCGTCCGGCCGGACGAAGGATCCGCCCGTCGGCGCGGCCGAACGGATCCGGCTCACCCGGTACGAGCGGATCGCGCCGTCGACGCGGGCCACGAGGTACCAGGTGCCGGCCTTGGACACCAGCCCGAGCGGGTCCACGAGGCGGCGCACCTCCCGCTCGCGGCCGTAGCGGAGGTCGAGCCGCCGGTCGTGCCACAGCGCGTCGGCGACGACGGCCAAGGTGGGGGTCTCCTCGGGCTGGTGGAACCAGCCGGGCGCGTCCAGGTGCACGCGCTCGGCGATCCGGGTGGCGCGGCCCCGCAACTCGGGCGGCAGCGCGGCCAGCACCTTGAGCTGCGCGGTCGCCAGCACCGTGCCCAGCCCCAGGTCGGCCGCGGCCGTGGGCAGCCCGGCGAGCAGCACCGCGTCGGCCTCCTCGGAGGTGAGCCCGGTCAGCCGGGTGCGGTACCCGTCCACCAGGCGGACGCCGCCGCCCCGGCCCGGCTCGCTGTACACCGGCACGCCGGCCGCCGACAGCGCCTCCACGTCCCGGTAGACCGTCCGCACCGACACCTCCAGCTCCTCGGCCAGCTCCGGCGCGGAGATCCGGCCGCGGGTCTGGAGCAGCAACAGCAGCTGGACCAGTCGACTCGCGCGCACCCGCCGAGCCTATCGGCGAAACTTGACGTCAGGTGTCAAGTTTGCGGCGTAGCGTCCCCGCCATGACCGAATGGAGCACGTTCACCGAGGAAGCGCCGAAGATCGCGGAGGTGTTCCTCCGCAGGCATCGGGCCACCGGCAACCTGTGCATGCTGGGCACCCTGCGCGCCGACGGGTCGCCCCGCATCAGCCCGGTCGAGCCGATGATCTTCGAGGGCAGGCTGGTCATCATCGGCATGCCGGACACCACGAAGTTCAAGGATCTGGCCAGGGACCCACGATTCTGCATCCACACCGCCACCGTCGACACCACGGTCGGCGACGGTGACGCCAAGCTGTTCGGCACGGTCGTCGACGACACCGACACCGAACTGCACGCGCGGTTCGCGCAGTATCTGTTCGACCTGAGTGGTATGGATCTGCGCGGGCAGGAGTTCGACCACTTCTACGTGGGCCGGCTCACCGGCGCGTCGTGTATCGAGGCGGGCGAGGACCGGCTGACCATCACCATCTGGAAGCCGGGCGAAGGGGAGCGGGTCGTCTACAAGGGCTGACCGCGCGAACGCCGACGGCCCCCGTCACCCGAGAAGGAGAGGTGCGGGGGCCGCCGAGATTCCGGTGTACCGGAAGCGGGGTGCGTCAGAAGTACGCGCCGCAGGTCGGCCAGGCGCCGATGCCCTGGGTGCGCAGCACGTTCTCCGCGACGCGGATCTGCTCCTCGCGGCTGGCGTTGTGCGCGTAGCCGGTGCCACCGTTGGCGGTCCAGGTGCTGTGCGAGAACTGCAGACCGCCGTAGTAGCCGTTGCCGGTGTTGATGCCCCAGTTGCCACCGCTCTCGCACTGCGCGACGGCGTCCCAGTTGCCGCTCGCGGCGGACGCGGTGGCGGTGGACAGACCGAACGGCGCGGCCACGAGGGCGCCGGCGACGGCGGTGAAGGCGGCGGCGCGGATGCTGAACTTGCGGGTCTGAGTCATGAGGGTTCCTTGCTGCGCCCGCCGGCCCGGCCCGCGGGCCGAGTCCCTGTCCCCAGTGCGATGTCGGGGGTCTCGAACCGCGGGACAGGGTTGCCGGTGTTCGGCGGCTCGAGCTCGTGCCCGTCGTTCGACCGGGCCGGTTGCCGACGATAACGAAAAGATCTCGCCGAATCACGTCGCGATAACGGGGCAATGGCGTGCCAGTGCGGTCGAGAATTCCGGACTTCGCGCAGTTGAGCGCGGCGAAATCTGGAATTGCGGGCGTGTGATTACCAAACGTAGATGTGGTTCAGATCACGAAAATGCGGGTGTAACGAACGGTGTTCGTGGGCGATTCGCGAGGATTCGCGCGCGGGAGGATTGGCGAACCGCAATGCCTGATCGCGATATTTTCCCAGCTAGATGGGCGTAACTGGGCGTCAATCGAGCGGTTTCGGGGATTCTCGAGTCGATTTTCTGTGGCGTGGCACACCATTGTTTGCAGGTTTGTACTGCGTCAATATTCCGGACGCTTCCCGGCCGGCATCGCGCCGGATCAGGGACCTCGAAGCGCGTCGCGGCGGGCGGTCAGGAATTGCCGTTCCGATTCGTTACCGGCTCGCTCGATCGCCGCGTCGAACGCGGTTCGCGCTTCTTCCGTGCGGCCCAGCCGGGCCAGGAAATCACCCCGAATCGCGTGGTACAGATGGAAATTCGGCAATTCGATATCGGCGAGGTCGGCCAGACCCGCTGCGGGACCGTCGATTTCGGCCCGCGCCACGGCGCGATTCAGCGCGACCACCGGCGTCGGGGTGAGCGCGTACAACTGGTCGTACAGCGCGAGGATCTGCCACCAGTCGGTCGCCGCGGACGAGGGCGCGTCGGTGTGCACGGCGGCGATGGCGGCCTGGATCTGGTACTGGCCGGGTCTGTTGTGCCGCAAGCACTTTCGCACCAGCGCGTGCCCCTCCGCGAGGAGGTCGCGATCCCACCGGGAGCGGTCCTGATCCGGCAGCGGGATCAGCCCGCCGTCCGGGCCGGTGCGGGCCGGACGGCGGGCCTCGGTCAGCAGCGTGAGGGCGAGCAGTCCCCAGACTTCGGGCTCGTCCGGCATCAGCTCGGCCGTCACCCGGGCGAGGCGCACCGACTCCGCGCCGAGGTCCGCGCGCACCAGCTCCGCGCCCGAGGGTGCGTCGTGTCCCGCGGTGCAGATCAGATACAGCACGGCCAGCACGGCGGGCAGCCGCTCGGGCAACTCGGCGGCGCTCGGCACCCGATACGGGATGCGCGCCGCCTTGATCTTGTTCTTCGCGCGCACCAGCCGCTGCGCCATCGTCGCCTCCGGCACCAGGAAGGCGCGGGCGATGTCCGCGGTGCTCAGCCCGCCGAGCAGCCGCAGGGTCAACGCCACCCTGGCATCGGGCGCCAGCGCGGGGTGGCAGCAGGTGAAGAGGAGGCGGAGCCGGTCGTCGGGCACCGGCCCCGTCTCGGTCGCGGGTGATTCGGGGACGTGGAGCAGCGCGGCCGCCGCGTACTTGTCGGCGCGCGCGGCCTCCTTGCGCAGCCGGTCCACGGCGGCGTTGCGCGCGGTGGTGATGATCCACGCGGGCGGACTCGGCGGCAGTCCGTCGTCGGGCCAGCGCCGCACCGCCGCGACGAACGCGTCCTGCACCGCGTCCTCCGCCAGGTCGATATCGCCGAACGCGCGAATCAGACTCGCCACCGCGCGTCCGTGCTGCGCGCGGAACACGTCCTCGATCACCCGCGTCTGCACCGCTCGCGCCCGCTATCCGGCCACCGGCCGCACCTCGATCGCCAGCGGGGTGAGCACCGCCGCGACCTTGCCCGCCCAGGCCAGCGCCTCGTCCAGATCCGCGGCCTCGATGAGGGTGAACCCGCCGATCTGCTCCTTGCTCTCCAGGTACGGCCCGTCGGTGGTGAGCGGCTCGCCGCCGCGCACCCGCACTACCGTCGCCGTGCTCGGCGGATGCAGCCCGGCCGCGAACACCCAGGCGCCCGCCGCGCGGATCTCGTCGTTCACGGCTTCCAGATCGCGCATGATCTCGTCGAGGTTCTCCGGCGGCGCCTCGTCGGCCGGCTGGTAGATGCTCAACAGGTACTGCGTCACGGTGTCCTCCTCGGTCGCGCCGGCCCGTCGCCGGCTCTCACCTCCTGTACGAACGGGTTCCCCGGAGATCGACAGAACCCGCGAACTTCTTTCCGCCGCCGTCGCACCCCGTTCATGAATGGGATTGCACGGTCATGCATAATCATTTCATGGCTGATACGGATGCGCCCCCGTTGCGGGTAGCTGTTGCCGGTGCGAGCGGGTACGCGGGCGGCGAAGTGCTGCGCCTGCTGCTCGGGCACCCGCGATACCGATCCGGGCGCCTCGAGATCGGGGCGCTGACCGCGGGCGCCAATGCCGGCTCGACCCTGGGCGAGCATCAGCCGCATCTGCTTCCGCTGGCCGACCGGGTGCTCGCGCCCACCACCGCCGAGGAGCTGGCCGGGCACGACGTGGTCTTCCTCGGCCTGCCGCACGGCCAGTCCGCCGTCATCGCGAACGCGCTGCCCGAGTCGACCGTCATCATCGACTGCGGCGCCGACTTCCGGCTCCGTGACGCCGGCGCCTGGCAGAAGTACTACGGCACCGACCACGCGGGCACCTGGCCCTACGGTCTGCCCGAACTGCCCGGCGGTCGCGACGCCCTGCGCGGCGCGACCAGGATCGCGGTCCCCGGCTGCTACCCGACGGTGGCCAGCCTCGCGCTGGCCCCCGCCGTCGCGGCCGGGATCGTGGCGCCCTCGGTGCACGTCGTCGCGGTGAGCGGCACGTCGGGCGCGGGCCGCAAACTCGACGTCGCGCTGCTCGGCTCCGAGGTGATGGGGTCGGCCCGCGCCTACGGCATCGCCGGCGCGCACCGCCACACCCCAGAGATCGCGCAGAACCTGAAAGCCGCGGGCGGAACGGATGTTTCGGTGTCCTTCACGCCTGTGCTGGCGCCGATGCCGCGCGGCATCCTGGCCACCTGCACCGCGCCGGTCACCGTAGACGCCGCGCAGGCCCGCGCCGTCTACGAGAAGGCCTACGCCGACGAACCTTTCGTGCACCTGCTGCCCGAAGGCGTGCTCCCGCAGACCGGTTCGGTGCTCGGCTCCAACGCCGTCACCCTCCAGGTCGCGGTGGACGCCGACGCGGGACAGCTCGTGGTGATCGGCGCGATCGACAACCTGACCAAGGGCACCGCGGGCGCCGCGGTGCAATCCATGAACCTGGCCGTCGGATTCGACGAGACCGACGGACTTTCCACCGTAGGAGTGGCACCGTGACGACTTCCGCCGACACCGCGAGCGGCAAGCTGGTCCGCACCCAGGGCGTCACCGCCCCGCTGGGCTTCCGCGCCGCGGGTATCGCCGCGGGCATCAAGGCCAGCGGAAAGCTGGATCTGGCACTGGTTTTCAGCGAGGGCCCGGAGTACTCGGCCGCGGGCGTGTTCACCGGCAACAAGGTGAAGGCCGCGCCGGTGCTGTGGTCGCAGCAGGTGCTGAAGAGCGGCCGGCTGCGCGCTGTGATCCTGAATTCCGGTGGGGCCAACGCCTGTACGGGTCCGGGCGGTTTCCAGGACACCCACCGCACCGCCGAGGAACTGGCGAAAGCGTTGAGCAACTGGGGCACCGAGACCGGCGCGGGCGAGGTCGCCGTCTGCTCCACCGGTCTCATCGGCGACCGGCTGCCGATGGACAAGCTCATCCCCGCCGTCACCGAGATCGTGCACGAGATGGGCGGCGGCCTCTCCGGTGGACTGGACGCCGCGCACGCCATCATGACCACCGACACCGTGCCCAAGGAAGCCGCCTTCCACCACCGCGACAAGTGGAATGTGGGCGGGATGGCCAAGGGCGCGGGCATGCTCGCGCCCTCGCTGGCGACCATGCTCGTGGTGCTCACCACCGACGCCGTCGCCACGCCCGAGCAGCTCGACAGCGCGCTGCGCAAGGCCACCCGGCTCACCTTCGACCGCCTCGACGTCGACGGTTCCTGCTCCACCAACGACACCGTGCTGCTGCTGGCCAACGGCGCCAGCGAGGTGACCCCGAGCCAGGAGGACCTGGACGCGGCCGTGCTCGCCGTCTGCGACGACCTGGCCGAGCAGCTGATGGCCGACGCCGAGGGCGTCACCAAGCGCGTGCACGTCACTGTCGCCGGCGCGGCGTCGGAAGACGAGGCGCTCGTCGCGGCGCGCGCCATCGCCCGCGACAGCCTGGTCAAGACGGCACTGTTCGGTTCCGACCCCAACTGGGGCCGGGTGCTCGCCGCCGTCGGTATCGCCCCGATCACCCTCGATCCCGACCGGATCACGGTGTCGTTCAACGGGAATCCGGTGTGCGTCGACAGCGTCGGCGTGCCGGGCGCGCGCGAGGTCGACCTGTCGGGCGCGGACATCGCGGTGCGCGTCGAGCTGAATGTCGGCTCCGGCGAGGCGACGGTGCGCACCACCGACCTGTCGCACGGCTACGTCGAAGAGAACTCGGCCTACAGCTCATGACCACGCCCGCGATCCACGAACTCAGCGCGCTGGACAAGGCGCACGTGCTGGCCGACGCGCTGCCCTGGTTGCAGAAGTTCCGCGACAGGATCGTCGTGGTCAAGTACGGCGGCAACGCCATGATCGACGACGAACTCAAGCGCGCCTTCGCCGCTGACATGGCGTTCCTGCGCACGGTCGGCGTGCACCCGGTGGTGGTGCACGGCGGCGGCCCGCAGATCAGCGCGATGCTGAAAAAGCTCGGCTTGCAAGGGGAATTCCGCGGCGGCTTCCGTGTGACCACACCCGAGGTGATGGAGGTGGTGCGGATGGTGCTGTTCGGTCAGGTCGGGCGCGAACTCGTCGGGCTGATCAACGCGCACGGCCCCTACGCCGTCGGCATCTCCGGTGAGGACGCGCACCTGTTCACCGCGACCCGCCGCACCGTCGACGTGGACGGCGAGGCCACCGACATCGGCCTGGTCGGCGACGTCACCTCGGTGAACCCCGACGCGGTACTGGATCTCATTGCCGCCGGGCGCATTCCGGTGGTGTCCACCATCGCGCCCGACGCCGACGGCGTGGTGCACAACATCAACGCCGACACCGCGGCCGCCGCGCTGGCCGAGGGCATCGGCGCGGAGAAACTGGTGGTCCTCACCGATGTCGAAGGGCTGTATACGAACTGGCCCGACCGGTCGTCGCTGACCAGTCGCATCGACGCCGCCGAACTCGCCGCCTTGTTACCGAGCCTGGACGCGGGCATGGTGCCCAAGATGGAGGCGTGCCTGCGCGCCGTCGTCGGCGGGGTGCCCACGGCGCACGTCATCGACGGACGGGTACCGCATTCGGTACTGCTGGAACTGTTCACCGGAGAAGGAATCGGAACGATGGTGACCCCCGCCCCCGCCGGGCCGGGCGCGCCGGACGGAACGAAATCATGAGCACTGTCGAAGAATTGCAGCAGCGGTGGTCCGCCGCGATGATGAACAACTACGGCACTCCGAAGGTCGCGCTGGTGCGCGGCGCGGGCGCGGTGGTCTACGACGCGGACGGCAACCGTTACGTCGACTTCCTCGGCGGCATTGCGGTGAACAGCCTCGGGCACGCCCACCCGGCCATCCTGGAGGCGGTCACCCAGCAGCTCGGCACCCTCGGGCACGTCTCGAATCTGTATGCGAGCGAACCGGTCATCGAGCTGGCCGAGAAGCTGCTCGCGCATTTCGGCGACGGCGAGGGCCGCGCGTTCTTCTGCAACTCGGGCACCGAGGCCAACGAGGCGGCGTTCAAGATCGCCCGGCTCACCGGCCGCACCAAGATCGTCGCGTGCGAGGAGGCGTTCCACGGCCGCACCATGGGCGCGCTGGCGCTCACCGGGCAGCCGTCCAAGCGGGCGCCGTTCGAGCCGATGCCGCCCGGCGTGGTGCACGTCCCCTACGGTGACGCCGAGGCGCTGGCCGCCGCCGTCGACGACGAGACGGCCGCGGTGTTCCTGGAGCCGATGATGGGGGAGAGCGGCGTCGTGGTGCCGCCGATCGACTACCTGGCCAAGGCGCGTCAGATCACCGCCCGGCACGGCGCGCTGCTGATCCTGGACGAGGTGCAGACCGGCATCGGCCGCACCGGAAAGTTCTACGCGCACCAGGCCGCCGGCATCGTGCCCGACGTGATCACCCTCGCGAAGGGACTCGGCGGCGGACTGCCCATCGGTGCGGTACTCGCCAACGGCCGAGCCGCCGAACTGCTCACCCCCGGCCTGCACGGCACCACGTTCGGCGGGAATCCGGTCTGCGCGGCGGCGGCGCTGGCCGTGCTGCGCACGCTGGACCAGGAGGACCTGCTCGCCCACGTCGAGTCCGTCGGCAAGCGGCTCAGCGACGGTATCGAACTGCTCGAGCACCCGTTGATCGATCACGTGCGCGGCGCCGGGTTGCTGCTGGGAGTCGTGCTGACGCAAGATCTTTCGGCGCAGGTGGAGAGCCGGGCGCGGGCGGCGGGCTACCTGGTGAACCCCGCCAAGCCGAACGTCATCCGGTTGGCGCCGCCGCTGGTGCTCACCGCGACCCAGTCCGACAATTTCGTCGCCGATCTGCCCGCCATCCTGGACGGGGCGATCGAGGACGCGAAGGGGGAGAACCCGTGACCGAGCTGCGGCACTTCCTGCGGGACGACGACGTCTCGCCCGCCGAACAGGCCGAAATCCTCGCTCTCGCCGAGGAGTTGAAGAAGAGTCCGTTCGCGCACCGGCCGCTCGAAGGCCCGCGCGGGGTCGGGGTGATCTTCGAGAAGAACTCGACGCGCACCCGCTTCTCCTTCGAGATGGGCATCGCCCAGCTCGGCGGGCACGCGGTGGTGGTGGACGGACGCGACACCCAGCTCGGGCGCGAGGAGACCCTCGCCGACACCGGGCGGGTGCTCTCCCGGTACGTGGACGTCATCGTGTGGCGCACCTTCGAGCAGTCGCGGCTGGACGAGATGGCCTCGGCCGCAACGGTTCCGATGGTGAACGCGCTGTCCAACGAGTTCCACCCCTGCCAGGTGCTCGCGGACCTGCTGACCCTGCGTGAGCGGTTCGGCGACCTCACCGGCCGCACACTGGCCTACTTCGGCGACGGCGCGAACAACATGGCGCACTCGCTGCTGCTCGGCGGCGTGACGGCCGGGATGAACGTGATCGTCGCCGCGCCGGAGGGTTTCGAGCCGCTGCCCTGGATTCTCGAGGCGTCGCGCAAGCGGGCGGCCGAGACCGGGGCGTCGATCACCGTGACCACCGATCCGGTCGCCGCCGCGACGGGGGCGGACGCGTTGGTGACCGACACGTGGACGTCGATGGGGCAGGAGAACGACGGCAAGGACCGGGTGGGGCCCTTCGTGCCGTTCCGGTTGAACGCCGAGCTGCTGTCGCTCGCGTCGGCGGATTCCGTTGTGCTGCACTGCCTTCCGGCGCACCGTGGGGAGGAGATCACCGACGAGGTGATCGACGGGCCGCACAGTGCGGTGTGGGACGAGGCGGAGAATCGGCTGCACGCGCAGAAGGCGTTGCTGGTGTGGTTGCTGGCCAGACGCGGGGGTGCGTCGTGAGCGGGGCGAACGCGTGGTGGTGTGTGGTCGGCGAGGTGAGAGCGTGAGCGGGCGACGATCGGCGCGTTCGGCCGTGTCGTCTGCGGCCGGGCGCACCTTGACCCGAGCGGGTCGGGGAACATCGGACCGCCGGACGCCGGGGGCGCACCGATGAACGCCCCGCCCGCCGACGGCAAGGGTCCCGCCATCGCGCGGACCCGCGCCGGCCGCCAGTCCCGCATCATCGAGCTCCTCGCCGCCCACGCGGTCCGCAGCCAGTCCGAACTGCAAGCCCTGCTGGCCGCCGAGGGCATCGACGCCACCCAGGCCACCCTGTCGCGTGACCTCGACGAACTCGGCGCGGTGAAACTGCGCGCGGCCGACGGCGGCGCGGGCGTCTACGTCGTCCCCGAGGACGGCAGCCCCGTCCGCGGCGTCATCGGCGGCACCGACCGCCTCTCCAAACTGCTGGGCGACCTGCTCGTCTCCACCGACGCCAGCGGCAATATCGCCGTCCTGCGCACGCCACCCGGCGCGGCCCACTACCTGGCCAGCGCCCTGGACCGCGCCGCCCTCCCCTACGTGGTGGGCACCATCGCGGGCGACGACACCATCGCCGTGATCGCCCGCGAACCCCTCAGCGGCGCGGAACTGGCCGCGAAGATCGAAGAACTCGCCTGAGGTTGGGTCGCCCGCAGGCGCGCCGCTGACCGACGATCGTTGTCGATCGTCCGGGCCACTGAGTTTCGTGTGGTGGGCGGATCGCCGTGCCGAGTCGGGCGAAGACTTCCTGGATATCGGTGGCGGTGAGAACCCGGGTGGTCCAGGCGCGCAGCTGTTCGGGCTGCGCGGTGCGGATCGTGTTGGCGGTCGTGGTGGGCAAGGGCCCGAACCGGGCGGTGAGCAGATCGATCAATGCCTCGGCTCGACCCTCGGCCCGGCCTGTGTCGCGGCCGCGTGCTTCGATCTGTTCGGCGGTCGTCAGATGTGGGTCCCGGACTGTAGTTGCAGGTTGTCGAGGCCGCCAGGTGCATGAATTCACTTGTGACGCACCCACGGCCACGTCATCAAGGCCCACACGGTCATCAGCACGAGCGCCACCGTGCCCAGGTACCAGGGCCAGGGGCCGAGCACGTCGAGAAGGGATGGCGTCGAGGGCTTTCCGTTGACGAACCCGTAGTTGGTTCCGGCCGCGGTGTTGAACACGTACGTCACCGCCACCCACACCACGGTGACGCCCACGGCGAAGCGGTAGCTGCGCCAGTCCGGGCGCATCCCGATGCCCCAGGTCAGGTAGATCGCCGCCCAAACCACGGCGAGATGGATCGCCCAGAACCCGAGGAACTCTTTGCTCGGGAAGTCCGGGCCCTCCAGCGCCGGCGAGATGAGCGCCTGCGTACTCAGCGTGAGACACCAGTAGTACGTCACCGCGTACGCCCACCGCCGATGCGACCACAGCGCGTACCCGGCCACCAGCGTGGCGAGGTCGGTCAGCCGCAACGGCACCGACCGCTCGACGGCGAACGGCACCATCGCCACCAGATAGATCACCGCGTAGGTCAGCAGCGTCGCGGCCCCGAACACCCGGCTGAACCGCCGCCCGGCCTCCGGGCTCCCCTGCGTCCGCCCCACCCACACCACGACAACCGCCCCCACGACGAACACCACCAGGGCAACCCAGTGCGACAGTCCGTAGGCGGCGAACTCCCGCTGCACCGCGAGGGTGTTCATAGTGTCCGATTCTAGGGTTCGCGGGTGTGTCCGCAGGCCATCTGTTCGCGGAGTGGCACGATGCGTTGACAAGCGCCGTACCCACGGCGGGGTGAGGGGGCCATGAGCGCGTTCGAGTGCTGGGGGAATCCCCTCGGTAGATTCGAGGGGATGGCGCCGCGTTCGCAGGATTCTGGTCTTCCCGGGGTCGCACCCGGGGAAGTTGGTGCGGCTCTGCGTGTTTCGGGGTTGATCGGGGCGGGGACCGAGGTGGTGGGGGTCGAGCCCGTCGAGGTAGGCGGGTTCGGGTCGGTGGGGGCGGTGCGCAGGGTGCGGATCCGGTACGCGGGGCGGGCGGGGCCGGAAACGGTGGTGGTGAAGTTGGCCGGGGGTGTTGCGGGTGAGTTCGGCGAGGTCGAGGCACAGTGGTATCGGGAGCGTCTCGCGGAGCGGTCGGGAATTCGCACACCGCGATTGCTGGCCGAGCACCGTGACGGTTGGTTCTTGTTGGAGGACCTCGGCGACCGGGGATTCGTGCGTCAACTCACCGGATGCGGTGTCGCGCAGGCCGGGGCGGCGCTCGAGGAGATCGCGGTGCTGCACGCACGGAGGCCGCGGACGACCTGCCCGGATGGATACGCGCACCGGATGGGTCGGCGCCGACGCGGTTCTGCCGGCGCTGGCTGCACGCCTAGCGCGGCGAGTGGCCGGCGGAGCTGGCCGAAGTCGCGCGATTGCTGGTCGACCACATGGATGCGCTGACGGACATTCTCGGCCGCGCACCGGCAACCGTCGTGCACGGTGACTTCCATTGCCAGAACATCTCTTTCGACGAGTCCGGCGCCGCGCGACTGATCGATTTCCAGTTCGTCCAACGCGGCGCCGCCGTGCTCGTCGTGGCGCGTTTCCTCGCCACCAGCCTCACCACCGAGGTTCGGCGCGCCGAGGAGCGTGATCTGTTGCGCCGCTACCACCTTCGCCGCGCGGCGTTGGGCGCGCCGGAAGACGAGCCGGACGCCGAACTCACCGCGCTGCGGGCGGGCCTGCTGTGGAATATCGCCATGCCGTTGTCCCTGCACGTCAGGCGCGTCATGATGCAGGGCAGGCCGTGGCCGGAGAAGTTCCCGATCCTCACCCGCTGCCTGGACGCCGCACGCGATTGGGACGCACTGGCTGTCTTGGACTGATTCGAGCCCCCATGCGGCTACGCACCGGCTCGAGGACGCGCGGACCTGGTCATGACCCGTTGGCCGCGTGGGCCATATAGGCCGTCGATGCCGCCGCGAGAACCAGATACACCCCGGGGAACGCGATGTTGTAGAACACTCGCGCCCGGACATGGGCGCCGACAGCGCCGACGAAGAACAAGACCAGGCCGATCCCGGCGGCGACGCCGAGCCAGGGCGCGGTGGCGAGCCCGGCCGCGAGTCCGACCGCTCCGGCCAGTTTCAAAGTCGCGAGGTACGGCAGGGAGCGGGCGGGAACGTGCACCTCGGCGGAGTTCCGCAACACGAAACCCGCCCGCGCGTAGTCCGCGGCGGCGATGAACACGTTGGCCGCGATACACAGCACGGTGGCAATCAGCAGCGGGGTCATGCCCGGCACCTCCTCGAACCGGTGACCGGATTCGCTGGTCGACCGGCCCTCGCTCGCGCGGCTGCGCGGCACGCTGGTGCTGATGAGTGCGGCCCGTCGTTCTCGATCCGTGTGTTCGGCGCGTCGACCTGTTCGGCAGCGGGGTGTCCGGATCGGAATCGGACAGCTTGTAGGCTCATCGGCAGGTCCCTTCCTCGGGATGTGAACTTTCGGGTGCGAGATCGGTCGTCTCATCTGCCCCGACGTTTCTCACCTCGGAAAGGTGACACCCCGTGGTAACCAGTGCGGAGTTCGAAGCAGCCCGGCCGCAGCTGACGGCGCTGGCCTTTCGGTTTCTCGGCTCCCTGCACGACGCCGAGGACGTCGTGCAGAGCACGTGGATCAAGGCCTCGACCACCACCGGTGATCTGCGCAATCCGGCGGCATGGCTCACCACCGTCCTCACCCGCCTGTGCCTCGACCAACTGCGGACGCGGCGACGGGGAGGCCGGGAGCCGCTGCTCGCCGACGACCTGCCGTCCGAGGAACTCACCGCAGACGAGCACTATCTGCGGCGCGAGAACATCTCCCGGGCGCTGATGGTGGTCCTCGACCGGCTGACCCCCGCCCAGCGCGTTGCCTACGTTCTCCACGATCTCTTCGACATCCCGTTCCGGGACGTGGCCGACACGCTGGGCACCACCCCCGACAACGCGAAGAAGCACGCCAGCCGCGCCCGCCGGCGAATCGAACACGCCGAACCCGCCCCCGCCGCGCCCGACAGCGCGGTCGTGGACGCGTTTCTCGCCGCGGCGGCGGGAGGCGACATCGACCGGATGGTCGCTCTGATGACCAGCGATTGCGTGCGCACCGCCGACACCACCCTGGTCCCGCCGGGGATCCGGCCCGTGGTCACCGGCGCCCGCGCGGTCGCCGAGGAGACGACGTTGTTCGCCGCCCGGATCCGCGCCAGCACACCGATGATCGTCGATGGTCGTCGCGTGCACGTCATCGCTCCGGGCGGGCACCTGCTTGCCGTCATCGACATCGAGATCATCGGCGGTCTGGTCAGCCGGATCGACATCGCTCGAGCCTCCGCGCGCACTCCGATCGAACTGGCACCGAAGACCGAGTCGGTCAGCTGGTGAACAGCTCTCCGGCGAACGGTCGCCCGCGAGATGTGCAGGGGGCCACACGGTTCGGTGGTGTCACTTGCTCGCGCCGAGCGACCACCGTCGTCAAGCCTGGGGCGGCTCAGGCGCGGGGCGGCCGACACGTCCGGCACATGAACGGTCCGGTAGTGCCCCGGAGTCACCGGCCTGCCACCCGACACGGCTGGCGTGCTCGCGCGCGATCGGTCCCGGTCCGGTTGTCACGGCATCGCACCGTCGTCGCCTCCGTTGCGCGCCGTATGGTGGACGCGGCCGAGAGAAGGGGTTGCGATGGAGTTGGTCAAGGGTGCGAACGCGCCGATCGCCGCGGGGGAGGTGCTGGTGGCAGTGGACGCCACCACACCGGTGGATATCGCCGCGCTGCTGCTGACCGGGGCCGGGAAGGTGCGCTCCGACAGCGACTTCGTGTTCTACAACCAGCCGGTGGCGCCCGGTGTGGAGGTGCGCCCGCCCGACGCGATCCGGGTGGTGCCGGGCGAGGTGCCCGCCGATATCGAGAAGATCGTGGTGACAGCGAGTCTCGACGGTTCCGGTCCCGCGAACTGGGGGCAGGCGGGGCCGCTGCGGATCGCGCTGACCGACGCCGCGAGCGGCGCGCTGCTGGCGAGTTTCGCGCCGTCCGGGTTGGGGGCGGAGACGGCGTTGATCGCCTGCGAGCTGTATCGGCGCAACGGCGCCTGGAAGGTGCGCGCCGTCGGGCAGGGGTACGCGCAGGGATTGGCCGGGATCGCCACGGATTTCGGCATCACCGTGGACGACGAGCCGGAAACGCTGGACGCGCCGCAGCCGCCCGCTCCCGCGCAGGGCACGCCGCAACCCGTTGCACCGCAAGAACCTCCGACTCCCACCGCACCCCCACGCTTCGGCGCACCGACCATCGACCTCACCAAAGGCCGTGTCACCCTGCGCAAGAACGAGACGGTTTCGCTCACCAAACAGGGCGAACCACCGCTCACCCGCGTGCGGATGGGCCTGGGCTGGGACCCCGCCACACACGGGCGCAGCGTCGACCTCGACGCCTCCGTCATCGCCTACAACGCCCAGGGCAAGAAGCTGATAAACGTCTGGTTCCTGCGCCGCGAGGCCTTCGAGGGCGTGATCAAACACTCCGGCGACAACCTCACCGGTCGCGGCGACGGCGACGACGAGGTGATCACGGTCGACCTCCCGGCGCTGCCGCCCGAGGTCTACGCCCTGGTGTTCACCGTGAACTCGTTCGCGGGCCACAAGTTCGACCAGGTCGCCCGCGCCCACTGCCGCCTCGTGGACGACCACACCGGCGCCGAACTCGTGCGTTTCGAACTGTCCAAGGGCGAGCCGACCACGGGCGTGTTCATGTGCATGATCACCCGCGGCCCGCACGGCTGGAACATGACGGCGCTCGGGGAGTACTCGAAGGGCGCGACCGTCCGGAAGATGGTCGACCCGGGCAAGCGGTTCGTGCTGTCGACTCGGTGAGTCGCTCGGAGATCAGGCGAACGGGTACTGCCCGCCGCCTCCGCCGCGCCCGCCCTGACCCGGGTCGGCGACGCGGAGGATATCGGCGATCAGGTCGATGACGGCCTGTCCCACGGAGAGCACCCCGTGCCCGATGACGCTGAAGTCCTGTGCCAAGCCTTGCAGCATGTCGGCCACCCCTTCGTACGCTAGGTCGGTACATCTACCAGCGTGACACAAAGTCGGCGACGGCGTGCCGGGATCGGCGTCAGGTGAGCGCCACGGCGAGCCGGTCGGTGGCGTCGACGAGCCAGGCGGGGTCGCCGTGGCGGCGGCCCCAGAATGATTCGCGGACCAGGCCCGCCTGCATCCAGCGGCGGACGTGGTCGACGTCCAGCCCGGCGGCGTCGCTGTAGAGGGCGAGCAGGCGGCGGGCCCGCCGTTTCGGGTCGGGACCGAGCATGAGCTCGGTGGAGCGGGTGCTGCGCAGCGCGTTGAGTGCGGCGATCCACGCCCGCCGGGACTCGTCCTCGATCCCCTTGCGCGCGAAGGGTTCCGAAATCTCGATCACCGCGAAATCCTCGGACTGGTCTGCGCGGCAGGCATGCTCACTGCGTGAACCCGCGCACCCTCTCGAACAGGTCCGCGATCTTGGTGAGCGTGTCGAGGTTCGGCAGCGCGGCCGGAATCCGCCTGCGCAGGCGGTCCCAGCGGCCGCGGGCGCGGTCCAGATCGGGTTCGGGATCCTCGAGCGCGTCCAGCACGTCGTCCACATCGGCGGGCTCGGCGTCGGCGCCCTCCGTCTCGGTGAGATGCCCACGCAGCGCGGCGAGTTCGGCGCGCAGCTCGGTGAGCGCGTCACGCAGGGCCGCTTGGTCGCCGCCGGTGGTCGTCACGCCGCCGTGGATGGTGCCGGTGTTGCCGGAGCCGCCGATGTTTCCCGCGACCACCTGCCCGCCGTCGATCCGGACGGTGTTGTCGGACGGTTCCTCTGGCATCTGTCGAATCCTTTCCGGAGTACGCATGAACGAAATTCACTGGCCTGGAGTGGAATTGGCGGAAAACCCGGAGGTGCCGGTGGTCGGCGCGGCGCCGGTGGTGACCGCTCCCTGATTCCCGCTACCGCCCACGCTGCCCGCGATGACCGTGCAACCGTTCATGACGGTCGCGTTATTGATCTGGGTGACCATGGAGCTGAACGCGTCGGTGGCAACGCCTTGCGCGGTGAGGAACCGCTGGATGGCGTCGAGCACCCGTTGTTCGAGGATCTTCAGGTACCGGTCGGCATCGGTCTCCTGGAAGAAGTTCGGGAACTCCATGCCCGTGCCGATCTCGCGCACCGTGGCGGCGACGCCGAGCGAATGCGCCACCCGCTCCGGGGTGTCCAACCGGCCGCGCCCGGCGCCCCGCAGATCGCGGCCCCACCGCCACAGATCGGCCACCCGCCGCCGGATCGAGGCCGGGGCGAGCGCCAGATCGCCGAGCGCCCGCCACAGCGCGTAGAGGGCGGGCAGGGTGGGCGGCGTGTCCACCGTGCGGTACCGCGACCAGATCGGCGGGAGCACGAAACCGTTCCACTCCAGGTAGAGCGTGCGGCGCTCGTATCCGACGTGCAGGTACCCCGAACACGCGACCTCACGCTCCCACGACTCCACGCGGAAGCACCGGTAGAACCGCAACCATTCCGGGGACCGGTCGTAGAGCCCGTGCCAATACCGTTCCGCCAGTGTGGGATCGCGGCGTGCCTCGAGTTCGCGGAAGAAGTAGCGCGCGTCGGGATAGTGCAGGATGTGCCCGGCCGAGAGCAGCGCTGTGTCCCGGATCTCGAGCCCGGCGAACCGGCCGCCGGGCGAGAGGTCGGGTGCCTTGCGCAGGGCGTCCACGTCGTCGGCGATCGCGCGGTGCAGATCGCCCGCCGTGAACTCCGGCATCGGCGCGCCCGGTGTCGCCGCGGCCGGGTGCAGTTCGATCGCCTGCGACCAAGTCCGGACCCGCGCGCCCGCACCGACGAACGGGTCGTGCCCGCGATAGATGATCAGGTTGCGGGGCAGCGCTTCCCGATTCCGTTCGTCCTCGGCGTCGATGCGCCGCAGTCGCGCCTCGAACGGCCTGCAGGCCAGCGTGACGAATTCCCGTGGCGGGGCGTCCGGATCGAAACGCCCGAAACGGAAGCGCCGGTCGGCGAGCACCCACGGCAGATAGCGCAGGACGAACAGCACGCAGAGCATGGCGAGCGCGAGGGCGACCACGGGGAAGCCGAGCCGGCCGATGTAGACGTAGCCGATGGGGGTGTCGACCACCGGGGTTTCGATCCCCAGATTGATCCGCACCGCCGCGCCCACGTACACGACGGGCATCACGATCAGGAACGAGTAGACGGTGAAGACCGGCAGCCACAGCGCGGCCGTCGGGCCCCACGTCGCGCCGCGGTCCGGTGGGGCCTGCGGCCGGTTCGCCTGACGGTTGCGGCGGATCCGCGCGACGAGCCAGCCGCCGGTGCGCCACGCCAGTCCCGAGGCCAGCCACAGCAGCACCAGCCCCGGGCTGAGCACGAAGGTGATCAGCAGCAGGACCAGCAGCGCGGCCGACCCGATCCGGCGCGCGGCCTGGGCGGCGACCGCCTCGCGCAGCACCACCGACGCGCGCACGCCGGGGGAGTGCAGCACCATCCGGCAGGGCTCGGCGAGACACTCCTCGACCAGTTCGTCGGCCAGTTCGGCGTCCAGGTGGGCCGCCGCCGCGAGGTAGCGGGTGGCCTCGTCTCCGGGGTCGATCAGCGCGGGTGCGACGTGGGCGTCGTCGGGGTTCGCGGTCACTTCGATCCATCCCCTGCGAAGCGAATTCCGTTGTAGCCCAGAGATTACCAGCCGGAGTGGGCGTGTCGTGCGGGTTTGCGCGGCCCGGCCGGGACCCGCCGGACCACCCCCCGTTGTGAATGGGATTGCATCGTCGTGCATAATCATTTGCAGCATTGGTTGTGGGTTCGGCCGGCGGATGCCGACCGGCCCGTGCCGCCCCGGCGCGCAGACCGGGCACCCTTCACACACGCACGAAACCGAGGAGCATCGCAGATATGTCCGAGCGCGTCGTACTCGCCTACTCCGGTGGGCTGGACACCTCCGTCGCCATCAGCTGGATCGGCAAGGAGACCGGCGCCGAGGTGGTGGCGGTCGCCATCGACCTGGGCCAGGGCGGCGAGGACATGAACGTGGTGCGCCAGCGCGCCCTGGACTGCGGCGCCGTCGAGGCCGTGGTGGTCGACGCCCGCGACGAGTTCGCCGACGAGTACTGCCTGCCCACCATCCAGGCCAACGCCCTCTACATGGGCGAATACCCGCTGGTCTCCGCGATCAGCCGCCCGCTCATCGTCAAGCACCTGGTGGAGGCCGCCAAGTTCCACGGCGCCACCACCGTCGCGCACGGCTGCACCGGCAAGGGCAACGACCAGGTGCGTTTCGAGGTCGGCATCGGCGCGCTGGCGCCCGACCTGAACGTCATCGCGCCGGTCCGCGACTACGCCTGGACCCGCGAGAAGGCCATCGCCTTCGCAGAGGAGAACAGCCTCCCCATCAACGTCACCAAGAAGTCGCCGTTCTCCATCGACCAGAACGTGTGGGGCCGCGCCGTCGAGACCGGGTTCCTCGAGGACCTGTGGAACGCGCCGACCAAGGACGTCTACGACTACACCGCCGACCCGACGGTGAACTTCGAGGCCCCCGACGAGCTCATCATCACCTTCGACAAGGGCGTGCCGGTCGCCATCGACGGCCGCCAGGTGAGCGTGCTCGAGGCCATCGTGGAACTCAATCACCGCGCGGGCCGTCAGGGCGTCGGCCGCCTCGACATGGTCGAGGACCGGCTGGTCGGCATCAAGAGCCGCGAGATCTACGAGGCGCCGGGCGCGATCACCCTGATCGCCGCGCACCAGGCGCTCGAGCACGTCACCATCGAGCGCGAGCTGGGCCGCTACAAGCGGCAGGTCGAGCAGCGCTGGGGCGAGCTGGCCTACGACGGCCTGTGGTTCTCCCCGCTCAAGCGCGCGCTGGACGCCTTCGTGCAGGACACCCAGCAGCACGTCTCGGGCGACATCCGGATGGTGCTGCACGGCGGCAGCGCCGTCGTCAACGGCCGCCGCTCCGAGCAGTCGCTCTACGACTTCAACCTCGCCACCTACGACGAGGGCGACACCTTCGACCAGTCGCTGGCCAAGGGCTTCGTGCAGATCCACGGCCTGTCGTCGAAGGTCGCGGCCAAGCGGGACCTGAACCAGAAGTAGGCCCGAGGGTTCACTCGCTTCCTGGAGGGCCGGTGCGCGAGCGCATCGGCCCTCCGTTCGGCGCGTGTCCAGGCTGCGGTGCGCGCTCGGACCCCGGCTACGGTAGGTGCGACGCGAGCCCGACACCACACATCCGAGGAGACAGCACACGATGACGCAGAGCGGCAGCACGAACACCGGCGCCCTCTGGGGCGGGCGGTTCGCGTCCGGCCCGGCCGAGGCGATGGCCGCGCTGAGCAAGTCGACCCACTTCGACTGGGCGCTCGCGCCCTACGACATCCGCGCGTCGAAGGCGCACGCGCGCGTGCTGCACAAGGCCGGTCTGCTGTCGGAGAGCGACCTGGCCGGGATGCTCGCGGGACTGGACCGGCTCGCCGAGGACGTGGCCTCGGGCGCGTTCGGGCCCGCCGACTCCGACGAGGACGTGCACGGCGCGCTCGAGCGCGGGCTCATCGAGCGGGTCGGCGCCGAGCTGGGCGGCAGGCTGCGCGCCGGACGGTCCCGCAACGACCAGGTGGCGACGCTGTTCCGGATGTGGTTGCGCGACGGCGTGCGCCGCGTCGCGGCCGGTGTGCTGGACGTGGTGGACGCGCTCGTCGCCCAGGCCGCCGCGCACCCCGACGCGGTGATGCCCGGCAAAACCCACCTGCAGGCGGCCCAGCCCGTGCTGCTCGCCCACCACCTGCTCGCGCACGCCCACCCCCTGCTGCGCGATATCGACCGGCTGCGCGATTTCGACCGCCGCGCGGCGGTCTCGCCGTACGGGTCGGGCGCGCTGGCCGGGTCCTCGCTCGGGCTCGACCCCGAGGTGATCGCGGCGGACCTGGATTTCGATGCGGCGGCGGGCAATTCGATCGACGCGACCTCGTCGCGGGATTTCGCGGCGGAGGCCGCGTTCGTGCTCGCCATGATCGGCGTGGACCTGAGCCGGATGGCCGAAGAGGTGATCATCTGGAGCACACCGGAATTCGGGTACGTGACGCTGGCCGACGCCTGGTCGACCGGGTCGTCGATCATGCCGCAGAAGAAGAACCCCGACGTGTCGGAGCTGACGCGCGGCAAGGCGGGCCGGCTCATCGGCAACCTCACCGGACTGCTGGCGACGCTGAAGGCGCAGCCGCTCGCCTACAACCGTGACCTGCAAGAGGACAAGGAACCCCTCTTCGATTCCGTCGCGCAGCTCGAACTCCTGCTGCCCGCCATCGCCGGTCTGGTCGCCACCCTGACCTTCCACACCGATCGCATGGCCGAACTCGCGCCCGCCGGTTTCACCCTCGCCACCGACATCGCCGAATGGCTTGTGCGCCAAGGTGTCCCGTTCCGCGTCGCGCACGAGGCGGCGGGCGCGTGCGTGCGGGCGGCCGAAGCGCGCGGCGTGGGCCTCGACGAACTCACCGACGAGGAGTTCGCCGCACTCGATCCGGCCCTCACCCCCCAGGTCCGCGACGTGCTCACCGTCCAGGGCTCCATCGCCTCCCGCAACGCCCGCGGCGGCACCGCAGGCGCCCAGGTCGCGATCCAGCTGGCCGAGGTCCGCGACGCCGCCACCGCGGCCCGCACCTGGCTCTCCTGACAGATCGGCCCGGAGCACGGACGGGAGCATGCGGACCGTTACTGCGGACCGCTTACCGTGTGGGTGTTGGTGCGTTTCCGCTAGTTCGAACCGTGTGGGACACGGGTCGGCGTGGTGCCGATTCGGTAGGTCGGGTCGCCAGAGCTCACACGGCGGTGAACGCTCCGTCGGCGAGTAACGGGACCGCCGTGCTCGAATCGAGTTCCGCGGCGATCGCGACGTCGTCGGCGAATCCGCCCTCGATCAGTTCGCGGCCGGAGGCGCAGGTGGTGAGGGTTGTGGTGAGGTCGGGGGTGTGGGTGAAAGTGGTTGCGGCCAGGGTGGATTCGGGGGAGAGGTGGTCGGTGAGGGCGGCGAGGAGGGCGCCCGCGCCGAGGAGGTCTTCGATCGCGGGGCGGAGGGTGTCGTCGGGCCAGCGCTCGCCCGCGGCGATCACCGTGACCGGGTGATCCGGTGTGCCCCAGCCTTGTTCGCGGATCCAGCGGGCGACGGCGGTGGCGTTGCGGAGGGAGCAGGCCAGGACCGGGGTGCCGGGCACGGCGGCGGCGATGGCAGAACCGTTGGGGGAGGGGAGAACCAGGCGCGGCACGGCCGGGGCGCGGCGCAGGGCGGCGGGGGAGAGCGACCACGGGTGATCGTCGGTGATGTCGCGGCGGCGGACGGCGAGAACCGCATCGTGGTCGGCGGCGAAGCCCGCGGCGCGGTTGTCCCGCACGGGGAACGGGTAGACGCGGGTGCCCTTCGCCACGGCGACGCCGACCGCCGTGGTGAACGACAGCACGTCCACGACGACGAGACACGCACTGCGCGCGGCCAGCGCACGGGCGCCCGACGGCCCCCACTCGAAGCGGACACCATACGAATCCTGCGCGAACCACGGGTCTACCGACACCGGAGTTTTTGTAGCACAGGGATCGTCAGGCGCGTTGCCCGAGCAGCTTCGCGACGCGCAGGATCGGGGTGACCAGATCGGGGATGTCACCGCCGGTGTCGAGCCGGCCCGGACGGTAGGTGATGAGTTCGCGGCCCGCGACGCTCCACCGGGGTACTTCCCCGGCCAGGTGCGCTTCGATCAATTCCGGACTCAGCAGCAGGCGTGCGGAGTGCGGATCGACCGCCGTGACCACGAACCGGCCGTCGAAACTGTCGTGGCCGGTGGGCACCGGGTCGTCCCCGAACGGGGCCGTGCCCAACCGCATGAACTCGGTGCGGTCGGTGACCGCGACAGGTGGATACGGGTGCGGCATCGCGACCACCACCGCCACACAGTGATACGTCACCGTGGTGAGCGTCGACCCGGACCCGGTGCGGAGCCGGTATTCGTGCTCGGCCACCGTGACGCGGCGGCCCTCGAACTCGCCGTCGAGTGTGAGACCCAGCACGCCCTCGGCCGCGTGGCCGGGCAGGCGCGCCATCCACGCGGCGCGCGAGTGGGGTGCGATCCGCCAGCCGCGCCGCCGCCCCCACTCCTGCGGAGTCGAGGTGTCGACGCGGCGATTTCGCGCCGTCAGCGACACCAGCGCGGCGAGGCCAGCCACCACCAGCACCGCCACGAACACCGGAAAACCGATCCGGAACGCTTCTTCCACGGTCTACCACCTCCTCGTGCGGCGCTGCTCCCATTGTCGGGCACTCACTACGCTTCGGTCATGACCTTGCTGTTTCTCGCCGTGGCGATCGCCTCCGAAGTCACCGCGACCGTCTCGCTCAAGCTGTCGGAGGGCTTCACCAAGCTGATCCCCTCGATCGTGGTCGTGATCGGCTACGGCACGGCCTTCTTCTTCCTCGCGCAAGCGCTCAAGCGTGGCATGCCGGTGGGTGTGGCGTACGGCATCTGGTCCGCCGTCGGCGTGGCGGCCATCGCGATCATCGGGGTGCTGTTCCTGGAGGAACGCCTCACCCTCGTGCAGGTCGGCGGTATCGGGTTGGTGATCGTGGGCGTGCTCGCCCTGGAACTCGGCGGCGCGCACTGATGGCGGACAGCCGGGCGTCGAGACGGCCCGGCGGCCCGGGATCAGGGGCGGCTCAGAGGAATTCGGCGGTGTCGAGCTCGAAGCCGAACGGGTCGGGCAGTGCCAGCCGGGCGCCGAACTTCGCGGTGGCGAGTTGCGCGTAGGCGCCGTTGGACGGTTCCCAGAAGACGGTGACCTCGCCGCGATGCCGGTCCACCAGCAGATACACCGGAATCGCCGCCTGGGCGTAGGCGTCGCGCTTCTCGACGCGGTCCACCTCGGCGTCACGGTCGCGACCCGAGGTGATCTCCACGATCATCTGCACGCCGGACGGATCGGCCCAGGACGGTTCGCCGCGGAAGTAACCGCGGCGCGCGACCGCGCCGTCGACCCGGGAGCGGCCTTCGCGGTACGCAGGGATGCGCAGTCCTCGTCCGTGGAAGAACTCCGCCTCCGAGCCGGACAGAACCTGATTGCGAATAGTCGCCGCGAACTCGTCGTGCTCGCCGTCGGGGACGGGTACCACGTAGATCGTCCCGTTGATCAGCTCGAGTGATACCTCTTCCGTCGACGCGCGTTCCAGCACCTCGAACTCCGCGAGGCTCACGTCGGTGTCCTGGATGCCCATGCCCTCAGGGTAGCCCGGCGGCGGGTGATCCGACCGGGACTCGGGCCCGATGATGATCGCCATACTGTCTCCTCCTCGATCACGAAACGATGCTGTTCACCGTGATCGACGTGCGGGTT
Source organism: Nocardia puris (assembly GCF_003315035.1). Taxonomy (GTDB): domain Bacteria; phylum Actinomycetota; class Actinomycetes; order Mycobacteriales; family Mycobacteriaceae; genus Nocardia; species Nocardia puris. The sequence goes on from NZ_QNRE01000007.1 coordinate 291,338, forward strand.
CGCCATTCGGTTCCACGACACGCGAGAGTGGCGGCGCGTCCCGCGACTCGCCGGATCGCGTCGGGTTCCCCGGAAGCATCCGCGTCGGAGCCCGGCAGATTCGCCGGCGAGTCGAGCGGCTGGTCACCGCCGGTGACGGTTGATTCCCTCGCGTCACGTTCTTCGCCGGCACAGGCACAGGTCGAATCATCGTGTCGACCGTGATGTCCGTAGGTCGGTCGCCGGATGCGCACCGGAGCCGCGATGTCTCGACGAACCACTGTCGGATCACACCGGCAGGCTGAGCGGCGCAGGGTCCTTCAATCCTGTGCGCGCACCGCGTATCCCGCGCGCTCGAGCGCATCCGAGACGGTGTCGCGGTGGTCGGGCCCGCGGGTTTCGAGGGTGAGGCCGACCTCCACTTCGTCGACCGCGAGCCAGGTTCCGGTGCGGGAGTGGACGACGTCGACCACGCTGGCGCCGGTGGCGCCGACGACGGAGAGCAGGCCGCCGAGGGCGCCGGGGCGGTCCGAGATGGTCACGCGCAGGGCGAGGTAGCGGCCCGCGACGCTGAGGCCGTGCCCGATCAGGCGGGTGAGCAGCAGCGGGTCGATATTGCCGCCGGACAGGATCGCGCACACCGGCTCGCGCAGGTCCAGTTCGCCGGGCGGCAGGCTCATCAGCGCGGCGACGGCCGCGGCACCCGCCGGCTCCACGATCAGCTTCGCGCGCTCCAGGCAGAGCAGCAGCGCCGTGGACAGCGCCTCCTCGTCCACCGTGACGATGGTGGGCCGGTGGGCGGTGACGTGCGCGAACGGCACCTCGCCGGGCAGACCCACCGCGATGCCGTCGGCCATGGTCGACAACCGTTGCGCGCGAACGGGCTTGCCCTCGGTGAGCGACACCGGCCAGGCGGCGGCCTCGGCGGCCTGCACCCCGATCACCCGCACGTCCGGCGCCAGTTCCGCCAAGGCTAGCGCGACCCCGGCGAGCAGACCGCCGCCGCCGGTCGGCACGAGCACCGTCCCGACGTCCGGCAATTGCTCGAGGATCTCCAGTCCGACGGTCGCCTGCCCGGACACGATGTCGGGGTGGTCGAACGGGTGGATCAGCGTGGCGCCGGTGTGGGCGGCGAAATCCAGTGCGGCGTCGAGCGCTTCATCGATCGTCGCGCCGACCTGGCGCACCTGCGCGCCGTAGGCCTTGGTGGCGGCCAGCTTCGGCAGTGACGCGCCCACCGGCATGAAGACGGTGGAGTCGATGCCCAGCGTCGCCGCCGCCCACGCCACGCCCTGCGCGTGATTACCCGCGCTGGCCGCGACCACCCCGCGCCCCCGCTCCTCGGGCGGCAGGTGCGCGATGCGGTTGTAGGCGCCGCGCGGTTTGAACGACCCGGTGCGCTGGAGGTTCTCGCATTTCAACCACACCTGCGCCCCGCACCGCTGCGACAGCACCCGCGACGCCACCACGGGAGTCCGCCGGATCACCGGCGCCAGCAACTCCGCCGCCGCCTCGATCCGCCCGAGCCCGATCAACTCCATGCGCCCATGCTGCCACCGCGCGCCCGCCCTGCCGGGGAAATGCGGCCGACGGCAGATGGAACGGGCAGCGCGGAATCGGGGTATCCCCGTGAATCAGGGGCGACCGCGTGGCCGAAACCCTATCGCGCGCTCAGCAATTCGATCTCGTCGATAATCTTGTTCGCCCCGACCACGCCGATGCCGAGCATCCACGTGTCGTCCTCCACCTCGTGCGCGCGTCCCTCGCGCACGGCGGGCAGGGCGCCCCAGAGGGCGACCACGCGGTCCTTGGTGGTGGCGGTGGTGCCGGTGTAGTTGGCGTGGAACACCACATCGCCGTTGATCTGCTCGTACTGTTCGGGGTCGAGTTCGACCATGGAGTACTGGTTCCACTCGCGGTCGGGGTGGGTGAAGCCGACCTGCGCGAGGATCGATCCGGAGAACGTCGCGGGTCCGTAGAGGCGGAAGCGGTCCTCGGTGAACCGCACCATCGACACCGTCCGCCCGGCCGCGCCGATCTGCTGCCCCACGGTCTTCGCGCGCGAATCGAGTTGCGCCAGCAGGTCTTCCATCTCCGCCGACTTGCCCACGGCCTCGGCGGTGAGCCGCGCCTGCTCGTGCCAGTTGGTGCCCGAGCTCTCCGAGAACACCGTCGGCGCGATCCCGTCGAGCTGGGTGTACAGCGCCTCGTGGCGGACCTTGGTGCCGATGATGAGATCGGGTTCGAGGTTGGCGATGGCGTCCAGATCCGGCTCCTGGATGGTGCCCACCGTGCCGACGCCCTCGAGCTCACCGCTCAGGTATTTCGGCGAGCCGTAGCCCATCGCGCGCTCGGTGATCGCGATCGGCCGCACGCCCAGCGCCACCAGCGCGTCGAGGTGCGGCGAATCGAGCACGACGATGCGCTCGGGTTTCTCCGGCACCGTCGTCTCACCCATCGCGTGCCGCACGAGACGACCCTCGTCGGTCTCGGTGCCGGACGACCCGCACGCCGATACCATCAACCCCACGGTGGCCAGCAGCACGCCGACCCCCGTGACCCATCGCTTCCCGCTTCTGCTCCCGATCTTCACGAGGGGTGACCTTAGCCCAGACTCACTAAGGTTGCCCTTACTGTGCCCCGGCCGGTACATTCCGCCGGTGCCTACGAGTCGTGACGCCCTGTCCGCGCCACACGACTCCCCGCCGGAGGACGCCACCCTGCGTCTCGCGCGCGGCGGTGCGGCGCTGCTGATCTCGGCGGCGGTACTGTTCGCGGTCTGCGTCGCCAGCCTCGCCCTCGGCGCGAAGTCGATCCCGATGGGCGACGTGGTGGCCGCGCTGTTCGGCCGGGGCGAGGAGAGCGTGCGCGTCATCATCGGCGACTGGCGACTGAGCCGCACGGTCGTCGGATTGGTCTGCGGTGTCGCGCTGGGCGCGGCCGGCGTGGTGATCGGGGCGCTCACCCGCAACCCCATCGCCGATCCGGGATTGCTCGGCGTCAACGCGGGCGCGGCGCTGGGCGTGGTCGTGGGTCTCACCGTGTCCGGCGGGATGGGCGTGACCGGGTACACCTGGTTCGCGTTCGCGGGTGCGGGTGTGGCGGCGGTGCTCGTGTATCTGCTGTCGATGATCGGACGGTCGACGGCCTCGCCCCTGCGGCTCGCGCTGTCGGGTGTGGCGCTGGCCGCGGTGCTGTCGGGCGTCACGCAGTTGCTGGTCTTCGTGGACGAGAGCGTGCTCGACTCGTACCGGTTCTGGCGGATCGGCTCGCTGGCCGCCCGCGATCTCGACGACACGCTTCCGCTGATCCCGTACGTGCTCGGAGCGGCCCTGCTGGCGCTGGCGCTGTGCCGCGCGTTCAACGCCCTGAGCCTCGGCGACCGGACCGCCGCCGCGCTGGGGGTGAATCTCGGCCTGATCCGGTTCCTGGGCTTCGTCGTGGTCACCGTGCTGTGCGGCGCGGCGACGGCGCTCGCGGGCCCGATCGCGTTCGTCGGCCTGCTCGTGGTCCACATCGCGCAGTACCTGGTGGGTTCGGACTACCGCCTGCTGGTCCCGCTGTCGATGCTCCTCGCGCCCACGCTGCTACTGGGCGCGGATGTGCTGGGACGGGTGATCGCCGACGGGGGACCGGTGCCCGTCGGCGTGATGACCGCGTTCGTCGGCTGTCCCGCGCTCATCGCACTCATCGTCTGGAGCACCCGGATGGGAGCCGGATCATGACCGTCACGGCGACCGGGATCACGCCCACCGACCTCGCGGTCACCGCCGGCCCCTACACGGTGCGCTTCGATCGCCGCGCGACCGCGGTCACCGCCGTCCTCGCGGTCCTGGTGGTGCTGCTGGTCCTGGTCTCCCTCATGGTGGGCGAGTACGCCATCGGGCCCGCCGCCCTCTGGGACACCCTCACCGGCGACCCGCCGCGCCGCCTCGACCGCTTCTTCGTCTTCGACCGGCGGCTGCCACGGGCCTTGGTCGCGGTGGGCGTGGGTGGCAGCCTGGCCGCCGCGGGCGCGATCTTCCAACGGCTGCACAACAATCCGCTGGCCAGCCCCGACCTCATCGGGTTCACCAGCGGCGCGTCGTTCGGTGCGGTCTTCGTCCTGCTGTCGCTCGGCGGCAGTCTCACCATGGGCGCGATCGGCGCGGCGGTGGGCGCGCTCACCACGCTGGCGATCATCGGCGTGCTCACGGTGCTCGGCCGACTGCGCGGCGCGCGACTGGTCCTGGTCGGCATCGCGCTCGGCGCGCTGGCCACCTCGGCGACGTCGTATCTGCTGAGCCAGACGTATCTGCCGTCGGCCGCCGTCGCCCACACCTGGCTGATCGGCTCGCTCAGCGGGCGCGGCTGGGGGCACGTCGCGACCGTCGCGGCGGGCATCGCGCTGGTGACGCCGCTGCTCATCGTGTTCGAGCGCGCTTTTCGTGCCCTGGATCTGGGCGACACCGTGGCGGCCACGCTCGGCGTGCGCGGCGGGCGGGCGCGTATGGGCCTCATGCTCGCAGCGACCGTGCTGGTCGGGCTGGCCGTGGCCGCCGCGGGCCCGATCGCGTTCATCGCACTGGCCGCACCGCATATCGCGCGCGGACTCACCCGCACACCCGGCGCGGGCATCGTGGCCGCCGCCTGCACCGGCGCGCTCCTGCTCGGCGTGAGCGACCTGGTCGCCGAACACGCCTTCCCCGCACCGGTTCCCGTCGGCGTCGTGACGGTGAGCATCGGCGGGGTGTTCCTGCTCTGGCTGCTGGTACGGGAAGGTCTACGTCATCGTGTCTGAATCGAGCGCCACCGCCCCGGTCGTGGGCGGCGCGGCACGCCTGCGCGGCGAGGCGGTGCGCGTCTCCTACGGCGACCGCGCCGTCCTGCACGACGTGGACATCGCCGTCCCCGACGGACGGTTCACCGTCATCATCGGGCCCAACGCGTGCGGGAAGTCGACGATGCTGGCCGCCCTGGGCCGCTTGCTGCGCCCCGGCTCGGGTTCGGTCGTGCTGGACGGCAAGGCGATTCACTCCTACTCGACCAAGGAGACCGCGCGCCGCCTCAGCCTGTTGCCGCAGGCGCCCGGCGCGCCGGACGGCATCCTGGTCGGCGATCTCGTCTCCCGCGGCCGCTACCCGCACCAAGGGCTGCTGCGCCAGTGGTCCGACGAGGACGCCGCCGCCGTCGCCGAGGCGCTGGCGGCGACCGGGACGACCGAGCTGCGGCATCGTCGCGTGGACGAACTGTCCGGCGGGCAGCGCCAGCGCGTGTGGATCGCGATGGTGCTCGCCCAGACCACCTCGATCGTGCTGCTGGACTCGCCGACCACCTATCTCGACATCAGCCACCAGATCGACGTGCTCGACCTGTGCGAGCGGCTGTACGTCGAGCACGGCCGCACGGTGGTGGCGGTGCTGCACGACCTCAACCTGGCCGCCCGCTACGCCACCGACCTCATCGCCATGCGCGACGGGCGCGTCGTCGGCCGGGGCAGTCCGCGCGAACTCGTCACGCCCGAACTGGTCCGTGAGGTGTTCGACCTCGACTGCGTGGTGATCGACGACCCGCTGACCGGCGCCCCGATGATCGTCCCGGGACGCCGGGCGGCGCGGTAGGTCCGGCGCGGGCAGGCGAACCGGTGCGAGCTACCCCGCGTCGCGAGCCAGGTGATGCGCGATCGCGCCCAATCTGGCCAGGCGCGCGTCACCGAGCGGTGTGAGCTTGCCGCCGAGCCGGTTGGTCACGAAGCCCAGCGACATGCCCGTGGCCGGGTCGGCGAACGCGCCCGAACCGCCGAGACCGAAGTGGCCGAACGCCGAAATCGGTTCGGCCTTGGACGGTTTCATCGGCACACCGTGGAATCCGAGTCCCCACGGGATGCGGAACGCCAGCACGTAGTCGGGCGTGAACACCTGCCGGGTGCGCATCGCCTCGATCGTCTCCGGCCGCAGCAGCTGGTAGCCGCCGAGGCTGCCGCCGTTGGCCAGCGCGCCGTAGAGGCGGGCCAGCGCGCGGGCCGAGAACACGCCGTTGACGCCCGGCATCACCGAATCGTGCAGGCGCGGATCGGCCATCATCTCCGCGAACCCGCGCGGGGTGGTGTCGACGGCCGCCGCCAGCCGGGTGCGGCCCATCAGGCGCGCACCGGTCTCCCAGCTCAGCCCCGCCACCGTGAGCGCGGGGAAGTTGGGCGCGATCCTGGACCGCTGCGACTCCGGCACCCGGAACCAGAGTTCTTCCGCGCCAAGGGGTTCGGCGATCTCGGTGCGCAGCAGCTCGGTGAAGTCGCCGCCCACCCGGCGCACCAGCTCGGCGACCAGGTGCCCGAAGCTGATGCCGTGGTAGCCGCTGGTGACCGTGTGGCGGGGGTCGGGCGCGGTGGCGGCGAGGGCGGCCGTGACCGCCGCGTCGTCGAAGAAGGCGTCCACCGGGCCGGGCAGCAGGCCGCGCAGGCGGTGCAGTCCGGCGCGATGGCTGAGCAGTTCCCGCACCGTGATGCGGTCCTTGCCCGCGGCGGCGAATTCGGGCCAGTACTCGGCGACCGCCTTGTCGTAGTCGAGGAGGCCGCGTTCGGCCAGCCGGTGCAGCAGGGTGGCGGCCACGCCCTTGCCGGTCGAATAGGCCACGGCGACCGTGTCCTGGCGCCACGGTTCGCCCGGCGCCGCGTAGCCGGCCCACACGTCCACCACCGGTTCGCCGTGCAGGTAGACCGTGAGCGCGCCGCCGCCGTCGCCCGGCCTGCGGAAGAGGCGGTCGAATTCGGCCACCAGGCGCACGAATCGGCGGTCGACCAGCTGTGCCGTCGGAGTTGTGGTCATCGTCGTCCTTTCTCCGTTCCACTGGACAGCGTACGAGAAACGGCGGCGTGGCGGACCTCACAGTCGGTTTCGGTTGACGGTGCGTTTTCGTGAGCGTCACACAGCGCCCCGCGATCGCAACACGGCTGCTCTAGCGTGATCGCCATGCCGCCACGCAGACGTTCGGCTTTGCTGGCTCGATTGGTCGTCGACGAGCCGGGCAGGCCGCAGATCATTCTCGGTGAGCTGCGCCGGGTGATTCTCGACGGCGCGGTGCCACCCCGTACGCCGATTCCGCTGCGCGAAGTCGCCGAATTGTTCGGCGTCAGCCACATTCCCGTGCGCGAGGCGCTGAAAACGCTGCTGGGAGAAGGGCTGGTGACCCACGAACCGAACGGCGGATACGAAGTCGCCCAGCTCACCGCCGCGGAACTGCGCGAAATGTATATCGTGCGCGAGACATTGGAGACGGCCTCGCTCGCCGCCGCCCTGCGCCAGGCCACCGAGGCCGACCGCGCCGAACTGCTCGCGGTGAACGCCAAGCTGGAAGAGGCGCTGCGCGACGACGATCCGGTGGCCTACCAGCGCATGTCACGGAAGTTCCACGTGGCGCTGACCAGGCCGTCGCGGATGTTCCGCCTGCTGCACATGCTCGAATCGGCGTGGAACGTCACCGAACCGGTACAGAGTATGGTGCACGTCGAGCGCGCCGACCGGGAGCGCCTGCACACCGATCACGTGCTCATGCTCGACGCCTTCCTGGCCGGCGATATCGACCGCCTGCTGCTGGTCGCCGAGGCGCACCACCGCAGGCTCGAATCCGTCATCGCGACCCTGCCCACCGACACCGGGCTGCTGGCCCCGGAAGATATATCGGTCGCGCAATAACCGGGCAACGATCGCGCAATTACCGGGCAATGGGTGCTTCCTACCGTCGATGCGTTCCACGTTTCACCTCGGATGGGAAACACCATGACCGACACGATCACCCCGCCCGCCGCACCGGCGACCACGGCGGAGGCCGACTATGATCCGCGGCTGACGAATGCGGATCTCGCGCCACTGCGCACCCAGAAATGGGGCTCCTACAACATCTTCGCGTTCTGGATGTCCGATGTGCACAGCGTCGGCGGCTATGTCACGGCGGGCAGCCTGTTCGCCCTCGGCCTGGCCAGCTGGCAGGTGCTGGCCGCGCTGCTGATCGGCATCACGATCGTCTATTTCTTCTGCAATCTGGTCGCCAAGCCGAGTCAGGTGACGGGTGTGCCGTACCCGGTGATCTGCCGCAGCGCGTTCGGTGTGCTCGGCGCGAACATTCCCGCGATCATCCGCGGATTGATCGCGGTGGCCTGGTACGGAATTCAGACATTCCTCGCCTCGGCCGCGCTGGATGTGGTTCTGGTGAAACTGTTTCCGGGACTCGCGCCCTACGCCGTGGTCGAGGACTACGGATTCCTCGGGCTGTCGCTGCTCGGCTGGGGCAGCTTCATGATCCTGTGGGTGCTCCAGGCGTGCGTGTTCTGGCGTGGGATGGAGTCGATCCGCAAGTTCATCGACTTCTGCGGCCCCGCGGTGTATGTCGTGATGTTCATTCTGTGCGGATACCTGATCTCCCAGGCAGGTTGGGGCGCCATCGATCTCAGCCTCGGCGCGGTGGAGCACACGGGCTGGTCCTCGGTGCCGGTGATGCTCGGCGCGATCGCGCTGGTGGTGTCGTACTTCTCCGGTCCGATGCTGAACTTCGGCGACTTCTCCCGCTACGGACGGAGTTTCGCGGCGGTGAAGCGCGGCAACTTCCTCGGCCTGCCGATCAACTTCCTGCTGTTCTCGGTGCTGGTGGTGGTGACCGCCTCGCTGACACTGCCGGTCTACGGCGAACTGATCACCGATCCGGTGGAGACGGTGGCGCGCATCGACAACACGTTCGCGATCGTGTTGGGCGCGTTGACATTCGCCATCGCCACCATCGGCATCAATATCGTCGCCAACTTCATCTCGCCGGCGTTCGACTTCTCCAACGTGAGCCCGCAGCGCATCAGCTGGCGCGCCGGCGGCATGATCGCGGCGGTGGGCTCGGTGCTCATCACACCGTGGAACCTCTACAACAACCCCGACGTCATCCACTACACCCTCGAGGTACTCGGCGCGTTCATCGGCCCGCTGTTCGGTGTGCTCATCGCCGACTACTACCTGATCAAGAAGCAGCGCGTGCACGTCGACGACCTGTTCACCATGTCGCCGACCGGAACCTACTGGTACACCAAGGGATACAACCCGGCCGCGATCGCCGCGACGGCGCTGGGCGCGGCGCTGGCGGTGATCCCGGTGCTGGCCAACAAGCTGCCGGGCATGGCGACCACGGCGCAGTACAGCTGGTTCATCGGCTGCGGCGTCGGATTCGTCGCCTACTACCTGATCGCCACCCGCCGCACGGCCGCGAAGGAGGCGGTCGCCTGATGCGCATCCGGGTCGTCAACCCGAACACCACGCGGGCGATGACCGACCTGATCGAGCGGTGTGCCGGGGCCGTCGCGGGCCCCGGCACCCGGCTCGACGCGGTGACCGCCACGATGGGCCCGCCGTCCATCGAGAGCCACTACGACGAGGCGCTGAGCGTGCCCGGCGTGCTCGACGCCATCCGGCGCGGGGAGGCCGACGGCGTCGACGGATACGTGCTGGCGTGTTTCGGCGACCCGGGATTGGACGCGGCCAGGGAATTGGCGGCCGGTCCCGTGGTCGGGATCGCGGAAGCGGCCATGCGCACCGCCGCCCATCTGGGGCGCGGCTTCAGCGTCGTCACCACCCTCGGACGTACCGCGGGCCGCGCCGCCGACCTGGCCGACCGGTACGGGATGCGGCGGTTCTGCCTCGGCGTGCACGCCTGCGAACTGCCGGTCCTGTCGCTGCACACCGACCCCGACGCCCGCAAGATCATCACCGAAGCCTGCCGCACCGCCGTCGAGACCGACGGCTCCGACGCCGTCGTGCTCGGCTGCGCCGGCATGGCGGATCTGTGCGCGCACCTGCGCGAGGAGATCGGCGTCCCGGTGGTCGACGGGGTCGCGGCGGCGACGCTCACCGTGCAGTCCTTGGTGGCGCAGGGGTTGCGCAAGAGCGGGCGCGGGGAGTTCGCGTCGCCGCCGCCGAAGGAGTATGTGGGGTTGCTGCGGGATTTCGGCACCGGATAGGTGAGCCGGACTGGTCGGGTAGGTTGCGCCCGGCCGCCCTCCACGCCGTGATCCCGCACACGGGTTCTGCCGGTGTCGCGTGCCGGGCCGGTATGGTGTCGCGTATGCGGCGGTGGGGCTCGCCGCTTCGGACACCGGTCCGGAACAACTGCGGCGCCGTCGCCGCCAACGGTCCCTACACCATGACCTCGCGGTATGTGGAGTAGGAGACGTGTATGACCGGTCCGATCGATCCCGATGTCGACCTTCACGAACCCGCGCAACGGCGGGAACTCCTCCGCACGCACGGCGCGGTGCTCGCCGTGGTGGCGGTGGGCGCTGGGCTCGGCTCGCTGGCGCGGTTCGGGTTGGCGACCTGGTGGCCGACCGGGGTGGGCGGGTTCCCGTGGTCCACGTTCACCGTGAATGTGGTGGGCTGCTTCCTCATCGGCGTGCTGATGATCGTCATCACCGAAGTCCGGATGGCACACCCGCTGGTGCGGCCGTTCCTCGGCGTCGGCGTGCTCGGCGGGTTCACCACGTTCTCGGCCTATGCCGCGGACATTCGCGTGCTGATCGAATCCGGCCACCTTCCGCTGGGGATGCTGTATCTGGCGGCGACCTTGCTGTGCGCGCTCCCCGCCACAGCGAGCGCTGTCGCGCTGACGCGATTCGCCCACCGGCGGGCCCTGCTCCGGAGGAGGGTGGCATGACCGTCCTGGCGGTGTTGCTCGGCGCGATGGTCGGCGCGCCCCTGCGCTACCTCACCGACCGGGCCGTACAAGCGCGGCACAGCGGCCTATTCCCTTGGGGGACAATGGTGGTCAACGTGGTCGGGTGCTTCGTGATGGGCGCCGTCGCCGGTGCCGCGCTCTCCCACACGTGGACGGCGGTGCTGGGCACCGGGTTCTGCGGCGCACTCACCACCTACAGCACCTTCGGCTACGAGACGATCCGCCTCATGGAGGTGCGCGCGTACCGGTACGCCGTGCTGAACGTGAGCGCGTCGGTGGTGGCGGGATTGGGTGCGGTCGCGCTGGGAGCGTACGCGGCGGGTGTGTTGTCCGGGTGACCGCGTCGAGGCGCTGATTGGCCGGGCACGCTGCTCAGCCGGGCACATCACTCGGCGGGGCACACCGCTCGGCTGGGCACACCGGTCATCCGGACACGCCGATCAGCCGAGCGTCCGCACTCCCTCACAGGTCGTCGTGCCGTCCGGCGGGTCGTACCGGATCGCCCGTGCCTGTGGGTTCGGTGGCGGTCCGACCAGGGTTGTGCGGTATGCGGCCTGCGATTCCGGGATCGGGTTCGGGGACAACCGAGGTTCGCCGACTGAGAGCGGCAGTGCCTTTGCGGCTGGATGGGTTACGTGGGCGAAACGGGTTTTCTCAGGATGGCAGCCCGGGGGAGGGGAGTGGCGTGCTCGCAACGACGACGCCCACGGACTCGAAGAGGTGAGTCCGTGGGCGGTGTCGTGTCGAGTGCCTGGCCAACAGAGTCGGCCCGGATCGGCCGGTGCGAACTGTCGCGCCCCAACTGATTCCGGTCAGGCGGCGACCGCTCGGCGGAGGAGGTGCAGGGTGGTGTCGGGCTCGGGCACATCCACCACCAGGCGGGTGAATTCGGTGCCGGAGAGTTCGATGCGGATGCCGGAGCCGTCGAAGCGGGTGTCCCAGAACTCTTTTCGGCCCTTGCCGCGGAAGGTGCCCGCGGCGATCACGCCGGGGAAGAAGGTGCCGGGAGCGCGAACCCACGGCGGGCGCAGATCCACTTCGGCGGGGACGACGGCGGTGATGTCACGCAGGTCGAAGGTGAGTTCGTCGCGCAGCGCCAGCAGTTTGTGTCCACCGCGCACCCGGACCGTCACCGTCGTTCCCGTGACTTCGATATCCACCATGACGCACCTCGCAATCGCCCCCGGATTCCGTACGCCTTCCAGCTTCGGTGGCGCCCCTGGTGAGAGGCTGTGCCGATCCTGTGATTTCCCCAAGCATCGAGAGAGATTCTGATACATAGATATACGCATCAACGCATGTAATATGCCAGCTCTGGGGGTCGACCTGATCAACCAGCTCCGTTCCAAAACAACGCAGACGGCGGAAACGCCGAATCGTCGGCAAGACGACGAGACCAAAGGTGATCGGCCCGCAGGGGAGGGCGACGCTCGAATGATCGCTCGGTGTCGTCGCCCGACCGATCCTCGGCGCGACCGGCCTACTGAACCGCCCGCCCGACCAACGCGATCCGCAACACGTCGCCCAACCACGGCGTGTAGTCCCCGGGAACCGACTCCATCCGCGCCCGCAGCTGATCCGGCGCAACCCAGGCGACCGTCGCCACCTCGGCGGGATCGAGCCTCGGCCGTTCCCCGTTCAGCATCCCGACCAGCACGTGATCCCACTCGTGCTCCACCCGCCCGGTCGCGGGATCGGTCGCCTGGTACCGGAACACGCCCACCTCGGTGAGGGCGGTGGCCAGTCCGAGCTCTTCGTCGAGCCGCACGCCGGCCGCCACGTCGACCGGCTCACCGGGCGCGGGATGCCCGCAGCAGGTGTTGGCCCACAGCAACGGAAATCGCGTCTTCACCGCCGCCCGCTGCTGGAGCAGCACCCGGCCTTCGTCGTCGAACAGCAACACCGAGAACGCGCGATGCAGCAGGCCGGGAGCTCGGTGCGCCTCGGCCACCGGGCACGCGCCGACCGCGCGCCCCGCCGCGTCGACCAGCTCGACGGGCAGAGCCTCGCGATCGGTCAGCGGCGCGGTGAGGGTCTCGGTCACCTCCCCACCATATCGGCGGCCGGGTGCCGCGCACGGTGGCGCGGCGGAGAACACACTCGGTGCGGCGCGGCTACGATGCGGCGACCTTCCTGATCGCGGCTGTGGACCGGCCCCTCCGCGGCGCCCTGAGTGTGAGTTCGGCACCCTTCGAGAGCAGGTATGTGAACGTCATGCACCCGGTGATCGGCAACACCGCAGCATGCATCCCATCACAGCCGTCACATAATTGACAGGCGATGTGGAAAGCTCATCGCAACGCGTCGGGGCAATGTGGTGCGTGTCACAATGCAGGGTAGGGCCAGGAGCGATCGTGAATTTGGGCAAAGACTTGGTGGGGTCGGTACAGCGGTTGATGGCGACCGCCCAGAACGGCCTGGAAGTGATCCGTTTCGGCGGGCTGACCCATGACGTCGAATCGTCGCCCTACGAGGTGGTGGAGCGGCGCCGCATGTATCGGCTGCGCCACTACTTCCCCGACGACGCCACGCCCGGCCGTCCGGTCGCGGTGCTGGTGCCACCGCTGATGGTGAACGCCGACATCTGGGACGTCAACGCCGACGGCGGCGCGGTCGGCATCCTGCACGCGGGCGGGATCGATTGCTGGGTGGTCGATTTCGGCTCCCCGGCCAGCGAGGAGGGCGGCTGGCAGCGCGACCTCGCCGACCACGTGCTCGCGGTGAACAGCGCGCTCGACACCGTGATCGAGGCCACCGGATCCGACGTGCACCTGATGGGCTACTCGCAGGGCGGCATGTTCGCCTACCAGACCACCGCCTATCGCTACGGCAAGGGCGTCGCCAGCATCGTCACCTTCGGCAGCCCCGTCGACATCGTGGCGGGAATGCCGTTCGGCCTGCCCTACGGCCTGGTGTCCGATGTCGCCGACTTCCTCGCCGACCACGTGGTGACCCGCCTGCCGATCACCGACTCGATGGTCCGCGTCGGCTTCCAGATGCTGGACCCGGTGAAGACCGCGAAGTCCCGCATCGACTTCCTGCGCCAGTTGCACGACCGCGAGGCGCTGCTGCCCAAGGAGCGGCAGCGCCGCTTCCTCAACAGCGACGGCTGGGTCGCCTACGCCGGCCCCGCGGCCGCCGATCTGCTCAAGCAGTTCGTGGCGCACAACCGGATGATGCTGGGCGGCTTCGTGATTCGCGACCAGCCGGTCTCGCTGGCGGAATTGAAATGCCCGATCCTGGCGTTCGTCGGCGAGGTCGACGACATCGGCCAGCCCGCCGCCGTGCGCGGCATCGTGCGCGCCGCGCCGAACGCCGAGGTCTACGAGGCGAGCCTGGTGGCGGGCCACTTCGGGCTGGTCGCGGGCAGCATGGCGACGAACCACACCTGGCCGATCGTGCGGCAGTGGGTGGACTGGATGGTCGGCGAGAAGCCGCTGCCGGAGGAGATCGTGCGGATGAGCGAGCATGTGCCCGGCAAACGCCCGCGCACGGCCGCCACCCGCGTGGTGCACACCGCAGCGACGCTCGCCGAGGCGGGCGCGGGCGTCGGCAAGGCGCTGGAAGGCATCGCCAGCAACACCGTGAAGGGGTCGGTGGAACTCGCGGGTGAGGCGGCGCGGGCGCTGCCCCGGTTGGCCCGCCTGGGCATGATCCAGCCGAACACCCGCATCTCGCTGGGCAAGCTGCTGGCCGAACAGTCCAAGCGGGCGCCGCTGCGCGAATGCTTCCTGTTCGACGACCGCGTGCACACCAACGCGGCGGTGAACGTGCGCATCGACAACGTGGTGCGCGGGCTCATCTCGGTGGGAATCCGGCCCGCGACGCGGGTCGGCGTCGTCATGGAGACCCGGCCGAGCGCGCTGGTGACGGTGGCGGCGCTCTCGCGGCTGGGCGCCGTGGGCGTGCTGCTCGCGCCGGGCAGCGAGCTGACCAAGGCGATCGAGCTCACCGGCGCCGAGACCGTCATCACCGATCCGGAGAACCTGCGCCACGCGGCGGCCACCGGCGCGCGGGTGCTGGTGCTCGGCGGCGGTGACGCGCGGGGCCTGGACATGCCGGTCGGCGGCGACGTGATCGACCTCGAGCAGATCGATCCCGCACAGGTGCGGTTGCCCGCGTGGTACCGCCCGAATCCGGGCAAGGCGCGGGAGCTGGCGTTCGTGCTGGTCACCGGCACGGGAGACCGCCTGGAGACCAAGTACATCACCAACCACCGGTGGGCGCTCTCGGCGTTCGGCACCGCCTCGGCGGCCGATCTGGACCGCCGCGACACCGTGTATTGCCTTGCGCCGCTGCACCATTCGTCGGGCCTGCTGGTGAGCCTCGGCGGCGCGGTCGCGGGCGGGAGCCGGATCGCGCTGGCGCGCTCGCTGGACCCGGCGCGGTTCGCCGAGGAGGTGCACCGCTATGGCGTGACCGTGGTGACCTACACCTGGACGATGCTGCGCGACATCCTCGACGCCGAGGTGTTCCCCGCCGGGCACCGCCACCCGATCCGGCTGTTCATCGGCTCCGGCATGCCCGCCGGCCTGTGGCGGCGCACGATGGACCAGTTCGAACCGGCGCGCGTGCTCGAGTTCTACGCCTCGATCGAGGGCGATGTGGTGCTGGCGAACGTGCCCGGCACGAAGGCGGGCAGCAAGGGCAGGCCAGTGCCGGGGACGGCGCGCGTGGAGCTGGTCTCCTACGACCCGATCGCGCGGCGCATCCGCACCGACGACTCCGGGTTCGCGCGCCGCTGCGCCGACAACGAGGTGGGCTTGCTGATCGGCAAGGCCTCCGAGGGCGTCGACATCTCGGCGGGCGGCATGCGCGGGGTGTTCGCCCCCAATGACGCGTGGATGCCGACGGAGAATCTGTTCCGCCGCGACTCCGACGGCGACTACTGGCTGGTGAGCCGCAAGGACACCGTCATCGTGACGCCGCGCGGCGCGGTGTTCACCCAGCCGATCGTGGACGCGCTCAACGACATCACCGCCGTCGATCTCGAGGTCGCCTACGGCCTCACCGTGAACGATCACCAGATCGCGGTCGCGGCGGTGTCGGTGCGCGACGGATTCCGGCTGGAGCCCAACGACGTGACCGAAGGCCTGCGGGCGCTGGACCCCGACCAGCGCCCCGACCTGGTGTACGTGGTGGACGAGATCCCGCGCAGCGCCACCTACCGGCCGTCGACGCGGGCGGTGCAGGCGGCGGGGCGGCCCGGCCCCGGACCGGACACCTGGTGGTACAACCGCGAGACCGACGCCTACGAGGTGCTGACCGACGAGCACGCGCGCACGCTGCTCGGCGCCTGACGCGCCGCGCGCCGGGCCGGATCGTGTTGCCGGTCCGGCGGATTCGCGCGCTGCCGGAACGCGGCCTAGGTTGGACGCGGGCGTCCTCCGCGCCCGGTGTCCGACGAGCCAAGGGTCAGACGGGTGAGCACGAGCCTCGTTTATCGCAACCGCGCCGTGTACGAGCTGTTGATGCGCGGGCTCTACGGCCGGCATTACGCCGACCGGTACGGTGCGATCGCCGCTTTGGTGCCGGGCGGCGCCGAGGTGGTCGACGTATGTTCCGGCCCGGCAACCTTGTACACGCGCTATCTGCGCGCGCGGTCGGTGAACTACACCGGGCTGGATCTCAACGAGCGGTTCGTCGCGAACGTGAACCGTGCGGGCGGGCGCGGGCTGCTGTGGAACGTGCACGAGGATCGGCCGCTGCCCGCCGCCGATGTCGTGGTCATGCAGGCGAGCCTGTATCACTTCCTGCCCGACGCGGCGCCCGTAGTCGATCGGATGCTGGCCGCCGCGCGGGACCGGGTGATCGTCGCCGAACCGGTCCGCAACATGGCCACCAGCCGCAACCGCGTCGTCGCCGCCCTCGGCCGTCGCTTCACCGACGCCGGCGACGGCCCGCAGACCCGTCGCTTCACCGAATCGACCCTGGTCGAGTTCTTCGCGGGCTACGCCGGCCACGTCGTGCGTGACGAACCCATCGCGGGCGGGCGCGAGCGCCTGTACGTGCTCGAGCCCTGACCCCTACACCGTGAACGCGGTGACCGCCTCGACCACCCGGGCGACCTGGTCGTCGCGCAGAGCCGGCCACAGGGGGAGCCGCACGACGGTGGCGGAGAACTCAGCGCTGCGCACGCACGGATACGGCGTGCGGCCCAGTTTCAACCCGGCCGGGCTGGAGTCCAGCGGCACGTAGTGGAACGGCGCCGACACCCCGCGCTCGCGCAGGTGCGCGATGAGGTCGTCGCGGCGGGATTCGGTGGGCGTGCGCAGGTAGAACAGGTGCGCGGTGTGCTCGGCGCCGTCGAGGATCGTCATGAGCCGCACGTCGTTGCGGGCCGCCCAGTCGGCCAGTCCGGCCGCGTAGGCCTCCCACACCCGGTGCCTGCCGGACTGGATGGCGGCGAACTCGGTGAGCTGCGCGTCCAGGACGGCGGCGTTGAGTTCGCTCGGCAGATAGCTCGAACCGATGTCCTGCCAGGAATATTTGTCCACCGCGCCGCGCAGGAAACGGGCGCGGTCGGTGCCCTTCTCCCGGATGATCTCCGCGCGCGCCATCAGGATCTCGTCGGTGAGCAGCAGCGCGCCGCCCTCGCCGCAGTGCACATTCTTCGTGTCGTGGAAGCTGAGCGTGCCCATGGTGCCGAGCGTGCCGAGCGGCCGTCCCCGCCAGCGGCCGCCGAGTCCGTGCGCGTTGTCCTCGATGATCGCGAAGCCGTGCTGGGCCGCGAGCGCGAGCAGCGCGTCCATATCGGCGGCGACACCGCCGTAGTGCATGACCACCACGGCCTTGGTCTTGTCCGTGAGCACCCGCGCGACCGACTCCGAGTCCACATTGCCGGTGTCGAGGTCGATGTCCGCGAACACCACCGTCGCCCCGCGCACCGCCATCGAGATGGCCGCGGAGGTGAACGTGAAGCTCGGGACGATCACCTCGTCGTCGGGGCCGATCTCCAGCAGCAGCCCCGCCATCTCGAGCGCGGCCGTGCACGAGGTGGTGAGCAGCGCGTGCGGCGCCTCGGTGATCGCTTTGAGCTTCGCCGTGGCCGCCGCCGTGAACCGGCCGTCGCCGTGGCTGTGGTCGCTCGCCAGCACGGCCTCGAGGTTGGCGAGTTCGTCGCGCGCGCGATACGGACGACTGAACAGCACACGGTCATCTGTCACGGTTCTCGGTCCCCCCGGCGACGGAAGTGGTCAGATCCTCCTGCGACACCGGGCGTGGGCGCGGCGAATCCACAGTCAGGTACAACGGTTTGCCGACGAGGATGTGCAATGCCACCCCCAGGTATTCCGCGATGAGTCCGAGCGAGAAAAGGATCGCGCCCGAGCACAGCAACAGCACCACGATGATCGAAGCCCAGCCCTCCGGCGCCCAATCGTCGGTGGTGAGTGCCGAGTAGATGACCACACCGGCGATGATCGCGCCGATCGCGGCGAGAGTCACGCCGAGCATGCTGACCAGCCGCAGTCCGCGAGTGCCGGTGCACAGCACCATCTTCCAGAACAGCGAGAACAACCGGCGGTAGTTGTACCCCGACTCCTCGCGGCCCTCGGCCCGCAACTCCACCGGCGCCTGCGCGACCGAGTCCACCACCCAGGTCAGCGCGACATCGAGGTACACGCCGTTCGACGCCACATCGGCGAGCTGACGGCCGATATCGCCGCGGATCAACCGGTAGGACTCGAAGCGGGTCGAATCGGGGAAGGCGAACACGGTGGCCAGCACCACCTTCGCGCCCCGCGAGGTGAGGTTGCGCAGGAAGCCGTGCGGGCGGGTGTTGGTCGGGCGCGAGTACACCAGGTCGGCGCGTTCGGCGAGCGCGGTGTCGAGGAAGGCGGCGAGGAACCGCGGATCGTGCTGACCGTCCTCGTCCATGGTGACGATCCAGTCGGCGCGCGCCGCCGACATGCCCGCGATCGTTGCCGCGTCCTGGCCGAAATTGCGGCTCAGCCACAGCGGGCGGACCACGTCGTACTCGCGCGCCAGCTCCTGCATCACCACATCGGAGCGATCCGGGCCGTGGTCGTGGACCAGGATGATCTCCTCGACCACGAACAGCGCCCCGCCCGGCGTCCGCGCGGGTTCGGTGAACCGCACCAGTTCGGCGACGAGGCCGCGGATCGTGTGCTCTCCCCGGTACACCGGCACCACGACGGAGATGCCGTGCGGGCGGTCCATCCCCGCGACGGACCGATCGGTGCGCGCGACGGACTCCGACCGCGGGGGACGTGCTGGGTGAATCGGCATCAGCTGGATCGACTTTCGAAGATGGTGCTTGCCTGTGCCGTCCGGAGAACGGCGGAACCCGAGAAGGCGTGAACTGTATCACGAACCGTCCAGGCTGCTATCGCTGCCAGCATCCCCACAGCATGCGCGCGTAGGGGTCGAAGTCGAGCGTCTCGGCGGGCGGTAGTGTCTCGCTCTCGTGAGCGACAGTGCAGTGCTCGCCGCGCGCACGCCCGCGCGGCGGGACGTCTACCGGTGGGGTGTCATCACGGCTTTCGGTGTGGTCGCCGGGTATCTCGCCGTGCTCTTGGCGAATCCGCGGCACTACTTCACCGACGACACCGAATCCCAGTACACGGGTCTGTGGGTGGGGCTCGGCCGCGCGCTGCGCGAGGGACGGTTCCCGGCGATGGTGCCCGAGGGGTGGCAGTCGGGCAACAACACCATGGACGACGCGGGCCTGTTCAACCCGCCGCAGCTGCTGATCGACCTGCTCGCGCCGTCGATGGACAACCTCGCGCTCTACGCGACGCTGGTGAAGCTGGTCTTCTCGATCATCGCCGCGCTCGGCGTGTACCGGATCTGCCTGGCCTACGGCGGCCGCCCGGCCTGGGCGGCGGTCGCCGGTGTGGCGTTCCCGCTCTCGGGGTTCTTCCTGTTCTTCGACGAGGCCAGCTGGATGACCGCGCTCACCGGCACCGCCTGGTTCGTGCACGCGTGGGCCTCGGCGCTGGTCTATGTGCGGGGCGGTGCGCGCACCGGGAAGCTTTTCGTGGCGGGCGGCCCGATCCCGGTCTTCGTGTTCCTGTATCTGACGATCTCGACGCAGTACATCTTCCCGGCCGTGGAGGCGGCGCTGATGCTGGTCGCGGTCGCGATCGGCGAGATCATCTACCGTCGCGCGTGGTTGCCGGTGGCGCGGCTGACCGCGGTGGCGGTGTGCGCGGGCCTGGCCGGTCTGCTGACCTTCCTGCCCAGCATCCTGTCGGCGCAGGTCACCTGGCGCGGCACCTCCGATATCGTGAACGACCAGTTCCTCACCGTGCCCTGGTCGGAATCGCTCAACGCGAGCCTGCCGAGCACCATGCCCGCGTTCACCTCCTGGTGGGGGTACGTGCAGCCGATGCCGGTGGTCTATATCGCGTGGTTCCTGATCCCGGCGCTGGCGTTCGTGGACTGGAGCCGGGCGCGCACCGCGTGGCGGGAGCTGAGTTCGGCGGCGGTGTTCACCGCGATCATCCTCATGTGGTCGGCCGGGCCCGGCACGATCGGTCCGCTGCGCTGGCCGGTGCGGTTGCTGCCGATGCTGGCGATCGCGCTGCTGGTGCTGGTGTGCGTGTCGCTCGGGCGTTTCGGCACGTTCGGTGACACGCGGCGGCGCGGCCTCGCGGCCGGGCTGTTGATCCTGGCGTTGCTGGTGCGGTCGATGTCGGCCGATCCGCACGCCAGCGCCTGGCACGTGGTGTCGGCGGTCGCCGTCGCGGCGCTCGGGGCGGGCGTGGTGTGGCTGTGGCGCGAGCGTGGTGTCGCGGCGGCCTGCGCGCTGACCATCGCCGCGATGTTTCCGATCGCGTTTCTCCAGGTACGGGCCGCCCAGCCCACGCCGATGTCGTGGGAGTTGCCCGCGAATCGGGCCGAGGCGAGGGCGAAGTTCCCCGACTTCCCGGGCACCACACTGCAACTCGCCGAGCGCGGGCTCATCCAGAACGACCGCAGTCTCGACGGCGCGTACGGCTCGCTGGTCTTCGGCAACTACGCCGAGAGCCTCGAGCTGAACTACGTCAACGGCTACACACCGACGGGCTACTACTACTTCGGCGAGATGCTGTGCATGCGCTGGGACAGCAGCGTCTGCCCCGACGCCTACCGCCGCGTGTTCGCCCCCGAACCCGCCACCGGCAGGCCGCCGGTCGATCTGATGAACATCGACCGCGTCGTCCTGCACACGGCGTTGTTCCCCGGCGTCCGCGAACAGCCCGCCCCCGAGGGCTGGAAGTGGGTGGACTACCCGGGCCACGAGCGGTTCATCGCGGTGCTCGAACGCGTCGGGGGCCCGGTGTCGATGACGAACGGCCGCATCTCCCACACCGACGATGTCACCGCCACGTCCCTGTCGGAGAGCGACAGCACCAGCCGCGTGCGGGTCACCTCCGAGCGCGGCGGCCAGGTGGTGTTCTCCCGCCTCGGCTGGCCCGGCTACCGCGCGACGTTGAACGGCGCACCCGTGCCGATCACGACCGTCGCCAAAACGTTCGTGGCCGTGGACATCCCGCCCGGCACCGACGCCGAACTCGTCCTGACCTGGCGCCCGCCCGGCTGGAAGATCGGCCTGGCCGCCATGGGCGCGGGCGTCGCGGGGCTCGGCGTGCTCCAGTGGATGTACATCCGGACGCGTCGGCGCGACGACGAGACGCCGCCCGCGCCGGAGCGCGAGTTGGCGAAGGCGGACGCATGACGGACAGGATCGCCGCCGCGTCGTCGGGCCCACGGGACGGATACGTGCGCGGGCCGCGTCTGCCACGGACGTCGGCGTGATGAGCAGTCCGTCCGGCCACGACGAGCCAGGCAGGTCCGGCGTGGAAACCGCCGGTGGTGCGGACGTCCGGCTCCGCACCGGCGACGATGTTCGCGCGGCCGGGACGTCGGCTGCGGCACAAACATTCGCCGCGACGGGAGAATCCGCCACCGAGTCCGCCCAGCCCGGCCCGCTCGTACGCCTGTTCCGCCGCCAGGAGGTGGCGTTCGCGCTGGTCGGCGAGTTCAACACGGTGTTCGGGATGGCGCTGGCGATCCTGTGGCTGACGGTGCTGCCCGAACACTCCTGGACGCCGCTGGTCGCCGTGCCGCTGGCCTACGCGATCGGGGTGACCACCGCGTTCGTGCTGCACCGCACCCTGGTGTTCCGAGTGCGCGGGCACGTGCTGCGCGATTTCGCCGGGTTCGTGGCCGTCAACTCCGGCGGGCTGGTGCTGAACACCGGGCTGCTGTACCTGGCCGTCTCGGTGTTCGGGTGGCCCGCGCGCCCCTCGGCGGTCGTGGTGATGGGTGTGGTGGCGGTGGCGAGTTTCTTCGGGCACCGGCACATCTCGTTCCGCCGTCGCCCGGCCGTCGAAGCCGGGTCCGGCCTCCGGTAGGTTCTCGATCATGCCGGAGGAAACCGCACTGGACGCGACCCTGCTCGACCTGCTGGCCTGCCCGCAGGACAAGGGCCCGCTGCTGCTGGTCCGCGACGACGCGGGCGCCGCGCTGCTCTACAACCCGCGCCTGCGCCGCGCCTACCCGATCGAGAACGGCATCCCGGTGCTGCTCACCGACGAGGCGCGCGACGTCACCGACGCCGAGCACACCGCGTTCACGGCGCAGCACCCGGGGGAGTGACCGGCGGGTCGCCGGGGAGGTTGCCGCTCGGAGTGACCGCCGCCTCGCCGGTGATGTCGCCGGTCAGGTAGCGCTGCAGCGTCGGCCCGACGGCCGCGGCCAGCTCGGGTAACGGCATCGACGCCACCGGCTCGATGCCCATGATCTTGCGCGCCACCAGGATTCCCATCATCTGCGAGGCCGCCAGCGCGACGCGGGCGCGTCCGTCGTCGTCGGGGGTCGCGATCCGCTTGCGCACCCGTTCCAGGATCACTTCCAGGACGAACGTGCGCCCCAGCGCGAGTTCGTCACCGGTCAGGATGCTGCGCACCAGCGCGACCACGCCGGGACCCAGGGGAGAATCCCACACGCCGACAATGGAACTCACGATCGTATCGCCGAGCCGGTCGATCGGCACGTCGTCGATGATCCGCAGCGTCGCCTCGGGATCGAACGGCAGCTCCACCACCGCCGTGAACAGCTGCTGCTTGGTGCCGAAATAGTGGTGCACCAGCGCTGGGTCCACGCCCGCGTCCGCGGCGATCGCGCGGATCGAGGTCTTGTCGAAACCCGTCTCCGAGAACCGTTCCCGCGCCGCCGCGAGAATCGACTCGCGCGCGTCGGACCGGCCGGGCCGCCGCCCCGACCGCCCTTTCCGCTCCGCCGCGCTCACACCCGGACCCTACCGCTGATTTCCGGCCTCGCCCCGCGCGGCGCCGGCCCCGAGCCGACCGTCCTGATCGGGGGCGCGTCCCTCGGACGCGATCGCGGATGTCACCCGCGCCGCTGATCGAGGCGGGCGCCGGCCCGCGCGACGCACGTGATTTCCTCGCCGCCTCTTCATGGCCGTCATCCGCCACCATCGGACGCCGATCTCACCGACGGTCCGTTGCGGTGCACGGTGCGCAGCGCCGACATGCGACACGTAGGGGCGCAGGTGTCCGCGTTTCTGCCCGTCACCGTACGGGCGAGCGGGGCACCGGCGCGGGGGCCGCACATCGAGTTCCACCTGCTGTGCGGCTCGCGCGCGGCTGGGGTGCGGTCCGGCGAAACTCGCACTTGCCCAACTCTTTTCATGCGGTTCTCCGACGCAGAGTTGCCGCTCCCAGCACCAGCGCGACCACCGCGAACGCCGCGACGATCGCGATATCGCGCCACATCCGCCCGGTCGGCTCACTGTTCACCGACACCTCGTGCAGCGCGTCGACCGCGTAGCTGAGCGGCATCACATCGCTCACCGGCTGCAACCAACCCGGCAGCTCGTCGCGGGGAACGAGCAAGCCGCACAGGAAGATCTGCGGCGCGACCACCAGCGGCATGAACTGCACCGCCTGGAATTCGGTGCGCGCGAACGCGCTCGCCAGCAGGCCGAGCGCGACACCGCAGATGGCGTCGACCACCGCGATGAGCACCACCCACACCGGGCTGCCCGCCGCCTCGAGCCCCAGCAGTCCGAACGACACCAGACAGGCCACGATCGCCTGCGCCGCCGCGGCCAGCGAGAACGCCGTGCCGTACCCGCCGAGCAGATCCAGCTTGGACAGCGGGGTGGTGAGCAGCCGCTCCAACGTGCCCGAGGTACGTTCGCGCTGCATGGCGATCGCCGTGATGAGGAACATGACGATGAACGGCAGGATGCCGAGCATGCTGATGCCCACCCGGTCGAACAGGCTCAGCGGGGCGTGCGGGTAGTCCGGCGCCTCCGAGTAGATGAAATACAACAGCACCATGAGCAGGGCCGGGACCACGAGAATCATGGCGACGGTGCGATGGTCGTTGCGCAGCTGGCGCAGGATGCGTCCGGTGGTGGCCGTGTAGGGCCGCAGCGTCGTCATGCCGCCTCTCCCATCGTGATCAAGGTGAGGAACGCGCGTTCCAAGTTGTCCTCGCCGGTGCGCGCCCGCAGTTCGGCGGGGCTGAGCTGGGCGAGCAGGCGGCCCTCACGCATCAGCAGCAGCCGGTCGCAGTGCTCGGCCTCGTCCATGACGTGGCTCGAGACCAGCAGTGTGGTGCCGCCCGCGGCGAGCTCGCGGAACTGCTTCCACAGGTCGACCCGCAGCACCGGGTCCAGCCCGACGGTCGGCTCGTCCAGGATGAGCACCTCGGGCTCGGCGACCAGCGCGCACGCCAGCGACACCCGCGTCTTCTGCCCGCCGGACAGCGCGTCGCCGCGATTGCCCGCGTGCTCCCGGAGCCCGACCGCGTCGATGGCGCGGTCGGTGGCGGACCGGTCACGCCCGTAGAGCGCGGCGTAGTAGGCGACGTTCTCGCGCACGCTGATGTCGGAGTAGATGCTCGGCGACTGCGTGACGTAGCCGATCCGCCTGCGCAGCGCGGCCGCGCCCGCGGGCAGACCGAGCGCGACGACCTCGCCGGACGCCACGATCTGGGTCCCCACGACGGCCCGCATGAACGTGGTCTTCCCGCATCCGGACGGCCCGAGCAGTCCGGTGATCGAACCGCGCGGGATGGTCAGCGAGATATCGGTGAGTACTTCGCGTCTCCCGCGCCGGACCGTCAGGTTCCGGACCTCGACCGCCGGGGAATCCCCTGGTAGCGACATGGCCGCCTCAATTCATCGAGTGTTGAATTCACTGTGTGATGAATTTAGCGCGTGCGGCCGCGCGGGACAAGGGCGCCGCCCGTGTCCGGAACCCGCTCGGGAAGAATGTCCACCGTGTCGGTCGAGGAACTCGTGGTGGAACCACCCGCCGCCGCGCGCCGCCTGCTCGGGTCGGTCTTGCGCGCGGGACCCGTAGCGCTGCGGATCGTGGAGGTCGAGGCGTACGGCGGTGATCCGGCGGGACCGTGGCCCGATCCGGCGTCGCACTCCGGGCGCGGTCGCACCAAACGCAACGCCGTGATGTTCGGCCCGGCCGGATTCCTCTACGTGTATCTCAGCTACGGAATGCACACCTGCCTGAACGTCACCAGCGGTCCCGACGGCACCGCGAGCGCGGTGCTGCTGCGCGCGGGGGAGGTGGTGGAAGGTCTCGACGTGGTGCGCGCCCGCCGTCCGGCTGCCCGCTCCGACGCCGACTTGGCAAGGGGACCAGGCAATCTCGGCACCGCCATGGGCATCACACTCGACGACTACGGCACCCCGCTGTTCGATCCGCACGCACCCATCCGCCTGGAGCTCAACGGTGCCCTCGACCCGGCGCTCGTCGCGAGCGGCCCCCGGGTCGGCGTCAGCACGGCGGCCGACCGGCCCTGGCGATTCTGGTTGCCGGCCTCGCCGGCGGTGTCGGCCTACCGTCGCAGCCCGCGCGCGCCGAGCGCGGCCGCGTCGTAGCCGGTCGCGTTCGCTCGCTCGGCCGCTGCTCAGCGGTTCCTTTCGGGGTATCGCCCGCGCTCATGTGCGCCCAGCGCGGCCCTGTGGTCCTAGCCGGTCGCGTTCGAGTCCGCGTGCTCGGCCGCTGCGCGCTGCCCCATTCGGTCGAGCGCACGCGGTGCGCGCGCTTGCCCGACCATGTCGTAGGCCGGCCGCTGTCCAGCCCGCTCACCCGGCTGTCATTCAGGTGTTCTGTCTGGTGACCCGCGTGATCCCCCGGCCTCGAGTTCCACCTTTCATGCCCGTGGTGAATCTCAGGCCGCGGGGGAGGGCCGACTCGCCGGTATCCGACTGCCGATCACCCCGCGGCGGGTGGCCTGCGAAAAAGGGTTTGGCGGGATGCGGAAAGATGGACCGACGTGAGCGGCGACATCATCGATGAACTGACCTGGCGCGGACTCATCGCGCAGTCCACCGACCTCGACGCCCTGCGGGCGGCGGCGGCCGAGGGACCGCTGACCCTGTACGCGGGCTTCGACCCCACTGCGGCCAGTCTGCACGCCGGGCACCTCGTGCCGCTGCTCGCGCTCAAGCGCTTCCAGCGCGCGGGGCACCGGCCCATCGTCCTGGCGGGCGGCGCCACCGGACTCATCGGTGACCCCCGCGACGTGGGCGAACGCACCATGAACTCCACCGACACGGTCGCCGAATGGGCGGGCCGCATCCGTTCGCAGCTGGAGCGCTTCGTCGACATCGACGATTCGCCCACCGGCGCGGTGATCGTGAACAACATGGACTGGACGGGTCCGCTCGGCGTGGTCGACTTCCTGCGCGACATCGGCAAGCACTTCTCGGTGAACGTGATGCTGGCCCGCGACACGGTGAAGCGGCGGCTGGACGGCGACGGCATCTCCTACACCGAGTTCAGCTACATGCTGTTGCAGGCCAACGACTACCTGCAGCTGCGCCGCGAGTACGGCTGCCGGCTGCAGGTCGGCGGCTCCGATCAGTGGGGCAACATCATCGCCGGCGTCGAACTGAACCGGCGGGTCGACGGTGAATCCGTGCACGCGCTCACGGTGCCGCTGGTGACCTCCGCCGACGGCAAGAAGTTCGGCAAGTCCACCGGCGGCGGCAGCCTCTGGCTCGATCCCGAGCTCACCAGTCCCTACGCCTGGTACCAGTACTTCGTGAACACCGCCGACGCCGACGTGGTGCGCTACCTGCGGTGGTTCACCTTCCTGGACCGCGAGGAACTCGACGAACTCGAGCGCGCCACCGCCGAACGCCCGCACGCGCGGGAAGCGCAGCGCAAGCTCGCGGCCGAGATGACCACCTTGGTCCACGGCGAAGCGAACACCCACGCGGTGCAGCTCGCCAGCCAGGCGCTGTTCGGGCGCGGCGAACTCCGCGACCTGGACGAAGCCACCCTCGGCGCGGCCCTGCGCGAAGCCGCCGTGGACGGCAAGGTCGCCGAGGTCGGGCCGGGCTCGCCGGCCACGATCGTGGACCTGCTCGTGGAGACGGGCCTGTGCGAGAGCCGCGGCGCGGCCCGCCGCACGGTGAACGAGGGCGGGGCGTCGGTGAACAACCAGAAGGTTTCCGACCTCGAATGGACCCCCGGCGACGGCGACTACCTGCACGGACAGTGGCTGGTGGTGCGGCGCGGCAAGCGCAATATCGCGGGCGTGCTGCGGTCCGGGAGAAGTTGATCTTGGTGTCTTGGGTCACATTCGTGTGGCCCAAGCCCGTTTCTGGCCCCGGCCCAAGCCTCTGACCTGCGGAATCACATGCGTGTAGTGCGGATTTGACGTCGCGTTCCCCGCCGCGTAACTTATTCAACGTCAGAGCGACACGGACACCGACCCGGAGCCGAGACGCCGAGCCGAGAGGCTGGGCGGGGTAGCGGGAAACGAGGTAGGACGGGGAGCGCCTGATCGTCAGCGGGATCACACGACCGAGCGGCTTGACTTCGCCAGGGGCTGTGGTTAGGCTGGAAAAGTTGCCTCTCTGAAGTGCCGGGTGATTCTGGTGTGGATGGGTGTGCGTGTGTTCTTTGAGAACTCAATAGTGTGTCGATGAATGTCAGTGC
>NZ_QNRE01000008.1 GCF_003315035.1 Nocardia puris
AACAGGAGGACACCACCCCCGCAGAACTCACCGCCTGACCGAACAACCGATCACGCGGTGACCAACTCCGTTACACCACACCCCAGGACTTGACCAGGAATTCTGATCGCTCAGAGGAGGCGAATACAGGTATGAATCACTGCTTATCCACCTTGATACTGTTGTCCTCGGAGTCAACCAAGAACTGTTGCATGCCGCCCCATTCTGCCTGAACCGTCTTCCACTCCGAGGTAGGCCGGTCGTAAGCCGTGTATTCACGGACGGAGCTAATAGGCTTCAAGTCGATACCCGCCTTGATGAGAGCACCCCAACGACCCGTGCGCTTATCCGAGTCCCATGCGTCCCACAGCTCGCGACGTTCGGCACCTGTGCCTGTAGTCGGGCACACAAGCCCGATAGCCTGATCATTCCTGGTCAACACGCGACCCTCCAAAGCTGCGGCAGCTTGGAACGCAGCGAATGCCTTGTCAATCCCATTGACGATGTCGCCGGCCTGCATCCACGCTTGCTGAATCTTCATCGGTTGGCCAACAAGCGCCGATGGATCGGCATCGATATCGACTACATCAGACAACACCTTAAGTTCTGTGATCTTATCGAGCAGCCGAGCACCAACAGCCTTGAAGTTCTGGGCACCGGTCTTGGCGTACTCCTGTACCAGAGCGTTCGTAACCTGCTGCCTTACCTCACGATCGATCAGCGCTTCCGCTGTGCCTGCTACCGAGTAGCGGTCTGTGCCCTGCTGACCACCCATAGCCGAAGCGATTGCCAGCGTATGCAGCTGGTTGAGCGTGGCTTCATCCTCGCCGTTGATCACCGCGTGTGTCAGATCATGCACAAAAGACACCTGGCGATACCTGAACGCCTCGTAGTTAGCATCGATGGCCAGCCATTCCTTACTCAGGGTTCCACCGTTGGTGGCAACCAGACGCGCGTTATCGGTGTGGGTAGCATAAGCATCGTAGAATTCGTTAAGCATGTTCAGTATCCTCCGTTATTGTTCAGGTAGTTCTCAAGATTCTTGAATGAGCTGTTCAGATCGCCTTCACCGGCGATGCGGTGTGCCAGCTGTCCGGGTTCCGCCTCCCGCTGACGGCGAATGCTCTCGGCAAGATCCAACAGGTTGTCCACCGCCGGATTGGCTACCGGAACGTCACGGCTGTGGACGTGGTTATTCGTGCTCGCTCCGGTGTCAGCAAGGGCGTCCAGCAATTCTTGCCGGAGACTCTGTCGAGAACCTTTCGATCGCGTGTTGGAGCGGTCGGGCTTGGGTTGACCGTCGTTCAGCATCTGTTCCAGCATGCTTTTCAAGCCGCTTGCTTTGTTCTCAAACATTGTTGTTCTCTCTGTTGGGGCAGGAATCGGAATACCATCCCGCTGATTCGCCACAACGGTTGCATGGTTCCTGCCATCGCACTGGTTCGCGGGTCATGTCCTTGACGTTGTCTGCATGCGAGAACACCGGCGCTAGGGCGGACTGGATATCGTCAGCGCGTCTCCCCACCTCCTCCGCCGGCGGCGAATCTGACTCGCCCCGCATACGGCGGGAGCACTCGCGAAGCGCTTCCGCGAAGTCGTCCCTACTACTCATCTCGCCACCCTCTTCTTGGCCCATATCGGTTTCAGCGCCTGCCGACGCTGTTTTTCGATCTCTCTCGCCTCACGAAGCCGAAGTTCCTCTGCCTCGCGCCGTAGCCGTTTCTGGTTGCCGATGTCGTGCCGCTGACGGCTCATTGCTCCCTGTTCCGTTCTTCGTATTCATCGATGAGGTCTTGCGCCGCGTCCATGAGTCGGTACACGTCATGCATGCGCAGCATCACCCGCGCCCGGGTTTGATAGTCGAAAACATAAAGACCGGGCGCGGTGCCTCCGCCCGGATGGCGCGGCGCGATCCAGATACGCTCCCGGCGCTGATACTCGGTCATGCCGCTTGCTTCTTCCGGCATCTACCCGACGCATGCCGGGTTAGCTCCGTGGCGCTTACGTTCGTGTGCGTGTAGTAGTGCGCCATGCAGAACGGGCACTGAGACGATCCCGGGGATTCTTGAATACGACACGATGGGCAGACCGCCTGATTGATCCGGCGAGCCTCAAACCCTTCCTCGCATCGCTCGCATTCTTTGACGATCAATATTCAGCCTTTCTAAGCGCTTCCAAGTTTCTAGGTAGTAGGGGGTGGATTTGGCGATTTCGCGCGTCAGCGTGGACGCTAGGGGGCAGCAAACGGCCACCAGGAATCGCTATCGTCAAGTGGCGGAACCGGGCGGACCCATCGCCGGAAGAACAACGCCCGACGCTCCCCCTCGCTGGAGAACCACGGCGACCCACCACGCTCCGCGATCGCCCGGAAGTACGGTTCAGATCGTTCGAGATAGTTTTGGTACGCCGCTTCTCTGTCGGCGGTGGTCGTCGCCTTCCAGTGGGTCATGTACGGCTGTGTCATCGATTCCTTTCCCCGGACACGACAAAGGGCCCGACAGCCGAAGCTGTAAGGCCCTGATGGTTGATTAGTGGCGGAGTGCCCTTTGGCTAGAACGGCGCTTGGTCAGAAGCGGTGGCGTGCACCTCGCACCACGGGTCACTACACGATGAACGGATGCACTTCGACCTACGCGGCCAGGGCGACGAGCCCGTTGCACTGCCCGTGTTGGGTGAGTCCCACGGCGAACCCATCTCCGTTGACACTCGGTCGTTTCCTTCGGGGTTGATGTTTTCCAACCATCCATCGGTCTTATCCCAGTCTGGGACGCCCGGGAGGGACCTACGAAGTAGGGAAGGTCCCTCGCGGGTGTTCGAGGGATCACCAGATCCCATCGCCTCTGCGCTGGTATCAGGGTCCATAGACCCAATCTCCTCTACTACTTTCTCTACTTCTTCTGAACTACTACATCTACTACTATGGTGGCCGTTTTCTCCCCATGGGGGTGGGGAGTTCTTCCCCATGGGGGTGACCGCTTCTTCCCCATGGGGGGTGGGGATTTTCTCCCCATGGCCGAACTCGACGCGGCGGGACAAAGACCCGATCTGCCCTGGAGTGAACGGAGTGTTAGACATCTGAAGGTGCCACACCTCAAACGATTGACGCCCCTGCCCCGTCCTAAAGTACGACTGTCGAACCAACCACCCGTTGTCCTGCAAATCCCCCAATGCCTTAGCGACGGTCTTCCGGTCCATCGCCAGATCGTCCGCAACGACCTTCGCGGACTGATGACGCGACGGCTTATGAGACCAGACGTACAGAGCTACCGACCTAGCCGCGTGGGATAGCCTCGGATCACGGGCAAGCCCCATCGGCAACGAGGCGTATAGCTTGGTGCCATCCGGATTGGCCCCCAGGCCACCATGGTGAACAACATCGAATCGGGCGTTACTGGGTCGATTGGTCATTGCGGGTGCCTCCCAGGGCATCGATGGATTGGTTCGCTAGTTCGAACAGTTCTTCAGGGCTCAACAGCAAGAAGGCTGATGTTCCCTCGCGGGTCACCTTGAAATAGATGCCCCCGGTCTCACGGTTGACCCGGCGCTCAACCTTCGGTTTCTTCATCACTCGCCCTTCCAGCGGTTTATAGCGTCTTCGGGGATCTCTCGCCCCTTGCTCAGAGCGTCTACGATCTTCAGCGCTGCCGAAGCTCGTTGGCGTTGTCGGGATAGGTGTCCGTTGTGGCACTTGCGGCATCGACCTTCCTTGGTACGGTCTGCGCTGCTGCGGATCTCGTGGTTATGCAGGCAGTACTCCACGCGGGGTTCCTTTCCTTAGCAGTAGGGCTACTGATGAGAGGGCATAAAAAATCCCGGTCGCCTTAAGACGCCGGGTGCTTCACTTGTATATGCATGAGTATTTCGAGGTTTCCACAGGGATGTGAGTCACCTCACAGAGGTGGGTACGCCTCTCCCTCACTTATATAATGGTGTGATAATCATGGTTCTGACCCCTACTGTGAGCGAGGTCACAGAGGAACCCTTGACCGTTTCTCGATCGTTGAAATTTAGGAAAAACAACCCTGTTTCGATGTCGCCAGAATCGACCGCGCCGTCAGCGACTGGATTGCCAGCGAAGCAGCTAAGGGGCTTTGATCCCCTCTCACCCTTGCCGAGGGGGTCAAAGTCTCTAGGGTGATTCGATGGGATTGAGGCGGCGACCAACAAGAGACCGCCACGTTGCCCGTGGCTTCAAAGGGTCCAAAGGACCCGTCTAGGTAGTTAGAGTTAGAACCCCTAAAGGGGTTCTTTAACGCGTGCGTACGCGCGGGCGTTCGCTCGCTCTATGCGCGCGGGGGTAGTCCCCCGGGCGTGTCGGACGGGTGAGGGGCCGGTTCCACGTGCAGGCTTCCGCCGTCCATCGCGGCAGCAACGACCAGGCCACGACCGGTTTGCAGGAAAATCTACCCACTCTGACCAGCGGGGATGCCGTAGCGAGGCGTGCAAAACACCAGGTCGCGCGATGACTCCCGAAATCATGGCTCTGTGTCGGCACCAACTACCGAAACCGTCCACGGGTGCCACCTAGCCCCTATTCGTCGCTCTCCGTGGACGCTGGGCGGGTGTATCGATGTCCCCGCTTCCGAGCGCGGCCGGTATGTAGGCCGATTCGACGGATCTGGGCCGGCGAGGCGGGCAGGACGGCCACGCCGCGAACCGGCGGCTCGGAGCCCGTCGAAGGGCTCGGCAACTGCTCATGCGGCCCCGCCGGGAGGGTTCGCCGATACAGCGGCGGCCTACTGCGGTGCCACCAATCCGACCCGAGATTGGAGGTAGTTTCTTCGCGTGGCCGGTCGGAGTCTTTGTAACACCTATCTCACGCCGGCCGGCCCCGACCGGCGAGACATATTCGCAGTTCAGGATCTTTCCCGCGAACACTCACCCGATCAGGGTTAAGCATCTGCCACACATACTAGGCGACGCTGAACTTCGCTCGAGGGCTTCCGGTCGGGCTGGTTCTTCGATGGCGTTCGTCACCGACACGCGGTTATGCGACCGGGTTCACGGCGAAGTGGCCGATGTCCGAAAGCGAGAACGGACCGCGCCCGCAATAATTGAGACTCCAGGCGGAATCGAGAGTTTCTTACCGCCGCGAACAACAGAAGGAAGGTGGTCCGTGAAATCGAGCGAGACCCCTGTCTTGAAAGAAATCCACAACCTCCGGCGGATGGTGGAGCGCGTGGAGCAGCAACGGAGGTGGGTGGAAAGCCTCCCCGCCGTCCAGGAAGCTCGGCGATGCGACAACATGCGGCGGAATCTCCAGACTCTGGCGCTAGAAGAAGCGCGCCGTCGAATGCGGCTCATCGAGCAGATCGAGCGGACCTGGATCGCCCCACTCCGGCGAACCGAACCCCCGACGCATGAGGCGGCTCACCGCCGCTTCGCGGACGAGCAACACGAGCGATTCGCGGAATCCGTGCGCAAGCTGGAAGAGCTGAGGAAGGACAACCCCCGCATCCGGTAACCCGGAAACCAAGAAGCCCCCAGCTTTCGAGCTGGGGGCACCTCGGGGGTATTCAATCAGTGTCAGGCCGAACATGGGTTGTTGGTAGACCCGGCAAGCTTAGCCGTCACCCGGCCAGAGAATCGCGGCCACCAGGACGACGGCAGGCACAGCGAACGCAACCAGTAGACCGAAGCTCATCAATGATCCGCGCTCATCCCGGGTACACGCATCGGACACGCGGCGTCTCGTTGCTCCGCAGCAGTCAGCCACGCATCCAGGTTGTCCAACGACCCTCGACACACCACCCGATACGGAGAAGCCAGCTCCCACCCATACGGCGGCTCAGGGGCCCGCCGAATCGAGAGTGACCGCAGTGCCGCCCGCTGGGTCAACGCATCCAATCGAGCCCGTATCACTGCGCTCATGACGCCTGCTGTTTCGGCTGCCACTTGTCGAGCGCTTCCAACAGCCGGCGTATGACAGCCGGCGGGGCAACCTCGATCGGGTGTGGACGTTTCGTTTTCGGTGTGCGTTGCGGCAGTGGCACGGTTACCCCTCCAAGCTGTGGCCGGGCTCCACCCGAACAACCAAATCTCAAGTCGTCCGGGCGGCCCGTTGAGTGTCGCGCCCTCTCTGCGCTCCGCTGTCAATCGTTCAGCGCATACAGGTTCTGAGGCAGTGGCACACCTAGTGCCATGGGGTGGCATTCCTAGTGGCACACAAGCGAACAGACACGCGCCGGGGCATCATGGATTCATGCACACGGGCAAGCTCATTCGCGATCTGCGGCAGGCTCGCGGGTGGTCACAAGGTCGCCTTGCTCACGAACTCGAAAAGCACTCGGGGCAACCGATCACGCGCGAATACATCTCGCGCCGGTGGGAGTCGTGTAAGTCGGTGCCGTCGCCGTTCTGGCTCAGGCACCTCGCCGCCGTTCTAGATGTGCCCCTTGCTGTGATGGAGTCCGACACCGTGCAACGCCGACAGTTTCTATCCTCGATGGCCGCTACCGTGGTGGCCCCCGTTGTGGCGTCTGATCTGCTCGCTGAGGGGTTCTCAGCGCGTCTGAGGGGTAAGGGCCCCTCGGTCGACCAGTGGGCCCACACGCTCACCGGATACGGAGCCGATTACATGACCTCCGGGGCGGCTGAGATTCAGCAGCGGCTAGCCGTTGACCTGGCAGTGATCCAACAACAATGCGACACCCCCCAGATGTGGACACACGCCGCCCGACTCATGACCCTTTTCGCCAAGACATTCCCCGGCTCGGATGGATCGAAAGCTGTTACGTGGTACCGGATGGCGGCTGAGTCCGCCGACCATTCCGGCGACGTGGATACGCGGGTGTGGGTACGTGGCCGGGCGGCAATCGCCCTGGGCTACGAAGGTGCCTCACTGCCGGTTGCAACGATGTTCGCCGACCAAGCGCTAGCCATCTCAGACAAGCCATCTCTTGGCCGATTGAACGCCATCTACGGCAAGGCTCATGCCGCAGCGATCACCGGCGACGTAGACACTGCAAGAGCGCTTGATACCGAAGGAAGACGAGTGTTCGACCAGGCAGGCTCAGACGATGCCGAAGCATCGGATTACGCCGTGCCGTATTGGCGTCTCGGGGTGTTCCGGTCGCTGCTCCGTGCACGTCTCGGTGACGAAGCAGAAGCCGTAGATGCTCAAGACGAAGCACGGCGGTACCTCCCGCCGACACTCCCTAGGTTCGCTACACACCTCGAGATGCACCGGGGATTGATGCTAGTCCGTGCCGGAGACCGCGAGGGAGGCACGACGTATGCCCGTGCAGCGCTGAATGCGCTACCGCCGGAGAAGCACTCTCTTACGCTCCGGATGCTCATGGATGAGATAGAGGGGTAAGAACTGGTTCCAAAGGTCCACCCCACGGGGCATATCTACCGATTAAACAATTGCTCCCTTGCGAGGCGGAGCGACTTCAACGCACCGTGTTCCACAGTCGCTTGGTCGGCAGGGCTGCCAGTGACTCCGTAGTGCGTCCAAAGTGCTTCCATAGAGGTGGCGGCATCGTCAAACCCGAAAAGCGACAACATCTCTCCCGCGTTGCGAAGTCGGTCTAGTGCCTCCTCGTGACACTGACGCGCGGCCGGAGAGCCCTCCATAATCAGGCGTGCGTTGGAATCCCCCACCGAGTTCTTTGCAGCCAGGGCCTCAGTGAGTACATCCATCGCCGCTTTTCGGTGTTCGCTTCGACGCTGTTCACGGATGTTCATGAGCACACCGCGATATGCGATGGATGCCGCGAGGATGGCAAGAAGCGCTGCGATTATGGTTGCCCAGGGCTGCGTCAACGTCACCCTTCCAGGGTATCCGCCTAAGCCACCGTTCGTGCGTAAGCCGTTCTGGGACAGCGCCATTGGGCAACCTTCATCACCCCTAAGCCCGGCTAGCCACCAGGTCTGAAGTCTTTCCACCGATCAGCCCCGGCAACCCGTCGAACCGCACCGTGACGGGGGCATGGTCTGACCAACGCTGGTCATAGGCAGCAGCACGCTCTACCTGCGCCGCAGTTGCGTGCGGTGCGATATCCTCTGTAGCCAGAACCAAGTCGATGCGCCAGCCCGAATCGTTGTCGAAGGCGCGGCCGCGGTAGGACCACCAGCTGTACGGACCGTCCACGCCGGGGTGCAACCGCCGCACCACGTCGGCGTAGCCCGCGGCCAGCAATTCATCGATCCAGGCGCGCTCCTCGGGCAGGAAACCCGCCGACTTCAGGTTGCCCTTCCAGTTCTTCAGATCGAGTTCGGTGTGGGCGATGTTCCAGTCGCCACACACCACGACGTCGCCGGTGCGCACCTTCAGGTAGGCGCCGAGTTCGGCCATGAACCGGTACTTCTCGTCCTGGCGCGGCGTGCCCGCGTCACCGGAGTGCACGTAGACGCTGGCCACGGTCACCTCGCCGAATTCGGCCTCCACGTAGCGGCCCGCGGCGTCGAACTCCTTGCTGCCGAATCCGATTCGCACGGCGGTGGGTTCGCGCCGCGAGAGCAGCGCGACACCGGCGCGGCCCTTCGACTCCGGTTCGGCGTTGGTCAGAAACCAGCCGTCGGCGAGCGCGGGAGCCAGCGCGGCACGGGTCTGGTCGTCGGTCGCGCGGGTCTCCTGCACGCAGACGACGTCGGCCTCGGTGTCCGCGAGCCAGGCGAGCATGCCCTTCCCCGCGGCGGCGCGGACGCCGTTGACGTTCACTGTAGAGATGATGTGCGGCACGTATCGACCGTACAATGCTGGTCAGACATACCGCCCCCGGACACCGCCGTCCAGGAAGGGGTGCCGACGATGAAGTCCGACGCCTCCAAGTCCCCGGCCGCCCGCGCACACCGCGCCCCGGCCGAAGTCGCCCGGCCGACCCGCGCCCTGCACCTGGGTTCCGGTGATCCGCTGCTGTTGCTGCACCCGTTCATGCTGTCGCCGCATGTCTGGGAGCGCACGGCCGCCCGGCTCGCCTCGCACTGCGAGGTGTACGCGCCCGCGCTGCCGGGACATTGGGGTGGCGCACCGCTCACCGGCCGCACCACCGACCCCCATGCCCTCGCCGACGCGATCGAGCGGCAGCTCGACGAAATGGGTTGGCGCACCTGCCATATCGCGGGCAACTCGCTCGGCGGCTGGATCGGCGTGGAGCTGGCGCGCCGCGGCCGGGCGCGCACGCTGACGTTGATCGCGCCCGCGGGCGGCTGGCATTGTCCGTCGTTCGCCCAGTTCCGCATCGGGGCGAAGTTCCTGTCCCTGGTGCCGGCCGTCGAGCTGGGGAAACGGCTGGGCTCGTTCGCCACCGACAATCCGGCCGTGCGGCGGCTGGTGTTGTTCCTGCTGAACAAGAACGCGTCGGTGGTGCCGCGCCACGAGGCCGCCACCACCATTCGCGCCGCCCTGCACTGCCAGGCCATGCTGCCGCTGATCGTCGGCGGCCTGTTCGCCGACGCCATGCCGGACCTGTCCACCCTCACCACCCCGGTCCGCCTGCTGCTCGCCGAAACCGACCGCATCATCCCCAACCGCGTCTACGCTCGCCGCTACCTGCGCGAACTCCCCGACTCCGCCGACCGCATCCTGGTCAACGGCGTCGGCCACGTGCCGATGCTCGAGGCCCCCGACCGGATCGCGACGCTCATCGCCGAACACGTCTACGCCAGCCGCACCCGCTTGCGCGCGGTGTAGGGAAGTCGTTGCACCGCAACGCCGATCGAGCACGGAGTTCGGACGCCGCGTGATCGTGTCGGACTGTCTCCTGGAGAACGCCACGCCGTCGGCGGAGAAGTACCGCCAGTACGTGGGCGGAAGTTCCACCGCCCGGACAGCTGCGTGCACCTCGGATCTCCGAGACCGGACTCGGTCACCGGGCGGATAGTCGTCCCGTTGTCACGTCCGGCGGCCGGTAGCCGGTAGCCGGTAGCCGGTAGCCGGTAGCCGAGCATCATCGGGCGGCCCGAGGTGATCAGCTCGCCGGGGGCGCTCCATCGATCAAGTGCGCCGTCGATCGGGTATTCGGCCCGCGGAATCATGTCCGGCGGGTGAGGTCGGAGATCTGGGCGACGAGCCGCCAGGGTCGGTCGGTGTCGATGGTCGCCTTGCCGCTGGTGAGTACCGCGCCCGACAGGCCCCTTTCCTGGTCGGCCCAGCCGTACTGCGTGGTGAGGCCGCTGCGACCGAAGTGCGCGCGGGTGTCGCGGCCGAATTTCGAGCGGCGCCCGCCCAATTCGAAGCCGGCGCGCGAGACCCGCCCCGCCGCACCGGGGATGCGCGGCGCCGGTGCCACCGCGTCGCGCAGCGCTTCGGGTGAGAGGATCCGTACGCCGTCCAGTTCGCCTCCGCGCGCGAGTATTTCGTAGAAGCGGGAGAGCTCGGCGGCCGTGGTCACCAGGTTCCCGGACGGGAGTTCCGCGGTGAGGAATGCCGTCAGCGCCTCGTCGGACATGGCTCGGCCCATGCCGCCGCCGAGCGCCTTGCGCGCCAAGAACTTCGAGATCCGCGAGGGACCGGGGCCGGTCTTGACGCTCGGGATCACCTTGTCCACGTCCTCGGGCCGGACGCCGAAGTTGTTCCAGCGGAAGCCGAGTGGCTCGAGGACCTGTTCGGCCAGGTGCGCGCGCAGGGGTTTGCCGGTGGCCCGGCGGACCAGCGAGCGCTGGATGAGCCCGCCCGTGAGCGCGTGGTAGACGCGGAAGCGGCGCGGCGGCCAGCTGGGTTTCAGGTCGGCCAGCGCCCGCACCGCCAACTCCTCGTCGGTGATCACGTCGAGCGCCCGGTAGGGCGGTGGCAGAAACGGGATGCCCGCCGAGTGCGAAAGCACGTCGCCGATGGTGATCGCGGCCTTGCCGTTGGCCGCGAACTCCGGGATGTACTCGCACACAGGGTCGTTCATGCCGAACGCGCCCTGTTCGGCGAGCATCGCCAGCACCGTCGCGGAGACGCCCTTGGCGGTGGAGAAGCCGCAGAACGGCGTATCGGGCGTGGCGAGCACCTTCTCGGTCTCCGGCCCGTCACCGGGCGCGTTACCCCACCCGTGCCCGATGGCGCGGTTCAGGACGACCGCCCCGTCGCGCCGTACGCAGAGCTGGATCGCCGGGGTGGTCCCCAGCCGGTACCAGTCCCGCACGGATTCCCACACCGCCTCGACCCCGGCCCGGTCCAACCCGGCCGCGGCGGGCTCGTCCTCGTGCCCGCGCGTGGTCACCGCGTCGAGGTCGTCGGCGACCGTGATCAGCGTGTCCGCTTGTGCGTCCATTCGCCCGAGCCTAACGACCGCACCTGAAAGTCCACTGAGTCGCGCACGGCCCCGACCGGCTGTTATCCCCAGGCCGCGAGTTGTCCACATCCGCCGGTCGGGCGGGCATCGCCGCGGTCGCGGCGGCCTACCGTCGGTGGCATGACCAGCACAGACGAGCGGCACCCGCACGGTCCGCGAACGTCCGTACGGGTGCCGTCCCGGCCACGGGCCGCGCTCCCGGCGCGCCACCCCGCCCACCTGGGCGCACGTCGGCTAGGCCAGCAGCGCTTTGGCGATGTGGGTGACCTGGATCTCGTTGCTGCCCGCGTAGATCATCAGCGACTTCGCGTCGCGGGCCAGCTGCTCCACGCGGTACTCGGTCATGTAGCCGTTGCCGCCGAACAGCTGCACCGCCTCCATCGCCACGTCGGTCGCGGCCTCCGAGCAGTACAGCTTCATCGCCGACGCCTCGGCCAGCGTGGGCGGTTTGCCCGCGCGGCCACGCTCGAGGGCGTTGAAGACCATGTTCTGCACGTTGATCCGCGCGATCTCCATCTCGGCCAGCTTCAGCTGCACCAACTGGAAGCGACCGATCTCCTGCCCCCACAGCTTGCGGCTCTTCGCGTACTCCACGCAGAGCCGGTGACATTCGTTGATGATGCCCAGCGCCATGAACGCCACACCGATGCGCTCGGCGGTGAAACTCGACCGCGCGCTCTCGCGCCCGTCACCGCCCTTGTGCTCCTCGGTCTCGCCGAGCAGCCGGTCGCGGCCGAGGCGGACGTTGTCGAAGAACAGCTCGCCGGTCGGCGAGGCGTGCAGGCCCATCTTCTTGAACGGCTTGCCCTGGGTGAGCCCCTCCAGGCCCTTGTCCAGCACGAAGGTCAGCACCTTGCGCTCGCGCTTGTCGGCGCCGTCGCCCTCGTCCAGCTTCGCGTACACGATCATCACGTCCGCGTACGGGCCGTTGGTGATGAAGGTCTTCTGGCCGTTGAGGATGTAGTCCTCACCGTCGCGCCGCACGTAGGTCTTCATGCCGCCGAACGCGTCCGAGCCCGAATCGGGTTCGGTGATCGCCCAGGCGGCGACCTTCTTCATCGTCACGATGTCGGCGAGCCACCGCTCCTGCTGCGCGAGCGTGCCGCGCGAGAGTATGGTGGTGGCGCCGAGACCGATGCTCACGCCCATCGCGGTGACCAAACCCATACACACGCCGGACAATTCGCCGACCAGCACCGCCATCAGCGATTCCTGGCCCGCGAACGGGCTGGCGCCGGAAGACTTCTCCTTCTTCTCCGCGCGCGGCTCCCCCGCCTCCTTGGCGCGTTTGCGCGCCAGCAGTTTCTCCACCGCTTCCGCGCCGAGGGCGTCGATCCCGAACTCCGCGAACAGCTTCCGGATGATCGGGTACGGCAGCATCTCACCGCTGTCGAGGGCGTCCAGGTGCGGCCGGACCTCCTTGTCGATGAACGCCCGCACCGCGTCGCGGATCATCACATCGGTTTCGGACCATTCGAACATCGTTGTCCTCCCAGCCTTTCCGGACGATCAGGGCAGCCGCGCGGCGATGTCGTCGATCTCCCACGGCCCTTCGGTCTCGATGGTCTTCACGTCGTGCCAGCCGGCCAGTTCGGAGATGGCGCCGCCCTGCACGGCGAACACCTTGCCGGTGATCTCGCACTTGGCGCCGGCCAGGTAGGCCACCAGCGGGGAGATGTTGGCCGGGCTGAACGCGTCGAACCCGCCCTCGTCCACCGACTCGGCCTCGGCCGCCATCATCTCGCCCATACCGGGCGTGGCCAGCGTGAGCCGGGTCCGCGCGATCGGCGCGATCGCGTTCACCCGCACGCCGTAGCGGGCGAGCTCGTCGGCGGCCACCAGGGTCAGCGCGGCGATGCCCGCCTTGGCGGCGCCGTAGTTGGCCTGGCCCGCGTTGGGGATGGTGGTGCCGGAGGCCGAGGCGGTGTTGATCACCGACGCGTCGGGCTGGTTGCCCGCCTTGCTCTGCGCCTTCCAGTAGGCGGCGGCATGGTGCAGCACCGCGGCGTGACCCTTGAGGTGCACGGCGATCACCGCGTCCCACTGGGCTTCGTCCATACCGGCGATGAACGCGTCGCGCAGGATGCCCGCGTTGTTCACCACCACGTCGAGCCCGCCCAGGTCGGAGACGGCCTGCTGCACCAGGTTCCGCGCGCCCTCCCAGGTGGCGACGTTGTCGGTGTTGGCCACCGCGGTGCCGCCCGCGGCCCTGATCTCGTCCACCACCTCCTGCGCCGGGCCGCTGTCCGCCCCCTCCCCCGCGTTGCTGCCGCCCAGGTCGTTGACCACGACCGAGGCGCCCTCCCGCGCGAACAGAAGGGCGTGCTCGCGTCCGATGCCGCGGCCCGCGCCCGTGATGACGGCGACACGTCCTGCCAATGCGCCCATGTGTGTTGCTCCTCTTGTGCTGTCTACTGTCCGCCCTCCGCGCGACGAGCGGAGCGGAACGGGGGAAGGTCGGGGGCCCTGTGTGGTCACGCCGCACTACCGCCGTCGGGCCCGGCCCGGTCAGTCGGCGATCTCGGCGAGTCCGTCGCTCAGGACCACGTCCGTGCCGCGCACGGTCTCGAAGGCGTAGGTGGTCACGCCGTCGGCCGAGCCCGCCCGCCACACGCGGGTCTCGAGATCGTCACCGGGGAAGACCAGGCCGGCGAAGCGCACCGTGAACCGGCGCAGCCTGGACACGTCGGACCCGGCCACCTCGGTGAGCACCGCCCACGACGCGAACGCCATGGTGCACAGCCCGTGCGCGATGATGCCGGGCAGCCCGGCGTCCTTGGCGACCTGCTCGTCCAGGTGGATCGGCACCGGATCGCCCGAGGCGGGCGAGTACCGGAACGTCTGGTCGTCGTCCACGTGCTGGGCCACCGCGGCGAGCGGTTCCCGCTCCCGCAGCGCCTCGTCGAACTTGTGCGGCGGTGCGGCCTCGCCGACGGACTTGCCCGCGTCGATCCCGCGGAAGAACGCCGTGAGGTACTGCTCGTTGACGAGTTCGCCGTCCTCGGCGCGGCATTCGATGTGGATGGTGATGGTGCTGCCGTTGGACCGCGCCGCGTAGCCGATGGCCCTGGCCCGCGACACCAGCTTGTCACCGGGCCGGATCGGGCGGTGGAAGTGGAAGTCCTGCTCGCCGTGCACGACCCGGCCGAAGATGTCCATCGGCGCGACCTCGATCACCGGCATCATCATGGCCTCGAAGACCGGGACGATCGCGAACACCGGGGAGGCGATCGCGCCCGCGCGGTGCGCCTCGATCGGGTCGTTGGTGGCGGCGGCGTATTCGGCGATGCGCTCGGCGGTCACCTCGAAACTCTCGTCGTCGGACCAGGTGTTCAATCCCGCGTCGTCGAATTCGACGACGCGGGCGGTGGTTTCGGCGGTCATCGCGCGCCCCTACGCCGAGGCCAGCGCGTCGAGTTGCTCGAGCGAGCGGTCCAGCTGCCGGATGCCGTCCTTCTCGACCGCCTTGCCGAGCGCGCCCTTGATGAGGGCGCCCTCGAAGTCGCCGGACACCACGATCACGCTGCCGTCGCCCTTGGGCTGGATATCGAAGGTGAATTCGGTCTTCACCCCGGCCATGCCGGTGCCGCCGAGGGTCAGCTTGCTCGGCGCGTCCACCGACTTGATGGTCCACTCCAGCTTGTTGGCCATTCCGAGCATCACGATCTTGGCGACCAGCTTCGAGCCCTCGGTGAGCGTGGCGGGCGGCTCCTCCATGAACCGTTCGTGGATGGTGAACCACTTGTCCCAGGTCTGCGGGTCGGCGACGACGGCCCACAGGGCCTCGGGGGTGGCGCTGACGTCCTTGGTGGCTTCGATGTGTCCCATGGCGTGACTCCTGTGTCGAACGATGCTGGGGTACTGGAGGTTTCAGCGCTCGGCGCGCTGGTAGGCGGTGACGACGGCGGCGCCGCCGAGGCCGATGTTGTGCTGGAGCGCGGCGGTGACGCCCTCGACCTGCCGCTTGTCCGCGGCGCCGCGCAGCTGCCAGGTGAGTTCGCTGCACTGGGCCAGGCCCGTCGCGCCGAGCGGGTGCCCCTTGGAGATGAGCCCGCCGGACGGGTTGACGACCCAGCGGCCGCCGTAGGTGGTCTGCCCCTCGTCGATGAGCTTGCCGGCCTCGCCCTCGGCGCACAGGCCCAGCGCCTCGTAGAGCAGCAGCTCGTTGGCGGAGAAGCAGTCGTGCAGCTCGATGACCTGGAAGTCCTCGGGGCCGAGGCCGGCCTGGTCGTAGACCTTGCGCGCGGCCTGGACGTTCATGTCGTAGCCGATGAGGTTCTTGGCGGTACCGTCGAAGGTGGAGCCGAAGTCGGTGGTCATCGTCTGTCCGACGATCTCCACGGCCTGCCCGGCCAGGCCGTGCCGGTCCACGAAGGCCTCGCTCGCGAGGATCACCGCGCCCGATCCGTCCGAGGTGGGCGAGCACTGCAGCTTGGTGAGCGGGTCGTAGATCATCCGCGAGCCGAGGATGTCGTCGAGGCTGTACTCGTCCTGGAACTGCGAGTACGGATTGTTCACCGAATGCTTGTGGTTCTTGAACCCGATCTTGGCGAAATGCTCGGCGGTGGTGCCGAATTCCTTCATATGCTCGCGGCCCGCCGCGCCGAACATCCACGGCGCCACGGGGAACAGCACCTCGGAGATCTCGGCCAGCGCCATGATGTGCTTGGCCATCGGCTGTTCTCGGTCGTCCCAGGTGGACCCGAGCGACCCTGGCTGCATCTTCTCGAAACCGAGCGCCAGCGTGCAGTCGGCGAGCCCGCCGCGCACGGCCTGCGCCGCGAGATAGAGCGCGGTGGATCCGGTGGAACAGTTGTTGTTCACGTTCACCACGGGGATGCCGGTCATGCCCAGCTCGTAGACGGCGCGCTGCCCGGAGGTGGACTCACCGTAGACGTACCCGACGTAGGCCTGTTCCACCTCGCGATAGTCGATGCCCGCGTCGGCCAGGGCCTTGGTCCCCGACTCGCGCGCCATATCCGGGTAGTCCCAGTCGCTGCCGTTCTCGTTCTTGCGGCGGCCCGGCTTCTCGAACTTCGTCATGCCGACGCCGACGACGTAGACCTTGTTCGCCATCGAACTCCTCATTTCCCGCCCGCGCGCCCTGCCGCAGGCGGAGATCGCTGCCCGATCCCGACCGGATCGACTGAAAACAAACATACGGATATGTATGTAAGTGCGCAAGGGTGCGCGGCCGACACACGCCCGAGATCGCGAGCATCCTGCGAGTTGCTGGACCGACACGACGTACAGATGACCTTGTTCTGGAAACCATCGGCCGGAGTCAAGCAACGCGCCGACCGGATGCGACCTTCAGCCGGGCGCCACCGGCTTCCACCACGGCCCCGACTCGCGACCCCTGCGACGCGCGCGACGCTCGCCGCAATCGAAACCGCCGCCGCGCCGATCGCCCGCGGGGCGAGTCCGCGCGGGCGCAGGCTCAGGCGCAGGACGCCGCCGTCCGCATCTCGCCACCCGCCCGGCCCACTCCCGAAGCAGATTTCGCCCGAGCGTCCGAGTCCCGGTGGGCCGGTACGGCCACCGTTGCACTATGTCCCGCATCCTCGAGGCTTGCGCCGAGATCGTCGACGGAATCGGCTTCCGTGCGCGATGGCACCGAGTTCGTCGACGGGGCGGAGGGATCGACAGGTACC
Organism: Nocardia puris; assembly: GCF_003315035.1. Classification (GTDB taxonomy): domain Bacteria; phylum Actinomycetota; class Actinomycetes; order Mycobacteriales; family Mycobacteriaceae; genus Nocardia; species Nocardia puris. The sequence goes on from NZ_QNRE01000008.1 coordinate 16,859, forward strand.
GTCGCGCACACATGGCCGTGGACGCGGCCCGCACGTTCCAGCGACGGGCACCCGCATCACGTACGCGTTCAGGAATGGGCTCGGCCGAGCGCTATCCCGCGCGCACCGGAGCGCCCACCGCCGGATCCGGTGCGACCGGGCGCAGAGGGCGTCCATCAGCTGCGGGGCCACCGCGCGCAAGGGCGTCCGCTGCGGCCGGGTGAAGTTCTCCGGGCCGGTTCTTCCATTTCGCGGGCGAGATCAGGTCAGCGCGATGTACTCGGTCGAGAGGTACTCCTCGATGCCGGGTCAGAGCATCGAACGAATCACGAAAGGCCGCAACCGATCTCGGGCCTGCCTCGATCGGACTCGATCACGATCCACGCCGGGATGCCGAACTTCGGCGATCTGCCCGATGCGGCGGAAGCGCCCGCCCGATCGGGCGGGACAGGCAACCCGAGCCGGCGGGCAGCAGCGAGTGGTAGCTCAGTCCGTCACCCGGACGAAGGCCGCGTCGGCGGCCGCGCGGAGGTTGGCGCAGGCGCGGGACCAGCGGCGGCGGGCGCGGTCGGGATCGGGTTCGATGAAGTTGGAGATGAGGATGCCGCGCAGGGCGTCCATGGCGGTGTACACGAAGTCGCGGGCGTCCTTGCGGCGCACCTCGTCGGGGACGAACCGGGCGACCGCCATGAGCACCGCGTTATTGACGAACGGCTCGACCTTCTCCATCGCCGAGGCGAGCGCCGGGTCGGTTCGGCCCGCCACCCACAGCTCGACCGTCGCGATGTACAAGGGCCCCTGGTGCAGTTCCCACAGGAAGTCCAGTGCCGCGCCCACCGGGTCGGCGCCGTCCTGCACCCGCGACATCTCGCGCATCGCGGATTCCGCGCGCCGCTGCGCGAGGTGGCTGATGGCGGCGATCACCAGGTCGGTCTTGGAACCGAAATGGTGCACCTGGGCACCGCGGGTGACGCCGGCGCGTTCGGCCACGCGCGGCGTGGTGGTGCCCGCGTATCCGTACTCGACCAGGCAGTCGATGGTGGCGTCGAGCAGGCGCGTGCGCATCTCGCTGCTGCGCTGCTCCTGGGTCCGGCGCTGCGGCCGGTCCGCCGCGGTCCTGGTCATTCCGACGATTCTACGCTTACATGCACAGCTGTATGTGTTGGGCGGCGCGCGGCCAGCACGGTCACGGCGAACAGCGCCAGCCCGGCCACCGCCAGAGCGGCGCCCACGGCGGCGGGCGCGGTGTAGCCGAGTCCGGCGGCGATCACCACGCCGCCCAGCCAGGCCCCTGCCGCGTTGGCGATATTGAGGGCGGCGTGGTTGAGCGCGGCGGCAAGGGTCTGGGCATCGGCGGCCACGTCCATCAGACGGGTCTGCAACCCCGGCGCGAGCGACGCGCCGGTCGCGCCCACCAGGAACGCGCCGATCCCGGCGGTGACCGGGTGGTGCGCGGCGGCGATGAAGCCGGCGAGCACCACGGCCATGGCGATCATGGCGTAGAACACCGCGCGGTCGACGCCGCGGTCGGCCAGCACGCCGCCGACGATATTGCCCGCGACCATGCCCAGCCCGAACAGCATGAGCACCACCGGCACCAAGCCGAGGGACATGCCCGCCACATCGGTGAGGGTGGTGGTGATGTAGGTGTACACGGCGAACATGCCGCCGAAGCCGATGGCGCCGACGCCCAGGGTGAGCAGCACCTGCGGGCGGCGCAGCGCGCCGAGTTCGGTGCGCGGGTCGGAAGTGCGCAGGCCGGTGAGGTCGGGCACGTAGCGAACGAGCGCCGCTACCGTGGCGACGCCGATCACCGCGACCACCACGAACGCGTCCCGCCAGCCGAGGTGCTGACCGAGCCAGGTGGCGGCGGGAACGCCGACAACGTTGGCGGCGCTCAACCCCAGCATAACTGCGGCAACCGCTTTCGCGCGCTGCCCCGCCGGTGCCAGAGAGGCCGCAGCCAGGGAGGCGACACCGAAGTACGCGCCGTGCGGCAGCCCGGAGACGAACCGCGCCGCGATGAGGGACTCGAACGTCGGGGCCAGCACGGTGGCCGCGTTACCCAGGGTGAACGCCACCATCAGTGCGATCAGCAACCGCTTGCGCGGCACCCGCGCGCACAGCGCGGCCAGCAGCGGCGCGCCGATCACCACGCCCAGCGCGTACGCGGAGACGGCATGCCCCGCGGTGGGCTCGGAGACGCTCATGGCCGACGCGATATCCGGCAGCAAACCCATGGTGACGAACTCGGTGGTGCCGATGCCGAAGCCGCCGAGCGCCAACGCCAGCATCGCGGGGATGTGCCAGGAGGTGCGCTCGAGCTCGGGCGGGGCGGTGGGCTGGGTGGTGGCTGCCGGACTCGTCACGGGTTCTTACAACCACCCCGCCCTCGCGTCCGCATCCCCGGATCGACGTGAGTTCCGACACCGCCGACCAAGATCATTCCCGCAGCTCACCGACATATCCGGCAAACCGGACGAGACCGCGACACTGTCGGCCACCGCCGGCGGCCACTCCCAACCCAGCTGAACCGTCGAGGCGACTCGACGACATCGGCACACCACGGCGGGCACGGTTTCCAGCATCCGGGCCGACGGGCCCGTATCCGCGCCGCCCCACGCTCCGTGCCCCCACACAAGAATCCACCCTCACCGACCGGACACCCCTCCGGATTCCCCTCGGAATGACGCGATCCTGCGCCGCGCGCCCCTAGACTCCCGCCCATCGTCACTCGATTCTCTCGCGGCGTGTTCCTGCGCGCGGCGCTCGGAGCCGGGGCGGCCACGGCGGTCGGCTCGGTGCTCGGCGCGCCCGCGGCGGGCGATCCGGTCACCTCCGGGTCGGGCGGCATGCCGGACTGGGAGGGCCTGCGGCGCGGACTGCGTGGACGGTTGCTGCTGCCGTGGGAGCCGGACTACTTCCCCGCGAAACTGCTGCACGACACCCGATTCGACGCCATGCTGCCCGCCGCCGTCGTGCGCGCTGCCGACGAGGATGACGTGTCGGCGGCCGTATCCTTCGCCGCCGCCCACCACCTCACGGTCGCGCCGCGCGGCGGCGGCCACTCGTATGTGGGCGCGTCGGCCGCCGACCGGACGCTCGTCCTCGACCTGCGTGACCTGAACGCCGTTCGTCTCGACTCCGGGAACGCGCACCTCGGCGGCGGCGCGCTCATCGCCCAGGCGCAGGACGCCCTCGGCGCGCACGGGCGCACGATCCCGCTCGGCACCTGCCCGACGGTCGGCGTGACCGGGCTGGCGCTCGGCGGCGGCATCGGCGTCGATTCCCGGGCGCGCGGCCTCACCTGCGACCGACTGCTCGGCGCGCGGGTGGTACTACCCGACGGGACCAAGGCCGAGGTGTCCGCGACCGACCATCCTGACCTGTTCTGGGCGTTGCGCGGCGGCGGCCGCTGCGCAGTCGTCACCGAACTCACCGTCGCCACCCATCCCGCCGAATCGAAAGACCTGACGCGCCTGAGCTTTCCGGGTGAAGCGGCCGCGCGGACGCTGCTCGGCTGGGCGAACTGGCTCGCGACGGCGAGCCGCGCACAGTGGGCCAACGTGGAGGTCCGCGCCGACGGGCACGGCGGCGTGGCGTGTGTCGTCCTGCTGGTCGGCCCAGCGGGAACGGGCTCCGGCGCGGCGGCGGGCCTGGCCCGAGCGATCGGTGCCCAGCCGACTACCGCCGAAACGCGCACCCTCGAACACGCGGCCACCGCACTCGAATTGGCCGGCGGCACCCGCACCCCGTCGCGCACCAGCCTCGCCGCCGGATCGGACGTCCTGACCGACCTCACCCCCGACGCGGCGGACGCTCTCGTCGCCGCCGTGACCGACCGCTCCCGCACCGGCGGCTCCGGCGGCGCGCTGGTCGACCCCCTCGACGGCGCGGTCCGCGACATTCCGGCGAACGCCACCGCCTTCCCTTGGCGCACCCACACCGCCCTGGTCCAGTGGATCGTCTACAACCCCACCGACCACGCCGCGGCCACCGAATGGATAGCGCGAGCGCATCACAGAGTCGGCCCCCACTCGGCGGGCGGATACCTCAACTACCCGGAAGTGAGCCACCCCGCGCACCGCTATCTGGCCGGTAACCACGCCCGCCTGCGCGATATCGCGAACACCATCGACCCGGACCACCGCATCGGCGTCCACCCCGCACTCTGATCAACCGGCAACCGCTCCACCCCCGAAAACACGTCGGGCACCCGTTCGCCGCAAGGGCGGGCGGGTGCCCGGTTCACCCGGGGTCGGGCGCACGGCCCGGCCCCGGTGCACAGATCAGCGCAGTGCGCGCGCCAGGTTCGCGTCGAGCGCGCCGAGGAACTCCTCGGTGGTCAGGTACCCCTGGTCGCCGCCGACGAGCAGCGCGAGGTCCTTGGTCATCTGGCCGCCCTCGACGGTCTTGATGACAACGTCCTCGAGCGTCTGCGCGAAGCCGATCACCTCGGGGGTGTTGTCCAGCTTGCCGCGGTGCTCGAGACCGCGGGTCCAGGCGAAGATCGACGCGATCGGGTTGGTCGAGGTGGGCTTGCCCTGCTGGTGCTGGCGGTAGTGCCGGGTGACGGTGCCGTGCGCGGCCTCCGCCTCACAGGTCTTGCCGTCCGGGGTGAGCAGCACCGAGGTCATCAGGCCCAGCGAGCCGAAGCCCTGCGCGACCGTGTCCGACTGCACGTCGCCGTCGTAGTTCTTGCAGGCCCACACGTAGCCGCCCTCCCACTTCATGGAGGAGGCGACCATGTCGTCGATGAGGCGGTGCTCGTAGGTCAGGCCCGCGGCGTCGAACTGGGTCTTGAACTCGGCGTCGAAGATCTCCTGGAAGGTGTCCTTGAACATGCCGTCGTAGGCCTTCAGGATGGTGTTCTTGGTCGACATGTAGACCGGGTAGTTCTGCTGCAGGCCGTAGTTGAACGACGCCCGCGCGAAGTCCACGATCGACTTCTTGAAGTTGTACATGCCCATGACGACGCCGCCGTCCTCGGGCATCTTCACGACCTCGTGCACGATCGGCTCGCTGCCGTCCTCGGGGGTGAAGGTCAGCGTGACCGTGCCGGCCTGGAACACCTTGAAGTCGGTGGCGCGGTACTGGTCGCCGAAGGCGTGACGACCGATGATGATCGGCTTGGTCCATCCGGGCACCAGGCGCGGCACGTTCGAGATGATGATCGGCGCGCGGAAGATGGTCCCGCCGAGAATGTTGCGGATGGTGCCGTTGGGCGAGCGCCACATCTTCTTGAGGCCGAATTCCTCGACCCTGGCCTCGTCCGGGGTGATGGTGGCGCACTTGACGCCCACGCCGTGGCGCTTGATGGCCTCGGCCGCATCGATGGTGACCTGGTCGTCTGTCTTGTCCCGGTACTCGATCCCCAGGTCGTAGTACTCGAGGTTCACGTCGAGGTACGGGTGGATCAGCTTGTCCTTGATGAACTGCCAGATGATCCGGGTCATCTCGTCGCCGTCGAGTTCTACGACGGTGCCTTCAACCTTGATCTTGGACATGGATCTTCGTGTCCTCCTAGGATGGTGCCCTCATTGCACGGCCAGGCGAACACGCTTGTGAGCGGACCCCAGCTGTTCAACAGACAACGTATATGCCCCGCGGTGTTTGCGGGACGCGTGGTGCAAACAAGACAAGCGTACTGCTGTCGGAGTCCTCACCGCTCGGGGAGGGCCCGTTGTGCGGACTGTGACGAACCTCCGACCCGCGGATCACCTGTGATCCGCACCACCTTCACCATCATGACATCCGGCCGCGACCTGCGCGTCGCGGGTGCGGCCGGTGCGCGGCCTATCCGGGGAGGGATTTCGGCCGACGGCGGGCGCCAGCTAACATGTCGGTCAGGTCATGAGTGCCAACGCCAAGCCCCGGCTCGTTGGCCGGCAACCCTCCAGCTGCGGTGGGGTGCTCCGGGTGAGGACCTGGCCACCCGACGGCCGGGTGGCAAGCGCACCAGCAGGAGGTTCCCGGAAATGTGTTGCTGTAGTCGATAGACCGCATCCTCGATTCCCTTGAATTCCGGCGAAACTCCGTGGAGACCAACACCATGACCGACAACGCATCGGCCGAGTTCGACCCTGCCCAGTGGTCCTTCGAGACCAAGCAGATCCATGCGGGCCAGGCCCCCGACGCCGCCACCAACGCCAGGGCGCTGCCGATCTACCAGACGACGTCCTACACCTTCCGCGACACCGATCACGCGGCGGCGCTGTTCGGCCTGGCCGAACCGGGCAACATCTACACCCGCATCATCAACCCCACCCAGGACGTGGTGGAGCAGCGCATCAACGCGCTCGAGGGCGGCGTCGCGGCGCTGCTGCTGGCCTCCGGCCAGGCCGCGGAGACCTTCGCCATCCTGAACCTGGCGAACTCGGGCGACCACATCGTCTCCAGCCCGCACCTCTACGGCGGCACCTACAACCTCTTCCACTACTCGCTGCCCAAGCTCGGCATCGAGGTGTCCTTCGTCGAGGATCCCGATGATCTGGAGCAGTGGAAGGCCGCGATCCGGCCGAACACCAAGGCCTTCTTCGGCGAGACGGTCGCCAACCCGAGCAGCTCGGTCCTCGACATCCCCGGCATCGCCGGTGTCGCGCACGCCGCGGGCATCCCGCTCATCGTGGACAACACCGCCGCCACCCCGTACCTGATCCAGCCGCTGAAGCACGGCGCCGACATCGTGGTCCACTCGGCCACCAAGTACCTCGGCGGGCACGGCACGGCCATCGCGGGCGTGATCGTGGACGGCGGCACCTTCGACTGGACGGTCACCGACGAGCAGGGCGACGCCCGCTTCCCCGGCTTCACCACCGCCGACCCCAGCTACCACGGTGTGGTGTTCGCCGACCTCGGCGCGCCGGCGTTCGCGCTCAAGGCGCGGGTGCAGCTGCTGCGCGATCTGGGTTCGGCCGTGTCGCCGTTCAACGCCTTCCTGATCAGCCAGGGCATCGAGACGCTGAGCCTGCGCATCGAGCGCCACGTGCAGAACGCCAAGGCCGTGGCCGAGTTCCTCAGCGAGCACCCCGCCGTGGAGAAGGTCCACTACGCGGGCCTGCCGTCCTCGCCGTGGTACGAGCGCGGGCAGCAGCTGGCGCCCAAGGGTGTCGGTTCGATCGTGTCGTTCGAGCTGCGCGGCGGCGTGGACGCGGGCAAGAAGTTCGTCAACGCGCTCACCCTGCACAGCCACGTCGCCAATATCGGCGACGTGCGCTCGCTGGTGATCCACCCGGCGTCGACCACGCATTCCCAGCTCACGCCCGAGGAGCAGGTCACCACGGGCGTCACGCCCGGCCTGGTGCGCCTGGCCGTGGGCATCGAGGGGATCGACGACATCCTGGCCGACCTGCGAGCCGGTTTCGAAGCGGCCACGACGTGACCGTGAGCACCGATCAGGGCTACGCCCGGCCGTCGCGGCCGGCGGACGGTTCCGCGCCTTCGGGTGCGGAACTGCTGCCGCCGCCCGACGGCAGGCTGGGTCTCGTCGAGATCGGGGACGTGCGGCTGGAGAGCGGCGCGGTCATCCCCGATGTGCATCTCGCGGTGCAGCGGTGGGGCGAGCTGTCGCCCACGCTGGACAACGTGGTGCTCGTCGAGCACGCCCTGACCGGTGACTCGCACGTGGTCGGCCCGCCCGGCGGTGTCCACCAGCAGCCCGGCTGGTGGGACGGCATGGTCGGGCCGGGCGCGCCCATGGACACCGGCGAGTGGTGCGTCATCGCGGCGAACGTCCTGGGCGGCTGCAAGGGCAGCACCGGCCCGTCTTCGCTCGCGCCCGACGGCACTCCGTGGGGTTCGCGTTTCCCGTCCATCTCCATCCGCGATCAGGTGCGTGCCGAGGCGGCGCTCATGGACCGGCTGGGCGTCGAGCGGCTGGCCGCGGTGGTCGGCGGCTCGATGGGCGGGATGCGGGTGCTGGAGTGGATGATCGGCGCGCCCGAGCGCGTGGCCGCCGCGCTGGTGCTGGCCGTCGGCGCGCGCGCCACGGCCGACCAGATCGGCACCCAGACCACCCAGATCGCCGCCATCAAGGCCGATCCGGACTGGCAGGGCGGCGACTACCACCACACCGATCGCGCGCCGACGACCGGTATGGGCATCGCGCGGCGCATCGCGCACCTCACCTACCGCACCGAGGGCGAGCTCGACCACCGCTTCGCCAACCAGGCGCAGGAGGGGGAGGATCCCCTGGCGGGCGGCCGGTACGCGGTGCAGAGCTACCTGGAGTACCAGGCCGAAAAGCTGTGCAGGCGTTTCGATCCCGCCACCTACGTGTTGCTGAGTGAGGCCATGAACCGCCACGACGTGGGGCGCGGGCGCGGCGGTATCGAGACCGCGCTCGCCGGCACCCCCGTGCCGTGCGTGGTGGGCGGTGTCGACTCCGACCGCCTCTACCCGCTGCACACCCAGCAGGAGCTGGCCGATCTGCTCCCCGGCTGCGCCGGCCTCGAGGTGGTGCACTCCCGCGACGGCCACGACGGATTCCTCACCGAGGCCGCCGCCGTGTCGAAGCTGCTCACCGAGACCATGCGGCTGGCGCGCGAGAACCGCTGAGCGCCGGACGTTTTCGTCAGCTCGTCGCGCGAGTTCCGTTCGGCGCACGATGGTTTTCCCGAGACCGACGTACCCGCCGATGGTGGGTGGCGATACCTGGCGTGGGCGCTGACGCCCGGATTCAGCCGACGCCGAGAGTGTTGATCGTCGCCGCGAGGAAGACGATCGAAGAGCCGAGCAGGCTCAGAGCCGCCACGTCGAAGGGCTTGCTGCGCACCGCGAGCAGGCCCACCCGCACGGTCGGCAGGCAGAGCCGGAAGGCCGCGGCGAGCAGGGCCGCGCCGCCGAAGAACAGCGCGCCGCGCCGCCAGCGGTCGGAGGCGACGAAGACGATCGCGACCACGATGACGAGCGAGACCACGACCATCGGCAGGTGACAGCGCAGGAAGTGCGCGGCCCGTCCGCCGCCCGTGTTGCGCCCGGCCGGCGCGTCGAGATCGGTCACGGCACCGATTCTCGCAGACGCCCACCCGAGACCCGTCCCGCCCCGCATGACAAGCTGATGTGCTGTGCTGAAGCTGATGTTCCACGAGCCGTGCATCCCGGGCAACACCGGTAACGCGATTCGGCTGGCCGCGGGCACCGGGTGCGAGTTGCACCTGGTGGAGCCGCTGGGGTTCGACCTCTCGGAGTCGAAGCTGCGCCGCGCGGGCCTGGACTACCACGACCTGGCCTCGGTCACCGTGCACAAGGACCTCGAGGCCGCGTGGGCGGCGCTGCGCCCCGACCGCGTGTTCGCCTTCACCACCAAGGCCACGACCCGCTACACCGATATCGCCTACCGGCGCGGTGACGTGCTGCTGTTCGGCGCCGAGCCCTCCGGCCTGCCCGATCACGTGCTCGCCGACCCGCACATCACCGACGAAGTGCGCATCCCGATGCTGCCGGGGCGGCGGTCCATGAATCTGGCCAATGCCGCATCGGTCGCCGTGTACGAGGCGTGGCGGCAGTTCGGGTTCCCCGGCGCGGTGTGAACGGCGGACGATCTCCGTCGCCCCGACGCGTGCTCCTCGTGCGCTGCACGGTGCCTGGCTTCTACCGCCCGGTCCGGTGCCGCGCGTCAAGGGCTTCCGCGAAAGCCGGACTCGACATCGTCGCGCGGGTTGTGGCGGCCCCGCCGGGGGCCCGTCAGTCGGCGATCTCGAAACGTTTGAAGCGGGAGGTGGCGCCCGCCGCGAGCCGGATGGACGACTTGGGCACGCCGAAGTGCTCGGCGAGGAGTTCGATGGCGGCCTTGTTGGCCTTGCCCTCCACGGCCGGGGCGCGAACATAGAGCTGGAGGGTGCCGTCGGGTTGCGTCTCGACCAGCGGGCCCTTGCGACTGTTCGGCTTGATCGTCACCCGCACTACGGTCGGCACCAGGGGCTCCTTGATTCGTGCTCGCACAGGGGGAATCGGCGGGTGCGCCCGTGATTCAGCGCGCCCGTGATTCAGCGCGTCCGCATTTCGGTGCGGTCGCCGCCGTTGCGGTCGGTGCTCCGGCAGGTGAGGCGCCTTCTCGAAGCCGGCGTCGGCGGGCCGGCGGGGCAGCGGCCTGAACCGCCGTGTGCCCGCGTCGGCGCCGCCGTTGGCGTGGTGCGCGTCCGCGGCATGCCAGACCGTGCGGCTGCCGGATTCGACCGGCATGGTGGCGATTTCGGCGTCGGCACGTCGGTGCCGGTGGGGCGTCTTCGGCACGTCAAGACTTTTCGGTGCGGTTCTCGCCGTTCTCCTGGTCCGCGCCGGAACCCGCCGCATCACCTGCGGCAGTGCCGGATTCGGCGGGGGCGGTGCCGGACTCGGCAGGCGCGGTCCCCGACCCGGTAGGCGTCGCCGTGCCTGATCCGGCAGGGGCACCGGTTTCGGTGGGCGCGGAGGCCGGGGCGCCCGCACCCTGCGCATGAGCACCACGCGACGACCGCGACTTGCGGCGGATCACGCGGACGAGGGCGTACCCGATCGCGCCGAGGACCGCGAGGAAACCGACCCACGGAATCGCCTTGCCCACGAACACGATCGCGTCCTTGCCCCAGTCCACGAACGAGTTCCAGCCCGCGGCGAGGCCTTCGAAGAAGTTGCTCGGATCGTCGGAGGAGGTCTCGGCGTCGGTGGTGATCTGAATCGTGAGGGTGGACAGCGCGACCTGGTCGTCGAGGCGGCGCTTCTGCGCGACGAGACTGTCGAGTTCACCCTGCCGATCCGACAGCGCCTCCTCGGCGGCGAGGAGATCGGCGGTGTCGGCGGCGGTTTCGATGAGGGCGCGCAAGCGGTCCACCGAGGCGCGCAGCGCGGCGATCCTGGCGTCCAGATCTTCCCACTGCATGGTGACGTCGTCGCGGTTGACGGTCACGCTGGTGAGCGTGCCGAGGCCGCCGAGCCCGTCGAGGAACTCGTCGGTCTTGTCGGCGGGCACGCGCACGGTGAGCGAGGCGCTGGGATCGAGGTCGTCGGTGCCCGGCTGTTCGGTGCGGCTGTCCACCCGCCCGCCCGCCCGCCGCACCTGGTCGATCACCTGCGCGGCGGCGCCGATCGGATCACCCGAGGTGATCTCGACGTTGCCGCTCACCACCTCCTTGCGGTCCACGGTCTCGGGCGCCTGCTGCCGCTGGTCCGGCACCCCCTGCTCGCGCAACCCGGGCGGTGCGACGGGCGCGACCGTGGCGAGCCCCGGCGCGCTCCCGTCGGACCGCTCGTCGTCCCCACCGCACCCGACCAGCAGCCCCATCCCGAGCAGTCCGGCACACACCACCGCAAGCGTTCGCATACTCGCAGGGTAACCGCCCCGGCGAACCCGGTCACCGATCCGCGCGCAATCCCGTCCGCATCACTGGAAGTCGCGAGATTTGGAGTGGATGCGCAGGTCGAGGGGCTGGAGGTGTTCGGCGAGGACGCTCACCGCGCCCTCGGCGTTCTGGACGCGGCCGCGGATGAGCAGGGCGGGGGCGTGCTGGGCGAGGCGGCGGTGGCGCGCCCACAGGCCGACCGAGCAGACGACGTTCACCATGCCGGTCTCATCCTCCAGATTGAGGAAGGTGACGCCCGCGGCGGTGGCGGGCCGCTGCCGGTGCGTGACCGCGCCGCCGACCAGCACGCGGGACCCGTCGCGCACCGCGAGCAGTCCGGACGCGGGCACCACGCCGAGCGCGTCGAGGCGGGCGCGCAGGAATTCGGTGGGATAGCTGTCCGGGGAGACGCCGGTGGCCCACACGTCGGCGGCGGCCATCTCCAGATCGCTCATGCCGGGCAGGGTGGGCGCGGTGGTCGCGGCGCCGGTGCCGGGCAGCAGGCCCGCGCGCTCCCCCGCGGCCGCGCCCGCCGCCCACAGCGCCTCACGCCGGGTGAGGCCGAGGCTGCCGAGCGCGCCCGCCGTGGCCAGCGATTCCGCTTGGGCGACACTGAGTTCCACGCGTCCGGTGAGGTCGAGGAACGAGGTGTAGAGGCTGCGGTCGCGCGCCGCGACAATGCGTTCGGCCAGGTCGGATCCGATGTGACGAACGGCGGCAAGTCCCAGCCGCACCTGCTTCCCGCCCCCTTCGAGGGTGGCCTCGGCGAGGCTGGCGTTGATATCGGAGCCGTGCACCACCACCCCGTGCCTGCGCGCGTCGGCCACCAGCGACTGCGGCGAGTAGAACCCCATCGGCTGCGCGCGCAGCAGCCCGGCGAGGAACGCGGCGGGATGGTGCAGTTTGAACCAGGCCGAGTAGTACACCAGCGCGGCGAAGCTCTGCGAATGGCTTTCCGGGAAGCCGAAATTCGCGAAGGCATAGAGCTTCTCGTAGATGCGGTCGGCGACCTCTCCTTCGATGCCGTGCCGCTCCTTCATCCCTTCGTAGAGGCGGGCTTTGAGCCGCTCCATGCGTTCGGGCGAGCGTTTGGAGCCCATGGCGCGGCGCAGCTGGTCGGCTTCGGCGGCGCTGAAACCGGCCACGTCGACGGCGATCTGCATGAGTTGCTCCTGGAACAGCGGCACGCCGAGGGTGCGGCCGAGCGCGTTGATCAGCGACGGATGGTCGTAGTGCACCTTCTCCTGTTTGTTGAGGCGGCGGATGTAGGGGTGCACCGAACCGCCCTGGATCGGACCCGGCCGGATCAGCGCCACCTCCACCACCAAGTCGTAGAACTTGGTGGGCCGCAACCGGGGCAACGTCGCCATCTGCGCGCGCGACTCCACCTGGAACACGCCCACCGAATCGGCGCGCGAAAGCATCTCGTAGACAGCGGGTTCGGCCAGGTCGAGGGCGTGCAGATCCACCTCGACGCCCTCGTGCTCGCGCACCAGATCGATCATGTAGTGCAGCGCGGAGAGCATGCCCAGCCCGAGCAGGTCGAACTTCACCAGGCCCGCGGCGGCGCAATCGTCCTTGTCCCACTGCAATACGCTGCGCCCCGCCATGCGCGCCCACTCCACCGGGCACACATCGGCCACGGGCCGGTCACAGATCACCATGCCGCCCGAATGGATGCCGAGATGCCTTGGCAGGCCCTCCAATTCGGCGGCCAGTTCGAGCACCGGGGTGGGGATGTCGGTGCCGGCCTCGGTCTCGACACCGGTCCAGCGACTCACCTGCTTGCTCCACGCGTCCTGCTGGCCGGGCGAAAAGCCCAGTGCGCGTGCGGCATCACGCACCGCGGACTTACCGCGATAGGTGATCACATTGGCCACCTGCGCGGCGTAGGCGCGGCCGTACTTGGCGTAGACGTGCTGGATCGCTTCTTCCCGGCGGTCGGATTCGATGTCGATATCGATGTCGGGCGGGCCGTCGCGCTCGGGCGAGAGAAACCGCTCGAACAGCAGCTCGTTGCGCACCGGGTCGACGTTGGTGATGCCGATGGCGAAGCAGACGGCGGAGTTGGCCGCCGAACCCCGGCCCTGGCACAGGATGTCGTTCTCCCGGCAGAACTCGACGATGTCGTGCACCACCAGGAAGTAGCCGGGGAAGCCGAGCTCGGCGATGACGCGGAGTTCGTAGTCGATCTGCCGGTAGGCCACGGGGTTTCCGGACGGCGGTCCGTAGCGACGGGCCGCGCCCTTGTAAGCGAGATCGCGCAGCCAGGAGTCCTCGTCGTACCCCTCCGGCACGTCGAACGGCGGCAGCTGCGGCGCGATGAGCCGCAAATCGAACGCGCATTCGCGGGCCAGGGCCGCGGCGTCGGCCACCGCGTGCGGCGCGGCCGCGAACAGCCGCGCCATCTCCGCGCCCGACCGCAGGTGCGCGCCGCCGGTGGGCGCGAGCCAGCCCGCGATGTCGTCCAGGCCGCGCCGGGCCCGGATCGCGGCCAGCGCCATCGCGCGGCGGCGCTGCGCGGGACTCGCGAAATGCGCGCCGGTGGTGGCGACGGTGGGCAGGCCGAGCCGCCCGGCCAGGGCGAGCAGCAGGGCGTTGCGTTCGTCGTCCTCGGGGATGCCGTGGTGGGTGAGTTCCACCGCGACGCGGTCGAGGCCGAACCGCTCGGTGAGCTCGCGCAGCGCCGCCTCGGCGCGCGGCAACCGGGCGGCGCCCTCGGCCAGGTCCCGCGCCAGCGCCCGGCGCAGATGTCCTTTGCGGCAACCGGTCAGGATGTGCCAGTGCCCGCCCGCGGCGGCGGTGAGCGCGTCCAGGTCGTAGCGCAGCACGCCCTTCTCCCCCGCCGCCAGGTGCGCGGCGGAGATCTCGCGGGACAGACGGCGATACCCCTCCTGGCCGCGAGCCAGTACCAGCAGGTGCGGGCCGGACGGGTCGGGCTCGCCGGTGCGCGGCGCGGAATCCGGCGCGGCGGCGTGCACCTCGAGATCAGTGAGACCACCGGACAGGAAACCCGTTGCGGCGGAACTGTTCACACCGGAGGTGAACCGGCTCTGCGCACCGGCCTTGCGCTCCCCCGAAACACCCTCGCCCAGTGACAGTTCCGCCCCGAAGACCGTCGGCATCCCCCATTCCTTCGCGGCCTCGGCGAACCGCACGGTGCCGTAGAAGCCGTCGTGATCGGTGAGCGCGATCGCCTCCAGGCCGAGCCGCACCGCCTCCTCCACCAACTCCTCCGGCTGACAGGCGCCGTCGAGGAAGCTGTAGGCCGAATGGGCGTGCAGCTCGGCGTAGGGCACGACCGGGCCGTCGGGGCGGCGCACCGGATCCGCTTCGTACGGTTCACGTTTGCGCGTCCACGCGGGACTGTCGCCGCCGTCGCCGGGGTACATGATGTCGGGGTTCGTCCGGCCCGGCCGGCCCGAGAGCACCCGTTCCATCTCCGCCCAGGAGGGCGGGCCGTTGCCCCAGCCCACGCGTCGCCACCTCCGCTCAATCGGTGAACCGCTCGGTCGATCCGCTCCCGACCGCCGCATCCACCCGGTCCAGGCCGGAGCGGATCATCTCGCCGTAGGCGTCGTCGGCCAGGATCCGCAGGTGTCCGCGCGCGATCGCCAATTGCATGCGGGCCGAGTCGAATTCGCCGAGCCTGCGGTGACTGTCGGCCAGGTTCAGGTAGAGCGAGGGCAGGAAGCAGCGCAGCCCCTCGTCGAGCGGGATACCGGGGCCGAAGACGGCGGCGAGCGCGCGCTGATCCCAGGCCAGCGCCTCCGCGTCGTTCTCTTGCAGGACGGCCAGATGGTGGGCCACCACGCACCGCTGTAGCGGGTAACCGGAGGGGTCGAGTTCGTCCCAGAGCGCGCGCAGCGCCCGCCGGGCCGCTTCCGGGTTCACGCCGCCGAGCCGCACCGCGGCAAAGATGTCCGCCATCCGATCGTCCGCCATGCGCACGAGTATCGCACATATGTTCGATTGTTTCGAGGTCGATTCGCACACCGGAATGACCCCTCGAGTATGTGACGATCGCCACTTGGCAGGTAAACTTACTTCGGAGTAAGTTCGTGCCATCCGGGCAGTGCCGCCGACCGAAGGAGCAGCGAGATGACCCAGGCTTCCGACGAGGCCGCCCGCGGGCGGCGCGACCGTCGCGATCTCACCGGCAGGCACGTCGTCATCACCGGCGCGTCCTCCGGCATCGGCCGGGCCGCCGCGATCGCCGTCGCCGAGAAGGGCGCCACCGTGTTCCTGCTGGCGCGGCGCGGGGAGGAACTCGACGCCGTGGTCGCGGAGATCCGGGCGGCGGGCGGTTCGGCGTACGGATACCAGTGCGACGTCACCGATTCCGATTCCGTCGACCACACCGTGAAGACCATCCTCGACGAGCACGGTCACGTGGACATGCTGGTGAACAACGCGGGCCGTTCCATCCGCCGCGCCATCCACCGCTCCACCGACCGCCTGCACGACTACGAGCGCACCATGGCGGTGAACTACTTCGGCGCGCTGCGCATGACGCTGGCGCTGCTGCCGCAGATGCGCGAGCGCAAGTTCGGCCACATCGTGCAGATCAGCAGCGCGGGGGTGCAGGTCGCCACGCCGCGCTTCTCCGCCTACCTGGCCAGCAAGGCGGCGCTGGACAAGTTCACCGAGGTGGCGGCCGTGGAGACGCTCGCCGACGGCGTCACCTTCACGACCATCCATATGCCGCTGGTGCGCACCCCGATGATCACGCCCAGCGGCGATCAGGGGCCCGCGGAGTCGCCGGAGTGGGCGGCGGCCACCATCGTGCGCGCCCTCACCGAGCGCCCCAAGCGCATCGACGTCCCGATCGGCACCATCGCCGAATACGGCGCGCTGCTCACCCCGAAGATCCGCGACCGCATCCTGCACCGCTACTACCGCGCCCTCCCTGACTCCCCCGCCGCCAAGGGCGAACCGGGCGACGAATCCACGGAACCCCCGAAACCCGTTGCCCCCCAACCCCGACCCCGCCCCCAATCCCCCGTCCGCAAAGCCACCGGCGCCGCCCTCCGCCGCGCCGCCCGCTGGGTCCCGGGGACCCATTGGTGAACCTCGGCCGGTTCCGCTTCTCATGCAGCAACGAAATCAGCCGAGCAACAGTGTGATGGGGCCCGGCCCGTGACCAGGCCCACCGCTACCTACCCGAACCCGGCGCCGTCCTGAACTGACACTCCGGGCCGGAACGGCCGCTACGAGGAGCGCGTCGCTGATTCCCTCGCTCACTCGCGCGGCGACAACAGGTCACTGTCGGTGGGGAGCCAGGTGCCGTGGAGGCCGGCGGGGACTCGGAGGGGCACGCGGATCGAGGCGAGGGGGCCCGAGGCGGGGTCGTCGGCGGGGAGGATGTGGAACCAGGACGTCATGTCGGAAGGGTCGGTGCCGAGGGTGCCCCAGTAGGCGCGGTCGGTTCCGGGGAGGAAGACGGGCTCGCCGACGGCGAACTCTCCGGCGTTCCACCATGTTTCGGTACCCGCGTGGGTGTCGAGAAACATCAGGGCGTTCTTGCCCGGCCCGGACGCGCCCGCCCCGCCCACGGTGGCGATCACGCCGTGGTCGCCCGTGAGCCTGCGGTCGTCGATCCGGGGGAACTCGATCGAGGCCACCGCGAGATCGGTGCGATCTGCCGCGCCGGTCGCGGGGTCGATGACCGCGCGCACCAGAGCGCCGCGCTGCGGGGTGTCGACGTCGGCGAGCCCGCCGGGGTACGCCCACTGCACATAGTCCACGACAACCTCGCCGTGCTCCCCGTCGAAGGCGTTCGCGAAGTGCCACACCCAGAACGGGTCGGTCTCGGTCCAGCGCACCGGCCCGCCGTCGCGGGGAATGAGCGCGATCCGGGTCCCCCGCGCCGGGCGCCAGTCCAGCAGCGACCCGCCCCGCAGCAGACCGGGGATGTCGAACACCAGCGGGCACAGGAACAGCACTATCCAGCGCGCGGTGAGCGCCATGTCGTGCACCATCACGGGTTCGTCGACACCGTCGAGCGGAGTCGGGGCGCGACGCTCGGTGCCGTCCGGAGCGACCACCGACCAGGCCAGGTACGGCGGTTCCAGCCGGTAGGTGAACAGCACCAGCTCGCCGGTGCGCGGATCGACCTTGGGGTGCGCGGTGCTGCCGAGCGCCATCGCGCCCCCGCAGTCGTCGCGGCCGAGGGTCGCCAGATCGCCGGGGTCGATCCGGTACGGCAGATCGCTCTCGGCCATGGCGAGTAGTTTCCCGCCGTGCGCCACCACGTTGATGTCGGGCAGTTCGCGGGTGGTGCCCGCGAGTTCGGGGCCCACCTCGTCCGCGCCGGGCGTGTACGGGTCGGTGACGCCCGCCCACAGCGCGCGACCGGCGCGTTCCTCGGCCAGCACCATCGGGGTGCGGACGAAGCGGTTGGTGTAGCGGACGCGTCCGTCCTCGAGGTGGACGCGATGCACCATGGCGTCGCCGTCGATCGGGTACAGGTAGCGCCCGATCGGGTCGAAGCGCGGATTGGGACCGTTGCGGTAGTAGGTGCCGTTCAGGTCGGCGGGCAGTTCGCCGACAACCTCGAGTCCGTCCACGTCCACCTCCTCGCGCTGCGGGGTGAACACGCCGGACAGGTGCGCGTGATGCAGGGTGTCGACCGGAGCGGGCGGCGCGGTGGTGTAGGGAACCATCGGGTCCTCCTCGGGTGGGGTGCCGGATTTCACGATCCTCCGCCGCGGAACGGACGACAAGCCCCTGCATCGGGCGGCACCCGGTGCCACGGGCGCGCGGTGATTCCGGCGGAGGGCGTAGGGTGCCCTGGTCACCACAATCGCGGCCGTGTCAGGGAGGGAGCGCCGATGTCGACACCTTCGTGGGGTTCGCCCCAGCATCCGGGTTCGCCGGGGTATGCGGGCGGAGCGCATGCCGGAGCGGGCGGACAGGTGCCGGGCGCCTCGGGAGGACATGCCGTTCCGCCGGCACCCGGCGCGCACCCCGGGCACGTGAGTCCTTCGGCGGGAGCGTCATTCGCACCGCAGACGCCGATCGGCGCGCGTTACCCGGGTGGGCCGCAGTATCCCGGTGGTCCGCAGTACCCCGGTGGTGGACCCCAGTACCCACCGCAGTATCCGGGTACGCCGCAGCAGCCGCACTATCCCCAGCAGCCGCACTACCCCGCTCCCCAGCATCCCGGGTACCCGGCTCCGCAGTATCCGAACGCCCCGTATCCGGCTGCGCCACAGCACCCGAGCGCCCCGCACCCGCAGGCCGCGCCCCAATACCCCGGCGCCCCGCAACAATCCGCCGCACCCCAGCCGGGCAGCCCGAAAGACGAACTGTCACAGCGCTATCTGGCGGCCGTCACCCACCACATGATGCGGGGGCAGCTCCAGATCTCGCAGAACTGGCTCGGCCCGCTGTGGGGATTGATCGGCGTGGGTTCGGTCATCGCGAACGCGTTGAACCCCATCGAGCTGGCGGTGTGCGTCACGGCGCTGGACGAGATCACGCCCGACGCGGTCAACGCCTTCCCCCGCCACGTCGACGCGTTCGCCAAAACGCTGCGCAGGCAGAGCGCGTTCATCGTGAAGGGCGGCGCGTTCGGCGTCGCCGCCCTGGTGGCGCCGCGCGTGCACCCGGCGGCCCTGCAAGCGGTGACGAACCGGCCCATGAGTTTCGGCTCGGTGATCGTCCCCGCCGTCGTCGACCTCGGCACGCGCCAACTGCACGTCGCCTCCAACACGCCGTTCGTCGGCATGGCGACCTGGGGTGCGGTGCGCAGCCAGGCCCGCATCTACCTGCCCGAACCGCGCGCGGTGCTGGGCTGAGGAGCGCGGCGCCCGCGGTCGGCCTCGCATCTAGTTATTGCTAGCACGCAGCGCCCGCAATCGGCCATGCACCGACGGGATCGCACGGGCTCGGACGCTCAGGCGCCGACGGCTTGCGCGGTCAGCTGCTCCACACTGTCGGCGACCAGGGCGGTGGCGGGTTTCGGCGCGGCGCCGCAGCTGGCTTGGCGCGGGGCGAACGGCACCGTGCGGGCGGTGACGCGCCAGACGCGACCGTCGCGGTGGTGGACGAGTGCCGCGCCGGCGTAGGTGGGGTCGCCCGTGGCGTCGATGTGCTCCGAACGGACGGTGAGATCGTCGAGGTTCGCGGTGATCTCGGCGCGCACGGCGAGTTCGGCGACCTGCTCGACGGGTTTGTGACCGGCGCGTCCACGCAGCCCGGCCAGGGAAACCTCTTCGCGCGCAACGGCTTCGACAGCGGCGATCGCTTCCGCCGCGTCCACGCGACCGTAGGTGAGCCCGGAGGGCAGCACCACCATGGCGGGCGCGAACCGGTGCCCACCGGTGTGCGAGCACTCCCACACCCGCCCCGGATAGCGCCGCGCCAGCGTCGCCGCGATGGGCCGCCCGAGGCGCGCGCAGCACTGATCGCGCTTGCCGTGCGCGCACACCAGCACCGGAGGTTCCTCGACGCGCTCACCGAGACCCGGTGGCGCGCCGTTGATCAGGTGCGGGTCCAGATCCAGGAGCTGGGCGAGGTCGGTGATCTCCAGGCGTTCGCACCAGCCGCCCTCGGCGTGCGAGTTGACGAGCAGAACCGTTCGCGCGCCGGTGAATTCGTACCGTCCCGGCCTGCGGATCAGGGTGGGGCGCACCTTCGCCGCCGACGTGCGCGCCGCGAGTTCGGCGGTGAGTTCCGGGCCGAGCACTTCATCGCCGATCACGTCGCGCCCCCACGCGCCGGGGTGTTCGACGCACAACCACGCGCCGATCCGGGTCGCGGACCCGGGCAGCGGCACCTCGGCCGCGGCGGTCGAGCAGGGCAGTCCGTCGAAGGCGCTCACGGTTCGGCGAGGAACGGCAGGACCGTGGCCTCGAACTCGCGGTAGCGGTCGCGGTGGATGCTGTGGCCGCAGGTGAACGGGACGGCGGTGACGTCGGGGATCGCGTCGAGCAGCACGGCGAGCTTGTCCGGGTCGACCATGCCGCCGGGGCCGCCGCGCAGGATCAGGGTGGGTGCGGTGATGTCGGCGAGGCGGTCCCACCATTCCGGGTTCGGTTTGCGGAACTGTTCGAGCGCGGTCCCGGTCATGGAACGGTCGAAGGCGAGTACCGCGCGCGGGTGACGGATCAGGCTCGACGTGGCGTGCCACAGTTCGGGGACGGTCGGGAAGCGCCTGGTCAGCCGCAGTTCTTCGGTGCCGGACCGCAATGGGAGCGGGCACTCCTCGATGACCAGCCGCCGCACCAGATCGGGCCGCTCCTGCGCCACACACGACACCGCGTACCCACCGAGCGAATGCCCCACCAGGTCCACCCGGTCCAGCTCCAGCCGCTCACACAGCCGCAGCACGTCCTCCCCGAACTCCCCGAACAGGTACGAGTCGGTGTGCGCACTCTTGCCGTGCCCGCGCAGGTCCGGCACGATCACCCGCCGCCCGTCCCGAATCAGCCTGCGCGCGAACCGGTTCCACGTATGCCCATCCCCGCCCATGCCGTGCACGAGCACGACGGGCGTCCCCCCGGCCACCCCCGAGTCCCGGTAGGCGACCCGCACCGCCCCCACCGTAACCTCGGAAAACGTCAGATCCACGATGTTCGAGAGTACCGACCGGCACCGGGGTCCCGCCCGGGGTCTGTCGGGAGGATCACAGGGTGCCCGGGACGGACGGGCCACGATCGCCCGGTCGGAGCGTTGATCCGGCGGGTTGAACGCGCGGATGTTCT
Source organism: Nocardia puris (assembly GCF_003315035.1). Classification (GTDB taxonomy): domain Bacteria; phylum Actinomycetota; class Actinomycetes; order Mycobacteriales; family Mycobacteriaceae; genus Nocardia; species Nocardia puris. Next base: position 37,866 of record NZ_QNRE01000008.1, read on the forward strand.
TGGTGAGTCCGTAGCGGACGCGTTCGTCGGCCCCGCGCCCACAGTCCCCGACCTGCGCCGCGCTGCCCCGCATGTCCGAGGCGATCCAGGCGAAGAACGCTTCAGTCGTAGAGCCCTTCGGCGTGCCAGCCCTCGGCGCGGTACAGCAGGAGCAGGGTGCGGCTTTCCGGGGATTCGAGGTGTACTTGGACGCGGGCGACCGGGGTGGCGCCCGGCGACCACCAGTGGTCGTCCACGGGCCAGGGGCCGGCCCAGCCGAGCAGGGGCCAGGTGCGGCGTCCCCAGCGCAGGAGGGCGGGGTCGGCGCTGAACAGGCCACGCTCGTCCACGAAAACCGTTGTGCCGTCGGCGGTTTCGAGGAAGACGGGGGGATACTCGGGAAACAGGACGACCGGGGAGGGCTCGGGGAGGCGGCCCGGCCACGGGAGAGCGGGGTCGGCGGTGGGGACGTGTTCGTCGCCGAGCGCGACCAGGGTGACGCGTTCGGCGGGGCCGCGACCGCCGCTGAGCACGCCCACCCGCACCGCTTCCCCGCCCAGCAGGCCCTGCACCCGGATCAGGGCGCGGCGGGCGCGTTCGTCCCCCTCGCCGACGCCGCCCCACAGGCCGAGCTGGAGCGCACCGGCCCGCACCACCTCGACGGGCTCGAGGCGCAGCAGCGTCACGGGGGCGGTGGGGCGAGCGCGGTGGGTCAGCCAACCGTCGAGTTGCCAGCGCACCCGGTCGGCGGTGCCGTCGGGGGTGAGGGGTTCGGCGCAGCGCCAGACCCGCGAGAGTTCTTCGCCGGATTCGGTTTTCGCCGACACCGCCAGACGCGTGCAGGCCAGTCCGGCGGCGGCGAGCCGTTCGTGCAGGCGCACGGCGAGCATGCGGCCCGCGAAAGCGGCGGCGTCGACGCGGTCTACGGGCGGGTCGCAGTGCTGCTCGACCGCCAGGTCGGGCGGGGGGCGGCGCGCCGAGGGCGGGCGGCCCGGCAGCGCGCGGGCGATGCGGTGCGCGGCGACGGCGTCGGCGCCGAAACGAGAGGCGACGTCGGCCGCGGACACCGCCGCGAAATCGCCGATGCGGCGCAATCCCAAGCGGTGCAACAGGTCCGCGAGTTCTTCACGTTCCGGCGGGGCGAGTGCCGGTTCGAGGGCCAGCTCGCCCACCGGGAGCGGGGCGAGGAAGCGGGCGTCGCCACCGGGCGGGACCAGCGCGCCGCGCCGGGCCGCGATCACCGCCGTGGCGAGTTCGTCGGCGACACCGATCTGCGCCTCCACACCCAGCGCCGCGACCGCGTCGACGAGCCGTTCGGCGGCCACCTCCTCGGAGCCGAAGAACCGCGCCGCACCGCGCGCGCCGAGCACCAAGAGCCCCGGGCGCAGCACTTCCACCCCGGGCACCGTCTCGTCGACCGCCGCGACCACCGGTTCGAACAGCCGGGCGTCTCGATCCGGATCATCTTGCGCCAGAAACAGATCCGGGCACACCGCCTGCGCCTCGCGTCGCCGCAGGCCCCGCCGCACCCCTTCGAACCGCGCGACCGCCGAACTCGCCACCACCCGGCTCCCCGCCAGCACCGCCACCGGCCGCGTCGACGGCAACTCCGCCAGCACCGCCGCCGCGACCGCGGGCCAGTCCCGGCACCACACCGCGACCACCCGGCTCCGCGACCGGCTCACGGCGCACATCTCCCGCGGGCCGGCAGCGCATGGCCGGGGCCCGACGGACACGCCGCCGAGCGGGACACCCGGCCCATCACCGCGCCCCCGAACGGGTCCGCAGCCGGCGGATTCCGGCACCGGCCGAACACACCAGCCGGCCCGGCACCCTGCGCCGCGCCCCGCTTCACGACGCACCGGTCGGCAGCTGATGAACTCCGGGCACCCTGACGACCGCACCCAACGGCGTGATCACCGCCCGAACCCGATGCCCGGCCGCAGCCGGATCGCGGCGCATGTCGCTGGAGCACCGGCAGCCGACCGTGCCGGGCGAGGCCACACTCCGACGCCGCCGACCGGCACAACCCGCCCAGCTCACGACGCCACCTCCCGCGCGATCGAACTCACCGCCGCACCCGGGGCGACCCACTCCACCCGCCCGCGCTCCGGTCGCAGTTCGACGCGGGCGCGGCGGGCGGCGCCGGCTCGGTGCCGCACCGCGATCTCCAACCCGAGCGAGCGCAACCGCCCGTGGCCGCGCCCGAGCCCCTCCTGCCCGGTGACGCGGGCATCCACGCGCAGGGTGGGGTTGGGCCAGGACCCCTCGGTGACCACCAGCGCCGAGCCCTTCGCGCGGGCGCGGGCGGCGAGCACCCGGGTGCGCGCCGGGGGCACCGCCGCGCCGCGCAGGCCGAGCACCACCAGGTCGAGGCCGTCCAGCAGGACCGCGGCCACCTCGACGGGGTCGGGTCCGGGGTCGGCGACCACGGCCAGCCGCTCCAGCGCGGCCCCCATCTCCGCCGCCGCGAGCAGGCCGAACCCCGGCATCCCGACCAGCGCCGCGTGCCCGCCCCGCTCGGTCACGCTGGCGAGCAGGCCGGCCAGCAGCGACCGCGCACCCGTGTGCACCACCACCGACCCCTTGCCGAGCCCGCCGCCCGGCAGCAATTCGGCGAGCGGCGCGGGCACCGGCAACGGCGCGCGACCGGGGTCGTCGGCGAGCGGGGAGCGCGCGGCACGTTCACCCCGCGCCGGGACGGCGGCCATCGCGGCGCGCAGTTCCTCCAGCTCACGCCGCTTTTCCGCCGCCGGCCACACGTCCGAACCCATCACAACCACCTACTTCCCGCGATCGACTCCGAGGCGAAGCGAGCGGACCCGGCACCCATCCAGCTATCGATCTGCAATCGAATATACGTTCGATTGTCGCTCCAGTAGACCCCGCCCCCCGAACCCCGTCAAGACGCGGTCGATCACCCCCGGCGTGGCGGCCCAGCCACCCGCTTCACCCGCGCCGCGAGTGCCGCACAGTCGACCGGCCGGCTCGTATCGGCGAACACGGTCGGCGCGAGCCCGAGCGGCACCGCCCCCTCCACCCAGCGGTCCCAGTCCTCGGCCGAACGCTGCCCGTCACGGCCGACCGTCCTCCGCGCGATCGGGCGAGTGCCGCAGGGGGATTCGCTGGGAGACCTCCTCGAGCCGATCGAGTTCGCGGAGGTGTGGCGAGATATTCGGATACCCTGCACAGCATGATCGATCGCCCCCGTCCCATCGTCGGCCCGGACTATCTGGTCGCAGGCCGCTACCGTCTCCAGTCGAAGATCGGCGGGGGCGGTATGGGCGCGGTGTGGCTGGCGCACGACCGGTTGCTGGACAGAGACGTCGCCATCAAGCAGGTGCTCTCCACGGCGGGCCTGCCCGAGGCGGAGGCCACCGAGATCCGCAACCGGATCCTGCACGAGGGGCGGGTCGCCGCGAAACTGTCCCATGAGCACGCCATCGCCGTGTACGACGTGGTGCTGGAGGCGGGCGAACCCTGGTTGGTGATGGAGCACTTACCCTCGCGCAGCGTCGCGCGGGCGCTCTCGCTGGCCGACACGCTGCCGGTGATCGAGGTCGCCCAGATCGGCGCGCAGGTCGCCGACGCGCTGGCCGCCGCGCACGCCGCGGGCATCGTGCACCGCGACATCAAGCCGGGCAACATCCTGGTCGCCGACCGTGGACCCGCCGTCGGCATGGCCAAACTCAGCGACTTCGGCATCTCGCGCGGCGCGGGCGAATCCTCCGACGAGCCCGATGGCATCATCACCGGCACCCCCGCCTACCTGCCGCCGGAGGTGGCGCGCGGCGCGCAGCCCACCGAGGCCAGCGACGTGTTCTCCCTCGGCGCCACGCTCTACACGGCCATCGAGGGGCAGCCGCCGTTCGGCATGGAAGAGGACAGCGACATCCTGGTGCAGCGGGCCGCGATGGCGCAGATCATCCCGCCGGAGCGCAGCGGCGCCCTCACCAACGCCCTGCTGCACATGATGGAACCCGCCCCGCAGCGCAGGCCGACCATGGCCGAGGCGCGCGACGAAATCCTCACCGCCGCTTTCGGTCCCGGCACCGCCCCCTACATCCTCGGTGCACCGGTGCGCACCGAGGACGGCACCATCCCCGCCTGGGCGGCCCGCAATTCCGCCGCCGGACTGCGCAGCCCACACTCCGCGCCCCTGCCGCGCCCGCACCGCCCCGTCGCGGGCCCGGTCGCCACCCCCGCGGCCCCGCAGCGCCCCGCACCCCAGCAGCCGAGCAACGCCCCGCTCGCCATCGCCGTCGGCCTGCTGATCGGGTTGCTCATCATCATCGCGGTCATCGTCGTCGCTATGTGAGAAGTGCTGCGCCGCAACACTTCTCAGTCGATGCGGCGGCGGTGCGCCCAGCGGGTGAGCGCGTTGCGATTGGACTGCTGGGTCTTGCGGAGGACGTTGGAGGCGTGGGTTTCCACGGTTTTCACGGAGATGAACAGGTTTTCGGCGATCTCGCGGTAGGTGTAGCCGCGGGCGAGCAGGCGCAGCACCTCCAGTTCGCGCGGGGTGAGGGAGTCGAGTTCGGGGTCCAGCGGCGGTTCCGGCACGGGTGAGCGCCCGGTGAAGGAGTCGAGCACGAAACCGGCCAGCCGCGGGCTGAACACCGCGTCGCCGCCCGCCACGCGGCGGATGCCGTCGGCCAGTTCGGCGCCGGAGATCGTCTTGGTGACGTATCCGCGCGCGCCGGCTCGGATCACGGCGATCACGTCCTCGGCGGCGTCGGAGACGCTGAGCGCCAAGCACACCGGGCCGTCCTCGATCCCCGCCAGCACCGCGACGCCGCCCCCGTCGGGCATGTGCACGTCGAGCAGCACCACATCGGGTTTCGCGGCCTTGATCCCGGCGATGGCCTCGGCGACACCGCCCGCCTCGCCGACCACCTCCATATCGGGTTCCCTGCTCAGCTCCGCGCGTACCCCCGACCGGAACACCGCGTGATCATCGACGAGAAAGACCCGCACGCTCACCTACTTCTCCTCACCACTCGGTGGACCTCGAGTACACACCGACCGTCCCCCATCGGTACCACATCCGTGCCCCGGACGCCGCGCACCTCGGGCGCGCCCGTTCCGCGAACCGATCGAGGAGGGGAAACCCGCGCCTCCCGACTCGGAGCACGCCGCCCGCATCGCCGATAACCGGCACCGCGCCCAACGCCGCCACGCCGATCCCGCTCGGAACCGCGCGCATCAACCCCGCGCACCCCTACTTCCCCGTCGACACCGACTGCCGCAGCACCTCGGTGTCGGCCTCCTCGGCCTCGTCGACGGCTTCGGTCTCGGAGTCGTTGCGGGGCATGACGATCCGCACCTCGGTCCCGCGCCCCGGATTCGAGATGATCTCCACCTGTCCGCCCCGGCGCTCGATGCGCCCGCGAATGGACTTGGCCAGGCCCTGCCGGTCGGCGGCGACGGCGGCGACGTCGAACCCCGCGCCCCGGTCGCGCACGAAGACGCTCACCTGGTGCGGTTCCACTTCGGCGAACAGATCCACGGTCGGCACGCCCGCGTGTTTGGCGGCGTTCACCATCGCCTCCCGGCTCGCGCCGAGCAGCGCCGTGAAATGTTCCTTGGGCAGGCCCGCGCCGGTGTCGTCGACATCCATCGACACGTCGCCCACCGTGACCGGTGTGACCTTCACGCCGTGCTGGTCCTCCACCTCGCCCGCGATGGTGCGCAGGGCGGCGGCCAGGCTGGACTGCGCGGGCCCGGTGTCTTCGAACAGCCAGCGGCGCAGTTCCCGCTCCTGGCTGCGGGCCAGGCGCGTCACCTCCTGCGGGTCGTGCGCCTGGCGCTGGATGAGGGCCAGCGTCTGCAACACCGAATCGTGCAGGTGCGAGGCGATCTCCTCGCGCTCCTCGTTGCGGATGCGGGCGGCACGCTCGGTGTTCAGCGCGCGCATCATGCGCAACCACAGCGGCACCGTGAGCAGGCCCGCGCCGACCAGCGTGACCGCGACCGCGATCAGCGCCGACCCCAGCGAACCCAGGTCGATCCTGGCCAGCACCACCACGCCGAGCCCGAGCACCACCATCGTGGTGCCCGCGACGATGCGCGCCCACGTCACCACCGTCGGGCGGGCGGGCAGGCCGAGCAGCGAGCGCGGGCCGTCGGTGTCGTATTCGCGCCAGACCAGCGCGGCGCCGACCGCGACGACGACGATCGGCACGATCACCTTGGCCGCCACGGTGCCGTTCATCAACCAGGACACCGCGACCGCGAGCCCCAGCCCGAGCATCGCCAGGCCGATGGCCTGCCTGCGCTCGGCGGCGGACGCCTCGGTGGAGTCGCCGCCGCCCGGGGTGAACACCCACAGCAGCCCGTAGGCGAGGATGCCCGTGCCCGCCAGCGCCGACAGCAGCACGAACGCGATGCGCACCTTGAACACGTCGACGCCGAGGTGGTCGGCCAAGCCGCCCGCGACGCCGCCGACGATCCGGCCACCGGACCGCCGGGTCAGCCGCAGCCGGGGGTGGTGGCCGATGTCGAGGACGGGCGCGGGCCCGCCGAGTCCGGGCCCGCCGGTGAATCCCGGCGCGACCGAGGGCCCACGGGCGACGTCGAACGCGGGGCCAGTCGGGTACATGCTTTCGATACTGGCACGCTGCCCCCGCACCCGGCCATCAGGAATCACCCTGATCTCGCCCCGGAGCGCCCCCAACCGGCGAAACGCCGTCCGGTCCGGACAGAAAACCCTCCTGAACTGCACGGATGAATCCTGGACCTGCCGCGCTCCGGCCCCGAGGAACCGGCCGGTCGCCGCCGGACCGGACATTTGCCCTCACCCCGCTCCACCAGGGCTTTTCCCCGATTCGAGCCCTCCGGCGGCTCGTCCGCGGCACCGCCCCGCTCCTACGTTTTCGGTGGGCCGAGAACGCCCCGCCGGACCCCGACAGCCCGGCACCCGCCACCCGGCGGCCAGCAGATCCAGGGGAGGAACGCATGAACACATCGACAGTCCGCAAGGCGCTGGGCACCATCGCCCTCGCACTCGGCCTCACCGCCGTCACCCAGGCCGGCGCCGCTCCCATGGCGCCACACGAGAAGACGGTGCAGGCCCCCACCGGGTTCACCTTCACCGTCGGGCACACCGATCAGGCGTTCCGTCCGATCGCGCCGCTCAACGGCATGCCGACCAACCGCGAGGTGTTCCTCGACGACACCTTCTACGGCCGGGTCGATGCCGGCGGCACGGGCACGCTGAAGGCCGGCTACCTGGTGGCGTGCGCCGTCGACCTCACCGTCGGCATCACCCTGGGCGCGGGCGTCGGCTTCGACGCCGGATTCCAGGTCGGCCTCGGCGGTGCGACCGAGCCGACCCTGCACGCCGGCTTCGGCCCCGACCTGAGCGCGGGCGCCGGGATCGATCTGTCGATCGCGCCGGGCGAAGTGCAGCCGTTCGAGGTGGGCGTCAAGGAACTGGCGCCGGGCGGCACCGGCTATCTGGTCAGCCGGGACTTCCACGTCTCGGTGCACCGGTGCGGAGGACCTCTCACCATCCGGTCGTACACGATCCTCGAGGTCGATTCGCCGGAGGTGAGCGGCAGGGAGGCGGTCTACGGGGACCCGATCTTCCTGTGACGGAGGGGAGGTGGCGGTGCGGCCGAAAACCGCACCGCCACCGCGTTTCCGGTGGGCGGGCGGTAGATTGGGCGGGTGTTCGCATTGCCCGGATTCGGCGGGCACACGGGGTGAGCGGGGACGTCACGGCTGCGAGCCGGGGGGAGATCCGGTCGCCGCGTGCGGTTTTCGCCGAACGTTTCGCCCAGCTCCACGCGGCGGCGGGGAACCCGACCCTGCGCCGGGTCGCCACCCTCGCCGAACAGCGGATGCGCGCCGCCGCGGGCAAGAACCCGAATTCGCCGTCCGCCCAGCGGATCAGCGATTGGAAGGCGGGGCGCAATGTGCCCGCGCGCTTCGAATCCCTGCTGCCCGTGGTGCTCACGCTCGCCGACCTGACCAAGAAGCGCGGGAACGCCGCGCCCGCGGTATTGCTCGACCCGCAGGAGTGGCGGCGGCTGTGGACCGCGTCGAACTCGTGGACACCCGCCGACCCCGAGGACATCGCCTGCCCCTACCCGGGATTGCAGCCCTACCGGAGCACCGAGCGTGACTCGTTCTTCGGAAGGCGGCGCGCCACCGAGGAACTCGTCGATCTGGTCCGCACCGTCGAGGGCATCGTGGTCCTGGTCGGCGCGTCGGGGGCGGGGAAGTCCTCGCTGCTGGCGGCCGGGCTCGCCGCGACTCTCGCTGCGCCGCCGGACAACTGGGGCGTGCTGTCGATCACGCCGGGCAGCCGTCCACGCGACACCCTGGCCGAGGCCCTGGCTGCGCAGGAGGGCACCGCGCGGCTGCTGATCGTGGACCAGTTCGAGGAACTGTTCACCGTCTGCGCCGACGAACACGAGCGCGACGCCTTCCTCGCCGACCTCGACCGCCTCGCCACCGACCGCGCGGTCGTCCTGGCGCTGCGCGCCGACTTCTACGCCCGCTGCCTCGACTACCCGGTCCTGCAGGAGTCGCTGGAGAAGCGCAGCTATCTGCTCGGCCCGATGCGGATCGACGAATTGGCCGCCGCCGTCACGGGTCCCGCCGAGCACGCGGGCCTCGAACTCGAACCCGGGCTCGACGAACTCGTGATCACCGAACTGTGCGGCCTGGGCGATCACGAAGCCCGCCAGAGCTACGACCCGGGCGCCCTGCCGCTGCTCTCCCACGTCATGGCCGCCACCTGGCAGCACCGGGAGCGCCGCAAACTCACCCTCGGCGGATACCGCAAGGCCGGCGGCGTGGTGGGTTCGGTCGCCGCCACCGCCGAACAGGCGTGGAGCGAACTGTCCGACGCGCAGCAGGAAGCCGCCAAGGACCTGCTGCTGGGATTGGTCACGGTGGCGAAGGATTCGCGCGACACCCGTCGCATCGCCTCCCGCCCGGCCCTGCTGCGACGCGGCGGCGATCCGGACGCGGCCGCGGCGGCGCTGGAGGTGCTCTCGCGCGCCCGGCTGGTCACGCTGGACGCCGACTCGGTCTTCCTCACCCACGAGATCGTCCTCGACGCCTGGCCGCGCCTGCGCACCTGGATCGAGGAGAACCGCGTCGGCTATCTGGTGCGCCAACGCCTGGAAAGCGATGCCGCCGAATGGGATTCCGCTGGCCGCGATCCAGAGCTGCTGTACGGGGGCGCTCGTCTGCAAACGGCCGCCGACCACGCGGGCCCCGCCACCGAAGGGCAGGTGCACGACTTCCTGCACGCCTCCCGCTCCGCCCACCGCCGCTCCCGCCTGCGCAACTCGTCCACGAAAGCCCTGCTCGCCCTGGCCGGGGTGATCCTGCTCGTGTTCGGCCTCGCCGCGTACACGCAGACGCGGATCGCCGAACAGCAAAGGAACGAACGGAATTTCGCGGCGGTCCTGGTGGAGGCGCAGCGGTTGCGCGAGAGCGACCCGTCCCTGGCGGCCCAATTGCTCATGGTCGCCGAACGGATGAAACCCGGGGACGAGACGGTGTATACGAATCTGCTGGGGACGCAGAGCTGGCCGCTGGCGAGATCCGTCGCGGGTCACACGGAAGCCATCCGGGAGGTCGTCCGCAAACCCGGTGGAACACTGCTTCTGACAATCGACTTCCAGGACCGAGCGACACTGTGGGATACCTCGGCACCGCTGCATCCGGCACGGATCACAGACCTGCCAGGAGTCGTCGCCGACGCGGAATTCGGACCAGGAGACGGAATCCTCGCCGTATCGTCCAGGGACGACGTGCGTTTGGTGGACATTCGCGATATCGACGCACCGAAGACCTTGTCCGCACTACCCGGCGAGGGGCCGCACTACAACATCAGCATCAGCGCCGATGGCCGGGTGCTGGCCGCAGGCGGGGATCGCGGTATCACCCTCTGGGACGTAAGCACTCCGCAAGAGCCGAAACCCGGGGTGACGCTGGCCGCAGGGGAAAACAGGGCGAGCAACCCGCGATTCAGCACGGCCGGGAGGATGCTGGCCGTCACGACGTTCGACAGTTCGACTGCGGCTGAGTGGGTACAGCTGTGGGAGATCGACAGCCACCAGAATGCCACGCAGGTCGGCCCGCCGCTGAGCGCTGCCACAGAGCTGGTCCAAGCCACGACGTTCAGCCCGGACGGCGAGATCCTGGCCATCGGAAGCGGACACGGCTCCGTCTCCACCGACGGCAGGACACACGTGGCGACCGTGCAACTGTGGCGTGTTACGGCACAAGGACCCACACCGATCAGCGGTCCGGTGACCGTGGGCCGGACCGCGCTGGAGTCGCTCGAGTTCGGCGCGGACGGCCGCACCATGGTGGTCGGTACGGATGACAGCGCAACGCTGTGGAATATCGACGAACCATCGCGGCCGGAGCAGATCGGCGCACCGCTGGCCGTCTCTCCGGTCATGTGCCGTTCGATCTACGAGAGCTCGACCCCCTGCGGCGGCGGCCCCACCTCCCTTGCTATCGACCCCCACACGACTGCCCTATACGCCGGCGGAATGGATGGCGCCCTCCGAGTATGGTCGTTGCCGCCCGCGCTCGTACCGAGCACCGTGGAGAACGGTTTACCGCCCTTGTTCGACGCGCACGGCAAGAGAATGGCCGTCGTCGCGAGCCCGGACCGCGTAGACCTCTTCGATACCGGCGTACCCGGCTCCTGGAAGCGGATCGGCGCTGTCGCCGTGAACACCACCCGCACGATGCCACTGCTCAGTCCGGATGGGAACACTCTGTTGGCCATCGGTCACTACGACCTCAGCTTGGCGGCGTTCGACTTGACGGACCCGCGTGCCCCGCGCCCCCTCGGCGATTGGCGTACAGCGCTCGGCGGCAACAGCTTCGCCATAGCCTCCGATTGGACGATCGCGGCCACCAACGACGACACCGTGGTCCGGCTGTGGGACATGTCCGATCCGGACAACCCCGAGCCCGAAGGGAAACCGATTGAACCGCATGGACAACCACTGCGGATGCAGTTCAGTATCGACGGCAGACTCCTGGTCGTGACGACCTACCTCCTCGACGGCGAGAACTCTGATTTCGCACAGGAGTTATGGGATCTCGAGGACCCGGAACGCCCGTACCGGTTGGACACCGAGATCCCGCAGCTGTCGAACGGGAGGAACAGCCTCGTATTCGCGGACGACCACACCATGGTGGTGACGAACAACGAGATCGCCCAATTCTGGGATGTCGGTGACCCCCGACGGATGCGGATCCTCAGCGATCCGGTCGCCATGGACAGCACGCTGACCAAGCACGTCCGGTATTCCGCGCAGTCGGGTAGGGCGGTGATCGTCGGTCACGACAATCGAATATCGCTGTGGGACATGCGAAGCACCGAAGCACCACGACGCATCGGGTCCGAATTGACCGTACCCGCCTACGACGCGATCCTCAATGCGCAGCTCCTGCCCGGTAGCGATGGTCTCCTGATCTCAGGAGACACTCTCCATCTCTGGGATCTGAACGTGGACACCGTGATCGCCCGAATCTGCGACGTCACCGGCGACCTGCTCACCCCCGAGATCTGGCAGCGCCACCTCCCCGACCTTCCCTACGCCCCGCCCTGCGACTGAATTCCCCTCTCCCCCAGCGACTCACCGAACTCAACGCCGAAACTCAGTCCCCCGCAGGGACTTTCCAAGGTTCCTATCAGTCCCTCTTGACAGGATGAGTCCATCGCCGCGCGGGCAGTGCGCGGCGGCCTCGCGTAGGGAGCGCGAGGGTGAGTGAGGGGGAAGCCCGATGATGTGGAAGTCCGGGTTGGTCGCTGTCGCGATCGGCATGGGATGGGTGTCGGCGGCCGGGCAAGCGGTGGCCGTCGACGGGGCCGGGCACGAGAAGACCTACTCGGCGCCCGGCGGGCTGGAGTACACGGTCGGGCACACCGAGCACGCGGCCCGGCCGGTGGGATCGCCGAACGGGATGCCGACGAACCGAGTGGTGTACCTCGACAACACGGTGTACGGGGAGGTCTCCGACGGCACCGGCTGGTTGAAGACCGGGTACTTCGTGGCGTGCGCGGTGGATCTGTCGGCGTCGCTGAACGTGGACGCGGGGATCGGGATCGATGCCGGGTCGGGTGCGCACGTCGGGCTCACCCCGGCGGGCCTGCTGCCCGGCCTCGATGTGAGCATCGGCCCGAGTCTGGGCGCGGGCGTCGGCGTCGACCTGTCGATGGCGCCGGGCGAGGTGGTCGACGTGCCGGTCGGCGAGCGGGAGCTGGTTCCCGGGAGCACCGGATACGTCGTCAGCCGGGACCGGAGAATCCAGGTCCAGGACTGCGCAGGCCCGCTGACCGTGCAGGCGTACGCGCTGATCACGGTCGACACGATGGACGTGACCGCCGAGGGCGCGGTGTTCGGGGATCCGTTCGTGCTCTGAGCGGCCCCGACACGATGATCGGGTCGATTTTCAGGGTTCCCCCCGATGCGCCGGGGCACCGATCCGGCCCACCATGGGAACCATGACGAGAACGAGCTTCGGCGAGCAGCTTCAGCAGATGTGGCACACCCGCCCGGTGCGGTTGTCGCGGCACGGCCCGATCGCGGGCGTCGCCGCGGGATTCGGGCAGCGCTACAACGTCGATCCGGTGCTGGTGCGGGTGGCGTTCGTGGTGTCCACCTTCTTCGGTGGGGCCGGCATCGTGCTGTACCTGCTCGCCTGGCTGCTGTTCAACGAGGCGGGCGACCGGTCCTCGGCCGCCGAATCGCTGTTCGGGCGCGGGCAGAGTTCGCAGTCGCAGACCAAGACGGTCGTGCTGATGGTGGCGCTGGCCATCGCGCTCACCACGGTCGGTCCGATCGGGGTCGGGCTGGCCGGGTCGGGGATGATCAGCCTGGCGCTGATGCTGGCAGGCTGGTGGATGCTGTTCATGCGGTGCCCGCAGCCGCCGCCCGGCACCAGCGCGGCCGACCTCGGCTTCGCCGACGGGCTCGCCGCCACCGGCTACCCCGGCGCGGTGTTCCCGACCGGTCCGGTGCGCTCGGCGGGCTACTACCCCGACACCATGTACACGCCGTACACGAAGCTGCCCGACGCGTATGTACCGGCACCGCACGTGCCGGTCGATCAGCCCACCGACGTGCTCCGGACCTCGTCACCGGACGCGTCGGCCGGGTCCGCCTCGCCCGCATCTTCGTCCCAAGCCGCAGCGACCGTGTCCGAAGCCGCCGTCTCCTCGTCATCGCCCCGGTCGTTCCCCCTGACCGAGCCCGCCTCGGCCGGGTCATCGTCGGAGTTCACGAAGTCCGAGCCCGGGGCGGCGGACCCGGCCTCCGTGGCATCCCCGAGGTCTGATGCCGCGAAGGCTCCTACCTCGCTGACCAAGGAACCGTCCGTGGACAAGCCCGTCTCCGTGTTCGCCGACCGCACCCCGCCCTCGTGGGACCCGCTCGGTGTGGCCCCGCTGGCCTGGGATCTGCCCGAGCCCACACCCACCCACACGGTGGTCGCTCCCCCGCCGAAGCGTCCGCGCTCCCGGTTCACGCCGGTCGTGCTCGGCCTGGCCATCCTGGCCGCGGCCGGTGCGGGCGCGATCGCCGCGGCGGGCGCGGAGTGGATGACGGCGAGCCGGATCGCGGCGGTGGCGCTGGCGGTGGTCGGCTTCGGACTGGTGCTCGGCGCGTTCCTGCGGCGCGGATACGGACTGCTGGTGGTGACCGCCCCGCTGGCCGGGTTCGTGCTGCTGGCCTCGATGGTGGGCCCGATCGAGTTCGACCGCACCACCATGGGCGAACAGCTCTGGACGCCCGCCACCATGGCCGACCTGCAGGACGAATACCGCGTGACGATGGGTTCGGGCACGCTGGATCTGCGCTCGCTGAACCTCACCGAGAACCGCGCGGTGACCGTCGACGTGCACCTCGGCGAAGGGCGCGTGCTGGTGCCCGAGGGCATGACCGTACGCGCCGACTGCACCGCCAATATGGGCGACGCCCTGTGCCCGGAGGGCGTGGTCGGCCCCAACACCCCGGGCGCCCCGGTGCTCGATCTCGATATGAACGTCCGGATGGGCAGTGTGGAGGTGCGGCATGGCTGAGCATGGTGAACTCGAACGTACCCGGGAGCGCGGCCCCTCGGCCTCGCTGCTCATCGTGGGTCTGCTCGCACTCACGGTGAGCACCGTGGGACTGATCGGATCCGCGGCGACGCTGGGCGGCGCCATCTCCTTCGGCTGGGTGGTGGTGATCGCGGCGATCATCATCGGCCTGATCCTGGTGATCTCGCCCCGCAAACGCTCCTGAAGATGTGACGCCGAGAGGCCCGTCCGCGCGGACGGGCCTCTCGGCGTTTTCGGCCGGGCACGACATCCGCCGCGTGGAGCCCGAATTCCTGTGCGGCCGTCGGCGTTCGAGCACACGCGCCCCTCCCGCGCGGGGCCGTCCGAACTATCCCCGATCCGAACGCGCTTCCGACCGCATCGTCGCCACCCGAACGGAAAGCTGTTCCCGGTGCCGCAGCACCGCCGCCGCTCGCGCACCGAAGGCGCGGATCGCGTCGGCGAGCACGGGATCGGTGACCTCCGCGGGGACCACGCCGTCGCTGATCAGCGCGGACGCGGCGGTGCTGTCGAACCGCCGCAAAGCCCGGGAACCGGCGGGATCGCGCGGACGGAGGAAGTGCCAGAACGCGGGCGGCGGCATCATCGCTCGCCCGAGCGGGTCCGGCTCGCGGTACGCGCGCGGGTCGGGGAACGAACGCACCTCCCACAGCGGCGAATCGTCCACGTGCGCGCGCATCGGGGCGAAGACATCGACGACGTCGTGAGTGACGACCACGCCGGTATCGCCGCCCGGCATCCGGACCACACCCCACGGTAGGTCCCGGTGCGCCCCGCCCGCGAACGTCGCGGTCCGGCCGTCCATCCCTTCGAGGACATACTCGCGTTCCGACGCACGGTCCCGCGTGACACGAAACCCGGTGAGCCCGTTCGCCGAACCCAATGGGGAGTCGACCCCGTCGGGCAGCGGCGCATACGACAGCTGCGTCCACGCGAGCTGTCGCCCTTCCGGAACGTCGTCGGGCGCGAAGAATTTGGGGAGCGAGAAGGTATCGGTGCGTTCCCCGGTGACCGGATCGACCTCCGACCATTCGTTCCTACCCCCGACGCTGTACTGCGCACTCCACAGGCGCACACCGTCGCTGAGCTGCATGTCGTATCGTCCGACGCCGTGCTGATCGCCGGGCCGCAGCACGTGATCGCCGTCGTGGCGGCCGTCGCCGGTGGCGAACTGGTAGCCGAGCGCGCCGCCGCCGGAACCGCGACAGATCAGTCCATTGTCCTCGTCGGGTTCGAAAACCTCGCCCGGCGCCGAAGCCCAGAACGCGTAGGGCGCGCTGTGTCGCCAACCAGCGGTGGCGTACGCGACGAGGAAATCGCCGCCGACGCCGAGCACCAGATGCCACGCCGCCTCCGGCGGCAGCCGGAACTCGGTGCGCGCGAGCACCTTCTCGGCACCGACGGTGACGGCGCGGTCCACACCGAACACGGTGAGCGCGGGCCAGGTCGCCGTCGCACCGACCACCTCGCCCACCTCGGTGAGCGCTTCTTCCAGTGCGGGCCAGTGGAATTCGGCAGGGATGCCCGCGCGCACCGTGCGCAGCAGCGGCCCGGTCCCGTCCAGCCCGGCCAGCGCACCGTCGATACCGTCGAGCGCGCGCACCGTCGGCGCGTCGAGCAGGCCGTCCAATTCCTCGATCGCGTGCTCGGCGGTGAGCAGTCCGCCGCCGCGGACCCGCTCCAGGACGGCGAGTACGCGCGCATGCACACTCGCCTCGATGCCGGGGTTGTCGGGCAGCTTTCCGATCGCCGAACCGTGCGTGCCACGGTGGGCGTGGATCAGGCGCTCGAGCTGCGGGCCGTACTCGGGGTGCGCGGCGAGCGCGTGCAGGTCACGGCGCGAGTTACCGCCCCGGTAGGACAGTTTCGACCGTCCGGTGTCGAGCGGGATGCCCTCGGCGAGCAGGGCATCGGCCAGGTCGGTGTCCACGTGGCTGTGCGTGAATCGGCTCTCGCGCAACCGAACCGGCGCACCATTCGCGCGCAGTCTCGGCGCCCAGCGCCGCACGGCGTCGAAAAGCTCGGCGGGCATGGGCTGTTCGATGATGCCGCCGTACGGGACCTTCCGGTAGCAGTACAGGTGATAGAACCTGCCCAACCACTCGGCGGGATCGAGGTCGGGCGTGCTCTCCGCATCGGCCATCGCGTCGACCGTGCCCGCCGCGTCCAGCATGCGCAGGAGCGCACCGCCGTCGGTGTTCGTCTCCGGGAACAGCGATAGCAGGCCGGTGGCCGGCGCGGGCTTCGCCGAGGCGAAAACGGCTGCGGCACCGTCGAGTAGACCGTCGGGCACCTCCCCGCCCCGGCCTACGCCGAGGACGGACGCCAGCACGCGGGCGTCCTCGTCCACCGGCAGCCCGGCCGCCTTCGCCGACGCCCGCACCCGGCGGTGCCAGTCCGCGCCCAGCGGTCCGCCACCCGCCGACCACGCCTCGAGCAGTCGCACGAACTCGGTGTGCGCGTCGCCGGGTGGAAATAGCTGGGCCAGCCATTTCTGCTGCGGTGCCAGCTCTTTGACCGGGATCGCCCCGTGCCGGGCCATCAGCAGCGCGTTGCGCACGCGGAAATCCGCGTCGATCGGCAGGTCGTGCTCCCGTTCGGCTTGCCGCGCACGGGAATACGCCGCACCCGCCGCCTTGCGGAAGCGCCCGCCCAGCCGGGAACCGTCCGCGTTCGCGGCGAGCCGGTGTGCGACCGTGTCCCAGAACCAGGGCAGATGCCCGGCGGGCAGCCCGCGCGCCGACGCCGCGATATCACCCACGTACCGGGCGGGCTTCTCCCAGCCGCGGCGCAACCCGTCCGCGATCTCGGCCACGACCCGCTCGGCGCGCGCTACCGCACCGGGCTCGGCACCCCGCACCCAGTCGAGGTAGAGCGTGGAACCGGACAGCACCGCGGGCGCGGACATGGCCGAATCATGGCATGCCACAGCGACATCCCGCGCCGCTCACTCCCACTCGATGGTGCCCGGCGGCTTGCTGGTGACGTCGAGGACCACGCGGTTCACTTCCGCCACCTCGTTGGTGATGCGCGTCGAAATGCGTTCCAGCACTTCGTAGGGCAAGCGGGTCCAGTCGGCGGTCATGGCGTCCTCGCTGGAGACCGGGCGCAGCACGATGGGGTGGCCGTAGGTGCGGCCGTCACCCTGCACGCCGACGCTGCGGACATCGGCCAGCAGCACCACCGGGCACTGCCAGATCTGGCGGTCCAGACCGGCGGCGGTGAGCTCCTCGCGGGCGATCGCGTCGGCCTGGCGCAGCGTGGCCAGACGGTCGGCGGTCACCTCGCCGACGATGCGGATCGCCAGACCCGGACCCGGGAAAGGTTGGCGGGCCACGATTTCCTCGGGCAGGCCCAGTTCGCGACCGACGGCGCGCACCTCGTCCTTGAACAGCAGGCGCAGCGGCTCCACCAGCTCGAACTCGAGATCCTCCGGCAGGCCGCCGACATTGTGGTGCGACTTGATGTTCGCGGTGCCGCTGCCGCCGCCGGACTCCACCACGTCGGGGTAGAGCGTGCCCTGCACCAGGAACTCGACCTCGGGCGCCGCGCCGTCCTCGGCGCCGTGCTCGGCCACGACCTCGCTCACCGCGTCCTCGAAGGAGCGGATGAACTCCCGGCCGATGATCTTGCGCTTCTCCTCCGGGTCGGTGACGCCCTTCAGCTCGCCCAGGAACTTGTCCACCGCGTCCACGGTCACCAGCTTCGCGCCCGTCGCGGCCACGAAGTCCTGCTGCACCTGCTCGCGCTCGCCCGAACGCAACAGGCCGTGATCGACGAACACACAGGTCAACCGGTCGCCGATGGCGCGCTGCACGAGCGCGGCGGCCACGGCGCTGTCCACGCCGCCCGACAGTCCGCAGATCGCGTGCCCGTCACCGACCTGCTCGCGCACCCGCTGCACCAGCGACTCGGCGATGCTCGCCGGCGTCCAGGTGGCCGGGATGCCCGCCAGCTCGTGCAGGAAGCGGCTCAGCACCTGCTGACCGTGCGGGGAGTGCAGCACCTCGGGGTGGTACTGGACGCCGGCCAGGCGGCGCCGCTTGTCCTCGAACGCGGCGACCGGCGCGCCCGCCGTGGTGCCGGTGACCTCGAAACCCTTGGGCGCGTCGGTCACCGCGTCGCCGTGGCTCATCCAGACCGGCTGGATGGTGGGCAGGCCGCCGTGCAGCAGACCGCCGTCGATGTTCAGTTCGGTGCGGCCGTATTCGCGGGTGCCGGTGTGCGCGACCGTGCCGCCCAGCGCCTGGGCCATCGCCTGGAAGCCGTAGCAGATGCCGAAGACGGGCAGTTCCAGATCGAACAGCCGCGCGTCCAGCTGCGGCGCGCCCTCGGCGTACACGCTGGACGGACCGCCGGACAGGATCACCGCGAGCGGCTCGCGCGCCGCGATCTCCTCGACCGTGGTGGTATGCGGAATCACCTCGGAGTACACGCTCGCCTCGCGCACGCGCCGGGCGATCAGCTGAGCGTATTGGGCACCGAAGTCGACGACGAGGACCGGTCTCTGGGATTCTGCCACCGCCACAGTCTAGTGAGCCCGCCAAACCCCCTTCGCACCCCGCCACCGCTGGTTATCCTCTTGCTCGTGCCCTTCGCCCACGCGGTAGACGCCGACATCCACTACGAGGACAGCGGGGGCGGCGGACCGGTGGTGCTACTCGCGCACGAATTTCTCATGGACCACACCATGTTCGCTTCACAGATCGCCGCGCTGGCACCGGAATTCCGTGTCGTCGCCTGGGACGCGCGCGGCCACGGCCGCACCACCGACCAGGGGCTGCCCTTCACCTACTGGACCTCCGCGCGCGACGCGCTCACCGTGCTCGACCACGTCGGCGCCGAACGGGCTGTGGTCGGCGGCACCGCCCAGGGCGGGTTCACCGCGCTGCGCACCGCGCTCATCGCGCCCGAGCGGGTGGCCGCGCTCATCCTCATCTCCACCGAGGCGCACGGACCCACGCCGCACCAGGCCAGCGCCACCCAGCAGTTCCTGGACGAGTGGTGCGACGACGACGCGAAGGAACGCGCCGTGCACCGGCTGGCCACCTGGCTCATCGGCGACGACGAACACCACCGCGGCGTCTGGACAAGGCGCTGGCTGACCAGCGACCGCCGCGGCCTCGACGCCGCCGCCGGCGCGCTGCTGGCCCGCGACTCCGTGCACGAGCGGCTGGCCGAGATCACTTGCCCGGCCCTGGTCATCCACGCCACCCGCAGCGGTATCGGCCGCGACCGCACCACCCAGCTCGCCGACGCCCTGACCGACTCGACCTACGCGGAGATCGACGGCGCGCGCCTGGCCGTCACGATGACCCACGCGGAATCGGTGAACCACACCATCCGCCGATTCCTGCGCGAACGGGTGTCACCGCTGCGGGTGCGCTGAGCGGGTCGGCTCGCAGGCCGTGCCCGCCGAAGCCGCTCCCCCAGCAAAACCGCGGCGCACCAGGTCAGCCGCTCAGGCGCGGACGCTGAGCCCGACCTTCTGGAACTCCTTCAGATCCGAGTACCCGGCCTTCGCCATCGAGCGGCGCAGGCCGCCGACCAGGTTCAGCGAGCCGAACGGATCATCGGACGGGCCATACAGCACGCGCTCCAGGCTCGGACGCACCTGCTCGACGGGCTCGCCACCCAGATCCCACGGATCGGCCACGTGCAGCAGCGAGCCGCGCGGCACCGACGGGTGCGCGGCGGCCGACGGCCAGTACCAGCCACGACCGGGCGCCTCGGCCGATACGGCGAGCGGCACACCGAGCACCGCCGCGTCGGCACCGCACGCGATGGCCTTCGCGAGCTGGCCCGAGGTGGCGATATCGCCGTCGGCGATGACGTGCACGTAGCGGCCGCCGGTCTCGTCCAAGTAGTCGCGGCGCGCGGCCGCCGCGTCGGCGATCGCCGTGGCCATCGGCACCCCGATGCCCAGCACCTCGCCGGTGGTGGTCGCACCGGGATACGAGCCGTAGCCCACGATGACGCCCGCCGCGCCCGTGCGCATCAGGTGCAGCGCGGTGCGGTGATCGCTCACCCCGCCCGCCACCACGGGCACGTCCAGCTCGGCGATGAACGTCTTCAGATTCAGCGGCTCGCCGTCGCCCACGTGCTCGGCGGAGATGATCGTGCCGTGCACCACCAGCAGGTCCACACCCGCCTGCAACAGTCCGGGCGTCACGGCGCGCGCGTTCTGCGGGCTCACCCGCACCGCCACCGTCACCCCGGCCGCGCGCACCTCCGCGACCGCCGCCGCCAGCAGATCCGGCTGCATCGGCGCGGCGTGCAGCTCCTGCAGCAGCGCCACCGCGCGCTCGTAACCGCCCTTGCCGACCAGCTCCAGCAGCTGCTCGATCTTGGACTCCACATCGGCGTGCCTGGCCCACAGGCCCTCGCCGTTGATCACGCCCAAGCCGCCGAGGCGCCCCAGCTCGATGGCGAACTTCGGCGAGACCAGCGCGTCGGTGGGATGGGCCAGGCACGGGATCTCGAAGCGGTAGGCGTCCAGCTGCCACGCCAGCGACACCTGCTTCGACGACCGGGTCCGCCGCGACGGCACGATGTCGACGTCGTCCAGTTCGTAGGTACGCCGGGCCGTCCGGCCCATGCCGATCTCGACCATGTCGCGCACGTGATCCTCCTGTGTGGTTGGCGCGCCGGGGCGCGCGTGTTCGCGCCCCTTCCTGTCTCGCGTCCCGGCGATCGAGACTCGCGCTGACGCGCGTGCGCTTCGATCGCCGGGCCACGAGACGGGCCGCGAACGGTCGCTCGTCGGGCTCGCTCCGTGCGTGGTGGCGAGGGTGAGAGCGTTCGATGTGTTCTGTTGTTCACCCTGCCCCGGGTGAGTTGGACGCGTTCGTCTGGCGGATGTGCGCCGAACGCGAAAGTCATGGGAGATCGGCCCTGTTCCGGGCAGGCGGAAACCCGACTACGAACCTAGTCGCCTGTCGTCCGATGGAGAAGGGCCACAGGTCTACGCGAGCCGGGGTCCTCCGGCCCGCGCAGGCCCGCGCTCAGTTGCGGCCGGTGTAGTTCGGGGCCTCGACGGTCATCGTGATGTCGTGCGGGTGGCTCTCCTTGAGACCCGCCGCCGTGATCTGCACGAACTGCGCCTGCTGCAGGTCGGCGATGCTCTGCGCGCCCGTGTAGCCCATGCCCGCGCGCAGGCCGCCGACCAGCTGGTGGATGACCTGGTTGACCGGGCCGCGGAACGGCACCCGGCCCTCGATGCCCTCGGGGACCAGCTTGTCCTCGGCGAGCACGTCGTCCTGGAAGTAGCGGTCCTTGGAGAACGACTTGGCCTGGCCGCGGCCCTGCATCGCGCCCAGCGACCCCATGCCGCGGTAGCTCTTGAACTGCTTGCCGCCCACCAGGATCAGCTCGCCCGGCGATTCGGCGGTGCCCGCCAGCAGCGAACCCAGCATGACGGTGGACGCGCCCGCCGCGATGGCCTTGGCGATGTCACCGGAGAACTGGATGCCGCCGTCGGCGATGACCGGCACACCGTGCGGCTTGCACGCGGCCACGGCCTCGAGAATCGCGGTGATCTGCGGCGCGCCGACACCGGCCACCACGCGGGTGGTGCAGATCGAGCCGGGGCCCACACCCACCTTGACCGCGTCGGCGCCCGCCTCGACCAGCGCCGCGGCACCCGCGCGGGTGGCGATATTGCCGCCCACCACCTGGATGCGGTCGCCGACCTCGGCCTTGACCTTGGCGACCATCTGCAGCACCTGCGCCTGGTGGCCGTGCGCGGTGTCGACCACCAGCACGTCGACACCGGCGTCGGCCAGCGACATGGCGCGCGACCAGGCGTCCGCGCCCACGCCGACCGCGGCGCCGACCAGCAGGCGGCCGTCGCGGTCCTTGGTGGCGTCGGGGTACTGGTCGGTCTTGACGAAATCCTTGACGGTGATGAGCCCGCGCAGGCGGCCGTTGCCGTCCACGATCGGCAGCTTCTCGACCTTGTGGCGGCGCAGCAAGCCCAGCGCGGCCTCCGCGGTGACGCCCTCCTGGGCGGTGATCAGCGGGGCCTTGGTCATCACGTCGGCGACCCGGCGCTCTTGGTCGACCTCGAAGCGCATGTCGCGGTTGGTGATGATGCCCACCAGCGCGCCGGTCTCGTCCACCACCGGCAGTCCGGAGATGCGGAAGCGGGCGCACATCGCATCCACCTCGGCGAGGGTGTCGGAGGGGCGACAGGTCACCGGATCGGTCACCATGCCCGCCTCGGACCGCTTCACCGTCTCCACCTGGGCCGCCTGATCGGCCGCCGACAGGTTGCGGTGCAGCACGCCCATCCCGCCGGCGCGCGCCATCGCGATGGCCATCCTGGCCTCGGTGACGGTGTCCATCGCCGAACTCACCAGGGGGGTCCGCAACCGGATCTCCTTGGTGAGCAGGCTCGAGGTCTCCACGGAGCTGGGGATCAGATCCGAGGCGGCGGGCAGCAACAACACGTCGTCGAACGTGAGCCCGAGCATGGCGACCTTGTTCGGGTCGTCGCCACCCGTAGGGGGGCGGACTGCGAGCCGTTCGCCCGATACGGGATTACTCATTCGGATCGACCCCTCCTGGACGTCGAAAGCGAGAGACGCCGGCGAACCGGCGTCGCGCACAACTGATGGGATGGACGGTGGCGGCGAGGTCAGCGTGTCGGGAACTGTCCGGCGCCTGCCGTCCATGGTATCTGTCCCGCAAACCCCGCCGACGACGGGCCGAGCCGGGCGCTTCGCGAAACTGGCACCCGCCATCGCTGGCGCAGACCGCCCTGTTCTGCGTACCGTGGGTGTGTGCGTGACCATCTACCACCTGGCTTGCCGCCGGATCCGTTCGCCGGAGACCCCTCCGACCCGTCCGCCGCACTCGATGCCATCGAGCCCGGCGAACCGCTGGATCCCCACGAGCGCCTTGCGGTCGAGGAGGATCTCGCCGACCTCGCGGTGTACGAGGCCCTATTGGCGCACCGCGGTATCCGCGGGCTCGTCGTGAGCTGCGAGGACTGCAGGCAGGATCACTACCACGATTGGGACATGTTGCGCGCCAACCTGCTCCAACTGCTGGTCGACGGCACGGTGCGCCCGCACGAGCCCGCCTACGACCCGACGCCGGAGGCGTACGTCACCTGGGACTACTGCCGCGGTTACGCGGACGCGTCCATGAACGAGGCCTTCCACGGCGACGGGTTCGACGGTTTCGACAGCTGATCCCGGCTCGCGCACACCGACACGAAAAAGCCGACCTCCCGTGGAGATCGGCTGCGGCCCGGCTGTTTCCGGGCGCCCTCTTCACGACATCCCGCACAACGCACGCATCGATGTGATGTCGCTCGCCCCGCCGGCGACGGCCGACGGGCCACCCACGGCGAACCGCCGCGGACTGTGAGATCGATTACCCCCGAGGTCACCTCGGCGGCGTCTGCTCGCCACCGGGCAAGCCGGGGATGTTCGGGATCGGGATGGTGATCGTGCCCGGCCCGTCCTCGACATGCGTCCGGGTGGGCGCCACCGTGCCCGCCGACGTCGGCACCGCGGTGGGCGGGGTCGTCGGCGCGGACGTAGGCGGCGTGGTGGGCTCGACCGGAGGCGTTGCCGGGGCGGTGGTGTCCACGGGCGGCGTGGTCGGCCTGGTCGGCGGCTCCGTCGGCTCGGTCTCGGACGGCTCCTGCGACGTCGACGACTCCGGCGGCACGCCCATGATCGTGTTGGTCACGTCGCTGGTCGGCGGCACCGGCGCGGTCGAGCCGGGCGTGGTGGGCGCGGTCGGATCGAGCGTCTGCTCGAGCTGGGCCGCGATCTCGGGCGAGATGCCCCGCAGCTCCGCCAGCAGGCGCTGCCACTGACCGGCCAGATCCCGCTTGGTGCTGTCGTCACTGACCTGGGAGACGTTGACCTGAGCCCGCTCCAGCAGCGCACGGGCCTGCGCCGCGTTGCCCTGCTCGATCGCCTGCCGGGCCTGCGTCAGCTCGGAATCGGCACGCGCCACCACGGTGGTCTGCGCCTGTTCACTGAACACGACCTCCTTGACCCGCCACAGCGGATCACCGGGTTCGGCGTTGTAGGAGAACGCCGTCACCCCGCCGAAGACGAGAGCCAGTGCGGCCGCGGTACCCGCGATCGGGCCGACCAGGCGTAGCCGGCCACGATTGGCCGCGCTCACCCGGACTTTACGGGCGCCGATCTCCTGGTTCACCGCGGCGAACACCGTGTCCAGATCCGGGTCCGCCGGTAGGTCGGGAGCCACGAGCTCCGCGCGCCAGTCCGCCAGTAACGAGGCGAGCTGGAACTCCTCCGGGTTGTCGGTCTGCACCGGCCCACCACCGGCGATGGCGTCGATCAGAGCATCGTCGCGGCGTACCGCGACGATGTCGACCGGGCCGCTGTCGCCGGCGCCCTCGGCGTAGGGACCGCTGTTACGCGATCCACGTCGCGCCTTCCAGTCATCCCTAGCCATACATTTCACCTGCCCTCGCCACTTGTGACTTCAGTTTCGCGAGTGCCCTGTGCTGGGCCACTCGTATCGCACCCGCCGTACTGCCCACGGCGACCGCGGTTTCTTCCGCTGACAAACCCATGACCAAGCGCAGGATCAGGATCTCCCGATGCTTCTCAGGAAGCGTTGCGAGCAGACGGTTCATCTGCCTGCTCGTCTCGGATTCGAGAGCTCGCTGCTCCGGGCCTTGGTCGGTGGATATGACATCTGGTACTTCGGCCATCGCCTCCGCCTTGTTACGAGCGGCGTTGCGATGTGCGTCGGCGACCTTGTGCGAAGCGATTCCGTATACGAAGGCCATGAAGGGCCTGCCCTGGTCCTGATACCTGGGCAGCGCGGTCATCACGGCCAGACATACCTCCTGCGCAACATCGTCGGCGGAAAGCTGGCCCCGCTCGGCCGCACCGATACGCGCACGGCAATACCGGACAACGAGCGGGCGGATCAGCTCGAGTACCTGAGCTAAAGCGGATCTGTCGCCCTGCGCTGCGGCAGTGACGGCGAGGTCCAGCTCTTCGCCCGAGTGAGTCATCGTCAGAGATATTCCTGGCGTTACAAGTGGCACCGGCCCGATGACCTGTGCTCCCGCAAGTGTTTGCGGAACGGGTCTAACAATAGCGACACCCGGCGCGCGGCCGGGCAACATGGTCGGTTGTCACTACAACCCGAGCGGTCGGAAAGTGCCCCCACGACGGGCTATCTCGGCCGAGCAGGCCCGCGCCTCCCTCTCCGCGGATGCCTCGCCGAGACCGGATCGCAGCATCGCGCACGCCCACCGCAACGGCAGCAGATCGCGCTCCCGGCAGTCGGCCGCGACTATGTCGGCCATCACCTTCGCGGTGCCGAGATCGCCCGCCGCGGCACTCGCGGCCGCGAGCAGCAGCCGCGATTTGATCCGGTGCCGTACCGAAGACGCATCGTCGGCGGCCGCCACGG
Organism: Nocardia puris; assembly: GCF_003315035.1. Lineage (GTDB taxonomy): Bacteria > Actinomycetota > Actinomycetes > Mycobacteriales > Mycobacteriaceae > Nocardia > Nocardia puris. The sequence continues at coordinate 63,352 of NZ_QNRE01000008.1, forward strand.
CCGCGCGCGCGTGCGGCAACGCCGCCTCGGCGGCGCCCGCGGCGAGTTCGGCCTCGGCCGACACCCAGTGCCGCCGGATCCCGGCCCGCCACCGGTCGTCGGGCACGGTGGCGGCGCAGCGCGCCAGCAGCCGCCGCGCCAGGGCGATCCTGCCGACGCCGAGCGCGTCGGCCGCGAGCCCGGTGAGGGCGTCGGCGGCGGCGTCGTACGCGTCAGGGCGGTACGGGCGCCCGAGCCCGGGCAGCGGTCCCTCGTCCGAGCCTGAGGCAGCACGCGAAGCGATCAGGGGCAGCGCCAGGCCCGCCGCGTCACCGTCCGGGCCGGAGGCGAGGGTGTGCCAGCCGAGCTGGCGCAGCAGCGAGCCGCGGGTGCTCGCGGCGAGCGAGAGCAGCACCGGATCGGCCCCGCCCGCGCGCACCCGAGCGAGTTCGGCGCGGGCCGCGGCGTAGCGGCCCTGTCCCCCGAGCACCACCGCGCGCAACCAGTGGCCGTAGGCGTCGTGGGCGGCTGGCAACTCGGCAGCGGACATGCCGGGGCGGCCGCCGAACGCGGCGTCGGCGAGGGCTTCATATCGAACATCCACAGGGGGATCTTGCGCGAATACGGCCCGCGCACCAACCCCGGCCCACCGCCGGTCGCCCTCCGGTTCCGGGGCGCCCGAAACCTTCCGGCAACCCTCCAGCATTTCTTGCACGGTATTGATGTTTCCATCACGTAAATCTCGTCCGGCGCCCCGGGATCGGCGACCACTCGAATTCACATGCGTTTCGCGCAATTAACCTCGGCGCCGCGTTTCCGCCATCTCATAGGCTCTCGACATAGCAGCCTCCACCACTCCCTCGAGGGCGCCCCGACGGCCCCGCACACCCCTCCGATACCGGAACGTACCGAGAAAAATATGAACTGAACTGCGCAAACACTCGGCGCATGCGAGCAGGGATCAGCGCGCCGCCCACTGGCCAACCGGCCAGTATTACCGGATGACCTGTTAAATGTAAACAGCGCCCAGGTTAAATCTCGCCATTAAGGATTCAGAAAACCGGTGCGCCGAACTATTGACGGAATTTCGCGGCTGGACCTAACGTAGCTCATCGCCACGGACGGCGCCGCGCGAAATGGCAGCGACCGCGAAGGGCGAGCCGCGGGGCATCGCCGATCGCGATGTGGCCCACGACTGTTGCAGACACACTGCTCGACAACGCCGACGAGCTCGCACTACGAGGAGTTCACCATGCCCATGCCCACCCACCTCCCCGGACCGAACGCCGATGTCTGGGATTGGCAGATGCGCGGCTCCTGCCGCGGCGTGGACTCGGCGGTGTTCTTCCACCCCGACGGCGAGCGCGGCCGCGCCCGCACCGCCCGCGAGATGCGCGCCAAGGAGATCTGCCGCACCTGCCCCGTCCTGATGCAGTGCCGCAGCCACGCGCTCAAGGTCAGCGAGCCCTACGGCATCTGGGGTGGCATGTCCGAGACCGAGCGCGAGATGCACGCCCGGCGCAACCGCAGGCGAATGGCAGTCTGAACAAGCGACCCATCCGCGCGTTGCGGGGCGCCGAATGACTTCCCAAACAACCGGCCCCTGCTACACCGGATGCTCGATCACCGGCCGGGCGCCCGACGGCCCATCGCCGAGCGCGCCCGGGACCGACGTCGAGGTACGGCATCGCGATATCCGCAGGCAGCGCTCCTTGCGAGCCGCCCGCGGACGCACGGACGTCGGAGCGGAGCCGCGCGTCGGCTCCCGGTGTGCCACAGCTGAATCGCCCGGCGTGTCGCGCTCGCACGGCACCGTAGCTGGGCCGTTGCCATTTCTTGCCGACCCCGCCGGAAGGAGGCGATAGCAACGCGCTACGGTAGTGACCGATGACACAGAATGGAGCGTTGTGACAACGCGGCCGCCGGCCGCAGAGGGCGACTCGTTCCGTAGAGAAGCCATCCCACCGAGCGTGGAATCTGCGGTGTCGGCACGCGCAGCCGAAAGCATCGAGCTAGCCGCTCTCTTGCATCGTTGCGGCGAGTCCGACCAGGAAGCTTTCGCCGAACTGTACGACCGAACGTCGGCTCGGGTGTTCGGTCTGGTGCTCCGGGTGCTCCACGACCCGGGGTACGCGGAGGAGACGACACAAGAGGTGTATCTCCAGATCTGGCGAACCGCAGCCAGCTTCGACCCCGCGAAGGGGTCCGCCGTGACGTGGTTGATGACGCTCGCCCACCGGCGTGCCGTCGACCGGGTCCGCGCCGAACAGGCGCACACCGTGCGGGAAGTCGCGTACGGGGTGCGGGTGCTCGGCAACGAGTTCGACGAGGTGACCGAAGAGGTCGAGCGCAGGCTCGAACAACAGGCCGTCCTCGCCGGGCTCACCGGCCTGACCGAGACACAGCGGGAAGCCATCTCGCTGGCCTACTACGGCGGCCGGACCTACGCGGAAGTGGCCACCCATCTCGGCGTAGGGTTACCGACCGTTAAGTCCCGGATTCGGGACGGATTGACACGACTGAAGAAAAGTTTGGGGGTGACGTGAGATGAACGAAGGCCAGGTCGATCTCGCGCACACCGTCGCGCTCGGATCGATCGACGACGAAGACCATCACGCGGTACAGGAATTGCTCGACGGTGAGGATCCGGTACTACGTGCCGTGTTCCTCGCGGAGGTACAGCAGACCAAAGACGCTCTGTGTACCCTCTCCGCCGTGACGGCCACCGCGCCGCCACCCGCATTGCGCGCCCGGTTGCTCGCGGCCATCGCCGCCGAGCAACCACCAGTGGCCTCCTGATCGAGATTCACCGGTTCCGCCCGGGCCCGAGGAGACGCTCCCGGCTCGGTTGCTCGCTCCCCCGGACCTCGTGCGCGTCCGAGCGCCGGTCCCCACGATCACCGTCGGTGCCAGGGTGACGGTGCGGTTCCCCCGTCACTTCTCGCGCACGCCGCGCAGGCCGTCGAGATCCGCCTCCCGCGGACATCCGCCCTCGCGCACATCCCCGAAACGACAAGGCCCCCGGAACATGTCCGGGGGCCTTCGCCATACCGCGATCAGTGCGCGTGACCGTGATGTCCGTGGTCGTCGGCCTCCTCGGCCGGCTTGTCGACCACGGCGCTCTCGGTGGTGAGCACCATGCGCGCGACCGAGGCCGCGTTCACGACGGCCGACCGGGTCACCTTCACCGGGTCCACGACGCCGTCGGTGAGCAGATCGCCGTAGGTGAGGGTGGCGGCGTTGAAGCCGTCCTTGCCCTCGGCGACCTTGCCGACCACCACGGCGCCGTCCAGGCCCGCGTTGCTGGCGATCCAGTACAGCGGCGCCTCGAGCGCCTTGCGGACCACCTCGACGCCGACGGCCTCGTCACCGGACAGCGAATCGCGCAGCTCGACCAGCTTGGCCGCGGCCTGCACCAGAGCGGTGCCGCCACCGGGCACGATGCCCTCGTCAACGGCGGCCTTGGCCGCGCTCACCGCGTCCTCGACGCGGTACTTGCGCTCCTTGAGCGCGGTCTCGGTGGCCGCGCCGACCTTGATCACCGCGACACCGCCGGACAGCTTGGCCAGGCGCTCCTCGAGCTTCTCGCGATCCCAATCGGAATCGGTGGCCTCGATCTCGCGGCGCAGCTGCGCGCTGCGGGCCGCGATGTCCTCGGCGCTGCCCGCACCGTCGACGATCGTGGTGTCGTCCTTGGTGACGACCACGCGACGCGCCTTGCCGAGCAGCTCGATGCCCGCCTCGCGCAGGGTGATGCCGAGATCGGGGTTGATCACGGTGCCGGCGGTGACGACGGCCAGGTCGTCGAGGAACGCCTTGCGGCGGTCGCCGAAGAACGGAGCCTTGACGGCGACGGCCTTGAGCGTCTTGCGGATCGCGTTGACCACCAGGGTGGACAGCGGCTCGCCCTCCACGTCCTCGGCGATGATCAGCACCGGCTTACCGGATTCGGCGATCTTCTCCAGCAGCGGCAGGAAGTCGGGCAGCGAGGTGATCTTGTCCCGGTGCAGCAGCACCAGGGCGTCCTCGAGCACGGCCTGCTGGGTGTCGGTGTCGGTGACGAAGTAGGGCGAGAGATAGCCCTTGTCGAACTGCACGCCCTCGGTGACGACGAGCTCGGTCTGCAGCGTCGAGGACTCCTCGACGGTGACCACGCCGTCCTTGCCGACGGTGGTCAGCGCCTTGCCGACCATCTCGCCGATCTCCTCGTCGCGCGAGGACACGGTGGCGACCTGCGCGATGGCCTGCTCGCCCGAGACCGGGGTGGCCGCGGCCAGCAGCGCCTCGGAGACCGCGTCGGCGGCCTTGGCGATGCCCGCGCCGACGGTGATCGGGTTGGCACCGGCCGCGACGTTCTTCAGGCCGCCGCGCACCAGCGCCTGGGCCAGCACGGTGGCGGTGGTGGTGCCGTCGCCGGCGACGTCGTTGGTCTTGGTGGCGACGCTCTTGACGAGCTGGGCGCCCAGGTTCTCGAACGGGTCCTCGAGGTCGATGTCGCGCGCGATGGTGACGCCGTCGTTGGTGACGGTGGGGCCGCCGAAGGCCTTCGCGAGCACCACGTGGCGACCGCGCGGGCCGAGGGTGACCTTCACCGCGTCGGCGAGCTTGTCGACGCCGCGTTCCAGAGCCCGGCGAGCCTTCTCGTCGAACTCGATCTGCTTTGCCATAAGTCCTTTTCCTCGGATTCCGGGGCGGCGCGGCCCGGTGGGGCCGTGACCCGCCGCCCGGTTGGGGGCTGAAACGACAGAGCCCCGGCCCCGTGGAAGGGGAACCGGGGCACCGTCGTTACGACTCGATCCCGGACGAGGCCGGGAAGCGCGGGCCGGTCGGGCCCGCGCCGAGCGCGGTCACTTGCTGACGACAGCCAGCACGTCGCGCGCGGACAGGATCAGGTACTCCTCACCCTGGTACTTGATCTCGGTGCCGCCGTACTTGCTGTAGATGACGGTGTCACCCTCCTGGACATCCAGCGGGATCCGCTTCTCGCCGTCCTCGTCCCAGCGGCCGGGGCCGACGGCGACGACGGTGCCTTCCTGCGGCTTCTCCTTCGCCGTGTCCGGGATGACCAGGCCGGAGGCCGTCGTCGTCTCGGCCTCGTTGGCCTGGACGAGGATCTTGTCCTCGAGCGGCTTGATGTTCACGCTCGCCACGTTGAGCCCTCCACTTTCAGGGGATTACGGTCGTCCGGGACTGTTGTCCCGGACCGTCGGTTCGGTCACGGTGCACGACCCCTGCGCACAGCCCCGTCGTCGCGGGTGCCGGGACCCGGCCCAGTGGTCACAACTGCCTGACACCGGCGATACGCGGGGTGGACGATCGCCCGGCCACCACGTTCACCAGTGCCACTAGCACTCTATACATGAGAGTGCCAGCGCTCAAGGCCGGGTTCTGCCAATCCGGCGCCCGCGGCCGCGCCGAACCCACACTGAGCAGTGTTGGTTACCCCGGGGCCCGGGGGCTTCCCATCGGTTCCGGAAATCTGTAACGTTCGGATAACGGATTGTGACAGTATTGACGACGGTTGTTCCCGCCTCTGGTCTCTCTCACGAACCGGCGCCCGCGGGGGCCATCGTCAGGTAACGAAATACGAAGTACGGCGTCACAAGAGCTTCACCACAGTGCGATCCCACATCACCACCGTGCGAATCCACACAGGGCAAGTCCACACGTGATCCGGAGCGGCTCCACCGTCCCACCAGGCCGAACGGAACGACCGGGTCCCGAGTCCGGAGCGCTCGCCGACCACGCGGCGTTGCGGCAGTCCATTCGAGATGGTCGGCGACACCGTGACCATCCGCTCGAAGGGAGGTGAACATGCGAACAAGCCTCGGTATCTCCGCCGGGAACGAGGTCGTGTGCTCGGCGCTGGTCGCCACCGCGTCCAACGGTGCGCAGAGTTTCGACTACCGCGTCGTGTCCGCCGATGCCGCGCATTCCGACATCGGCGATCTCGTCGCGTCCTCCATCGATCTGATGACCACGCAGTTGCCCGTCCAGCAGACACCGCACGACATCGCATGGCCCAGCCATCCCGTCGGCGTCAGCTTCGCGGGGTCGCACCCGCCCGGGCTCGAGGCCGCCGCGGGCAAGCCGCCCACCTCCGTCGCCGTCGCCTACCGCAACAAGGAACAGGCGCAGGTGATCCGGTCCGCGACCGGCAGGCAGCGCGCGCTGGAACTGGTGCCCGAGGGCGTCGCCGCGCTCACCTACCTGCGCCACACCGGTCTGCTCGACCGCTACGAGACCGTCGCCGTCGTCGACCTGGGCGCCACGGGGCTGAGCGTCACGGTGGCCGATCCGGCCGACAGCACGGTCCTGCACTCCCAGCGCACCCACGCGGTGAGCGGCAACGCCATCGACGACCTCATCTACCACCACCTGGTCGACGTGCACTACGCCCGCCGCGGTACCCGGCCGAATCGCGGCATGCTCACCAACCGGGGGCGCGCCGCCAAGGAGCATCTGTCGATCGCGCCCGCGGTCACCATCGACCACGTCGCGGGTCGCCCGCTCAAGCTCACCAGGGCCGATTTCGAGGAACTGATCGCCGATCTGCTGGGCGAGGCCACCGGATTCGCGCAGGCCGTCTTCGCGCGGGCGCCCAAGTTCCCGCAGGCGGTCGCGGTGATCGGCGGCGGCGCCAATATCCCCGCTGTCGTCGCGGCGCTGGAGTCCGACCTCGAGCTGCCCGTGATCACGGTCGATGACCCCGAGGCCGTGATCGCCAAGGGCGCGGCGCTGGTCGCCGACTCCGCGCAGCCCTCGGTGTTCCCGGTGGCCGCGCTCGGCGCGGAAGCGTCGTCGGGCACGTTCACGAAGGTGGTCGGCACGCTGGCCGGCGCCATCGTGGTGGTCGGCCTCGTGATCGGTTACGGCTTCAAGACATTCGCGCCCACCTCCGAGGAGGAGGTCTCCCCCGCGGGCACCACGAGCAGCGCGCTGGTGCCGCCCGCCCCGCCGGTGACCGTCGCTCCGCCCACGGGAGCGGGCACCGTCACCACGGAGGACCGCGAGCCCACCGTTTATCCCACGGGCAGCGTGCCGACCACGGTGCCCGCCACTACCCAGCCGACCACGCCCACCAGCACGGTGGCGACGCCGTCGGCCACCACCACCACGCCCACGCCCACGCTGCGGCCCGACCCGAATCTGCCGCCGATCCCGTTCCCAGAGCTGCTCGGCCCGCTGCTGAGCCCCACCACGCCGACCACGCCCACACCGGGCGCGAATCCGGCCGCCCCGGGCGGTTCCTCGCAGCTCGATCGGAACCCGAACAACACCGAGTCGCCGACGACCACCGGCCCCACCACCGCGCCGGCGCAGACCCGTATCCCGTTCCCGTTCCCGCGCGCCAACTCCGGCTCGTCCACCCCCGATTCGGCGGAGCCCAGCCCGCTCCAGCTCGCGCCGACGGACTGAGGGCCGAATCCTCGGTCGCGCGCGGGTGATTCGCGGGCGCATCGCTCCCGGACTCGGCTGTGTCGCCGACCCGCATCAGGGTCACCGCGACCACGCGGCATCCGCCGAGCTGTCCGGCCCGTCGGCATCGTCACCGTTCGCGCCATGGTCGAGCAGCCTCTCCCTCGGTCTGCCGATCCAGACGCGAGGCTCCCGGGTGGTCGGCAGGGGGCTGTCCCCGGCAGCGCGAAACCAGATGTGTGAGCGTGATTCGCGGACCGTCAGGCGATCTGGCTCACCGACACCGGCAGCCCCGGATCGGTGGCGACCGTCAGCGAGGACGGCGCCGCGCCACCCGCGATGACGTGGGCGCCCAGGGCCGCGATCATCACGCCGTTATCGGTGCACAGGCGCGGTTTCGGCACGCGCAGCGTGATACCGGCGGCGGCGCACCGCTCCTCGGCCAGCGAGCGGATGCGGGAGTTCGCCGTCGCGCCGCCGCCGAGCACCAGCGTGCTCACGCCGACGTCCTGCGCGGCGCGCACCGCCTTCAGGGTGAGCACGTCGGCGACGGCTTCCTGGAAGGACGCCGCGATATCGGGGATCGGCAGATTCTCCGTCGTGTTCCCTTGGCGCTGCGCGCCTTCCACATACCTGGCCACAGCCGTCTTGAGTCCGGAGAAGGAGAAGTCGTAGCGGGCGTCGCGCGGCCCGGTCATCCCGCGCGGGAACGCGATCGCCTTCGGGTCGCCGTACGCGGCGGCCGCGTCCAGCGCGGGCCCGCCGGGGAAGCCGAGCCCGAGCAGCCGGGCGACCTTGTCGAACGCCTCACCCGCCGCGTCGTCGACGGTGCTGCCCAGCTCCACGATCGGCTCCGCCAGATCCGTGACGTGCAGCAGATGCGTGTGCCCGCCCGAGACCAGCAGCGCCACGCACGGCGGCATCGGGCCGTGCTCGAGCGTGTCGACCGCGACGTGTCCGCCCAGGTGGTTCAGCGCGTAGAACGGCACATCCCACGCCGCCGCATACGCTTTCGCCGCCGCGACGCCCACCAGCAGGGCACCCGCGAGGCCGGGGCCGATGGTCACGGCCAACGCGTCGGGTTTGGCGATCCCCGCCGCCGACAGCGCGCGGCGCATGGCGGGCACGATCGCCTCGAGGTGTGCGCGCGACGCGATCTCCGGCACCACTCCGCCAAAGCGGGCGTGCTGGTCGACGCTGGAGGCGACCTCGTCGGCCAGCAGCTCGCAGCTGCCGTCGGGCAGGCGGCGGACGATGCCGACTCCCGTTTCGTCGCAGGAGGATTCGATGCCCATGACGATCACGACAGCACCTCGTCAGGGAGCGGGAGCGCGGTCAGTTCCGGCCTGCGCATGGTGTAGGCGTCGGCGCCGCTGGGGTGGTAGTAGTTCTTGCGCAGCCCGATGATGTGGAAGCCGTGCTTGGCGTACAGCCCGATCGCGGGCGCGTTGTCGGTGCGCACCTCCAGGAACACCGGCCCGCCGCGCTTACCCGCCTCGGCGAGCAGCGCTTCCAGCAGCAGCGTGCCGATGCCCGCTCGGTGGTACTCCGGGTCGACGCCGATGGTGTGCACCTCGGCCTCAGGGTGTTCGGCATCACCGAGCAGCGCGACACCCGCGTACCCGACCATGCGGCCGCGCTCGTCGCGGGCGGTGATGTAGCAGTTGTGCGGGCCCGCGAGTTCGGAGCGGAACGCGACCGCCTGCCACGGATCGTCCTCGGGGAACAGCAGGTGCTCGAGTTCTACGCAGCGCTCGATGTCGGCGGGCGTCATCGGGGCGATGCGGATTCCGGGGGTGGGGTGGTCCACCGTCACGCCCCCGTCCGGTCGAGGGCGCGGTAGCTGTTCTCCACGGCGTCGGGCCTGCGCAGGTAGAGCGGGGTGAGCGGTTCGGGCACGGTGCCCGCGAGCAGCTCGGCGGCCGCGACGCGCACCAGTCCGGCGGGCGAGGGCGTTTCGACGGGCAGCACGGCCAGGTCGAACAGGTCCACGTGCGAGGCGGACCCGGCGATCGCGGCGGCGCCGGCCACGTCGAGCTCTCCCGGCTTGATCACGTCGGGCCCGGCCACGCGCGCGCCCGCGTGGTAGCGCGCCCAGTACACCTCGCGGCGGCGCGCGTCGGTGACGACGAGCAGTTCGCGCTCGCCGAGATCCTCCTGCGCGCACACGTCGGCGGCGATGGCGTCGAGACTGCACACGCCGTACACCGGAATGCCGAGCGCGTCACCGAACGCGGCGGCGGTGGCCATGCCCACCCGCAGGCCGGTGAACGGCCCCGGCCCCACGCCCGCGACGACGGCCCCGATATCGGTCCTGGAACGCCCTGCCTCGGTGAGGCATTCGAGGATCTGCGGCGTCAACGCCTCCGCGTGCGCGCGGGCGTCGACCCGGACCCGGGCGGCGACGGTGCGCAGCGCGACGCCGTCGGCGGCGGGCTCCAGATCCACCAGTCCCGCTGTAACGGCGGGCGTCGCGGTGTCGACAGCGAGTACAAGCATGATTGGCCCCACGATACCGGGTGGTACTCGGCCCCGACGCGGAGCTACCGGATAGCTACGCCGGTGTGACCGGCGTCTATTCGATCCACTCCCACACCGCGGTCCGCGTGTCGGATTCCGGTTCGCGGCTCAGCCGCACGCGCAGGTGCCGGTCGGCGAGATGCTCCACCACACCGAGTCCCCACTCCACCACGACCACGGCGTCGTGCAGGTCGGTGTCGAGGTCGAGCGCGTCGAGTTCGTCGAGGTCGCCGCCCAGCCGATAGGCGTCCACGTGCACCAGCGGCACCGCGGGCCCGTCCGCGCGTTCGCCCGCGCGATGCTGTCTGGCGATGATGAAGGTGGGCGAGCTGACCCGGCCCCGCACCCCGAGCCCGGCCGCGATACCGCGCGTCAGCGCCGTCTTGCCCGCACCCAGCGGACCGTCGAGCACGACGAGATCCCCCGCCCCGAGTTCCGCCGCCAGCTCACGCCCCAGCGCCTCGGTGTCCTCGACGGTGGGCAGAACCCGCCGCTGCTCCACCCTTACCTCCCAGTCACGACTTCCGGAGAACTGGTCCGAGCGTACCGACGGGGCGGGAGCAGGTCCGTCACCGGGCGCATGCGATAGGGCCGCGGTCCCCCGGATATCCGGCGGGCGCCGGTGTGGCCCGCCGGGTGACGGGCTCGTGGAGCGGTGTCCGGCGTCTCGGTGGCCGGCGTCACGGTGTTGTCCCAAGGGGACGCCCGACAGCGTGGACAACCTGGCGGCCGTGCGGGCAAGGTGAGGACTACGGCGTCCTCGATCCGGTAGGCCGTCCCTCGCCGAACGCTATTGCTCACGCTCCGCCGGTGTGGCGCAACGAAACATCGGGCTCGTCGGCGAACATGCCCGCGCGCAGCATCAGCGCGTGCAACGCGTCGTTGACGGTGTCGGGGAACTGGAGATGCGGCATGTGGGCGGCGCCCGCTAGGCGGATGAGTTCGCTGTCGGGCAGCGCCCGCGACAGGGCGCGGGAGTTGCGGAACGGGATCACCAGGTCGTGCGCGCCGCCGAGCACCAGCACGGGCAGACCGGCCAGCGTGGGCAGGGCGGCCGATTCATCGTGCAGCTCAATCGCCTTCAAGAATTTCACGATCGTCTCCACCGGGGTGCCGTCGATCATGAGGGTGGTGAAGCGCGAGAGCGTGGGACTCACCGGGCCGTGGAACGAGCTGACGTGCAGGATCGGCGCGATGAGGTGGCGCACCGTGGAACGTCCGGCCTGCACGAGTGCGGGCGCGGTGTGCACGGCCAGCCGGAAACCGTCGATCGCGGGATTGCGCAGCAGTTGGGTGATGCCCGCCGCCGTCACCTCGGCGGCCGCGGTGGAGAGCAAGCCCACGGCCACGACCCGCCGCGCGAACAGGTCCGGGAACTGGGCCGCCGCGGCGAGCACCGCCATTCCGCCCAGCGAATGCCCGACCAGCGCGACCGGGCCGGCGGGCGCCACGGCCTCCACCACCGCCGCCACATCGCGACCCAGCTGGGCGACGGTGCAGCTCTCGGTGGCCGGCGTGCCCGAGCGGCCGTGCCCGCGCAGGTCGAAGAACACCAGCCGCGCGGCGTCGCCCCAGCGCCGCGCCAGATCCCGGCGCTGGAAGTGGAACGACTCCATGCTGTTGCAGAACCCGTGTACGAACACCACGGTGAGCGGTGCCTCTGGCGGCCCGCACTCGCGAACGGCCAGGCGCACACCGTCTTCGGTGACCACCGCGCCGGGGCGGTCTGCCTCGATCAGGCCGAAATCCTCGTCGCGGTACTCGTCGCGGCGCGCGGGCGACAGCACTCTCGCCCCGGCGCGGCGCAGCGCGTGGGCACCGGCCAGCGCGCCGACCACACCGGCGGTCGCCATGCCGCCGCGCCAGATGGTCGAACGATTATGGTTGCCCCGCAAGATATTCGAACGCCGCGACCTCATCGTGAACCCCTTCACGTATCGGCGGACCACACGCCGTCGAGTCCAGCACACGCGGCCCTCACGGGCAAGCGACTCCCCCGCCGACGTGTCGGCGCGTCACCCGGCCGCGCGGCGAGCACACGATCTCGTAGTGGATGGTGTCGAGCCGATCGGCCCACTCCTGGGCGCGCGGCTCGGCCGGGCCGCCGCCGAACAGCACGGCGGTGTCCCCCTCGGTGACGCCCGCCGCGTTGTCGCCGAGGTCGACTACGAACTGGTCCATGCAGACCCGGCCCACGTTAGGCCGCCGCTCGCCGCCGAGCAGCACGTCGAACCGCCCGCTCAACGGGCGGAACACGCCGTCGGCGTACCCGGCGGGGATCAGGGCCACGGTGGTGTCGCGCGGGGCGATCCACCGGTGCCCGTACGACACGCCCTCGCCCGCCGCGACCCGTTTGACCAGCGCGACCTTCGCCTGGAACGTCATCGCGGGCCGCAGGCCGAGATCCAGGCCCGGCACCGGGTCCAGCCCGTATACCGCGATCCCGGGACGGACCATGTCGAACGCCAGATCCGGCCTGGTGATGGTGGCCGCCGAATTCGACAGGTGCGCGATCTCGGGTGCGAGGCCGTGTTCCTTCGCCGTCGCGAGGGCAGCCAGGAAGCGATCGCGCTGCACGTCGATGAACGGGTGCTCGGGTTCGTCGGCGTGCGCGAGGTGGGAGAACACGGCGCGGAAGCGCACCACCTCCTCGCGTACCAACTCGCGCAGCGCGCTCAGCACCTCGGGGTATTCGTCGGGGGCGACACCGTTGCGGTTCAGGCCGGTGTCGACCTTGAGGGTGAGGATGGCGGTCCGGCCGGTGCGGCGCGCCGCGGCTTCGACCGCGCGCAGGTGCGCCAGGGAGGACACGCCGATCTCCACGTCGGCGGCGATCGCGGCGGCGAAATCGGCGTCGGTGTTGTTGAGCCAGCACAGGATCGGCGCGGTGATCCCCGCGTCCCGCAGCGCCAGCGCCTCGGCGACCGTGGTGACCCCGAGTTCCCGCGCGCCCGCGGCCAGCGCGGCCCGCCCCACCTGCACGGCGCCGTGGTTGTAGCCGTCGGCCTTCACCACCGCCATCACCGCCGCGTCGCCCGCGTATCCGCGCAGCACCCGCACGTTGTGGGCAATGGCATCCAGATCGACGACCGTCTCCACTTGCGCACTCACAGCTTGCGATCCTGCCACCTGCGCGGTTCGCCGCGGGAAGGTGTCCCGGACACGCGCGCCGAAGCAGTGGCCCCAGTACCCGGCTCACCAGCATCAACGCCGCGCCCACCGGTACGAGGAGTCCGCGACGGCACCGGGCGAATACGTGACCACCGCTATCCCGACACACCGGATCGGACTGCCGCAGCCCACCTCATACCCCCGACAGCGTCCGCAGAACGCGGACAGCGGGCCGGATGTGCTCGAGCAGCGGGGTGGCCGAGGTCGGGGCGGCGGCGTGGTGGTCCTCGTGGGCGGCGAGGTTGGCGGCCAGCGAGTGGACGCGAGCGGCCGCGGCCGCGGCCCACAGGGGGTCGCGACCGGCGGCGAGCAGCGCGCCGATGACGCCGGAGAGCACGTCCCCAGCACCGGCGGTGGCTGCCCACGAACCGCCCGCCTCGTTGACGAGAACCCGGCGGCCGGGTGCCGTGATCAGGGTGGCGCGCCCCTTCAGCAGGAGGGCGACCTGCCACGCCTCGGCGAACTCACGCACGGCCGCGACGCGATCGGCCCCCACCTCGCGCCCGGCGAGTCGCGCGAACTCGCCCGCGTGCGGGGTGAGCACGGTGGGCGCCGTGCGGTGGTGCAGCAACGCCGGTTCGCGGGCGAGCAGGGTGAGGCCGTCGGCGTCCACCACCACGGGCACATCGCTGGCGAGCACCTCCGCGAGCCGGTCGCGTGCCTCGTCGTCGACGCCAGCGCCGGGGCCTATCACCCAGCACTGCACGCGTCCCGCCTTCGAAATGTCTTGGACGGCAACCACCTCCGGGAAGCGGGCGAGCACGTCCCCCGCCGCGGTCCCCACGTACCGCACCATCCCGGACGTCGCCGCGACCGCCGCACCTGTGCACAGCACCGCCGCACCCGGATACCGGGCGCTGCCCGCGACGATTCCGGTGACGCCCTGGGTGTACTTGTCGTCGGCGGGCCCCGGCACCGGCCACTCCGCGCCGATCGACATCGGTTCCAGCGCCGCGAGTTCCGGGTCGGGCAACCGTAATCCGATGGGCACCAGTTCGATTCGCCCGCACCACGGCGCGGCCAGCGCGTGCACCGGCTTGTACGCGCCGAACGCGACCGTCACATCGGCCCGCACGGCGGGGCCTTCGACCGCGCCCGTGTCCGGATCGACGCCGCTGGGCAGGTCGGCCGCGATGATCGGCACGTCCACGTCCGCCACGAGTTCGGCCGCGCGCGGACGCAGCGGTCCGTGTCCCGAGATCCCCACGATGCCGTCGACCACCAACTCCGGCGCGCCCAGGTCCTCCCCCACGCGCCCACCCGAAGCGCGGAGCGCGGCAAGCCCTTTCGCGTGCGCGCGGCCGGGCGCGAGCAGGACGGCCCGCACGTCGACCCCGCGCCTGCGCAGTTTCGCACCCGCCCACAACGCGTCGCCGCCGTTGTCACCCGAGCCGACCAACAGCGTCACGGCCCGCCCGGCGATCCCGCCCGTGCGCGCCCGCAGTTCCGACGCCACCACCGTCGCCAGCCCGTGCGCGGCGCGCTGCATCGGCATGCCCTCGGGCACCCTGGTGAACAGCTCGGCCTCGGCCGCCCGCACTTCATCGGCGGTGTAATAGCCCCGCAAGACCGACATCGGCGCGCCTCCACTGGTGTCGAACGGCACTGTGCGCGGGACCGGCGTGTTCCCGCACTTCCGGACGTTACTCGCCCCCACCCACCGGGTGCCGCCTGCCGAGCGCGTCCCCGACGGATTCGCACGTCATCGACCGGCGCATCCCCGCCGGAAAGTGCGTTCCCTCTCACCGGCCGCCGCGGCCGTGGCGAATGCCGGTGCGCGCGAGCGCGGCGACTAGTGTCGGACATCATGCCGATCGTTCGCCACGCCAAGTCCGCCCAGGTCGTCACCGCACTCGCCCTGGCGGCGTCGCTAGCGCTGGCCGGCTGCGGCTCCGGCGACGACAGCGCCGCCCCGGCCACCACCACGATCGACGCCGCGGCGACGTCCACCGCCCCCATCGAACGCCCCGCCACCACGGTCTTCGTCGAGGTGAACGACATGACCTTCTCCCCCGCGAACCTGACCGTCGCCCCAGGCGACACCGTCACCTGGCGGTTCCGCGATTCCGCGCCGCATTCGGTGCAGGGCATCGGCGATCGCGCCATGGGGATCAACAGCCCGATCATCGACCAGGGCGAATGGAGCTACACCTTCACCTCGCCGGGCTCCTACCGCTATCTGTGCACCCTGCACCCGGAGATGCGCGGCACCGTCACCGTGGAGTGAGCACTCCGGCAGGCACACGGACGCCCGACTCACGACGGGTGAGCCCTACTCGACCGTGACCGACTTCGCCAGGTTGCGCGGCTTGTCCACGTCGTAGCCGCGGGTCTGCGCCACCTCGGCGGCGAAGATCTGCAACGGCACGGTGGACAGCAGCGGCTGGAAAAGCGTGGGGGCCGAGGGGATTTCGATGAGGTCGTCGGCGAACGGGCGGACCGTGTCGTCGCCCTCCTCGGCGATCACGATGGTGCGGGCGCCGCGCGCCTGGATCTCGCGGATATTGCTCAGCAGCTTCGAGTGCAGCACCGCGCGGCCCTTCGGGGAGGGCATCACCACGATCACCGGCAGCCCGTCCTCGATCAGCGCGATCGGCCCGTGCTTGAGCTCACCCGCCGCGAAGCCCTCGGCGTGCATATACGCCAGCTCCTTGAGTTTGAGCGCGCCTTCCAGTGCCACGGGGTAGCCGACGTGCCTGCCGAGGAACAGCACCGTGGGCACGTGTGCCAGCTCCCGCGCGATCTTGCGCACCTGCGGCGCGGTTTCGAGCACACGCGCCACCAGCTTGGGCATGGCCTCCAACTCGTGGAACTCGCGCGCCACTTCGTCGGGGTACTTGGTGCCGCGTGCCTGCGCCAGCGCCAGACCCACCAGATAGTTGGCCGCGACCTGCGCCAGGAACGCCTTGGTGGACGCGACGCCGATCTCGGGGCCGGTCCGGGTGTAGACCACCGCGTCGGACTCGCGCGGGATCTGCGCGCCGTTGGTGTTGCAGATCGCCAGCACGCGCGCCTTCTGCTCCTTGGCGTGGCGCACCGCCTCCAGCGTGTCGGCGGTCTCGCCGGACTGCGAGATCGCCACCACCAGCGTCGACCGGTCCAGCACCGGGTCGCGGTAGCGGAACTCGCTGGCCAGCTCCACCTCGACGGGCAGGCGGGTCCAGTGCTCGATCGCGTACTTGGCCAGCAGGCCCGCGTGATAGGAGCTGCCGCACGCCACCACGAACACCTTGTCGAACTCGCGCAGCTCCTGGTCGGCGAGGCGCTGCTCGTCCAGGACGATGCGCCCGCCCGACTCGTCGACGGTGAAGTGCCCGATCAAGGTGTCGGCGACCGCGGTGGGCTGCTCCTCGATCTCCTTGAGCATGAAGTAGTCGTGGCCACCCTTCTCGGCGGCGGCCAGATCCCAGTCGATGGTGAACGGACGGGTCAGCACACCCTCGGTGGCGCCATCGAAATCGGTGACGAGGTAGCTGTCGGCCGTGATCACCACGGCCTGGTTCTGGCCCAGCTCCACGGCCTCGCGGGTGTGCTCGATGAACGCGGTCACATCGGAGGCGAGAAACATCTCGCCCTTGCCGACGCCCACCACCAGCGGGGTGTTGCGCCGCGCGGCGACGATCATGCCCGCGTGGTCGGCGTGGGTGAAGACCAGCGTGAACGCGCCCTCGAGGCGGCGCACCACGGCCAGCGCGCTCGCGGCGAAATCGCCCGCGGTGGGACCGTCTGCGTAGGCGCGGGCCACCAGGTGCACCGCCACCTCGGTGTCGGTGTCGCTGAGCAGTTCCACGCCCGCGTCCTCGAGCTCGCGGCGCAGCGGCGCGAAGTTCTCGATGATGCCGTTGTGCACCACCGCGACCTTGCCGGTCTCGTCCCGGTGCGGGTGCGCGTTGCGGTCGGTCGGCGCGCCGTGCGTGGCCCACCTGGTATGCCCCATGCCGGTGGTGCCCGCGAACACGCCCGCCGCCGACTCGCCGAGTTCGGCCTCCAGATTGGCCAGCCGACCGGCCTTGCGTTCCACCGCCAAGCCGCCCGAACCGTCCAGGATCGCCACGCCGGCGGAGTCGTATCCGCGATATTCCATGCGGCGCAACGCATCGACGACAACGCCGAGCGCGTCCCGGTACCCGACGTAGCCAACGATTCCGCACATGGCTCCCCAGACTACTTATCGGATAACGTTCACGTCGTGTCGGCGTCAGTGAAATCGCTTCTGAGCACCTTGACCAGCCGCGGCCCGCACCGGGTCCTGCGGGGGAACCTGGCCATCGCGGGTCAGCCCGGTGTCGTGTTCACGCCCGAGAGCGGGCGAGGGCTGCCCGCCGTGGTGTTCGGCCATGGCTGGCTGACCGGCGTCGGCAACTATCGTGAGCTGCTCGAACACCTCGCGTCCTGGGGTTTCGTCGCCGCCGCGCCCGACACCGAACGCGGGCCGATCCCATCACATCTGGGGTTGGCCACCGACCTGCTCACCACCGTCGACATCTGCACCGGCGTGCGGCTCGGCGACGGCGAGATCAGCGTCAACCCCGAGCGCATCGCCCTGGCCGGGCACGGCATGGGCGCCGGCGCGGCCGTGATCGCCGCCGGCCAGCGCCGCGTTGCCGCCCTCGCCGCCCTCTTCCCCGCGCCGACCGCACCCTCCGCCGAAACCCTCGCCCCGAACATCGACATTCCGGCCCTCGTCCTGGCGGGCTCCACCGACATCGCGTCGGTCAACTCCAACGCCCTCCCCCTCACCTCCGCCTGGGGCGGCCCCGCGCTGCTGCGAGCCATCGACGGCGCGAGTCAGAACGGGATCATCGAAGGCCGCCGCGCCCTCGCCGCCCTCGGCGCGGGCAAACACCAGCCCAAGGTCTCCCGCACCACCCGCGCCCTCCTCGTCGGCTACCTCCGCCACACCCTCCTCGACGAGAAGACCTACAAACCGTTCACCGACCCCGAAGCGCAGATCCCCCACACCCACGTGATCGATCCCGACGCGCCGCGGGAAGAGGAGTCGAAGCCGAAGCTGTCTGTGGGGACCATCGCCTCCTTGCTGCGGAAGTAGGGCGGTCAGCCGCAGATCGGGGCTTCGGCCCACCAGTTCGCGAGGGTCCGCTCGAGAGTGGAACCTTCCGGAATCTCGACGCCGACCAGGTATCGGGACAGTGTGGGGTCATCGGGGAACGCGGTGAAGAAGTCGCCGTCCCCGATCGGTGCGATCGCGTTCTCCGGTGGGATGAAGATCGTCGGATCGATCGCGCAACCGTCGTGCGGGCGCCGCATCTGCTGTGCGGCGCCGCGCGTATAGCTCTGCTCGCCATATGTTTCCAGCTTCGCGCGGACGCCTGCAGAGGACTTGTAGTCGTAGATGGTGAACCCGGTGGCATCGTCGGCGCCGCCCAGGCACTGGAAACCGAGGCGGTCCGTCGAATTGGAGAAGGTACAGAAGACGTCGCGCCAGCCCTTCGCGGAGATTCCCTCGCCGGCGGGCAGCATCTTCGGGAACGCGTCGACGACACTCTGCTGTTTCTGCGGCCACGCGGCCGTGGTGAGCCCGACCCACGACGACGTCGCCGAATCGGCGGTCTTGGCCACCAGAACGACCACACCCACCACGGCCACAAGCAATATCGCCAAGCCGACGCCGATCAGCGCGACCAGCTTGCCCGAACCACCGGAGCTCGACCGCGCCGGAACCGCGTGCCTGAACTGCTGCTGAGCGGGATAGGGGGCGGCCTGCGGAGCGGAATACGGTTGCGGCGCGGGATGCGGCCGAGCGGGATGCCGCACTGGTGGTGCAAACCCCGGGTTCGGTGCCCCGTAGCTCGGAACAGGTTGTGGCGACGCATGATTGGCCGGCTGCTGCCAGGCGGGAGCAGACGCCGCGCGCGGTTGCGACACCTGCCCGCCTGTCCTCCATGCCCGGCTCACCGCGGCCGCGAACTCACCGCAGCTGGAGTATCTGTCGTCGGGCCGTTTGGCGAGAGCCTTCGCCAGCACCGCGTCCAACGCCTGTGGCAGCCCCGCACGGCGGGTGCTGATCGGCGGTGGCGGATCCGAGAGGTGCGCGCGAATCACGGTGACCGGATTGGTCGCGTCGAACGGGGCCTGCCCGGTGAGCAGCACGAACAGCGTGCAAGCCAGCGAGTACTGGTCGCACCGATGATCCAGCGGATTCCCCGTCAATTGCTCGGGCGAGGCGAACGCGAGCGTCGCGGTGAACGTGCCGGTCTGGGTCAGGCCGTTCTGTTCGTCGCGGAACCGCGCAATCCCGAAGTCCGCCAGGAACACTCGCGGCGGACGGCCCGAGTCCATTTCCCCGAGCAGGATATTGGCCGGTTTTATGTCGCGATGCAGCACACCCTGCTGATGGGCGTAGTCCAACGCGGAGGCCGCGTCGGCGATGATGCCCGCCGCGAATGCCGGTTCCATCACGCCGAACTCGGCCGCATCGGTGCCCGCGATGTACTGCATCGAAATCCACAGGCTGCGCCCCTCCGCACCCCGGTCGTACACCGCGACGATATTCGGATGCTCGAGCCGCGCGACCAGATCCGCCTCCCGCTCGAACCGAGCCCGGATCTCGCTGTCGCCGAACACTTCCTCGTTGAGGAGCTTCAGCGCCACCTTCCTCGGCAACCGGGGATGCTTGGCCAAGAACACCGTGCCCATCCCACCCTGCCCCAATACCCGCTCGATCCGATACTCGGCGAACACCTCACCGGGCCGCAGATCGGTCACAAGCCTCCCCCTTCGATCCCTCACCCACCGTCGAGCACGGCCATGCTAGCCGAAAGCGACGCGCCGGACCCTCACGAGCCCAACGCATCCCACCCGCTCACACCAGCCAACTCTGCCGCCGGTAGTACTCCCCTTCGGGGTCATCATCCTCATCGATCGGCGTCACAACGTTCTTCGACTTCCGCGCCGCGATCGCCCGCGCCACCGCCTCCCGCTGCTCCCTCTCCTCGGCTTCCCGGCGTTCGCGCTCAGCCCTCTCCTCGGCCTCTCGGCGCTGCTGTTCCTCTATCTCAGCGACCTGCCTCCGGAACTCCTCGCCGTGCTCCTCCATGAATTGCCGAAGTTCAGCTCGCGAACGAGCCTCCAGCTCTTGACTTTTCGCAGCTGTACGCCGGTTGATCTCCTCCAGATCCTCCGAGATGGCTGCCGAAATACGTCGGCAGTCGTCGATGATCCGCTCCATCTCGGAGCGATAGTCGACCATGGTTACTCTCCTAACCAACGATGCCGGTCACGCCACAAGGCTCACAACGGCCCCGCCTCAGCCAGTCGTGCGCCGCTGTCGAACGGCGGCTCGGGCGTGGGCACCGGCGCTTCCGGCTCTTCCTCGACAGTCGGAGCGGGAATGGGCTGGGGGGTGTGTTCGCCGTCCTCTTCCTTCTTCGAGCCCGGTACCGAGGGGATCCCACCCGGGCCAGGTGACCCCTGGTCGTTCTGCGAGCCTTCGTTCGGCTTGTCCTCCGACTTCTCACCATCCGGCTCAGCGTCCTGACCGACGATCACGGGGTTCCCGTTCTCGTCCAGCTTCACGCTGTACTCTTGCGAATTGCCCTCGGAATCGGTCGCAACGAGCTTGAGTTGGCCGTCCGGGCCCATCTCCAGCTTCAGGTTCTTTCCAGCAAGGTCGAAGGCGGACTTGTCATCATCCTTCTCCTTACCTTCCTCTGTCTGCTCTTCTTCCTCTTCTTTCCCGGCAGCGTCTTCCTGCTGCTCCTTCAAATACTCCAGTGCATTGTCGACCCCATCCTCGATAACGCCGCTCAATGACGTGAGCCCCGTGCTCAGGCTCTGCGCCAGTGTGCTCACCAGAGGGGACAGAGTCTGCGCGGCGCTGGTGAGCCCTTCGAGCAAGTCGGCGGCACTGGGGTTCGTGGACGTGTCGTCATCATCCTCGTCGTCATCCACCGATGGGTCATCCGTGGTGCCCGGCCCCGGGCTGGGACCAGGGGTACTCGGGCCAGGAGTGCTCGGACCCGGGGTGCTGGGTCCCGGATTGCTGGGGGTTGAAGGGCCGACAGGGCAGGGGTAGGACTCCTCCGCGATCCCGCCCATCGCAGTGGTGATCGCGCCGTAGACTTCCTTGACTTTTCTGTCGGTACCGTCACATGCCTCCAGAAACTTATTCACCTTGTCGATGTAGTCACCCTTGAACACCTCGTCCAACCATTTTTGGCAACGCTCCTTCGCCGCCCGCTCCCACTCCGAACCCGGGGCCACGATCCCCGCATGATTCACGAAGTTAAAGAACTTTCCACTCAGGCCCATCTCTTGGCCAATATCCGGAAATATGTTGTGAATCCTATTGGCCTCGCTATCACCACTATAGAAGTTCGACCAAGAAATCCCGCCCGCTCCGTTGATGATATCGTCTACATTCTCCGGAGTCTTCCCGTCGATCTTCTCGTAAAGTCCATGCTCGCGAATTTGCAGCACCACATCGGCCTTTATTTTCGCGGCCTCACGAAGCCCTTTCGGCGCCAATTCGAGGGCCGAAATCACAGACTTCGCTTTCTCGATGTCAGTCCAGGCGAGTGTCGACTGTTTTGTCATCATTGCCTGAGCGGATGTGCCAGCGTCTCCGGTCCACGACTGCGAGATACTCTGCTGCGTCGTCTTCTGCTGCGCATGTTGCTGCTCCGCCGTTGTCACGGCTTCCTTCAAAGCTTCAGTGGCCTCGACGAGCTTCGCCTCATCGAGGCCGTTCTGTTCATAGAATCGCTTGTGCAGTTCGTCGTAGGTCTGCGTACTGCCCGGCAGTTGCCCGAAAGCCTTGATGTAGCGCGGTTCGAAATTCTCGAAGTACAGCAGCGACTTGGAGCCCATCCGAAGGTACTCTTCGACGCTCGCATCCCCCGGAACTGTGTATTCCACGACAATCCCCCACTTACTGCTTGTTGGTTTCGCTGGCGCGCCGGTCGTCTACCGTTGTGTAGCTGACGCTGGCCGCACCGATCACATCCGCAGTCGTGTCGGTCGCCTTCGACCAGTCATCGATCCGCTGCTTCAATTGCTCCAAGCCGCTCTGGATCTTCTTCCCCTCGGTCGCATAGTTCGCCCCCGCCTCCCCTGGCCCGAAGAGGTTGTCACCGATCTTTTTCACTTGCTTCGCGACGATATCGCCCGATGTGCGGAGCTCGTTGGCGAGCTTGCCCAGATCCCCCGTCGATACACCTAGTGTGCTCATCCGTGCCGGCACCTCCCGTAGTCGCGTGTCGTCCGATCCCCCGGCTCGGAGTCCCGTGCGTGCCGAGTATCGCCATACTTTCTTGGACGCACGTGGTCGGTGATCGGTTCCATCGGAACCGGTGCCCGCCCGAGGTGTTCGGAGTCAATCTACTGGGGTGGTCGTTGACGCCACAATCGGGCGCGGTGGCGTGGGCCGGCACGGGGCAGGGATCCACGAGGCCGACCTGGGCTCAGGGCGGAACAGCGGCGGCCGGCATCGGGATGCCGGCCGCCGGGTGAGCTACTACCTATTCACCGATCTTTCCCTGGTCGGTGCGCTTCCATTCGGAAGAGCCGTCGGGGTGGCGGTGGAACTCCCAGGCGGCGTAGTCGCCGTCGTTCTCGACGATGGTGACCTGGTCGGCGATGCCGTCCTGGTCGAAGTCGGTCCAGACCTGCATGGCGTCCTCGCCCTGGGTGGTGATGCTGTCGAGGATGCCGTCGCCGTCGATGTCCTGGGTGGGGTGGTTCAGTTCGACCGCGCCGAGGCCGCCCAGGGAGGAGGAGGTGTCGATGTCGGGTAGATCCAGACCCGGGAACTCGCCCGAGGTGATCATGTGGCTCCTCCTCAACGGGGACTCATGCGGTGGTGTGGAGATGCCCGCGGAACACACGGGCAATCACCATCCTGACATCCGCGCGGCTCCGGCGCAGCCCCCTTACCCGATCGAGAACGTCACTTTTTCGGGATGACCAGCCACAGCACCAGGTAGAGCAGGAACTGCGGGCCGGGCAGCAGGCAGGACAGCACGAACAGCAGGCGGACGATATTGGCGTTCCAGCCGAAGTACTCGGCGATTCCACCGCAGACGCCGGCGATCCACTTGTCGGTGTCGGAACGGGTGAAGCGGCGGGTGGGGGCAGTCATCGGTAGATCCCTCTCTGACGTCGAATCTGTACCTTCCACTCTCCGGACCTGGCGCGCCCCGCGCATCGGTCGCGGGCCCCATCCACACCCTGATTTCCGACGGGCGAATCTCAGGGTGCAACCCCGAGGCGGGTGCGGCCGCGCCACGCGCACCCGGCAGACTTCTCCTGTGAGCACGACTCTGCACGCGCGCGGCCTGTCCGCCGCACACGGCGAACGCACCCTCTTCGACGACCTCGACCTCACCCTCGCCGACGGCGATGTGATCGGGCTGGTCGGGGTGAACGGCGCGGGCAAGTCGACGCTGCTGCGCATGCTCGCCGACGGCGCCGCCCCCACCGGGACCATCACGCTGAGCCCACCCGACGCCACGGTCGGCTACCTCGCCCAGGAACCGGAGCGGGTGCCGGGCGAGACCGTGCTCGAATACCTCGGCCGCAGAACGGGAGTCACCGCCGCGCAGGCCGCGATGGACGCGGCGGCGGAACGGCTCGCCGACGGCGGCGAGGACGAGTACACGCCCGCCCTGGAACGCTGGCTCGCCCTCGGCGGCGCCGATCTGGACCAGCGCGCCGAGGAAGTGGCCGCCGACCTGGGGCTCGCCGACAGCCTGGCCGACGGACTGCGCACCCCGATGACGGCACTGTCCGGCGGGCAGGCCGCCCGGGCGGGACTGGCCGCGGTGCTGCTCTCGCGCTACGACATCCTGCTGCTGGACGAGCCCACCAACGACCTGGACCTGGACGGACTCGCCCGGCTGGAGCGCTTCGTGAACGGCGTGCGCGCGCCGCTGATGGTGATCAGCCACGACCGGGAGTTCTTGGCGCGCACCGTGAATCGCATTGTCGAGCTGGACCTCGCGCAACAGCAGGTCGGCCTCTACGACGGCGGGTACGAGTCCTACCTGGCCGAACGCGAGATCGCGCGCAAGCACGCCAGGGAGTCCTACGAGGAGTACGCCGGTACGCTGGCCGACTTGCAGGCCCGCGCGCAGATGCAGCGCAATTGGCTCGAGCACGGCGTGCGCAACGCCCGCCGCAAGGCCCGCGACCCGAAGAAGGTGGACTCGGACAAGGCGGGCCGGAAGATGCGCGCCGAATCGACGGAGAAGCAGGCCGCCAAGGCGCGCCAGACGCAGCGCCGCATCGAGCGGCTGGACGTGGTGGAGGAGCCGCGCAAGGAGTGGGAATTGCGCATGTCGATCGCCGCGGCCCCGCGCAGCGGCACGGTGGTGGCGACCGCCGCCGGCGCGACGCTCACCCGCGGTGAGTTCACCCTCGGCCCCATCACGACGCAGATCGACTGGGCCGACCGGATCGTGCTGACCGGTGCGAACGGCTCCGGGAAATCGACCCTGCTGGCGCTGCTGCTCGGCAAGGCCGCCCCCGACAGTGGCACCGCGGCGCTCGGTTCCGGCGTGGAGATCGGCGAGGTCGACCAGGCGCGCGGGCTGTTCCGCGGAAGCGCTTGCTTGGCCGACACTTTCGCCGCGCAGGTGCCGGACTGGCCCGACGCCGAGGTGCGCACGCTGCTGGCGAAGTTCGGCCTGCGCGGCGGGCACGTGAGCCGCGCGTGCGACACGCTCTCGCCGGGGGAACGCACCCGGGCGGCGCTGGCGCTGTTGCAGGCGCGCGGGGTGAACCTGCTGGTGCTGGACGAGCCGACCAACCACCTCGACCTGCCCGCGATCGAGCAGCTCGAGCAGGCCGTCGAATCCTTCACGGGCACCATGATCCTGGTGACGCACGACCGCAGGATGCTCGATTCCGTGCGCGCGACGCGCCGCTGGCACATGGAGAACGGGCAGCTCTCCGAAGGCTGAAGCCCGGCGGCGCCATTCCCCCACGAACCGCACGGTGCGGCGCACCAGGAGGCGAATCCCCATCCCGCTCACCGCCGTTCCATGGCGAAGCGGATCGGCTCGAGCAGGTTCTCGGGGCTGCGGCATGCTTCGGTGGCGACCAGGAGGACCACCCAGCCGTCGGAGGTGGACGCACCCGCCACCGGCTGCCCGTCGGACGTGGGCGCCGTCAAGCAGCGGATGCCGATCCGCTTGTCCGGCCAGCCCAGATCGACCCGCTGCGGACCCTCGCCCATCCGCACCTGCGGCACCGGATGCGGCAGCCCGGCATCGATGCACAGCAGCCGGACCCGCGACTGCGCCGGAGATTCGGCGCGTCCGTCGGCCAGCCCGACCAGCTCACTCGCCTGTCCGCCGCCGCGCCTGCCGCGCTGACGCTCGCATTCGTCGGTGAGGGCGGCGATGGAAACCCCTTGCCGGACAGCCGCGTCCAACGTGGCGAGCGCGTCGGGGCGGTCGGCGGTGCGCGCGACGTCGATCGCGGTGCGCACGGCGTTCGTGGCGACCACCCCGCCGACCAGCTCCAGTTCACCGGGGTCGGCCCGCATGCGGTGCACGATCAACCGTGACGACCGCGCCTGACGCGGCCCCAGCACGTGGGTGACGCCGCTTCCGGTCACCCCGAATCCGTGCAGTTCGGCGGCCGTCTCGAAGGCGGCCACCACGGAGGGCGCCCCGATCGACAGCCGCGCGGCCTCGACCCGCAGGCGCGCCGTGGGTGGCGTGGTGACCTCCCGGTACACGCCGCGGAAGACGCGCACCCACCGCCCGCTCTCCACCCGCGCACGCAGCTCGGCCCTGCTGTACTCGCACAGCGCCTGCCAGCTGGTGAACGCTCCGAATTGCCTGTCTCGAACTTCCGTCAGTCCCGGTCGCATGCGACCAGAGTCGAGGAAAACCTCTCCGGCCCCGTCCCCCCCGACCTGGGAAAACGGTTGTCCTGTGGACAGATTCGCGCCTGTGGACAACGGGCCGCTCGGCAGGGAGGTCGGCACCCCCGTCGCCACTTCCCTTCCGAAAATCGCTGCCGCCGAACGACCCGTGTTCGACCCGGCCGAGCAGCGCCGTCGGAGGCCTAGACGGACGCGACTCGCTTCGCGAGGTCGTCGGCGACCTGGCGGGCCTGGGACAGGTCGGAGGCCTCCACCATGACGCGGACGAGTTGCTCGGTTCCGCTGGGGCGCAACAGGACTCGGCCGGTGTCGCCGAGGATGCGTTCGGCTTCGGTGACGGCTTCGCGCACCTCGGGGGCGGCGGCGACGGCCGCCTTGTCGGAGACGGGGACGTTGACGAGGATCTGGGGCACGGTGCGCAGCACGCTCGCCAGGTCGGCCAGGGACCGCCCGGTGGACGCCATTCGCGCCATGAGCCGCAGGCCGGTCAGGACCCCGTCGCCGGTGGTGCCGTGCTTGGGGAACACCACGTGACCGGACTGCTCGCCGCCGAGCGTGAAACCGCCCGCGCGCAGTTCCTCCAGCACGTAGCGATCGCCGACGGCGGTGGTGCGCAACGCGATTCCCGCCTCGCGCATGGCGATGTGCAGGCCGAGGTTGCTCATGACGGTGGCGACCAGCGTGTCGGCGGCCAGCTCACCGGATTCCTTCATCGCGATGGCCAGCACCGCCAGGATGGCGTCGCCGTCGACCACAGTGCCCGCGGCGTCCACGGCCAGGCAGCGGTCCGCGTCGCCGTCGTGGGCCAGACCCAGGTCGGCGCCGTGTTCGACCACGGCGCGGCGCACCTGATCGAGATGGGTGGACCCGCACCCGTCGTTGATATTGAGCCCGTCGGGTTCGGCGTTGATCGCGATCACGGTGGCGCCCGCCTCGCGGTAGGCCGTGGGGCCCACCTCGGCGGCGGCGCCGTTCGCGCAGTCCACGACCACGGTGATGCCGTTCAAGTCCTGGCCCGTCGCCTCCACGAGGTGCTCGACATAGCGCTCGTGCGTGCCCTCGACGCTGTAGTGATCGGGGATGACGAGGCCGTGGTCGCGCGCGCCGGAGGCGTTCAGGACGCGCCCGATGCCCGCACCGGTGGGACGGACGGGGGCTGCCTCGGCCATGGCGGCCTCGATGCGGTCCTCCACCGCGTCGTCGAGCTTGTGCCCGCCCGCCGCGAAGATCTTGATGCCGTTGTCCGGCATGGGGTTGTGCGAGGCGGAGATCATCACACCGAGGCACGCGTCGTACAGGCCGGTCAGATAGGCGATCGCGGGCGTCGGCAGCACGCCGACCGCGAGCACGTTCACCCCGGCCGCCGTCAGGCCCGCCGTGACCGCGGCCTCCAGCATCTCGCCGGACGCGCGCGGATCGCGGCCCACCACGGCCAGCGCCCGCTTCTTGCCGCGGCCGAGCACCTGCGCGGCCGCACCGGCGACCCGCAGCGCCAGCTCCGGACTCAGCGATTCGTTGGCGAGACCGCGTACCCCGTCGGTGCCGAACAGACGTCCCATACCTAAGCCCCTCATCGGTGGTTGATACAGCACGAGAGCAGGCCACCAGCGATGCTGGAAGCCTGCTCTCGTACAGCTGCCACGCCGGCCACGCCGTATCGGACGGCGACCGGCGCCGAGGCGGTGCGTACCACCCCGGCGCGATCGGTCGCCGAGCCGACACCGGCACCACCAGGGTGCCGGATGACGGGGGCGGGCGGTGCCGGAATCAGCGCTTCGAGTACTGCGGCGCCTTGCGCGCCTTCTTCAGACCGTACTTCTTGCGCTCGGTGGCACGCGGGTCACGGGTCAGGAAGCCCGCCCGCTTCAGCGCGGGACGATCATCCGGGGTGACCTCGATCAGCGCGCGGGCGATGGCCAGGCGCAGGGCGCCGGCCTGACCCGACGGGCCGCCGCCGACCAAGCGGGCGTACACGTCGAAGGACTCGGTGCGCTCGACGGTGACCAGCGGCGACTTGACCAGCTGCTGGTGCACCTTGTTCGGGAAGTAGTCCTCGATGGTGCGGCCGTTGAGCACGAAGTTGCCCGAGCCGGGCACCAGGCGGACGCGGACGACGGCTTCCTTGCGGCGGCCGACGGTCTGCACCGGGCGGTCGATCAGGACCGGGGCGTAGGTGGCGGGCTCGGCCTCGTAGCCGTATTCCTCTTCCACGACCTCGGCGGCGCCGTCCTCAACGACGACTTCTTCGGCGAACTCGTTGAATTCTTCGGGAGCGGTCACTGGGCCACCTGCTTGATCTCGAACGGAACGGGCTGCTGGGCCGCGTGCGGATGGTTCGGGCCCGCGTAGACCTTGAGCTTGCCCGCGATCGCGTTGCCCAGCTTGTTCTTGGGGATCATGCCCTTGACGGCCTTCTCCACGAGACGCTCGGGACGGGTCTCCAACACCTGACCGACAGTGCGCGACTTGAGGCCGCCCGGGTGCCCGGAGTGGTGGTGGATGAGCTTGTTCTCACGCTTGTTGCCGGAGATCGCGACCTTCTCGGCATTGATGATGATGACGAAATCGCCACCGTCGACGTGCGGCGCGTAGGTCGGCTTGGTCTTGCCACGCAGCAGATTCGCTGCCTGGACGGCAAGACGGCCGAGCACTACGTCAGTGGCATCGATGACGTACCACTTGCGGGTCACGTCACCAGCCTTGGGGCTGTACGTAGGCACAGTGCTTCCCTGTCTGTAGTCGGTGCTGCCGGCCACGGCGTGCGGTCGAGGGGTTCCCGGCGGCCGGTGGAGACCCGGGCCTCGGTCGGCGGCCCCGGTATCCACAGCGGAATCCCGAGGCCGTCCACACGCCGAGGAGCCACGATACCAGGGCGGTATCGACGGCGGAGAATCCGGTCAGATCTGCACCGGCGGGCCCGGATCGACGGCGCCCGGCGGGCCGGGCACCACGTAGCGCAGGGTGTCCATGTTCGGCGCGCACTCGGCGTCGGCGTCGGCGAAACCGCGCACCGTGGTGATGCCCTGGCGGGGCTCCCCCAGGATGGCGCGGGGCGTGAACCCACAGGCCACGGGCGCCGCGACCGACTCCGCCGCCGACGCGGTGAGCTCGACCTGTCCGCCCTCACCGGGCAGGGCGACGATGGCCAGCGCCACCGCGCCGACCACGGTCTGCGCGCCGAACAGGTTGTCGCGCACCTTGTTCCAGACCTTGCCCTTACCGCCGTCGTGTTCCTCGGGCTCGTCCCACACGCTGGCATGCCTGCCGCGCGGTGAACCGGGGTCCTCGGGCGGTCTCGTGAACCGGCCACCCTCGTCCGGGGCGTTCGGCGGCAGGCCGCGCAGATCTTCCCGGGTGACGCGCCTGGTGGGCTCGTCACCGGAGTCGGGCGCACCGGGGCCGACCGTCGGATATCCCGGGCCGTAGCTCACGACCGGCGATCCCGACGGCGGACCGGCATCCGGCCCCCGCCGGCCCGGATCCACCGGCGGCGCGGGGCGCGGCGGCTGGGGCGGGTAGTCCTGGCGCGGCGGCTCGGCGTGCCTGCCCGAACTCTGCGGCTCACCGGCATCGCTGTCGGTCACCAGCAGGTGCGTCGCGCCGAGCACCAGCGCGTGCATCGGGTGGTCGGCCACGTGCAGGCGATGGCCCAGATGGTTCTGGAAGGCCAGGCGCAGCGCGTCGTTGAAGCAGACGTTGCCGGTCAGCAGCACCGTGGAGGTGTCGGCACCGATCGCGCGGGCCGCCGCCATCACCTCGATCACCACGTTGTCGGCCGAGCGGGCATCGCGCATGGCGTCGGGACCGACGGGCACGTCCACCGATTCGGTGGGCTGCTCGTCGTCGCCGTGCACGGCCACCACCAGCATGGTGCGGCCGTCGGAGTAGACGCCGGTCGCGCCGATGCCGTGCGGCATGCGCCCGTCGGGCGGGCGGACCAGGCCGAGCGCGCGCACGTACCCGGACAGCGCGACGCTCTCCGGCAGGGGTTCCACCGTCACGTCGAGCGTCTCGACCAGTTCGGCGTAGGCGTCGACCTTCTCGTCCGGCCAGCCGTCCGGGAAGGGCAGCGCGACCACGTCGGGCTTGCCGCGCAGGTACTTGCCGATGGACGCGAGCGGGTTGTACATGCGGGCGCGGAACACCATCTCCGCCGGCCACGTCGCGCCGGCCACCACGATCTGCGAGTGCCCGATGATGTCGCGCACGTCGGCGATCGCCATGCCCAGGTCGGGGCGCTGCCGGTCGACCCCCGCCGTGTGCAGCCGGCCGGACGCGTCCGCCAGCAGATACGCCGGTGGCGTGAACGTACCCTCCACCTGCACCGGGCGGATCGGAGTGCTTCCGCCGCCCGCTGCCACGGACACCACATCCCATCCGAGATGCACTGCCCCTACTCGCACTGTCACAGGCATAAGTGTGCCTGCTGTGTGAGAGACATGCGCGCGATCCCAGCCATCACCGGGTCGCGCCGGGTGCGGGCGACGCTCACGCCGACGACTTCTTCAGTCGCAGGCGCTGCCAGGTGATGACCGCCAGCACCGCGGTGATCGCCAGCAACAGTCCGATATCGAGGAACCAGATGCCCGCTTCGTGGTTCCAGAGTCCGTCCGGTTGCGCGTTGACGAAGATTTCCCGGATGTTCACCGTCGACGCGCCCGCCGCATACCCCCAGCGGGCCGGGAACAGCCACGACAGCTGTTCCAGCACGACGCGTCCGGTGACCGGGATGAGGCCGCCCGCCATCACCAGCTGGACCATGATCATCACGACCAGCATGGGCATGACCTGCTCGTTGGACTTGGCGATGCTGGAGATGAGCAGGCCGAACACCACGCAGCAGACCGCGGTGAGCGCGATGTCGAGGTACAGCTCGATGCTGCCGTTGGCCAGCACCGACCCCTCGCCCGGCGGCTTCTTGCCCGCCAGCGTGATGCCGACGAGCACCGCCGACTGCAGGAACGCGGTGACGCTGAACACGGCGATCTTCGCGATCAGGTACGCCGAGGGCAGCAGGCCGACGGCGCGCTCCCGGTAGAAGATGGTCCGTTCGCCGACCAGGTCGCGCACGGTGAGCGTGGCGCCCATGAAGCAGGCGCCGAGGATCAGCACCACCAGGAGTTGCTGGGTTTCACCCCCGCCCGTGCGCACGATCTCGCCACTGGGCAGGGTGGTGAATCCGCCGGGCGCGAACCCGTTCTCGCCGGGCACCACCAGCGACAGCACGCCGAGGATGATCGGCAGCAGCACGAGGAAGACCAGGTAGCCGCGGTCGGCGAGGATCAGGCGCAACTGCCTGCGCACCAGCGTCGAGAACTGTTTGAACCCGCTGGATCGCACGGGGCTGCCCGACGGGCCGTAGCGCGGCGGGGGCGGAGGCGGCGGCGCGAACGCCTGCCGGGAGCGGTACGCGGCGAAGGCCTGGTCCGGGTTGGCGGCCACCTGGGCGAAGATCTCCGCCCAGTCGCTGGTGCCGAGCGCCGCGCCGACGCCCGCGGGGTGCCCGCAGAACGCGGTCTTGCCGCCGGGCGCCAGCAGCAGCACCTGGTCGCACATGTCCAGGCAGGCCACCGAGTGGGTCACCACGATGACCGTGCGGCCCGCGTCGGCCAGCTCGCGCAGCATCACCATGACCTGGCGGTCCAGCGCGGGGTCCAGGCCGGAGGTCGGCTCGTCCAGGATGAGCAGCGACGGGCCGGTCAGCAGTTCCAACGCCACCGACGCACGCTTGCGCTGGCCGCCGGAGAGCCGGTCCACCCGGGTGTCGGCGTGCTGGGTGAGCGAGAGCTCTTTGAGCACACCGTCGATCACCTGCTGGCGGTCGGCCTTGCTGGTGTCGGGCGGCAGCCGCAGTTCGGCGGCGTAGCCCAGCGCCTGGCGGACGGTGAGCTGACGGTGCAGCACGTCGTCCTGGGGCACCATGCCGATGCGGGAGCGCAACGCCTCGTACTCGGCGTGCAGGTTGCGGCCCTCGAAGGTCACCACGCCGCCGGAGGGCTGGGTGTTGCCCGCGATCAGCTTCGCCAGCGTCGACTTGCCCGCGCCGGACGGGCCGATGAGCGCGGTGAGCGTGCCGCGGCCCGCCTGCATGTTGACATCGACGAGCAGTTGCTTGTTGCCCTCGACGGTGAAGCCGACGCCGTGCACGTGCAGGCCCTGTTCGGCGACCGGCTTCTGCCGGTGCACCAGGGTGCCCTGCTGGACGACGAAGTCGACGTTGCCGATGGTGACGATGTCGCGTTCGCGCAGCACCGTGCGCTGCTGACGGGTGCCGTTGACGAAGGTGCCGTTGGCCGAGCCGAGATCCTCGAGGGTGAGGCCCTCCGAACCCGCCAGCAGGCGGGCGTGCTTGCGCGAGGCCAGCGGGTCGTTGACGACGATCTGGTTGTCGGTGGTGCGGCCGATGTCGAGCCCGCCGGGCGGCAGGCGGTCGGCGCGGGCGATCGGCGCGGTGGACGCGCGGGCCCGGACCGGCGGCAAGGCCGAGGTGTCGGCCTTGGTGGTCATGTTGACGTTGACGGGCGGAGTCTGCGGTGTGGGTTGCGACGGCGGCTTGTACTGCGGTGTCGGCGGTGGTTTGGGGGTCGGCTGGTGCTGCTGTGGCGGCGCGGGGCGGTTGGGATGCCGGTAGCCCGGCCGCGGCGGCGCGGCCTGCTGCGCCTGCGACGGCGGCATCGGCGGCCGCCCGTGCCGCGCCGCAGGCGCGGTGGGCAGCAGATGCAGCAGCGGGCCGCTGATCGCGTCACCCAGCCGGACCTGTGTCGGCCGGTCGATCGTCACGGGCTGAGCGAGTCTGCGCGCGTCGACGAAAACGCCGTTGGTGCTGCCGTTGTCGGTGAGAACCCAGCCACTCCCCTGCCAGGCCAGCGTCGCGTGCACCCGCGACACCAGCGGGCTGTCGACGAACAGCGTCACCTCGGGCGCGCGGCCCATGGTGATCTTCTGGTTCGCCTCGAATACCCGTTCAGTTCCATCATGGCGCACGGTGATGGTCTGCGCCCCCGGTAAAGACATGCGGGCGATACTATGCGATCGACCGGACATCGGCGGTGCCCCCGACGCGCCTTTCTTCCCGATCCGGCGACCGATGTGAACTTTATACCGGCCGACGAGGGGGAGCTTTGCCGAAACTCCAAGCGACCGCTGTGATCACAGCCCTACTGTGCGCCATCGCGCTGACCGGGTGCACGAGGATGGTCGACGGCCGCGCCGTCTCCGTCTACGACGACCCGTTCAAGGTGGCCGGGCTGCCCACCACCAGCGGACCGAGCGGGCCCCGGCCCAATGTCGAGGACAGCACCCTCACCGCGATCAACGGCGACGGCGGGGAGGTCGATCAACTGGCGCTCAACGCCGTCGAGGACATCCAGACCTACTGGAGCACCGAGTACGGCAAGGAGTTCGAGGGCGAGTTCGAACCGGTCGAGAAGCTGATCTCGTGGAGCGCGAAGGATCCGCGCGCCGAGGCCCCCGAGTTCTGCAAGGAGACCACCTACCGTCTGGTCAACGCCGCCTACTGCCGCCTGGACGATTCGATCGGCTGGGACCGCGCGGTGTTGCTGCCCACCATGGAGGAGGCCTTCGGCAACATGGCCGTGGTGATGGTGCTGGCCCACGAGTACGGCCACGCCATCCAGAATCAGGCGGAGATCGTCAAGCCGAAGGACCCGGTGATCGTCAAGGAGCAGCAGGCCGACTGCTTCGCGGGCGCGTTCATCCGCCATGTCGCCGAAGGCAAGTCGAAGCACTTCACCATCAACACCTCCGACGGCCTGAACAACGTGCTCGCCGCCACCGTCGCGATCCGCGACTCCGATCCCGACGATCCGGAGAGCGTGCACGGGTCCGCGTTCGAGCGGGTGACCGCGGTACAGATCGGTTTCACCGACGGACCCAAGGCGTGCAAGGGCATCGATATCGACGAGATCAACCAGCGCCGCGGCAATCTCCCGCAGACCCTCGGCGGGCAGAGCGGTGAATACGAGATCGACAAGGCCAGTCTGCTCGAACTGACCAAGGCGCTGGCGGCGATCCTGCCGGTGCGGAACAGCCCGACCTACGAGTACAACGGCGCGACCATCACCTGCACCGACGGCGTCACCACCGAGCCGGTCTCCTACTGCCCGGCGCGCAACCTGATCGCCACCGACATCCCCAAGCTGGCCGAGCGCGGCACCGCCGACGTGGACGACGACAATCCGTTGCCGCTCAAGGTTTCCGGCGACTACAACGGCTACGTCGTCTTCATCTCCCGCTACACGCTGGCCGTGCAGCAGAACCACGGCCAGTCGCTGGTCGGCCCCAAGACCGGGCTGCGCGCCGCCTGCCTGGCGGGCGTGGTGACCGGCAAACTCGCCGACCCGAACCGGGGCGCCGACCAGGGCGACATCACCCTGGCCGCGGGCGATCTCGACGAGGCGGTCTCGGGCCTGCTCACCGACGGCCTGGCCGCCAGCGACGTGGAGGGCCAGACGGTGCCGAGTGGATTCGCCCGCGTCGACGCGTTCCGCGCCGGCGTCCTGTACGGCGAGAACACCTGCATGTCGCGGTATTCGTAACCGCTCAGCCGAACGGGGGCGGGGCGGCCGGTTCGAACCGCAGCACCCGGTTGCCGATCATGATCTCGGTGCCGGGCACCAGCGTCATCGGCTGGTTCGGGTGCAGGCGCACCCAGTCGCGGTAGCCGGGCAGCCTGCTGCGGGTGCCGTTGGTCGAACCGCGGTCGACCAAGGTGACGTCCCAGTTGACCAGGCGGATCTCGGCGTGCGCCCGGGACATGCCGCCGGAGGTGTCGTCCACCTTGAGCGGCACCAGGCCGCGCTGGGCCGCCTCGGAATGCTCCGGATCGCGGCCGATCACGGCGTCGGCGGCCAGCATGTAGGTCATGCCGTCGTCGAGCACCAGCATGCCCAGCGGCGGGCGGATCACCTCGATCAGCGACTGCGTCTGGTCGACCGGCATGCCGCAGACCGTGCAGAACGCCGACCGCGGATCGCTGGGATGCGCACGCGCGCACTTGAATCCCATCACCTTGACGGTGAGCGCGGTCGCCTTGGCGGTCGCCTCGAGGCGCCGTTGCAGGTCCGGGTCGGGTTCCGGCGCGGGGTTCGTGCCGCCGATCATGGTCTGCGCCAACTGCGGGTCGGAATCCTCGCCGACCTGGTCCATCATCGAGGTCGACGCCTGCGTCGCGGCGTGGTGCGGGCCCGGTTCGGGCGCGCGCCGCGGCTCGCGGGAGTCGGATTCGCGTCGGGGTTCGGCGTCGATGCGCGCCGTCGGCACGGGCGGGCCGGACTCTTGCGCGGGTGACGCGACCGGGCGGTGCGCGCGGGCGCCGTCGGTCCAGAGGACGGCGCCGCCGGCCCGCGCGATTCCTTCGACCAGCCAACCGATTCCGCGCGCGCGGGGCACCTCCGGGATGCGGCCCTTCTCGTCATCGATGAACAGCGCCACCCCGCGCGCGGGCGCCGCCGCGACCCGGTCGACGGTGAACGCGGCGTCGCTGCCCCGGTAGCGCTGGTCGCCGTTGTCGCCGGCCAGCACGGCCGTGACCGCGCCGTGCAGGAAGATCGCCACCCCGCCGTTCTCGGCCGCGGAGAGGATGCCGAAATCGATGGGCACGCCGGGACTTATCTGCTCGGCGTGCTTCATTAGCCAGCGGGTGGCCTGCCGCGCGACCTGCGCGCCGGGCCCCTCCGGGTGCAGGTGCGCGGCCTCGGCGACCAGTTCAGCCAGCGACTCCAGCGCCAGCGAGGCCGTCGAGTCCGCCGTCGGCTCGCCCGGCCCGCGGTGCGCGACCACCAGCACCGCACCCGCCACCCTGGCGACCGCATGGTTTCCCGCGACGACCTCGACCTGCCGATCTTTCACCGGTATCGGCCTCCGCCGAGCGTGCGGTTCGTGGTCGTCGCCATGCTCCCAGCGTATTGCAATCGCGTCGGCAAGGGTCGCTGTGTGCGGCGTTCGTCCGGTAACTTCATGAGCACATACGGGAGGAACGAGGGGCTCGTCATGGTTCGCAGGCAGCGGTGGGCGATCGTGGTGGCAACGATCGTGACGGCGGGCGTACTGGCCGGTTGCAGCAGTGTGGCGGGAACCGCGCTGCCGGGCGAACCGGATGTCAGAACGCTCGAGGTGGGGCCGTACCCGGTCGACCGGCACCGCTACGACCAGGAATCCGGCGGCGCGGGCGCGCTGCTCGAGGGCATGCGGATGAGCGAGGCCGTGGTGCCCACCATCCAGATCGACCCCTCGCTGGTCTACGGCCGAGGCAGCACCGTGGTCGCCGACAGCGAGGAAGCGCTGAAGTTCCTGGCCAACGTGTCCAAACCGGTGCTGGACAACCACGACATGATCGTCGGGTTCGCGGCCAGCGGCGCCGACAAGGCCGACCCGCCGGGCCAGACCCGCCCGGCCACCGACACCACCGCCATCACCACGGTGGTGCTGCGCTTCCGCGACGAGGCCACCGCCAAGCTCGCCGCCCGCGAACTCGAGGACGCCGATATGGGCGTCTCCCCCGACAACCGCAGGCTCGGCTCCACCGAGTATCCCGACGCCTACCTGCACTGGCGTCCCGGTGTCGCCAGCGTGGGCGCGTTCCTCGCGCACCGCGAGTTCGTGATCTCGCTGTACGTCCAGCGCCCGAGGGCCGACAGCGACGATCTGGTCACCTGGGCCGACAAGACTTTCGACGCCCAGGTCCCCGCGCTCGACCGCTTCCAGCCGACTCCGGCCGACAGGCTCGATACGCTGAAGGTCGACCCGGAAAACCTGCTGGCGCGCGTCGTCGTCGACGACCGTTCCGATCTCGAACCCGACGCGCGGGCCTTCGCGATCTTCGACGCGTACCAGGCCATCCACGCGGCCGACGACGAAGCCGCAGTCGCGCGCCTGATCGAGGAGACCGGCACCGACAAGATCGCCGTGGCCGAGGCCAGCTCCGTCACGCGCGCCCGCGACGCCGAGGCCGCCGTGAAACTCCTGGACGGGCTGATCGAATCGGTCTCCGACCTCTTCGACCCGCACCCGGCCCCCAACGACGTGCCCGGTGCGAAATGCTTGCAGCTCAACAGCTCCGGCGATCCGGAACGCGAGTACAAGTACCGCTGCTACGTGCCCTACAAGCGGTACGTCGGCCTGGTGACCAGTGACAAGGAGCCCGACGTGCGCCAGAAGGTCGCCGCCCAGTACGCCCTGCTGGCCAACAGCCTCTGACCCTGTCGGCGCGGCGGGCTACGATGTCGGGACACTGAGCGGTCTGAACGTCCGAGGGGTGGGGGAATCCGTTGGCGAAGTCTGTCATCGCCCGTGCGCGCACGTGGCGACAACTGAAGGTGGAGCTGACAGCCACCGTCGTCGTACCGATACTGGCGGCGTGCGCGTCGACGGTCGGCGGGCACGCGGTGCCCGGTGCGACACCGGTCGACCTGGAGTCGCTGAACGTGGGTCCGTACGCGACCGAGGCGGTGGACTACGAACCGGAATACGACTCCAAGGCCGAGGTCTTCCGCATCGAATCCCGCCGCATGCTGGGCTTTCTCGTCGCGCCGTTCGAGGTCGACCCCAATCTGACGAACCTCGAAGCCACGCAGCTCCTCGAGGCGCGCAGCTCGGTGTTCAGCGATCCGCCGTTCGGGGTGCTGCCGAGCGAGTTCCTGCCGGTCGCCGAACGCAACTATCTGATCGCCGGCGCGGCGACGACTCGATCGAACGGGTCCGTGCGGGAACTGAAGAACATGGTTCACACGGTGATGCGGTTCCCCTCGGAGGCGTACGCGCGCACCGCCTCCGCCGAGTTCGCCACCGCGCTCGGCGAACGCGTCCCCGGGCTGCGC
The DNA here is from genome assembly GCF_003315035.1 of Nocardia puris. GTDB lineage: Bacteria > Actinomycetota > Actinomycetes > Mycobacteriales > Mycobacteriaceae > Nocardia > Nocardia puris. The sequence goes on from NZ_QNRE01000008.1 coordinate 101,131, forward strand.
CAGGTGCCGCTGCCCGGTCACGACGGTCTCACCGTCGTCACCGCCAACGACCAGAAGGGCTACGTCTTCGCCGGCCGCGGGTCCTACGCCGTCGTCACGATGGTGACCATGGCGCGGCCCGATATCGACGCGCTCACCGGCCAGTTCCGCAAGCTGATCGACCTCCAATTCGAGCGCCTGGACGCCAACCCGCCGACGCCGATCGACGAGATCCTGGACCTGCCCCAGGATCCGGAGGGCTACATGCGGCGCGTCCTGCCGCCCGGGCCGAGCGAATACGCCACCAGCTATGAGGAACTCGTGGGCGTGTACGGCCCCGCGCAGCAGATCCACTTCGAGCACGACGGGCCGGGTGCGAAGCAGATCTTCGAGGAGACCGGCGTCGACCTCGTCGGCCAGCACGACGCCCGTCTCTACCGGGCCCGCGACGCGGAGGCGGCGTTTCGCCTGCACACGTTCCTGTCCCAACCGGGCAAGGACGACGAAGAGGTAGACAACCCACCCGGCATCACCGACGCGCGCTGCCTGGGCAGCGAACTGCGCGATCCGATCCGCGACACCAAGTTCCGGTGCGTCCTGGTCTACGGCCGCTACGTGGCGGTGGTGTTCGCCAATACTCAGGGGTTCGGGTTCGATCCCTCGCTGCATCAGCGTGCGGCCGCGCAGTATTCGATGCTGGCGAGGAGCGAGTGACCATGACGAACCGCCCGCGCAAACTCGCCTACGCCGCGATCGCCGCGTTGATCGCCGTCACCACCGCCTGCGGTGACGGCGACGATCCCGCCATCGCCGCCGCCGTCGACACCGCCCAGCTCGATCCGGGCAACTACCCCACCACACCGCGCGATATCGAAGGGCAGCGCACCGCGGCCACCGGCTCCCTCCAGGAATCTGTGCGGCTCGGAGAGCACGTGCCGCTGATGTTCGATATCGACCCGCGAATGATCCACGGCGCCAGTTCGTCGTCCGCCAAGCACATTTCGGCCGAGCGTCCACCCAGGATCGGCGATGTCGAAACCTTCAACGAACGGGTGCCGGGGCTCGTCGCGGGCTGGCGGACCGGTGGCTCGCAGCGCGAGGGAATGACGCCGGGTCTGTCGGCCTCGTCCTGGGTGATGCGGTTCCAGACCGCCGCCCAAGCCGAACACGCTGCCGACGTCATCTCCGCGGAGGAGAACAGGCAATATCCGCCGAAGGGGGAGCTCGACATCCCCGGGTTCCCGGCGGGGCGCACCTTCCACAGCCAGTACGACGCCGTCCAGTCCTGGACGCCGCACAACGAGTATCTGCTGTACGTCTACGTGTCGAACAGTCTCGCCACCCCGCCCGACCACGTGCCACTGCTCGACTTCGCCAAGAAGGTGTTCGACGCCCAAGTCGAACGTCTCGCCGCGTATCAGCCGACGCCGGCGGATCAGCTCTCGACCGTCCCGTCCGACGTCGACGGACTGCTGGTCCGAACCTTGGCACCCGAACGCGCCGGCACCTACGACGACTACAGCGGCGTCTACCCGGTCCAGGTGTACTTGCACCTGGAAGCGCGCCCCGACCTCGCCGCCCGCGCCTACCAGGACGCCGGCGTCGACTACGTCGCGATCAGCGGCTCCACCCTCTTCCGCGCATCGGACGCGGCGGCCGCGGAACGCCTGGCCGCCTTCCTCGTCACCGCCGAGACCGAGATGACCCCCGACGCGAGCCCACCCGGTTTTCCCGGCGCCAAATGCGTGAAGGGTGACGAGGGCACGCCGACGGCCCCACGCCCGATCGTCGACCGCCTGTGCTTCCTGCCGGTGGGCCGCTACGTCGCGGCGGTGGTGTCGACCCAGCCGCAGGACCTGCACCAGCGACTGTCCGCCCAGTATTTGCTCCTGGCCGAGAAATGATGAGTCACCGCTGGTCCGCCGGGGTTCGGCCGTACTGGGTCCACCCGATCCGTCGAGTAGTATCCGGCGAGAACACGGCCGGGGCTGGGTGGAGAACGACGCGCGCCGGACTGGGATTGCCCTGCGCCGAGCCGGCCGGACGTTTCGAACAGGGGGAAGCATGAGGTTCCGTGGGCTATCGACCACTCTGATCGCCGTGACAGCGGCCACGTGTGTGGGCTGCGCGTCCACGATCGCGGGCAATCCGTCGCCTGGCTTGACTCCGGTGGACATCGAATCACTGGCGACAGGCGTGTTCACGCCCGAGCCCACCGCGTACGACCCGGATTATTCGATCCCCCTGATCCGCAGACTGGACGCCTATCGCATCCTCGCCAAACTGGTGCACTCGTATGAAGTCGACCCTGAAATTGATGAACTGGGGACAATCGAGGTTTTCGAGAGTCCCGGGGTGATGATCCAGGAGGATACCTTTCCGCCAAAATATGAACGCGCCTCGGTCGACAATAGACTGCTCTCGGGGGTATACGTCTCACGCATCAACGACAGTCTGCGTAGCCGCAAGAAACTGATCATCTCCGTGCTGCGGTTCCCGACGGAAGAGCTGAGCCGGAAGGCAGCCGTCGACTTCGACCAGATCACCAATGACGAACCGGGACGACATGTCATCCCGATCGATGGCTACCCCACCGCGCTGACGAGTTCCGCCGATGACATCACGGCAATCTCGTTCATCGCCCACGGCCCGTACGTGATCATGGTCAATGCCGGTATACCGCAACCGGATCAAGCCGCTCTCGCGGAGGTGCTCCGCAAAACACTTTCACTGCAGATACCCCGGATCGACGAATTGGAAATAATCCCGCTGGACGAGATCCTCGACTCACCGATCGACCCGGACGGCATTCTCCGACGCGCATTGCCTCCCGCCAGCGACTACAAGGACTACAGCGACCCGTTCAAGGGGGATAGGGACTTCGGCGCCCTCGCCCCGTCCGCTCAATTGCATTTCGAACGCAACCCTGCAGCGGCAAAACAGGCGTTCGATGAAGCCGGAGTCGATCTCGTGGCCCGACGGGGTGGCGTCGTCTACCGCACCCGCGACCTGGAGGCCTCGTTCGCGCTGCAGTCCGCACTGATGAAGGCGGAACAGAACGATGAGGAACTCCCGCCGCCACCCGGACTACCCGATGTGCGGTGTCTCCTTCTCGAGGAATTGGACCCCGCCCGCTCGTACAACACTACGTGTGCCGTAGTGTTCGGACGTTACGTAGCAGTGGTTTATTGGGCTCTGCCGTACTATTCCCGCTCCACCGCGAACCTATACGAACGGGCTGCGGCACAGTACGCGATCCTGGCGAGAAGCGAGTAACGACTATGCGAATTCACTGCATAGCCCTGGCCACCGTCGCCTCCGCGGCGTTGATCGCCGGTTGCGGCGGTCAGGAAGTTTCGAGCCCGTACGAGTATGATGTCGCGACGCTGAACTCGGGCAATTATCCCACGCAGCCGCGCGACATCTCGACGATGAATCTCGACAAATCCGGACAGCTTCAGGAGGCGGCACGGCTCGGGGCGGTCTTGCCTATCGCGGCCGATATCGATGCCATTTTTTCCTACCGAACCGGCGCCTACATCGATCGCCGTGTGACACCTACACGCTTCCCGACCGGCATGATAGCCCCCAATACGCCAGAAGCGTTCGCCACACTGGCGCCCGGTTTCGTAGCCGGCTGGCAGTCCCATGGAACACGACGCATGGGAGGCGTGGGGAGAACTTTGGAGATGCAGACGTTTCGATTCGAATCTCCTGACCAGGCACGGGCCGCGGCGCCGCGCTTCGCCGACGTTCTCGACCGCGAAGCACCCGGCGAGCAGGCCACGATTCCCGAGCACCCCCAGGCCCGTGCGACATGGTCACCAACCGGAAAAAGTCTCGACAGTCTGCTGGTCCATGACATCTATCTGCTCAGAGTCCGCGTGGAGGAACCGGTCAACGATCCACCACAGATGTCCGCGTTGCTCGAGTTGACCCAGAAGGCCCTGGTGAAGATGGTGGAGGGTCTGCGGAACTTCTCCCCTACGCCTGTCGATCAACTCGCGTCGCTGCCCGGCGACACCGAAGGCATGCTGGCGCGCACCCTCCCGATGGAGGAGTCCAACGCGGGAGACGGCCCCGACCCGTCGATGGTTCTCACCAGGCAAGCTTGGCTGCATTCGGACAACTATCCGCTGTTGAGTAAAGCGGCATATGCCGATGCAGGTGTCGACTTGGTTAGCGTTTCCGGTACGACACTGATCCGCACTCGTGATACGCCCAGCGCCGAACGTCTCGTCGCTGCGCTGATCGCGCGGGCGCCGGAGAAATACCGGACAATCGACAGCCCGCCGAACATGCCGGGCGTGCGCTGTTTCGAACGCAAAGATTTGAACGCCATGGATGTGGTGAGCTATCCAACGCACTGCTACCTGATAAGCGACCGATACGTCGCGTACATCTCGGGTTCCAATACACAGCAAGTGCACCAGGTGACAGCTGCTCAGTACAAGATACTCGAGTGGGGATCGTGAAAATGCGTGGGCTGGCGGACGGTGGTCGCGGCCTCGGTCAGATCCGCTCCCGCCGATCGAGCGGCGCGGGCGAAAGGAACCTGTCAGAAAGACCGTTGGACCAGACACCGCGCTGCTGTCATGGAGCGTGCCCGCGCTGCGGCCCCGGACCTGACGCTATCGGAACCACCCGGTCCGTCGACTATCATCCGGCGGAAGCAATCGGAGGGACGGGGGCAGGGATGACGCACGCTGACCTGGTGGTGCGCGGTTCGCACGTGGACGGCCGTTCCGGAAAGGGCGACAAGTGAGGTTCCGACCGGTACTCACCGGCCTGATCGCGGCCACCGCGGCGTTATCCGTCGGCTGTGCGTCGACGATCGCGGGCACCCCGCAGCCGGGGCTCGCGCCCGTGGATGTGGCGGCACTCAAGACCGGGGCGTACACGCCCGAGCCGAGTGCGTACGACCCCGATATCACCATGATCAACGAGCTGCGGATGGTCGAGGCGCGCAGGCTGCTCGGCTATCTCGTCGCGCAGACGGAGATCGATCCGGAGATCTCCGACGCGGGGCCGGTCGATCTGTTCGTCAACGGCGACTCGATCGTGAGCGAAACGACCTTCCCCGAGACCTATAAGGCGGCCGCCAATGAGAACAACCTGCTGCTCGGCGTGTACTCCTCACGCACGAACGGCAAGTTGCGCGAGCTGAAGAAGCTGATCATCTCGGTGCTGCGCTTCCCCACCGACGCCGAGAGCCGCAGAGCCGCAGAGCAATTCGATCAGGTCACGAACGAACCACGGGACCGCCATCCCATACCGATCCCGTCGCAGTCCGACGCCAAAGTGTCCTCGCGCGACGACATCACCGCCATCGGCTTCGTCGCGCACGGTCCGTACGTGATCATGGTCAACGCGGGCCTCCCGACCCCGGACCGCGACGCGCTCGCCACCTTCGTCGGCACCACGATCGAACGCCAGAAGGCGCGGCTGGACGAGACCACGCCGACGCCGCTGGACGACGTCCTCGACCTGCCGCTGGACCCCGACAGCATCATGTGGCGTGCGCTGCCCGAAGCCCCCGACTACAGCGACCCGTTCATCGGCGACGACGATTTCGGCGTGTACAGCCCGCAGGGGCATCTGCACTACGAGCGCAATCCCGCCGAGATGAGTAAGGCGTTCGACGAGGCCGGCGTCGACCTGGTGGCCCGGCGGGCGGGCATCGTCTATCGCGCACGCGATCTGCAAGGCGCGTTCCAAGTGCAGACGGCACTGATGCAGGCGGGCAAGAACGACGAAGAGCTGCCCGTTCCCCCCGGACTGCCCGACGCACGCTGCCTCAAGCTCGACACCATGATGACCAGCCGCCTCTATGACGCGTTCTGCACGGTCGTCTTCGGTCGCTACGTTGCCGTCGTGCTGGCGAAGGCCAATATGAGCGGCCGGGTCGGCGAAGTCCTGTACCAGCGAGCCGCGGCCCAATACGCGATCCTGGCCAAGAGTGAGTGAGGACGCACCCATGCGATTCGGACGCACCCTGTGCATCGCGCTGATCACCGCGACCACGCTCACCGCCTGCGGCGATTCCGGCGACGACGGACCGGCGACCCCGACGATCGATATCGCCGCCCTGGATTCCGGCAACTTCCCGACCGAACCCCGCGACGTCGAGGCGACCAGGCGAGACGACTCCGGCTACTTCCTCGAGGCGATGCGCATCGGCGCCGTCACGCCGGTCGCCGTCGACATCGATCCGAGGCTCACTTACCAGCGGAGGTACTCCCGATACGACCGCAGGAACACGCCCACCTCCGCGCCGACATTGTTCTCGGTCCCGGAAGAGTTCGAGTTCGGGCAGTTCGCCGAGGGGTTCATCGCGGGGTGGGAAGCCAACGGCGAACGGCGGTCGACCCCGCTGCTCGGCAAGGAGATTCAGACCTACAACCTGCGCTTCGGCACCGCCGCGCAAGCGGAGACCGCGGCGCGCGGACTCGCCGACGAACAGCAGAAGGTCTATCCCGGGGTCCCCGTTCCCATCGACGGGTTTCCCGGTGCGGTGACGAGGTGGTCGCACGAGAAGCGCTACCTCGACGTCTGGCTGCCACACGGCGAGATGCTGCTCGGTGTACATCTCCAGGACCCGGTCACCGAGCCCGCCGATCCGACCGCGCTCGCGGAGATCGCGAAGAACGCGTTCACGAAGCAGATCGAGATGTTGAAGTCGTACGAACCGACGCCGGTCGACCAACTCGCGTCGCTGCCGGTCGATATCGACGGCATGCTGTCCCGCACGTTGCCGACCGCCGAGCGCGACCGGCCCGGCCACGGTCACAGCACCGAGGTGATCGCGACCGACCAGGCCGCGCTGCACTCCGAGAAATCACCCGCGCTCGCCAAGGGCGCCTTCGCCGACGCGGGCGTGGATCTGGTGGCCTCCGACGGCGCTCGGGTCTATCGCACCCGCGACGCCGCCAGCACCGTACGGCTCATCGCCGCGCTCACCGCCATGCGAGCCGACGGATACAAGGAGGCCGACAGCCCGCGGGACATGCCGGGGGTCGAGTGCTTCGACATGTCGGACCCCAAAGGGAGCTGGACTACCACTCCCCCGACGTGCTTTTTGGCCTATGACCGATATGTCGCCATCGTGCAGGGCATCAACCTGCAGGAGGTCCATCAGAAGGCCGCCGCCCAGTACAAGCTGCTGGCGCACGACCGATGAGCGGCGAGGTCCATCGTGAACCCAGAGCGAATCCACGCCCGCGACGTAGGATCCCGCGAGAACACAGCGAAACAACAGGGGTGGCCGTGCCGAAACCAGTGAAGTCCTATCCCGGAAGGATCGCGGTCGCCGCGGTGACGGCCGGCCTGCTGGTGGCCGCCGTCGGCGCGTGCGGATCGGAAGTCCCCGGATCTCCGGTCCGTGTGTCGACCGACGTGTCGACGCTCGACGTCGGCAACTACCCGACCGAGCCTCGCGAGATCGGCAACGCGAAGAACGACCGGGAGGCGCGGACCCGGGAATCCCAGCGCCTCGGCGACTACGTGGCGCTGCCCTTCGAGGCCGACCCCAGCTATGTCGAGGACGCTTGGCACATCAGGCCACACGTCGTCCTCAATCAGAAGGCGCTGGGCACCCTCGTCATCAACGACACGTTCGACGAGGTCGCCGAGGACTTGGTGGCAGGCTGGGTGAACTCGTGGTCGACCGGCGGCCCGGTGGACGCGCCGCGGCGCACCATGAACCTCGCGGTGCTGATGTTCCCCGACGCCGAGACGGCCGCCGAAGTCGGGCCGACGCTCGAGCACGACGACTTCACCTACAACCCGGACAACGTCTCGGTGCAGATCACCAAGCATCCCGGCACCACCGCACACTGGCGGCCTACCGTGTCCTCGATCGGCTCGTGGACCGTGCACGACCGGTACGTCATCTTCATCAAGGTCGTCGACGACACCGCACCGCCCGACCTGCCCGCCCTCACCTCCCAGGTCGAGCGCATGCTCGATGTCCAGGTCCCGCTGCTCGACGAGTTCGAGCCGACGCCGGCCGAGGAACTGTCTCGCGTCCCACTGGACCCCGAGGGCATGGTCGCGCGCACGATTCCGAGCAACGTGGAGTCACCGCTGCGCGCCGACCCGGACGGCTACTACACCGGGCGGGCGGCGCTGACGCTGATGGAGTCGGACTCCGAGGATCTCACCATCCTGCGCGACCACAAGATCGATCTCATCTCCTTCGGCGACGCCGTGGTGTTCCGGTCCGAGACAGGCGACGGGGCCGAAACCCTGTGGGAACGGTGGCGGGAGAATCTGAAGGAGACCGACGTCCGGCGTATGGTCGACTCGCCGACCGGGCTCGGGGAGAACGTCTACTGCTTCGCGGACTACTTCCAGCCCTCCGAAGGCGAGCCCATCCTGCAGATGCATATCTGCACGTTCCAGGTGGACCGGTACGCGGTCCAGCTGGCCAGCAAACAGCTGCAGGACCTGCACCAGAAGACGTCGGCGCAGTACGCGCTGCTGACCAGACCGTAGTCGCGCGGCCCGGTGCGATCACGCGGCCGGGTCGAATACGACACGGCAGCTTGCTAGATTTCACCGGAAGGCTCGTTCGCCGGGCGTTCGACATCGTAAGGAGGACCGAATGGCGTTGCGGCCCGGCGCAATCGTGGGTGGGTACCGGGTTATCCAGGTTTTGGGCGCCGGCGGTATGGGCACGGTCTACCTCGCGCAGAACCCCATTCTCCCGCGCCGCGACGCTCTGAAGGTCCTCAGCGCCGAGTTGTCCACCGACGACGAGTTCCGCGCGCGGTTCGAACGCGAGGCGAATCTGGCGGCTGGGCTGGACCATCCCAATATCGTCACCGTCTACAACCGCGGTGAGGAGGACGGCAAGCTCTGGATCGCCATGCAGTACATCGACGGCACCGACGCCTCCAAGGAGGCGAAGAAGGGTCCGTCGGTCATGACCCCGCAGCGCGCGCTGCGGATCATCGCCGAGGTCGGCAAGGGTTTGGACTACGCGCACCGCCGCGGGCTGCTGCATCGCGATGTGAAGCCGGCGAACTTCCTGCTCTCGGCGCCCGACGAAGGCGACGAGGAGCGGGTGCTGCTCACCGATTTCGGCGTCGCGAAGTCGTCGGAGGACGGCCAAGACCTCACCGCCACAGGCAATTTCATGGCGACGGTGGCCTACGCGTCGCCGGAGCAGCTGATGGGCGAGCGGCTCGACCACCGCTCCGATCTCTACAGCCTCGGCTGCTCGTTCTACCGGCTGCTGACCGACCAGAATCCCTACCCCTCGACCATGCCCGCCGTGGTCATGATGGGTCACCTGCACGAGCCGCCGCCCAAGCTCAGCGCCGCGCGCGCCGGGCTGCCGCCCGCGCTGGACGGCGTGCTGGAGAAGGTCCTCGCCAAGGATCCCGCCGACCGCTACAACTCGTGCCGCGAGTTCGTCCAGGACGCCCAGGCGGTGCTGTACGGCGCGCAGTTCCACGCACCCGGTCCCGCGCACATGACCGATCCGCGCCACCCGACGCAGGGCGGGTACACGACCGATTCACGGCATCAGACGCACAGCGGATACACCACCGGTCCAACGCATCAGATGTCCGGCGGATACGGGACCGATCCCCGTCACCAGGTCACGTCCTACCCCACCGAGCCGCGCACGTCGGCGCTGGGTTTCGGCGCGCCCCCGGATCAGAGCACCGTCGAGACCGCCCGCAACGGCCGTGACACCGGCCGTTCCAAGCGGCGCAAACTGCTGATTCCGGCGATCGTCGGCCTGGTGGTGGTGACGGCGGTCGCCGCGGGCACCTTCTTCCTCACCCGTCCCTCCGGCGACAGTGGAGGCGGCGGCGCCGATCTCGCCCAGGTCCGTGCGGACAATCCCCAGTTCGACGGAAAGACGCTGACGGCGTTCAACTTCGGCAACGGCACGCTGTCGGTGGTGCTCACGCCGAGCGACCAGTCGAAGTTCCTGCAGAACATCGGATTCACCTACAACACCGAGTTCAAGGCGGTCGGCGAGGAGAAATCACCGCGGCAGTTGTCGGCCAATTCCTATTCGGCCGACGTCGAGACGGATGTCGTGCTCGTGTTCCGCACCGACAGCGCGGCGGGCAACGGCGGACTCGGCGGATTGCCGAGGACGATCCTGAACAGCAAGGCGAAGATCGTCGTCATCGATGAGTTGTCCACCGTGCAGGCGTTCCAGGTGTGGACCGACCAGTCCGAGCGTGTGTTGATCGACACTATGGTCCCGGTCATCGCGAAAGTCGTCACCCAGTAGGCGTGGTAGCGCGGATTGACTGCTGGCGCGACCGCCACCTAATTCGGTAGGGTGTTGCCAGCCAGCCCCAACTCGCCAGTCAGTGGCAGCGAGCAGGGGGAAGGAGGGGAGCACGGAGCTGGCGATGACCAATGCGACGCCGCCGCGGTCTCAGGTCTCGGGGGGTCACATCCAAGCGTCCTCGGTGCCGACGGACGCTCAGACCTCGGATGAGTGAGCGCGACGCACGGGGCCAGCGAAACTTTCCGAAATTCGATGGAACCGATCCGACCGGCGTGACGTCCAACCTTATGAACCGGTCAGCTGACAAGAGCCGCTGACCTTGATCAGAGCAGGAGCAACCGCGATGAGCAATGGAGTAAATACCGATACAGCGGCACTCAGCGTCAAGGCGAAGGAGTTCCGGGAGCAGCACGACAGCCTGATGATCGCCATCCGGACGCTGAAGGCCGACGAGGACGCCGTCACCAACGGCGCCAACTGGCAAGGCGCCGCGCGTGACGCGTTCAACGCCTTCATGGAGCGGTACTACTTCCAGGCCGACAAGATGAACGACAAGCTGATGGAGACTGCCGACAAGCTCCTGAAGATGAGCGGCTCGTTCAACGACCAGGACCAGGACCACGCCGCCAAGGTGCAGGCCCAGGTCTCCAGCCTCGACCTGCCCGCCGTCTGATACCGCTCGCACCTCACGACAAGGAGTACATAAATGTCGGAACGGAATATCTCAGCCAATTTTGAGGGCGTCGAAGCCGGTGCCCAGGCGATCATCAAGCGCGCCGAGGGGATCCGCGACGAGCTGAACGCCTTCCACGCCAAGGTGAAGGAGTTCGTCGGAACCCAGCAAGGTGATGCGAACGACGCGTTCACCGCGTTCCAGCACCAGTGGGACCAGCACGTCCAGCAGCTGCAGGCCACCCTCTCGGGTGCCGGTTCGCTGGTCAGCACCGGCAACGCGGAGCTGCAGGGCACCGACAAGGCGCTCGCCAACCTCTTCTGAGGTCCACGCTCACCAGTTCGGGCCCCGGCTGTTTCAGCCGGGGCCCGAACTGTTTCCAGGGGTGGATCGAGAGAACCGTGCCCCCACTGAGCTATGCGCCGACTGCTCAGTGCGCAGACGTGCGAGACGGCGCCAAACCGGCTGGCCGGCCGGAAATCTCGGTGAGCAGCAACTGCCCGGCCGAGTACGAGTGGGTCGTACCACTCCGGTGAGGTTTCTCGTCGTAGCTGTGCGCCGAGAGTCGCTCCGGCCAGGGGCGATTACGCGGTTGCCCTGCGGCGCACTCGCTGACGTCGACGCCGTTGAACCTGTCACCACCGATTACGCATCTCCCCGTACAAAGGTCCGAGTACCCGTACAAAAGGTCCGAGCCGTGGCACGCCGACCGACAGCACCGCGTCGGGGTAGCTGAGCTACCCGGGAGAAAGCCCCAACGCGGAGGTCGCGCCTCGAGCAACCGGAGAGATCGTCAGCGGCACAACAGCTTTCGGCACCGGAACCCCGAATACGTACCGACCACCCGAATTCGGCGAATCGCCGAAACGACGCGATCGCCGCAACCGCCCGACGGAGATGCTGCGACGACCCGCACGCCCGCCCTGTCTACCTGATCGGCCCGCTGTCACCGCAACTGCTCACCGGACCGATCTCCAGCGCGGCGTCCGCTCTCACCATCGGCACCGACGTCCTACAGCGCGCCCGCAGCGTACGTACCCCCCGGGCAGCAGAGTCCGCCACCACCGAGCAACAGCAGCGTCTATCGCGCGTGCTTCACGCCCGACACCGAACCGAAACGATCACGGCACCACTTGAACGGTCGCCGCGAGTTCTTCGCAGGTGGTCTGGAATTCGGTCCACGTATTGCCGACGTACTGGCACCCGATGCTGACCTGGATGCCGCGCTCGACAATGACGTGCCACTGCACGATCGAGCCGCCCTCGGGACGTTCCAGGTAGGCGAGGCCGGAGCGGCCACCGAAGACGACATCCCGGCGCAGGTCGCTCATGGCGGGCCGCTCCCGCATCTGGGCTTCGAGATTGGCGGCGACCTGGGCGTAGCCGGCGTCGGCGGCGACCGGGGTCTGGACGATCGTCATGCGGAACCGGCTGCCGTCGACCGGGGAGAGATCAACACGGGTGGCTTGGGCCGTGGTGGGGGCGCCGAGTTTCCAGCCCTCCGGGACCTCGAAGCGCACGCGGCCAACGGTTTCCTCCCCCGCCCCGGACGCGGAGGTCGTCGGTGCGGTGGAAGGCGACCCCGCTCCCGACGGCGCGGCGGATTGCGTCGTCGTGGGTGCCGAGGCGGTGGCATCATCGTCGGAACCGCCGAACACCACCACACCGCCCACCACGACCGCCGCGATCACGGCGACAGCGCCGGCGGCGGCGAGAGCATACTTCGCGGTGGGGCGCGGCGGCGACTGCGCGGCGGCACGCTCACGCAGCGGCTGCAACCACTCGTTCGACGGCAGGGCGGGCGCGGCGGTGGGCCGGTACTCGGGCTCCACCTGTGCACCCCGCACCAAGTCCGGGCCGGCGACGGGACGGATGCCCGTCTCCTCGCCGCAGACCTGGTGCACCACCGCGCGGATCTCCTCGAGCTTCGCCGGATCGGACATCCCGACCAACTGCACGAGATCCGCGGGCCCGCCCTCGAGCAAGCGGCCGAGCAGGGCGGCGAGCGCCTCGGACGCGCGGTTGTCGACGCCGAGTTCGGCGAGCGCGAGGTTCGGCTCGTACTCGCACGCCTCCAGATGCACGCCTTGGTGGTCGCGCGTGACGGTGGAGGCGGTGGTGGCGACGGCGCCGAACTCCAGCACCGCGGTACGCCTGCTGCGCACGGTGCCGTCGTCGGAGGCGACGGCGCGCACCGCCATGTCCTCGAACACCACATCGTGGGCGAACCGGTGTGCGGCCGCGGCGACCACGGCGCGGCGCTGCCCGCCCCATTCGGTCGGGCACACGATCGTGATGCGCTCACACGGCGCCGTGACACCGAGGTTGTCCAGCGCCGTCCCGATCACGGCGGTCAGCGACTCCTCCACCGAAGGCACCCGGGGCAGCAGGGCGATCCGGTCGGCGGGCACGAATTGCGCGGCCGAACTCACCTGCGCGGCCGGGTTCAGTGCTTCGCCGACAACGAGATTCCCGTTGCTGCCGAGCACGACCGAGGGCGGGGCGTCCCAGTGCGTGGCGGGGCCGCGAGCCCAGATCCGCGCCTCCGTCAGAACCAGTTCGACGGTGGGCATCACTCGGCCGCCGGCATCCAGCCGAGCTGGATCAGTTCCTGCGCGTTGCGGGTGATGAACGTGCCGCGGCCCGGGGGCAGCGGGCTCGGGCGGACCGTGCCCATCAGCACGCCCTCGTCCTTCGGGCAGCTCATGATCAGGCCCGCGGATCCGAGGTCCTTCATACGCGCCATGCTCGCCTCGTACATGGCGCGGCTGGCACCACCGGCGCGGCGGGCGACGATGACGTGGAAGCCGAGGTCGCGCGCGTGCGGCAGGTGCTCGACCAGCGCCGAGACCGGGTTGCCCATGGAGGTGGCGACCAGGTCGTAGTCGTCGACGATGACGAACAGCTCCGGACCGCTCCACCACGACCGCTCACGCAACTGCTGCGGCGTCACGTCGGGGCCCGGCGTGCGCTTGGCGACGTAGGCGGCCAAGTCGGCCATGTTCTGGGTGAACTGCGGCGATGTGGAACCGTATCCGGCGAGATACCCGTCCGGCACCAGGCCGAGCATCGTGCGGCGGTAGTCTCCGAGGATGAAGCGCGCCTCGTTCGGCGAGTTCGCCGCGGCGATGCCCTCGATGATCGACCGCAGCAGCGTGGTCTTACCCGACTCCGTGTCACCGATGATGATGAAGTGCGGGCTCTCGTTGAAGTCGAGGTAGACCGGCGCCAGCTCGGATTCGTTGATACCGATCGGGATTCGCAGATTCTTGACGCCCGAGTTGAGCTGCGAGGGCCAGTTGCCCGCCATCTGCAGCAGCTGCTCGCGCGGCAGCATCTCCGGCAGCATGCGCGCGGCGGGCGCGTGCCTGCCCGGGGTGAGGCGGGCGATGGTGGCGACCGCGTCGGCCACGGCCTGGCCCAGCGTCTCGGGGTTCGAGCTGCCGTCGATGCGGGGCAGACCGGTGAGCATGTGCAGGCAGTCCGGGGTCATACCGCGGCCGGGGCGGCCCATCGGCACCAGCGCCGCGAACTTGCGGCCCAGGTCGGAGTCCATCGGGTCACCGAGACGCAGCTCGATGCGGGTGCCGATCTGGTCCTTGAGCGCCGGTCGCGCCTCGGCCCAGCGGGCCAGCGCGATCACCACGTGCACGCCGTAGGAGAGGCCCTGCACGGCGAGGTTCATGATGGGCTGTTCCAGCGGATCGAAATCCTGGCGGATGGAGCCGAAACCGTCGATCACCAGGAACACGTCGCCGAACGGGTCCTCGTGCGCGCCCGCGGCGGCGGGGCTGCTGGAGGGATCCATCGAGCGCAGACGGCGGAACTCGGCCATCGACTCGATGCCGAGCTGGCGGAACCGCGCCTCGCGCTGGCGCACGATGGTCGTCATCTCGGCGACCGTGCGGCGCACCTTGTCCTCGTCGAGACGGCTGGCCACCGAACCGACGTGCGGCAGGCCCTGGAGGCTGGAGAGCGTGCCACCACCGAAGTCGAGGCAGTAGAACTGCACCTGCTCGGCGGTGTGCGTCATGGACAGCGCCATGATCATGGTGCGCAGCGCGGTCGACTTACCGGACTGCGGGCCACCGACCACGGCCACGTTGCCGCGTGAACCGGACAGGTCGACGACCATCGGGTCGCGCCGCTGGTCGTAGGGGCGGTCGACGATGCCGATCGGCGCGCGCAGTGTGGCGACCGCCGAGTACTCGCCGGTGAGGATGGAACGCGGGATGAGCTGGTCGAGCGTGGACGCCTCGTCCAGCGGCGGCAGCCAGATCTCGTGCGCGGGACGGCCGTGGCCCCGGATGCGGGAGACGAGCATGTCCACGTTGGAGATCTTCTCGCCCTCCTCGTTGCGGTGCTCCTCGGGCTGGGCGTTGGACTGCGTGGGCAGCGGCACCCGGTCGATGGCACGGAAATCCACGTGGTGGGCGGTGAACGGCCGTGCCTTCACATCGATCTCGCCGCCCGCGACGCCCGCCTGGGTGACCTCGCGCTGCGAACCGCCGCCGACGTAGGGCCCGGAGACATAGGACGCCTGGAAGCGCCGGATCTCGCCGGAGTCGGACTTGAGGTAGCCGCCACCCGGGCTGTTGGGCAGGTTGTAGGCGTCGGGCACGCCGAGTACCTGGCGAGATTCGTTGGCGGAGAACGTCTTCAGGCCGATCCGGTAGGACAGGTGGCTCTCCAGGCCCTTGAGCTTGCCCTCTTCCAGGCGCTGCGAGGCCAGCAGCAGGTGCACGTGCAGCGAGCGGCCCAGGCGGCCGATCATGACGAACAGCTCGGCGAAGTCGGGGTGCTGGGTGAGCAGTTCGGAGAACTCGTCGAGCACCACGAACAGCGCGGGCAGCGGGTCCAGGTCGGCGCCGGCGGCGCGCGCCTTCTCGTATTCGGAGACGTTGGCGAAGTTGCCCGCCTGGCGCAGCACTTCCTGGCGGCGGTTCATCTCACCGGCCAGGGCGTCCTTCATACGGTCGACGAGGTCGGCTTCCTCTTCCAGGTTGGTGATGACGGCCGCGACGTGCGGCACACCGTCCAGGCCGAGGAAGGTCGCACCACCCTTGAAGTCGACGAGGACCAGGTTCAGCTGGTCGGGTGAATGGGTGGCGAGCAGGCTGAGCACCAGCGTGCGCAGGAACTCCGACTTACCGGAACCGGTGGCGCCGATGCACAGGCCGTGCGGGCCCATACCGCTC
Organism: Nocardia puris; assembly: GCF_003315035.1. GTDB lineage: Bacteria > Actinomycetota > Actinomycetes > Mycobacteriales > Mycobacteriaceae > Nocardia > Nocardia puris. The sequence continues at coordinate 117,242 of NZ_QNRE01000008.1, forward strand.
TCGGCGGCTTCCTTGATGTCGAGTTCGATCGGCAGGCCCGCGGCGTCCAGGCCGAACGGGACGCGCAGCCGCTCGCGGCCGTAGCGCGGGCGCCAGGCGCTCTCCGGATTGAAGGTGCCGATGTCGCCGAGGTTCATCAGCTGCGCCCACGACGAGATCACCTCGGCGTCATCGGTTTCCACATCGCTGCTGCGCTGGGTGGCGGCGCGGTAGGGCGCGAGGCGGCGGGCGGCCTGCTGGGCCTGCTGGGCGCTGATCCGGTCGATCGTCGCGAACCGCTCCTGGTTGCCGGTCGCGCCGCGGCCGACGCACTCGCCGTTCTCGATCACCATCTTGATACCGCGCGACACCGCCAGGCGCGGCGCGTACCCGCACAGGTCGATGAGGGTGACGCCCTCGTAGCCCGATTCGCGCAGCTGGTCGTCCTCGGCCTCGAGCAGGCCGCCGTCGACGACGATGACGAGCTGCACCAGGTTCGCGTTGGCGGGCTGGTTGCGGGAGTAGCGGACGCGGTTGGCCAGCAGCGGCTGCAGGCCCGCCATCGCCTCCCGGATGGAGCCGTAGAACATGCGCTGCGAGCCGATGCCGTCCTGGGCGTCGGGATGCTGGGTGTGCGGGAGCCACTTGGTCCACTCCCACTCGCGGGCCGTGTCGGGCCCGGCGACGACGGCCACCAGCACCTGGTCAGGCCCCTGGAACATGCACAGCTGCAACAACATCGCGCGCACCATGTCGCGCGCCTGCTCGCGGTCGCCGTCGAGCGCGATGGTCGCGAAGCCCTTCACGGCGATGGCCGTCGGCAGGTCGGGCACGGTGGAGTGGGCGCGCACGAAGCGGCGCAGCGACACCGCCGCGATCGGCTCGAGCTCCTCGACCGGGCCGGTCTCGGGGGCGACCAGCCGGGTGGCCAGGCGCTGGCCGCCGATGCCGATGCGGGCGTGGCAGAAGTCCTTGTCCCCCGCGCGGCGCTCCCACATGCGGCTGGTGCCCGCGAGCATCCAGATCAGACCGGGCTCGGGGTGGCTCCACTCCACCGAGGCGCGCTGCTGTTTGGCGGTCTCGTCGACGTCTTTGCGGACCTGGTCCAGATAACGCAGGTAGTCCTTGCGGTCCTCGTTGGCCTCGGCGGCCTTCTGGCCCTTGCCCCCGCCCTGGCCCGCGAACATGCCGACCATGGAGAACAGCATCATGACCGGGAACATCATCATCATGGGGTTGGACGCGATGCCGCTACCCTGGGTGAACAGCAGCGCCATCATGCCGACCATCGCCACGATCATGACGACCGGCATCATCTTCATGAGCAGGTTGCCCGGTGTGACCCGGGGGATCTCGGGTGGCGGCTGCAGCGTCACCTCGCCGCCGGGCGTGCGTGGCATCTCACGACGCGCACGACGCTGGAACCGGACAGTGCTCATCGGATGAGATCCCCCTCTACGCAACCTGCAAGTTCGGCCTCAGTGTAGAGGCCACCGCCGACATGTCGTACAGTTCGACCTGCATTCTGCTGCCCGGACGCCGGGGTCGCAAACTCGCTGCCCGGCGCGCGGGACGGCGAATACTCGACGTAGAACACCAGGTTGGGGGAAGTTTGACGCACGCGCGACTTGACCACATCGATGAAGACTCCTCGCGCGGCATCGTGCGCGCGCCGGACCTGGCCCGGGTGACCATCCTGGCCAAGCACACCCAGGTCGACATGGCCATTCCCGTGGACGTGCCGGTCGCGCTGGTGATCCCGAGTGTCGTCGACATGGTCGCCCAGCACAGCAGGACCAACGACTTCGACAACGAGGGCGAGCGCTTCGAGCCCGCCGAATGGGTGCTCGCCCGCATCGGGCACCCGCCGTTCTCCAACTCGCTCAGCCTCGGCGAGCACGGTGTGCGCGACGGCGAGCTGCTGATGCTCGAGAGTGCGTCGCACACCGCCCCGACGCCGCTGTTCGACGACATCATGTACAACGTCGCGATCGCCGACGCCGACCACTACCGCAGCTGGACGCCCAAGACCGCGCGCATCACCGGTTCGGTGCTGGCGGCGCTCACCATGCTGGTCGGCTGCCTGGGCCTGCTGCTCGCACCCGACGAGATGCCGGTGTGGGTGAGCGGTTCCATCCCGCTGGTGGTGGCCATCCTGCTCGTCGTCGCGGGCATGGTGCTGAGCAGGATGTACGGCGACACCGCGACCGCGCTGGTGCTGGGCGGCTGCGCCCTGCCCGCGGCGTTCACCGCCGGAATGCTCTATGTCCCAGACCATTACGGCTGGGCGCACCTGCTGCTCGGCTCGGCGCTGCTCGGCGCGACGGCGATCCTGGCCTGGCGCGTCACCGGCGTCGGGCTGGCGCTGTTCATCGGCGTCTCCGCGCTGGCGGTGTACGCGGTGCCCGCCGCCCTGGTCGGACTGCTCACCGAGCAGCCCGTCAAGGCGATCGGCGCGGTCGCCGCGGCGCTGGGCCTCATCGGGCTCTCGCTCTCGCCGCGGCTGTCGATGCTGCTGGCCAAGCTGCCGCTGCCGCCGGTCCCCTCCCCCGGCACCCCGATCGACCCCACCGAGGACGATCCGGACGACCACCGCGCGCTGCCCACCATGGAGGCGCTGCGGGTGAAGTCCGAGCGCGCCCGCATGTACCTGGCCGGTCTGGTCGCCGCGACCACACTGGTCACCGTCGTCGGCGCGCTGGCCGCGACCGATCCGCAGGGGAACCAGCCGTACTGGCAGGGCATCGCGCTGGCGCTGGTGTGCGCGGTGGTGCTGATGTTCCGCAGCCGGACCTACGCGGGCGCCGAGCAGGCCGTCGTGCTGATCGCGGGCGGTGCGTCGATCGTGCTGATCATGCTGGTCGCGATGAGTTTCGAGATGGACATGCCGCTGGCGGTGTTCGGCGCGGCCATGCTGATCCTGGTCGTCGCGCTCATTTTGGGCATCATCATCCCGAACCAGTCGGCGACCCCGCCGATGCGCCGCGGTGTGGAACTGCTCGAGTACGGCTTCGTGGCCGCGGTGCTGCCGCTGGTGTTCTGGGTGACCTCGCTCTACTCCCTCGTCCGCGGGCTGTGAACGCGCGACTGCGCGTCGCCGCGGTGGCGGTGACGCTGGGTATGTCGGCGTCGTTCGGCACCTTCTCCGGTCCCGGCGTCGCGCACGCCGACCGTCCACCCGCGGTGAATCCCGCACTGCGTCCGGCGGGCGATCCGGCCGCGCCCCCGGAACCCACCGAGCGCCCGCCGAACTCGAACTGCGCGGATATCGTGATCGGCGGTGACGGTCCGACGATCCCCGAGGCGCAGCGCGCCCTCAATCTGGAGCGGGCCTGGCAGTTCTCCAAAGGCGCGGGCCAAGTGGTCGCGGTCATCGACACCGGTGTGGCCAGGCATCCGCGGCTCCCCGGATTGGAAGCCGCGGGTGACTACGTCGCGGCCGGAGGTGACGGCACCGAGGACTGCGACGGGCACGGCACCTTCGTCGCGGGCCTGATCGCGGCGTCGCAGGTGCCAGGACAGGGTTTCGCGGGCGTCGCGCCGGAGGCCAGGATCATGACGATCCGCCAGACCAGCAAGATGTATCAGAAGGAAGGCGCGAGCCGGGACAAGGGCCCGGACGAGCTGCCCGACGGGTACGGCAACCTCGCCACCATGGCCTCGGCCATCGTGCGCGCGGTCGACCGGGGCGCCACCGTCATCAATATCTCCGAGGTCTGGTGCGGCACCGCCAACGATCTGGACGGCGCGATCGGCGCGGCGCTGCAGTACGCGGTGGACCGCAACGTCGTCGTGGTGGTCGCGGCGGGCAACGACAACGACAAGTGCCGCAACAGCAGCCCGATCGATCCGCTCGATCCCACCGCCGATCCGTGGGAGAACGTCTCGATGAACGTGAGCCCGGCCCGCTGGGACGAGTACGTGCTGGCCGTCGGTTCGATCGACAGCAACGGCGCGCCGTCCAGCTTCACCGTGCCGGGCCCGTGGCTGAGCGTCGCCGCGCTGGGCGAGAACATGATCTCGCTGAACCCGCGCAGCGACGGCACCGCGAAAGGCGTGGTCGACCAGCGCGGGTCACAGGGGCCGATCAGCGGGACGAGCTTCGCGACACCGTTGGTGGCGGGCGTGGCGGCGCTGGTGCGGGCTCGCTTCCCCGAGATGAGCGCGCGCGAGGTGATCAAGCGCATCCAGGCCACGGCGCACGCGCCGGCCGAGGGCTGGAATCCGTATATCGGGTACGGCTCCGTCGACCCGCTCGGCGCGCTCACAGCCGAGATCCCCGACGAACTGCCGCCGAAGCAGCCGACGCCGGCCAAGAGCACCCAACTCGCCGTGCCCCCGCCGCCGGTGCCGCCGGACAACACCGCACGCAACGTGGCGTTGATCGGTACGGGCGCGATCGCGGGTGCGCTGATCCTCGGATACCTGGCGTCGTTCCCGATCAGGAGAAGATTCGGCGTCACGTCCGACGACATGTGAGACGGTGAACGGGCCCGCGTGAAGTGAATTCGCGCGGGCCCGTTCGGTGTTCGGGGCGTGGCGCACAGCAACGACCGCGTGCCTCGTCCGAATCTCCGGCGTTGCGCGGGGGAACAACAAGGCATCGTGCCTTCCCGGACACGTCGCGCTTGTCGCGCGCGAAGGGTCTCGTCCGACCCCGACCTCCGTCAGCCCCTGCCCCGGGGAGTGGAGCCGCTGGCCCGACGCGCTCCACGCGCGGCTCGAGCCCAGAAGCCGACGTGGCCGACAGACCGGGCATCTCACGCACCGCCACACGAAAACGCCGCACCGGCAAGAACTCCCGGTGCGGCGTCCGAATACTCGACTCAGTTGCTGTTCTGGTTGCCCACCGGCTTGGGCGCGGGTGACGGGTCGGGGGCGACACCGTCGTGGGCGACCATCGCCTCCTCGCGGCCCAGCGTGGGCCCGTTGGCCAGCAGGCCCACGATCGGCCACGGCGCGGGCTCGGGGGTCACGCCCGCCTCCGCGTCCAGACCGAGCGCCTTCTGGGCGGCGGCGTTCTTGATGCCGTAGCGCACGCCGGTGTCGGCGACGTAGAACATGCTGTCCTTGCGCTGGCTGTCCTCTTCGATGCCGGTGGTCTGCACGAACGCGCCGGTGCCCGGCGGCACGTACACCGTGTCGGCGTTGGGCCCGGAACCGTCGGCCTTGGCCAGCGACACCGGCTTGGCGTTGTCCGGGATGGGCAGCGTCACGCCGGTGAGGACCGACAGTTCGGCGCGCTTGCCGCCGTCGGTGCTGCGGTCGGCGGCCGGAATGGGCTTCCAGGACATGCAGCTGACCGGCTGGTCCTCGACGTCGACCACGGTGGGCTGCACCCGCGGATAGGTCGACACCGCAAGGGAATCGGCCACCTGCGCGGCCACCTTGTCGGTCTGATCGATCTTGGTGTCGCCCGGCGAGAGGCGGTAGGTGTTGCGGATGATGTCGGCGGTCAGGCGCGACACCGGCTGCAGGCCCTCCTGCAACACCACGTAGTCCTGGTCGGGCTCGGTCGACACCTGCACCACATCACCCACGCGGTGCCCCCCGATCTGGTAGCTCACGCTCGCGCCGGGATCGTTGATCTTGGGCGGAATGATCGGCAGCACTTCGGGAATCGCGTTGATCAGGCCCTCGCTCACCGGGCGCGGGGTGCGGCCGGTGATGCCGAGCGCGTCGGTCACCTTGCGGTCGGTCATGTCGACGCGGGCGCGCTGCTGGTCGTACACCAGGTACGCCTGGTCGTTGACCGTGACGAGCAGCGCCTTGTCGCCCGGCATGGCGCTGGCTTTGTCCCCGAGCTCCGGATCGCCCGCGATGATGGTGGTGGTCATGTCACCGGACCCGTCGACCTTGAGCACATCGCAGACGCTCCAGGCCCGGCCCTTGCCGTCCTTGTCGTAGCGGAGCGCGGCGGGCGCGCCGGGGATGCCGATGAGCTGGCCGCGCGGCTTCTTGCTCAGCTCGGACTCCTTGACTATGACGGCCTTGCCCGCGTCGTCGGCGGCCAGCCGGGCCGAGGCCAGGTTCAGCGCCGGGTGCACCACACCGTCGATGACGACGTATACGCCGCCGGATTCCTTGCCGATCAACAGCGTGTTGCTGCCGATCTTGTCCTGCGGCCGCAGCAGGGCCAGGATGCCGCAGCCCGCGAGGACGACGCAGGCCAGCACCAGACCGACCGCGTAGGCACGCGTCTGCGAGCGCATCGGATCGTGCAGCATTCGCACGTCCCGGCGGACCAGGGCGTGCTCCATTCGCCGCACCAGGAAGCGGTAGCCGCTCACCTGCCAGCGAGTAGTGGGCTTTGAAGGCATGGTTCCTCCCCCGAACAGTGCTCGCGTTCGCCGAACACAGTACAGTTCCCTGGGACTGTTGTTCAGCTCGGCCGGTGCGAACGGTCGATCCGGGTATTTGGGGGACGATGATGGCTGTAGCCACCGGGACCGGGCCGCGCCCGCTCCTCGGCCGTATCTCGCTGCCGAATCTGCTGGTCGCGCAGGTCGTGGGGCTGATCGCCGGGTTGATCGCGGTGCTGTGCGGACTCGACGGCTGGATCGCGCTCGGCATCGCGATCGCCGCCGGTCTCATCCCGCTCGTCCCGGTGGCCAAACGCACGCTGCTGCAGTGGATCACCACTTGGTGGCGCTACCTGACCCGCCGCGAGTACGAGCTCGGCGACACCGTCGACTTCCGCGGCTCCGACGATCGCTCGCTCGGCCTGTACTGGGACGGCAGCCGGGTGGTCACCGTGGTCGAGGTGCTGCCGCCGCGCGGCGGGCTGACCCGCATCTCCAGCAGCACCGTGCTGGCCTCGCACCTGCTGCCGCTGCCGGAGCTCGCGCAGTGCCTGAACCAGCACGACATCCTGCTCAGCGGCATCGACATCATCAGCCACGGCCACCGCAGCCGGGCGGGCACGCCCGCGGGCAAGATCTACGAGTCCCTGCTGGGCCCGCTGCCCGCCACCGCGCATCGCGCGGTGTGGCTGGCGATCAGCTTCGATGCCATCGAGTGCCCCGACGCGGCGGCCCGGCGCGGCGGCGGCAGCGAGGGCGCCTCGCGTGCGGTGACCGTCGCGACGCAGCGCATCATGCGCGCGCTCGAGGACGCCGACTGCAACGCCCGCATCCTGACCGCGCCCGAGATCCGCAAGGCGGTCCTGCAGATCACCGCCGGTTTCGATCCGCGCACGCTCACCCATCGCTGGCGCTACGCCGAACTCGGCAACGCCGTGAACATCGGCAGCGCGGTCGATCCGAAGCACCTCGGCTCGGATCTGCTGTCCCAGCTGTGGGTCGCGCCCTCGCGCGGCACCACGGTCACGGTGCGCCTGCGCCCCGGCAGTTCGGCGGAGTCGGTGACCATCGGCGCCGCCTGGCGTCTCACCGCCCGTGAACTGCCCGAACGCGGCAAGCTCAAGGGCATGGTGTCGATGAACGGCCGCCACCGCGACAGCCTGCTCGCGCACCTGCCGCTGGCGGTGCCCGGCGTCGACGACACCGTCCCGATGACCGAGTACCCGATCGATGTGATCGGCGCGCTGCACCTGCCCTCGTCGGGCTGCGGCCAGCTGATCGGCTCCGACGAGAGCAATCAGGGTGTGGCGGTGCGCATCATCGGCCAGGGCATCTCGACCGTATACGTCGCGGGCGAGCTGTATCTGGCCCAGCAGCTGGTGTTCCGCGCGCTGGCCGTCGGCGAGCGCATCCTGATCCGCACCGACCGCGCGCACGCGTGGGAGAACCTGGTGCAGACCATCGGCAATCCCGAGCGGCTCACCATCGCCGTCGAAACCCACCAGTCCGACGCGGGGTTCACCGCCACCGTGGTGGACGGTGTGCTGGCGCCCGCGCCGCACGCCGGTGTCACCACCATCTACGTGACGGGCGATCCGATGGGCTGGCCCGCCACCCGTCCCGACCTGTCGATCCACCAGCCGGGCGCGATCGGCAACCACGTGGTGCTGCGCACCGGCACCGCGCAGGTGGATCTGACGCTGGTGTCGATCCCGCGCGAGGCCACCTACATCGGCCACCCGCGCGGGCGCCGCGCGATGGCCGGTCAGCCCGGATAGGGGTCGGCGGCCCGCGCGGCGCGCAGATGCCGCCCCCACCAGGCGAGTTGGCGCAGTTGGCGTTCGACGGCATCGAGCGCGGCGCCGTCGGTGGGCGTGCCGGTCGCGTCGAACCGGCGCTTGGCCTGGTGGAAGCTGACGGTCTCGCGCACCGACACCATGTGGATCTCGCCCACCACCTGCCGCAGTTGCTCGACGGCGCGCAGGCCACCGGACAGTCCACCGTAGGACACGAAAGCGATGGGCTTGCCGCGCCATTCGCGCTTGGCGGTGTCCAGGGCGGTCTTGAGCGAGGCCGGGTAGCCGTGGTTGTACTCGGAGGTGATCGCCACGAACGCGTCGGCGGACGCGAGCCGCTCCCGATACGCCCGCACCGCCGGGGTCTCCGTGAGGTCCATGGGCAGCGGTGTGTCGAGGAGATCGAGGACGCCCGTATCGAATTCGGACCTCTCCCGCACGGTGCGCAGGTACCAGGCGGCCACGACCGGCGCGAACCGCTCGGGACGAACACTGGCCACGATGACTTCCAGCCGCAAGGGGGTATCCACGCCGCGATGGTAATGCGGCGGTAGCCGGAGCGACCTCTCGCACGCCGGCCGGCCCTCCGCTCAGCTGTTCTCCACTGCACCCCTGGCGAATTCGGCCAAGCCCTGCGCCGGAGCGACCCGGGCTGTGAAGCCGATCGTGTGCGCCGCGCGGCGATGGTCGCCGACGAAGTGGCGGACATCCCCGATCCGGTACTGGCCGGTGACGACCGGGGTGGGGCCGCCGGTGGCCTTCGCCATGAGGGACGCGACCTCCCACAGGGTGATCGGATGGCCGGAGGCGATATTGAGCGGGACGAAACCCGGCGGCTGACGTTCGACGGCCGCGACGGTGGCGACGACGACGTCGTCGACGTGCACCAGATCGCGCACCTGTCCGCCGTCCTCGAAGACGCGGGGCGCGCGACCGACCAGCAGGTCGTCGCGGAACCGGGCCGCGGGCCCGACGCGCGCGCCCTCCCCGTACACGCTGTGGTAGCGCAGCACCGTGACGGCCGCGCCCGCGTTCAACCCCCACGCGTACGCATAGTGTTCCTGCGCCGCCTTGCTCGCCGCGTATGCGCTGCGCGGACGCGGCGGCGTGTCCTCCGCGACCGGTTCCCAGGTGAGCACTTCCCCGCTGCGGGGCGCACGATGGTCGAACATCCCGCGATCGAGATCGGCGCGCGAGCGCAACCCGGGGAAGAACGGGCCGCCCCGCACGGCGCGATAGCGCCCCTCTCCGTACACGACCACCGACGACGCGAGCACCAAGCTGCGCACACCCGCGTCGGCCATCCCGGCGAGCAGCACCGCCGTGGCGTGATCGTTGTGCAGCACGAAATCACCGGTGCCGGAGTCGGATTCGTCGCCGACCAGCGCGGCGAGATGGCATACGCTGTCCACCCCCGCGAGCAGCGGGACCAACGCCTCCCGGTCGCGCACGTCGACCTGAACCACACCGTCCGGCAGCCGTGCCTCGGGACCGTGCACGGACGCGAGCATCAGATCGACGCCCACGACCTCGTGCCCCGCCGCGCCGAGGGCTCGACGGACCCGCGACCCGATGAATCCGGCGGCGCCGGTCAGCAGCACCTTCATCGGGACCGCCCCGCTACGCGAACGTCGCGCCGTCCCATGCGATCACGGTAGTGCGAACGGCAGCGACACGCCCGTGTGCACGCGGCACCGATCGCAGGTGTCGGTGCCGCTCACCGCCGCCACCGACGCGCGGATGAGCTCCTTGAACGGCGCGAGATTGCGCTTGAACTCGGCGAACACGTCCACCGCGTGCACACCGTCGCCCTCCTCCAGTCCGGCGTCGAGGTCGGTGACCAGCGCGACGGCGGCGTAGCAGAGTTCGAGTTCCCTGGCCAGCACGGCCTCCGGGTGCCCGGTCATGTTCACCAGATCCCAGCCCTGCCCGGCGAACCAGCGGCTCTCGGCGCGAGTGGAGAAGCGCGGGCCCTGCACCACGACCATGGTGCCGCCCGCTTTGAGCGGCAGCGCCTCGATCTCGGATTTCACGACGGCCGAACGCAATTCGTCGCAGTAGGGGTCGGCGAACGAGACGTGCACGCCGCCGCCGTCGAAGTAGGTCTGCTCGCGGCCGGAGGTGCGGTCGACCAGCTGATCCGGCACCGCGACGGTGCCCGGCCCCCAGTCCGCGCGCAGGCTGCCGACCGCGCACGGCGCGAGCACCCGCCGCACGCCGAGCGACCGCAACGCCCACAGGTTGGCCCGGTAGGGCAGGGTGTGCGGCGCGAACTCGTGCTGTTTGCCGTGGCGCGGCACGAACGCGACGGGGCGGCCCTCGACCTCGCCCACGGCGATCGGTGCGCTCGGTTTCCCGTACGGGGTGTCGACCTCGACGGTGGTGGCGTCGTTGTCGAAGAAGTCGTAGAAGCCACTGCCGCCGATGACGGCGAGGGCGGGCCGGGGAAGCGAACTCATGCGCTCGATTCTCGCGCCCGCCCGGCCCCGGTGCACCACCGGGAGCCGGTGGTGACGACGGTCACCGGAGGGCATCGGTAATGATGGGACGATTCCCGGTCGAAGGTGAGGTAGCGGTGTCGCGTGCGCGGGCCGGTGTGTGGCTGACGGTGACGAGTGGGCTGACCTTCGCCAGCTCGGGCCCGCTGGCGAAATCGGTGATGGTGGCGGACTGGTCGCCGGGCGCGGTGCTGGCGCTGCGGCTGACCGGCGCGGCGGCGCTGCTGCTCGCGCTGGCCGCGCTCACCGAGCGCGCCGGATTGCGCGACAGCCTGCGCCACCTGCGCACGGTCGTCCTGTTCGGCGTGATCGGGGTGGCCGGCGTGCAGGCGACGTTCTTCCTGTCCCTGCAATACCTGCATGTAGGGGTCACCTTGATGATCCAGTTCCTCGCGCCGATCGTGGTGATCGGCTGGGACTGGGCGGTGCGCGGGCGCCGGCCGTCGGGGGCGACGCTGTTCGGCGCGGGCGTGGCGCTGACCGGGGCGGCGCTGGTCATCAACGTCTTCGACACCGGCGGGCTGAGCCTGCCCGGCCTCGGCTGGGCGGCGCTGTCGATGGTGTGCAACGCGGCGTTCTTCCTGGTCTCGGCGCGCGCGTCCGACAACCTGGAACCGGTGGCGCTGCTCGGATCGGGCATGGTGGTCGCGGCCTTGACGGCATGGGCGCTGGGCGCGGTATCGCTGCTGCCCATCCATTTCGGCGCGGCCACGGCGACGATGAACCACCGCGACCTGCCCACCTGGCTGGCACTGGCATTGTTGATCGTGATGAGCACCGTGGTGCCCTATCTCTGCGCCGTCGCGGGGACGGCGCGGATCGGCGCGACGCTCACCTCGCTGATCCTGTTGAGCGAGGTGCTGTTCGCGGTGGCGCTGTCGTGGCTGCTGCTCGCCGAGGCGATCGCGCCGGTGCAAGCGGCCGGTGCGACGCTCGTGGTGGGCGGTATCGCGCTGGCCAGGTACGGTGCCGAACAACGGTCGGTGCGGCGCGCGGAGTCCGCCTCGCGCCGCACCCCGACCTGACAAGACGCCGGAACGCCTGTACCCTAGGGGGGTATAAGACCGGCAGGCACGAGGAGGCAGTCGGTGACCACCCCGGACACGAGCACCACCCACGACCACGCGCACGCGGGGCACGGCTACATCACGGCCAAGGACGACTACCTCAAGCGGTTGCGCCGCATCGAGGGCCAGGCCCGCGGGCTGCAGCGGATGGTCGAGGAGGAGAAGTACTGCATCGACATCCTCACTCAGGTCTCCGCGATGACCAAGGCGCTGCAGGCGGTCGCCATGGGCCTGCTCGAGGATCACATCAGCCACTGCGTCGTGGACGCGGCGGTCGCGGGCGGGCCGGAGGCGGAGGCGAAGATCAAGGAGGCCACCGACGCCATCGCGCGCTTGGTGCGCTCCTGACTCGGGTGGAGTGCGCCGACCGGCTATCCGTGACGGCGCCGGTAGGCCGCTGCCGCGCCCGGATGCAGTGGGATAGGGCCGGTGCCGATCAGCGAACGCACGTCCAGGAATTGGGTGCCCGCAGCCTCCGCCGGAACCAAGTCATCCGGGTGCCCGGCCAGCAGATCCACTATGGCCGCGGCGGCGCGGTCCGGCAGCGCCGGTGTGGTGAGCAGCAGATTGGCCACGCCGACCGTATGGACTGCGGCCGCACCGGGATACGCGTCAGCGGGGATGGCGACGCGGTCGTACACCGGTCCGTAGCTCGCGCGCAGCGGCGCGGCCAGCTCGCCTAGATCCAGCAGTCGCATTCGCGCGGGGACCTCCAGCGCACCCGTCGGCACGCCACCCGCCCAGAGCAACGCGTCGATAGAACCCGCCCGTAAGGCGACCGCCGCGTCCGACAGGGAGCGGTGTTCAACCGTGATATCGCGCGCCGGGTCGATCCCCGCCGCGCGCAACAGCCGCTCGCCGGTCAGCGCGGCGCCCGACCCTGCGGCACCGAGATTCACCCGGGCGCCGCGCAATTCGTCGACGGCGCGGATCGGGCCGTCCGCCCGGACCGCGAGCTGGAGATAGTTCTCGTAGACCCGGCCCAGCGCGACCGCCGAACCCGGTGCCGAGCGCGCCGAATCCGCCAGCGCCAGAGCGGCATCCGCCAACCCCGCGCCAAGCAGATCCAAGTTCTCCTGCGAGCCCGACGTGGTGAGCGGCTCGATCCGCACCGCGCCGGTAGCCGCCGCCACGTCCGCCAGCAACCGCGCGAACGCGTGGTAGAAACCACCCGCCTCCCCCGACGCCAGACGCACCACGACGGGGTCGCGGTTCCCGCACGCGGCGGCGCTCAGCGCACCGATCGCCGTGAGCGCCAGGAACTCTCGGCGGCGGATTCCGGTCATCGCGGCACCTCCGCCCAAGGCAGGTCCACGACGGTCGCCAACCCGTGCGGTTCGACCGCTCGCACCGTCAGCGCGCCGCCGCGCGATTTCGCCAACGCCGCCGCGATCGGCAAGCCCAGACCGGACCCTCCCGGGGATGCGGTGGAACCGCGGAAGAAGCGTGTGGTGAGCTTGTCGAGTTCCGCCGCGGGCACACCCGGCCCGTCGTCGGCGACCGTGAGGAGGACCCGGTCGTCAGCGAGATCCACCGATACCGAGACGGTGGCGCCGGCTCCGGAGTACCGGGTCGCATTGCTCAGCGGCACATCGAGGATCTGCGCCAGCACGTCGGCTGACGCGGCGACCTCGGCCGCCCCCACTGCAGGTTCCGCACGCAACGTCTGCCCCGCCGCCACGAAGGCCGAGTGCCAAGCGTCTATCCGGTCGGCGACCACCTGCACCGCGTCGCAATGGTTTTCGGAGGCGTCGGTGGTGAAGGCTTCCGGTGTTTCGGCGACCGCCAGTGAGAGCAACCCGTCCAGCAGGGAGGTCAGGCGATCCACTTCCCCGCTCGCCCGCCGGAACGTATCGGACGCGGCGGGCGGGATGGACGGCTCCAAAGAGTCGAGTCGGATGGTCAGGGCAGCGAGCGGGTTGCGCATGGCATGTGCGGTGTCGGCCACCAATTGCCTTTGCGCTTCGGCCGATTCGGACACCGCGGCCGCCATACTGTCGAAGGATTCCGCGACGGCCCGCATTTCGGGCGGTCCGCCGTAGCGACGGGTGATCGAGGCGGGCGCCGCTGCCGCTCGAGGTTTCGGCAGCGACGCCGTCAGCCCGGCCACGGCGTCGGAGAGCGCGGCGAGCGGACGCAGCACCCACCGGCTCAGCGTGAGCGCGAGCAACGTGAACAGCACCATCGCCGCCGCCGCGCCCAGACCGATGATCACCCAGGCGCGGGTGATGTCGGCGCGCGCCCGTCCCGTCGAGGCCTCGATCACCACCGCGCCGTTGACCTGCACGCCCGTGCCCACCGGCCGCGTCACCAGCATCGTGTCGGCGCTCCACGGCAGCAGCCTGGTCACCGGGTGCGGGCGCTGATTGCGGCGCGCGGCGGCCACGGCCGCAGCCACCTCGGGATCGGCCACGTCGACGCCCGCGTTCACCGCCGACGCCCCTCGCGCGTCCACGACCAGCACGTTCTCCCCGTACAACTCGTGGTAGCGGGTGGCTTCCTCGGCCAGCGCGGTCCCGTCACCCGCCGCTGCGGCCGCGTCGGCCAGGGTCGCGAAACGGTCGGCGTCACCCGACCGGCCGAGCACGAGCTCCTGGGTGCGGCTGGTGGCGTAGGTGAGCGAGAGCGGCACCGCGAACGCGAGCACCGCCAGCGTGGCGAAAACCGTCAGCGCGGCGAGCAGCCTGCGCCGCACGGCACGCCCTCCGCGCTCAACGGCCCCACCGGTATCCGTAGCCGCGGATCGTGGTGATCAGGCCGGGGCGGTTCAGTTTCGCGCGCAGACCCGTCATGTGCACGTCCAGCGAGCGTGACACCGCGACGAACGCGTCGCCCCAGATCCGGTCCATCAGCTGCTGTCTGCTCACCGCTGCCCCCGGCCGTTCCACCAGCGCCTCGACGAGTTCGAATTCCTTCTGCGTCAACGGGATCGGCTTGCCCGCCACCTCCACGACCCGCGCCGCCAGGTCGACGCGCACATCCTCGGTGACCACTTCGCGCGGCGCGGGACGCCGCACCAGCGGCACCCGGCGCATCACCGTGTCCAGGCGCGCGGTGAGTTCGGTGATGCGGGGCGGTTTGACCACGTAGTCGTCGGCCCCGCCACGCAGGCCGCGCACGATGGATCGTTCGTCGTCGCGGGCGGTGAGGATCAGCACCGGCACCTGGCTCACCTCGCGCAACTGCCGCAGCACCTGGAGGCCGTCGATATCGGGCAGCCCGAGGTCGAGCAGCACCGCGTCGTACCCGCGGTGGTCGAGCAGCAGATCACTGCCCCGCCGCTTGCGCTCGGCCGTGTAGCCGCGGACGGTCAGCGCCTCCACCAGCGCATCGCCCACGCCGTCGTCGTCCTCGACCACCGCTACCCGCACGCGCCGATCCTCCCACAACCGCCCGGCCGGACCGCGCGCTCCCGCCCCACGGACCGGCGCCCCGTCGGACCCCGCAGCGCACTCCCCCTGCCCGCGCGATCCCACCGCACGACCGGCTCGCCTCGGGCTCCGGCAACCACATCCGTCGAGGCAGCGGATGCCCTTCGCACAGGCATGCTTCACATGTTCGTTCCTTCCGACTCGAAACCGCCCCGCCCGGACGTCGCGCCGCCACAAACAACTGCCCGATGCGCTCGCGTCCCGCCCGTCGTGGGGCCGGACGCGAGCGCCAGGGCGCACGGTGCTCAGCGCACCGCGACCGGCTCGCGTTCCGGGCCGGGTTCCGGCACCGCGGACGCGGCCTTGGCGTCGGCGTCGATGGTCGACTCCGCCGAGGTCTCCCGCATGAAGTAGTAGGTGCACAGCGAGATCGCGATGCAGCCCGCGACGTAGAAGAAGTACACCGCCTCCATATCGGCCTTCTTCAGCGCCAGCGCGATCATCTCCGCGGTGCCGCCGAAGATCGCCACGGTCAGCGCGTACGGCAGGCCGACGCCGAGGGCGCGGATCTTCGTCGGGAACAGCTCGGCCTTCACGATCGCGTTGATCGAGGTGTAGCCGGTGATGATGACCAGCGCGAGCAGCATCAGGCCGAAGGCCGCGAACCCGTTGGACGTGTGCGCGAGGACGCTCATGATCGGCACGGTCAGCAGCGTGCCGCTCACGCCGAAGAAGATGAGCAGTTTGCGCCTGCCGATCCGGTCGGACAACCCGCCGGCGAGCGGCTGGATCACCACGAACACCAGCAGCGCCGCGAAGTTGATCCAGGCCACCGTGTCCTTGGAGATGCCGGAGGTATTGATCATGAACTTCTGCATGTAGGTGGTGTAGGTGTAGAACGCGACCGTGCCGCCCAGCGTCAGGCCCACCACGAGCAGGCATTCGCGCGGGTAGCTCAGCAGCACCCGCAGCGATCCGCGCTTGGACTCACCGCTCGCGGCGCCGGTCGCCTCCGCCTCGAACGAGGCCGACTCGTCCATCCCGCGGCGCAGCACCATCACCACCAGCGCGCCGCCCGCGCCGATCAGGAACGGGATGCGCCAACCCCACGAGTACATCTGCTCGGAGGTCAGCACCTGCTGCAACACGATCTGCACACCGAGCGCGGTCAGCTGCCCGGCCACCAGCGTCACGTACTGGAAGCTCGAGTAGAACCCGCGTCGTCCGGCCGAGGCCACCTCGGACAGGTACGTCGCGCTCGTCGCGTACTCGCCGCCGACCGAGAGCCCTTGCAGCAGACGGGCGAGCAGCAGCAGCACCGGTGCCGCGATGCCGATCGTCTGGTAGCCCGGCGTCAGCGCGATGAGCAGCGAACCCGCCGCCATCACCGTCACCGAGAGCGTCAGCGCCGACCGCCGCCCGAAACGGTCGGCGTAGCGCCCCAGCGCCCACCCGCCGAGCGGGCGCATCAGGAACCCGACCGCGAACACCGCCGCCGTCGAGAGCAGCTGCGCCGTCGAATCCCCCTCGGGGAAGAACGTTTTCGCGAAGTACACGCTGAACGCCGCGTAGACGTACCAGTCGTACCACTCGACCAGATTGCCGATCGAGCCGCGCAGCACGTTCGCGACGACGCGTCGTTCCCCCGAGGGTGGTGTCTTGCGCACCGAGGTCGTTGTCACCGGAAATCTCCTCCTCCGGCGCTTCTTCGCGCCGGGTCGGAGACGAGTGTGTCGGCAGTCACAAGGTGGACGGAAGCTCGCGAGGGGTTTCCTAACACTCCCTTAGGAGAGTCGTCGCGGGCTCCGCCCGACTCGGGCTACCCGACCAGATGCGGGGCCAGCGCCCGCAGGGTCTCCAGGTGACCGCCGCCGAGGGCCTGCACCGCGACGTGATCGGCGCCCGCGTCGAGGTGCGCGGCCACCTGCTGGGCCACCCGGCGCGCATCGCCGTGGACGGCGAGCGCGTCCACCAGGCCGTCACTGCCGGGCGTGGCGACGTCGGCGTCGCTGTAGCCGAGCCTGCGCAGGTTGTTCACGTAGTTCGTGAGCCCGAGGTACGGGGTCACCGCCTGCCTGCCGACGGCGCGCGCCCGCTCCGGATCGCTGTCGAGCACGACCTTCTGCTCCGTGGCCAACAGCGTTCCCGCGCCGACGATCTCGCGGGCCTTGCGGCTGTGCTCCGGGGACACGAGGTACGGCAGCGCGCCCGCCGACCGGTCGCGCGCGAGCCTCAGCACCTTCGGCCCGAGCGCGGCCAGTGCCCGGCGCTCACGCGGCACGCCCTGCGCGTCGAGTTCGTCGAGGTAGTCGACGAGCGCGTCGTAGGGCTTGCGATAGACGCCGTCGAACTCGCGATGGCCCGCGCCCACGCCGAGCAGGAACCGTCCCGGATGACCCGCCTCGAGCCGGTGGAACGACTCCGCCACCTCCTTCGCCGGCGACTGCCAGATGTTCACGATGCTGGTGGCCACCGTGAGCGATTCGGTGGCGGCGAGCAGCTCGTCCACCCGCGCCAGATCCGCGGGCGGCGATCCGCCCAGCCACACCGCGCCGTAGCCGGCCTCCTCGTAGGCGCGCGCATCCGCCGCACTCACCTGCGCGTACCCGCGCCACACACCGACCCGTCCGAGCCCGTCGAAAGTCATGTCCCGAACCAACACCCGCACGCGTACGACCTATTCCTCGGCCACCGCCGACGCCGCGAACACGCCGAAAAAGTGTTAGCACTCTCGACCCGAGAGTGCTAACCTCAAAGGTGCACAGCTTCCGGCGCCCGCCGCCGTGGCGAGCGCCGACGCGACGAAACGGAGGTGATCGCTGTGCTGAGGTTCGATCCGTTCCATGACATCGACACCGTCGCCCGCCAGCTGCTCGGTGAGACCACCGGTACCGCTCGCGCCCCGCGATTCATGCCGATGGATCTGTACAAGGCGGGCGACCACTACGTGCTCAATGCCGATCTGCCCGGCGTCGATCCCGGCTCGGTCGACGTGAGCGTGGACAACGGCACGCTCACGCTGCGAGCACAGCGCAGCCTGCCCAGCGAGGACGGCGTCCAGTGGATCGCCTCCGAGCGGTTCGCGGGCACCTACATGCGCCAGCTGTCCCTCGGCGACAATGTCGATGCCGACAAGATCAGCGCCACCTACGACAACGGCGTGCTGTCGGTCATCATCCCGGTCGCCGAGAGGGCCAAGCCGCGCCGCATCGAGATCGCGGGCGGCAGCTCGCCCAAGACCATCGAAGCCGGGCACGGCAGCAGCTGACCGCGAATCGCCCTCCGAGTGCGCCATCGCATCCTCGGCGTGTGCCGCGGCGCCAAAGGTGTTGGCTTCCATGCCATCTGGACCACGGCGCAGCCTGTGTGCCGGGTACCAGATGCCGAGCAATACGCCGAAGGCGTTGGCTACCCGCAACAGCCCCGGCCGGGGACGGTCCGCATCTCCCTGGTCTGGGCGTTGCGGGCGGCAAGGTCGGCGTCGGCCGGGTAGTCGACGCCGATCAAGCTCAATCCGTGTGCGGGCGCCACCGTGACCGCGCTGGAGCGCTCGGTCTCGGCGAGCAGTCCGGCCACCCAGTCCGGTGCGCGCCTGCCCTCCCCCACCGCCAGCACCGCGCCGACCAGACTGCGCACCATCGACCAGCAGAACGCGTCGGCGCTGACGTAGGCGGTAAGCAGATCCCCCTCCCGCACCCAGTCGTAGCGCTGGAGTTCGCGCACGGTGGTCGCGCCTTCCCGGCGGCGGCAGAACGCGGCGAAGTCGTGCAGTCCCAGCAGTTTCGCCGACGCGTCCCGCATCGCGTCCACGTCCACGCCCGGACGGCACGCCACCACACCGCGCGCCGAAAGCGGTAGCGCGCCATAGGGGGCGGTGGTGAGCCGATAGGCGTAGTGGCGGCGGATCGCGGAGAACCTGGCGTCGAACTCCGGCGGCGCGACCCGCGCCGCGGTGATCCGCACGTCCTTCGGCAGGAACCGCGCCATCCGGTGCACCAGCTTGTCGCCGTCGAACTCGGCGCGCGTATCGAAGTGCGCCACTTGACCTTCCGCGTGCACACCGGCGTCGGTGCGTCCCGCGACGGTCAACTGCACCGGCTCGCGATACACCTTGCTCAGCGATTCCTCCAGCACGCCCTGCACGGTCCGCAGGCCGGGCTGGCGCGCCCAGCCGGTGAAATCGGTGCCGTCGTAGGCGATGTCGAGCCGCACCCGCGTGACCGCGCCGTCAGCCGCACCCATCGAATCCTCCACCCTCACCAGGCCCGTCCGCCGAACGCGAACGAGCCCGCCGACCCGGAACGGGTGGCGGGCTCGTTCGAGAACACGACGCGAACGTCAGCTGTCCTTCTTGTCCTCGGCGGCCTCATCGGCCTTGTCCTCGGCGGCAGGCGCCTCGGCGACGACCTCGTCGGCCTTCTCCTCGACGACCTCAGGAGCGGACTCCTCGGACTTCTTGGAGGCGGCCACACGACGGGCGCGATCGGCCTCGTTGGTCACGGTCTTCTCCCGGACCAGCTCGATGATCGCCATCGGCGCGTTGTCACCCTTGCGCGGCAGGGTCTTGGTGATGCGGGTGTAGCCACCCTCCCGACCCTCGAACGCCGGGCCGATCTCCGCGAACAGAGAGTGGACGACGTCCTTGTTGCGGATGACCTTCAGCACCTCGCGGCGGTCGGCCAGGGTGCCGGCCTTCGCCTTGGTGATGAGCTTCTCGGCGTAGGGGCGCACGGCCTTGGCCTTGGCCTCGGTCGTGGTGATCCGACCGTGCTCGAAGAGCGCCGTGGCCAGATTGGCGAAGATCGCCTTCTGGTGCGACGCCGACCCGCCGAAGCGAGCACCCTTCTTGGGCTTGGGCATTGGTTAATTCTCCTTGTGAGAGGCCGGTCGGGGTCCCTACCCCAACGGCCTAGAGCTGTTCGGTCTCGGCGTAGTCCTGCTCGCCGCCGTCGGTGTCACTGAAGGTGCCGCTGTCACTCCACGTGCCGGTGCTCGCGTCGTAGCCGACCACGCTGGACGGGTCGAACGACGCCGGGCTGTCCTTGAGCGAGAGGCCGAGCGCGTGCAGCTTGACCTTGACCTCGTCGATGGACTTCTGGCCGAAGTTGCGGATGTCCAGCAGATCCGATTCGGTGCGGGCCACCAGCTCGCCGACGGTGTGCACACCCTCGCGCTTGAGGCAGTTGTAGGACCGGACGGTGAGGTCCAGGTCCTCGATCGGCAGACCGAACGAGGCGATGTGATCCGCCTCGGCCGGCGAGGGGCCGATCTCGATGCCTTCGGCTTCGACGTTCAGTTCGCGGGCCAGGCCGAACAGTTCGACCAGGGTCTTGCCCGCCGAGGCGAGCGCGTCCCGCGCGCTGATGGAGTTCTTGGTCTCCACGTCGAGGATGAGCCGGTCGAAGTCGGTGCGCTGCTCGACGCGAGTCGCCTCGACCTTGTAGGTGACCTTGAGCACCGGCGAGTAGATCGAATCCACCGGGATCCGGCCGATCTCCGCACCGGACGCCTTGTTCTGCACGGCCGGAACGTACCCGCGACCCCGCTCGACGACGAGCTCGATCTCGAGCTTGCCCTTGTCGTTCAGGGTGGCGATGTGCATGTCCGGGTTGTGCACGATGACGCCGGCGGGCGGCACGATGTCACCGGCGGTGACGGTGCCTGGACCCTGCTTGCGCACGTACATCGTGACCGGCTCGTCCTCCTCCGAGGACACGACCAAGCCCTTGAGGTTCAGGATGATGTCGGTGACATCCTCCTTCACGCCGGGAACGGTGGTGAACTCGTGCAGGACGCCGTCGATGCGGATGCTCGTGACCGCGGCCCCCGGGATCGAGGACAGCAGGGTACGCCGCAGCGAGTTGCCGAGGGTGTAGCCGAAGCCCGGCTCGAGGGGTTCGATGGTGAACTTCGAGCGGTTCTCCGCGACGACCTCTTCGGTCAGCGTCGGACGCTGGGAAATCAGCATGAGGATCATCCTCCTTCTAGGGCGCCCACTATTTGACGCCACGTTTCAGGGGTTGTGTTCCGGCCGGCCCGTGAGACGGCCGGAACACCAGCGGCAACGCTGATTACTTCGAGTAGTACTCGACGATCAGCTGTTCCTGCAGCGGCACATCGATCTGGGCGCGCTCGGGCTCCTGGTGGACCAGGATGCGCAGGCGGCCGGGGATCACCTGGAGCCAGCCGGGGACCGGACGCTCGCCGTAGGTCTCGCGCGCGATCTGGAACGGCAGCGAGCCCGCCGACTTCTCCTTGACATCGATGATGTCGTACTGGCTCACCTTGTAGCTGGGCACGTCGACCTTGACGCCGTTGACCAGGAAGTGGCCGTGGCTGACCAGCTGACGGGCCTGGCGGCGGGTGCGCGCCAGACCGGCGCGGTACACGACATTGTCCAGCCGGGTCTCGAGCAGGCGAAGCAGGTTGTCACCGGTCTTGCCCTTGAGGCGGTTGGCCTCCTCGTAGTACCGGCGGAACTGCTTCTCCATGACGCCGTAGGAGAAGCGGGCCTTCTGCTTCTCCTGCAGCTGGAGCAGGTATTCGCTCTCCTTGATCCGCGCGCGGCCGTGCTGGCCGGGCGGGTAGGGGCGACGCTCGAACGCCTGATCGCCGCCGACGAGGTCGACGCGCAGACGACGCGACTTGCGGGTGATGGGTCCGGTGTAACGGGCCATTTCGCTCTACCTTCCTTTCCCGCTAGACGCGACGCCGCTTGGGCGGACGGCAGCCGTTGTGCGGCTGCGGGGTGACATCGGAGATCGTGCCCACCTCGAGGCCGGCGGCCTGCAGCGAGCGGATCGCGGTCTCGCGGCCGGAGCCGGGACCCTTCACGAACACGTCGACCTTCTTGACGCCGTGCTCCTGCGCCTTGCGGGCGGCGTTCTCGGCGGCGAGCTGCGCGGCGAACGGGGTCGACTTGCGCGAGCCCTTGAAGCCGACGTGGCCCGAGGACGCCCAGGAGATGACGTTGCCGTTCGGATCGGTGATCGACACGATCGTGTTGTTGAACGTGCTCTTGATGTGCGCGTTGCCGTGCGGGACGTTCTTCTTGTCCCTGCGACGCGACTTCTGGGACTTCTTGGGGCCGGAGGCCCTGCTCTTGGGAGGCATCGGTTATCCCTACTTCTTCTTGCCTGCGACGGTGCGCTTCGGGCCCTTGCGGGTGCGCGCGTTGGTCTTGGTGCGCTGGCCACGCACGGGCAGGCCACGGCGGTGGCGCAGACCCTGGTAGCAGCCGATCTCGATCTTGCGGCGAATATCGGCCTGAACCTCACGGCGCAGGTCACCTTCGACCTTGAACTCCGAAGCCTCGATGTAATCGCGCAGCTTCGTCAGGTCGTCGTCGCTGAGGTCCTTGGAGCGCAGGTCCGGGCTGACGCCGGTCGCCTCCAGGATCTCCTTGGAGCGGGTACGGCCGATGCCGAAAATGTAGGTCAGCGCGATCTCCATGCGCTTTTCGCGCGGGAGATCGACGCCCATGAGACGTGCCATGTGGCATGTTCCTTAATCGTTGCGGAGGTCTGCTCCCTGTCCGTTCCCCCGTCTTCACTGGGGCACCGGCCTCCGTACCGGTGGTTGGCCTGCACGCCCCGGGCCGAGGCCCGGATTCCCACAGCGTGCGGCTGGAGCTGGGAGTTCTTCTCTTTGTGTTGCCAAGCCGATCAGGCGATCGGTGCCCGGCGGTGAGCTGAGATCAGCCCTGACGCTGCTTGTGGCGCAGGTTGTCGCAGATCACCATGACCCGGCCGTTGCGGCGGATCACCTTGCACTTCTCGCAGATCTTCTTGACGCTCGGCTGAACCTTCACGTCCGTCCAATCTCGTTGTGGTCCACAGGGGCGTGAACACAGTTTTTCCCCAGCCTTACGACTGGGGAAGCCTATTTATTCTGCCACCACCTGTTCAGGGGGTGACACCCGGGTCCGCGACCCGGTCCAGCGCCGATGCTGGAGAGCACCATCGGCGGCAAAGCCACAAGCCGGAAGTTGTTCCCGCACCCGCGATCACGGGGCGACCAGCAATTTCAGCCTGCTCCGGCATCCGAGACCAGCCCCGTTTCCGAAGGCCGGGCAACGTCACCGAACTGGACCTGCAATCCCACGCAACCACGGCACGGGGGGTTCGGGGGGCGCAGCCCCGCCGAGCGGGTTGTGGGGGTTGCACCCCCACAAAACACCAAGTGATCCGACCCCGGCGAGCGCGCTCCGCGAGCACACCTCGCCGATTCGGATCACTTGTACCGGTAGACGATCCGGCCGCGGGAGAGGTCGTAGGGCGAGAGCTCGACGACCACTCGGTCCTCGGGAAGGATGCGGATGTAGTGCTGCCGCATCTTTCCGCTGATGTGCGCGAGAACCTTGTGCCCGTTCTCGAGCTCGATCCGGAACATCGCATTGGGTAGCGGCTCGACAACTCGACCCTCGACCTCGATGGCCCCGTCCTTCTTCGCCATATCCTCCGCGATCCCGGTTCGTCGAACGGCTGGCCGCTCGAACCTGGTGTGTTTAAAGCCTGGATGTCTGTTTCGTACGTCCCGGCCGGAATCCGGTCGGTGGCGTGCGGAACAGTCGGCACGTAGGTGTACCGCCGCTCCAGCCTACCGGGGGCCGTACGATCCGGCAAAAACGCCCCGGTCCCGCCAGCGGAAACGGCGGGCTGTCGCCGACCGGGACAATCTCGCGCCACCGACCGGAATGCCCACGTTCTGCCAGCGGAAACGGTCTCGTCGTTCCCCCGCGCGCGGCGGTCGAACGCTCCCGCGCGCACGGTCACGGGCGGTCGCCGCCTGCCCCGCCCCGCCGCGCGCACGTCACGTAAACTGGCCGAGTCCAGGAATCGGTCGAGCGGATCTAGGGGGACGCCGTGAGCGAGCACAGCGAGCGAAGCACGTACGCCGTCCCGTGGTGCGGTCCCGCCGCCGGCCACCGGGGCGTGCACGCGCGCGTCACGGATGTCAACGAAGTCTACGTCAGCGGGGCGCTGCAGTGACCGAACGCGACGAACCGATCGAGGGCATGTCGAGCAGTATCGGGGGCGGGCGGTGAGCCGGAACAACGATCTGCCCATGCTGCCGCCATGGCTGTCCGACAGCGAGGTCACCAGCGGCTACGAGGCCCCGGTCCAGAACCTGCCGCAGGACGATCTGATCGACGAGGCGCCCGACCGCAAGCGCTCCAAGCGCCGGTCGCCGGAGAGCCGCGCCGACGGCGGGCGCAAGGAGAAGAAGCGCAGGCTGTGGTCGGGTCGCGGCAAGGACGACGCCGAGGCCGAGGACCAGCCCGCAGAGCGGGACAGCGGCCAGGGCTGGGATCAGGCGCCGTCCCGTCCGGATGAGCATCCGTCCGGGCCGAACTCGTTCGGCGGGCCGGGCGCGCCGCAGCGTCCCGGCGGATCGCGCTCCGGTGGCGGGTCGTTCGATCCGGGCGCGCAGCCCGGCGTGCCGCCGCGTCCCGAGGGACAGGTGTCGGGCCCGCACGCGGTCCAGCCGCCCGGGGTTCCGCCGCAGCAGTTCCCGGGACCGAACGGTTACCAGGGGCCGGGCCACACCGGGGAAAGTCCCGGTGCGTTCGACCGGGGTGCGCAGTGGCAGCAGCCCGGGGTTCCGCCGCGTCCGCACGCCGGCGACGGCCCGCACGGTGAGGCTGCGGGCGGACTGCCGACCCGCAGGCCGAGCGAGCCGTCCACGGCCTTCCAGCCGCTCGGCCAGCGCCCGCCCGTCTCCCAGCCTCCGGTCGATCCCGCGTTCCCCGATCCGACCGAGGCCACCACCCGCGTCACCCGCCAGCGGCCCGATCTGCCGCCGCCCCCCGCCGAGCGCGGAGCCGCGCCCGAGCGCCTGCCCGCTCCACCGTCGCCACATTCCGGGACGCCACAGAGCCCCGCCGATGGGCGGCCTCCGCACGCGGCGCCGCCCCACGTCGACGCGGCCGCTGAGCGCCCCGGCACGCGCCTGTCGCCCTCCGCCGAGGGGGCCGGGAGCTCCGCCTCGGGCGAGATCCCCGGCGCGGCATCCCCGAGCGCGCAGGCACCGAACGCGGCTGTTTCCCCGCCGCAGCGCGCCGCCGAGGGTGTGAACCCCCTGGCGAGTTCCAGTGCGCCCGGGGCGGCCGAGGTGCCGCCCGCGGCGCGACAGGCGGCTCCTCCCGCGGCACCCCAGGATTCGGCTCCCGCTACCGACCGGCCGTCCTCCGCGGAGACCGGCCGGCCCGGCGACGTCCAGCCGACGCCGTCCGGCGAGAGCTCGTCGGTATCCGCGGCGCGCGAAACCGGCTCGGCGAGTCCACCGGCCGCCGATCCCGACGGCCCGCCGCCGTGGTTGGCCGGTCCGGGGCCCACGGTGCAGTCCCCCGCCACGTCCGAGCGCGCGAGCGATGGACCGCCGCCGTGGTTGGGTGGCGGTGCCGCGCAGCCCGATTCGTCGCTCGATTCCACCGAGGGCGAGGCGCGCCCGTCGGGCGTCCCGCCTCGTCCGCCCGAGCCGCCGACGCAGGGTGGGGCGACCGAGTCCGCGGCATCCGCACCGAATCCCCTTGCGCCGAATGTGGTTCCGCCGATCGACGCCACCCCGGCCGTCTCCGGCGATGCGACGCCCGCCGATGCCGCGCGGCGCGCGCAGCACCGCTCGCCCAGCCCTGCGGACCCGAACCAGGGACGCGGTGCCGCCATCGGTGGATCTCCGCTGCCCAGCGGTGTCACGCCCGCGCAGCCGCCGTCGGCCGCGAGCTCCGCGCCTCCGGGAACGCGCGGCGCCGCAGCGCCGAGTGCGAGTGAAAGTTCTTCTGCCCAGGCACCGGGGCAGACGCCCGTATTCCAGGGGCCACCGCCTGGCGGTGCCTCGGCGCAGCAGCCGGGCGTCCCGGCCGACTCCGGTTCCGGCGGCACGGGATTCGCGACGCCGGGCGGTACCGCGCAACCGCCTTCCGGTGGTCGGCATCGGCTCCCGGGCGAAACCGGTCCTACCGCCCAAGACTTGGCGCAGGGCGGTCCAGCCCCCACTGTCGGGCCGGCCGCAGGCGGTCACCGCGCCCCGGTGAGCGATCAACCCGCTCCCGGCGCGGTGGGTCGCGATCCCGGTGTGTTCACGCAGCCAGGCGCACCCAGCCCGACCGGGCCGCGTCCGCCGGAAGGCAGTGCTCCGGGTGGATTCCCCGCTCCGAGTGGCACCGAGAATAGCGGTGCCCCAGGTGGATTCGCACCCGCCCAGGGCGTTCACCGCGCACCCGTCAGCGACCAGCCCGCGCCCGGCGAGCTCCACCGCGCCCCAGGGGTGTTCAGCCAAGGCGCACCGGGTCAGGTCGGCCCGGTCGGCGGTCCTGTTCCCGGCGTGGCTCCGTCCGCGCAGGGCGGGCATCGGGCGCCGACGAGTGATCCCGCGCCCGGTGCGGTGCGGCGCGATCCCGGCGTGTTCGAGCAGCCTGGGCAGCAGCCGCCCGCGGGTGGGCCCGCAACGCAGTGGGGCACTGGGGAATACCAGCAGCAGGGTGTGGCGCCCGCCGGTCACGGGCCGGTGCCGCCGCAGGCCGCGCCGTCCTGGAATCGGGGGCAGCACGGGCAGGTGCCCGAGGGCTGGGGCAGGCCGCAGCACCCGCAGCCGCAGCAGATGTCCGGTCCGCCGCCGTCGCTGGACGACGTCCCGATGCGGCGGGCGAAGAAGGCGCCGGGCAGCGGGTGGCGCAAGGCCGTGCACCACGTGTCCGGTGGCGCGATCAACCCCGGCATGTCGGCGGAAGAACGGCGCCTGCAGGAGCTGGTGGCGCGCATCCGGCAGCCGGTCCGCGGCGACTACCGCATCGCGGTGCTCTCGCTGAAGGGCGGCGTCGGCAAGACCACCACCACCATGGGGCTCGGCTCGATCTTCGCCTCCATCCGCGGTGACCGCGTCATCGCCGTCGACGCCAACCCCGACTTCGGCACCCTCTCCCAGCGCGTGCCGCTGCAGACCCGCTCCACGGTGCGCGACCTGCTGCTCGACCCCTCGATCCAGCGCTACTCGGACGTGCGCAGGCACACCTCGCAGGCCACCAGCCGACTGGAAGTGCTTGCCAGCGAACGTGATCCGGCGGCGTCGGAGGCGTTCAACGACGAGGAGTACCGCGCCGTCGCGCGCATTCTGCAGCGCTTCTACAACATCATCCTGACCGACTGTGGTACCGGCCTGATGCACTCGGCCATGGCGGGCGTGCTGGACCTGGCGCACTCGCTGGTGCTGATCTCCTCGGCCGCGATCGACGGCGCGCGCAGCGCCGCGGCCACCCTGGACTGGCTGTCCCTGCACGGCCACGACCACCTGGTGCGCAACGCGGTCGTCGTGATCAACCTCCCGCGCGAGGGTTCACCGAACGTGGGCGTGCAGCAGCTGCGCGAGTACTTCCTCTCCCGCTGCCGCGCGGTCCACATCATCCCCTACGACACCCACCTCTCCGAGGGCGCCGAAATCGACCTGCACCGCCTGAGCAAACAAGCCAAGCGCGCCTACGTCGAACTGGCCGCCACCGTCGCCGACGAATTCGGCGTCGACCACCGCCACTACCACAACTGAGCGGACAACCCCGCAACCCCAAACCCCAACTCACAACACAAGATCCGCACCCAACCGGCCATCCTGGCGAGAACTCCCGACGACCGACCGTTCGCACCGGCGCGCCGAACCCCTCACCACTCCGGGAGGCGCCTCCGGCCCGCGAGGACGTCGCGGATCAGATCGTCATACGCGTCGGCCAATTCGGCGAGGTGGTGCCAGGCGCAGTGGAGGCGTTCGTCGGCTGCGTCGAGGGTCATCAGCGCGTGGTGGGCGCGCACCGAGGATTCCGCGAGGCGGTCGATCACCGCGCCGATCGTTTCGGTGTGCAGGGTGGCGCCGAGGCGGTGCTGCGGGACGCTGCGCGTCACCCAGTCGTCGATGGCCATGACCAATTCGCCACGGCGCCTGTCGTTTTCGAGGATGTGGACGGGGTCGGTGTCGACCGAGCCGCCGCGGCCGATGTGCTTGCGTTCGTGGAGCACGGCCAGGTCACGCGCGAACCACAGCAGCGGGCCGCCGACGACCCGGTGCCCGCGACACGCCCGAACGAGTAGATCCGAAGTGGGGAGTAGCCCCGTTGCCGTGGGCTGCAGCGTCGTATCGACACACCGGGGTGTGTCGGGGACCGCCATCACGACCGTTGATGAATCCGAACCTGCCACGTTGCCTCGCCGTTCATCGCCGCACAACACCGGATCAGGACGTTCATTACAATAAACCTCTGAAGTCGCCTGTCAAGCGTTACCGGGCCGTAGGGAGTCACGAAGAGTACACTTCGTTACCTGCACGACCAACCGAGGAGCAAGATGGCGGACGGTCCGACCTATCACCGGATCGCAGACCTTCTCCGCGAGGAGATCCGCGCGGGGAAATGGCATCCTGGTGATCGGCTTCCCAGCCATTCCGAGCTGGCCGATCGGATGCAGGTCTCGATCACCACCGCCCGCAACGCCATTCAGGTGCTCGTCGCCGAGAACCTCGTCTACACAGCGACTTCCCGCGGGACGATCGTCCGAAACCAGGAAATTCTGGAATCGGTCGTCACCGACCATATTCGTCCCGATCGTCCCAAGTCCGCGCACGACATCTTCGAGGAGATCGCGCGCGACGCGAATCGGGTGCCCACCAAGGAGTTCAGCGCCCGGATGGAGCCGGCGTCGGCCCAGGTGGCGCACTGGCTCGGGGTGCCGGAGAGCTCCTGGGTGCTGGCCCGCACGGTGGTGCAGTACCTGGACAACGAGCCGTGGTCGTGGGAGGTGAGCTTCTACCCGCGCGACCTCGCCGAGGCCACCGGCATCGATTCGCCGCACGACATCCCCGAGGGCACCACCCGCCGTCTCGCCGATCGCGGTCACGCCGAGATCGCGCACCGCGACACCCTGGTCGCGCGCCCGGCGAGCGCCGACGAGGCGCTGGTGCTGGGGGTCGCCACCGGCACGGTCCTGCTCGATCACCTGCGCATCGGTGCCGATCGCGAGCGCGTCACCCGCGCGACGCGGCAGCGGTCCATCGCCGCGCACCACCGTCTGGCCTACGAACTCGGCGACGCGGAGGGCACCGCCGTCATCCGGCGCACCCTCGGCCACCCCATTCCCTTGACATGACAACGGTTTTCCGCCGGGCCGGTCTCGGTGATCTCGGCCTGATCTGCCGCCTGCGCGTGCAACGCACGGCGTGGCTCACGGCGCGCGGTTCCGATCAGTGGACGGTCGCCGGACGCGGGCTGCCCATCGAGATCTTCGCCAGGGCGGTCGGGCGGTCGCTGGACGCGGGCGAGACCTGGATCGCCGAGGTGGACGGCGAACCGGCGGGCACGATCACCGTCAACGACCGCGCCGATCCCGGCCTGTGGTCCGATCGGGAGCTCGTGCACGCGCTGATCGTGCACTTCATGATCGTCGACCTGCGCTTCGCCGGGCAGCGCCTCGGACACCGGATGCTCGCGCACGCGGGCGAGATCGCGCACCGCGCGGGCCGCGACTGGCTGCGCCTGGACGCCTGGACCACCAATACCGACCTGCACGAGTACTACCGCAGGGCGGGCTTCCGCCTGGTCCGGATCGCGGGCCGGGACGCCACCGGCCCCTCCCGCGCCCTGTTCGAACGCCGCACGGAGAGCTGGGATTTCGGCCGTGTGGTGCCCGCGGGAGGAGCGCAGCCACACGGCTCGAACGCACCTTCGTTCGAGCCGCCGACCGACACGCTCCCGGCCATCCGGCCGAACTGAGCCGACCGGGCCGAACTCCGCCGCCGGAGGGCAACCACACTGCGCGCACCCAGCCTCGTTCGACCCGCCGACCGGCAAACGCCCGATCATCCGGCCGAACGAACCGAGTCAGTTCGGATCCAGGTAGCTCACCTGGATCATCTGCGGCTCACCGCGTGAGACCAGGGTGCCGCGGCCCGGTGGCAGCCGGGTGGCCCGGATGTCACCGAGCAGCTTGCCCTCGTCCTTGGGCGCGCTCATCAGCAGACCGTCCACCGACAGATCCTTCATCCGGCCGAGCACCTTGTCGTACAGCGCGCGGGCGGCGCCACCGGAGCGGCGCGCCACGATGAGATGCATACCGATATCGCGCGCCTGCGGCAGGTACTCCATCAGGGGGTCGAGCGGGTTCTGGCTGGTGGCGACCATGTCGTAATCGTCGACGACGATGTAGATCTCGGGTCCCGTCCACCAGCTGCGATCGCGCAACTGTTGCGGTGTGATGTCCGGGGGCGGGAAGCGCTTGGCGAGGTAATTGGCGACTTCCTTGATCATCGGCACGGAGGTCTGCGACGAGGTCGAGTAACCGGCGAGCTGGTCACCCTCGATGACGCCGAGCATGGTGCGCCGGTAGTCGATGAGGATGACCCGCGCCGTCTCGGCCGTGGAGTTCTCGGTGACGCCGAGCACGATGTTGCGCAGCAGCGTCGTCTTGCCGCACTCCACGTCGGCGAAGGCCATGAGGTGGGGCTGGGCGTCGAAATCCAGTACCAGCGGCGACAATTCGTTCTCACCGAGGCCGATGACCGCCCGGGTCGGGCTCTGCTCGATGCCCTGCGCGGCGGCGATCGCCAGTACTTCCGCACGCGGGATGCGCAGCGGCAGCATCCGCACGTCAGGAGCGCGGCGCTCGCCGTACATCTCGGCGAACTGCCGTTTGGCCGCGGCGATGCCTTCCGACAACGATCCGGGATCGGAACTGCTGTCCAAGCGCGGCAGCGCGACGAGCATGTGCAGCTTCTGCGGCGTGAGACCGCGGCCGGGGCGCCCGACCGGTACGAGAACCGCGGTGCGGCGGTCCATCTCGGAGTCGGCCGGATCACCGAGGCGCAACTCGAGCCTGGTACCGATGAGATCCTTGATCGCGGGCCTGATCTCCGGCCAACGGCTGGCGGCGATGATCAGGTGGATGCCATACGAAAGCCCTTGAGCCGCCAGCGCGTTGAACGACGCTTCCAGCGTGTCGTACTCACCGCGAATGGTCGACCAGCCGTCCACGACCAGGAACACATCGCCGAATTGATCCTCCGACAGCGGGTCCGCGGCTTGTTCCTCGGGCGAGCGGGTGAGTAGTTCGGCCTTGCGCCTGCGGAAGTGCTGGATCGATTCGACGCCGAGCTCCCGGAACCGCTCTTCCCGTTGGCGCAGCAGGGTGGTGACCTCGGCGATCGTGCGGCGCACCCGGTCCACATCCATGCGGCCCGCCACCGAACCGACGTGCGGAAGGTCGGCGAGCCCCATGAGCGTGCCGCCACCGAAGTCGAGACAGTAGAACTGCACTTGTTCGGGCGTATGCGTCGCGGCGGCCGCCATGATGATGGTGCGCAACGTGGTCGACTTGCCCGACTGCGGACCGCCGACCACCGCCATATTGCCCTGCGCGCCGGCCAGATCCACGATGAGCACGTCCCGGCGCTGTTCGTACGGCTTGTCTATGACGCCGATCGGTAGCCACAGCTGACCGTGCTGGTTGACCGGCGAGCGCCAATCCGGATCGGGCAACAGCATGTCCACCGAGGGGGATTCGTCCAGCGGCGGCAGCCACACCTCGTGCGCGGGCCTGCCGTGCCCGGTCAGCCGCTCCACGACCACCTGCAACAAGGTCGCGGGAACGCGCTGCGCCGAGGTGGCGGGCTCGGCCACGGCGCTGTCGTCCACGCCGGGTGGCGCAGGCAGTTCGGGCCCGCCAGCGGGTGGGGGTGGGGGCAGATCGAGCCCGCCCGGCGGGGGCGGCAGATCGGGCAGACCCGGACGGGACAGCTCGGCCGCCCCGGGCGCCGGCGGCAGGTCGGGAAGCCCGGCCGGTGCCGGTACCGCGCCGGAATTGGCCGGGTCATCGACGATCTCGACTTCGGAGGCGGTGAAGATCACCGGGTGCTGGCCGCCGACGGCCTCACCATCGATCTGCGTGCTGCCGCGCGGCGACACATACGGACCCGAGACGTACGCCGCGTTGAACCGCAGCGGGTCGTCGGCGTCGCTCTTGAGGTAGCCCGACCCGGGCACGCTGGGCAGATGGTAAGCATCGGTGATACCGAGCACTGCCCGGGACTCGTTGGCGGAGAACGTGCGCAGGCCGATCCGGTAGGACAGGTGGCTGTCCAGGCCGCGCAGCTTGTTCTCCTCCAGGCGCTGCGAGGCGAGCAGCAGGTGCACGCGCAACGAGCGTCCGAGCCGGCCGATCATGACGAAGAGATCGGCGAAATCCGGCTTCTGAGAGAGCAATTCGGAGAACTCGTCGACCACGACGAACAGCGCGGGCAGCGGATCCAGCTGCGCGCCGGCCGCACGCGCCTTCTCGTACTCGGTGACATTGGCGAAGTTGCCCGCCGCGCGCAGCAGCTCCTGGCGCCGGTTCATCTCCCCCGCGAGCGCGTCCTTCATGCGATCGACCATCGAGAGCTCTTCCTCGAGGTTGGTGATCACGGCTGCCACGTGTGGCAGCGACTCCAGCCCGAGAAAGGTGGCACCGCCCTTGAAGTCGACCAGCACGAGGTTCAACAGGTCCGGTGAATGCGTCGTCACCAGCGACAGCACCAGTGTGCGCAGGAACTCCGATTTGCCCGAGCCCGTGGCGCCGATGCACAGGCCGTGCGGACCCATGCCGTTCTCGGCGGACTCCTTGATATCGATCTCGACGGGCGTGCCGTCCGGCGTGATGCCGATCGGCACTCGCAGGCGTTCCCGGTCGCTGCGCGGCCGCCACACGACAGCCGGGTCGATGCGTGCGGCGTCTGGAATCTTCAGCAGCGCCATCAATCCCGGCACGGCCCGGGTCTCGTCGCCCAGGCTGACGATCTGGGCCGCGGTGGCGATCCGGTACCGCGCGAGATCCCTGGCGAGCGATTCGGCTTCCGATCTGGTCACCGCGTCGGCGGTGGCGAACTTCTCCACACCCGCCGCCGACTTCGCGGCGACCATGCCGTCCGCCACCACCAGTTGCAGGCCGCGTCGCACCGCGAGCCCGGCCTGAGGAGCCGTCAAGTCGAGGACGGTCACCGAATCCAGCCCGGCATCGCTGACGATGCGCTCGGACCCGCTGACATATCCGTCATCGATGATGACCAGCAAATGGACGCGGCCCGCGGTGGGTTGCGCGTTGCGCATGAATCGACCGCGCTCGAGCAATTCGGCCGCCATCGCGGTCTCCAGCTCGGCGAGTGAGCGATACATCATGCGAGCCGTGCCCATGCCGTCGCGGTCCACCGGATGCTGGAGGTGCGGAAGCCATTTCGCCCAGGACCAGGTTTCGGCGTCCGGGTCGGCGCAGATGATGGCGACCGCGGCGTGGTCGGGGCCGTGGAATGTGGCGAACTCCATCACCATGGATCGCACCAGCATTCTGGTCTGATCGTGATCGCCTTCGATGTTGATCGCGGGGAACGCCCGCAACGAGATCGCGGTCGGCAGCCCGTGCACCACCGAGTGCGTCCGCACGAATCGGCGCAGGGCGACCGTGGACACCGGCTCCAGGTCCTCGAGCGGACCGGTCTCCGGCCTGGCGAGTTTCGTGGCCAGGCGGTGGCTGCCGACCCCGACGCGCACATGCCCGAAATCCGGATCGTTGGGACGCCGCTCCCACATGCGCCTGGTGCCCGCGATCGATTGCAGGTCGGCGGGATCCGGGTGGCTCCACAGCAGCGCCGTGAGCTGTGCGGTGCCCGTTTTCCGGACGTCCTTGCGCACCTGATCCAGATAGCGGAAGTAGTCCTTGCGTTCCTCGTTGAGTTCCGCGGCCTTCTTGGGTCCGCCGGTGCCACCACGGAATCCGGCCATCATGCCGACCATCGACATGATCATCATCATCGGGAACATCATCATGAACGGATTGGCCAGCAGGTTGCGGCCCATCATGACCATCATCGCGATCATGCCGATCACCGCGACGACCATCACCACCGGCATCAGCTTCATCAGCAGGCCGGTCGGCACGGGGCGCGGGATCTCCGGCGGAGCGGTCAGCGCCACCTCGCCGCCCGGCGCTCGGGGCGGCGCGATCCTCGGACGTCGCACGAAACCTTCGGTTGCCATGTCCTACTGTCCTCCTCCGGGGGCAACGCCCTCCCCCGGGTCGACGATCTCGTCACGGTCGCGGCGGAACGGAATCGACAGCGCCCACCCGATGCCGAGCAGCGCGAGCAGCGTGATCGACCCGATCGTCGCCACCCGGCGCGGCAGCGGGTCCCGGTACGGCGGCGGGGCGGGCGCGGCGATCGCGCGCCCGACGTCGGCGCCCGCGCTCACCGGCTCCTGCGGCAGTTGCGCGGTGAGCGCGGCGAGTGGGTCGATGAGTCCGTGCCCGAGCCGGTCGTCGCGGCCGGAACCCGGCCCGTGCGCGGTGCGGGTGATGCGGTCCATCACCTGCCGCGCGTTCAGTTCCGGGAACCGGGCCCGAACCAGCGCGGCGAGACCGGATACGAACGCGGTGGAGAAGCTGGTCCCGTCGACGGTTCCGGTGCCCTCGGCGGTCTGTACCGCGTTCACCAGCCCCGTACCACCCGGTTTGCTGTCGAGCGAGACGATATTGCGGCCGGGAGCCGCGACGCCGATCCAGGGTCCGCCGATCGAGAAGGGCGACACGCTGCCGTCGGCTTCCACCGACGCCACCGACAACACGTACGGCGAGAATCGCGCGGGCGTCACCATGGTGTTGACCGCGCTCCACCCGGATCGATCGTTCTGCCGCTCACAAGCGCTGCCCTGCTGGATGTTTCCGGCGGCGGCCACCACGACGACATCGCGGTCGTGGGCGTACTTCACCGCCGCGCCCAGCGCCGCGTCGGCCGGATCGCCGCTCACGGGTGTGCACGCCACCTCGGAGATGTTGATCACCGTCGCCCCCATGTCCACGGCGCGGACCACCGCCGCCGCGAGGGTCAGCACGGTGCCGTAGCCCGACTGAGCGATCCGCCCTGGCCCCTCGTTCCGGTTCCGGTCGCTGGCCTCGTACGCGAGGCTCAGCTGACGGATGGCGAGGATTTCCGCGTCCGGCGCCACCCCGGCGAACGCGTCGCCCGGCGCCGGCCGGGCGGCGATCAGCCCTGCCACCAGGGTCCCGTGGCCATCGCAGTCCACGGTGCCGTCGCTGCCGGAGACGAAGTCGCCGCCCGCTTGCAGCGCGGGCAGCCGGGGATGCCGATTGACGCCGGTGTCGATCACCGCCACCTTCTGTCCGGCGCCGGTACTGAACCGCCAGGCCGCGGGTAGATCGAGCACCCGCTGCGCCGCGGGCGGTTCTTGCGGCGGCCCACCGGAGAGCGAAGGCTCGGCACATGTGTGCCGCTGTTCGGTGGGCTCCGGCGGCCCGCCCCGCGCGTTGACGGCGAGCGCGGCGCCGAGTGCGCCGTCGTCGACGACCGGTGGCGCGGAGGCCGCCGCCGGGGCGGACAAGACGACGAGCGCCGAGGCCACGGCGGCACCTGTGCACCGCGCGAGCCGCGCGCGGAAACGGGGTGGCGGAATGGTCATCCGGATATCACCGAACTCCGTCGCCGTGTCACAGATTCCGCGCGGCCGAATATACGCCCATGATCCACAGCACCAAGGGGACGATGGCCACGATCAGCAGGTACTCGAAGATCTCGCCCGCGCGCCGCGTCACCGGCGTCATCTCGGTGTGCGGGCCGATGACGCCGAACGCCACCGCGGCGGCGCCCAGCGCGAAAACCATGGCGGCGCACGGGACCAGCGATTCCGGGCGTCCGAGCGCCACGGCGACGGGCAGCGCGAACAAGGTGGTCACACCACCGCCGATGAGCGTGGCGGCTTGTGTCAGGTCGGCGAAGGAGCGACCGCGCAGGCACAGGATTAGCGCGATGATCACCGCCAAGGTGACTCCCTGCCAGCGGGCCGATCCCAATGGGTCCGCGGCGACGACCGCGGCGACGACACCCGCCGCGGTCGCGCCGATGATCACACCCGACTGGTACTCGTTCGCCGCGCGGGCGCGCAACTCGAGCCCGGCGGCGGACGGCAGCGCCGAGGCGCCGATGGCGCCGATGTCCTCGATGGTCGGGCGCGGTTCGTGATCGGCCGGATCGATCGCCGCTCCGGCGGTCGGTACCGGGGGCACGGGCAGCCGGGCCGCGGCCACCGCGAGGCGGGCCGCCGAGCCGATCACGATGACGGACGCGACCACGACGCCCGCCGCGATCTTCGGGAAATCGAACTCCCACACCATCCGCACGAAAGCGGCGACACCGGTGAACAACACAGTGGTGATGACGGCCGCGAACATCGTCGCCCCGACGCCGGTGACGCTGTAGCCGACCGCCGCCGCCACCAGCGCCGCGACCGATCCGAGCAGTAGGTGCGGGCTACCGACCGATCCCGGCACGAACAGCACCGCCGCGGCGAAGATCAGCACCATGGCGTGCAGGGACAGCAGCACCGCCGCCGTCCTGGCCTGATACCTCCGGATCGCGATCACCGCTGAGACCAGCGCCGCCACACCGACACCGGCGGGAAGGAAACCGATCGGCCAGCCCGCGCCGTCGGCCTTCGCCAGGAGCAGCAGCCCGGTGGCGGCCAGCGCGGCGACCAGCGCGGCGAGCAGACCCATCCATGTCGCCGAGATCGGCGACCAGCTGCGGTACCCCGCGGTGGTGAGTTTGGAAACGGCGTCGATCACATCGTCGAACAGCGCGGGGGATTCCTTCGCCGCCACCGGGCGCAGCACGAGCAACTCGCCGTCGTACACCTCGGCCTCGGTGAGCGTCTGATTCGGGGCGATGGGGTCGCGCCCGATGCGCGCCAGGGTCCAGTGCTGGGTGACCAGCGGCGCGCCTTCCTCGTGCTCGGTGAGATCCGGATTCCGCGATTCGATCAGCTCGACCACGTCGGTGATGAACGCGGCGATCGGCACGGTGGCCGGCAAACCCAGGTCCACCTGAGTGTTGCCGCCGATCACCGATACCCGACACAGCTCCGGATCAGCGGCGACCACACCGCCGGTCGACGACTCTGTCACTGGCTCGCAGACTCCCTACACTTCACCCGGTCCCCCTCGGCAACAGTCTCAATCTAACCCAGGCCGAGCCGGTATGCTGAGCGAGAATTCGCTCATCCCGAAGGTTTTGGGGGCCAACCCGCATGACCGGCAATCGCCAAGCACAACGCGCCTTCGACGCGGGCGTCCTCTCTCTCGGCCTCGCCATCGACGGCCAGGAATCGACGCGCGACCTCGACTACGCCAAGCTGGCCTTCACCAGGGCGACCGAATGGGATCCCGACATGTGTGACGCCTGGCTGGGTCGCGCGGCGGCGGGTGAGGTCACCCGCGAAGTGTTGTTCAACCTGCACAAGACCAGTCAGCACACGCTGTTCCGTGAGCAGCGCAGGCTCGGGTTGCGGCCGCGCGAGCTCGCCGGGCGGTTCGTGGCGGGCCAGTACATCGACTACCCCCTCGCCGGCTACACCGAGATCTGGCTGGCGCAGGCGTCGCAGCTGATCACGGACGGCGAGTTCGACGAGGCCGAGCGGGTGCTCGACGAGCTCGCGGCCTACCGAAAGACTCAACTCTCCCAAACGGATCACGAGATCGACGAACGGATCAGCGCCTACGTCCGCGGGGTGCTGCACTACCAGACCCAGCGATGGCCCGATGTGATGTCCGTCCTGGCCGGATCCACCGAATGGGACGACCCCTACCTCGCCGCGGGTGCGCACGTGATGGTCGGGACGGCCTGTGCGCAACTCGGCCTCTTCGGTGAGGCGATCCGGCGCATGGAGCAGGCCGAAGCCGGCCCGATTCCGGCGGCGGCGACCACCGCGCGATTCTGTCGCGGACTGTGCCTGCGCGAGACCGGTCATGAGGAACAGGCCCAGGCGTTGTTCGAGAAGGTGTTCTCCGAAGCGCCGGATTTCGAGGCCAACACCATGGCCATGCGAGATCGCAAGTACCGCTTGACCGTAACCACGCGCGAGCAGATCGAGGCCCGCACCGACCGCTGGGATCCCGCGTCCGCGCCGTCGGCCGATCAACTCGGACAGCAGGAACGCGACGACAAGGCCAAGCAGATCCTGCAAGCCGCGCGCGCCGAACTCGACCAGCAGATCGGGTTGGCCGCGGTGAAGGTGCAGGTCGCCAAGCTACAGGCCACCGCACAGTTGGCGAAGGTCCGCGCCGAGAAAGGCATGGCCTCGGTACCGCGCGGCCAGCACCTGGCATTCACCGGGCCGCCGGGCACCGGCAAGACCACGGTCGCGCGAGTGGTGGCCAAGATCTATTGCGGACTCGGCTTGCTCAAGACCGACAACCTGGTCGAGGCCAAACGCGCGGACTTCGTCGGCCAGCACCTGGGTTCCACCGCGATCAAGACATCGAAGCTGATCGACAGCGCCATGGACGGCGTGCTGTTCATCGACGAGGCGTACACGCTGATCCAGACCGGCCTGTCCGGCGGCGACGCGTTCGGCCGCGAGGCGGTGGACACCCTGCTGGCACGGATGGAGAACGACCGCGACCGCCTGGTGGTGATCATCGCGGGATACGACGGTGAGATCGACCGTCTGCTGGCGTCCAACGACGGTCTGGCCTCCCGGTTCGCCAAACGGGTGAAGTTCGACTCCTACACCCCCGAGGAACTGGGGCGGATCGGGCAGTTCATCGCGGGCAGGCGCGATTCGGAGGTGTCGGACGAGGCGCTAGCGCTGCTCGTCGCCGCCTGTGCCGACCTGTACGAACGGCAGACCACGGATCAGAGTGGCGCAATCCGGCGCGGGATCGATATCGCGGGCAACGGCCGGTTCATCCGCAACGTCATCGAGGCTGCCGAGGAGGAGCGGGAGTTCCGCCTGGCCAGTGACGACAGCCTCGACCTCGCGAGCCTGGACGAGTCGACGCTCATGCGCATCGAGGCCGACGACATGCGCAACGCGTTGGACAACGTGCTGGCGACTCTCCGGTAGGCGGCCCCCACACCGGGACGCCGCCGACCCCGCTCAGGGCAGCCCGGTCGGCAGCGTGTCGTGGCTGACGAGGGCGTTCTCCCTGGTCAAACTCGTACCCGGCACCAGCTGACCGACGATCGCCCAGGGGGCGAGCCTGGGCTTCTCCTCCAGGCCCAGCAACGCGGCCGTGGTCGGATCGGGAACGCCGAAGCGAATTCCGTTCTCCGCCACATAGAACAGGCTGCCGCGCCGCTCGCTCTCCGGGTAGATCCCCGTGACCTGGACGTACTCGCCTGTTCCCGGCGGAATGTAGGCGGCGTCGATACGGTCGCCACCGCCGTCCGCAGTGGCCAATTCCACGGGTGCGGCCGAATCCCGCAGCGGTAGTTCACGACCCGCGAGCAGTGCCACCGCCGCAGCGGGCGCGTCCGTCCCTCGCGACCACGACAGACAACCGACCGGGGCGTCCTCGGCGGACTTGATATCGGGTATCTCCCGCGGAAAGCGGTCCACCGGAAGCGTGTTGCGCACCGGAACACCGACCAGACGGTCCGGCGGCACCGCGACGATATCGGTCATCTCCTGGGAGTTCGAGGTCCGGATCAGTTCGGCGGCGAACGGCGACACCGGCTGCACCCCGTCGGGAAGAACGACATACAGATCCTCCGAAGCCACGGTGCGCACCCGGATCACGCCGCCGACCGGAACATCCGACAGCGCACCGGGTCCCGGCCCGCCGACACCGTCGATGGCAGGTGAGCGCAGCGGCGGCACTTCTACCGTGGCGTTCAGCAAGCCCGCGCTGATCGCCCGCGGTGTGCGCTCGGCCAGCCCGAGCGCACGCACCAACACGGGATCCCCGAGATCCAGTTCGGCGCGCCGGCCGTCGAACAGCAGGTAAGTCTTGCCGCCTTTGGTCACCAGCATCGTCTCCGCGCCCCCCAGCGGACGAGCCGCGTAGTCGGCGTCGGTATCCAACGCGCCCGCGATCGCCGTCGTCTTCACATTCGCGGTCGCGCGCCCGGCGTCGGAAAGGGCGACGGTGTCGCAGATCGTCCAGGTGGAACGGTCGCCCGCCGACGATCCGGGCAGCAGCCCCGGCGCACCGGGAATGCCCAGCAGCGGCCCACGCGGCCGATCGGTGAGCTTGGACGTCTTCACCGAGGTGGGTTCCTCATTGGTGCCGGTGATCAACCGTGCCGACGCCAGATTGAGCACCGGGTGCAATCGATCGTCCACCACCGCGTACAGGGCGCCCGTTTCCTGTGCCATGACGATCTTGGCGTCGCCCACCGCGCCCTGCGGGCGCAGGAACGACAGGATCGCCGCGCCCGCGACGACGAGCAGGCCCAGCACCGCGCCGACGATCAGCGAACGGGACTGGGAACGCATCGGATCGTGCAGCATCCGCACGTCCCGCCGGATGAGCGCATGCTCGTACCGGCGCAACAGGAAACGGTAACCGTTGACTTGTTGCCTGGTGGTCAGCTGAGCGGGCACGAAACCCTCCGAATGGCCGCGGGCGGAACAACTGCGAGACGAGACGCCCCGGCGCGGTTGTGCCCCCGGTCCGGTGATCTCGTCGGACAACAGTAGCGAAGGGCGGCGAGTTCGGTCCATGATGAGCGTATGGCGTCCCCTACGGCCGAGGCGGCCGCAGATGCCCCGGTGCATCCGCTGCGTTCCACACATTTCTGGTTGTTTCGCATGTTCCCGCTGCGCCGGGTGCTTTTCGTACTGTTGTTGGCGAACGCGAGCGCCCTGGCCGCCTTGATTTTCGGCGCCGAACCCTGGGTAGCGGCCGGAATCGCCGTCGCGGTCTTCGTGCTGTTTCTGGCGCCATTCCGTGGGGTGTGCCTGGCCGCGTATATCGCCGAGAAGTTCACCTTCGCCCGGCAGAAAGTCGGCAAGCGTTCCGCGCCAGTCCACCGAACCCCGTTCGATGTGCCCCTACCCGACGGCGGCAGTTACGGAATGCGCTGGGATGGAAGGCATGTGATCACGATGCTGCGCTTGGACGTACCGCCACCGTTCGTGACCCGATTGAGCCCGAGCGGACTCAGCACCGGCGACAAGGTGCCGCTTCCCGAGTTGGCGCGCTGCCTGAACCAATTCGACATCGGGCTCTCCTCGATCGACATCATCAGCACCGGTTCCCGCACCGCGAGCGCCGGCCCCGTCGCGCGACTCTACGATCAGATCCTCGGCCCCCTGCCCGCGGTCGCGCACCGCACCGTGTGGGTGGTGCTGCGGCTGGATCCGCTCGCCAACGCCGCCGCCGTCGATCGGCGCGGCGGCGGCTCGACCGGAGTGCTGCGCTCGGTGATCGTGGCCACCCAGCGGGTCGCGAATCGACTCGCCGCGCACGGGATCACGGCCTCGGTGCTCACCGGTGCGGAACTGAACTCGGTCGTGCACCAGCTGACGCACGGCGTCGAACTGGACGACTTCACCGAACGACCGGACGCGCTCGAGCACGGCGACATGCACACGACGACCTACCGTGTGGAGCTGGATCAGCTGGGCCCGCGCGGATTCGCCGACATGTGGACGACCTCGACGATCGCGACCACGGTGACCATGCGATTGCGCCGGGCGCCGGAGGAACCGGGGCACAAGCGTTCCGACGCGACGGCGGGACAGCGCATCGACGTCTCCGCCCTGGTGCGCTTCACCACCCGCGCCGAACCGGGAGAGCTGAACCTACCCGGCCTGATCCCGTTGCCGGGCAGGCAATATCGCGCACTGATCCAGACCCTGCCGATCGACAGCGCGGAGCTCGCACTCCCGGAGGAGAGCGTGATCGGCGACGCCGACGCGCTCACCGAGCTGACCACCCCGATCGCGGGCTGCGGGCAGCTCGTCGGCGCCGACGAATCGGGGCAAGGCGTCGCGGTCCCGCTGATCGGCCCGCACGTGCGGCGCGTGGACATCGTCGGCGGCGTCTTGGTGGCCAAGCAGGTGATTCTGCGGGCCATAGCTATTGGGTCAACCGTGGTCGTCCACACCAGTCGCCACGAGGAGTGGCGGAAGATGGTCGACTACGTCGGCTCTCCCGGCCTGACGCTGGCCACTTGGTCAGCCGGATCACAGCAGGCGAACTCGCATCGTTCGGCGAATGTTGTGGTGTACGACGGCGTGCCCGTCACCGGGCATCACTCCGATACGACGGTGGTCACGGTACGCGGACCGGGAGCCGGGCCCACCGGGTTCGAGCCGGATATCACGCTCGTCGAAGACGCGACGGAGCCGAATGTGGTCACCGTCCTTTCGGCCTCCGGAAAAACCGTAGTCCGCATGGTGGCGACGCCGTTCGAAATCAGTTACCTCGGTGTGCCGGAACCGGTTCGGGCATTGCAGGACATGTCGGCCTGAAACGCCGCGGTCGTCGCGATCTCCGTACGGAGATCGCGACGACCGGGCGTGTGGCGAAGCGGTGGGGCGAACTCATCCCACAGCGCGTCAGAAGGCGTTGTAGACCCTGCGGTCGGCGGCCTTCGCATTGTCGAACGCCGCATTGATCGCGTCGCGCAACTTCCCGATCTTGACGTGGGTATCGTCGAGTTCGCCGGTTTCCTGCGCATTGGTCAGCAAGTCCATCCGCTCCTGGAAGATCCCGGCGGCCTCGTTCTCTTCCCAACCGTGCCGGACGAGCTTGGCGCTGGCCGCGAGCAGAGCGGCCTTGTAGGTCCCGAGATCGCTGATGTAGCCGTCCATCTCGGCGATCAGTGCGGCACGAGTCGATTCTGTGTACAGCATGGTGTGCTCCTGGAATGGTCTGCGGTGTCAGACGAGATTGGTCAGCGCTTCGACGTTGTCGGGATCGATCTGCGAGTAGGTCTGGTTGCCCTCGAACACGACCTCTTTGATCGCCTCGATCTTCTGGTTGATCCGGACCGCCTCGTCCTGCCATTCGGTGGCGACCTGCTGGCCCTTCACCGCCGCGTCGCCTTCCCAGCCGGCACGGGCGGCGTTGAAGGAGTCCTCCACCTTGCGAACGGTGGTCTGGATACCCGAGATGGCCTCCATGAACTCGTTGACGACGTCTGCCGCTTCTTTTTCGGTAAAGCTTGTCTGACCGGTCATTGTCTACCCTCTCATCAGGTGATTTTCGGTGGCTCCGCCGGCACCTTTCGACGGCGGAGTCGGTCGCTTCGTGATTTCCGACGCGTCGACTAGGGCATCCACCTCCCCCCGGGCAAGGTGTCGATCAGCGCCGAAATCGCCTGGGCGATGCGATGATCCGAACCCGGTGTGAAGGTGGACCAGATGGTCAGGTCCGCGGACGAACCCGGGCTCGCGACGATCCGACCCCGTTCGGTGTCGTAGATCGCCACGGCACCGGTGGATCTGGTGCCGGCGCCCTCGGCATGGGCGTAGGCGACGACCTCGGTCCGAACCCGGCAGCTGGCCATGGCGAGGCCGAACTCCAT
Organism: Nocardia puris; assembly: GCF_003315035.1. Lineage (GTDB taxonomy): Bacteria > Actinomycetota > Actinomycetes > Mycobacteriales > Mycobacteriaceae > Nocardia > Nocardia puris. The sequence goes on from NZ_QNRE01000008.1 coordinate 160,587, forward strand.
GGCCTCGCGGTCGTCGACGCCCAGCGTCAGCGCCACCTGCGCGAAGCCCGCGGCATCGGTGGCAGCGTCCAGACGGGGACGCAGTTCCGCGGCGGGCGCGCTGAAATCACCGATCGCGGCGGCCGGACAGGGGCCGAGCATGTCGAGCACCGGCTTGGCCAGCGCGGCGCCACTGTCGTCGGCCCATGTGGTGCGCACGTCGAACGCCGTGCCCACGCGCGTCGCGACGGCGTGCGCGGAGCCGTTGCGCGCCAGGCACATCCGCCTACTCTCGGTCTGGCCGTAACTGCGCGCGATCAGTTCCCGCTCGGGCCGGGCGAGCACATGGAGCGCGTCGGCGAGCTCGCCGCGCACGTCGTCGTATCCGTCCACGAGTCCGGCCCGCCGCAGCTCGGCGCGCGCCGCGTCCTGCGCCGCGCGCCACGCCGCCTCGGAATCCTGCTGTGGCCCCACGCCGAGGACGCCGGGCAACGTCTGCACACCGAGCAGGTCCGCCGCCACCAGCAGACCGTCGTTGGTCATGGTCGTCACGGCGCGGCCCCTGTCTGCTCGCCCCGCGGCTCGGTGGCGCCGAGCACCGCGGGTGCGGCGTCGATTCCCGCCTCGATCTCGAGACCGGTGCCGGGCAGACCCGCGGCGGCGGCACGGATCGTGCGACCCTCTTCGCCCGCGGCCGCGGCTGCGGCCGGCGCCATACCCAGCGGCGCGGCGGGGACTCGGCCCGCCTGATCAGCCGCCGAACTCGACTGCCCGGGAAGTATTTCCACACGCGGCACGTGCTGCGCCAAAGTCCTGGCCTGATAGGCCGTCGGCTGCCGCATGGCGGCCATCCCGCCCAGCGCGGGGATCGCACCGGCGGGTGCGAACGCGGGCGCGACGCTCGGCGAAGGCGTGGCCGCCGCCTGTTCCGCCTCCAACGCCGCCGGCGACGCGATCACCGGTGGCTGACGCGACTCCCAGGGTTCGGCCAGCGCTGTCGAGGCCGACTCATAGCTCTGCATCACCCGGGCGGCGTTCGCCTTGGCCAGATCTCGCTCCTCGTCGACCTGCGCGGCCGCGGCGACCAGTGGCCCACCGAGCGCCGCTCCGGCCTGTTCGATACCCCGGCCGAGGGCCTCCAGCGCGGCGAGCTCGTCCACGTGCGGCATCGCCAGTTGCGCGACCTCGTACGCGACGACTTGACCGGCCACCCGCGCGGCGTTCTCCCCCGCCGCGGCCGCCGCCTCGACGAGCCACTCGCGCAGCTGCGAAATCCGCTGGACCACTTCCTCGGTGGCGTGTGATCGCCACGACTCCCTGATCTTCCCGATGACCTGGTCGTACTCGACGACGGCCGCGCCGAGACTCGCCGCCAGCCTGGCCCACGCGGCGGCCGACTCCGCCATCGGCGCCACGCCTGCGCCCGTGGACAGCTCGCGGGCCAGTCGATCCGTGGGTCTGGCCTGCCAGATCACCCCGGTGAAGCCGATGACCGGAGGCTCGATCATGGTGTCTCGATTCCGGGTTCAGCCCGCCGCCGCGCCGAGCGCGTCGGCGTTGCCCGCATCCATGCCGACCATGTCGGCTGACTGGGAACGCAAGGTGGCGGCCAGCTTCCGCATCTCCAGCACCCCGTTGGCCGCGGCCTCCCGGTAGGACGAACCGACCGTCGACAAGGTCTGCGCGACCCGCAGCGACACCTCGTCGGCGCCGGGCGCCGGCACGGCGAGCGCGGGACCGTCGACGGTCAGATCGTGTTCCAGCCGGGCGACGAGCGCGTCCAACGCGGCGGCCGCCTGACCGGCTCTAGTCGGATCGAATTCCATGAGTGCTCCCTGCTCGATGGCTCGTGTTCTAAAGGGTCAGCGCCTTGTCGGGCGGTTCGGTGCCCGGCACCTCGGTCACCCGTTCCACCGCGCCCACGACGGGCAGCGACGCCCCCTCGATCTCTCCCACGACCTCGTTGCCGTGTTCCTCGGTGACCAGCTGGCCGCGCAACCCGTCGGCGGTGCTCTCGGCGCCGCGCGCCATGCCGGCGGCGCCGGCGCCCATGGGCATCATGCCCGCGCCGGGGCTCATCATTCCGCCACGCGGGCCGGAGCTCGCGCCGGGCGCGACTGGTTGTCCGGCACCGGCGTTGGTACCCGCCGAACCCAGGCCGCCCGCCGTATTCGCACCGCCCCACGGCGTCAGCTGGCGGACGGCGCCGGCGGCGCCACCGCCACCCACACCACCGACCATGCCACCGCCACCGCCGCCACCGGCGAGTCCGTCGCGCGAAAGCTTCTCCGCGTCCTCACGATCCGGGGTGACCACCGGTTTCGGCGGAGCGAGCGCCTGATGGATCGAGGACACCTGTTGCGGCAGGCTGCCCGCCAACTGGGAAAGCGGGCCGAGGATCTGCATGATCTGCGACATCGCCTGCGACGGATCGACATTGCTCGGGGCGTTGGTCACCGGGACCTTGGTACCGGTCTCGGTCATCGCCGCGCTGTGCACCGAGAGTTCGCCGCGCGTCTTGGCCACCACCGCCAGCGCCTCGGCGATCGTCTCGGTGGTCAAGCCCACCAGGAACACCTGGCCCGCGCCGGTGGCGAGAAACGGCGCGGCCGCCGTGGCCGATGCCACGAACTTGGCGATCACCCCCGCCATCAAGCCCGCGCCTTGGAACACCGAGCCTGCCGCGGAGGTGACACCGACCGAGGTCTGAGCGCTCTGCTGCGCGACCGCCGCGGTGTCCTTCGATGTCTCGGCGCCCTTCTGGGCCGCCTCCATGGCGGCCATGCTCTGCCAGATCGCCATCACGGCCTGTAAAGCCGTGCTACCGAGCGTGGTCGCGGTCTGCAATACCGTGGACACGATCTGCATCATCTGCGCCGGATCGACCGGTGGCGCCGCCGGCTCCTGACCAGCCGCGGGCGCGGCCCCCTCGGCGGCCGCCGGTGCCGGTGCGGCGGAAGGCAACACGCCGGTACCGAATCCGCCGGCGAGATCGGTGAGAGGCTTGGCGAGCGCGGACAGGTCGAGCACCGGCAACGGCGGCATATCCGGCAACGGCGGCAGGCCAGGGATTTCCGGCAGCGCGGGAATGCCCATATCCCGCAGGACGTCGTTCACCGGGCGATCCAGCATCGGCCCGACGGGGCTCTGCCGAAGCAGATCCACTACCGATTGGTCCAAAGGCGCATTCATGAGCTGGATATGACCCCGAGCTCGGCCGCCGACGACGCATCGGTCACGTCGTAGAGAGCAGCCGCCTCGTGTGAGGCCACCGCCGTCATCGCGTACACGTGCGCCAGTTCGGCGACCGACATCATGTTATTGGCCTGCGCGTAGGCGAAGGCGGCGAGAAAGTCCTGGCCGATCAAACCGAAAACCGGAATGGCCGCGGCGATCGTCGCCGCCTGGTTCGCCGCACCGGCAACCGCGACTTCCCCGGCCATGACCGCCGCGGTGTTCCCGTACTGCCGAATGGCATCCGATGTGACGGCAATCTTGTCCATTCGAAACCTCAGCTACCAGAAGACGATTGGCACGGACTTCCTCAATGTACCGGATGGTCGCATGACTCGCCGAGCAAGTTTCGAAGAACAAAATGTAACTTCCGCCCAACGAATCGATGGCTTGCTATCACCACCGATCCGTTCATCGTCCCGCCATCTCCTCGTTGAACGCGGTGACCAGATCCCCGCGTTCGGCGAACGCGCGCTGCGCCGCCCGCGCCGCCGTCGTCACCACCAGCTGCCCGAAGTCCTGCGGCGACAACCGCGAGATCCCCTCGGAGAACTCCAGATCGCACAGCGCGCCATTGCCGTCCACCACCACGGTCACTTCGCCATCCGGCGAGGTCTCCCGCGCCCGGACCGCGGTCATCTGATCGCCGAGATCTCGAATCCTGTTGAGCTGCCTGCGGACCCGGTCCTCCAGCTCGTCCATCGCCGAACTCACACCAGCACCCCCGTTCACACCGGCCGCAGCCAGCTCTGCGGCTCCTGTTCGTACTCCTGCTCCTCCAGCAGTTCCTGTTCGGCCACATCCTCGGGCTTCGGCAATCCGGTGAGGGCGAGCACATCGGCACTCAGCCCGGCCGCCTCGAGCTCGGCCCGTCGCTCCATACCCGCCCGGTTGGCCGCCTGCTTGCACAATCGCAGAATCTCACCGGCCAACGCGCCGGGGTCCCGGCGCAATTCACCGGGCTCGACGGTGATCGAGATCGGTAGCCCCTGCTCGGTCGTGACGACCGAGATCGAACCGCTGCGTGAAGTCGCTGTCGCCATATGCGTCCTTGTCGCTCGTCCTGTTGTGCAGTGTACGACCGGAACCCGGACGCTCACACCCGCTCGTCCTTGATGGCGCGGACGACCTCGGCGATCTCGGTATTGATCAGGGCGGCCAGCCGATTCCGATCGACGGGCTCGAACACGGGTCGCGAGTCCGGTGTGACGATCGCGTACCGGCCGTCTCGGTCCAGGTCACGCCATTCGAGCCGCCTGCGCGTGATACCGCGTGGGCCGAAACGCGATCTGCCCTGTTCGATCTCGATCACGCCCGCGCCACTCACCCTCGACTCGGCGAACCGCTGCCAGTGGTCGGCGTCGTGATCGTATGTGGGTTCGTGGGCGGGCGACGTGGCGTAGAAATGGTCGAAACCGTCGCCGTGCCGGGGTTCGAGGCGCCCGAGCGAACCCGCGGGCTGCTCGGGCAATGTTCGGCTGACAACCTCGGCCAAACCCAGCGCGTCCACCGCGATGATCGTGAAAGCGACGCTGTGCCAAAGGGTTTCGCCCGGCTCCTGGTCGATGACGAATCCCCGGTCACCGCTGCGCACCGCGAGTCGCGCGATTCGGCAACGCGGATCCCGCTCGTCGCCCCGCCAACCCGTGATCACCACGCGGATATCCGGGCAGGCCATCGCGGCCAGGCCGTCGTCCAGCGACGAACCCCACGTCGCGCGCAGCCGTTCCGCGGCTTCGGCACGCTCACGCCGATAGTCCGCCAGCAGCGGTGTGCGGCTGGTGAAAACGAACGGGCGCGGTACCGTTCCCATTCTCATTCGCGCCCAAGCGACGACGAACTCCAGATCCGAAAGACGACACGACAGCGCCGCCATCACGACAACCTCACCGGTCGACGACGGGACGCGCCACGATCTGCGGACCGCCCACGGCTTCATCGAGGTGTTCGGTCGAGTCGAGATGACCTCGGCGACTCCGGTCGCGCTCCTCGGAGCCCGCGCCGCGCCCGGGTGTACCCGCGGCCCCGGGCGCACCGTGCAGGGGAACCCCCGAGGCGGAGCCCGCACGGGGCGCGGCTACAGCGGAGGTGGCGGTGGCGCGCGGAAACAGGTATCCGTCACGCCTCGGCGCACCGGCGTTGTGCGTGGACCGAGACGCTGCACCCTGTCCGCCTGATGCCGAACCTCCACCGACCCGGGGGTCTGCCGCGCCGGCGGCGAGCGTTCGCGCGGAGTCGGCTCCCGCTCCCGCGACCGGGCTGCCCTCCGCGCCCGTCATCGCGTCGGCGCCGGCCCGCAGCATGTCGGCGGTCCCTTGCCCGAGGCTACCCGTTACCGCGTTCTCATCGCTCGCCCCCGGCGATGCCGACCGCGGTGCGCGCGCGGCGGAAGTATCGCCGGGACCTGCGCCGGGGGGCGCCGCGAAACCCGGGCCGCCGAACTGCGTCGGGCTCCCAGGTGTTCGGTTGTCCTGGGGGAGCACCGGCGACGACACCGGACTCTGCGGGCGTGGCAGAACCGGTATCGAGGAGTCCGAGTCGACGACGCCCGGCCAATAGAACTCGTCGACCATATACCGAGCCCGCTCGGTATACGTCGAGTTGACCGAGCCGTCGTCGGATGTGCCTTCCTTGGTGATGGCCAACCACCACGTCGTGTAGGAGAGGTTCGCACCGACCGACGCCATGCCTGCGATCAGATTCCGCACATCGGTGGCGTATCGCTCGGTAGCCTCCCGCGCTGCCGGGCCACCGGCGCCGCCCCACATGGCGGACGCGTCGAGCACGTTGCGTCGAAGGTCCTCGTACTCGCGATCGAGCCTGGTCGCCATCCACTCCCAGGTCCGCGCGGCGGAGTCGACAGACGCTGGATCGATGCTGGCGTGCAATTCCCGGAGTTGGTCGAAGGTCATGGCGTCGGCGTGCGAAACCGCGATCGAGGGAGGATAGAACTCGGGCACGGCGTCATTGGTGCCCGGTACCGACACACCCGACAGATGCCGGATCTTCTCGATGGCCGACGCATCGCCCCACTCGCCTCGGCCCTGCACGACGTCGACGGCCGTCCGGCCGAACTCCTCGACCAGAGTCTTCCCGCCGTACACGTTGTTGTAGCCGAGTTCCAGCATGAGGACGTCGTAGACGTAGTTGTCCTGAATCAGATTGTCGCCGTCCACGCCCGCACCCAGATCGCGCAGATCGTCGTACTGGTACGGCGTGTACACCGCCCATCTGCTCCGCACATCCGTCGGTTCCGCCGGCACCGAGATCCCCTCGAACTCAGCGGTCGACAGCCCCTCGGCCTCGGCGTACCGCCTGCCCGCGGCGATGAACGCGTCGGTCATCTCGGTCAGGATCTCGGCGTGCCGGTCGAGATAGGTGAGCACGTCGGTTCCGCGCGCCGACATCTTCCGCGCCAGTTCACGTCCGGATTCCAGGCCGGAGAAGGGTTTCAGTTCGGCGATCTCGCCGACCTCGTCCCGCACACCCAGCACGATGCCGACCAACTCCGCGCAGAGACGGGCACACGCCGCGGCCTCACCGTGGAAAGTGACGTCACCGGAACCTATTTCGGCCCACGTCGTGGATTCGCCCATCCGGTCGTGCTCCTCGTCGCTGTCGCACCGGCTACCTCAACGCCCCCCGGCTGCGGCCATGATGACACAGGGCACCTGTTCCAGGCACGGCAATCAGCGATCCCGGCACGCCGACGCGCTCGGCAGCCCGTTCACACCCGTTCGTCCCGAATCGCGCGCACGACCGCGATGATCTCGGTGTTCACCAGCGCGACCAACGCGGTGGCGTCGACGCCGACGGCTCGCGCGGGCAGGCCGTCGATGATCGCGTAGCGGCCGTCGTCCACCAGATCACGCCACTCGATCTCCCGGCGCACGATGCCGCGCGGACCGAACCGGGAGGTTCCCTGTATCACCTTGACGACACCCGTGCGCGAGGCGGGCATCGTCAGGAAGGCGCTCCTGCGATCCGAGACCGGATCATCGTCCTTGACCGGCGATCTGCCGTACCGGCGATCGGTCTCGGCATCCTCGGGGTCGGGCAGGACGATCTCCCCCGGCTTCCCGGCCGGCGCCGCGGGCATCCGCGCGACGATCTCCGTCGCGAGATCGACCGCTCGGCACTCGGTGACGACGTATCCACCGCTGTGCCAGATCGTTTCACCGGGCCGCTGCTCCACGACGAAACCCTGCTCGCCCTTGCGGCCGCCGATCAAGCGCACACAGGCCGCCGGATCGTCGGGGTCCGCGCCGCCCCAGCCGTCGACCACGATGCGAATGTCGGGAAACGCCAGCACTTCCAGGAATTCGGCGATGTCGCGCCGATCCGCCCTGGCGCGCAGAGCTTGCCTGGTGCGCGCCTTCTCCAGGACGAAATCATCGTGCCCGGGGGTACGGCTGGTGAAGATCAGCGGCGAGGGCAACCCATCCCGGTCGACCTCCTCCCACAGCACGAAGAACTCCAGATCGCCGAACTCCCAGGTTCTGCTCACTGGTCGACCACCGGCTTGAACGCGGTCGGCGCCTCGCCCACCGCCTCGTCCAGGTGCTCGGCCGAGTCCAGATAGGCGGGCCGCTTGTGTTCCTTGCCTTCGCCGCCCGCGTTGCGTCCGGCCGCGCCCGCGGCTCCGGGCGGGCCCGGGTACGGACCCATCGAGGCGATCCCCGCACGGGCCGCGCCGGCGAGTCCCGTGGTGACGCCACTGGCGACACCGGCGCGCGGGAAGAGCTTGCCGACATCTCCCACGGGCCGCGCCGCGGGCGCCGCACCGCCGGGTCCCGGTCCCGAACCGAGGCCCTTCGCGGCGTTGAGAGCGGCCGCCCGCGCGGCGTCCAACGCGGACGGCGTCGGCAGCCCGCCGAGCGCCGGAATGCCCTGGGCCGCCTGCTGTGCCGCCGACATCGCCTCCTGCGCCGCCTGCTCACCCGCCGACGCGGCCTGCTCGGCGGCACGGCGAGCTTGTTCGGCCGCTTGCTCCCTGGCCTGCTGCTCCTGCTGCCTGCGCGCCGCCTCCTGCTGCTCGCGCTGCCACTGCGCCGCCGCCTGCTGCTGCCGGGCGGCGGCCTCCTGTTGCTCGCGCTGAAGTCGCTCGGTGTCGAGCCGGGCGCCGTCGCGCGGCCCTGCGATCTGTTGCAGGCCACGGGTGTCGAGGTAGCCGGGGCCCGGCCCGGGACCGATGGGCAATCCGGGACCAGGACCGGGACCAGGACCGGGACCACCCGGTGTCTCCTCGGGGGTGACCGTCAGCAGTTCCTTGTTCGGCGGCGGCATGGGCGGTATCGCGGAACTCGACTGCTGGACGCCGGGCACGTAGAAGTTGTTGAACGCGGTGCGCGCCCTTGGTAGTAGAACGTCGCGTGCGTAGGGCTTCCCTACGCTGGCGGTGCCACCGGCGCCGTCCCACGACGCCTGCCACGGCATATTGAGCTTCACGGTGTGCAGCCACCCCGATGTCCAGCTGAGGTTGTTGCCGACCGAGCTCACCGCACTCGTGAGATCCAGAACGTTGGATCGGTAGGTCAGCGCCGCGGTCAGCGACGCCTGCGGGCCCTCCCCACCCCACTCTCCTGAGGCGTGCAACTGCTCGATGCCGTTGGCGAGATCGTTGAACGCGACGTCGAGCCGCGCCGAGATCCAATTCCACACCGCGGCGGCATCGATCACGTCCTGCGAGTGGTCTCCCAGCGCCTGGCCGAGCTCGTAGAAGGTGGTGTACTCGATCGCGTAGGCGTTCTCGATGGACGGGTCCCCGGTCCACCGGTCGCCGTCCCTGGCCGAGTCGTTGGGCTTCTCGACCAGCTCGACCGGAATGGCGCCCATCCCTTTGGTCTGCGGCTGCACTTCCGAATTGGGATCGGGCAGCCGATCGCCCTCGGGGAAGTGGGGGCCACTGGTGCCGCTGCGCAATTCCCGCGCCCATCCCGGCAGCGTCCCCTCGCCACGCAACGGCACACCGGGGAAGTCGCGTCGCGTGTCCTGCCAGTTGCCGAAACGATCCATCCGGAACGTCTCGAACTGCTCGGCGGCGGATTCATCGGTGTCCTCGTAGATCTTGCCCGCGATCAGGAACATCTCGCCCATGCCGCGCAGGATCTTCTCGTCCTCGGCGAGGCGGTCGTCCAGATCTCGCGCCACCGAGAGGAACCGCTGCCGCAGCGTCTGCCCGGAGGGGAGGTTGCCGAATCCCTGATACTCGGTGATCCGATCCGTCGCGGCCTTGCCGATCAGCATCATGGTGAGCGAGTCGGCGACGATGCCCGCGGCTGATCTGGCGGCGCCCTCGCCGATGTCGATCTTCCCCGCCGCCGCCTGCTCCTGGAACGCGACCCAGGGGTTCTCGCCTTCACCGGCCATCGGTCTGTCCACCTTTCCGCCGGGGTCCCGACCACAACCTTCGCACAACGCCTCCCGACGCGGCCACCCCGGCCGCGGACTTCACTTCCACTATCTTGCACCCGGTATCGGCATTGTCCAGCCCTCGAGTCGGGGGCTGACAGCCGATGACGCAGCGTCCGGCGTTCGGATACCCGGGACCGATACAACATCTGGCAAACAAAGGGCATCCGGACGACCTCGACTTCGAGAACGGCGAACCGTCACCGTCGGCGCGGCCGGGCGCCCAGCACGCTCAGTAGACCTCGTCTTTGATGGATTTCACCACCGCGGCGATCTCGGTGTTGATCGCCGCGATCATCCGGCGTTCGTCCGCGGCTGCGGCGAACGGCGGACTCCCGCTGACGATGACATACCGGCCGTCCTCGACCACATCGCGCCACTCGAGGCGGCGGCGCACACGACCGCGCGGTCCGAACTTCGACCTCCCTTGGTCCACGGTCATTGTTCCCATCCCGCGCGTGGCCGACCGCAGGAACGACTCCGCCCGATGCGCGTCCGAGGGTTCGAACGAGTCCCACAGCGGCGAACTCTCATGCGAATCGTCCATGTCACGGCGGCCATCGGCGAACTCCTCGGGAGTCGGCAGCACGATGTGCTTGTGGGTCCCCGGCCCCACCTCGGGAAGGCGGTTCACCACCGCGGCGGCGAGCGATAGCGCACCGACTTCGGTGACCGTGAAACCGCCGCTGTGCTCCACCGTCTCACCGGGCGACTGCGACACGACATAGCCACGCTCACCCCGGCGAATCGCCAGCAGCCGTACGACATTCGCGGGCTCGGCGGCATCCGGACCGCGCAAACCTCGAATTCGCACGGCGATGTCCGGACGCGCGATGTCCTCGAAGATCCGGGCGAGTTCCTGGCCTTCGCTGTCACGGAGCCGCTCGCGCGTGCGCGCGCATTCCCGGAGGAAGTCCTGCCGGAACTCGATCCGGGAGATGAACGAGAACGGCTGTGGCAGCGGGCCTTCCCGCATACCGTCCCAGAGCGCCACGAACTCCAGGTCGGTGAAGTCCCACCGGCGATTCATCGTTCGACGACGGGTCGCACCACTCGGGGCGCTTCGCCCATCGCCTCCTCCAGATGCTCCGTCGAGTCCAGATAGGCCGGCCGCTTCCGCTCGCCCGCGTTCTCGCCGGCACTACGCGCGGGTGCGCCCGCGGCGCCCGGCGCGCCGGGCATCATCCCGCCGGTCGGCGACAGTCCCGCGCGCGGGAACATCGTTCCCGCACCGGATCCCAGGCCACCCGCGCGTGGAAACAGCCTCGACGCCTCTGCCGCGGTACGCGCGGGCCCGCTGCCACTGCCCACGCCGGGGCCACCGCCGCCGGTGGGCTTGGCGCCCGTGCCCGGCCCGGCCGCCATCCTCGGATCAACCGGTCTGGCCGCCGCCGCTTGCTGCCCGAGCGCTTGCTGTCCGGCGGCCAACGCCTGCTGAGCGGCCTGCTGGGCACCCGAGAGAGCCTGTTGGGCGGCCTGCTGAGCACCCGACTGCTGCGCGGCCTGCCGCTGCTGTTCGGCCAATCGCCGGGCCGCCTCGGCGGCCCCCTCGCGCCCCGGCATCCCGCCGGGCATCCCGCCCACCACCGGAACCGTCGTCCCGCTGCCACCGGACGGCATCGGACCCACGCCGGGCGCGATCGGGGCGGACAGGCCGGGGCCAGGGCCCGGACCCGCTGCCATCGCACCGGGTCCCGGCCCCGCGACGCCACCCGGGCCGGGACCGCCACCCGACTCGCCCCCGGGTTCGCCGTTCACGGACGGCACGTCACCGAAATAGCCGTCCGGCAACGGAATCAACGGAACGCGGGAACCCGATTCGGTCGCTCCTGTTCCGTACGTGACGTTCATGTTCGTCTGGTATTTCGCAAGGTCGTCCGCTGCGGTGGAACCGCTGGTTCCATAAGCGGTATACCCCGGCGACTGCGATGCGGGGTTGACCGGACTTTGGGGCATGCTGACGCGGGTGTCCTCCATCCATCCCACCGCGTACTCGAGGTTGTCCGCGATCACCTTCATCGACTTACGCAGGGGGGGCACGCTTTCCAAGTAGCTCGAGACAGCGGCCGCTGCGGCTTCGCGGCCCGCGCCTCGCCAGCTTTCGCCGGTCACCCCGACCATACCTACGCGGAAGGAAGAGTATGCCTCGTGCACGTTGTCCGCGAGCCATGACCACACACCGGCGCGATTGGCCACCTTGGCCTTTTCCTCGCCCACACTCTGCCCCAAGTAATAGAGCTGACTGTAGCTTCGGCTCGAACCCTCTTCGACATTCGGACCGTAGCTGACCGCACCGAAGCCAGGGGGCAGTCCGCCGTCGAACTCCTGCATCCGCTCCGAGGGCCCGGTCAGCGTCGGCGCGGTGGGCGGCCCATCGGTCTCGTCCAGCGGGAGGTAGCTACTCGTCGGAGTGACGGAGTCGGGCGTGTATCTCGGGGTAGTGTTGGAGGTATCGATCGTCCTCGGCTCGCCACTCAACCGACCCGGTTCCGTGGGGAGAGCGATCGAATCCAACAGTTCCGCATTACCTTCATCAGCGCCGACGTAAGCCTTCCCGGCGGCGATGAACGTATCGAACATGTCCTCGAGAATCTCGACATGCCGGTCGACGGCGGCGATCAGGTCATCGCCGCGGTTGTCGAACATCCGGCCGAGCTCCGAACCGGATCTCATGTTCGAGAAGACCAGGGAGTGATTGTGGCTCTCGAGCGCCTGTTCCCTGACCGCCATCAGCTTCGCGATCGCGTCGGCCGCGGCGTTCGCCAAGTTGTACGCCGCGCTCGGTTCGAACTCCAGCGTCCCCTCCGACGCGTAGCCGCTCAACGTCGGCCACGGATCGGTACGATCGCCGGCCGAACCGCCATTCCCTTCATCAGCCACAGCACGCACTCCGATGGTCACAGGATCTCGGGTCCAACCCCGTACATGGTGACACGAATCGGACACACGGGTCATCCGGACCAGCATTGGTACAGCTCACAATCCGACCGCCGATCGACGCGGACCTTTCCCGCCTTCCCGGAAGCGTTGTCGCCGCGAGGTTCCCGGTGACCGGATCAATCGTCCCCCTCCGGCCCCCGGGCCGGGTCGGCATCCTGCGTCCACACGGACAGCCCCTGGCGGCGGCGTTCCTCGCGGGTGAGGAAGTCGTGGATGGTGCCGAGGAAGTCCTTCGAGCTGACGGGATCGGACGGCGGGTCGGGCGCGGTGGCGTAGGTCCATTCGGTGAGGTGGAGGCGCTGCGGGCCACGGTCCACGTCCAAGTGGGCGAGGTGGTTGCGGGCGGATCTGCGGAATCCGATGCGGGCCTGGTCGTCCACGGGGATCGCGGTCGAACCGGATTGCAGGACGTAGCCGGTGCCGTCGGCGTCCACGTAGAACGCGACCGGCTTGCCGAGGCAGGTACCGAGCAGGCCCGCGGTCGGCGCGGACCGCCCGGCGGGGCGCAGGCGACCGACGACGCGGCCGGTCGCGGTGTCGTAGCGCACCCATTCGAAGCGGTCGTTGCGTGTCAGCCAGATCTCCCGCCGAGACATCTAGCGCACCCCGAGCATTCGATTCACGTGGGCGCTGGTGCGACCCGCTCCCTTGATGATGTCCATCGGTGTTTTGCCCTTCACGTCGTGGAGGAACTCGTAGGTGGGGCCGACCGGGTGCCCGTAGTGCCGGACATTGCGGCGCTCGGCCCAGATGTTGAGGACTCTGGGTAGCTTCGCACGGGTCGCCGTCTTCATGGCGTTGCGCTCATCGATCGCCCAGCGCGCCACGGTCTCCGGGCTCTCCCCCGCCGCTACACGCGCCAGACCCCGCTCGGTGATGCCGCGCACGGTGTCGACATAATCCTGCCGGGCGGCGCCGATCGGACCGAAGGTGCGCAGCTTGCGCCACCAGCCGTCGCCGCAGGACGCCAAGCCGAGCGGGTCGGCCCAGGTGTGCGGATTGTGCACGTAGGCATGGGCGTTCGACGGGTTGGGCGCCAGCCCGAGGGGATCGGGCGCGGTGTAGGCGGCGGTGGCGGGATCGTAGTAGCGGTGCCGGTTGTAGTGCAGTCCCGTCTCGGCGTCGTGATATTGGCCCGCGAACCGCAACGCTGTCGACGCGTGGCCGTTCCATCGGGTGTGGCCCCACAACGTGGCCGAGGCCCACCCCGCGACGGTGCCCGCGCGCGGATCGATCAATTCGGTCGGCGCGCCGGCGAGATCGGTAACGATGGCGTAGAACTCGGTGTCGACGGCGGACTGGTCCACGCCCGCGAATACCCGGGGGCCGCGCGCGGGACCGGTCGACCGCGTGTACTGGGTGAGCGGCTCCCCGGTCTCCGGGTGATGGGTCCAGCACCAGGTGGTGCTCGACGGGGCCGGACCGTGCGATATGTCCTGCTGGAACACCAATTCATCGCCGTCCCAGCCGAATACGACCGTATCGAGCACGGCGCCCGCACGATCGGTGCGCACCTTCGTGACCCGCCTGCCGAACGCGTCGTAACCGTAGCGCCAGAAGGTGCCGTCCGGTGCGGACACGGTGCGGATCTGGCCCGCCGCGGTGTGGGTGAACTCGAAGACCTCGGGCTTGTGCGACAGTCTGGTGCGCACCACCCGGACCAGACGTCCCGCGGCATCGTAGGTGAACCGGCGCCGGCCTGACGCGGTCACCAGGGTTCCCGACGACAGCACGCGCTCGGGCAGGGCCGATTCCTCCGGATCGGCGGCGAGCGTCACGACACCGGCGGGGTCGTAGGCGTAGCGCTCGATGCCCGTGGTCCCGCGTTCGGCCGCTACCGCGGTAACCCGGCCCGACGGATCCAGTTCGACTCGGCGCGAACCCCGCAGCAGGTCTTGGCCGCCGGTGGTGTAGCCGTCGGCACGATAGGTCCAGGTGCGTCCGGCGACGAGGCCGGACGGGTTGCGCACGTGCTGGGCGATGATCCGGTCCCGCGCGTCGTAGCGCCGGTCGACGACAGCGGCGCCGACGCCACGCACGATCTCGTTGCCGGAACGGTCGTAGCCGAAGCTCACGATGTCGGCGGGCCCCTGCCCATCATCGGTGGCCGCGCTCACCAGCAGCCCCGTGTCGTCGCGCCCGAACACCGTGCGCCTGCCGAGCCCCGCCCCCGGCAACGCCCTGGTGTCGACGATCCGCTGGGTTCGCCTGCCCGCCCTGTCGTACGCGACGGCCACCGTGACGCCACCGACGCGTTCGGTGAGCACCCGGCCCGCCGCGTCGCGCGTGATCAGCACCTCGGCATCGGGATTGGCGGCCTCGACGAGATCGCCGTGCCGGTCGTAGCGGTATCTGGTGACGCCGTCGTCGCTGTGCTCCTCCAGCACGCGGCCCGCGGCGTCGTACACGAACCGGGTCCTGCGCCCGGTCGCGTCCGTGGTGGAGCGGATCCGGCCCGCGGAGTCGTAGGTGTAGGAGGTGCGCGCGCCGTTGTAGTCGGTCTCGGCCAGCAGTCGCCCGGCCGGGTCGTACTCGTAGCGCCACACCAGGCCGGCGGGATTCGTCACGGAGGTGATCTGGAGCTGGGTGTCGTAGCCGATGCGCAGGCGCGCGCCATCGGCTCCGGTGACCTCCAGTGGCGAATCCAGCACTGTGTAGCGGGTCGTGCTGACATTGCCCGCCTCGTCGACACGCGAAAGTTCGTTGCCTTCGGCGTCGTAGGCCCAGACGAGTTCGGTACCGTCGGGGTTACGCTGGCTGAGGGGCTTGCCCTCCGGTGTCCAGGTGTATCCGGTGCTGCGGCCGAGCGGGTCGATGCGCGAGCGGATCCGGCCGAAGTCGTCGCGCTCGTAGGTCCACGTGCGACCGCCGGGCGCGGTGACGCGCACCGGCCGTCCCGCGTCGTCGCAGTCGACCTCTGTGACCAAGCCGGTCGGATCGATCACGCGGCGGAGCACCGAACCGCTCGGACGATAGTCGTATTCGTAACGCTCGCGGGCACCGTCGGGGCCCGTCACCGCGACCGTGTTACCCAGTTTGTCGGATTCGTATCTCCAGGTCCGGCCGCCCTGACCCACTTCTTCGAGCGGTTCACCCCACGCGCCGCGAACGACTCTGGTCGTCGTCCCGTCCGGCGTGGTGACGGCGGTGATCAGTCCGTGGCGATCGCGGTCGTAGACCGTCGCCGCGCCGGACGGATCGGTCTCGCGCACCACCTGATGCGCGGTGTCCCGGCCGAAGGTGCGCACGCCGCCGACGGCGTCGGTGATCTGCCAGACGTCTCCGCGCGCGTCGGCGCGGAACAGCAGTACCCGGAGCCCGCCGAACACCGGATCGTCGGGCACCGCCGCGCGATTGGCGACAACGCGCGGCCCGGCACGCTGAATCTCCCGGACCAGCGGCATGGCGCACAGCGCGTCCATCGCCGCGTCGAAGTCGAGCGCGCCGGACGCCGAGAGGTCGAGCGGCCGAACGGTTTCCACCAGGACGGTCCATCGGCCGCCGGGTGGCGCGTCGGGCGCGTCGTCGACGCCGTGCACGAACGCGTTGGCGTAGACGCCGCCGGTGCCGATCTGCGCGACACAACGGCCCAGCGCGTCGTAGCGGTGGTGGTAGGCGACTCCGTTGCGATCGGTCCACGAGCTGAGCCGGTGGGCCTCGTCGTAGGTGTAGCGCAGTTCCGCGCCGGACGCGTCCGTGACGCCGAGCAGATCACCACGGTCCGAGTACCGATAGGCGGCAACGGGAATGGTGTTCGCACCCGAGTCAAGCGACAGCGCGGTCACCCATCCGGTGACCGGATCGGTGCTGGTGCGCAGGACCGTTCCGCCCGAATGCCGGACGGCGGCCACCACACCGCCTGCGCCGTATTCGAAATCGAGGCGGTGACCGCCACGATGGGTGATCGACGCGATCGGCGCCACGGTGGGCGCTACCGCGAACTCCCGGACGGTCCCCGCGTCCAGGTCCCGTACCCGGTACACCTCACCCGACAGCGATAGCGGCAGTCGCCGTCCGGATCTCGGAAAGACCTCCGCCCCCGTGGCATCGGGATGCGGGTAGTCGAGCAGCGCGCCGTCCGCGCACACCAGCACGAGGCCGCGGTCATCGATCTCGAGCCGCTCGTCCAGCATCGACAGCCACCCGGGCCCGAAGTGCCGCCCCAGCCGCAGCGAGGACAGGTGAACGCGCCGCAGGCTCAGCGGCAGCGCACCGTCGGCGCGTACATCGTCGGCTTCGAGAAGTACGGCGCCCGTGGCCATGTCGACGGGCTCACCGTCGGTGCACCGATCCGGGCCCGAGATCGAGCTCGCGTCGCGTTGTTCGGTCACCACATCGCGGGCGCTCGGGGTGGGCGGCGACGCCTCCCGCTCCGGCGATTCCGGGGTCGCGAACGACTTGTCGTCGCTCCGCGCGGGCGGGGTCTCTCGCGCGTCACCGGCTGCGGGTTCCAGCGGACTCCCGTGCCGTGCCTGGGCGTCCCGCCAAGCCTTCGTGGCCTCCCATTCGACGACTTGGCGCTGAATGTAGTCGAGTTCGAGCCGGTGGCCGGCGGACAGGATGGCGTCGATGTCACCACGATCCTTGGCCCGGTTGGCGATCAGCTTGAGCACGATCACATCCTCGACCGAGATCACCCCGCCGGCCGCGCGATCGAGCGCGTCGTGCTGGAGCGGCGTCTCGGCGACCATCAGGTCCGCCGCTATCCCCTTGCCGTGCAAGCGGATGAGATAGACGTCGCCGTCCTCGTTGTCGAACGTGGCCACCTCGTATCCGGCCTCACGCAGCCGCGCCGGGAGATCGCCGACGTCGCGGATCATCAGATCGATGTCGTCGGTGGCGCGCGGCGCGGCCCGATAGACGTTCGCGGCCGTCGCACCGAGCGCGGCCGTCTCGGCACCAAGCTCTCGCAGGTAGGACAGGAAATCCACGGCCTGGTCGGGCAGCGGGCGGCGCGGACCACCGGTAACGGGGACGACCGCCTCGGCGCGGCCGGGGGCCGGCGTGCGCGCGCCGGAGGCGGCGCCAGGGGATCGCTCGTCGGGTGTGCCGCCCAGATCGCTGTCGTCGCGGCGGGCGGCGCCCGAACCGTCCGGCCGCTCCCCGATCCCTACGTCGGGGCGGTGCGCGCTCGGGGGGTAGGTGTCGACGGGTCGGTCCGCGCCGTCGGCTCGGAGGAGTATGCCGTGTGTGGCCAGCACACCCGTGGGTACCAGCCCGCGCCGGAACGGCTGGGGCGAGGTGCCCAGCGTCCGGTCGTGGATCATGACGCGACCGTTCTCGACGGACAACACGTAGGCGTGGGCGCCGATGCCGTCGCGACCGGCCGGACCGTGGTACTCGTCCACTACGAGCATCATCGGCGCGGGCCGGGCCGGGCCGGTCTGGGCGGCCTCCCGCTTCAACATGCTCGCGATCTGCGCCGGCGAGGGGTGCATCCGCAGCCGCCCGCCCGCGGCCTGCTCCAGCTCGTCGGCCGTCAAGCCGCCGGGACCGACCGAATCCGGCACCCGCACACCGGCGTTCGGCAGAGCGTCGGCGGCCACTCGCAGCGCGTCGATCGCACAGAGCGGCCGTGCGGAGACCTCCCGGCGGGCCGGGAGCCAGCGCGACCTGGGTTTGTGATGCTCGGTCGTGCCGTCGGCGTCCGGTCCGGTGGCCGGACGCTGGTCGGCGCTGCCTCTGGTGTCCTCGACGTCGAATTCCACAGCCGTGCGCCGGGATTCGGGGTCGTTCGGTGTGGCGACTTGACGCTGCCGCCAGCCGGGGTCCTCCAGTCCCGGTCGCGATCGCGCCGCGATCATGTCCTCGGCGCGTTCCGCGACGAACAGCGCCACGTTGCGCAGCGACTCCGAGGCGAGGGTCCGCGCATCGTCGAGGTACTTGAAGTAGCCACGGTGCTGGGTGATCCGATCCATGCCCGCGGGGAACTCCGCAGTCACGCGTCGCACGGCTCCGAACGCCCGCGTCGTCGGGTCGAGTCCGTGCCCGCGCCCGGCGAACCTGCCGCCACGCCCCGGGGTGTCCGCACCGGCCCAGGTCACCGGATCGCCGGAGGACGCCGCGACATACACCGGGACGCCGAACTCGGATGCGTGCCGGATCGGACCGACACCGGGCGACCCCAGCAGCATGATCGCGTCGACCATGCCCGCGAGGCGCGCGTTCTCGCCCGCGTAACTGGTGGCGACCGAGCCGTAACTGTGCGACAGCAGATAGACACGCGGCCGCTCGGCCGAAATATCCTGTCGCGCATCGTATTCCCGGCTCGCACGGAAACTCGCCAGATCCCGGCGCAGGATGCGGCCGCCCTCCCTGGCCGCCTCGGCACCCACCGTGCTCTGCACGACGGTTGAGCCGTTGGGGGTCTCGTACCCGATCCAGATGACCGAAGCGATCGCCAGGTCCGGGTTCATCCGGGCCGTCATCTCGTACACGTTCATCGCGGCGCGCAAGTTGCCGGGCAGCTTGTCCAGCGTGGTGGTGATCCCCGGCACGATCCAGGACAGCGACTGCGCCGTGTCGATGTCGCCGACGGACAGCACAGCGCGGCCGGTGCCGCCGAATTCGCTTCTGTCGTAGGACAGCACGTGTACCGGCGGGCTGTCGGGATGTACCGCGGCGCGCGCGTCCATCTGGCTGAGCGCCTGGGCGGTCCGCACCAGGTTGCGCAGTTGCAGCCGTTCGGCGGCGTCGAGCGTCGCACGCCCACCGTGCGGGTACCGCGCGAGGAAGGCGTCGAAATCCCGGGTGATCTGCAAGCGGTTCGCCTGGTCGCGCACGGCTGCCGGGACACCGTCGGCGTTGCCGATCTCGAACGGGTACACCCGCACCAGCGCCGCGCGCTCGGCGGCGCCGAGTTGCTCGTGCCACCAACCCGCGACGCGGTCGGTGTGGGCGGCGGCCTGGGCTTCGATGGTGGACTCGTCGTAGTCCCCGTGCTTCAGCGCATCGGGCCCCGCACCGGGTTCCAGCAGGTCGAGCGCGGCGCGGGCGAGCGCGCGCTGCTCCGCGGTGGGCGCCACGACGCCGGTGCGCTCGGCGGCCGGGTCGACCGGCACGTCCACGTCGTGCCCGAGGAACCGTACGGTCTCGCGCGTGCCGGGCCGGTGCGCGTCGGTGGTGACGGTGTCGGCTTGTCCCACGGTGATGCGTCCGAGGTTGTCCAGTGCCTCGGTCGGCACCGTGCGGCTCGGGTCGGTGTACCAGAAGTACTGGTTGCGTTCGGCCAGGATGCTGGCGAACCGGGGCGCGACCGGGAATTCGGCGGCGACGCGGACGGCGCCGAAGCCCGCCGACGCCGGATCGACGCCGAGCACGCGGGCATCGGGTCCCGCGATGGCGGCGGGAGTGTGCGCGCCGCGCCAGGTGAGGCGATCCGAGGTGGCGGTGAGCGCGAAGACACGGTCGGCGCCGAGGCCGAATTGTCCGGCGTCGGTGACCGGACCGACTCCCGGCGAACCGACCAGCGTCACGTCGGCAACCTGGCGGGCGAGGCCACCGTCGGCTCCGGCGTAACCGACTGCCGTGGAACCGTATCCGTGCCCGATCAGGTGCACGGCCGGGCGTCCTCGTTCTCCGGCGTCGCGCACCGCGTTGAACGCGGCGAGGTCGCCGAGCAGCGAACGCCCGCCCGCGCGGGCCGGACCGGTGGACGCGTACTGCGCCCACATGGCGCCACCGCTCGGCGGGTCGTAGCCCAGCCAGAGCACGGCCGCGTGCGACGACTCGGGTGCGGTGCGCGCGGCGGTGTCGTACAGGTTGTGGACGGCGTGCATGCTCTGGTTCATCGAGCGGACCGTGGCCGCCGCCCCCGGCACGTGCCAGGCGACATGGTCGGCCGTGTCGATGTCACCCAGCGCGATGACGGCCCGTCCGTCGCCCTGGTAGGCCGTCGGGTCGAAGACGAGGACGCGGACCGGCGGCGACCCCGGCGACCCGGCCGCGTCCCGATCGGCGCGGACCAGCAGCTCCGACATCGCGGTGAGGTCGGCGAGCAGGGTGGCGTCCGGACCCATCGCGCGCAACAACCTGCGCGCGCCACGGCCACTCCAGTCCGGCATCCGGTCCGGCACGGCGTCGGACGGCACCGCCGCGTCGGTGAACAGCAGCCGGCGCACGATCGCGAACTCCGGCTCGTTCAGCGGCTTCGTCCCGAAGTGCCGGAATGCGCGCGGGTTCGCGCCGATGCGCTCACCGAGTTCACGCCACGCCCTGCGGTGCGCGAGCCGGTTGGCGCGGTCGCGGAGGTCGGTGGGCAGGCCGTCCATGGCTCCGACCGTCTCGGGATGCGCGCGCAGCATCGCGTTCCGGTGCGCGCCGTCGAGCGAGTCCCAGACCCGGCGGTTCTCCAACGCCCACGCACGATGCGCCGCGGTGACGGTCGCGTCGGTGTCCTCGGCCCGAACCGCTGGGCGCACCGGGAACCGGTCGAGCGCGCGGGCCGCGGCATCAACGTCGCGCGCGTCGAGCCCGGGATCGGAGGGCAAGGTGGGCGGGACAGCGGGTTCGGGGAGTGCGC
Source organism: Nocardia puris (assembly GCF_003315035.1). GTDB lineage: Bacteria > Actinomycetota > Actinomycetes > Mycobacteriales > Mycobacteriaceae > Nocardia > Nocardia puris. The sequence goes on from NZ_QNRE01000008.1 coordinate 181,672, forward strand.
GGCCGCGGTGTTCCATGACATCGCGCAACCGGTCCGGGAAGTCCGTCACGATCGCGTCGACGCCCAGCCCGATCACGCGATGCATGTCGGCTGGTTTGTTCACCGTCCACACCGACAGCCGCACGTCCGCCGATTCGGCTTGGCGCACAAGCTTTTCGGTGACCATCGACCGCTCCGGCGACAGAATCGTCGCCCCCGCCTCCCTGGCCGCCGCCGCCAGATCCCCACCCGCATCACGCGGCTTACCGGTGAGCTGCGCCCACAACATCCGCGCGCGCTCACCCCGCGAAACCCCCGGATCCCGCCCCAGCCAAGTCTCGCTCGCGGTCCGGGCGCTCACCAACGCCACCCGCTCGGCATCCGGCGCCAACTCCGCCGCGTGGGTCAGCACCCGCCAGTCGAACCCCAGGACGCGGAAGTTCGCGCCGTGCGCGCGCATGGTCCGCACGGCCGCGTCCACCACGGCGCGCACCTCGGCGTCGGGCCAGCTCGGGTCGGTCTTGATCTCGACCGAGAACGTGCCGTCCCAGCCCGTGTCCGCAGCCAGTCGCGCGACCTCGTCCAGGGTCGGCACCAGCGCCCCGGGCTCGGCCCGCTGGGTGTCGGCGAAGCCCGGGTGCACCACGGCCGCGTCGAGGGTGCGCACCTGGTCGAGGGTCAGGTCCCGGATCCTCTGACCGACATACCTGTGGTCCGGGTCGGTGTCGCGAATCGTGCGCTTGTCGATGCGTTGCTCATGATGCACCACCGGCACGCCATCGGAGGTCAACCCGACATCGAGCTCGATACCGTCCACACCCATCCGCATCGCGGATTCGAACGCGGGCAGGGTGTTCTCCGACCACAGACCACGACCACCCCGGTGCCCCTGCACCTCCGGGCCGGTCGGGCGGGTGACCGGTCCATCGACCGGACGGTAACCCTGTGTGCCGTCATCGATTCCGGCCGTCGTGGCCGGATCGACCTTCGGCACCTTCCCGATCACCCGACGGAAGACATTCACGTCCCCCACGCCCGGCCGGTGTGGTTCGGGCGTGACCGTATCGCCCAGCCCCGCCGCGATCCTGCCGAAGTTCTCCAACGCCTCCGTCGGACGCGTCCGGGACGCATCGACATAGTCGTAGTACTGCGTGTGATGCCTGCGCGAATCGGCGAACTCGGCGGTGTCCGGGTACTGCGCCGTCACGCGGCGCGCGCCGAACGCCTCGATCGACGGGTCCACGCCGACGCCGAGGAATCGCGACGCCCGCCCGGCTCTGTTGCCGCCCACCCACGTGACCTTGTCCGTGGACAGGGTCGCCACGAAAACGTTGTCCCCCACCCCGAACTCACGCGCATGCCCCACCGGACCCGCACCCGGCGACGCCGCCAACGTGATCGAGGAGACCTCGTGCGACAACCGGCCGCCGCCCCCCGCGTAACTGGTCGTGGTCGACCCGTAGCTGTGCCCGAACACATGGTTGTCCGGACGACCCGTTCGGACTTCCCGAGAAGCGTTGAACGCGGCGATATCCCGCGCCAGCGATGCGCCCCCCTCCCGCGCCGGCCCCAGACGGAACGCACCCGAATACCCCGACGGCGCGCCGTAACCCAACCAAGCGATCGACGCCACCGCACGCCCCGGAGCACGACGAGACGTCACCTCAAAGTGGTTGCGCGCGAAATCCGTATTCCACGCCAGCTTTCCGAGATCGGTCTTGATACCCGGCACATGCCACGACACCGAATCGGCCGAATCCACATCACCGATCGCCAGCACCGCACGACCCTTACCACCGAACGCCCCCGCATCGAACGACAACAGGTGCACCGGCGGTGTCGCCAGATCCTCCGCCAGCCCGGTCTCGCGCGCCATTCGATCGGCGTCGACCAGAGCGGCGACGGTGGTCTCCAAGTTGGCCAGGGCGGTGCGCTGGGCATCCGTCCGCGCGCTCGAATGCACAGCGCGCAGGTCCACCAGATCACGCACGATCGCCAGCCGGTTCGCGTAATCACGCGCCACCGCGGGAATCCCGTCCGCGTTACCCAGCTCCCGCGGATGCGCGAGCACCACCGTCCGCCGCTCGGCGGCATTCAGCCCGTCCCACCAGCGCGCGTTCGCGGCCGCCCGGTCCCTGGCGGAGGTGACCGTCTCGGTATCGGCGTAATCCCCGTGCAGCAACCGATCCGGTCCCGCGCCCGGCGATCGCCGATCCAACAGCTCCCGGGCCAGGCGCGATTCGTCCTCCGTCGGCCTGCGGTCCGTCGGGAGTACGTCGGTGAGCGCGAACTGTCCGTCCCCGTCGCCGCCGGGCTCGGACGGCACGGCGGGCACCGGCGGTGTACCGGGGCCCCGACCGCCCCCATCGTGACCACCGGCGGCGGCACCGGGACCGTCGTCACCGTCCTCGTCCGGCTCCGTGGACGGCGGATCGATGCCGGGCGGCGTGCGTGTGGGGTCGATCGTGCCGGGACCGGAGTCCTCCAGGGGAGTTCCGAGGCGGTCGCGCGCATCCTGCCACTCGCGCGTCACCTCCCATTCGCCGGCCTGCCGCTCGATGTAGCCGAGGTCGAGCCGATGCCCCGCGGACAGGATCGCGTCGATGTCCGCACGGTCCTTGGGCCGTCCGCCGATCAGCTTCAGCACCAGGATGTCCTCGATCGAGATCACCCCGTCGAACGCGCGGTCGAGCGCGGCGATCTGGACCGGTTCCTCGGCGACGATCAGGTCGACCGCGCGGCCGTCGCGCCGAGCCCGGATCAAGTAGATCTCGTCGTCGGCGTTCTCGGTGGTGGTGACCTCGTAGCCTGCCTCGCGCAATCGCCGGGGCAGATCGCCCGCTTCGCGGATCAACAGGTCGACGTCCTCGGTCGGGCGCGGGTCGGCCCGATACACATTGGCCGCGACACCGCCGAGAGCCGCGGGGTCGGCGCCCAGCGAGCGCAGGTGAGCCAGGAGGTCGGTGACGTGGCCGGGCAACGCGCGACGCGGACCACCGGTGTCGGGTGGGGTCGGCGGCGGCTCGGGAAGGGCGCGGCCGCGGTGTGCCATGACGTCGCGCAACCGGTCCGGGAAGTCGGTCACGATCGTGTCCACACCGAGTTCGATCAACCGGTGCATATCGGCGGGATCGTTCACCGTCCACACCGACACCCCGATGTCCGCCGATTCGGCCTGGCGCACAAGCTTTTCGGTGACCATCGACCGCTCCGGCGACAGAATCGTCGCCCCCGCGTCCCGCGCGGCAGCCGCCAGGTCCCCGCCGGCGTCCCGCGGCTTACGGGTGACCTGCGCCCACAGCATCCGGGCGCGCTCGCGCCGGGAGATACCCGGATCCCGCCCGAGCCAGGTCTCGGTCGCCGTGCGGGCGCTCACCAACGCCACACGCTCCGCATCCGGCGCCAACTCCGCCGCATGCGTCAGCACCCGCCAATCGAATCCCAGAATCCGGAAATCGACCCCCTGCCCCCGCAACGCGCCGGTGACCGCCGACACGACGGCCCGCACGTCGGCGTCCGGCCAGCTCGGATCGGTCTTGATCTCGACGGCGAGCGTGCCGCGCCAGCCGGTTTCACGCGCGAGGGCGATCACTTCGTCGAACGTCGGTATCCCCGCGCCGGGTTCGGCCCGTTGGGTGTCGGCGAAGGCGGGATTCACGACCGCCGCGTCGAGGGTCCGGATCTGATCGAGAGTCAGATCGCGGATCTTCTGACCGACATACGTGTTGTCCGGATCGGTGTCCCGGATCGTGCGCTTGTCGACGTGCTGCTCGTGATGCACCACCGGCACACCGTCGGAGGTCAGCCCGATATCGAGTTCGATGCCGTCCACGCCCATCCGCATGGCGGCGCGGAATCCGGGCAGCGTGTTCTCCGCCCACAAGCCACGACCACCACGATGCCCCTGCACCTCCGGACCGACCGGACGGGTGACCGGTCCATCCACCGGACGATAGCCGTGTGTGCCGTCATCGATTCCGCCTTTCGCGGCGAAATCGACCTTCGGCACCTTGCCGAGCACGCGACGGAAGACATTCGCGTCCCCCATGCCCGGCCGGTGCGGTTCGGGCGTGACCGTATCGCCCAGCCCCGCCGCGATCCGGGCGAAGTTCTCCAGCGCCTCGGTCGGGCGCGTCCGCGACGCATCGACGTAGTCGTAGTACTGCGTGTGATGCTTGCGTGGTTCGGCGAACGCGGCGGTATCCGGATACTCGGCGGTGACCCGACGCGCACCGAACGCCGCCACGGACGGATCGATCCCGACGCCGAGGAACCGCGACATCCACCCGGCCCGGTTGCCACCCACCCAGGTGACCTTGTCCGTGGACTGCGTCGCCACGAAAACGTTGTCCCCCACACCGAACTCGCGCGCATGACCCACCGGACCCGCACCCGGCGACGCCGCCAACGTGATCGTCGAGACCTCGCGAGCGAGCCTGCCCGCTCCGCCCGCGAAGCTCGTCGTGGTCGACCCGTAGCTGTGCCCGAACACATGATTGTCCGGACGCGCCGGTCCGCCGCGCGCGGCACTCGACTCGCGAGAAGCGTTGAACGCGGCGATATCCCGCGCCAGCAGCGCCCCACCCGCCCGCGCCGGGCCGAGCCGGAACGCCCCGGTGTATCCGGTCGGCGCGCCGTAACCCAACCAGGCGATCGACGCCACGGAGCGGCCCGGCGCGCGCCGCGTCGTGACTTCGTAGTGGTTGCGCGCGAAATCCGCGTTCCAGGCGAGCTTCCCGAGATCGGTCTTGATCCCCGGCACATGCCACGACACCGAATCGGCCGTGTCCACGTCACCGATCGCCAGCACCGCGCGACCCTTACCCTCGAACGCTCCCGCGTCGAACGACAGCAAGTGCACCGGCGGGGTATCGCCGCCGGTCTCGCGGGCCATACGGTCCGCCTCGGCGAGCGCCGCGACTGTCGTGTGCAGATTGGCGAGTCGAGTGTGCTGCTCCTTCGTGCGATCGCTCGAGTGCACGGCGCGCAGGTCCGCCATCTCCCGGACGATCGCAAGGCGGTTCGCGTAATCCCTGGCGACAGCGGGAATCCCGTCCGCGTTGCCCACGTCCCGCGGGTGCGCCGAGACCACCGCCATCCGCTCGGCGGCACTCAGCCCGCGCCACCACTGCGAGTTCGCCGACGCCAGGTCCCGAGCCGACGCGACCGCCTCGGCGTCGGCGTAGTCGCCGTGCGCCAACCGGTCCGGACCGCCTCCGGGCGCGCGGCGATCCAGCAGCTCCTGCGCCAGACGCAGTTGTTCCCCGGTCGGCCGCCGATCCACGGGCAGCAGGTCCGACAGCGCGAATTGCCGGTCACCGTCGTCGGCGGGGTCCGGCATGGCGCCGCGCTCCCCGGGATCACCCGGGCCGCGGCTCCCGTCGTCGGCGTCGCCGGGGGCAGGTGGTACCTCGTCGTCCCCGTCGGTCCGCGGCGATTCCGGCGCGGGCGGCGTGGTCTCCGAATCCGATTCGGCTGCTTCGGATTCCGCCGGATCAGAGGTGGGCTCGGCGCGCCCGGACGCCAGCGCGGCCGCATCGGGACGCGATGCCTTCGGGTGGGGCGAGGTCCCGTCGCCGGGACCATCGGACGGATCCCGGCCCGGCGCCACCGGCCCCGGATCGTCGGGCCTGCGGTACTTCGGCGAGCCGTGCTCGATGGTCGCGACACGCGCCGCTTCCGGGTCGCGCGGCAGGGAGCCGACACGGCGCTGCAACCAGGTCGGCTCCTCCACACCGGGCCGGTGCTCGGCGCGGCTCACCTCGTCCGCGCGGCCCGAGACGATCAAGCCGAAGTTCTCCAGCGCCTCGGTCGGCGTGCGGTGCGCCCACTCGGTGTACTGCCAGTACTGACGGTGCGTGCGCAGACCGTCCGAGAAGCGCGGCACCCGGGGGAATTCCGCGCGCACGCGCTGCGCGCCGAACGCGGCGATGGCGGGATCGGTGCCCTGTCCGCGACCCGCGAAACGACCCGGCAGGCCCGGGATGTTCGCGCCGACGAACGTGACCGGGTCGCGCGATCCGATTGCCACGTAGACGTTCTCGGCGCCGATGCCGAAATCGCTCGCGTGCCGCAGCGGCCCGGCACCCGGTGAGCCGAGCAGGGTGATGGTGGTGACCTCCCCCGCCAGACGGCCGTTCGCGCCGGCGTGCCCGGTGGTCGTGGACCCGTAACTGTGGGCGAGGATGTGGTTCTCGGTGCGTCCCGGTCCGCCCTTGTCCGCGTAGAAGTCGCGCGCCGCGTTGAATCCGGCCATATCGCGGGCCAGCAGCTTGCCGCCCTCCTCGGCCGGACGCTGCGACACCGTCTCGGTCGCCATGGTCTTGCCGCTCGGTGCGTCGTAGCCGATCCAGGCCACCGAGGCGATCTCCCGTTCCGGAGCCATCCGGGAAGCGACTTCGTACAGGTTGAGCGAGTTGCCCATCCGCGCGCGCATGTGCTGTGCGGTGGTGGTGATGCCCGGAATCTGCCAGGCCACCGAGTCGGCGGTGTCGATATTGCCGAAGGAGAGCACCGCGCGGCCCGCGTGACGGAACTCGGTGGCACTGAAGCCGATCAGGTGCACCGGCGGCCTGGCCACATTCGGGTGCAGGCGACCCACCCGCTCCTCGGCGACCGCCAGCGCCCGCCACGTGTAGACCAGATTCTCCACCTCGAGCCGGGTGGTGCCGTCCAGCTGAGAGCGCATCCACTGCTCCGGATCGGTGCCGTCGGGCACCTGGCCGGCGAATTCCGCCAGATCGCGGGCGAGCGCCAGGCGGTTCGCGTAGTCGCGGACATGCGCCGGGATGCCGTCGGCATTGCCGATATGGTGCGGGTGGGTCCGCACCAGCAGACTCCGTTCCTCGGTGGTGAGCGAGTGCCACCACCGGGCGTTGTCGGTGGTCCGTTCCCGCGCCGAACCCATGATGTCGTCCGGGTCGACGGCGTGCAGCAGTCGCGCGGGGCGCGCGCCCGGGGCCAGCCGGTCCAGGAGTTCACGGGCCGCGACACGATCAGCGTCCGTGACGGGCGCGTCGGGAGGCAGTACCCGATCAGGACTCCATCGCGGCGCGTCACGGTCGGGCCCGGCGTCCACCGGGATCGCGTGCTCGGGTCGTTCGCCGCGCGCGACGGCGAACGCGCGGCTCACGTCGGCGGCCGTCACGACCTGGGAGCTGGGTTTCGGGCGCGGGGGCGACTGGTCCGGGGTGGCGATCTCGTCACCCCGGCCCGCCGTGATCAGCCCGACATTGGCCAGCGAGGCGGTCGGGGTGCGGCTGTGGATATCCGTGTGCGCCAGGTAGCCGCGATGCGCTTCGCGGCGCCCCGCGAACTCCCTGGTATCCGGATAGCGCGCGAGGATCTGCCTGGCGCCGAAGGCATCCGACACCGGATCGGCGCCCAGCCCGCGCCGTAGGACCCGACCGGCCCGGCCGGGATTGGCGACCGTGTCGCGCGGCGCGGCGGCCACGAACACGTTGCCGCGCCCGATGCCGAAGTCGTCGGCGGTGCGGACCGGCCCGGAGCCTGCGGGTCCGAGCAGGGTGACAGTCGAGATGCGCCCGGCCAGTCTGCCGTCGGCACCGGCGAAGCCGGCGGTGACGGCGCCGAACCCGTGCGCGATCAGGTGGGCGGCCCCTGGTCCGCCCGGAGCCGTGTGCGCTCTGCTCGTGTGCCATGCCGCGACGTCCCGCGCCAGCAGGTACCCGCCGACCGCCGCCCGCCGGGGGTTGCCCGCTTCCGGTTTGGTGTCCGGATGGTCGTAGCCGATCCAGACGACCGAAGCGACGTCGGCGTGCGCGGTGAGATTCGAGGTGACCTCGAACTGCGCGCGGGCGAACGACATCCGCGTTCCGACGTCGGCCAGCGTGGTGCCGCGCCCGCTCACGTGCCACGACACCGAGGACGCCCGGTCCAGATCACCGAGCGCGACCACGATTTTGCCCTTGCCCTGGAAGGCGCCGGGATCGTAGGAGATCAGGTGCACCGGCGGGGAGCCGAGGGTGCGGGCGGCCCGGCGGCGCATCGCGACCAGCTCGTCGTGGGCGGTGACGACGTTGCGCAGCTCCCGCCACTGCGCCGGGGTCAAGTCCGGCCGCCGCCCGCCGTTGTCGCCGAGTTCGACCAGTCGGCGCAGGTCCCGTGCCAGCGCCAGCTCGTTGGCGGCGTTGCGGTCGGCGGCCGGGATGCCGTCGGTGTTGCCGATCACCCTGGGGTAGGTCATCGCCAAAGCGGAGCGTTGCTCGTCGGTGAGCCCGTGCCACCAGGTCGCGTTGAAGTCGGCGCGGCGCGCGGACGCGTCGACCACGTCACCGGGCGGGACGGGACGCGCGAGCATGGCGAGCAAACGCGCTTCGGGATGGGCGGGTATGTCGGCCCGCACCTCGGCGGGTAGCAGTGTTCGCAGCTGCCGCACGGCGTCCTCGGCCAGCTCCCGCTCCGCCGCGGTGGGCGCGCGGTCCGCGGGAACTCCCGCATCGGCGCGTGGCTCGTTGCCGGCGGGCGGCACCGGCGCCGTGCCGTCCCGGACCACCAGCGGTTCCGGCTCGCCGGAGCGGTCGCGGGCGGCCGGGGCGAGGTCCTCGCCCGCCGCGATCATCCCGAACTGGCGCAAGGCTTCCGAAGGCAGCCTGCCCTCCGGATCGGCGTGGAAGTACAACTCGGACAACGGCACTCGGTGGTTGGCCGGCGTATCCACGGGAATCCGCCGCGCCCCGAACGACTCTGCGGTCGGGTCCACCGGTCCCGTGGCGGTGATCGCCCCCACCAGTCGCGCGGGCACGGCGGCGAACCACGGACCACGGTCCCGCTCCGACGTGGCGACGAAGACATTTCGGCCGACGCCGAACTCGGCTGCGGATCGGATGGGGCCCACCTCATGGGCGCCGACCAGGGTGACGGTGTCGGCCAGCGCGGCAAGTCGCCGGCGCCGGCCCGCGTGGCCGAGTGTGATCGCGCCATGGCGATGGCCGAAGAGGTGGTTCGAATGGCCGGGCGCATCGCCGCGCGCGGCCGCCGCGGCTCTGGTGGCGTCGAACCCGATCAGGTCGCGCACCAGCAGATCGCCGCCCCGGCGGGCGAGGCGGTCGGCGCCGAGCGCCAGCCGGTTCGCGGGGGTGCGTCCGCCCACCCAGGCCACGCTCGCCACCGGCCGGCCGGCGGCGGCCCGCGCGGTGGACTCGTAGTGCGCGGCGGCCGCCGTCACATGGTCGTCGATGCGGCGCAACGACGTTCCGCTGTCGGGCACGTGCCACGCGACCGACTCCGCCCGATCGAGATCTCCGAAGGCCACCACCGCGCGGCCGTGCCCGCCGTTGATCGCGGCGTCGTAGGCGAGCAGCCGTACCGGCGGCCGCGGCACGCCGGGATCCAACGCCGCCGCGAGACGATCCGCGCGCGCCAGCGCTTCCCTGGTGCGGATCATGTTGCGCAACTGGTCGGGCTCGGCGCGGTGGAACTCGGGGTTCACCACCTGGCCCATGCCGAGCCGCTCCGGCGTGCGGGCGCGGAACGATCCCAAATCGCGTTCCAGGGCAAGGCGATTGGCGCGATCCCGGACATCGGCGGGGATGCCGTCGGCATTGCCGATCAGCTCCGGATGCACGCGGATCATCGCGGCGCGCTGGTCGTCGGTGAGGCGATGCCACCAGTCGGAGTTGGCGCGCGCCCGGTCGCGGGTCGCGACGTCGGTCGCGGGTCCGTGCTCATCGCCGTGCAGCAGCCGGGCGGGGCTACCGCCGTCCAGTTCACGCACCGCCGCGGCGGCGAGGTCGATCTCGGCGTCGGTGATCGGCTCGTCGACCATCCGGCTGGCAGGCGAATCCGGGTCGGTGATCGGATCGTCGATCGTCTCGTCGGCGGGCGAATCGTCGTCGGCGCGCGAATCCGTGTCCCCGATAGCGGAATCCGGCCGCACCGCGTTCGCGGCGGTCTCCGCGGTGTGCGCCGCCGTGACCGGGCGTAGTGTCTCCCCCTTCGCCCCGTAGAAGATTCCCCAGGTGGCTTCCGCTTCGGGTGTGTCGTCGGGGTCGAAGACGAACGGCCGATCCGCGCGCAGCGGATCGTCGACCATCACCGAGTCCGTCTCGGCGTCGTAGTACATGGTGTAGGCGTGCGCGCCCACGCCGTGCTCGTCCGCCGCGGCGCGCTGGTCGACCACCACGGCCGTGGCACGGCCGCCCAGCTGCGCCAACCCGTTCGCGATCATCTCGTGGGGCGAGCGCTTCCGGTCACCGGTCACCGGCGTCAGCTCGCCGCCCGCGGCGTTCTGCGCCTGCTGCCAGCTCACACCCTCCGGGCCCACCGCCCCCGGTTCGAACAGCGTGATAGTCGTATTGCCGGTCTGCGTGGCGGCCCGCCACAGCGCCGACTCGAGGCAATTGTTCTTGCTCGGGGCGGGACGGCTGGGGAGGGCGTCCGCCGGAACGGCATCGGGCGCACGGTGGCCCGTCGCGCCGACGAGATCGGCGACCACGGCGTCGATGCGATACATCGCGTCGGCCGGTACCCCGCCCGGCAGCGTGCCGCGCTGGGCCGTGCCGAGCGTGTGATAACGCCGCCCGTTCTCGTCGGTGACGTGGACGCGCACCTCGTCACCGAAACTCCCCGGGCGAATGCGCGCGTCACCGGGCAGGCCGCCGAGGACGACATCGCCGGCCATACCCGTCAGACGGCCGCCGCGGCCCGCGGCCTCGGCGACGTCTACGCCGTAGTCGTGGGCGACGATCGTGTTCCGCGGGCGGGCGCCGTCGTCCGACCGCACCGAACGCGCCGCGTCGGCCGCCGCGACGTCGCGCAGGAGCAACCGCGCCCCTTCCCGCGCGCGGGTCAGCGAGACCGATTGGAACGCGGCTCGCAGGCCATGTCCCTTACCGGCCGGCGCGTCGTAGCCGACCCAGGCGATCGAGGCCAGAGAACCACCGCCGCGCACGCTGCCCGCCGCGGCCAGGTGCGTGTTCAGCACGGTGCCGAGGCTCTCCCCGAGCGCGCCGACGGACTGCCCGCGGCCACCGACGTGCCAGGACACGCGATCGGCGGTATCGACATCGCCGAATGCGACCGCGGCGCCGCCCTTTCCGCCGAACGCCGTGGAGTCGAACGCCAGCACGCGCACCGGCAACCCCGGCGATTTCGCGTCGGCATGCGCCTGCGCGGCGGCCAGCGCGCGCACCGTGCTGCGGAGGTTGGACAACTGCGTGCGCTCGGCGTCAGACAGGGTGTCGCGGGAGAGGAGATCATCGATCTCCCTGGCGATTCGCAGCCGATTGGCGGCGTCGGACGAGGCCGCATCGATACCGGGCGCGCGGCCGACGGTGGCCGGATGCGTCCGGATCATGGCGGCGCGTTCGTCCGGTGACAGCGAATCCCACCACCGGGCGTTGGCGCGGGCCAGTTCCCGAGCGCGAGCGCGCGAGGTGGTCCCCTCGTTGTGCAGCAGATCGCTGAGGTCCGCGCCGTCGCGCTGCTCGGCGAGCTTGCGCGCGGCCGACTCGGCGGCGCGGGTCTCCGCGTCCGACGGCGGAGCCAGGTTCTCGGGCAACACATGCCGGCGCGGACGGGCGCTGTCGCCGGAATCATCGGCGCCGGGTGGGGTCGGGGCGGATTCCGGGTCGGCGTTCGCGTCCGGGTTCGTGTCCGGTCGAGTGCCCGCTCCCGCCTCGGCCGTGGCGTCCCTGGCGGCGGGCCGCGTGCCTTCCCCCGCCCGTGTCCCCGCTTCGGGCCCCGCGACGAGCGGCGGCGCCGGGGAGACCACCACCGGGGCCACCGTGTCCGCACCGGTGTCGACCTCGAGGTCCGAATCGGTGCCCGCGCGCGCCGGGTCCGCCGCGGACGGCGCTTCGGTATCGGCCGTATTCGCTTGCACGACAACGGGATCGGTGACCGTGCTGGCGGCCGGGGCGCCCGCGGCCCCGGCCCGTGGCCGCGCGTCGCCGGTGTCGGTGTCGGTGTCGGTGTCGGTGCCCGGGGTGCGCGCCACCGAACTCTCTCCCGGGCGAGGCGAACTACCGTCGAGCACCGAGGTTCCGCTCGGCTGAGTGCCGTCGGCATCCGTGGCCGAGGTCTGGCGCGCCGGGCCGGCCGAAGAGGCGCCCGCCGCGGGCGCGCCGGGCTGGGCCCCTTGGGCGGGTGTCCCGGCGGCCGGGCCGGTCGCCGCGGAAGTCACTCCTGACGGCGTCGCCGTGACACCGGCCACGGGAGTACCGGGCGGCGGCGAACCGATACCACCTTGTGCCGCACCGGCGTTCGCGGCAGCTCCGCCGCCCTCGGCGCTGCCTTCCATACCCTCGGTCTGCGCACCGCTGCCGTCCATCGAGACAGACGCACCGGCTGCGCGCGCGCCGTCGGTGGTCGAGGAACTCGACGGCTTGTCGCCACCGGAATCCGCGCGTGTATCCCCGGAAGCACTCTCGGACTTGCCTGCCGCGTCCACGGAACGGTCGCTGTCCCCACGACCGTCCTGCCCGCCGTCCTCGGACGGTGACCGCTCCCCCGACCCCGCGGTGGCGCGGTCGTCCGCCGCACCCTGATCACCGGGGGGTGCCGCACCCCGGTCGCCACCACCCTGTCCGGACTGCTCGCCACCGCCGGTCGAGGACGGTTGCGCGCCCGAATGTCCGGCGCCGTTCCGCTGTCCCGCGCCTTCACCCGCGTTCTGCGCGGCGCCCGCGCCGTTCGGGGAGCTGGGCTGGGCTCCGTGGGACTGTGTGCTGCCGGTGTTGTTCGCCGACCCGCTCGGAGAGCTGCCCTGCCCGTCCGGCGAGGGCCCGGAAGCCGGCGGCGTGGTGCCGTCCGGCCCGCCGGGCATGGTGCCGATATTCACCGTGGGGTTACGCACGTTCGGCATGGGTCCGCCGCCGAAATCGGTCAGTCCGCGCCAGCCGTAGATCGCGCTCGGCCCCATGCCAGACAACGCGCCACCGACGAACATTCGCGGATCCAGATCCCACTCCCCGGTGATGACGCCGGTGGACACATAGGCCGCCGCCGCGCCGCCGAGCCCCGCGGTCCCACCGACGACCGCGCCCTTGAACATTCCCTCGAAGCCGGAGTCACCGAGGCTGGTCCGGCTCATCAGCCGGTGCATGCCGAACCCGGTGGCGCCACCCGCCCCACCCGCGATCGCGGAGATGATCGCGTTCTGGCCGACCTGCCCCCAGTTCATCTCCTTCTGGTAGCCCTGGGAGACGTTGAGGCCCTGGATCGCGGTCTCCTGAATGGTGCCCTGGATCACCTCCACGATCGCCTCCTGGACGATCTCGTAGACGACCTTGATCACGATGTCCTGCGCCGCGCGCGAGATCGCCATCCGGCCGACGATGGAGGTGATCCGGTTCAGCAGCATGCCCCCGAGCCACCGGATCGCCACCTGGGTCGCGGCCGTGAGACCCGCCTGCGCGAACGGCGCGCCGGGGCCCAGGAACGCGGCGTAGGCCAGCTCCGCGGCGAGCCAGGCCAGTGAGAAGATCACATTGAGCTTCCCCGACCGGATCTGTCCCGCGTATTCGAGCGCCGTGTCGCCCATCTGCTCGAAGATGCCGGCCAGCGCGTCCAGCGACGCGTCGCCGGAGATGAGCTTGTCCAGCTCCTGCCGGATCTGCTCTTTACCGTCGCCTTCCGGGTAGGCGACCAGCAGCGACCTGATCGCGGTCTCGGCCTCGGGAACCGCCATGGTCCGCAGGTCCCCGCCGACCTCGGCGAGTTTCTCGGCGAGTTCCTTTTGCAGGTCCTCGTTACCTTCGGGCCACTCGCTGCCCGCCACCCAGTCCAGCCATTGCAGCCAGCCGGGAATCATGATCGCCATTGCCGCCCCGACCGCGCTCTACCAGCTGGAATCGACGACCCCGTTGCCGGGTTTGGCCGGACGGTCGTGGTCGATCTCCTCCACGTCTGTGAACGTCATCTCCGGCTCGGCGGCCTCGGCGCGCTCGGGTGCGTCCGGTGGCGCGAGGGAAACCGGCGGCTCCGTGGGAATCTCGTTCTCGAAGTCGGGCATGCCCTCGATCACTTCGGACAGCTTGGGCAGGCGGGCGCGGCGTTCGGTGAGCGGCGCGGCCAGTTCCCGGCTCAGCTTCGCCACTTCCGCCGCGGCCTCCTGGGCGGTCTTCGTCACGGTCTCGGCGATCTCGCCGTAGCTCAAATCCTCGATACCGGAGGAGAACTTGGTCTCGATGACGACACCGTTGGCGTTGACGGTGACCGTCACGCGCCGGTCGCGCGAGGTGGCGGTGGCGGTCAGCCGCACCCGCTCCCGCTGGGCCCGCGCGATCGCGCGCATCTGCTGCTGGAAGGCATCGATCACCGATGCCATGTCACGTTCGTCGTAATCGCTTGCCATGCAGACCTTTCCGCGGACACGCCGCCACGGGCGACCGCACACCCGCGGCGGCGCACCGGCGCGTCTCAGCGCCCGAAGTTCTCGGCCGAGGCCTGCTCGTAGTTCTGGACGGCGTCGGCGGCGCGATACTGGCCGTCCGACATCGACCGGAAGGAGGCGGCCATTTTCTCGGTACCGGTGACGATCTTGTCCATCGAGGCGACGAATCCGTCGGGGCCGTCGGCGAACTGGGTGCCGAACTTGTCCGGCCCCCAGGCGGCGGAACCGACCGACATCGCGGAGGTCACCTTGGCGGCGAGCTGGCGTACCGTCCGGTCGACCGCGGCGGTGTCCTGCCCCGCGATGCGCAATTTCTCCTCGTAGCTCTCGAATCTCTCCGCCATGCGTGAACCCCGTGTCCTTCCAGCAGAACTCGAAACGATGATCGCACGACGAGCGTATTGCCGGTAGGTGAACGGCCATGAACAAAATGACGGAAATCGGCCACGCTCTGACGGATCAAGCGGTCGGCGAACCGTGCCTGCGCCGGAAACGCTCTTCGAATTCGGCGATGTAGCGCGAGGGCGCGACCGAGGAGGACGACTGTTCGAGCACACCGTCGTCGGCGACGTAGAAGATGGCCCGGCCGATCGAGATCTCACCGGGCGCGGTGGGCACATACACCATCCAGCCCACGCCGATCCGCTCCGCGCGCAACTGTTCCAGCGGATAGCCGCTGGTATCGAGGTTCTCGTCGGCGGCGAAGCGCCGCACGGACTCGATGGCGTCGTCCTCGGGCAGCGGTTCCGGCAGCGTCATGGTGACCCCGGCCATGGTGAGCTGGTACAGGGCGCTGTCGATGTCATAGGTGCCGTCGTCGCCGAACACCTCCGCCAGCGTGGCCCTGGTCACGGAGCCGACCTCGGCGGCCGTGACCAGATCGGCCACCGCGGGGCGGCGTTGCTCGCGGACTTGGTCCGCCAGCAGGCCGCAGACCACGTCGATCACCGTCTCCTCGGTCCAGACTCCGGGCACCGCGTCGCTGAGACGGTCGGCGGACGGCGACTCACCGCGATACCATTTCCCGGCTTCCCACCAGTAGCAGAACGACAGCAACCCGTTGGCGGCGCGGGGATTCAGCACCGGGTTGGCGATCCACTCCGGCGCGCCGGCGTAGATCGCCGGCATCGGTTCGCCGCCGTTGTACACAGCATCCAACTCGGGGGCGTTCCAGACACCCCCGGACAGGACCGCCCGCCCGCCCGGCAGCACGTACAGCGTGGAACCACCGCGCTTCGCACCTTCGAACCAGCCGAGCGAGGGCAGAACCCTTGGACCCCACTGCGATCCGGCCGCGACGAAAGCCGCGGCCAGCACCGCCCAGCGCGCCCACATGACCGGCATCGCGGGGAAGTCGTCCCAGGACGGCACCGCCCGAACACCGTCGGCGCGGTCGGCGCGCGCCTGCGCCGCCGCCTGCTGCGCCGTGCGGGACTGCCTGCCCTCGTTGCCGATGTAGGCGGCCAGCCACACCGGCAGCGAATCGCGGGGGTACACCTCGAGATCCGCGCGGTAGACCTCCGGCGGGAACAGCTGATCGTCCGGGAACGGCTCGTCGCCGTAGTCGTAATCGACCTCCAGCGAGCCCTCTTTGGTGAGGGTGACCAGCAACCGCCACCACGGGCCGTCACTGAGCTGCGCCGACAGGTTCCGCTGCTCGCGAACCAAGGCGAGCACCTCGTCGCCCGGCTGGACCCGGACCGAACGATCCCGGTCGTCGGAGAAGATCACTTCGGCGACCTGGACGGGCGCGGTGCACACGAATACGGCCTGAACGCGATCCCAGCCCGCCGGCCCCAACGCGGCCAGCTCCCTGGCGATCCGATGGTTGAGCTGTTTGGCCTGGTCGGCGGGATCGGTGTCGTCCTCGCCCGGCTCCACCAGGGTGAACTCGACGTCAGGATCGTCGTTCTCGTCGGCGAAGCCGCGCATGAACTCCCGCAGGAACTCCTCGTCGGCCTCTGCTCCGGGCAGGTGCTCGGCCACCTCGCCCGGCGCGGACTCACCGTCGGGACGCACGCGGGCCTGGTCGTCTGGGTTGGTCACGTCGCCGCTATCTCCTCATCTGTCCCCGCCGCCGCGACGCCGTTGGCGGCGTCGCGGCGGCGTTCCCATCCTGACACAGCCGCACACCCGGTGAACGGCGATCGAACCGCCGTCCGGCACAAGCACGTCCGGGAGGGCCGCCGGCTAGGCCCGGTCGTGTTTGCGGCGATTGTGTTCCTCGATCATCCGGTCCAGCTCGGCGCGCCGGGCCGCGGCATTGGACCCGTCCAGCTGGCCGGCGAACGCGGCCCGTGCCGCGGCCACCAGATCCTGGGGCACGCTCGGGTAGGCCCGGGCGATGGCGATCAGCGCGGCATCGGTCTCGACGTCCAGTCCGGTCTCCGAGCGCAATCCGCCACCGGTCGTGACCGAGGCCAGCTCGGCCTCGAAGTTGCGCCGCAGTTCGTCATCGGTGGGGTATCGACTGCGCACCAGCGTGCTCCGTTCGTCTCGGTGGGTCCGCCGCGGCCGCCGCGGCCGGTGTCGGCTCCGGGGCCACCTCCCGGCCCAGCCTATCCCCACCGGCCGTGCGGTCGCCGTCCTTGCGCGGGTCGTCGTCCAGAGGGCGGAAGAAGTCGGGCCGGGTGGGCCCAACGCCGAGTTCATCCGAAGAGTCCGCGAGTGCCCGGTTTTCCGCGGTCACCGCCGCGGCCCTGCTGACCGGCAGATCGTCGAGGACGCGCTCACCTTCGGTCGCGGCGTCACCGAGGTACAGCGCCGCGGCCGCGAATCGGTCCGGGCGCCAGACCGGGCGTGGACCACCACTCGCGCTCGCGAAGTCGGTGCCGTCGGCGTCGGCGTCGGCGTCGGCGTCGGCGGGCCAGGGTATCGGCCACGAAACGCCGTTGTAGTCGCGCAACTCGAAGCCGTCCGCGGGAATCAGCCCCTGCTCCAGCAACCAGCGCACCGCTTCGACGTTGCGCGTCATGTCGGGCAGGTAGTGACCGCTGAGGTTGTTCAGGAACAGAATCCGGCCCGCGTGGACGTGGATCATGCCCGCCGCCGCCACATTCGCGCCGGCGAGGAACGACGAGTGAGCGAACAGTCCGGCGGTGTGCTCCCGGTAGGCGTACAGATTGCCGCGGCCGTCCATCACGAACTCGGTGCGGTTCCCGGTCTCCCCGACCGACCTCGTATCGAAGGGTTTGCCGTCGATCACGCGATAGAGCCTGCCGTCCGGACCGATGACGATGCGGGACTCGGCGCGCTCCCGCTCGGTGAAATAGTGGAATCGCCTGCCCAACGGGCGATCCGGAGAATCCTCCCCGCGATAGACCTCGCCCATTTCCACCGTCGCGGGCGGTCCGGCCGAGGTGTTGGCCCGCGGGATCCGGTCGGCGGGCAAGTCGCGCGGGACGGCCCGCCAACGACCGTCGCGGTCCTCCCAGTAAGCCGTCCGCAGCCCCGCCCACAGACCGGATTCGACTGTGCCGCGCCATATCTCGGGCGCCTCCAGCACGTCGAGCAGGACCTGACCGTCCGCGGTGGCCCGCGCGTCGAAGTATTCGACGGTGGCCCCCGGTACCAGCAGCGCCCGCGCCAATTCCGGATGCGCGTCGAGGACCTCGGTGAGGGTGTCGTCGATGCCGGACCCGATCCACTCGGCGACGATCACCCGCGGCGCCGGACCGTCGACCAGGCCCGTGCGGGTGCCGAGCACCCGCCCCCCGGCCGCGGTAACCACCTCCCGGACCCGCTCCGCGAGCACCGGCTCGAGTTCATAGAGATAACCGTCCTCCCACACCGGGATCAGCGGGCGGGGGGCAGGCTGACGGACCGGGCCCAGGGGACGCGCACCGCGTCCCGGGATGCCGGGCCTCCCGTCGGGAACGTCCGTTCCGCCCACGGGGGCTTCGTCCGAGCGGGGCAAAGTGCCGTCGCTCGCGGCCGACGGCACGGCAGGCCCCTGCGCCGGCTCGGCGGCGGGACCGGCCGGGAGCGGATCGAGCCGGGTCACCGAAGACGTTCTCCCGCTGCGCCCTTCGGCGAACCGACCGGTGATCGTGCCATTGTCGACCAGCTCCGACAACCGCAGCGCGACGCTCTCGGCAGCCTCGGGCGCGATCCCCCGATCGTCCAGGTGCCGCTCGAGTTCGTCGCTGTCGACAGCCTCGAGCTGATCGAGAACCTCGACTTCGAGCGGCCGGAACAGCGCGGCCGTCACGAATTCCGATCCGTCGACACCGGCGAGATAGTCGATCGCGGCGCGCGCGGACCGTTCGAATTCGTCGGCGTGCTCGAAGGCGACGGCGTTCGCGAGTCCGGGAAGCAGACCGCGCAGCGCCGCCCGGATCCGCCTGCGCTCGACCGGTTCCGGGTCGGCGCTCGGCGCGGCGCGATCGGGCCGTACCGGTTCCTCGGGCAGGGCGAGCACAGTGGCGGCACCGGGCACCGAAGGACCTTGTCCTCGAGCCGCGTTCGCGAGCAGCGAATCGTAGAGCAACCACGCGCCCTCCCCGGCACCGGCGCCGAGGTGCCGCACCGCCGCGAATGCCTCGGCCACGGCTTCCGCGGGCAGGAAGTCACCGTGCGCGGTGAAACTGTAGGAACCGAATTCGCCGCGCAGCCAACGCTCGAAACCGGCGTAGCTCGCCGCATCCGCCGTGCTCAGGTAGTGCCGCATCAGCGTGGTGGTCGCCTCCCGACGGGTCGCGTTGCCGCCCAGGTGATCCAGCGCGTGTCCCAGCTCGTGCACGATGTTCGCGTACACGGGGCGGTCGCGCGGGCCGACCCGGCGGCCGGAGTCCAGTTCCTCGGCCCAGGAGCGGGCGAACAGCTCCGGATCGACAGCGAAGCGCTGCCCGAGCACGATGGCGCCGGTGCGGACCCGGCCCGCCACCGTGGTGTGTGTCGCCACGGCGAAAGCGCTGTCGGGCAGCGGCGCGATGGACGCCTCGGGAATCCGCAGGGTGGGGTGGTCGTGCAGGACGTCATCGAGTGCGCGGGCATACTCCCGCGCCGTCCGCGCGTCGACGCCGGGCAGGTCGAAACCGTGCACGATGAACCCGTGGCGCGCCGACAGTGCCCGGCCCACGCCGGCGGCCGTGCCGTACCGCGTCAGGTCCCAGGCCGCGTCGACCGGACCTGCCGCGTTCGTCTCGCCGGGAGCGTTTCCGGCGGTGAGTTCCGCAGGCCGGCCCGGCGATGCCGGCCCGCCGTACGCGCCGGCCATGTCGATACCGTCGCCGGGTGTGGTGGGAACGGGCGGCGTCAATTCGTCCGCCAGCAACAGCACCAGGGTTCTGGCCGCCCGACGCTGAAGATTGCGGGCGCGCGCCAGGACGATGTCCATCGCCGCCGCGGTCTCGGCCAGGGAGAGTCCGTCCACCAGGCGCAGTTCCACCAACCGGCGCTGGGCGGGCACCAGCAGCGCGAGGGCGCGCCGGAACGCGACCGGATCGGCCCATTGGACAGACCGGACCGCATCGAGCGCCCTGGCGTAGCCGGGACGCTCCGGCGGCGACGCGCCCCTTTCGCGCGGCACGGTCGCGGTCGCGGGTTCGCTCGCACCGATCACGCCCGCGTCACGCAGCAGAGCCGCCACCAGCCCGCGAACGGCGCCGAGTTGCAGGACGCGCACCGCGTCCTCGGTGAGCGCCAGTTGCCGGGCCGTGCCCGCGATGCTGTGCTTGTCCGAGAAGCGCACGATGAGCACCCGCCGCAGCCCCGGGTCGAGGGTATCCATGGCGCGCTGGATATCCGCGCGGTCCGCACCCGCGAGCGCCGCGTGGTGAGGGCTCGACCGATCCAGCCGCCCGCTGGACTCGAGTACCGTCCACAGCGCCTGCCGGAACTTGCCGAACTCGGTGTGCGCGCGGATCAACGTATCCGCGACCGCCGACAACCACTCCGCCACCGATACTTTCGCGGTGTCGACCGTCGCGATGCCGCGTGCGGCCCGATCGAAGACCTCGGCGGTGATCTCCCCCGCGGTCCGCTCCGAACCCACCCGGGCCAGCGCCATCGCGTAGATCTCGCCCTCGTACCGGGCACGCAGCCGAGCCGGCGCCCCGTCGTTCCCCGCCGCGATCGCGGCCACCAGCGCGCTGTCGGAGAGTTGCTGTTCGGCGGTTTCGCCGGGCCGCCCGGGGGCGTCCCTTGTGATCGCCTCGGCGAGCAAGTCCGGCATCCGTCGCAGCGCGCGGCGCTGGATCGCCGATATCGCATCGACGGTGCGTCCCATTTCCTCGGCTACCTCGGCCGGCGACCGCTCGCGCAGGAAACGCAGCTCCAGAACATGTCGTTCGATCTCGGGCAGCCGTCCGACGGCCTGGCGCAACGCATCGGGATGGTCGCGCTTGGCCTCTTCGACCAGTCGCGCGAGTTCGCCGCGCGCTCGGGTATTTTCGGCCGCGCGCGGGGGTGGTCCCAGGTCGGCGGCCAGTAGCTCGGTGAGCTTCGGCAGCACGCGCCGCTGCAGGCCTGCCACCTGGTCCGCGGAGCGGCCGAGCGCGGACGCGATGGCGACCATCTTCTTGTCCCGCAGGTAGCGCAGTTCGGCGAAAGCACGTTGCGCCCCGGACAGCTCGGCGATGGCGCGCCGCAGGAGGTCGGGATGGTCGTCGCGCGCGGCGCGCACGAACGCGACTTGTTCGGCGGTGGTCGGCTCGCGGACGCCGGCGAGTTCGGCGGCCAGGCGCCGGACCGCCCGACGCTGGAGGGCGTTGACCTGATGTTCGGTGCGGCCCATCTGGGCCGCGGTCTCCGCGATGGATCGTTCGCGCACGATCCGCAGCCGGATGACGCGCGCCTCGTCGGTGGTGAGGGCGCGCAGTGCCCGCCGCAGCGCGGCCGGATCGTCACGCTGAGCCGCGCGGACCGTGCGCAACGCCGCGCCGCCCGCGGGGAGAGCGGGCTCGGCGCCGGCGAGCACGGTGGCCACCGCGGCCACCGCTCGGCTCTGGAGGCGAGTGATCGAGAAGTCGCTGCGCCCCATCGCGGCCGCGGTCTCGGCGATGGATCGCCCCGCCAGGAAACGATGTTCGGCGACTTCGCGCTGCGCGCGCGGCAGAGTGGCGATCGCCTGACGCAGACGGTCCGGATCGGTCCGCCGCGCCGCCCGCACCGCGTCCAGCGCACGCGAGCTGGCCACGGGCTCGGCGGGTACCGCCTGCGCGGCGGGCTCGGACTCGAGCAATTCGGCGAGTTTGCGCACGGCGCGTCGCCCGAACACTTCGGTCGCGCCGACCGTGCGGCCCAGTTCGGCGGCGATCTCGGCGCCGGACCGCCCTTCGAGCATCCCCAGCTCGACGGCGCGGCGTTCGTCCGGACGCAGTCGCGCCAGCGCGGCGCGCACCGCGTCGGGCCGCTCAGCCAGCGCGGCGCGGACGGTCCGCGCGGCCGCGCCCCTCTCGGGTTTCCTCGCCCCGGCCAGCAGACCCGCCAGTGTGCGGTACGCCCGGGACTTCAGCTGACCGAGCTGCGACGGGCCGCGATCCATCTCGGTCGCGATCTCGGTCATCGACCTGCCCTGTAACAAGGCGAGTTCACTGAATTCGCGTATGGCACGCGGCAATCGGGCGATCGCCGCGCGGACGGCGTCGGGATCGTCGCGCAGCGCGGCCCGCACGGCCGCTTCGCTCGGTGACAGTCCTTCTCCCCGTTCATCCGCGAGGAATCGAGCCACCTCACGGACCGCACCGTTCTGGAGGGCGACCACCGCGGACTCGGGCAGACGCAACCGAACGGCCGTCTCGGCTACCGGATGCCGGTGCCAGAACCGGGCGACGACGACCCGGCGGGCATCACGGCCGAGACTGTCGACGGCACGCCGCAATTCGTCCGGCGTCGCGGCCGCGATCGCCCTGCTGTAGGGGCCGTTCTCGCTCAGTCGCGCAGTGCTGAGCAGTGCGGCGTGAATACCGTCGCGAAAACGCTCGTGCCCCGCGGAATTCCGCGGCTCGCCCCCTGACCTCGATCCGTCCGAGCCGGTCGCGGCCGGTCCGGTCGTGCCGGGATCGCGGGCCGCGGCATCGACGTTCGCCAGCAGCAAACGGTTCAGGAAGCGCTGTCCGCCGGTGGCGTCCCTGCCGTGCATGCGCACCGCGGCGAACGCCTCCGCCACCGCTTCCGCCGCGAACAGACTCCCGTCGGCGTGGAACGCGTGCGCGCTGAACTGTGCGCGCAACCAGTCCCGGAACGCGTCGGCGTCGACGTGATCGAGGTCGGCGGCGTAGTGCCGGAGCAGTTCGCGTTCGGCGTGCGCCCTGGTGACCGCGCCGCTCATCCGGTCGAGCAGGTGGCCGAATTCGTGAACGACGTTGGCGTAGACGGGCGATTCCGCGGGACCCACGTGCCTGCCCGCCGCCACATCGGCCGCCCACATCTCACGCAGCTGCCCCGGATCGGCGACAAGGGACGCGTTCAGCGTGATCCGCGCGCTCGCGGACCCGTCGGCGTCGGTCCCGTACCGCGCCTCGGCGTACAGGTTCTCGTCGACCGCGCCGATGCGAACCTCGCGCACCGGTGCCGCGGGAAACGCGGAGAGCAACTCCTCGATCGCGCGGGCGTATTCGCGCGCCTCCGCCACCCGCACGCCAGGAGTGTCGAAGCCGATGACCGTCAGACCTCGACCGGAGTACCGCTGTTCGAGCGCGCGCCCCACCTCGGCCGCGCTGCGGTAGTCGGGCGGCTGTCCCTCCGGCACAACGGGTTCGACGTCGGGCACATCGACACCCGTTCCACCCTCGGGCCGCGCGGCCGACTTCGCCTGGTTCACCAGCAGGTCGTGCAGGACCCGCTGCGCGGCGGTCGCCGCCGCACCGCGGTGGCGGACCGCCGCGAACGCCTCCGCGAGCGCCTCGACGGGATCGAGCGTGTCGTCGTCCTCGAAGCTGTACGCGCTGAGTTGCGTGGCGGCCCACTGCGGGAACCCGGTCACCTCGTCGCCGCGGTGGGTCACCCGGAACAGATGGAGCAGTTCGAACAGGGCCTCCGCACGCGCGCTCCTGCGTCCGGCGTGGTCGAGGGCGTGACCGAGCTCGTGGGTGATGAGCCCGTACACGGCTCGATCCGGCGGGCCCGCCATATGCCCGGCCGATATCCGCTCCGCCCACAACCGCGCGAGCAGCCGAGGGTTCCTCGCGTAGCGGATGTTCAGGACGACGGACTCCGTGTGCCGGGCGTCCTGCTCGGGCGGCGGAAAAGCCCGAGCAGGCATGACCTCCAGCTCCGTCGTGGGCGCGGGGTCCTGCTCGATCGCGCCGATCCGTACTTCGCGTAGATCGATCCAGCGATACGCGCTGAGCACATCGTGCACAGCGCGGGCGTACTCCCGAGCCGCCTCGGTGTCGATGCCCGGGGCGTCGAACCCGGTCACCGTCAGGCCGTGCCGGGCCGCCAGCGCCGTGCCGACCTCGGCCGCCGTCGGGTACTCGGACGGGTCCCATCCGGAGGTCATCGACGCCGGCGAACCCGGGCGATGCTCCCCATGCCGGCCCGTGGCGCGATCGCGCGGAGGCGAATCCTCGTCGCGGGCAAGGCCGTCCGGCCCGGGTTCGGCGTCCGGCCGCAGGCCGGCCGGTTCCGTCCGCCCCTGCTCGGACACCGGCTCGGGGCGGGTGACGGACTCCGGACGCGGAGCCGGTTCGGGCGGCGAGTTCCGGATCGGTCGCGGGAGCGGTTCGGGCCGGGCGGGCGGACGCGGCTCGACCACCGATCCCGGCCGGGCCAGCGGGCTCGGCGCCGCGACCCGCCGCGGGGTCGCCTGCCGCGGGCCCGCGGTGCGCAGCAAGCCCGCCTCGGCGAGGAGCAGCCGGTGCAGGATCTGGGCGGGCTCGGCGGCGTCGGCGCCGAGCACTTCGACGTCGGCGAAGGCGTCGGGGACGCCTTCGACCGGGTTGAGCCTGCCGTGCGCGTCGAAGGCGTAATTGCTCAGTTGACGCAGCCAGGCGGCATAGGGCATGCCGCGCCGCCTGCCCCGCGAGGCGAGAAAGCGGTCGGCGAGCACCGCCTCCGCACGCCGCTGCGCGACGCCGGAACCCGCGGCGTCCACGGCGTGGCCGAACTCGTGGACGATGATGCTGTAGACCGGTCGCGCGCCGTGGCCGGGCAGCGTGTGCCCCGACGCGACGTCCTCGGCGATGCTGCGCCGCAACAGCTCCGGGTCGGTGGCGAATCGGCGGTTGAAGGCGATGTACTCGGTGTGTCCGCCGCCCGTCCGGCCGCCGGTGGGAAACCAGTACGTCTGACCGTAGATGTCCGGATCGTCCAGGTCGTCGGTGATCCGCACCTCGCGCAGGTCCACCTCCGGGTACTTGGTGAGCATGTCGTCGATGGCCGCCGCGTACTGGCGCACGACGTCGGGAGACACGGCGGGATCGTCGAAACCGGTGACGCCCAGCCCGTGGCTGTCGCGGTACTTGTCGCGCAGCCACCGCGCCACTTGGGCATTGGTTCCCCGCTCGAGGAGTTCGCGCCCCGCCGGCGGTGTTTCGGCGGGACCCGCTCCGATCCGCGCCACCGGGCGTTCTCCGTCCGCATACGCACGTGCCGGGTCCGGTGGGTGCGCGGGTGTCCCGTCGGCGTGGTAGACGATGCCGTACACACCGGCCAGCCGCGGTGGCGCGGCTCCCCAGGTGTGCACGAATTCGCGAACTCCGTTGAGTTCTTCGCGCACGATCACCGCGCCGGTCTCGGCCCGGAACAGGACGAAGGCGTGCGCACCCACCACGTCGGGGCGGTTCAGTCCCAGGAACTCCACGACGCCGACGACCACGCCGCCGGTTTCGCGCACGACCATGGCGGCCTCGTCCAGTGAGCGGAATCCGCCCGGCCGCCAGTCGCCGCCCGCGGCCGCCGCGAATTCCCCGGCACTCACACCGTGCAGCGCGATCTCGCCGGCCGCTTCGACCTGCGGCGCGATCGCCTCGACGCCGAGCCGCTCGCGGGCGAAGCCCAACGCTTCCGGTGCGCAGATCTTCGGAACTCCGCCCTCCAGATGCGATTTCGCGCCCTGGCCGGGGTACTGATGCGGAGTGGACCCGTCTGTGAGTGCGGCGCGGCGCGTGCGTTCGGCGGCGGCCTCTGCGTGCACTACGAGCAATCGGTGCAGCACCCGAGCGGGCTCGGTGGCGCTCGGACCGAGCACCTCGACGTCGGCGAACGCTTCGGCCACCGCCTCGTGCGCGACGAACGCGCCGCCCTCGCCCTTGAAGCTGTACCCGGCCAATTGCCGCAGCCAGTCGTCGAACCCGCCGCGCTGCCCGGGATGGGTGTCGCGGTAGTGCTGGGTGAGCACGTCCATCGCTCGCTCCCGTGCCACGGCTCCGCCCGCGTAATCGAGGGCGTGGCCGAGTTCGTGCACGATTCGCGAGTACACGGGCCGGTCGTCGTGCCCGAGGGCCATCCGCCCGGAGCTCACCTGGTCGGCCAACCGGTCTCGCAACGTCCGCGGGTCGGTGGCGAAGGGCAGGTTGAGGCCCAGCCATCGCACCCGGTTGTTGTCGTTGGGCCGAAGCTCGGCGATCGTGTCGGCACTGTCGAGTTCGGCGATTCTGATGCGCGGCAAGGAGATATGAGGGTGCCTGGTCAGCACGTCGTGCACCGCGGAGCCGAACTCCCTGACCACGCTCGCGTCCACGGCCGGGTGATCGAATCCTTCCACCTCCAGGCCGTGCCGGACACGCAGCCAGTCCGCGATCTGAACGGATGTGCCGGTCTCGAGCACCGCGGCGCCCGGCTGGAGCTCGTCCGGAATGGCCGTGCCGGGCGGCACCTCGGGCTCGGGCCGATCGAGGCCGAGACCGGGAACGTCCCACAGTTCGAACCAGGTCACCTTGCCGCCGGGCAGTTCCCGGACGCCGGAGTCGTCGGCCAGCTCCGCGACGATGGCCGTGCCCCGGCCGCGTTCGCCTAGCCCGGCGATGAGCGCGTCGAGTTCGGGCGGCGCCAGCTCATCGACCACATCGTCGGGCACCTGGGCGAACGCGGCGGGCGCGTGCGGGACGGGGCTGTCGTCGGTGATCTCCACGCGCACGGTAGCCGCGCTGTCCCGCTCCCCCACCAACACCGCCACGCGCACCGCGCCGGAGCTGTGCCGCAACGAGTTCGCCACCAGCTCCGACACGGTCAGCCGGATATCGGCCAAGCGGCTCTCGTCGCGCAGCCCGTGTTCACGCAGTTGCTCGACCACCCACTCGCGCGCGGTGGCGACCTCACGGACCCGCTCGCCTTCCACGGGTACGTCGGCGCGCCTGCCCTCCGTTCCGACGGCGAGTTCGGCCCGATGGAGCGGCTCGAACGGCCGTTGCCCGACCCTCGTGTACGAGTGCTCGACGCCCGCGCGACCCGTCGGGGCCGCACCGCGAACGAGCGGATCGACCGGGCGACCCCGCTCATCGAAGACGATGCCGTACACGCCGGCGACATCGGTGTGCCGCTGCCCCCACAGGTGGTCGTACTCGAACGCGCGAGCGCCGTCCCACTCCCGCACCATCACCACGCCGGGACGGTCAGCGGAGCGGAACAAGGTCAGCTGATGCGCACCGACTACGCGGTTCTGGAAGCCCCGGTACTCGACGAGGGCGAGCACGGTCGCGCCCGCGTCGCGGACTAGAGCGGCCGCCTCGTCCAGCGACGCGAATCCACCGCGATGCCAGTCCCCGCCCGCGGCGCGCGCGAACTGATCCGCCGCGAAACCGACGGATTTGATGGCCTCGCCGTCGCCGCTCAACGGGAGCACGCCGTCCAATCCGAGCACTTCGCGGCCGAACCACAACCCGTAGACGGCGCAGTTGCGCGGGGTGTCGGCAGCCAGGCGTGGCCCGGTGTCCGGCTGCCGGAATTCGACACGGGCACCGGCGAACTCGTCGGCCATCGGTCCGTGGGATTGGAGGTCCTGGCCGCGCGCGGCGCCTGCGGAACGATCGGGTGGACGCGCAGGCGCCTCGGCCGCGCCACCATGCCGCTCCGGTGTGAGTTCCGGATCGGGCGCGGACCGCTGTGCCCGCTCGACGACGAGGTTCGAACCCGGATCGTTCGGCGGGCGGCCCGAGCCCGGACGGCCGCCGTCCGCCGTGTCGGCCGCACCGCCGCGCGGCCCCGCCGCCCGGTCCGCCTGCGCCGGTCGGCCGCCGTCGGCCCGCGCCCCGCGTTCCGGTGCGCCCGCACTCCGCTCCGCGGCGTGGCCACCGCGTTCGGCCACCCCGCGCGTCCCGCTGTCCGCTGCCGGGCGGGCACCGGCGTCGGCCGCCGAACGCGCACCGGCGTCCGCCTGCGCCTGCCGCACCACCGCGTCCGCCGCGCCGGCACGGGCGGCGGTGTCGGGCCGGGCGGCGCTGCCGTCAGTGGGCGTGGTCCTGGCCGTCCATTCCTCGCGCAATTCCTTCAGCGCGGCGACGTGCCGCTCGCTGTACTCGTTGCGCTTGCCCGGCGCGTTCGCCTCACCGTTGATGTCGTTGACGCGCTGCATGAACTCGTGGGCGCGGCCGCGGGACTCGCCCGCCGGGAAACGATCCGGGTGGGCCTCGCGGCTCAGGTCGCGGTAGAGACTGCGGCCCTCGGCGCGCGATTCCGGTGTCACCACATCGGGTTTCGGCGCGGCCGCGGCACGCGGCGCGGATGCGTTCTGCGCGGTGACGTGCGGCGCGTCGCGTCCGTGCCCCAGACCCGCGCGCATGCCTTGGACCGCGCCCAACCCGACGCCACCGGCCAGCATCTGCATACTGAACGTGGTGTCCACGGTGTTCCAGTCGAACGAGCCGGCGGCGAGCTGCGCGCCGACCTGCCAGCCGATCCCGGCGCCGTAGCCGCCCACCGCGCCCGCCGCACCGCCCGCGGCACCCGCCAACAGCCCGCGGGCCGCCGGGGACAGCGCCGTACCGGCCAGACCTCGGGCCGCCGCGATACCGGCCGGGGCGCCGACCAGCCCGCCCACACCCCACTCCAGGGCCATCCGCGCGGTCTGCGCCAGGTCTATGCCGCCGTCGCGGTGCCCGGCCGCCACCTGATAGCCCTGGATGGCCAGATCGATCCCGCCCCCCATCGCGCCCAGCTGCACCGCGCCGATCGAGATCTGTTTCCAGTACCGCCGGACGAGATTGCGCAGGCCCTCCCGCGCTCCCTCGATGGCCAGCCGGGTCGCACCCTGCCGAGCCACGGTGGCCAATGCTTGCCGACCCGCCAAGAGCGCGACCGGTATCAACGCCTGTCCCCACGGGTAGGCGGCCAGCAGCTGATAGATGGAGTACACGGTGATCGCCGCGAACACCGCCATCAGGATCTTCGTGTACTCGATTTCCGTGCCGCCCCTGCGGGTGTACTCCCCCAGCTCCCGGATCGCCTCCGCCAGGAACTCGACCGAATAGTCGCCCTCGAAGAGGGTGTCCAGCTCCCGGGCCACCGCCTCGGCGCCCGCGCCGGAGTAGAACTGCTGGGTCGCCGCCGCGATGTCGCGCAGCTCCGGAATCAGTGACTCCAGGTCCGCGGCGGCGGCCAGCCAGGTATCGCCGAGTTCGAACAGCGCGGCCTCGTCACCGTCCGGGTAAGCCTGGCCGAAGTTGAGCGCGGACAGGATCCACGACGGCATCCACTCCCACAGAGAGGTGATACTCGACACGGACGCTCACCACCGTCGCCGCGGGCCGGCGCGGCGCGGCGTACGCTGCGCGCGGCTCACCAACCGGACTCGTGCACGCCGGTGTCGGCGGGCGGCCGGGTGTGGTCCCACTGCTCGACGTCATGGAACTCGGGTCCGGGCGCGATGTCGGCGGCGCGGTCGGCCGCGCCGGGTGGCGATGTCGGCACGTCCGGCGGCGTCGGCACCATGTCCTGCACATCGGGTATGCCCGGCACGAAGTCGGAGAGCTTGGGCATCCTGGCGTGCTGTGCGTGCAGCGAGTCCATGATCTCCCGCGTCCGGCCCCGCACCTGCGCCGCGGCGTCCTGGGCGGCGGCCGTGACGGCGGCGGCGACCTCATCGTGGGTCAATTCCCCGACGTCCGGAGCGAACCGGGTCTCTATCACCTCCCCGTTCGCGTTGACGGTGACGCGCACCCGGCGTCCGCCCGCGTACGCGGTGGCGGTGAGCCGCGCCTGCTCCCGCTGTGCCCGCACGATCGAATCCAGCCCGGACCGCACCGTATCCATGAGATCCGCCAGCTGAGCCTTGGCCATCCGCTCGGCCATCGCCGCACCTCCCGAATCGTGTGTCAGAAGTTCGCCGCTGCGGCCGCGTCGGTGTTCTCCAGCAGGTCCGCCGAGTCCCGCAGGGCGGTCGAATACGACTCGAGCAGTGCTGGTTTCGACTCGAAGGCGCTCTCGACATTCCGCGCGGACGCGAGATAGCCGTTGCCGTCCGCGAAACTGCGGCCGTATTCGTCGTCGCCCCACTTCCCCTCGTTCGGCGCCGCCGAGGCGAGCAGGGTGGCCAGAATCGTCCGGAACCGATCGGCCATGCCGTCGAGATCTCCTGCCACGCCGCGCAATTCGGATTCCAGCCGCACTTCGTCAGTCACGCCGACCTCCAGGTGTCCACCGATCAACCGTTCGATGAACAGTCTCGGCCGGTCCTGTTAACCGGGCATGACACCCAGCGAACAGAATCGCGATTCTGTGTTAACACAGTCCGGCGCGGTTGCGGCGCAAGCGGATTCAGCGCCGACGCACCCCTACCGCTCCAGCCACGCGGCGCTCCCCTCGGGCAAGGTCACCCGAAGGTGCTCCGACCCGCCCGACGCCGATCTCCCCGTGGCGTGCTCGGCCGACGTCACCAGTATCGTGTACAGCACCCGAGCCGGCTCGGAAGCTTCCGCCGCGAGCATCTCCACCTCGGCGAAAGCGTCGGCGAACGCCTCACCGGGATCGAAGGATTCCAGACGCCGATCGTGATCGCCCGCGAAGCTGTACCTGCTCAGCCGAACCAGCCAGTCTCGGAACTCCCCGGCGGGATGCGCGCCACGATGGAAGGCGCGCAACGTGTCCAGGACGTCGCCGGGCGTCAGCTGCCCCAGCACAGGGCTGCCGGCTCGAGCGAGCGCATGGCCGAGTTCGTGGCTGATCAGCGCCCGGATCGGATGCCGCGCGTAGGCGCGCGTGTGGAATCCGGACGCCACTTCTTCGGCCAGCACCGCGCGCAGACCGTCGGCATCCATCGCGTATGCCCGGTTGAGCATGATGTATTCGGTGAACCGGCGACCGCCCACCTCGATCGCCGGGCCGGTCTCGGCCTTCTCACTCGCCGGCATCGCGTCGATGTGGACGCCGCCGAGGTCGATGGCCGGATAGCGGCGCAGGACATCGTCGACCGTGCGGCCGAACTCACGGGCGACGTCGGCATCGACCGCCGGATCCGCGAAGCCCCACGCGTCCAGACCGTGCCTGCGCATGAGCAGCTCGCCCACCTCGCTCGCGGAGAGCGTCCGCCACTGGTCCCCGTCGCCCTCCGGCGACAACGACTCGAAGACGTCGATTTCGGCGGCGCGCGTGGCTATTTCGTCACGTACGCCCGCGTAGGCGGTGTCGATGGCGGTGTGGGCGTGGTGGGCGATCCCGGTGAGGATGTCCTCGCGGAGGGTGCGGACGAGGCCGGAATCGAGGCGGGCCTGGCTTTCGCGCAGCTCGACCGTCGCGTACAGGGCGGCGAGCTCGAGTCCGCGTAGCCGCATCGTGTCCGCATCGGCGTTCGCCATGCGGAGCCGGGCGTATTCCTCGGTGCGCCCGTCGATTTCGGCGCGCAGGCGCGCGGCCTCGGCGAGCCGCTCTTGCTCGTGGCCGATCGGCGCGTCCGCCGCCGCGCGCAACGTCTCCGCGACGACCGCCAAGCGCGCGGTCTCGGACCGCGCCCGCCGCGCCGCCTCCGAATCGGAGCGGCTCACGTCGGTGGACGCCGCCGCGGCGAGGCCGCGGCGCAACCGATCTTGTTCGCCCGCGAGCGCCGTGTGAATCGCCTCCAGCCGAGCCGGGTCCGGGTGGTGCGCCCGGCTCTGGACGGCGTCGAGCCAGTTCCGCAACCGGTCCAGCTCGGCCGCCCGTGCATCGGGGGGCGCCGTCTCGGCGATCAATTGTGCCTGGCGCGTGATGATTTCGGCGCGAATCTGTTCTATCGCGGTGTGCACGCGACCGCCGTTCATACCCGGTGTCACGCCCTCGGCGATGCCGAGCCACTCGCGCCGGCGAACCAGCTCCGCCTCGATCACCGATTCGGGGCGTGCGCGACCGTCGCCGCCTCGGGCCGCGGCGAGTTCGGCGGTGCGGAGTTCGACATCCGCACGCAACCGCTCCAGCAGTTCTTCCCGGACGACCGGACGATCGCCGCCCGCGAAAACCTCGAGCATCGTGCGGCGGCGATCCACCTCCTCGCGCAGCCGCACCACGACGCCCGGGTCCGCACTGCCGGATTCGGCGACACGCGCACGGAGAGCGGTGACGGTGCCGCGTTCCCGCGCGGCGTATCCGGCCGGATCGGTGAGCGTGCCGTCGCGAAGGATCCGGTGCCGGTCGGCGATCCACACGCTGCCTTCGGCGCCGGGACGCGCCGCCGAGTCCGCTCCCACCGCCGCGACGAACGGGATCGAGATCTCCGGTGTGCGCACGGGCGCCGGCCCACCCGCCAGAACGCCTGTTCCGGGCGCGAACTGCCGCCCCGCCGCCCATGCCGCGACGGTCCGGTCGACAACCAGGTGGGCGTAGTCGGCGAGCGCGGCGGCCTGCGCGGCGCGCGTCGCGTTGTCGCGGCGCATCGCCGCGACGGCGTCGGCGGTCGGCGTGACACCGCCGGCCGGCTCGCCCGGGCCGAGTCGCCGGGCGAGCTCGACGGCCGCCGCCCGGTCGTCGGCGGGCAGGCCGAGGGAGTCGCGCACGGGCAGCGCGTAGGCGGACGCGGCCCGCCCCGTCGAGTCCCCGATGACCGAGGACAGTTGGTCCAGCCGCTCGGCCACTCGCACCGTCTCGGCGCGCAATCGCTCGATCGTCGCGGCGAGCTGGTCGGGAGCCAGCTCCACGGGGGACACCCCGACGATGTCCATCCATGCATTCCGCTCGGCCGAGAGCCGATCCATGGTGGCGGTGTCAGCCGGAACCTGTCGCGCCGCATCGTTATAACGTCGCGCGAGCGCGGCGAGCGCCTCGATGGCACCGGCACGCGCCCTGGTGCGGTAGCGCAGTTCGGCGTGCGTCGCCGCCAGCGTCTCCGGATCGTACGCGCGCGGATCCAGGCCGAGCGCGCGCAACGGTTCCTCCGCGCCGGCGAACCGGGCCGCATCATCGGCCGGACGCGCGCCGCTGTCTTCCGGCACCGCGAGATCCGCCCGGCGAGGTCGCGACGACTCCGGCTCCGGGTTCGCCGCGGACGAGCCCGGCGGCGTAACCGAGGTGGGCGAACCGCCCTCCCGGCCGGAGGCGGACTCGGGTGGCCCGGCATCCGGCTGCCGCCGCTCGGCGCGACCGGCCTGGTTCGCCGTGAAGGGCTCGGGCAGTGCTCCCCGCCCCCGGGAGTGCTCCTCGAGCGGCAGATCGGTATCGGGTCCGTCGAACGTGCCATCGCGGCGGACGGGCGCGCGCAGCCCGTCGATCAGTAGCTCGTACAGCACCTGCGCGGGTTCGGGTGCGGCGCGACCGAGACGCTCCACCGTGACGTACGCGTCCGCCAACGCCTCGGCCGGGTCGAACGAGGCCAGGTGCTTGGTTTCGTCGCCGCCGAACGCCTGCCCGCTCAGCTGGGTCATCCAGCGGTGGAACGCGTCCGGGTCGAAATCCGGCCGGGTGGCGCGGAAATGGTCGAGCAGGTGCAGGATCAGCCGCCGCTGGGCGGCCGCCGGATCGAGCCACGTCGCCAGGCCCGCGTTGTCCAGCGCATGGCCCAGTTCGTGCTCGGCCACCGCACGGACCGGGTCGCGTTCGGCGCCCTCGGGCATGCGGCCGTTCGAAACCAGGCCGGCCACCGCGATCCCGAGACCCGCGAGATCCGTGGCGTACGAACGGCTCAGGGTGATCGCGTCGGTGTAGAGCCTTCCATCCGCACCCAGGCGGACGGTCGTCATCGCCAGCCAGCTGCTGTCGGGCAACTCTCCGATCCGCACGGCGCGCGGATCGATGTCGGGGAAGCGGTCGAGCGTTTCGGCGACCACGCGCACGAACTCCCGCACGATCAGCGGGTCCAAGGCGTGGTCGTCGAAACCCGTTGTCTCCAGGCCGTATCGGCGTTCCAGCTCGCGCACCTCTGGCGGGAGATCACCCGCCGAGATCCCACTCTCGTTCGCGCCCGCCGCACCGTCGGGAACACCGCCCGCACCCGGCGCCCCGGCAAGCGGCAGCGTGCCGGGGTGATCCCAGGGCGCATCCGAGGCCGCCTCCACGCTCCCTCCACCCTCGCTCGCGCCGCCGAGCGGGTCCGGAGTCGCGGGCGGCTCGGCGGCGTGGGCACCCTCCGGCGATTCCGCGCGGGCATCGCGCGGAATCATCCGTTCGGTGCGTGTATCGGCGAGGCTGTCGGCGCCGGTCGGCGCCAGCCTCGGGAAACCACGGGCCACCGCGTCGAGATCGGCGCGGCACCGGTCGATTTCAGCGCGGATCTCGGCCAGCGCGGCGGTGACCGGCGCCTGCGTACGCTCGGTGAGGTCGGCGATGAGCTCGTCGGCGGCCGCGCGGCGCTCGGCGTCGGTGAGCCGGACCGAACTCTCCAGCAGTGCCAGCAGCGTGCGGTCAGCGCGCAGGCGCTCGCGCAGGCCACGTTCCGCCGTGCCGTCGCCGCCGTCGAGTTCGTCGCTGCCGGAACGGGCCGCCAGTTCGCTCGCGCGGGCGGTGATGTCGGCGCGCAGCGCATCGATGACGTGAGCGGGCGGCACGGGCTGGGACGCGGCGGTCACCGGCGTCGACAGGAGCTGCCGGACCACCTCGGCCAGCTCCTCTTGCGCGCGCAGATCGGCGTCGAACCGCGCGAGCGGGACCGGCGCCCCGGTGGCGTCCACGATCTCCGCGCCGGGGCGCAGCGTGAGCCGGTCGTTCTCGGCCCGCAGGATGCGCTCGAGCAAATGGTCCACGGCCGCGTCCAGCTGTCGCTCGCCAGGGCGCGGCGCGCGGCTCTCCAACGCGGCCAGCCAGGGGCGCAGCGACTCGATCTCGGCGGCGACGGCGGCGCGCCGGGCCTCGGCATCGGATTCCCATCCCGCCGACAACACGGCGAATTCGGCTTCCGCGCGGGCGATCTCGGCACGCACGGCGGCGATCGCGGCTTCGACGGTCTTGCCGGACGGCGTCGCCACGTCGCTGTCGATGAGCGCGAGCCATGCCCGGCGTCTGCCGACCGGCGAATCGGGGGGTTCGGGTTCCCCCGCGGCGTCGCGTTCCCGTGCGGCCAGATCGGCGCGCAGCTCGACGAGCGCCGATTCCGGCACCGGCCGCCGGTCGCTGCCCGCGAACACCGCGAGGCGACGGCGGACCCGCTCGATCTCGGCGCGGACCCGCTCGACCGGCGGCTCGCCTTCGGCGCGCAGCGCGGCGAGTTCGGCCTTCGCCGCCGCACCGACCGCACTGCCGTCGACCTTCGGGAACTCGGGGAGGTCGAGCACGTCGATCAACCGGCGCAGCCGCTCGATCTCGGCGCGCACCAGCTCCGGTGTGCGGGGTTCGCCGTCGGCGCCGGTCCACTCGCCGCTGAACTGCCCGAGTTCGTGCAGTTCGCCGGTGCGGAAGTCGATTTCGGCGCCGAGCGCGGTGCGGATCCGCTCCAGATCGCCCGTCGCCAATTCCGCGTCCAGCGCCCGCCAGCGCTCGGCATCGGCGAGCAGGCGCTGCGCGAACAGCCGGCCGACGCGGGCGGCAGGCCCCGCGCCGCGGTCGGAACCGAAAGCCGCCGCGATCGCCTCCCGGTGGGCTGCCTCGGCGTCGATCCAGGTGCGGATGGACTCGATCTCCGCCTCCGACAGCGCCGTCCGCTGCCGTGCGCGTTTCAGGTCCACGTCGACGCTCGGGTCGCGATTCGCGGCGGCCAGCGCGGCTTCCAGCCGCCGCAGTGTCGCGTCCATCCGCGCGGTTTCGCCGACCCGTGCCAGCGCGCCGCGCACGGCGCCGGCGGGGAGTTCCGCGGCGTCGTCCACCCGCCCCGGCACCGCGTACGCGCGCAGTTCCCGTATGCGCCGGTCGATCGCCCGCTCCAGTTCGCCGCGCACCGCGGTCCGGTCGCCGGAGCCGAGTGCGGGCGGCGGCGCGCCGAGCAGCCGCTCGATGTCGCGGACGTGGACGGCGGTGCGGTCCGGCGGGAGGATCGGCGGCGCCGGGAATCGGTCCGGGCCCGCGTACAGGTCGGTCTGTCCCGCGACCCCGCCGAGTGCCCGAATCGCGGCGTCGCGATCGGAGAGCGGAACCGCCGCCGGAGACGGGATAGACCGCGCGGGAATCGCGTCGTTCTCGTTCGCCCAGGCGAACGTCGCGTGGCGGGCGAGCATGCGGGCGTAGTCGGCGGCGGCCTCGGCTTTGGCCGCCCGCAGCGCGTTCTCGTAGCGCAACGCCGCGACGATCTCGTCGGCGCGGCCGCTGCCGATCAGCTCCTCCGGGATGCCGAGGCGGCGGGCCGCGGCGACCGGATCGGCCTCGCCGGCACCGCCGACCTGGGCGGGCGAGGGTTCCGAATCCGATTCGGCCGGTGGCGGATAGCCCTCGACGTGCCAGCCGTCGCGCGTAGGGCGCAAGCGCGGCGCGGACAGTTCGCCGGCGAACACCGTGCCGTCCGGGTCCACCCGGATCGCCCGATACTCGACCACGACCTCGCCGCGCTCCACCGCGGCGCCGAGATCGGGCTGATCCGCCAGCAGCTCCGTCAAGGCCCGGTCGTGGGTTCCGTGTCTGCCGAACAGTGTCATCCGCCGCGGGCCGTCCCCGTCGAACACCGCGACCGCGGGAGACAGCCAGAAGCCACGCTCGGCGCGCACGATCACGCCGACCGCGTCGAACATCAGCCGGTCGGCCAGGTCGTCGGCTTCGCTGCGAGCCCGCCGCGCGCGGTCGGCGAGCCCGGGCAGTTCCTCCGCGACGCGAACGCGGCCGGCCAGGTCCGCGCGCAGGTTCGCCAGCGTTTCCGGTAGCCGCTCGGCCGTCAACGCGTCCATCGGGACGTCCAGCACATCGGCCCACTGGGCGAGCTCGGCGGTGACCAGGCCGCGTTCCACCGCCGCCGCCTGCCAGATCGGTTCCAGCGCGCTGCGTGCCCACCCCGGCTGCGCGCCGTTGTTCACACCCGACCAGTTCGCGATCAGGCGGCTGAGGTACCCGCCGTGCCCGTCGCGATAGTCGTCGACGAGGCGCCGCCCCGCGTCACGGTCCAGCACGTCCACCTCGGCACCCGCGGGCACGCGCAGCTCGGCGGCCCTGGCGGCGGCGTCGGCGAGCGCTTCGATCGCCCCGGCGCGCAACAGATTCCGGTGTTCGGCCTCGGCCACCAGCGCGCGCGGGTCGCGGTCGGCGGACGCGGCGTCGACACCGAGCGGGGCCGCCGCGCGGGTCAGCTCGTCGACCTCACGACGGTGGTTCGCCGTGGCTTCCCGCAGCCGCGCCGACCCGTCGGCCAGCTCGGCCCGGATCATGTCGGCGGGCTGGTAGCGCACCTCGGCATCGCCGGCCCGGTCGAGCACCGCGGCCTCGGCGTCGAGGGCGCGCGCCAGCTCGGCGAGCACGACGCGCAGCAGGTGCGGTTCGATTTCGGCGATATCGGTGTCGTCCGCACGGCGGATGCGCTCGACCGCGGCGTTCAGATCCGGGTCGCGCGCGGTGAGTTCGCGCACCGGACGCTCGACCCGCGCGACCGCGCGCTCGACCACGCGGTCGCGAACGCCGATGCGCTCGGCGATGCGGTCGGCGAGCGCCGCGGGCAGGTCGAGCCGGCCCAGCAGCTCGGGGTCGGCCTGATGATTCCAATAGTCGTCGAGAGCGCCGGTGTCGTCGACCGGCGGGCGGAACCGCTCCGGGTGGTTCGGGAAGATGCCGATCGCGATCTTCATGAATTCGGCCAGCCGGGCCCGGTCCGCGAACAGCTTCTGGGTCTCCGACAGGATCCGGGCCAGGTTGACGCTCTGGTCGTCGTTCGGCTGGCCGCCGAGGACGTGCTGATCGAACCCGTCGAACACCACCGTCTGCCCGTAGCTGTCCAGGCTGGACCCCGACGGGTGCTTGGCGTGCGTACGGCCGCCGTCGAACAGTGCCGCGCGAATCCACTGCCACTCGGCTGGCGCTTGCCTGCGCGCGTCGTCCAGCCATTCGCGCAGGGAGCGGCGCCGATCCCGCTCGGCGCGCAGCCACTCGGACAGGCCGCGAGGCCGCGCCTCGCGTGCCGGCCCGGAACCGTCGCCGGACAACGAATCCGAGGAACGAGGCGGTGCGGTGCCGGGGCCTTGGTGCGAGTCGCCGGCGGACCGGCTCGGTTCGTTCGCGCCACCCTCCGGTGGTTCGAGCGCACCGGATGCGGGTCCGCGCGGCGGATCCGACGGAGGGCCGGACGGCGGAGCCGCCGGTGTGCCGCCTTCCGAGCCGGGATCGTCCGGGTCGGCGGGGTTGTCCGCGTCGGCGCGCCGGTTGCCGGCCACGGAATTCGACGGGCCTGATCCCGGGCGCGCGGTCGCGGACCCGGGCTCGTTGGACGTCGTCGCGGAGACGTCATCGGCGCGGCCGGGCGCGGTGTCCGAGGGTTCGACCGCCGCGCTCGACGGCCCGCGCGGTGAATCCACGGGAGGCCCGCTCGGCGGCACGGCAGGGGTGTCCCGATCATCGATACCGGCTCGGTCACCGGAACTGCCGAGCGCCGGGGCGACGTCCGGTGGCTCGGTGATCGCGGCCAACCGCCGGTCGGCCTCGGCCTGGATCTCCTCGAGCCGATCCAGCCAACTCCGATGCAACGCATCGAGCTCACCGTCCACACGATCGGCCAGCGCCTCCCAGCCGCCGTCGGAAGAGGTCGGCTCACCGTGGGATTCGCTCTCGGCGGCCGGAGGGGCGATGCGGGCGGGCGGTGGCGAGGTGTTCGCCCGAGGCTCGGCGATCTCCGCCAGACGTTGTTCCGCGTGGGATTGGATTTCGTCGAGCCGGTCGAGCACACCGCGGTGCAGCGCGTCGAGTTCGCTGTCGACACGGTCGGCGAGCGCGGCCAGGCGCTCGTCGAAAGCGCCCGGATCGGGGCGCGCCGCGGCCTCGATACCAGCGGCGGGATCGGCGTCGTGGCTCGACACCTCGCCTTCCGAACCAGATTCACCGTCCGCCAAAGGGTCACGCGAGCGGGTCGGCTCACCGTCCGGGCCGGGCGCGTGCGCATCCCGCTCGTTCGCCACGCCGGAAGACTCGGGCGTCGGTTCGGCCTCGCGCTCGGTGAGCAAGGGCGCCAGCGCGTCCGGCTCCGATCGTGCCTGCTCCAGCCTGGGAGGCTCGGCGCGTGGTGGCTCCACAGCGGCGTCCTCGGTCATGACGGTCTCCACCGCGCGACCGCCCCGATCCGGGCGCTGGTAGGCGGGGTTCGGCGGAACCGGGGCCGGGGCGTAGGGCACGCCCGCGCGGTCGCCGGTGAGCGGTGGCCGGTCCGCGTCCCAATGGTGGCCGAGGGCGACGGCGTGCGCGTTCGCGTCCTGCCACGTCGCGGTGGGATTCTCGTCGAGGAATCGCGCCTCCGCGTGCGCGTCCCGCAGCAGCACCAGGTCCTGTCGCACCGGCCGGCCCGCGACGAGACGCGACCACGCCTCCGCGACATCGGCCACGGCGTCCGCGCGCCGGTAGACGATGGAGCCGGCCGGGTCCGCGTAGTCGCGCACGCGATGCTCGTCCTCCATCAGGTGCCGCTTGATGCGGCGCAGATCGTCCATGCCGAACTCGGTGACGTCGTGCCGCATGGACTCGGCCAGCATCTCGGCGATCAGCTCCGGGCGCACCCCGTCGGACAGCAGTTCCCGGATATCGGCGACGGTCTCGGTGACGGTCTCGATGTCACCGGTGGCGAAGCGCGGAGCCAGCGCGCGCGCCACGCGCTCGATCTCCTCGCGCACGGCTCGCATCTGGGCGTCGATGTCACCGAGCGGGTCGATGCCGCGATGCGACCGGACCAGCTGGGTGCGCACCGCGTCCACCACCTCGTTCGCGGCGGCGAGCTGGGTGTCGAGGCGGTGCCGCCCGAGTTCGGCGTAGATCGCGTACACGTCGGCGTCGCTGGCGAGGAATTCCTCGTAACGCTCGGCGGCCCACCGCTGGACCTGCTGCCATCTCGCCACGTCGTCGTCCCAGGAACGCCGCAACGACTCCGGGATGCGCGGCCGCAGGTGCGGCGGCGCGTGCTCGGCGGGCGTCCACGGCCGGTGCAGCGGCTGGATGTTGCGCTCCGGTGGCGCGGTCCACGGGAAGTTGCGCAGGAACGTGCCGAACGGCGGAATGCGGCGCAGCCACGGTTTGGACTTCACCCACTCCCCGATGGCGGGATGCGACTGCACCCAGCGCCGCACCGCCGGATGGGACGGGGCCTGGGCGAGCATGAGGATCAGCCGGACCACGTTGTAGGAATCCGCGCCCCAGTGCTGGGCGTAGATCTGATCCTCGTCGAGGCCCATGGGGTTGTACTGCGACGGCGCCATGGGCGCGTTCACCGGAAGGGTGCTCTCCGGGATCATGCCGGGCGGCACGTCATCGGTGGGCAGCGTGATGTCGTTGACGACGTCTTCCATCGCCCAGCCGCTCACCCCGTCCGGCGGGTCCTTGGGCGTGAACTTCTTCGGCACGGTGCCGGTGTCGCGGCCGAGCTGCCAGCTCGGCCGGGTCTCATCGAACGCCTGCCAGGTGCCGGAGCCATCGCGCCACAAGGTGAGGTCGAATCGGCTGGCGTTGTGCCACGGAGTCCGCATCCTGCGCACCTCGACCTCGCCGGCGTCCAGCACCCGCACCAGCCCCTCGCGGTCGGCGAGCACCCGGCGCAGCTCGATTGTCACGTCCTCCCGCAGCAGCAGCCGCACGACCCGCTCGTTGCCGCGCAGAGCGGCCTCTAGCGTGCGATCGAGGGCGGAGCGCGGCCCAGCGCCGTGCTCGTCGCGTCCGGCGAAGACCACCAGCCGGGGGCGGTCACCGTCCACGAAACCGACGCCGAGGGCGATCATCTCGCCGCCCTCCGCGGCGACGAACCGCTCCCACAGTCCGGTGATCCGCGCCATCTCGTCCTGGAGGCGGCCCGCGAGGTTGTGCGCCCGGTTGACATCGTCGCCCGCCTCGGCCAGCGCGTCGATCGCAGCGCGACGGGCTCGGGCCGCGGCGGCATCGATGGCGCCGCGCAACACGTCGTATTGCACCTGGCCACGCAACCGGCGAACCACGCGTTCGAGCCGCCCGGGCTCGAGCGCGGCGGTGTCGGCACTGCCGTCGGCGTCGACGATCCCGAGCCGCACCGCCAGATCGTCGCGCATCTCCCGGCGCGGTTTGATACGGCGCAGAACTTCGGCGCGGTCGCGGGCCAGCCGATCCAGTTCCGCCGCCAGCTCGCGCAGCGCGGGGCGATCCGGGGCGACGCCGGCCGCCTCCAGCTCGGCGATCCGGCGATCCAGCTCGTCGATGCGCGCGGCGAGCACGTCGAACTGTCCGGCGTCGGCGACCAGCTTTTCGATGATCAGCCTGCGGCGCTGCCACTCGGCCGGCTCCACCGCCTGCTCGACCCGGCGGGACGCCTCCTCCATACCGCCCTCGATGTCGACCACATCGACCCGGCTACGCGCGTCGAGGTCCAGGATCGAACGCTGCCGCTGCTCGGGGTCGAGGGTGACCCAGGCGGTGGGGTCGGCCAACCCGAGGTTCCCGGCACGGTCGTCCGCCTTGGCGCGAATGAACTCGCGTTCCCTGGTCAGGTCGCGCCGTTCGGCCACCAGCGCGTCGTACTCGACGCGGTCCGGACGTGCCTCGGGCGCCGTGGCTTCGGCGCGATACGGGCCGGACACCACATCGGTGGTGCCGGAGCCGCTGCCGTCCGGATCATCCGAGCCGGGCGCCGCGGGGCGCGGTGGGCCTGGCGGTTCGCCCGCGCCGCCGTCCGCGGGCATCCGGACAGTCTCGGGGGGCAGTTCGGTTGCCTCCGCCGGCATCGCGCCGGCCTCCGGGCGCGAGCCGGGCTCGATCTCGGCGGCACGGGACGCGACCGGCCCGGCGAAGCCCGGCGGGTAGATCGCGGTGGTCTCGGTGGTCGGGCCGGCGGCGGTGTCCCCGCCGAAGCGGTCAGCGGGCCCTCGTTCCCGCGCCGGGCGGTGTGTATCCGCCGCGATCGTGCTCGACGGCGGCGGGTCCGGCCGCACGGCCGCGGGTTCCGTCCTTTCGGTCTCCGTGGCGTTCTGGTCCGCGATCCCGTCGGCGAGCCGGCGGATATCGGCGACACGCTGGCGGATCTCGGTGCGCAGTTCGGCGTGGACCTCGGCCAGCCTCTGAATGTCGACGCCGTCGCCGGGTGAGGCCACCGCCGGGGCGGGTGGATGACCGAGAGCGGCCTGGACGCCGCGAACATCGAGCAGCCGGACGAAGTCGGCGTCCGGAAGTCGCGGCGGTGTGGCCCGATCCGATTCGACGGGCGCGAAATGACCGATGCCGCCGGACAGTTCGTCCAGGTAGGCCCGCGCGCCCTGGTCGTGCACAGGCAGTTCGCCGTCGGCGACGCGCGGGTCGGCCCCCGGCGCGCGGCGCAGCCCCTCGGTGAACGGGTCCACCGCGCCGAGCGCGCGCAGATAGCGGGTGAGCGCATCGGCAGCCGCGGCGCGATCGGCGGATGCCCGCAGCAGCGGCCGCAAGGCCGCGCGCAACGCGGCGGCGTCCACGCCGCTCGGGTCGAGTGTCGGCTGTCGCGGATCGGCGGCGTGTCCGCGGGCGCGCGGGCGCTCGACGGGTATCCCTATATCGTGTGCGAGCTGCCTCGACGCGGCCTCGACCGCGTCGCGGTCGATATCGCGCACGGCCCGCGCGTACTCGGTCAGGTCGCGCAGCAACCGCGCCCGCGCCGC
Source organism: Nocardia puris (assembly GCF_003315035.1). Taxonomy (GTDB): domain Bacteria; phylum Actinomycetota; class Actinomycetes; order Mycobacteriales; family Mycobacteriaceae; genus Nocardia; species Nocardia puris. Next base: position 223,975 of record NZ_QNRE01000008.1, read on the forward strand.
ACCGCGTGTGCCGGGGGCGACCACCGCCTCGGCGAACGCCTCGGGCGTCAGCTCATCGCGGCTGAGGCCGGCTCCGGCGGCCAGCCGGTCCGCCGCGGTGTCCAGGGCGGAGTATCGATCGATGGCGTCGGCGGTGCGCAGGTAGTCGACCAGAGCTTCGACCCGCAATGCCCGCAGCACCTCGTCCTGCCACAGATCGGCGAGTCCTTCGGGTGTGCGGGTGCGCGCCTCGTCGACGCCGAGGCGGCGCGCGGTCTCGGCGCGTTCCGCCGCGAGAAGCGGTGCCGGTCCGGGGACGCCCCGCGCCGCGCGCACCGGTTCGGCGACCTCGCGCGCCGCAGCTGTCGTCGGCACCGCGGCCCCGCCGGGCTCCCCGTCCACGGCTTCGCCTTCCGGATCACGGACGACGCGCCAGGGACCGTCGGCGTCACGAACCAGCGTGAGCACGGCGGGGCGGCCGTCCACCTCCGCGCGAACGTGGCGGACGTCGGGTGCGTCGAGTTCCACGATGTGGACGATGCCGCCGTCGAACAGCCCGGCGTGGAACTCGACGACGCGCTCGCCGCGCTCGAGCTCACCCGCCAGGCCGGCGTCATCGGCCAGTGCCCGCGCCAGCGTTGCCTCGTGGTGACCGGGCTCGCCGACCACCAGCAAACGACCAGGGTCACCCGGCAGAATGTGCACCGCATCGACGGCGTGACGCGCGGCGAATCGTCCGGCCATCAGCTCGAGATGATCGAGGAGATCGCCCCGCCGCGCATGCTCACCGCGCAGTGCCGCCAGGGTGGCGTCCCACCGTCCCGGACGCAGATCGGCGAGGTCGACGCCGAGCATCCGCGCCCAGAGGGAGCGCTCCTGGCGGATCCGTTCCCGCTGCGCCGCGAGGTCCGGGTCCAGGCCGCGATCGCGCTCGGCAGTGCCACGTGGGTACGGCTGTTCGGCATCCGCCGCCTCGTAGCGGAGCACGGAGTCCGCCAGCGCTTCGATGGCACCCGCGCGCCGCGCCCGGGTGTAGTGCGCATCGGAGACCACCCGGCGCAGAGAGCCGGGCGTCACCTCCGGCAGGCGAAGCCCCAGCCCGGCCGCCGCGGCGCGCAGGCTGTCGGCGACCGCGGCGCGTTCCCGCAGGTCACGCGCCATCTCCTCGGCCCATGGCGGAAGATCGCCCGCGCGGCCCTCGATGGTCGACATCCCGGTGCCGCGCTCCGCCGCCGGACCGGCGCCGACCGGGAACTCCGGTGCCGTACCCACCGTGTCGATCCGCACCGGCGGCGCGCCGCCGTCCAGGCCCGCCGCGGCCAGCTCCGCGCGGATCTCGCGCAGGTAGCGCGCGTCCGCCTCGTCGATCCACGGTGCGTACTCGTTGCCGTCCAGGCCGATCATCGGCGCCGGGTCACCGGCCTCGGCCGGAGTCCGCGCGGTCAGCCGCGACCACAGCGACGTGTGCTCACGCGCCCGCCATCTGGCGACGCCGTCACCGGCTTCAGGCGCCCCCGCCTCCGCTGCGGAATCCCGGTGCGGGGCGCCGAAACCCGTGCGCAGCGCTTCCCAGACCCGGCGCAGCATCGAGCGGCGCGCCGGGACGATCGTGCCGGGCTCGGGGACGAGAGGCGTGGGTCGCAGCAACGGCGCGGGTTCGGCGCGCCAGCCGCCTCGGCCGTCATCGACCAGCCGTACCGGGACGCGTTCACCGCCTAGATCGACGGTGTGCCGGCCCGCTTCACCACGCACACCGGCCAGCACCGCGTCCGCGAGATCGGTGATGTCGGCGACCCTGGCCAGCACATCGGCGCGCAACCGTTCGATGGTCGCCGCGGCCGCGGCCGTACTCACCTCCTCCGCGGTCACGCCGAGTCGCGCGGCCCACGACAGCACCGTGTCCTGCGCACGGACATGCGCACCGGGCGCGACCGTGTCGCGATCGTCGGCGGTGGCGGCGTCGCGGAGCACGACCGCCTCGCCGAGGGCGGCCACGGTGGCGGCGCGCACCAGCGCGCGGAACTGCTCGGCGGCGACGGTCTCCGCCAGCGCGCCGGGTACCAGCGCACCGGCGTCGAGCCCGAGGCGGGCGCTCAGGTCGGACGCCAACTCGCCGGGCGAGCGCAGATTCGGCACCCCGGCGGGCTCGGCCGGGACGCCAGCGTTCGACGTGTGGACGGGGTCGAGCAGGCCGCGGTCGGCAACCTCGCGGGCGAACGCGGCGAGCGCGCCGAGCGGGTCCGGATGGCCGGTGAGCCGCTCACCGAGGCCGAGCCCGTCGGCCAACCGGTCCAGGAACGCGCGGTCGGCATCGGCGAGACCGAGATCGACCGACTCGCGCGGCGTCGTCTCGCGCAGGAACGTGATGATCTCCGGCAGCGGTAGCCGCGTCCAATCCGGCGCAGCGACCGCCTCGTTCCCGCCGGAGTCGAGAATCGCCGCGGGTTCGGCGGCTGGCACGGCCGCATGCTCGGCGACCGGTTCATCCGCCCGCTCCGCGACCGGCTCGGCGGCGGTCCGCTCCACCGCCGCGCCCGGTTCACCGAGATCGGGCGCGATATCCGACACCGACGGTCCGATCAGGACGCGGCGCAGCCATTCCGCCCGATCGGCCGCCATACGCGCCGACCACTCGCCCTGCTCGGCCCGCAGCGCCGCCCACGGATCATCGGGCGCGGAGTCGGCGAGCGCACGCAGCCAGGCCGCTCGGTCCGCCGCCATTCGCGCTTCCCACTCGGCCTGCTCGACACGCATCCGTTCGGCGAACGCGCCGGACCACGCGCGGTCGTCCTCGGGCCGGGCGCCGAGGCCGGGCCGCCCGGCATCGCCCGCGACCTCACCACCGCCGGCGCGCTCGCCGGTAGCCGGCGCCCGCTCCGGATCCGCGGGCCGCGAATCCGCCGGCGGCCCGCCCGGCTCACGGGCGGTCCCGTGCCTCGAGGCCGGGTGGCCGACGCCGCCCTCGATCCCAGTACCGACGTCGGCACCTCCGGCGTCGGCGACGGACGCCGGCCACCGTCGCGCGCCACCATCGGCGGCGTCCGGGTCCGGCGGACCAGCGGAAGCCGGCGCGCCGTCATCCGGCGGTTCGGCGGCCGGCGTCGGGAGTTTCCCGCCCGGCGGGACGCCGCCGCCCGCGCCGGCTCCCGTGAGTTCGGGATGCCTGTTCTCCCAAGGCAGATCCCATTCCCAGCTGTCCGGATCACTGCCCGGGTCGTCTCCGGCGCCGGACAGCGAGCGACCGTCCGGCCCGCTCCGCACTCGCTGCTCGACCATGCCGATCAACTCGAGCCGGGAGGACGCGGACAAACCCGGCATCGCCAGGGCGATCGCGTCCGACACGGTGCCCGCGGCCGTCGGCTCGGGTATCCGCCACCGACCCGAGGCATCCGGCTGGACCCAGATCGGGAAGTGCACCGTGGCGGTGCTGACGATCGCGATCTCGAATTCCGGCTCGCGCCTGCCCGATCCGTCGCCGGGGCCCGGTTGGACCAGCGGTCGGCGCTGCTCGAGCAGATCGAGCAACACCGCTTCCGGGGTGAACGGGTCCGGAGGCGGGGCGGCCGGGTCCGCGGACTCGCCCCGCGCGGACTCGAAGGCGCGGTCCAGCACCTGCGGCGCGATGGCGACCTCCCCCGACGCGGGATCGGTGACCGCCTCAGAACTGGTCAACCACGTGTCGAGGTCGTCGGCGATGCGGCCGGTTCGGCGACCGTGCAGATACCGGGTCACCAACCGCGCGACGATGTCGTCGGCCTGCGGTCGGCGGTACGGCCCGGTGACGTCGGCGCGCGCCGCGCCGGATTCCTCGGCGACCCCCACGCCGACCTCGAGCCACTCCAGCATGGTGGACTGATCCCACCACACGTAGCGCAGTTCGGGATGCCGCTCCCACACCGCCTGGAAAACCTCGGTGTGCCTGCCCCGCTCGGCGGCGATGTGCACCATGGGGACACCGAAGACATCGCGTCGGATCACGTGATCGCTCAGCCACGTCTTACGGCCCCGGACGCGCTCCAACGCGGCCCGCGCCAGTGACGCGTGCACATCGTCGGGCAAGTGTGCGGGTCCTTCCGCTCCCTCGAGTAGACCGAATCCCGGATTGCCCCATTCGACGGTGTGCTCACGGTCATCCGCGCGGACCACGTCCAGGGCCACCTCGGCGGCGTCGCGACCGACTTTCGCGAGATATCGCTCCAGCGCCCGGTGACCGGCCCGCCGGGCTACCGCTGCGGGGTCGGGAGCGGTCGCCGGGGCCCGGACGCGCGCGGCGGCGCGCTCCGCCTTCCGCAACGCCCTGTCGTGCGCGTCGGTGTAGACACGTTCGGCCGGACCCATGACCACATCGACGCCGCTCTGGCGCGCCTGTGTGAAGCCCGCGACCTCCTCGGCCATCAACCGCGCGTATCTGCGCCGGGCGCCCGGTCTGTTGTCCAGCACTGGATCACCGTGGCGCGGTAGCCGCGCCCGATCGGGCACCGCGGCCGGGCGCTCCGGGGAGACGCCGTGCGCGCGATCCCATTCGGCCCGGAACACCTCGCTCAGGCTCCGCCCGCCGACCAAAGGGCCCACCGAATCCAGATGCGCGCGCACCGCCCGCACGCCCGCGCGGAACGCCGCTCCCCGCAGCGAGCGCCGGATCGCATCGCCCGCGTCCGGGAAAGCGCGCGCGGCGGTCTCGAGCGCCCACCGGTATGTCCGCCGGTAGAGGTAGTCGAGAGCGGCTCCGGACGGATCCTCGACGACGTCGCGGTCACCGTCGAGCGTGCCCGCGGCGACGCGGCGCGCGTCCTCGGCCATCAACGCGTACCCGTGCGCCGTCCGGTCCAGCATCGCGTCCACGTACTCGTCACGCAGCATCGCGAATCGGTCGATCCGGCCGGCGGCCTCGGCCGTGACCGCCGCGCGAATCACCTCACCGCGGATCTGTTCGGGCGGGAGGTCCGCAGGCAATGTCAACCGGCCTGAGACGGCGTCATAGCCGGCGTCCGCGCCTAGCCGGTCGCGGGTCCCGGCGCGACGACGTTCGATCGCGGCGTCGGAGTCCGATCGGAACCGGATCTCGACCTCGTGCCGGGCGAGCACGTCGACGGCCCAGGCGGCCAGTTCCTTGCGCTGTCGGCGATCGGCCCATCGATCGTCGGCGAACTGTCTCGCCAGTGTGGACCGGTCGGTCGCGGAGAGAACCCGCACGACCGCCGGGTCGATCGCGTCCTGTTCGCTGTCAGCGGCAGGCGGCGTTTCGTCGGCCACCGCCCGCGCGCGCTCCCATAGCGCGGCGTACCCCTCACGTCCCGGCGCGCCCACCCATCCGGCCGCCAGGTGATCGTCGAACAATCCGCCACGCAGCACAGCGTCGGCGCCGGCCGCCCGCGCGTCGAGAAGAGTCCGGCCCGGATCCGGGTCCGGCCCGGAACGCTCCGCTTCCAGCGCGCGATCGAAGACAGCGAAGTACTGCTCGGACAGTGCCCGCCGGTAGGAGCGATCCGTACCCTCGCCGAGCGCTTCTTCCCCGATCGTGTACCCCGCCCGATCCATATCGCGCAGGAACTCCGCCATCCGCCCGAACGCCACCGCCTCCGCGTGCGCCATCCGGTCCGGGAACTCGTCGCGCCCCTGCGCCCGGATCATCTCGAGGCTCGCCTCGCCCAGGCCGAATCGGGAACCGCGCAGGCTCCTGATCAGCTCGGTGGCCCGAACCAGCTCGGCCGCGCGCTCGACATCACCGCGATCGTGCGCGTGGACCACGATCTCTCCGGCCTCCCAATCCACGCGGGTGTGTCCACCGGGGCCCGCGTCGACCAGGCGCGCCCGCACCGAGCCGAGCTCCAGCACAGTCAGAGCCGACGTTCCGGCGGGGCTGCGCCTCAGTACGTCGCGCAACCGCGCGGTCGCCCCGCCCGCGGCGGCGTCCCGGAAGCGCAGCGATTCCCCGTCGGGGTCACCGCCGGCCGGCCCGAGTACCGCGCCACGACGCGTCGAACGCCCGTCGGGCGCACCGGAATCCCGCTCCGGCGGCGAGGCGCGCTCGACTGCCTCGACCAGCAGGTCGTAGAGAACGCGCGCCGGTTCCGACGCCCGCGCTCCGTTGATCTCCACCGCGAGGAAGGCATTCGCGAAGGCTTCCCCGGGATGAAGGGACTCCGGTCGCCGGTCCGCGTCCGTTCCGCCGCGCCCGTCACCGAAGCTGTGTTCACACAGCTGACCGATCCACCGGTGGAATCCGTTGTCGTCGACGACCTCGCGGGTGGACGCGAAATGGTCCAGCAGCCGGGACACGACGAAGCTGTGCGCCTGCTTCGGATCCATCGATCCGCCGAATCCGGCGTCGTAGACCGCGTGGCCCAGCTCGTGCAGCATCACAGCGCGCGCCGGGTTCGCCGCCGACCCCTCGGGGAAGTACCCCGTGCGTTCCCGAGCGGCCATGACCTCCTGCGACAAGGCCGGATCGACCGCGTAGGTCCGGTTCAGCACGATCGCCTCGGTGTGGACCCGACCGTCGGCGTCCACCCGGTTGTCCGCGGCACCCAGCCAACCGTCATCGGGCAGTTCGTCGATGCGCACCTCGCGCAGGTCCACCGAAGGGAAGCGGGTCAGGATCTCGTCGACCGCGCGTGCCAACTCGACGGCGGTCCCGGGGTCCACCGCGGGGTCGTCGAAACCCGAGGTCTCGAGTCCGTGTCGTTGCGCCAGATACCGTGCCGCCCGTTCGGCGGCGTGGGGCGCGTCGGCGCTCAGTACGCCACGGTCCCCCGCTCCGGCCAGGTCTCCGTCCGATCGCGGTGCCACAGGATCCACGAAACCGACTGCGTCGCCGCCGTTTCCGTCGGCCGATAGGTCCGGGTCGCGGTGTCGATCGACAGGGGCAGTTCCCGTTCGATGCCGGTCCGCAGATCCCGCACCGTCAGCAGGTAGTCGATAGTCTCGCCGGTCTGCGCGGTCCGCGTCAGCTCGACCCGGATCGTCGGGGGGTGGATTCTGCGCGCCGAGGGCGGTCTGCCCAGCCGCTTCGCCTCGGTGAAGTCCTGCGCCACCATCGGCCCCGGCCAGCTCGGATACAGGAACACCTCGCCCGTCTCCGCGTCCGCCACCAAGCTCGCCATCCCCGTGCAGCGGCCGTCCGCCCGCTGCTGCGTTCCCGGGACGGGCTGGCACAGCCAGCCCGCCTCGATCCGGCCTACCCGGAAGGTGGTGCCGGGACCGGTCAGCCGGGCCAGCAGCCGGGTCACCTGATCGGGCGTTGTCAGTGGGCCCGCCTCTTCCGTCATCGGAACCTCCCTCGGTCGTCTCGTCGCCGGACGGGCCACCCGACGGCCGCTCGCGGGGCAGCAGCATGCCGGCGCGGCCGTCGGGATCATCCGGCTCGCCCTCGCTCGGCGGTGCGCCATCGCCGTCATCGGTCGACACTTCGTCGCGTGGCGGCGCTTCCTCGCCGGCGCCGGCATCGACGGCGTCGGCATCGACGTCCTCGCCCGGTGCGGCGCGGTCATCGGAACGGGCGTCGCCGGACCAGGGGTGGGGCCGATCCCGGGCGAGACCTGCGTCGCCGGGCAAACCGGGAATCCCGTCCAGGTCCGGTGCGTTCGGGTCGCGGTCGAGATACGTCCGCCCGATCGGGCCGTCGATCTCGTCCCCCCACGTCGGCCGGTATGAGCCAAGCCCCAGGATGCCGACCGACCCGTGCTCCGACTGGGCCAGGAACCGCACATCCTCGGCGTTCTGCGCCAAGTCGCCCGGCGCCTCGTCCCACACCTGCCCCGATCTGGGGTCCCACCACACGGGTGTCGCGGCGTCCGACGGGAAGACGAGCAGGATCGCGCGGTCGGGACCGAGTCCGGGGTCCTCGAGGGAGCCGCGGTCCCGGTAGACGACGACGGCCGCGGTCCCGGGCCCGGCCTCCACCACGTAGTCGTAGATGGCGTGTACCTGCTCGGGGACGGTCTCGCCGAACATCGTGACCAGCGGCTCGCGCAACCACCTCTCGATCCGCTCCGCGCCGTACCGGTCGGCGAACATCCACGCCAGGCCGGGGAAGTCCTGGGCGATCTGTTCGCGGATGCCCGGGACCGCGGGGGGCGCCACCGCGGGAAGCCCGAAGAACGCGGCCATACCCGCCATCGCGGATTCGATGTCGTTGGCATCCCGGCCGTCCTCCACGCTCGCGTCGGGGTTGATGAGCGTGCGGTACGGATGGGTCCGCGGATCGGCGCCGATCGTGAACCGGTCGCCCACCCGCAGCGCGTCCTCGACAGCGATCTGGTGTTCCCGATGCCGCGGCGAGGTCGGATTGCCGGGGTGGCGCGGATATTCGAGGGGCAGCCCGTCGGTGCGCCGCTGGGCGATGTCGTTGCTGATCTGGCGAAGATCACCTTCGCTGAGCCCGGCCTGTGCCCCTTCCTCCAGTCCGGGCAGGCCCAAGTGGCGCCGCAGTACGTCGAAGACCTCGTCCGGGGACGCGTCCGGATGCGCCAGTGTGCCGAGAGGATGCTCGGATCGGTAATCGAGCGTCACCACACCGGCGCCGCCGATGTCGTCCTCGGCGGCGAACCGCACGTCCACCAGGAGCCGGTCACCGTAGAGCAGTCGGGCACCGCGAGAGTTCACCGCCCGATCGGCTTGCGCGACGAGCGCCGCCTTGAATGCCTCGGCCTTCTCCTCCGTGACGCCCGGTCCGTACTCCACCTTCAGCCGCAGCTCGAGCATCGTCACCCGGTGCCGTCCGAATCCGGGAAGCCGGGCGACGTCGTAGCCCGCCGCGACGCCGATACTCCTGACGAAAGGCCGCAGCGAGTACCGATAGAACTCGCGCAGCGCGCGCGCACTGGCCGCTGCCCGGTCCGTCCCGCGGTCGATCTCCGCGGCCAAGTCCGAGAGCAGGACTTCTACGCTGTCGCGCGGCGGCGTCTCCTCCGGCCGCGTCGGAGGAGAGGCGAGCTGATCGGCCGGCCCGGGTCCCTCTCGCAACCGCCGCGCGATGAGCTCGGTCAATGCGGGCACGGTGGGAGCCGACAGCTCCGGCAGCATCCGGCCGAGGGCGTCGGAGGCATTGCCGTGGTGTGACGGGGGTGCCACTCGCCAGTCGCCACTGCCGTCGGTCCGCAACCACACCGGGATGGTCACCAGCTCCAGTTCCACATAGCCGATGGTGAATTCCGGCTTACGCCGGCCGGTTCCGTCGTTGTAGCTCGGCTGCTCCGGCAGCATGAGGCCGCGGGTCACCAGGTCGAAGAGCACCTTGTCCGGGTGCACAGCTCCATCGGCGAGCGGTAAGGGCTCGCCGTTGCCCGCCCGCGCCGCCTCGATCGCCCGGGCAAGCAGCCGACCCATGACAGTGAAGCTGGGCTCGTCGGCCCCGCTGGGCGGGAGGGCGTCGGACTCCGAACGCCGCAACCAGTCGTCGAATCCGGAATCGATCCGGCCGTCCGCGTAGCCGTTCAGGTAGTGCAGCACCAGCTGGTCCTGCACGTCATTCGTTCTCGGCGAGCGCAAGCCGCCCGCGGCGACGTCGGGGGGGATACCCCAATCGTGGTTTCCGTCGGGCCGCAAACCGACATAGGTGATGGTGTAGTCCCCGCGCCACAACACGCCGGGGTACTCCGGCAGCGTTTCCGGGAGCCGGAGCAAGACGCCCTCGTGCCCGCCGTGGTCGGCGAACACCACCAATTCGGGCTTGGTCCACTTCGCCGGAAGGTGGCGCGGATGCCCGCTGATCTCGGCGATCTTGTAATCGGCCTGCTCGTCGCTGTGTTCGTAGGACGACCACCGCCGGCGGGGCAGCTCCACGATGTGATCGGTCAGCAGCAGCGCGCCGGGATTCTCACGCACCAATTCCTCGGCCGCTCGCCGGGCCCGAGCGGTCTGCGTGTCGTCGGCGGCGACGCTGCGCGGGTCCGGCGTGGTCGCTCGTTCGTGCCCGGGCTCGCCCCACGTGAGGGACGGCTCACGGTGGTGCGCGCGGACGACATCGAGGAGCAGTTCGGCGGTGTCCCGGCCGGCCCAGCGCAGATAGCGTTCGATCGCGCGGCGACCGGCGGCGTGTGCGGTGTCGCCGTCCCGGCCGCGCGCCGACGCCCGGTCGAACGCCCTGGTGTACGCGCGCTCGATCGGGCTGTGCCGCACGTACATCCCCGATTCCCGCAGGGCCCGGAACTCGCTGACCTCGTCTGCCAGTGCCGCCGCGTGCCTTTTGCGCGCGGCCACGCTGTTGCCGAGCACCGGGGCATCCACGCGCGGCAGCGACACGCGGCGGGAGACCCGTCGGGGCGGGTCCTCCGGCCTGCCGTGCGCCCGATCCCACTCGGCGCGCGCCACATCGGCATAGGTACGGCCATCGATGAGTGGTCCGACTCTGTCGAGATGCGCGCGCACCGCGCGCAGACCAGCCCGGAACGCCGCGGCGTGACGAATCCGCAGCACGTCCTCACCGCCGACCAGTGGCAGATCGCTCTCGACATGCTTCCAGTCCGGATCGGTGGACGCGAGGAAAGCCGAACTCGCGTCGTATGCCCGCCGATAGACCATGTCGATCGGGGTGCCGGAGTCCAGCGGCGTCATCGGTCGTTGGTCTTCGGTCACCAGCGCGTGGTTCAACGCCGCGCGATCCAGCACGGCGCGGACGTAATCGGCGCGCGACATCGACGCCGGATCCGGCGCCACGCCGATGAGCTCGGCCGCCGCGCGCACGAGCTCCCTGCGCCGTCCGGACAGACTGCTCGAATTCTGATGCAGCACAACGGTATTGCTGCCAGCGTCGTATCCGGCAGCAGGGTTGGGCAGCTCACGCGTGCGCGGGTGACCCGGTTCGATCACGGCCGCGGGGTCCGCGGTCACCCGGATCCGGACGCCCGCGCGGTCGAGGACATCGAGCGCCCAGAGCAAGAGGCCCGGCCGCACGTGCTCGTCGTCATAGCCCCAGCCGAGCAGGCGCCTGCGATCGTCCGGATCGCCCGGTGCGTAGATGTGGTCACCGTCGTCACCGCCCGGGACCACGGCGCCCGCCGGAGGTGCCTCGCCTCCGTCCCCGCCGGACACGGCATCGGTCACGCCCCGATCGCCATCGCCAGGCCCCTCGCCCGCCGCGGCAGCGGTGTTCGCCGCGGCGATGGCGCTGCCGAGCCGCCGCAGGTCGGAGTCGGTGAGACGGAAGTGCGCACCCAGCGCGGCCGCCTCCGCGGCGACCAGCGGGCCGAGGATCTCCGACGTGATCCGCTCGACCTCCGCGGTCTGCTCGGCACGCCGGGCATTCGCGGCCTCGAATCTGTCCGCGGCGGCGAACATCCGGTCGACGAGGGCCTCGCGGTCCGGACCCGCGGCGGCCGCCTCTTGGCGCAGGCCGGGCTCGATGCGCGACCGGACCGGGTCGCGCAACGATACGTCCGGATGGCCGATTCCCACCTCGGCCGCCAACCGGTCGCGCTCCGCCAGCGCCCGTTCGGCCTGCCGGATCGTCCGGGCGCGTCGCTCGGCGGCGCGTTCCAGTTCTCTGCCGATGCCAGGCCGGGTGACGGTGACCTGCGCGGGGGGCGTCGAGCGCGCGGATTCCCGCACCGCGTCCATCAGCATCGAATACAACGCCCGCGCGGGCTCGGACGCCCGCGGCCCCAGCAGTTCCACGGCTTGGAATGCCTCGGCCAGCGCCTCGCCCAGGTCCAGTGTTTCGGGGCTCGGCCGGGTCCGGTCGGTGAAGCTGTAGCGGCTCAGCCGCGACAGCCACTCGGCGAAGTCGTCCCGGGAGACGGTGGCACGGTCGGCGGCGAAGACGCCGAACAGCCGCGCCAGCGTCTCCGCCGTGCCTTCATCCCGGAGCAGCCGTTGCCCCGCGGTATCGACCGCATGGCCCAACTCGTGGACGATCACCGCGCGCACCGGATCTCGTTCCGCGCCCCGGAGGGTGTATCCGGACTCGACCTGGCTTTCCACCCGTGCGCGCAACGCCACGAGATCGGTGGCGTGCGCGCGGTTCAGGACGAGGGATTCGGTGTACATCCGGCCGTCGTCGCCGACCCGCCGCCGCGATTCGGCGATCGAAGTGTCGTGGACGGTGTCGCCGATGCGCACGGCGCGCAGATCGATCGCCGGGTAGCGGGTCAGGATGTCATCGACCGTCCGCGCGAGTTCCCGTGCGCCCCCGGCGTCCACGGCAGGATCGTCGAATCCGGACACCTCGAGCCCGTGTAGCCGCGACAACTGCTCCCCGACTGCCGCCGGCGCCAGCCCGGCCCACTCGTCACCGGTCAGCGCACCCCACAGACGCTGCAGCGAAGTGAGCACCCGATCGGTCACACCAGAGTCGCGGCCGGTGTCCCGCGCCGGATCGTCGGGGCGGGACGCGGGGGATCCGGTCGCCCCGGAATCCGGCGCGTCCGGCCGCGCCGCGAGCTCGTTCGCCGCCGGTCCTGGCGGCGCGGCGGAGTCGCCGCGGCCTGCGCGGAGCGCGCCGTCGTCCGGGTCGGCCCGCCCAGTCGCGGTGGCGCCCGTTGGGTTTTCGGGTGGAATGCCCGCGGTGCCGGATGCGCTTTCCACCCGTACGGGTGCGACTGTGCCGTCCGGCCCGAGCGGGATGAAAGACACCGACGCGGCGGAGGTGACGACGTGCTCGGGCGGCGCGTCCCACATCGCCCGCGTCTGTGCGTCCCACCACACCGGCCCCTCGGCGCCGTAGGGATAGACGACGGCCATCACATGACGGTGGTCGATCCGCGGGTACCCGTCCTCGTTGTACAGCCACCCCGCGTCGGGGTCCCACGCGTGCCATCCGATCCAGATCGGGGCCGCCGACCCGGGCCCCAGCTCGGCGACCCGGTCGTGCATGGCCCGCAACTGGTCGGCGATGGTGATGCCCTCGGCTTCGATGAACTCGCCACCGAGCCACTGCGACAACCGCTCGACACCACCGGCCTCGCCGATGCCGTATTCGAGCAGTCCGGCGTCGTTGCGGAACGGGGCCACCGGCACCGCCACCGTCGGGACGCCGAAATGCGACGCCAGTGCCGCCGCCGTGCAGTCGACGCAATTGACATTGCGGCCGGGCACGAAATGCCCGCCGTCGTTGATGAGCGAACCGTACCCGTTGACTCGGGGGTCCGCGCCCACCGCGAACCGGTCGCCCACCCGCAGCGCGTCCTCGACGGCCCATTGGTGGTGCGCGCTCTCCAGCTCGGACAGCCGGTGCGCCCCGAATCGTCGCGTCTGGGCCGGATCGCTCACCACCGCATCGGTTCTGGCCGCCGCCATGTCGGCGTCGATCCGGCGCAGATCGGCGTCGGTGAGCCCCGGTTCGACGCCGCGCAGACCGAGGTCCTCGAGGCCGAGGCGGAGCCGCAGCTCACGGCCGATGACCTCCGAGGGCGCATTCGGGTGCAACTCGGTGCCGTCGCCCGCCGCGTCGCCGAGAACGATCCGAGTGTGCCCGCGGAACACATTGGTGAATTCCACGTCCACCAGCAGCAGGCTGCCGTCGGGCAGGCGCCGGGCGGAGTTGAACACCCGGTCGACCTGATCCTGTACCTCCGCGCGGAACGCGGCGAGCTGTTCGGGACCGATATCGGGCGAGGCCGCCAGATTCACCCGCAGGGCGAGCACCGAGACCGGTTCGCCCGCGGCGGTGTGCGCCTGGCGGAGGTCGTAGCGCGGCGTGCCGATGTCCTCGGCGGACCGCTCGAGGCGCACGGGCAGCACGAATCGCTCATCGAGTTCGAGAGCGCGCAGCGCGTCGCGGAACGCCCTGGCCTCGGCGGCGATCTCGTCCGTCGCGCGCGCCGGCGTCTTCGCCGCGATCTCCAGGTCGGTCCGGGCGAGTTCGTCCTGTCGCAGGGCGAACGATTGCGCGCGGTCGGCGAGCCGCTGGAAGTCTTCGACCCAGCCCGTCACCGATCCCGGCTCGGAGCGGGCGTCACGGTTGAGCCGCCGCCGCAGCGCGATGAGCGTGCGGTCCAGGTTGTCGGCGCGCAGGGCCGTGGCCGGATCTTCGATACCGAGCCGCGCGGCGATTTCGTCGCGCGCCATCTGGTCGGCGGCCAGCCGCATCTCCAGCTTCTCCCGCGCGGCGAGCAACTGCGACAAGCTCCGCCCGCTGTCCGGGACCGGGGTATCCGCCTGGACCGCACCGTCTTCCGGAGCGATGGTGGACAGCTCACGCGGCATCGGCATCCCCGACGCCGTGCCCGGTGTCCCGCCGTCCCCGGTGGAGGGCGGTGCGCCGTAGCCCTCCGGGGGTGTATCCGGGGCCTCGATGAACCGGACCGCACGGGCGTCGGTGAGCGTGCCCTGGATCAGCACCTGCTGGTACTGCATCATCAGGTCGTAGTCGATGAAGGGCTTGAACGCCCAGGACGCGCCGTCGGGTGGCGCCCCGGTGCGCCACTCGAGGATGATCCCGTCGCCGTCGGCGAAAGCCTCGGCCATCGTGCGTAGACGCGACCACGACGTCAGATCACTGATGTCGTGCCCGCCGAGCACGTGTTCTTCGGCCGACACCGACTGCGTGCCGCGCGGCATAGCGACGCCGGCCAGTGCCGCCTCGTAGGCGGGATTGATCGTCCCGTCCTCCAGCAACCGCGGCACTCCCCGGTACAACGGTTCGCCGCCCACCGGCAGGTTGCCTTCGGCCACAACGGTCCCGTGGACGACGGGTGGCGTGCCGCCCGTCAGCCCACCGATCGGCCCGGCATCGTCGGTCCCGGGGCCGTCGTCGGCAGCGCGGCCGGATTCCGTGTTCGGCTCGGCGACCCGATCCGGCGGGGGTGCGGGCGCCGGATCACCCGGTGGCCGCCCGGCTCCGGAGGCATCTGCGGCAGGGCGGGTGAACAGGGCGCCGGCCGATTCCAGCTCGCCCGAGGCGTAGGTCAGGTCGCCCGGGGCGATCGTCACCTCCGTGAAGCCGAACAGCCGGGCGAGTTTACCCGTATGGGTGCTGCGCGCGGCCTCGACGGGATCGAGTCCGGCTTGCAGGGACGCCGTGAAGGTCTCGAAGTTGTCCGAGAGCGGCGGGGTAGAGAACCACTCGCCCCGGATCGCCCGGACCCGATGCCCGAGCGCCCGCAGAACGTCGGCGAATATCTCGGTCCCCGAGGGAGTTCCCGGTCCGCTACGCAGTTCGAGGGTGAGCACGCCGTCGGCGTCGACCTGGGCCAGCACTCCGAACCGGTCGCTGCCGCCGTACCGGTTGACGTACACCGATCCGTCCGGGGACATGCGGCCACCGAGCGGTGCGTCGACCATGGCGTCCGGGCGGGCGAACGTGGCGAGTTCGTCCAGGCGCAGCAGGAGGGCGGTGTGCCAGTTCTCCCGGCCAAGCGCCGCGAAGTCCGGCGCCAGCGCCTCGATCCGGGCGCGGAGCGAACGCACCTGGCCGGGCGTGAGATCGTTGGGCACGAACGCGATCTCACCGCCGGCCGTCCTGGTCACATACCGTTCGGCGAAACCGAGCGGGACCGGCGTGGGGCGGGAGTCGTTGCCGAAGGCGAGGTGGTTGCCGATACCGCCGATCTCCTCGCCGGGCCGCACGGTCCAGTCGGAGTTCGCCCGGCCGCCACGATCGGTGAGCGCGTCGAGCAGCCCCAGACCGTTCGCACCCGGCGCGTCGCGGAAGGTGTCGGCGGCGTCGAGTATTCCGTCGGCGACCGGACGCCCCGGCTCGAGGTCGGTGAACACGGTGGTCGGCGAATCGCGATGCACCGGTGCGATATTCGCGCCGACAGCGGCGCCCATCAGGGCGACCAGCTGGGCGGCGTCGGCGTGGCGCGTGTTGCGATAGGTGGTCCGGACCAGCACGTCGCCGTTGCCGAAGGTGATCCGCTCGGCGCGCCGGGGTTCATACATCGCCCGGCCCTCGGCGATCGGTTCCACCGACCGGATGCCCGAGTCGAGCGCGGCGGCCACACGGTCGGAGAACGGGCGGATGCCGTGCGCGATATCCCAGGCGCGGCCGAAGCTTTCACGGTACGACGGTGTGTCGACCGAGTCCCGATGTTCCGGCAGCACGGTCCGCAACGCCGCCAGGCCCGCCTCGTTGGCGATCCGGTCCAGCTCGGCGCGCACCAGTCCCCGCTCCGCCGCGGCCGCCCGTGCCCGCGCCGCGTCGAACGCCTCGGTGTAGGCCCGCTCCGGCGCACCGACCGGCAGGTCGTGCCCGGCCTCCCGCAACTGCCGCGCGATTACGATCTCGAGCGCGAGCGCGCGGGCCTCGCCGGCGATCATGCGCTCGATGTAGTCCGCGCGCGAGGACAGTTGCCGGGTGCGGGCGTACGCGACGGGATCGGTCCGGGCGATATCGGCGTGGATCGCGGCGTGCGCGAGGGCCAGCAGGTTTTCGGCGTCGGTCGCGCCCGGGTCGAGGACGAGGGTGTTGCGCTCGGGCAGATACCCGGCGGGCCTGCCGGTGTCGTGCACGATCCGGACGTCGTGACGGCGCAGCGTCTCTTCGATCCACTGTCCCGGTGGGAGCGCGACGAGGGCTTCCCGCAGGGCGGCGAGACGCTGGGCGGTGGCCTCGGCCACGAGGTCGCCGGGCGTCACCTCCGGGACGCGTGGTGCGGGCTCCGCGCCGGTGTTCGCGGCGGCCTCCACCGACACCCGGCCGTCGCGGTCGACGGTCACGGTCCGCGACTCGCGCTCGGATGTACGCGAAAGACGTTCCGCCGCAGCGGGATCTGTCGCGGCATCGGCCAGCACCCTGATGTGCTCACCCGGTGGCGCCGCGACGATCACCCGATCGGGGTCGCCCGCCCGGATCGCCACGTGATCGCTCAGAATCGTCAGCCCGTCCGCGCCCGCCTCGGCGATGAGCACGTCGCGCGCCGCCGCTGCCGCGAGGGTCTCATCGATCCGCTGGTACTCCCAGCGAGCGTGCGCGTGGCGGTCGGCCGCATCCGCGAGGGCGCGCAGATCGTGTGCGCGGCGGCGCAGTGCCGCGGACTGCTCGGGTGGGAGTCCGGGCTCGGTGAGCGCCCGGTCGATCCGGGCCAGCTCCTCGAACACCCGCTCGCGCAACGCCGATCGACCGGCGTCCGCGGGAAGTCCGAGCGCCGTGGCGGACGCGCGCACTTCGGCTGCGAGCTCGTCCGCCAGCAGTCCGGCCGCCTGCCGCTCGAGCGCGTCGGCGCGGAGGCGTTCGGCCAGCGCCGGGGTGGACACGGGATGGGCATTCGTCCCGGCCTCGGAATCGGCCGCCCGCGCGCGATCCCAGGCGGCGCCGTAGTAGTCGGCGTAGGTCACCCCGTCGTCGGAGCGGAAGGCGGCGATATCGGCGCGGATCGCGGCGGCCGCGAACTCGTGTGCGGCGCGATGGACGACCTCGGGGTCCCGGGCGAGCCCGGGATCGCGCAGCGCGAACCGGTCCATGGACAGATTCGCGACGGCACGCTCGTAGGCCTCGGTGTACTCGCGTTCGAGCGCGCCCGCCACCGGGCTCGCGTCGACCTGGTAGCCGAGGTCGCGCAACTGCTGGGCGAGCTCGATGCGACGCACGTTCGCCTCGACCTCTTCGTCGACCATGGCGCGGACGAACTCCTCGCGCCCCATCGTCCGTATCCGCTCGCGGGCGCTGCGCCCGTCCCGCAAGTACTCGGCGTGCACGGATTCATGGGCGATCACCAGCGCCTGCTGCACGTGATCGGTGCCGCTGGTGTAGGTGACCAGCGTCAGATCCCGCCTGCGCATCTCGCCGGCGCGACCGTCCGGGTGCGCGCCCGCGAACCGCTCCCGTACGGGCCCCGCGTCCAGTTCGGCCAGTATCCGCGCCCCCACCTCGGTCTGCGCCAGGAGAGCGCGCACCTGATCGGCGGGGTCGCCCAGCGACCGCATGCTGGACACCTGCCCGGAGTCCCCGGCCGCGCGTGGCCCGTCACCCCAGGCGGGCACATCCAGCTCATCGTCAGATCCCGGGCCGCGCATGATGTCGTCGAGGCGGGCGTCGGCCTCCGCGAGCAGGGCGTCCATGCGGTCGTGGAACCGCAGGACGGCGGCATCGATGCGGGCCGCCGGGTCGATCGGGGGTGCGGTCCGATCGGGTCCGGCTTCGATCTCACGCAGGATCGCGTCGTATCGCGCGTCGGCGGCGCGCTGGATGGTGTCGAGGCGGACGTTCAGCTCCGCCATCAGGGCTTCGACGCGGGCATGGAACCGCCGGACCGAGTCGTCGATGCGCACAACCTGATCGCTGGGATCGGCTCCCGCGATGAACGGCTCGCCGGGGTCGCGGGGGAATACCAGCATCATCTCGTCCAGGCGAGCGTCGGCGCGACGCTGGATCTCATCCAGACGGGAGTTCGCTTCCCGCATGATCTCGTCGGCGCGCTCACCGAACCGCCGGACAGCCTCGTCCAGGTCGGCCACCGGGTCGTCCGAATCGGCACGGGGCCGGGCTGTACGCTCGGCGCTCGGTCCGTCGAATTCGCGCCGGAGCTCGGCGAACCGGGCATCAGACGCCCGCTGAATGTCGTCGAAATGTCGCTCGGCGCGGCGCTGGGCGTCATCGATGCGGGCATTGGCCTCCGCGACCAGGGCATCCGCTCGTTCCCCGAACCGCGCCGCGGCTTCCTCGAGGGCCGCCAGCGGATCGTGCCGATCCGAGCGCATCTCGGTCGGTTCGGCGGAACTCGCGGCATCGCGCGGGGATCGCGGAGGAATGATCTGCTGCTGGACCTCCTCCACACGGCCCTCGGCGCGCGCGGCCTCGATACCACGGGCGAAGTCGGCAACCCGGTCCTGCGCACCGCGCGAAGCCGCACCCTCCGATGCGGAATCGGCGGCCGGTCGGCCATCACCAGCATCGGAGTGCCCGGACGCCGTCCCGGTCCGCGGCACCTGCTCCGTCGAATCCGACTGCTGCGCACCGGATTCGGCCACGGAACGGGCGCCTCGCGGAGGCAGGATCTGCTGGTCGCCGGACGCGTGCGGTGGCCCCGCGCTCGCGGCGGCCTCGAATTCGCGGGCGAGTTCGGCGAAGCGGGCGTCGGAGGCGCGCTGGATCTCGTCGAATCCCTCCCCAGCGCGGCGCTCGGCCTCGTCCAAGCGGGAGCGGGCCTCGGCGATCAGCGCGTCGGCTCGATCGCCGAACTCGCGCACGGCTTCGTCGATGGACGCCAGTGGGTCGTCCGAATCCGGTTGCCGCGCCGCCGATTCACCCGCGCCGGCGGGGTCTGGCTCAGGGATGCGGCGGGCGGCCGAGGCGGGGCCCTCCGGTGGACTGTCAGGAGCGTCCGGGCGCGGCCCCACCGGGGCCGGACCGTCGTCGTCCGGACCGTCGCGGAACTCGTGCATGATGTCGTCGAGGCGGGCGCCGGCACGACGCTGGATCTCATCCAGCCGGGTGTTCGCTTCCCGCATGATCTCGTCGGCGCGCTCGCCGAACTGCCGGACCGCCTCGTCCATCCGCGTGAACGGGCCGTCGGCGGGCGGCGTGACGGGCGGCTCGGGGTCGCCGAGATCGGTGCGAGTGACCGTGATCCGGCCGTCCTCGCCGAAGTCGATGCGCAGCTCCCGCACCGGTGTGCCGCGATCGAGCAGAGCGGCGAGTTCGGGATGATCCCGCCGCCCTTGATCCAACACCCGGGCGGCGTCACCGTCGCTCCACCCGACGACCACGATCCGGGGTGGGTCGTCCAGCACACCGATGCGGTCGGTCAGCGGCCTGGCGCCCTCGTTCGCGACGGCGTCGCGTTCCATCGCAATGGCCATCGCGCCGTCGAGGATGCCGAGCCGTTCCGCCGCGTCCAGGTGGCGCAGCGCCGCCTCCTCGAACGCGTCGATGGCAGCCAGACGGTCGGCCATCTCGTCCGCGCGCATCGTCCGGCCGCGCATCTCCTCGGCGGCGCGGCGCACCGAATCCCGGTCGGCCACATCGGAGTCGTCCACCGGCAGCCGGTCCATGGCCCGGTTCAGCGCCGCACGGGCCGCATCGCGCTCCCGCACGGCGGCCGCGTTCTCCGCCGCCAACCTGTCCATGACCGCGGCGCGCATCCGCGCTTCGTCGGCCAGTGCGGCCGTCTCCCGGCGGTAGGCGTCCTCGATGCGCGAGCGTGGATCATCTGCGGGGATCGGCGCGGGCGACGGCTGCGCGGCCTGCCTGCGCTGGAACTCGGACGATAGTTCGGCGAGTTCGGCCAGCCGGGCGGCCCGTTCGCGCACTTCCTCGCGCAGGCGGGCCTGGAGCTCGGCGAGCTCGTCGGCGGAGAGGCCTTCGTGCTTCTCGATCCTGCCGTCGCGGTAGTCCTCGTAAACCTCGACCAGGCGGGCGGCGTCGGCGCCCTCGATGTCGACGCCGATCACGCCGGCCCAGTCGGGATCGACCTGCGGGCGGGCCTCGGCGCCGGGCGGATCCGCCGGTACGCGGTCCGGTGCGCCGACCGCGTCCGCGAAAGCCTGCACGTCCCCGATGATTTCGCGCAGGTGTGCGGGCGATCCGGCATCGTGGACCGGTAGCTCCCCCGTCCCGGCACGCGGGTCGGGCGATCGACTCCCCTCCGGTGTCTCCCGGTACGGATCGATGTCGAGCAGCGCCTGCGCGAACTCCGCCAGCGCGGCCCCCACCTGATCCTCGCGACCGCTCCGGACCGCCTGCCGGATCTGGTCGACGAGAACCCCGGCGTCGATACCCTTCTTGTCGCCGTGGCGCACATACCGGAGTTCGCTCGGAGCGTGCTGTTCGCCCCGCTCGGCGAAGTACGGATCGTCCCCCTTCAAGTACTTGCGCGGGAAGAGCTCCTCCGGAGCGAGGCCGAGACGGCGGGCCAGCTGATCGCGGGCGGCGAAGACGGCCGCGGAGTCGATGTCGCGCAGGACTTTCGCGTAGCCGGTCAGATCCTGCACACGCTGGCGTAGCAGCGCCGTGCGCTGTTCGGAAGTGAGCACCTGCGCGATCCGGTCGGCGGTGAGTTCCGACGGCGGCACACCGAGCCGGTACGCCACCTGATCACGCACCTCGGTGATGCCGAAGAAGGACTCTATCGCCCAGGCGCTGCGGGTGAAGTCCGCGATGGCCTCGATGCGCGCGGCGCGCAAGGCGTTTCGCAGGCGCTCGTCGGCGACGATTCGGTCCAGCGCGTCGGCATCGCCGGCATCGATGCCGAGTTCGCCCGCCAGCCTGTCGATGTCGGCGCGCAGCTGCTCGGGCGAGAGGTCGCGGAGATCCCGGGGAGTGGCCGGGTCACCGGGCGGGGTATCCGGAACCGGCTGCCAGGTACCGTCCGGCGCGCGCAGCAGGGTGACGTCGACGGGGCGGCCGTCCACCACGCCGTGAAAGTGCCGCACATCCGCTGTTCCCGCCGGATCCATGTGCAGACCCCCCGCGCGGTCGACCCACGCGTCGGCGAACTCCACCCGGATCGCACCTCGATTCACCGCCTCGGCCAGGTCGGGATCGGCGGCGAGCGTATCGGCGAGCCTGCGTGCCGTATCGCCGGGACCGTCCAGCACGAGGAGACGATCCCGGCCGCCCGCGTCGGGCACCCGCGCCACGCCGTCGCCCACCACGGACGCGTCGTGGGCGGCGAACCATTCGGCGAGCGACGCCGCGCGCAGTGGACCGCTGTCCTCGGACCGCACCAGAGGTGCCGCGATATCGGCGAATCGAGCCAGTTCCGCGGCGTGGTCCGCCGTTTCGGCATACAGCTGCCGTACGGCCGCCTCCAGGCGCTGACGCTCCAGTTCGGCTCGCACGCGATTCACCTCGGCGGTGTCCGCGTCGGCGAGCAGTCGCACCAGCTCCGCCGGATCCCGCGGCGCCAGCAGCGAACTCAACTGCGCAGGGGGCAGGCCGGCCAGTGCCTGGAGCGGATCGGCCGGCACGGGCGATCCCTCGCGGGCAGTCGTCGACACCAGATCCGCGAGCGCCCCCGCGTCCAGGTTCGCCAACAGCCGCGCTCGGTCCCGCTCGCTCAGGTTGGCCAGCACATCGGCGGGGCGCACCGCGTCCAGCGCGGTCAGGTCTACGCCGAGCAGTTGCGCCCAGACCGACCGCTGGTCCTTGATCTGGTCGCGGCGCAGCGCGTTCTCGAAGTGCTCCCGCAGGCCGTCGTCGCGACCGGGCTGATCGCTGTAGTACAGATCGCCCCAGTCGCGCGCGGGCTCGCCGCCGTTGTTGACGCCTTCCCAGGCCAGCAGGGTCGGGTCGAGGCCGCCCGCGCGCAGTGCCTCCATCAGATAGCGGTTCAGCGGATCGCTGTCGAACATGCTGATCTCGCGGCTGTACGGGATGCGCGCGTTCTCGTCGATGTACCGCAGACCCGCCGCGTACAGCGCGTCGATGGCCGCCGCGCGGCGCGCAGTGCGGTACTCGGCTTCGGCCAGAGCCCGCCGCACGCTCGCCGGGTCGGTGTCGCGCAGCGGGATGCCCGCGCGGTCGGCGGCGGCGCGGAGTTCGTCGTCGGCCGCGCGGGCGGCGTCGTCTCCGGTGCGGTGCGCGTTGTCGCCGGTCCGCGAGTCGTCCGCGGCGGGAGCGCTGGATTCCACTGCGGTGTCGCTGTTTTCGGGCGGTCCGAGGGTGACGTCGGGATCGAGCAGGCCCGCCAGCTTCAGTTCCCGCTCCATCTCGCGCAGCAGCTGCGGGTCCGCGTCCTCGATCCAGTACGCGTACTCGGCGCCGTCGGCGTCCAGGATCGGGATGTGCTCGCCCGCGATATCGCGCATCCGGCTCGACAGTTTCCCGAAGAACTTGATGAGCTCCCGGTTCTTCCACATCGTCGCGCCCTCTTTCCAGATGCGCGCCGGATTGAACGCGCCCTGGGCGTCGGGGTCGGTGAGGCCCGCGAAGTCCGACAGCGCGGTCTGGCCGCGACCGTCCTCGCCGGACCCGGATGGGTACTTGGGATTGTGACCCTGGTGGCCGGCGCGAGAGGGCGTCAGCTGGTCGCGCCCCTGATCCCCCAGCTCGCGCAGCGTCGCCCGCAACCGGTCCCACCACTGGCGCAGGCGCGCGCTCCGCTCGGAGACGGGATTCCCGGGCCGCACGACGATCTCGCCTTCCCCGGACGACTCACCTTCGGCGGCAGTTGTTTCCGGTTCCGGACCGGGCACCCGCCACTCGCCATCCGCGTCGGCGCGCAAAGCCACCGCGACGACCTCACCGTCGACGTCGAGCAGCAACCTGCGCACGTCTGCGGGCTCCGGAGCCCTGGCGGCGCGCGCCAGGTCGGCGAGCAGGGCGATGTCGCGTGCGCGACGCAGGGTTTCCTCACGCAGCTCCGCGATCGTGCGGTCGACGGCGGGACCCACGGCGTCCCGGTCGAGACCCAGGAGCCGGGCCAGCTCGGCGCGTTCGGCCGCTATCTGGGCGCGATGCGCCGGGTCGGTGGCGGCATCGAACCGAGCCGCGTTGTCGGCGAGCGATTCGATGGTGCCCGCCACCAGCAGATTCCAGTATCGGAGTTCGGCGAGCGTGCGATCCAGGGTGTCCGGGCGCAGATCGGCGTCGGTGGCCGCCAGGCGCCGCGCCAGCTCCGCGCGCAGGTCGGCCTCGGTGCGCATCGACGGCGGTGTGCGCGTACTGTCCGTGCCAGGTCTGGGCACCTCGTCGGCATCGCTTCGGACCTCGCCCCCGGTGTCGCGCCGCGCCGAAGCGTCCGCGCCGAGCGGAGTCTCGCTGTCGCGTCGCACCGCGTCACCGGCATCGAACCGGTCCGAGCCATCGGTGCCGGATCGGGCAGGGCCCTGCGCGGCGTCCGGTGCACCGGGCTCCAGCGCGGGCACAGCCAAGCCGTCCAGACCCAGTGCGCGGAGCTCGGCCTCCATCGCGCGCCGGGTCTCCGGGTCGGCCTCACGCCAGAATTCCTCGCCCCCATACAGCTCGTCGACGTCCATCGGACGGAAATCGTCCGGGAAGCGCATGAGGCCCGCGCCGTCGTCTAGAAAGCCTCGGGCCCTGGCCATATCGGCGAGCTCACGCAGGGTGCCCAACGGGTCGCGGTTGCCCGTCAGTTCCTCCGAGAGACCGAGCGCCTCGGCGAGCCTGTCGGCGTAGGCCCGCTCGGCATCGGTCAACCGGGCTGGATCGTCACCACCGGCCCGGACCTCGGGCCGGTCGAGATAGCGACGGATGTCGTCCAGGGGGTCGCGATCACCCGGTGGATCGGGACGATCGCCCGAGCTGTCGCCGTCGTCGCCGGGATCGTCCGGATCGGGGGGACGGCCGGTGACCGGTCCTTCCGGTGGGCGCCCCGATCCGCCGCCCACCGGGTCGATCACGGGATCGTCGTCACCGGAACCACTTTCGGCGCGGTCCGCCGCGTTCTCCGGTTCCTCGTCGGCACGCGCCATTGCCTCGTAAGCCGACCGCAGCTGCGGCGTCAACGGTTGCAGCGGCGCGCCCGCGCTGTCGAACAGCACGGCGTAGGTGCCCTCGATCGGACCTGCGGTCCGCGGCGGGAACGGACCGGCGGTGCGCTCGGACAGGTCCCGCACCACGACGTCGCCCCCCTCGACGGCCATGACGTAGGCGTGCTGCCCCGCGGGGCCGTAGTCATCGATCACCAGCGCGAACACAGGGCCGTCACGGCCCTGCTTGCGCTGGTGCGCGGACTCGTCGCGCAGACGCTGCGCCATCGCCTCGTGATCGGTGAACGGACGCAGTTCGCCGCCGCCCGCCGCGATCACCTCCGGGCCCGACATGCCGTCGAGGCCGATCTCGCGCTCGGGTACCCGGATCACGTCGCTGCCCGTGACCCCCTTCAGGTACGCCAGCGACAGCTGTGCGCACTTGCCACGCGTGTCCGCGGGATCGCGCGACGATATGGCGCCCTCGCCCACCGGCCGGGCGTCGGCGTCCGTGCGGTCGCCGGACGCGTCGGGTGTGCCCCGATCACCGTCGCCGGAGTCGGTGGCACGCGGCCCCTCCGCCCCTGCGACCGAGTCCGGCGATCCGGCACCCACCGAATGTGGAGCAGCGGCAGCGTCCCGGGATTCCCCCGCGTCCGTGCGCGCGGCCGCGGCGTCGGCGGTGGCGGCCTGGACCGCGCCGGTGAGATCGATGGTGGACCGACGAGCTCGCGCCGCGAGTGGTTCGGAGGCGGAATCCGCGTCGGCTCGTCGCTCGGCCGCGCCCACCCCGGCATCACCGACGTCGGGTCCGGCGCCGGTGGCGCGCCTGTCGGTCGCACCCTCGCGCGCTTCCGCGGTTGCGGGGGCCACCTCGGCGGCGAGCCCGCTCGCCGCTGTCGCGGGGGCCGGTCGCGCACCGGCATCGCCGTCGGGTACTCCCTGCTTCGTCCGCGCCGCCCCACGCTCGATCGGCGCACCGCCGGACTTGATCTGGTCCATGCCCGGTCTGCCTGGCGCAGAACGATTCTCGGCCGCCGGGTGTGGACGGGAGCCGTCACCGGCCGGTCCGGAGGGCGCCGGCGGCGCCGCAACCGGCTGCGCTGCGGTGGATGTCGACGCCGAAGAGCCGGTCGTCGAGGGCGGGTCGGCGCGCGAGTCCGGCGCTTGCGCGGCAGTACCCGCCGGATCGGCTGTGCCGCCCCCGGGAGCGCCCGCGACGGCGTCGTCTTCGCCCGGCCGCGGGGCAGCCGCGGGGTCTCCGGGCCGGGGATTCGCGTCGGAGACGCCCCCCGGAACCGCCTCCGCCGCTCGGTTGTCCACCGAGGTGGCGGTGGGTTCACCATCCGTGGCGGCGTCGGTCGGCGCCGCGCCCTCGGCCTGTCGCGCACCTTCGGCGGGGGGCGCATCGGTCGGCGCCGCGCCGGTGGGCGGCTCCCCCTCGGCGCGATGCCCAGCCTCGGTGGGCGGTGCGTCCGCCGCGGGCGGGGTTCCGTCGGTCGATGGCGTGTCCTGCTCGGGAGCCGGTGCCCCCTCGGCGGGCGCCGGGTCTCGGTCGGTGAGCGAGGCGGCATCGTCCGACGTGGCCGGATCGACCACCTGCTGCCCTTCGGCGAGGGGTCGCTCGGCCGGTACGGAGTCGCCCGTGGTGTCGCTGGCGGCGGGCGCTTCGTTGTCGGTGCCCTCGGCCCGCGAACCCCCGTCCACGCCCGGCTGCCGCGAAACGGCGCCATCGCCCGCAGTTGCCGCGCTCTCACCGGTCAGCGGCCCGCCGTCCCCCGAACTGCCGTTTGTCGCATCATCACCCCCGCGGGGAACCCCCTGTCCCGGTGCGTGCCCCCCGCCCTCCGGTGTCGCGGCGACTGCACCGCCATTCGCCGAAGTTCCTCCACTCCCGGGACCGGTCGCCGCCGGACCGGAGCCGTGCGTCGGCGTCTCACCGCCGACCCCGGCGGTGAGACCGTCGGCCGAACCGGGCGCTGTGCTCGTACCGTCCGATGAGCCCGGCGGCGGCCCGGCGACCAGCGCGAACCGGGAGGGGTCAGCCGCGGGCTGATAGATGTCGGGATACTTGTTGGCCCAGTAGTGGTGTGCCTGCGCCGTACTCGCCCCGGACAGTGCGCCGTTGATCATGCCCGCACTCGCGATGCCGCCGCCGGAGACCGAGCGCAGGTCGAACTCGCTCAGCGACTTGTCCAGCCGGTTGACCGCCTCGTCCCATCCGTGATTGGCGGCGTCGAACGCGAACTGGGTTCCCAGACCCGCGAGGTAACCGGCGCCACCACCGGCCAGACCCGCGGTGGCGCCGGTGATCGCGCCCTGCATCCACGGCGCCATCGCATCGCCGAATTTGTCGCTCAGCTTCCGGCCCACGAGGTCGCCGAGTGGCCCCGCGGCGGCGCCGCCGGCGGCCGATCCCACCAGCGCGCCGACGATCTGGTCCACCTTGAAATCGGTGCGGTGGCCCTGACTGTGCTGCCAAGCCTGGATGCCCACCTCCTGGCCGACACCGATGACCGCGTCGAGGGCGATGTGGCGCATGACGAACCGGAAAAGCCCGGGAAGATCGGCCGTCCACCGGGCCACTTGGGTCATCAACCGCGTGAAGATCGCCCGGATGCCCATGCGAGTAGCGGTGATGGCCGCCGCCGACACCGCGGGCGCCGCGGGCGGGAAGAGCCACGCCGCCGCGATCTCCGCCGCCAGCAGCGCCAGCGACGTGATCATCAGCAGCTTGGCGTAGTCGATCTCGGTGCCGGTGTTGAACGCCGACGTGGCGATCGCCTCGAGGTTCGTGACGAGACCTTCGAGCGACTGTTCACCGGAGGCGAGGGCTCCGAGCGCTTCGATGATCTCCGCGCCACCGGCCCCGGACGGGTAGGCGGTCTGCGCGTCGGCCTTCGCCGCCTTCACGTCCTCGATGATCGATTCGAGTTCCCGCGCCGCCGCCTCCCACTCCGCGGCGAGCGCCCACATGCCCTCTTCGTCGCCGTGCGGCCATTCCGAGCCCGCGACCCATTCCAGCCAGGCCAGATAGCCGGGGATCCCACTCATTCGCTACTACCCGGCGTCACCAGCTGCTGTCGGTGACTCCACGCGCCCGCACCTCGTGATGGTCGAGCTCCTCCACGTCGCTGAACCGCATCTCCTCCGACCCGTTCTCGTCGGCGGCACGCCGCTCGTCGGCATCGGGCGGCGCGAGTGGAGCCACCTGCGTCACCGGCATTTCACCGCTCAAATCGGGCATGCCCTCGACCAGGTCGCTCAGCTTGGGCAACCGTGCGCGCCGGTCCTCCAGCGGAGACATCAGCTCGCTGCCCAGCCGAGCCACCTCGGCGGCCGCCTGCTGCGCCGCGTCGGTGACCGCCTTGGCGATCTCGGCATAGCTCAGCTCGTCGACGCCGGACCCGAACTTGGTCTCGATCACGATGCCGTCGGCGTTCACCGTGACCGTCACCTGCTTGTTCCTGACCGACGCGGTGGCGGTGAGCCGGGCTCGCTCCTGCTGCACCCGCGCGATCATGCGCAGCTGCTGCTGCACCTCGCCGAGCACCTCGGTCATCTCCGCACGGGTGCGCTCATTGACCAGACGACCGGGACGGCTCATCGGAACATGCTCTCGTTCGCCCGCTCCTGCGCCGCCAAGTAGTCGGCGGAATCGTTCTCCACATCGCGGATCTGGGCCAGCGTCGTCGCGACGCCGTCCAGTGCGCCCAAGGCCGAGTCGCGGGACTCGGCGTAGCCCGGGGGGCCCTGCTCGAAGGTGGTGCCGATCTTGTCGTCGCCCCACGGTTCCCCGAGAGCCGCGGTCGAACTCGCCAGCCTGACCCTCAGGGCTTTGATGCGATCGTGCACGCCTTCGGTGGTCCGCGCGGCCCTGCGAAGCAGATCCGGGTCGACTTCCACCCTGTCCGTCATCGCCATCACTCCTCCCGAAACACCCCGCGGCCCGTCCGCCGATTCCGACGGTGCCAGTCCAGCGCTAACCAGCGGTATCCCCTTTGTGAACCAAAGGTGGCCGGGAATAGACCAGCGCAGTGCCGCAACGGAATTCACACGGATCGGTGGCGCGCCGCAACCGACGCCGAGACCTGCGATGATGACCTTGTGCGAATCCTGGTGCAGCGAACGACGGCGGCGGAGGTCACCGTTGCCGGCGAAGTGGTCGGCCGCATAGACCCCGCGGCGCACGGCGCACCGCACGGTTTGGTCGCGCTGGTCGGCGTCACCCACACCGACACCGGCGCGACCGCCGCAGCGCTGGCCGAAAAGCTGTGGCGGCTGCGCGTTCTCGACGGTGAACGCTCCGCCGCCGATCTGGACGCCCCGATTCTCGTGATCAGCCAGTTCACGCTCTACGCCGACACCCGCAAGGGGCGCCGACCGTCGTGGTCGATGGCCGCGCCGGGGTCTGTCGCCGAACCCCTGGTGGCGGTGTTCGCCGACGCGCTGCGCGGACTCGGTGCGACCGTCGCGACCGGGCGTTTCGGCGCGCATATGAAGGTCGAACTGATCAACGACGGCCCCGTGACGGTGCTGCTGGAATCGTGACGCGCACGGGTCGAACCCACTGCGGCACAAAAGAATCCGGCCCGGCCACCGTGAATGGCGGCCGGGCCGAGTGGATTCGGGGCTCCGGAGAGCTCGCGCTACTCCGGCCGCAACGTCAGAATGCGCGGACCGTCTTCGGTCACCGCGACCGTGTGCTCCCAGTGCGCGGCGCGGCTGCCGTCCAACGTCACCACGGTCCAGTCGTCTTCGAGGACCTTGGTCTGGGTGGTGCCGAGGGTGAGCATCGGCTCGATGGCCAGCACCGATCCGACCACCAGGCGCGGGCCCTTGCCGGGGGCGCCCTCGTTGGCCAGGAAGGGGTCCATATGCATTTCGCGGCCGATGGCGTGGCCGCCGTAGCCGTCGACGATGCCGTAGGCGCGGTCGTGCAGTTTCTCGGCGGCGCGGGTGCCCAGTTCGATGGCGTGCGACACGTCGGTGAGCCGGTTGCCGGGCAGCATGGCCTCGATGCCCGCCTCCATCGACAGTTTGGTGGCCTCGCTGAGCAGGCGGTCGGCCTCGATGAGGTCGCCGACGCCGAAGGTCCACGCCGAGTCGCCGTGCCAGCCGTCCAGGATCGCGCCGCAGTCGATGGACACCAGATCACCGGCCGACAGGATCTCCTCGGCGGTCGGGATCCCGTGCACCACACGGTCGTTCACCGACGAGCAGATGGATCCGGGGAAGCCGTGGTAGCCCTTGAAGGACGGGACGGCGCCCGCGTCGCGGATGGTCTGCTCGGCGACCTCGTCCAGCTCCAGCGTGGAGACGCCGGGCTTGGCCGCCGCCCGGACCGCGACCAATGCGCGGCCGACGACGGCGCCCGCCGCCGCCATGGCGTCGAGTTCACCGGCGGTGCGGAACGGCACCACCTTCTTGTTCTTGCGACCGAAGACCATGGCGGCTCAGCCCCGCGCCGACGGCGGCATCAGTGTCCCAGAGCGCTCAGCGCGCGGGCGTTGACCTCGTCGACCTCGCCGACGCCGTCCACGGTGACGACCAGGCCGTCGTAGTGGTCGAGCAGCGGCTCGGTCTCCTCGCGGTACACCCGGAGACGGTTGCGGATCACGTCCTCGTTGTCGTCGGCGCGACCGCGCGCGAGCATGCGCTCGACCACGGTGTCCTCCGGCACGACGAAGCACAGCACGGCGTCGAGCTTCTGGTCGAGATCGCCGAGGATCTTCTCCAGTGCCTCGGCCTGGTCGACGGTGCGCGGGTAGCCGTCGAGCACGAAACCGTTCGCGGCGTCGGGCTCGTTGACGCGCGCCTCCACCATGCGGTTGGTGACGTCGCTGGGCACCAGGTCGCCGGCGTCCATGTACTTCTGCGCCTCGCGACCCAGCGGGGTCTGCTGGCTGATGTTCGCGCGGAAGAGATCCCCGGTGGAGATGTGCGGGACGCCCAGCTTCTCCGACAGCAGGACGGCCTGGGTGCCCTTGCCGGCACCCGGCGGACCGAGCAGTACAACTCTCACTTGAGGAACCCTTCGTAATTTCGATTCATCAGCTGGCTTTCGATCTGCTTCACGGTGTCGAGGCCGACACTCACCATGATCAGCACCGCGGTGCCGCCGAACGGGATGTTCTGGATACCGCTGGTATTGCCGATGTCCAGGAACACGTTGGGCAGGACCGCCACCACACCGAGGTAGATGGAGCCGGGCAGGGTGATGCGGCTCAAGACGAAGCTCAGATAGTCGGCCGTCGGCTGACCGGGACGGTAGCCCGGAATGAAGCCACCGAACTTCTTCATCTCGTCGGCGCGCTCCTCCGGGTTGAAGGTGATCGCGACGTAGAAGTAGGTGAAGAACACGATCAGACCGAAGTAGATCGCGATGTACACCGGGTTGGTCGGGTTGACCAGGTATTTCTGGATGATCTCCTGCCACCAGCTCGGATCGGTGTTGTTCTGCGACCCGGTCAGCTGGGCGATGAGGTTGGGCAGGTAGAGCAGCGAGGACGCGAAGATCACCGGGATGACGCCCGCCTGGTTGACCTTCAGCGGCAGGTAGGTCGAGGAGCCGCCGTACATCTTGCGGCCGACCACGCGCTTGGCGTACTGCACCGGGATGCGGCGCTGACCCTGTTCGACGAAGGTCACCGCGACGATGATCAGGAAGGCCGCCACCAGGACCAGGCTGAAGACCAGGCCGCCGCGGCTCTCCAGGATGGCCCCGCCCTCACCGATGATGGCGGCGGCGATACCGGCGAAGATCAGCAGCGACATGCCGTTGCCGACGCCCTTCTCCGTGATCTGCTCACCGAACCACATGACCAGGGCGGCGCCCGCGGTCATCACCAGGACGATGATGACCATGCCGAAGATGCTGGTGTCGGCCAGGATGTCCTGCGGGCAGCCCTGCAGCAGCTGACCGCGCGCGGCCAGCGCGACCAGACCCGTCGCCTGCAACACGGCCAGCGCGATGGACAGGTACCGCGTGTACTGCGTCATCTTGGTCTGGCCGGACTGGCCTTCCTTGCGCAACTGCTCGAACCGCGGAATGACCACGGTGAGCAGCTGGACGATGATGCTCGCGGTGATGTAGGGCATGATGCCGATCGCGAAGACCGACAATTGCAGCAGCGCGCCGCCGGAGAAGAGGTTGATCAGCTGGTAGATGCCGGCGTTGTCGCCATCGGAGACCAGCTCGACGCACTCCTGCACCGCCTGGTAGTCCACGCCCGGTGAGGGCAGCGCGGCACCGACGCGGTACAGCGCGACCAACCCCAGCGTGAAGAGAATCTTCCGCCGTAAGTCCGGAGTCCGGAAGGCCGATACGAAGGCGGAAAGCACAGATCCTCCTGGCGCGAACGACATGGTCATGCCATGGCTGTTTCAGCGGTGTGCCCGGACCCTCGTCGGACCGGGACGCCGAAAACCACGACGTGGCTTGGCAGACAACAACTGAACTCTAACAGTGGCACCGGACGAGCTCTTCACTCGTCCGGTGCCACTGTCGTCGAGACTACCGTCAGCCCAGCTCGGTGACGGTGCCACCGGCGGCGGTGATCTTCTCCTTGGCGGAGCCGGTCACCTTGTCGGCGGTCACCTGGACCGCGACGCCGATCTCACCGTCGCCCAGCACCTTCACCAGCTGGTTCTTGCGCACGGCACCGGCCGCGACGAGCTCGGCCTTGCCGATCTCGCCACCCTGCGGGAACAGCTCGGCGATGCGGCCGACGTTCACCACCTGGTACTCGGTGCGGAACTTGTTGGTGAAGCCCTTGAGCTTGGGCAGCCGCATGTGAATCGGCATCTGCCCACCCTCGAAGGCGGCGGGGACGTTCTTGCGAGCCTTGGTGCCCTTGGTACCGCGGCCCGCGGTCTTGCCCTTGGAACCCTCACCGCGGCCGACGCGGATCTTGTCCCGCTTCGCGCCGGGTGCGGGGCGCAGGTGATGCAACTTGATGGTCATGTCAGACCTCCTCAACTGTCACGAGGTGGCGCACGACGTTGATCAGCCCGCGATTCTGGGCGTTGTCCTCACGAATGACGGACTTGCGAATGCCGCGCAGACCGAGGGTCCGCAGGCTGTCGCGCTGATTCTGCTTGGCGCCGATCGAACTCTTGATCTGGGTCACCTTGAGATCTGCCATGGTCAGGCTCCCTGTCCCGCACGCGCGCGCAGCATGCCCGCCGGAGCGACGTCCTCGAGGGGCAGGCCACGGCGGGCCGCGACCTCTTCGGGACGCTGCAGCTGCTTGAGCGCGGCCACCGTCGCGTGGACGACGTTGATCGCGTTGTCGCTACCGAGCGACTTGGCCAGAATGTCGTGGATACCGGCGCATTCGAGCACGGCACGGGCCGCGCCGCCGGCGATCACACCGGTACCCGGGGACGCCGGGCGCAGCATGACCACACCGGCCGCCGCCTCGCCCTGCACCGGGTGGGTGATGGTCGAGCCGATCATCGGGACGCGGAAGAAGCCCTTGCGCGCCTCCTCGACACCCTTCTGGATGGCCGCGGGAACTTCCTTGGCCTTGCCGTAGCCGACGCCGACCAGACCGTTGCCGTCACCGACGATCACGAGGGCGGTGAAGCTGAAGCGACGACCACCCTTCACGACCTTGGAGACGCGGTTGATCGCGACCACGCGCTCGAGCTGGTTCTTCTCGGCCGCGTTGTCCCGGCGGTCGCCGCCGCGACGGTCGCCGCCGCCCCTGCGGTTCTCGCGACCCTCGGGGGCGCTGCCATTCTGTCCGGCGGGTCCGCTTCCGCCGTCACGCCGCTGACGTCCCGGCATCAGACGTTCCTTCCGTTCGAAATCTTGGTCATCAGAACTTCAACCCGCCTTCACGAGCGGCATCGGCCAGCGCCGCGATGCGGCCGTGGTAGCTGTGGCCACCACGGTCGAACACGGCGGCCTCGATGCCCGCCGCCTTGGCACGGGCGGCGAGCAGCTCGCCGACCTTCTTGCCCTTGGCGGTCTTGTCGCCCTCGACGGCACGCACATCGGCCTCGATCGAGGACGCGGCGGCCAGGGTGCGGCCCGCCGAGTCGTCGACCAGCTGCGCGTGCAGGTGGCGCGAGGAGCGGTTGACCACCAGGCGGGGACGCTCGGTGGTGCCTTCGACCTTCTTGCGCAGGCGGAAGTGACGACGCGCCTTCGACAGACGACGCTGGGTCGAGGAGTCCTTGCCCTGCGGGATGCGCTTGGCCTTCTGGTTTTCGGTTTGCGCCATGATCACTTACCCGTCTTTCCGACCTTGCGGCGAACGACCTCGCCTGCGTAGCGGATGCCCTTGCCCTTGTACGGGTCGGGCTTGCGCAGGCCGTGGATGACCGCCGAAATCTGGCCGACCTTCTGCTTGTCGATACCGGACACGGAGAACTTGGTGGGCGATTCCACCGCGAAGGTGATGCCCTCGGGCGCCTCGACCGGCACCGGGTGGCTGTAGCCGAGGGCGAACTCGAGGTTCGAGCCCTTGGCCTGCACGCGGTAGCCGACGCCGAAGATCTCCATCTTCTTCTCGTAGCCCTTGGTGACGCCCTCGATCATGTTCGACACGAGGGTGCGGGTCAGGCCGTGCAGCGACCGGTTGCGCCGCTCGTCGTTGGGACGGGCGACCTCGAGCTGGCCGTCCTCGCCACGGGTGACGGTGATCGGCTCGGCCACGGTGTGGGACAGGGTGCCCTTGGGACCCTTCACCGACACGTGCTGGCCGTCGATCGTCACCTCGACGCCGGACGGCACCGCGATGGGCTTCTTTCCAATGCGCGACATAGTTTCCTGACCTCCCTTACCAGACGTAAGCGAGGACTTCGCCGCCCACGCCGTTCTGTGCCGCCTGCCTGTCGGTCAGCAGTCCCTGCGACGTGGAGATGATCGCCACGCCGAGGCCGCCCAGGACCTTGGGCAGGTTGGTGGATTTCGCGTACACACGCAGACCGGGCTTGGAGACGCGCCGCACACCGGCGAGGCTGCGCTCGCGGCTGGGGCCGTACTTCAGGTCGACGACGAGGGTCTTGCCCACCTGGGCATCCTCGGTCCGGTAGTCGGCGATGTAGCCCTCGCGCTTGAGGATCTCGGCGATGTTCGCCTTGAGCTTCGAATGCGGAGCCTTCACCTGATCGTGGTACGCCGAGTTGGCGTTGCGCAGACGGGTCAGGAAGTCTGCGATCGGATCGGTCATGGTCATGGTTCGACCTCGACACCTTTCTCGCCGCGGTTCCCATACAGCACCGGCGCGCCCGGGAGCGCCCCGCATGGTGGGCCTACAGCAATTCGGCTGGTCCGGCAGGCACTTGCCGACCGGATGAGTTCGCGTCACCCGGGCGTCCCGCACAGAATGCGGGCACAGATGTGCCCCGGCAACCGCTCTAGTGTAGGCAACGCCCTGATCAGGACCAAATCGGGGGTGGGCCGGCCGCCGTGATCTCGGTCCCGCGGAGCCGGTGCGCGACTACGATCGAGCCATGGCGCATCCGCCGATCGAACGTCCCGATCTCCCGGAGTACATGACCTGGGAGCAACTCGAACAACTGCCCGACGAGATCGCCGGGCAGATCGAACTGTGGGAGGGGAAAGTGGTATGGCTACGCCGTGGTCCGGCCGAGCACCAGGAGTTCACGAACCTGATGTGGAGCGGGCTGCGCCGGTGCGCACGCGAGGACATGGCCGGCGAAGGTGACCGCTGCTGGCGTGTGCACACGGAGACGAACGTATTCCTGGGCCAGACCGGCAAATCCGACTTCGTCACCCCGGACTTCCTGGTTCACCGTTGCCTGCCGGAGCCTTATCAGGATGTCCGGGCCGACGATGTCTTGCTGGTCGGCGAGGTCTTGTCCCCCTCGAACACACCGACGGACATGGAGGCCAAGAAGGCCCGCTACGCCCGAGCGGGCATTCCTTGGTACTGGGAAGTCACCCTGGAACGCAGGAGGAGCGCCATCGCGACGGTCCACGCCTTCGTGCTGGAGACCACCCACGGCAGGCTTCCGGACGGTGTCCGACCGCTGTACCCGGCGAACTATCTGCTGGCGGGAAAGTGGTCCCCCAAGGACTCCGACGCCATCGACTACCCGTACCCCTTCTCCATCCACGTCCCCTGGTCCGAGCTCGAATTCTGAGCGATCGCACGGCCACGCAACGGCAGCCGGCCCACTCGGCATCGCGCGACGGGCGAAGGTTCCGGTTTCGGGGAGCCGTGGCCGGTCAACCTCTGTGGCTGCGGCCGTTCGCACCGGGGCGACGGGCGGTCGCGGTGGCAGGTCCGCCCCGGACCGGATCGCGCCGTCGGGCGCGGGAGGAGTACAGGTGCGAATCGTCAAAGCGGGCGTCGTTGCGGTAGCGCTGGCGGCCATGGCCGTAACCGGAGTCGGCCCGGCCGTCGCCGACGAAGGCATTCCCGGCACCCCCGAGGAGACCATCACCATCGACATCAACCTGCTCGGCTGCTCCATCGGGGCCGGGCTCGGCGGCGAGGTGCTGGCCGCGCTGACCGCGGGCACCGGGTCCACCACCGCCGTCGGGGCGGGGCTGGCGACCCGGCTGCGGGCCGCGGGCTGCCTGCCGTTCTAGACGAGCGTCGGCGGGGCGCGGTTCCATGACCGCGCCCCGCGAGCGGTCCGTCCCTGCGCTTTCCCATCGCGCCTCGTGCTGCTCCGACCGATTGTCGCTAGTAGGGTGGCCGGGACAATGATTCACAGGGGAGGGTAATCATGGCGTTCGCCAATTCCTGGGCAATGATGAAGGCGTCGGCCGGTGTGCTGCGCAGCCGTGGCGAGCTCGCGCTGTTTCCCGTGCTGTCGGGGGCCGCGAGTGTGGTCGTGGCGGTGTCGTTCTTCGTGCCCATCGCGCTGATCGGGACCGAGAGCCCGACGGCCGCGACCTACGTGCTGCTGCTCGCCATGTACGCCGTGATGGCGTATGTCACGGTGTTCTGCAACGCGGCGCTGATCTCGCAGGCCGATGTCGCGCTGCGGGGTGGTGATCCCAGCGTGGCCGGCGGGTTGCGGGCCGCGGGATCGCGGTGGTTGCGGATCCTGCCGTGGGCGCTGCTGTCGGCCACCGTGTCGTGGGTGCTGCAGGCGCTGAAGGAGCGCGCGGGCTTCGTGATGCAGCTGGTGCTGGGATCCGCGGGCGTCGCCTGGCAGGTGGTGACCTTCCTGGTGCTGCCGAAGATCGTGCTCGAGGATCGCGGCGTGGTCGACGCGGTCAAGGATTCCGCCGCCGCCATGCGCACCACCTGGGGCGAGAACGTCGT
Organism: Nocardia puris; assembly: GCF_003315035.1. Classification (GTDB taxonomy): domain Bacteria; phylum Actinomycetota; class Actinomycetes; order Mycobacteriales; family Mycobacteriaceae; genus Nocardia; species Nocardia puris. The sequence goes on from NZ_QNRE01000008.1 coordinate 260,460, forward strand.
CGGCAACGCCGGACTCGGGCTGCTCGGTGTGCTGCTGGCCCTGCCCGGCATCGGCCTGATCTGGCTGGCGTTCCAGCTCTCCGGGGCGGGCCTGCTCCTCCTGCTCGCCCTCGCCGTCCTGTGGCTGCTCACCGCCGCGGTCCTCACCACCGCCCTCACCGGCATCTACCAAACCGCGCTCTACCACTTCACCCGCGACGGCCAGGTCCCCGCCCCCTTCGCCGCCGCCAACCTCCCCGCCGCCTTCACCGCACGCTGAGCGGGAGCTACTCTGCGCCCGACTACCGCCGCCGAGGCACCGGACGACTCAGCTCCGACGTTCTCGTATCCCCGTCCGGACTGGCGAGCCGCCGCTCCAACGCGGTGAACGCCTCGATCACCTCGGGCACCTCGAACGCCCTGTTGCGCCGCCCAACCGTCAACTGCCGCAGAACCCCCGCCCCGGCCAAACGCTCGATCGCGGCGTTGGTGGTGGGAAAACTGCGTCCGATCAGCGTCGCGGCGGTGGCCACGGTCAGAATCGGGGCGCCGACGAGTTTGCCGAGCAGCAGGTCGACCGCCGAGCTCGCCCGGACCGGCGCGAGCCTGGCGCGCCAGGACTGCTGGAGTTCGGCGGATCCGCGCTCGAACGTGATCGCGTCCTCGGCCGCGCGAGCGCAGGCCGCGGCGAAGCGCGCCACCCAGACGTCCACGCCCTCGGCGGCCTGTGGCGAGTCGGGCGGACCGAGGTGCCGGTATCGGGTCAGTCCGTCGATATAACTGTCGCTCCAGGTCGCGAGGATCAGCGAGACCGGGGCGACCACCCGTGCCACGGTGCCTCGACGACGAAGAACCATGTGTATCAACGCTCGCCCCGTCCGCCCATTGCCGTCCACGAACGGGTGAATGGTTTCGAACTGGGCGTGCGCTATCGCCGCCTGCGCCACGGCGGGCAGGTCGTCACGGTCACAGAACTCGACCAGGTCGTTCATCAACGCGGGCACGTGGGACGCCGGCGGCGGCACGAACGCGGCCGCGAAGGGATTGAACGAGCTTCCGCCGATCCAGTTCTGCTCCTCTCGGTAGCGTCCGCCGTGCCGCGCGAGCCGGGTGCCGGCGAGCAACCTGCCGTGCACGTCCAGCAGCGCCTGCTCGGTGATCGGCTCGCCGGGTCGTACCGCACCGGTCGCCACTGCCATCGCGTCGATATTGCCCAGGACCTCGGTGGCGGTCACATCCGAGGTCTCCCCCTCCAGATGCCGCGCCACCTCGGCGCGCAACAACCGCCGCGCGCCGATCTCGAGCCCCTCGATCCGCGAGGAGGCGATGGCCTCGGCGCGCAGCAGCAACCACGCCAGCGCCTCGGTCTCGACCAGCGCGTTCGCCTCGGCGTCGAGCCGGGCGATGGCCACCTCGGCATCGGCGACGTCGGCCGCGGTGGCGCCCGTCAGCGTGAATCGCCGATCGGCCAGCGAGTCCGGCAGATAGGCCAAGTATGAGCCCGAGCTGCGATCGCGCCTCGACAGTTCGCCGCCGTCCACACTGCCCACCCAATGCTCACGCAGAAGTTCGGCCATCAGGATCCTCCTTATTAAAGGTTAACGGCTGAACCCTTAATAAAGGCAGCGGCAATCAAGGTTCGGCGCGGAGCTCGCGGAACAGGCGAAGGCACGGACTCGCCGGAGTCCGTGCCTTCGTCAGGTGTTCGGTTGGGCGCTCGCTAGGAGCGCGAGCTCACCAGGAGCTCTTGTGCACGCCCGGGAGTTCGCCGCGGTGGGCCATCTCGCGCAGGCAGACTCGGCACAGGCCGAACTTGCGGTAGACGGCGTGCGGGCGGCCGCACCGCTGGCAGCGGGTGTAGGCGCGGACCGCGAACTTCGGCTTCCGGTTGGCCTTGTTGACCAGAGCTTTCTTCGCCATGGCTCAGTTCTCCTTGAACGGGAAGCCGAGGTGCTTGAGCAGGGCACGGCCTTCTTCGTTATTGGTCGCGGTGGTCACCACGGTGATGTCCATACCGCGCGGACGGTCGATCTTGTCCACGTCGATCTCGTGGAACATCGACTGCTCGCTCAGACCGAAGGTGTAGTTGCCGTTGCCGTCGAACTGCTTCGGCGACAGGCCGCGGAAGTCGCGGATACGGGGCAGCGCGATGGAGACCAGGCGATCCAGGAACTCCCACATGCGGTCGCCGCGCAGGGTGACCTTCGCGCCGATCGGCATGCCCTCGCGCAGCTTGAACTGCGCGATCGACTTGGTGGCCTTGCGGATCTGCGGCTTCTGACCGGTGATCAGGGCCAGATCCTCGACGGCGCCGTTGATCAGTTTGGCGTCGCGGGCGGCGTCACCGACACCCATGTTCACGACGACCTTCACCACGCCCGGGATCTGCATCACGTTGGCGTAGTCGAATTCCTGCTGCAGCGCGTCCTTGATCTCCTCGCGGTAGCGAAGCTTGAGGCGCGGCTGGATCTTCTCGGTGGTGGTCATGTCAGATGTCCTTCCCGTTGCGACGGGAGATGCGGACCCGCTTGCCGTTCTCGTCGGTCCGGTAGCCGATGCGGGTCGGCTTGCCGTCGGAGTCGACGACCATCACGTTGGACACGTGGATGGGGGCTTCCTGGGTCACGATGCCGCCGGAGGAGGCGCCGCGCTGGTTGGCCGAGTTCGCGACGTGCTTCTTGATGCGGTTCACGCCCTCGACGAGGACCCGGTTCTGCGCCGGGTAGGCCTGGATGACCTTGCCCTTCGCGCCCTTGTCCTTGCCCGAGATGACGAGCACGGTGTCGCCCTTGTGCACCTTCATGTCAGAGCACCTCCGGGGCCAGCGAAACGATCTTCATGAACTTCTTGTCGCGCAGCTCGCGGCCGACCGGGCCGAAGATGCGGGTGCCGCGCGGGTCGTTGTCGGGCTTGATGAGCACGGCGGCGTTCTCATCGAACTTGATGTACGAACCGTCCGGACGGCGGCGCTCCTTGGTGGTGCGCACGACGACGGCCTTCACCACGTCACCCCGCTTGACGTTGCCGCCGGGGATGGCGTCCTTGACGGTGGCGACGATGATGTCGCCGATACCGGCATAGCGACGCGACGAACCACCGAGAACGCGGATGCAGAGGATTTCCTTCGCACCCGTGTTGTCGGCGACGCGCAGTCGCGACTCCTGCTGAATCACTTCAGCCTCCTTGACCTGGACGTGTCAGTCCGCCGGATTGCCGACCCGACGGACATGGTCGTGTCGCCACTCGAAACGCGCGCCTGCCGGCGGTATCGAACGGCCGGCGCACAGACGTGTACCGGACCAACCATCGGGGGTTCGCGGCCGAGCTGCGGGCAGAGCTCCCGCAGGCAACCGGTCTAGTGTATGGGAACGCCCTGGTCGGCCCAAATCGGGGTCCACCGGCGGGCGGCGGGCGCCTCGGCGCGGCGGCGTGAATCCGTGCCCGCCCGGACCGGCGCCGGTAGCCTCGGCGAGCATACGCCGCCTTCACAGACACGTGCGGAACGCGAAACCGCAGCGGGGAGAGGAATCACGTTGACATCACCAGGTCGCCGACCGGTCCGGTTGGACCGCCGCGCCTTCTTGATCGCCCTCGGCGTCGCCGCGCCCACCGCGGCCTTCCTCGCCTCCTGTTCCGACGACGGTGACGCGAGCGACGTGCAACTCACCGGGGTCGACCTGAGCGGCGCCGACTCGGCGATCCGCCCGCAGGACGATCTGTACCGCCACGTCAACGGCGCCTGGCTGCGCGATTTCCAACTACCGCCGGACAAGGCGGAGGTGGGCGCGGTGAGCGACGCCTACGACCGCACGCTGGAGCAGCTGCGCGCCATCATCGAGGGCATCAGCGATCCGGAGCCGGGTTCGCCGGAGCAGCAGATCCGCGATCTCTACGACGCCCGGCTGGACCTCGAGGAGATCGAGCGGCTGGGGATGAGCCCGCTCGAGCCCCTGTTCGCGCGGATCGACGCGGTGCGCGACAAGTCGGAGCTGGCCGAGGTGATGGCCTGGTTGCCGATCGGCGGCCTGATCGGCCTCGGCATCGGCGTGGACCGCAAGAATTCCTCGGCGTACGTCCCGAGCGTCGGGCAGTCCGGCCTCACGCTGGGCGAGCAGTACTACCGCAAGCCCGAGTTCGCCACCCAGCTCGACGGGTACCGCACCTACGTGGGCAAACTCGCCGAGGGCGCGGGATTCGAGGATCCCGAGGGCCTGGCGCGACGGGTGGTCGATCTGGAGACCCGCATCGCCGCCTCGCACTGGGACAGCGTGCGCCTGCGCGACACCGACGCCACCTACAACCGGATGAGCTGGGACGAGATGACCGCCCTGGCACCGCAATTCGACTGGGAACGCTGGCTGACCGGCATGACCGACCGGCCGCGCGAGCTGTTCGCCGAGATCGTGGTGGGCCAGCCCGACTACATCACCGCCGCGGGCAAGCTGTGGGAGGAGGTGGACCTCGCGCAGTGGCGGGAGTACCTGCGGGTGCACACCACCAACGCCTACGCGCGGTTCCTGCCCGCGGCCATCGCCGACGCGCGCTTCGATTTCGTCGGCAGGGTGCTCGGCGGGCTCGAGGAGAAGCCGGAGATGTGGAAGTCCGCGGTCGGCGTCGTGGACGACAACCTGGGCGACCAGCTGGGCAAACTGTATGTGGCCGAGCACTTCCCGCCGGAGGCCAAGGAACGGGTGCTCGAGATGATCGACGACCTGTTCGCCGCGTACAAGGACAACTTCACCAACTCGACGTGGATGACCGAGCCCACCCGGCAGGCGGCGCTGGCGAAGCTGGACAAGATCACCGTCAAGGTCGGCTACCCCGACGAGTGGGTGGACTACTCGAAGCTCACCATCACCAAGGGCAAGCTGATCGAATCCCTGCTCGCCGTCAACGATTTCGAGGTGAAGCGGGCCTTCGCGCGGCTCGGCACGCCGGTGGACAAGACCGAGTGGGCGATGTCGCCGCAGACGGTGAACGCCTACTACTCCCCCACCCTCAACGAGATCGCCTTCCCCGCGGGCTACCTCCAGTCCCCGTTCTTCGACAAGGACGCCACGACCGCGGTGAACTACGGCGCGGTCGGCGCGACCATCGGCCACGAGATCGGGCACGGCTTCGATGACCAGGGCTCCAAGTACGACGGTGACGGCAACCGCCGCGACTGGTGGGCCGAGGCGGATCTGGCGGCGTTCCAGGAGAAGACCGACCGCCTCATCGCGCAGTACGACGGGCTGGTGCCCGAGGGCGTGGGCCCCGAGTACACGGTGAACGGCGCGCGGACGGTCGGTGAGAACCTGGCCGACCTGCGCGGATTGCAGATCGCGATCGCCGCGTACCGCAAGGCCGCGCAGCGTGACGGGATCGAACCGGATCTGCGCGAGATGTTCCTCTCACACGCCCGTACCTGGCGGGAGAAGCAGACCACCGAGGCCACCATCTCGCGGTTGCAGGGCAACCACTCCCCCAACGAGTTCCGGTGCAACCAGGTGGTCCGCCACATCGCCGAGTTCTATACGACGTTCGACGTCAAGGAGAACGACAAGCTGTTCCTCCCGCCGGACCAGCGCATCACCCTCTGACGGCGGCGCCCTCCGGGTCACCCCGACCCGGAGGGCGTTCCGCATCCGGCCTCGCGAAGATCGCCGACCGCTGCCGTATCGGCCTAGGTTAGGCTTGGCTGACTTAACCGGTATGGCTCGAGGGAGCCGGGTCGAGGTCCGCCTCGATGAATGGAGGGTGCACACGATGGGGTCTCTTCGGGAGTCGCGCGGCTGGACGCGCGCGGCCGCGGCCGTGCTGGCCGGAGCGCTCGCCTTCGGCATCGCCGGATGCGGGTCCTCGGACGAGGATTCGGGCTCCGGCGGCGAGACGATCACCGTCAAGCACGCCAAGGGGGAGACCGCCGTTCCCACCGAGCCGCAGAAGGTCGTCGTGCTGGGCAGCCAGTGGCTCGACACCGCGCTGGCGCTCGGCCTGCAGCCCGCCGCCTACCTCGACCCGGCCGCCGTGCAGGCCAACGCCGCGCCCGCGTGGCAGACCACGAAGCCCACGGGCCAGCAGCTCAACGCCACCGGCAACGTGCCCGAGCAGGTCGCCGCGCTGGAGCCGGACCTGATCCTGACCGATTCGTTCATCGCCAACCAGGCCAACAATTACGACGAGCTGTCCAAGATCGCGCCGACGGTGTCGGGGCTGTCCGAGGAGATCATCACGCCTTGGCAGGACCTGGTCACCACGCTCGGTGACATCCTGAACAAGGACGACGAGGCCGCCGCGCTGATCCAGGGTGTGAACGACAAGATCGCCGGCCTCACCGCGGCCAACCCGGGCCTGCAGGGCAAGACCTTCGCCAGCACGTTCCTCTACAGCGCGTCGCAGCTCATGGTGCTCACCGATCCCAAGGATGGTTCCGCCAAGCTGATGGAGCAGCTGGGCCTGACCATCCCGCAGAACCTGCGGGACCAGCCCGCCGCCGGTGGCCGCCTCGCGCTGTCTCCGGAGCGCGTCGGTGAGCTGACCGCCGACCTGCTGCTCGCCGGCTACACGCCCGGTATGGACGAGAAGTTCCGCCAGCTGCCCGGCTTCGGCGAGCTGCCCGCGGTGCGCAAGGACGCGGTCGTGTTCATGACCACGCAGGAGATCACCGGCGTCAACCAGCCGACCGTGCTGTCGATCCCGTTCGTCCTGGACACGATCTCACCCGCCCTGGCCAACGCCGCGAAGTAGTCCGTTCGACAAGGAGTTCCACGGTTTGTCCGCCGTCCTGTACCCCGACCAGACGCGCTTCGCCCTGCGCGAAGGCGTCACCTGCGTCACCGATCCGTGCGGCGCGGTGCTGGCCGGCCCCGCGCGCGACCGGAAACTGACGGGCCTCGGCGAGGCGCAGGTGCGCGCGCTCGAGACCATGGCGCAGGGGCCCGCCACGCTCACCGCGATGGCCGGTGACGGGGTGGACGCGCTGGTGGACGACCTGGTCGCGGACGGCTGGCTGGCGGTGACGGTGCGCGACGGCGGCCGTGACCTCTACACCATCCAGCCGCTCGCGCGGCCGCCCGCCCGGCCGCGCACGGCGTTGCCGTGGTCGGCGACGCTGTCGAAGTTCGCTGTGCTGCACCGGGATTCGGCCGGGTTCGTGCTGGAGAATCCGCTGTCCTGGTGCGATCTGCGGGTGCACGATCCGCGTCTGCTCGCGCTGCTGGACGGTCCCGGCGCCGCCGATTCCGAGGTGCCGATCGCGATCAAGGCGCAGCTGGCCGACGATCTGCACTGGTGCGGGTTCCTGGTGGACGCGTACGCCGAGGAGAGCGACGCCGCCACGCGCGGCTGGAGCGCGTCCGACCTGTGGTTCCACCGCCGCAGCACCCGGGGCGGTCCGCCCGGAAACCACGCCGCCCCCGCCGAGCCCGCGCGCGAGCCGGATCATGCGGGCGCCCCGGTCCCGCTGGCGCGGCCGGATCTGGAGTCGCTGCCCGGCGCCGACCTGACCGACGTGATCGGGAACCACGTCGCCTGCGGCGAGTTCGACGACGACGCGCCGATCACCGTCGACGGACTGGGCGAACTGCTGTACCGCGCGGCGCGCGCCCCCGAGGGTGCCGCACCGGGCGAGCTGGTGCTGTACTCGATCGCCCGCAACGTGGCCGGCCTGAAAGCCGGTATGTACCACTACGATTCGGCGGAGCACGTGCTTCGCCCCGTCGCGGGCGCGGATTCCCCCGAGGTGCGGCGACTGCTGCGCGCCACCTCCGAGGAAACCGACAGCGCCCAACCGCAGCTGGTGCTGGTCATCGCCGCCCGCGCGAGCCGGTTCGCCGGTGAGCGGGCCGCCTACGCGCGCATCCTCCGGGAAGCGGGCGCGCTCACCCGGACGATCCACCTGGTGTCCAGGGCCATGGGCCTCGGCGCGGACACGCACGACGTGACCGACGCCGCCGCGTTCGCCGCCGCGTCCGGTGTGGACGAACTCGCGCAATGCCCGGTGGGCACCGTCATCGTGGGGACGCCGGCGCGGCGCTGATCGCTTCCCGCGCCGTAGCCGCTTCCCAGCGCCGGGCGATGTCCATCAGGGCGACCGGTGTGGGCGCGATGTCGGTGATGTGCCCTGTCGTGGCATCCGGTTCGGCGCCACCGCTTTTCGCGACGACCGCACTCGCGATCCAGCGCGCGTACCCGGCGGCGTCGGCCGCGTCGGGGGGCGCGCCCGGCGCGTATCGCCGCAACCGCACCAGCGCGTCGAGGATCTCCACCTGCATCCGGTAGCGCCGCGCGGCCGAATCCCGCCCCGTGTCGTCCGGCCGGTGCAGCACCACCTCCGGCACCGCGGCGGTGACATCGCGCCACATCGGGCGCAGCAGGCGGCGGTCGCGCCCCGCCCGGTCCAGGCCGAACCGTTCCAGCGCCCGGTGGCCCAGCGGCACCGCCGCGAGCAGGGCGAATCCGGCCTGCACCAGAAACGGGCTCGCGTTGCCGAAGCGGCCGCCGTCGATGGGCAGCGAGGTGCCGGTGACCACGACCCGCACCATCGAGACCGCCGAGAGCGTGCCCGCCAGCGTGGTCACGGCGAACAAGCCGACGAAGGCCAGCTGTTCGGAGAAGGCGCCACCGCGGCGCAACTCACGCAGCGCCGACCACGCGATCAACACCGTGGCCACCACGATGATCCCGGACGAGGCCAGCCAGGTGATCCGATACCAGTCCGCCACCCGGTCCAGCGACAGCGCGCGCCCCGCTCCCGACAAGACGATCAGCAACGCCGCACCGAGGGCGGCCGCCGCGACATCGCGGCGGCGCCGGCGGCGCTCCCCGGTGGCACCGCTCTCCAAACCGGCGAAGTTCGCCGCGACACCGTAGATGCTCGCCGTCGCCATGAATCCGGTGACCAGCAATATCTGCGGCCCCACGCCGGTCGCGCCCAGACTGTCCGCCGACCAGTACCCGACCGCCCCGGCCACACTCCAGGAGAGCGCGGCGTTGATCAGCCGGTCGACCGTCGTACGGCGCAGCAGCGTCCACCGCGCCGCCACCACCGTGGTGGTGAGGACGAGGGCGGGCACGGCGACCGCCGCGGGTATAGCGTTCATCGGCGATGACGGTAGCGCGAGTCGCGGCGGGCCGCGCGGCGCGCAATCAGCGCACCGCCCGGTCGCGGGCCGGCGCGGCGGCCGGCTCGGCCCGCGCGAGCTCGATGCGCAGGACACGATCGGACAGCTCGCCCAGGCAGCTCAGGTTCGGGAAGCCCGGCCCCTGGGCCAGCGCGGCGAGATTCGGCAGGTACAGCTTGGCGTCGAGGTTGCGCACGGCCAGGTCGAGGTCGATCGAGGCCGCCACCCAGCGCAGGTACGCGGCCCACACGTGGTGGCGCGGGCTGGGGCGGCCGCGGTCGATCCATTCGGCGTAGGTGCCCTGGTCGACCGGGAAGGAGGTCCAGCTGTAGGCGGTCATCGCCTCATCGATGCGGCGGTTGTACTCGCCCGCCCAGATGGTGCGGTAGGGGAATCCGACGTCCTTCTCGGGGCTGGTGCCGAGCCCGGTGCTGACCGTCGGTCCAGCTGCCGGGCAGCCAGTTGGCGCCGACGGTCTGCGCCTCGACCACCACCACGCGGGGCGTGGGCAGGCCCAACTCGCGCAGGACGTGGGCTTTTGGCCGCCACGGCCAGCGATTTCGGACCGGCGCCGATCACGACGAGTGTTTCCACCTGCGCTCCACATCTCGAACCACTCGCATCTCGTGTTCCGCGCTCACCTACGGGACCCCGGGCAACCCGGGGGCGCGCTACGCCGCCGGGGTGTCGGTGAGGTAGCCGCCGCGCCGGAAGAACTCCGCGCCCGAGTGCTCGGCGCCGTCGGCGGTGCGCACCTTGGTGATGAGCAGTCCGTGGTTGTGGCCGCGGAACGCGTCGGGGCCGCAGACCACCACGCCACCGTCCTCCTGGACGATGACGCGACCGGGCGTGCCGCCGTAGCGGGCCGAGGACACCTCGGCCGCGAGCACCTCGACGCGCTCGCCGCGGTAGTGGCTGAACGCGGGCGGGTACGGCGCGGAGAGCGCGCGCACCAGGCGCTCCAGATCCTCGGCGGGGGTGTGCCAGTTGATCAGACTGTCGCGCTCGGACCGCTTGTGGAAGTAGGTGCGCTCGGCCTTGTTCTGCGGTCGCCACTGGGCGGTGCCGGTCTCCAGCGCGTGCAGCGCCTCGTGCACCGCGGCGGGGATCAGGTCCATACCGGCCAGCACCAGTTCGGTACCGGTGGCCTTCGGCCCGATGGGCAGCGAGCGCTGCACCAGGATGTCGCCGGTGTCGAGCTGTTCGTCCATGCGGTGCACGGTGAGGCCGAACTCCGACTCCCCGCTGATCAGCGCCCACAGCACCGGCGAGAAGCCGGTGAACTTGGGCAGCAGCGAATCGTGCAGGTTCAGTGTGCCGTGCGGAGGCATCAGGTACAGCTCCGGCGGCATCCAGGTGTACCAGCTGTTCACCACGATGACGTCGGGCTCGGCCCGCTTGACCAGGTCGATGGTCTCCTGATCGGCGCGCTCGGTGAGGTGCACCGGGATGCCGTGCTCGACGGCCAGCTCCTCGACCGAATCCGACCAGATCCCCTTGTAGGAGTCATCGCTGGACGGGTGGGTGACGGCCAGGACGACCTCGTGGTCCGAGTCGATCAGGGCCTGCAGTGTTCTACGGCCCCAGGTCTGGAAACCGAACGACACGATACGCATGGAGCAAACCTCATCTTCGAAAATCAGCAACTAGCTGGCTAAAAGCCGAGTTAGGCTAACCTACCTCGGGAGCGAACGCCAGCGATGCCGACCGGGCGACGGGCTCGGCGGCCACCGGCGCGCCGAGCACGCGATCCGAGAGTTCGCCCAGGCAACTGAGATTCGGGAATCCCGGCCCCTGCGCGAGCCCGGCCAGATTCGGCAGGTACAGCTTGGCCCCCAAGCCCTCGACGGCCAGATCGTGCCCGATCGCGAGCTCCACCCGTTCGGTGGTGACCTGCCCGCCGACGGCGAGCTCCAGCAAGTCGGCGGCGTCGGAGTCGAACAGGTCGGTGAACCACAGCGGCTGCCCGCCGGTCGCGTCGACGACGAGGTCGAAGGCGTGCGCGCGGTCGCCGTGCGTCTCGGTGCGCAGGGTGAGCGCGACGGCGTCGCCCTGCGCGGCGGCGCGCACCACCCGGCCGCGCAGGTGGTGCACGCGATCGTCGCCGAGCAGACGCTCCTGCACACGCACCGAGATGACCCCGCGATCGGTGCGGCGCACCACCTCGCGGCGCTCGGCCGTGCTGAGCGCGCGCCACCGGGCCGGATCGCTGTAGAGGGCGTTCTCGAAGTAGCTCTCGCCGCGGGTGTAGATGGTCGGGGCGGGCGAGACCACCGCGATGCTGAGCACGTCGTGGCGGATCAGTTCGTCCAGCGCCGAGCCCGCGGTCTCACCGCCGCCGATGACGGCGGCGCGCGAGGAGGCGGGCAGTTTGCGCTTGCCCGCCAGCTCCCAGAAGTCGGCGATGCTGAGCACCTTCGGATGCTCCGAGAGCGCCCGGCGGCTGTCGCCGGGGCCGGTGATCATCAGCCGGTCGGCGTCGATCTGGGTCTCCACGCCGTCGGCGCCCGCGACCGACACCAGCCAGCCGTCGGCGGCCGGCGCGATCCGGCGCACGGTGGCGAACACGATCTCCACCTCGGATTTCGCCGCGACCCACCGCAGGTATTCGGCCCAGACGTGGTGGTGCGGGCTGGGGCGGCCGCGGTCGATCCATTCGGCGTAGGTGCCGCGGTCGACCAGGAACGACGCCCAGCTGTACTCGGTCATCCGCTCGTCGATCGCGCGGTTGTGCGCACCGGCCCAGATGGTGCGGTAGGGGAAGCCGACGTCCTTCTCGGGGCTGGTGCCGAGGCGGTGCCTGCCGTCGGTCCACCCACCGCCCGGCAGCCAGTTGCCGCCCACCGCGTGCGACTCCACGACGACGACCTGCGGCGCGGGCAGACCCAGGTCGCGCAGCACCCGCGCCTTCGCCGCCACGGCCATGGCCTTCGGGCCACCGCCGACCACGAGAAGTCTCTCCACCGGTACTCCTATCTGGACAACCAGCCATCGCACAGCAATCGGCACGGGTACCTGCCGCAGCGATGGCCATCGACGCCGTGACGGCGCCGGGAAACCGGGCGTACCACAACCCGGTTTGCATAGGCTTACCTTAACCGTACCGTGATGCTCGCGACCACGGGGTCGCCGGGATGAAACGGCGAAAGTCCAGGAAAGCGCGGATTTCGATTGAGCGAGAACATGATTCGCGCTCGCGCGGGTTGGCGAGGACCCGCGCTCGGGCTCGCTCGCGACGCCGTCGAGGTCCGTCGTCCGACGGTGGCGCGGCGACCTGGGCTCGGCTCCCGGTAGCGGGCGAACTCCGGGAAACCTTTCCGGACGCCGGGCGCCGCTCGGGGTCACCGCCGCCGAAAGGACGAGACCGACTCATCCGCGGGTCGGATTCGACTCGCGACCTGGCGGCGACGCGCACCGGAGCCCGCGCGCGGCAAGCTGGAGCCCGTTCCGTGGACGAGAGGGCTCAGATGTCGATCATCGATGGCGTGATCCCGGCGGCCGTCGTGGTGTGCGCACTGGTGGTGGTCGGCGGGGTGCGCGTCCGGCGTGTGTGGGTAGCGGTGGCGCTCGGAGTGATCGCGGGGCTCGCGGTGATCCAGCTGATCACCGAAGGGTTCTATTGGCAGTTCCTGCCGACGTACGTATTGCTGTGTGTCACAGCGCTGTTCGCGTTCTTCCCGCCCGGGCGTCGCGCGTGGTCGGTGGTGTCGCGGGTCGCGATCGCCCTGCTGATCGTTCCGGCGGCGGGCGCCTGGGCGGTGACGCCGGTGCCGGAATTGCCCGCGCCGAGCGGGCCGTACCTGGTCGGCACCGAGACGTTCCGCTGGGTCGATCCCGCCCGGGACGAGCCCGCGACTCCGGACCCCGATGACCGGCGCGCGGTGATCGCGCAGGCCTGGTACCCGGCCGCCGAGCCGACCGGCCGCCGCGCGCCCTACCTGGACGGACTCGGCGACCTGCCCGCGAGCGTGTCGGGCATCCCCGGATTCGTGTTCGGCGCCTACGCCGATGTCGACACCCTCGGCGAACTCCTCGCAACCCCGCACCCCGACCGGGAGCGCTGGCCGGTCGTGCTGTTCTCCCCCGGCTACGGTGCGCCGCGCGGCTTCTACACCGGGTTGGTCGCCGAGCTGGCGAGCCGCGGATTCGTGGTGCTCGCCGTGGATCACCCGTACGAATCGGCCGTCACCGAACTGCCCGGCGGTGATCTCGCCACACCCGTCGCCGTCCCGGCCGACCCGGACGAGGGCGAGCGGTACATGGCCGCGCAGCAGGACGTGCGCGCGTCCGACCTGCGGTTCGTCCTCGACCGGCTCGACGCGCTGGGCCCGCGGCTCACCGGCCGGGTCGACACCGAGCACGTCGCGGTGATCGGCCACTCGTTCGGCGGCGCCGCCGCGGCCGCCACCGCCGCGGCCGACCCCCGGGTGCGCGCCGCCGCGAACATCGACGGCACGCCCTACGGCTCGCTGCCGGAACAGGCACTGCGCCAACCATTCCTGCTGGTGGAGAGCGATCGCGCCGAGACGGGCCACTCCCGCGCATACCTCGACCGCAACGAAGCGCTGCTGACCCGCGCGGCCGAGGGCTACCGCTACGAGATCACCGAGGCCAACCACTACAGCTTCACCGACACCCCCTTGTTCCTCACCGCCCCCGGACGATTCGCGCTGGCCCAGGTGATCGGCGGCTCGCGCGGGCCGGAACCGACGCAGCGCGCCACCGTCGACATCCTCGCGGCATTCCTGAGCGAACCTCTCGGCGGCGTGAGGGGCGACCCCACCGCGGCGGCGGGCTCGCATCCGGGAGTCCGGGGCGGGCCGGTGGGGTAGGCAGAGGGTCCGCCGAGCCGGACGGACCGGAACCCCACTGTCCCGAGCCGATCGGTGCGGCGGATCGGCTCAGCTCACCGGCTTGCCGCGACCCGCCGGACACGACCCGCCGGGGCGACACGCGGCGACACGCGAAAGACAGCGGGAATCGGACGGATCGGGCGGCGATCGGAATCGGCCGGAACGACACCGCGTTGGTGACGAATATGACTGCTACGGCATCCGATCGCACCGCCCCCACCGTGGACACCTCCACCGAGTTCGGCGCGAAAGCCGCCGAACGCCTGGCCCGCGAGCCCATCGTGTGGTTCACCACCGTCGGCAAGTCCGGGACGCCGCAACCGAATCCGGTGTGGTTCCTCTGGCACGACGAGTCCGTTCTGCTGTTCAGCCAGCCCGAGACCCCCAAACTGCGCAATATCGCGCGCAACCCGCGCGTCTCGCTCAACCTCAACAGCACCGAACACGGCGAGAACGTCATCGTCCTGAGCGGCACCGCCACCGTGGTGGAGGAGCCGATCACCCCGGAGATCACCACCGCGTACGTCACCAAGTACACCGAGGGCCTGAAGAGCATCAAGATGACGGCCGAGGAATTCTTCGCCGACTACTCCGTCCCCGTCCGCATCGTGCCCGACCGCCTGCGCGGCTTCTGACATTTCCCGGCCCGCGCCCGGACCTGCCGGTGGGCACTCGCATCGCCGGGCTCCGGGCAGCAGGCCGGCCGACCGCACCCCCACTCCCCCCGATTAGAGTCGTCGGCGATGAGAAGGAGGCAGCAGCCGCCGCTGCCCAAGCGGTTCGGACTGGACCCGGCCCGGCTGCGACTGCCGGAGACCGGTGAATGGGCGACCCTGCGTGATCACCTGGTGGAGCGCCTTCCCCGCGTGGATCCGGCCCGCATCGACCAATTGCTGCGCGAGGGCGCGATCGTCGACATGGACGGTCCCGTCGCCCCGGACGCCGCCTATGTGCCGGGCGGCGCGGTGTGGTTCCACCGCGATCTGCCCGACGAGACACCGGTCCCGTTCGAGATCACTGTCGTGCACCGCGACGACGACCTGCTCGTCGTGGACAAACCCCACTTCCTGGCCACCATCCCGCGCGGTCAGCACATCCGGCAGACGGCGTTGGTGCGGTTGCGCGAGGAACTCGGCCTCCCCGATCTGGTGCCCGCGCACCGGCTGGATCGGGTGACTGCCGGCCTGGTGCTGTTCATCGTGAACCCGGCCCGGCGCGGCGCCTACCAGACGATGTTCCACCGCCGCACGGTGCGCAAGGAGTACGAGGCGATCGCGCCCTACGATCCGGCGCTCACGCTGCCGCGCACCGTGCGCAGCCGGATCGTCAAGGAGAAACACGTGCTCGCCGCCATGGAGGTCGACGGCGAGCCGAACGCCGAGACCGAGGTGGACCTGCTCGAGCACCGCGACGGCCTGGGCCGCTACCGGCTGCGCCCGCACACCGGGCGCACCCACCAGCTGCGCCTGCACATGAACGGCCTGGGCATCCCCATCCTCGGCGACGACTTCTATCCCACGCTCACCGACAAGCCGGTGGACGATTTCACGCGCCCGCTCCAATTGCTGGCCGCCACACTGGAATTCACCGACCCTATCTCCGGCGAACCCCGCCGCTTCGACACCACCCGCACGCTGTCTGCCTGGCACGACTACGCCGGGTGGGCGGGCGGCTAGGACCCCATCCAGCCGAGCGGTCCCGCGCCGCAGGTGGCGCTGCCGGTGAGCGTCGGCTCGGCGACGTTGACCTTGATCTCGTAGGCCAGACCCTGGAGCGCGGCCAGCGTGTGGGTACCCGACTTACCGGGCTTCCACTGGATCGTCGCCGTGCCGTTCACGGGTTTGACCGGGCTGCCCGAGATCACCAGGGCGTTGTCGTAGAACCACACCTCGAACCAGTGGTTGACCTTCGCGGTGAGCTGGTACGTGCAGCCCGCCTGGAGGTCGCGCGAGGAGACGGTCAGGCTGTCGACGGTCGCCGACGCGTAGGACGCGGTCAGCACGGCCGCGCAGCCGGCGGCGGCCAGCGTGGTGAGGCCTGCGGCGAGGCGGCGGCGGGTCCGGGTGGTGCTCATTCGGGACTCCTCTGGGGGACTCGGGGTGCGAACGAGCGGACTGTATCGAGCGTCCAGTTCACTACGGGCCGGTTTCGCGAAAAAACTGAAACACGTTTCATTCAAATTGGTCCGAGACCGTGTCGCACGGCACCGCTGTGAGGGGTGTCGCAGGCGCGAGCGTCCGCGCATGAGCCGTCCGTACACTGGGCCGGGTGCTTCTCACGGTTCCCGAGGAAACGGCGCCCGCGCGCCGCAAACTACATGCCTATATCGATGTAGCCGTCGTGATCGTGGTCCTGGC
Organism: Nocardia puris; assembly: GCF_003315035.1. Classification (GTDB taxonomy): domain Bacteria; phylum Actinomycetota; class Actinomycetes; order Mycobacteriales; family Mycobacteriaceae; genus Nocardia; species Nocardia puris. The sequence continues at coordinate 276,753 of NZ_QNRE01000008.1, forward strand.
GGGCACCAACCTCATCGCCCACTTCACCACGGCGTGGGCCAGCATCGTCACCGTGCCGGTCGCGGCCGTCGTGTTGCTGATCCTGGTGCGCCGCCGCGGGCTGGGCTGGGCCGAACTCGGGCTCTCGCCCCGGCACTGGCGGCGCGGGTCGCGCTACGCCCTGGCCGCCGTCGGCGTGGTGCTCGCGGCTGTCGCGATAGGGGCGCTGCTGCCCGTCACCCGGCCGTTCTTCCTGGCCGACCGCTACGCCACCATCTCCGGCGCGCTCATCGCGTCGATGATCGTCATCCCGTTGCAGACCGTCATCCCGGAAGAACTCGCCTTCCGCGGCGTCCTGCACGGCACCCTGGACCGCGTCTACAGCGCGCGCGGGGTGTTCGCGGCGGGCTCGCTGCTGTTCGGCCTCTGGCACATCGCTTCCTCGTTCGGCCTCACCACCGGCAACCGCGGGCTCACCGGCTTCCTGCCCGGCGGGGCCGTCGGCCAGATCGCGGGCATCGCGCTGGCGGTCGCGGCTACCGCCGCGGCGGGCGTGGTCTTCACCTGGTTACGCCACCGCAGCGGCAGCCTGCTCGCCCCCATCGCATTGCATTGGTCGGTGAACGGATTGGGAGCGCTGGCGGCCGCCGTCGTGTGGCAGACGACCTTGGCCTGACCGCGCTCGGCGCGAACACACCTGCGCCTCCACGGCGCGGTCCTCACCTGGCTGCGCCAAGGCAGGTGCAGCCTGCTCGCCACATCGCGCTGCACCCGCTCCACCCGATGGCCCCATCTCGGCCGCGCCCGCCGAGGCTGAGCCGGATGTGCCCGGCGTCGGCGGCGTAGCGCAGGCCGCAGGCCATGGCGATCTCGAGGCCTACGCCGATCCCGGACTGCGGAGTCCATCTCGCGGCTATCGTGCGCGGTGTCCTATCCGCGCACCAGTTCACCGGTGGGCAACGGCCACGGAACGAACCTCGGGATGTACCGGAACATCAGCGCCGCCCCCGTGCTCGACACCACCCCCAGGGCCGCGACGGCGGCGGCGAGCGGAGCCGCGGCGGCGAGATAGCTCTGCCGCGCCAAACCCCACACCGCGTTCGACACACCGGTGAGCGCGGCGCCCACCGCGAGCACAGACGGGTTCGGCGCGAACAGCGCGCAGAGCGCACCGACGGCGCCGAGCGCACTGCCCCCGATGATCGACCGCCGCTCCCCGAACCGGGCCACCACCCGGCCGGCGGGCAGATCCCCGATCACCGCGCCCAGTCCGACCAGCGCGACGATCACGCCGGCCGCGCCCGCCGACGCGCCCAGATCGCGGGCCAGCAGCGCGAACACGGGCATGCCCGCGGCCCTGCCCGATCCCGAAGATCGCCGAGGCGACGAAGACCGAGGCGACGAAAGGCCGCAGCGCCGCCCCGGTCGTCATGCGGTGGAGCGATCCGCCGCCTCGGCGAAACAGTTGCCCGGGTGCGGCAGTCCGTAGTGGCCGCGCAGCGTCGTCGCGGTGTATTCGGTGCGGAACAGGCCGCGCTCGCGCAGGATCGGCACCACCTGGTCGACGAAGTCGTCGAGCCCGCCGGGCAGGTAGGGCGGCATGATGTTGAACCCGTCGGCCGCGCCGCCGGTGAACCACGCCTGCAAGTCGTCGGCGACCTGCTCGGGCGTGCCGGCCAGGGTGCGGTGCCCGCGCCCGCCGCCCAGCTTGGCGATGAGCTGGCGCACGGTCAGCGACTCCTCGGCCGCGAGGTCCTCGACCAGCTGGTAGCGGCTCTTGTTGCCCTGGATCTGCTCGATCGGCGGCAGCGGCGGCAGCGGCGCGTCCAGCGCGTGCGCGGTGAGATCGACGCCGAGCATCCAGGACAGTTGCCGCAGTGAGTATTCCGGCGGCAGCGCGCGCCTTCAGGTCCCGGTAGAACTGCTGCCCCTGGGCCAGGGTGCGCTGCGCGGTGAACACCGCCTCGGCGTACTTCGCGGCAAAATCCTTTCCGCTCTCGGAGGATCCGGCCTGCACCAGCAGCGGCCTGCCCTGCTCCGAACGCGGCACGTTGAGCGGGCCGCGCACCCGGAAGCGCGGGCCCGCGTGGTCGATGGTGTGCACCTTGGACGGGTCGGCGAAGGTGCCCGACGCGGCGTCCAGGACGAGCGCGTCGTCCTCCCAGCTGTCCCACAGCGCGGTCGCCACGTCGACGAATTCGGCGGCCCGCTCGTAGCGGCCCGCGTGATCGGGAACCGTGTCGTAGCCGAAGTTCTGGGCCTCCTCGGCACCGCCCGAGGTCACGAGATTCCCGCCGGCGCGGCCACCGCTGATCCGGTCCAGCGACGCGAAAGCCCGTGCCAGCGCATAGGGTTCGTGGTAGCCGGTGGAGGCCGTGGCGATCAGGCCGACGTGTTCGGTGACCGTCGCCATCGCCGTCAGCAGGGTGATCGGCTCGAACACCGCCTGGGTGTTGTGCTCGATACGCGGGCCGACCGCGAGGATGTCGGCGAAGAACACCGAATCCAGCGTGCCCCGTTCGGCGATGCGCGCCAAAATCCTGGAAATGCTTGACGTCCAAGGCTTTCGCCGCGTCGGTGCGCGGATGCCGCCACGCGGCCTCGTGGTGGCCCACGCCCATCAGGAAGGCGTTGAGATGTAGTTGTTTCGTCATCGTGGTCCTAGTTCGTGGCCCGCCAGCGCGACAGCCTGCGTTCGATCGCGACCAGCACGCCGTTGAAGACGAGGCCGACCAGCGCGATCGCGACGATGCCCGCGTACATGTTCGGGATCTGGAAGTTCAGCTGCGAGGCGGTGATCAGATAGCCGAGTCCGGCCTTGGCGCCGACCATTTCGGCCGCGACCAGCACCAGGATCGAGGCGGCCGCCGCCATCCGGATGCCGGTGAAGATGGTGGGCACCGAGGCGGGCAGGATCACCTTCTGGAACAGCCGGATCGGTGAGATGCCCAGCGACCGCGCCGATTTCACCAGCAGCGGGTCGACGGTGCGCACACCGGAGATGGTGTTCAGCAGGATCGGGAAGGTGCAGGCGTAGATCACCAGCGCGATCTTGGAGGTCTCGCCGATGCCGAGGATCAGCACGAACACCGGCAGCAGGGCCAGCGCGGCGGTATTGCGGAACACCTCGAGCACCGGGTTCAGGAAGTCCGCGACCGGCCGCCACCAGCCGATCGCCACCCCGAGCGGCACCGCGATCAGCACGGCCACCGCGAACCCGATCAGGGCGCGCGAGAGGCTCGCCGAAAGATGTTCGGCGAGTTGACCGTTGGCGATCAGGTCACGCAGGGCCGCGACGACCTCGCTGAACGGCGGCAGGAACACCTCGTCCACCAGCCCGGCGCGCGGCGCGAACTCCCACAGCGCCAGGAAGGTGACGATCGCGATCGTCGGCTTCACCACGCGCCAGGCCAGTCGTCCGGCACGCCGGCCGAGGTCGGGCGACGCGACGGGTCGCGCGGCCGGTTCCTCGTGCGGGCGCGCGGCGGGCCGCGTGGCCGAGAGGGTCAGATCAGCCATGGAAGGCTCCTTCGACGGCGGCTAGTTCGTACTCCTGCGCCCGCTCGACCTCGGTGTGCAGCAGCGACCACACGCGGTGGCGCAGGGCGTGGAATTCGGGTTCGGAGCGCACGTCCTCCACGTCGCGGTCCAGTTCGATGTCGACGACGGCCTTCACCCGGCCCGGCCGCGAGGTCAGCACCGCGACGCGCTGGCCGAGGTAGACGGCCTCGTCGATGCCGTGCGTGATGAACAGGATCGTTTTGCCGGTGGCCCGCCAGATCCGCAGCAGTTCGTTCTGGAGCGATTCGCGGGTCTGGGCGTCGAGTGCGGCGAACGGCTCGTCCATCAGCAGTACTTCGGGGTCGAAGGCGAGGCTGCGGGCGATCGCGACGCGCTGCTTCATCCCGCCCGACAATTCGTGCGGGTACCGGTCGCCGAAGCCGCGCAGGCCGACCAATTCCAAATAGTGCTCGGCCAATTCGCGACGCTCGGCGCGACCGAGCCCCTTCGCCTCCAAACCGAATTCGATATTGCGCCGGGCGGTGCGCCACGGCAGCAACGCGTACTGCTGGAAGACGATGCCGCGATCGAGTCCGGGCCCGCGCACCGGCCGCCCGTCGAGTTCGATCGAGCCCGACGTGGGCGCGCCGAGCCCACCGAGCAGGTCGAGCAATGTCGACTTACCGCACCCACTCGGGCCGACCAGGACCAGGAATTCGCCGTCGGCCAGATCCAGGCTGATGTCCTCGACCGCCGTGAACTCCTCTTTGGAGCCGCGGATCGGGAAGCGCTTGGTGACGTTGTCCAAGCGCAGTTTCGGAGTACCCGTCATTTCGCACCCGCCAAAGCCTGGCCGTCGGGACCGGCATCCTGAGCGTAGGTGCCGTTCGCGTACGGGTTGTATTCGTTGGTGTAGAGGTCGCTCGCGTTCAGCTTGCCCTGTTCGAGTTCGCCGTTGCGGACCAGCCAGTCGATCCACGTGGACAGTTCGCGCTCGGCCACCACGCCGCCGGGGACGGGAATGCCGGGGCTGCGCCAGAATTCGATGCGGGTGGTGTCCTCGTTGCGGTTGCGCTTGCCGATGATCTGGCGGGCCCGCTCGATCACCTGCTCGCGCGGGGTGACCTGGGTCCAGCGGATGGCGCGGGCGGTGCCCTGCACGAAATCCTTGACCGCGTCGGGATTTTCGGCGATGTAGCGATCGCGCAGCACGTACGTGCCGTAGCTGAACGCGCCGAACAAATCCTTGTCGGTGAACAGCGAGCGGATGCCGCCCCGGTACAAGGCCTTTTCGCGGTGAATGGTGTTGAGCGCGGCTACCTGGATCTGGTCCGCGCGCAACGCCTGTTCGGTGTTCACCGGCGGCACCACGGTCAATTCGACCTGTTTGATCTCGTCGGCGGTCAACCCCTCCTTGGCGAGCCATTCCCGCACCAGGAATTCGTGGTGCGCGCCGAGGGTGTTCATACCGACCTTCTTGCCGATCAGGTCGCGCGCGGAACGGATCGGGCTCTCCTCGAGCACGTAGTACCCGGTGAACTCACCCTCGTCGGCGCCGTAGGAGCTGAGCACCGAGGTGATGGGCGCGCCCGCGGCGTTGAGCTTCACTACCGCGCCGTTGAACGCCGACCCGAAGTCGATATCGCCGGTGGCGACCGACTGGATGTCCTGGGGGCCGCTGGTGGTGTCGCCGACCCATTCCAGTTTCACCTTCGCGAAGTAGCCGAGGTCCTCGGCCAATTCGTGGAAACCGACCTGGCCCGTCCAGCCCTGATAGCGCAGGACCGTCCGGTCGCCGTCGGTTCTGGCCTCGTCCGAAGAGCTGCCGCAGGCGCTCACCCCGAACGCCAACGCCAACGCCATGGCCGCCACGGCCAGTGTCTTCTTCTTGAAAGCCATCGAGATTCCCCTGGTAGGAACAACACAAGTCCGACCATGGTGCCGTCACGCGACAGCGCGGGGAACCGTTTGCATCCGCGAGAATCGAACCCGGGGCACGGGCGCGCGACACGGCCGGAACACCCTTTCCGACGTGCGTTTTCGCGATTCGGGACGGCGTTCGCGTTGACCTGCGCGGGCCGCCGGATTACTCTCATCGCGTCCGCACATATGTTCGAGCATGCTGTGTCGCCACCGACTGATCGGCACGATATCTGCTCCAGGGAAGGCTCGCGATGCCCGACGAACAGTCGACCGGCCATTCCGAGATCGCCGCATTGGCGCAGCGGGTAGCGACGGCCCGCGGGAAGCTGCCGCTGCAACACGACACGGCGCTGGTGGAGGTGCTCTCCGACAGCGAGATCGCCGCGGAACGCGAACTCGCCGAATGGATCAGGGCGCAGCGGCGCGGTCAGCGCAAGCGCGCTGTGCGGGCCGAACTGTCCGCCGAGCGCCGCGACCGGCGCGCCGCCGCCCGGCTGCGCCGCGCCGAGGCGGCCGACGCGCGCTGGCATCGCAAGGCGCTGGCGGCGCGGCGGCGGGTGGCGAATCAGGACGCGCGCCTGGCCCAGCTGTACCGGCGCGCCGAATGGTCCTCGCGCGCGCTGATCGGCGTGGTGGTGCTCGGCATGGTGTGGGCCGGGGTGAACGTGCAGCGCAACTTGGTGCCCGACGGCGATATGACCAATCCGCTGTACTGGCTCAGTTACGGCATCGAGGCGATGATCTCCATCCCGATCATCGTCATCATGGTCACCGCCACCACCGCGGCCCGCTGGGGTCGCGAATTGCCGCGCGGCAAGGTGATCTTCTTCGAGGTCGCCCTGCTCGGCACCACCATCGCCCTCAACTGCGGCCCGCATCTGGCCGCCGGAAACCTCGGCCGCGCCGCCGAATACGCCATCGCCCCCGCCATGGTCGGCGTCGTCATCTGGCTGCACGCCTGGGTCGCCGCCCGCTACGCCCACCTCATCGACAGCATCCCCATCGTCGACGACACGGCCGTGCCGCGCCTGCGGGGCAGTGTGCGGGAGTGGGAGGCGGAGCCGTTGGGGTACGACCAGAGCAGGGAGACGGGGGCGGTGCCGTTGGGGCACGGCCCGACCGGGGAGCCGGGCGCCGCTGTCCACCGCGGGACCGGTCGGTCCGAATCGCGTAGCGACAGCTATGCCCGCGAGGGCGCGCCGAGCCACGATGCCGATGGGCTGTCCCGCGATGCGGTCGGACCGGCCGTGCTCCATCCCGCGGCGTTCGCAGACGCCGCCGCACCGAAATCCGTCTCTGCACAGGCGGTCCCCCCGCGCCCGACGACCGATACCGTCGCTGGGCCCGACCCGGTTTCGCGGCACGATGCCGAGGAGGTCCGGCGAGGGCACGCGTCCGGCGCGAAGGGGTCAGATTCCGGTCGCCGGAATGCGCTGCCGCACAACGGCGCAGCTGTGTTCGCCGAAGACGACGCCCGGCGCATCAGCGACGAGGTCCTGCGAGCCGATCAGCGGGCCGCCGCGTCCGAGCCGACGCCCGAAGCAGCACCCGAATCACCCGAGACCTCAACGGCTTCCGATACGACACCCACCCGGGCCGCCGCGTCCGAGACTGACGACGCCGAGATCCCTCCGTGCGACGGCGGTGAGCTTGCGACCGACACACCGAGTGGCGGCGCTCCCGACTCCCCCTTCCGCGTCACGGATTTCGTGCCCGCCCCCACCACCCGAGAGTTCCGCATCGAGCGCACACCGGCGCGGCCGCACAACGGTCATGTCAACGGCGGTGAGCCGCCGAAGCGCAACGGGCACGCGTTGCCGAGCATGAACTCCCGCGACACCGCCGGCGGCGACCACGCCGAGACCGCGAATCGCCCTCTCGTGCACGCCGTTCCGCTCTCCCTCGTCACCGGCGGCCTGACCGCGGCCACCACCGAAGGACGCCCGAATCCCCGCCCCGGCGCCCGAGGACCACGCACCCCGAACGGCGCTGTCGCCCACGCCTATTCGCCCGCCGAAGACAATCCGCACTCCGAACTCGCCACCGCGTCCTGGGCGGAAGTCCGCAACCTCCGGCCGGAGACCGGACACGCGCCCACCGCTCCCACCCGCGATACGGCCTCCCGCCCACCCAGCGGGTCCGAGCACGCGCCCGCCGACGACCGCACCGACACCACACGCCCGCGCAACTCAGGCCACGCGCCCACCGACGACCAGTCCGACGCCACACGCCAACCGACTTTCTCCGACCTCCCGGCGCAGCCCACCGAGCACACGCCCGCCGCCCGCCCGCGCACCCCGGACCACGCCCCCACCGACGACAACGTGCGTCACCCGACGACCACAGACCGCCCGGCGCAACCCGAACAACTCACCCTCGAACCGGAACCCGAACTCCCCCGCAGCACCGAGATCATCCTCGCCACCGAACGCGCCCTCACCGACGAGAACGACGCCCCCGACCTCGAACCCGACACCGCCGAGGACGAGGTCCGCTTGGTCGCCCGCGCCATCGCCGACCAGCGCCGCTCCACCCTCCCGTTGGACCAGATCGCCGAAATCCTCACCCTCGCCGACCAATCCTGGCCCACCCCCGGCATCGCGAAGGAAGTCGGCGTCTCCACCTCCGCCGTCACCCGCGTCATCGAGGCCGCCCACAAAATAGGCCGCCCCTACGCCGACCTCCCCTGAGCAATCCCCCGCCACCGACCTCCTCACCTCGTCGGCAGCACCATCGCGTCGCCGAGGTCGTTGTCACTGCGAATCGTCCGGGAGAATCCGGAAGGCGGGGTACCGGTTCAGCGGGCGGATCGCGCGGAAGTCACGCCGGTCGAGCGTCAGAATCGCATCGGTGTCGAACTCGTCTGCCAGCGTGACGCAGATGGCGTCGACGATATCCAAGTTGAGCCCGTCGTACTTCGCTCGCACGTCGAGCGCGGTACGAATCTGGGCCGCCGACGTGTTCCCGACGACGATACGAGTCGAGGCGATCCGGTCAGCCAGCACAGCCAGTATCGCGTCGGCGGCCGCGCGACCGGCGCGGACGCTCGCCACATGGTGAATCTCGGTCAGCGCGAGCGGACTGATCACCAACGCACCGGCTTGGTCGGCGGCGCGTCGCACTGCGAAGTGCTCGGGATCGGAGCGATTGAAGAGCGCGAGTGTTCCCGAGGTGTCCGCGATGACGATCATGCGGATCGATTCATCGCGTCGCGAATATCGTCCTTACCAATCGCGCCACCGAGGTCGAACGTCTCTTCATCACCGACCAGCGGCGAGTCCCACTGACGATGCCGCATCAAGTAGTCACGCACGGCGTCACGGGTGATCTCCTGTTTCGAACGCCCTTCGGAATCGGCTTGCGCGGTGAGCGCCGCCTCTTCCGCCTCTGACAGCCGCATTGTCCATGCCATGGACCCATGGTATCAGTGCTGATACCAATCGGCCACGATCGCGGTGCAGGATTCGGCATTCTCGGGCGACGTGATAGATGATCAACGGAGGTGCGCCGTAGCCTGGCATTCGTAAGATCCATGCGTAACTCGATGTCGATATCGGAACGTCGTTCCATTCGACGACTCCTACCGTGGCGGGGCCTGGTCGTACGTGCATACGCGCCATCCACGACTCCTCGGTTGGCTGAAGGGTGCGTTCGGCCGAACCCGCGATAATCTCACAGCCACTGTGACGTACGGCGTCCCGCGCGCGGTCGGGTGCACGTCGTCTGTGGGTCCGGAGGGAGACACTCCGGAACGCCGAAGGCCCGCCTCCCCGAACGGGGAAGCGGGCCTTGGGTTTTCGACGTCAGCCGAGGAGAGGGCTTACTTGGCCTTCTCCAGGACCTCCACCAGGCGCCAGCGCTTGGTGGCCGACAGCGGGCGGGTCTCCATCAGCTGAACGCGGTCGCCGATGCCGGCGATCTCGTTCTCGTCGTGCGCCTTCACCTTGGAGGTGGTGCGGATGATCTTGCCGTAGAGCGGGTGCCGCGCACGGTCCTCCAGCTCGACGACGATCGTCTTGTTCATCTTGTCCGAGACGACGTAGCCGACCCGCACCTTGCGGCGGCCACGCTCCTGTGCCTGTTCACTCATGCGGCGTCTCCCTTGTCGGCGGGTCCGGTGGCCAGACCGAGCTCGCGCTCACGCATGACCGTGTAGATGCGCGCGATCTCGTGACGGACGACGCGCAAGCGACGGTTATTGTCCAGCTGACCCGTCGCCATCTGGAAGCGCAGGTTGAACAGCTCCTCCTTCGACTCGCGCAGGCGGGAGACGAGTTCGTCTTCGGTGAGCTCGCGGAGCTCTGCGGCCGGTGTACCGGTAGCCATCAGAACTGCTCCTCCCTGGTCACGATCCTGCACTTCATCGGGAGCTTGTGCATCGCGCGGCGCAGGGCCTCGCGAGCGGTCTCCTCATTCGGATAGCTCATCTCGAACATCACGCGACCGGGCTTGACATTCGCGACCCACCACTCCGGCGAACCCTTACCGGAACCCATGCGGGTCTCGGCGGGCTTCTTGGTGAGCGGGCGATCCGGGTAGATGTTGATCCAGATCTTGCCACCACGGCGGATGTGGCGAGTCATCGCGATACGCGCCGACTCGATCTGCCGGTTGGTGACGTAGGCGGGCTCGAGAGCCTGGATGCCGTACTCACCGAACGCGACCGAGGTGCCGCCCTTGGCGATGCCCGAGCGGCCGGGGTGATGCTGCTTGCGGTGCTTGACCTTACGAGGCATCAGCATGCGTCAGCCCTCCTGATTCTCTGCCGGCGCCTCGGCCACCGCGGTGGCCGTGCGACCGGCGTCAGCGGCGGCGCCGGCGGAGCCGGAACGACGCGGACGGCTCGGACGCTCCCGGCGCGGACGCTCGGGGGCGGCCGCCGCGGCGGTCAGCTCACGCTTGCCGCCGACGATGTCGCCCTTGTAGATCCAGACCTTCACGCCGATGCGACCGAAGGTGGTCTTGGCCTCGTAGAGGCCGTAGTCGATGTCGGCGCGCAGCGTGTGCAGCGGCACCCGACCCTCGCGGTAGAACTCCGAGCGCGACATTTCGGCGCCGCCCAGACGGCCCGAGCACTGCACGCGGATGCCCTTGACGTTCGGCGAACGCATGGCCGACTGGATGGCCTTGCGCATCGCGCGACGGAACGCCACACGGTTGGACAGCTGCTCGGCCACGCCCTGGGCCACCAGCTGCGCATCCGACTCGGGGTTCTTGACCTCGAGGATGTTCAGCTGCACCTGCTTGCCGGTGAGCTTCTCGAGTTCGGCGCGGATGCGGTCGGCCTCGGCGCCGCGACGGCCGATCACGATGCCCGGACGCGCGGTGTGGATGTCCACCCGCACGCGGTCCCGGGTGCGCTCGATCTCGACCTTCGAGATGCCGGCCCGCTCCATGCCCGTGGCGAGGAGCTTGCGGATCGCGACGTCTTCCTTCACGTAGTCCGCGTACTGCTTGTCCGCGTACCAACGCGACTTCCAGTCGGTGGTGATACCGAGGCGGAAGCCATGGGGATTGATCTTCTGTCCCATTTACTCAGCCCCTCCCTTCCGGCGGTTGCGAGTGGCGCCGCCGGCGGTGGGCACGCTCTCGACCTCGATGGTGATGTGGCTGGTGCGCTTGCGGATCCGGAACGCGCGGCCCTGGGCACGCGGCTGGAAACGCTTCAGGGTGGGACCCTCGTCGACGTAGGCGGTCGACACGACCAGGGTGGCCGGGTTCAGGCCGAGGTTGTTCTCGGCGTTGGCCGCGGCCGAGGCAACGACCTTGGCGACCGGCTCGCTCGCGGCCTGGGGCGCGAACTTCAGGATGTTCAGCGCGTCCTCGACCCGCTGACCGCGGACCAGGTCCACGACGCGACGCGCCTTCATGGGCGTCACGCGGACGAACTTCGCGGTCGCGCGCGCGGTCGGGTTCTGAGTTTCGGTGCTCATCGCCGCTTGCTCTTCCGATCTTCCTTGACGTGGCTCTTGAAGGTCCTGGTCGGCGCGAACTCACCGAGCTTGTGCCCGACCATGTTCTCCGACACGAACACCGGCACGTGCTTGCGGCCGTCGTGCACCGCGAACGTGTGGCCGATGAAATCGGGGATGATGGTCGAACGACGCGACCAGGTCTTGATGACCTGCTTGGTGCCCTTCTCGTTCTGGACGTCCACCTTCGCGAGGAGGTGATCGTCGACGAACGGGCCCTTCTTGAGGCTGCGTGGCATTTCTTACCTCCTCCTTCAGCGCTTCTTGCCGGTCTTGCGACGGCGGACGATGAGCTTGTCGCTCGGACGGTTGGGCTTGCGGGTGCGGCCTTCCGGCTTACCCCACGGCGAGACCGGGTGGCGGCCACCGGAGGTCTTGCCCTCACCACCACCGTGCGGGTGGTCGACCGGGTTCATGACGACACCACGCACCGTGGGACGACGGCCCTTCCAGCGCATACGGCCGGCCTTGCCCCAGTTGATGTTCGACTGCTCGGCGTTGCCGACCTCGCCGACGGTGGCGCGGCAGCGCACGTCGACGCGGCGGATCTCGCCGGAAGGCATACGCAGCACCGCGTACTGGCCTTCCTTACCGAGCAACTGGATGCTCATGCCCGCGGCGCGCGCCAGCTTGGCGCCGCCGCCGGGACGCAGCTCCACGGCGTGGATGGTGGTACCGGTCGGGATGCTGCGCAGCGGCAGGTTGTTGCCCGGCTTGATGTCCGCGCCGGGACCCGACTCGATGCGGGTGCCCTGCACCACGCCCTTGGGGGCGATGATGTAGCGCTTCTCGCCGTCGGCGAAGTGCAGCAGCGCGATATTGGCGGTCCGGTTGGGGTCGTACTCGATGTGCGCGACCTTGGCCGGGATGCCGTCCTTGTCCAGGCGACGGAAGTCGATCAGACGGTAGGCCCGCTTGTGGCCGCCACCGCGGTGCCGCGTGGTGATGCGACCGTGCGCGTTGCGGCCACCGGTCTTGGACAGCGGGCGCAGCAGCGACTTCTCCGGGGTGGACCGGGTGATCTCGGCGAAGTCCGAGACGCTCGAGCCACGACGGCCCGGCGTAGTCGGCTTGTACTTGCGAATTGCCATGAGTTCTTCTCTGCTTTCTGGATTCCCGTCCGCTTACGCGACCGGGCCTCCGAAGATCTCGATGGGCTTGCTGTCGGCCGAGATGGTCACGAGCGCGCGCTTGGTGCTCTTGCGCTTGCCGTAACCGAAGCGGGTCCGCTTGCGCTTGCCCTGACGGTTGGCGGTGTTGACGCTGGTGACCTTCACACCGAAGACCTTCTCGACGGCGATCTTGATCTGCGTCTTGTTGGAGTCCGGGTGCACCAGGAAGGTGTAGGTGCCTTCCTCGATCAGTCCGTAGGACTTCTCCGAGATGACCGGCGCCAGCAGGATGTCGCGGGGGTCGGCGATGGTGGTCACTTGCTCTCCTCCTGTGCCGCCTCGGCCGGACCGTGAACGAACGCGTTCAGGGCCTCGACGCTGAACACCACGTCGTCGCTGTTGAGCACGTCGTAGGTGTTGAGCTGATCCGGGGCGATCGGCTGCACGTTCTGCAGGTTCGCCACGCTCTTCCACGCGGCGATGTCCTCGCGGCCGACCACGACGAGCAGCTTCTTGCGGTCGGTCAGCTCGGCCAGGAAGCTCTTGGCCGACTTGGTGGACGGGGTCTGACCCGCCACCAGCTCGGTGACCACGTGGATGCGCTCGTTGCGAGCCCGGTCGGACAGGGCGCCACGCAGGGCGGCGACCTTCATCTTCTTCGGGGTGCGCTGGCTGTAGTCGCGCGGCTGCGGGCCGTGGACGGTGCCACCGCCGGCGAACTGCGGCGCGCGGGTCGAGCCCTGGCGGGCGCGGCCGGTGCCCTTCTGGCGGTACGGCTTCTTGCCACCGCCGCGGACCTCGCCGCGGGTCTTGGTGGCGTGCGTGCCCTGGCGGGCCGCGGCCTGCTGGGCCACGACGACCTGGTGCATCAGCGCGATGTTCGCGGTCACGTCGAAGATCTCGGCGGGGAGATCGACGGTGCCCTCGGTCTTGCCGCCGGGAGCCTTCACCGCGACGGTGAGGTTCGCGGCCTTCTTCTCAGTGTTCACGGTCATGCGTGCGCACCACCCTTCACGGCGCTCTTGACGATCACGACGCCGCCCTTGCGACCCGGGATCGCACCCTTGATCAGGAGCAGGCCGTTCTCGGCGTCCACCTTGTGAACCGACAGGTTCTGGGTGGTGACGCGGTCGTTGCCCATCCGGCCCGACATGCGCATGCCCTTGAACACGCGGCCGGGGGTGGCGCAACCACCGATGGAGCCGGGGCGGCGGTGCACGGCCTGCGCACCGTGCGAGGCACCCTGGCCACGGAAGCCGTGGCGCTTCATGGTGCCCGCGAAGCCCTTGCCCTTGCTGGTGCCGGTGACGTCGACGAACGTGCCCTCTTCGAACACGTCGGCGTTGATCTCCTGGCCGACCTCGAAGGTGGAGGTGTCGGCGACCCGGATCTCCGCGACGTGGCGACGCGGGGTGACACCGGCCTTGGCGAACTGGCCGGCGTCCGGCTTGTTCACCTTGCGCGGGTCGATGGCGCCGAAGGCGACCTGGACGGCGCTGTAGCCGTCGCGCTCCTCGGTGCGGATCAGGGTGACGACGTTCGGGCCCGCCTTGATGACGGTGACCGGAACCACGCGGTTCTTGTCGTCGAACACCTGGGTCATGCCGAGCTTGGTGCCCAGGATTCCGGCGGCAGGCCGGTTCTTGTTGTCAGTCATGTCTCGAGTCCCCGTCACTGAATGTTGACGTCGACGCTGGCCGGCAGGTCGATGCGCATGAGCGCGTCGACCGTCTTCGGCGTCGGGTCGAGGATGTCGATCAGCCGCTTGTGCGTACGCATCTCGAAGTGTTCGCGCGAGTCCTTGTACTTGTGCGGCGAACGGATGACGCAGTACACGTTCTTCTCGGTCGGCAACGGCACCGGGCCGACGACGCGGGCCCCGGTACGGGTCACCGTCTCCACGATCTTGCGCGCAGACGCGTCGATCGCCTCGTGGTCATAGGCCTTGAGCCTGATGCGGATCTTTTGTCCCGCCACGCTAAGTGTCCTTTTCTCCGCTTTCCTTCGTGGTCGCAGAAGCTGGCTTCCGCACCACCCTCAATTTGCACAGCCCGAACACACGAAGACGTCTCAGCTCGAGAGGACTGGCCCGGAGGAGGCAGCCCGCGTAACCACGCAGGGCCCCGATCGAGCTCGATCCCACACAGTGGAGACCACGACCGGGACGCGCCCAGTCTTCGCCGCTGTTCATCTGTCATGGTTCTCCGGTCCACGCGGTCGGGCGTGTCGCCCTTTCGCTCATTCTGCGTTCCCGGATCGCAACTTCATCTCGGGCCGCGGAACGATGTCCCGGACGTACCCACACCGATACTCCGGCGAGGTACACGAGTTTGGTACTGCACGCCTCGCCGAACGCGACCGCTCCCACAGGAAACGGGCACGACCCCGTGCAAGGCAACCCGAACAGTATGCCCGACGCCGGGGAGCGACTTCAAATCGGGGGTGGTGTTGAGTGGGACACGCACCACCCGAGCGAAGGAAACCCTACCCCACCTGCGAGAACGGCCCGTATGGGACAGTGGTTCCCTTTATCTTACCGTTGAGTAAGATAGGGTCCATGGGTAAAGAGACCGCGACTTACCGCGGGTGGAAGAAGCTGCCGGACAACCGGCTCGGGCACACGCTGTTCTCGCTGGGGATGGTGGCGCGGGTGCCGTACTTCGGGACGGTGCTGCCGAACGTGGTGCGGCTCGAGCCCGGACTGTGCGAGGTGACCTCGCCCAAGTGGTTCGGCATCCACAACCACCTGGGCACCTTCCACGCGATCGCGGCGTGCAACCTGGCCGAGGTGGCGATGGGCATGCTCAGCGAGGCCACCGTGCCCACCACGCACCGGTGGATCCCCAAGGCGATGAACGTGCAGTACCTGGCCAAGGCCGAGTCGGGGCTGCGCGCGGTGGCGAAGCTGCCGCAGATCCCCGACTTCGACGCGATCACCGAGGGGCAGGACCTGGTGGTCCCGGTCTCCATCTACGACAAGGACGGCCTCGAGGTCGTGCACGCCGACATCACCACCTGGGTCACCCCCAAGTAGGGCGTGCTTGCGCGGCGGCGACGCGAGCGGATTGAATGCCGGTATGGGTGACGGCGCGGTCCGGGAAGTCGATCTCTGCGTGGTGGGGCTCGGCCCCGCGGGACGGGCGCTGGCGCATCGCGCGATGCGCGCCGGGTTGCGGGTCACCGCGGTCGACCCCCGCCCCGACCGGCTGTGGCCGCCGACGTTCTCCTGCTGGGTGGACGAATTGCCGGACTGGCTGCCCGCGAGCGCCATCGCCCAGCGCATCGAGGCCCCCACGGTGTGGACGAAGGTCGAGCACCGCATCGAACGGCCGTACTGCGTGCTGTCGAAAGCCGGCCTGCACGAAGCACTCTCGCTCGACGACGCCACGGTGGTCGCGGGCCGGGCCACCCGGGTGGACGCGCACGAGGTCGAGCTCGCCGACGGCACGGTGCTGACGGCGGCCGCCGTGTTCGACACCCGCGGCCTGCCCACGCTGGGCAAGCGGCGCGCGGCCAGCGCGCACGGCATCTTCGTCGACGCCGAGACGGCCGCGCCCATGGTGGCCGACGGCGAAGGGCTGCTGCTGGATTGGCGTCCGGAGAACGGCGCGGGCCCCGACGAGCCGCCGTCGTTCCTCTACGCCGTGCCGCTCGGCGACGGCACGGTGATCTTCGAAGAGACCAGCCTCGGGCTGCGCGGCGGAATGCCGCAGCACGAGCTGCGCAGGCGCACGCTGAACCGGCTCGCCGCGCACGGCATCCGCCTCACCGGCGACGAACCGAGCGAGGCCGCGCACTACCCGCTCGACCAGCCGCCGCCGAAAAAGGGCACGGCGCGGGCGATTCCGTTCGGTTCGCGCGGCGGCATGATGCACCCCTGCACCGGCTACAGCGTGGCCGACTCGCTCGCGCTGGTGGACACGGCCGTGGACGCGCTGCGCACCGGCCGCGACCCGGTGGCGGCGCTGTGGCCGTGGCGGGCGCGGTTGGTCTACTGGATGCGGATGCGCGGGCTGTTCGGCCTCGGCCGGCTCACCACCGACCAGTCGATCGCCATGTTCGAGGCGTTCTTCACCGAATCCGAGCGCGGACAGCGGGCCCTGCTCTCCCGGCACGACGACTACGCCGCCCTGGGCGCGGTGCTGTTCAACACCGTCGCCCACACCTGGCCGTTCCGCTGGCGCTACGACCTGGTGGGCTGGACCAACCGCGACCGCTGGCTCGACCACGAGTTCGCCCCGGCGCGCACGCCGTCGGACGTCGACCAGGCGACCGGCTGAACTAGGCGGTCTCGGCCGCGCGGCGGTAGCCGCGAATGGCGGGCCAGGCGAACACGGCGATCATGCCGATGGTCCAAGCCAGCGTCTTGAGCATCGGCTCGGCCACGGGCCCGCCCGCCGAGAGCCCGCGCATAGCTTCGATGGCGGTGCTCATCGGCTGGTTGCCGACCACATCCTGCAACCAGGTGGGATAGGCGAAGACGGGCACGAAGCCGGTGTTGAAGAACATCAGCAGGCTGTTGAAGATCGAGATGACGCTCACCAGCATGATGCCCTCGGTGAAGGTGGCCAGCGCCGTCACCAGCACCGCGAAACTGATGCCGAACAGCACCGGGATGCCGATCAGCGCCAGCGCCGCGAGCGGCCCCTGGGTGAACCGGAAGCCCAGCGCCAGGCCCACGGCCAGCACGAACAGCGTGGTGACCAGCACGCGCACCGCCTCGGCCAGCAACCGGCCGGTGAGCCCGGCCGCGCGGTTGACCGGCATGGTGTAGAAGCGGCTCAGCAGTCCGCTGGCCTTCTCCACCTTGAAGCCCAGCGCGCTCACCACGGCGCCGGCCATGGCCGCGATCAGGGTGATCATCGAGACCTGGCCGTAGATCGCCTCGATGCCGGTGTTATTGGTGATGGTCCCGCCCAGCACGATGTCGAACATCAGCAGGGTCAGCGCCGGATAGATCAGCGTCTGGATGGTGGTCGAGGGGTCGCGCACCCAGCCGATCAGCAGCCGCTTGCACTGCAAGACACTCTGGCGCGCCCAGGTGCTCACGGCGTATTCGGACTTCGCGGTGACCTCGGGCAGCGGCTGGAAGTCCACCGTGTCGGCGGCTCGCTCGGTCGTGTTCGTCACCGTCATGCTCGCCTCACACTCGCCCAGATCGCGAACGGGGTGAACACCACCGCCGCGCCGACCACCCACACCAGCGGCACCCAGAACACCTCCCACGTCACGCCGTCACCGGCCATATCGCGCAGCGCGAAGGACAGCTGCGAGATGGGCTGGTTGCGCACGAACGGCTGGATCCACTCCGGGAACGCGGTCTCGGGCACGAAGCCGCAGGAGAGCATGCCGAAGATCAGCGTGGGCAGGGTGAGCGCCTGGCTGAGCTGTTCGGGGCTCTTGGTCAGGCTGCCCAGTCCGTCGGCGCCGATCGCGAGCACGGTGCCGACGGCCAGGGAGAACGCGCAGAACAGCACGGCTTGGCCCCAGCCCGCCTCGAACCGGAAGCCGATCATGTGCCCGAACAGCACCGCGCCGGTGAGCGAGACGCAGGAGCGCACCATGCCCGCGCAGATGCGCGAGGTGAACGGCACCAGGATCCCGATCGGCATGGTCTGCAACCTGCTGCTCAACCCCGTCAGCGCCTCGAAGGCGGCGAGCTGGGAGTTGGAGAGCATGGTGAAGGCCATGGTCTGCAACACGATGATCGGCATGACGAACTGCGCGTAGTCGATGCCCTGGAGGTTCATCACGAACCGCAGCGGCAGGTAGAAGCCGAGCGTGAACACCAGTGGCGTCACGAAGGCGACGATCAGTTCGCCCTTGGTCGCCATGGTCCGCACCACGCGGCCGGTGAGGGCGCGCCACTGCGCGAAGGACGACGGTTCGGCCACCGGTAGCGCGGCGAAGAGCCCCGGCGCGGGGGGCGCGGGTTCGGTGACGGTCACGAATGCCCGCCCGAATGACCGGTGAGCGAGAGGAATACGTCGTCGAGCGAGGGCCTGCGCAACGCGATGTCGGCCAGCACCACGCCGGCGCTGTCGAGCCTGCGCAGCGCCTCGGCGAGGGTGGCGGCGCCGTCGGGCGCCGGGATGGACAGGCGGTCCTGCCCGTCGAGTTCGGCGGCGACGGCCGCGGGCACCAGGTCGCCGAGCGCGTCGGCGGCGGTCCGCAGTTGTTTCGGATCCAGCGGCACCACCTCGCAGTAGCTGCCGCCGGTCTTCTCCTTGAGTTCCTCGGCGGTGCCCTCGGCGATGACGGTGCCCCGGTCGATGACGATGATGTTGTCGCTGAGCACGTCGGCCTCTTCGAGGTACTGCGTGGTGAGCAGCACCGTGATGCCCTGGCCCTTGAGGATGTTCACCAGGTCCCACACGCCCTGGCGGCTGCGCGGGTCGAGTCCGGTGGTGGGCTCGTCGAGGAAGACCACCTCGGGGCGCACCACCAGGCCGCAGGCGATGTCGACGCGGCGGCGCATACCGCCGGAGTAGTGGCGCACCGCGCGCTTACCCGCGCTCACCAGGTCGAATTCCTCGAGCAAGGTGTCGGCGCGCCGGCGGGCGGTGGCGCGGTTGAGGCCCATGAGGCGGCCGAACAGCTCCAGGTTCTCGCGGCCGGAGAGGTTCTCGTCGAGCGCGGCGTACTGGCCGGTCATCATGATCGACCGGCGCACACCCGCCGGGTCGGCGCGCACGTCGTGGCCCGCGACGACCGCGGTGCCGGAGTCGGGGCGCAGCAGCGTGGAGAGGATCTTGACGGTGGTGGTCTTGCCCGCGCCGTTGGGGCCGAGGATGCCGAGCACGCTCGCCGTGGCGGCGGTGAAACTGATGCCTTGCAGCGCGTGCACATCGCCGAAGGATTTGCGCACGTCCTCGACGCGGACCGCGGGTTCGCGCTCCGGCGACTCTGCTGTGTTCTCGCTCGGCATCAACTCTCCACTATCGGCCGGGGCCGGCGACGGGGTCGCCGGGACGCGCGGGTGCGTCGGGGTGGTGATCCGCACCGCCGGGCGTGATGTTACCGGTCGCCGGGATTTCGGTCGGGCGTCCGATCGGTACCCACTCGCCGCGCGTTCAAATGTGCCATTGGTCACATTTGTTCCGCCGGGCCAGAGCCGTCCGCAATCAACGCTGGTCCGCCGGGCGGCGAGCCGACACGGCGCGCCGAGGCGACCTTGTCGGCATCGGGTGGTCACCATAGTCTGCTTGATGGGGGCTGGAGAACGCACTCACTCGTCTGTGGCGGGACCGCGCTGGGAGACGGTCCGTCAGGGGTCGGCTCGATTCGGGTGGGGGCATTGGCGGGTCGAGACGTGAAGAGGTGACCATGGCCGAATCCGCGCAGCCGCGACTGGCGGCGCATCCGGGAGGATCGAGCCGATCGACCGTGCTGACGTCCTACGATCCCCGCACCGGGGAGGCCGTCGGCACGTACCCCGTGCTGGGCGCGAGCGAACTGCATCGCACCGCGCGCGCCGCCCGCGCGGCCGAAAAATGGTGGGCCGAACTGGGATTCGGCGGGCGTAAGCGCTGGCTGCTGGACTGGAAGCGCGATATCGCAAGGCGTGCCGACGAATTGGTCGAGCTGCTGTGCGCCGAGACCGGAAAACCGGAGGCGGACGCGGCGATCGAGGTCGCCCTCGCGGTGGAGAATCTGGACTGGGCGGCGCGCAACGCCGCACGCGCGCTGCGCAGGCGCAAACTGGGCTCGACGTGGCTGGCGCGCAACCAGCACGCGGCGGTGGGCCAGTTGCCGCTGGGCACGGTGGGCGTGATCGGCCCGTGGAACAACCCCGTCTTCACACCGATGGCCTCGATCGCCTACGCGATGGCGGCGGGCAACGCCGTGGTGTTCAAACCGCACGAGCTCACCACCGGCGTCGGCGTGTGGCTGGCCGAGACCTGGAGCGCGCTCGCCCCCAACCAGCCCGTGCTGCAGGTGGTGACGGGCGACTCCGGCACCGTCGCGGCGCTGTGCCGGGCCAAGCTGGACAAGATCGCCTACGCCGGGTCGGAAACCGGTGCGCGCGAGGTGATCTCGCTGTGCGCGCCGGCCATGACCCCGGTGGTGGTGGAACGCGGCGGCAAGGGCGCCATGGTGGTGCACGTGGACGCGAAGCTGGACGAGGCCGCCGAGGCGGCCGTCTTCGGCGCGATGGCCAACGCGGGGCAGAACGCGCACGGCGTGCAGCGCGCGTACGTGGCGGACTCGGTGTACGACGCGTTCCTCGACCTGGTGGCCGATCAGGCGCGGCGGCTGCGCCCCGGCGCCGACAAGCGCGCCTCCTACGGGCCGATGGTGCTGGAATCGCAGATCGAGGTGGTGCGCAAACAGGTGCGCGACGCGCTCGGGCGCGGCGGGCGCGCCGTGGTGGGCGGGCTGGAGTCGATCCGCGACCCCTACATCGAACCGATCGTGCTGGCCGACGTACCGGAGGAGAGCCTCGCGGTCACCGGCGAGGCGTTCGGCCCGGTGCTGGTGGTGAACCGGGTGGCCGATATGGACGACGCCGCCAAGCGCATCAACACCGCGGGCAACGGCGTCGCGGTGTCGGTGTTCACCCGCGACGTGCACGGTGTCGAGCTGTTCGCCGAGCAGCTGCGGGTCGGCGTGGTGACCATCAACTCCTCCACCGCGCACCTGGCCATCCCGGCTCTGCCGATCGGCGGCGTCGGCGAATACGGGCACGGGCACAGCCACGGCGACCAGGGGCTGCGCGAGTTCAGCCGGACGCTGGCGGTGGCGCGCAAGCGGTATCGCGCGGCGACGAACCTGGCCACCTTCGAACGCCATCCCCGGCAATTGCGGCTGGCCAAGGCGATGTTCCGGCTGCGGCACGGCCGCGCGATCTGAGGGAGCAGCAAGCAACCCGTCAGCCGAGTAGGACCGCGTTCATCAGCGCCGTGACCCGCGCGATCTGGGCGGGTCGGGCGTCGAAGCGCAGCAGGCGGCCGACGTCGACGACCTGGTTGAGGGCGGCGTGCACGCGGAACCGCGCCTCCACCGGGTCGCCGTCGAGCAGGTTCGCCCACTCCAGGATGTTCTGACGCTGGATGGCGCGCAGTCGGTGCTGTTCGGCGGGCGGCAGGTTGCTGAACTCGGCGAAGTACACCGGCATGATCTCCGGCGTGGCGAAGCTGAGTTTGGCGTAGCGCTCGGCGATGCGGCGCGCGGCGTCGGGCCGGGAGTCGGCCTCGGCGAGCGCCTCGGTGATGGCGACCGAGACCCGGTCGCCGGTGCGGTGGAACGCGGCGCCGAGCAGATCGGCCTTGCTGGTGAAGTACCGGTACACGCTGGAGGCGTTGATGCCGACGGCCGCGCCGATCTCCTCGATGCTGGCCTCGTGATACCCCTGGCGGCCGAAGATGCGGATGGCCTCGGTGAGCAGCTGTTCGCGTTTGGAGGTGACGGGCAGGCCGCGCGTCACGGGCCCGGGGTCGGGCTGCTGCGGGGCGGGCGGCAGCTCGGCGTTCAGCACCGCCCAGCACATCTCGCGCAGCAGCGGCAGCAGGCGCGCGGCCGACAGCGCGGTGCGATGCGCGGAGATGCTGGCGACCACGCTGAGCACCGAGACGGCCAGCAGATCGAGGTCCTCGGCGCTCGCCTCCGGGCGCAGGCGCGCGATGGGCGCGGCGAGGGTGGTGTTGATGTCGTCGTAGATCGCGCGGATGCGGAGGCGATCGGCGCGCTCGAGGTAGCGCCGCTCCCAGCGGTAGAGACCGGCCTCGCGGCGGATGTCGACGGTGTGCTCGCTGAGCGCGCGGATCAGCGCGTCCATCCGCTCGCGCGGCGCGCGTTCCGGGTCGTCGGCGGCGACCGCGACGGCGAGCAGCTGGCGGGTGCCCTCCTCGGCGGCGGCCACCAGCAGCGCGTACTTGTTGGCGAAGTGCCGGTACAGCGCGGGCCCGGAGATGCCGACCTCGGCGGCGATCTCGTCGACGCCCACCGGGTAGTACCCGCGTTCGCTGAACGCCCGCGCGGCCGCCCGGATGATCTGGGCCTTGCGGTCCTTCGGGCGGCGGCGCACGGCGGGCTCGGCCCGCGCGGGGGCGAGGTCCACTTCGCCGTGTTCGGCGACCATCTACCTCTCCGTTCTGGTGGCGGCGCCCCGGTGTTGACAGCGCCGGACAAGTCCACATAAGTTAACCACAATTCGCGAAGTTAACCACTATTCACGGCCGCGTGCGCCGGTGAATCGCAGATCGGGAGCGACACATGAGAGATAACGATTCCTCTTCGGCGAACGGCTCCGCCACGGTCCGGTTCACCACCGAACGCGACGGGCGCATCCTGCGCGTGACCCTCGACAACCCGGGCCGCAAGAACGCGATCGACTACGACACCATGGTCGCCCTCGGCGACACCATCCTGGCCGCGGCGACCGACAGCGCGGTGCGGGTCATCGTGCTGACGGGCGCGGGCGGCGACTTCTGCACCGGCGCGGATCTCTCGGCGTCGGCGGGCGAGGCCCAGCGCGGGATCACCTCCGAGATGGTGATGGACGCGGCCAACCGGCTGGTGCGGGCGATCGTGGACGCGCCCGTCCCGGTGGTGGCGCGACTGCGCGGCGCGACGGCCGGGGTCGGCGTGGGGATCGCGCTGGCCGCCGATCTCGTGTATGCGAGTGAGGATTCCTATCTGCTGCTGGCGTTCATCAATATCGGCCTGATGCCCGACGGCGGCGCGGCCGCGCTGGTGGCCGCGGCGGCCGGACGTCCGTTGGCGGCGGAGATGGCGCTGCTCGGCGAGCGGCTGCCCGCACCGGCCGCCGCGCGCGCCGGCCTGCTCACCGCCGTGCCCGCCGACGAGCTGGACGCGCGGGTGCAAGCCGCGGTCACCAAGCTCGCGCACGGACCGCGCCGCGCGCTGGAACTCACCAAGCGGGCGCTGAACCAGGCCACGCTCGGCGCGCTCGACGCGACCTTGGCCGCCGAGAAGACCGGGCAGTCCGAACTGCTGGGCTCCCCCGATTTCGTCGAGGGCGCGACGGCGATGCTCACCAAGCGCAAGCCGGTCTTCGCCGACTGAATCCCCCGGCCACCGGGCACGTTTCGTGCGGGGAATCGGGTATTCGCGGGCCGGCCCCGGGTAGCTCCCCGGCTCGCGAACACCCCCGCCGCGCCAATGTGATCCCGGGCACAACCCGCGCCGAGCGCAGGACTATGTTCATCGGCTATGGCATACCTGGTTACCGGCGCGACCGGGTTCATCGGTCGATTCCTGATCCCCCAACTGCTGCGGCGCGACGCGGACGTGCACGTGCTGGTACGGCCGGGGCAGGCCTCGGCCGACCGGTACACATGGTGCGCGCGGGAGTGGGACGCCGGCGACCGGGTGCGCCCGGTGCGCGGCGACCTGGGCGTGCCCGGCCTCGCGATCGACCCGTCCTGGGTGGCGCGGCATCGCGGAACCATCGACCACGTCTTCCACCTGGCCGCGAGCTACGACCTGACCGAATGCGGCGGCGGCACCCGGCACGTGGTGGATCTGGCCGAGGATCTGGCCGCCGGTGCGCTGCACCACGTCTCGACGGTCGAGGTGGCGGGCGCGCACGAGGGCTACTTCACCGAGTCGATGTTCGACCAGGGCCAGACCCTGACCACCCCGTTGCAGCAGGCCAGATTCGAAGCCGAACGGATCGTGCGCGCGTCGTCGCTGCCGTGGCGGATCTACCGGCCCTCGATCGTGATCGGGCACTCCCGCACCGGCGAGATCGACCGCGTCGACGGTCCGTACTACTTCTTCCGCCTGTTGCGGATGGCGGCCCAGCTGCCTCGGCTGCTGCCGGTGCTGGTGCCCAAACTCGGCGAGACCAATATGGTGCCGGTCGATTTCGTGGTGCGCGCCCTGGACCACCTGGCGCACCTGCCGGACCGCGCGTCGCGCACCTACCACCTGGTGGACCCGCGCCGCATGAGCGCCGTCGACGCGCTCAACCTGTTCGCCGACGAGGCGGGCGCCCCGCACCTGGTGGAGGTCATGCCCAAACGCACCATGACCATGATGCTGCGCGTCCCCGGCGCCAACTGGACCCTCTCCCGCGTCGGCGTCCCCCTCGACGTCCTCGAACACAGCGAATTCACCTGCTGGTTCGACGCCACGGAGGCCACGAAGGACCTCGCCGACACCGACATCCGGGTGCCTCCATTAGCTGCCTACGCCCCTTTGATCTGGAAGTACTGGATAGAGAACTGGGTCTAGCCCCACCCCTCATCCAAACGCCCCATCCGCACCCTCCCAACCACCCCGGGGAGGGAGCCCGACGACCGACCGTTCGCGGCCGTCTCGCGCGCCAAAAACACCGGGCACACCCGCCCCCGGCCTCGCCTCCCCCATCAAACAACGCCACCAACCGGGCTCGCCCCAACCCTCACCTCAACCACCCCACGGCACACAAACACAAACCGCCCCGGCCGCACAACGCAACCGGGGCGATCCCTAGCTCGAACCCTAGATCCCCAACCCCTTGGCCAGCACCGGCCAAGACCGCGGGAACTCGTCGTTCCAGTACCCCCACGAGTGCGACCCGTCGGGGCGGAAGTTGAAGGTCGCGGGGATGCCCAGTTCGTTGAGGCGGCGTTCGAGGTTGCGCGTGCAGTAGTTGGTGCCCGCTTCGATGACGCCGCCGACCAGGATCTGGTTGGCCAGGCCGTAGACGCCGGGCAGGGCGTAGGGGTTGTTCAGGG
The DNA here is from genome assembly GCF_003315035.1 of Nocardia puris. Lineage (GTDB taxonomy): Bacteria > Actinomycetota > Actinomycetes > Mycobacteriales > Mycobacteriaceae > Nocardia > Nocardia puris. Next base: position 301,926 of record NZ_QNRE01000008.1, read on the forward strand.
TGTCGTACTGGCCGGGCAGGCCGGTACCGCTGGAGATGTAGAGCTCCAGGCCGCGCAGCCCTTCGGCGTTGACGTACGGGTCGTTCCTGACCCATTCCTCCGAACCCTGCGGGCCCCACATGTTCTCGGTGTCGCCGCCGCCCCAGGTCTCGACGGTCAGGCGCACGAACTCCGAGCCGACCGGGTCACTGGTCTGGGCGCAGCCGCTGTAGGCGGCCGCGGCCTGGTACAGGCCCTGCTTGGCGATGGGCAGCGCGAGGACGGTGGTGGCGGAGGTGGAGATGCCCGCGATGGCGTTGCGGCCGTTGGTGCCCAGCGCGCCGTCGACCAGCGGGGGCAGTTCCTCGGTGAAGAACGTGGTCCACTTGTTGCGGCCCAGGTTCGGGTCGTCCTCGATCCAGTCGGTGTAGTAGCTCCACTTGCCGCCGATCGGCTGGATGACGTTGACGTTCTTGTCCTCCAGGAACTTCAGCGCGTCCGAGCGCGCCACCCAGGAGGCGTCGTCCTCACCGCCGCCCGCCCCGTTGAGCAGGTAGAGGGTGGGCCGGGGCACCGACGCGTCGGCCGGGCGCTGCACGTCGATGATGACGTTCTTGTCCATGGCGGCCGAGTGGACGTACAGGCGGATATTGCGGGCGTCCTTGATCTCGGCCTTGACGATCTTGGAGCCGTTGGGCGAGGTGGGGTTCGCCAGCAGAGCCTTGCCCTCGATGATCGGGTCGGAGGCCGCCGCGGGAGATGCGCCGATCCCGGAGATGAGACCCGCGAGCAACGCCCCGGTCGCGATCATCGCCGCGGCACGTGCGCCGCGCCGCCGGTTCTGTCGACGTATCAATTTCGCACCTTCACTTCGTATCGGGATCACGGATGGGCTTCCCCTGGCCGCCCGGACGTGCACGCGATGGGCGCCACGCCAGACCATACGGCCTATCTAGTCGTCACAAAAGAGGGCACTGTTTCCTGAACGCCGTCCCATCATGCCCGATGGATTCCGCTGTCGCCGGTTGCGCCCCCGGCGAGTAGCGCCGACAGTCGCGGTCCGATCTCGGCCAGCGCTTCGGGGGAGGTCATCTGGTCGTGCGACACCGCGACGGGGTGGTCGGCGACGGTGCCGTCCACGTACGGCGCCCATTTGCCCGCCGAGTGCTCGGGCTCGATGCCGCGCACGATGTTCTCGCCGAGGACGCGGGCGCTGAAGTACTCCAGCCTGCCGCGGAACACGCCGGGCCGGTGGTCGGCGATGAGTTCGGCCGACCGCACGGCGCTGCGGTAGATCTTGCGCAGCCGGTCCGGGGTGAGCACCGCGAGTTCCCTGGGGATGGTGGCGTGTAGCGCGGCCAGCGATTCGTCGCTGAGGTCGTGCGGGTCGCCGTCGCCGAGCAGGCCGCCCTCGCCGATGCCGATCTCGGCCAGCGCGCCGCGCAGGGCGGTGCGGAAGTCGGTGACGGCGATGTCGTGGTGGCTGTCGAGCATGGCCAGCAGCGCGACCCGCTCCCCTGCGGCTTGCAGCCGGACCGCGACCGCGTGCGCGAGCAGGCCGCCGAGCGACCAGCCGAGCAGGTGGTACGGGCCCTGCGGCTGCACCGACCGGATCTCGGCCAGGCAGCGGGCCGCCATGGCGTCGAGCGATTCGGGGAAGTAGTCGTCCTCGGAGAGGGTGGGCGATTGCAGGCCGATGATGGGGCGCGACCGGTCCACGTGCGGCACCAGGCCCGCGTAGCTCCAGGACAGGCCCGCCATCGGGTAGAAGCAGAACAGCGGTTCGGCGGTGCCGGTGCCCCGGATGGGCAGCAGCGGGCCGAGCGCGGCGGCGGAGTCGGCCTCGAAGTCGACGCCGTGTTCGGCGGCCCGGCTGATCCGGGCGGCCAGCGCGCTCACCGTGGGGTCGGTGAAGAACCACTGCACGCGCACCTCGGCCCCGGTGCGTTCGCGCAGCCGGGTGGCGGCGCGGGTCGCGACCAGCGAGTTGCCGCCGAGGTCGAAGAAGTCGTCGTCGGCGCCGACCGAGGCCAGGCCGAGGACTTCGCCGAACGCGGCGGCGACGGCCTGTTCCACGGGCGAGGCCGGCGCGCGGAACGCACGGGCGGCCAGAGCGGGGACGGGCAGCGCGTTGCGGTCGAGTTTGCCGCTGGCGTTGAGCGGCAACCGGTCGAGCACCACGATCGCCGAGGGCACCATGTACTGCGGCAGCGAACTACGCGCGTGCGCCAGCAGGTCGGCGGTGTCGACGGACGTGCCCGCGACGGGCACCACGTAGCCGACGAGCCGGTCACCGGTCGCCGCGCGCACCAGCGACACGACGGCGTGGCGCACGTTCTCGTGGTCGGCCAGCACCGCTTCGATCTCGCCGAGTTCGATGCGCTGGCCGCGCAGCTTCACCTGGAAATCGCTGCGGCCCAAGTACTCCAGCGTGGGCACGCCCTCGGTGCGCCAGCGCACCACATCGCCCGTGCGGTACAGCCGCTGCCCGTCGCGATGCGCGACGAACCGCTCGGCCGTCAGCCCCGCCGCGCGGTAGTAGCCGCGCGCCAACTGGGCGCCCGCGATGTACAACTCGCCGGGGGCGCCGGGCGGCACTTCGCGCAGCTGCCGATCCAGCACGTACACACGGGTATTCGCGACCGGCACGCCGATCGGCACCGACGCGCCCGCGCCCGCCACACCCGGATGCGCGGTGACCACGGCCGCCTCGGCCGGGCCGTACCAGTTCACCAGTTCGGTGCTCGGCAGCGCGGCGGCGAAGGATTCGGCGGTCTCGGTGGACAGCGCCTCACCGGCCGCGAACACCCGGCGCAGCGAGGGGTGCCGCTGCGCCGCACCGGAGCCGTCGAGGAACGCGTCCAGCATCGACGGCACGAAATGCACCGTCGTGACGCCGAATTCGTCGATGGTGTTCGCCAGGTACACCGGGTCGCGGTGACCGTCGGGTTCGGCGATCACCACGGTGGCGCCGACTTGCAAGGGCCAGAACAGCTCCCACGTCGAGATATCGAACGTGATCGGCGTCTTGTGCAACACCACATCCGAACCGTCGTGCGGATACGCACTCTGCGCCCACCGGAACTGATTCACCATCTGCCGATGCGTGATCGCCACACCCTTCGGACGACCCGTCGAACCCGATGTATAGATCACATACGCCACGTTCTCCGAACGCACCACGGGGTCCACGGCCACGCCCGCGCCGAGGGCTTCCAGCGCATCCACGGCCACCACGGGCACACCGGTCGCGGTGCCGAATCCCGTGCGGGCCGTGGTCAGTACGCACACCGGGCGCGCGCCCGCGAGTACCGACTCGCAGCGCTCGGTCGGGTGGTCGGGGTCCACGGGCACGTACCCGCCGCCGGCGCGCAGCACCGCGTAGATCGCGACCACCAGCTCCACCGACCGCCGCATGGCCACGGCCACAAGCGCTTCCGGGCCCACCCCGCGCGCGACGAGTTCGCGCGCGAGGTCCCGCGACCGCGCGTCGAGCTGGGCGTAGCTGACGCTCACGTGGCCGAACCGCACGGCGGGCGCGTCGGGCGTGCGGGCCACCTGCGCGTCGAACAGCGAGAGCAGCGTCGAATCGTCCAGGAACTCCGGCGTTTCGGTGGCGTTGTGCGCGGCCAGGGCGCGGCGTTCGCCGTCCAGCACCGCGTCCACCTCGGCGACCCGGCGGCCCGGCCCGTCTACGAACGTGCCGATCAGCAGGGCGAGCCGGTCGGCGAAGGCGCGCGCCTGGGCCTCGCCGAAAACGTCACGCAGGTACTTGATCTCGACGTGCAACTGCTCGCCGAGCGCCACGATCACGGTCACCGGGTAGTGGGTGCCGTCGGTGACGTGCACGCCGCCGACGCTCATCCCGTCCACCGCGCTGGCGCGCCGCAGTCCGTCGCGGTCGACCGGGTAGGACTCGTACACCACCAGCGAGTCGAACAGCCCGTCCACGCCCACCGCGGCCTGGATGTCGCTGAGGCCGAGGTGGTGGTGGTCCAGCAGCGCCGCCTGCCGGTCCTGGAGGGTGCGCAGCAGTTCGGCGAGGGTCTGCTCGGCGTCCAGCCGGACCCGCACGGGCACGGCGTTGAGGAACAGGCCGACCATGGTCTCCACGCCGGGCAGTTCGGCGGGCCGCCCGGAGACGGTGGCGCCGAACACCACGTCGTCGCGGTCGGTGAGCCGCCCGATGAGCAGGCCCCACGCCGCCTGCACGACCGTGTTGACGGTGACGCCCGCGCTCGCGGCGGCGCGGGTCAGCGCGGCCGTGCGCTCCGGGGAGAGCAGGAATTCGACCTCGCCGATGCCCTCGGCGATCTCCCGGCCCGCCTCGCCCGCCAGCGGGGTGGGCTCGGTGATGCCGGCGAGCGCGTCGCGCCAGGCCTTCTCGGCGACGGCGCGGTCCTGCGCGGCCAGCCACGCCAGGTAGTCGCGGTACGGGTGCACCTTCGGCAGGTGCCGGGAGCGACGGCCCAGCGCGTACACGGTGAGCAGTTCTTGCAGCAGCAGCGGCACCGACCAGCCGTCGAGCAGGATGTGGTGACTGGTCACCACCAGATGGAAGCGGTCGGCGGCGGTGCGCAGCAGGGTGAAGCGGATCAGCGGCGGGGTGCGCATGTCGAAGTGCTGCGCCAGGTCCGCGGACTTGATCCGCTCGGCCTCGGCGGCGATGGCGCCGGGCGCGAGGTGGTCCAGCGCGATCTGGCGCCACGGCACCTCGACCGCCTCGGGCACCACCTGCACGGCGCCGCCGTCGGCGGTGTCGGCGAAGGCGACGCGCAGATTCGCGTGCCGGTCCAGCAGCGTTTGGGCGGCCCCTTGCAGGCGGGCGGGGTTCACCGCGCCGTCGAGATCCAGCACGAACTGGATCATGTAGGCGTCGATGGACGCGTCGGCCAGGCGGGCGTGGAACAGCATGCCCGACTGCAAGGGCGTCAGCGGCCAGATGTCGCCGAGAGACGGGTATTCGCCGACGAAGCGGTCCAGATCGCCCTGGGTGAGCCGCACCAGCGGGAAGTCCGACGGCGTGTGCCCGCCCGCGCCGGGGCGCAGCGCGTGTTCGGCGAGACCGCCCAGCGCCCGGACCCAGTGTTCGGCAAAGGTTTTCACGTCGTCGGCGGTGAAGACGCCCGCCGCGAAGTCGAAGCGGGTGCGCAGCCCGTCGCCGGTGGATTCGACGGCGATGTCGAGCAGCAGGTCATCCACCGTCGCGTCGGTGTGCACCCGCGCCGGGCGCACGTCGCGGTAGCGCAACCGGATCAGCCCCGGTTCGGGCAGGTCGGTCGCGCCCGCGAGGTAGCGCAGCACGCCGTAGCCCACACCGGCCGACGGCACCGAGCGGCGCAGCTCCTTGACCTGGCGCAGCGCGATGCCCGCGGCCGGTCCGCCGACCAGCGCGTCGGCGATGTCGACGCCCGAGAGGCGCAGCGGCAGCGGGTAATCGGTGACGAAGCCGCCCACCAGATCCGAATGCGCCTGCCCGCGCGCGTCGGCGGGCAGGCTGACCACCGAACCCACGGTGCGCGCGACGGTTTCGCGTTCGGCGGTGCGCACGGCTAGCGCGAGCGCGGTGAGCAGCACCTCGTCCACGGTCGCGTGGTAGGCGCGGGCCATGGTGCTCACGGCGGCCGCTCCTTCGGCGGTCAGCGTGAGCGAAACCCGCGACCGCACGGCCAGATCCACCCCGGCGGGCAGCGGCGCGGGTGCCGCGGCGCCCTCCAGCGCGTGGCGCCACCACACCAGTTCGGCGGTGGTGGCGGGATCCGATGCCTTGGCCGCGAGCGCGCGCAGCAGCACCGCGGGTCCGCCGTCGGCGTGCTCGGGCGCGGCGTGGCGGTGCCGCGACCAGGCCGCGGTCAGCTGGTCGATCACCAGGCGCCAGGACGCGTCGTCCAGCACCAGGCCGTTGGCCACCACCACCAGCTTGGCGGCGGTGTCGGGGCCCAGGCGCACGAACCGGATATTGCGGCCCTGCACCGGGTCCAGCGCGTCGGCGGCGGCCAGCACCACGTCGTCCAGCGGGACGCCCGCGTCCTCGTCGGTGAGCTGGTAGTAGGGCTGGTCGTCCGGCGTCGGCGCGGCGGGCAGGTCGAACGCGGCGGGCGCGTCCGCCGCGGCGGGGCGCAGGCGCACCCACAGCATCGGATTCTGTTCCAGCACCGCGTCGATCGCGGCCCGCACGGCGGCGGGTTCGCGGTCGGCGGGCAGGTCGAGCACGATGGCGCGCACCTCGATGCCGTCCGGCCTGGTCGCCAGCACGCGCGCGCCGGTGGGGGTGAGCGGCAGCACGCCGGTGCGCGCGGCGGGGGCCTCCGGCGGGGTGGCGACGGCCGCGAGCGCGGCGACGGTGCGCGATTCGAACACGTGGCGCGGGGTGAACCGCACGCCGCGCGCCCGCGCCCTGGCCACCACCTGGATGGAGGTGATGCTGTCGCCGCCGAGCGCGAAGAAGTCGTCGTCCACGCCGACCCGCTCCAGGCCCAGCACCTCGCCGATGACCTCGGCGACGATGCGTTCCTCCGGGGTGGCGGGCGCGCGGTATTCGCGTTCGGGCAGTTCGGGTTCCGGCAGCGCCGACCGGTCGACCTTGCCGACCGAGGTGAGCGGCAGTTCATCGAGCACGACCAGCGCGCCGGGCACCATGTATTCGGGCAGCCGCGCGCGCAGGGCGGCGGTCAGCGCACCGGTGTCGAGCGTCGCGCCGCGCGCGGGCACCACGTAGCCGACGAGAGTGGCGGCGCGCCCGCCGATCTCGCGTCCGACGGTGAGCGCGAAGTCCACACCAGGCTGGTCGGTGAGGGCGGCGTCGATCTCGCCCAGTTCGATGCGGAAACCGCGGATCTTCACCTGGAAGTCGGTACGACCCCGATACTCCAACTCGCCGTCGGCACTCCACGCCACCAGGTCACCGGTGCGGTACATCCGCGCGCCATCCGCTTCGAAGGGGTTGGCCACGAAGCGATCCGCGGTGAGCGCGGGGCGCGCGAAATAGCCGCGCGCCAACTGGTTTCCGGCCAGGTACAACTCACCGGGCACACCGGCGGGCACCGGGCGCAGCGCAGCGTCGAGCACGTAGACGCGGCTGTTCCACTCGGGCCTGCCGATCGACACCGACCCGCTGTCGGCCTCGGTGACGGCGTGGTTGGTGATGGAGACGGCCGCCTCGGTCGGGCCGTACAGGTTGAACAGCGCGGTGCCGCTCGCGCGCACGCGCTGGGCCAGCGCGGCCGGGAGGGCTTCGCCGATCGCCAGCACCCGCCGCAACGAATCCGGCAGACGCCCATCAGATTCGGTCAGCAACGCATCCAACATCGACGGC
>NZ_QNRE01000009.1 GCF_003315035.1 Nocardia puris
ACCGCATCCGACAACCGCTCCAACACCACCAAACCCACACCCTCCGACCACCCCGTACCACCCGCACCCGCACCGTAAGAACGGCACCGACCATCGGCGGAAAGCCCACGCTGGCGCGAGAACTCGATGAAAGTGTTCGGCGTGGACATCACGGTGACGCCACCGGCGAGCGCGAGATCGCACTCGCCGCTGCGCAGCGACTGCGCGGCCAGGTGCAGCGCGACCAGCGACGACGAGCACGCGGTATCCACCGTGATCGCGGGACCTTCGAAGCCGAAGGTGTAGGACAGGCGGCCCGATACGACGCTGGACAGGTTGCCCGCCAGCAGCAGTCCCTCGAACTCGCCCGCGGCGCCCTGCACGCGGACGGCGTAGTCGTCGTACATCGCGCCGGTGAACACGCCGGTGCGGCTGCCGCGCAACGTGGCCGGATCGATGGCGGCGTTTTCCATTGCCTCCCAAGAGGTTTCGAGCAGTAGGCGCTGCTGCGGGTCGATCGCGGTGGCCTCGCGCGGCGAGATACCGAAGAAGGCCGCGTCGAATACGTCCGCCTCGTGCAGGAAGCCGCCCTGCTTGGTGATCGAGGTGCCCCCGCGCTCGCCGGTCGGATCGAACAGGTCGTCCACGTTCCAGCCCCGGTTGACCGGGAACTCGCTGATGGCGTCCACGCCCTCGCTCACCAGCCGCCACAGATCGGCGGGCGTGCGCACCCCGCCGGGGTAGCGGCAGGCCATGCCCACGATGACGATCGGGTCGTCGTCGGTGCGCGCGGTGGCCGTGAAAGCCACTGCGGTGGTGGTCTTCTCGGGCTTCAGGAGTTCGCCGAGGTGGGCCGCGAAGGCGGCGGGTGACGGATGGTCGAAGACCACGGTCGCCGACAGCGCGATGCCGGTGTCGGCGCTGACCTTGTTGCGCAGCTCCAACCCGGCCAGCGAGTCGAAGCCGAGTTCGCGGAAGGCGGTGTCCACGTCGATGCCGGCCGCCGAGGTGTGGCCGAGCACCGTGGCGCTCGCCGCGGTGACGTAGTCGAGGATCGCGGCGGCACGCTCGTCCTCGGGCAGCGCCTCGATCGCGGCGGCCCATCCGCCCCCGCGGGCGGCGGTCGTGCGACGGGTGGGCGGGCGCAGGATCGCGGGACCGTTCGCCGCGGCGGCGGCCGTGTCGATACGTGCCGCCACCACAACGGGATCCGGGTGCGCGAGAGCCGCGTCGAACAGCGCGAGCCCCTGGTCGGCGGTCAGCGGCGGAGTGCCGACGCGCTTCCAGCGCTCGACGTCGGTGTCCGAGAGACCGGTGCCCATGCCCGCTTCCCACAGACCCCAGGCCAGTGACAGCGCGGGCAGGCCGAGCGAGGCCCGGTACGCGGCGAGGCCGTCGAGATAGGTGTTGGCGGCCGCGTAGCTTCCCTGGCCGGCCGTGCCCACGTGGCCCGACAGCGAGGAGAACAGCAGGAACGCATCGAGATCCAGCTCCGCGGTGGCCTCGTGCAAGTACCAGGCGGCGTCCACCTTTGGGCGCAACACGGTGGCGATCCGCTCGTCGGTGAGCGCGTCGAGGGTGGCGTCGGCCAGCGTGCCCGCGGCGTGCACCACCGCGCGCAGCGGGCGGTCGTCCGGGATCGCGCCCAGCACGTCGGCCACACCGGCGGCGTCCGCGACATCGGCGGCGATGACGCGCGCGGTGGCGCCCGCGTCGCTGAGTTCGCCGAGCAGCCGGTCCACACCGGGCGCGGCCGGGCCGCGACGGCTGACCAGCACCAGGTGCCGCACACCGTGCGCAGTCACCAGGTGCTTGGCGATCAGCGCGCCGAGTCCACCGGTGCCGCCGGTGACGAGCACCGTGCCATCGGTGCGGATCGGGCGGGGTGCGGGGGCGGCGGTGCGCTTGATCACCTTGGGCGCGAACAGTTTTCCGTCGCGCACGGCCAGCTGGCTCTCGCCGCTGCCCACGGCGCGGCGCGGCCAGGCGCCGATCTCCTCACCTTCGGGCAGGTCGAGCAGCAGGAACCGGCCGGGGTGCTCGGTGGCGGCGACCCGGCCGAGGCCCCAGACCGCCGCGCCCGCGAGATCGGTGACCCGCTCGTCCGGGGTGACGGCGACCGCGCCGCGGGTGATCAGCACCAGCGGTGGCGCGCCGTCGGCGATGCGCTCCCGAATCGTCTGTGCGGCAAGTGAAACCGCCGCGTACACCGCTTCCGGTGCACGGCCCGCGGGCACCTCCAGCGCCACGGCGTCGGCCTCGCCCGCATGCGCCGCCTCCGGTCCACGACCGGCGGGCACCTCCACCGCGACGGCGTCGGCCTGGTCCGCACCGGGCAGCGGCGACCACGTCACGCCGTACAGCGGTGGGCGCGTGGCCGATCCGGCGACGGCGGTGGGGCGCAGATCGAGCGAGTCGACGGTGACGACCGGCGTACCGTCCGCACCCGAGACCGCGATGGTGACCGACCGGTCCCCCGTGCTCGTCAGTCGCGCCCGCAGCGCACCTCGGCTGGGATTCGCGACGCGCACACCCGTGAACGCGTAGGGCAGCAACAACTCTCCGGGTTCCGACGACGCCGCCAGTTCCAACACCAGCGGATGCAGCACGGCGTCGAACAGCGCCGGATGCACGGCGTACCGGTCCGCACCGGTCACCTCGCCGATCTCGGCGAACAACTCGCCTTCGCGCCGCCAGAGCCGGGTGACCAGGCGGAACGCCGGACCGTACGCGTAGCCGATCTCGGCCAGCCGCTCGTAGAGGTCGCCGACCGGCACCTCCTCGGCGTCGGCGGGCGGCCACGCACCCACGGGTGCGGCGGCGGGAGCCTCGGCGTCGAGGAAGCCCGACGCGTGCCGGGTCCATGCGCCGCCATCATCGGCGGGCCGGGCGTGGATCGCGAGCGCGCGCCGTCCGGTGTCGTCGGCGGCGGCAGCGACGACCTGGAGGTCGACGGGTCCGTCGAGCGGCAGCGCCGCCTCCACCACCAGCTCCGACACCTGTCCCGCGCCGACCTCGCCCGCCGCCGCGAGCGCGAGATCCACGAACGCCGTGGCGGGCAGCAGGGCGGTGTCGGCGATGACGTGATCGCGCAGCCATCCGTGGTCGGCGCCGGTGACGCGCCCGCCGAACAGCACCTCGTCGCGGTCGGCGGGGTCGAGGCGGGCGGTGAGGAGCGGATGCCCGGTGTCGGACCGGTCCGTACCGGTGGGCAGCCAGTACCTCGTGTGCTGGAAGGCGTAGGTGGGCAATTCCACAGGCGCGGAATCGGTTTCGTACAGCGCGGTCGGTTCGGCGGGTGCGCCGTACACGTGCGCGGTGTGGACGCCCACGCGGAACGTCTCGTCCTCCGGCCTGCCGTCGCGCTGCAACGCCACCGCCACCGACCCACTCTCGGCGAAGGAAGCGCGGGCGAGACCGGTGAGGACCGCGTCCGGCCCGATCTCCACGAAGACCCGCGCGCCGTCGCGCTCGAGCCGCCGGACCGCGTCGTGGAACCGCACGGTGCCGCGCAGCTGGCGCACCCAGTAGTCCGGGGAGCTCGATTCGGCCTCGCCCGGCGCGTAGGTGGACACCACGGGAATCGCCGGCGCGGTGAATCGCACCGAGGCGGCCACCTGCCGGAACTCGTCGAGCACGCCGTCCATGTGGGCGGAATGGAACGCATGGCTCACCCGGAGTTCGCGCGTGCGGCGTCCGGCATCGCGCCACCGGTCGGCCACCGCGCGCACGGCCTCGGCGTCGCCGGAGAGCACGACCGCGTCGGGGCCGTTTACCGCCGCGAGATCCACACCGGCACCGAGGGATTCGGCGATCTCCTCGGCGGTCGCGGCGATCGCGACCATGGTGCCGCCCGCCCGCGCGGCCTGCATGAGCCTGCCGCGCGCGGCCACCAGCCGCGCCGCGTCGGCCAGGCCGATGCCGCCCGCGACGTGCAGCGCGGCGAGTTCCCCGATCGAGTGCCCCGCGACGAGGTCCGGGACGAGTCCGGCGTGCGCGCACAGCGCCGCGAGCGCGACCTCGACCGCGAACAGCGCGGGCTGGGTGTACTCGGTGCGGTCCAGCAGATCGGCGTCGTCGCCGAAGACCACCTCGCGCAGCCCGCGCTCCAGCCACGGGTCGAACGCGGTGCACACGTCGTCGAACGCGGCGGCGAAAACCTCGGAGCGCGTGTGGAGTTCGCGGCCCATGCCGAGCCGCTGGGCACCCTGTCCGGTGAACAGGAACGCCGTGCGCCCGGTCTTCGCGGCGCGGCCGGTCACCAGACCGGGCGCGTCGGCATCGTCGCGCAGCGCGCGCAGACCGGCCAGCAGCTCGTCGGCGGTGCGCCCGAAGACCGCGGCTCGCTCGTCCAGCAGGGCGCGCGAGGTCACCAGCGAGCGCGCGACCGCGCCGACCGGCAGTTCCGGTCGCGCGGAGACGAAGTCGGCCAGCCTGTCCGCCTGGGCCCGCAGCGCCGCGCGATCGCGGGCGGACAGGAACCAGGCCACCGTCTCGTCCGCGTGGTCGGCCGCGACGGGTGCGCTCGGATCGCCCTCCTCGAGCACCAGGTGGGCGTTGGTGCCGCTGATGCCGAACGACGAGATGCCGGCGCGACGCGGTCGCTCACCGCGTGGCCAATCTCGCTGTTCCACAAGCAGTTCCACGGCGCCCGCGCTCCAGTCCACGTGTGGAGTGGGCGCGTCGACGTGCAGCGTCTTGGGCAGGGTCGCGTGTCGCAGCGCTTGCACCATCTTGATCACACCGCCGACGCCGGCGGCCGCCTGGGCGTGCCCGATATTGGATTTGAGCGAACCGAGATACAGCGGACGGTCCTCGGCGTGCCGCGCGCCGTAGGTGGCGAGGATCGCGTCGGCCTCGATGGGATCGCCGAGCGCGGTGCCGGTGCCGTGGGCTTCCACGGCGTCCACCGCGTCGGCGGTCAGGCCCGCGTCGGCCAGCGCGCTCGCGATCACCCGCCGCTGCGCGGGCCCGTTCGGCGCGGTGAGCCCGTTGGACGCGCCGTCCTGGTTGATCGCGGTGCCACGGATCACCCCCAGCACCCGGCGCCCGTGCCGCCGCGCCTCCGAAAGCCGCTCCAGCACCAGCACACCCGCGCCCTCGGCCCACGCCGTGCCGTCGGCCGCCGCCGCGAACGGCTTGCACCGGCCGTCGGGCGCCAGGCCGCGCTGACGCGAGAACTCCACGAACATCCCGGGATTCGCCATCACCGCGACACCGCCCGCGAGCGCGAGCGTCGCCTCGCCGGAACGCAGCGAGCGCACCGCGAGATGGATCGCGACCAGCGACGACGAGCACGCGGTGTCCACCGTCAGCGCGGGCCCGAGCAGCCCGAGCTGGTAGGCGACGCGGCCCGACATCACGCTCGGCGCGGTGCCGGTGAGCACGTAGCCGTCGGTGCCCGCCGCGGGCGTGTGCATCCGGGGACCGTAGTCGGAGGTGGTGGCGCCGACGAAGACCCCGGCGCGGGTGCCGGACAGTGACTGCGGGTTGATGCCCGCGTGTTCCACCGCCTCCCAGGATGTTTCGAGCAGCAGCCGCTGCTCGGGGTCCATGCCGAGCGCTTCGCGCGGGGAGATGCCGAACAGTCCGGCGTCGAAATCGCCCGCGCCGTCGAGGAATCCGCCGCGCCGGACATAGCTGCGGCCCGCCCGCTCCGGTGAGGCGTCGAACAGCGCGTCGTCCCAGCCGCGATCGGCGGGAAACTCCGAGGTGGCGTCGACGCCGTCGAGCACCACGCGCCACAGCTCGTCCGGGCCGGTCACACCGCCGGGGAAGCGGCAGGCCATGCCGACGATGGCGATCGGGTCGTCGGTGGTGGCGACCGCCGACACGGCGTCGAGATCGATTGCCGCGCCGGAGAGTTCGGCGCGCAGGAACTCGATCAGCGCCGCGGGCGTCGGGTAGTCGAACAGCAGGCCGCCGGGCAGCGATCGGTCGAGCGCGCGCGCCAGCGACGTGCGCAGCTCGACACCGAGCAGCGAATCGAAGCCGAGATCGCGGAAGCGGGCGCGCTCGTCCAAGCGCTCGGTGGGGTCGAGTCCGAGCACGGCGCGCACGTGGGTGAGGACCAGGTGATCGAGGTCTGCGGGGAGGTTACGTTGGGAGGAGCCGTTCTCCGCAACGGCCGACTGTCCCCCGGCGCCGGGTACCGCCTGGTGCGCGGCCGTTTGCCCATCGGAGCGGTTCTCCGTCCCGTGGGAGCTGCGCTCCGTCGCGTCAGCAACGGACGCTCCGCTCCAATCAGCGGACGCACCCGGCAGCGGGTACCGCCTGCGCTGGAACGGGTACGTCGGCAGATCCACCACGCGCGCACCGCTTTCGGCGAACAGCGCCGCCCAATCCACTCCTGCCCCGCGCACGTGCAGGCGGGCGGCCGCCGCCACGGCGGTCTCCGGTTCGGACCGGTCCGGCCGCAGAACGGGCACGGCGGCAATGCGCTCGGGATGCTCGGCCGCGTCCGCGATCATCGCCGAGCAGATGCCGTCGGGCCCGGCCTCCAGCACGGTGGCCACACCGGCTCGCTCCAGCGCGCGGACCGCGTCGAGGAAACGGACGGGTTTGCGAACGTGCTCGACCCAGTAGTCGGCGGACGCCCAGTCGGTCGCGTCGCCACCGGTCACCGACGACACGCCCCGCAGCCGGGGTTGCTCGAAGCGCAAAGTGCCGACCACATCGGCGAATTCGCTGAGCATCGGCTCCATGAGAGGCGAGTGGAACGCGTGCGAGACGCGCAGGCGCTTCACCTTGCGCCCGCGCCCCGCGAACTGCTCGGCGACGGCCAGCGCGTCCGCCTCGGCGCCAGCGACAACCACGGCTCGCGGCCCGTTGATCGCCGCGATCCCGAGTTCGGGCCGCCCGGCCAAGAGCGGGGCGACCTCCTCGGCGCTCGCCTCCAGCGCGATCATCGCGCCACCCGCGGGCAGCGCCTGCATGAGCCTGCCGCGCGCCGCGACCAGCCGCGCCGCGTCGGCGAGCGAGAGCACACCGGCCGCGTGCGCGGCGGCGATCTCGCCGATGGAGTGCCCGGCCACGAAATCCGGTGCCACACCCCAGGATTCCGCCAGCCGGAACAGCGCCACCTCGAGCGCGAACAGCGCGGGCTGGGCGTGACCGGTCTCGTCCAGCCGCGCGCCGGACGCGATGAGCTCGCGCAGGGGGCGCTCGAGTTCGCCGTCCAGATGGGCCGCCACCTCATCGAAAGCCGCGGCGAAGGCCGGGTATTCGGCGTACAGCCCCAGCCCCATGCCGGTCCGCTGGCCACCCTGGCCCGCGAACACCACGGCCAGGGCGCCGGGCTCCACCCGTCCGGAAACCAGTGCGGGCGAGGGCAGCCCGGCGGCGACCGCCGCCAGCCCGCCGAGCAACGCCCGCTCGTCCGCGCCCCACACCACGGCGCGGTGCTCGAAACTCGCCCTGGTGCGCACCAGCGACCACCCGACGTCCACCGCGTCGCGACCGGTCAGGTCCAGCCGGCCCGCCGCGGCGGCCAAGGCCTCGGGTGTCTTGGCCGACAGCACCAGCGGCACCACCGCGGGGCGACGGCCCGGCGCGGCCGGTTCGGGGTCGGGACCGGCCCCGACCACCACGTGGCAGTTGGTGCCACCCATGCCGAACGAACTCACGCCCGCCAACAGCGCCGCATCGGGAGCGGGCCACGGCGTGAGTTCGGTCTGCACCGCGAGCGAGAGCTCGTCGAACGCTATGGCCGGGTTGGGCTCGGAGTACCCGAGGCTGGGCGGCAACTGCCGATGCTTCAGTGCCAGCAGCACTTTCAACAGTCCGGTGAGCCCGGCCGCGCCCTCCAGGTGGCCGACGTTGGTCTTGGCCGACCCGATCCGCAGCGGCGCCGCACGACCCGCACCCAGCACCGCGCCAAGGGCGGCCGCCTCGATCGGATCGCCCACGGGCGTGCCGGTGCCGTGCGCCTCCACGTACTGCACCTGCGCGGGCGAGACACCGGCCCGCCGGTACGCCTCGCGCAGCACCTGCTCCTGGCCCTGCTGCCCGGGGACGGTCAGCCCGTCGGTCGCGCCGTCGTTGTTCACCGCGCTGCCCAGAATGACGCCGTGCACCCGGCGACCGGCCGCGAGCGCCTCGGCCAGCGGTTCGAGCACCAGCACCACCGCGCCCTCGCCGCGCACGAAACCGTCGGCGCTCGCGTCGAAGGCCGCCGAGGTGCCCGTGGGCGACAGACCGCCGAACCGTTCGGTGGCCACCGCGCCGGATTCGGCCAGGTTGAGGTTGACCCCGGCGACCAGCGCCGTCGACGCCTCGCCCGAGCGCAGGCTCTGGCAGGCCAGGTGCACCGCGACCAGCGACGACGACTGCGCCGAATCGACGGTCAGGCTGGGCCCGCGCGCGCCGAGGAAATAGGAGAGCCGGTTCGCGATGACGCCTCGGCTGGCGCCGGTGAGCGTGTGGTGGGTGATCGACGCGTCCTCGGCGGTCGCCAGCAGTGCCGCGTAGTCGTCGCGGTGCGCCCCGACGAAGACGGCCGCGTCGGTGCCGCGCAACCGGTCCGGGACCGTGCCCGCGTCCTCGAGCGCTTCCCAGGCCAGTTCCAGGACGAGCCGCTGCCGGGGGTCCATCGCCGCGGCCTCGCGCGCCGAGATGCCGAAGAATTGCGCGTCGAACCCCGTCACGTCGGCGAGGAACGCGCCGCGGCGGATGCCGGTCGCGGTGGGAGTGCGGAATTCCGTGCGTCCGGCGGGCCACGCCGATATCGCATCGTTTCCGGACCGAAGTAATTCCCAGAATGCTGCCGGATCGGCGGCGCCGGGCAACCGGCACGAGAATCCCGTGATGGCGATTTCGGCGGCGCCAGCGGCGTGTGTCGAAGTCAAAGCGATTCTCCCCTTAGTCCCACCGGAAAACAGTCGATCACCATGGACGTAACGACAACGTAGCAATGCGCGGGGCACGGCTCGGTAATCCGCGAGTAATCGCGCCCTCACGAACACGAAACAGGGCGGCCGGTACGGGCCGCCCTATTCGTTTCGATCACTGTGCGACAAATGGTTTCCGGAAAAACAATGACCGGATAATGAAAGATGACGCGCCGGTCGTCAACGCACGTCGGCGACGGATTCCGCGCCGGTCAGCCGGGCCCGCAGCGCGCCCGCCACCGCGTCGGCGTGCTGGTTGAGGAAGAAGTGCCCGCCGGCGAACTCGCGCAGCGTGAACGCGCCCTCGGTGTGCGCGCCCCACTCGGCCACCTCCTCGACGGTGGCCTTCGGGTCGGCGTCCCCGGTGAATGCCGTGATACCGCAACGCAATACGGGCCCGCCCGCCCGCCGGTAGCGCTCGATGGCCCGGTAGTCCCCACGGATGACCGGCAGCACCATAGCCGCGATCTCGGGGTCGTCCAGCGCGGCCGTGTCGGTGCCGCCCAGCCGCCGCACGTCGGCCAAAAGCTCTCGGTCGCTTGCCAAGTGAGTGCGCTCGTCCCGGAACGTGCCCGGCCCCCGCCTGCCGGACACGAAAAGCTCGGTCAGCGTCACACCGGTCTGCTGCAATCGGACCGCCACCTCGAACGCGACAGCCGCCCCCATGCTGTGCCCGAAGAACGACACCGGCCGGTCGATCCAGGGCAGAACGGCCTCGGTGACGCGGTCGGCGAGGTCGCCGATGTCCTCGATGATCGGTTCCGCGCGACGCTCCTGCCTGCCCGGATACTGCACGGCGACCGCGTCGATCTCGGGCGCGAGCGCCTTGGTCAGCCGGAAGAAGTAGCTCGCCGAGCCGCCGGCGTACGGAAAGCACACCAGCCGGTGCGCGGCGTCGGGCGCGGGACCGAATTGCCGGACCCAGCGGCCCGCCCCCGCGCGAGTGTCGGTGTCCACCATGGGAATCCCTCAGTTCGTCGGAGCCCCGCCCGATCCGCGGCAGGGTGGCCGGCGCGGGCGGCCCGGCCGGACCGCCCGCGCCGAAGGTGCTACGCGTCACCGCCGGGCAGCAGCCCGACCTGCTGCGACATATCGAAGAAGTCGAAGCTGATCCGCCACCAGGAGATGAGCCCGCCGCGGAACTCGTAGGTGTCGGTGCCCTCCAGCGTCCACTGCTTGCCGGTGCCGTCGACGCGCGGGGCCGGGTTCTCCGGCGGCCAGCGGTCGATGTAGCCGGTGAACGTCGCGGTGCCGCGCCACGGCACCACGATGCGGTTGCCGTCCAGCGCGATCAGCGGCGCCGTGGTGGCCTCGAAACGCATATCCGGGAACGCCGTGTAGGTGATCTCGGAGAACAGGCGGAAATCGTCGTGCCCGCGCGAATTGCGCCCCATCATCGACGGATCTTCCACCACGATGTCGTCGGTGACCAGCGTCAGCAGCGTATCGGTGTCGTGGGTGTTCAACGCGGTGAACCAGCGCTCGAAGATATCGCTGATCTGTTCCGCGCTCGGCAGCGAACCGCCCAGCGCGGCGCGCGCCTTCGTATATCGGTCGTCGAAATATTCGATTTTCTCCAGGCCAGCCATCGGAGAAATCCTTCCGGTAGAAATCAGTCGTTCGTTCAGTCGGCCGGACGGACGGCCAGGGTGTGGGTGAAGTGATTGCCCGGGTCCCAGTCGGCCTTGACCTGCCGCAGCCGCGGGTACGCGGACCCGAAGAGCAGTTCCTCCCAGGAGTGGCCGGAATCGTTGAGTTCCGGGTCGGCCAGATCGGTATCGGTGTAGTTGAGGACCGCGCCGCCGTTCGGGCCACCCGCCGCGGGCACGCCGCCGGTCGCGGCGTAGACGTCGCGGTACCAGCCGCGGATCCACGCCAGGTTCGCCGCGTCCTCCGCCTCGGTCGCCCACATCACCAGGAACAGCAGCTTGATGATCGAATCGCGCTGCGGCGCCGCGGTTTCCGCGGGATCGACGGCGTTGACCCGGCCGCCGTAGCCGCCGAGCTCGACCAGCGTGGCTGGCTCGCGGAAGTCCGGGTCGGTGAGCCGACGGTAGAACGCGCTCGCCTGGTCGGCGGGCAGTTCGGTCCGCAGGTAGGCCGACTTCGCCTTGAACCGGCCCTTGCCCTCCCAGCCGTCACCGCCCAGGTTCGCCCAGGCGGTGACGTGGCTGATCCACGACACCCGCTCGCGCACGTCCACCCGGTACTCGGCCACGCCCTCGGCGACGGCGGCCAGGAACTCGTCCAGGATCCGCTCGGCATCCGGTGTGGCGGCGTCGATCTGGGTGGAGAGCAGGAACTCCCCGGCCGAGATGTGGCGCGGCTTGAGCGCGCTGAACAGGTTGACGGCCGGCGAATCCGGCGCCGAGTTGCGCGCGTGCCAGCCGGTGAAGTTCGTCAGCAGCCTGGTGAACTTCGCCTCGTCCAGATCGGCCCAGCGAAACACCACTTCGGAGACGAGCATTTCCTCCGGCGCGGCGGGCAGCGCGTCGGCGGGCGCGTCGCCCTCGGCGTCCGGCGCGCGGAACCAGAACTTGGTGACGACCCCGAAAGTCCCGCCGCCACCGCCGGTGTGCGCCCACCACAGATCCCGGTTCGGATCGTCGGCGGCCCGGCTCGCCACCACGGCCCGAGCGCGCCCGCCCGCGTCGACCACGACCACCTCGACCGCTTCCAGATAGTCGACCAGGTGGCCGAACTGGCGCGTGAACGCGCCGTAGCCCGCGTTGGTGACCTGGCCGCCGAGCGCGACCGGCGGGCCGACGCCCGCCGGCACCGTCACGCGCCACTGCTCGTGCAGCGCCTTGTACAGGTCGACGGTGGTAATGCCCGGTCCGACCGCGAAGGCGGAACGCTTCGCGTCGTACTCCACCGACGTCAATTGCGAGGTGCTGATCACGACGCGGTTCTGCGGCGCCGCGATCAGACCCTCATACCCCGCGCCGCTGCTGTGGACGGCGAAGCGGGCGCCGCTGTCCACGACGTGCTGCACCGCGGCGACGGTCTCCTCCACCGAGCGCGGCAGCAGCACGTAATCCGGTGTGCCCGACCATCGTCCGTTGAAGCTCGCCGTCAAGGTGGCGTACCTCGGGTCGTCCGGTGTCACTCGCTCGACTTCGGAGGTCACGGTCATTCCTCAATCTCCTCACTGGGTTGGCGCTGAATTCCGGTGCGGCACGGGCTCAGGCGATGGCCGCCAGCCGTGCCCCGCCCGCGTCCCTGATCTCGCGGCACACGTCGCGCAGTGCCGCCGCCAGGCGCTCGATATCGGCGGTCTCGATGTAGACCGAGGGCTCGAAGCGCAGCGTGTACACCGCGCTCGAGGTCGGGAAGGTGCGAATGCTGTGCTCGCGCAACAGGAATCCGGAGACGTAGTAGCCGAAGAAGCCCGAGGCGTCCACCTCACGCAACGCCGCCGAGTCCGACTCCGCCTGGTTCACGAACTCCAGGCCCGCCATCAGGCCGCGGCCGCGCACGTCGGCGACCACGTCGGGGAACTCCTCGCGCACCGAGCGCAGCGCCGCCAGCAGTTCCGCGCCGCGCCGTTCGGCCGCCCGGTAGAGCGCGCCGTCGTCGGCCTCCAGGATGTCGAGCACCCGGCGCGCGATCAGCGTGGAGAAGCTGTCCTTGGCGAAGGTCGAGCTGTGCATCAGCTCGAAATCGCTGAGGTAGCGTGACTCCCGCACCAGCAGCACGGCGGCCTTGGCCACCCCGCCGCCCAGGCTCTTGGCGATCGCGTAGTAGTCGCCGCGCAGGCCGAGGTGACCGCTGGCCAGGAACGCGCCGGTGCGCCCCATGCCGGTCTGGATCTCGTCGATGATCACCGGGATGCCGAGTTCGGCAGCGACCCGCTGGACGTCGGCGACGAAGTCCGCGGGCATCTCGTGGATGCCGCCCTCGCCGAGGATCGGCTCGAGCACCACGGCGGCGAACACGGGGAACGGCCGCTCCACGACGCGCACGGAACCGCCTTCGACTACAAGGCTTTTCGCAACCCGGCTCTCCGCCCGCACCACCGCGTCGAGCGCGCCCGGCTCGTCCACGGGCACGAACCGCGCCTGCGCGGCCAGCGCCGAGAACACCGCCCGGTAGTTCGGGTTGTAGGTGAGCTGGACGCTGCCCGCGAGCTTGCCGTGGAACGCGCCGACCGGCGACAGGAACAGCGGCGTGGCGGCGAACAGCGCCTCGTTGTGCGCTGTCACCTCCGCCACCAGCGCGTCGATCTCCGCGGCAGGCACCGAGGCCTCGCGGGCCGCCTCGATATCGGCCTCGATCTGCGCCCGCAGTCCGGCGGCCCGCACGAATCGCTCGAACTCGGCGTGCTTGAGCCCGGCCTCGATCGCTTCCGCGCCGCTGTTGGCGAAGATCGCGAAGTAGCCTTCGTCCGAATCCAGTTCGCGACGCACGATGCGATTGAGCTGGTTGGCCACGTCGTTGGCGTACGGGTGGCGGGAGAACTGCGCGTGGATGGGCGTCTGCGCGGCCAGCAGTTCCCTGGCGTACTCGATGATTTCGGGGTTGCTGTGCCCGAGCAGCGTGGAGCCGTAGCCGCCCACGAAATCGAGCACCGCGATCTCTTCGTCGCCGCGGCGGTAGTAGAGCGTATCGCCTTCGCCCCGGGTGTATTCCACGTCGAGGCCCGCCGTCGCCAGCACCCCGCGCAGGTACGGCTCGGCGAACTCCCGTTCGGTCGCTACGGCGGTCATCGGTTCTCCAGCTGTTCGGTGCGGGCCAGCCGCACGATTTCGGCCGCGACCGTCTCCGGGTCCTGCTGCGGCTGCCAGTGCGAGGTCTGCTCCAGCGTCACCAGCCGGTACGGACCGGTCACGTGCTCGCTCGTCTTCTCGACCGCCAGCTTGCTGACGGCGGTGTCGGTGACGCTCCACACGAAGGTGGTCGGGACCGGTACAGGGCCGAACTCGAAGGGTTCGCCGAGCAGGTTGTTGGCGCGGTACCAGTTCAGCGCCGCGTCCAGCACGCCGGGCTCGCGGTGCTTGGTGACGTAGCGCTCCACTTGTTCCGGGGTGAGCACGCCCTCGCCCGCCTGCGCGAACCACCCGTAGAGCTGGGCGGCGTCGTCGGCGAGGAACTGCTCGGCCGCGCCGTCGGACATCAGGAACTCCACGTACTGGGAGCTGTGCTGCTGTTCGGCGTCCACCCGGTAGGCGTACTGGTAGGCGTCCAGATGCGGGATGGCCAGGGCGACAAGGCTGTTCACCCGGTCGGCGTGCCGCGCGCCCAGGTACCAGGCCACCGCCGCTCCCCAGTCGTGGCCCACCACGTGCGCCGACTCGACACCGAGCGCGTCCAGCACGGCCAGCGCGTCGGCCGCCAGCAAGGGCAGCGCGTACTCGCTCACCGTGGTGGGCCGGGCGTCGTCGGAGTACCCGCGCTGGTCGGGCGCGATGGTGCGCAGCCCGGCGCGGTGCAGGATCGGCGCCACTTCGGTCCACGACGCCCGGCTGTGCGGGAAGCCGTGCAGCAGCAGCACCGCGGGACCGTCGGCGGGGCCCTCGACGTCGACGTCGAACGTCCACTGCCCGAACGGGATTCGCTCGACGCTCATGCCGGCACCTCGCCCAGGATCTTGGCCTCGAGCTGCGGCTCGTGCAGCACGCTCGGGTGGTCGGCCAGGCCGATCACGCGCTGGTAGGCACGCGACACATCGCCGTCGCGGCTGGCCGCGTCCTGGACCTGCGCGATGAACGCGTGCGCCTCCAGGATCTCCGGGGTGCGCTCGCCCTGGACCTCGGGGTAGCTGAGGTCGGCGCCGATCGCCATCTGCCAGCAACCGTCGATCGCGTCGGCGGCCAGGTCGGCGAAGTAGGCCAGCGGATCGATCTCCTCGTCGCGGTTGACGTGCTCGCGCAGCACCGTCGAGCCCATCGCGGCCACCGTCATACCCTGGGCGTAGCTGGGATTGAAGCTGGCGACCGCGTCGCCGATCACCAGGAAGCCCGCCGGGAAGTCGGTCATGCGCTGGTAGTGCCTGCGCAGGTTGGTCGGGAACTTGTAGGCCACCGGGTCGTTGATCGGCTCGGCGTGCTGCAAGGTCTCGTAGATGTCCGGCGCGGCAAGGGTTTTGATGAACGCCAGGTAGCCCTCGGGATCGGTCGGCGGGTGATCGCCGAGGATGCCGTAGGCCGTGACGATGCTGCGCCCGCCGTCGATCTTCTGGCAGATGCAGCCGCGCGGCACGCCCGCCGAGGCCACCGTGTTGATCGAGATGTCGCCGCCGAACGCCTCGTCGGGGATCGTGTAATACCGGGTGGCGTAACCCATCCCGATCTTGTGCTTCTCCTCCTCGACCCGCTCGTAGCCGAGGTCCTCGAGCCACACCGCCGCGCGCGAACCGCGCCCGGAGGCGTCGACGACGAGGTCGGCGGGCAGCAGGGTCTCGTGCGACGCCTCGGGGAACACCCACACGCCCGCGATCCGCTTACCGTCGTCGACCACTTCCAGCCTGCTGATATCGGTCTGCTCGAGCAGGTCGACGTTGGGCAGCGCCAGCACCCGGTCGCGGATATGGGATTCGAAGAACGGGCGGCTGGCGGTGAGGCAGACCAGCCCGGAATCGACCTGCACCAAGCGCTTTCCGTTGATGATCCAGCGCACGTCGGCGGAGGCGTCGCCGATCGCCGCGCCGTCGGCCACCATCTGATCGGTGACACCGGGGAAGTGTTCTTCGGCGATCTGCTGGCCGCGCGAGAGCAGCCCGTGCAGATGGTGGCCCTGCGGCAGACCGCGCCGCAACAGATTCGGGCCGGTCAGGTGGTCTCGGTCCACGAGGGTTACCCGCTCGTACCGGTCGGCGAGCACGCGGGTCGCGAACAACCCGGCGAGCCCACCTCCCAGCACGACAGCGCGGCTCCGCACACGGCTGGTCATGGCCTGTCTCCCTTGCTCGTACAGCTCTTGCCGAGGGGCGGCCGGTGCTCCCGGCCAGCCCACGGGGCGACCGTATCCACGGGCCTGTAATCGACCGCTCATCGTCCGGAAACTGCCCGCTGTTCGCGCTGGTAGAAGCGATATTTCCGCGCGGAAGGGCCGGTTTTCGCGGCCGTGCGCGGACCGCTCAGGACACCCGGCGCACGTCCAGGACTGCCTTGCCTTTGATCCGGCGGTTCAGCAGGTGGTCGGCGGCCTCGCGGTAGTCCACCCAGTCCCCGCGCCAGCCGATCGGAAGGCTCAGCGCGCCGCGCTCGGCGAAGTCCACCAGCGTGGCCAACTCCTGCCCCAGCGGCGCGTGCAAGTTGAACGCCTCGATGCGGCCCCGGTCGACCTGGATGCGCGCCTCCTCGAAGTCGATGGTGGTCGGCTCGCGTGACGCCTTGCCCACGGCCACCACGGTGCCGCCCGCCTCGAGTCGCAGGTAGGCGTCGGCCAGCTGCCGGCCGCCGACGTTGTCCACGACGCCGAAGACGCGCTCGCGCAACGCTTCCGGACCCACGATCACTTCGGACGCGCCCAGTTCGGCCAGGCCCTCGCCGCGCTCCGGGCTGCCGACCGACGCGATCACCCGCGCGCCCGCCAGATGCGCCAGCTGCACCGCGAACCGGCCGACGCCGCCGGACGCGCCGGTGATCAGCACCCGGCGCCCGACGATCGGGCCGAGCGCGCGCAACGCCTGCAACGCGCTCACCCCGGCCACCGGCAGCGCGGCCGTGGCTCCCAGGTCGAGTCCGTCGGGCACCACGGCCAGGTTGGCGGTGTCGACCGCGCGCAGCTCCGCCCAGGCGCCGGTCCACCCGAAGGTGACCACGCGCGTCCCGGCGGGCGGACCGGACCCGTCCACCGCGGCCCGCGCCACCACACCCGCGGCGTCCCACCCCGGGATCAGGCCCGCGGGCGCCTCGGGCGAGCGGAACGCGACCTCCCCGAAGTTGAAGGAGAACGAAACCACTTCCACCAGAGCCTGATCCGGCCGCGGGGCCGGCGGCTCGGCGCTGCCCAGGCGCAGCATGTGCGGACTCACCTTGTCGTGCACGAGTGCCTTCAACGCCCGCGCTCCTTTCGGTACGGCCGGCTACGCGCCGGCGCTCGAGCCGCGCGAGCACGTCCGGCCCACGCGGTACGGACATGACGAGACCACCCCGCGCGCACCGGCCTACCGGTGCCGCGCGCGGGGTGATCGTCGCGGGAATCAGGCCGAGGCGACCTTGTCCAGGGTCGGGTAATCGGTGTACCCGGTGTGGTCGCCGCCGTAGAAGGTGGCCTGGTCGGGGGTGTTGTACGGCCCGCCCGCCTTGATCCTGGCGTCCAGATCGGGGTTGGCCAGCCACAGCGCACCCAGCGTGACGGCGTCGGCGACACCGGACTCGAGCGCCTCGGTGGCGGCCTCGACGGTGGCCGGGAAGGCCTCCGGGGTGGGGTGCGGGTTGAGGATGAAGGTGCCGGGCCACGCGGCGCGCAGGGTCTTGGTCAGCTCGCGGCTGCCGCCCTCGATGATGTGCACGTAGGCCAGGTTCAACTCGGCCAGCTTGCTCAGCAGCTCGGTGTAGAGCGGCGCCGGGTCGGCCTCGACGATGTTGTTGAACGGGTTGGCCGGCGAGAGGCGGATGCCGGTGCGGTCGGCGCCGATGGCGTTGATCACCGCGGACGCGACCTCGAGGACCACGCGGATCTTGTTCTCGACCGAACCGCCGTACTCGTCGGTGCGCAGGTTGGTGTTGTCGGCCAGGAACTGGTGCAGCAGGTAGCCGTTGGCACCGTGCAGCTCGACACCGTCGAAGCCGGCGTCGATGGCGTTGCGCGCGGCCGAGACGAAATCGGCGACGGTGGTCTTGATGTCCTCGACGGTCAGCTCCCGCGGGGTGGGGTGATCGATCATGCCGTCGGGGGTGAACAGCTGCTCACCGCTGGCCACGGCCGAGGGCGCGACCGGCAGGGCGCCGTCCGGGTACAGGGCCGGGTGGCCGATGCGGCCGGTGTGGGTCAGCTGGGCGAAGATGCGCCCGCCCGCGTTGTGCACCGCGTCGGTGACCGCGCGCCACGCCTCGACCTGCTCGGCCGCGTGCAGGCCGGGGGTGAGGAAGTAACCCTGCCCGATGACGCTGGGCTGGTTGCTTTCGCTGATGATCAGGCCCGCACTGGCCCGCTGTGCGTAGTACTCCGCGGTGAGCTCGGTGACACGTCCGTCGAGGGTGGCCCGGTTACGGGTCATCGGCGCCATGAACAGGCGGCTCGGGAGCTCCAACTTGCCGATCGTGATCGGCTCGAACAGGGTGCTCACCTTGACTCCTTCTGCTTGGGTCGCGCGCGGCAGCCCCGGCGCGAATACTTTATCGAATCAAGCGCTATCGTGGCACAGGTGCTTGATCGGATCAAGCATTCCACTCAACGTTGGCATAGAATTCGCGTTATGGCAGTTCCGGCAGGCCCCGTACGCGCGTCCACCGACCTCGAGCGCGTGATGTTCGACTTCGTGGACGCCTACAACCACGCCTTCGAGGCGGCGGCGCGCGAGCACTCGATGAGCATGGCGCACGCCTGCGTCCTCGGCCGGGTCGGCACCCGCCGCGGCATGGGCGAACTGGCCGAGGAACTCGGCTGCGACGCCTCCAACATCACCCAGATCGTCACCCGGCTGGAGGGGCGGTCCCTGGTGCGGCGCGAGCCGAACCCCGAGGACCGCCGCTTCCGCCAGATCGTGCGCACCCCGGCGGGCGACGTCGTCAACGACGCCTTCGAGGAGTCCTTCGACTTCCCCCGCCGCGCGGTCGACGGCCTCACCGACGAGGAACAGCAGCAGCTCGCCGCCCTGCTCCACAAGGCCCTGGCCGCGCAGAGGCCCACGGCCTGAACAACACTCGGCACGCGCGGCCGATGGCTCGAATCGCCCGGTCGCCGGCCGAGAGTCCGGGCCGACTTGCCTGCTCAACAGCATCGATACGTATCTGCCCGGCGAAGGGAAAATCATCGCCCGCCGCACCGTTTGACTTCCGGAACAGCGGGAACCTCGATTCCGCACATTGTTACTCGGTATGTGGGAATTGCCATGATCATCATTCTCGGAGTCCTCGTCGCGGTGCTGGCGGTCGCCGCCGGTGTGGCCGGAGTCGCCGCCAACACCGGCGATGCCAACCGCCTCGGCAGCGAGTTCTCGGTATTCGACTACCAGTTCGGCGGCACCACCGGTGAGCTGTTCCTCCTCGGCATCGTCGTCGGCCTGGTCGGCGGTGTGGGCGTGAGCCTCACGCTCAGCGGCGTCTTCCGGTCCACCCGCAAGAACATGGCGGTCCGGCGCGAATTGCGGGAATCGCGGCGGGTGGCCGCCGCGGCGCGCGCCGATCACACCGGTGATCGGAAATCGACGGCGCGCACGCCACAGTGGCGGGTTCCGCAATTCCTGCGCAAATCCGGCTCCCCCACTCGCGGCGCCACCACCAAATAATTCGAACTGAAATACTCGATCGGAAAGCTCGTCATGATCGTTCTCGGACTCGTTCTGCTCATCGTCGGATATCTGCTCGGATTCGGGCTGCTGATCACCGCCGGCGTCATCCTGCTCCTCATCGGCGCGGTGCTGTATATCGCCGGTTCGGTGGGCCGCCCGGTGCGCGGCCGCCGCCACTATTTCTGAGTTCCTCCCCGACAGCGGCCGTGCCAGAATCACCGCATGTCACGACCAGTCCCGACCGATCCCCTCGCGGGCCGCGTGCCCCTCGTCAACGCGCCGATGGGCGGTGCGGCGGGCGGTGCGCTCGCGGGCGCGGTTTCCGCGGCGGGCGGACTGGGGATGATCGGCATGGGCAGTTCCGGCACGCGCGCGGCACTGAGTCGGGAATTGGACCGCGTGCCCGAGGGGGTGCGCGTCGGAATCGGGGTGGTGGACTGGGTGGTTCGCCGCGAGCCCGCCCTGCTGGACCTCGCCCTCGAATCAGGCCCGCTGCTGCTGTCCGTCAGCTTCGGGACGGAACTGGACTGGATCGCCCGCGCCCACGCGGCCGGCATCCCCACCGCCGTCCAGGTCGCCGACACCGCGGAGGCCGAGGCCGCCCACCGCGCGGGCGCCGACCTCCTGGTGGCCCGTGGGCAAGAAGGCGGCGGGCACGGCCGCCCACTCCACAACCGCGACACCCTCCTCGCGAACGTGCTGCGCGTCACCGACCGCCCCGTACTCGCCGCCGGGGCGATCGCCACCGCCACCGACGTATCGCATGTCCTGTCCCTCGGCGCGGCGGGCGTATGGGTCGGCACCGCCTTCACCGCCTGCCGCGAAGCGCTCACCACACCCGGCGAGCGCGCGGCCCTCCTCGCCGCCGACGGCGAAAACACCCTCCTCACTTCGATTTTCGACCAGGCCGCCGGCTACCCCTGGCCCCCGGACCTCCCCGAACGCGTCCTCGCCAACGACTTCACCCGCCGCTGGAGCACCGGCCTCACCGACCTCCCCACCGCCACCGCCGAACTCCACCGAGCCCTCACGGCCGACGACCCCCGCAACCGCCCCGTCAACGCCGGCCTCGGCGTGGGCAACCTGACCGAGGAAACCTCGGCCGCCGAGGTGGTGCGCAGGCTCGCGCCTCGCTGAAACCCGTTGCCCGGCAACCTGAAACGTGATGGGCACCGCGATTACCGGACATGGTGCCTCGACGAGGAGCTTCACCGCTTCCACGGTCAGACTTGGTCCGGGGTCGCCTCCACGCGATCGAAGTGGAACGGCAGTGACTCCCGCCCCGGCCGATGGTCGTCGCGCGTTCGAAGCGGAATCCGTGCCGGTCGGGATCGATGGCCGCGATCCAGGTGGCGTCGAACTCGCACATCTGCGGTGTCAACTCGGCGACGCCGTCGGCCCGCAGGACGTCGTGGTAGAAGCAGTGCCGGACGTTCACGTGGTAGCGGCGGTCGTCGTCGGCCGCGTGCTCGAAGACGAAACCGCGTCCGAAGGCGAAGGTTTCGCGGGACCGGCTGAGCTCGACCATGGCGGCGAACGGGTCCTCGACGGCGTCGAGCATCGCCCGCGTACCCGCACATAACGTGTCGGCGAGGGGTTCGACGAACGCCTTCCGCACGGCGACGCGCGCGGCGGTGCTCCCGAGCGCGGGCCGGAGGAACCGGTAGGCGAACACGAGCGCGAGCGTCATGCGCAGATTGTGGCGGGCGGGTTCGTCGACGACGCGATGTTCCTGTCGCACCGCCAATTCATCCAGGCGAGCGCGCATTTCGGGCACCGGGTCGCCGAGCCCGTGCGCACGCACGGTCCGGGCGACGCTGTCGAAGACCCCGTCGATGAGCAGGCGGGTGTCGCGCTCCGGATCGGGAACGTAGGCACCGGAATCGAGAGGGAACGGGTCGGTGTTCACCGTGCCGTCCTTTCGAGACGAGTCCGGTCTCGAAACACGGCCACCCGCGGGTCACGCAGCCGGCCGTGCTCGCTACCGAACGAGCACGCCGACGCACTCCACCGACCAACCTGGCGTCATCGATATGTTGTCGATATTACGAGGTCAGGATGCCATGGGCGCGCCGCCCTGTCCACTCCCTCAGTCACGAGAAGGCAATTCGCACCCGTCGGGTCCGCAGGTCTCGTCGCTCGCGCCGATGGGCTGGAGGGTGGGTTGGTGGGTGGACCAGCCTTGGGTGAGGGCCTGGGTGAAGACGGCAGGAGGTTGGGCGCCGGAAACCGCGTATTTGCCGTCGAAGACGAAGAAGGGGACGCCGGTGATGCCGAGGCGGCTCGCCTCGGTCTCGTCGGCGCGGACGGCGTCGGCGTAGGCGGTGGGATCGGCGAGGACCGCGCGGACGGCGGCGGCGTCGAAACCCGCGTCGGCGGCGATCTCGACCAGGCGTTCGGCGCTGCCGAAGGCGGGGCGCGCGTCGGCGAAGTTGGCGCGGTAGAGGGCGTCGAGGAGGTCGGCCTGCCTGCCCTGCTCGTGGGCGAAGTGCAACAGCCGGTGCATGTCGAACGAGTTGCCGAAGTCGCGGCCCTCGGTCAGGTAGGTCAGGCCCAGCTCACCGGCCTGCGCGCCGATACCGCGCTCGTTGGCGGCGGCCTGCGCCTCGCTGATGCCGTACTTGCTCGCGATCTTCGCCACCACCGGCCCGGTCTCCTCGGGCCCCAGCGTGGGATCCAACTCGAACGAGCGATGCACCACCTCGACCTGCTCGCGCTGCGCGAACTCCCCCAGCGCGCGTTCGAACCGCGCCTTCCCCAGGTAGCAGAACGGGCAGTTGATGTCGGTCCAGATGTCTACGCGCACGTTTCTGGCAACACCCGCCGCCACCGGCCTGTTCCCCGGAGGGGTGTGTTTCACCAGACGTCGTCCGCGTCGTAGTGCAACCGGCGCGGCCCCGGCCCTTCCACCGAGAGCCGGTCCCCGGGGTTGAGGACCCGGCAGGTGTTCAGCGACAGGCAGCCGCAGCCGAGGCAGCCGGTGAGCTCCTCTTCGAGCCGTTCGATCTCCCGCCGCCTGGCCTCGAGCCGGCGATGCCAGCGCGCGGAGATGCGCCGCCAGTCGCGTTTGCCCGGCATCCGGTCCTGCGGGAGGTCGGCGAACATCTCCGCGACTTCGGCGAGCGGAATGCCGAAACGCCGCGCCGCCAAGATGATCCCGAGCCTGCGCAGCACGTAGCGCGCGTAGCGGCGCTGGTTGCCCGACGTGCGCACCGACGAGATGAGCCCTTGCTCTTCGTAATAGCGCACGGCGCTGGTGGCGATCCCCGCGCGCTGGGCCACCTCCCCCACGGTCAGCAAGTCCTTCGGCGTGTAATTCACCGCACTCCTCGGCATCCGGTGTGTTGACTTCAAGTCAACCTTAACTTTTAGTTTGGCGTGCGTGGAACTCTCCCCTGTGAAACAAGACCTGGCGCCCAGCGGCTCGTGGCGCACGCTCTTCGGCAGGCCTCACCTGCCCGTCGTCGTGGTACTGGCCGGCGGCGTCGGCCTGTACGCGATGAACCTGTACTTCACCGCGGCGTTGATGCCGTCGGTGGTGCACGACCTGGGGGGCGCGCGGTATTTCGCGTGGGCCTCGACCGGGTACCTCATCACGGCGGTGATCGCGACGGTGCTGGTCGGCCGCTTCCTGCGCTCACGCGGCCCGGCCCGCTCCTACCTGATCGCGTACACGGTGTTCGCGCTCGGCACGGCGCTGGGCGCGGTGAGCCCGACGATGGAACTGTTCGTCGCGGGCCGGGCCGTACAAGGGTTCGGCGCGGGACTGCTCACCGGACTCGGCTACGCGGTGATCCGGTCCGTGCTGCCCGCCGGACTCTGGACTCGCGCAACAGGTCTGGTGTCGGCGATGTTCGGCGTCGGCGCGCTCGTCGGCCCGGCGGCGGGCGGCGCGTTCGCCGAACTCGACGCGTGGCGGCTCGCGTTCGCGATGCTGGTCGCGCTCGCACTCGCACTCGTCGTCCTGACCGTCCGCGCGCTGCCGGGCGCCGCGCCCGCCCGATCCGGCCCCGGCGCGGCCGTGCCCGTCCTCCCCATCCTCGCCCTCGCGCTCACGGCCGCGGTGATGAGCATCGGATCGACCGCCACCGGCGCGCTCGTGCCGGTGTGCATCGGATTGGGCATCGCCCTGCTCGCCACCTTCCTCGTGCTCGACGCGCGCACCCCGAACGGCGTGCTGCCCCGCTCGACCTACGCGCGCGGCAACCCCCTGAAGTGGGTCTATCTGACGGTCGCCGCCCTGTGCGCGGGCGTGATGACCGAGAACTTCATCCCCCTGTTCGGCCAGGAACTCGCGGGCCTCACGCCGCTGCTCGCCGGTTTCCTCGGCGCCGCGCTGTCCTTCGGATGGGTTGTCGCGCAACTGTTCAGCGTGAACGCCTCGCCCACCACCGCGCCCGGTCTGGTCCGGCTCGCGCCGTGGTTGCTCGCCGGTGGTCTGGGCGGATACGGGCTGCTCCAGTTCGCCGGGGCGGGCGCCGGTGTGGTGATCGCGTGGACGGTACTGCTGTTCATCGCCGGCGCCGGTATCGGCTTGGCCTTCCCGCACCTGTCGGTCGCCGCGATGAGCAGCAGCGCCGACGAGGGCGAGGGCGCCAAGGCGGCCGCGGCCGTCAGCACGACCCAACTGATCGCCTACACCCTCACCTCCGCCATAGCGGGCAACCTCCTCGCCCTCGGCGGGGAGGATATGGCCGCGTCGGCCCGCTGGGTCGTCCTGGGGATCGCGGCACTCGTATTCCTCGGTACCGCAACCGCTTTCGCGGCGACCCGGAGAACCACCTGACGACGCGGGCCGGCTTCGTCCACCGGCGGAAACCGAACCGCGTCGTCACCGGCGAGCAGGTGGAGCGACGGCCCAGCGGACGTGCACGGCCGGAAAGCCTTGCCACACCGGCGCCGCCCTGCCCGCAGCCGACTACCGCCATCCGGAACCCTTTGCGGGACAACAGGTTATCGGCGCGGGCAACGACCGTGTGGATCGCAGGCGAACCGACCGAACACGCCGGGGTGACACCGGTGAGCCTTCCGAGACGATCGGCGTCACCCCGAACGTCGCGATACGCCTCCGGAAACGGTTGATCCCCTCACCCCACGTCGCGGCGCAGCCAGGTGACTTCCGCCCCCACTCCCCCGTCACCCGACCGGTACACCTCGAGGTCGTCGTCCCACGGCGTGCCGAGCGCGCGATCGATCTCGGCGGCCAGGTCGTAGGCCGAGTACTTCCCGAGTTCGCGCGCGGCTTGCAGCATGGTGCGCAACCGCATCTCGCCCAGCGTCACATCGCCGTTGGCGCCGGTGGATCCGTGGAACAGGCCGAGACCGGGCACGAAACTGTAGCGCTCGCCGTCGACGCCGTCGCTCGGATCCTCGGTCACCTCGAACCGCAGGACCGGCCAGGAGCGCAGCGATTGGGCGATGCGGGAGGCCGTGCCGACCGGTCCGATCCAGTCGCTGGTGGCGCGCAGATGACCGTCGGCGGGCTGGGCGGTCCAGCGGAGTTTGGCGGGGGAACCGAGGGCGGAGGTGAGCGCCCACTCGACATGCGGGCACAGCGCGGCCGGCGACGAGTGGATCCACACCACACCCGCCGTCGAGTCCGCGAACTGACTCGATGCGCGCACCACTGACACCTCCAGCTCCGACGAGGGACGTCTTCCCCAACGGCCCGTCTCGGCTGGCGTTGCCCGAGTTTACTGGAGTGTCCGGAGTTACGTCTGTTACTTCGCGAGCGTGTTGCCCGCGAGTCGCGCCTCGGCGACGACGGCGTCGCTCAGGACCGGCCACACCTCCCGCGCCCAGTCCCCGAAATTCTCGTCCGCCAAAGCCACACACGCCACCGATATTCCGGGATCGACCCACAGGAATGTGCCCGACTGACCGAAGTGGCCGTAGGTGCGCGGCGAGTTCGCACCACCCGTCCAATGCGGCGATTTCCCGTCGCGGATCTCGAATCCGAGCCCCCAGTCGTTGGGCCGCTGCGACCCGTACCCCGGCAACACCCCGTTCAAACCGGGGAACTGCACGCTGACGGCCTCGGCGTGCGCCTGTGCGGAAATCAGCGTGGGTTCCAGCAATTCGGCCGCGAACCGCAGCAGATCGGCCACGGTGGACCGGCAGGCGTGTCCCGCCGACCCGGTCAGCACCGAGGCTTTCATGCCGAGCGGCTCGAATACCGCGCCCCGCAGATAATCGTCGAACGCGATCCCCGTCTCCTCGGCGAGAAAGTCGGCGAGCACCTCGAATCCGGCGCTGGAATAGATGCGCCGGGTGCCCGGCTCGGCCATCACATCGGTGGTGGCGAAGGCCAGTCCCGAGGTGTGCGCGAGCAGATGCCGGACGGTAGCTCCGGGCGGGCCCGCGGGCTGATCGAGTTCGAGCGCGCCCTCTTCCACCGCGACCAGCACGGCATAGGCCACCAGCGGTTTGGTGACCGAGGCGAGCGGGAAGACGCGTTCGGCGTCGCCCTGCGCGACGGCGCCGGCGCGGGTCACCACCCCCGCCGCCGCGTGCCGAACCGGCCAGTCCTGGATCTGCTCGAGTGAACGCACACCGCGAGCGTACGGAATGCCCGGCGTACGGGCGGCATCTCGCACCGGTACCGCCGGTACCATGGTCGGATCATGAGCACCCTACCCGCGATCCACGGCGAGGCGGCCCCCGGTTTCGGCCCGGTCGCCGACGCGTTCCGCCGGAATTTCTCCCACCACGGCGAGATCGGCGCCGCCGTCGCCGTCTACGCGGGCGACGACCTGGTCGTCGACCTGTGGGCGGGCCACCGTGACCGCCACCGCACGCTGCCGTGGGAGCGCGACACCATCGTCCCGGTGTTCTCCTCCACCAAGGGCATGGCGGCGTTCGTCGTCGCGAGCATGGTGTCGCGAGGCGTGCTGGACTACGAGAAGCCGGTGGCCGACTACTGGCCGGAGTTCGCCGCGCACGGCAAGGGCACGGTCACCGTCCGTCAGCTCATCGACCATCAGGCCGGGTTGTCCGGGCTCGACCGGATCGTGACGCTGCGCGAACTCGCCGATCTGGACGGGCTGGCGAAGATCCTCGCCGAGCAGAAACCGGCGTGGCGGCCCGGCACGCGCCACGGCTATCACGCGCTGACGCTCGGTCTCTACCAGGGCGAGCTGGTGCGCCGCGTCGATCCGCGCGGGCGCACCCTCGGGCGGGTCTTCGCCGAGGACATCGCGGGCCCGCTCGGCCTGGATTTCTTCATCGGGTTCCCGGAGTCGGAGCCGATCGAACGCGTCGCGACGCTCTCGGCGACGCGCGGCCTGGACATCCTGCGCTTCGAGCGCGACCTTCCGCTGCGCATCGGCACCGAGATCTACCTGCAACGCGGGCATTCCCATGCGGCGCTGACCAATCCGCGCTGCGGAGCGCCCGTGCGGGCCGCCCGGCGCGAGTTCCTGGGCCTCGAGCTGCCCGCGCACGGCGGCGTGGGCAACGCGCGCTCGCTGGCCAAGGTCTACGGCGCGGCGGCCGGGCGGACCAGCGCGCTACCGCTGGCCGACGACGTGCTCGAGCTGCTGGCCGCCGCCGACACCGCCGACGACGTGCCCGCCGACGATCTGGTGCTGCACACCAAGAGCCGCTACCACCTCGGGTTCCGCAAGTCGCGCGGCTCGTTCCGCTTCGGCGCCGACAAGCGCGCCTACGGCACCACCGGGCTGGGCGGTTCGTTCGGATTCGCCGATCCCGCCACCGGACTCGGCTTCGGCTACACGATGAACCGCCTCGGCATGGCCGTGCTCGACGACGTGCGCAGCCGCAACCTGCGCGAAGCGCTCCTGCGCTGCACCCGCTGAGCACTCATGACGAAAGCTCGGCCCGGCGAACCGGTTTGGCGCCACCCGCCCACGCGGGTGGCGCTGCGGCTCGCCGGGTGAACCGTTACCAGTCGGCCTCGGTGTAGCGGATGATGCCGCGAATGTTCTTGCCGTCCAGCATGTCCTGGTAGCCCTGGTTGATCTCCTCGAGCGAGTAGCTGCGGGTGACCATGTCGTCCAGGTTCAGCTGGCCGCTCTTGTACAGGGCGAGCAGGCGCGGGGCGTCCTGGCGGGCGTTGCCGCCGCCGAAGATGCAGCCCTTCACCGTCTTCTGGAGCATGGACAGCAGGAAGCTGTTCATCTTCACCTCGCCGGCGTCCATGCGGCCCATGGAGGTGACCACGAGGGTGCCCGCCTTGGCGGTGAGGATCAGGCCCTCCTCGATGTAGTCGCCGTGCATCTCGCCCATGGTGAGGATGACCTTCTCGGCCATGCGGCCCTCGGTCGCGTCCATCAGCGGCATGATGGCCTCGGCCATGCTGGCGTAAGTGTGTGTCGCGCCGAACTTCTGGGCCTGCTCGCGCTTCCACGGGTTCGGGTCGATCGCGACGACCTTCGACGCGCCGGAGAGCACGGCGCCTTGCAGCGCGCTCATGCCGACGCCGCCGATGCCCGCGATCACCACGGTCTCGCCGGGCATCACGTTGGCGACGTGGGTGGAGGAGCCGAAGCCGGTGGGCACGCCGCAGCCGACGAGGCAGGCCACCTCGAACGGGACGGTCGGGTCGATCTTGACCACCGACGTGTGGTGCACCGTCATGTACGGCGCGAACGTGCCGAGCAGGCACATGGGGATGACGTTCTGCCCGCGCGCCTGGATGCGGTAGGTGCCGTCGCTGATCGCCTGCCCCAGCAGCAGCCCCGCGCCCAGATCGCACAGGGCCATATGGCCCGAGACGCACGCCGGACAGCGCCCGCAGGCGGGGATGAACGAGAGGATGACGTGATCGCCGACCTGGAGGTCGGCGGGCACGTTGGGGCCGAGCTTGGTGATGACGCCCGCGCCCTCGTGACCGCCCATCACCGGGAAGCCCGGCATCGGTGTCGCGCCGGTGACGATGTGGTGGTCCGAATGGCACATCCCGGCGGTCTCCATCCGGATCTGCACTTCGCCCGCGACCGGATCACCGACTTCGATCTCTTCCACCGACCACGGCTCGTCAATCCCCCACAGGATCGCGCCCTTCGTCTTCATTGCTGCCGACCTCTCGCATGCACGTGCTTCTCTGTGACTGCACCCACACTACGAGAAAAATGGAACGCGTTCTAGTGGTGTCGCGGAAATTGATCTACAAGGCCGATATCGGCACCCGAACGCGTTCTAGATTCTGCCTCGCGCGGGCCCTCGGTCACCCGGGACCCTACGCGGCACCCGCCCCGCGCCGAGGCCTTTTCGACCCCGACGGCGGCAATGGTCAGCCCCGGACGTCGTGCACGTGGTGGACGAGGTCGTGCGCGAAGTACTTCGCCAGCGACTCGACGGTGAACAGCGAGCCATTGCTGCGCCGGGCGCGCAGGCCCCGATCCGCCGGCGGCACGGCGGCGAAGGCGCGGGCGGCGGCATCGGCCGCCACGGACAGATCGGCGGCGACCATGGCCGGGTCCTGTGCGCCGTAGCGGTCGGCCACGGCGGTGGCGTCCTGATCCCAGTTCGAGAACTCGGGCAGGCCGTCGGGCGTCTCCCCCGCCGCGCGCCCGCGCGGGTCGAACGCGGGCACGCCGGGGTCGATCGCCTCGGCGCCCGTCACCACGGCGGCGCGGTAGACGAAGATCCGGCACACGTCGCGCACGTGGGCCCCGTATTCGAGCGCCGACCAGGTCGACGCGTCGGGCCGCACCGCCGCACCGGGCCGTTCCAGCGCCGCGCCCAGCCGGCGCGCGCTCGCCCGCGCCAGCTCGGGCACCTCGTCGTAGGCGGTGGCGGTGGCGTCGAAACCGCAGTCGGGGCAGACGCGTTCGAGCACCCAGGTCCAGTCCTTGACATCGGGAACGATCGACATGGCACCGACCCTAGACTGGCTCGATATCAATCTCCATCAATATCCAGCCAGTCCCCGTCGAGATCGCGACGCTCACTCCAGCAGCCGGTCGGCCTTCTCGAACAGCTCCAGGGTGACCGCGTGCAGGAAGTCGCCGACCTGCTTGGGCGCCTTGTTGGCGAACGCGCGCGCGTAGGTGCCCTCCAGCACGATGCCGAGCTTGAAGCAGGCCAGCACCGTGTACCAGGTGACCGCGCTCAGGTCGCGATCGGAGAAGCGCGCGTAGTGCGCGATCATCTCCTCCGGCGTCGGCAGCCCGCCCGCGGCGCCGAGTTTGCCGACCAGCGCGGAGGCGGTGGAGCCGGGGTCGGGCCGGGTGGCGATCTGCCAGCCCAGGTCCAGCAGCGGGTCACCGATGGTGGACATCTCCCAGTCCACCATCGCCGCGACCTCGGGGCCGTCGTAGTCGAACATCATGTTGGCCAGGTGGCAGTCGCCGTGCAGGATGCCTGGCGTCCAGTCGGCGGGGCGGTGGCGCTCGAGCCAGTCGCCCACCCGGTCCAGCGCGGGGATGGCCGGGCCCGGGTAACCCTCGTTGGCCGAATACGATTCGAGCTCGCCCAGCCAGCGCGGGACCTGTCGTTCCAGGAAACCGTCCGGCTTGCCGTAGTCGGCCAGGCCGAGGGCCTGATAGTCCAGCGACCCCAGCCGCGCGATGGCCTCCACGGCGGACAGGCCCATCTGCCTGCGCACCTCCGGATCACCGGCGTGCAGGGCGGGCAGTTCGTTCTGCGGGTTGAATCCGGTGATCGGCTCCATGAGATAGAAGACCGCGCCGATGAGGGTCTCGTCGGTACACGCGGCGATCACGCGCGGGGACCGCACCTCGGTGGCGTCGAGCGCGCCGAGCAGGCGCGCCTCGCGGCGGATCACCTCGTTGCTCTTGGCGCGCAGGTGCTTCGGGCCGCGGCGCAGCACATAGTCGCGGCCGCCGCGGGTGAACCGCAGCATGATGTTCTGGGTGCCGCCGCCGAGCGAGGTCACCCCTTCGAAGTCACCGCCGGGCAAGCCCTGCTCGTCCATCCACTTCCCGACGATCGCGAAGTCGACGACCTCGCGATCCACTGCGACCGGCTGCGCTACAGACATGCCCACATTGTGCACCACCGGTCCACAACAACTGAAGGCACCTGCCAACAGTTCTGCGCGCGCGGCCGGGCGTAGGGTTCGGTACACCATGCGCACGCTGTTGATCGACAACTACGACTCGTTCACCTACAACCTGTATCAGCTGATCAGCGAGGTGAACGGCGTCGAGCCGACGGTCGTGCGCAACGACGAGGCGCGCACGGTGGCGGCGCTGGGGTTGTCGCGGTTCGACAACGTGGTGATCTCCCCCGGCCCCGGCCGCCCCGACGTGGCGCGCGACGTGGGCGTCTCCGCCGCCGTGATCGCCGAGACCGACCTGCCGCTGCTCGGCGTCTGCCTGGGACACCAGGGGATCGTCGTCGCGGCGGGCGGCGTCGTGGGTCCCGCGCCCGCCGCCCGCCACGGCTATCTGGACCGCATCGAGCACGACAACCGCGACGTGTTCGCGGGGCTGCCCGCCGGATTCGTCGCCGTGCGGTACCACTCGCTGAGCGCCCGGCGGCCGTTGCCAAACGACCTGGAGATCACCGCCGCGGCGGCCGACGGCGTGGTGATGGGCGTACGGCACCGCACTCGCCCGCAGTGGGGCGTGCAGTTCCACCCGGAGTCCATCGCCAGCGAGTTCGGCGCGGCGCTGCTGCGGAACTTCGCGGGACTGACTGCCGCGCATCATGAGTCGCGCGGGGGCGGGCCTGTGGGGACGGGCGCGTTGTCGGCCGTGCACCGGCCTCGTCGGTCGGGAGAGACGCGGGTGCCAGGCTTTTCGTCGACCACACCTCCTGCCGCGCAACAGTTTCCGACGGCGACAGCTTCCGGTGCGGCGGACCGGTCCATCTCGCCCACCGCGGTGCGTGAGCGACCGGAACAACCGGAACAAGCTGAGCTCGCGGAGTCAGCGGATGCCGCACCCGACCTCCGCGTACCGGCGACAGGTTCCGCTGAAACGGCCGGCGATGCGGGTCATCCCACCGCGGCCGACCCGCGCGAGGCGAGCCGCGCCGGATCAGCGCGCACGGCGGGCTCGACACCGGTACCCGCCTCGGCGGCCGCCGTCACTCCCGGACCGGGACCCCGAGGCAGGATTCCCGCTCCGGCGATCACCTCCACGTCGCTGGACTCGGGGCCGGGTTCGGTCAGCACGGGATTGCCGATCGAGGACGAAAACCGTTACCCCCCTGTCGATTCCACGCGACGGATGCGGCTGCTGCACTCCGTGATCGACCGAGCCATCGACACCGAGGCGGCGTTCGTCCGGCTCTACGGCGCGTCGCCCACCGCGTTCTGGCTGGACAGCGAGCACGTGGAGCCGGGGCTGGACCGGTTCTCGTTCCTGGGTGACGCGAGCGGACCACTGGCCGAGGTGGTGCGGTATCGCGTCGGCGACGGCGCGGTGATCGTCGAGACAGCCGAGGGCGGGCGGCGCACCGTCACGGGCGACGTGCTCGACTACCTGGCCGCACAGCTGCGGGCCCGCGAGGTCGAGATCCCCGAACTGCCTTTCGATTTCGCGTGCGGCTACGTCGGGTATCTCGGCTACGAGGTGAAGGCCGACTGCGGCGCGAACGCCGCGCACCGCGCCGAAACACCCGACGCGCAGTGGATCTTCGCCGACCGCCTGGTCGTGGTCGACCACGTGGCCGGGCACACCCATCTGCTCGCCCTCACCGACCCCGCGCCGGAAAGCGCTCTGGCCGCGGCGGATTGGCTGCGCGATACCCGCGAGGTGCTGGGCACGCTGCCGACGTGGTCGAATCCGCCCGAGCTCGAGGTCGATTCGGATACCGCGGCAGTCGAAGCGCTGCTCACCCGCGGCCGCGAACGCTATCTCGCCGATATCGCGATCTGCCTGGACCGGCTGCGCGCGGGCGAGTCCTACGAGATCTGCCTGACCGACGGCCTCACCGTCGCCGCCGATATCGGCGGCCTCGACTTCTACCGGGTGCTGCGCCGCTGCAACCCCGCCCCGTACGCGGCGTACCTTCGTTTCGACGACCTCGAGGTGGCCTGCTCCTCCCCCGAGCGCTTCCTCAAGATCGACCGCGCCCGCACGGTGGAGACCAAGCCCATCAAGGGCACCGCGCCGCGCGGCGCCACCCCCGCCGAGGACGAGCGCCTGCGCCGCGGCCTCGCCGAGGACCCCAAGACCCGCGCCGAGAACCTGATGATCGTGGACCTGCTGCGCAACGACCTGGGCCGGGTCTGCCAGATCGGCAGCGTGCACGTGCCCAACCTGATGGCCACCGAGACGTATACGACGCTGCACCAACTGGTTTCGACCGTGCGCGGCACCCTGCGCCCCGGCACGGACGTCATCGATTGCCTGCGCGCCTGCTTCCCCGGCGGGTCCATGACGGGCGCCCCCAAGCTGCGCACGATGGAGATCATCGACGAGCTCGAGACCGAGGCGCGCGGCGTCTACTCGGGCACCATCGGCTTCCTCGGGCTGGGCGGCACCGCCGATCTGAACATCGTCATCCGCACCGCCGTCCGCCACGCCGGGCGGTGGCGTATCGGCGCGGGCGGCGCGATCGTGCTGGACTCCGATCCGGAGGCCGAGTTCCGGGAGATGCTGCTGAAAGCGGCCGCCACCTATCGCGCGCTGGGACGCTGAACCGTCAGCGGCGCTTCTTGCGGCGCGGCTCTTCGGGCGGTTCCGGCTCGACCTTGGTGCTGATCCCCGTGACGCGCCCCAGCAGCGAGATCCCCGGCAACCTCGACAGCGCGCCGAGCACGTCCTCGCCGAGCGAGATCATCGCCTCCAGGCGCGGCAGCAGGCGGTCGTAGGCGGCGAACGCCGGATCGGCCAGGGCCAGGGTGCGGTCGAGGCGGTCGATGGTGGAGTTGAGCCGGTCGATCGCGACGGAGAGGTTCTCCACCAGGTCGGGCAGCTGAGCGGCGAGCTGGGCCGAGGCCGGTGGCAGCCGGACGGCGGCGTCGAAGGCGTAGCCCGCGGTCTGCTGGGCGGAGTCCAGCGCCTGACCCGCCGCCGACTGGGCGGCCTCGACCGCGGCCTGCGCGGCGGCGAGGATGTCGGCGGGGCCGGGCACGCGCGCGCCCGGCTGCTTCGGGGGCCGCCCCTCGCCGGGGTCCCGAGGGGTGCTCATGACCGGACCCGACCGGCGCGCGCCTGCGGGATCAGGATTCGCTCACCGCGTGCGCTCGTGCCCCGCGCCCTGCGTTCGTTCATGGCTCTACTGTGCCCCACCCGAGCCCGTCCGGGCGGTAAATCACCGACCGCCCGGTCTGTGTCGCGGGCCTCCGACGTCGGCGAATACGGCGTGTCGGACCGGCGTGGCAGGATTCCAGCACGATGGAACTCAGCAGAGGCGCACACGCACCGGTACCGACATCTCTTCTCGCCGTGATGGTTTCATGGCGCTCGGAGCAGGTCGTCGACGCGCATGCGCTGCTGCTCGCCGACGGCGGCGCCGTCCGCACCGACCGCGACTTCGTGTTCTACAACGCGCCCCGCCACGTCTCGCAGGCCGTCACGCTGGACCAGGAGCCCGCGCCCGGCACCGCGCGGCTGAGCGTGTCGCTGCCGCGCACCGAGGCCGACGTGGCGCGCGTGGTGATCGGCGGTTCGCTCGAACACGGCACCTTCGCCGACGTCGCGGGACTGGCCGTCACCGTGCTGGCGGCCGACGGCCCGGTAGTGCGCTTCGAGATGGACACGCCCGACCCCGTGTCGGCCATGATGTTCGGCGAGTTCTACCGCCGCGACGGGCGCTGGCGGTTCCGCGCCATCGGACAGGGGTGGGACAGCGGGCTGGCCGGGTTGGTGACCGAGTTCGGCGTCACCGTCCAGCGGGAACCGGCCCGCACACGCCATTCCACCAACCCGTTCAGCCCCTATCGGACCGGCCGCGGACAGATCGTGCGCGCCTCGGCTTCGTCCGGTTCGGCTGCGGGAGGGTCCGTTTCGAGCGTGCCCGCGTGCGAGACGTCGGAGCGCACCGGCGCTACCCCCGCGGGCTCGGTCGCGCGACGGCCATCGGTTCGGCCTGGAACCGCCGAGACGGGAAGCGGCGCAGCCGCATCCCCGGCAACGACGGAACACCCGGGCTCGACGGCGTATCCGTTGCGCGACACGACGGAGGCGAGTGAGCTCCCCGGGAACCCACCGCGCACCGCATCGAACGACTCGCGCGACCGCCCCCATCCCGTCGACCTCGCACGGCATTTCACCGAACCGCCGCACACCCCACCGCCCGCGCCGCCGAATCCCGAACGCGCCGACTGGTATCCCGATCCCGACGACCCGCAGCGTCTGCGGTGGTGGGACGGCACGGAGTGGACCTCCGCGACCCACCCGCTGCGCCGCCCCGATCCCCGCGCCTGCGAGCGCTGCGGAAACCCGCGGCGGCGCAAGCTGTTCGGCGGGCTCGCGCCGTGCCAGACCTGCGAGGTGGAGATCGGCGAGTTCCTCACCCACTGGCACGCGCGGGCGTGGCGGGTACTGATCACCTCCGGGCCGCAGGGCGCGGAGTGGGACGCGCTGTGGGCGTCGCTGCGCTATCAGCGGGTGGACGAGAGCATCGGCCACACCTCGCTGCGCGAGGTCGGGATGGGCTACGTGGAGCGGCTGGTCACCTTCGCGCTCGCCGACGGCGCGGTAGCCCAGGACGAGTACGACGCGTTCGAGAACGCCGTCGCCGAACTCGCGCTTTCCGGTCCGCTCATCGACGATCTGCGCGTCCACATGACGCGCGGGCGCACCCTGAGCCGCCTGCGCGAGGGCGACCTGCCCGTGGTCCGCACGCCCGGCCTGCACCTGGACCCCGAGGAGCGCGTGCACCTCGACCTGCCCGCCACCCACGTCCGCCACCTGGCGAAGGGGCCACGCCACACCGAGGGCCGACTCATCGCCAGCAACAAGAAGATTCGTTTCGTCGGCGCCGGTGCGGGTGTGGAAATGCCGTGGTCCCGGGTGGTTTCGGTGCACACCGACGGGCACGAGATCGAGATCGCCGCCACCTCCGCTCGCGGCAGCGCCACCTTCGCCGTCGCGGACGCGGAATACGTCGCGGCCGCCCTCGAAGGCGCCCTGCGCGTCGCCAAACGCCTCGTCCTCACCCCCGGCCAGCTCGACACGCGCAGCATCCCGCAGGAGGTGAAAGCCGAAGTGTGGCAACGCGACGGCGGACGCTGCGTGGAATGCGGCAGCGGCCACTACCTCGAGTTCGACCACATCATCCCGCTCAGCCGCGGCGGCGCCACCAGCGCGGGCAACCTCCAAATCCTCTGCCGCGCCTGCAATCGCTCGAAGGGGGCACGGATCTAGCGGCCCGCCTCCCCCGCGAAGAACACACCCCGCCCGAGCACTTCGACGCCGACCTCGTCCCCAGGACGCACCACCAGTGGCGCGGGCACCCGCGCCAGCAGGTCCGCCCCCGACGACGTCCGCAGCGACACCACCGCGTCGTGACCGTGGAAGCGCACCGTCCGCACCACCGCCACGGGATGCCCGTTCACGGCCGGAACGAGGCGAAGTTGCTCGGGGCGCAACAGGATCGCGCCCGCACCCCGCGCGGGCGCGGCCAATCCCACTCGGCCCAGCGCACTCTCGGCGTCCGCGCCCGCCGCCGTGGCGGGCAGCAGCACGGCGTCGCCGAGGAATCGGGCGAGCGCGATATCGACGGGCTTGCCGTAGATCTCCTCGGGCGGGCCGGCCTGCGCGACCCGCCCGTCGCGCAGGACCGCGACCTGGCCCGCCATGGACAGCGCCTCGTCCTGGTCGTGGGTGACCAGCACGGCCGTCGCGCCGAAGCCGGTGAGAATGTCAAGCACCTGGGTACGGACCTGGTCACGCAGACCGGCATCCAGGGCGGAGAACGGTTCGTCCAGCAGGACGGCGGCCGGGCGCGGGGCGAGCGCCCTGGCCAGCGCGACCCGCTGTTGCTGGCCGCCGGAGAGTTCGTGCGGACGCCGCGCGCCGTGCCCGGCCAGACCCACCAGCTCCAGCAATTCCCCCACCCGCTCGCGCCGCACCTTGCGCGCCCGGCCGCTCCACCCCGGCAGCCCGTAGCCGATATTGCCGGCGACCGACAGGTGCGGAAAGAGCGCCGCTTCCTGCGGCACGATGGTGACGCGCCTGCGCTCGGGCGGCAGCGACGACGACGCGCTCGCCACCACCCGCCCGCCGACCTGGATCTCCCCCGCCGCGGGCCGCAGGAACCCGGCGATCGCCCGCAGCAGCGTGGTCTTGCCGCACCCCGACGGTCCCAGCACCGCCGTGAGTTCGCCGGCGGGCACGTGCAGGTCGACGCCCCGCAGCACCTCGGTGCCC
Source organism: Nocardia puris (assembly GCF_003315035.1). GTDB lineage: Bacteria > Actinomycetota > Actinomycetes > Mycobacteriales > Mycobacteriaceae > Nocardia > Nocardia puris. Next base: position 36,522 of record NZ_QNRE01000009.1, read on the forward strand.
CGGTATCCGGCCACCAACCCGGCGATCTCGAGCTCACTCATGCCCGCACCTCACGGCACGCCAACCGGCACCGGCATTGTGGGCCGGCGGCCGCGCCGATCTCGCCTGCGGGTCGAGCTCGCCGCCGCACATCCGCGTGTCACTCGAGCGAACTGGCACACCCCTGCGCGATCCTCGGCCGCTCACTGCTGGTACCCACCCGATTCCGAGCGGTGTCGAACGGTCCGTCCTTCCCGTGCGCTCAGCCGACACCCTGTCCCAGGCGCGCGGACCAGAATCGCCGAAAACCATATGGGCACAACGAACTTTGTCGGTTTCCTCGCAGGACGACCACTCCTCGCCCACCCGAGCCGGCACGCACCTCCTCCTCATCGCCCACGCACCGTCCCTTCGGCGACCCGCTGCAACACGATCGTCGGCAGCACCGCCACCACGACCAGCGCCACCGCGTACCAAGCCGCTTGGGTGTATTCGAGAACTTCGGCGTGCTTCCACAATTCGAGGGCGAGAGTGTTCCCGCCGGGCGGTTGCAGGATGAGCGTCGCGGGGAGTTCCTTGGCGCAGCTGACGAAGACGAGCGCGGTGCCCGCGAGGATCCCCGGCGCGGACAGCGGCACCGTCACCCGCGCGAGCGCCCCCACCCCGGACGTGCCGAGCGATCGCGACACCTGCTCGAACCGGGGCGAGGCCGCCGCCACCGACGCGCGCACGGCGCCGATCGCGATCGGCAGGAACAGCACCACGTAGGCCAGCACCACCATCTGCCCGCGCCCGTACCAGGCGGGCGCGGCGTTGATCCCGAAGTACACCAGCGCCAACCCCACCGAGATCGCGGGCAGCGCGTACCCGGCGTAGGCGGCCAGTTCGATTCCGCGCGCCACCGTGCCGCCCGACCGCGCCGCCATGATCCCCACCGGCAGCGCCAGCAGCAACGCGATCACCGCGCCGGACACCGAGAACGACAGCGTATTGCCCAGCGCGGCAAGCAATTCCGTAACATCCAATCGCCCGGTGGTGCGTCCGGCCAACCACGGCAGCAACCCGCCCAGTGGGAACACCACCGAAACCACCACCAGCACAACGCATCCCGCCAACGCCATCGGCTTCCACGCCCCCAGCCGCACCACGGCGGGTGGACGCGGACCCGCCGACCCCACGCTCACCTTTCCCCGCGCCACCGACTCCACCACCGCGAACATCAGCGCGAGCCCGACCAGCACCAGACTGATCACCCCAGCGGCCGTCCGGTCGAAGCTCGCGTTATAGGCGTACTGGATTCCCTTGGTGAAGGTTTCGTAGCGCATCATCGCCACGGCACCGTAGTCGTGCAGCACGTAGAGCGCTCCAAGCAGCGCTCCCGCCAGCAGTGGCAACCGGATCTGCGGCAACGTCGCGGTCAGGAACGCCCGCACCGGTCCCGCCCCCAACGACCGCGCCACCTCCTCCGGCGCGGCGTCGGTCCCCCGCAACGCCGCGTACACCGGCAGCAGCACCAGCGGCGTGTTGCTGCACGTCAACACCAGCCAGGCACCGCGGAACCCGGCCGACTCCGGAAAGTGCGCCACCCACGAGAACGCCGCCACGTACGACGGGATCGCCAACGGCATCACCACCAGCGGCAACAGGATTCGCTTCCCCGGCAGATCGGTCCGCGCCAGCAGGAACGCCGCGCCGGTCCCCAGCACCACCGACGCCACCGTCACCGCCGCCAGCAATGTCAGCGTATTGACCGCCAACTCCGCCGTGCGCGCCGAGAAGGCGTACCGCCACACCGGTTCCCACCCGCGGTCGGTAGCGCGCAACACCGTGTACACCAGCGGCAGCAGCGCGACCACCACCGCGGGCAGCGCGGCGAGCGGAACAACCGCGCGCCGCACCGTGTCTCGCAGCGCGGCGGGCCCGGCGGTCATTTCAGCAGACCGGTGTCTTTCAGCAGCTGCTCGGTGGCCGCCACCGATTCCAGCTGGTTGAGGTCGATGACCGGCGGGCTCAGCTCCTCCAGCGTGGGCAGCGCGTGCTTGGAGGTCACGGCCGCGACCACCGGGTACTCCCCGGTCTCGTCGGCGAAATACTGCTGGGAGTCGGCGGCCAGCAGGAACCCGATCAGGTTCGCCGCGGCCTCCTTGTTGTCCGAGCAGGTGAGGATGCCCGCGGCGGCGATATTCACCAGCGCGCCCGGTTCGTCGCCGCCCCGGAAGTAGTGGATCCGCGCGTTCACGGAGTCGGCGCCCTCCGCATTCGTCTTCATGAACCAGTAGTAGTGGTTGATCAGGCCGAACTTCACCTGCCCCTGGTCGACACCGGTCAGGACCGCGTTATTGCCGTCGAACTCCACCGGCTCGGTGGCGCGGAACTTCTCCAGCCACTCGCGTGCGCCGTCCTCGCCGCGCAGCACCCGCAGCGCCGTGACGAAGCTCTTCCACGAGGCGTTGGTGGGCGCGTAACCGATGGCGCCGCGCCATTTCTCGTCCACCAGCTCGTCGATGCCGGCGGGCAGTTCGGCTTCGGACACCTGGCGCGGATCGTAGGCGAGCACCCGCGACCGCAGCGTGACCGCCGCCCAGCGGTGGCCCGGATCGACGTACTGCTCGGGGACCTGGCTCACCACGTCGTCGGGCAGTTCGGCGAGGTAGCCCTGCGCGGCGAGCGCGCCGAGCTCACCGGCGTCCTGGCCGAACCACACGTCGGCCGGACTGCGCGGGCCTTCCTCGAGGATCTTCACCGGCTTCTGGTCGTAGAGCGCCTCGACCCGCACGCCCGGCCCGAGCACGCTCTCGTCCATTTGATCGATCAAGGGTTTGACGAGCTTCTCGGTGCGGCCGGAATAGAGGGTGAGGACGTTCGGGTCGCCGGTCGGGGCGCATTGCGCGGCGAGGTCGGTGGCGGTCGCGGTGCTGTCGTCGTCGCCGGTACAGGCGGTGAGGGCGAGTGCGGCGGCGGCGCCCAGAGCCGCCAGCCGCAGAGAAGTGCTGTTCACGAGAGTGTCCTTCGTGGCGCGGCTCGGGGCGAGGCCGTGCTCGATCCCGCCCGGCCGGGAAGCGCCAGGCGGCTCGGACAATGCCCGCTCCACAGCGTGGAGGAAGTTGAGCCTGGCCTATCTTAGCCGACCCTGAGAAAAGTCTGAGAGGGAATGGTGCCCGAAGTTTGCCGGACAGTCATCGATTCGCCAGGCCGGTGGTCCGCGCCAGGTCGGCGAGCATCGCGTCGAACACCACGTCCGGATTCGACAGCGGCACCGGGAAATTGCCGAACACCTCGAGCGTCACGTGCCCGTAGAGCCGGACCCAGATCTGCATCATCAGATACGTCACGCCCAGGTCCAGCTTCTCCGCCGGGAACTTCTGCCCCGACTCCGACAGCGAGGCCAGCAGTTCGGTCTGGAAGCGCGTCAGGTCCTCGCGCAGATCGGCCGGGATCACGTCGGCGGGCGGGGTGACGATGTCGTAGGTGGCCAGCAGCCGGCCGGCCGCCGCGAGGAAGATCCGGCCGAACGGCTCGTCGAAGCGGCGCGTCATCGGGGCCGCGCCGGTGCCGGGCGAGGCGAACACCAGCGTGAACTCGGTGGTGTGCGCCAGCGCCCAGCGTCGGAAACCCTTGCAGATGGCGAAGAACTGCACCATGCCGTCGTCGGGCAGTTCCTCCATCTCGGCGGCCAGCCGCTCGGCGAGGTCGGCGCAGCAGTCCAGGCGCACCGCTTCCAGCAGATCGTCGCGCGAGTTGTAGTGCCGGTACAGCGCGGGCGCGGTGATGCCGAGGTCGCGGGCGATGGCCCGCAGCGTCACCGCCTCGTGTCCGCGTTCGGCGAGCAGGCGCCGCGCCACCCGGCGGATGTCGGCGTCGGTGACCACCGGCGCGCGCCCGCGCGGCCTCGGCTCGCTGCGCTCACTCATGCACCGATTCAAGCGTATTCGACGTCCCAGCGCTTGATCCCGTTCAACCAGCCCGAGCGCAGCCGCACCGGCTCCGCGAGCTGCCGCAGGTTCGGCATCACGTCGGCGATGGCGTTGAACATCAGGTCGATCTCGAGCCGCGCCAGGTTCGCGCCCACGCAGTAGTGGGTGCCGGTGCCGCCGAACCCCACGTGCGGATTCGGGTTGCGCAGCACATCGAAGGTGAACGGGTCCTCGAACGCGTCGGCGTCGAAATTGGCCGAGCTGTAGAACAATCCGACGCGCTGGCCGGCCTTGATCAGCTGCCCGCCCAGTTCGGTGTCGCAGGTCGCGGTGCGCTGGAACGCCGTCACCGGGGTCGCCCACCGCACGATCTCGTCGGGCGCGGTGCGCGGACGCTGTTCCTTGTAGAGCTCCCACTGGTCGGGATTGTCGACGAACGCCTTCATGCCGTGGGTGATCGAGTTGCGGGTGGTCTCGTTGCCCGCCACCGCCAGCAGGATGACGAAGAACGCGAACTCATCCGACCCGAGGTGCTCGCCGTCCACGTCGGCGTTGACCAGCTGGGTGACGATATCGCCCGCCGGGCAGCCGCGGCGCTGCTCGGCCATGTTCCACGCGTACCCCATCACCTCGGCGGTGGCCACGTGGTGGTTGCCCTCGAACTCGGGGTCGTCGTAGGAGATCATCTGGTTGGTCCAGTCGAACAGCTTCCTGCGGTCCTCCTGCGGGACGCCGAGCAGTTCGGCGATGGCCTGCAGCGGCAGCTCGCAGGCGACCTGTTCCACGAAGTCGCCGCGCCCCGATCTCTTCGCCTCGTGCACGATCCGCTCGGCGCGCTCGGTGAGCGCGGCGCGCAGACTCTCCACCGCACGCGGCGTGAAGCCCTTGGACACGATGCGGCGGGTCTTGGTGTGCTGCGGCGGGTCCTGATTGAGCATCAGCATGTCGCCGAGCATGTCGATCTGCTCGCGGGTGGTCTCCTCGTTGAACCGGATGATCGCGGTGTTCTCGTGCGAGGAGAACACCGTGGGATTCTTCGAGATCTCTTTGATGTCAGCGAGTTTCGACACCACCCAGTAGCCGCCGTCGTCGAAGCCGCTGGCGCGGCCGGACTGCGCGCACCACCACACGGGCGCCGTGCGGCGCAGCTCGGCGAACTCCTCGATGGGCAGCCGGGTGGCGAGCACGTCGGGGTCGGTGAAGTCGAATCCCTCGGGAATCGCGGGCATGGTCGCGGTCACGGATCTCTCCCTACCGGTCTGGGCTGCAGACCTCACAACGCTGTGCGGAACACTTCCTGACCCGATACAACCACGGATCGACGTTTCATGAACGCCGTTTACTAAAACCCGTTAAGAAATTACCCGCGCGCCGCCCGGCCGGTGCGCCACCGCACGTACCGGCCGAACAGTTCGGGCACCGGCCCGCTGTTCGGGACCGGCCGCACCCGGGTGTTCTGGAACGCCGCGACCTGCCAGTTCGCACCGATCCGGACCAGTACCCAGGTGTTGCGGGACTGTCGCGAGGCGGGCACGTCCCGCTGCCAGGCGAACACCACCGAGCCGAGTGCGTGCAGCACCGCCACGTCGTCGGCGAGGAATCGCACCGACTCGATCTCGACCACCATCCGGGTGCCGTGCAGCACCGTGGCGAACAGGTCGGCGTGCAGCGCGCGATTCGCCTCGCGGCCACGCAGCAGAGTGCCGTCGAATGCGACGTAATCACTGTCCTCGGTGAACTCCGCGGCGTAGGCCGCGGCGTCGTGCGCGTCCCACGCCCGCGCCGCGCGCGCCACCGTCTCGCGGATCAGCGCTTCGTCCTTCGCGCGCTCGGTCATGTCCGCTCCTCTCGTCTCGCGATACCTCGATGGTCGCGCGCGACGACGGCGGACGAATCAGGGAATCACCCTGAGGAATCACCGATTTCGGGCTCGGGGTGGCCTCACATCCCGACGACGGCGTTCATGATGGTGCCGGCACTCGTGGCGACGACACCGCCGATCATGGCCCCCGCCACCATCTTCGGGGAATTCATGCCGCTGCCGCTCCACTTCTCCCACGCGAAACGCCCACCCGCGTAGATGATGCTGATGATGCCCGACAGCAGCGCGAACCACGTCGCGTACCGCACGAACTGTTCGATCTTGTCCGACAGCGGCGGCGCTTCGGGGGTCGGATTACCGACCTGGGCCACCGTGGAGATCGCATCACCGACCGACAGCAGAATGAGGCTCATTGTGGTTCCTCGCCGACTCCCCGACCGGCACGACACCGGTACTCACGCACCACCCATGATCCCGGTGCGCGGCGTCCTCCGCAAGCGCCGCCCGCCCGACACCGGCGGGAGGTGACCACGCGTGAGCGCCGGACCGGATATCATTCGTGCAGCGATTCCCCTTGTCCCGAACCCGGAATGAGCAGCACAACGATGATTCTGGCCGTCGCATTCGACACCCTGGCGCAGATCGGCAATCCGACGCCCGAGGCTCCGCCGGTGTCCGACCGTATCCTGCAGCTCGTCCGCTACCTGACCTGGTTCGTTCTGCTGTCGGGTGTGTGCGGAATCATCTACGCGGGCGGCCGGTTCGCGTGGGAGAAGTGGACCGGCGGCGGCCTCGAGTCGCCGAAGATGGTGGCGGGCGCCATGATCGGCGGTGTGGTCGCCACCAGCGCGGGCACCATCATGAACGCCGTCATCGGCTGACGCCGGTCACCCCCGCGGCGGCGGCCGCGCGCAGCCACTGCGGGAACTCGCCGAGCAGGCGGGTGTAGAGCTGCGCGTCGTCGACCACATCGATGTCGTCGAGGGCGAAGAATCCGGCGTTATCCACCACGCGGCCGTCCAGGTCATCGAGCTCGCGCAGCAGACCGTAGTTGGCCGCGCCGAGTCCGACGAACTGCCAGAACGCCGGCAGTCGTGACGCGTCGCGCAGCAGCGCCGAGATCTCGCGGCGCTGCGCGAAGCCGCCGTCGGTGAAGAACAGCACCAGCGTGGGCGCGCCACCCGGGCGCAGCGACTCCAGCAGCGTGCGGATGATCGGCAGTTCGTCGTTGCGCCCGCCCAGCGGCGCGTAGTCGATGCCGCCGTGAACCCCGTTGAGGTGCAGGTAGGTTCGCGCCCACTGCTCGGCGCCCGCGACATCGATATCCGGCAGCTTGGCGAAACGGCGCGCGTACAGGTACGCCTCCAGCGTGCCGTCGTCGTCCAACTGCGTGGCCACCGGCACCATCCGCTCCACCACCCGGTGCACGACGCCCTTGCGGTACTGCTTGGCCATGCTGCCGGTCTTGTCGATCACCAGCACCACCCGCGCCCGCACACCCAGCGCGTCGCCGTCGATGAGGACCTTGGCGACCTCGCGCTTGCGCAGGTCGAGGACGGCGCGTTTCTCGAAGGAGAGTTCGGTTTCGCCGGGGACGGTGCGGACTTCTGGGAGGGGGCGGGAGGGGCCGGTGGAGGTGGTCGGCCCGACTTGTGCTGCGGGCGTTGCGGAGTCGGCGTGCCCAGCGGGCCATGCCTGAGAGGAAGGCGAGGCGGGTGAGGCGGTATCCGCCGACCGCACTTGCGGTTCCGCTGCGGACTCGTCGTCCACCACCACACCGTGATCGGTCACCAGCGCGGCGAACCCGCCCGCGTATCCCTGACCGACCGCCCGCACCTTCCACTGCGTGCCGCGTCGATACACCTCGAGCGCGATCACCACGGATTCGCTGTCCAGACCGCCGATCACGTACTCGTACAGCGGGTTTCCCGTCGCTTCGGCGAGCGTGACCACCGGCGCGCCGTACCGGCCGAAGGTGTCGCCGTCACCGTCGAGGGTCAGCACCGCGCGCACCTGTGCGATGTCGGCGGGTAGCTGCCCGAACGAGATCGCAATGGCCGCAGGCGTTCCCGGCCGCAGCTCGACGCCCGGCGCTTCGGGTTGGTTGTAGAAGACGAAGTCCGCGTCCGAGCGCACCTTGCCGGATTCGGTCACCAGCAGAGCCGAGACGTCCACCTCGGTGTCGGCCCGCACCGAGACCACGACGCCGTCGGCCGCGATCGGCCCGTTCTGCCCTTTGACCAGGGCGACCACCACGTGCACCTCCCACCGTCCGCGTGTGCGGGCCCAGCGTACGTCAGCGTCCCTGAAGCACACGAGGGCTCGAGTTCGGCCGCAGCCGCTGTTCAGACCCCGTCGAATCGCGAACTCACGCCGACGGGGTTCGCGCGTCGCCGCCGAGCCGGCCCCCGCTCGCTCAGCCCGCCTCGTCCAGGGACGTCCGGTAGGCGGTCTGGATCTGCTCACGCAGGTGCTTGTCGGTGAAGCGGATGGCCGGGCCGACGAACGCCTGGATGATCTTGTCGAGCGCGCGGCCCGCCAGACCGCCGGGCACCTTGTAGTCGGCCACCACGCGGATGCGGGTCGAGGTGGCGTCGATCGGCGCGAAACTCCACCGCATGGTGGCCTCGATGCCCTTGGTCGCGTAGAGGGTGATCAGCCTGTCGGCGACCCACTCGGTCACTTCGGCGTGCATGTTGAGGGTGGTCGGGCCCAGGTTGAGGGCGGTATCGAACTTCGCGCCCAGACCCCTGGTCTGCGTGCCGAGGGGCGTGAAGCGTTTGACGCCGAACATCCACTTCGGCACGTTCTGATAGTCGGCCACGTACTCGAAGGCGAAATCCACCGGCGCGTCACCGATGGCACTGTGTTCCACGTGCCCCATTCCGCTCCCCTTCCACTCCACCCGCGAACAGGATCGTTCGCGAAATACGAGCGTAAGCGGTGCGGGCGGTGTATCGGAACAGGCTCGGCGCACGCGTCTCCCGCCGAGTTCCCGGCGTTTGCCGACGTTTTGCCGGAAACCACTGGGCAGGTGCGGCTTTCGTCTCAGCGGGTGCTCTCGACCGGACTCGAGGCGATCTCCCCGGCCAGCGGCGCGACCGCACCGATGATCTGCGCGACCAGCTCCGGCGGCACCCCGGCGTCGGCCAGCGCACCGGATAGGTGCCCGGCCACGAGCTCGAAATGGTGCATGGTGATGCCACGGCCCTGGTGCACGCTCTTCATCGACGCGCCGTGGTAGGGCTCGGGCCCGCCGAGCACCGCTGCGAAGAACTCCACCTGTTTGCCTTTGAGCCGCGCCATAGTGGTCCCCGAGAAGAACGGCGACAGCTCGCCGTCGGCGAGAACCCGCACGTAGAAGTCCTCGACGACCGCCTCGAGCGCCTCGTACCCGCCGATCCGCTCGAAAATCGGGGGCGGCTCCTCGACCGCCGCGCCGCCCTTGGACATGGACTTGAACCACGATGAAATACCCATATCCAAGAACAACACCGGTCGGTTTCCACCCCTTTAGACCCGCGTCACAAGCCATTTTCGGCCAGTGGCGCGGGGATTACCCGCGGTTACCCGCACCTCACCGGTGGTTGTGGGTGCCGGTGAGATGTCTCGGCTCCCGCACCATCCGGCAGGCGTCCAGACCGCTGAGGCGCCCCGGCTTCAGCACCACTCGGCAGGCGAGCAGAGGGTGAGGCGCCTCTGCTCCCACATCACCCGGCAACCGGCGAGACCCGCCTACCGCACCCACCCGCGTCCGGGCGGTTCGATCCGGCGCTGCCGGTCGACGGGCTCGCCCGGGTGCAGGGAGTTCTGGAGCGTCCGCAGCGCGTCCTCGTCGAGGTCGTGCTCGATGACAGCGGCCGCCCAGTCCCAGCCGGGCGTCGACCAGACGTAGTGCACCGGCCCCCAACTGGGCGTCCACGCCTCGGGCCCGCGCGGGCGGCGGGACAGCATCGTGTGCCGGTTGTAGGCGTCGAACCCGCCGGGTTCACGGAAGTGCACGGTTTCGGGTGTGAAGTCGACCCGGACTCGGGTGTCGAGCGACGAGGCGCCGACCAGCTCCGCGAACCTCGCGATCTGCGCGGCGTGCTCCGCCTCCCGCCGGTCGCGCTGTTCCCGTTCGTACTCCTCCATCGTGAGAACCGGCCCCGCCCAGGTGAATACCGCGTCGTCGATCTCCTCGCCGATGACCGGGTCCTCGAATTGCGCACCGACACCGGCCTGTTCGGCGCGGTATCCCAGCATCTGACCGGATTCGATGTCCACCCAGATGCGCAACGGCATCGGCTTGTGCGGCGGTGGCGCGAGTTCCACTGTCCAGCAACGGCGTCCGGCGAAATCGACCTCCTCGACGGGGCCCGCCGGCTGGGTGAAATCGTCACCCGCCCACTCACTCGCGGGGCGCCGCTCCAAGAGAAACTGATGCTCGCCGAAGTACCGGACCCGGTCGATCGGTCCGGTGCGCGGCCGCTCGGCGTGCCCGGAGAAGTCCCACCCTCGCGCTCCGTCGGTGATGAAGACGGGCCTGCCTTGCCCGTCCTCCACCCGCAGCTTCTTCCCGGCCCGCCACACCCGGCACCCGTCCCCCACCGCGACCACCACCGGCAACTTCCCCGCCGACGCGAAGAACGCGACCCCCGCCGTCTCTTCCTTCGGCGCCACTTCCCGGATCGCCGCCCTGATGGGCAGGTCAGGGCCGGTCGTGAGCGCGGTGAGGACCTCGATCCATGCGGTCATGGGTGCGAGCCTAGGCGGCGCGGGAGCCCCCTCGGCCATTCCCCGCCGAACTCGTCTCCGCTCGAAATTCGATTGGCGCCACTCCTCGAGTGCCGCAAGATCCAGTGGGTGACCACAGTGCGGATGCGACGCTACGCCGGCCCCGGCGACCTCAGAGCCATGCAGACCCTCGCGCAACGTGTGTGGTCCCCCTCCAGCCTCTGGCATATCGGCGACCTGGCGTGGCAGCGCAGTCATCCCGCCGGCCACGAACCCAACTGGCCGACAGCGTTGTGGGAAGCCGGCGGCGAGGTACTCGCCTGGGGCTGGGCCGAACCGCCCGGTGAGCTGTTCTTCCAGGTCGACCCGTCCCATCCGGACCTGACCACCGCCGTGCTCGACTGGTTCACCGACGTCGCCACGACATCACGGACGACGGTCACGGTCCTGGATTCCGAGTGCCACCTGACCACCGCGCTCGAAAGCTACGGCTATGTCCGACAATACATTTCGCACCACTGCTCCTATATGACCCGCCCACTCGACGACCTCCCCGAACCGGAGCTGCCATCGGGTTTCCGTGCCCGCCCGGTCCGGGGCGAGGTGGACCTGCCGTCCCGCGTCGCCGTCCACCGAGCGGCCTGGGCGCCTTCCCTCCTCACCGAGGACAGGTACCGCAACGTCATGTCCACCTGGCCGTACCGCCCCGATCTCGACTGGGTCATCGAAGCTCCCGACGGCACGTTCGCCGCCAACTGCCTCCTCTGGTTCGACGACCGCAACGCGGTGGGCGAGCTCGAACCGGTCGGGACCGCCCCCGACTTCCGCCGCCGGGGGCTGGCCCGTGCCGTCTGCCTGGCCGCCCTCCACCGCCTCCGCGACCTCGGCGCGCAGAGTGCCATCGTCTACCCGGTCGCCGACCGCCCCGGCCCGGTCGCCCTCTACGGGGACCTGGGCTTCCGGCCGTACGCGCGCACGGTCACGTTCGCGAAGAACAGTTGAACGGCGCGGGTCGCCCACCGGGCGTCCCGTATCCCGGCGCCACGTCTCCCGCCTGCGCGAAGGTCACCACCATAGCCGGTAGGGTGCACCGCGGCCGGGCGCGAAGCGTGAGGAGTACATATGGACTGGGAGCAGTGGCAGCTGAGCTGGGATCGTCAGCAGGAGTTCTACCTGCCGGATCGCGAGGACCGCTTCCGGATCATGCTCGATCTGGTCGAGGCGGCCGTGGGGCCGGCACCCCGCGTGCTCGACCTGGCGTGCGGGACGGCGACCATCAGCAGGCGCCTGTTCGCCCGCTTCCCGGACGCGACTTCGGTGGCCGTCGACATGGACCCGACATTGCTGGCGATCGCGCGCGGCTCCTTCGCCGGCGACGACCGGATCACCTTCGTCACCGCCGACCTCGCGCAACCCGATTGGATGGACGACCTACCCCCCGAGCCATTCGACGCCGTCCTCACCGCCACCGCCCTCCACTGGATGCAACCCGACCCCCTGACGCGCCTCTACACCGACCTCGCCAAACTCGTCCGCCCCGGCGGAATCTTCCTCAACGCCGACCACACGCCCGACCCCGAAACCCCACTCCTCAACACCCTCCACGAATCACTGCAGAGCGCGCACGCCGACCGAGCCCGCGCGCAGGGCGCCGTCGACTGGGACGAATGGTGGTCCCTCGTCGCCGCCGAACCCGGCCTCGCCGACGAATACGCCCGCAGCCGAACAATTTTCGCCAACCACACCAAGGGCGTCACCCACCCACCCTCCTGGCACACCACCCATCTCACCGACGCCGGCTTCCTCGAAACCGCCATCGCCTGGAAGTCCGTCACCGACGCCATCGTCGTCGCTATCAGGTGAGTGCAGGAGACCCGGACTCCGTATTCCTGATTCCCGCCCGGCCCCGCGCTACCGGTAGTGTCCCGCCTGTACAGCGAAGGGGAGTTGTCATGAGCTATCCGTATGGGCCGCAACGTGGACCGATGCAGGGCGCGTATCAAGCGCCGTACCCGGCGAATCCGGGACCCTATCCGAACGCTGGCGGCTACCCACCCGGATACGGTTACGGTGCGCCGGGATTCGGCCAACCCAGTGGCGGCACCGCCCTCGCCGCGGGCTTCCTGGGCGTCGTGGTCGGGTTGCTGTGCGGCTTCTCGGCGACCATGGCACTCAACGCCGCCAACGAGATCGAGAAGCTGTCCAATCGCTTGGGCCAGGGCAGCGCCCAGGAGCACATCACCGGCCTCCAGACCATCGGCGGCATCAACATCGTCGTCGGCCTCCTGTGGTTCCTCGGCGCCCTGTTGCTGATCGGCCGCAAGCGCGCCGGTCGCGTCATCCTCATCCTGCTGTCCTGCGTCGGGGGCGTCCTCAATCTGGTCTCCGCCGTCATCAGCCTGGGTTCCGAAGCCCCCGCAGCCGGAGTCGGCAGCATCATCGGACTCATCCTTGCCCTCCTGATCCTCATCCTCGCCGCCTCCGGCTCCACCGGCCGCTGGCTCGCCGCCGCACCCCGCCGCCATTACGGACCCCCGTACGGCCAACCCACCCCACCCCCGTACGGCCAACCCACCCCACCCCCGTACGGGCAACCTGCCCAACCCGCGTACGGGCAACCTGCCCAACCCGCGCCCGGCTACGGTCAACAACCCCCACCGCGCTACTGAGTCCCCGCACACGGGTGATCCGCTGCTACTCGTCCACCGAGAAACGACGGCATGTCTGCCGCGCACTCCCGGCGACAGCAACAGAGCTGGTCCCGGCTGCTCGCGACCGATCGGGTCGAAAGCTCTTGGCCCAAGAGATGTTCCGACTCCTGAAGTCGGCGCACCTGGGATCAACGCGGTCTCTCCGGTCTCCCATCGGAACGCCGCACGCAGAGCTGGCGGGCCACCGACGGTAGCGGCAACGTGCACGCGCGGGTGGGGTTCAAGGTTCGCCGACCGAGCGATTCCTAGCCGGCACGCCGCCGGGGGCGAACACCGAGCGCCATCGCTGATCGTCGTTCGACAGGCGTGTGCCCTTCCGCGAACTCGGGCGACCGCCTTGTGGTGCCACAGATGACGACCGCTGGTCGGCGGGCTCAGCTGGCGCGTGCGGCACGAGCGCGCTGTAGAAGCTCTTCGGTCACGTCCATGAGCCGCTGCGCGTTCGCGGGATCGAAGGCGGGGTTGGTGAGGGGTACGGGGTTTCCCCGGTCGACGGCGGTGAGGGGTGCGGCGGGCGGGTGGTCGAGGAAATCATGGATCGGGGCGATGGCGGAATCGATGGTCCGAGCGGCGATTCGGGCGGCCGCGCGGATCAGTCCGCGCATGGGCGCGGAGAGGGGTGTGAGGTCGCCGCTCTTGGTGAAGCCGGGGTGGTAGAGGACGTACTTGATCACCTCGTCGGGGCGGGCGGCGAAACCGGCTCCGAGCAGGTCGTTGGCCCGCCCGGCCTGGAGTTGGGCGGCGAGCGTGCTGTATCGCCGAGCCAGTGACAGGTCGTCCCAGTGGACGCGTCCCCGAGCGGTGCCGGTGCCCGCGACGTTGACGATGACCGGAGAAGCGCTGCGCCGCAAGGACTCCGACAACCCCTGGCCGAGCAGATACCGGCTGAGGTAGTACAGGGCGAAGGTCCGTTCCAGACCGTCGACGGTGACGATTCGGCGGGGCGCCTGCCGATTGGCGAACAGGGCGAGGGCGTCTATGACGTTGTGGCGGCGCGTGATCCGCTCGACCGCGGATTCGGTCGCGGCGATATCGGACAGATCGACGCCGAGAAACTCCACGCGCCCGGGAGCATTCAGCCGCTCGGCGTCGGCGAGCAGGCGCTGCCCTTTGTCCTCGCTGCTACCGAGCGCGACGACCGTGTCGCCCCGCGCCGCCCGCGCGAGCGAAAGCGCGCGCCCCATTCCATCGGTGCCGCCGCTGACCACGACGACGCGACGATTACTCTCTGGCACGTTCCTGCTCCTCCGATGGATACGATCGGTACGACGACGATCATCGGCAACCGACCGGCCGAGCGTAAGGAGGCAGTTTCATGTCCGATACGCACACGGATGTGCCTTCCCTGGTCAGCGCGCCGCTCCCCAGCCCGGTGCCCGCCGGTGAATACGGGCAATGCCCCGTGACCGACATGCTGCGACACGTCGGCGACAAATGGCCGATGCTGGTGATCACCCTGCTCGCCCGCCGCCCGCACCGCTTCAACGAACTGCACCGTGAGATCGAGGGCATCAGCCAGCGGATGCTCACCCGGACCCTGCGCGGTTTGGAAACCGACGGGCTGGTCGACCGCGAGGTCTTCCCCACCGTCCCGCCGAGCGTTCAGTACAGCCTCACCCCACTCGGGCTCTCCCTGCTGAAACCGCTGTCCGCCCTGGCGGATTGGGCCGTTGAGCACGCCGAGGAGATCACGGCGGCACGGGCAGCGTCGGGAGATGACCAGCCCGCGATCCAGAACCCATTGACGCAGTAGACGATTCGGCGCTAGTCGCGCCCCGGGCGCATGCGGAACTCCACGATCGCCTCGGCGTTGGTACTCACCCACTCCAGCAGCCCGCGCAGCTGAGCGGCCGCTTCCGCGCCCCTCGGGGTCAGCGAGTACGAAACGCTCGGGGGCATGGTCGGCTGCACGGTGCGTTCGACGAGGCCGTAGTCGGTGAAAGTGCGCAGATTCTGGGACAGCATCTTCTCGCTGATCCCCCCGATCCGGTCGCGCAGGACGTGGAAGCGCAGGGGGCCGTCGTACAGGGCCGCCAGGATCAGCACGCCCCAGCGGCTGGTGAGCTTGTCGAGGACGGTGCGCGCGGGGCAATCGCTGTCGAATACGTCACTGCCGCCGGCGGGCGTACCCTTCGCCGCCCGGAAACCTACCGCCATCTCCAGAGCTTACCTCGAGGTATGCCCTTTCCAAGGGTAAGTTCCCTGCTTAGGGTCTGGACTATGGCTCGAACGAACAGAATTCTCGTGATCGGCGCTACCGGACATGTGGGCGGCCAGGTCGCCGCCCAACTCATCGGCTCGGGTGCCGCGGTGCGCGCGCACTGATCCGTGATCCTGCGGCGGCCTCGCTACCGTCGAGCGTCGAGATCGCGCCCGGCGATCTGACCGAACCCGGCACCCTTGCCTCGGCGCTGGCCGGTGTGGACACGGTGTACCTGACGTGGCCGATGCTCTCGGCGGCGGTGGCGGATGCGGCGGTCGAGGTGATCGCCGCGCACGCGCGCCGGATCGTGCTGTTGTCCTCGGCCGCGGTCGACGAGCAGGACAACCCGATCGGCGCGGCGCACGCGATCATCGAGCGGCCGATCCTCGCGTCCGGACTGGAATGGACCTTCCTGCGGCCGCACGGATTCGCCACCCTCACCCTCGAATGGGCGCCGCAGATCCGGGCCGGCGATGTGGTGCGCGGGGCCTACGGCGCGGCGACGATGACGCTCCTGCACGAGGCCGATATCGCGGCGGTCGCGGTGCGCGCGCTGACCGGCGACGGCCACGCCGGGGCCCGCTACGAACTGACCGGCCCGACGCCGTTGAGCAGGGTCGAGCCCGTGGCCACCATCGGGGCGGCGCTGGGCCGCGAACTCACCTGGCAGGAGATCCCGCGCGAGCGGGCGAAGGCGGAAATACGCTGGATCGCACCGGAATACGCCGACGCCATCCTCGCAGGCCTGGCCGGACTGGCCGACTCGCCCGGACGACCGACCTCGACCGTGGAAGACCTCACCGGCACACCCGGCCGCACCTACGCGCAATGGGTGCGGGACCACCTCGCGGATTTCACCTGAGCGACCCGCACACTCACCGCACGGCGACCGGTCCAGCGCAGACCGCGTCCGCTCGGTCGAAAACCCACCGCCGCAGGACATCCGGCGGGAGGACGCAGTCGAACCGCCCTCCGGCGACAATCCATTGCCGTAGGAGCGCTGTTCTGGATCGAAACCTCTCGACGGATTCACAAAAACGCAGGTGAGAGGGGGTTTGTGGGGCGGGCGGGGCTCGAACCCGCGACCAATGGATTATGAGTCCACGGCTCTAACCGACTGAGCTACCGCCCCGAATGCGCTGGTTTCCGCGACGAGGGGGATGGTACCTGGCGGGAGTGGGGGATCTCCAATCCGGTTGCGGTGGGGGCGTAGGGTGGGGGAAACGGAAACTTACCGGAGGGTCAGATATGGCCAGTCTGTTCGCGAATGTGCTGCGAGTGCACCAATGGGTCTACGAGAAGAGCGACGGGTGGGTGGGGCATCGCCTGCTGTTCGGGAACCCCACGCTGCTGCTGCGCACGGTGGGGCGCAAGACGGGGCAGCCGCGCACGTCCGCGCTGACCTACGCGCGGGACGGGGGTAGTTACCTGGTGACGGCGTCCAACGGCGGGTCGCCGCGGCCACCCGGCTGGTTGGCGAATGTGAAGGCGCAGCCGGATTGTGAGATCCAGATCGGGCGCAACACGATGAAAGCCGTTGCGCACGCGACCTATCCGGACGATCCCGAGTACCAGCGGCGCTGGGAGCTCGTCGACAAGGTGAATCAGGGTCGCTACAGCGAATATCAGAAGAAGACCACGCGGCCGATCGCCGTGGTGGTGTTGACCCCCGCGAGGTAGGTCAGTCCGCGTCCACCCACTCGCGATCGTCGGCGACCTCCTCGCCGCGAGTGCGGCGCACGTCGGAAGCCGGTGGGCGACCGGCGAATTGGACAACTGCTACAACAAGAATGAGGACGGTGGCGACGGCACCGACGACGATGAGTGTCTGCACGCAGGCACCCTAGCGCCGTCGGCTGCCGATCGCAGGCATTGCCGGACAAGTCACAACTCGAGCACCGTCCGGCCCACCGACTTCCTGAATTCGATTGCGGCGTGGGCACGGTCGGCTTCGGCCAGGGGGAAGGTCTGACCTATCACCACTTCGATTTCACCGGTCGCGACGGCCTCTTGCGCACGCCGCGCCAGAGCGTTCCAGTCCGCGACGGCGCCCGAGATTCCGAACAAGTCCACCACTTCCACCCCGCGCTCCGTCAGCGCCTCGGTATCCAGCTCGGCGAAATCCCCGGCGGCCGAGCCGTATCCGAGGAACCGGCCGCCGTCGGCCAGCGTCGTGGCCGCAGCCCCACCGAGTTCGCCGCCCGCACCGTCCAGCACCACGTGCACGGCGCCACCGGACGCCGCGCGCACGGCGTCGGTCCACCCGTCCTCGGAGTAGTCGACCACGGCGTCCGCGCCGAGCCGCGCGGCCAGCGCGAGCTTTTCCGCCCCGCGCGCCACCGCGACGACGCGAACGCCTGCCGCGCGGGCGAATTGGATGAGCAAGGTGCCGAGCCCACCACCGGCCGCGGTAATCAGCACCCACTCCCCCGGCTCGGGCGCGGCGCGCTCGAACACGGCCAGCGCGGTCCTGCCGTCGTGGACCAGCGCGACGGCCTGGCTCACCGAAAGCTCTTGCGACACTTCCACGAGCGTGTCGGCCTTGGCCAGGGCGAGTTCGGCATAGCCGCCGATGGGCAGCCCACCGCCGATCCCGCTCGCCGCCGTTCGCGAACTCACCCGCTTGCCGATCCACACCGGATCCACGCCGGGCCCGACCTGGATCACCGTGCCCGCGATCGCGCCGCCCGGCACATAAGGCAGTTCGAGCGGGAAGAAGTCCAGGCCCCATCCCGAACGCAGCCGGGTATCGAGGTACATCACGTCGGCGGCGGCGACCCGCACCAGCACCTCACCCGCGCCGGCCACCGGCTCGGGCACCTCCCGCACCGACAGCACTTCCGGACCGCCGAACTCCTCCACTACCACCGCACGCATCCTCGACCTCCCGATCTCGTCTCACATCGACGAAGACCAGCATTCAACCTCGAGGTAGGTTCAGGTCAAGCTCCGCTCACGATCCGCCGCCGCAACCCCCGCCACCGCCGCCACAGCTGCTGCTCCCGCCGCCACAGCTGCTGCTCCCTCCACCGGAATCGGACCCGGGCCCGGAGTCCGACCCGCCGAATCCGCCGAAATCCGACCCGCTGTGGCCATCGTGGCGCTGGTGATGATCGTGGTCCACGCCCGCCCCGCCGGCCGTCCACGGCGACCCGCCCGGCCCGCCGAACCCCTGGTTTCCCGAGTTCACCGCGTTGATCACGACCACCACGATCGCGATGATCACCCCCACCACGACGAGCACGCCGACACCCACCACCACCAGGACCATGAAAGCCATACGGGAATCGTAGGGCCGCGCGGTCGTACAGTGGATTGTGTCCGTTTTTCGATTCGGTAACCGGTTGCGCCGCCAGGTCGACCTGCGCGACGTCGATCAGGCCGTCGCCGCCCTGGAACTGCCCGAGGCGGTGTTCAAGACCTGCCCGTGGCAGCCGCGCGAGCTGATCGCCACCGGGCTGCGGCAGTGGCTGCGCTGCTGCGGCGCGGCGATGCGCGACGGACAGGTGATCGGGATGCCCTCGCACGCGGTGGACGAGGCCTGGCACGGCCTCATCCTGTGCACCGAGCGGTACGCGGCGTTCTGCACCGCCGCCTACGGCCGGTTCCTGCACCACTACCCCGAGGGCTCCGCGCCGAAGAACGCCGCCGCGCACGGTTCGATGACCGAGCAACTCGGCCGCACGGTGGTGGCGTGGTCGATGGTCGCGAAACCCGGTGAGCGGTGCGTACTCTGGGACCTGGATCGTCAGGTCGGCGTCGCGCACCCGTGGGGCATCGACACCCGGCGCGTTGCGGCCATCGAGGCCGAATTGCACCGGGCGCCGGAGAATTCGAGCTAGGTCAACTTCACGCGGGCGGCGAAGAACCGCACGACCGCCGGCGCGAACCGGTTGAACTGGTACTGCAACCGCGCTTCCGGCGTCACCGGCACGATGCTGCGGTCCTCGCGCACGGCGCGCACGATCTGGTCGGCCACCTTGTCGGGCGTGTAGCGGCGCATCCGGTACAGGTTGTCGTATTTGGCCTGCTTGGCCTTCTCGTCCTCGGCGCTCAGACCCGAGAATGTCGTGGTGGCAACGATATTGGTGTGGACGATGCCGGGGCAGATGGTGTGCACCGAGATGCCGCGCCCGGCCAGCTCCGCGCGCAGGCAGTCGGAGAACATGAACACCGCCGACTTGCTGGTCGAGTAGGCGCTGAAGCCCTGCTGCGGCGAGAACGCCGCCATGCTGGACAGATTCACGATGTGCCCGCCGAGCCCGCGCTCGGCCATCGCGGCGCCGAAGGCGCGGCACCCGTTCACCACACCGCCCAGGTTGATGCGCAGCACGCGGTCGAACTCCGCCGACGGCGTGTCGAAGAAGCCGCCCGCCTGGCCGATCCCCGCGTTATTGATCAGGATGTCGGGCACGCCGTGCGCGGCGATCACCTCGGCGGCGTGCGCGGTGACCTCGGCCTCATCACCCACGTCCAGCCGATACGCGTGCGCCACACCGTGTTCGGCGGCGACCAGTTCGGCGGTCTCCTTGGCGGCGTCCAGATTGATGTCGGAGAGCACTATCTCGGCGCCGAGCCGCGCGAAGGCGAGCGCGGTCTCGCGGCCGATGCCGCTGCCGCCGCCCGTGATGACGACCAGCTGGTCGTCGAAAGGCCTACGGGTGCGGTCGGTTTCGGCGCGACGCAGCCCGCGCGGGGCCGGCGCGCCGTCCAGCGTGTCGATCAGTTCGGCGGTGGCGGTGGCCAGCAGCTCCGGATGCGAGAACGGCATCCAGTGCCCGGCGGGCACGTCGCGACGCCACAGCCGCGGCACCCAGCGGCGCTCGTCGTCGTAGCCGGCGGGACGCACGGCCACGTCGCGGCCCGCGACGATCAGCTGCACCGGCACGTCGGTGCTGCGTTCGCGCGGCGCGAGCAGGCGCGGCACGATATTGGCCCGGTAGATCAGCAGGCCGTCCACGATGTCCTGCCGGAACGTCGCGCCGAGCTTGACGTTGGCCGGCGGGGTGTCGTTCATCAGCGACACCGCGCGCTGCCAGCGCTCCTCGGTGCCGAACGCGCCGAATGCCGCGCGCGGCAGGCCGGGCGTCATGAAGAAGAACGTGTAGGCCGAGGAGAGCAGCTGGCTCACCGGCTGCCACACGTTGCGCGGGGTGGGCCGCGCCAGGCGGGCCCGCACCCACTTGGCGAGGTGGTCGAGGTTCGGCCCGCTCACCGAGGTGAACGAGGCGACGCGCTCGGCCGCCCCCGGCTCGCACACGGCCTCCCACACCTGCACCGAACCCCAGTCGTGGGCCAGCACGTGCACGGGACGGTCCGGGCTCACCGCGTCGGCGACGGCGAAGAAGTCGGCGGCCAGTTCCTCGAGGCGGAAGTCGGCGGTGCGGCGGGTACGGGTGGAGGCGCCGTGGCCGCGGGTGTCGTAGGTGACCACGTGGAAGCGGTCCGCCAGCAGCGGCACGACCCGATCCCACAGGTGGTGGGTGTCGGGCCAGCCGTGCACGAGCAGCACGGTGGGCGCGGCCGGATCTCCGTATTCGTAGACGGCCAGCTCGAATTCACCGCTGCGCACGATCCGCTCGGTCACGGCCGAGTCCATATCCGTCGTCATCGACATCTCCAGGTGGGAAGAGTTTGGCTTACAGGTCCAGGACGAGACGCCCACCGTCGCAACGCGATACGCAGGCCAGCATCTCCCCCGCGGCGTGCTGGTCCTCGGTGAGGACGGACTCGCGATGCTCGGGCGTGCCGGACAGCACGCGCACCTTGCAGGTGCGGCAGAAGCCCTGGCGGCACGAATACGGTTGATCCGGGCGGTATTTCAGGATGGTGGCCAGCGCCGACTCGTCGGCGGGCACCTCGATCACCTGTCCGGTGGAGGCGAATTCGATCTCGAACGGTTTGCCGTCCACCACGGGCGGCGGCGAGAACCGTTCGGAATGCAGTTCCACCCCGCGCAGGTGCCGCACCGCCGCGGCGACGGTGTCGGTCATCGGCACCGGGCCGCAGCAGTAGACGGCGGTGCCGGTGGTGACGCCGGGCAGCAGCGCGGCCGCGTCGGGCAGGCCGTGCTCGTCGTCGGTGCGCACGGTGACGCGGTCGCCGAAGGATTCGACCTCGTCCAGGAACGGGATGGTGTCGCGGCTGCGGCCGACGTACACCATCGACCAGTCCAGTCCGAGGCGCACGGCCAGGCGCGCCATCGGCAGGATAGGCGTGATCCCGATGCCGCCCGCCACGAAATGCAGGTGCACCGAGGGTGATCCGTACCCCGGCACCGCGAACGGAAAGGCGTTGCGCGGACCGCGCACCACCAGGCGCGAACCGACCGGCAACTCGTCGTGAACCTCCACCGAACCGCCGCCGCCCTCCGGGATGCGCCGCACGGCAACCCGGTAGGCGCGGATGTCGGCCGGGTCGCCGCACAGCGAATACTGCCGCAACCGTCCCGACGGCAACTCCAGATCCAGGTGCGCGCCCGGCCGCCACGGTGGGAGCTCCCGTCCGCCGGGCGCCTCGAGGCGCAGGCTCACCACGTCCTGGTCGTGCGCCTCGACGCGCCGTTCGGTCACCACCAGCGCGATGCGACGGTCGTCGACCCTGGTGGTCAGGTCCCGGCGGTTGACCAGGGTGGCCCAGCGCAGGCGCGCGGTGGCGACCGCGTCGAGCACCTTCGTGGTGCGGTCCGATTCGCGTTTGCCGAACAGGTCGGCGGGCACGCGCTCCGGAATGACGCGTGGGCTCACGAGGCGACCGCGCGCGCCGCCGGGGAGGCGGCCAGGTAGGCCACCGCCTGCGCCGTGGAGCCGACCGACTCGGGGGTGTAGCGCGGGTTGAACGTCGACACCGCGCTCCACAGCAGCGAGGGCACGCCGGGCAGCGCACCGCGCCACATGGAGCCCAGTACGCGCTTGAGCAGGCGGGGGTAGCCCAGATCGGGCAGGCTCGGGTCCTGGTGGACCATGTACTTGGTGCCGCGGAAGACCAGCGCCAGGAAGATCGGGAACACGATCGTCATCAGCGCCGACCGCCGCACGAAGCCCGCGCCGAAGTAGACGGCGACATCGTGCGCGACGTGGCGGTGCTCGACCTCCTCGGCGCCGTGCCAGCGGAACAGATCGGCCACGCGCGGGTCGGCGCCGAACTTCTCCAGCTCGGCGTTGAGTACCCAGTCGCCCAGGAACGCGAAGAAGTGCTCCAGGCACGCGATGAACGCGAGCCGTTCCACCATCACCTGCCGCTGCGCGCGGCCTTCGACGCTCTTGGGTCCCAGGGTCTTCCGGAACAGGTATTCGGCCTGGCGCACGTACGGCATGGGGTCGATGCCGTTGGCCGCGAGCACCTCGTGCAGCACCTTGTCGTGCGTCTCGGCGTGCATGGACTCCTGGCCGATGAAGCCGAGCATGGCTTCGCGCAGCTTCTCGTCCTTCACGTACGGCAGCGCCTCGGCGTAGGCCGCGCAGAACATGCGCTCACCCTCGGGGAGCAGCAGATTGAGCGAGTTGATCAGGTGCGAGGCGATCGGCTCGTCGGCCATCCAGTGCAGCGGCGTATCGGCCCAGTCGAACTGCACGTTGCGCGCGTGGAGGGCGACCTCCCCCGGATCGACGTCCGGCCGCGGGTCCGCCTTGCGAAGTATCTTCATCGGTACTCCCTGGTCATCGTGCGTACGCACCGCGCGGAGAGTCAGCTTCCTGCACGGCTGTAGCAATCATCTTACACATAGCTGCGACTTCCAGTAACACACAGAACCACGACGGTCATGTCTGAAACTTGTTACAGCCACATCCCGAGCCGCATCCCCGAGGTGAAAATCCACCCCCTTCCTGACTATAGACCGCGTCACTGTGACGAATCTCCCGGAATACACCGCTTCAAAACTAGAACACGTTCTAGTAGTCTTTCGCTATGGAACGACTGACCGGATTGGACGCGAGCTTCCTCTACCTGGAGACCGGGACGCAGCACCTGCACGTGTGCGCGCTGCTCGTCCTGGACCCCGCCGCGGAGGGCGCGCCGTACTCCTTCGACACCTTCAAAGCCGAACTCGGCCGTCGCCTGCCCCTCGTGCCCCAGATGCGCAGGCGCGTGCGCGAGGTGCCGCTCAACCTGGACCATCCGGTCTGGGTGGCGGACCCCGATTTCGATCTCGACCACCACATCCGCCTCGTGCGGGCCCCGAGCCCGTGCGGGCACGAGGAGTTGGCGCGACTGGTCGGCGAGATCGCGAGCACGCCGATGGACCGGAACCGACCGCTGTGGCAGATGTTCGTGGTGGAGGGCCTCGACGACGGCAAGGTCGCGGTGATCTGCAAGTACCACCACGCCGCGGTGGACGGCATCACCGGAACGAACATGATGATGCACCTGTGCGATATCGAGCCGGGCGCGGCACGGGTGGACACGGTCGACAGTGCACCGGCCGACCCCGCGCCCGCCACGTGGAAGTTGCTGGCGGAGGCCGCGATTCGCTTTCCGGGTCGTGCGGGCGTGCTCGGCATGGTGCCGAAGACCGTCGGCATGCTGGCCGGTTTCGCGCAGCGGCGGCGAAACAACCAGGCGGGCATGGCGATTCCGCTCACCGCGCCGCGCACCCCGTTCAACAGGGCGATCGGCGCGAGGCGCGCGGTGGCGTTCACCGCGACCGATCTCGACGCCATCAAGGAGATCAAGACCGCGTTCGGCGTGAAGGTCAACGACGTGGTGCTCACCGTCGTGGGCGGTGTGCTGCGAACCTACCTGGACAAACACGGTGAGCTGCCGGACAAGTCGCTCATCGCGTCGGTGCCGGTCTCGGTACACGGATCCACCCGCCACACCGAGGGCATCAACAAGGTCTCCTCGCTGTTCTCCGAACTCGGCACCGATATCGACGATCCGGTCGCGCGGCTGCGCGCTGTCGCCGCGGCCAACCGCGACGCCAAGGACGAGCACGATCTGATCGGCGCCGACTTCCTGCAGGACTGGTCGAAGTACGCGCCGCCCAACGTGTTCCGGCTCGCCTCGCGCGCCTACTCCGCGCTGAAGCTGGCCGAGCACCACCCGGTGGTGCACAACCTCGTGGTGTCGAACGTGCCGGGACCGCCGGTGCCGCTGTACTTCCTGGGCGTCAAGGTGGACGCGATGTATCCGTTCGGCCCGGTCTTCCACGGGGCGGGCCTCACCGTCACCGTGCTGTCCAATAACGGCGATCTGGATTTCGGGTTCATCGCGTGCGCCGACCTGATGCCCGACGTCGACGTCCTGGCCGACGCGGTGCCGCAGGTCATCGACGAATTGCTCACCGCGGCACGCGCATCGGACTGACCACGGCCACCCTGTTCGCCAGAGCCGCCGAACAGGGAGACCTCTCTCAGATCCGCTCCGCGACCGACTCGCACGCATCCAGCAGCGCGGGCACGAAACGTTCGGCCCCGAAGACGCAGCCCGCGTGCCCCACGGCGGCCAGATGGATGGTCGCGCCGGGAATCATGGTCGCCATCTCCAGCTGCCGGTAGACCGGAATCGCGTGGTCACGCGTGGTGATCACCACCGAGGTGGGGGTTTTCAGCGTGGGCAGCCACGGTGAGGCGTCGAACCGGCCGAGTTCCGCGACGACCTGCGCCACCGCCCACCCGCTGGTGCTACGGAACTCCTTCATCGCCCAGCGCTCGAAACCCTCGGTGTCCCAGATATTCTCAGGAACGTCGGGCAGCCGTTCACCGAACCTGGCGACGCGGCGCAGCGAGTACGGGCCGAGCGCACCCGCCATCGCGCCGAACGCCCGATGAAAGGCCTTCTCGCGCAACTTCTCCCGGAACCGATAGGGCGTCGCGCACAGCACGATGCCCGCGACGCGATCCGGATGGTGGTGCGCCGCCGACAGCGCGACCATGCCGCCGAGCGAATAGCCGGCGCAGATCGGGCGCTCCAGCTCGAGCGAGTCGGCGATCGCGATCACGTCATCGGTGCAGTCGGCGACCGTGAACGGGCGCGTGCGGATGCCGCGGCCGTGCCACCGCTGGTCGAACAGGACGACGCGGTAGCGCTCGGCCAGCGACGCGAGCGCCGGGAACCAGGTGAGGGTCGCGGTGCTGGCGGTGCCGTGCAGGAGGATCAGCGTCGGCGCGCCCGGCGGACCGGGGATGTCGGTGACGTAGGTGCTGCCCCGGCCGGGCAGGTCGACGAGGGCGCCGTCGGGGACGCGCGGAGAGTCGGGCACGCCCGCCCGCCGGATCGCCCGCCGTACGCGGGTGTCGGCGTCCCGGTCCGGACTCACCATGCTGGTCCTCCTCGCGATCCCGGTCGAAAAATAGAACCTGTTTCACTAGATGATGCCACACGGCGCCGGACGACTATCACCACGAGGGACCGGTAAATGGGACTGGTCGAGCCGCACTCGGCCACTCTTTCTGTAACGTGTTCCGCGTCGGCGACGAACGGAGGCAGCGATGGCGCGACTGACCGGCAAGGTGGCCCTGATCAGCGGCGGGGCGCGGGGTATGGGCGCCGCCCACGCCCGGCGGTTCGTGGCCGAGGGCGCGCGGGTGGTGCTCGGCGACGTGCTGGACGACGACGGCAAGGCGCTGGCCGCCGAGTTGGGCGAGTCCGCCCACTACGAGCACCTGGACGTGCGCGAACCGGAGCAGTGGCGCGCGGCGGTGGCCGCCGCGACCGAGCGGTTCGGCGGACTGCACGTGCTGGTGAACAACGCGGGCATCGTCAACGGGAACCTGCTGGTGGATTTCGCGCTCGAGGAATGGCAGCGGATCATCGACATCAATCTGACCGGGACGTTCCTCGGCATGCAGGCGGCGACGCCCGCGCTGATCGCCGCGGGCGGCGGATCGGTCGTCAACATCTCCTCGGTGGAGGGGATGCGCGGCAGCCCCGGCCTGCACGGGTACACCGCCACCAAGTTCGCCGTGCGCGGACTCACCAAATCCACCGCGCTGGAACTGGCCCCGCACAATATCCGCGTCAACTCGGTGCACCCCGGCCTGATCAGCACGCCGATGACCGAGGGCATCCCCGCCGACTTC
Source organism: Nocardia puris (assembly GCF_003315035.1). Taxonomy (GTDB): domain Bacteria; phylum Actinomycetota; class Actinomycetes; order Mycobacteriales; family Mycobacteriaceae; genus Nocardia; species Nocardia puris. The sequence continues at coordinate 62,888 of NZ_QNRE01000009.1, forward strand.
CTCCAGATCCCGCTCGGCCGCGCCGCGCAGCCCGACGAGGTGTCGAATCTGGTGGCGCACCTCGCCTCCGACGAATCCTCCTACTGCACCGGCGCCGAATTCGTCATCGACGGCGGCCTAACCGCCGGCGTCCCTCACAAGTCCTTCTAGCGGGTCAGGTCACCTTTTCGGTGCGGGCGAGGGTGGCGGCGAATTCCTCGAGGAGCGGGGCGGTGCCGGCGTGGGAGAAGCGGAAGACCGGGTGCCACGGGGCGACCTGGCCCGCGACGACGGCGGGGAGGCGTTGCCAAACGGGTTTGGCGGCAAGGGCTTCCGGCGGTAGGGCCGAGCCGCGGCTGTCGAGGATGACGAGGTCGGCCGGGTAGCGGTCGGCGTACTCCCAGCTCAGGTTCTCGAAGAAGCCGCCCGCCTCGGTGCGCTCGGGGACCACCACGTCGACGCCGAGTTCGCGCAGGTAGGACAGGTCGGCGGAGACCTCGGGGTTGGAGACGTAGAAGGCGTCGGCCGCCGCCGAACAGGCCAGCACCCGCAGACCGGGGCGCGCGGCCACGGCGTCGCGCACCGCCTGCGAGGCGGCGGCGAAACGCTGCTGCGCATCGCGGAGCCGTACGGCCTCCGGGTCGGCGCCGAGCGCGAGGGCGAGATCGATGTAGCGGCCGATCGGGACGGGCAGCGGCTTGTTCGCCACACCGATGGCGATGGCGGGCGCGAGTTCGAGGATCTTGTCGCGGTTGTCGTCGGGGATGTACCAGAGGTTGTCGTCCATGTAGGTGTCGGTAATCAAAAGGTCGGGCTCGAGCTCGGCGTATCGCTCGAGGTCGAACTGGCCCCACTGGTCACCGAGAACCGTCACCGTGTCGAGGTCCAGGTCGCCGAGCAAGGCGGTGTCGCCGCCGCTCGTGTCACCGAACACGCCGGCGATCCGGTCGGCCAGCCCGTGATCCACCAGCACCGCGGCGGCCCCGCTGAACGCGACGATGCGCGACGGCGTGCCCGCGGCCTCGGCGGTGACGCCGCGATCGTCGACGAACGACCAATCCTTCTCTCCCCCACCGTCGTCCGCGCCGCCGCACGCGGCGAGCCCGACGGCCAGACCCGCCACACCTGCCACCGAGAACAGGCCCCTGCGACTGAGCACCACCACACCACTCCCTCCTCCGGCGAACACTTAGTTAAGCCTCACCTTAGACGAGGGCGGGAGCATCACCTCACGACAGCACGAGCCCGATCGCCAACGTCACCATCACGACGGCGATCACCGAATCGAGCACCCGCCACGCGACCGGCCGGGTGAACAGCGGACCGAGACGGCGGGCACCGAATCCGAGGGCGGTGAACCACAGCGCACTGGCGACCATCGCGCCCGCGCCGAGGAACCACCGGTCGGCGGCCGCGTATCCGTTCGCGAAGGAACCGAGCAACACGACGGTGTCGAGGTAGACGTGCGGGTTGAGCCAGGTGAGGGCCAAGCAGGTCGCCACCGTCGCGCCCAAAGCGACCGAGGCGCCCGCCGAATCGACCACCAGCGCCGACGAGGTCAGCGCGCGCCGCGCCGCGAGCACCGCGTACCCGAGCAGGAACGCGGCTCCGGCGTAGCGCAGCACCGTGATCAGCGCGGGCGCGGCTTGCACCAGCGCGCCGAATCCGCCGATCCCGGCGGCGATCAGCAGGACATCCGACACCACGCACACCGCGACCACGGCGGCCACGTGCTGCCCGCGCACACCCTGGCGCAGCACGAAGGCGTTCTGCGCGCCGATCGCCACGATCAGCGACAGTCCGAAACCCAAACCCGAGATCGCGGCGAACGCCGCGGAGGAAACCGTCACGCCCTCGACGCTAGGGCCGTTCGATCGAACCAGACAAGCTGAAGATTCTAAAGCATCATTACAATTTCTTGATATGGATCTCCAGCTGGACCAGCTCAGGGCCCTCAACGCGGCGGTCACCGAGGGCACCCTGGACGCGGCGGCGCGACGCCTGCACGTGACGCCCTCGGCGGTGAGCCAGCGCATCAAGGCGCTCGAGGACGCGGCGGGCCGCGTGTTGCTGCTGCGCACGAAACCGGTGCGCCCCACCGAATCCGGGCTCGCCGTGCTCCGCTTGGCGCGACAGGTCGAGCTGCTCGCGGGCGACACGGCGCGCGAACTCGGCGACGCGCACGCCCCGGCGCACGGCCCGATCCGCATCCCGATCGCCGTCAACGCCGACTCGCTGGAAACGTGGGTGCTGTCCGCGCTCCGCGACGCTCCCGCGGGCGTGTGTTTCGAGATCCACCGCGAGGACGAGGAGCACACCACACGCCTGCTGCGCGACGGCACGGTGATGGCGGCCATCACGTCGACGGCGAAACCCGTGCAGGGGTGCAAGGTGAACAGGCTGGGTGCGATGCGCTACCGGCCAATGGCCGAACCGGGCTTCGCGCGGAAGTGGTTCGGCGAGGGGCCGACTTCACGCGCGTATGGGGCGGCTCCGGTGGTGATCTTCGACCGGAAGGACGAGCTTCAGGACCGCCATATGCGTCGGCGCACCCGTCAGCCGATCGACCCGCCACGCCATTACGTGCCGTCCTCGACCGCGTATGGCACGGCCGTGCGGCTCGGGCTCGGATGGGGGATGCTGCCGGACCTACAGACGACGGACGATACGCCCGAGACGCTGGTGCCCATCGACGGTGATTCCCACATCGATGTGCCGCTCTACTGGCAGCAATGGAAGCTGGACTCCCCCGCGTTGAGCGGAGTCGCCGCGGCGATCGCCGCGGCCGCCGCGCGAAGCCTGCGCTGACGGCCGCCGCGTGCCCGTCAGCCGAAGTGGCAGACGTAGTGGACGGTGTCGAGCACCTCGATCTGGAACGAGCTGTCCCCCGGCACCGAGAACGACTCGCCGCCACGGTAGGTGACGGCCTCCGTCTCGCCGGCCAGCGTCACCTTGCACTCACCCTGGACCAGTTCCATGATCTCGGGCGCGCCGGTGGTGAACGTCAGCACGGACGGCAGGATCACGCCCACCGACTTGGCCGTCCCGTCGGCCAGCGTGATGTTGTGGCTCACGCACTTGCCGTCGAAGTACACATTCGCCGTCTTCGCGACACTGACATTCTCGAACTGCGCCATGATCTCTTTCCCGTGGTCGATGAGGGCACGCCAGCCTACTTCAGCAGGTCGGCATGGTTGCGCGACCACTCCCACACCGGCGCCAGCGCCGCGCACAGCGCGGTGCCCGCCGCGGTCAGTGCGTAGGACTTGTCGGCGCGTTTGACGAGCAGTCCGGCGTTCTGGAGGTCCTGCAATCGCACCGACAGCACGCTCGACGAGCACTGCCCCATCCGCCGCCGCAGTTCGAGGAAGCCCAGCGTGCCGGGCTCGAGTTCCCACAGGATGCGCAGCACCCATCGCTGGCCGAGCAACTCGGTGACCGCGAGCACGGGCTCGTCGGCGGCGTCGGCCCGGCCGCGCGACGGTTTGGCGCCCCTTGCGCTTCTCATTTCGAACCACCATAGTGATTCTGAATCAGAAGCACAGCGGCGGGCTCCGTGCCGCGAGCGAGAGGAGAACCGTGGGCACCCAGGACCAGACCCGGCGCGTCGCGCTGGTCACCGGCGCGTCACGAGGCATCGGGGCCGACACCGCGCGGGTGCTCGGCGCGCGGGGCGATCACGTGATCGTGAACTACCGCGAGAAGCGCAAGCGCGCGGAGACGATCGCCGGGGAGATCCGCGCCCACGGCGGCAGCGCGTCGGTGGCGGGGGCCGATGTGTGCGACGAGGCCCAGGTGCGCGCGTTGGTCGCCGAGGTCGGCGCGGAGTTCGGGCGGCTGGATGTGCTGGTGCTCAACGCATCCGGCGGTTTGGAGCGCGGCGCGGCGCCCGACTACGCGATGCGCGTGAACCGGGACGCGCAGGTCGGCCTGGTGCGCGCCGTGCTGCCGCTCCTGCCGCGCGGTGGGCGGATCGTGTTCGTCACGAGCCACCAGGCGCATTTCCACGGGCGCGAACCCGTGCCCGAGGACTACCTGCCGATCGCCGCCAGCAAGCGAGCCGGCGAGGACGCACTGCGTGCGATGATCCCCGAATTCACCGCTCACGGAATCACTTTCACGGTCGTATCCGGCGACATGATCGACGGCACCATCATCGTCCGCCTGCTGGAACGCCGTAACCCGGACGCCGTGACGGACCGGCGCGACCACGGCCCGCTGCCCACCGTGCTGGAGTTCGCCACCGCCGTCGCCGACGCGACCTCCGCCGAAACCGAATCCGGGCACACGGTGTACGTCGGCGGACAGGACTACCTGACCTCGAGTTCGCGAGCGTAGGCCCGTGCCCGGCGACGAGCGAGTAACCGCGGCATACGCGCGCAATGCCGAGTTCTGGATGGACGTCGTTCGCGGCGGTCTGGATCGGTTCCAGACCGAACTGACCGATCCCGCGCTGCTCGAGACGATCGGGGCGTGCGACGGACTGCGCGTGCTGGACGCCGGATGCGGGAAGGTTATCTCACCAGGGCATTGGTCCGCCGGGGCGCGGAGTTCGTGCACGGCGTCGACACGTGCGCCGAATTCGCGGCGGCGGCGCGGAGCCACCCCGAGGCGCACCCGCAGACCAGTGTGTTCCATCTCGCCGATGTGGCCGACCTGCCGGTGGCCGACCGGTCGGTGGACCTGGTGGTGGCGAACCGCCTGCCCCACGGGATCATCGAGCCGGGCAAGCGATTCCGGGAGTTCGCGCGGGTACTGCGCCCATCGGGACGGTTGATCGTGCTCAGCATGCACCCGTGCTTCTACGTCGCGCGCGCCGACCGGAACCGGCCCGAGGCACGGGGTTTCGATCTCGACGCGTACTTCGGCACGCGCACGGTCGAGCAGCCGTTCCAAGTCGCCGGGAAGACCTCGCCCGCAGCGTCGGTGCAGACGTTCTTCAGCCTGGAGGACCACGTGCGGATGCTCACCGACGCCGGGTTCGCCGTCACCGGTCTGCGCGAGCCACGGCCGACCGCCGAACAACGCCGCGATCCGTGGTGGCGGGAGAACTTCCCGCGGCCGCTGTTCCTGCTCCTGGACTGCGTGCGCTTCCGGTAGCCGGGTACTCCCGATCGGGCTATGCTCATCCCGCACAGGGAAGTGCCTGGTGGCCAGCAACTTTCGCGCGAATCCGGGTCGGGGACGGCTGGGGCCGGGCCCCTCCGACGATCGATGCAGCGGGAAGGTTGGGGTTCTGTGCGGGTGCAGGGGGCTGGAGAAGTGCGGGGTGGAGCGACCGCCCGGCGCATCCCCTTTCCGTTCCTGATCGGCGGCGCGCTGGTGACCGTCGCGGCGGTCCTCACGGCCGTGTTCAGCGTTCCCGCCGCGGCGCGCACCGCCGTGGCCGTGGTCCTCGGGGCCGCCGCCGTGGCGCTGTGGGTCGCCACCGCGACCGCCGTGCACTACCGGGCCGCCGCGCTCGCGGCACGCCGGGCGGGGCGGGAGGCGACGGCCGCCGCGTCCGATCGCGTGGCCGCCGTAGGTGATGCGGCGTGGGCGGCCGAATCCCGGGCCGCCGCCGCGATCGCCGAAGCGCGCGCCGCCGCCGACACCGCGCGGGCCGAAGGCGAGGCCAAGGTCGCCGAGGCGCAGACCGCCACGCGGGCGAGCGAGAGCCGCAGGAAGGCCGAGCGCGCCGCGTTCGCGAACATCGCGGGCCGCACCCAGGCCATGACCACCAGCATGCTCGCCGAACTGCGCGAGATGGAGGAGCGCCACTCCGACACCGAGGTGCTGGCCGACCTGCTCCGCCTCGACCACCGCGCCACCCAGGTCGGCCGCCTCGCCGACAGCATCGCCGTGCTCTCGGGCGCGCGGTCCGGACGCCGCTGGGCCAAACCCATTCCCCTGGAACGGATCCTGCGCGGGGCGATGGGCCGGGTCGCCGACTACACGCGCATCCGGCTGCGCGCGGGCGTCGAGATCGCGGTCATCGGCCCCGCCGCCGAGGGCGTGATGCACCTGCTCGCCGAGTTGATGGACAACGCGTGCCGGTTCTCCCCGCCCACCACCGAGGTGCACGTGTACGCCTCCGATATCCCGGCGGGCGTGCTGGTGACCATCGAGGACAGCGGACTGGTGATGAGCGACGCCGCGCTGCGCTACGCCACCCGCATGGTCGGCGAACCCGACTCCGGCGCGGGCCCGCCCGACCTCTCGTCGGTGCGCGGGACGAAACTCGGGCTGGCCGTGGTGGGACACCTGGCCGCGAAACACAAACTGCGCGTGTCGTTCCGGCCGTCGGCGCTGGGCGGCACGGCCGCCGTGGTGGTCATCCCGAGGGAGATCACCACGCGCACTCCGGTCACGCGGCCCACTCCCCCGGCACCGGACAGCGCTCCGGTCGCGGCGGTGCCCGACAGCGTTCCGATCGCTTCGGTGCCCGAGGCGTCCGCCGAGCGGTCGCTGCCGAAGCGTCGCCGGGGCAGCGCCTTCGCCGCCGCCCACCCGGGCGGTTTCGCGGAACCGGTCCGCACCAACTCGCCCGAGCCGGTGCGGTCCAGCGCGCCCACCGAGGCGCCGGCGAGCTCCGACACCGACCGACCGGCAAATGCTCTCGCGAAACCGGTCCGCACGAACTCGTCCGAACCCGTGCGAGCCAGCGGGCCCACGGACGCACCGGCGATCCCCGACACCAACCGAACAGCAAGCGGCGCAACAGCACCCGCCCGCCCCGAACCCGGTTCGCTCGGCGCGTTCCAGCGGGCCGTGAACGCCCGCAGTACCTCGAATCCCCCAGCCGTGGAGACTGATTGATGACTTCGACCGATCCGGCCCGGTTGAGCTGGCTGCTGCTCGGACTCCTGGAACGCACCGCGGGCGCGCGGCACGCGGTGCTGGTCGCCGCCGACGGCCTGCCCGTCTGTCACGCCTCCCACCCCCGGCTCACCGACGCCGAACGCCTCGGCGTCGACGCAGTCGACCGGCTCGCCGCCGTCGCCGCCGGATTCCAGGGGCTGGCGATCGCGGTGTCCGCCGAACACGGTGACGGCCGCGCGGGCGTGCGCCGTTCGATGACCGAATACGGCGGCGGCATCCTGTTTCTCATCGAGGCCGGCGCGGGCGCGCACCTGGCCGTGCTCGCCGAGGAGGACGCCGACGCCGGGGTGGTCGGCTTCCACCTGGCCGAACTCGTCGACCAGCTCGCCGACCACCTGACCGCCGCGCCGCGCTCGCCCGGAGTGGGTGTGCCATGAGCAGGCCGGGGCGTGACGACGAGCCCGACCGGCTCTACACGCTGACCGGGGGCCGCAGCAGGCCGGGCACGGATGTGTTCGATCTCGTCACGCTCGTCGTCACGCAGTCCGCCCCGGTGCCCGGGATGTCGTCGGAGGACACCGCGATCCTGCGGATGTGCGCGACACCCACCTCGGTGGCCGAGATCGCCGCGGCGCTACGCCTGCCCGTCCACATCGTCGTCATCCTGCTCTCGGACCTGCTCGACGCGCGCAAGATCATCGCCCGGCACCCCCGCGTACACGGAACCGTGACGGACAAGGCCCTGCTGGAGAAGGTGCTCGGTGGACTCCGCACGCTCTGAGATCGCCCCCGCCCCACTCGCCGCCACCGCGAGCAATGGGCTGAAGATCGTGGTGGTCGGCGGTTTCGGCGTCGGGAAGACCACCCTGGTGGGCGCGGTCAGCGAGATCCGCCCGCTCGACACCGAGGCCACGCTCACCGAGGCCGGCCTCGGCGTGGACGACCTCGGCGGCGTCCCCGGAAAGCGCACCACCACGGTGGCTTTCGACTTCGGGCGCATCACCATCGACGCCGAGCACGTCCTCTACCTGTTCGGCGCGCCGGGGCAGCCGCGGTTCTTCTTCCTGTGGGACCAGCTGTTCCGCGGCGCGCTCGGCGCGATCGTCCTCGTGGACCCCGGCCGGATCACCGACTGCTTCTACGCGGTGGACCGTCTCGAACATTTCGGCACGCCGTTCGTGGTGGCCCGCAACGCCTTTCCCGGTGGTGATCATCCGCTCGATGCCGTCCGCGAAGCGCTGGACCTGCCCGCGCACGTTCCGCTGGTGGACTGCGACGCGCGCGACCGCGCCTCGGTCAAGCGGGTCCTGATCACCCTCGTCGAGCACCTGTCCGCGCGCGAGCCCGCCTTCACCGCACCGGAGACCGCATGACCACGCCCCACGCCGCGACCGGCTGCCCGGTGCACCGAGGCGACCCGATTCCCTTGAGCGGCCCTCGCTTTCACAACTACGACCCGCGCCAGCTCTATCGCGAACTGCGCCGCGACCACGGCGCCGTGGTGCCGGTGGAACTGCCCGGCGGCGTCCCGGCCTGGCTCGTGATCGGTTACCAGGAACTGCATTACGTGACCAGCGACGCGGAACTGTTCACTCGCGACCGCACGCTGTGGAACCAGCTCGGCACGGTCCCCGAGGACTGGCCGCTGTGGCCGATGGTGGGGCGGCCCATTCCGTCGATCTATTTCACGGCGGGCGCGGAGCACCGCAGGCACGCCGGGCTGGTCGACGCGGCGCTGGAGGCGGAGGACCCGTATGTCCTCGGGGAGCGGTGCGAACAGATCGCCGATGAGCTGATCGACGGGTTCTGCGGGCGCGGGGAGGCCGATATCGTCACCGCGTTCGCCGAACCGCTGCCGGTGCTGGCGCTGGCCTCGGTCCTCGGCTTCCCCGACGAGGACGGGCCCGCGCTGGCGCACACCATGAAGGCCCTCGCCGACGGCGGCGCCGAGGCCCAGGCCGCCTACGCGAGCTACTACGGACACATGAGCAAGCTGCTGGGGGCGAAGAAGTCCGCGCCCGGCGACGATCTGGTGTCGCGGCTGCTCGCCCACCCGGAGCCGTTCACCGACGAGGAGTACGTGCTCGATCTGATGGCGATCTGCGCCGCCGGGCACCTGCCGACCGCCGACTGGATCGGCAACACGGTGCGGCTGATGCTCACCGACGACCGCTTCGCCGCCTCGCTCGGCGGCGCGCGCCACAGCATCGGCCAGGCCATGACCGAGGTGCTGTGGGAGGACACGCCCACCCAGATCCTGGCGGGCCGCTGGGTCGCCCACGACACCGAACTCGGCGGCAGGCACCTGCGCGCGGGCGATATGCTGCTGCTCGGCCTGGCCGGCGCGAACGCCGACCCGCACATCCGGCACGAGACCGCGGGCCCCGCGCACAGCGGCAACAGCGCCCACTTCTCCTACAGCTACGGCGAATACCGCTGCCCGTTCGCCGCGCAGCAGCTGTCGGAGGTGATCGCGGGCACCGGCATCCAAGTGCTGCTGGACCGGCTGCCCGATCTGGACCTGGCGGTGCCCGCCGACCGGCTGATCCGCAGGCCCTCGGCGTTCCTGCGCGGAATGACTTCTCTCCCCGTCCGATTCACCCCAGCCCGCGCCGTCGGAGGCAGATCATGACCCGAGAACTCACCACCATCGACCCCCTCGTCATCGACCCGATGATGGCCGATCTGGCCGGCGAGACCGACTTCCTGCGCGCCAACGGCCCGCTCACCCGCATCGACCTGCTCGGCGTGCCGGCGTGGAGCGTCACCGATCACGCGGTGGCGCGACGGCTGCTGGTGGACGCCCGGCTGGTCAAGGACATCGGCGCGTGGTCGCTGTGGACGTCGGGGGTGGTGACCCGGCAGTGGCCGTTGATCGGGATGATCGACGCCGGACGGTCGATGTTCACCGTAGACGGCGTGGAGCATCGGCGGTTGCGCGCCAAGACCAATCAGGCCTTGAACCCGCGCCGGCTCGACGCCATCCGGCCGGGCGTCGAACGCTTCACCGAGGAACTACTCGACGATCTCGAGGAGGCGGGCCGCGACGGCGCGCCCGTCGACCTGAAATCGGTCTTCGCGTACCCGCTGCCGATGCGCGTGGTGAGCGAGCTGATGGGCGTGGATCGCGCCGACCACCCGATGCTGCTGGACCGGTACAAGGCGTTCTTCTCGGTGCTGACCCCGCAGGACGAGCGGCTGAAGGTGATCGACGATCTCGACGCCTACTACACGGCGCTGGTGCGGGCGAAGACCGCGCACCGCACCGACGACCTCACCTCCGATTTCATCTTCGCGACCGACGGTGGCGAGCCGCTGACCGAGGAGGAGGCGGTCGGCAATCTGAAAGCCCTGGTGGCGGCCGGGCACGAGACGACGGTGAGCCTCATCCTCAACACCGTGCGCGCGCTGCTGGCCCACCCCGAGCAGTTGGCGCTCATCCGCGCCGGCGAGTACGAGTGGAAGGACGCCGTCGAGGAGACGCTGCGCTGGAATGGCCCGGTCACCCATCTGCTGATGCGCTTCGCCACCGAAGACATCACCTTGGGCGACAGCGTGATTCGCCAGGGCGACGGCGTGGTGATGTCCTACCGCGCGATCGGCCGCGACGCCACCGTGCACGGCGAGGACGCCGACGCCTTCGACATCACCCGGGCCACCGCCAACCGCCACCTCACCTTCGGCTACGGCCCGCACATCTGCCCCGGCGCCGCGCTCTCGCGCCTCGAAGCCGCCATCGCCCTGCCCGCGCTCTTCACCCGCTTCCCCGCCCTGCGCCTGGCGGTCCCGGACGCGGAGCTCCAGAACCTGCCGGTGCTCACCCAGAACGACCTGGCCGTCTTCCCGGTGTACCTGACCTGACCGGAAAGCTCTCGGGCGACGGCTCCCACCCCGCACCGAGGTTGTCGACGGGGGTTCACACGGCATTCGCCGCAAGGCCGCCGAAACCGGGTAGTTAGCGGCGCACCATGGGAGGGAGGTGAGGAGGCCGCGATGGAGCTGCGGATCGGGACATTCAACGTCGAGAACCTCTTCGACCGGCCCCGGGCGATGGGCCGCGAACCGAACCCCGAGGTGCTGGCGGCACACGCGCGGTTCGGGGCCGCGATCGCGGAGGTCGAGTACGCCGAGCGGGTGCGGCGCGAGATCCTGGAATGCCTGGAGATCCTCGGACTGCTGCGCTCGGACAGCGCGGCGTACGCGCGATTGCGGCAGGTGCGCGGGCGGTTGATCCGGCGACCGCGCACTGGTGACCCGGAGATCGTGGCGCGAGGCCGGTCGGACTGGGTCGGGTGGGCCGAGCTGACCGACGAGCGCGTCGACGAACTCGCCATCACCCACCTGGGCCAGGTGATCCGCGAGGTGGGCGCGCACATCCTGGCGCTGGTGGAGGCCGAGAACCGCATCGTGGCCAAACAATTCACCGACGCGGAGCTGTGCGATGTGGAGGGCGAGCCGCTGTATCCGCACGTCATGGTGATCGACGGCAACGACGAGCGCGGCATCGATGTGGGCGTGATCAGTCGCGGCGGCTGGCCGGTGCGCTCCATCCGCTCGCACGTGGACGATCTCGGCCCCGACGGGCGGCGGATCTTCTCCCGCGACTGCCCGGTGTTCACCTACGACTTCCCGGCCGGGACGGCGCTCGAAGGGCAGCGGTTGCACGTGCTCGCCAACCATTTCAAATCGAAAGGCTATGGCCGCCAAGCCGACAACGACCGCACGCGCACCCGTCAAGCCACTCGCGTCGCCGAGATCTACCGCGAATTGCGCGATGCCGGAGAGGATTTCGTGGTCGTCGCGGGCGATCTGAACGACACGCCGCAACGTCCGCCGCTGGCGCCGCTGCTCACCGGCACCGATCTGCGCGAGATCGCCACGCTCGACGGCTTCGACGACGGCGGCCGCCCCGGCACCTACGGCAACGGCACCAAGAGCCAGAAGATCGACTATCTGCTGCTCTCACCGGCGCTCGCCGAACGCACCACGGGCGGCGCGATCTTCCGCGAGGGCGTGTGGGGCGGGCGCAACGGGACGCTCTTCCCGCACTTTCCCACCATGACCGCGCCGGAGCACGCGGCCAGCGACCACGCCGCGCTCTACGCCGATATCGACGTGGGCTGATTCCAGTCGAGCAGCCGGTGGCCGGTGTGGCGGGCGACCCAGTCGGCGACTACGGACAGGTCACGCGGGATGAGACCGAGGTTCGGCCGCGGAGTGAACGCGGTGGTGAGGCCCCGCGTTCTGGTGCGCGCCCAGCGCCGCGCGAACACGCCGACCAGGATGCTGTCGTCGGTCCACAGGACCGGAACGTCTTCGCCCACCGTCGCTTTCGCGCATTCGATCTTCCACTGCACCGACAGGTCACCGACCGCCGGATCCAGCGTCGCCGCGACGGCGGGCGGCAGACATGACTCGTCGATCCAGGGCAGTTCCGGCAGGCCCGGGATGATCTCGGGCAGCATCCGCGTGTGCTCGCGCCACGTGGTCAGCCAGCGCACGTCCACGCCCGCGTCGACGGCCCGCGCGATCACCGACACCACGGTGGGCGACCACAGCAGCGGATACACCACCGGCTTGCCGGAACGCTTGGTCTCGCTGGGCATCTCGACCCGCGCGCTGCGCCACTCGCGGTAGCCGACCGTCTTCGGCGGGCGCCTGCTCAGCGCGTTCACCACACCGTCGAAGTCCAACAGCCACACCGGATTCCGCATGAAGACCACCTCTCGCGCGCGACCATCCGGGTCGGCGGCGGCACTGCCGGGCACGACCCCGCGGCGCCCAACCCCGGCGGCCGCGCGGCCGGGCCGAACCCGTGTCGCCGTCGACACGCTCCGAACGCGGCGCCGCCAGATCGGGGAGAACACCCACCGACAAGTGTGCCATCTCCCCGAACGGCCGACAGGATTCCGAAAGCGTTGGTTCATCCCAGGTTTCCCGTCGGAGGTTTTCGCGCCGAGGGTCCCCCGAACCGAACGAAACGGCCGATTCAGCGAACAGGACAGTCAGCCCTTGACGAGCACCGGCTCGGCGTCCTCGGCGACTTCGTCCGGAGCGGGCGCGCGGTTCGGCAGGAAGACGGCCAGCACGATCACGGCCAGCGCCAGCGCCGCCGAGACCAGGAAGGCCAGCCGCGCGCCGTCCAGGCCCGCCTCGAGCGGGTCGGTACCGCCGTCGATCAACGCGGTGCTGCGCGCCGACATCACGGTGACCACGAGCGCGGTGCCGAACGCCGCGGCGACCTGCTGCAGGGTGCCCAGGATGGAGCTGCCGTGCGAGTACAGATGCTGCGGGAGCGCGCCGAGGCCCAGGGTGAACACGGGCGTGAAGATCGCGGCCAGCGACATCATCAGCACGATGTGCAGCACCAGCAACTGCCAGTACGGCATCGTCAGCGAGATCTGGGTGAAGCCGGCCATCGACACCGCGATGCCGACGGCGCCGGGGATCACCAGCGGGCGCCCGCCGAACCGGTCGAACAGCCGTCCGATGGTGGGGCCGAGCAGACCCATGGCCAGGCCGCCCGGCATGACGAGCAGGCCGGTTTCCAGCGGGCTGAGATCACGCATGTTCTGCAGATACAGCGGCAGCAGCATCATCGAGCCGAGCATCGCCATGAACGCCATCGCCATCAGCGCCAGCGCCTTGGTGTAGGTGCCCGAGCGCAGCGTGCGCAGGTCCAGCAGCGGCGTGCCGGTGCGCTGCAGGCTCAACTGGCGGACCACGAAGGCGGCGATGAGCGCCGCGCCGGCGGCCACGATCAGCACGGGCTCGGCGGAGAGGCCGCCCTCGAAGCGGCTCAGGCCGAACACCAGACCGCCGAAGCCGAGTGCGGCCAGGACCACGCTGAGCATGTCGATCGCGCCGGCTTCCGGTTCTCCGACGTTCTCCAGGTGCCGCAGCCCCGACCAGGTGATCGCACCCGCGATGGGCAGCACCAGCACGAAAAGCCATCGCCACGAACCGGCTTGGAGCACGGCGCCGGAGATCACGGGGCCCATGGCGGGCGCGACCGAGATCGCCAGCGTGACGTTGCCCATCACGCGGCCGCGGTCGTGCTCGGGCACCACCGTCATGAGCGTGGTCATCAGCAGCGGCATCATCACCGCCGTGCCGACGGCCTGGACGATCCGGCCCGCGAGCAGCACCTCGAAGGTCGGTGCCACGGCCGACAGCGCCGTGCCCGCGAGGAACACACCCATCGCCACGGTGTAGGCGCTGCGCGTGGTCACGCGTTGCAGGAACCAGCCGGTGGTCGGGATGACCGCCGCCATGGTGAGCATGAACGCGGTCGACACCCACTGCGCCGCCACCTCGGTGACGTCCAGATCGTGCATGAGCCGCGGGATCGCGTTGATCATGATGGTCTCGTTCAGGATCACCACGAACGTGGCGAGCACGAGCACCCGGACGACGGTCGGCGTCCGGCCCGCCGATGCGGGGGCGAGGGATTCGGCGGGCATCGATTTACCTTCCGGAGCATGAACAATGACGACACCCGCCGCGAGCACAACCGTCGCGTCTCGGGTCACGGATGTTGAGACGGGGCTGCTTGCTCGAACTCATCGGGCGTCGGCAAGTATTCCGCCGGGCACCGACAGGAAGCACCTGATTTTCCGGCGCCAACGGACTTACTTCCGGATGGAAACCACCGGTCGGGGCGATATTCGGCAGGCGGCGCCCCTCCACAGTGATGATGGTCACTGTCCGGTCGCGACGGGCGCCGCCGACCGAGGTGGTGTGGCCGATGGAGAAGCACCGGGCTCGGCGCATCTCGAACTCGTCTTCGGCGTTACCCGTCTGCACCCCGAAGGTGCATGGTCGGGCGATGCTGTCCGAGTGGTCCAAGCAGCAGCTGGGTGGGAGGCTGTCCCGCGAGACCGACGGTAAAGGTTCGCGCCGCCACCATCGGCGCGTTCATCGAGTTCTCGGGTCTGTATCCCTGGGCATGGACTGCCGCGATGATGGACAAGTGGAGCGCGCATTCGGTCGGCGAACGGTCTGGCGAAGTCGGCGATCCGGCAGGAGCAGGGTGCGGTCCGGGCTTTCTGCGCCACTGGGCTCGGGCCGAGCCCAGTGGCGCAGCTTGGCGATCACGTCGACGTGACCACCCCGTACCGTATGTGCAGCGCCGTCGGGGTGTTGATCACCTCCAGCGGCTCCAACGGGAGCTGCGCCGCCGGGACGCCGTCGAACAGTCTTGTGCCGGCGCCGAGCAGCACGGGAACCACGTGCAAGGAGACCTCGTCGACCAGGCCGGCAGCCAGGAACTGCTGGATCAGGTGGGCCCCGCCCATCACACAGACGGTGTGATCACCCGCCGTGTCCCGGGCCTGATCGAGCGCGGCGTTGATGCCACCGGTGACGAACCGGTAGACACCGTTCTCTGGCGAGTCGGCCGGCGCCGCATGGGTCACCACGAAGGTGGGGCGCCGCGCCGGACCGCTCGGGCCGTCGGCACCCCACCAGTGGACCGAGTCGTCATAGGTCCGCCGGCCTGCGATCACCGCACCCAGTCCCACCACCATCCTTCCCAGCAGGGCCTGACCGTCCTCACTGCCCATCCAGTTGTGCAGCTGGTCCCCGCCTTGTCCCATCGGCGCGTCGGCCGTACGGCCGGGCCCTGCGATGTAGCCGTCCAGCGAGACGCTGATGTCGAACGCGACCTTGCCCATGATGATCTCCTCGTCGATGCCGCCCGGGTCGTTCCCGGTCGGTTCATGAGGTACAACGACATCCCGATCGCGAACTCATCGGTCCGGATATTCGTACAAGGTGCCGAGCCGGCAGTCTGCGTCATCCGGTCACAGCTCGATGGGCAGTCCGAGCCAGTCGAAGACAGGGCGTTCGAACGTGGTGATCTCCGCGATCAGGCCACCCTGGAACCGCAAGACGTCGAGCTTGAAGGCTCGGTAGGAGTTGTCGCCGGTGGCCCGCCGATAGCAGGCGGCGGCCGGCATCCGATTGACGACGGTCGGCCGTACCTTCCAATCGCCCAGGCCTTCCGGGCCGAAGGCCAGCTCGTGCAAGGGCGCCAGGGAGTCCCACCCGATGAAGCAGACCGGCTGCGGGGGCATGGTGATGCGGATGTCGTCGCGGACCAGAGCCGCCATGGCGGTCGGCTGGGGATTCTCGTGCAGGTCCACGTACCGCCGTAGCAGCTCGTTCTCCTCCGCGCTGAGCTCGGTGCGCCTGCCGTCGGAGTCGGTCGACCGGCGGCTCTGCATGGTACGGCGAGCCCGTTGCAAGGCACTGTTGACCGCGGGGACCGAGGTGTCCAGGGCCTGCGCCGTCTCGGCCGCGGACCAGCCGATCACCTCGCGCAGCACCAGGGCCGCCCGCTGCTGCGCCGGCAGCAGTTGCAGGGCGGCGATGAACGCCAGCTCGATCGTTTCCCGGGCCACCACGATCTCCTCCGGCTGCCGCTCCGAAGGCGACACCTGGTCCAGCAGGTGGTCCGGATAGGGCTGCAGCCACGGCACCTCGGCGAACGACTCCATCGCCGAGACACGCCGGCGCCGGCGCAGCACATCGAGGCATGCGTTGGTGGCGATCCGATACAGCCAGGCCCGGGCGTTGTCGCCGCGATTGAAGGTGTCCCGCTTCGACCAGGCCCGCAGGAACGTCTCCTGGATCAGGTCCTCGGCCTCGTCGAACGAGCCGAGCATCCGATAGCAGTGCACGTGCAGTTCCCGCCGGTGCCTCTCGACGATCGTCTCGAAGCCTGCCTCATTGTCCCACCCGTCGCCCATCCGAGGATTCTGCATCAGTCGGGATCGGGAGTAGCAATGGCCCCGCCATGCGGTGATGATCAACGGTTCCGGGTGGATCGGCACGATCACGCTGATTCGATGAACTGGTCGACGATCTCGGCCAGACGCAGTAGCGGGTCTTGCTGGACGAAGTGGCTGGCATCGGGGATGGTGGCATGCGGATGTCCCGCCCCGCCGGGGATGCGCGATCCGGCTGATCATGGAGAACAAACCCGTGGACGCGTGCTTCGCCGGCGACAGCGACGAGGCGAAGGCGCGTTACCAACAGACCGCGACTGTTGCCGCGACGATGAGCAGGGCGGTGGTGTGCGGGACGGCTTGGGTGACGTTGCCGATTCGCTTGCCCAATTCGTCGTTGGGCGGTGTGCGCGAAGCGCTGGACCTGCCCGACGACTTCGTCCCCTACTCCTTCCGGAAACCCTACTCCTTCCGGAAACTCATCGCGCTGCTGCTCGACGACGCCAATCGTCGGCCCGCGTCACCGCCGACGTCTTGCAGCACGCCGATCCCGCGATGACCCAACGCAAATACATGCGGCGCGGCAAAGCCCATCACGAGGCAGCCGAGGTGATCCACCGCGCCGTGCGCAAGCGCCGCGACGACCGGCCCGACTGAGCCGTCGTGCCCCCGGCACCGGACCGCCCGACCGCCAGTCCGGAATTCGGCGGTGCGAGGCACCACCCAGCCGTCCGCGCGGGCGGTGACCCGCCGAGACCACGGTCCCCACGCGATACGACCGACCACGACGCGATGCGACTTAACGACGACTTTTCTACATTTTTGCGCCCGATCGGGACCAGCGAACTCTGACCCGCCTCGCGTTCCCGCAGGTCAGAGGGCTATGATGCTCCCCCATCTGGACTCGAACCAGAAACCTGCCGATTAACAGTCGGCTGCTCTGCCAATTGAGCTATAGGGGACTATCCTGGTGGCTTCGCCCTTGCCGGGCTGACCGAGGAGAAACTCTAGCCTATCGGTGGTCGGGTTCCCAAATCGTGCCTCTAGCTGGGGGGATGTGGGGGCGACGTTGGGCGATCCGGATCGACAGGGGGACCCCGTGTCGGGCAGGATGGTACCCGCGCACTGGCGATTGGGAGGAGCTCGAGGAATGCTGCGGTTGATCATCGGCGTCGCGGCCGGTTACGTGCTCGGCAGTAAGGCCGGGCGGGCTCGCTACGAACAGATCTCGTCGGCGACGCGCGCGGTCACCACGAGCCCGGTGACCCGCAAGCTGGTGCAGGTCGGCCGCCAGAAGCTGTCCGACAAACTCAGCACCCGCCCCCAGCTCGAGCCGATGGAGCCCATCGACGAGCGCACCACCGTGATGGTCCCCCACGACCAACTCCGCCGCTGAGGGCGCGCTCCGCCTGGGTATCGAGACTGACGGCAACAGCCCGCGCCTCGGCATGCGGTACCCAGGCTCGCGCCGCGTCCCCTGAACCCCGAACCGCCGGCAGACCACCCGACACGACTGGCGGCCCGGCTGGAACCTCATCGCTACCCGCGCGTCTCGGCCGCGCCTCGTTGAAGTGGCCCGGACGAGCAGCGGACTGGTGATCGGCAGGTTTGTGGTTCGAGTCCGGATTCGGGCACCAGAAGCTCCATGCCGATCGAGTGCCTCCGCCCCGGTATGCGGTCGGCTGTGGAGCTCCTCCGAACACCCCACCCCCCGAGGCGTTCGGCAATCAGGTGTTCGGGATCGAGGGGTTCTTCTCGAGCGATCCAGAGGCCGCGAAACCCCATCTGGAACGGTTCTTCGCCGACGTGGTCCCGGTGGTCCGCGCCGAAGCGCGGACCGCTGCGCTCACACCGTGGTGAAGTCGTCGTAGTTGCCCATGGCCTGGGTCAGCAGGCTCTTGCGGTACTGCTCGAGCGCGACCAGGTCGCCGAACAGCGCCATGTAGGCGTCGGTCTGCTCGGTCGAGGAGAGGCGCTGGAGTTTGGATTTGAGTTCGGCGACCTGGCGGCCCACCCACGCCTCCTGCGCGCGGGCGAGCACGCCGGTGACGAAGCGGGGGATGTCGTCGGCGGACTTCACGGGCAGCGGTTCGCCGGCCAGTTCGGAGACCATCGCGCGCAGGGTGAGGTCGTCGGAGGCGTCGGCGACGGCGTTGACCCACTCTGCCCCGCCGAGCCCGCTGGACGTGCCGCCCGCCTCGGCGATCATCGTGCGCACCGCGACATAGGCGGGGTGGGTGAAGGCGTCCACCTCGAGCGAGTCGAACACGGTGCCCGCGATCGCGGGGTATTGCAGTGCGGCGCACAGGGCTTGGCGCTGCGGCAGCAGCACGGGGTCCTTCGGGTTGGGCCGCGTGGCGGGCGGGGCGGGCGGCTGCCCGGCGCGCGCCTTGGCTTCCGCGCGCGCGACGCCCGCGGGGGAACCCTCGCGGCGGTGCTTGCGCGCCTCCTCGTCCACCCGGCGGTGCACCTGGCCGACGTCGAGCCAACCGGTGCGGTCGGCCAGCTGCGTGGCATAACGCTTACGGACGCCGTGATCCTTGATCTGGGCGACGATCGGCACCGCCCAGCGCAGCACCTCCACCTGCATGGCGGGGCTGAGGTCACCGTTGGCGTCCTCGCGCTTCTCGATCTCCATACGCAGGAAGAACTCGAACAGCGGCTCACGCCGGGCGACCAGGTCGCGCAGTGCGGCGTCACCTTGGCGCTGGCGCAGTTCGCACGGATCCTGGCCGTCGGGAGTGACGACGACGAAGGTCTGACCGGAGATCTTCTGGTCCTCCACAAAGGCTTTCAGCGCCGCCGCCTGGCCCGCCGCGTCGCCGTCGAAGGTGTAGATGATCTCGCCGCGCCAGAAGTTGTCGTCCATCAGCAGGCGGCGCAGGATCGCCATGTGCTCGTCGCCGAATGCCGTACCGCACGCGGCGACAGCGGTTTTCACGCCCGCCAGGTGCATGGCCATGACGTCGGTGTAGCCCTCGACGACCACGGCCTGGTGGCTCTTGGCGATCTCGCGTTTGGCGTGGTCGAGGCCGAACAGCACCTGAGACTTCTTGTACAGCATGGTTTCCGGCGTGTTGATGTACTTGCCGGGCATGGTGTCGTCGTCGAACAGTTTGCGCGCGCCGAAGCCGATGACCTCGCCGCCGAGATTGCGGATCGGCCACAGCAGCCTGCGGTGGAAGCGGTCGATGGGCCCGCGCCTGCCCTGGCGCGACAGACCGGCCGCCTCGAGTTCCTTGAACTCGAATCCCTTGCGCAGCAGGTGTTTGGTGAGGGTGTCCCAGCCGTCGGGGGCGTAGCCGCAGCCGAACTGACGAGCGGCCTCGCCGTCGAAGTTTCGCTCGGTGAGGTACTTGCGGGCGGCCTCGGCCTCGGGTTCGCGCAACTGCGCCATGTAGAACTCGTGGGCGGCCGCGTTGGCGGCGACGAGGCGGGCGCGGGTGCCGCGATCGCGCTGCACCGAGGTGCCGCCGCCCTCGTAGTTGATCTGGTAGCCGATGCGGTCGGCCATCTGCTCGACGGCCTCCACGAAACCGATGTGCTCGATCTTCTGGAGGAACTTGTAGACGTCGCCGCCCTCACCGCAGCCGAAGCAGTGGAACAGGCCGTGGTTGGGCCGCACGTGGAACGACGGCGACTTCTCGTCGTGGAACGGGCACAGGCCCTTCATGGAATCCGCGCCCGCCCGCTTCAGGGCGACGTACTCCCCCACCACATCCTCGATCCGGACTCGGTCGCGTATCGCCGCGATATCGCGATCTGGGAGTCGTCCGGCCACGGGTCGAGTCTAGCGCCGTCACCGCCGGTCCGGTCCGCCGGGCGAACGGGTCACACCCCGTACGACGCCGCGAACCGCTCCAGCCTGCTCTCCGTGTACGACGCGATCTGGTCCACCACCACGCGCACGCGGGCGGCGTCGGTGTCGGCGGCCTTCCACCACGGCAGCAACTGCGGATCGAGATGCTGGGGAGCCGCGGCGAGCAGGCGGTCGGCGACGGCGTGGATGAGGTCGCGCTGGGCGGCCTGGCGGCGCAGGTGCTCGGTGTCCGACATCACGTAGCGCAGGGCCACCGTCTTGAGAATCGCGACCTCGGCGGCCACCACGGGCGGGATCTCCAGATCGGCGGCGTACCGAGAGAGGGGTTCGGGTCCGGCGACGGCGCGGGTGGCGATGATGGCGGCGGTGGCGAACCGGCCGACCAGCTCGCTGGTGAGCCGCTTCAGCGCGACGAACCCGGCGAGCGTGTGATCGAACTCGAACACGGCCGCCACCACGGGCAGCTCCGACAGCCGCTGCGCCGCCGCGGCCAGCTCGTCGGTGCTGAGCCCGCTGTGCTGGGCGTGACCCATGCGGGCCAGTTCGGACTGTTCGCCCGGGTCGGCGAGGGCGCGCAGGTCGATGCGGCCGGCGATGATGCCGTCTTCGACGTCGTGCACGGAGTAGGCGACGTCGTCGGACCAGTCCATGATCTGGCATTCCAGGCTGCGCCTGCCGACGGGCGCGCCCTCGCGGATCCAGGCGAGCCGGTCGGTGTCGACGTCGTAGGCGCCGAACTTCGAGCCGGAACCGCTTCGGCCCCACGGGTATTTGAGCGCGGCGTCGAGGGCGGCGCGGGTCAGGTTGAGCCCGGCGCTCACGCCATCAGGTCCGAACACCTTCGGTTCCAGCCGGGTGACGATGCGCAGGTTCTGCGCGTTGCCCTCGAAACCGCCGAAGGCGTCGGCGAACTGATCGAGCGCGCGCTCCCCGTTGTGGCCGTAAGGCGGGTGCCCGATGTCGTGGGCGAGACCGGCGAGGTCGACCAGGTCGGGATCGCAGCGCAAACCGTCGGCGATGCTGCGCCCGATCTGGGCCACCTCCAGCGAATGGGTGAGCCGGGTGCGCGGGGTGTCACCATCGCGCGGGCCCATGACCTGCGTCTTGTCCGCGAGCCTGCGCAGCGCGGCCGAATGCAGGACGCGGGCGCGGTCGCGCGCGAACTCGGTGCGGTGCCCGGTGTCGAATTCGGCGCGCGGCGGGCCGAGTCCGGCGGTCTTGGCGCCCTCGGTGACCATCCGCTCGCGATCGTGGGCGGTGTAGGTGTGGCTCATCGGGCTCACTGGCCCGCAGTGTAGGGGAAGTCGGCGGAGAAGTGCGTGAGCTGATACCAGACCAGGGCCAGGGTTTCCCTGGCGATGCCGTGTGCCTGCGATTCGCGGGTGTAGACGGCGGGGCCGGTGCGGGTGGGCGCGGTCCACGCGCGCAGGCCTGCGTCGCGGGCCATGGTGCGGGTGCGTAGCGAATGCCACGGGTCACTCACCAGAACCGCCGAGGACATATCGCGCGCTTTCATGGCGGTGGCGACCGCTTCGATGCTGCGCAGCGTGTCGGAGCCGGTCTCGACGGCGAGGATGGCGTCGGCCGGGACGCCGCGCCCCTCCAGGTAGTTCTTGCCGGACGCGGCCTCGGTATAGAGGTCGCCCTCCTGTTTGCCGCCGACGGTGATGATGCGCGGCGCGACGCCGGCTTCGAACAACTGATACGCCTGATCGAGCCGCGCCTCGAACACCGAGGACGGCGTGCCCGAGTACTGGGCCGCGCCGAGCACCACGATGGCGTCGGCCGGGGTGTAGTCGTTGATGCGCGCCACCTGCCACACGCGAACAGCGGTGCCGCCGACCAACACCATGGCCATCAGCACCGCGGCCGCGACGATGCGGCGGATCCAGCGCGCCAAGCCGGGGCCGGCCCCGCGCGCGAGACCGGATTCGTGCGCCGGAGCCGAGCGCTGAGGAGCCGAGATCACTCACCAAGTCTGCCAGGTCGCCGGGCCGGGCGGCGGAAGGCGCCGACCTGGTCACTTACGTTGAGGTTCGTACTGGACTTCATTGTGGGTACTTGCCGGAGCGCCCGCACCGCGCCGACGATGGATTCCGGCGCGCCACACCGAATTGATCTCGTATCACCGAGGAGTGGATTCAACATGGCGGATTATCCGCAATCGGCAATTCCGTCTGTCCGGGTCACGGTGCTCGGGCTCGGGGCGATGGGCCGGGCACTCGCCGACGCGCTCCTGCGCGGCGGGCACCCGACGACGGTGTGGAATCGCAGCGCGGGGCGTGACGCGGAACTCGTCGCGGCGGGGGCAATCGGCGCGCGGACCGTCTCCGAAGCGGTCGCGGACGCCGATCTGGTGATCGCCTGCCTGCTCGACCACGCGTCGGTACACGAAGTGCTCGACTCGGTGGCGGCGTCGTTGGCCGGGCGGGTGCTGGTGAACCTCACCAGCACCGAGCCCGCGGGTGCGCGGGAACTCGCCGACTGGGCGACCGGGCACGGCATCGCCTACCTCGACGGCGGAATCATGGCTGTCCCCAGCATGATCGGGCAGCCCGGCTCCACCGTGCTCTACAGCGGCTCACGCCAGGTGTTCGACGCCTACCGCCCGGTGTTCGAATTGCTGGGCACGGCAGAGTATTTCGGCACCGACGCGGGCAGCGCGTCGCTGGTCGACTTCGCGCTGCTGGCCGGGATGTACACGATGTTCAGCGGCTTCTACCACGGCGCGGCGATGGTGCGCACGATCGGCATGAGGGCCGAGGAGTTCGGACACCGTGCGGCCGCGTGGATCTCGGCCATGACGGCGAGCCTGCCCGAGGCGGGCGCCCAGATCGACAGCGGCGATTACACGACCGTCGTCCAGCCGCTGGACTTCACCAAGGCGGCGCTGGACGCCATCGTTTCCGCGAGCCGCGATGCGGGGGTCGATCTCGACATCATCGGGGCGGTGCGCGATCTGGTGGATCGCCAGGTCGCCGCGGGGCACGGGAAGCTCAGCTCGGAGTTGATGTTCGAGAGCTTGCACCCGCCCGCTGTGGCGGTGCGGGGGGAGTAGGCCACTCCCCCCGAGTACCGCCCTCGCCACGCGCACAAAGTAGGCGGCACTTCGGCCGCGTGAACGGCCCGCGCGCCTTACGACTCACCACCCCCGTTCGCGCCACTCCTCCAGATGCGGCCGCTCGACCCCGAGCGTCGTGTCGTCACCGTGCCCCGGATACACCACCGTGTCGTCCGGATAGGCGAAGAGTTTCGTGGTGACGTCCGCGAGCAGGGTGGTGAAATCCTCTGGGTTGTGGGTCTTTCCGACCCCGCCGGGGAACAAGGAGTCGCCGGTGAACAGGTGGGTGCGGCCCGGCTCTTCGGGGAGGGCGAGGGCGATCGAGCCGGGGGTGTGGCCGCGCAGGTGGTGGATGGTGAGGGGGAGGTCGCCGATCTCGAGGACGTCGCCGTCCTCGAGGTAGCGGTCGGGGGTCACCGGGAGCGGGTCGGCGTCGAGGCGGTGGGCGGCGGTGGGGACGCCGAGGGTCTTGGCGACCTCCTCGAGCGCCCACCAGTGGTCGGGGTGCTGGTGGGTGGTGACGATCAGCTTGATCTTGCCCGGCGCCTCCTGGGCGACGAGTTCGAGAATGCGCTCGGGCTCGTTGGCGGCGTCGATGAGCAGCGCGGCGCCGGTCGCGGCACACTGCACGAGGTAGACGTTATTGTCCATGGCGCCGACGGCCATCTTGAGGACGCGCGCGCCCTCGAGATCGCGCTGCTGGGGATTCGATCCGGGGGACACGTGGCCCGTGTAGGGGCGATCGATCGTGATCACGCCTCGATGCTATCCACTCCCCCGACACCCGCCGGGGATACATTCGTGTGATGCTGTCGCAGCCGAGCCGTCTCGCCACCCGGTCCGCCCGGACGGTCGCCCTCCTCTTCCTGCTGATCACCACCGCGCTGGCCGGTGCGCCCGCCGTCGCGGAACCGCCCGCCCGCCTGGACACCTACGTCGTGGACCGGGCCGGCGCGCTCGGCGGCGACCAGGCCCGCGTCGGCGACGCGGTGAACCGGCTCTACGACGACCGGCAGATCCGGCTGTGGATCACCTACGTGCGCGATTTCGACGGGCTCACCCCGCAGTCGTGGGCCGGACGCACCGCCACCGCCTCCGGTTTCGGCGACCGCGACGTGCTGCTGGCCGTCGCCACAGGTGACCGCGAGTACTGGTTCGACGGCGAACTCCCCAGCGGGGTCAGCGAGAGTGAACTCGACCGCATCCTCACCCGCGACGTGGAACCCGCGCTGCGCGACGGCCGGTGGGCCGACGCCGGCGTGGCGACCGCCGACGGTCTCAACGACGCGGCGGGCGCGGGCGGGGTGAGCGTGCGGGGGCTGTTCATCGCCGCGCTGGTGATCGCGCTCGCGGTCGCGGCGCTGGTGTTCTACTCGCGCAAGCGCCGCCGCGACCGGAACAAGAAGGACCTGGCCGCGGCCCGGCAGGTCGATCCCACCGACAGCGCCGCCGTCGCCGCCCTCCCCCTCGAGGCCCTGCACACCCGCTCCACGGAGATGCTGGTGGAGATCGACGACGCGCTGCGCACCAGCGCCGAGGAGCTGGAGCTGGCCGTCGGCGAGTTCGGCGCCACCGCGACCACCCCGTTCACCACCGCCCTGGAGAACGCGAAAGCCGCAGCGGCGCGGGCGTTCACGATCCGCCAGCAACTCGACGACGACATCCCCGAAACCCCCGACGAGCAGCGCAGGCTGCTGGTCGAGCTGATCGGCGCCGTGGGCCGCGCCGACCGCGAACTCGACGCGCGGGTCGCCGAATTCGACGCCATGCGCGATCTGCTCATCAACGCGCCGAGCCGCCTGGACGCGCTCACCCGGGACCTGGTGGAACTCACCGGTCGCGCGCCCACCGCCGAGGCCGAGCTGACGAAACTCACCGCGGCGTATCCGGCCAGCGTGCTCGCCCCGATCAGCGATAACGTGCGGATGGCGCGCGAACGCATCACGTTCGCCGAACAGAACGTCGACGCGGGCAGGCAGGCGATGGCGCAGCCGGTGGGCGCGCAGGGCGGCGCGGTGGCCGCGATCCGGGCCGCCGAAAGCGCGGTGGGTCAGGCGCGCACGCTGCTGGACGCGGTCGACAACGCCGCCGCAAACATTCAGCAGGCGCGCGACGGCATCCCGGCCGCGCTCACCGAACTCGAAGGCGATATCGCCGCGGCCGCCGAGCTGACGCAGTTCGGCGGACCGGAACTGGAACGGGCCACCGCCGCCGCGCGGCAGGCGCTCGACCGCGCGCGCACGAGCGCCGACAGCGACCCCCTGGGCGCCTTCCACGCCGCCGTCGCCGCCGACGCCGATCTCGACCGCGCGATCGCCGCCGCCACCGACCGGAAGCTGGCGGCCGAGGACCTGCGGCGCAGGCTGGACCGGGCGCTCACCGACGCGCGCGCCCGCATCGGCGCGGCGAGCGATTTCATCACCACGCGGCGCGGCGGCGTCGACGTGAACGCCCGCACCCGGCTCTCGGAGGCGCAGCGCAACCTGGACGAGGCGCAGCGGCTCGACGCCACCGACCCGGCGCGGGCGCTGCCGCACGCGCAGGCCGCCGCCGACCTGGGCGGACGGGCGTTGCAGGAGGCGCAGGCCAGCGTGCGGGCGTGGGAGTCGAACCAGACGTTCTCGTCGAGTGGCGCGCAGACCACCGGCGCGGTGCTCGGTGGCATCCTGGTGGAAGGACTGCTGCGGGGTGCGGCGTCGGGGTCGCGGCGCTCCGGCGGCGGGTACCGGCCCCGATCGTTCGGCGGGTCCGGCGGCTCGCGCCGGGTGGGGCGCGGCGGACGGTTCTGAGCGCCGGGCTTGACCCTGACACCGTGTCAGCCGATACACCGGGAGGCGTCATGTTCAGTATCGGAGATTTCGCCAGACACGGACGGGTGTCGGTGCGCATGTTGCGCCACTACGACGCCATCGAGCTGCTGCGGCCGGACGCGGTGGACCCCGCCACCGGCTACCGGTTCTACGAGGCGGGCCAGCTGGCCCGGCTCAACCGGATCGTCGCGCTCAAGGAGCTGGGCTTCACCCTGGAACAGGTGCGCCAGATCCTGAACGACGAGGTGAGCGGCGCGGAGCTGCGCGGCATGCTCATGCTGCGCCACGCCGAGCTCGAGCGGCGGATCGAGGGCGACCGCGCCCGGCTGCGCCAGGTGGAGACCAGGCTCCGGATCATCGAGAAGGAGGGCACCATGCCCGCGAACGATGTGGTCATCAAGTCCATCCCCGCCGTGCGGGTCGCCGAGACGACCGGCGTGGCCGACAGTTTCGAGCCGCAGTCGATCGGACCCGTGGTCGGGCCGCTCTTCGACAAGCTCTGCGCGCTGTTGCAGGCGAGCGGCATCCAGCCCGTCGGCCCCGCCATCGCCTACTACGACGAGCGCCAGGACGGGACCGTGCTGGTGCACGCGGCCCTGCCGGTGAACGCCGAATCCGCTGCGGCGGAAGGGTTCTCGATCGTCGATCTGCCCGCCGTCGAGCGCGCCGCCACCGTGGTGCACCGCGGCAGCATGGACGACGTCCTCGAACCCTGGCAGGCGCTGGGCCGCTGGGTCGACGCCAACGGGTACCGCACCCACGGGCAGTCCCGCGAGGTGACGCTGGAATGGAGCGAGGACCCGAGCGGGTGGGTCACCGAACTCCAGGAACCCATCACGACTCGGTGAGAGGGCTGGTCGGTCCCGGTGGTTCGTCACCGCCGGGATCGAACGATCCAGCTACACCTGAACTTTCACCGAGTGCAGCCCAGACGGACCCGACGGGAACGACGGGCGGTGCGCGCTTTCCTGAACGCGCCCCGAATTGCTGACGCAACGGGCCGACACCGTGTGGGTCCCCGAGGGAAGTTCGACCGTGGTGCGCCAGCGGCGCCAGGCGGCGGGGGCGAGTTCGGTGCCGAGGTCGGTGGGTTGCCAGTCGCCGTCGTCGACGCGGATCTCCACGCGCGCGACGCCGTGCGGGGGCGCCCAGGCGACGCCGGCGACGGTGAGGGTGCCCGCGACGGTGCGGCCGGGAGCGGTGACGTCGATGCGGGCGTGCGGTTCCACCCGCAGCAGGTCCTGGGTCCAACCGCGTTTCACCCAGTAGTCGAGGTGGGAGTCGTCGGTGAGCTCCAGCTCGGTCAGCCATTTCGCGCCGGTGTACTGGCCGTAGAGGCCGGGCACGAACACGCGCGCGGGGAAGCCGTGCTCGGGCGGCAGCGGTTGCCCGTTCATCCCGATGACGAGGTAACCGGGCAGCTCTCCGCTGCGCAGCGGCTCGACCGGCAGCGAGATCGTGTAGCCGTCGGCGGCGCGGGTCACGAGCTTGGTGGCGCCCGGCTCGGGGATCGCGTGCTTCAGCAGGTCGGCGAGCGGCACCCCGAACCAGCGGGCGTTGCCGACGCGCCCCTGCCCGCCGTGATTGTGCACGCACACCATGACGGCGTCGAATTCGACCGCGTCGGCGGCGAGTTCGTCCAGCGAGAGCCGCAGCGGATGCGCCACCTGACCGGTGACGGCCAGCCGCCAGCGCCGCGGGTCGATGCGCGGTGGGCGCGGGCTCACGTCGGCGACGTAGAAGCGGCCAGCGGTGGTGACGAGCGGGGAGAGTCCGGGCTCGTCGAGCCCGTCCTCGGGCACGAGACCGAGCCCGCCCATCGGGCCCACGCTACGGATCTCGTTGTGCCACTTGCGATCATGATCGCGCTGCACGATCTGCGCCGCGGCCAGCAGACCGGCGCCCGCGGCCGCCGTCGCGGCGGTGAACAGTCGCCCTCGCGGCCGCCCGCGCAATCCGGCGGCCAGCGTCGCGGCCGCGACACCGGCACCCGCCACGGCCGACGCCGACCGGCTGGGCTGCCGCAGCGACACCGCCGCGCCCAGCGCACCGACCGCCCCGGCCACCAGGTCGCGCGCGCGATCCGGCAACGCCGCCGCGGCGACGGCGGTGGCCAGCGCGCCCGCGCCGACGCCGAGCTGGATCGCGAGCTTGTCGTGCCGCCCGGCGAGCGTCACGGCGGCCTCGACGACGGGGATCGGCGCGGTGTCGGTGAGCGCGCGGCCGAAACTGTCGATCAGCGACCCACCCCGGCTCGCCGCCACCACCTCCCCCACGCCGAGCGCGGCCAACCCGACCGCCGCCGCGCGCAGTCCACCGCCGGTTTCCCGTGTCGCCTCAGGCACCGCTCGATCACCCTCCACTCGTCCGTCCCGTCCCCCGCATTGTCCACGAAGTCGGGCCATCATCGAACCCCTGGGTTTTACGCGGGCGGCGGCGCGCTCACACGTCGACGGAAAAGGCTGTCAGGGCGCTCAATTCGCGTTCCACCGCTGCCGGGAGGTGTGCGCCGCCGCCGAGGACGCCGATTGTGAGGCGGGAGGCGAAGCTGTAGACGAGGAAGGTGACGGCCGCGGACGGGCCGGTCGAGGGGCGGGGGTGGGCGGAGAGGTAGACGATTTCGTAGTCGGTGATGGTGAGGCCGGGTGGGGTGCGCAGCAGGGGGACGCGGCCGGTGTTGGTGACGGCGACGTGGCCCGGCATGGCGCGGGTGGCGGCGGGGCCGTAGTAGTCGGGGAAATGCAGGACCGATTGCGCGACAATGCCTTCGGCCAGATCGTGATGCAGTCGGGCCGTGACGCGCACGCCCAGGTCCACCGGGTCGGTGGTGGGGTCGATCTCGGCGGTGAACGCGGTCAGCCCGGCCATATTGGTGCCGTCGGCGGCCGCGACCGGCGGCTGCAACCTGGCGCGCATGTCGACCGGGTACACGCAGCTCAGCACCACGGATTCGCCCGCGCCGTAACCGATTTCGGCCGCGTAGGCGCGCATCAGCGCGGCGGTGACGAGACCGTTCACGCCGCCGCCCTCGCGCGCGCGTTCGGTGAGGCGCGCCGTGTGCTCGGCGTCCAGCACGATCCGCGCCGGACGGTAGAGCGCAGGGGGCGCGGGCACCGCCGGGTCCGGCGGAAACGGGCACGCCACCCGGTCGACCGACGCCTCTTCCAGCCCGGACACTCCGGCCCGGGTGACGCCGTACTGCCCGGCATACCATTCCAGTGGACACGGAAAGCCTTGTGGCACAACCTCGGTCGCGATGCCACAGACGAGATCGGAGTACCGTTCCCACAGCCGCCTCAGCAGCGCCACGCAGTGCCCGGCGTCGGCGATGGCGTGGTGCGCGTACAACGTCACCCGCGCCAGCTCGCCGTCGGTCACCA
Organism: Nocardia puris; assembly: GCF_003315035.1. Classification (GTDB taxonomy): domain Bacteria; phylum Actinomycetota; class Actinomycetes; order Mycobacteriales; family Mycobacteriaceae; genus Nocardia; species Nocardia puris. Next base: position 92,470 of record NZ_QNRE01000009.1, read on the forward strand.
CGTCCAGGTAAGCGAGCTGCACGGTGGGGTCGATCCGCCCGGCCGGCAGCCGGGGTTCGGCGACGGCTCCCGCACGGACCCCGGCCTCGACGCCGGGTCCGGCTGGCCGCAGCAGCACGCCGGCCCCGGCCGCGTTCTCCCCGATCCGGCAGGCCAGGATCGGATGGGCGCGGCGGAGGTCGGCGAAAGCTGTTCGCAGCGCGGCGATATCGAGCACGCCCGCCACCGCGACCGAGCGACCGGTGAAGGTCGCGTGCCGCACGAATCGCTGTTCGGACGGCGCCAGCTCGCGCAGCTCGTCCCCGGTTTTGCACCACACACCGCACAGCGTGAGGCACGGCGGCTTCGCGCGCAAACCGGCCGGTACGCCACACTGTCGGGCATGAGTCTCGCCGCACATCTCGAGGACATCGGAGGCCCGCTGGTGGCCGAACAGCTCACCCATCCGACGGTCGCCGGCATCGCCTCGGGCGAGCTGCCGGAGCCGGTGTTCCGGTCCTGGCTCGAACAGGACTACCTCTTCTTGCTCGACTACGTGCGGGTGTTCAGCAGGCTCGCCTGGCAGGCGCCCGCCGCCCATCTCGGCGATCTGGTCGACCTCGCGCACGCCACCTTCCACGACGAGCTCGCGCTGCACCGCTCGCTCGCCGCGGAGTTCGGCGCCGACCTCGACGGCGCGACCAAGGGCGCGCCCTGCGCGGCCTACACCGCGTTCCTGCTGGAGTCGGCGGCCGACTACGCCGAGGGGCTGGCCGCGCTCTACCCGTGCATGTGGGGCTACTCGACGCTCGGCGCCCGGCTCGCCGAGAACCCGCCCGCCGACCCGCGCTACCGCCGCTGGGTCGACACCTACGCCGACCCCGGCTTCGCCGCCCTCACCCGCCGCTGCGCCCAGATGCTGGACGAGTCGGGCGCCGACCCCGCCCGCGCCGAACACCTCTTCCGCGAAGGCATGCGCCACGAACTCGCCTTCTGGGACGTGCCCGCACCTTGAGCCCGGTCGGCCCTCGCCTACCTACTGGAACATTGCCCGTCCACGCACGACATCGCCGCACCACGTCGGTGAAGCGCTGCACCAGAACCGCTATGGCAACGGCGAACAGCGTTGCCCCCGAACCGGTCCCGGACGCACGACGACCCGCGACCGGGAGGCCGCGGGTCGTCGGAACCGGGATTTACACGCCGATGAGGTGCTGGGCCAGGTAGCCCTCGACCTTGTCCAGCGCGATGCGCTCCTGCGCCATGGAGTCGCGCTCGCGGACGGTGACCGCCTGGTCCTCGAGGGTGTCGAAGTCGACCGTGATGCAGAACGGGGTGCCGATCTCGTCCTGGCGGCGGTAGCGGCGGCCGATGGCGCCCGCGTCGTCGAACTCGACGTTCCAGTGCTTGCGCAGCTGGGCGGCGAGGTCCTTGGCCTTCGGGGTGAGGTCGGCGTTGCGCGAGAGCGGCAGCACGGCGGCCTTCACCGGCGAGAGCCTGCGGTCCAGGCGCAGGCTCACGCGCTCCTCCATCACGCCCTTGGCGTTGGGCGCCTGGTCGACGGTGTAGGCGTCGACCAGGAAGGCCATCAGCGAGCGGGTGAGACCGGCCGCAGGCTCGATGACGTAGGGCAGGTAGCGCTCGCCCGCGTTCTGATCGAAGTAGCTCAGGTCGACGCCGGAGTGCTCCGAATGCGTGCGCAGGTCGTAGTCGGTGCGGTTGGCGACGCCCTCCAGCTCACCCCACTCGCTGCCCTGGAAGCGGAAACGGTACTCGATGTCGACGGTGCGGGTCGAGTAATGCGACAGCTTCTCCTTCGGGTGCTCGTAGAGGCGCAGGTTCTCCGGATCGATGCCGAGGTCGGTGTACCAGGCCAGGCGGGTGTCGATCCAGTACTGGTGCCACTGCTCGTCCTCGCCCGGCTTGACGAAGAACTCCATCTCCATCTGCTCGAACTCGCGGGTGCGGAAGATGAAGTTGCCCGGCGTGATCTCGTTGCGGAAGCTCTTGCCGATCTGGGCGATGCCGAACGGCGGCTTCTTACGCGCGGTGGTCTCGACGTTCTTGTAGTTGACGAAGATGCCCTGCGCGGTCTCGGGCCGCAGGTAGTGCAGGCCCTCCTCGTCGTCCACCGGGCCCAGGAAGGTCTTGAGCAGGCCGGAGAAGTTGCGCGGCTCGGTCCACTGGCCCGGATCGCCGGTCTCTGGGTCGCGGATGTCGGCCAGGCCGTTGGCCGGCGGGTGGCCGTGCTTCTCCTCGTACGCCTCGAGCAGGTGGTCGGCGCGGTAGCGCTTGTGCGTGATGAGCGATTCGACCAGCGGATCGGTGAAGGTGGCGACGTGACCCGAGGCCTCCCACACCTGGCGCGGCAGGATGACCGAGGAGTCCAGGCCCACGACGTCCTCGCGGCTGGTGACCATCGCGCGCCACCACTGGCGCTTGATGTTCTCCTTCAGCTCGACGCCGAGCGGACCGTAGTCCCACGCCGACTTGGTGCCTCCGTAGATCTCACCGCACGGGTACACCAGACCCCGGCGCTTGGCGAGGTTGGCAACGGTGTCCACCTTCGACTTGGGTGCCACGCGAGAATTCTCCATCCACTGCGAGTACGGATTGCCGCGGTCCGGACCGGACCGCTGGCTACAGACTATCGACCCAGACCAAACGACTTTCCACCGCACAGGGCGCGGCGCGTTCCGCGGCGACGTGGCACGCTGGTCGGACGGGCACCGCGAGCCTGTTTGACATGCGCACGCATGCATATCAAAATGGAATCGCTTTCCAATAAGGAGTTGGTTCCGATGACCGCCGACACGGCCGCCGCGCATTCGCACACCCCCTATCGTTCGCCGGGGCCCGCGCCGGTCCCCTCGCGGACCGTGCTGGAGGACGCGGGTGAGCTCCTGCGCGCCCTGGCCGCCCCGGTGCGCATCGCCATCGTGCTGCAACTGCGCGAGTCGCCGCGCTGCGTGCACGAGCTGGTGGACGCGCTCGGCGTCACCCAGCCGCTGGTCAGCCAGCATCTGCGCATCCTGAAGGCCGCCGGCGTGGTGCACGGCGAGCGGTCCGGGCGCGAGGTGCTCTACGAACTCGTCGACGACCACCTGGCGCACATCGTCGTCGACGCCGTCGCGCACGCCGAGGAAGGGTGAACAGGGTGCAGGACAAGACCATGGAGCGGCAGAAGTCGGTGGGGGTCCGCAGCACCCGCCAGCGCAGCGCCATCTCCGCGCTGCTCGGCGATATCGACGAGTTCCGCTCGGCCCAGGAGCTGCACGACGAACTGCGCCGCCGCGGCGAGGGCATCGGCCTGACCACCGTCTACCGCACCCTCCAGTCGCTGGCCGACGCCGGCATGGTCGACGTGCTGCGCACCGACTCGGGCGAATCCGTCTACCGCCAGTGCTCCACCGGCCATCACCACCACCTCGTCTGCCGCCACTGCGGGTGCACGGTGGAGGTGGAAGGCCCCACCGTGGAGGCGTGGGCGTCGGCGATCGCCGCCGAACACGGGTTCATCGAGGTGAGTCACACGGTGGAGGTGTTCGGCACCTGCAAGGCCTGCGCCAAGCACCGCGAAACGTCCTGAACGGGGAGCGCTTCCGCGCAACGATCGACGATCGCCCGAACACCGCGGCATCCGCGTCCGGAGTTGGCCGGAGCAGTCCATGCCGTCGGCCGATCGTGATGCCCTTCACGAGGTCGCCGCGCCGGGTGTGCTCGTCCGCCGCACCGTCCCGTCGAACGGAATGCGCAGCGAGCGCGCGTGTTCCAGCACCAACTCCGTCAGCGTCGGATCGGTGGCCGGGAGCCGGCCCGTCTTCCCGACCACGGTCAGCGCCCCTGTCACGCGATGGTCGTCGTCGTGCACAGCGACCGCGAGAGCGCTACGGCCCACGCGTGATTCGTCCACTTCGAGCGCGATACCCGTGTCGCGCACCCCATCCAGTTCCGCGCGCAACACCTCCGCGTCCGTAATGGTGCGGGGCGTCAGCCTGCGCAGCGGCGGCCGCGCGATCCCCCGGTGGGCCAGCAGGATCTTGCCGATCGCCGACGCGTGCGGATGGTCGCACATGGTGGCGGCGCCGGGGAGATCGTGGTCGGGATCGCGGTCGATGAAGCGGACGCGATCGCCGGTGAAGGCGGCCAGGAACACCCCGTAACGCACCGCGCCGCGCAGGCTTTCGAGGACGGCGGCATTGCGGTCGGGCAGGTGCTGGGGCCGGGCGAGCTGCTGGATGCGGATGCCGAGGGCGAAGCCGGAGAGGTCGGCGATGCGCACCAGATAGCCGTCGGCGACGAGGATGTTGAGCAGTTTGTAGGTGGTGGCGCGGGGAATGCCGGTGTGGGCGGCGATCTGGGCCGCCGTCGCGCCGGGACCGATCTCGGCGACGGCCTCGAGCAGTTGCAGTCCCCTTGTCATCGCGCGGGGCTCGTGCCCGCTGGGTTCCCGGCCGCGCATCATGGTACCGGCGGACACTTCCGGTCGGCGACGAGCACCAGCGCACCGGACGGATCCTGTCCGTAGCTGGCCGCGCCGGGGAGCACGTCGGCGGAATCGGCCCGGTCGAACGCGCCGATGGTGAGCAGGCTGCGGGGCGCGAAGCGGCGCAACCACATCCACCACAGCACCGCCCCGAGCACCAGGACCACCAGCACGCACACCGAAAACCCTTGGCGCCCGGTGTCCCTCAGCACCAGCCCGCCCAGCGCCGCCGAACTCGTCACGACCGCGGCCACACACACCACGCGCACGCCGGCCGTGATCTCACCGATGCGCGTGAGGAACAACAGCGCCGCCGCGCCGACCACCAGGTAGGCCGTCACGACGCCGATCCGCGCCGCCGGTTGCAGATGCGGCAGCAGCACCGCGCGCCCACCGCCGATCATCACCATCGCGACCGTCGCGACGATCCCGACCGTCAGCAGCAGCCCCGCCACCGGCGTGCGGAAACTCCGGTGCACGAAGGCGAGTCCGCGCGGCAGCACCCCGTCGAGCCCCATGGTGAACAGCACCCGCGAGGCCGCGTTCGACGACGCCATCGCCGAGGCCACCCACGAGAACGCCAGCGCCGTGTGCAGCAGGATCACCGTCGCGTCGCCGAATCCGGCGCTGGCCCCGTGCAGATACGCTTCGACCACCGAGTTCGCCCGCCCGGTGAACGCGGCCCATCCGGCGACCAGGAACAGCGCACCGCACACCACCGGCGTCCACACCACCGCGCGCGTCACCGTCACGTAGGGCCGCTTCGCCTCCGACCCGAGGAACGTCGCGCTCTCGAACCCGACCAGCGCGAACACCGCCGTCAACCAGAACGGCAGCGACGTCGGACCGGTGCCCGCCGCGACCGTGAGGGGTTCGGCCGCGCCGCCCGCGAACACCATCAGCCCGACGATGAACGCGAGCGAGCACACCTCGATGCCGAGGATCACCATCGCCGCGAGCTTCACCCCGCGCACCAGCGCCGTCAGCACGGCGGCGGCGATCACCAGGCAGACCACGAATCTCGTTGCGGTGCCGCCCGATCCGAGACCGAGTTGCGCCAGCGCGGTCACCGCGGCGGTACTGCCGTGGTAGAGCGTCATCGACGCGCTCGCCAGGTACTTCACCAGGATCGCCGCTCCCGTGAGCAGCGCACCGCGTCCGCCGAGACCCTGGTAGGCGAAGCTGTAGAGCCCGCCGGGCGAGATCATCCGCCGCGTGAACTGCGCGATGCACGCCGCCGCCAGGACGGTGCCGACGAGCACCACCACCAGCGTCGACAATCCGCTCGGCCACGCCCCGTGCGCGAGCAGCATCGTCGGCACCACGACCATCGACGCGGCGGGCGCGGTGGTGGCCACCGACTGCGCGAACACCTCGTAACCCGACAGTTGCCTGCGCCCCAGCACCCGCATCGGGGAGTCGTCTCCTCCGGTGTGCTGCGCGGGTTCGAACGATCGGACGATCGCCGTGGTCAGGGCGGACATGGCCGATCAACCTAGCGGCGCGCTGTTTCGCGGCCGTTGCCGGACAGTTACCCCCGATCGATGCCCGACCGAGAAACCCGGTGCGCCCGTTCTCATTCGCGAGTGTGGTGACCGTATCCGCGCGGTAAGTGTTCCGACATCGGCCGCGGGCAGTGTGGCCTCCCGTGACGACCTCGCGATGTGCGCGGTGGATGTGGGAGGCGATGTGGAAGTAACACGGAGATCGCTCATCAGGGGCCTCGGCATGGCCGGCGGCGCCGGGCTCGCCTACGGGGCGATGTCGACGATGGGCTTGGCGCCGGCACTGGCGGATCCGGCGGCGGTGCGGTTCCGCTCGCCCAGTTCCGGTGATCTCATCGGTGACGCGGCGGGCGATCGATCCATCCTGATTCTCGGCGGCGGTCCCGCCGGGCTGTGCGCGGCCTACGAGCTGGGCAAGGCCGGCTACCGGGTGACCCTCCTGGAGGCGCGGCAGCGTCCGGGCGGCCGGGTGTGGTCGGTGCGCAACGGCACCACGGAGACCGACCTCAACGGGGAGACGCAGTCGTGCACGTTCTCCGAGGGGCACTATTTCAACCTCGGCGCGACGCGGATCCCGCAGACGCACATCACCATGGACTACTGCCGCGAACTCGGTGTGGAACTCCAGGCGTTCGGCAACCAGAACGCGACGACGCTGGTCAACTACACCGGCGACCAGCCGCTGGCGAACACCTCGATCACCTACCGCGCGGCGAAGGCCGACACCTACGGCTACCTCTCCGAACTGCTCAAGAAGGCCGCCGACCGCGGCGCGCTCGACGATGTGCTGAGCCGCGAGGACAAGGACGCGCTCGCGGAATTCCTCACCGACTTCGGCGACTTGTCCAGCGACGGACGGTATCTGGGGTCGACGCGGCGCGGCTATCACTCCGAACCCGGTGCGGGACTGGACTTCGGCGGCGGCACCACGGCGCCGTACCGGATGAGCGATGTGATCCGCGGCGGCATCGGCCGCAACTTCACCTTCGAATTCGGTTACGACCAGGCGATGCTCATGTTCACCCCGGTCGGCGGCATGGACCGCATCTACTACGCGTTCGAGAACGCCATCGGCGCGGGCCGCATCCGCTACGGCTCGGAGGTGCGGTCCCTGCGCAACACCCCCGAGGGCGTGGCGGTCGAATACGTCCAGGACGGCGTGCGCAAGCAGGAGACGGCGGACTATTGCATCTGCACGATTCCGCCGAACCTGATCGGCCGCCTGGCCAATAACCTGCCGGGCGAGGTGCTGACGGCGCTGCGCGCGGCCCGGCCGACCTCCTCGGGCAAGCTCGGCATCGAGTACTCGCGCCGGTGGTGGGAGGAGGACGACCGCATCTACGGCGGCGCGTCGAACACCAACCGCGATATCTCCCAGATCATGTTCCCCTACGACCATTTCGGCTCCGATCGCGGTGTGGTGGTCGGGTACTACAGCACCGGCGCGCGGCAGCGGGCGTTCGAATCGCTCACGCACCGGCAGCGATTGGAGAAGGCGCTGAAGGAAGGCGCGGAGATCCACGGTCCGAAGTATCGCGAGAACGTCTCGTCCTCGTTCTCGGGGAGCTGGGCGCGCACGAAATACTCGGAGTCGGCGTGGGTTTCGTGGGCCGGAGCCTCCGGGCACGGTGGCGAGGCGACCCCCGAGTACACAAAGCTGCTCGACCCCGTGGGGCGCATCTACTTCGCCGGCGACCACCTGTCCAACGCGATCGCCTGGCAGCACGGCGCTTTCACCTCGGCGCGCAAGGTCGTCACCCAGATCCACGAACGGGTCGCGCAGGCCGCCTGATCATCCGCAACGAAAGAGGAATGAACCCATGAAGATCGGACGTCGCCCGCTGGGCCTGGTCCTCGCGTCGGCCTCGGTGGTGCTGCTGGCCGCGTGCTCCTCCTCGGACGCCGAACCAGCACCGGCCGCGTTCACCGCGCGGCCGGTGCTGGCGGCCGACGCGGAGAACCCCATGATCGCCGAAGGCGTGACCATCGCGAAGGACGCGTACTTCTACAAGTCCTCGGGGCTGGGCCCGGAGGCGCTGAACGACGCCGCGCCCGAAGGTTCCCCCGAATCATTCATCGACACAGACGCTTTCGCCGACGGCGCGCTCACCGGCGGTGTGACCATCACCGAGGCGCAGGGACTCAACGCGCTGGCCCGCATCAAGGCCAACCTGGAACAGCAGGGCCTGTCCCTCGCCGATGTCGTGTCGATGCGCGTGTTCCTGGACAACGCGCCGGGCACCGACCGCGCGGACTACGCGGGCTGGAACCGCGCCTACCGCCAGTACTTCGCCAACACGAACCTGAAAACCGGTGATACCGAACTGGTTCCGCTCGGCACCGGCGCGCCCGCCGCGCCGCTGGAGCGCAACCCGGCGCGGCCCAGCCGCTTCGCGCTCGAGGTCGCGAGCCTGCCGGTGCCGGGCTGGCTGGTCGAGATCGAGGTCGACGCCGTGTATCCGGCGGACAAGGAACCGGAGTGATATGGGCGCCCTGAGTCCCACCCACTGGCTCATCGTCGCCGGGGCGCTGGTGCTGCTGTTCGGCGCCAACCGGCTCCCCCAGCTGGCGCGCGGTCTCGGCCAATCGCTGCGCATCCTCCGCAGCGAGGTGCGGGAAAACGACACCGAGGTGGGGGGTGAGATCGCTTCCCGGCGTTAATGCGCGGCCCTGCCGCACCTATCCACTGGGGAACGAATCCCGGCTGGGGTTCCGGAATCCTTGGAGGAAGCGTGCAGACACGAGCGCGCGGCATGGGCAGGACCGCACGAATCACCGGGGTGGCGCTGATCGGCGCGGCGCTGTTGGTCACCACGGCCTGCCTCGGCGACGAGACGAGCGGGACGGCGACCCCGGCGGACGGCGGAACGACCACGACGACGGCACCGGCGCAGCCACCGGCCGGTGCGCCCGCCGCCGACCGGGCGGTGGTCCGCGAGATCGACAAGACGGGCTGGTACGACGGTTTCGAGATCACCGTGGACACCGCGACGGTGGTGCCCGACGAGTACGGCGGCGCCGACGTGCTCCTCGGGCTCACCTTCACCAACACCACGCTCGACGACAAGATGCCAGGCATCCGCGCCTACCTCCAGGTCGGCGACGAGATCGACGGCGGCGCGGGCTTCGACCACCCCACCGTGCCCGCGGGCGGCTCGGCGGACGGCAAGATCACCACGTCCGTGGCGGTGCTGCGCGACGCCGACCGCCTGCTCGACTCGATGACCGTGGTGTACGGCGAGTCGAGCGGCAACCAGACGAAGATCCCGCTGCGCGACGGCGACGACGTCGAGTCCGTCGAGCCGCGCACGCTGGACGTGACGGGCGAACTGGTGCAGGACCACACCACCGTGCTCGTCACCGGCGCCACGCTCGCGCCCAGCTACGGCGAGAACGAGCGCGGCAAAATGGATCTCGGCCTGCGGATCACCCTGATCGGTGACGCCGGGGTGCCCGCGGGCGGCGCCAACATCTACTACCAGTACTTCACGCTCACCACGCCGGACGGGCAGACGCTGGCGGCCGATTTCCGCGGGCCGATCAACGAACTACTCGCCGCCAATCAGACGATCGATAATCCGAGGAACTCGGTGGTGTTCGTCGTGCCCGAACCCGCCACGGGCGACTATGTGCTCACCTACGACGCGCTCGCCGACGAGGATGGTTCCGGCGCACCGACTTTCGAGTTCACCATCGACTGAGGGATGACACGCGGCGGGCCCGACATCCTTGGGAGGGATGTCGGGCCCGCCGTGTGAGTGGCGCCCACGGTGTGAGCAGAGCCACCGTGTGCGTAGAGCCGATCGCGTGAGCGGAGCCGACCGTGGGCGTGGAGTTCGCCGCGTGCGTAGCTCGCCGCCGGCCGATCAGCACTCAGCTCGCGGGCACCGGCTCCGTAGGTGTGGCCGCGTCGGTACCACGCCTACGCAGCGCGCCCACACCGAGCAGCACCACCGCGGCGCCCGCCCAGACCAGCAGTACCACAAGGGGTTTCGCCGCACCCGCACCGTCGAAGAAGGCGACCGAGCGGAGCAGTGAGGCGCCCGCGCCGGGCGGGAGCAACTGCCCGAGCGCACCCCACGGCTGCGGCAGGAGTTCGGGTGCCGAGGTGGCACCGGAGAACGGGTTGCCGACGAACAGCAGCGTCAGCGCGGCGAGGCCGATCCCCGGGTTGCCGATCACCGCAGCCAGACCCGTGACGGTGCCCGCCACCGCGAACGACGCCAGCCCGGCGACCGACGCCACCGCGAGATAGCCGCCCGGAATCACCGACAACCAGCCCTGCATCACCACCGTGCTCAGCAACCCGCCTGCCACGCCGAATGTCACCAAACCGGCAGCGCGACCACCGATTCCGGGCACCGCGAGGGTCAGCAGCACACCCGCCGCCAGGCCCGACATGACCAGCGGCAGCACGAGCGCGCCGAACGCCGCGCCGCGCGGATCGTCCGGGTCGGCGGGCACCACGTCCTCGACCGGTGCGGCGGGCGCTCCCGACAGCTGTTGCGCCATCGCGGTCAACTGCTGGGCGACCGCCGGACTCGCCGCCGAGGCGATCAGCACCCGGGGCGCTCCCCCGCCGGTGACGATCGCGCCGTAGACCTCGCGGTCGGTGATCGCGGCGCGGGCGGCCGCCTCGTCGGACACGGTGGTGATCTCGAACCCGTCCGGCTGGGACTGGGCTAGCCGGTCGGCGACCATCGCCGCCTGCGGGCCGGCCACCGCGACGGGGAGGTCGCGCGGGGCCATATTGGCCGCGGGCCAGGCGAACGCGATCAGCATCAGCGCCTGGAGCAGGGCCGCGCCGAGGCCGACGGCGAGCCCTCGTTGCACGGTGTTCATGACATCTCCCGAAATCGAATGTTCGTTCTTTTTAGGTGGATCCACGGTCGCACCGGCGCCGGATGTTTGTCAAGAACGAGCATTCGTTTTATTTTGGGTTCCATGCCCCGAGTCAGCGAGGAACACCTGGAGCGCCGCCGTCAGCAGATCCTGGACGCGGCGCTGCGCTGCTTTCGCCGCAAGGGGTTCCACGAGACGTCCATGCAGGACGTGTTCGCCGAGTCGGGGTTGTCCGCGGGCGCGGTGTACCGCTACTTCAAGAGCAAGGACGAGCTGATCGGCGCATTGGCGATCAGCGCCGTCGGGGAATTGCGCGGCGTGATGGCCGAGGCCGTCCACGCCGATACCCTGCTGACGCCGGGCGAACTGGTGCAGCGCGTGGCCACCGAGGTGGTGGCCCGCTCGGGACCGGACGGCTTGGTGCCGCTCATCCCCCAGGCGTGGGCGCTGGCGGTGGTGAAACCCGACGCGGCCGAGTACGTGCGGGTCGCGGTGCACGGCCTGCGCGGCCTGTGGCACGAGTACGTCGTCCGGATGCGCGACGAAGGGTGGCTGGCGCCCGACACCGACACCGACGCTGTCGCCAAGGTCATCATCGGCGTCATGGCGGGTTTCATCCTCCAGCACCTGCTGGTCGGCGACGTCGACCCGCAGTCCTTCGCCCGCGGCGCCGACCAGCTGATCCCGGTGCGCCGCTCCCCCGCGCCGAACGACTGAAGCCGGCTCCCCGGCCGAGGGTGGTCCCCACCGCCTGCGACAACGTCCGGCCTCGACCACCCACGAGACCGCCACGTCAGGGCGCGGGACCCGACGCCGTCACCGCATCGGCACGCCCACATCCCGCCCACCTTCCGGCGTGAGCCGCCTGCCCACCTTCGCCAGCGTGGGCGCGGGCACGAAACCGCCCGCGAACAGCGCCTCGCCCTGCCGGAACCACGGCGATCGGTCCAGCAGCGCGGCGGGCGCGTAGCCGAAGTAGGTGCCCAGTTCCGCCAGGTCCTGCGGGGAGGTCATCTTCATCAGGGCCAGGTTGTCGCACTGGGAGAGGATGCCGGGGTGCACCTTCGAGGGCCGCTGCGTGGACAGCAGCAGCCACAGCCCGAACTTGCGGCCCTCCGCCGCGATCTGCACCAGGCGTTCGCGCACCGCCACCGCGATCGGCGAATCCAGGTGCGGCGACGCCAGATTGTGCGCCTCGTCGATGACCAGCAACACCGGGCGGCGCTCCTCCCGCTTCGCCCACAGATCGTCGAGCAGGGCCAGCGCGACCACCAATTGCTGTTCGGGAGTGGCGAATCCGCCGAGATCGAGGACCGTGGCGTCGGGCCGCTCGCCGACGATCCTGGTGGCGTCGGTGTACTCCCGCGCCCACACCTCCCAGTCCAGGATGCCCAGATTCTCGATCCGCAGGGCGAGCCTGCGCCAGGACGGCTCCCCCGATTCGTGCAGGCGCGGCAGCACCTGATCCAGTTCGCCGGCCGAGAGCATGTCGCCCAGGTGCAACAGGACGTTGAACTCCTCGCGGTCGGCGACCGGGTCCAGCCGCAGCACCGCCGCCTTCGCGGGCAGCGGCAGATCGGTGAACCGCGCGCGCAGCGGCAGTTCCGTCGCGTGCGGGCGCAGCACCCGCACGTCGCGGGCGGCCAGCGCGGTCGCGGTGGGGCCGGCGGCGTCGGGATTCAGCTCGCCGAGGCGCACGAAATCGGAGTTCGGATCGAAGATCACCACCGGCAGCGCGGTGTGCGCGATGACCTGTTCGAGCACGACGCCCAGCGCGTAGGTCTTGCCGGAGCCGCTCTGCCCGCACCAGAAGGTGTGCCGGTTGAAGCGGGTGGGCAGCATCCGCGCCGGGCCGCCCGGCGCGGACAGGTTCACCCCGACCTCGAGCCGGGCGCCCGTGGTCTCGTGCAGGTCGCTGATCGTGGCTTCGTCGGCGGGTTCGAGCAGGCCCACCTCGAAGGCGTGACTCGCCTTCGTGTCGATGCCCGACCCGGTCAGCTCGCCGATCAACCGGCCGCGCAGCCGGATCGGCGCGGTGTCGGTGCGCTCCTCGACGAGGGCGAGCTGGCGCCTGCCGTCGGCGGCCACCACGGCCAGCGAACCGGCGGCGAGCGGTGATCCCGCCGCGTCGGTCACGGTGAACGAACGGCCGTCGGCGGAGCGGACGACCGGGGACGCGGACGGTGCGGCTGCCATTCACCGATGGTGCCACCGGTGCGCGGTCCGCCGTGCGAGGTCGGCGAGAACGCGCTGATTCACGGGCAGCAACTGTTCGGCGACCCGTACGCACCCGGCCGGCGCGGATCAGGCGGCGGTCTCGTTCCCGCCCGGCCGCACCCGCCCGGTCCCCCGCGCAGCTCGGATCAGCCAGCGGCCTCGCTCGCGCCGCGCAGGCCGCTTCCCCCGCCCGTGCGTATCAGGGCAGCAGACCCTCGCGCGCCCGCGAGGCGCCGGAGAGGACGAGCAGCAGCATGGTGGACAGCGCCTGATCGTCCAGGCCGGCGGCCGGGAAGGTGTAGCGGTGGATTACGTCGGCGAGCTTGCCGCGCGTGATCACGGTGAGCGAGCCGAACTGGAGATTGCTGTTGCGCTCGGCGACGCGCTTGTGCAGCTGCGGTTTGAGCGGGCGGTCCCAGGCCAGCACGCAGGTCACCGACAGCACGTCGAGGCCGGGCGCCAGGGTGACCGCGCGCAGCGAGCACAGCAGGCCCTCGTAGGAGAAGCCGATCGAGCCGTCGTCGTCGACGCGCACGTCCACGTCGTAGAGCGACAGGCACGCGCCGGCGCGGGCCTGTAGTTCGATCTCCGGTGACACCGTCGCGTCCATCTCCGCCTCGCCGTTCACTTGGTGCCGCCGAAGCGGCGATCACGACGAGCGTACTCGAGGCAGGCTTCCCACAGGTTACGCCGGTCGAAATCGGGGAAAAGTGTTGCCTGGTACACGAATTCGGCGTAGGCCGACTGCCAGAGCAGGAAGTTGGAGCTGCGGAACTCCCCGGAGGGGCGCAGGAACAGATCCACGTCGGGCATGTCCGGCTCGTCCAGGTAGCGCGCGACGGTGGCCTCGTCCACCTTCTCCGGATCGATCTCACCCGCCGCCACCCGGCGCGCGATTTCCCGTGCGGCGTCGGCGATCTCGGCGCGACCGCCGTAGTTCACGCACATGGTCAGCGTAAGCACGCTGTTGTCCTTCGTGAGCTCCTCGGCGACCTCGAGCTCGCGAATCACGCTGCGCCACAGGCGCGGCCGCCGCCCGGCCCAGCGCACCCGCACGCCCATCTCGTGCATCTCGTCGCGACGGCGGCGGATCACGTCGCGGTTGAAGCCCATGAGGAAGCGCACCTCGTCGGGGCTGCGCCGCCAGTTCTCGGTGGAGAAGGCGTAGGCCGAGAGCCACTGCACGCCGATCTCGATACAGCCCTCGACGGTGTCCATGAGCACCGCCTCGCCGCGTTCGTGCCCCGCCGTGCGCGGCAGCCCGCGCTCCTGGGCCCAGCGCCCGTTGCCGTCCATCACCAGCGCGACGTGCCGGGGCACCAGCTCCGGCGGCAGCTCCGGCGGGCGCGCCCCCGACGGGTGCGGTGACGGCGGCCGGACGGTGCGTCCCGCGTTCGGCGCGGGCGCGGGGGCGGAGTCTCGACGGAGGATCACGGGCTCCATCCTGCCTGATCGCGCGCGAGGCCCGGGACGACCTCCGCCGATTGCCGCCTCAGCCCACGCGCCCCGCGGCCGAGGGCGTGCGCTCGATCAGCGGCAACGTGCGCAACTGGCGTTCCAGATGCCATTGCAGATGGGCGGCCACCAGGCCGCTGGCCTGCCTGCGCGCCGAATCGGGGACGCCCACGATGTACTCCCACTCCCCCTTCAGCAGGGCGACGAGCAGGTCGAGCACCCCGGGTCCGGGAGTGGCCGCGCCAGGCGGACGGCAGTGCACGCACACCGCCCCGCCCGCCGCGACGTGGAAGGCCCGGTGTGGACCGGGGGTGGCGCACTTGGCGCATTCGTCCAGCGCGGGCGCCCAACCCGCGAATCCCATGGCGCGCAACAGGTACGCGTCGAGGATCAGTTCGTGCGGACGCTGTTTGGCGGCGAGGGCGCGCAGGGCGCTCGCGGTGAGCGCGTGCAGTTTCGGGGCGGGGGCGCGCTCCTCGCCCGCCAGGCGCTCGGCGGTCTCGAGGATCGCGCAGCCGGTGGTGTAGCGGCCGTAGTCGTCGATGATGTCGGCGGCGAACGCCTCGACGGTGTGTACCTGGGTGACCACGTCCAGCGTCCGGCCCGGATGCAGTTGCACGTCGATGTAGGAGAACGGTTCCAGCCGTGCGCCGAAGCGGGATTTGGTGCGCCGCACCCCCTTGGCCACCGCGCGGACCAGGCCGTGCTGACGCGTCAGCAGCGTGACGATGCGGTCCGCCTCGCCCAGCTTGTGCTGGCGCACCACGACCGCCTCATCCCGATACAAACGCACGCTCCCATCCTCGCACGCGCCGGTGACAGCGCGAGCCAGGCACGGCGGTCAGGTGCGCAGCAACCCGGCCGTGAGCAGCAGCAGCGACTGCTGCGCCCGCGCGCGGGCGGCCTCCTTGTCCTCGGCGTGCGCGACGATCAGCCCCGCCTCGGTGACCGCGCTCAGCAACAGTCGCGCCACCATGTCGACCGGGGCGTCCACGATCGCGCCCGCCGCGCGGGCCTGTTCGAGTCCGGCGACGATCAGTCCGAGCCCGTGCCTGGCCTCGAACGCGCGCCACTGTTCCCAGCCGAGCACGGCGGGCGCATCGTAGAGGGCGATGCGGATCATCTCCGGGCGCTCACAGATCTCCAGGAAGACGCCGAGCCCGACGGCCATGGCGGCGACCACGTCGTCGGACCCGGCGGCGGCGATCGCGCGCCCGATCTCCTCGGTGTTCTCCACTTCCAATTGCTCCAATACGGCCAGGAAGAGACCGCGCTTGTCGCCGTAGTGGTGGTGCAGCGCGCCGCGCGTGACGCCGGCCTCGGCCACCAACTGCTCGGCGGAGGTGGCCGCGAAGCCGCGCTCGGCGAACAGGTGACGGCCCGCCCGCTCCAGCGCGGCCCTCGTGGCCCGCGATCGATCCTCCTGGCTACGGCGTGGCATGCAGCCGAGTGAACTCCAGAATGCGGTGGGTAAGCAACTCGGGACGGTCCTCCGGCACCAGGGTGTAGGAATCGTCGATCCAGGTGAGCGTGGCGCCGGGCAGTTCGCGCGCCAGCCGCTCGGCGTCGGAGGCGGGGAAGAGCTTGTCCTCGCGCGCCCAGGCGAGCAGCACCGGCACGCGGACCGAGCCGAAACGCGACGCGGCGTCGAGGGTGTAGCGGCGGTGCATCGTTTTCAGGAAGCGCCGCAGATCTTTTCGGATCGCGCCCGAGCGGCGGCTCGGCAGCAGGTAGGAGTCGGCGATCTCGGCGGGCATGGGGCGCTTGGTCACCCAGCCGAAGGCGATCGGCAACCGGTGCAGGGCACGCACGCGCAGCAGTTCGGTCACCGGGCGCATGCTGCCCGGAAGGCGGGCCAGCAGCGGTAGCGTGCCGAAGACGCGCGGCGGGAAGTTCTCGTAACTGTCGACCGAGGCGAGCACCACCCGGCCGATGCGCTCGGGACGCCGGGTCAGCAACACCTGGGTGATCGCTCCGCCGGTGTCGTTGGCGACCACGGTGACGTCGGTCAGGTCGAGGCGGTCGAGGAAGTCGGCGATGAGATCGGCGACGCCGGTGGGCGTGAGGTCGGCGCCGGGGACCGGGATCGAATGCGCGCCGAGCGGCCAGTCCGCCGCCAGGCAGCGGTGCCCCGCCGCCGCGACGGCCGGTACCACCGCGCGCCACAGATCGGCGTTGACGAGCAGTCCGTGAACGAAGACGACGGGCGAACCCGAGCCGATGTCGTGATAGCGGATGCGGCCGGCGGGCAGGTCGATCTCGTGGGCGGGGCCGAGGGCCTGACTGGTTCCCATGATTCCTCCCATGGTTCATCGGGACCGGTCCACTTTTACATACATGCCGTATGTATGTCTATACCGCGCCAGTGATGCGCTTTCGCCCGCCCCGCGATAACCGATATGGACGATCGACCAATTGAGCGCTACGGTGCAGGTGAACCAGGAGAGGGAGATCACATGACGGCGTCGGACCGCGCGACCCCCGCCACCGTCGCGCCGGAGCACCGCGGACTCGGCGAGCTGGCGGACGCGCTCGCGACGGGCGCCGTCACGTCGGTCGACGCCGTGACGGCCGCGCTGGACCGGATCGACGCGAGTCAGCCCACGCTCAACGCGTTCCGCCTGGTCCGCCGCGAGCGGGCGCTCGCCGAAGCCGCCGAGGCCGACCGCAGACTCGCGGCGGGCGAGCGACTGCCGCTGCTCGGCGTGCCGATCGCGGTGAAGGACGACACCGACATCGCCGGGGAGCCCACGGCGTTCGGCTGCGGGGGCGACTTCCCGCCGAAAACCGAAGACGCCGAACCGGTCCGGCGCTTGCGCGCGGCCGGCGCGGTGATCGTCGGCAAGACCAACACCTGCGAGTACGGGCAGCTGCCGTTCACCAGCGGCGCGGCCTTCGGCCACACCCGCAACCCGTGGCACCGCGAGCACACGCCCGGCGGCTCCTCGGGCGGTTCCTCGGCGGCGGTGGCGGCCGGACTGGTCCCCGCCGCCCTGGGTTCCGACGGCGCGGGCTCGGTGCGCATCCCGGCCGCGTGGACCAACCTGGTCGGCATCAAACCGCAGCGCGGGCGCATCTCCACCTGGCCGGAAGCCGAAGCGTTCCACGGGCTCACGGTGAACGGCCCGCTGGCGCGCACCGTCGCCGACGCCGCGCTGCTGCTCGATGCGGCGGCAGGCCCGCACGCGGGCGACCGCCACACGCCCGCGCCGATCCGCGCGAGCGAGGCGGTCGGGCATGATCCCGGACGCTTGAACATCGCCCTGTCGCTGCGCATTCCATTCACCGCGACGAAGACCGCGCTGGATCCGGAGGTGGCGGCGGGCGTGCGCCGGATCGCGGCGACGCTGCGCAGGCTCGGCCATTCGGTCACGGTCGCCGACCTGCACTACGGACTGCTGATCGGCGCGACATTCCTGCCGCGCTCGATGGCGGGCATCCGGTCCGTGCACGACAGCATGCCCGGCTCCCGGGTGGATCCGCGCACCCTCGCCAACGTGCGTCTCGGGCGCGTGCTCGGCGGGCCCGCGCTGTTCGCGGCGCGCCGGGCGGAAGCGTTGCTGCACAAGCGGATCGGCGGCTTCTTCGCCGACTACGACGTGGTGCTCGCGCCCACCACGGCCACTCCCCCGCCCCGCGCCGAGGAGATCGACGGCATCGGCGTCACCGACACCAACAACCTCATCACCGCCGCCTGCCCGTACACCTGGCCGTGGAACGTGCTCGGCTGGCCCAGCGTGAACGTACCGGCCGGTTTCACCGACGCGGGCCTGCCGATCGGCGCCCAGCTGATGGGCCCCGCCGACGCCGACGCGCAGCTCATCTCGGTGGCGGCACAGCTGGAATCCGAATTGCATTGGGAGCGTGCGCGGCCCGAACCCTGGTGGTGAGCCGGCTCATTCCGTGGCCGAAATCCATTCCTCCAGTGTGCTGCTCGTGCCCGCCGGGCACCCGTCGCCGTCGGCGGGCCGCGGTGACATCACCAGGCACTGCTGCGGCCCCGGCTGTCCGACGCCCTGCGTGATCAGGATCGCCAGCGACGACCCGTCGGCCACCCGGCTGGACGAGAAGCCGAGCGTGCCGCCGACGCCCTCGTAGTCGTCCTCGCGCAACTGCATCGCGACGGCGGTGCGGTTCGGCGAATCGCCGCCGATGCGCACCGCGCGCAGGAACAGGCCCACCACGTCGTAGGCCAGACCGGTGCCGTCGCCCGGCCAGGACGGCTGATAGTCCGCCATGTCCGGGTACTCCCGCAGGTCCGCGATGAGCGCGGCCAGCCCCGCGCACAGCTGCTGGTAGTCGAACGCCACCGGCTCGTCGCCGAGTGTGCCGTTGCCGCGCACGCATTCCGCGCCGCCCAGCATCACCGGGGCGGCCTTGGCCACGTAGCGCACCGGCAGCGTGGACGGCAGCGCGGCCATCGCCTTCTGATCGGTGATCAGGCGGGTCACGGTGTCGTTGCCCAGGATGGCGGGCGATTCGCCGGTGAGGCAGCCGCGCGTCACCGACCGCGCGAACGTCGCGAAATCGTCGTTGCGGCCCGCGAAGAACAGCAGCGTGCCGCGATCGAAATCGGCCGTCTCGCACGGCGCCGGAAAGCGGTTCAGCTCTTGCTGTTCGGTCCAGGTGAGCGTCTCGTACCCGATGTCGCGAGCGTGTAGTTCCTCGCGCAGATCATCGACCAGCGTGTTGACGTAGATGTCGTCGGGCGCTTCCGGCTGATAGATGGCGACCTGCGTGTAGCGCGGTTGGCCGGCGCGCGGCGCACCCTCCGGATAGCGCGCTCCCCGAACGTAATCCGCGATCAACCGGGCCTGCGTCCGATTGCTCGGCGCGGCTTGGAAGTACAGCGGCGAGGACCGCTCCAGCCCGTCGGCCGAGAGCGTGGTCGCCACCACCGGCACACCCAGCTCACCCAATCTGCCGATGGCGCGCCGGGTTTCGGCGTTGCTGCGGTCCATGCCGATCACGCCGAGAATGGTGGGATCGTCGCGCAGCAGTCCCTGCAACTGCCGGTCCACCACGAAGGTCGCGTGCCGCATGTCAGAGCCGCCGTTGGCGATCACGATCCGCAGCAGCGGTTCGGACTCGTCGGAGGCGGCCAGCGCGCGCCGCTGCTGCACCGCGATCCCGGCCAGCTCCTCCACCTGCGCGTGCGGATACCGCGTGTTGGTGTCGACGTAGCTCAGGCCCGAGAAGAACACCAGCGTGATCAGGGGCCTGCGCGGATTGTCGCGCCGCGCGTCGGCGGCGGCGACGTTGAGCCGGAACACTTCCCGCTGCACCGCCGACAGCGAGGGGTCGTCGGTGAAGATGTGGTCGGCGTTGTCGCTGTAACCGACGCATTCGCCGTCGCGCTCCTGCACCACGATCCCCGACGTCCACGGCCAGTTCGAACAGGGCGCGCCGCGCAGCGGCGGGATGTACACCAGCGCCAGCGCCGCCGCCAGCAGCACCGGGATCAGCACGCACAGCGCCACGAACGAGCGGCGCGCGGCGAGCGGCGGCGCGGGCGGCACCGCGAGATGCGCGTACTCCGGATCGCGGACCTCCCGGTCCGGCGGGTCGGGCAACTCCGCGCGCAGCGGCAGGAACCAGGCGTCCGAGAGCCGGTTCGTGCGCATGTTCTCGATATTGCGCAGCCACCGCTGCACGGGATCGGGCTGGCGCTCGGAATACGGCCGGTCGACCAGGCTTTCGAGCGTGTCGAGGGAGTGCAGGTCCCCCACCCGCGACAGATCGCGCACCGGGGGACGCGCCGGTTCCCGTTCCAGACAGGCGATCACTACCAGCGGATCGTCGTGGCCGGTCTCGTTGCGGATGTCGTTGATCCGGCGCAGCAACCGCATCCCGTCGCCCGCTTCCTCCACCACGCCGAGCAGCGCCACGGGGTAGGCGGTGCGCCGCCAGCCCGAGGGCCGCCACAGCCGTTTGCGGTAGGCGTCGCGCAGATCCTCCAAGAAGGCGTGCACGAGCAGCTTGGCGACCTGGTCCTCGTTCTCGTCGCTGCGCCGGGTGGCGGTGAGCCTGGTCGCGAAACCCAGGAAGCTGTCGGACAATTCGGGCGCCATGTAGCGCTGGTGCATGAACCAGTGCGTCACCTTGGACATGCCCGGGATACGACCGCTGATCCACAGCCACAACCGCAGCACCGGCCACAGCGCCAGCACACCGAACACCAGCCGCGAGATCGCGTCGCCGCTCACCCCCTCGGCGGTGTCGGATCGGTCGGTGAACGAGCCGCTGCGCAGCAGGCGCGGCAATCGGGACCGCAGTTCGACCGCGGCCTCGGTCTCGTCGTTCGTAACCCGTTGGCGCGTCAGCCAATCCGCCGTGCGGTAGCGCGGGAACTTGATCGGCCCCATATTCGTGTCGTCGGTGGAGAAGCCCTCCACCAGTCGCTGCACGATCGGCAGGCAGTGGCCGCGCAGTTCCTCACCGGCGGCGTTCGGATCGGGTGCGAGCGCGTCGGGCGGCAGGTCGGGGGCGTTCAGATCCACCCGGGCGCGCGGTGTGGCCCGCCGCCCGCCGGATTCGCCGAGCCAGCGGTACAGCTCCACCAGCAGGCCGTTGTGCGCGCCGGGACCGGTCAGCTCGACGATCGGGCGCGGGACCGGCCGCCTGCGGCGCAACATCGTGCGCAGCACACGGGGTTTGGCATCGGGCACGCCGAGCGCGCGCAGCAGCTCGAGGAGCTTGCCGACGTCGTTCGTGGTTTCGGACACTGACGGCCTCCCCCGTGCGATCCGTGGCTGTTGCGGGGACTGTACCCGGCCCATCCACCCGGGACACCTTGTTCACCAAGTTGTTTCGCAACCGGTGAACGGCATCAGAAGCCGAGTTTGCCCAGCTGTTTGGGATCGCGCTGCCAGTCCTTGGCCACCTTCACGTGCAGGTGGAGATAGATCCGCACGCCGAGGATGTGCTCGATCTGCTTGCGCGCGTTGGTGCCGACCTCCTTGAGGCGCGCACCGCCCTTGCCGATGACGATCGCCTTCTGACTCGGCCGCTCCACGTACAGCAACGCGTGCACGTCGAGCATGTCCGGGTTCTCCTCGCGCTCGAGCACCTCCTCGATGACCACGGCCAGCGAATGCGGCAGCTCGTCGCGCACACCCTCCAGCGCGGCCTCGCGGATGAGCTCGGCCATGAGAGTTTCCTCCGGCTCGTCGGTCAGCTCACCGTCGGGGTAGAAGGCGGGGCCCGCCGGCATCTTCGAGGCGATCACGTCGACGAGGACCTCGACCTGTTCGCCCTTCACCGCCGACACCGGCACCACGTCGGTCTCGGACCCGAGCAGCTCCGACACCGCCAGCAACTGCGCGGCGACCTGGTCGCGGCTCACCTTGTCGATCTTGGTGACCACGCCGAGCAGGGTGGTCTTGGGCGCCATCTGCTTGACCTGGGAGACGATCCAGCGGTCGCCGGGGCCGATCTTCTCGTCGGCGGGAATGCACAGCGCGATCACGTCCACCTCGGAGTAGGTGTCGCGCACGAGATCGTTGAGCCGCTGGCCGAGCAGGGTGCGCGGGCGGTGCAGGCCCGGGGTGTCCACCAGGATCAGCTGGGCGTGGTCGCGGTGCACGATGCCGCGGATGGTGTGGCGCGTGGTCTGCGGCCGCGAGGACGTGATCGCGATCTTGGCGCCCACCAGCGCGTTGGTCAGCGTCGACTTGCCGGTGTTGGGCCTGCCGACGAAACAGACGAATCCGGAACGGAATTCGGTGCCCGGCGCGTCAGCCACCCTGCACCTCGACGGCCGCGTCGTCGACGATGTCGAACACGGACTCGCCCGCCCGGTCGGTGAACACGATCCGCGCCGAGGGCGACACCTCGCGCACCGCGGCCACACCGGCATCGGAGAACCGGCCGGCCACCACGACCGCCGCCTCGAACCCCTCCGCGCCGCTGGACAGTGCGGCGGCCACGGCGGCCTGCAACGCGGTCAGGCGCAGCGCCTGCAACTCGACCTCCCCCGCCGCGTAGGTGCGCCCGTCGGTGTCGCGCACCGCCGCGCCGCCCGCGCCACCGGTGCGGCCCATCGCGCCCCGCGCCAGGGTGAGCAGCTTGGTGTCCTCGGCATCCAGTTCAGTCATCGGTGTCTCCGTCCTCGTTCCCATTGCGTGTGCGCTTGCCGCCGACCGATTCTCCGTCGCCCGGCGCCGCCGCGTCCGCTTTCGCGGATTTCTCGGACTTGTCCGGCGCCTTGCGCACCAGCACCGTGTTGACCCGCATCCGGCCGCGCTGATCGGGGCCGCCCTCGCCGCGCAGCACCAGCCCGTGCGCGACCACTTTCGACCCGGGCAGCGGCACCCGGCCCAGCCCGTGCGCGAGCAAGCCGCCCACGGTGTCGACGTCTTCGTCCTCGATGTCCAGGCCGTACAGTTCGCCGAGATCCTCCACCGACAGCCGCGCCGACACCCGGAACCGGCCGTCGCCGAGATCCTCCACCGGCGGGGTCTCGTCGGTGTCGTATTCGTCGGCGATCTCACCGACGATCTCCTCGAGCACGTCCTCGATGGTGACCAGGCCCGCGATGCCGCCGTACTCGTCCACCAGCAGCGCCATGTGGTTGCGCCGGCGCTGCATCTCGTCCAGCAGATCGTCCAGCGGCTTGGAGTCGGGCATGAACACCGCCGGGCGCATCACCTGGCGCACCAGCACCTTGCGGCTGCGATCCGCGTACGACACAAGGTCTTTCAGGTACACCACGCCGAGGATGTCGTCGACTTTCTCCCCGACCACCGGGATGCGGGAGTGGCCGCTGCGCACCGCGAGCGAGAGCGCCTGGGCGGCGGTCTTGTCGGCCTCGATCCACACCATCTCGGTGCGCGGCACCATGACCGCGCGCGCCGGGGTGTCGCCGAGTTCGAAGACCGACTGGATCATGCGGCGTTCGTCGTCGGCCACCACGCCGCGCTCGCCGGCCATCTCGACCACCTCGCGCAACTCGATCTCCGAGGCGAACGGACCGTTGCGGAAGCCCCTACCGGGGGTGATCGCGTTGCCGATGAGGATCAGCAGGCGGCTGACCGGGCCCAGCAGCGCGCCGATGAACTGCAACGGCAGGGCCGAGGCCAGCGCCAGCGAGTAGGCGTGCTGGCGGCCCAGGGTGCGGGGTCCGACACCGATCACGACGTAGTCGACCAGCACCATGATCGCCGCCGTGGCGACCAGCGCCCAATTGTCGTCCCAGACCGCCATCAGCGCCGCCGCGAGCAGCACCGTCGCGCCGATCTCGCACAGCACGCGCAACAGCACCATCAGGTTCACGTAGCGGGCGCGGTCGGCCACGATCCGGCTCAACCGGGCCGCGCCGGGCCGTTCGGCGCGCGCCATATCGGCGACCCGCGCCGGGGACACGGTGTTGAGCGCGGCGTCGACGCCCGCGAACAGGCCACCCGCCGGGACCAGCAACACCGCCAGCAGGATGAGGGTCGCCGGACTCACGCGGGGCCCAGCGCGTCACCGGGGCCGGTGAAGCCCGCCTTGCCGAGCAGGCGCGCGTCGCGTGCGGCCAGTTCGGCCCGCCGCCGCGCCTCGCGCAGGCTCTCGTACCACTCCTCCAGCAACCGCGCCTGCAGCGCGAACATTTCCTTCTCCTCCTCCGGCTCGGCGTGGTCGTAGCCGAGCAGGTGCAGTACGCCGTGCACGGTGAGCAGGGCCAGTTCGTGTTCCAGGGAGTGGCCCGCCTTGCGCGCCTGCGCGCCCGCGAACTCCGGGCACAGCACGATGTCGCCGAGCATCGAGGGGCCGGGCTCCGGGCTGTCCGGGCGCCCGCCGGGCTCGAGTTCGTCCATCGGGAACGACATCACGTCGGTCGGGCCGGGCAGATCCATCCACCGCATGTGCAGATCGGCCATGGTGTCGAGATCCACCAGCACCATCGACAGCTCGGCGGCGGGGTGCACGTCCATCCGGGCGATCACGAACCGCGCGACACTGACCAGATCCTCCTCGGGTACGTCGATGCCCGACTCATTGGCGATCTCGATGCTCACCTGATCAGGGTATTCGGTGCCCCCCATCACGTCCCGACCGGCTCGCGGTCACGAGTCACCCTCGATGTTCCGTGCACGGCCGACACGGTTGGTGAGCCGGGGCGCCTCCGGAAACGGCCAGCGCGAGTGCGCACCGACCGGCGCGCCGGGAACGTCGCTCCATCCGACCGGGAATCACCCGCGATTCGACTCCGGTCAGGACGGTCGCCCGGCACACGGGATCATCCGCGGCGGGGTGCCGCCGCGCGCACAAGTCGACCCGCTACATGGCCGAATGCCGCGCGCACCGCATCCGCGCTACACCCCGCGACCTGAGTCAGGCCCAGCCACTCTCAGCGGCGGGCCGAGCGCCCAGCGGCGCGGCGCTGGGCACGGTTGCCCGGCATGTGCGGACCGACCGGACGGGTGTCGGCCTCGAAGCGGTCGTAGGCGTCGACGATGTCGGAGACCAGGCGGTGCCGGACCACATCGCTGCTGGTGAGCTCGGCGAAGTGGATGTCCTCGATATCGGTGAGGATCTCCGTGGCCGCCCGCAGACCCGACCGCGCCCCGCTGGGCAGATCGACCTGCGTGACGTCACCGGTCACCACGATCTTCGACCCGAACCCGAGCCGCGTCAGGAACATCTTCATCTGCTCGGCCGTGGTGTTCTGCGCCTCGTCCAAGATGATGAAGGAGTCGTTGAGCGTGTTGTGCGTCAGCAGGAAGTCCTCGGTGACGTACAGCGAGTCGGCGGCCGCGACCCGGATGCACACGGCTTCCTCGGTACCGGCCGATTCGATGCGGTCGATGAACCGCATCGGGCGGCCACCACCGTGCTCGGCGTACTTCGCGGCTTTGCGCTCCAGCCGGAACGGCTCGATACCCTCGGGCAGCCGGATGTCGAGAATGTGTGCGTCCGAACGATGTTCGACCGCCCGGCCCTTCGCCAGGCCGGGTGAGCGGCCTTCGGCAAGGCGGGTGCGGCTGTGGGCGATACCACCGAGCGACTGCACCAGGAAGATCACGTTGTCGCGCAGTTCCTCCGAAACCGTCGTGAACTGGATCCCGCAGGCGCGCCCGTGCTGCGTGACCGGCCCACCGTCGGCGTCGAGCAGACCTTGCAAGACACCCAGCCGGACCTCGTGATCGTTGTACAGGTACTCACGCGGCACGAACTTGGTCGCCGAGCGGGCGCCTGCCAGACCCAACTGCCGCGCTATCGCGGTCACCGGGTTGGCGGTCGTGAACACGTCACTGGGGGCGGTCACTCGATTCAGGACGTCATCCACGCCCGACTCGTGCCGAACCACGATCCCGGGAATCGACCGCTCGAGCACCCGCGCGAGCTCGGGATCGTTCGTCGCGAAGGTGGGCGTCGTCGAGCCGGTGAGGCACCCGTCGCCGAGCAACAGGCCGAGCGCGTACGGGTCCATCGGCACCGCGACCGACGGGAATCGAACAGGCGAACTGAGCAGTGGCAATTCGTACCGGTGGTAGTGCGCCGCGCGCAGATTGCCGATCATTTCCTTGGTCTGGAGCACCCGTGGGGGCTTCCCGCGGCGGCGATCGTCGCGCGTGTAGACCGACCAGAGGTGGTCGCCGGATGCCAAGGTCGATGCGCCGTCCTGCGTGTGGACGCGGTAGATCTCCTTGAACCCCTGCGGATAGACGCCGAGCACCTCGGTAGCGCTACCGTCGGACCCGATGACGAAGTCACCGACCTCGATCTCACCGATCGGCCGGAAACCGGCCGGCGTCAGCACCTTGGTGTGCAGCGGCTGCGCGCGGCCCCGCATGTACGCCAGGGGCGCTACCTCGATGACGCCGGCGGCCATGAGTTTGGGGATGGCCTCGGGGTCCATCATGTCGTGCAGGGCGTCGTAGAGCGGGCGCAGGTAGGGGTCGATCTTCTCGTTCAGCGTGCCGGGGAGGAACCCGAGGCGTTCGCCGGCCTCGACCGCCGGGCGGGTGAGGATGATGCGGTTGACCTGCTTGGACTGCAGCGCCTGCACGGCCTTCGCCATGCCCAGGTACGTCTTGCCGGTGCCCGCGGGGCCGATGCCGAACACGATGGTGTTGGCGTCGATGGCGTCGACGTAGCGCTTCTGGTTCAGGGTCTTGGGCCGGATGGTCTTGCCGCGCCGGGACAGGATGTCCAGGCTCAGCACCTCGGCCGGGGACTCGCTCGACCCCTCGGTCAGCATCGACACCGTGTGCCGCACCGCCTCGGGGCCGACCACCCGGTTGCGGCCGGTCAGGGCGATGAGCTGCTCGATCACCCGCTCGGCCAGCGCCACGTCGGCCGCCTTGCCGGTGAGGGTGACGGAGTTGCCGCGCACGTGGATGTCCGCGTCGAGGAGGCCCTCGAGCTCACGCAGGTTCTCGTCGGCCGAACCGAGGAAGGGGAACACGGATTCCGGAGCGAGTTCGATGCTGGAGCGTACGGTGCGTGCCGCGGGCACCGAACCGTTGTCGCGGGCGGCGGTACCCGCCACGGGGTTGGTCGGGTCTCCGATCTCGCCTTGTGTTCGCAAAAGTTGTGCAGCCTGCTTCCGGTCTCGACAGCCAAAGGAATGACCAAAGTCTAACCCGCACCACCGACACCGGACAGTGAATAACCGGCCACCGATCGGTCGCCGTCGGGCCTCGTCGGCGCGCATCGGGCACACTGTGACCCGTGAGTGAGCCGGAACCGACCTCGAACGACGACGGCGCCGCCCTGAGTACCGGGGTGGCCCTCGGTCTCTGCTTCGGACTCGCCTTCGGGCAGCTGATCCTCGACGACCTCGCGCTCGGCCTGTCCCTCGGCCTGGTCTTCGGCGTCGCCTACGGCGTGCTCGCCGGGCGTAAGAATCGCTGACGCGGCCGCTACCAGCGCGCGGTCAACGCCCCTAGCGCGCCGAGCGCCACCGCCGCCGCGGTCGACGTACGCAACACGGTCGGACCGAGCAGCACCGCCCTGGCACCGGCGTCCGCGAGCGCGGCGAGTTCGTCGTCGGCCAATCCGCCTTCGGGACCGACGATCAGCACCACCTCGGGTGCCTCGCGCAGCGGCAGTTCCGTGAAACGTCCTGCGCCGGACTCGTGTAGCGCCGCGACCACCGCCCCCCGCGCCACCTCGTCGCGCACCAGATCGAGCAGATCGCGCGTGCGGTGCAGGTCGGTGACCTCGGGGATGTAGGCCCGACGGGACTGCCGCGCGGCCGAGCGCGCCGCCGACCGCCATTTCTCGACGCCCTTGGCCGCCTTGGCTTCCCAGTTCGCGACGCAGCGCGCGGCCTGCCACGGGACGATCCGGTCGGCGCCCGCCTCGGTCATGAGTTCCACGGCCAGCTCCGAGCGCTCCGATTTGGGCAGCGCCTGCACCACCGTGACGCGCGGCGGAACCGGTTGCGCCACAACCTTTTCCAGCACCGTCAACTCGAGCCGATCGCGTTGGGCGGCAACGACTTCCGAGGCGGCGAGCACACCGCGCCCGTCGGACAGCGTGATCGGCTCGCCCACCCGGATGCGCCGCACGGTGGCGGCGTGGCGGCCCTCGGGGCCGCCGAGCACCGCGCGGCCGCCCGGCTCGGGAATGTCGTCGAGGTAGAAGACCGTGGCGGCCAACGGATCAGCGCCCGCTGAACGAGGCGCGCAGCCGGGCGAACAGTCCGCTGTTGTGCTCGGACTGCGCCGACATCACCTCGGCGCGGTCGCGGTCGCGCATGCCTTTGTACTTGCGCAGCAGATCGGTCTGCTTACCGTCCAGCTTGGTGGGGATGACGATGTCGAGGTGCGCCAGCAGATCACCGCGCGCGCCCGAGCGCAGCCGCGGCATGCCGTGCCCGCGCAGCACCGAGACCTCGCCCGGCTGGGTGCCCGCGGGGATGGACAGCTCGACGGGGCCGTCGAGGATGGTGTCGATGACGACGGTGGTGCCCAGCGCGGCGTCCACCATCGGCACCCGCACCGTGCAGTGCAGGTCGTCGCCGTCGCGGACGAACACGTCGTGCGGCTGCTCCACGATCTCGACGTACAGGTCACCGGCGTGACCGCCGCCGGGCCCGACCTCACCCTGCGCGGCGAGCCGCACGCGCATCCCGTTGGCCACACCGGCCGGGATCGGCGCGGCGATCTCGCGGCGGGCGCGCACCCGTCCGTCGCCGCCGCACTTGTGGCAGGGGTCGGGGATGGTCTCGCCCGCGCCGCGGCAGGTGGGGCAGGGCCGCGAGGTGAGCACCTGGCCGAGGAAGGACCGCTGCACCGACTGGACCTCGCCCGCGCCCCCGCAGGTTTCGCAGCGCACCGGCTTGGAGTTGCCGTTGGTGCCCGCGCCGTGACAGGAATCGCACAGGATGGCGGTGTCGACGGTCAGGTGCTTGGTGACGCCGACCGCGCACTCGGCCAGGCTCAGGCGGGTGCGCAGCAGCGAGTCCGCACCCGGCTGCACGCGCCCGCGCGGTTTGCGCTGGCCGCCGCCCGCGCCGCTCATCCCGCCGAAGAACGCCTCGAACACGTCGCCGAGACCGCCGAAGCCCGCGCCGGAGAACCCCGCGCCGCCCCCGCCGGATTCCAGCGGATCGCCGCCCATGTCCACGATGCGGCGCTTCTCCGGATCCGAGAGCACCTCGTAGGCCGCTGACACTTCCTTGAACTTGGCCTGCGCTGCCTCGTCGGGGTTGACGTCGGGGTGGAGTTCGCGCGCGAGCTTGCGGTAGGCGCGCTTGATCTCCTGGTCCGTCGCGTTCTTCGCGACGCCGAGCAGTCCGTAGTAGTCCCGTGCCACTTGAGTTCTCTAGTCCTTGGTCGCTGTCCACCCGCCGGCCGGGTGGCCGGGGAGGTCGCTCGTCGTCATGGTTCCCACCGGTGCCGGCCACAACATTAGCCGGACACACTCAACTTTAACCGGCGGGAGGTTCGAGGGTAGCAGCGGCGACCTCGCGGCCCGCTCAGCGCTCGGCGAGCACCTCGCCGATGTAGCGCGCCACGGCGGCCACCGACGCGATCGTCCCCGGGTAGTCCATGCGGGTCGGGCCGAGCACGCCCATCCCGCCGAGGACCGCCCCCTCGGTGCCGTACCCCGTGGACACCACCGAGGTGCCGCGCATCTGCTCGACCTGGGTCTCCTCGCCGATCCGGACGGTGACGGTGCCCGGCTGCTGCGCGGCGGCGATCAGCTTCAGCACGATCACCTGCTCCTCGAGCGCCTCGAGCACCTGGCGCAGCGAACCGGGCAGGCCGAAATCGCCCGCGTTGCGGGTGAGATTCGCGGTGCCGCCCAGCACCAGCCGCTCCTCGGGATGCTCGACCAGGGTCTCCACCAGCACCGTCGACACCCGGATCAGCACATCGCGCAGCCGCTGCGGTGCGGTCTCGGGCAGGGCGGCGACCGCGGCGGAGGCGGTGGCCAGGCGCTTGCCGTCCATCGCGCCGCCGAGCATGGCGCGCAGCGCCGCCAGATCCTCGTCGTCGATGACCGCGCCGAGTTCCACCAGGCGCTGGTCGACGCGGCCGGTGTCGGTGATCACCACCAGCAGCAGGCGGGCCGGGTTCAGCGCGACGACCTCGATGTGACGCACCGTCGACGCCGACACCGTAGGGTACTGCACCACCGCGACCTGCCGGGTGAGCTGGGCCAGCAACCGCACGCCGCGGCGCAGCACGTCATCGAGGTCGACGCCGGATTCGAGGAAGTCCATGATCGCGCGGCGCTCGGCGGGCGAGAGGGGCTTGACCTCGGAGATGCGGTCGACGAACTGCCGGTACCCCTTGTCGGTGGGGATGCGCCCGGAGCTGGTGTGCGGCTGGGTGATGTAGCCCTCGGCCTCGAGCACGGCCATGTCGTTGCGGACCGTGGCGCTGGACACACCCAGGTTGTGCCGCTCCACCAGGGTCTTCGAGCCGATCGGCTCCTTGGTCGATACGTAGTCCGCCACAATCGCGCGCAGGACCTCGAAGCGCCGATCCTCGGTGCTCGACATCGGCCCAACCTCCTCGCTGCCTCCCTGCGCCGCGGGCTCGCCGGCGCAGCCCGGGCGTGCGTCACCACCGTTCCCGGTGGACTGAGTATCCAGTTTAATTGTCTCTCCGCCAATCGACCGTGCGCGACCGTCCGTGTCCGCGCCGATCGATCCCACTGCGCCGCAGGCGATTGCGCCGTGACGCACGTCACTGTCACACCTCGCGATGCCGCGTCGTCCCCTCAGCGAAGTCCCGAGCGGAAGAGGAGAACGACATGCGGGTAGCGGTGATCGGCGCGAGCGGACGGATCGGACGCGAAGTGGGCGCCGTCCTGAAGGACAAGGGCCACGAGGTCGTGGAGATCACGCGGGCCGGTGGCGTGGACGTCTACACCGGCGAGGGGCTCGCGGCCGCGCTGACCGGGGTGGATGTGGTGGTGGACGCGGCGAACACACCGGTGGTCGACACGGCGGCGGTGACGGATTTCTTCGCGACCGTCGCCCGCACCGTGCAGCGGACCGCGTCGGCGGCGGGCGTGCGGCGGATCGCGGTGGTGTCGATCATCGGCATCGACGTGTTCAGCGAGGGGCACTACGCGGGCAAGCTGGCCCACGAACGCGCCTACGCCGAAGGGCCGGTGCCGGTGCGCGTCCTGCGGGCGGCCCAGTTCCACGAGTTCACCGAGATGATGCTCGGCTGGACCACCGACGGTGACACCGCGTTCGTGCCGGAGTTCCGCGCCCAGCTGGTCGCGGCCCGCACGGCCGCCGAGCACTTGGCCGAGCTGGCCGTGGCCGACGACGCGCCCGACCGGGTCGACCTCGCGGGACCGCACGCAGTGAATCTCGCCGAAGCGGCGGCGAAGGTGGCGGCCAGGCGCGGGCACCCGGCCCGGGTGGAGCAGGTGTTCAACGCCGACGATCCGAACCAGCGGCCGCAGGCCGAGGGCGCGCTGCTCCCCGGTCCGGACGCGATCCTGGACGGGCCCACGCTGGACGAGTGGTTGGACGAGCACTACCCGGTGCGGTGAGCGCGGGCCGGGTCAGCGCGGCGGGATGACGATCTGCCTGCCGGCCAGGGCGTCGAGCCCCAGCATCGCGAGCAGGGATTCGCAGTCCGCGGCATTCTGCGAGTGGCCGGCCACCGTGCGGGCCGCCATCGCGTTGACCCGCTCGACCTCCGCTTTCTCGGCCGCTTTCGCCTCGGCGAATTCATTCTGATCATGGACGAGCCGGACGCGCCGTGCGGTTGACATAAGTCTCCTCGTGGTTGAAAGGGAGCCTACGCCAGAGGGGTGAGTCAGGTCACGCCGCCCCGCCGAGGGTGAGCGAAGTGGCCGGTCGGAGGTGGTTTCGGAGGGCGCTGGCGAACGAGCTGTCGCCGGATTACGTGTCCGGGACGCTGCCGAGGACAAGGGGTGTCCTGTGTCGAAGGTTCACGCGCCGGTCTCGGAGCGTCGGGTGACGTGGTCAGGAGTGGTCGCGCCGAGTCGGTCGCGGTTCCGGGGATCCCAGTCGGGACCGCGGTCAGAGCAGCAGGTCGCGGATGATGCCGTCGGCCAGGAGGCGGCCGCGGTCGGTGAGGATCAGGTGGGTGGGGGTGCGGGTGGCGAGGCCGTCGGCGACGGCGCGGTCGACGGCCGGACTCGCCGAGGGGTCGAGGTCGGCCAGCGGCAGCCCGGAGCGCAGGCGCAACGTCAGCATGACGCGCTCGGTGTACTGCTCCTCGGGCGTCAGGGTCTCCCAGCCCGCGGCGGGCAGTCCGCCGCGGGCGACGCGCTCGGCGTAGCGGGCAGGGTGCTTGACGTTCCACCACCGCACGCCGCCCACGTGGCTGTGCGCGCCGGGGCCCGCGCCGAGCCAGTCACCACCGTCCCAGTAGCCCAGATTGTGCCGGCAGCGCGCGGAATCATTTGCGGCCCAATTGGATACCTCGTACCAACGGAGCCCGGCCGCGCCCAATCGCGCGTCGATGCGTTCGTAGCGGGCGGCGAGCACGTCCTCGTCGGGGGCGGGCAGTTCGCCGCGGCGCACCTTGCGGGCCAGGGCGGTGCCGTCCTCCACGATCAGCGAATAGGCCGACACATGGTCCACGCCTGCGGCCAGCACCGCGTCGAGGCTGGCGTCCAGATCGGCGTCCGTCTCGCCGGGGGTGCCGTAGATGAGGTCGAGGTTCACGTGGTCGAACCCGGCGGCGCGCGCCTCCCGCGCGGCCGCGACCGCGCGGCCCGGCGTGTGCGTGCGATCCAGGATCGCGAGCACGTGCCGGGCGGCGGACTGCATGCCCAGCGAGACCCGCGTGTATCCGGCGTCGCGGATGCGCGCGAAGAATTCGGGCGAGGTGGATTCGGGGTTGGACTCGGTCGTCACCTCGGCGTCGGGTGCCAGCGGGAACTCGGCGCGCACCGCGTCGAGCACGGCGGCCAGTCCGTCGCCGCCGAGCAGCGAGGGCGTGCCCCCGCCCACGAACACCGTCGCCACCTCGGGCTGCGCGCCAGGCAGCCGCCCGAACTCCGCCGCCGCGACGCCGAGTTCGCCCCGCAACGCCGCCAACCACGACTCGGGCGAGGCCGAGGTGCCCAGCTCACCCGCTGTGTACGTGTTGAAATCGCAATAGCCGCAACGCGTCGCGCAGAACGGCACGTGCACGTACACACCGAACGCCCCACCCCCGAAGCCCCGGAGCACGGGTCCTTGGTCGACGGCAGGCGCGGAGCTACTCACCGAACCATTGTGCCGCCCGCCCGACCTCCGCTCCCACCGGGACCCGCCCGCGCCTACACCACTACCGGCGTGTTCTGGCCGACGGTGAGCAGCCACCGCCCGTCCTCGCGGGTCATCACGTACAGTGGCGTCCCCTCGCCGTCCACCGCGCCGTCGAGGGTGATGTATCGCTGCCGCACCTTCACCGCCGCCACCTCCGGGCGGATGAACTGGACATGTTCGACCTCGTAGGTCGCGTGCCCGTGCGTGTTGGCCCCCGGCAGCACCTCCTCGGTGAACTCCCGGATCGCCGCCCGCCCGTACAACCGCTTCCCGTGCCCGGTGGTCCACAGCGCGTCCTCGTGGAACAGCGCCAGGAAGTCGTCCACCGACTCCGCCCGCTGGGCCCGATCGACGGCCGCGACCACGGCGTGAACGGCGGCGATATCAACTTCGGTACCGGTCTCAGTGCTCATGACGACAACCCTCCGACCTGAACAACACTCGAGGTCAACAGCTGTGACCCATCCCACTCCCTCGACGCGCGACGGCGGAGGCGGTGCCGCACCCCACACCGGACAGTTCGGGCGAATCACCGGTCGCGACCGTAGGGAGGTCTATGACGCCGGTCACAAATGGGCCCCGTGGTCCAGGGAATTTCCCGGGTTTTCGCGGGGAATACCGGCATCCCGGTCGGAGCGACCTCGCTGACGTGGCAGAATGGCTCGCATGCGCGCATTCGGAGTACGACTGGTGGCACGTCGCCACGTCGATTACAAGCGCGTCTGCAGCGACTGTTGTCGGCCCGGGTTCTCCCGGTAGCCCAGCGGCGCCTCCGTCCGGATCCTCCGGCGACTCCCCCATCGGTCCGCTGATACCGCGGGCGTGAGATCAGCCCCTCGCGCCTTCAGCACGGATGTTCCACCCACCCCGCAGGAGCGACCCCATGACGTCGAGCACCGACGCCGGTCACACCGATCAGCCCGCACCCGCCGCCCGTCCGGCGCGCTCGGCCACCGAACGCCCGCAGCGCGCGGACGCCGAGCGTCCCGAACGCCCGGCCGCGGAACGCCGCGCCCGTGCCAACCGCCCGGAGCGACCCCGCCGGGAGGTCCCGGCCGGCACCCGCGCCCGCACCGGCGCCCCGGTCCGCCGCAAGTCCGAGGGCCAGTGGGCGCTCGGCTACCGCGAGCCGCTGAACCCGAACGAGCAGAGCAAGAAGGACGACAACCCGCTCAACGTCCGCGCGCGCATCGAGAACATCTACGCGCCCGGCGGTTTCGCCAGCATCGACAAGGCCGACTTGCGCGGCCGTTTCCGCTGGTGGGGCCTCTACACCCAGCGTGAGCAGGGCTACGACGGCAGCTACACCGGCGACGAGAACATCGACCTGCTCGAGGCCGAGTACTTCATGATGCGGGTGCGCTGCGACGCCGGCGCGCTCAGCGTCCGCCAGCTGCGCACCCTGGGCCAGATCTCCACCGAGTTCGCCCGCGACACCGCCGACCTGTCCGACCGCGAGAACGTCCAGTACCACTGGATCCGCATCGAGGACGTGCCGGAGATCTGGCGACGCCTCGAGGACGTCGGCCTGCAGACCACCGAGGCCTGCGGCGACTGCCCGCGCGTGGTGCTCGGTTCGCCGCTGGCGGGCGAGTCGCTCGACGAGGTCCTCGACCCCACCCCCGCCATCGAGGAGATCGTGCGCCGCTACATCGGCGACAAGCGGTACTCGAATCTGCCGCGCAAGTTCAAGTCCGCGATCTCGGGCCTGCAGGACGTGGTGCACGAGATCAACGACATCGCGTTCGTCGGCGTGGTGCACCCCGAGCACGGTCCCGGCCTGGACCTGTGGGTGGGCGGCGGCCTGTCCACCAACCCGATGCTGGCCCAGCGCGTGGGCGCGTGGGTGCCGCTGGACGAGGTGCCCGACGTGTGGGAGGCCGTGGTGGCCCTCTACCGCGACTACGGCTACCGCCGCCTGCGCACCAAGGCGCGCCTGAAGTTCCTGGTCAAGGACTGGGGCATCGAGAAGTTCCGCCAGGTGCTCGAGGACGAGTACCTGAAGCGCAAGCTGATCGACGGTCCCGCGCCGGAGCAGCCCGCCAAGCCGATCGACCACGTGGGCGTGCAGAAACTGCGCAACGGGCTCAACGCCGTGGGCTTCTCCCCCATCGCCGGCCGCGTGTCGGGCACCATCCTGCAGAAGGTGGCCGACGCGGTGGAGCGCGTGGGGTCCGATCGCATCCGGTTCACGCCGTACCAGAAGTTGATCGTCCTGGACGTCGCCGACGACAAGGTCGAGGAGCTCATCACCGAGCTGGCACCGCTGGGCCTGCAGGCACGTCCGTCCATCTGGCGGCGAAACCTGTTGGCGTGCAGCGGTATCGAGTTCTGCAAGCTCTCCTTCGTGGAGACCCGCAAGCGGTCACAGGTGCTCGCGCCCGAACTGGAGCAGCGCCTGGCCGACCTCAACGCCGACCTCGACGTGCCGATCACCGTGAACATCAACGGCTGCCCGAACTCGTGCGGGCGCTCCCAGATCGCCGACATCGGCTTCAAGGGACAGTTGGTGGACGACGGCGACGGGAATCAGGTGGAAGGCTTCCAGGTTCACCTGGGTGGCAGTCTCGGCCTCGACAGCGGCTTCGGCCGCAAACTGCGCCAGCACAAGGTGACCAGCGCGGAACTCGGTGACTACATCGAGCGCGTGGTGCGCAACTTCGTCAAGAACCGCGACGCGGACGAGCGTTTCGCGCAGTGGGCGGTGCGTGCCGACGAGGCCGATCTGCGATGAGCGTCGTGACTCGCGTGACGGGAGAGCAATGGTGACAACGAAACTCGCGGAGAAGCTGTCCGAGGACGAGCTGCGGTCCCTCGCCGAACAGGGCGCCGCCGACCTCGGCCCCGACGCCTCGGCGATCGATCTGCTGCGCTGGACCGACGAGACCTTCGGCACCGGGTACATCGTCGCCTCGAACATGCAGGACGGCGTGCTGGTGCACCTGGCCGCGCAAGTGCGTTCGGGCGTGGACGTGCTGTTCCTCGACACCGGGTACCACTTCGCCGAGACCATCGGCACCCGCGACGCCGTGGAGGCGGTCTACGGCGTGAACGTGGTGAACGTGCGGCCCGACCACACCGTCGCCGAGCAGGACGACCTGCTCGGCAAGGATCTGTTCGCCCGCGACGCGAACGAGTGCTGCCGCCTGCGAAAAGTGGTGCCGCTGAAGCGATCCCTGGCGCCCTACAACGCCTGGGCCACCGGCATCCGCCGGGTGGAGGCGCCGACACGGGCGAACGCGCCGCTGGTCTCCTACGACGAAGCCTTCGGCCTGGTGAAGATCAACCCGATCGCGCCGTGGTCCGACGACGAGATGCAGGCCTACATCGAACAGCACGGCATTCTCGTCAATCCCCTGGTGGAAGAGGGATATCCGTCCATCGGCTGCGCTCCGTGCACGCGGAAGCCGGAGCCGGGTGCCGATCCGCGCAGCGGCCGCTGGGCCGGCCTCGCCAAGACCGAATGCGGGTTGCACAAGGCATGAGCGAGGCGCACACCGTGCCCGCGGCACGAGGAGACAGCATGACCGAGTCAGGGCCCGCAGGCAGCTCGCGTAACCACGTGGGGCCGCTCGGGAATGCGAAAGAGGGAACAGCATGACGAACACCGTGAAGACCGAACGTTCGCTCGGGATCAGCGAATTCGACACGCTGGCCGCGCTCGAATCCGAGTCCATCCACGTATTCCGTGAGGTGGCGGGCGAATTCGAGCGGCCGGTGATCCTGTTCTCCGGTGGCAAAGACTCCACGGTGCTGCTGCACCTGGCGCTCAAGGCTTTCTGGCCCGCGCCGCTGCCCTTCGCGCTGCTTCACGTGGACACCGGACACAACCTGCCCGAGGTGCTGGAGTTCCGCGATCACGTGGTCGAGAAGTACGGTCTGCGCCTGCACGTCGCGAAGGTGGAGGACTACCTCGCCGACGGCCGGCTCACCGAGCGCCCCGACGGCATCCGCAACCCGTTGCAGACGGTGCCGCTGCTGGACGCCATCACCGAGCACCGCTTCGACGCGGTGTTCGGCGGCGGCCGCCGCGACGAGGAGCGTTCGCGCGCCAAGGAGCGGATCTTCTCGCTGCGCAACGCCTTCGGCCAGTGGGACCCCAAGCGCCAGCGCCCCGAGCTGTGGAACCTCTACAACGGACGGCACGCGCCGGGTGAGCACGTGCGGGTGTTCCCGCTGAGCAACTGGACCGAGCTGGACATCTGGCGCTACATCGCCAGGGAGAACGTGGAATTGGCCACGATCTACTACGCCCACCAGCGCCCGGTGTACCAGCGCGACGGCATGTGGATGACCCCCGGCGTGTGGGGCGGCCCGCGCGAGGGCGAGGTGCTCGAGACCCGTTCGGTGCGCTACCGCACCGTCGGCGACGGCTCCACCACCGGCGCCATCCTGTCCGACGCGGCGACCAACGAGGCGATTCTCGCCGAGGTCGCGGCGTCCCGATTGACCGAACGCGGTGCCACCCGCGGTGACGACCGTGTCTCCGAAGCCGCGATGGAAGACCGCAAGCGAGAGGGTTATTTCTGAGATGTCCGACCTGTTGAGGCTGGCCACCGCCGGTTCTGTCGACGACGGCAAGTCCACCCTGGTCGGACGGCTGCTCTACGACACCAAGTCCGTGCTGGCCGACCAGATCGACGCGGTGACCCGCGCGTCGGTCGACAAGGGCCTGTCCACCCCGGACCTGTCGCTGCTCGTGGACGGGCTGCGGGCGGAGCGGGAGCAGGGCATCACCATCGATGTCGCCTACCGCTACTTCGCCACGCCCAAGCGGTCTTTCGTGCTCGCGGACACCCCCGGGCACGTGCAGTACACCCGCAACACCGTGTCCGGCGCGTCCACCGCGCAGCTGGTGATCCTGCTCGTCGACGCGCGCAAGGGCGTGATCGAGCAGACCCGCCGCCACGCCGCGGTGCTGGCGCTGCTCGGGGTGCCGAAGCTGGTGCTGGCCGTCAACAAGATCGACCTGGTCGACGACGCCGCCACCGTATTCGCCGACATCTCGGCCGAATTCACCAAGCTCACCTCGGCACTGGGCTGGGCGCCCGAGGACGTGCTCGAGATCCCGGTCTCGGCGCTGCACGGCGACAACATCGCCAGCCGCTCGGAGAACACGCCCTACTACGACGGCCCATCGCTGATCGAGCATCTCGAATCGGTGCCGGCGGACGCCGACAACACGGGCACGCATTCGCTCGGCCTGCGGTTCCCGGTGCAGTACGTGATCCGCCCGCGCACCCCGGAATACCCCGACTACCGCGGCTACGCCGGGCAGATCGCGGCCGGTTCGGTGGCGCCCGGCGACGAGGTCGTGGTGCTGCCCTCGGGTGTGCGCACCACGGTCGAGCGCATCGACACCCCCGACGGCGAGCTGGCGGTCGCGCAGTTCGGGCGCAGCGTGACGCTGATCCTGGCCGACGACGTGGACATCTCGCGCGGCGACATCATCGCCTCGGTGGCCGACGCGCCGGAGCCGATCGACAGCTTCGACGCCACCGTGTGCTGGCTGGGCGACAAACCGCTGCGCCCCGGCGCCCGCCTGCTGCTCAAGCACGGCACCAAGACCACCCAGGCCATCGTCGGCGCGCTCATCGAGCGGTTCGACGAGCAGCGCCTGGCCGCCGATCCGAATCCGGAAGCGTTGTCGCTCAACGATATCGGCCGCATCTCGGTGCGCGTCGCGGAGCCGATCGCGACCGACGACTACCGGGCCAACCGCCACACGGGCAGCTTCCTGCTGATCGACCCGGCGGGGGGCAACACCCTCGGCGCGGGTCTGGTCGGTGACGTGCTGACCGCCGTCGAGGTCGGCGCGGGAGTCTGAGGTGAGCGCGGTGTTCCCCGGAATCCGGCCGGACCGCGTGGGCCCGGTCGCGGGGGCACGTCCCGCGTTGATCGCGGTAGCGCACGGCAGTCGTGATCCGCGGTCGGCGGCCACCATGGCGGCGGTCGCGGCCGGGATCGCCGCCGCGCGGCCCGATCTCGACGTGCGGCTGGCGTTCCTCGACCTGAGCGCGCCCTCGGTCGAGCAGGTCGTGGATGCCGTTGCCGCCGAAGGACATTCGGAGGCGATCGTGGTGCCGCTGCTGCTGGGCAGCGCGTTCCACGCCCGGGTGGATCTGCCGGGATTGCTCGACGCGGCGCGTGCGCGTCATCCGCGGCTGACGCTGACGCAGGCGGATGTGCTCGGGCCCGATCCGGGGCTGATCGGCGTGCTGCGCGACCGTGTGATCGCGGCCGCAGGGGCGCTCGAGCCCGGTCTGGGTATCGCGGTGGCCGCCGTCGGTTCGTCCTCGGCCGCCGCCAACGTGCGCACCGCGACGGTGGCGCGTCAGCTCTCGGCGCTGACCGGATTGCCCGCCGAAATCTGCTTCGCGACAACGGAACCCACCGTGCACGAGGCCATCACGCGCCTGCGCGCCCGCGGTGCCGGGCGGGTGATCGTGGCGCCGTGGTTCCTGGCGCCCGGCCTGCTGACCGATCGGCTCCGCACCGCCGCGCCGGAGCTGGTGCACGCCGGTGTGCTCGGCGCGCACGGCGCACTCGTCGCGTTGGCCTGCGCGCGTTACGAATCGGCGTACAGCGGCGCGCTCGCACTGTCGGCCTGAGGGATTCGGGGCCGGACCACGACTCACTGCGGCATCCTGCACCATGCCTGAGTGCTGGAGTGCCGATGCCGCCCGGCCGAGCCCGTCACTCGCCGCGACCACCCGGAGGGCAGGCGCGACACCCGCGCGGCAGCGACCGGCATGTGTGAATCCCGTTCCGCGAGCCAGTTTTCAAGCCAGCAGGCGGTCCACCAGTTGCCGCGCCATGCGAACGCGCTTCTCATCGCCGAACTGATGGGCGGTGCTGGCGGCTCCCACCAAGACGTCCAGTTCGAACGCGAGGGCGTCGGGGTCGTGGCCGGTCAGCGCGCCCGCCGCCTGCGCCTTGCCGATCTCGCCCGCGAGGAAGGTCAGCCATTCGTCGCGGTCGGCGGCGATGGCGTCGCGCACCGGGCCCGGCCTGCTGTCGAACTCGGCGACCGCGGCGGTGCGGAAACACCCGCCGGGGAAGGACGGCTCCAGCACATGGTCGAACCAGCGGTCGATCAGGACGCGGAGTCGTCCAGGTCCAGACGGCTCCGCCATGGCGGGCGCGATGATCCGCTCCACGAACACCTCCCGCGCGGCCCGCACGGCGGCCAGTTGTAGCGCTTCCTTCGACCCGAACAGCGTCGCGATGCCGCTCTTGCTGACGCCGAGGTCGGCCGCCAGCCGCCCGATGCTCACGCCGGTGAGCCCCTCGACCGAGGCCACGTCGGCCGCGTGCCTGGCGATCGCCGCGCGGGACCTCGCGCCCTTGACCAGGCGCTGATCGGTTGTCGTCTCGGCCATGTGCGTCATTCTTCCATCGGGGGCTTGCACGGACGAACGATCGGCCATACTTTAATGCACGAACGATCGTACGTTTTGTTTCTCTCCCGAAGGATACCCATGTCCGAGGTGCGGACCGAGAGTCCCCCGACCACCGGCCCCCTGCTCGTCGCCTGCGGCGCGGCGTTCATCGCGTTTCTCGATCTCTCCGTGGTCAATATCGCCTTCCCCGCGATCGCCCGCGACTTCCCCGGCACATCCACCGCCACCCTCACCTGGGTGGTCAGCGGCTACGCCGTCGCCTTCGCCGCGCTGCTCACGCCGGGCGGCCGCCTCGCCGACGCGCTCGGCCGGCGGCGGGTGTTCCTCGGCGCGTTGCTGGCGTTCGCGCTGACTTCGGCGCTGTGCGCGCTGGCGCCGAACGCCGCGACGCTGGTCGCCGGGCGCATCGCCCAGGGCGCGAGCGCGGCGCTCATGGTGCCCGCCGCGCTCGGACTGGTACTCGCCGCGAGCAGGCCGGAACGGATCGGCGCCGCCATGGGCGCGTGGTCGGCGGCGGGCGGGTTCGCCGCCGTCGTCGGGCCCGCCGTCGGTGGCGGTCTGGTCGAATTGTTCGGCTGGCCAGCGGTTTTCCTCGTCAATGTGCCGGTGGTCGCGATCCTGATCGCCGCCGTGCTGCGGGTGGTGCCCGCCGACACGCACCGCGACGGGCGGTGGCCAGACCCCGTGGGCACCCTCGCCGTGGCGCTCGGTCTCGGCGCGATCGTCGCCGGGATCACCGAGAGCCATCGGTGGGGCGCACTCGGCACGTCCGTCGCGATCGTCCTCGGCGGCGCGCTGCTCGTGCCTGCGGTGCTGCGGTCGGCGCGCCACCCCGAACCCGCCGTGACGATAGACCTGTGGCGCGATCGCGGATACGCGCTGGCGGGCGCGAGCTCGTTCGTCTTCGGCGCGGCGATGTTCGCGTGGTTGCTGGCCGGACCGCTGTTCCTGGACGCCATCTGGGGCTACTCGACGCTCGGGGCGGCGGGCGCGCTGTCGATCGGCGCGGTGTCCTCGATGGTCACCGCCGTGGCGGCGGGCCGCCTCACCACGCCACGGGCGCGGCGCGCGGCCGGTGTACTCGGCACGCTCCTGTTCACCGGGACCCTGGTCTGGATGAGCACCGACGCGTTCGGGCCCGAGCCCGCGCTGTGGACGGCCTGGGTGCCCGCGGGCATCCTGGGCGGTGGCGGGGTCGGGATCGTGGTCACCGTGCTGTCCGCGGCGGCCGCGAGTGTCGTGCCACCGCAACGCTTCGCGGCGGGCATCGGGATGACGCTCACCGCCCGGCAGCTCGGTGGCGCGCTCGGCGTCGCGATCCTCGCCGCGGTGTTCGCCGCGAATCCCGGCGCACCGCTCACCGCGCTCCATACCGTCTTCGCGATCGGCGCGGGCATCACCGTGCTCGCCGCCTGCTTGATCGCCCTGCCCGTCCCCGCCGCCGATTCCCGATCAGGAGAAACGATATGACCCGCGATATCCCGCGCACCGAAGCCGACGACCCGATGGTGTTGTCTCCCTATACCGCTCGCGCACTGCTCTTGGACGCCCCGTGGCGACGGTTCGCGGTGCTGGGCGACTCGATCGCCGAGGGGGTCGGCGATCCCCGGCCCGGTTACGCCGACGGCGGCTGGGCGAAGCGCGTCGCGGGCGCGCTCCGGGCCGCGCACCCCGACACCGCCTACCTCAACACCGGGCTGCGCGGGGCCACGTCGGCGCAGGTCCGTGCCGAACAGCTCGGTGCCGTACTGGATTTCGCGCCCGACCTGGTGCACGTGACCTGCGGCGGCAACGACCTGTTCCTCGCGGGCGCGGGTCTGGAGACCGTCCGCGCCAACCTGGATGCCATATACGCGGCCCTCGCGCGCACCGGCGCGCAACTGTCCACTTTCACCGTCGCGGACGTGTGGGACAGCGACCGCATGGCCCCGATGCGGCCCATGCGAGCACCGATGGCCGCGCTCAACGACATCATCCGCGACCTCGCGGCCCGCTACGACGCCGTCCTCGTGGACTTCTGGGAGCACCCCCTGCGCCTGCGCACCGACCTGATGAGCGACGACCTGATCCACTTCGCCGCCAGCGGCCACGCGGTGGTCGCGACCGAAGTGGTGCGAGCACTCGCCCAGCGAGCGGCGGTGCCGACCGGGTAGGCACGATCGAGTGGTCGCCGTCGACCCAGCCGAACGCGGGCCGCTCTTCGACCCGGCACATGTCGTCTTCGTTCGCCTCCGAACCAGTGACGGGTGAGTTCGGCGAGCGCGATGTGGTTCGGCTGAAGGCGAGCCGTCGCCGGGACACGGATCGGGCCGTGCCGGAGATTCCGGCACGGCCCGATTGTGGTGCGGTTCAAGGGAATCCGCGTCAGCCCTGGATCAGGGCAGCACCTGGGGCATCAGGTGCGGGGCGATCGCGCCGACCAGCAGGCCGACGACGGCGCCCGTCACGGCGCCGCTCAGCGCGCCGGAGATGCCGCAGGGCACCGCCATCACGATGAACGCGGGCAGGCAGGTGGCCGCGGCCAGCACACCCGAACCCGCGGCGCCGGCGGCCGCGCCCGCGACCGCGCCATTGGCCAGCGGATCGGAGTTCTGCGCGTTCGGGTCGGTGGCGACGTCCTCGAGCGGGATACCCACCGCGGCCGCGAACACCGGCACCTGCGCGGGCTCGGCGATCTGCTGGACCACCGGCGCCGGCGCCGCGACGGGTGCCGCCTGCGCCGGCGC
Organism: Nocardia puris; assembly: GCF_003315035.1. Lineage (GTDB taxonomy): Bacteria > Actinomycetota > Actinomycetes > Mycobacteriales > Mycobacteriaceae > Nocardia > Nocardia puris. Next base: position 135,774 of record NZ_QNRE01000009.1, read on the forward strand.
AGGCGGACCGACGAGCGCGACCGCCGCCGCCACCGGCAACGCCGCCGCGATCACCGTGCGACCGGCGTTGCGGAAGATTGCACGCCCCATGATATTTCTCATCTCTCCCCCGACCATGATCTCGAATTTCGTTGCTGGGCAACGACAGTCCGGAACCTCGCGAACCGGACGAGATCATGCAAGCCGGTCCGGCATCCGGAAGGCAAACTCAGTGGCTCAAATCACGTTTAGCCGCGTCGGTGTACGGGTCCGGCCGCATGGCGGACCCATACTCGAGATCGACCGGGCCCGCACCATGGAGAGCACGAGTCCCGCCGTCTGGTGGACCCCAGACGATCACTCGGCGGCTCCGGTGGGGCGGATCCTCGGCGGTGGGCGGCGAGCACGTCGCGACGATACCGACCACCGTGCGCGGCGACCAGCTCGACGGTGGCGGCCGCCGTGAAACCGCTTCCAGGAACGGCTAATTCGCGGTCGCGCCATACCGCCGCAGCAGTTCCGTCCCGAGTCCGGCCAGTGCCTCCAGTACCGGGGCCGGTCCCAGCACCTCCACGTCGTCGCCCCAGCCCGCGAGCTGGCGGGCGACCATGCGCGGGGTCGGGGCGGTGATGCGGACCAGGACGCGGCCGTCCCCGACCGGCCCGTCCACCTCGCAGTGCCTGCCCTGCTGGTCACGCAGCACCGGAAGCAGATCCGGGGCCACCAGGACGTCGGCCGAGGTGGCGGCGCGGCGGCGTTCCATCTCCTCCACCACCTCCGCCCACGCCTCGGCGAGATCGAAATCGGCTGGGCGGTCGAAGATTTCGTCGAGGGGGCGGGATTCCACGATGCGGTCGACGCGGAAGGTGCGCCTGCCGCGGTCGGTGCCCGCGACCAGGTACCAGACGGCGTCTTTGTCGATGAGGCCCCACGGATCGACCGTCCGCGTGGTGCGGCGGCCCGCGCTGTCGTAGATCAGCCGCACACGGCGACGCTCGACCACGGCACGTTGCAGCACAAGCACTTCCGCCGGACGCTCCCGGTCGCGAGCGCCCCAGCGTGACGGGTCCACGACCACCGCGTCGGCAGCCGCTTCGGCGTCGGCGCGGAAGGTGTGCGGGAGCGCACGAATCAGCTTGCGCAGCACCGACTCAAGCTCGGGATTGCCGGTGGCCGAGGGCCCGGCGAGCAGGAACAATGCCCGCGCCTCGGATTCGGTGAGCCCGGTGAGATCGGTGCGCGCCCCGCCCACCAGCTGCCAACCTCCACCGCGACCCGGTTGCGGATACACCGGGACACCCGCCGCCGACAGCGCCTCCAGGTCGCGGCGCGCCGTCGCCACCGACACCTCGAGTTCGGCGGCGAGTTCAGCCGCCGTCACCCGCCCGCGCGCCTGCATCAGCAACAGGGTCGCCACCAACCGGTCCGCTCGCATACCGGAAATTCTGCCAGGAAAAGTGCTCACTCGATGAGCACTTTGCCCGCGAGGATGGTTTCACCAGCACGAACGACGAACCAAGGAGACGGACATGTTGCGCGGAATGACCACGGTCACCTACTACGCCGACGACCTCGAGGCCGCCAAGGACTGGTACACCGAATTCCTCGGCCAACCGCCCTACTTCCGCGTCCCCGGCGGCTACTACGAGTTCCGCGTCGGCGACTACCAGCACGAACTCGGCCTCGTCGACCGCCGCTACGCCCCGCCCGGCGCGAGCGACACCCCCGGCGGCAGCGTCCTGTTCTGGCACGTGGACGATCTCGAAGCCACCGTCGAACGCCTGCTCGCCCTCGGCGCGACGGTGTACGAGCCGATCACCCCGCGCGGCGAGGGTTTCGTCACCGCGTCCGTGGTCGACCCCTTCGGAAATGTCTTGGGCGTCATGACCAACGCCCACTACCTGGACGTGCTCGAGCGGACCGGCGGGTGAGCCGACGCCTGCGGCGTGCTCGGCAGTAGGTGCTCGAGTCCGCAGCGGGTGGGGTCACCGCCGCCGTGGGCGCCTCGTCCGCGGTAGCGGGTGCCGCGCTCGCGGCGACCAGCGGCGGCGCGGCCGCGATCCTGGCTCAGCGAGGCGCACGCCGGAGCCCACGGCCTGCGGGCGGACGTAGGTGCGGGTGCCGCGCCGCCTCGAAGAGGTGCGCCGGCAGATCGGTCCCACCACCGAGACCCTCTCGCAGCGCCTGGGCCGTTGGCATCACGGTTCAGCCGGTGGTGACCGACCTCGAATCGAGCTTCGCGGGCTCAGAACCAGCGTTCGAGGATGCGGGCCGCGCCGTCGGTGGTGACGTCGGTGGTGATTTCGTCGGCGAGGTCCTGGATTTCGGCGGGCGCGTTGGCCATGGCCACGGAATGGCCTGCCCAGGTGAGCATTTCGCGATCGTTGTAGCCGTCGCCGATGGCGAGGGTTTCGGCCCGGGGGATGTCGAGGGCGCGGCGCAGGCGTTCCAGCGCCCAGCCCTTGGAGACGCCGCGGGGCGAGACGGTGAGCCACGGGCCGAGATCACCGTGCACCCAGGAGGATTCGGGCGACTCCCAGGATTCGAGCAGGGGCAGCATCTCCTCGAGCGAGCCGTCGGGCCACCAGCAGTTGAGCCGCGGCGTGGGTTCGCTGCCCAGGGCGTCGTGGTCGACCAGCAGGTAGTCGCCGATCGGGTAGCCGCCGGGACTCGCGCCGGTCGCCCAGGTGCCGACCCCGACCTTCTCCACCGCGAACACCATCTCCGGGAACAGATCACGCAGCGTCGCGACGGCGGGCGCCGGGTCGAACGCGTGCACCGCGACCGGCGCGCTGCGCCGCACATCGATGTGCACGGCGCCGTTGGAGCACAGCGCGTGCCCGTCGACGAGCCCGAGTTCGGCCAGCACGGGCCGCGTCGCCAGCAGCGAGCGCCCGGTGGTCACGACGACATGCGCGCCCTGCGCCACGGCGGCGCGCACCGCCGCGACCACTCGCTCGCTGACCGGCACCCCGGCGTCCAGCAACGTCCCGTCGACGTCCAACGCGATCAACCGAGGCCGTCCCCCACGCACAACCACCAGCCCATTGTGCCCTCCCCTCCCCCACCCCGTCCCCGAATTCCCCGGGCTGACCGGGGGTGTTCACCCTCGCCGCACGCGGCAGTCGCACGGGCCGGAGACGGTGGAACCCAACGCGCTACCACCGGACCGGATGTACCGCCATCCGCTGAACAAACGTCGGCCGACAAGGCTCGACCGTCACCGCCACCCGAACCGCCGTAGCCGCCAGCGGATTCGGCACTGCCGCCGGTCGAGCACGGCCGCTGATCAGACCGCCGCCGACAAGGCTCGCCCGACTGCCCGGCCGATCTGTGGAGGTAGTGGTGAGTCATCGGCGGCCACCGCCCGGGCGCGCCCTGTACCCGCACCCGCCCGCGAGGCTCCGGTTTCGCCGTCACTGTGACATCGCGATCCGTGCCGCTCAACCGAACACGCGGCGAATTTGCGACGGGTCTGCGCGGGATCGCTTGTGGCTGTGAGCGCTTCGTCAGCGGCCGCCGCCACGGGCACCGCCGCCGCCTCCACCACCACCGTTGCCGCCGCCGCCCGAACCACCCGAACCGCCGCCGGACTTGGAGCCGCCGCCGGAGCTCGAGCTGCCGCCGGAGCTGTCGGAGCCGCCGCCGGAGCGTGAACCGCCGGAGCCACCGGAGGACTGGCTGCCGCCCGAGCCACCGCCGCCACGGGAGGACGAGTTGGAGCCCGAAGAGTTGCCGCCGGAGGAGGAGTTGCCGCCACCGCCGCTGGACGAGGCGCCGCCGCCGGAGGAGTTGCCGCCGCCGGACCCACCCGAGGACGCGCCCCCGCCGGATTTGCCGCCACCCGATGCGCCGCCCGACGCACCACCGCCGGACGCACCACCACCGGAAGCGCCACCACCGGAAGCGCCACCACCGGAAGCACCTCCGCCTGAAGCACCACCACCGGAGGAGTCACCACCCGAGCCACCGGAGCCGCCCGAGCCGGCGCCGCCGGAAGACGCACCGCCCGAGGAGGTTCCGCCTCCGGCGCTGTCGGAACCACCGCCGGAGGAGGCCCCACCGCCGGTACCTCCGCCGGTCGATGCCCCACCGCCGGCCGCGCCGCCGGTTCCCGTCGATCCGCCCGATGTACCACCGGAACCGCCGGTCGGCGAACCGTCGGACGGGTTGGTCCCGGGCGCACCGTTGGAAGGCGTACCCGCACCGGGAGTTTCGCCAGTTCCCGGCGCCCCCGTGCCCGGCGCTCCGGTTCCCGGCGCCCCCGTTCCGGGCGCTCCGGTCCCCGGCAGTCCGGAGCCGGGCGTCCCCACACCGGGCACCCCGCTCCCCGGCACCTCCCCGATCGGATCCACGGGCCCCGGATTCGGCTGCGGCGCCGGATTGTTCGGGTTCGGCAGCGACGGCAGGCTGATCCCGGGCACCCCGGGCCGCTCCCAGCCGGGCGAACTCACCGGCCGGTCGCGCTGGAACGGCAGCGGGTTCCGGAAGTGCGCCGGATCGGCGTATTGCGTTCCCGTGCCGCCGGTTCGGTGATCGCCGGGGCTGCCCGACCGATGATCACCGAGCACGCCGCTGCGCGTGAGCGCGGGCCCGTAGGTCATCGTCTGGCCCACCGACGACATCGCGCGACTCACCGCGCTCACCCCGCTCATCGCGAAGGTGGCGTTCTGCACCAGGCTCGCGGGCAGGCCGTTGCGCACCGCGCGATCCACCACGGTGTCACCGTTCGGCTCGTACAGCAGCGCGTTCGGCGGCAGCGGCAGCGCGACGGGGAACCGGTCGAGCACCGGCAGCAGCCCCGAATCACCGGACCCGCCGAACACGGTCGCCGCCGACATCGCGAGCGCGGAAGCCACTGCCGCACTGGAGAATACGGCCACGCGCGGGGCAGGACGATCACCGTCACCGGCGGGTGCGAAGGCGCGCAGCGCGAACCGCGCGGCACCCACCGCGGTGATCTGGCCGGGATCGGCCGACACCACGACCGGCCGCCCCAACTCCCCCAGGGTCCGCGCCACCTCCGCGGGGCGCGACGCACCGCCGACGAGCAGCACGCGGCTGATATCCGACATCGCCAGCCCGGTGGAGCGCACGCAGTCGCGCACCAGATCGAAGGAATCGCGCACGTGGTCGGCGCGCAACCCGTCGACGTCGACCATCGCGGTCATCGGCAGCGCAGCGCCCGGCGCGGACCGGCCTCCGTACCTGGCGATCATGTCGCCCAGCGAGCGCCCGCCGAAATCGTAAGAGCGGACCGGCTTTCCCACGATCGGGTGGTCTTCCCAGTCCGGTCCCACGCGCACCACCGAGACGTCCAGACTCTCGCCGCCGAGGTCGTAGACGAGGACGAAGCCGGTCTCGAGCGGCCCGTGCTCCCAGTCCAGCCATTCGGCGGCGGCCACCGGCTCCGGCACCAGCAGCACATGCCGCGCGCCGCCGAGGTCGAGCGCCTGGCGCAGCAGCGCGAGTTGTTTGTCGGTGTAGACGGCCGGATACGTGGCCACGGCGCCCGAATCAGGTTCGGCGCCCTCCAGCAGCCCGTTCACCACCGCCGCCACGAGGTTCGCGGGCGAGAAGAGCCTGCCGCCGACGATCATGGCTTCGGGGTCGCGCGCGAGGTCGGCGAATTCGGTTGTGGCGGTGTCGTACTGGGAGATGCGACTGAGTCGTGCGCCACCCGCGTCGTCGAAGGTGAGCGCGGTTCGCCGGGTACGCACGGTCGGTCGTAGTCCGGCGGCCGATACCGCGGCCGACACGGAGTTCACTGAACCGATGCTGAAACCCAGACCAGTAGTCATATGCCATCCCGTCAACGCACCGTGACCACGTCCAGCACACAGTCCAGCCATGTGGCCGCGGTCGTCTTCCAAACAGCCCCCACAGGTTAGCTGCTGATCGACTTTTCCGGATGCCAATTTGATATGAAACGTTTTGCTTCTGTTGATGATGGGTCGAACGCCCAGGTAGGAAGGCCCGCGACCGACGGTCCAGCCCCCTCGACGCGTCGCAAAAACCAAGCGCCAGGCCCGATTCCGCTACCAATCAGCGACCCGAAGTCGCTACTCGCGAGTAGCGGGTCACGGGGTGGTCACCCTCCGGCAAATCGGGTAACAGACACCGACCGGTCGGTAACTGAAGGATTGCCACGAGTTTCCCCGCTCGACGACGCCCATTCCACCCTATAGATGACACGTCAAATGCCATGGCCGATCTCCGCCAGCACGCCCACCGACGGACCGGTTGACTCGATAGCACCGGCCGGACAACGCACACGAAAGGTCAAAAACCAGAAGGGAAGTGGTCACCATGGCGACACGATTCGCCGATCGGGTCGTGCTCATCACCGGAGCCACCTCGGGCATCGGGCTCGCGGTGGCGGAGCGGCTCGCCGCCGAGGGCGCGACCTTGGTCCTCGGTGCGCGCGGCAAGGACGCGGGCGAGGAGGTCGCCGAACGCCTGCGCGACGCCGGCGCGCGGGTCACGTTCGTCCCCACCGATGTGACCGTGGAATCCGAGGTCGCGCACCTCACCGACACGGCCGTGACCGAGTACGGCCGTCTCGACGCCGCGTTCAACAACGCGGGCGCGATCAGCGCCTACGGCCCCGTCGAGGAGATCGACGAAAACGGTTGGCGCGCCGATATCGAACTCAACCTGACGGCGGTCTTCTACGGCCTGCGCCACCAGGTGCCGGCCATCGCGGCCTCCGGCGGCGGTGCGATCCTCAACACCGCCTCCAACCTCGGCGTGGTCGGCATGGGTTCGGTCGCCCCGTACGTGGCGGCCAAGCACGGCGTCATCGGGCTCACCCGCGCCGTCGCGATGGAGGGCGCCGAGCGCGGGGTCCGGGTGAACGCACTGGTCTCCGGCGCGGTCGACACCCCCGCCTTCCGCTCCTCGATGGGCGCGACCCCCGAAGGCGTGGCGCGGGTCGAAGCGTTGCACCCGCTGGGCCGCGTCGCGAGCGCGGACGAGATCGCGCCGCTGTGCGCCTACCTGCTCAGCTCGGAGTCGAGCTTCGTGACCGGCGCGGCGCTGACGATCGACGGTGGATTCACCGCGCGCTGACCGCGAAAACGCCGAACGTCACGCCGGAAAGGGCGTGACGTTCGGCGTGGTCTCGTCCGCCCTCATCGCGGACCGAGAGCGGCGGGCCTCAGGCGCGAGCCAGCAGCCTGCGTAGCGGACCCGGTTGCGGACTCACCGCGCCACCGGCGATCACGCTGGGCCTGCGTTCGCGCACCAGCCGATCGAAATCGGCGGCGCCACGGGCGGGTTCGGGCAGCTTGCCCGCGTTGTAGTCGTCGGCCAGCTGCCGCACCGTCTCCTGCGCGCACGACTTGTTCGTGCCGATGAAGCCGGTGGGGCCGCGCTTGATCCAGCCGGTCACGTACGAGCCGGTCAGCACCGGGCCGTCGACGCCGTCGAGCACCCGGCCCGCGCTGTTCGGGATGACACCGGCGCGCTCGTCGAACGGCAGCCCGCGCAGCGGCACACCGCGATAGCCCACCGAGGTGAGCACCAGCCCGGCTTCGACGCGGTCGGTCTCACCGGTCGCCACCGCGGTGGTGCGGCCGTCCTCGCCCACCACCAACTCGTTGCGGGCCAGCTCGATACCGGCCACCCGGTCCTCGCCGAGCACCGCCACCGGAGTGGACAAGTAGCGGAACACGATCCGCTTGCGGTCGCCCACCGGGCGGTCCGCCACCTGGTGCAGCAGCCGCAGCTTCTGCTCGACCTTGTACGGCAGGTCCGGCGTGATCGGGGGCAGTTCGCCCGCCACCACGATGTCCAGATCCGCGGCCAGCAGGCCGACGAATTCCGGGACGGTGAACGCGGATTCGGCCGGACCGCGGCGGGCCGCGATCACGACCTCCTCGATCTTGCTCTCCCGCAACGCCTTCAGCGCGTAGGGCGCGATATCGGTGCCCGCCAGCGAATCGGGATCGCTGACCAGGATGCGCGCCACGTCGAGCGCGACGTTGCCGTTGCCCACGATCACCGCGCGCCGCGCGGACAGATCGAACTCGTCGTCCGCGTGGTCGGGATGCCCGTTGTACCAGGCCACGAAATCGGTGGCCGACACGGTGCCGGGCAGGCCCTCACCGGGGATGCCGAGCTTGCGGTCGGTGGAGGCGCCCACCGCGTAGATCACCGCGTGGAAGTGCGCGAGCAGCTCCTCGTGGGTGATGTGCGAGCCGACCTCGACGTTCAGGTACGAGCCGAAGCCCGGCTGCGCCGAGATCACGTCGAACAGGTGGCTGACCTGCCGGGTGCGCGCGTGGTCGGGCGCCACGCCGTGGCGGGCCAGGCCGTAGGGCACGGGCAGCCGGTCGAACACCGTGACCGCCACGTTCGGCTGGGTGAGCAGTTCGTCGGCGGCGTACATGGCCGACGGTCCCGATCCGATGATCGCCACCCGCAGCGGGGAGCGCTTCGTGTGGATCTTCGCCGCGGGCACCGGCCGGGCCAGCAGCGGGCGCGGCCGGCTCTGCCGGTAGAAGTCGGCGTTGATCTCGATGAACGGCTTCTGCTCCTCGGTGAGCTTCTTCGAGGAACTGATCGCGTCGACCGGGCAGGCCGTCGCGCACGCGCCGCAGTCCACGCACGCCTTGGGGTCGATGTAGAGCATCTCCGCCGTCAGGAAGTCCGGTTCGTCGGGCGTGGGATGGATGCAGTTGACCGGGCAGGCGTACACGCACGACGCGTCGCTGCAACAGGATTGAGTGACGACGTAGGGCATGGGGTACCGCCGCTCAGCTCGCCTTGACGACGCGCAGCGGCTCCGAGCGGTAGCGGCTCATCGGGCCGTCGATGCCCAGCAGCTTCCACACCCGCTTGGAGATCGGGTTCATCAGGCCGAGCTCCTTGGCCAGCGCGCGCACGTCGACGAAGTAGTCGGCGAAGACCTGCTTGGCCTCGGGCGAGCCGTAGAACAGCTCCTTGCGGACCTTGGCCGGGATGTCGAACTCCTTGAAGAACGACTTCGGCGGGGTCGCGATGGAGCGGCCCAGGATGAACATGATCGTCGGCATGGCGATCGAGAGCACGAACTTGTTGGCCGCGTTCACCTCGGGCACGTGCTTCTTGAGGAACTCGTGCGCGAAGGAGATGTGGCGGGCCTCCTCGGCGACGTGGATGGCCATCACGCCGAGCATGATCGGGTGGACCTCTTCGCCGGAGCGCAGGATCTCCTTCTGGATGTGGTCGATCGGCTCCTCGCCGGCGAGCACGGCCATGAAGAACAGGTTGGGGAATTTGGCGGCGACCGGCGCGGCGAGGTACTTGAACATGCTCACCAGCGGGCCCATGCCGGGCACGTCGATGCCGATGCGGTTCACCATCTCCTGGAACATCAGGGTGTGGTTGTGCTCCTCGATCATCTCGTGGGAGCAGTAGCGGAACTCGGGCGAGCCGTTGGGCAGGCCGAAGTTGTAGGTCACCATGCCGCTGATCAGGATGGACTCGAACTGGAGCCCGACCTTGGCGATATTGGCCTGGCGGTACTTGCCGAGGGTGATCTGCTCGTCCTTGGACAGGGCCAGGTACCAGGGGTGGCGAGCGAGCGGATCGGCCGACTTGGGCAGGATCCAGCGCTCCTCGCCGGCGTCGGCGGCGTAGTCCGGGTTGTCCCAGTCGATGTCCTCGAACGGGTCGAAGTGCTTGTTCACCGAGCCCTCGGACAGCAGCAACAGCCTGGCGGCGTATTCCTGCGCCTTCGCGAGATCGGGATCAACTGCGGGCGTCGCGGCTGTCGACATCGTCGTCACTGCCTTCCTCATGGGACGTATTACCTGTACCCAATAGTTACACCAACGATGGGTCACGTCAACTCTGACGGCAGACACGCCGACGGCGGCCGGGCTCGCGTGCCCGGCCGCCGTCGAATGGTTCCGATCAGAACAGTCCCAGGGCGCCCAATCCGGCGATCACGCCGTCGGCGGGGACGGCGATCGCCACACCGACACCGCTCGCGATCATCGCGAGCGCCGCGGCCACACGCGCGGGCTTGCGCCGCCGAGCGGACAGCAGACCGCGCCGCTTGCGCACGCCGGCCGCCTCCTCGGCGGCCTCGGCCGTGCGGCGGGCCAGCAACGCGGCACCGTCGGCGATGGTGCGCTCCGGATCCCGGGCGACGATCACCGGTCGCGCCAGTTCCTCCTCCAGCACCCGCGCCACCTCGGCGGGCCGGGCCGCGCCGCCGACCACGAGCACGCGGTCCACGTCGGCCATCGTCACGTCGGCCAGGCCGAGGCAGCGGTAGACCAGCTCCAGCGAGGACCGCACGTGGGCGATGCGCAGTTCATCGGCGTCGACCGACGACGAATCGCCCGCACCGCGCGTCACGACCGACGCGCCGAACGCCCGACCGCCGAAATCCGCTGAGCGCAAGGGTATTCCGACGATCGGATTGTGCGGGCGGCCCGCGCCGACCCGCACCAGCGTGACGTCGAGGCTGGCTCCGCCCAGGTCGTAGACGAGCGTGAGACCCGGCATGAGCGGGCCGTGTTCGGCCTCCAGCCAGGTCGCGGCCGCGACCGGTTCGGCGACGAGCGCGACGTCCTCGCGCCCGATCGAGTCCAGCGCCTCGCGTAGTCGGGCGACCTGCTCGGCCGTGTAGACGGCCGGATGGGTGAGGGCGACGCCGAGTCCGTCGCCGCATTCGGTGCGCGCCTCGGCGACAAGGCGGTCGGTCACCAGGGCGACCAGGTCGGCGGGGCCGAGCGAGCGGTGCGCGACCCTGGCCCGCACCGCGCGCTGGCCCAGATCGGCGAATTCGGTGATGGCGCGGCCGTGGCGCGGGATGAGTCCGACGCGGGCGGTGCCCGTGCTGTCGAAGGTGAGGGTGGTGCGTCTGGTGACGGCCGGCGCGCGACCCGCGGCGCGGCGGTGGCCGAGCAGCAGGCCCGGCGGCGCCTTCCCCGCCCCTTCCTCCGCGCGCGCGGAAACCGTGTTCACCGTGCCGATGCTCAAACCCATACCTACTGCCATCGCGAAATACCCGATCGACGAGCGGACGTGCTTCGAACACCGCCCACGCAACCATCCCGCGATCGTGATGCCAAGCACAGGACAACCGGTTGTCCGCACACCGCCGCCCCGTTCGCCCCACCAGCCCCGTGAAGAACAGCAGGACGACCGGCCGACACCACCGCCCACCCACCCGAACACACGGATCCCCTTCCAGGGAGAGGACATTCACCGTTCGCCGGTCTACGGTTGCCCGTCGTCTGCCAGACGGCGGGCAACCGCGTCTCCCCGGTCGGCATCACGCAACGTCGGCAAGGATCAGTGTCTTTGTCGAATAAGTCGCGGCAGGTGAGACCGCGTCGAGCGATGAGATTGTGTGGTGCGCGGAGTCTCTACTTTCACACCCGCTCGCATCGAGGGGTGGCACGGTTCCCCATTGCGGGTGGACGACGGAGGTTCGATGAGCAATCCGATTCGGCTATATATGTCGATGTCGCTGGACGGCTTCATCGCCGGGCCGGACGATCGGCCGGGACAGGAGCTCGGGCGTGGGGGCGGGCGGTTGTTCAACTGGCTCGACGACCGGGAATCCGACGGTCCCAGCGGGCAGATCTATCGCGAGGCGCTGGCCACCGGCGCGCTCATCTCCGGCCGGCGGACGTTCGAACTCGCCCGGCGCTGGCAAGGTGACCATCACGACGGCGTGCCGATCTTCGTCCTCACCCATCGCGTCGAGGACGGGGACGTGCCGCCCGGCCACGCGCGTTTCGTCACCGATGTCGACGACTGCGCGCGTCAAGCCCGTGCGGCCGCCGGTGACCGGCCCGTCATGGTCCACGGCGCAGGCGCGGCCCAATCACTGTTGCGCGCCGGGCATCTCGACGAGATGGAGATCCACCTCGTTCCGGTGCTCCTCGGCGAGGGCCGTCGGCTGTTCGACCATCTCGGCGACGAACACATCGAACTCGAGCTCGTCCGCCGCCTCGACGACCGGGACGTCACCCACCTTCGCTATCGGGTGCACCGCCCCGCGTGAGGGCGTAGGCAGCCCATCACGTCTCCGGCAGCTCCGGAATGCGGGTCGCCCGCGCGTACACGGTCTCCCCGTCCGACAAGCGCAGCGCTTCCGCGTCGCCGCGGGTGACCTGGGCGGAGAAGCGGTCGCCGGTGGCGGCGTTGAGGAGGTCGACGCGGACCTCGAAGCCGAGGTGGACGACGCGCTCGACGGTGGCGCGGGTGACGCCGGCCGAATCGGCGGTGCCCTCGTCCTTGGCCAGCGCCATGCTGGGATCGCGGCCGATGCGGATGTCGTGCGGGCGCACCAGGTGGCCGTTGAGCCGCGCCACATCGCCGAGGAAGGACATGACGAATTCGTTGGCGGGCCGGTCGTAGACGTCCTCGGGGCTGCCGAACTGTTCGATGCGGCCCTTGTTCATCACCGCGATCCGGTCGGCGACGTCGAGCGCCTCCTCCTGGTCGTGGGTGACCAGCACGGTGGTGACGTGCACCTCGTCGTGCAGGCGGCGCAGCCAGGTGCGCAGATCGGCGCGGACCTTGGCGTCCAGCGCGCCGAACGGCTCGTCGAGCAGCAGCACCTGCGGGTCCACCGCGAGCGCGCGGGCCAGCGCCATGCGCTGGCGCTGACCGCCCGAGAGCTGCGCCGGGTACCGGTGCTGGAAGCCGTCCAGGCCGACGATGCCGAGCAGCTCGTCGACGCGCTTGGTGATCTCGGCCTTCGGACGCTTGCGGATCTTGAGGCCGAACGCGACGTTGTCGCGCACCGTCATGTGCTTGAACGCGGCGTAGTGCTGGAACACGAAGCCGATATCGCGCTTCTGCGGCGGCACGTGGGTCACGTCGTTGCCGGCGATCACCACGACGCCGGAATCCAGCGTCTCGAGTCCGGCGATCGAACGCAGCAGAGTCGATTTGCCCGAGCCGGAGGGCCCGAGCAGCGCGGTCAACTCGCCGGACGGGATGTCGATGGTGACGTCGTCGAGTGCGGCGAACGTACCGTATTTCTTGCGCGCACCGGTCACGGTGATCATTGGTCGCCCCGCTTGCGTTCGAGGAGGGTCATCAACAAAAGGGTCACGATCGCTATCCCCATCAGCAGCGTCGCGGCGCAGTACGCGCCGAAGGTGTTGTGGTCATCGATGTAGCGGCTGTGCACCAGCAGGGTCAGCGTCTGCGAGACGCCGGGGAATCCGGACGACACCATGATCACCGCACCGAACTCACCGAGCGAGCGCGCGACGGTGAGCACCACACCGTAGCCGAGGCCCCATCGGATGGCGGGCAACGTGACACGTACGAAGGTCTGCCATCCCGACGCCCCCAGGGTCGCCGCGGCCTGTTCCTGTTCGATGCCGATCTCGTGCAGGACGGGCTCGACTTCGCGCACCACGAACGGCAGGGTCACGAAGATGGTGGCGATCACCATTCCGGGCAGCCCGAAGATCACTTTGAACCCCAGACCTTCGACACCGCCCAACCAGCCGTTGGCGCCCCACAGCATGATCAGCGCGACACCCACCACAACTGGCGATACGGCGAACGGCAGGTCGACGATGCCCTGCAGCAGGGTCCGGCCCGGGAAATTGCCCCGCACCAGCGCGAGCGCGGTAACGACGCCGAAGGCGACGTTGAGCGGGACCACTATCGCCACGATGAGCAGCGAGACTTGGAACGCAGCTTGCGCCGCCGGAGTCGTGATCGAGTCGAGAAACGCTGCGACACCGTTCTCGAACGTGCGCCACAGGATGATCAGCATCGGTAACGCCACCAGTACGAACAGGTAGCCCAGCGCCACGGTGCGCAACGAGATCCGCGTCAGCGCGGACGGCTTCATCGGACCATCACCCCCGATCCGGCGCGGCGCGCCGTTGCGCTGTGGTTCATCAACTGTCCTTGTCCTTGCGCGCGGTCCGTTCGGCGAGGACACGCAGGGTGACCAGCACCAGGAATGAGATCCCGAGTAATGCCACCGACACCGCCGCCGCATTGAGCGGACGGTCGATCTCGATCTGCTGCTGGATGTATTGCGAGGCCACCTGGGTCTCCCGAGGGATATTGCCGCCGATCAGCACGACCGAACCGAACTCGCCGATGGCGCGGGCGAAGGCCAGGCCACCACCGCTGATGATGGCCGGGGCGAGCGCGGGCAGCACAATGCGCCGGAAGGTAGTCCAGTTGTTCGCGCCGAGCGACAGCGCTGCCTGTTCCACGTCCTTGTCCAACTCCATCAGTACCGGCTGCACCGAGCGGACGACGAACGGCAGGGTTACGAACGCCAGCGCCACTACCAAACCGGGTTTGGTGGCGTTGAGGTGAACGTCGATCGGACTCTGCGGACCGTACAACGAGAGCAGCACGATGCTGGCAACGATGGTCGGCAGCGCGAACGGCAGGTCGATCAGCGTGTTCACCAGACCCTTGCCGGGGAACTCGTCGCGGACCAGCACCCAGGCGATGAGCGTGCCCATCACCACGTTGATCAGAGCGACCACGACCGATACCAGCACGGTCACCCGCAATGAAGCGAGTGCAACCGGTGCGGTCACGGCATCCCAGAATCCGGAGAAGCCGGCGTCGAAGGAGGCGACGGTCAGCGCGGCCAGTGGCAACAGCACGATGATGCTGAGCCACAGCACGGCCACCGCGACACCGAGGTGCCCGGACGATCCGGTGATCCACGACCGGATCGACCTGCCGCGCGGGGGACGAGTCGTCTGATTGCCAGGGCCAAGAGAGCGGGGAGTGGCTCCGCTCCGCGCGGCACCGCCGGTACTGCTGTCAGTCACTGTTCGAGTATCCCGTGTGCGATCGGCGTCCCTTACCTGGTGGCTTCGTCGTAGACCACCGCTACCGAACCCGTGTCGGGAGCGAACAGTTCGGTGTCGACGGTCGGCCAGCCACCCAGGTCATCGATCGTCCAGATCTTGTCGGGTGTCGGAAAATCGTCCGCGAAGTCGGCGGCCACCTGGGGATCGACCGGGCGGAAGCCGGCCTCCGCCCAGGCGCGCTGCGCCTCGGGTGTGAACAGAAAGTCTCGGAAGGCCATAGCCTTCTCGACGTTCTTGCTGTTCTTCACCACCGCGACCGGATTCTCGATCCGGAAGGTGGTCGACGGTACGACGAAGTCGATCGGATGACCTTCGCGCTGAACGAACAGCGCCTCGTTCTCGTAGCTCAGGAGCACATCACCGGTGCCTTGCAGGAATGCTTCGGTGGCTTCCCGCCCGGACTTCGGCTGGACTCGGATGTGGTCGGGGCTCACCAACCTGCTCAGGTATTCGATACCGGCCTGCGGATCGCGGCCGCCTTCGGACTTCGCGGCGTAAGGGGCCAGCAGGTTCCATTTCGCCGCCCCCGAGCTGAACGGATTGGGCGTCACCACCTCGACTCCGGGCCGGAGCAGGTCGTCCCAGGTGCGGAGGTTCTTGGGATTGCCTTCCCGCACCACCAGCACCACCACTGAGCCGAAGGGGATTCCCTTGTCGGCGCTCGAGTTCCAGTTCTCGTCTACCAAACCGGCGTCGACCAGGCGGGTGACATCGGGCTCGACCGAGAAGTTCACGACGTCGGCGTCCGCACCGTCGCGCACCTTGCGCGACTGGTCGCCGGACGCGCCGTAGGACTGCTGAATCCGGACTCCAGCACCCGCCTCGGTCTGGTTGAACAGCGGCACGACTCGGTCGAATCCGGGCTTGGGCACCGCGTAGGCGAACAAGTTCACCGTCCCGCCGCTGCCGTCCGCCCCGGTTCCACCGACCTCGTCGCTGGGGCCGGGATTGCACGCGGTGAGCGCGACGGCCGCGAGCACGGCGAGGGCTACGGCGCTCCGTCGGAGGGTGGGCGACCATGATCTGCCTGGCATCGGGATGGACCTTTCCTGCGACCGCCTCACCGGGGCCTGCCGGGGCGGAGGGTTCGTGTCGGTCTGGACGCATCATTTCGCGCTCACAGCTGCCGTCAGCGGCGAGCCGGCACGGCGCGTGAAAAAGCGCGGCCGAGTTTACGGGCCGCGTCCACGGGACGTGCCTGACGAGCGATCAGCGACAGAGAATGTCCGCGACAGCGAGATTGCCGACAGCGATCAACGCCAATTCATGGCGGACCTGCGGAACGGCGCTCGAAGACACGGGCAGACTGTAGCAGAGCACTACGGTGGAGATCGAATCGACGAGATGTCCCGAACAGGGGGGTTCCAACTCATGACCAACAGCCCGGACCGGGTGCGCGCGCACTTCCCCGAGATCAGCACCCGCACGTGGGAACACCCGGCCGATCGCACCGCGCTGGTGACGCTGCGCTCGCTGAGCGGATTCGACACCGTGCTGCGCACGCTGTCGGGTTTGCTGCAAGAACGCCAGCACCGGCTGCTGTACCTGGCGACGGCGGTGCGGGTGGACGACAAGCAGTTCCGCACGCTGCATCACCTGCGGGCGGATTGCGTGCGCATCCTGGACGCGCCCACCACGCCGGAGATGTTCGTGCTGCAGAGCCCGCAGGTGAACGCCTTCACCATCGGCATGGACCGGCCGTTCATCGTGCTCACCACCGGGTTGATCGAGCTGATGGACACCGAGGAGCTGCGGTTCGTGGTGGGGCACGAGCTCGGGCACGCGTTGTCGGGGCACGCGGTGTACCGCACCATGCTCATGCATCTGCTGCGCATCTCATCGTCGTTCGGGTGGATGCCGGTGGGCGGCTGGGCGTTGCGCGCGATCGTGGCGGCGCTGATGGAGTGGAGCCGCAAGTCCGAACTGTCGGGCGACCGCGCCGGGCTGCTGTGCGGGCAGGACGTGGAGGCGTCGGTGCGCGTGCACATGAAGACGGCGGGCGGCGCGTGGCTCACCGAGATGAACCACGGCGCGTTCCTGGCCCAGGCCGACGACTACGAGCGGTCCGGCGATCTGCGCGACGGCGTGCTCAAGCTGCTGAATCTCGAACTGCAGTCGCATCCGTTCTCGGTGCTGCGGGCGGCCGAGCTGCGCCGCTGGATCCAGTCCGGCGAGTACGAGCGCATCCTCGGCGGCGACTACCCGCGCCGCGCGCACGACAAGAACGCCCGCATCAGCGACGAGATCAAGGGCGCGGCGCGCACCTACCGCCAGAACTTCGACCAGTCCGAGGACCCGCTGATCCGCACCGTGCGCAACCTGAGCCGCGATGTGGGCGCGGCCGTCGGCACGGTGGGCCAGGAGGTCGGCGAGACGGTCTCCAAGCTCGGTAAGCGCCTGTCGGATTGGCGCAACGGGGAGGGCAAGGACTGAGCGCGACGGGCCGGATGTTCGCGTCGCCGCAGCCGCGCGCTCGGAAGAACGCGGCCCGGCGAGTTCACCGACCCCGCGCGACTGGAAGCGCATACCGGAGCGGTCATAGACGTCGGGAAGCGCTCAGCGCGTGAAGAACCAGGCGATCACGACGAGCGCGAGCAGGGCGATGAGGGCGAGTTGCACCCGGGAGCGCGGCATCAGCGGACTCCGCTCTGCGCGGGCTCGCGGCGCGCGTCCTCGCGCACCGGGAAGTCCGCGGGCAGCGGCGGACCGGCGACGGCGGCGGCCTCCTCGCGGGCGACCACGCGGTCGCGCCCGAGCAGGCGCAGGACGGCGCGCAGGGAGCGGTCGAGCAGGTAGGCGATGCCGAGGCTGACGGGCACCATGCCGATCAGCACCACGAGGAACTGCGGGAGGAACGGCAGACCCGCCACCCACAATTCGAAACCGTCCCACCAACCCGCGATGCGCTGCACGATCTCCAGCCTACTGCGCGCTCGCGCGGCGGCCCTCGGCGCGTGCGGTGGACGGCGGACGCGTCGCGCCCCGATGATGGGGTATGGCGTCGACCGATGATCTGCCCGTCCCCAGCATGCTCACCGAATCCAGGCACCACGGCTCGTTCCCGCCCATCGACGACTACGCCTTCCTCTCCGACTGCGAGACCAGCTGCCTGGTGGCCAGCAACGGCGCGGTGGAGTGGATGTGCGTACCGCGCCCCGACTCCCCCAGCGTGTTCGGCGCGATCCTGGACCGCAGCGCCGGGCATTTCCGCGTCGGCCCGTACGGCGTCAACGTGCCCGCCGCGCGCCGCTACCTGCCCGGCGGCATGATCCTGGAGACCACCTGGCAGACCGACACCGGCTGGCTGATCGTGCGCGACGCGCTGGTGCTCGGCACCTGGCACAACAACGATCAGCGCAGCCGCACACACCGCCGCACCCCCATGGACTGGGACGCCGAGCACATGCTGCTGCGCACGGTGAAGTGCGTGAGCGGCACGGTGGAACTGGAGGTGAGCTGCGAGCCCGCCTTCGACTACCACCGCGCCGCCGCCCACTGGGAATACACCGGCAAGGTGTACGAGGAGGCCACCGCCCGCTGCGTCGACGATTCGGGCCAGGGTCCCGCGCTGGTGCTCACCACCGATCTGCGCCTCGGCCTCGAGGGACGCGAGGCGCGGGCCAGGACCAGGATGAAGGACGGCGACGAGAAGTACGTCGCGCTCACTTGGTCGGATCTGCCCGCCCCGAAGACATTCGCGGACGCGGCCGAGAAGATGTGGGCCACCACCGAGTGCTGGCGGCAGTGGATCACGCTCGGCAAGTTCCCCGACCATCCGTGGCGCAGCTACCTGCAGCGCAGCGCGCTCACGCTCAAGGGACTCACCTACGCGCCGACCGGTGCGCTGATGGCGGCGGCCACCACCTCGCTGCCGGAAACCCCTGGCGGCGAACGCAATTGGGACTACCGCTACACCTGGGTACGGGACGCCAGCTTCGCGCTGTGGGGCCTGTACACGCTGGGCCTGGACCGCGAGGCCAACGACTTCTTCGCCTTCCTCAACGACGCCACCACCGGCGAACGGGGCGAGCCCGTGCCGCTGCAAGTGCTCTACGGCATCGGCGGCGAACGCGAACTCACCGAGCAGGAGCTCGACCACCTCTCCGGCTACGAGGGCGCCCACCCGGTGCGCATCGGCAACGGCGCCTACAACCAGGACCAGCACGACATCTGGGGCACCATGCTCGACGCGGTGTACCTGCACGTGAAATCGCGCCAGCAGGTGCCGGAGACGCTGTGGCCGCTGCTGGAGCGCCAGGTGAACGCGGCCATCGCGCACTGGCGCGACCCCGATCGCGGTATCTGGGAAGTGCGCGGGGAGCCCCAGCATTTCACCTCGTCGAAGGTGATGTGCTGGGTCGCGCTGGACCGCGGCGCGAAGCTGGCCGAACTGCACGGGCAGTTCGAGCGGGCGAGCGAATGGTACGAGATCGCGGAGACGATCAAGGCCGACGTGCTCGCCCACGGCGTCACCCCCGAAGGGGTGTTCACCCAGACCTACGGCGGCACGACGCTGGACGCCTCGCTGCTGCTGGTGGTGCTGACCCGCTTCCTGCCGTCCGACGACCACCGCGTCCGCGCGACCGTGCTCGCGATCGCCGACCACCTCACCGAGAACGGACTGGTGCTGCGCTACCGCACCGAGACCACCGACGACGGATTGTCCGGCGAGGAGGGCACGTTCACCATCTGCTCGTTCTGGCTGGTGTCGGCGCTGGTGGAGATCGGCGAACTGCAACGCGCCAGGCACCTGTGCGAGCGGCTGCTCGGCTACGCCAGCCCGCTGCGGCTCTACGCCGAGGAGATCGACCCGCGCAGCGGACGCCACCTCGGCAACTATCCGCAGGCCTTCACCCACCTGGCGCTGATCAACGCGGTGACGCACGTGATCCGGGCCGAGGAGTCCCGCGACGCGAGCCAGTTCCAGCCCGCGCACACTCCGGCGGCGCGGACGCTCTGAACGGGGGTGGGTCGGGCGGCCAGCGCCGCGGCACGGATGCCTGACCCGTCGGCGGGGTGGGTCAGGCGGTCAGCGCCTCGGCGCGGTCGCGTAGCGCGCGCAGGCTCGACAGCTGCGCTTCGAGATCGGCGATGCGCTCCTCGCGGCGGTCGCCGTACTTGCTGTAGGACTCCTCCGCCGCGCGCAACGCGTCGTCGGCGGTGCGCAGTACCTCGTCGGCGATATCGGTGAAGTGGTCGCGCAGCGCGCGCTGCACGGCGCGCAGGCGATTGCGCGACTCCTTGCTCACTTGGAAGATCACGTCGTCCATGAGCCGCGCGACCGCGACCTTGGCCTCCGACCGGCGGCGCAGTTTGCGGTTCTTGCGGTCGTCCCAGATCGCGTTGACGCCGAGCAGTACGCCCGCGCCGGCCGAGTACCAGTTCACCAGCGACATGCCGAGCAGGCTGGTGGCCAGGCCGACCATGAGGATGCCGCCGTAGGAGCCGCGCAGACCCGACAGGAACTGTTCGGTCACCGCGGGTTTCGCGCTGTCCAGCGATTCGAGCGGGGCCACCGGCTCGAGCACCTCGCCCGGATTGGCCAGGCGCAGATCCGGCAGCGGCGGGGTGCGGTTGTCGGCGGGGAACTTCGCGGCCACCTGCTCGCACAGCTCCACCGAGCGGTAGTGCGCCATGACGAAGTTCTCCTCGACCGCCTCGCAGATGCGCGCGTCGAGGTCCTCGCCGAACTCCTTCCAGGTGCGCGCCGGATCGGTGCGCGCGATGTCGGCTTCGGCGTCGCGCACCAGGCTGCGCAACCGGTGGCGCAGGTCGTGCTCGATATCGGCCATCAGCTCGGTCGCGCCGTCGGCCAGCGCGAGCTGCCAGTTGGCGGTGCGCTGGCGCAGCCGGTCGGCGTCCTCGCGCGCGGCGGCCAGCTGCTGGGTGATCTGGGCCCGGCGGCTCGGGTCGCGCAGCGACTCGGCCTCGGTGTAGAGGGTGACGGCCAGGTGGTCGGAGACCAGCCGGATGTCGCGCAGCGCCGAGTCCCGCGCGACAGCGTCGGCGCGGGCCACCACGTAGTCACGCAGGTGGTCGATCAGCTGCGGCACCCCGGATTCGATATCGCGCTGGTAGTTGCCCGCCTGGCGATGCAGCAGCGCCGAGACCGGCGCCACCGCGAAACCGAGGCCCGCGGCGTCGAGCAGATCGCGATCGCGCTGCTGCACGTGCGACCACTGCGGGTACATGTCGATCTTGTTCAGCACGCAGATCACCGTGGGGCACAACTGCTGCACACGCTGCAGGTACTCCAGCTGCGCGGGCGTCAGCTCGGCCGCGGCCTCGGTCACGTAGAGCACCGCGTCGGCGGCGGCGATCATCGACCAGCGGGTGCGCTCGTCACCGGAGCCCGGCGCGTCCATCAGGACGATGCCGTCGGCGAGCAGCTGGCTCGGCTCAGTGAACTCGGCCCGCACCACACCCTTCGCGAACAGCGCGGGGCCGGGGTCGAGCGGGTCCACCGGCTGGCGTTCGGTGTGGCCCGGCCCCACCGACTTCACCAGCGTGGCACTGGCCTCCGGGCCGTACTCCACGATCACGGGGGCGCTCACCGCGGTGTCGGTGGCGCTGACCTGCGCGCCGACCAGACTGTTGACCAGCGTGCTCATCCCGTTCTTCGGATCGCCGACGACGACCAGACGCACCCGGGGATCGCCGATGCGGGCGCGGACCATGCCCAGGCGTGCGCCCAGGTCGTCGCGTCCCGCGGATCGAGCCGTCTCCCGCAGTTCGTCCAGTATCCGGATGAGCGGCGTCATCGCGTCCGGATGTTTCACCGTCGCGGACCCCAGCCCGGCTGCGGCAGACAAGCCTCCTCCTAACTCCCGTGTGGTCTCGTTCGTCGATAAGCCGTCCCGGACAGTGTCCGTCGTTCCCCTCGCCCGGTCAGATCCGGTAGAACAGGTCGGCGTCGTGAGCGGTGTGGACAGGCTGGTGGTACCCGATCGTGTCGGGCAGCAATCCTGAACTCAGTCCACCGGCGAGCAACGAGTGGTCGGCGCTGCCCGCGGTCGCCACGTGATGGTAGGCGGCCAGGTTGTCGTCATCGCTGATCGGGCGGGGCTTGGGCGGCTCCACGATGGTCGGCGGCTTGACCGGCGCCGGGTTCACCGTGGTCGGCGCGACGGTCGGCACCTCCACCGTCGGCACGTCCACCGTGGCGGTCGGGACGTCGACCGTGGGCACGTCGGCGGTGGGCGCCGAGGTCGGCACGTCGACGGTCGCGGTCGGGACCGAGACGGTGGGGACGTCGGCGGTCGCGCTGGGCACCGACGGGGTGCCCGCGGAACCGCCGGTGTCGGTGCCCGTGCCGCCCGTGGTCGGCGATCCGGTGCCCGAGTTGCCGGTACCGCCGCCGGGGGTGCCGGTGGGCTGGGTGACGGTCGCGCCCGGCGTCTTGGTGATCGTCGAATCCGAGCCGCCGCCGTTGCCCTGGGTGGGCGGCACGGTGACACCTGGCGTCTTCGTGACGCCCGGGGTCAGCGTGACATCGGTGTCAGGCTTGGTCGGTGTGGGCACCGACGGGGTGGGCACCGTCTGGGTGATCGTGGTCGGCACCGAGGGCGCCGTGCTGCCAGGTTCGACCGTCGGCGTGCTCGGCGAGCCGGTGGGCGGCGTGACGGTGGGCTCCGGAGTTTTCACCGGACGATCCACGAACAGCGCGGGCACCACCGCCGCGGGCGCGGTCAGCGGGGACGGCACGTCGGGAGTGCCGATGACATTCGCGATCGGGGTGCTCGCGGCCTCCGGCTGGATCGTCGTCTGCAACGGGGTGGCCACCACGGGAGCCGCCGCGGCGGCCGCGGGAGCCGGCGCGACAGGTGCGGGAACCGGAGCCGGAGCGGGGACGACCGGCGCGGGAGCCGCGGCGGGCGCCACCGGCGGGGCGACCGCCTGCGGGGCGGGCGCGGCGTGCGGCGCGGGCTGCGCGGCCGGGGCGATCTGCGGGGTGGCGCTGGTGGTGGCGGGCGCGACGCCCGAGCCCGAAAGTCCGCCGCCTACACCGGGAGTCGAGGCGCCCGGCTGCTCGCCGACGCGCGGCGTGGCCGGATCCTGACGCGAACCGGACAGCCAGTCGGAGAAGTTGTCGAGCTGGGTGCCGATATCGGTGCCCGCCGCCGTCTTCACCGCGAACTCGGCCGAGGCCTCGACGCGCAGATCGGTGGTGAGATACATCCCGTCGGGGCCGATGCCCATATCGACTTCGAGCTTGGTCCAGATCTCGGCGCTGCCCTCGACACCGAGGTACACCCCGAAATCGCCGGGCGCGTCGAAATCGGCGGGCGTGCCGACGCCGCCGAACATGTCGCCGTACGAATTACCCGGCTGCGCAAAGGGATTGGTCGGCTCGTCCAGACCCGGCTCGCGGTCCGACGACGCCGAGCGCTCCGACGCGGCGGTCTCCTCGGTGCGTCCCGCGGCCGGAATCTTGGGCAGCGCGAAGGGATTCGAGCCCGGCGCGAGGAAGCCCTCCGAACCCGGCAGCCCGAAACCGTGCCCGGCCTGGCCGAGCCCGTGGCCCGGCAGGCCGAAACCGCCTTGCTGTTCCCACCATTCGTACGGCGAGGAGCCGCCGGGTACCGATTCGACCGGCGGCTGCGTCTGTTCCCACGGATTCTGGTCCGCGTAGCCCGGGGCGGAACCCTGCTCGTCCCACCATTCATACGGGTTGTTGTTCTCGGTCTCGCCCGGACGGAGTTGTCCGTCGACGCGGGGGTTCCAGTGGCCCTCGGGCGCGGGCGCCGGGCCGAACTGAAGTCCGGGTGCGGGCGCCTGCGCGCCGACCGGATCGGGCGTGTAGGGCAGATCGTCCGGATCGGGGTCCGGGAAGGTCACCACCGGGCTCGGCACATCCGGATCGGGATCGGCGGAGGACGCCCACCCGGTGTTCCAGCTGTCCAGACGCTGGCCGCCCGGCTGGGCCGGGACCCCGCCGCCGTTGGCGGCCACCAGGGCACCGCCGGTGACGTACGCGCCCGCACGGGCGACACGCGCGACCCCCGTGGCCACGCGGTAGGCGGTGTCGCCCGGCTGCTCAGCGCCCTCGGAGTCGTCGTCGAAGGGCAGGTCACGCGTCATGCAAGCTCCACATCTCGGGTCTCCAGCGATCCTCACCATGCCGGGCAGCCGAGTGAAGATCACCTAACGATATTTCCGGAGAACCCAGCTGTCACATCCACGGAGTCGGTGATCCCCCCGGAGGTGGTGAGCACCACAACCTTGCCACCCCGCCGATCGGACGCCAAGCCCCTTTTTCACGGGTATATCGAACTGGACAACATACCAGTTCAACGGGGGTTTCCGCACCCGGAACCGACCGCTACTTCTTGTCCTTGGGCTTGTCGGACTGGGCGTCCGAGGACAGCGCGGCAACGAAGGCCTCCTGCGGCACGTCGACCCGGCCGATGGTCTTCATGCGCTTCTTGCCCTCCTTCTGCTTCTCCAGCAGCTTGCGCTTACGGCTGATGTCACCGCCGTAGCACTTGGCGAGCACGTCCTTGCGGATGGCGCGAATGTTCTCGCGGGCGATGATCTTCGAGCCGATCGCCGCCTGGATCGGCACCTCGAACTGCTGGCGCGGAATGAGTTCGCGCAGCTTGGTGGTCATCTTGTGGCCGTAGGCCTGGGCCGCGTCCTTGTGCACGATCGCCGAGAAGGCGTCCACCGCCTCACCCTGCAACAGGATGTCCACCTTCACCAGCTGCGATTCCTGCTCGCCCGACTCCTCGTAGTCCAGCGAGGCGTAGCCGCGGGTGCGCGACTTCAGCGAATCGAAGAAGTCGAAGATGATCTCGGCCATCGGCATCGTGTAGCGCAGCTCGACGCGCGTCTCGGACAGGTAGTCCATGCCGCCGAGCTCGCCGCGCCGCGCCTGGCACAGCTCCATGATCGAGCCGATGAACTCGCTCGGCGTGATGATGGTGCACTTCACGACGGGCTCGAACACCCTGCGCACCTTGCCTTCCGGCCAGTACGAGGGGTTGGTCACCACCTGCTCGGAACCATCCTCCATCTCCACCCGATACACCACGTTGGGCGCGGTGGAGATGAGGTCCAGATCGAACTCGCGCTGCAACCGCTCCCGGGTGATCTCCATGTGCAGCAGGCCCAGGAAGCCGCACCGGAAGCCGAAGCCCAGCGCCACCGAGGTCTCGGGGGCGTAACTCAGGGCGGCGTCGTTGAGTTGGAGCTTCTCCAGCGCGTCGCGCAGGTCCGGGTAGTCCGAGCCGTCCACGGGATAGAGGCCGGAGTACACCATCGGGCGCGGTTCGCGGTAGCCGGTGAGCGGCTCGACCGCACCGCCGCGCGCCGCCGTGACCGTGTCGCCGACCTTGGACTGGCGCACATCCTTCACGCCGGTGATCAGGTAGCCGACCTCACCGACGCCGAGTCCCGCGGTGGGCTTGGGCTCGGGCGAGACGATGCCGATCTCGAGCAGCTCGTGTGTCGCGCCGGTCGACATCATCTTGATCTTCTCGCGGGGGGTGAGCTTGCCGTCCACCACGCGCACGTAGGTCACCACGCCGCGGTAGGTGTCGTAGACGGAGTCGAAGATCATCGCGCGGGCCGGGGCGTCGGCGTCGCCCACCGGCGGCGGGACCTGGCGGATCACCTCGTTCAGCAACTCGGGCACGCCCACACCGGTCTTGCCCGAGACGCGCAGTACGTCCGACGGCTCGCAGCCCACGATGTGGGCCAGCTCGGCGGCGTAGCGGTCCGGGTCGGCGGCGGGCAGGTCGATCTTGTTCAGCACCGGGATGATCGTCAGATCCTTGTCCAGTGCCAGATACAGGTTCGCCAGCGTCTGCGCCTCGATGCCCTGGGCCGCGTCCACCAGCAGGACCGCGCCCTCACACGCCTCCAGCGCGCGCGACACCTCGTAGGTGAAGTCGACGTGGCCGGGGGTGTCGATGAGGTGCATCACATAGTCGGTGTCGTCCACCTGCCACGGCAGCCGCACGTTCTGCGCCTTGATGGTGATGCCGCGTTCGCGCTCGATGTCCATCCGGTCCAGGTACTGGGCGCGCATCGCCCGTTCCTCGACCACACCGGTCAGCTGCAGCATCCGGTCGGCCAGCGTCGACTTGCCGTGGTCGATGTGGGCGATGATGCAGAAGTTCCGGATCCGCGACGGATCGGTGAACGTCGTGTCGGCGAAGCTGGCGGGCACTCCACTCCTTGGCTGGTCCGGGCAAACTGCGCTCCATCGTCCCATGCGCGCGGGCGGCGGCCGACCGCACCCGGTCCGAGAGCGCCGTCCCGGGCCGGATGTGTAGTCGTCACCGCACCGTTATTCTCCAGGGATGGCCCGAAGTTGGAACTCTCTCGGCAAGCAGTTGAGCCTGATCGCGAAGGAGCAGGGTCCCAAGATCGTCAAGCAGCAGGCCCCGAAGCTGGTCGAGAGACTGGTCGGCGCCGCTCAGCGCAGGCGTGATCGAAGCCCGGCCGTGCGCCCCACCGCGTCCCCGCCCGTGCCGACCGCCGAGCGGGCCCGCCAGATCGTCTACTGCCCGCACCTGGACGGGCGTGCCGATCCCGGCGAGATCGTGTGGACCTGGGTGCCCTACGAGGAGGACCCGAGCAACGGCAAGGACCGCCCGGTGCTGGTGGTCGGGCGCGACCGGCGCACCTTGCTGGGGCTGATGCTCTCGTCGAATCCCGAACGCGCGCACGATCGCAACTGGGTCGGCATCGGCAGCGGCAGCTGGGACCACGACGGCAGGCCGAGCTGGGTCCGGCTGGACCGGGTGCTGGACGTGCCGGAGGCGGGCATCCGCCGCGAGGGCGCCATCCTGGCGCGCAAGACCTTCGACCTGGTCGCGCACCGGCTCGTCATCGAATACCACTGGAGCTGAACGCGTCGCGGCCCCGATTCCACGGGGGAACCGGGGCCGCGCACGAGAATTCGCTCAGCTGAGCATTTCGCGGCTGAGTTCAACCACCCCGCCGGCTACGCCGGCTGCCGTCCCCGTCGCCCGAAAAGCAGTCCGTAGACCAGTGCCCCGAGCACACCGCCTATCAGCGGGAACACCACGAACGCCCACACCTGGCCGCCCGCGCCCTCCTGATAGAAGGCCACGCCGAGGCTACGCGCCGGGTTGACCGAGGTGTTGTCCACCGGGATCGAGATCAGGTGGATCACCGCCAGCGTGACGCCGATGGACAGACCGGCCAGCGGCACGTCGGAGATCTGGTCGGTGGAGGCCAGCACCACGAACACCAGCAGCGCCGTGAGCATCACCTCGATGATGATCATCGCGGCCATGCCGTAACCGTCGCGGATCACGACCTCGCCCAGCGGGCCGGTCTCCGCCGACGGGCTGTGCGGGCCCCAGCCGTTGGCGCCGAGTCCGTCGGTCTTGCGGTCGTAGGACGGCAGGTTCTTCGCGATGGCGAAGAGCACCAGGCCCGAGAGGAACGCGCCGATCAACTGCGCGACAACGTATCCCGCCGCGCTCACCGCCGAGAGGCGCCCCAGGATCAACTGTCCCAGCGTGACCGCCGGATTCACGTGACACCCCGAGATCGGGCCGATCGCGTACACCAGAAACAACAGCGTGAGGCCGAAGGCGAGCGCCACACCCAGCGCGCCGACCCGCTCACCCGCCAGTACCGCGGTGCCGACGCCACCCATGACGAGCACGAACGTGCCGAGTGCCTCGGCCGCCCATTTCTTCCCCTCGGGAACCGGCCCGTCCTCGGCCAGTTCCTCGACAACTTCTTGCGCTGTCGGAGACATACAGACACCTTCCGCTCGAGCCGAACCCCACTGCCAGAAGAAGTACCGCGAAATGGACGCTACGCCAGACGGGTGATCTCTACAACGACCTCGAGGTCTGTCGAACCGCCGCCCGAGAAAATTCCTTTCAGCGGCGGCACATCCGCGTAATCGCGACCCACCCCGACCGACACGTGTTGTTCACTGATCGGAATGTTGTTGGTGGGGTCGTATCCCCACCATTGGCCGGTCCACGCCTCGATCCAGGCGTGTGACTGTCCAGCGACGGTGTCATCGATGCGGGCCGACGGGTTCGGATGCAGATATCCGGAGACATAGCGACTCGGAATCCCCATGCTGCGCAACAAAACAAGCGTCAAATGCGCGTAATCCTGGCACACGCCTTGCCGATCGGCGAATGCTTCGACGGCCGAGGTGTGCACCGAGGTGGTACCCGCCAGATAGGTCATTTCGCGGTGCACCCATTCGGAGGCTTTGATCACCGCTTTGGCCGGCGATACGCCGCGACTGTGCTGGCGCGCGATGGTGGCGAGTTTGCGATCGCGCGGCACATACGCGGTGGGTTGGAGCAATTCGTCGTATCGATCCGCGACGTGGTCGGCGCGCAGTTCCTCCCAGGACAGTTCCTCGGCGGGCCCGGTGAACGGTTCGGTCTCCACGACCGACGACCCCGTCACCTCCAGTTCCGTGTGCGGGGCGTGCAAGTCGAACGCGGTGACGGCCGTGCCCCAGTAGTCCGTGTAGCGATAGGACCGCGTGGAGGGCACCGTCTCGACCCGGTTCAGGATGACGTTCTGCCTGCTGTCCGCGCGCGGCGTCAGCCTGGCCTCGTTGAACGACCGGGTGACCGGCGCGTCGTACACGTAACCGGTGGTGTGCACCACCCTGATCCGCCAGCTCATACTTCCCCCTCCACGTGCACGCGATGGTCGTGACTGCTGCGCAGATCCGTCCACGCCACCCAGGGCGCGGCGTGGAAGTACTGCAACGCGATGGCCTCGCTGACTTCGCGGCAGGTCTTCTGCAACGTGAGCAGGCGATCCTGCAGGTCCTCCAGCAGCGCGCCGGGCGGCAGGAATTCGAGTTCGCTGCGCGCGCGGCCCAGCAGGCGCTGCGCCTCGTGCCGGGCGCCGACCCGGCTGCTGGGCCGCTGATCCAGTTCGGTCAGGCAGGATTCGGCCACCCGCACCGCGTGGAACACCGACCGCGGGAACAGCCGGTCGAGCAGGATGAACTCCGCCACGCGGTTCGCGTCCAGCGCCCCGCGATGGGTGCGCAGGTAGGTGTCGTGCGCGCCCGCCGAACGCAGCAACGTCACCCAGGCGGGCGAGGAGGTGCGGTCGCCGGCGCGCGAGAGCAGCAGGCGCACCATCATGTCCACGCGCTCGATGGAACGGCCGAGCAGCAGGAAGCGGTACCCGTCGTCGCGGCTGAGCGTGGAATCGGACAGGCCGGCGAACATGGCGGCGCGGTCCTTGACGTAGGAGAAGAACTCGTGCGGGCCGAGGCTGCGCGCGGCCCGCTCCGCCGCGTGCAGGCCGTTGAAGGTGGCGTTCAGGCACTCCCACATCTCGCTGGAGGTGACTTCCCGCGCGCCCCTGGCGTTCTCGCGGGCGTTCGCGATCGAGTCCACGATGGAACCGCCGTGCTCGTGACTGAACCCGACCAGGTCGGTCACCGCCCACACGTCCAGCGTGCCCTCGGGCGGGTCGATGCCGAGCACCTTCAGCAGCACCCGCGAGGTGCGGTCGGGATCGACGGTGGCGTCCTCGAGCAGTTGGTGCACGGCCACGTCCAGGATGCGCGCGGTGTCGTCGGCGCGTTCGGTGTAGCGGCCTATCCAGTACAGGGATTCGGCGTTGCGAGCCAGCATGGGCTATCCCTTTCGCTCGTCGTGACGCCGCATTCCGTGCTGGACCTGCTGCGGTTGGCCAAGGCGCCACGCTTGCTGCTGCTGGCCCTGCCGTTGTTCCTGTTGCTGTTGTTGTTGCTGCTGGTTGGCCTGGGCGGCGGTGAGTTCCCGGCCGACCTCGCGCGAATCCGATTGCGGCGGATCGCTCACCAGCTCCGCGCCGGAGAGCTCCCGCTCGGCAGGCGAGGTGCGCCCGGCCAGCACCCAGGTGTCCTTGCTGCCGCCGCCCTGGCTGGAGTTCACCACCAGCGAGCCCTCCGGCAGCGCCACCCGGGTGAGCCCGCCCGGCAGCACCCAGATGTCGTCGCCGTCGTTCACCGCGAACGGGCGCAGGTCCACGTGCCGGGGCAGCAGCTCGTTGCCGATCTTGGTCGGCACCGTCGACAGCTGCACCACCGGCTGAGCGATCCACCCGCGCGGATCGGCCTTGATCTTGCGGCGCACCGCGTCGAGCTCGCGCGGCCCGGCGTCGGGACCGATCACGATGCCGTAGCCGCCGGACCCCTCCACCGGTTTGACGACCAGTTCGGCGAGCCGGTCGAGCACCTGCTCCCGCTCCTCGTCCAGCCAGCAGCGGTAGGTGTCCACATTGGGCAACACCGGTTTCTCGTTCAGGTAGTACTCGATGATGGTGGGCACGTAGGTGTAGGTGAGCTTGTCGTCGCCCACGCCGTTGCCGACCGCGCTGGAGATCACCACGTTGCCCGCGCGGGCGGCGTTGAGCACCCCGGCGACGCCCAGCACCGAGTTGGGCTGGAAGTGCATCGGGTCGAGGAACGCGTCGTCGATGCGGCGGTAGATCACGTCGACCTGCCGCTCCCCCTCCGTCGTGCGCATGTAGACGAAGTTGTCGCGGCAGAACAGATCGCGCCCTTCCACCAGTTCCACACCCATCTGCCTGGCCAGCAGCGAATGCTCGAAATAGGCCGAGTTGTAGACGCCAGGGGTGAGCACGACGACCGTCGGGTCGGCTTCATTGGGCGCGGCGGACGCCCGCAGCGCGCGCAATAGATAAGTGGGGTAGTCGCCGACCGCGCGAACCCGGTGCGAGGAGAACAGATCCGGGAACACCCTCGCCATGGTGCGGCGGTTCTCCATCACATAGGAGACGCCGGAGGGCGAGCGCAGGTTGTCCTCCAGTACACGGAAGTCACCACGCTCGTCCCGAATGAGGTCGATGCCCGCCACGTGGATGCGCACCCCGTTCGGCGGCACCAGTCCCGCGGCCTCCCTGTGGAAGTGCTCGCACGAGGTCACAAGGCGTTTCGGGATCACCTCGTCGCGCAGGATGTTCTGCTCGCCGTACACGTCGGCGAGGAACAGTTCGAGCGCCACCACCCGCTGTTTGATCCCGCGCTCGAGCTTGGCCCACTCCGCGGCCGCGATCACCCGGGGCACCAGGTCCAGCGGGAACGGGCGCTCCTGGCCCGAGAGCGAGAAGGTGATGCCCTGGTCGATGAACGCCCGGTCCAGCGCGTCGGAACGGCGCTCCAGATCGGCCACGTCGATGGGCGCCAGCGCGGCGAAGATCCCCTTGTACGGCTGGCGCACCCGTCCGGCGTGGTCGAACATCTCGTCGAACGCGTCCGCGAAACGCCCCGGCCCGTAGCCCTCGAACAAACCCGCCCGCGCGTTGTCCCCCGCCCGCTCCCGTGACCTGCCGCGATGCGGTGCGTGGGATCGGGCCGAACGCGGCGGAGAGGCGGAAGTCATGCGAAAATCGTGCTACACGCAGCGTCTTTGCCGTGTGAGACACAGGTAAATTTCTTGCATCACTCGGCCGGGACATCGCGGTCTCCGCCGGGCGTGTCGGCGCCGATCGGCGCCGATTTCGTGTGCCGCGCGGCGGCTGGTACCCTCGATCTTCGGCGATGCGTTACCCGTTTCCCGGGTGATCGGCACGCGTACGACTTCTCAGTACAGACCACTCAGCGACAGGAACACGAGGAAACAGGCGTGGCCAATATCAAGTCCCAGATGAAGCGGATCCGCACCAACGAGGAGGCGCGCAAGCGCAACCAGTCGGTCAAGTCCGCGCTGCGTACCGCGATCCGCAGCTTCCGGGAGGCCGCCGCGGCCGGCGACAAGGAGCAGGCCGGCGAGCGTCTCCAGTTCGCGAGCCGCAAGCTCGACAAGGCCGCCTCCAAGGGCGTCATCCACGCCAACCAGGCCGCCAACAAGAAGTCGGCCCTCGCCCTGGCTTACAACAAGCTGGGCTGATCGCGCCGGTCCCGCTCCGGGACCGTCCGTTCTTCTCTGACGCCAGCCGCTGCGGCCTCGACGACCACGGCGGCTTTTGTCGTGTCCGCAGGTTCTGCGGCCGTCCGGGAGTTCACCGGACCGTAGCCGCGATGTCGGCGGGTGCCGCTACCATTCCGCGCATGGTTACCGTCTACGCGAATCAGACCGTCGTCCGAGCAGAGGATCTGCCGGAGGTCATCCGCGCCGCCGAGGTGCTGGGAATCGGGATCAAGATCGAGAACGTCATGGTGCCCATCGACGAGGACGGCAACTACTCCCTCGAGTGGATCGTCACCCGCGACGAGGAGGTGCCCGCCTACGAGGAATGGGAGGGCCGCTACGAGGGCGCCGAGGAGGACGAGGACGAACTCGTCCTGAGCGCGGCGGAGTAGGGTTCAGCGCCGCACGGGGGTTCACCGCCGTGGAGGGCAAGCTCAGTGGCGCGGGACGAGGGTGGCGCCCTCGGCCAGGCGGTCCAGGGCCGCCTGGGATTCCGGGTCCGCGGCACGGTAGATGATCACGCGTTGCCCGGGATCCTGGATCGGCGTCAGCGCCTCGTAGCGCACCGACACCGGGCCCACCACGGGGTGGTGCAGGCGCTTCACGCCGCGCCCCTGCACCTTCACGTCGTGGCTGTTCCACGCGGCGGCGAATTCGGGGCTGCGTTCCCGGAAGTCGGCGATGAGCCGGGCCAGCTGCGCGTCCTCCGGGTGGTTCGCCCAGGCGGCGCGCAGATCGGCGACGCCTTCCCGGATGATGCGCTGCCGGTCCAGATACAGGCCGGCCAGGCGCGGTTCCAGCAGGCACAGCCACATCGAGTTGCGCCGGCGCGGCGGGACCGCGCCGAAATCGGTGATGAGGCCCGCCATCTCCCGGTTCCACGCGAGGATGTCGAAGCGGTGGTCCACCAGCATGGCCGGTAGCGGCGAAAGATCGTGCACCAGCATGGTCAGCGACGGATCGATCTCGTCGGCCGGGACCGTGTGCGCCGCCGAGTTGTCCGGTGGGCGCTGACGGGCCAGGTCGAACAGGTAGGACCGCTCGTCGGGCGTGAGCCGCAGTGCCCGCGAGAGCGCCTCCAGCACCTCCGCGGAGGGACGCAGACCGCGTCCCTGTTCCAGCCGCACGATGTAGTCGGTGCTCACTCCGGCCAGTTCGGCCACTTCCTCGCGACGCAGGCCCGGCGTGCGGCGCGCCTTGCGGTGCGGCAGGCCGAGGTCGGCGGGGTGGAGGCGCGCGCGGCGAGCGCGCAGGAACGCCGCCAGTTCCTCTGTCACATTCACTGTCCCGGTCATCGCCTCCGATCGTACGGTCGCGAGGGTAGGAACTGGGGTCCCAGGAAATTCCTTCCCTTACCGGCCGCTCCCCCGCGCTCCAGACTCGGTGTCTCCATCGAACGCACAAGGAGCCGGACATGTCCGCATCCCGCACCCTCGACACCTACCGCCTGCTCGGCCGCTCCGGCCTGCGGGTCTCGCCGCTCGCGCTGGGCACCATGACCTTCGGCGCGGACTGGGGCTGGGGCGCCGACCGCGACGAGGCGCGCAAGATCTTCGACACCTACGTCGAGCGCGGCGGCAACTTCCTCGACACCGCCAGCCGGTATACCGACGGCACCTCCGAGCGGCTGCTCGGCGAATTCACCGCCGACCACCGCGAAAGCCTGGTGCTGGCCACCAAATACACGATGCTGCGCCGCCCGGCCGATCCCAACTCCGGCGGCAACCACCGCAAGAGCATGGTCGGCTCGGTGGAGGAGAGCCTGCGCAGGCTGAACACCGACTACATCGACCTGCTCTACCTGCACGCGTGGGACGCCCGCACCCCGGTGGAGGAGATCCTGCGCGCCATGGACGATCTGGTGCGCGCGGGCAAGGTGCTCTACGTCGGCATCTCCGACGCGCCCGCCTGGCAGGTCGCGCGCATGCAGACCATCGCCGATCTGCGCGGCTGGTCGCCGCTGATCGCGTTGCAGATCGAGTACAGCCTGCTCGAACGCACCGTGGAGCGGGATCTGATCCCGATGGGCCGGGAACTCGGGCTCGGCGTGATCCCGTGGTCGCCGCTGGGCAGCGGCGTGCTCACCGGCAAGTACACCCGCGCCGACCTCGGTGAGGCGGTCGAAGCCTCCGCCGCGGGCACCCGCAAGAACGTCGCCGCCGCCAGTGGTGCCCTCACCGAACGCGGCCTCGACATCGCCGACGTCGTGCGCGAGGTCGGCGACGACCTCGGCCGCACCCCGGCCCAGGTGGCCCTAGCCTGGACCCTCACCCGTTCCGGCGTCACCTCCCCTATCATCGGCGCCCGCACCACCGCCCAACTGGAAGACAACCTCGGCGCCCTCGACCTCGAGTTCGACCCCACCCACCTCACCCGCCTCGAATCCGCTTCCGCCATAGACCTCGGCTTCCCCCACGACTTCCTCCGCCGCCCCCTCACGAGAAGCGTGGTGGACGGGGAGTTGAAGATCGAAGAGCGGGTGTAGGGAGATCGCCCACTGGGAATCGGCGGCGCAGTTCGGGCGACGCGCGAGTTTTGTTGTCACCCACTAGACCGCAAGGCGCCGGACGAGATCGCACTCGTCATCACGGGGATGACGGGCATGCGGACGAGGACCTGGCATGCGCTGGAGACATCTCCGCACTGCCGGCGGCCGACGAGGTGGACCCAGCGCCATTTCTGGGAGCGTGCTCGGCGGCGGCGAACGGCCTCGATGAAGGCGGGGGTGTTCATCCCGACGACGAGCGGCTTTGTTCGGAAGTCGACCGCTTTCCGTTCGCCATGGCCGCGGCCGGGACTGCCTCGGGGATGGCCTCGACCGCCGTGTAGGCCGGCGGCCGGGAGTGGGCCCCGGTGCGGCCTGTTCTCCGCGGCACTGTGTGCCGGTGCTGAGGCGTCGCGGCACTGTGTGCCCGTGCTGAGGCGTCGTGTGGTGGCGGGTCAGTTCACGCAGGGGATGTCGCCGCCGAGGGTGGTGTCGAAGGGTTTGCCCACGTCGGGGGTGGGGAGGGCGCTGGTTCCCCACGGGGTGGTGGTGGGGGTGGGGGTTGTGGTGGTCGTGGTGCCGGTGAGGGTGGTGGGCAGGGTGAAGTCGTAGCCGAGGACGACGCGGAGGCGGTCGGGCGGGACGACGCCGGTGAGGACGGTCGGGAGCCCGCCGAGGGTGTCGGCGAGGCGCGCGGCCTCCGATTCACCGCCGGGGCCGTAGTACACGGCGGAGGTCGAAGTACCCGCGTAGTTGTTGCCCACCAACCCTTTCGGGTGCCCCTTGTCGACGAGGGCTTCGGAAACCGTTGCGGCAT
This sequence comes from Nocardia puris, assembly GCF_003315035.1. Classification (GTDB taxonomy): domain Bacteria; phylum Actinomycetota; class Actinomycetes; order Mycobacteriales; family Mycobacteriaceae; genus Nocardia; species Nocardia puris. Next base: position 170,769 of record NZ_QNRE01000009.1, read on the forward strand.
AACCGGTTCGCGCGCCCGCGTTGCGCACGTCGACCGGCCGGGTCGGCGTGACCGGCGCGCTGGGTTCGGATTCGCCGAAGGCGGCCCGCACTTCGCGCCGGATGGCGGCCGGGTCCACGATGTTCACGTCCTGGCCGTTCACCACGTCGTAGCGCAGTACGGGCAACGTGCGGAACTCCACGGCGGGGCTGTCCGCGCCGCCGACGGTGCGCAGGAAGTCGGTGACGTCCCACCCGTCGGACAGCACGATATTGCGGTGCGCCACATCCATCAGCGAGTTGAGCTTGCCGAAATCGGTGAAGGTGCCGGCGGCGCGCAGATCCTTGGCGACCGAGGTGAGGAATGCCTGCTGGCGGCGGGTGCGATCCAGATCGCCGTTCTCCAGATTGTGCCGCTGCCGCACGAACGCCAGCGACTGCGCGGGATCGAGGCGCTGACGGCCCGCCGGGAAGTCGGCGCCGGAGTACTCGAGATCCCGCGCGGGTTGACGCAGGCAGACCTCGACTCCGTTGAGCGCCTTGGCCAGATCGTAGAAACCGCCGAGCGTCACCTCGGCGAACCGGTCGATCGGCACCCCCGTGAGGTTCCGGACGGTCTGCACGATGGACGCGCGGCCCGCCTCGCGACCCTCGCGTTCGAGCACCGCCTGATCGGTGACGCCCTTGGCCATGAGTTCGTCTTGTACGACAGCCTTTTTGAGGCCGTACGCTTCCTTGATCTTGACGTGCGTGTAGCCCGGGATCCCGGAGACCGCGACGTAATTGTCGCGCGGAATGGAGACCGCGGTGATCTTCTTCAGGTCGGCCGGGATGTGCACCAGGATCAGCGTGTTGGCGTTGTAGCCGCCCTGGTCACCGTCGCCGGCGTGCAGCTTGTCGAGGACGTCGTCGGGAAGATCCTTGCCGTCCTGGTCTTTTCGCGTGTCGAGCCCGATCAGCAGGACGTTGAGTGAACCGTCGAGGGAGCGGGGCGCGTCATCACCCAAGGCATTGGAACGGCCGAAGCCGTCGTCGAATCCGGTCTCGGCGGCCCACCCCGCCGCGGTGCCCGCGAGCACGAGCGCGGACAGTCCCGCCGCGGCGACCTTGACCAGTTTCCGGCCGAGGTGGCCCCGCTTGCGCACGCCGCGTCGATGCGCCCCGTGCCGGCGTGGACCGGGGCTCTGTTCCTCGATCCGGGGGATCGGTGTTGTCGGTTCATCCATGTCCAGATCAAGTCTGGCACGAATCCATTTGCTGATGGTTCGCCGCTGTGACAGGGATCTCGATCAGCCCGCGCCGTGCAGGTCCAGAATCCGCATCAGCGCGTGCTCCAGCGCGTATCCGGAGTCGGCGGCGCCGCCTTTGACGTCGGCGTTGAGGGTGGCGACGACCTGCATCGCGGACCCGATGGTGACGCCGGTCCAACCGCGCGCCTGCGCCTGCGCCTTCTTCACCTTCCACGGCGGCATACCCAACTGCTGGGCGAGTTTGAACGGGTCGCCGCGGCCAGCCGATCCGACGCGCGCGATGGTGTGCACGGAGTCGGCGAGCGCGTCGGCGAGCAGCACGTGCGGAACACCGGTATCGAGGGCCCAGCGCAGCGCCTCCATGGCGCCGGGCCGGTCGCCGCCGACAGCCAGTTCGGCGACGTCGAATCCGGAGACCTCCGCGCGGCCCGAGTAGTACTGGCGCACGGCGGCCACATCGATCTTGCCGCCGGTGTCGGCGATCAGCTGCGAACACGCGGCGGCCAGTTCGCGCAGATCGGAGCCGACCGATTCCAGCACCACCTGCACCACGTCGGCCGGCACCCGGACGCCCGCGGTACGGAACTCGCCGCGGACGAACTCGACCCGCTCGGAGGCCTTCGTGAGTTTCGCGCACTCGTGCACCTGCGCGCCCGCCTTCTGCAGCGCGGGCGCGAGTGCCTTGGCCCGCCCGCCGCCGGAGTGCAGCACCACCAGCACCACGCCGTCGGGCGGGTCGGCCGCCGCCTGCGTGATCACGCTCACCGCCTCTTTGCCCGCTTCGGCCGCCGATTCCAGGATGATCACCCGGTCCTCGGCGAACAGCGAAGGACTGAGCAGCTCCGCCAGTTCGGCGGAGCTCGCGTCCCCGGCCCGCATCCGATCCACCGGCACGGCGTCCGGGTCCGGCGCGTCGGCACGCACGGCCGCGGTGATCCCCGCGATCGCGCGCTCCATCAACAGCTCTTCCTCACCCAGTACCAGGTGCACCGCCGCAGGCCGTCCGCTCACCCGCCCGATCCTACGATCCCCCACCGACACCCCTTCCCGCACGCCGTCCTCGACTCTCCACCGCAAGGGCGGAGGCGTTCCCACACACTGCGGCCTCCTTCACGCACTACGTCCTCCGAGTTCATGCACGGCGCCCACCGAGCGGGCAGGCGGGCGATGTCCGCATTCGATCAGTCGGATGCCACGGCGGGCCGGGCCCGTAGGTCGGTACGCGTACGCAACCTGAGCTGAGGTCCCCCACTCGGACTCCGGAAGCTGAGCGCGCCGCATGGGAAGCGCTACGGGCGCTGGTGTCGACCGCGATCGGCACGTGTGTGCCGGGGCCGAACGGTGGGGGCGTTCCGCTCAGTCGCGGCATTCCGGTCTGCCAGAGGTGCAGTGGGATCAGAAGGGTTGCGTAGAGCGCGAGCAGGGTGGCGGTGAGGCGGCGGAAGCGGCTGTTGCGCAGCGCCGGGATCACGGCGAGGACGATCACGCCCGCGACGAGTCCGCCGGGCACGCCACCCGGCACCGACACCGTCGCACCCGGCAGGCTGGCGGTGCGCTCGGCCACCTCGAGCAACCACCACAGCGGTGGACTCGCGCAGCGCAGGGCCAGAACGGCGAGCGGCATCCACAGGCAGGAGCACACCGCGCCGAGGGCGCCGATCACCGTGATGGGTGCGACCACCGGTGTCACAAGGACATTCGCGAGTATCGCCACGACGCTGACGCGGCCCGCGATCACGATGACGATCGGGATCGTGACCAGGAACGCGGCCGCCGACACCGCGACGATCTCCGCCGGTAGCCGCCACCACCCACGGGCCCGGAGCCAGTCCGCCCAGCCTGGCGCGATGAGGATCAGCGCACCCGTGGCGAGCACGGAGAGCGCGAATCCGGCGCTCACGGCCAGCGCGGGCCAGAGCAACAGCAGCCCGATGACCGCCGCGCACAGTGCCGGCAATGCCTGCCTGCGCCGCCCGGATGCCAACGCCAGCAGCGTGATCGACCCCATCGCCGCCGCGCGCAACACGCTCGGGTCGGGCCGCGCCACCACCACGAACATGAGCAGCGCACCCGCCGCGATGATCGCCGTCGCGCGCGGGCCCAGCGCGACCCTGCGCACCCCGAACAGCACGACCGCGAGCAGAATAGTGAAGTTCGCGCCGCTGACCGCGGTGAGATGCTGCAAGCCGGACGCCTCGAAATCCGTTCGCACGGAATCGGAGATGCCGGAGGTGTCACCCACAACGAGGGCTCGCACCATCCCCGCCTGATCCGCCGGCAACGCCGCGACGGACGCGGTCTCGAAGTCGGATCGCACGGCCGAAGCGCCGCGCTGCCACCACGGCGGGGAACCCATCCGTTCGGGCGCACCGTGCGACCTCAAGGTCGCGACGGTCAGATCGCGATTCCACGGATAGTCCACGCGGGCACGGAATTTCACACGCTGTCCGGGCGCGATCCGATCCCAGTCTGCCCCGGAAGCCAGGACGACAACGGATCCGCCCGCCGTCACGGTCTGCGCTCCCGTGCGGAAGTGGTGCAGCGCCGCCTTCACCAACCACCGTCGCTCACCTCCAAAGCCACTGTCGCCCAGCGGTTTCGGGTCATTTGTCGGTGTCACCACCACCGACACCGACTTGCCCATCTCATCGCGCAACGGATGGGTGGCCGCGCTGTGCTCCCGCCACGCCGCCGCCACCGCGAAGCCCGTCCCCAGCGCCATCGCCGCCACCACGGTCACGGCAACTCCGCCCCACCTGGGAGTCCCGCGAAAACACCTGTGCCCCAGACTGACCGACACGCCCACCGCTCCCCCGAGAACAACCGCGAGCACCACCCCGTACCACCATCCGCCCACCAGCACCGCGATCGTCACGCCCCAGCAGCTCAACGCCGCGGGCAAAAGACGTGCGTCCAGAACCGCGCGCTCCTCCTCACCGACCCCGCCACCCCCGCTCACATCAACCCCACTCCGCACCACACGGTGGCACTCGTCCGGACAAGATCCCCCAAAAGACCAGAGACAGCCACGCATCGCGATCCACCCACTCCCCGCCACCGACCACACCCGCATCGGCGCCCGCTCCGAACCGCGACGCTCGGCCGAGACAAGACGTGGCCAACGACCACGCATCCACAACGACCTCGGCCCCATCGAGGTGGCGGTACACGGCGCGCTCGCCGATATCGCCGAGAGCTCCCGACACCGCGAGCCTCGACGTCGCCGCGCGGTGCGCCGTCCTCGGCGCCGGAGCCCTCGTTCCAAAAATCACCGGCTCCTCGTGGCCGGACACGCCACGTTCATTCGAATCAGCCCCACCGGGATGGCTCTGCGCCACTTGGCAGTACGACATTCCCCGGGCACCCGCCGCTCCCGGAAGGTTCACAGGCAGTCGGCCGATGGGGTGCGACGAGGCGACCGCCCGAGTGCTGCGAAGCCGGACGTCACTGCCTCTGGTCGCCACGCTGCGGCTTCGCCCGCTCATACCGTCACCAGGTCGCGGAGGCGGGCGAGGCGGGTGGGCCCGATGCCGTCGACCTCGGCCAGTTGGTCGACGCTGGTGAACCGTCCGTTGGTCGTACGCCAGGTGATGATGGCGGCGGCGGTCACCGGGCCGACGCCGGGGAGGGCGTCGAGCTGGGATTCGGTGGCCGTGTTGAGGTCGACACGGCCGGCCGGCGTGGACCCCGCACTCGGGGGCGTGGCACCGGGGCCGCTGATGGTCGCACTGCCGAGGCGGGGCGTACCGTCACCCTGAGCGGGGCCGACGAGGATCTGGTCACCGTCGTTGAGTCGCTGGGCGAGGTTGAGGCCCGTGAGGTCGGCACCGTCGCGCGCACCGCCCGCGGCCGTGAGGGCGTCGGCGACCCGCGCACCCGGCGGGAGCCGCACCAGTCCCCCTCGGTGCACCAGTCCGACCACGCTCACGACGAGTTCGTCCTGCTCCCCGCCTGTCACGGGAGCGGCCGGAGCCTGCGCCGGCGCGGCACTCGTCGCACTACTGCTGACGGCGGGCAACGGCGGAACCGGTTGCGCGACCGGCTGTTCCCGCAACACCACCACCATCGCGACGATCACCGCCAGCAGCCCGACCCCGGCCAGCGCCACCACACCGCGCCGCCCGGGATCGACCCGCATTCCGCGAAACCTTTCGGGCACAAGCCGATCCACCCACCCGAATCGCTCACCCTCCCCGGCCAGCCACCCCGGCACCGGTGCCTCCCGCACATCGACTCCCGCCTCCGGAGACCTCGCCCTGCCCTGGCTCGAATCCCACTGCCGACCGAACCCATCCACTTCATCGGTCCCCACCCACGTGTCCGCCGAACGCCCCCGCGCATGCCCGCCGACTCCGCTGGCCTCAGCCCGCTCCTGCGCCGCGGCAGCAAGCGCGGATTCACCAGGCGTGGCGGCACTTTCGGGACGTGCCGCGTCAGGAGCCAAGGACTCGAGATCCCAGTTGCCGGAGGAGGATTCGCCCTCTGAACTCGCGACGTCCGGAGGTCGGGCGAGTCCCGGCACGGAGTTCCCCATCCCACGGGCCGTGTGGCCGGGCTGTACGCCGGAGAGTCCGATTCCTCCCGCGCCTGTCCGGCGGCGCGCGGCCGACACACCGACGCGCGTCACCGCTCCATGCGGGTGGGTGAGGGCCGGCGGGGCGCTCGGGTCGCCCGCGCGTTTGCTCGCGTCGACACGGGCGGTCAGGGCGCCCAGGCGGTGGCGGATGCGCTCGCGTTCGTCTTGTCGTGCCATGAGAAGCACGGTAGGCAGGCCGGACTACCTACGCGCTCGCGTGACCAGGCCTTTCCCCGGTCCTGTGGAAACCGCTGTCCCTGTGGACAACTCACGTTCACGCGGGCGACCGCGTGACCGGTGCCCGTTTACTGGAGTTGCTTGGCGTAGCACTTCGAGAGGGGCAGCACGTGATACGGAGCGAAGATCGGGATGCGGTGGTATCCGCTGCGTTCGTAGAACCGCACGGCATCGGGCTGGAGGTGGCCGGTCTGCAGGATCAGCCGGGGCAGGCCCAGTTCCCGGGCGGCGTCCTCGGCGGCGGTGAGCAGCGCCGTCGCCGCACCCGAGCCACGGTAGGCGGGGCGCACGAACATCCGCTTGACCTCGAGTTCGCCCTCGTTCCAGCGGACGGCGGCGTGACCGGCGGGTTCACCGGAGTACACCACGAACGTCCGGTGCACGGTCTGCGGATCGACGGAGTTCGCGGCCGTGCGACCGGAAGCCACCAGGTCGGCGTAGCGGGGGCCCACCTCGGCCGCCATCTCGCCGCGCAAGGTCACCGCGTCGGGGTGCTCCCAGTCCACGGCGCTGACGATCAGCGGCGGCCGGGTGGGCGGAGTCGCACTGGTCATATCGCGCAGGCTAACCGGAGTACTCCGCGACGGCACGGTTTGGGATCATCGAGATCACTCCCCGCATCCGCCGGGTACCACGAGCACCCCCACCGCGCCGAGTCCCAGGTGCACGCCGAGCACCGGCCCGAATTCGGCCACGACGAGTTCGCGGATCCCCGGAATGAGTTCGCGCAGTTGCCCGGCCAGCGTCTCGGCGGCCTCGGCCGCGTCGAGGTGCTGTACCGCCACGGCCGCGCCGTCCTCGCCCGCCGCGTCCACCGCCGCCGCGACCAGCTTCGCGTACGCCTTGGAACGTGTGCGGGCTTTCTCGCGCAGTTCGAGGCGGCCCTCCACGATCTGCAGCAGCGGTTTGGTCACCAGTTCACTGCCGAAAAACGTGGCCGCCGTGCTCAACCGCCCGCCGCGCCGCAACTGTTCGGTGCGGTTGACCAGGAAGAAGGTGCGCGCGCGACTGCTCGCGGCCACCGCGGCGTCGTACACGATGTCCAGGGCCGCACCGGTTCTCGCGCGACGTGCCGCGGCGAGCGTCGGCAACCCCGTGGCCAGGCCGGCACCGAGGGAGTCGACCAGCCGCACCCGGTCGGCGGCGTCCATATCGCGCACGGCTTGGCGGCCCGCCTCCCAGGTGGCCGACAGACTTCGCGAAAGATGCACGGCGACAACGCCGTCACCGCCGCTGCGCTCCAGCGCTGCCTCGTACACCTCGCGCAGCTCGCCGGGCGAGGCGGCGGAGGTCGTCACAGTGTCCGCGGCGTAGTCGATCTCGACGGGTTCGACACCTTCGCGCACGGCGCGGTCGCCCACCAGCACGTGCAGCGGCACGACGTCGATGCCCAGCTCGGCGACGTACTCGGTGGGCAGGCTGGCGGACGAATCGGTGACGACCACGACGGCCACGGACTACCCGACCTCCCGCAAGGTCTTGGTCATCGCCGCCGCGACGGCGGCGTGCCCGGCCCAGCCCCAGTGGATGCCGTCGGGATTGGCCTCGCCCGAGTGGATGTCGTCGCGGACCGCCTCGCCGAGGTCGACCAGCGGCACGCCGCTGCGCTGCGACCACGCGAGCAGCGCCTTCACCGCGCGCGGACGCCCGGAGTGCACGCGACCGTAGGCCGCGCAGTTGTGCACCGAGGGCAGCACCGCCACGAACGGCAGGTCGGGCCGCAGGTGGGCGAGCGCTTCGCGGGACTGTTCGAGGTAGCCGACGCTGACCTTGGGCGGCAGCGCGACCGGACGGCCGAGCCGGGAAAGCTTGGGCTGCAACCAGTTGTAGGCCGCGCGAACCCCGCGCCGCATCGCCGGCGGGCGCACGTAGCGGATGAGCTCGCGCAGCGCGGTGGGCAGCGGCGACGGCAACGTGTCCATACCGCCGACCGCGAACACCACGGCGCTCGCCTTCGGGACGGCGGCCCACACGCGCGGATCACCGATCAGCGCCCAGTACCCGTCACGGCACGTCCAGCCGATCCGGCCGATCAGCTCCACGTCCCAATCCAGTTCGGCGGCCACGAGGTTCGGCCAGATCCTCGGATCATCGGCGGGCAGCCCACCCTTCGGTCCGAAGTAGGCCAGGGAGTCCGCGATCACCAGCAGCACCGGCTTCTGACGCGGTTCGGCGACCGGCGCGAGCGCGGCCTCGGCAGCCACAGCCACCTCCGAACCACCCTGCACTACAGGTGCTTCCACCTTCTCGGCAACGGCGAGCGCACCGGCCGCCGAGGCGACGACCACCGGATTCGCCGTGCCGACATCGTCGGGCTCGGGACCCGCCGAACCCGGCTCGGTTCGCGCGAGATCATCTGCGGCGGCCACGGTCGGACCCGACTCGGCCGCGGCGAGCGTGGCGGCGGTCGCGGTCAGGACTGCGTCCGCAGCGGTGTCGATCGCCGGCCTGACCGAACCGGTCCCCTCGAGCGCACGGCTCGCACCGGAGGCGGGGGACGTAACATCCGCTCCCGCTTCGGAATCGGACGTCTGCTTCGCCGCTCCGATCGGGTCGGACTCCGCCTCGCCGAGACCGTCCGCAGTCGCCGCGGACTCCGGCCCGTCGGAAGCGCCCGGAGCCGACTCGCGTCCGGTGGCGGTATTCGAGAGCGCGTCCGGCTCCGCGCCGTCGAGCTCGCTGACATCCGTGCGCAAATCCGGCTCGACCGCTGCGCGTTCGCCTACAGCGGCCACCGAACCGGACGCGGCTCCAGCCAGGTCATCCGCCGCCGCCACCGAGCCGGACTCGGCTCCAGCCAGACTGCCCACAGGAGCTGCCGAATTCAGCTCGGATTCGGCCAGGTTGCCCGCAGCCGCCCCCGAAAACGACCCAGCTCCAGCCGGATCGCCCACAGCCGCCACCGAATCCGGCTCGGCCCCAGCCAAGTCACCCACTGCACCCGACGCGACGTCAGCAACGACGCCCGGAGGTACGGCGGCGGCCTCAGCCACCACCGAATCCGACTCGGATTCGGCGGAGTCACCCACTACACCCGACTCGACGTCAGCATCGACACCGCCGGGCTCGGCGGTATCCGACTCGACGTCCCTCTCCGAGCCCTGCCCCGCAACGGATTCCGCTCCGGCACCCGACTCCCGCACCGCATCCGGCGCCGCGGACTCCGATACCGCAACCTCCTCGTCGCCGGGTTCGGCGGAGTCGCCTGTCGAACGATCGGCGGCCTTCGGGGGTGGGCCGCCGAACAGCGCGTCGGGCAGCTGGCGTTCCGGCCGCGCAGTCACCTGCTTGAACAGTTCGTCGGGAACCGTCCGCAGCGGCTCCTCACCCTTGGAGCCCTTCGGCCCTTTGGCCGCGGGGGCGGGGGCGGGGTTGGCCGGCGGCGCGCTGCCGAACAGCGCGTCGGGGAGTTGGCGTTCCGGTTTGCCGGTGACGCGCTGGAACAGTTCGTCCGGCACCGACTTGATCGGATCTTCAGAGGACATCGGGAGCTACCTTCGCCGCTGCGTTCCACACATCGAGACGCCACCCGGGCTGCTCGATGCCTGGACCGTGGCTGCTCAGTTGCACCCAGCTGGTATTGGCCAGTCCGCCGAGGATGGGCCAGTTGTCGGGCGGCAGATCGAGCAGCGCGGCCGTCAACGCTGCGATCAGCCCGCCGTGCGCCACCAGGATGATAGTCCGGCCGGGCCAATCCTGTCGCTCGCGGAAGAGTTCCTGCACCACGGGCAGCGACCGCGCGCCGACCTCGAGTTTGCTCTCGCCGTTGGGCGGCCGGTAGGTGGCGTCGAGCCGCCAGGCTACCCGGGCGCCCGGGTAGTCGGCGTCCACCTCGAGGTGGGTCAGCCCCTCCCAGTCACCGAGGTGGGTTTCGCGCAGGCGTTGATCGCGCACCACCGGCACCGTGGTGTGTTCGGACAGGGCCTGCGCCGTGTCGTAGGCCCGTTTCAGATCGGAGGAGACGATGGCGATGGCGTTGCGTGAAACCAGTTCCCGCGCGGCTTCTTTCGCCTGTCGGCGGCCCAGATCGGTGAGATCGGTGTCGATCTGGCCCTGCATACGGTCCGAGGCATTCCATTCGGTCTGCCCGTGCCGCAACAGGATCAGGGTGCGCACACCGGCATACTTGCTCACTCGGCGCCGTCTCCCTCACCGTTGCCGGTGGCGCGCGGATCGCCGATGCCGTCGACGGGCACCACCGGACAGTCCTTCCACAGCCGCTCCAGGCCATAGTAATTGCGCTCGTCGTTGTGCTGGATGTGCACCACGATCTCCACGTAGTCCAGCAGCGCCCACCGTCCCTCGCGGGTGCCCTCGCGGCGCACGGGCTTGTACCCGGCGTCGCGCAGCTTCTCCTCCACGTTGTCGACGATGGCGTTGACCTGGCGCTCGTTCGGGGCGGAGGCGATGACGAAGCAGTCGGTGATGACCAGCTGCTCGGACACGTCCAGGACCACCACGTCGGAAGCCAGCTTCTCGTCCGCCGCCCGCGCGGCGACCTGCGCCATCTCGACCGACTCGACAGATGCGCTCATTCAGCTACCTTCCGCTGCTCCGGGCACGTACAGGTGCCGCTTCGATATGTACTGGACCACGCCGTCGGGGACGAGGTACCACACCGGCCGGTTCTCGGCGGCGCGTCGCCTGCACTCGCTCGACGAGATGGCCAGGGCCGGGACCTCGATCATCGTCACCGCATCGGACGGAAGATCACGCAGATGTTCCCGCAGATGGTCGGCGTTCAGCTCGTAGCCCGGTCGGCTCACCCCGACGAACTTCGCCAGTTCGAACAGTTCCGCCCAATCCTGCCACGACAGGATGTTGGCCAGCGCGTCCGCACCCGTGATGAAGTACAGGTCCGCGTCGGGATACTGTGCCCGCATCTCCCGCAGTGTGTCCACCGTATAGGTGACCTTGCCGCGGTCGATGTCGGCTCGGCTGACCGAGAAGCGCGGGTTGGAGGCGGTCGCGATGACCGTCATCAGGTAGCGGTCCTCACCGGGGCTGACCTTCTTGTGCGCCTTCTGCCACGGCTGCCCGGTCGGGACGAAGATGACCTCGTCGAGCGCGAAGCGGTTGGCGACCTCGCTGGCCGCGACCAGGTGGCCGTGGTGGATGGGGTCGAACGTGCCACCCATCACCCCCAGCCTGCGTCGGGCCGGCCCTGTCTCGTGCATGAGTGCCGAGCTTATCGGTCGGCGTCGGGCTCGGGGCGGCGTGCCCGGGCGCTCAGCGCTCCCGCATGTCGGCGAGCTGGCGGTGGGTGTGCTCGAGTTCGAGGGTGACCTCCGGCGACGGCGCGTCCCCGGCGCGCGCGGTGAGCTCGTCCAGCACCTCACGCAGCGCGGCGACGCCCTGCTCACGCTCCGGTTCGGTGGTGGCGGCCCAGTAGCGCAACCAGGCGGCGGCGCGCAGGCAACGGCAGCGCGGGCCGATGCGTCCCAGCTCGCCCCAGAGCTGCGCGGCGCGCAGGTAGGCGACCTGGGCGCGGTCCTCGGCACCGCCCGCGTCCAGTGCGGAGGCCGCCGAGGAGGCGAGTTCGGCTTGCAGCTCGGTGCGCGTGCGGTCGGTGCGGACCAGCCGCGCCGCCTCCAGGAACTGTTCGGCCGCGTCGAGGTACTTGCCGGTCAATGTGAGCGATTTGCCGTACTGCCCGCGCAGGACGGCCATCTCCGTGGCGGGGTAGAGCGCGGCGTCGGCGGCGATCGGCCGTTCGAACAGCGCCGCGGCCCTGGCGTGATGGCCCGCGCGGTGGCAGGCCCGCGCGGCCACGAACGTGAGGTGCGTGGCGGCCGACGCCGACAGCCCGTCCCACTGCTCGGCCGCCCGCAGCGCCGCCTCGGCGAGTTCGGTTTCGCGCCCCGCGTCGCCGGAGAGCACCATGACCAGCTGCGAGTGCCAGCGGGCGAGTTCGTCGGCGGGCACCGCCCCCGCCCCCACGTCCAAGGCCTCCCGCAGATGCGCTTCGGCCGCCTTCGGCGCGTCCAGCAATCGCGCCGCCGCCAGCCCCGCCGCGTGCCGCGCCCGCACGGCGCGCAGATCGCCGTCGTCGTGCTCGGACCGCGCACCCTCGAGCGTGTACTCCTGCCGCATCCCCATCCCCCTCGTTTCCTCCCCGTCCACCCGCGAACCGTCCCCGTCGAGCCGGGAGATGTCCCGGTCCTCGTTCCCCGACACTCCGGTGCGCACCGGCTCCCCGCCCGCGGGCGTTCCGTTCACCATGCGGGCGATCGTCATGACGCCCGCCAATGAAACGCTTAACAAAATCTGATCGCGGCCATAAGGCGAGGGTTTCGGCGTGCGGGGCCTCAGACGGGCAGCAGCCGCGACACCACCTCGGTGAGCTGGCGCGCCGAACGGCACTCGTGCATCTCGATCACCTCGAGGTAGCGCTCGGCCGCTGAATCGCCGGATCCCCATTGGGTGCGCGGTTCCGGGTTCAGCCAGTGCGCGTGTTTGGCGGTTCCCACCAGCGAGCGCAGCGTATCCAGTTGCGGGTCGCGGTAATTGGTGCGCGCGTCACCGAGGACCAGCAGCGAGCTGCGGCTGGTGACGGCGTCGGGGAACTCGCGGACGAAGCTGGACAGCGCGCCGCCGTAGTCGGAGTGCCCGTCGTAGCCGACGACGTCGGATTCGGTCATGATGGCGGTCATCGCCTGGTCGAGCTGGGTGTCGGGGGTGAAGAAGCGGGTCACCTCGTCGGTGTTGTCCACGAACGCGAAGATCCGCACGCGCGAGAACTGTTCGCGCAGGGCGCTCACCAGCAGCAAGGTGAAGTTGCTGAAGCCCGCGACCGAACCGGACACGTCGCACAGCAGCACCAGTTCGGGGCGGCCGGGGTGCGGTTTGCGGTTGACCAGGTCGATCGGCACCCCGCCCGTCGACATGGACTTGCGCAAGGTGCGGCGCAGGTCGATCTCGCCGCGCCGGGAATGCTTGCGCCGCACGGCCATCCGTGAGGCCAGCACCCGGGCCAAGCGCTGGGTGCTGCGCCGCAGCTCGGCCAGTTCGCGCTCGGAGGCCCGCAGGAAGTCGACGTCCTCGGCCTGCCGGGCCACGCCGTAGGTCGCGACGCGCTCGCGCCCGATCCGCTCCGCGACCCGCCTGCGGGTCTCGGCCTCGACGGTGGCGCGGAACCCGTCGATGCGCTGCCGGGCCGCGCGGCGGGCGACCTCGGTCTCGAAGGGGCTCGTGTCCGGGCCTATCGCCAGGCCCGCGAGGATCTTCGCCAGCAACGTCTGTGGCTGAACCTCTTTCAGCGCTTGATACGCCGAGAAGGAGGGGCCGCGCGCAGACTGATACTGCCCGAGCTGTTCCACGAGCTGCGCGGCTATCTGCTCGAGCTGGCGCCCGGGATCCTCCATAGCCAGCAGCTCGGCGAGCATCTCCCGCAGGGCGGGAATATCGACGTCCCCGGCGGGGGTGTGCGGAATCTCGATGTCGTCGTCGGCAGGGTCGCGTTCGCCGAGCGCCACCGGGAACCAAAGGTCGAACAACCCGTCGAACGTCGCGCGGTGGGTGGTGCGCCGCAGGAGTGAACAGGCCAACCCCTCCCGCACGGCCTCACGGTCGAGCAGATCGAGGACGGTGAGCACCCGGCCCGCGTCCACCGTCTCCGACGGGCCGACCGGGACGCCGCGCGCTCGCAGCGCCTCCACGAACCCCACGAGATGCCCCGGCATCCCGTGTGGCGCGGTGAGCGCCGTCTCGTTCACGGCTCAGGCCAGCTTCAACTCGGCCAGCGCGCGCTGATGGTCGCTGCGGTGTTTGAGCACCACGCCCAAGGTCGCACGCACTGTGGCATCGTCCAGGTCGGTCAGGCCCAGCGCCAGCAGGGTGCGGCCCCAGTCGATGGATTCCGCGACCGAGGGCAGCTTCTTGAGCTGCATCCCGCGCAGCACGTGCACGATCCGCACCAGCTGCGCCGAGACCGCCGCCGACAGCTCCGGCACCCGGCTGGCCAGGATGCGGCGCTCGAGTTCCTCGTCGGGGAAGTCCAGGTGCAGGTAGAGGCAGCGCCGCTTGAGCGCCTCGGAGAGCTCGCGGGTGGCGTTGGAGGTGAGCACCACGAACGGCTTGCGACGCGCGGTGATGGTGCCCAGTTCCGGCACCGTCACCGCGAAATCGCTGAGCACTTCGAGCAGCAGGCCCTCGATCTCGACGTCGGCCTTGTCGGTCTCGTCGATGAGCAGCACGGTGGGGTCGGTGCGGCGGATCGCGGTGAGCAGCGGGCGGCTCAGCAGGAACTCCTCGGTGAAGACGTCGGCTTTCGTCTCCTCCCAGTCGTTCTCGCTGGAGGCCTGGATGCGCAGGATCTGCTTGGCGTGATTCCACTCGTAGAGCGCGCGGGCCTCGTCCACCCCCTCGTAGCACTGCAGGCGCACCAGCTCCGCGCCCGAGGTCTGGGCCACGGCGCGGGCCAGTTCGGTCTTGCCGACACCGGCCGGGCCCTCGATGAGCAGCGGCTTGCCGAGCCGGTCGGCCAGGAACACCGAGGTGGCGGTGGACTTGTCGGCCAGGTATCCGGTGGTGGCCAGCCGTTCGATCACGTCGTCGACCGAATGGAACGTCGGCTCCTGCGCTTCGTCCACGGGGTGGTCCTTCCTCACGTCACGCCGGGCGGATCTGGCCGTCGCCCCACACGATCCACTTCGTGGAGGTGAGCTCCGGCAGCGCCATCGGGCCGCGGGCGTGCAACTTCTGGGTGGAGATGCCGATCTCGGCGCCGAAGCCGAACTGCTCGCCGTCGGTGAACGCGGTGGACGCGTTGACCATCACGGCGGCGGCGTCGACGCGGCTGGTGAACTCGCGGGCCGCGGCCAGTTCGGCGGTGACGATGGCCTCGGTGTGCCCGGTGCCCCAGGTGTTGATGTGCTCGACGGCGGCGTCCAGATCGTCCACGACCTTGAGCGCGATATCGAGGGTGAGGTACTCCTCGCCCCAGTCGGCGTCGGTGGCGGGCACTTGACCGGGCAGGTCGCCGTGGATGGTGACGCCGCTGCGCTCCAGGGCGGCGGTGAGCCGGGGCAGGGCCGCGTCGGCGATCGCCTTGTCGATGAGCACCGTCTCGGCCGCGTTGCAGACGCTGGGGCGGCGGGTCTTGGCGTTGAGGAGGATGTTCTCGGCCATGTCGAGGTCGGCGGCGGCGTGCACGTAGACGTGGCAGTTGCCGGTGCCGGTCTCGATGGTGGGCACGGTCGCGTCGCGGACGACGGCGTTGATCAGGCCCGCCCCGCCGCGCGGGATCACCACGTCGACCAGGCCGCGGGCCTGGATGAGGTGGGTGACGCTGGAGCGGTCGTGGCTGGGCAGCAGTTGCACGGCGTCGGCCGGAATGCCCAGGGCGCCGAGCGATTCGCGCAGCACCTCGACCAGCGCGGCGTTGGACTTCGCCGCGGAGGAGGACCCGCGCAGCAGGGCCGCGTTGCCGGACTTGAGCGCGAGGCCGAACGCGTCGACGGTGACGTTGGGCCTGGCCTCGTACACCATGCCGACCACGCCGAGCGGCACCCGCACCTGACGCACCTCGAGGCCGTTGGGGAGGGTGGAGCCGCGCACTACGTCGCCGACCGGGTCGGGCAGGCCCGCGACCTGGCGCAGTCCGGACGCGATGCCGTCGATCCGCGGCTTGGTGAGGCGCAATCGGTCCAGCAGCGAGGCCTCGGTGCCCGCGGCCTCGGCGGCGGCGAGATCCTCGGCGTTGGCGGCCAGCACGGTGTCGGCGGCCGCCAGCAACGCGTCCGCGGCGGCGTGCAGGGCCTCGTTCTTCTGCGCGGTGGTCAGCTGAGCGAGCGCCCTGGACGCGACGCGAGCCCGTCGCGCGGCCGCGTGCACCGCCTCCCGCACATCCCGCTCGGTGGTCGTTGCCGTCATGGGTACAGCCTACGCACCGGTCACAAGCCGGTTTCGCCGGTATTCGGCGTTCCCGCCCCGCCCCCGAAACCAGGGGCACCGCACGGCTTCTCGCGGCACGCCGTACCGCGGGTCCGCCTGCGACACGCCGTCCCGGCGCGGGCTCGATCGCTGACACGGCCTCGATTACCTGCGTGAACGCGCCGGGGCGGACTAGCGTCCGGCGCATGACCGATCCCGTCATCGCCGTGCTCGGCAGCATCAACATGGACCTGGTCACCACGACGCGGCGGCGCGCCTCACCCGGCGAGACCGTATTCGGCACGGGGTTCACGACGCTGCCCGGCGGCAAGGGCGCCAATCAGGCGATCGCGGCGCGGCGGGCGGGCGCCGAGGTGGAGTTCGTGGGCGCGGTCGGCAGCGACGTGTTCGCCGACAATCTGCATCGCGCGCTGACCGACGCCGGGGTCGGCACGAAACAGTTGCGCACCGTGCCCGGACCGAGCGGGGTGGCCTCGATCGTGGTGGACGGCTTCGGTGAGAACAGCATCATCGTGGTGCCGGGCGCCAACGGGAAGCTCACCGACCTCGGCGAGGACGATCTCGCCGTGATCGCCGCCGCCGACGTGCTGCTGTGTCAGTACGAGATCCCGGCCGCGACGATCCTCGCCGCCGCCCGGCACGCCCGCGCCCACGCCACGGTGGTGGTCTTCAATCCCTCCCCCGTGCAGGCGCTGCCCGCGGACCTGGTGGCGAATCTCGATGTCGTCGTGGTCAACTCGACCGAGGCGCTCGCCTACGGGTCGGCCCTCAACCCCGTGCCCCACCTCGTGATCACCCGCGGCGGCTCCGGGGCCACCTGGTTCGGGCCGCGCGAGGCCGAACTCACCGTCCCGGCCTTTCCCGTCGACGTCGTGGACACGACCGGCGCGGGTGACTCCTTCGCCGGCGCGCTGGCCGCCACGTGGCATCTCGGACCAGCCACCGCCCTCCAATGGGCCAGCGCGGCGGGCGCGTTGGCCACCACGAACCTCGGCGCCACCGCCGCGATTCCGGAACGGCCCGCCATTCAAGCGCTGCTCCGCGATCACGGGCTGTAGGGGCCCTTTCTTCGACGGCCGCCATTACCGAGCGGCAAGCAGCAACTCACCCACGGCAACGCGACCCGAGCGTCGATTCGCTCGGCGCGTTCCTTCCGGTCGGCGTGCCCCTGTTCAGCTCATGACGCATCCGCCGGACGCCGTTCTGTTGGGCGATACCTTTCGATAGGTGCGGGGAAACGCGCGAACCGTTCACCGCTCGGAGACAAGTCCCGGCCGACGCGGTTACCATTCGGTCGCACGACAATTGGCTTTCATTCTGAAAATTGCCCACTGCAAACGGGAATGACATTGTCACCGATCGACCGGAACAACACCGCGACCACGATGAGAACGCCGTGTCCTGCACGCGATCGCCGAGTTCCACACGGCCATTCTCATTTCGAGAATGCCGCGGGAAACGCGATCACGCTCACCACATCGAAGCCCACATCGAAGCCCACGCCGGAACCCCTCGGGTTCCGCGCGGGACACCGATGTCGAAATGTTCTCCCGCTCAGGGATGGAACGTTCCGGCGCGGGCGCCGGAGACGAACGCGTCCCATTCGGCGGGCGCGAAGATCAGCGCCGCACCACCGGGATTCTTGGAGTCGCGCACGCCGACGCTCCCCGCGGCCAAGTGCGCGACCTCCACGCACTCCTTGCCCGCCGAGCTACGGGTGCTCTTGAACCAGTTCGCTTGGGACAGATCGAGATTCATCACCGGAACTCCCTTGCCATGTGCCGGAACATCTGCCTGCTGGTCGCTTCATCGTACGCCGCCGCGCGGATCACCGCGGCCGCTCGGCGATGTGCCCGCACATCGATATCGTCCTCCAGGTACATGTCGCCGGCCAGCGACGACTCGGTGTACACGATCGTCGGGGTGGCGCTGACGCCCCGCGGCTCCGGCGCGAAGTCCAGGACGGTGAACGGACCGACCTGCGCGCCGGTCGGAAATCCCGCGCTGTAGGGCAGGATTCGCAGACGAACGTTGGGCAGCGTGCTCACGTCGGCGAGGTGTCGCATCTCGCCCTCCATGGTCGCCGCGCCGCCCACCACCGTGCGCAGGGCGCTCTCGTGGAACACGGCGTCCACGGTGACCTGGCGCAACTTCGTGGTGAGTATCGCCTGCCGCTGCAGCCGCACCTGCACGCGCCCCGCCCGCCCCTCCTCGGATTCGTCCGGGAAGTAGGTATCGTCCAGCGCGCGTGCGTAATCCGGCGTCTGGAACAGCCCGGAGACGATGTCCGGGCGGAAGATCTCGAGCCGGCACGCTTCGTTCTCCAAACTGATGTAGACGTTGAAGCCCGCCGGGATCAGGTGCCCGCATCGATTCCACCAACTCTTCTGTGCCACTTGACGAGCCAGGTCGATCAGCACGTCGGTCTTCTCCCGGCTCAGGCCGAGGATGCTGGCGAGCAGTTCGAGGTCGCGGTCGTACAGCTTTCCGGTGTGCCCCTGTTCGAGGCGGCAGATCTTGCTCACGCTCCACTGCATCTTCTCGGCGACGTCGGTCTGGCGGAGGTTCGCGGCGAGCCTGGCGTCACGGACGTAGTGACCGAGCAGGCGGTGTGGGAGCGGAATGTGTTGTGGATAGGCAGTGTTCACCAATGCTCCTGGAGTTCTCAGGACGTGTCGGGCGTTTTCAAACGAAAAATCGCTCTGGGGGTTTGCAGCACTTTTGGCGAATCCGCGGATCGATGACACCGAATCGCGCGAATCGTGGTGTGCTACTGAAGCGCCCGGCAAGGAGATCGCCAGATATCTCCACCCCGGTTCCGTGTCCCCACACGCACTGCCCCGACCGGGGGCCGGGCGCTTCCGAATCCAGAGGCTACCAGGGGGTTTCGAAATGTCCACATCGGTTGTACCCGCCGAAATACTCGGTGGTTGCCATTACCTCCGCACGGTTGGGAACCTGCCGGTGCATATCGATCGCCAAAACCGTCTCGCGGTGGCGATCGGCGGAAGTATTCGTGCGATCTCGATGCCGGAGCATTGGGGGTACAGGACCAAGGAAGAGCTTCGGAAGTTCAGTATCACGGGGCCGATCGTGTGGCACCCGTTCCATAGGCTCACATTCCTGACCCGGGCGCTCGACCCCCGTGACCGGGATGTGAACGCCGAATACGTTCTGCGATACACCGACTCGGTAATCATCGAACCGGGGCGTTCGGTGGTCCTGCCGACCCCCGGTCTCTCGGGGCGGGGTTGGGACACACCTATCCGCGATCACTTCCGCCCCGCGATGTCCAGTGTGCTGGCCGCGCTCATCGGGTGCGCCGATGCCGAACGCGGGGTGAAGTGACCGCCACTGCCTATGCAGATGACGAACCGCACCGGCGCTGCTACCCCGTCGCCCGGTTCCGTGATCGCACAGACCATTACATGCACGGGCCCCGGATTGTTTGTCCCATAGAACTGTCCGGCCCGTCCGAGTCAGATGACATAGGGATGCGCCCGTGGAATGCAGGCAACCTATGACCGCACCGCTGCCCACTCGCGACCAACTGTTACGTGCCTGCCGGGGCGAGGACACCGCCACACACCCGCTCGCCCCGCACGCCCGTGAACTCGCCGATCTCCACAAAAGCAGGCTCACCGCGGAAAGGGAGGCCGTACCGGACATCGACGCGCACCGCACCCGCCTGGTCCGGGACATCGATCGGTGGACGGCGACGCACCTGCCGAGCGCACCCGGCGGCGCGTACCTGCACACCGAGGGGCTCGGCGCGATCGTCGACCGGCTGGCGCAGCTGACCGCGCTCGCCTACAACGCGCTGGCCACGGTCGACGGCTGGGACCTCTGGAACGCGTGGGAACGGCTCGCCGAGCTGTCCCTCGCCTACGAGGACCTCGCCGGCGAACTCACCGCCGGCCGTCGGCGACTCCCCACACCCGACTGAGCCGCCCGCCGACCCCCGCCTCCGAGAACCCCCCGTCGCGCCGATCCGCCACCGGAAGGACGCGCACGCGAGATCATCGTGAGACCGCATGGTCGCGCGAAACGCTTGCGGCCGGGCGACAATGGAGTTCCACGGCGGGATCGCGCAGGAGGCGAACGATGTCCTACCAGTACCAGCCGCCCCCGGACTGGACGCCGCCCGGCGCGCAGTTCCGCTCGGGCGGCACCCTGGGCCGCACCGCGATCGGTGTGCTGATCGGACTGGTGGTCACGCCGATCGGTCTCGCGCTCGCCGCGCACGGCGCCGCCACCACCCGCCAGTGGGTGATCATGGGCGACGCCGCGAACCGCTGGGGCTCCACCTTCCAGATCATCGCGGGCGCGGCGCTGCTGCTGTTGGTGGCGGCGCTCGCGGCGTATTCGCCCGCGGGCACGATCCTCGCGGGCATGGTGTGGGGGATCTTCCCGGGGATCGTCTACTTCCTGTTCCCCGACGACACGTTCCGCCTCATCGACGACCTCCCGCTGTTGTCCGACGAGACCCGGCTCGCCGTGCACGCGTGGGTGATCAACGGCAGCGTGTTCCTCGCGGGCGTGCTGCTGGTGGGCGCGGGGGTCGCGGCCACGTTGCGCAGGCGCTGATCGCGGCGCGGCGGTCGAACGGACCGCCGCGCCGTGCTCGGGTTCACCCCTTCACGCACAGCACCTGACGCAAGGTGGCGACGACGTCGACCAGGTCGCGCTGCGCCTCGATGACCTCGTCGATGCCCTTGTACGCGGCCGGGATCTCGTCCACCACG
This sequence comes from Nocardia puris, assembly GCF_003315035.1. Classification (GTDB taxonomy): domain Bacteria; phylum Actinomycetota; class Actinomycetes; order Mycobacteriales; family Mycobacteriaceae; genus Nocardia; species Nocardia puris. Next base: position 191,449 of record NZ_QNRE01000009.1, read on the forward strand.
CCGGCGTCCTTGCGGGACTCGACGCCCTCGGTCTGGGCGACGAGATCGGCGACGGTGAACTGCTTCTTGGCCTTGGTGCGGCTCATCCGGCGGCCCGCGCCGTGCGACGCGGACTGGAACGAGGCCGGATTTCCCTTGCCCCGCACCACGTACGAGCGCGTGCCCATCGACCCGGGGATCAGCGCGAGGTCGCCCTCGCCCGCCCGGACCGCGCCCTTGCGGGTGATGAGCATAGGCATGCCGTCCACCATCTCCTCCGCCACATAGTTGTGGTGGCAGGAGATCGGCGTCTCGAAAAGCACCTCGCGCCCGGCGAATTCGTCACGCACCGCCCGGCACACCAGCGAGAGCATCACCGCGCGGTTGCGCGCGGCGTACTCCTGCGCCCAGGTGAGGTCGCGGCGGTAGGCGTCCATTTCCGGTGTGCCGGAGAGGAACACGGCCAGATCACGGTCGGGCAGGTCGCGGTTGTGCGGCAGGGTCCGCGCGACGGCCATGTGCCGCTCGGCGAGTTCCTTGCCGATATTGCGGCTGCCCGAGTGCAGCAGGATCCACACGCGCTCGTGCTCGTCCAGGCACACCTCGATGAAGTGGTTACCCCCGCCGAGGGACCCCATCTGCTTGTGCGCCTTGCTCTCCAGCGCCCCCACGCCGGGGTCCAGGTCACCGAAGGCGCCCCAGAAGCGGTCCCAGCCGCGCGCCTTCCGCGCCGCGTCCCCGTGCGAGCCCGCGAACTCCGCACCAAGCCGCGCGACGTTCACCGCCTCCTTGTGCGCCTGGAACCCGACCGGCACCGCGGCCTCGATGCGGGCACGCAGCCCGCGCAGATCGTCGGGCAGGTCGGCGGCGGTGAGGTCGGTGCGCACGCTCTCCATCCCGCAGCCGATGTCGACGCCGACCGCGGCCGGGGCGACGGCGTCGCGCATGGCGATGACCGAGCCGACCGTCGCGCCCTTGCCGAGGTGCACGTCGGGCATGACGCGCACCCCGTACACCCATTCCAGTTGCGCGATGTTTCGCAGCTGCCGCACGGCGGCAGGCTCGATCTCGTGCTCGTGGGCCCACAGGAGCGTCTGCGCCTTGGTGCCGCGCAGCTCGACGGGAAACATCGGACTCACCTTTCGTGGATTACTCGACTCCTCTCACCGTAAAGAGCCGTTGACCGGGGCGCACTCGAATTACGCCGCGACCGCACTGCGCGGACTGTCGGTGGGGTGGGGCACCATGGAGCGCGTGACCACCGCCGCGATCGACCTCGCCGCGCCCGACCTTCGCGATCGGGCCGAGGAACTGCTGCGTGACCTGGCCGGGCCCGGCGCCCGGCTCCGCGAGGACCAGTGGACGGCCATCGAGGCGCTGGCCGTGCACCGCCGCCGCGCGCTGGTCGTGCAGCGCACCGGGTGGGGCAAGTCGGCCGTGTACTTCATCGCCGCCAAGCTGCTGCGCCGCGCCGGGCGCGGGCCCACGGTGATCGTGTCGCCGCTGCTGGCGCTGATGCGCAACCAGGTGGCCGCCGCCGAGCGCGCGGGCGTGGTCGCGGCGACGATCAACTCCGGCAATGTCACCGAATGGGACGAGATCCACGAGCGGGTGGCGCGCGGCGAGGTCGACGTGCTGCTGGTGAGCCCGGAACGGTTGAACAACCCCGACTTTCGCGATCAGGTGCTGCCGAAGCTGGCGGCCGACGCCGGACTGGTCGTGGTGGACGAAGCGCACTGCGTATCGGACTGGGGGCACGATTTCCGCCCCGACTACCGCCGCATCCGCACCCTCATCGCCGATCTCGGCGCCGACGTGCCGGTGCTGGCCACCACCGCCACCGCGAACGACCGGGTGGTCACCGACGTCGCCACCCAGATCGGCACCGACACCCTGGTGCTGCGCGGCACCCTGGACCGCGAGTCGCTGCACCTGTCGGTGGTCCGGTTCGACGACGCGGTGCAGCGCACCGCCTGGCTGAGCGAACACCTGCACCGGCTGCCCGGCTCGGGCATCGTCTACACGCTCACCGTCGCCGCCGCGCACGACCTGGCCGACGTGCTGTCCACGCACGGGCACCGCGTCGCCGCCTACACCGGACAGACCGATCCGGCCGAGCGGGAGGCGCTGGAGGCGGCGCTGCTCGGCAACGAGGTGAAGGCGCTGATCGCCACCTCCGCGCTCGGCATGGGATTCGACAAGCCGGATCTCGGGTTCGTCGTGCACGTGGGCGCGCCGTCCTCCCCGATCGCCTACTACCAGCAGGTGGGTCGCGCGGGGCGCGGGACCGATCGCGCCGAAGTGATCCTGCTGCCCGGTCCGGAGGACACGCGGATCTGGACCTACTTCGCCTCGGTGGCCTTCCCGCGCGAGCACATCGTGCGCACGGTGCTGGCCGAGCTGGACGCCGAGCGGCCGCTGTCGACGGCGGCGCTGGAACCGCTGGTGGAACTGAACCGCTCGCGCCTGGAGATGGTGCTGAAGGTACTGGACGTGGACGGCGCGGTGCGGCGGGTGCGCGGCGGCTGGATCTCCACCGGACAGCCGTGGGTGTACGACACCGAACGCTACGAGCGCTTGGCGGCGGCCCGCGAGGTGGAACAGCAGGCGATGCTGGATTACCAAACCACCTCCGGCTGCCGGATGACGTTCCTGCGCGCCCAGCTCGACGACCCTGGACTCGCGGGCGCCCCCGACTGCGGGCGCTGCGACAACTGCACCGGCACACGTCCGGATGTCAGCGTCGCGGCCGACGCGGTGGCCGCGACTCGCGCCCGGCTGGACCGTCCCGGTCTGGACCTCGCACCCCGCAAGCAGTGGCCGACCGGAATGGCGAAACTGGGAATTCCGTTGTCCGGCAAGATCACCGAGGGCGCGGAGACCGGGCGGGCGCTCGGACGGCTCACCGACCTCGGCTGGGGTCAACGGCTGCGCGCGCTGTTGGACGCCCCCGACGATCCGGTGCCCGACGCCGTGTTCGACGCGTGCATCGCGGTGCTGCGCGAATGGGATTGGGAACGCAGGCCGACGTCGGTGATGGCGCTGGCGCCACCGCGCCATCCGGTGCTCACCGCCACGCTGGCCGCGCGCCTGGCCGAGGTGGGCCGCCTGCGGGATCTCGGCACGCTGCCGGTGCGGCCCGACCGGCCGCCGGTGTCGGCCGCCAACTCGGCGCACCGCGTCGCCGGGCTGCACGACTCGTGGGAGGTGCCCGACCTGTCCGGCCTCGACGGTCCGGTCCTGCTGGTCGACGCCCTCACCGACACCGGGTGGACCCTCACCCTCGCCGCCCACGCCCTGCGCCGCGCGGGGGCCCCGGCCGTCCTCCCCTTCGCCCTGGCCACGGTGAGCTGAGCGGGCGGGCCGGCGCCGCGACCCGCTGGGGCGATGGTCGGCGGGAGTCGCCCACGCCGGGTTAGGGTCGGGTGTGGCCAGCAAGTCGGTGGGGGACGCCGTCGAACTCGACGTCGGGGAACGGCGGGTCCGGGTGTCGAGCCCGGACCGGGTGTACTTCCCCGACCTCGGGCTCACCAAGCTCGACCTGGTGCAGTACTACCTGAGCGTCGGCGACGGGATCGTCAACGCGCTGCGGGACCGGCCCTGCATGCTGCACCGGTTCCCGAAAGGGTTGCCGGGCGGCAAGGTGCACCAGAAGCGGCTGCCCGCCGGTGCGCCGGACTGGATTCCGACGGTGCGCGTGTACTTCCCGCGCTACGGCCGCCACGCCGACGAACTGTGCGTGCGCGAACTCGCGGACGTCGTATGGGCCGTGCAGATGTCCACCGTGGAGTTCCATCCGTGGAACTCGCGGCGCGCCGACACCGAACGCCCCGACGAATGGCGTATCGACCTGGACCCGATGCCCGATTGCCCGTGGTCGCGAGTGCAGCGGGTGGCGGGGGTCGTGCGCGAGGTGCTGGACGAACTCGGGGCCGTCGGATGGCCGAAGACCTCCGGCGGCAAAGGTCTGCACGTGTACGTCCGAATCGCACCGGAGTGGGGCTTCACCGAAGTACGCCGCGCCGCATTGGCTTTCGCGCACGAGGTCGAGCGCCGCGCCCCCGACGACGTCACCACGACCTGGTGGCGAAAAGACCGCGATCCGAAGCTGCTTTTCGTCGACTACAACCAGAACGCCCGCGACCACACCATCGCCGCCGCCTACTCGGTGCGCGGCAATGCGCAGGCCACGGTCTCCGCTCCCGTCGGCTGGGACGAGATCCCCGATATCGATCCGCGCGACTTCACCGTCCGCACCGTGCCCGCCCGCTACGCCGAACTGGGCGACCTGCACGCCGGGATCGACGACGCCGTGTTCCGCATCGAGGAACTGCTCGCCTGGGCCGACCGCGACCAGCTCGAGGACCCGCCCGACGAGGAGTAGATCCTCACTCGGACTCCGGCCGGAGAGAACCGTGCTTCAGATCGTCGCCCGGCAAAGCCGAGGAGGAACCGATCCCGGACTGTCTCGGTGAGGACGACAACGCGGCGATCCGAGCCGCAGAGGGACACAGAGCCCGTGCTCAGTACCCCCGCTGCGGATCGATCGGAGCGAGGAGTTCGCGCCCCGCCACGAACCGGACGACGTTCGCCGCCACGTGGTCGGCGAAGGCCGCGAACCGCAACTGCGGCGGATTCGAATCATGCGGCGTCACAATGGCGTTCGGCAGCACCCAGAGCGGGTGGCCGTCGGGCAGCGGTTCCGGGTCGGTCACGTCGAGCCCCGCGCCGCCGATCGCGCCGGAGGCCAGCGCCGAGACCAGGGCGTCGGTGTGGATCAGGCTGCCGCGCGCCACGTTGATCACCCAGGACGAGGGCTTGAGGCGGGCCAGCACGTCGGCGTCGATCAGGTGCCGGGTGTCGGGCGTGGCGGGCGCGGCGACCACCACGTGGTCGGTGCGCTGCCACACCTTGCCCAGTTGATCGGCGGGCACCGTCTCCACGTCGTCGGGGATGCCGGGCCCGGTGACCGGGCGGCCGGAGCGGTTCACCGCGACGACGTGCGCGCCCAGCGGCGTGAGCATCGGAATGAGCGCGCGGCCGATGCCGCCCGCGCCGACGATGGTGACGGTCTTGCCGCGCAGCGTGCCGACGTGCGGGAAAAAATCCTGCTGACGCCAACTGCCCGCGCGCAGGTGCTCGGGGAGGTAACGCACGCCGGCGAGCAGCATCATCAGGGCGTGTTCGGCGACGCTGGCGGAGAAAGCGCCCGCGGCGGAGGTGAACCGGACCTGCGGATGGCGCGCGATGATCCCGGCGTTGAACCAGTCCTCGACGCCGGCGGCGGGCAGCTGGACCCATTCGACGGAGTCGGGCAGTTGTTCCGGGAATTCGCCGGGGCCGCCGTTCCAGATCAGCGCCCGCGCGCCGGCCAGCTCGCTGAGCACCGCACCGCCCTCGGCGACGGCCTTCGCGAGCATGGTCGGCACGGGTGTGGTGGGGCCGATCGCCACGGGAACCGCCGTCTCGCTCACCCGCGAACCTCCTTCGGACGTACCGGCCGCGGCCCACCGCGGACCGCACGCTTCGCCTCCGCGACGGTAGCACCACGCGGCCCGAACGGCCGTCTACCAGCCGCGACCACCCCGAGACGCGGCTGCAACAAATGAGCCATTGACAACTGGCACATTGAAGGATGATTCTGAATGACATGACAGGGTCAACGACGACCTCGGTCCCCCGCGTTCCGGCCGCACCCCGTGTGCGCTCCGGGACAACGGCCGCCGAGCACCGACGGCGGTCGCGCCCGCGCGTCGCCGAATCCGACACCCGGCCCGTGGTGAGCCACGTAGCGGCCGATTCCCACGCGCACAGTCGCGATCAGAAGTGGGTGAGCTGACATGTTCGGACTGGAGAACCTGATCCCCCTGAGCCTGCGCAACCGGCGCAGCCACCACGCCCGCGCCGTCGTGACGGGCGCGGGCAGCGGCATCGGGCGGGCGTTCGCCCTCGAAATCGCCGCGCGCGGTGGACGAGTCGTGTGCGCCGACATCGATGAGGCGCGCGCCGACGAGACGGTCGCGCTCATCGAACGCGCCCATCCCGGCGCGGCCCACGCGTTCCGCTGCGACGTGTCGCGCCGGGAGGACGTGGAGGTGCTGGCCCGGTTCGCCGAGACCGTCTTCGACGCTCCCGTCTCGCTCGTGATCAATAACGCGGGCGTGGGCATCGGCGGAAAACACGTGGGCGACATAGGTTTCGCCGACTGGGAGTGGGCGCTCGGGATCAACCTGTGGGGCGTGGTGCACGGCTGCGAGATCTTCACACCGCTGCTGCGCGCCGGCGGTGGCGGCGGCATCGTGAACGTGGCCTCGGCCGCCGGCTTCGCCGCGGCGCCCTCCATGGCGGTGTACAACACGTCCAAGGCGGCGGTGCTCTCGCTGTCGGAGACCATGTCCGCCGAACTCTCCGGCACCGGGATCGCGGTCACCGTGCTGTGCCCGACCTTCGTCAAGACCAACGTCGCGCGCGACGGGCGCATCACCGACGGCTCGCAGCGGCTGGCCGAAACCCTCATGCGCTGGACCGGTTTCACGCCCGAGCGGGTCGCGCGCACCACCCTAGACGCCAACGATCGCGGCCGCCTCTACGTGCTGCCGCAGCTGGACGCGCACCTCGTCTGGCGGCTCAAGCGCTACTTCCCCACCCAGTACACCCAGGTGCTCGGCCTGCTGGACCGGCTGCTGCCGCAGGACGCCCCGAGCACCGACCGCCCCGCGGTCACCGACCGGACAGGAGTCTGAGATGGCCGGCATCACTATGGATTTCGACGACATGCTGCGCAAGATCAAGGATCGCCAGTGGGCGCTGGCCGATATCGACTGGGACGCACCGGGAGCCGAGACCATCTCCCCCGAATTGCACGCCAAACTCAAGCCTTTCATGGCCGACCTGATGTGGATCGAGAACGTGGGCGCGCGCGGGTTCGCGGCGATGGCCAAGAAGGCGCCCACCGAGACGCTGCGCGAGATCTACCGGTACTTCCACGCCGAGGAGCAGAAACACGCCAACGCCGAACTGGCGCTCATGCGGCGCTGGGGCATGCTCGACGGTGACGAGATCCCGCAGCCGAACGTGAACGTCAAGCTCGTGATCGACTTCCTGGACAAGTACTCCGACGACATGTCGCTGTCGTTCCTGGGCACGGTGATCCCGATGCTGGAGGTGGCGCTGGACGGGGCGCTGGTCAAGTTCATCATGGACGAGATCGAGGACCCGGTGTGCCAGGAGGCGTTCCGGCGCATCAACGCCGACGAATCCCGCCATCTGGCCGTCGATTTCGCGGTCATGGACCTGCTGGGCCACGCGGAGATGCGCAAGCTGCTGATCGAGTTGGTGGGCGGCTGGGTCAAGCCCACGTTCCTGATCGGCGTGCTCAGCTACGTGCCGCTGCTGAACAAGATGCGCGACAACATCGTCGAGATGGGCGTGGACGAGCAGAAGCTCTACACCGCGCTCAAGCGCTACGCCAATGTCGGGGAGCGCAGCCGGTTCGCGCGCAGGCTGCCGATGTATCAGATCGTGAAGATGCACGGCGGCTGGGTGATCAACCGCGGTCATCCCTACCACCTGCTGGCCGACGCGCTGGTGAAGATCACCGGGCACCTGCCGAACGCGGTGTTGCGCCGGGATCCGTCCTGGGCCAAGGAAATCACCTACGATCCGGCAGCCTGAGAGGTAGGCGCATGAACATCCTCGACGTGGCCGTGATCGGTGGCGGGTTCGCAGGTCTGGGCACCGCGATCCGCCTGAAACAGCGCGGTATCGACAATTTCGTCATCCTGGAGCGCGACACCGCCCTCGGTGGCACCTGGCGCGACAACACGTATCCCGGTGCGGCATGCGACATTCCGTCGCGGCTGTACTCCTACAGTTTCGCGCCGAATCCGGACTGGTCGCGCACGTACTCGGGCAGCGCCGAGATCCTCGCCTACATCGAGGACATGGTGCGGCGATTCGGGCTGGCCCCGCACGTGCGCTACGGGTACGAGGTCACCGGCCTGGCGTTCGACGAGGACGCGGGCCGGTGGGAGGTGTCGATCGCCGGGCGCGCACCGCTGTTCGCGCGCACGGTGGTGCTGGCCTCGGGCCCGCTGTCCAACGCGAGCCTGCCCGATATCCGAGGCATCGAGACCTTCGAGGGACACAAGATCCACAGTGCCCGGTGGGACCACGACTACGACTTCACCGGCAAGCGCGTCGCGGTGGTCGGCACGGGAGCGAGCGCCGTGCAGATCGTGCCCGAGCTCGTCCGGAAAGCGGCCTCGGTCAAGGTCTTCCAGCGCACGCCGGGGTGGGTGCTGCCGCGCGTGAACCGGCGCACCGGGCCGCTGGCCAAACAGCTCTACCGGCACGTGCCCGGCGCCGAATCGCTGGCCCGCGGTGCCTGGTTCTACGGGCACGAGTCGGTGGCGCTGGGCGTGGTGTGGAACACACCGCTCACCAGGGTGGTCGAGCTGGTCGGGAAGGCGCAGCTGCGCAGGCAGGTGCGCGACCCGTGGCTGCGCCGCCAGCTCACGCCCGATTTCCGGGCCGGCTGCAAGCGACTGCTGATGACCGACGATTTCTACCCGGCGTTGCAGCGGCCGAACTGCAAGCTCATCACCTGGCCGATCGCGCGGATCGCACCGCGGGGCATCCGCACGGCCGAAGGCATTGAGCACCAAGTGGATTGCATCGTCTTCGCGACCGGGTTCGACGTCTCCAAGGCGGGGACGCCGGTCCCGATCACCGGGCGCGGCGGACGGGTGCTGGCCGAGGAGTGGTCGCGCGGGGCGTACGCGTACAAGAGCGTGGCGGTGTCGGGGTACCCGAATCTGTTCGTCACGTTCGGGCCGAATTCCGGGCCGGGGCACAATTCGGCGCTGGTGTACATGGAAGCGCAGATCGACTACCTGGTCGAGGCGATCGGCACCATTCTGGCGCGGGATCTGCGCCTGCTCGACGTGCGCCGCGAGGTGCAGGATCGCTACAACGCGTCCCTGCAGCGCAGGCTGGCCGCCACCACGTGGAATTCCGGCTGCCGCAGCTGGTACCTCACCGACGAGGGGTTCAACGCCACCATGTTCCCCGGTTTCGCGACGCAGTACGTGCACCAGTTGCGCAGGCTCCGGCTGGCGGACTACGAAGCGATCCCCGCCGGGGCCCGGTCCGAGGTGGGGGTCGGGTAGGGGCCGGGCGCGGCTCCGGCACGGCGCCGCGCCCGCATCGCTAGACTCGTTCCCTCCAGGAACGTGACGTGAGGAAGGTGACCGCGGTGCCGGAGTACCGGATCGACGATCTGGCCCGTGCGGCCGGCACCACCACTCGCAACGTGCGCGCCTATCAGGAGCGCGGCCTGCTGCCGCCGCCGATCGGCAAGGACGGGCGCGCCAGCCTGTACGGTGACCGGCACCTGGAACGGCTGCGGCTCATCGACGCGCTGCTCCAGCGCGGCTTCACCACCGCGCACATCGCCGATTTCATCACCAGCTGGGAGACCGGCAAGGACATCACCGAAGTGCTGGGGCTCGAGCGCGCGGTCACCACGCCGTGGTCGCACGCCGAGACCTTCGAGGTCTCGCGGGAGCTGATCGACTCGTTCCTCGGGCCCGAATCCGCCGATCTGGTGGAGCGGCTGACCAGGCTGAAGCTCGCCGAGCTGGACGGTGAGACGGTGGTGTTCACCGACACCCAGCTGCTGGCCGCGTTCGCCGAACTGCACGAGTACGGCATCGAGTTGCGCACGCTCATCGAGATCTACGCCGGAGTGGCCGAGCGGATCGACGAGATCACCCAGATCATGATCAGCGCCGCCAAGCAGCACATCGTGGACGAGCACGGTCCCGGCTGGCTGCCGGAGACCAACGCCGAGATCACCGAGACCACCACGATGCTCACCAAGATGCGCGGGCTGGCCACGGCCTCGGTGCACTCGACGCTGGCGCGGTCGCTCGACCTCACCCTGCGCCGCGAACTGGCCGACTACATCGCCATCGCCGCCGAACGGTCGGACAGCCGCAAGGACTCGTAGACGGTTCAGCGCCGCGCGTAAAGGATTGCGGCGCAGATGTATCCGGCTACAGTCAGGCCGCAGCACCAGAGCACCGCGGCGACCACCTGTCCGCCAGGGCCGATGTCGAGGTACCCGCGGATCGCGCCGACGACCGGCGTGGCGGGCTGACGGTCGGCGAACGGGTGCAGCCACCCGGGCATGGTGTGCACCGGGACGAACGCGCTGCTGATGTAGGGGATGAACATCACCGCGTACGTGAAACCGCCCGCGGCTTCGGGTGATCGGGCGAGCAGGCCCAGCGCGAGGGCGATCCACGTGACGGCGTGGGCGAACAGCACCAGCACACCCAGCGCCGCCAGCCACGCGAGAACGCCCGCGCCCGTGCGGAATCCGAGCGCGAACGCCACCGCGAACACCACGCCACCGGCCGCGAGATTGCGGAGCGTCCCCTCGGCCGCGTGCCCGGCGAGCAGCGCCTGACGGAAGCAGGGCAGCGTGCGGAAGCGCTCGACCGCGCCCGAGCGCACATCCGTCGCGACCGCGGTCGCGGTGATCGAGGCGCCGAAACCCGTGCACAGCAACAGGATTCCGGGAATCACGTAGTCGAGGTAGGGCATGCCGACCTCGATCGCGCCGCCGAACACGTAGACGAACAGCAGCATGATCAGGATCGGCAGCAGCAGCGAGATGACGAGCGTGTCGCGCCCGCGGATCGTTCGGCGCGCGGCGCGCCGGAACATGACCGCGGAGTCGGTCACCGCCGCCACCGCGCGGTTCATGCGTCGCGGAGGACCGCTCGGGGGTGCGCGGCCCGCAGCACCCGTGCGGTGCCGCGACACGGCTCGTCCGAGCCGAGCCCCGGCTCGGAGCCGACGGCACGTTGACCGCCGGTCCGGGCTTCCCGGCCGCACGCGGACCCGCGTGATCGCCTCGCGCGAGCCGCGTCGCTCATTCGGCCGCCCGCTCGACGATGTCGGCGGTGCGCTGGGTGGCGTCCGCGTTCGAATGCAGCTCCGCCGACAGCGTTTTCGCGCGCTGCGCGGTCTCGGGAGCCAGCAGCGTGCGCACGCCCTCGGCGAGGCGGTCGGCGTTCAGCTTCTGGAACGGCAGGTGCGCGCCGACGCCGAGGCGCTCGACCTGACCACCCCACATCGGCTGATCGAACGACACCGAGCACACCAGCGTCGGCAGGCCGGCGCGCAGGCTCTCGAACGTGGTGCCGATGCCCCCGTGGTGCACGGCCGCCGCGCACAGCGGGAACACGATGTCGTGCGCGAGCGGGCCGACCACCCGCACCGACGCACCGGTTTCGGCGTTCGCGGCGTCCAGATCGCTCCAGCCCGCGCTCACCAGACCGCGCCTGCCCAGGCGCGCGCACACCTGCTCGACGATGGCCAGCACGGCGTGGGTGTCGCGAATCGGCATGCTGCCGAAGCCGAAATACACCGGCGGCTCGCCCTCGCCGATCCAGGCGAGCACCTCGCCGTGGTCGACGGCCAGCTCGCCGATGGCTTCGCGCGCGGACCGCTCCAGCGGCAGGAAGCCGACCAGCGGCCTGCGCTCGCCCCACTCCTCGGCCAGGCCGGGTACCAGCGCGCGGTCGTAGATCTGCACCTCGGGCACACCGCGCTTGCCGAGCACCGCCGCCGGGCTCGCCGCCGACTTGGGCAGACCGAGTTCGCCGCGCAACTGGTTGAGATAGCGCAGGAACACCACGCGGCGCAGGTTCTCGCCGATCGACCAGGTGGCGCGGTTCACCCAGCCCGGTGGGCGCCAGTGCGGCGGCAGCGTGCCGGGGAAAGGGTACGCGCTGTTCTTGCGGCCGGGGAAGCCGTGCATGGTCACCTGCGGCACGCCCATGGCCTCGGCCACCGACATGGCCCGGTCCTCGGTGAGCAGCGTGGAGACGATCACGTCGGCGTCGCGGCACACCTCGATGACCTCGCGGTTCATCCGGGCGGCGTACTCGGCCATCTGCTTGCCGACCAGCTGCATGAGCCGGAAGCTGCTGCCCGCGGCCAGCGCCCGCTGTCCCTCGTCGGAGGAGTAGAGCTGCTGCACGTCCGGGCCGCAGGGCAGGGCGGTGAGACCGGTGCGGGTGGTGAAGTCGACCAGGTTGGGCGGCGCGCCGACGACCACGTCGTGGCCGCGGCGGCGCAGTTCGAGGCCGAGCGCCACCGCGGGCTGCACATCGCCCCTGGTGCCGGTCAGCGGGATCGCCACCCTCATGCCGCCCCATTCCGCTCGGCGCGTTCTTCCCTCATCGGTCCTCCTGCGTCCGTACGGTGGTGACCATGCACGTTGCGCTGTTCACCGATTTCCACCCGACCACCGTCGGCGGGATCCAGACATCGGTGAACGCCCTGCGGCGGGGCCTGGAACGGGCCGGTCACCAGGTCACGATCTTCGCCGCGCCCACGCGCGAATCTACCGAATACGACCCCGACCTCGTGGTCCTTTCCGCACTCGCGGGCGTTTCGGTGAACGGATTCGCCGCCGTGCTGCCCACCGCCGAGAACAACAAGCGCATCGACGCCGCGTTCGCGGTGCGCGGACCGGTCGACGTGGTGCATCTGCACACCACCTACGGCGTGGCCGTCGCGGGATTGCGGGCCGCGCGCAGGCACGGAATTCCCGTGGTGCAGACCGTGCACAGCCGCGACGACGCGTTCATCCAGCACACCTCCCCCACCCCGTACCTGTCGGCGCTCACCATGCGCGCCCTGCACGGCCGTTTCGTCCCGCACGGCGACCCGCTGCCGCCGCTGCCGGAATCCCGTGCGGCCCATCATGCTTGGCGCACGATGGTCGGTCACGCGCGCAACGCCGACCACGTCGTGGTGCCCACCGAGCACTTCGCCCGCCGCTTCCGCGACCACGGACTGGAGCGCCCGATCACGGTGATCTCCAACGGAATCGACGACGACCTGCTGGACGCGGCGCGCGCGGCGGTGGATTCGGGCGTGGCCGGGTCACCCGCGCAGGTCGCGAATTCCCTGGCCGCCGAGGATCTCACAACGCGAGTAACTACCGGGTCCGACATTGAGCGCACATCCCTGCGTGTCGTGTGGTGCGCGCGGCTGTCCGCCGAGAAGCGGTTGCTCGAGGCGATCGAGGCCGTGCGGCTGGCGCCGGAGTGCACGCTCGACATCTATGGGAGCGGCGATCAGGAGGGGGCCGCGCGGGAGGCCGTCACGGCGGCGGGGATCGAGGAGCGGGTGCGGCTGCACGGGGCGGTGCCGCAGGGCGAGTGCCTGGCGGCGATGGCGCGCCACGATGTGCTGCTGTTCCCGTCGATGGGGTTCGACACGCAAGGGATGGCGCTGCTGGAAGCGGTCGCGATGGGCTTGCCGGTGGTCTACTGCGACCCCGACATGGACGAGACCGTGCCGAAGGGCGGTGGGGCACGCACGGCCGACCCGTCGCCCAGCGCAATCGCGCGGACCCTGCGGGAGCTGGCCGCCGACCCGTCGCGGCTGGAGTCGATGCGGTACGCGCTGGCCGGGCACACCGATTCCACCCGCCAGTCCACGCTCACCGGCGCGATGGTCGCGGTCTATGAGTCCGTGGCGAAAGAGGTTTCCGTTCAGCGCCTTTCGGACGTGCCGACCGCCCCGGGAGGGCTCCCGCTGCTCGGGCACAGCCTGGTCGCGCTGCGCGGCGGGCTCGATTTCGTCACCTCGCTCACCGACCTCGGCCCGATCGTGCGCATCTACCTCGGCCCGCGACCGGCCTACGTGCTCACCACGCCGGAGCTGATCCGCGAGGTCGGCTTCGGCACGGCCGGCGCGTTCCACCGCGAGGAGATGCGCGAGGCCGTGCACGACGTGCTGCGCGGCGCGTCCAACGTGCTCAGCGGCACACCCCACGAACTGCGCCGCCGCATGATCGCGCCCGCGCTGCGACAGCGCAGGCTCGCCGAATACGCCACCGTCGCCGCCGGACTCGCCGACGAGTGGGCGCGCTCGCTGCCCGCCGACCGCCCGCTGAACCTGGTGGCGGAAGCGCACCGGCTGGTGCTCGACGTCATCACCGCCACGCTGTTCACCGCCGATTTCGGCGCCGACGCCAAAAGTGAAGTGCGCCAGAATATTCCGTGGCTGCTGAGCCACGTGGTGCAGCGGGCCGCGCTGCCGCCGCCGGTGCGCAGGATGCGCGTGGTGGCCAATCACCGGTTCAAGACCAAGGCCGCCGCGCTGCGCCGCGAGATCGGCGCCGTGGTGGCCGAATACCGGCGTGCCGACCGGGATTTCCACGATGTGCTCTCCGCGCTGGTGCGCCACACCGACGACGAGACGGGCGCGACGCTGTCCGACGAGGAGATCGTGGACGAGCTGATCCTCATGCTGGCGGCCGGCGTCGGCTCGACCGCCTCGATCATGGCGTGGGTGTGGCACGAGGCCGCGCGCGATCCCGGGATCGGCGACGAGCTGCGGCGCGAGCTCGACGACTTCGTGGGTCGCGAACCGGTGCGGCCCGAGCACGTCACCTCGCTGCCCTACCTGCGGAGCGTGGTGGTGGAGACGCTGCGGTTCTGGGGGCCGTGGGTGAGCACGCAGACCGCCGACGGACCGGTCACGCTCGGCGGCGTCACCCTGCCCGACGGGGCGATGGTGGTGTACAGCCCGTACCTCGTGCACCACACCGAGCGCTACTACCCGGCGCCGGAGACCTTCGACCCGGACCGGTGGTTCCCCGGACGGGTCGAGGAGATCGACAAGAAGGCGATCCTGCCGTTCGGCGTCGGCGCCCGGCACTGCCCCGGCAACACCTTCGCGATCCTCACCGTCACGCTGGCCACGGCGGCGCTGTTCGCCCGCTGGCGGGTCGACCCCGACCCCGGGCACACGGTGCGCGCGAACACCACGGACTTCGTGCCCTCCCCCGACCGGCTGCCGGTGACGCTGCGCCCGCGCTGGTGAAGACATAGGCACTTCACCTGCGGTTTCCCTCTTCTCGTGGGCACGCGGCGGTAGGCTCGACCCGGCGTGTGCCGACCACCCGAGGGAATGGAATCCGTCATGGCCCCAGGACGCAACACGATGCCACCGCTGCCGCTGGTGCGGGCGGTCGAGCGGTTCCGGGCGGGACTGGTCTTCCTGCACCGCAAGCTCGTGCCGAGCGAGATCGCAGTGCTGGAGATGATGACCGCGGGCTGGCTGGCCCAGGCCATCGCCGCGGCCGCCGAACTGCGCATCGCCGACGAACTCGCCAAGGGGCCCCGCTCCGCCGCCGATCTGGCGACCGCCGTCGGCGCCGATGAGGACGCGTTGCGGCGCCTGCTGCGGCTGCTGATCAGTCACGGCTTCTTCGCCGAGGACCGCGACGGCCGCTACCGGCTCAACAAGACCGCCCAGGTGCTGCGCGGCGACTCGCCCGTGACGCTGCGGGACATGGCGCTGTTCGTCGGATCGAAGCTGCACCGGGAACGCTGGTCGCAGCTCACCGACGCGGTGCGCACCGGACGCCCGATCGCCTCGGGCGGCGCCGAGTTCTTCGAACTCGCGCAGACCGATCGCGAAGTGGGCGAATTGTTCGACAGGGCGATGGCCAGCGTCAACAGCATCGGCCGCGAAGCCCTGCTCAACGCCTACGATTTCAGCCGCTACGGGGTGATCGTGGATGTCGGCGGCGGCACCGGAATGCTGCTCTCCGAGATCCTGCGCCGCACCCCGGGTGCGCGCGGCGTCCTGCTCGATCTGCCGCAGGTGGTGGCCGACGTGCCCGACCGGCTCGCGGAAGACGGCCTCGCGCAGCGGTGCGAGGTGGTGGGCGGCTCGTTCTTCGAGTCGGTGCCCGAGGGTGGTGACGCCTACATCCTCCAGCACATCGTGCACGACTGGCCGGAGGCCGATCTCGCGCGCATTCTCGGGGCCGTGCGCGCGGCGATGAAGTCCCACTCCCGGCTGCTGCTCATCGAGATCGTGCTGCCCGAACACGATCGGCCCCACCCCGGCAAGTACATCGACCTCGAGATGCTGGTGAACGTCGGCGGGCGGGAGCGCACGGTGGCGGAGTACCGGGACCTGCTGGCGCGCAACGGTTTCACGCTGGAACAGGTGGTCCCCACCGTATCGCCGGAGAATATCCTGGTCGCGCGCCAGGCCGACGGGTAGTCCGCCGTTGTCAGGTGGGGGTGAGCACCACCGCTTGCGCGATCAGCGTGAGATACAGGGCGAACACGAAGCCCACGGCGGGCAGGATCGGGTAGTCCGGCTTCGTCCCGCGCCGGAACGCGACCGCGCCCGCCACCGGAATCACCAACAGCGCCAGGGGAATCCACGCGAGCGCGGCCTCCGCTCCGGTGTAGCCCCACGACCGCACCAGCAGGATGTCCACCACCGAGGCCAGCGCGGCGAACACGACGATCGCGACGGTGCCGCCCGTCACCCCGAGGGCATTCGAGTACAGGTGCTCCCCCGCGCGGTGCTCACGAGAGGTCTTGCGGGCGAACTCGAATTGCAGGAACGCGCCCGCGAACAGCACCGCCACGGCGAACAGGCGCGGCGTCGCCGACACCTCACCCGTGTCGATCGCCGAGACGAGCACATACGCCGTGAGCACCAGCTGCACCGGGTAGGTGACCAGCAGGTTGAGCAGGATGCCCTCGCGCACCGCCACCGACCGCCGCTCCACGGCCCACAGGAACAGCCCGTAGCCCAGCGTGGCGGCCATCGCCAGCGCCGAGCCCACCGACAACGCCAGGCTCGCGCCGACGGTGACGACCGCGATCACGGCCATGGCCGCCCGCAACTCCCCCGCGCTCACCGCGCCGGTCACCAGCGGCCGGTCGGGATTGTGGATGCGGTCGTACTCCAGGTCCTTCTGCTCGTCCACCATGCGCAGGTACAGCAGCACCGCGGCGACGACGGCGATCCGCACCACCGTCGCCCAGCCGGGCCGCCACGCCGTATCCGGTTGCGACACAAGGGCGGCCGTGCCCTCCACCGCCAGCACCCAGACGATGCCGTAGAGCAGGTAGTGCGGTTTGTACATGACGGCGGTGAACCGCCAGACGCGCGCGATCGATGCGAGCGCGCCGGGGGCATCGCTCACGCGTTCCACCGATCCCAATAGGTGACCTCGTCGGCTGGCGCGCGGCGCGGCGCGGGCGACGCGGACCCCGGGCGCAGGTGCGCCACCGGCAGCAGCGCCACCTGGGTGACCTCGTCGAACGGGATCGACAGCAGGTCGGCGATCTCGCGCTCGTAGACCAGGTGGGCGGTGGTCATGGTGGCGCCCATGCCCCGATCATGCAGGGCGAGAAGGAAATTCCACACCGCCGGATAGATCGAGCCGTAGAAACTGGCCAGGCGGTGGGCGTTGCCGTCGGCGGGCGGGCGGCCCAGCGAGCAGACCAGGACCAGCGCGGGCACCTCGTGCAGATGGTCGGCGAGGTAGCGGCCGGACTCCAGGTCACCGAGTTGGTCCGGGCGCGGCGTGCGCGCGGAGAGGTAGGCGGAGAACGCCTTTCGGTAGTACTCGGCGATGGCCTGACGGGTGTCGGCGTCCTGGACGATCACGAAGCGCCACGGCTGCCGGTTGGTGCCGCTCGGCGCGTGCACCGCGATGTCCAGGCATTCCAATAGATCTCGGCGCGCCACCGGGCGGGTCAGATCCAGCCGCTTGCGGAACGCGCGCGTGGTGCGCAGCAGTTCGGAACTCATGCGCCGTCCACGATCGGTTCGGCGTCCAGCGCGTCCCCGGCGAACTCGACGTCGACGCGCGCCGCCACGGCCCCCGCCTGCCGGATCTCGCCGCGCACCACAGCGGTGCCCGCGCCGGATTCGATGATCTCGCCGACGCATTCGGCCGGCAGATCCAGTTCCACGAATCGCTCGAAGGTGCTGGCCACGCTCACCGGGCGCGGCAGCTCCGGCAGCACCAGGCTCAGCCCGATCTGCCGGCACGCCTCGATGAGCAGGCTGCCGGGCACATGGTCGAGCTGGTGGTCGAACAGGAACGGGTGCGACAGGTCCGAGACCAGGTCGGCACGCGCGATATCGCCGTCGCGTTCGGGCGGGCCGATCACCACGTTGCGTTTGCTGCCCCGGCCCACCGACGCCGCGTCGGCCCGCTCCCCGATCGGCGCCGCACCGCGGAAAGGCCCGAGCCCCAAGCTCTTCCGGAATCCGTCGCGCAGGGCGGTCCAGTGGCTCGCGGTGGTCCAGGAGAACGACCCGTCGACGGTGAACATCGGTTCGCCGTCCGCGAAGATCTCCAGCACCATATCCAGGCCGTGCAGCACGTCGCCGCGCCGGTGATGATTCGGCGCCCGCACCCGCATCACCAGATCGCTCGGCGCCACACCGGTTTCCCAGGCGCGGGTGTCGGCGCCGGTGCCGTTGAAGGTGCGCACCACGAACGCGCGGTCGGTGGGCACGCCGTAGAACTCGTGGGTGAGCGCGATGGCCGCCTGCCGCGCCGCCTCCATCACCAGCAGCGGATCATGGCGCAGCCCTTGGGATCCCGCGTGATCGCCGTAGTAGGCGTGCATGCGCGGCAGCTGGGCGCCGACCAGGAAGGAATCCGGGCCGAGGGTGTCGAGGGAGGTGACGAACACCTCCGACACGGCGCACCGGTGCGCCAGCTGCCGTGGGATGGTGCTGATGTGCGTCGCCGCCTTCTCGGCGGCCGCGTGTGTCGTCACGATCGTCCCTCCATCCATTCTCGGGCGGTGACGGGCGGCAGGGTCTGCGACTGCGTTCCGACCCGCATCGGCAGCACGTAGGAACCGAGCACCAGCGTCGACCACGGATCCGGGCGCACCCCGGCCGCCCACGCCGCGTACAGCAGATCCGCGCCGTCGCCCTCGGCGGCGATACCGGCCCTGGCCAGGTCGTCCCGGACGACGCGCAGCGCCTCCTCGCGCTCGAAACTGCGGGCGGGCACGGTGCCGTACAGGTTGGCGGCGGCCGCGGCGGCGTCGGCGGAGCGGTCCGCGCCCGCCAGCGCCTCGGCCAGCACCTCGGCCCTGGTGTCCTCGTCGAAATAGATCGCCAGCTCGCGCAGGACGTCGGCGGGATCGTCGGGCGTGTGCACCAGGTTCAGCAGGAAGTTGTGGCGGCCCAGCGCGTAGCGCAGTTCGCCGGGCTTGCGGCGGCGCGGATCGGTGGGGCCCTTCGCCTCGGTGAGCCGGATCGGCACGGGCAGTTCGCCGTCGGGGGCGCGCACCACCAGAACCAGCACGTCGGAGATGCCGACCAGCAGGTCCGCCAACCGCCTGCGCTCGCGGGAGGCGATGTTCCAGGCGAAATACCACAGCGCGCGCACCAGGTGCGGGTTCACCGTCAGGCGACGCGCGGCGACGACGCGGAAACCGTTGGCGGGCAACCACTCCAGCGTCGGTTCTACGGAGCGGGCAACGATGGCGTCGGGCTTGAGCAGCAGCAGGGAGTGCCGGCGGGCGAAGGCGACCGGGTCGATCTCGAGGCGCTCGAGCTGTTCGGCGGTTTCCTGCACGTAGGTGTCGCCGACGTAGGCCGTGACCTTGTCCGGAGAGGGCGTGAGCCGGGTGAGGACGGCGCGCAGGCGGTCCTCGACGGTGTGCTGCGGTGCGGTGGTCATCGGCCGCTCCCGTCGAATCCGTTGGCGGCCAGGATCGCTTCGATCGAGGGCAGCGGAACCCCCAGGTAGCCGGACTCCAGGCAGTGGTCCAGCAGCAGCCGCAGGTAGTCCTTGCCGGTCGCGGGTGAGGGTCTGCCGAGCAGGATCTCCGCGCGGGTGGTCTCGAAGTCGAGGCGGCGCCGGAAGTACGTGGTGTACAGGGATCCGATGCGGCGGTAGTACTCCCGCTCCACCGGCTCGAGATCGTCTTCGGCGAAGGAGGATTCGGGGACGAACGTGGCCACCTCGAACGAGGGGTACTCGGCCAGCACGTCGGAGACGTCGCGCAGGGAGAGCGTGTCGCGGCCCAGGGCGTGCAGGGTGCGGCCGTGCGCGGAGTCGAAATCCAGCGCGGCGGCGGCGATCACGTCGGCCACGTGATCCACCGGGGCCAGCGAGAGGGTCGCGTCGTAGCGGCCGGGCAAAGTGCGCAGTTTGCCCTCGACCATCAGTTTCACGACGGTGTAGAGGTTCTTGTAGTCGCGGATCTCGCCGCCGCCGGTCGCGCCGGTGACGATGCCGGGGCGTACCACCGCCCACTGCAAGCCCCGCTCCCCCGCCTCTCGCACCAGCTGTTCGGCGCGGAACTTGCTGCGCTCGTAGCCGTTTCCGAAGGTCTGCCCCGCCTCGAGCTCGTCCTCGGTGACGGTGCCGCCGCGCATCCCGCACACGTAGGCGGTGCTCACGTGCACCAGCGGCACGTCCCAGCGCAGCGCGAGGTCGATGGCGTGGCGCGCGCCCCGCACGTTGAGTTCGTCGTAGACGGCCTCGGTGGCGTCGAACGCGGTGGTGGCCGCGCAGTGCACCACCAGCCCGACCCGTTCGGCGAGATCGGCCTCGTCGCGCGCGGAGAGCCCCAAACCCGGGCGCCGGATGTCGCCCGCGACGGGCATGCCCGCCTCCAGCAGCGTGCCGTCATTGCGCACGATGTCGGCCGCGCTGTGCAGCACCGCCGCCACCGGCCTGCTCGCCGCCGACAGCCGCGCCACCACCTCGGCACCGACCAGTCCGGTCGCGCCGGTCACCAGGACTGTTTCGCGATCGCTCATGCCTGCCCCTCGCTGACGCTCGGCTCCGGCTTGCGCGAAGCGCACTGGCACATGATTCGCTCACCGCGTTCGCTCATGCCTGCCCCTCCCCGACGTAGTAGGCCGCGCTGCGCCGCACGGTCCGGACGGCTCGGGTGGGGCGGGATTCGGCAGTCGCGCGCGGACCGGACGCCGGTCGGGTGGTCGCTCCGGCGGCAGTCCCGCCGCACGCCGACATCGCGCCTTGGGTCCGAGGTGCGCTCCGCCTCAGCTCGGTCAACCGGTGCGCGGGGCTCATGAGGGCACCTCGCTGGTGGGGCGGGCGGCGCTCGCGCGGTCGACCAGGGTGATGACCTGGCCGACGCGCAGGACGCCGGCCAGGTCCTCGGGGCGTTGTCTGGGGAGGTCGAAGGCGCGTTCGAGGACGACCGTGAGTTCCATGAGGCGCAGCGAGTCGAAGCCGAGGTCCTCGATGAGGCGGTGGTCGTCGGCGAGTTCGGCCGGCGGTTCGGGGGCCATGGCCAGGACCAGGCGGCGTACGGCGGTGGCGGTGTCGGCGGTCATGTCGCCTCGCTTTCACGCAGGTGAGGCTGTTGGCCGCCGCTGGTGAGCAGGTCGCGGGCCTCGTCGAGGGGCAGGTCGGTGTTCAGGTAGGAGGCCAGGCGCAGCCAGTCGTAGCCGATGGCCAGGGTGCGCCGCCACTGGTCGCGCGAATCGAACGAGGCCGGGAACACGACGGCGGCGTCGGCCCCGCCCGCCACCCGGCGCACCAGCGCCACGAAATCGTCCAGCGTGGCCAGCGCCGAGGACGTGTCACCACCGGCGGCGAGCAGGTGCGAGAACCGCACGCGCCGTGCCGAATCCAGCAGTGCCAGCACCTCCGCGCGACCGGACGCGTGCGGAGGCAGCAGGCGCGCTACGGTTGCGGCCGGGGACACGTCGGCGGGCAGCGGGTGAATACCGAAGGCGGACAGCAGGACTCGCACCGCCATGGCGACCAGCCGGTGCGCGGAGATGTCGGCGACACCGCCCTGGGCGTCCTTGACCGCGCCCGCCAGATCCTCCCTGGCGTTCTCCAGCACGATATTCGACCACACCAGATTCAGTGCGCACTCGGTGAACCGGCGCGCGGGCAGCGGGCAGAGCGTCGCGACGGCCGCGTCGTCGCGGGCCGCGCCGGTGAGCCCGAGCGCGGGCGCGTACGCGCCGGGGACGGGCGTGCAGGGCGCGGCGACCTTGCACATGGCGAGCGCCGGGCGGATCACTTCCGCACCGCGCCATTGCAGGCCGACCAGGCCCAGACGCACGAATTCGGCCAGGTCGGGCGCGATATCGCGCGGGGCGCGGGCGAGCACGTCGCGCACGGAGTGCTTGAAGACCACCGAGCGCCACGCGGTGACAGCCTCGGCGGAGAGTACGAACACCTCGGCGTCGTCGCGCAGGACGTGCACGCGCCCGCCGATGGTCCACGTCGTCACGCCGGGACGGCGCGCGAACAGCACCCGGTGCGGATCGTCGGCGACGTCGGTGATGCCGAGATCGGCCACCAGCGACCAGAATTCGTCCCAAGTGGTGTTCGCGGCGAGGGCGCGTGCCTTGGCCGCGCCGAGGATGCCGGAACCGCCCTGCGGATCACGGCGGCCGTCGGAACCCTCCTCGCCGTCGCGTCGACCGTCGGAATGCTCCTCGCCGTCGCGCCGGTCGACAGAACCCCCGCCGTCCGCGCGCCGGCCGTCGGAGCTCTCGCCGCCCACGCGTCGGCTGTCGGCGAACCGATCCACACTCGACGGCAGATCACCCAGGTCTCGATCGTCCACCGTCCAGGCGGCCGGGTCGCTCAGGTCCCGGTACCGGTCGGCGAACGGGCCACCGAGCCGATCCAGTTGGCGCGGCAGCCATTTCGTCTCGACATAGGTCTCGCCCTGCCGTGCCGCCCACGCCTTCACCGCCTGGGTGAGTCCGTCGCGGGCCCATTCGATCGCCTCGTCCTCGGCGCGCAGCGCCCGCAGCGCGACGGCGTAGCGCAGGGCCTGGGTGGCGCGCGCCGCCCACCAGTCGGCGACGACATCGCGGAACACCCGGTGCGGCAGGATCTCCCGCAGTCCCGCGAGGTCCACCGCGCCGGATCGGACCACGGTGGCGCGCAGGAAGCGCTGACAGCGGTTGAGCAGGTCCTCGTCCAGCGCGGACGGGTCCGCCTGGGCCGCGCGCTCCAGTTGGCCGCGCAGCTGCGCGAGCGACCGGGTGCGCACCTCCACCCGGCGGCCATCGATGAACAGCACCGTCGGCAGCGTCGGCAACTGCTCGTCGCCGGGGGCCACCACCAGGAAGTCCACGTCGGAGCCCTCGTTGCCGAACCCCTCCGCGAGCGAGCCCTCGAACAGCACGGCCGAATCAGCCGGTACGACAACGCTTTCCAGCGCACCGTCGAGCAGCTGCTCGATCCGCTCGCGCGGCAAGGCGGGGGTGGGCAGGTCGTCGGCGGACCCGGATTCGCTGTGCGCCCCGGCCGCCGTGCCGCCCGGCGCATCGCTGGACACGCCGATCACAATCGAATCTCGTTGTGCCGAGGTGGCTTTCGCGTCTGCCGGATGCGTCAGCGCCGAGGTCCCGTCGGCCTCGTGCACCTCCACACCGGTGAGCCCACCGTCGCGGAACAGCTGCCACAGGTGACGGCGGCGCGGCTTCCCGCTGGACGTGCGGCGGATGGTGCCGCGCGGACCGGTGACGATCGTGATGGCGGCCGCCGGACCGAGCTCGCCGCGAATGATCTTGCGGGCCTTGCCGATCCACTCGCCCGAGGGCGCCTCGGCGAACAGCGCGATGCCGGGCGCGCCCACGTCGGTGAGCGCGACGGCCGCCAATTTGCCTTTGGTGATGCCGGTTTCGCGGGCGACGCGCGATTCCACGTCCTCCATGAACACCGAACGGCCGCGCACCTTCAGGCTGGTGCCCATGCGGCCGAGCACGAACACCTCACCGCGGTGCAGGAATCCGGCGTCGCCGGAGTAGAGCCTGCCGTCCGCGAGGCGGGTGGCGGCGGTCGCCGAATCGCCCGTGTAGCCCATCGCCACCGAATCGCCGACGACGACCAGTTCGCCCAGCACACCGTCGGGCAGCTCGCGCCCGTCCTCATCGACGGCGAGCACAGTCGACTCCGGCGTGGAGTAGCCGAGGCCGGTGATCCAGCCCGCGCCCTCCACCCGGCGCCGGTCGTCGAGGAATTCCTCGGCCAGCACGCCGACCGGCTCCCCGAAACGCAGAGTGGGCGTGTCCAGCCGCAGGGCGGTGATCGGCCGGTTCCGCGCCGACGAGGTCACCATGAGCGTGGCCTCCGCCAAGCCGTAAGCCAGGGTGTAGGCCGGCATCGAGAACCCGCGCGGGCCGGTGAGCGCGGCGAAGGACTGGAGGTCGGCCACCTCGACCGGTTCGGAGCCGACGGCCAGCGTGCGCCAGCCCGACAGGTCCAGTTCCTCGATCTCCTCCGGCCGGACCCGGTGCGCGACGTAGCCGAGCGCGAACGACGGCGAGGGCGAGTGCTGGGCGTGCGCCATGGCGCGCAGCCAGCGCGCCGGGTCGCGGACGAACTGGTCGGGCCGCATCAGGTACAGGTCGCCCTGGTTGGTGACGGTGGTCAGGAACGCGCCCACCAATCCCATGTCGTGGTACAGCGGCAGCCACGACACCATCGCCTCGCCCGGCCGCCAGTCGATGAGGCGGGAGATCATCGCGACGTTATTGGCCAGGTTGTGCCAGCTCACCCGTACGCCGCGCGGCGTGCCCGTGGAGCCGGAGGTGAATTGCAGCAGTGCGCACTCGTCCGGCTCACCGAGCACCCGGTCGGCGGGCGGGTCGGGCAGGTCCGGGCCGATCACCAGCGGTTCGTCGGTGCGTCCCGCCGCCGTCGCCGCACGGCGCACCAGGTCCTCGAACTCCGGCGAGGTGACCACCAGTTGCGGTTCGGCGACCGCCAGGATGGACGCGATGTGCGCGATGATCTGCTCGAGATCGCCGAACATCGGCGGCGCGATCGGGGTGAACACCCCGCCGCACGCCCACACCGCGTAGAACGCGGCGGTACAGGCGAAGCCGGTGGGCATGATGACGCAGGCGCCACCCCCGCTGTCGAGTCCGTGCGCGCGCATGAGCGCGGCGATCGACCACGCCTGGTCCGCCAATTCGGGATAACCGCGGAATGCCCAGCCGTCGGCTTCGTCGGCCAGATGCACACCGGTGTCGGCGGCCGGATGCAGCAACCAATCCCGAACGGCCGCAACGTCTTTGTCAGGTGCCATCGCCGTGATCTCCTTCGGACAGCACAGTAACCGTTCCCGCGGTCCCGTCGACCCGAATCCGCATACTGGTCCGTATCTTTCTCGTGACGTCGCGGACCTGCACGACCGTCGGGACGCCCAGTTCGCGCGCCACGATCGCGACGTGGGTGAGCGGGCTGCCGCGCTCGATCACCAGCGCCGACGCCGAGGGCAGCGCCGCCACCCACCCGGGATCGGTGCGGTAGGCCACCAGGATGCCGCCCGCGACGTCACTCGGCTCGTCCACCACCACCGCCGCGCCCTCCACGACGCCCGCCGCCGAAGGGGTGCCCTCCAGCACGGTGCCCGCGGTCGCGGCCGGGGTGTCGGTGATCGGCACCCAACCCTGCTCGGCCAGTTCGGCCCGGCCGAAGGCGTCGCCGTGGGTGACGAAACGGGCGGGCGCGACCAGTTCGGCGTCCGGACCGCGCCGCGCCTTGCGGGCCGCGACCAGACCGCGCAGCGCGGCGGTGTCCGCGCCCTCGTAGCAGCCGCGCAGTTCGTGCACGGTGAGGTAGAAGACGTCGCCGAACTCGTCGAGCACGTCGCGCGCCACCAGATCGCGGCCCATGGCGCGGATCATCCGCTTGACCATGCCGAACGCCCTGGTGCGGCAGAAGCGCAGCCGTTCGCGGTGGGCGGCGCACCGCGACACCTTGGCGCGCAACCGCTCGTAGACGCGGCGCCGGACGCCGCCCAGGTGCGCGTTCAGGTAGTCCTCGGCGTCGCCGCGCCGGTCGTCGGGCGCGGCCTCGCCCACCCGGCCGAGCGCGCTGCGCAGCATGATGAACAGCCCGGACGGGTCCTCGCGCAGATCGGGGGTCTCGAGCTTGAGTTCGTCCAGGCTGCGGTAGCCGTAGCGATCGAGATAGGCGTCGACCTCGGCGCGGAAGGCGGGATAGTCGTCCAGCTTCGCCCACATCTCGCCGGGCGGGGTGGTGCGCACCAGCTCGGCGAGCGCCGGATCGGCGTGCACCGAGCGGGCCAGCGCGGTCATGGCGCGGGCGGGTTCGGCCGACTCCACGTCGGAGCCCGGACCCACCACCGCGTACAGGAACCACTCCGGGGCCTTGGGCAGGAAGAGCTTGGTGAGGATGTAGAGCGCGCCGGTGCAGGTGAGCAGAATCGCGTCCAGCACCATCAGCGGGCCCCAGCGTCGCACCAGGTCGCGATCCACCTCGCGGTAGGCCGTGTAGGCCCGCTCGCCGGAGAGGTTCGCGTAGTCGAGGGCGTCGTAGCGGTCGTACACGCGGTAGAACTCGTCGAGGAACCGCTCCACCAGCGCGTCGATGCCGAACAGGCGGCGCAGGTAGGTCACCGTGGTCACCGCCCGCGAGCGCGCCTTGGCGATCGGGTTGCGGAAAGTGAAGGGCCGCAACGTCTTCGCGATCTCATCGGGCAGCGGTTCGTCGACGCCGAGCGCCGCCTCGAGCACCTTGCGGTTGAGCGGATAGCCGGGCGCGATGCCGACCATGCGATACCAGTGCAGCAGGTTGTAGTAGACCCGGCCGTGAAAGTAGCCGAGCAGCACGGGAGTCCACGCCTCGGTCTGGCGCACCTGCGCGGGTGGTACCCGCAAAGACTCGGCGTAGCCGCGATATACGCGGCCGTAGATGTCGGCCGCCGTGGTGTAGGTGAGCGGAGACGTGATGCCGCTGAAGCTTTCGATGATGTTGGAGTTGTCCCAGATGCGCATCTCCCCGGGCGCCAGCGTTTCACCCGCGCCGCGCAACAGCGCCGCCGCGCGCCGGGCGGGCGCGAGCGGGGTGGTGATCGGGCGGGACTGGAGCACCCAGACCCCCACGTCGTCGATCGCCCACTCCACGTCCTGCGGTGCGCCGCAGACGATTTCGATCTTGCGGCCCAGCTCCACCAGTTCGGCGAGCTCCGCGTCGGTGAGCGCGGCGGCACCGCGCGCGGCGGCGTCGACGTCAGCGATCGCGCAGCCCTGCTCCGCCCCGGGTGTGTAGCTGCGCTCCTTGTCGCCGACCACGGTGTCGAGCACGACGCCCGAATCCTTGTCCACCACCGTGGTGTCCGCGTCGACCGCGCCGGACACCAGACCCTCCCCGAGCCCGTACACCGCGCTGACGACCATCTCGTCGGACGCGCCGGTGCTCGGGTTCGCGGTGAACAACACGCCGCTCACCCGCGCCGACACCAGCCGCTGCACCACCACCGCGGGCGCTCCGCCGCGCGGCAGGTCGCGCGCGAACGCGTAGCGGGTGGACCGTTCCGAGAACGCCGACGCCCAACAGTCACGCACCCGGTCGGCCACCGCGTCGGCGCCGTTCACGTTGAGGAACGAGTCGAACTGTCCCGCGTAGGAGTGGGCGTCGCCGTCCTCGGCCACCGTGGACGAGCGCACCGCCACCGGGCCGCCGCCGAGGTCGGCGTACGCGCGGTCGATCAACTCCCGCAACGCGGCGGGCAGCGGTGCGGCGGTGATCGCGGCACGCAGCTCCGCGGACGCGGCGACCGCGCGGTCCTGGTCCTCGATCCGCGCGAACTCGGCGATCGCGGCGTCCACCCCGCTCTCGGCGGCGAAGGCCGCGAACACGTCGGTGCCGAGCGCCACCCATTCGGGCACCCGGAAACCGCCGTTGTGCACCCTGTGCAGTCCGCGCGCCTTGCCGCCCGCCAGCGGGCCGATCGTCGAGCTGTCGTTCCACGAACCGAGTACCTGCACGCATCTCTCCCGTCGACCCTGCTCAGCGCGCCGGAACGGGATACTCACCGCGCGCGGGAAATCAGGGCTTGTCTGGATATATCCGAGATTTGGCCGTGACGTTAGCCGTCAAACATGTGGTACCAGTTCACAGACAGTTCGTCGCGCGGCGCGCGGCACCGTTATGCTGCGGTCAGTTCGTGGGTTCGGTAAGGAGTGATTCGGCGTGGGTTGGACGTTCACCCCGGACGAGTTCGCCCATGTCTGGCGGGAGACCGAGGTGGATCGCCACCCGTTCCCGCTGCGCATCCTGGAGACGCCGCGCACCGAGCACGACGCCGAGGCCCTGCGCAGGCAGCTCGCCGAGCGACTGCCCCTCGGCGGCGACCCCGACCTGTCCGCGTGCCTGCGCATCCTCGCCGCACCGCACACCAGGATCGTCGTCATCGGCGGCGGGCACACGCCGGGCAGCGAACTGCGACTGCTGGCTTGCGCCGTCTACGACCGCGCCGTGCTGGCCGTGCAGGAACCCGGGAAGCGACCCGATTTCGGCGGGGGCATCCACCTGTCCATCGGGCACGTCGGCAAGCTGGGCCACCGGATCGCCGCGCTGCTGCCCACCGCCCCCGCGGGCCGCGAACCCGCCCGCGCCGCCGACTCGGCCGCCGTGCGCGACACCGAGGCCGTCAGCCGCAACGGCGCCACCTCCATTCGCAGGCTGCTGCTCAAACCGCACACCGCCGAAGGGCACATCCGCATCGAACCGCGGCTGGACCGCGACGAGCCGCCCACGCCCGTCCACTACACCTGGATCGACGTTCGCGACGACGGGCGCTACCTGATCAAGGCGGATGACACCGTGCGCGTGGTGCCCGCCTCACCCGACCAGATCGCCGCTCAGCTGCAGAAACGCATTCCGGCGCAAGCCCGCTGATACCGCGGAGCCGCTCGTCTCCGCCGGCCCGAACGCGAATAATTCATCCGAATTGTCGCGTACCTCACGAAATTCCGCCGGACCCCGGTCGCCGCCGTGCGGACCATATGATCCGCCCTTAGACTGCGAATGATTTCGTGCGGATGGTAAGGCGGTATCGTGCAGAATTCTCCGAATCTCGTTTCCGCGGACAGACCGACTGCCGACTCGGTCCTCGGCGAGGCGCGGAGCCTGTTCGAGCCCGTTTACCGCACCGTGGTCGAAACCCTGCCGAGCGCACTGGCGGAAATTGTCGGACAGCACCGCGGATGGCATACGGCCGGCGCCTCGAAAACCGGTGGGCGGGCTATCCGTCCCGCGTTGGTCATCGCCTCCGCGCGCACCGTACCCGGCTGTTCCGGCCACACCGACGCGGTGCTCGCCGCCGCGGTTTCGGTTGAACTCGCTCACGATTTCACGCTCATTCACGACGACGTCATGGACGCCGACGAAATGCGCCGCGGCCGGCCCGCCGTCTGGGCGGAATTCGGGGTAGGCCCGGCGATTCTCGCGGGCGACGCACTGTTCGCGCTCGCGGTCGACCTCCTCGCCGAACGCGCACCAGCGGCCACTTCGACATTGACCCGCGCGCTGCGCACCCTCTGCGAAGGCCAATCCGCCGACCTCACCTTCGAGCAGCAATCGGATGTGGACATCGAAGCGTGCCTGCGCATGGCCGCCGGCAAGACCGGCGCCCTGCTCGAAGCCGCGTGTGCGCTGGGCGGCCGGACCGCGGGCGGCACCGAGCGCCAGGTCGACATCCTGCGCCGGTTCGGCGCCCACGTCGGCCTCGCCTACCAGATCGCCGACGATCTGCGCGGGATCTGGGCGCATCCGGCCGCCACCGGCAAGCGTGCGCACACCGATCTGGTTCGCCGGAAGAAGACCGTGCCGGTGGTGGCGGCGTTGTGCTCCGACACCGCAGCGGGTCGGGAGCTCCGCAGAAGGTACGCGACCCCGTCTGCCGCCTGCATCGAAGAGACCGTGGATCTGGCGGACCTGGTCGAGCGCGCCGGTGGCCGCCGTCACGCCGAGGCGCTGTTGCGCCAGCACTGCGACAGCGCACGCGACCTGCTGGTACGGCTCGGCTCGCCCCCGGACCGACTGGGCGACCTGCGAGCCCTGGTGACCCTGATCGAGCGGTGGCACTGAGCGCCACGTCGCGTCACACGTGAGCGAAGGACCACAGCAGCCCCGCCGAGGCCGCGACCACGGCGAGGCACACCACCTGCGCGTGACTCAGGTATCCGAGCCGCGTCGTGTGCCGGTGCCCGCGATACCGCTCCAGTACGAAGCGCACCGTCGCGTACCCCGACAAGTAGGCGGGCAGCGCCTCAGGAGTGGGCTCCGCGCGCACAACGACCCATGCCGAGATCGCTAGAAGCAGGGCGAGATTGGTGAGAATGTCCCAGACCTGGACGGCGTGCACCGGGGTCGTGGCCGACTCTCCGACGCTCACCTTTCGCCACCATTGGTCGGCCGGTCGCTGCGTCTCCCGCCGATACCGCACAATGAGCGGCCCCCGCCGACCCGGCGCGGGGCGGCCGTAGCAACAGCCGCTCAGCAGGCAGCCAGTGCGCGCGAAGCATGCCGCCAGCGGAAAGCAGAGGCCCAGAAAAGTAACCGCGACACGCCACGGCACGCCGGTGGCGACGACGAGCGCGAGAAAAATCGGCGTGAGCACCACCACCATATCGGTCAAGTAGGACCGCGCCGCCAGTCCCCAATAACGCTCCTTCGCCCAGAGCAGAATCGGGTACACGGGAAAATAGAACACGGCGACCGCGAGAATCGGTAAGCGCCATCGGTGATCATCCAGCCATAACGCACCCATACCGAAGGCGAGCAGCGCGCAGACCGCGGCCCCGATATCGTTGAGCGCGAAATAGGGGTGATATCGGGTACCCGTGATCTCGTGAGCCCGCCGGATGACAGTTTCGAGGCGGTTCTCCGGCTGAGCGGAGGTATCCAGCATCGTCGCTCCCTCAGTCTCCGGGGAAGAACTCGGCGGCACGCGCATCGAAGGTGTTCCAAAAGAGCACATTCGCCTCGCCGGCCAACTCGCGCGCCGCGGCGAACGCTTTGCCCGAGCACACCGGGTCCAACGACACACCGTCATCACCGGCCGCGCGGGCCACGGCGGCCGTCCCCGACGCGGTCGGATGCCCGTATCCCGCTCCCAGCCACTCGTCCCTGAGTTCCACGTGCGGCGTCCCCTCCGGCATTCCGACGCCGTGAGCGCGCAGGAACCGGTGACACTGCACCAGCAACCGGCGAAGCCGCCGCTCGTCACAACGGGGTCGATCGTTGATGATCACGCCCATGACCGTGGCGGACAGCCCGCCCAGGTGCAGGCCGGTCGCCAGGCCCGCGGCGGTGCCGCCGGTTCCGACGGGCAGGACCACGCGGTCCGGGCAGGGCAACGCGCCCGCCCGGACCTGTTCGGCCAGCTCCAACCCCGCTTCGACGTACCCGAGCATTCCCCGGACCGAGGAGCCGCCCGCCGGAATGATCCGTGGCCTGCTCCGGTGCCGGCTCGCCGCCGCCGCGAAGATCGCGGGCGCGGCCAGATACGTCCGGCGCACAGTGCGTGTGTGGTGCACGGTGGCGACGCGCCGGAGTCGCGCCATCTGCTCGTCGACCTCCGGACTCGGCGGCTGGTCCACCACCGCGACGTGGGTGGTGATGCCCACCCGCCGCGCGGCGGCCGCAGTGGCCAAGCCGTGGGCCGCTCCCGCTGCCGACGCCGTGCACAACACCCGCGCACCACCGCGCGCCGCGGCCGGCAGCAGCCATTCGAGCTTGCGCAGCTTGTTTCCACCGTAGTAGCAGCCGTAGACGCCGTCGTCCTTCAGCCATAGACCGTCCCCCGACAGCCGCCGGACCGGCGTAGGACTCCCGGCGTCCGCCCGAACGATTTCCGGGGACAGGCCGCAACGGCTGTGCAAGCGCGAGTCAGTCATCACCGTCGTCCTTCAGGATGCGCGGACGCGGGATCGCGGGAATCCGCCTCGGCAGCGCGCGAAGCACCCGCGGCCCGAACAAGGCGGACGGCGAACCACAGAGCGTGAGCAGATCCAGGGCGGCCGCTTGGGCTCCCGCGTCGACGCGACCGAGGTTCATCACGCGCTGCAGATACCGCCCACGCAAGTCCGGACGGTGCGCGTCGCCGGCCAACAGCCCCTGGTCGACACCCGTCGCGGTGAGCCAGGCGACTTCACCCGCCGAGGTGACCCGGGCCTGTAGGGCGCGCCCGCTGCCCGGGCCGAGCCCAGCGCGCAGGATCATGTCGCGCAGACTCAGCGCTGTCTGCGCCGCGACCGTCATGCCTTGGGCGTATACGGGATTGAAGTGACATGCGGCGTCCCCGACGACAACGAAACCATCCGGCCACACCGGGAGAGCATCGAACTCGAAACGGCGGTTGCCGGTGGGACGGAAGCCTGCCACCTCGATCGGGTCCACTGCTTCGAGCACACGGCCGAGCACAGGGTCGGCCAAGCCCGCACTGAACTCGCGGACGCCCTCGAAGTCGGCGGGCGGGCGATCGCCCAGACATCCGACGACAGTGAGCAACCATTCACCGTTCTCGATCGGAAGCACTTGGCCGCGCCTGCTGGTATGTGGCGCCGATTGCAGAACTATTCCCCGCCAGGGATCGGCCAATGCCAACGGCCCGTGGAACCGGACGCTGGTGTGGCCCGATCCGATGTCGACGACTGTTGATTCCGGCTCCCCGATGCCGAGTTCCTTCAACCAGGTGACGCCGCGGGCGTGCCGGCCGGTGGCATCGACCACCAGGTCCGCCCCGGTGAGCTCGCCGCCGTCGGCGGTGCGGACACCGTGCACTCGCGCGTCCCCCCGGGCGAGCAGACCCGTCACCCGAGTGTGGTATCGGAATTCGACATTCGGCAATGCGGCGACGATTCGACGGATGCGCCATTCCAGCAACGGCCGCGAGCAGGAGAGCAACCTGTGCGCATTGTCGAGGCGGTGGGCCCAGCCGTGATAAGTCCACCAAGCGAGATCGGCGGACATGGACAGTGGCACCACACCGTCCTCGGCGAGGTCGCCGAGGAAGTCACCGAACAACTCGGAGAAGGCGCGCAGTCCGCCCTCCATCAGCGTGTGGGTCAGGGCCGCGTGCGGCACTCCCGGGCGGCGACGAGGGCCTTCGGGCTCGGCGTCACGCTCGACGACGATGACCTCGCCCGCATGCGGAGACATTGCCGCTGCCAGCGACAACCCCGCGATACCGCTCCCGACGACAAAGACTTTTCCGATACGCATCGTCTCTCCGAGCTGACATGCCCCCGGGAGGACGCCCGGGCGGACGGGTGTGTGCTGACAAAATGTCACAGCCGGTCTTCCGCGGCCAGCCGGGTGGGCGATCTATGACCGAGATAACCATCGGCCGACGCAACGCACCACCGACATGAATTGCCCTGCGACACAGCGCGTTACCACTGAACTGTGATCTCGCCGTTAATCGTGGGCAACAGTGTGGCGAACACGCGGAAGTTCCCATCCCGCATATCCGGTTGCCAGGAAGCAACATTCGCGCTATCGGACCTGGCGCTCCAGTCGAGGAGCGCCCGAACACTATGCGAACCAGTGCCTTCGACCACCATGCACCGGCTCACGAGCCTTCATGAGCCAGAGCCCCCTCTTGCTCGGCGAGCGCATGTCGACTGCCGACCCCCGTGAACGCGACGCCCGCCGGACGCAGTGTGGCCGCGACTGCCACCCACCGGTGTCGCCGGCACCGGTTAATCTGGGTCGGACCGACCGAGCCCCGGGGGTGCGCATGACGATCGAGAACAGCCGAGCCGATATCGCGCGGTTCAAGCAGCAAGCGCAGGCAGGCACCGTCACGTTCGATCCCGAGGCGGCGCGGCGCTGCGCCGCGATGTACGAGCATCAGGCCGACCGGCTGATCCATTTGCAGCAGCGGCTGGAATCGGTGTCAGAACTGCGCGGCTTCGGCGGATTCGTCTCCGCCCAGCAGTTGCAGGCCGGGTACGGGCACAAGGCGCGCGACGCCGCCGCCCTGCTCGACCACTACATCGAGGCCGCCTACCGGATGAAGGAGGCGTTCCTGATCAGCGCGGGACTCTACGAGGAGGCCGATGCCGCGAGCGCGGCGGCGCTGCGCGCCGTCGAGGCGAGGTTGCCGCGATGACCGGCACCGATCCCGTCTACATCAACTCGATGGAGCACTTCGAGTCGATGCCGCACGAGGAGATCCACGCCAAGACCCAGCAGATCGACGCCGGCGAGATCCTGCGCGCCTCCACCGCCTGGCTCGAGGTGGCGGCCACGCTGGCCACCTCCATGCCGCTCACCCGCACCAGCGCCGACCGCGTGATGAACGGGATGGCGTGGGAGGGCGCGGCCGCCGAGGCCGCCTACGCCAGCACCCGCAGCTTCGCCGCCGCCGTCGAGGAACTGAGCGCGGTGATGGGCGAGGTGGGCGCGCGGCTCGGCGGTGTGGCCGCCGCCGCGGAGGCGGTGAAACTGGCCGTGGTGCCGCCCGGCGGGTCGGGGCCGATCGGGGCCATCGCCCAGCTGCTGGAGGCGGCGAACGTCATCGACGCGCAGATGGCGCAGGAGGCGCTGCGGCAAGAGGCCGTGCTCGCCATGAACATGATCTACAAACCCGCCTACACCCTGGCGGGGACCGGTGTGCCCGCGCTGCCGGAGCCGCCCGCGGTGGCCGATCTGGGCACCGTGCCGCCGCCGGACTACGCGCCGCAGCCGGAGGCGCCGGGTGCGGAATACGTTCCGGTGCCGCAGGATTCGCCGTCGTCGCCCGGTGCGAATGGGCAGACGCCGGAGGCTCCCGGCGAGAACGGTCAAGCGCCCGGTGAGGGCGGGCGGACGCCGGAGGAAGGACAGGCGCCGACTCAGCAAACGCCGCCCTCGTCCGGGGACACGCCGCCCGAGGAGGGAACGCCCGCTCCGCAGGAGAGTCCGGCACCGCCGACGCAGCAGGCTCCCACCGAATCTCCCGCGCCGTCTCCCTCGGAGACACCGGCGCCCACGCAGGAAGCTCCCGCACCGAGCGAGGCACCGGTGCCCACCGAGGAGAGTCCGGCACCGCCCACGCAGGAGGCTCCCGCGCCCACGGAGGAGGCCCCCGTACCAAGCGAGGTACCGGAAACTCCGGCCCCTACGGAGGAGCCCCCGGCACCGCCGACCCAGCAGGCCCCCGCACCCACCGACGCACCGGCACCACCGGAACCTCCGGCACCCACCGAGGAGGCCCCGGCGCCCGAACCCGCCCCACCCCCGGACCAGCAGTCCCCACCGTCGGGCGAAACCCACCCCCTCGACCCGGGCGGCCAACCCGGCGTCACCGGCCCGATCCCCGGCACCGCCGAGGGCTCCTCCCACACCGACCAACCGGGCGTCATCCCACAACCCGGCACGGTGTGACGCACGCGGACGCCCCGGCGTCGTAGCGCGCCGCAGACCGAACCTCTGGGTCGAGAGCGCGAAACGGTCACGGGTGGTCGGACTGCGGCGCGACAATCACGGTGATCGTCGCCTGCGCTGACCGCCGGACAGTTCGTGCGATAGTGCTCGGCGCGCATCTCAGGCCGGTCGAGGCCGACCTCGGTGAGCAGGTCGTCGTCCTTCCTCCGCGCGCGCCGCCAGGCACTGCGCCGATGCACGATCAGCGCCCCGCCGTTGTAGGCGACGCGCGCCAAGGATCGCCTCACCGGGGCGTCGGCCACATCCGCTCCGAGCGGAACCCGTTGCCCGGCAACAGGTTCCGTGCCTCAGACCTTGACGAGGTCGTCGGCGTGGATGACGGGGCGCTGCATGGTGTCGGGGAGTTCGGTGGTGGAGCGGCCGAGCATGGTGGACAGCTCGGTGCTGTCGTACTCGACGACGCCGCGCGCCACCAGGCGGTGGTCGGCGGCGAGCAGATCCACCACGTCGCCGCCGTAGAAGCGGCCCTTGACGCCGATGATCCCCGCCGCGAGCAGCGAGCGGCGGCGGTGGGCGACGGCCTGCACCGCGCCCTCGTCGAGCACCAGCGCGCCCCGGCTGTCGGCGGCGTGGCGGACCCAGAACTTGCGGGCCGACAGGCGGACCGGGCGGGCGGCGAACGCGGTGCCCACCGTGCCCGACGACAGCGCGGTCGCGGCCTGTTCGGCGGCGGCCAGCAGCACCGGCACGCCCGCGTCGGCCGCGAGCCGCGCGGCCGACAGCTTCGACGCCATGCCGCCGGTGCCGAGCGCGCCGCCGCTGCCAGCGATCACACCGTCCAGATCGGCGCTGGTGCGCACCTCGGGAATGAAATTCGCCGCACCCTTGCGGGGGTCGCCGTCGTAGAGCCCCTCCACATCGGAGAGCAGGAACAGCGCGTCCGCGCCCACCAGGTGGGCGACCAGGGCGGCGAGCCGGTCGTTGTCGCCGAAACGGATCTCCTCGGTGGCCACCGTGTCGTTCTCGTTGACCACGGCCACCGCGCCGAGCGATCGCAGCCGGTCCAGGGTGCGCTGGGCGTTGCGGTGGTGCTCGCGGCGCGCGAAATCGTCGGCGCTCAACAGCACCTGGCCGACGGTGCGCCCGTAGCGGGTGAAGGAGGTGCCCCAGGCGTGCGCCAGGGCCAGCTGACCCACGCTGGCCGCAGCCTGCTTTGTCGCCAGGTCCCTTGGCCTGCTGGACAATCCGAGCGGCGCGATCCCGGCGCCGATGGCGCCCGAGGACACCACCACCACGTCCGAACCGGCCCGCATGCGCGCCTCCACGGCGTCGGCCAGCCGGTCCAGGCGCTCGGTGTCCAGACCGCCCTTCAAACTGGTCAGCGCCGACGACCCGATCTTGACCACCACGCGGCGCGCCGCCGCGATCGCCTGGCGCGCCTCGCTCAGCCCCTCGGGCGAAACAGCTCGCGCCAGTGCGGAATCGACCTCCGTCACAACGAAACTCCCCGTAACACCGCGGTTCGCACCGCGTCCTTCACGAATCCCCGTCCTCGGTGACCAGTCCGCGCCGCACCCGCGACGCGTGCTTGCGCTCGGCGGCGCTCACCCGGTCGGTCTGCTCCAGGCGCACGTCGGTGCCGCGGCCGGTGGGCACCATGTCCACACCCGCCGAGATCTGCGGCTCCCAGTCGAACGTGACGTCGCCGATGGTCACCGGCGCACCGGGTTCGGCGCCGAGGCGCACCAGTTCGTCCTCCACGCCGAGGCGGGCCAGGCGGTCGGCGAGGTAGCCGACGGCCTCGTCGTTGTCGAACTGGGTCTGGCGCACCCAGCGTTCGGGCCGGGTGCCGCGCACGATGAAACCGCCCGGCTCGTCGGGATCGGCGATGACACTGAATCCGGTCTCGTCCACCGCGATCGGGCGGATCACCGGACGCTTGGGCGCCGCCTTCGGGTGGGCCTCGCGGTACTCGCGCACCAGATCGGCCAGCGCGAAGGTCAACGGGCGCAACCCGGCCCGGCTCACCGCCGAGATCTCGAACACCGGCCAGCCGCGCTCGGCGAACTCGGGGGTGACCATCTCGGCCAGCTCGGCGGCGTCGGGCACGTCGATCTTGTTGAGGATCACCACGCGCGGGCGGTCGGCCAGATCGCCGAGGCCGGCGTCGGCGGAGAGCGCGGGCTTGTAGGCGGCCAGCTCGGCCTCCAGGGCGTCCACGTCGGACACCGGGTCGCGACCGGGCTCTAGGGTGGCGCAGTCCACCACGTGCGCGAGCACCGCGCAGCGCTCCAGGTGGCGCAGGAAGTCCAGCCCGAGCCCGCGGCCCTCGCTCGCACCCGGAATGAGACCCGGCACGTCGGCGACGGTGAAAGTGGTGTCGCCGCTGGCGACCACGCCCAGGTTCGGCACCAGCGTGGTGAACGGGTAGTCGGCGATCTTCGGCTTGGCCGCCGAGAGCACCGACACCAGCGAGGACTTGCCCGCCGAGGGGAAGCCGACCAGGCCGACATCGGCCACCGACTTGAGTTCGAGGACGAGGTCGCGCTCCTCCCCCTCCTCGCCGAGCAGGGCGAAGCCGGGGGCCTTGCGCGCCTTGGAGGCCAGCGCGGCGTTGCCGAGCCCGCCGCGCCCGCCGCGAGCGGCGATGTACCGGTTGCCCGCACCGACCAGATCGGCCACGATCTCGCCGTCCTGGCCCAGCACGACCGTGCCGTCGGGCACCTTGAGCAGCAGGTCGCCGCCGGTCTTGCCGTCGCGGTTGCCGCCCTCGCCCGGTTTGCCGTTGCCCGCTTTGGCGTGCGGGTGGAAGTGGAAGTCCAGCAGGGTGTGGACGTTCGGGTCCACCTCGAGGATCACATCGCCGCCGTTGCCGCCGTTGCCGCCGTCGGGACCGCCGAGCGGCTTGAACTTCTCGCGGTGCACCGAGGCGCATCCGTGACCGCCCTTTCCGGCACGTACGTGCAACACGACGCGATCGATGAACTTCGACATGGTCGAATCATCCTCCTTCTGGGCTGGTCGTTCGTCGGCGGCGCGCGGCGCCACGAGAACGCGAAAGCGGGTCAGGGCGTCTACCCTGACCCGCTCGGCTGTGTCCGGAGTGGCTACCTGGCGGTCAGGCCACCGGCTCCGGGACGACGATGTTGATGGTCTTGCGACCGCGCTTGCTGCCGAACTGCACCGAGCCCGCCGCCAGGGCGAACAGGGTGTCGTCGCCGCCGCGACCGACGTTCACGCCGGGGTGGAAGTGGGTGCCACGCTGACGGACGAGGATCTCGCCCGCCTTGACGACCTGGCCGCCGAAACGCTTGACGCCGAGTCGCTGGGCGTTGGAGTCACGTCCGTTCCGGGAGCTGGACGCGCCCTTCTTGTGTGCCATAGCTGTTTCTCCTCGGGATGTCTTACTTGATGCCGGTGACCTTCAGGACCGTCAGCGGCTGACGGTGACCCTGGCGCTTGTGGTAGCCGGTCTTGTTCTTGAACTTGTGGATGCGGATCTTCGGGCCCTTGGTCTGCTCGACGAGTTCCGCGGTCACCGAACGCTTGGCCAGCGCGGCCGCGTCGGTGGTCAGTTCGGCGCCGTCCACGACGAGGACGGGCGAGAGCTCGACGGAAGCGCCCGCCTCACCCTCGATCTTCTCGACCTTCACCAGGTCACCGACCGCGACCTTGTACTGCTTTCCGCCGGTCTTGACGATCGCGTACGTTGCCATCGGTCGGCTTCCTCCACTCGAATGTCTACTCGTGCTTACTCACGCCACAGTGGTGTGGCGCGACTGGCTTGGCTGGTTGCTGCACGGGGGCGCTTACCTTGCTGCTCAGCAGCATCGGGCGCATCGCCAGGCAGCGACCGACCAAGGCTACCAGACCCCCGCTCCCCGACCCAATTCGGTCCGGATGCGGTCCCTCCGGGCCACCGGAACGTCCTCCGGCGGGCACGGTGGACCCGCGCGCCGGAAGACGGGTCCGGCCGGTCCCCCGCGGAGACCGGCCGGACCTCGGGAACTTCCTCAGTCCTCGGATTCCGCGGGCGGCGGCCCGGCCGGGCGGCCGACGGCACGACGCCGCGGACGCTCCCGCCTGGGCACCTCCACCGGCTCGAGCGCGGCGAGCTCGGCCACCGGGGTGGCGGGCGGCTCGGAGCCCGAGAGGACGAACACCGCACCGGCGCTGTCGGCGGCGGGAGCCGACGCCGAGCGCGCCACACGGCGGCGACGCGGCGGCGGGGACGCGGAGACACCGTTGGCGGCGTGACCGGCCGCGGCGGGAGCCGGCTCGCTGGGAGCCTGCGTCGCCGGGGCGGGCTCAGCGGGAGCCTGTGTCGCGGCAGCGGACCCGTGCCTGCTTACGGCCGGCTCGTCGACCTTCACCGCACTCGCGGGTTCGGACGCCGCGGCGATCGCGGCCTCGGCGGCCTCCACCTCGGCGCGCACGGGAACGGGTTCGGGCGCGAGCTCGGGGGCGTCGGCCTCGGTGACCGGGACGATCCCGCCGGCGGTCTCCACCGCCACGACGGCCTCGGCACGTTCCTCGGCCCCGTCCGGCGCCGTGGCGACATCCGTCTCGTCCTCGGCGGTGACGACCTCCACACCTTCCTCGTCCTCCGAGTGGTGCGCGGCCATCGCCAGCGCCACCGGATGCGCCCGCTTGACGGCCGCCTCCTCCTCGGGCGACTCCACCGGCTGCGCCGCCGGTGCCGGAGTCGCCGCGGCGGCGGGCGCGGGCGCGGTCTTGTCCTTGCCGCGACGACGGCGCGAACCGCTCTCGCGACGACCGGGCGCGTCCTCGGCGGGCGAGGGCTCCACCGGGTAGGTGTGCACGATGATGCCGCGCCCGTGGCAGTGCTCGCAGGTGCTGGAGAACGCCTCGACCAGGCCCGTGCCCAGCTTCTTGCGCGTCATCTGGACCAGGCCCAGCGAGGTCACCTCGGACACCTGGTGGCGGGTGCGGTCGCGGCCCAGCGCCTCGGTGAGACGGCGCAGCACCAGGTCCCGGTTGGACTCGAGCACCATGTCGATGAAGTCGACGACGATCATGCCGCCGATGTCGCGCAGCCGCATCTGGCGCACGATCTCCTCAGCCGCCTCCAGGTTGTTCCTGGTGACCGTCTCCTCCAGGTTGCTGCCGCCGGAACCGGTGAACTTGCCGGTGTTGACGTCGATGACGGTCATCGCCTCGGTGCGGTCGATCACCAGGGTGCCGCCCGAGGGCAGCCACACCTTGCGGTCCAGCGCCTTGGCCAGCTGCTCGTCGATGCGGTAGGTCTCGAAGACGTCCACGCCGTTGTTCTCGTGCCGCGCGACGCGCGCCAGCAGGTCGGGCGCGACGGTGCGGATGTAGCTCTCGACGGTGTTCCAGGCGCGGTCGCCCTCGATGACCAGCTTGGAGAAGTCCTCGTTGAACAGGTCGCGGATGACCTTGACCAGCAGGTCGGGCTCCTCGTAGAGCGTCTTGGGCGCGCCGCTCTTCTCCTTGGCGGCCTGCTCCTCGATGCTGCGCCAGGTGGCCTGCAACCGTTCCACATCGCGGGCCAGCTCGGCCTCGGCGACGCCCTCGGAGGCGGTGCGGATGATCACACCCGCGTCGGCGGGGACGATCTCGCGCAGGATCTCCTTGAGGCGCTTGCGCTCGGTGTCGGGCAGCTTGCGGCTGATGCCGGTGGAGGTGCCGCCCGGGACGTACACCAGGAAGCGGCCCGCCAGGCTGATCTGCGTGGTGAGCCGGGCGCCCTTGTGCCCGACCGGGTCCTTCGAGACCTGGACCAGCACCTGGTCACCGGGCTTGAGGGCCTGCTCGATCTTGCGCTCCTTGCCGCCCAGACCGGCGGCCTCCCAGTTCACCTCACCCGCGTACAGCACGCCGTTGCGGCCGCGGCCGATGTCGACGAACGCCGCCTCCATGCT
Organism: Nocardia puris; assembly: GCF_003315035.1. GTDB lineage: Bacteria > Actinomycetota > Actinomycetes > Mycobacteriales > Mycobacteriaceae > Nocardia > Nocardia puris. Next base: position 232,354 of record NZ_QNRE01000009.1, read on the forward strand.
GGGCAGCACGTTCTGCACCTTGCCGAGGTACACGTTGCCCACCATGGACGCCTGGCCGGTGTTGGTGACGAAGTGCTCGACGAGGATGTTGTCCTCGAGCACCGCCACCTGGGTGGCGGTCGGGTGGTCGGCGAAGGACTTCTCGCGCACCACCATCACCCGATCCACCGCCTCACGGCGGGCCAGGAACTCCGATTCGGTGAGGATCGGCGGGCGGCGGCGCCCGGCCTCGCGCCCGTCGCGGCGGCGCTGGCGCTTGGCCTCGAGGCGGGTGGAGCCGGTGATGCCCTGCACCTCGTCGGCGTTGGCCCGGCCGCGCGACTTGTTGCGCGGCTCGCGCTCGTGCACGACGGTGTTCGGCGGGTCGTCCTCGGCCGGCGTCTCCTCGGCGCCCTCGCCGCCCACCTTGCGGCGGCGGCGACGGCGGCGACGGCGGCTGGACCCCTCGGGCAGCGCGTCGTCGTCGGATTCGTCGTCGGACTGGTCCCCGGTGTCGGTCGCGGCGGCCTCGGCCGGGGTGGTGTCCTCGGCCTCGGATTCGGCGTCCTCGTCGTCGGTGTCCGACTCGTTGTCGGACTGCTGCTCACCGCGGCCGCGCCCGCGACCCCGGCGGCCGCGCCGCCTGCGCCGCGGCTGACCGTCCTCGCCCTGGGCGTCGCCGGTGTCGGTGTCGTCCTCGGCGGTGGTGTCGGGCTCGTCGTCGGTCTCGGCGACGGGCGGCTCCTCGCGCTTGGGCGCTTCCCGCTCGGCGCGGCGGCGCTTGCGCGTCTGCTCCACGGCGGTGGCGTCGGGCGGGAGGAACAGCGGCGCGGCCACGGCGGGCGCCTCGAAGACCGGCGGGGCCGGCGGCTCGTCCTGCGCGGAGTGGGTGAACAGCTGCGGCGCGGCGGCCGCGGGCGTGTACACCGTCTCCTGCGCGAAGACCGGATCCGGCGCGGAGAACAGCGGCCCGGCGCCCACGGCGTGCGCGGGGGGTTCGGCGGCGGGGGTCTCGGTGGTCGGCGCGTCCGCTTCGGCGGGCTGTTCGGGGGCGGCGAGCGCGTCGCGCACCGATTCCGCGACGGCCCGGTCGACGTTGGATTGCGCGCTGCGTGCGTCGGCGCCCAGTTCGGCGAGCTTGGCCAGAATGCGCTTGCTCGTCACCCCCAGCCGCTTCGCGAGTGCGTGAACTCGGATTCGCTCCGGCAATTGATCGGCATCCTGTGATGTTGTTTCCAGCGGCTCTTGATCGGCCACGAAGTCTCCTCGGGCCCCCGGGCGCGTCCCTGTCGGTAATTCAGTGACGCGGCCAACGCGGGGGCGCTGTCCGTACACCTCGCGCCGTCGACGCGAGGTCCTGTGGTCTCGCACCGCGTGCCCGGTCGGTACCTGTTCGTTCGTCGGTCGGGCTAACTGGTCACGCGGCGCCTGGCTGTTGGCTGAACTCCACGGAACGCACGTTCATCCAGCGTGCCGACGCGGAGCGCCGCGCCCTCGGCAATTCGGGCGTGACTCTCCGTAGCAGCGATGATCGGCATCGAACCGCGGTGTCATCCGGTCGCCCCCGTCACCCACCGTTCGCGTACCTGCGCGAACCGTCGGTATCGATGACGACCACTGTCAGTATCCCACACCGTGTGTGCCCGGCTCGCCATCGGCGCGTGAGCGGCGCGATGCCAGGGGGTTGCTGGGGTGGGTGTGTTGCCGGCACGGGGTGCCGATAGTGCACTCGCCGCGCCGGAACCTTCCGGCGCGGCGAGTGGAGTCGGGGTGCGCTCAGGCGGGGAACTCGGGGAACCAGAGCGCGATCTCACGCTTGGCCGACTCGGGCGAATCCGAGCCGTGGACGAGGTTGTACTGGGTCTCCAGGCCGAAGTCGCCGCGGATGCTGCCCGGGGCGGCCTTCTCGACCGGGTCGGTGCCGCCCGCCAGCTGGCGGAACGCGGCGATGGCGCGCGGGCCCTCGAGCACGGCGGCCACGACCGGTCCGGAGGTGATGAACTCGATCAGCGACCCGAAGAACGGCTTCTCGGCGTGCTCGGCGTAGTGCTCGCGCGCCACCTCGTCGGATACGTTCTTCAGCTCGAGGGCCGCGATCGTCAGGCCCTTGCGCTCGATCCGGGCCAGCACCTCGCCGACCAGTCCGCGCGACACGCCGTCCGGCTTGATGAGTACCAACGTCTGCTCAGTCACGGGCCACAGCGTAACGGCCCCCCGTTACAGACCACGAGCGAGTGCCCTCGACCGGTCTCAGCCCGGGTGCCGCCAGCCGCGCTCGATTCTGGTGAGTTCGGTGAATCCGCACTCGAGCAGCAGCGGGAGACCGGGCTCGCCGGGGTAGCGGTAGTCCAGCAGGCGGTCGATCGCGCCGAGGCGCAACCAGTCGGCGACCCGGCCGAACAACCAGCGCAGCACGTCGGGTTCGCCCTCGGCGTCGCACACGTCGGCCCAGCCGCCGCCGCGCGAGATCCGTTCGGGCGGGGTCAGATCGGTGTCGATCTCGAGCGCGCCGACCCGGGTGTCGCCGCGGCAGGCCGTGAAGACGGTGCCGAGTTCCCCCATCGACCGCCGCACCGTCAGGTCGGCGCGGTCAGGGTGGTGCAGATCGCGGGTGGCGGCCACCAGCACGATCTCGGTGACCGGGTCCTCCACCCGCACCCACCCGGTGCGGTCGAGCAGGGCGCGCAGGTGCGGCCACTGGTCGGGTAACCCGTAGACGGCCGGCGCGGGCAGCTTGCCGTCGTACCAGCGGTGTGCCGAGCGCCAGCGCGCGAACTGGGCGAGGCAGGCGGTCATCACACCGTCGGCCGCGGCTTGTTCGTCGGCGCCGACGGGAGCGAGGAACCATTCGATCGCCGCGGCGTCGCGGTAATCGCCCGAGACGCGGGCGTCATCGCCGTAGCGCAGCAGGTGCGCGGCGGCCACGATCACCCCGCGCTGTTCGGCGACCAAGGTCATCCGTTCGATCACCCACGGGTCGAGGATCGTCTCCTCCGGCCGCCGCTCGATGCGGCTGAGCACGGTGTTGACCGAGACGGAGGCGCCGGGATTCACGGCGGCGATGTGCCGGTCGACCAGGCGGGTGAGGTGATCGCGGTCGTCGCGGCGGAAAGGACGAATCACGAAGTCGGACATGGCGAATCTCCGGAGAAGTCGGCCGAGCACGCTCGGCGCGGGGATCCGCCAGGGGGAAGGTACCGCCGAAACTCTAGCAGTACCGTCGCCCTCAGCGGCCCATGCGCTGGCTGGGCAGCATTCCTTTGTCCATGCGGCGTTTCACGTCGGTGCGCAGCACCAGGATGAACGCCCAGACCGCGACGAACAGCAGGCCGATGATGCCGATCGACAGGTGGATGAACGCGCCGAGCAGCAACAGCACTTGCAGGCCGAGATTGAACGACAACGCCCACGGGCGGCGCTGCAGACCGGCGCCGAGGATCATCAGCACCGCCAGCACCACCAGGTAGGTGCCGGAGAACCAGGTGACGCCGCCGCCGACGTCGGCCACCACGGGCAGGGCCAGCAGCACCACGATCGATTCGAGCACCAAGGTGCCCGCCATCACGCCGCGCAGGCCCTTCCAGGGATCGGGCGGGGCGGGCGCCGTGCCCTCGGGCTCACTCATGCTCACACCTCACGCCGGGTCCTTTCCGAACAGGGCGCGCGCCGCGCCCGCCGTCACCACCGAACCGGTGACGATCACACCCGCGCCCGACACCGCCTCGCCCGGATCGCCGACCTCCTCGGCCAGCGCGATCGCGGTCTCCAACGCGTCGGGCAGGGTGTCGGCGGTGACGACGCGCTCGTCTCCGAAGCGCTGCACCGCCAGATTCGCCAGGCCGTCGACATCCAGCGCGCGCGGCGAGCCGTTGGTGGTGACGACGATCTCGTCGAGCACCGGCTCCAGCGCCTCCAGGATGCCGGCGGCGTCCTTGTCGCCGAGCACCGCGACCACGCCGACCAGTTTGCGGAAGTCGAACTCGCCGGTGAGCGTCGCCGCCAGCGCCCGCGCGCCCGCCGGATTGTGGGCGGCGTCGATGAAAATGGTGGGCGCGCTGCGCATCCGCTCCAGCCGGCCGGGGCTGGCGACCGACGCGAAACCGGCGCGCACCGCGTCGATGTCGAGTTGACGTTGCGCGCCCGCGCCGAAGAACGCCTCCACCGCCGCGAGCGCCAGCACCGCGTTGCGCGCCTGGTGTTCGCCGTGCAGCGGCAGGAAGATCTCGTCGTACACACCGCCGAGCCCCTGGAGTTCCAGTTGCTGGCCGCCCACCGCGATGCGGCGGCCGACCACCCGGAACTCCGAACCCTCGCGCGCGACGGCGGCGTCCACTTCCACGGCGCGGCGCAGCAGCACCTCCATGGCCTCGGGCTCCTGCTCCGCGATCACCGCGACGGTGTCGCGCGGGATCAGGCTCTCCGGGGCACGCTTGATGATCCCGGCCTTCTCCCCCGCGATGGAGGTGAGGTCGGGGCCGAGGTAGTCGGTGTGGTCGAGGCCTATCGGGGTGATCACCGCGACCTGCCCGTCGACGACGTTCGTCGCGTCCCAGGTGCCGCCCAGTCCGGTCTCCACCACCGCCACGTCCACCGGCGTCTCCGCGAACGCCGCGAACGCCATCCCGGTGAGCACCTCGAACTTGCTCATGGCGGGTCCGCCCGCCGCGGCAGACTGCGCATCGATCATCTCGACGTAGGGCTGGACCTCCCGGTAGGTCTCCACGTAGCGGGCCGGGCTGATCGGCGCGTTGTCGATGCTGATGCGCTCGGTGGCCAGTTGCAAGTGCGGGCTGGTGATGCGCCCGGTGCGCCGGTGCAGCGCGGTGAGCAGCGCGTCGATCATCCTGGTCACCGAGGTCTTGCCGTTGGTGCCCGCGATATGGATCGCCGGGTAGCTCTGCTGCGGCGAGCCGAGCAGATCCATCAGGGTGGCGATGCGGGTGAGCGAGGGCTCGATCTTGGTCTCGGGCCAGCGCCGGTCCAGTTCGGCCTCGACCAGAGCCATCTCGGCCAGGTCGACGGGCGAGGGCCCGGCGCCGAGCCGGGTGCCCCCGGAGTCGCCGCGGTATTGGCGCTCCGGCTCCGGGTTCTCGACCCCGTGCTCGTCGTCGGTCACTTGGCGCTCAGCTCCGCGAGGCGGGCCCGGATGCGCTCGACTTCGGCGGCGGCCACATCGCGGCGGGTCCGGATCTTGGCGACCACCGGTTCGGGCGCCTTGGCCAGGAACGCCTCGTTGCCGAGTTTGCCCTCGGTGCCGGTGAGTTCCTTCTCGGCGGCGGCCAGGTCCTTCTCCAGGCGGCGGCGTTCGGCGTCGAGGTCGATCGCGCCGGAGGTGTCGAGTTCGACGGTCACCGTGGCGCCCGACAGGCGCACCTCGACCGACGCCGTGGCGGTGAAATCCGGGCCCGGTTCGGTGAGGCGGGCCAGGTTCGCCACCGACGGGGCGAGCGCGGTGAGATCGGCGGCGTCGATGCCGAGGAGCTTGGCGGCCACCTTCTGCTTGTCGGCCAGGCCCTGGTCGCTGCGGAAGCGGCGGATCTCGGTGATCAGGCGCTGGGCGTCCGCGATGCGTTGCGCGGCGGTCTCGTCCGCAGTCACGCCCGAATCGGTGGGCCACGCCGCGACCACCACCGACTCACCGCCGGTGAGCGCCTGCCACAGCGATTCGGTGACGAACGGCATCGCCGGGTGCAGCAGCCGCAGCACCGCGTCGAGCACGGTGCCGAGCACCACCCTGGTCGAGGCCGCGCGCTCCTCGGCGCCGGAGAACTGCACCTTGGCCAATTCGAGGTACCAGTCGCACAGTTCGTCCCAGGCGAAGTGGTACAGCGCCTCGCACGCCTTGCCGAACTCGTAGCGGTCGAAGGCCGCGTCCACCTCGGCGCGCACCGCGTCGAGCCGGTCCAGGATCCAGCGGTCGGCGTCGGTGAGGGTGTCGCGCGCGGGCAGCTCGCCCGGGGCCGCGCCGTTCAGCAGCGCGAACTTGGTGGCGTTGAACAGCTTGGTGACGAAGTTGCGCGAGGCCTGCACGTGCGGCGGCCCGACGGACAGGTCGCTGCCGGGCTGCGCGCCGCGCGCGAGGGTGAAGCGGGTCGCGTCGGCGCCGTACTCCTCGATCCAGACCAGCGGGTCGACGCCGATGCCCTTGGACTTGGAGTACTTGCGGCCGAACTCGTCGCGGATCAGGCCGTGCAGGAACACGTCGTGGAACGGGACCTGCTTGCGCGCCGGGTTCTTGCCCGCGGTGATCGCCGGGTCCTCCGACACGAACATGCCGAACATCATCATCCGCGCCACCCAGAAGAACAGGATGTCGTAGCCGGTGACGAGAACGCTGGTGGGATAGAACTTCTCGAGCTCGGCCGACGACTCCGGCCAGCCCATGGTGGAGAACGGCCACAGGCCCGAGGAGAACCAGGTGTCGAGGACGTCGGGGTCCTGCACGTAGCCCTCGGGCGCGGTCTCGCCGGGGCCCACGCACACGATCTCGCCCTCGGGGCCGTACCAGATCGGGATGCGGTGGCCCCACCACAGCTGGCGCGAGATGGTCCAGTCGTGCATGTTGTCGACCCATTCGAACCACCGCGGCTCCTGGCTGGCCGGGTGGATCTTCACGTCCCCGTTGCGCACCGCGTCGCCCGCGGCCTTGGCCAGCGATTCGACCTTCACCCACCACTGCATGGACAGGCGGGGTTCGATGGGCTCGCCGGAGCGCTCGGAGTGGCCGACGCTGTGCACGTACGGGCGCTTGTGGGCGACGACGCGCCCCTCCTGCTCGAGCCGCTCGCGGATCGCGACGCGCGCCTCGAACCGGTCCATGCCGTCGAATTCGGTTCCGCTGTCGGCGATCCGGCCGGTCTCGTCCATGATCGTCGGCATCGGCAGATTGTGGCGCAGGCCGATCTCGAAGTCGTTCGGATCGTGGGCGGGCGTGATCTTCACCGCGCCGGAACCGAATTCGGGATCCACGTAGTCGTCGGCCACGATGGGGATCTGACGACCGGTGATCGGGTGGTAGACCGTGGTGCCGATCAGATCCTTGTAGCGCTCATCGTCGGGATGCACCGCGACGGCCGTATCGCCGAGCATCGTCTCGACGCGCGTGGTCGCCACGATCACGTGCGGTTCGTCGTCGCTGAGCGAGCCGTAGCGCAGCGAGACCAGCTCACCTTCCACGTCCTCGTATTTGACCTCGACATCGGAGATCGCGGTCTGGAGCACCGGCGACCAGTTCACCAGGCGCTCGGCCCGATAGATCAGGCCCGCGTCGTAGAGGCGTTTGAAGATGGTCTGCACGGCGTTGGAGAGGCCGTCGTCCATGGTGAAGCGGTCGCGGCTCCAGTCGACGCCGTCGCCGAGACGGCGCATCTGGCCCTGGATCTGGCCGCCGGACTCGCGTTTCCAGTCCCAGACCTTGTCGATGAACAGCTCGCGGCCGAAGTCCTCTTTGGTCTTGCCGTCCACGGCGAGCTGCTTCTCCACCACGGACTGGGTGGCGATGCCCGCGTGATCCATGCCCGGCAGCCACAGCACCTCGTACCCCTGCATGCGCTTGCGGCGGGTGAGCAGGTCCATGAGGGTGTGGTCGTAGGCGTGACCCATGTGCAGGTTGCCGGTGACGTTCGGCGGCGGCAGCACGATCGAGTAGGGCGGCTTGTCGCTGCTCGCGTCGGCGGTGAAGTACCCGGCCGCTACCCAGCGCTCGTACATCTCGGCCTCCACGCTGGGGTCCCAGCTCTTGGGGAGGGCATCGGCACGATTAGGCGAGTTGTCAGGGGCTGCGCTGGTCACTCCGTGATTCTAGGAGGTGGTCCCCGGCACGCCGCCGCCCCCCGCCCGCACGGCGCGGACCGGGGTGCGGACAGAAAAGAAGGCGGAGCCTTCGGTGGATGAGGGACACCGAACACTCCGCCTTACACCTGACAGCTTACCGCCGTTCACCGGCGCGGCCCCGAATCCACAACTAATTCTCAGACTCGGCCGTCTCACTTGTGCCACGTCACCGCGCCGTGGCGGCCCCGCACGTGTCATGGGTGGCCGATGATCGCCAGTTCCTCGGGCGCTCAGCGGATTTCAGGGTTTCCCCGGGTTGCCGAAACGGACAAACGTGAGGAATCTGGAAGGGGTGAATCCCCCGCTCGACGCCGCTCCCCTGCGCTCACCGGAGCAACGCGCGCCGCTACCCGGCGCGACGGTGCTGGTCCCGACCGGTGTGCACGACCTACGCGGCCAGGCCGTGGACGAATTGCGCTACCCCGCGAGCGCGGCCGTGATCTTCGCCGGCGTGCCCGGCGCGGGCAAGAGCACCGCGCTGCGCATGTTCTTCGGCGCGACCGCGCAGGCCGAGGCGCCGCCCACCGGTCCGTTCGGCTCGATCGTGCTGGACTCGCACCAGGCGCGGGTGCGCTGGCGGCGGCGCCTGGGCTGGTTGCCCTACCCGCTGTGGCGCCCGCTGGTGCACCTGGCGCACTACGCGGGCATCCGCGCCGCGCTGCGCGACGCGCACGGGCCGGTGGTGATCCACGACTGCGGCACCTTCGGCTGGAGCCGCCGCATGATCGCGCGCTGGGCGGGCGGCCACGACCGCGACCTGCACGTCATCATGCTCGACGTGCCGCCCCCGGTCGCGGTGGCGGGCCAGCACGCGCGCGGGCGCCGCGTCAACGGCTTCTTCTTCACCCTGCACTGCCGCCGATGGGACCGGCTGATCACCGCCCTCCACGCACCCGAGCGGCCGCCGGGGCTCGGTTCGTCGTCGGTGGTGATCGCCGACCGCGACACCGTGAACCGGTTGTCGCGCATCGCGTTCCAGAGTTGGTAAGGGGCGCGCCGCCCGCATCGCGCCTCGGCCGGCGGCTCCCGGGCGATACTGCGCGTTCGGCAATCGACGCCCCAGCACGGCACCTTCGCATCGACCGCCGGTGTGACAGCACCCGCGCCGCGGTCACCGAGTGACAGTGCGCCACAGCGGATCAGGGCACCAGCACCGTCAACGCCGAGGGGACCGCGCGCACGGTGATCGGCAGCGTGCCCGCCGGTTCGCCGTCGGCGGTGGCCGGGGTGTTCGGCGCGCTGAGCGTCACCGCCGACGCGCGGTACCTGGTCACGGCCCGGTGCTCCACCCGTCGTCCCGAGGACAGGGCGGGCAGCAGGCGCAGCATCTCCCGCCGCGACACCGCGCCCACCACGGTCAGATCGAGCAGGCCGTCGTCCATCTCGGCGTCCGGGCACACCAGCATGCCGCCGCCGTAGGTGCGGGTGTTGCCGAGGGCGATCAGCACCGCCCGCGTCTCGATCGGGCCACCGCGCTCCGGATTGTCCTGCACGCCGTGCGGGGCGCCGGACAGCTCGATCCGGTAGGGCACGGTGAAGTTGCCGGTGATCTCGGCGAGCGCGGCGAAGGTGTAGCGCAACCGTCCCTTGGGCCAGCGCATCTCGTTGGCGCGCAAGGTGACTCGCGCGTCGAACCCGGTGCCGGTGATGGTCGCGAAGTACATGGGCTCAGCCCCACGGGACTCGATGCGGCCCAGATCCATCACGCGGGTGCGCCCACCCAGCACCACGCCGACGGCCGCCGCGGTGTCGTCGGTGGGCACGCCGAGCGCCCTGGCCAGATCGTTGCCGGTGCCGCTGGGCACCAGGCCGAGCGGCATTCCGGTGTGAGCGAGGGCGGCCAGCATTACGTTGATCAGTCCGTCGCCGCCCACGCACACCACCGCGTCGGGGCGCAACGCCGGATCGAGCGCGGCCAGCGAATCCCGCACGAGCAGCACGGTTTCCGCGGCCGAGGGCGCGCGGATCTCGGTGACGTCCACCCCGCGCGCGGCGAGTTCGGCGACGGCGGCCGACGCCGTGTCGTGCCCCTTGCCCCCGCCGGAGAGCCGATTGGTCACCACCAGCACGGAACGGATCTCGCGCGACGCCATCAGATCAGCTTCCCGGGATTGAGGATGCCGGCCGGGTCCAGCTCCGCCTTCACCGCGCGCAGCACCCGGATGCCGAGATCGCCGACCTCGGCGGGCAGCCACGGGCGGTGATCGGCGCCCACCGCGTGGTGGTGCGTGATGGTGCCGCCGGCCGCGATGATCGCGTCGCCCACAGCGTTTTTCGCGATACCCCACTGCGTGAGCGGGTCGTCGAGCTGCTTGGCGACGATGGTGAAGTACAGCGACGCGCCGGTCGGGTAGGTGTGCGAGATGTGGCACATCACCAGCGGCGGCGTGCCCTGGGCGCCCAGCGAATCCGTCAGCGCCGCGGTCACTTTCGCCTTGAGTTCGGCGATGTTGGACCAGGTGGTCGCGGTCTCCAGTGTCTCGCACAGCACGCCGGCGTCGAGCAGCGAGTCGCGCAGGTACGGCGCCCCGAAACGGCCGTGTTCCCATTCGCGGGCGGGGTCCTCGCCCAGCGCGGTGCCGCCCGCGGCCGCGAGCAGTTCGTGCGCCTCGGCGCTGCGCGCGGCCACGTGCGCGGCCGTGCCCTCGAAGGTCGTGATGGCCAGGCAGCCGGTGACGGGCGCGCCGCCGATGTCGCCCGCCCGCGCGAGGTTCATCCCGGTCTCCACCTCGTCGGACAGGCGCAGCACCGTCGGGGCCGCCCCGGCCTGCACGACGGCGCGCAAGGCCGCGGCGCCGGTGGCGAAGTCGGGGAACGACCACGCCTGGTAGGCGGTGGTCTCCGGCACCGGGTGCACGCGCACGGTGACCTCGGTGATCACGCCGAGCGTGCCTTCGGACCCGACGAACAGTTCCCGCAGATCCGGCCCGGCCGCCGAGGCGGGCGCGCGGCCCAGGTCGAGGGTGCCGCTCGGAGTGGCCACCTTGAGCCGCTGCACCATGTCGTCGAAGCGGCCGTAGCCGGCCGACGCCTGACCCGAGGAACGGGTCGCCGCGAACCCGCCGATGCTGGCGAACTCGAAGCTCTGCGGGAAGTGCCCCAGCGAAAGACCGTGCGCGGCGAGCAGTTCCTCGGCGCGCGGGCCGGTGAGCCCGGCCCCGAGCGTGGCGGTGCCGCTGACCGGATCGATCTCGGAGACCGTGTCGAGGCGGCGCAGATCGAGCGCGACGACGGCGTCGAACGCGCCGCGCACCGGGTCGACACCCCCCACGACGCTGGTGCCGCCGCCGAACGGCACCACGGCGATGCCGTGCGCGGCACAGTGGGCGAGCACGGCGAGCACCTGCTCGTGATCGGCGGGGAAGACGACGGCGTCGGGGGCGTCCTGCGGCCCCTCGGCGCGGCGGCGCAGCAGATCGGGCGTGCTCTTTCCGCCCGCGTGCCGGAGGCGGTCGCGGTGGTCGGCCGACACGTTGTCCGCGCCGACCACCTCGACCAATCCGTCCCGTTGCGCCGGCGTCAACGCCGACGGCCGCAGTGGCACGTCACCCTCATCGCGGCGCGCCACCGGGTCGCCGGACACCCCGAAAACCTGCGTCAGCAGGCCGCGGATCGTCGCCGACAACGGTTTCTGTCCGGCCGGGACACCCCAGGCGTCCCACACCATACTCGCTGCCCGCTCCGGCGCGTCGGGGTTTGCGGCGGGGATCGGGGCCCCGTCCGTGTGCTTCGTGTCGACCATGCGTTACAGTTTGACATAGACTGTCAAGCAGTAACGAACCCGATCTTCCGGTGGTGACCAGTGACCGACGCCGAGCCCTCGGCCATCGACCTCGCGATCTTCGACGCGGCTCGCGCCTGCGTGCAGGAATTCGGCGTGCGCCGCACGACCCTCACCGAGGTGGCGCGCCGGGCGGGAGTCAGCAGGCCGACGGTGTACCGGCGCTGGCCCGACACCGGCTCGCTGGTGGCCGAGCTGCTGGTGCGCGAACTGCGCGCCATCCTCACCGCCGCCATGCCGACGGCGGGCGCCGCGCGCACCCGGCTGGTCACGGGCGTGGTCACCGGCGCGGAGATGGTGCGCTCGAATCCCTTGTTCGGCAAGATCTTCCGCACCGACACCGACCTGATGCTCACCTACGTGTTCGGCAGGCTCGGCCGCAACCAGCGCACCCTGATCGACCTGTTCGCGGCGGGTATCGCCGAAGGGCAGCGCGACGGGTCGATCCGCGCGGGCGAGCCCGTGCACCTCGCGACAATGCTGCTGCTCATGGTGCAGTCCGCCGTCCAGTCCGCGGGCACGGTCGAGCCGCTGCTGCCCGGCCCGGCACTGGACGCCGAACTGGCCCGCGCCATCGACGGTTACCTCACCCCGGACCTCCCCGCGACGAGGAGGGGGCGGTGAGGTTGCCACCGCACACCCGAAAGGCCCTGCGATGACCTCTGATTCGATCGCGCGCGGCGATTCCGCGCTGAACGCCGCCCGGCGCGACCGCGAACTGCGCGCGCTCGGCGACGCACCCGAGATCGACGTACTGGTGATCGGCGGCGGCGTCACGGGCGCGGGCGCGGCGCTGGACGCCGCCGCGCGCGGCCTGCGCACGGTGCTGGTGGAACGGCACGACCTCGCATTCGGCACCAGCCGGTGGAGTTCGAAGCTGGTGCACGGCGGATTGCGCTACCTGGCGAGCGGACAGGTCGGCATCGCGCACGAGAGCGCGGTCGAGCGCGGCATCCTGCTGTCCACCACCGCGCCGCACCTGGTGCGGCCGCTGCCCCAGCTGGTGCCGCTGCTGCCGAATATCGGTGGGGCGCAACGGTCCTTGATCCGCGCCGGCTTCCTGGCCGGGGACGCGCTGCGACGCGGCGCGGGCACCTCGGCGGACCTGCTCCCCCGGTCGCGGCACGTCGCCGCAGCCGAGGCACTGCGCCTCGCGCCGACCGTGCGCCGGTCGGGACTGCGCGGGGGCCTGACGGCGTGGGACGGGCAGCTAGTGGACGACGCCCGCCTGGTCGTCGCCATCGCCCGCACCGCGGCCGCCCACGGGGCGAGCGTGCTGACGCGGGTGGAGGCGCTGGATGTCACCGGTGAGTCCGCGACCCTGCGCGACACCCGGACGGGGGAAACACTGTCCGTGCGAGCTCGTTCCGTGGTCAACGCCACCGGCGTGTGGGCCGATCAGGTGGATCCGAGCATCGAGCTGCGGCCGAGTCGCGGTGCGCACCTGGTGTTCTCGGCCGAATCCTTCGGGGGGCTGACCGCCTCGCTGACGGTGCCGGTGCCGGGCAGCACCAGCCGGTTCGTCTTCGCGTTCCCCGCCGCGCACGACCGCGTCTATCTCGGCCTCACCGACGAGGACGCGCCCGGCCCCGTCCCCGACGAGCCGGAGCCCACCGACGCCGAGATCGACTTCCTGCTCGACACCATCAACACCGCCCTGCGGGAACCCTTGACCCGCAACGACATCCGCGGCCGCTTCGCCGGGCTGCGACCCCTGTTGCGCACCGGCGACGGCAGCACCTCCGACATCTCCCGCAAGCACGCTGTGCTGCGCGCCCCCAATGGCGTCCTCACCGTCGTCGGCGGCAAGCTCACCACCTACCGGCGCATGGCCGAGGACGCGATCGACGCGGCGGTCGCCCACGCCGGGCTCGCCGCCGCGCCCTGCCGCACGACCCGCCTTCCGCTGATCGGCGCGGTGGCCGGTTCGGCGCGCGACCGCGTCGCCGCTCCCCCACTGCTGGTGGACCGCTACGGCAGCGAGGCGCGCGCTGTTCTCGGGCTCGCCGAACGCGATCCGGCCCTCGCCGCACCCGTCGCCCCCGGAATCGACGTCACCGCCGCGGAATTCACGTTCGCCCGCACCCACGAAGCCGCCCTGGACCCGAGCGACCTGCTGGACCGCCGCACCCGCATCGGCCTCGTCCCCGAAGACCGGGCCGCCGCCCTGCCCGCGGCGGAGTCGGCCTTCGCCACCGCCTGAGCGGAGTCCGGGCGGCACCGCCCGCGTCGGGTCCCTTCCACCGGCTCAGGCCGAACGCGCGCTTTCCTCGGCGTGGTACCGGCGGTTGATCGCGATCAGCTCGTCGAGCCGGGCCCGGGTGTCGACGAGTTCGGCGATGTGCGCGTCGAGCTTGGCCCGCTCCTCGACCATCCGCTCCCAGGCCGCTTCGGTGGCCTGGGAGCTGGGCGAATCCACGCACGGCAGCACCTCGGCGATGGTGCGGCTGGACAGCCCGGCCGCGAGCATGCGACGCAGGAACTGCACCCGCGACACGTCGCTCTCGGCGTACTGCCGCTGCCCGCTGGCGCTGCGCGAGCTGATCAGCAGCCCCTGCTCCTCGTAGTACCGCAGCGAGCGCACGCTCGCGCCGCTGCGCTGGGAAAGCTCCCCGATCCGCATGTGATCCTCCGAGATCCGCGTCACAACACTTGCCTCTGACGTCAGTGTCAGCTTTTAGCGTAGCGCCATGACGACACTCTTCGACGCGTACACCGCAGGTTCGCTCACCCTGCCGAACCGTATCGTGATGGCCCCGATGACCCGGGTCCGCTCCGACGCCGACGGCCTCGCCAACGCCTCGATGGCCCGCTACTACGCACAGCGCGCCACGGCGGGCCTGCTGATCAGCGAGGGCGTGCAGCCCAGCAAGCTCGGCCAGTCCAACCCGTTCACCCCCGGCCTGCACACCGACGCGCAGGCCGAGTCGTGGCGGCAGGTCACCGACGCGGTCCACATCAACGGCGGCCGCATCTTCGCCCAGATCATGCACGGCGGCCGCATCAGCCATCCGACCACCTCGGGACTCCAGCCGGTCGGCCCGTCGGCGGTCGCCGCCCGCGACGTGCTGGTGTTCGCCCCCGCAGGGCGGCTGCCCGCCCCGGTGCCCCGGGAGCTGACGCTCGCCGAAGTGCCGCAGGAGGCCCACTCGTACGCCGCGGCCGCGGTGCGCGCCAGCGCCGCGGGGTTCGACGGCGTCGAATTGCACGGCGCGAACGGCTATCTCATCGCGCAGTTCCTCTCCAGCAACGCCAACCTGCGCACCGACCGCTACGGCGGCTCGATCGCGGGGCGCATCCGGTTCGCCGTCGAGGCGGCCGAGGCCGCCGCCGACGCCATCGGCGCCGACCGCGTCGGCATCCGCCTGTCCCCGGGCGCCGGCATCTGGGACGCCCACGAGACCGACATCCCCGAGTTGTACGGCGCGCTGCTGGCCGAGCTGGCCCGGCTGGACCTCGCCTACCTCCACCTCGAGGCGTCCACCGACGAGCAAACCCTGGTCGGCCTGCGCCGCGCCTGGCCCGGCACGCTCATCGTCAATCCCACCCACCCGGCGGGCGCCGAAACGGCCGGGCGCAAGCACGCCGACCACTGGCTGGGCCTCGGCGCGGACCTCATCTCGTTCGGCCGCGCCTTCCTCGCCAACCCCGATCTGGTCGAGCGGCTGCGCGCCGACCTGCCCCTGGCCGAGGCCGACGAGGAGACGTACTTCCAGGGCGGCGACAAGGGATACCTGACCTACCCGCACTACCAGCACTGAGCCGGCGGGGCACACGGGCCGACATCGTGATGACCACCGCCCCGGCAGAGCTGACGGACGGTCAGGTTCGACGGAATCGAGTCGTAGCCACCGGAGTTCACGACGTTCGCACCGGTCGCCCGGCGCGAGCCCGCTCGCGTGATCAGGGCTGCGGAGTCGACACCTGCGCATCCGGCTCGGTGCCGTCCGGCTCGAACTCCCACCCGGCGAGATCCGCGCGCATCGCGGCGCGCGGCCAGTGGTCCAGTCCGTGCGCCGATTCGGCCGCGCGCACCGCCAGCAGTTCCGGCGTCTCGTCGGTGGGCAGCACGTAGCGGAAGCCGAGCCGCTCGTAATACGGCCCGTTCCACGGGACTTCGACGAACGTGGTGAGCGTGATCGCGGACAGTCCCTCGGCCCGCGCCCACCGGATCGTGTGGTCGATGAGGCGCTTGCCCAGGCGCCGCCCGGCGTAGGCGGGCAGCACCGAGACCTGGTCGATGTGCGCGTTGCCGTCGACCAGGCCGGCCACCAGGTAAGCGACGGGCTCGTCCGCGGCGTCCGCGTACACCCAGGCCCGTCCGGCGCGCTGGAACTCGCGCAGCGTTTCGAGAGAGGGTGGCTCGTCGTCGGCGACGGTCCGCATTCCGATCTCGGCGAAGGGAGCGCCCGCCGCGCGCTCTATCTCACGCAAGGCGGGCAGGTCGGCCTCGGTGGCCGGGCGCAGGATCAGCATCCCCGCAGTATGGACCCCGCGGGCCGAACCGGTCGCGCGAGTATCCGCTAGGACGACCCGCGCGCCGATCCGGTGAACAGGTTGCTCAGGAAATCGGTGAACGGCACGCACACCGCCGCGCCACCGCTCAGCGACGGCGGAAAGCAGGTCACAGCCGACACTTCCGCGGCCCGCTCCGCCGGCGCGCTCGCCTGCGCGGTGCCGCCGAGGCCCGCCACACCGAGGGCGACGCCGACCGCCGCCGTTCCCAGTATCCGAGATGTGAGTCGCATGACACTGTCCTTTCCGGCATCCTCCCGCGCCGACGGTAACGCCGTGCGCGCGGCTCCGGCGGCCCCGAGTTCTAGGTGCGCACGGCCGCCAGCGCCGCGACCAGGCGGTGGCTGCGGGCGGTCATGTCCTCGGCGCTCTCCTGCGGGTGCCGCAGCCACCAGTTGACCAGCGCCGTCACCGCGCCCATCCACACGTCGGTGAGCGCGGACGCGTCGTCGGGATCGTCCAGTCCCGCGGCCTCCAGCACCGCACGCACCCCGCGCGCGGCCTGGTCGGCGATGCGGTGCCGGGCCCGCTTCACGGCGTCGGCCGCCGGGCCGTCGGCGGGATGGGAGCGGTCGAACAGCACGTTCCAGTCCTGCGGCCGCGGGGCCAGCGCGTGGAACACCGCGCTCAGCACCTCCCGCGCCATATCGATCGAGCCGGGCCCCGCGATCGCCGCCTCGATGGCATCGCCGAGCACCGCGGCCGCCCGCTCCACGCACGCGACGTACAACCCGTCCTTGGTCTGGAAATAGGCGTAGACCAGCGGCTTCGAGACACCCGCCCGCGTCGCGACCTCGGCGATCGACAGTCCCGCGTAGCCCACGCGCCCGATCTCGTCGACCGCGATATCGAGGATCTGCGCCTCGCGCTCGGCGCGCGGCACCCCTTTGGTTCCCGCTGTGCTCACGCTGTTCATCCAACCATTCGCCCGGCACCGCCCTGGCGCGGCTACTTCGCGATCGACACCAGGACCAGCCTGAGCATGGGCGCCGGCGCCCTCGGTTTCATGCTGCTGTTCAAGACGCTCACGCTGGTGCTGTTCGTCTTCCTCTGGGCGGTGGTCGCGCCGTGGCAGCTGCCCACCGACGCCTGGTGGTCCAGTTCTTCGTCCACACCGAGACCGTCGGCACGCTGGCCCGGCCGATCGAGTTCCTGTTCAACACCCCGTCGCACCACCGCGTGCACCACGGCAGCGACCCCGAATACCTGGACAAGAACTACGGCGGCATCCTCATCCTCTGGGACCGCCTGTTCGGGAGGTTTCAGCCGGAGCTGCACCGCCCGACCTACGGGCTCACCGAGCCGGTCGACTCCTACAACCTGCTCCACCTGCAACATCACGAGTACGGCAACATCCTGCGCGACGTGCGCGGCCACCCGCTGGCGCGACAAGCTCGGCTACCTGTTCGGCCCGCCCGGCTGGGAACCGAAACCGGAGCTGTCCGCGGCCCGGATCGCGGAGCCGTCGGTGTAGCCGAAGCCCCACGTCGCCCCGCCCTCCGTCAACCCCCGCGAACACGCCTCGGGAATCCGGCCACGCGTGCGCGAACCGCCTGGCGACGACCGGTGCGGGGCCGCCCACCTCGGCGCGGTCCCGTTCGGACGGGCGCTGCCCGGAACGCGCACCCCTTATGCTGGACGCCGAAAGTGCGCGGGAAGGAGGCGCGGGTGCGCAAGAACCCTGCGACCGTTGGGATCGCGCCGGGTGACGGACTGATCGCCCGATTCGGCGCGGTGGTGGTGTATCTCGCGGGTGAAACCGCGTCCACCGACCGGATTCTGGGGGCGATCGAGGCCGTCGCGTCCGGGGACCATCCGGGTGCGGCGATCGCCCACCGGCTGGCCGCGGTGGTGTTCGGCACCGGGTCCGAGCCGCCGCCCTTCGGCGTGGTCGCACCCACCGGCGACGGCACCGTGATCCTGCTGCGCGGTCCGGTCACCGCCGAGATTCAGGGCGCCGAAGGCGTGCGCAAGCTGTCTGGCGCGCGGGCCTTCACCTGGGTCGACGAGATCGTGCGCGAACCCGTGCGCCGCATCGCCATCAGCGGCAACGACGCTCCGGCGCATCCGCGCAGCGACCTGCGCGGCGGTGTGGTGCCCGGCGGCGGCTTCGAATGGCGCGTGGGCGTGCGCCGCGCCGGCGATGCCGACAAGCCCGCCCGCCCGTCCACCACCGCGACGCCGGTACCGGGGGAGCCGCCCGCCACCGCGCCCGCCGGACTCGAGGCGCTGGCCGACGAGTCCGAGACGCGCCCCGCCGGCGAACCCCGAGGCACCCAGGCCATGCCGCTGGCCTGGTCGCAGACCGGTCTCGACCGCGCCGCCGAACCGATTGCCCTGCAAAAGAATCCGCCCACCCGCGGCGCCCGCATCCCGCCCCCGCGCCGGGCCGAGGGAGCCGAAACCCCCACGGGCGCACTGGTCTACGAGGACTCCGTCTACCCGCTGGACCGCCCCTACGTGATCGGCCGCAACCCCGACGCCGACGACTCGGTGCGCAACGCCATCGCCTCGCCGCTGGCCGTGCCGCGCGACCGGCACGTCTCCCGCGTGCACGCCTACGTCTCCCTCGATCGAGGCAAGGTGTTCGTGCGCGACGCCGCCACT
The DNA here is from genome assembly GCF_003315035.1 of Nocardia puris. Classification (GTDB taxonomy): domain Bacteria; phylum Actinomycetota; class Actinomycetes; order Mycobacteriales; family Mycobacteriaceae; genus Nocardia; species Nocardia puris. The sequence goes on from NZ_QNRE01000009.1 coordinate 251,069, forward strand.
CCCGCGGGCACCTTCATCGCCGCGCCCGGCGTCGAGCAGTGGACGCGGGTCGGCACCGCCCCCGTGGAACTGCCGCCGGGCTGGAGCATCCGCATCGGCGAGAAGGTGCTCACCCACCGCAACGGCGAACGGCACCCGGCGGCGCAGACCCGCCGCGCGTGACACCGGTCACCCCTCGGCCACAGCGCCGGGAGCACAATGGCGGTATGCGTCGCCACGGCCCCACCCAGGACATCGATGAATCCGCGTTGACGGTCACCCCGCCGAAGCGGCAGGCCGCGGGCGTGACGGCGGTCGCGGTGGCCCTGGCGCGCTCGGTGGAGGAGATGGGCGTGGTGCGCACCGCTCGCTCGCTGGCGCGGGTCAACCAGGCGCACGGCTTCGACTGCCCCGGCTGCGCGTGGCCCGAGCCCACCGGCCACCGCCGCCCCGCCGAATTCTGCGAGAACGGCGCGAAGGCCGTCGCGGAGGAGGCCACGCTGCGCACGGTCACCCCGGAGTTCTTCGCCGCGCACTCCGTCGCCGAGCTGGCGGAGAAATCCGGCTACTGGCTCGGGCAGCAGGGCAGGCTCACCCACCCGATGGTGCTGCGCCCCGGCGACACCCACTACTCGCCGATCTCCTGGGACGAGGCCTACCAGCTGATCGCCGGCGAACTGCGCGCCCTGGACTCCCCCGACGAGGCCGTCTTCTACACCTCCGGCCGCACCGCCAACGAAACCGCCTTCCTGTACCAGCTGCTGGTGCGCAGTTTCGGGACCAACAACCTGCCCGACTGCTCGAACATGTGCCACGAGTCCTCGGGCACGGCGCTCACCGGCTCCATCGGCATCGGCAAGGGATCGGTGTCGATCGACGATTTCGCCGAGGCCGATCTGATCATCGTCGCGGGCCAGAACCCCGGCACCAACCACCCGCGCATGCTCAGCGCCCTGGCGGGTGCGAAGGCGGCGGGCGCGCGCGTGGTCGCGGTGAACCCGCTGCCCGAGACCGGTTTGCTCGGCTTCCGCGACCCGCAGACCGTCCGGGGCGTCACCACCGGGGTCCCCATTGCCGACGACTTCCTCCAGATCCGGCTCGGCGGCGATATGGCGCTGTTCCAGGGGCTGGGCAGGCTGCTGTTCGAGGCCGAGGACCGCGCGCCGGGCACGGTGATCGACCGCGCGTTCGTCGACGCGCACTGCGCCGGTTTCGCGGAGTACGAAAAGCAGTGCCGCGACGTCGATCTCGACGTGGTGGAGCGGGCCACCGGACTCACCCGCGCCGAACTGGACCGCACGGCCGATCTGCTGGCCGGCGCGCGCAACGTCATCATCTGCTGGGCGATGGGACTCACCCAGCACACGCACGGCGTCGCCACCATCGAGGAGGCGACCAATCTGCTGTTGCTGCGCGGCATGATCGGCAAACCGGGCGCGGGCGTGTGCCCGGTGCGCGGGCACTCCAACGTGCAGGGCGACCGCACCATGGGCATCTGGGAGAAGATGCCCGACACCTTCCTCGACGCGCTGGACCGCGAGTTCGGCATCACCAGCCCGCGCGCCCACGGCTACGACACCGTCCACGCGATCCGCGCCATGCGCGAGGGCCGGGCGCGCGTATTCTTCGGCATGGGCGGCAATTTCGTCGCCGCGACACCCGACACCGAGGTCACGGAGGCGGCGCTGCGCGGCTGTTCGCTCACCGTGCAGGTGTCCACAAAACTCAACCGCAGCCACCTGGTGCACGGACGCACCGCGCTCATCCTGCCCACCCTGGGCCGCACCGACAAGGATCTGCGCGGCGGGGTGAAACAGCAGGTGTCGGTGGAGGATTCGATGTCGATGGTGCACCTGTCCACCGGGCGTCTGGACCCGGTCAGCGAGCACCTGCGCAGCGAGGTCGCCATCGTGTGTGAGCTGGCGCGGACACTGTTCGGGCCGGAACATCCGGTGCCGTGGGCGCGCTTCGCCGACGACTACGACGCCATCCGCGACGCGATCTCCCGGGTGGTGCCCGGCTGCGCCGACTACAACCGCCGGGTCCGCGCGCGCAACGGTTTCGTGCTGCCGCATCCCCCGCGCGACAGCCGGGAGTTCCGAACCACCACGGGCCGAGCGAATTTCGCCGTCAACGAACTCACCTGGCTGCCCGTCCCCGAGGGCAGGCTGATCCTGCAGACACTGCGCAGCCACGACCAGTACAACACCACCATCTACGGCCTCGACGACCGCTACCGAGGCGTGCACGGCGGACGCAAAGTGGTGCTCGTCAATCCCGACGACCTCGCCGAATTCGGTTTCGCGGACGGGGAATTGGTCGACGTGGTGTCGGAATGGACCGACGGCGTCGAGCGGCGCGTGCGCGGATTCCGTCTCGTCGGCTACCCCACACCGCGCGGCAACGCCGCCGCCTACTACCCCGAGACCAACCCCCTGGTACCGCTGGATCACGTTGCCGCGCGGTCGAATACGCCGGTCTCGAAGGCCGTGGTGATCCGGCTGGAACGCCACGAGCACGAGGTGCGCGCATGAGTCGCGTCACCGCCCGCCGCCGCACCGTGCGCCTGTCGGCGTCGGGCGAGACACGCAGGCCCGACACGCTCGCGGTGGAGGAACCCCTGGAGATCCGCCTCGGGGGTCGCTCGCTCACCGTCACCATGCGCACCCCCGGTTCGGACATCGATCTCGTACACGGATTCCTGGTGAGCGAGAACATCATCGGCGCCCCCGGCGACGTCGTGAGCGCCCGGTACTGCGCGGGCACCGACGACGAGGGCCGCAACACCTACAACGTGCTCGACATCGCCCTGCGCAACCCCGGCCCGGTGCCCACCCGCGCCTTCCTCACCACCGGCGCGTGCGGGCTCTGCGGCAAGACCGCGCTCGACGAGGTCCGCACCCGCACCCGCTTTCCCCTGCCGCGCGACTCCTTCACCGTCGACACCGATGTCCTGGCCGGGATGCCGGAAACGTTGCGCGACAAGCAATCCGTGTTCGACGCCACCGGCGGGCTGCACGCGGCGGGGCTGTTCGCGCCCGACGGCACGGTGCTCGCGGTGCGCGAGGACATCGGCAGGCACAACGCCGTGGACAAGGTGATCGGCTGGGCGTTGCGCGAAAACCGGGTCCCCGCACACGATCTGGTGCTCATCGTGAGCGGCCGGGCCTCCTTCGAGCTCGTGCAGAAGGCGCTGATGGCGGGCATCCCGATGCTGGGCGCGGTGTCGGCGCCGAGCTCACTGGCCGTCGATCTGGCCGACGAATCGGGTATGACGCTGGTGGGTTTCCTGCGCGGCGACACCATGAACGTCTACGCGGGCGCGCGACGCCTGCGCCATCGCCCGCTGGCGCGGCCCGCGAGCTGACGGTATTGCCCACGGCGCGGGGCCGTTCTACGGTGACATCACCCGGTCGTCACCCGGAGCGTGCCCGGCGACGCCGTGTCACGGTCTCCGGCCGGACGGACCTGCCTCAGCGCGAACGGAGACCCTCATGCGCTTCTCGGTGGACAACAAACGCGGCGGCGTCCGCGTGCGAATGAACTTCGAACAGCATCGCCACCGCTGGCTCGCCGTCCGAATCATGCTGGGAATCCTGGCTTTTCAGGGCATCGTGATCGGCCTGTGGGCGGTGTTCGCGCCGCACTCCTGGTACACCAGCTTCCCCGGGTTCGGGATGCGGTGGATCTCGGCGGACGGCCCGTTCAACCATCACCTGGCCGGGGATGTCGGCGCGTTCTTCCTCGCGCTCGGCGCGATCAGCGCGTTCGCGCTGTGGCGCGGCGGCAGCGCATTGGCCCAGGCCGCCGGGCTGGGCTGGCTGGTCTTCGCCGTACCGCACTTCATCTATCACGCCTCGCACAAACCCGAGGCGCTGGGCGCGGCGAGCTTCACGATCAGCCTGCTGGCGGCGGCCGCGCTGGTGGCACTGGGCCTGGCCGTCCTGCTGATCACCCCGCGCGGGGCGCAGGTACCCGACCCGAAACCGATCGAGTTCCGTCTCCCGCGCCGCCGCGGCACGCGCTGAGCGCGGACAGGCGCGTTGCGGCGTCGGCCGACGGGCCGACGCCGAGCGCCTCGAAGCAGGCCGCGCTCAGGCGTCGAGCGCCTTGAGCAGCGCCTCGCGCTGACGGGCGCCGAGTCCGCCGATGCGACGGTCCTCCGGGATCTCGGCCTGATCCATGAGCTTGGCCGCCTTGACCGGGCCGACTCCGGGCAGCGCCTTGATGACGGCGGCGACCTTGGTCTTCTTCACCAGATCGTCGGACTCCGCCTTCTTCAGCAGGTCGGCGACCGAGACCTTGCCTTCCTTCACCTTGCCGATCAGCTCCGAGCGCGCCTTGCGCACCGCGGCCGCTTTGGCCAACGCTTCGGTGCGCTGTTCCGCGGTCATCGTGGGCAGTGCCATGTCTCCTCCGCTTTCACTCGTCACTCGAACATCTGGTTGACCGCACCGAGTAAACAGCACGGCACCGTAGACGCTACGCCGACACACCGGTCGGCGTGGCCGATGAGTTTTCCCGCGCATCGCCGTCTGAACGGGTGAGCGACCCGCGTGAACCGGGTCGCAGCGACGAAAGGAAGCATCGCCATGGAACTGTCCCTGACCCAGTTCATCTCCCTCGACGGCGTCTACCAGGCCCCCGGCGGGCCCGAGGAGGATCCCTCGGACGGTTTCACGCAGGGCGGCTGGACGGCCCCGTTCGTCGATGAAGGCTTCGGCTCGTTCGTCGATTCGGCCTTCGCGCGGGCCGACGCGTTCCTGTTCGGCAGGCGCACCTACGACATCTTCGCCTCGTACTGGCCGAAGGTGGGCGACGAAGAGCCGGTCGCCAAGGCGTTCAACGCGCTGCCGAAATACGTCGCCTCCCGCACGCTCGACCGCGCGGACTGGGCCGGCACCGAGATACTGGGCGGCGACGTGGTCGAGCAGGTCGAGGCGCTGAAGCAGCGTCCGGGGCGCGAACTCCAGATGCACGGCAGCGGTGGCCTGGCGCAGACGCTGCTGGCCGCCGGGCTGATCGACACGCTGTACCTGCTCACCTTCCCGGTGGTGCTGGGCAACGGCAGGCGTCTGTTCCCCGCGGGCGCCGCGCCGACCCGATTCCGGCTCGCCGAATCACGGACCACCGGCACCGGAGTCGTGCTCGGCACCTACCGCGCCGACGGCGCACCGGCGTACGGCCTGATCGGCGAGTGACCTGCGTAACACCCGGCCCCACTCCGACGACAGCATGTACGACAGCTTCACCACGGGATCGAGGTTCAACGGCGAACCAGGGGATCAACGGCGCTCCCCGACCCCGCGATCCCGCCGAAGCCGCGACCGGCAGAGCGCACACTGCTACCCTGCGAACTGAAACACGTTACATTTTTCCGTTCACAGAGGTGTGCCATGACACGACAGATCCGGGATGTGGTCGAGCAGTACGTCAAGCTCGTCGGCTCCGGCCCCACCGACGCCATCGTCGAGCTGTACGCGCCCGACGCCACGGTCGAGGACCCGATCGGCACCCCCGTGCGCCACGGCCACGAACCCATCCGCGAGTTCTACGACGTGATCGCGGCCCTGGACCGCTCCACCACCCTGCACGCCGACACCGTCCGCATCGCGGGCAACCACGCCGCCTTCATGTTCGACATCGTCACCAAGGTCGGCGACCAGACGTTCACGCTGACCCCCATCGACGTCATGGAATTCGACGACGAAGGCCGCATCACCACAATGCGAGCGTATTGGAGTCAGGACGATATGCGTATCGAACCGGCCTGAGAAACTTTCGACGCCGCACCGAATCCGGTGCGGCGTCGCTTGTCTCGTCGGCCGGACCGCACCGACCGGCTCGTCACCCGCGGCGGCGCAGATACGCGTAGAGGACGAAGTTGCCCGGGGTGACATCCATGCTCGAGATGTTCACCAGCTCCCACCCGAAGTGCTCGTCCAACCACTCGACGCAGACGAGCATCGCCGACACCCTGCCTTGGTAGTCGTCATCGAGCAGGGCGGACCCCAACGGGAACGTGGTCTGCGCCGTCGCGCTGACAGCCAGGTACTTGTGCTGATACGTCCGCATGTCGACCAACCGTTGAGGATGGCGACCGCATCCAGGACCCGTTCGGGCCCCACCGGATGCAGCGGTGGGGACGGCTGCACGTGCTATCGATCCCCCCGGGCGCGCCTTACGCCGACTTCTCGCGGCGTTCGGTGCGCTGTGCCTTGCGCGGCACGATGGTGGGCAGCACGTTGTCGTTGACGGTGTCGGCGTTCACGACCACCTTGGCGACGTCGTCGCGGCTGGGGATGTCGTACATCACCGGCAGCAGGACCTCTTCCATGATGGCGCGCAGGCCGCGGGCGCCGGTGCCGCGCAGGATGGCCTGGTCGGCGACGGCCTCGAGTGCGTCCTGGGTGAACTCCAGATCCACGCCGTCCATCTCGAACAGCCGGATGTACTGCTTGACCAGCGCGTTCTTCGGCTCCGACAGGATCTTGACCAGCGATTCCTTGTCCAGGTTCGTCACCGACGCCACGACGGGCAGGCGGCCGATGAACTCCGGGATCAGACCGAACTTGATCAGGTCCTCGGGCATGACCTCGGCGAAGTGGTCGGTGGTGTCGATCTCCGCCTTGGAGCGGACCTCGGCGCCGAAGCCGATGCCGCGGTGGCCGGTGCGGTCGGAGATGATCTTCTCCAGGCCGGCGAACGCGCCCGCGACGATGAAAAGCACGTTGGTGGTGTCGATCTGGATGAATTCCTGGTGCGGGTGCTTGCGCCCGCCCTGCGGCGGCACGCTGGCCTGGGTACCCTCCAGGATCTTCAGCAGCGCCTGCTGCACGCCCTCACCGGAGACGTCGCGGGTGATCGACGGGTTCTCGCTCTTGCGGGCGATCTTGTCGACCTCGTCGATGTAGATGATGCCGGTCTCGGCGCGCTTGACGTCGTAGTCGGCGGCCTGGATCAGCTTGAGCAGAATGTTCTCCACGTCCTCGCCGACGTAGCCCGCCTCGGTGAGCGCGGTGGCGTCGGCGATGGCGAACGGGACGTTGAGCATCTTGGCCAGCGTCTGCGCCAGGTAGGTCTTGCCGCAGCCGGTCGGGCCGAGCATCAGGATGTTCGACTTGTGCAGCTCGACGGTCTCACCGCGGCTGTCGCGGCCCTTGTCACCGGCCTGGATGCGCTTGTAGTGGTTGTACACGGCCACCGCGAGGGTGCGCTTGGCGGTGTCCTGGCCGATGACGTAATTCTCCAGGAAGTCGCGGATCTCGGCCGGCTTGGGCAGCTCGTCGAGCTTCACCTCGCTCGACTCGGCCAGCTCCTCCTCGATGATCTCGTTGCAGAGATCGATGCACTCGTCGCAGATGTACACGCCTGGTCCCGCGATGAGCTTCTTGACCTGCTTCTGGCTCTTTCCGCAGAACGAGCACTTGAGCAGATCGCCGCCGTCTCCGATGCGCGCCATCTCGTGGGTCCCTACTTCCTTGTCCGCGTGCAACCGTCCGTCCAGGTTGCCAGCAATCCGCCGAACTCGGGTGTAATCGCGAACACTTCGAGTTATCGCGGCGGGTCGAGCGTTGCCGTCAACCAAGAGACCAGGTCCCTAGCTTGACCGTACCCGGTGTGCGCGATGGAGGTCGACAACTCGCGCATGTTTCTCGCCGGGCCTGTGCGAGTTATCACGACATCAGAACACGTTCCGCGAGTCGTGCCCCCCGCCGGGGCGGCCGATCGTCCGGCGTGTCCGTTTCCCGCGACGAAATTCGCCGCGTTTGCGGAATGCAATTCACCCCGGTCCGCAGGGCCGGCCGGGCGGCGCGTTCTCGCGCACACCGCACGGCCGAATCCCGGACCGACCGGAGCGATTCGCGAGCGAGGGCCGCCGGAGCCGCCGCCCGCGACCACTCACTTCTTCTGCGCGCTGAGCTTGCGGTAGTCGAACACCTGGTCGATGATCCCGTAGTCCTTGGCCTCCTCGGCCGTCAGGATCTTGTCGCGGTCGGTGTCCTTGCGGATGGTGTCCGCGTCCTTGCCGGTGTGGCGCGCCAGCGTGGTCTCCATCAGGCGGCGCATGCGCTCGATCTCGGCGGCCTGGATCTCCAGGTCCGACACCTGACCCTGGATGCCACCCTCCAGCGCGGGCTGGTGGATGAGCACGCGGGCGTTGGGCAGGCAGGCGCGCTTGCCGGGGGTGCCCGCGGCCAGCAGCACGGCCGCGGCCGAAGCGGCCTGGCCCAGGCAGACGGTCGCGACGTCGGCGCGCACGTACTGCATGGTGTCGTAGATCGCCATCAGCGAGGTGAACGAGCCGCCGGGCGAGTTGATGTACATGGTGATGTCGCGGTCGGGGTCCAGCGACTCCAGCACCAGCAGCTGCGCCATCACGTCGTTGGCCGACGCGTCGTCCACCTGCACGCCGAGGAAGATGATGCGCTCCTCGAACAGCTTGTTGTACGGGTTGGACTCCTTCACGCCGAAGCTGGAGTGCTCGATGAAGGAGGGCAGGATGTAGCGCGACTGCGGTGAGTTCGGCGCGATGCCGGACAGTCCGGCGCGGGGGTCGATCAGAGCCATTTCGTCTCCAAAGTCTGTGTGTTCGACGGCGATTGGGTGCGGCGCTGGCCGCGGCTCACCCGGCCGAGCCGTTGGTGGCGGCGGGGTTCGCGCCCCTGATCACGTGATCGATGAAGCCGTACTCGAGGGCTTCCTGCGCCGTGAACCAGCGGTCGCGATCGGCATCGGCGGCGACCTGCTCCACGGACTGGCCGGTGTGCAGGGCCTGCAACTCGTTGAGTTCCTGCTTCAGACGGACGAACTGCTCGGCCATGATGGCGATATCGGCCGCCGAACCACCGATGCCCGCCGACGGCTGGTGCATCATGATCCGCGCGTGCGGCAGCGCGTGGCGCTTGCCCTTGGTGCCCGCGGTGAGCAGGAACTGGCCCATCGAGGCGGCCAGGCCCAGACCGTAGGTGGCGATATCGCACGCGGCCAGCTGCATGGTGTCGTAGATGGCCATGCCCGCCGACACCGAGCCGCCCGGCGAGTTGATGTAGAGCGCGATGTCCTTGGTGGGATCCTCCGCCGAGAGCAGCAGGATCTGCGCGCACAGCTTGTTCGCGATGTCGTCGTCGACCTGGGTGCCGAGGAAGATGATGCGCTCGCGCAGCAGGCGCTCGTACACCGAGTCACTGAGATTGAGACCAGCAGTCGCGGATGTCATGACCCCTGCCTGGTTGTTCGTCACGGATACCTGCCTTCTCTTCGCACCGGCTTGTCACTGAAAGCTACACAGCGCGCCTCGGCGCGCAGCTCTCAACGGTTCGTTGTCACAAACACTAACGAAGTAGGGCGGCACCGAACTTCCGGTACCGCCCTACTTCTCTCACAGCAGAACTTCGGGCGCGCCCCGGCCGGACGCACCGGCCGTCGCGGCGGCACACGAAAGCCCGTCACGCTGTGGATTCACGGATCTACTCGGCGTTCTCGGCGGCCTCGCCCTTGTCCTCGGCGTCCGCGGGGGCGCCGAACATCTCGGCGGTGTCCACGGCGCTGCCCTCGGAGTCGGTGACCTTGGCCCGGCCCACCACGCCGGCCAGCGCCTTGCCGCGGCGCACGTCGGCGAACACCGCGCCGAGCTGGTTGGCCTGCTGCACCTGCTGGATGAACTGCTCCGGCGACATGCCGTAGCGCTGCGCCTGGAACAGGATGCGCTCGGTGAGCTCCTCCTGGCCGACCTGGGTGTTCTCCGCCTCGGCGATCGCGTCCAGCAGCAGCTGGGTCTTCACCGACTTCTCGGCGGCCTCCTTGGTGTCGGCGTCGAACTCCTCGCGGCTCGAGCCCTGCGCCTCGAGCGCCTCGGCCAGCTTGGCCTCGTCGTGGTCGAAGCCGTGCACGGCGTCGTGCAGCACGGCGTCGATCTCGGCCTGCACGACCTTCTCCGGCAGCGGGATCTCGGTCTGCTCCAGCAGCGCCTCGAGCACCTTGTCGCGGATCTCGCCGGCCTGCTGCACCTTCTTGACGCGCTCGGCGCGGGTGCGCAGATCGGTCTTCAGTTCCTCGAGGGTGTCGAATTCCGAAGCCAGCTGGGCGAATTCGTCGTCGGCCTCGGGCAGCTCGCGCTCCTTCACCGACTGCACGGTGACGGTGATGACCGCTTCCTTGCCCGCGTGCTCACCGGCCACCAGCGTGGAGGTGAACTCCTTGGACTCGCCGGCCGACAGACCCACGATCGCCTCGTCCAGGCCCTCGATGAGCTGGCCGGAGCCGACCTCGTGGGACAGGCCGGTGGTGGACGCCTCGGCGACCTCCTCGCCGTCCACGGTGGCCGAGAGGTCGATGGAGACGAAATCGCCCTCCTGGACCGCGCGCTCGACGCCGGTCAGAGTGCCGAAGCGCTGGCGCAGCGAGGTGAGCTGCTCCTCGATGTCGGCGTCGTCCACGGTGAACGCGTCGACGGTCACCTCGATGTCGCCGAACTCGGGCAGGGTGATCTCGGGGCGCACGTCGACCTCGGCGGTGAACGCGAGCTCCTCGCCGTCCTCGATCTTGGTGATCTCGATGTCGGGCTGGCCGATGACCTTCACCTCGGAGGTGGTGACGGCCTCGCTGTAGCGGCCCGGCAGCACGTCGTTGACGACCTGCTCCAGGATCGCGCCGCGGCCCAGGCGGGCCTCGAGCAGCTTGGCCGGGGCCTTGCCGGGACGGAAGCCGGGGATGCGGACCTGCTTGGCGAGGGCCTTGTAGGCGCGATCGAAGTCCGGCTTCAGTTCCTCGAAGGGCACCTCGACATTGATCCGGACCCGGGTCGGGCTCAGCTGCTCGACGGTGCTCTTCACGGACATGCTCCTTGGTTCGGTGTCAGGTTGGTTCGGTGGTGTTCGGGCAGCGCGTCACGGCGGGTGCGCGCACGCATCCCGACCAGGGTAGTTGACCGGCCGTGGCGGCCTGCACTCGGTCGGGGCACGGCGGCGAGCGCCCACCGTGCCCCGACCGGCGTCAGGCGCCGACGGCGACCGCGTCGGTCACGAAGACCAGCGTCTCGTTGGGCGCGATGCCGTTGCCGCCCTGGCCGTAGCCCAGATCGGGCGGGATGATGAGCAGCCTGCGCGCGCCCTGCTGCACGCCGACCAGGCCCTGGTCCCAGCCCTGGATGACCTCGCCGCCGCCCAGTTCCAGCTCGAACGGGGCGCCGCGGTCGAAGGAGCTGTCCAGCTTCTGCTTGTTCGACCAGGTGACCAGCGAGTAGTTCATGGTGAGCGGCTGGCCGACGGTCGCGCCGGGGCCGCTGCCCTCGACGAGGTCCTTCACGACCAGCTGGGTGGGCGGATCGCAGTCGTCGGGGATGGTGATGGTCGGGTTCTCGCCGAAGCCGCCGGTCACGCCGATGTCGTCGGCGGTGCATTCGCGGCCGTGCTTCTGCTGGGCCGCGGCGGCGGTCGTGGTGGCGGCGGTCGTCGCGGCGGCGCCGCCGTCGTCGTCCGAACCGCAGGCGGTCAGCGCGAACGCGGCCGCGGCGGTGAGCCCGATGCCGAAGATCCTGCCGAGTGTGTGCATGCGGCCGAACCCTAGACGACCGGGCGCCCGCCGTGGGGCGCGCCCCCGCCGGATGCGGCCCGCGCTCACCTTCTTTCACGGGCGGGCGCGGCCCGCGGTGAGTAGGCTCGGCGGTGATCTCCCGCCCGCCGGAAACGGCGGCGCGCACCGGACCGAACGACGGCGGACCCATCGGGGTACCGCCTCCGCGCCCGACCGTGAGGAGTCCTGCCGATGACCCGGACCGCAGGCGCCGAGGGCGACACCTCGGCCGACAACGTCGGAGCGCACGGCGGCGCTTCGATCGCCCCCACCCCCTACGTCCTGACCGACGCGCCCGGCCCGCTGGCGCACGAGGAACTGGTCGCGCTCGACGCCTTCTGGCGCGCCGCGAACTACCTCGCGGTGGGCCAGATCTATCTGATGGCCAACCCGCTGCTGCGCGAGCCGCTGATTCCCGAGCACATCAAACCGCGGTTGCTCGGCCACTTCGGCACCGTGCCCGGACTGAATCTGGTGTGGACGCACGCCAACCGGGCCATCCGCGCCCGCGATCTGGATGCGGTGTTCGTCGCCGGTCCCGGCCACGGCGGTCCCGGCCCGAACGCGTGCGCGTGGCTGGAGGGCACGTATTCCGAGCTCTACAGCGACATCTCGCGCGACGCGGCGGGGATGGGCGCGCTGTTCGCGCAGTTCTCCTTCCCCGGCGGGGTGCCCAGCCACTGCGCGCCGGAGACGCCCGGTTCCTTCCACGAGGGCGGCGAGCTGGGCTATTCGCTGCTGCACGCGTTCGGCGCCGTGCTCGACAACCCCGATCTGACGGTGTTCTGCGTGGTGGGCGACGGCGAGGCCGAGACCGGTCCGCTCGCGGGCAGCTGGCACGCGAACAAGTTCGTCAACCCCGCGCGCGACGGCGCGGTGCTGCCGATCCTGGCGCTGAACCAGTACAAGATCGCCAACCCGACGCTGTTCGCCCGCATCCCCGAGGACGAGCTGATGTCGCTGCTGCGCGGGTACGGCTACGACCCGGTGCTCGTCGCCGGCGACGATCCGAGCCGCGTGCACCAGGACATGGCCACCGCGCTGGACCGCTGCCTCGACCGGATCGCCGCCGTGCAGCGCGCGGCCCGCGACGGCGCCGACGGCGCGCGCCCGGCCTGGCCGATGATCGTGCTGCGCACCCCGAAGGGCTGGACCTGTCCGCCCGTCGTGAACGGCGACCAGGTGGAGGGCACTTTCCGGGCCCACCAGGTGCCGCTGCCCGCCGCCCGCACCGACGACACGCACCGAGCGGTGCTGGAGCAGTGGTTGCGGTCCTACCGGCCCGACGAGTTGTTCGACGCCGACGGCGCGCCCGTCGCCGCGCTGCTGGACCAGGTGCCGGTCGGCGCGCGCCGGATGAGCGCCAACCCGGTGGCCAACGGCGGCGAGCTGATCCGCGATCTGCGCCTGCCCGACTGGCGCGAATTCGGCGTGGAGGTCGAAGCGCCCGGTGCGATCAAGCGGGAGGCCACCCGGGTGCTCGGCGGGTGGCTGCGCGAGGTCACCCGGCGCAACCCCGACAACTTCCTCACCTTCGCCCCCGACGAACTGGCCAGCAACCGGCTCCAGGACATCCTCGAGGTGACCGGCCGGGACTGGCAGGCCGAGATCGGCGAGTTCGACGTGGACCTCTCGCGCACCGGCCGGGTGATCGAGGTGCTCTCCGAGCACATGTGCGAGGGCCTGCTGGAGGGCTATCTGCTCACCGGCAGGCACGGCGTGTTCACCTGCTACGAGGCGTTCATCCACATCGTCGACGCCATGTTCAACCAGCACGCCAAGTGGCTCGACGCGAGCGCGGCGGTGCCGTGGCGGCGGCCCCTCGCGAGCCTGAACTACCTGCTCTCCTCGCACGTGTGGCGCCAGGACCACAACGGATTCACCCACCAGGACCCGGGATTCCTGGACGTGGTGCTGAACAAGAAGCCCGAGATCGTGCGCGTCTACCTGCCGCCGGACGCCAACACGCTGCTCTCGGTCTACGACCACTGCCTGCGCTCGCGCCACTACGTGAACGTGGTGGTGGCGGGCAAACAACCGCAGGAGGCGTGGCTCTCGGTGCCCGAGGCGGCGGTGCACTGCGCGCGCGGCGTGGGCATCTGGGAGTGGGCGGGCAACGGCGATGTGACCGGCACCGCGCCCGACGTGGTGCTGGCGTGCGCGGGCGACGTGCCCACGCTGGAGACGCTGGCGGCCGCCGCGATCCTGCGGAATCGACTGCCGGACTTGCGCGTTCGCGTGGTGAACGTGGTGGACCTGATGCGGTTGCTGCCCGCCGAGGAGCATCCGCACGGCCTACCCGACAGCGAATTCGACACGTTGTTCACGCGGGACCGTCCGGTGATCTTCGCCTTCCACGGCTACCCGTGGCTGATCCACCGGCTCACCTACCGGCGCACCAACCACGCCGGACTGCACGTGCGCGGCTACAAGGAGAAGGGCACCACCACAACGCCTTTCGACATGGTGATGCTCAACGATCTGGACCGCTACCACCTCGTCATGGACGTGGTGGACCGGGTGCCGGGCCTCGGTGAGCGGGCCGCGGCGCTGCGCCAGGACATGGTGGACGCCCGCTGGCGGGCGCGGGCCTGGACGCGCGAGCACGGCGCCGACATCCCCGCCGTCGCCGACTGGACCTGGCCCGAACCGGGGCTGTAGCACGGAAACCTGGTTGCCGCGCACGCGCCGGTGGGACACGATCGCAGGATGCTCTTGACGATCACCTGCACCCGACCGGACGGCGCCGACTGGCCCGCGACCGACCTGGGCTTCCTGCTGCACAAGAACCCCGCGCGGGTGCAGTCGTTCGAGCAGTCCTACGGCACGGCGCACGTGCTGTACCCCGAGGCGGAGCCACAGCGGTGCAGTGCCGCGCTCGTGCTGGAGGTGGATCCGATCCGGCTGGTGCGCGGACGTTCCCGTGGCACACCGGATTTCAGCCTCGGGCAGTACGTGAACGATCGGCCGTACGCGGCGTCGTCGCTGCTGTCGGTGGCGATCGGGCACGTGTTTCGCACGGCGTTGCAGGGGCGCAGCAAGGATCGGCCCGCGCTGGCCGAGACGCCGCTGCCGCTGCGGGTCGAGCTGCCCGCCGTGCCGTGCCGCGGCGGCGCCGAAGCCGCCGAACGCGTCTTCGCGCCGCTGGGCTGGACCGTCGAAGCGACGCCGATCCCTCTCGATCCGGCGTTCCCGGAGTGGGGCGATTCGCACTACCTGCGCCTGTCGCTCACCGGGACCGTGCGCGTGGGCGAGGCACTGTCACACCTGTACGTGCTGCTGCCCGTCCTGGACGGGGCCAAGCACTACTGGATGGCCGCCGACGAGGTGGACAAGCTGATCCGGGCGGGATCGGGATGGCTCGCGGAACACCCTGAGCGCGGGTGGATCACGCGGCGGTACCTCGCGCGGCGCGAGTCGCTGGTGCGGACGGCCCTGGCCCGGCTCGCCGAGGTGGACGAGGCCGATCCGGACGAGCTGGGCGCGGTCGAGGATCTCGGTGCGGAGGGGGATGAGATGGGCGTGGAGGCCGAGGTGAGGGTGGACGCTACGGGTGCGGCCGACGCGAGTTCGATTGTGAAATCGGCGAATACGGCGGGCGCGACGGATGCGACGACCGCGGCAGGCCCGCCGGACACGGCGACCACGGCGGGCTCGGTGACCACAGCAGACGCCGCAGATGCGACGACTACGGCGACCACCGACGTGCACGGAACGCCCACGGACGCAGCCGAAACCGCCGAGCGCAAGCCGTCTTTGGCGGTCCTGCGCCGCGCCGCCGTGCTCGCCGCGCTGCACGAGACCGGCGCGCGCCGCGTACTCGATCTCGGCTGCGGTGAGGGCGCGCTGCTGCGTCAGCTCATGGCGGACCGGACCTTCGGCGAGATCGTCGGCGTCGATGTGTCGCTGCGGGCGCTGCACATCGCCAAGCGGCGGCTGAAGCTGGACCGGCTGCCCGAGCGGGCCGCGCGGCGGCTCACGCTGATCCAGGGTTCGCTCACCTACACCGACGCGCGGCTGCGCGGGTACGACGCGGCCGTGCTCATGGAGGTGATCGAACACGTCGACCCCCCGCGCCTCGGAGCGCTGGAGCACGCCGTATTCGGCGCCGCCGCACCGGGTTCGGTGATCGTCACCACGCCCAACGCCGAGCACAATGTGCTCTACGACAGTCTGCCCGCGGGCGAGTACCGCCACGACGACCACCGATTCGAGTGGACGCGTGCGGAATTCGCGGACTGGGCCGGCGGGGTCGCCCAACGGCACGGGTACCGGGTCGAGGTGCGTCCCGTCGGACCCGAGCACCCCGACCACGGGGCGGCGACCCAGCTCGCCCTGTTCACCAGGAACACCACCGCCGACGAGAAAGGAGCCGCGTGATTACCGACACGACCGTCGACCTGTCGGTGCCCGAACTGTCCCTCGTCGTGCTGATCGGCAGCACCGGCTCGGGGAAGTCCACGTTCGCGCGAGAACACTTCCCGCACACCGCGATCGTGTCCTCGGACGCGTGCCGCGGCATCGTGAGCGACGACGAGAACGACCAGGCCGCGACGCCCGACGCGTTCGCCCTGGTGCACCACATCGCGGGCATCCGGCTGCGGCGCGGCCTGCGCACCGTGATCGATGCGACCAACGTGCAGCCGCACGCCCGCAAGGAACTGGTGGCGGTGGCCCGCGCGCACGACGTGCTGCCGGTCGCCATCGTGCTCGACGTACCCGACGCGGTGTGCGTGGAGCGCAACAAGTCTCGGCCCGAACGCGCGCACGTGGCGGCGCACGTGGTGCACCGCCAGCAGCGCGAGTTGCGGCGCAGCCTGCGGCACCTGGAACGCGAGGGCTTCCGCAAGGTGTACATGCTGCGCGGTCTCGAGGAGATCGCGCACGCGCGCATCGTGGACGAGAAGGCGTGGAACGACAAGCGCGATCTCACCGGCCCGTTCGACGTGATCGGTGACGTGCACGGCTGCCGCGCCGAACTGGAAACGCTGCTGGGCGAACTCGGCTACGCGCTGGACCGCGACGAGGCCGGGCGCCCGGTCGGCGCGCGGCACCCGGAGGGTCGCACCGCGGTGTTCGTGGGCGACCTGGTGGACCGCGGCCCGGACACGCCCGGCGTGCTGCGCCTGGTGATGGGCATGGTCGCCGCGGGAACGGCGTTGTGCGTCACCGGGAATCACGAGTTCAAGCTGGTGCGCGCGCTGGACGGCAAGAAGGTGCGGGTGGCGCACGGCCTGGCCGAATCGCTGGCCCAGCTCGAGGCCGAGGACGAGGCATTCCGCAAGGACGCGCTGGAGTTCTGCCGCGGGCTCATCAGCCACTACGTGCTCGACGGCGGCAACCTGGTGGTCGCGCACGCGGGCCTGAAGGAGGAGTACCACGGCCGGGCGTCCGGGCGGGTGCGTTCGTTCGCGATGTACGGCGAATCCACCGGCGAGACCGACGAATACGGCCTGCCGGTGCGCTACCCGTGGGCCGACGACTACCGCGGCCGCGCCACCGTGCTCTACGGGCACACGCCGGTGACGGAGCTGCGGTGGGTGAACAACACCCTGTGCCTGGACACCGGTGTGGTGTTCGGCGGAAAGCTCTCCGCGCTGCGCTACCCCGAGCGCGAGCCGGTTTCCGTTGCGGCCGAACAGGTCTGGTACGAGCCGGTGCGTCCGCTGGCGGCCACCACCGTGGCCACCGGCGACGCCGTGGTGCGCCGCGACCCCGGCGTGCTCGACCTGGACGACGTGCTCGGCAAGCGGGTCGTGCAGACCCGCCACCACGGCCGGATCGGCGTGCAGGAGGAGAACGCGGGCGCCGCGCTGGAGGTGATGAGCCGTTTCGCGGTCGATCCGCGCTGGCTGGTGTACCTGCCGCCGACGATGTCGCCCTGCGCCACCTCGGAATCCGACGGGTACCTGGAGCACCCGGCGGAGGCGTTCGCGTACTACCGCTCCGAGGGCGTACGGCGGGTCGTGTGCGAGGAGAAGCACATGGGGTCACGGGCGGTCGTGGTCGTCACCCGGTCGGCCGAGGCCGCGCCCCGGCGGTTCGGCCTCGAGGGAGACGGTGCGGTCTACACGCGGACCGGCCGTCCGTTCTTCGACGACCCGGCGCGGACTTCGGCACTGCTCACCCGGGTGCGGGCGGCAGCCGAGGCGGCGGGCCTGTTCGAGGAGCTGTCCAGCGACTGGCTGCTGCTCGACACCGAGCTGCTGCCGTGGTCGGCGAAGGCGGTCGGGCTGCTGCGCAATCAGTACGCGGCCGTCGGCGCGGCGGCCGGCGCGGCGCTCGGCGCGGCCGCCGAGGTGCTCGCCGCCGTGGCGGCGCGCGGACTGGACGTGGGCGAGCTCGCCGAGCGCACGGCGCTGCGCCGCGCCGATGCGGCCGCCTTCACCACCGCCTACGGCCGGTACTGCTGGCCGACGGAGGGACTGTCGGGCATCCGGCTCGCGCCGTTCCAGCTGCTGGCCGCCGAGGGCGTCAACCACGCCGTGCGCGACCACGGCTGGCACCTCGAGCGCGCCGACCGCCTGGTCGCCACCGATCCGGAGCTGTTCACGGCCACCGGACGCCGCGTGGTGGACCTGTCCGATCCGGAAGCCGAGGCCGCCGCGACCGCGTGGTGGACGGAGCTCACCGCGGCGGGCGGGGAGGGCATGGTGGTGAAGCCGCACGACTCCCTCGTCCGCGGTGGGAACGGCGACTCGCCCGAAACGACAGGACGTCTCGTGCAGCCGGGCGTGAAATGCCGTGGCCCGGAATATCTCCGGATCATCTACGGCCCGGAGTACCTGCGCGAGGACAACCTTGGCCGCCTGCGCCACCGCGGGCTGGGCCGCAAGCGGTCCATGGCGCTGCGGGAGTACGCCCTGGGCTTGGAAGCCCTCGACCGCCTCGCCGCCGGCGAACCCCTGTGGCGGGTGCACGAAGCGGTGTTCGCGGTGTTGGCGCTGGAGTCGGAGCCCGTCGATCCGCGGTTGTGAGCCGAGACGCGGCCGGTGCCGAGACGCGCCGCAGTGGTGCGCCTTCCAGCGGGGCTTGCTAACCCGGTGACCGCCCCTCCCCCTTCAGCTTCCGCCAGCCGCCCGCGCGGTTGTCGGCGATGATCTGCCGGAACATCGCCGACAGCGCGGGCGCGTTCACCGTCTCGCCCTCATAGACCGCCACCGTGCGCGCGGTCTTGTTGTCGTGCCCACCGGTGATGATCCCCTCCGGATCGGGCACGATCCCGCCGTCGTACAGGAACACATTGACGTGGTCCTTGGTCGCCAGCAGCGCGCAGATGTTCCCCTCCAGCACGAAATAGGGCCGCACCCGCCGCTTGATCGTCTCCTCGACCTCCGGGTCCGCGTCATGCACCAGCTCGCGCACCTGTTGACACACCGCCCGCTGCCAGGCAGGCAACGCGTCGATGTACTCGTCGACGCGCGGATCCACCACGTAGGTCATGTCTCGATCGTGACACGCACCACAACCCGCCACCACCCGCCGCGCGCCGACCGGGGCGATTGGCGCAACGCGAACCCGATTCGGTACAGTCGTGGCGCACACGACATCGTGGCGATCCCATCGATGTCGTATGCCCGCGGGTGTAGTTCAATGGTAGAACCTCAGCCTTCCAAGCTGATGGTGCGGGTTCGATTCCCGTCACCCGCTCAAACAGTCATTCCTCGTCGGCGGCCCCACCACCGCGAGGCCACGGGGTGTAGCGCAGCTTGGTAGCGCATCCGCTTTGGGAGCGGAGGGTCGCAGGTTCAAATCCTGTCACCCCGACCATGACAGGTTTACTAGAACCATTGACCGTGAAAACACGGGACAAGGTCGGTAGGTCCGTCTTGGTAGACACAGCAGAAGCCTCCGCGATGCGGGGGCTTCTGCTGTGTGAGGTGACCGTGTCCACGCCCTCGCCCAGATAGGCGCGTTTCGCATCAGCGATCTCTTGGAAGATGGGCGTCTTCTGGTCGCGGGTGACACGGCTGTCATCGAGGTAGATGCGCTCGAAGAAGGTCTGGTTGAGGTGGCGCCGCGCGGCGTTCGAAACGTTGGCATAGAGCTTGCGCGGATCTGAGACGAGATGAAGGGCGTGGCGGAGCGCGTCGGCACCGGTCCCGAGCTCGATGGCAGCTGCCGAGAGCCCGGATTCAGCTCGTTCACGTTCGGACGCAAGTTCAAGCAGCCTGGTGCGGATCTTCGCTTGGGGCATGTCTCCGATAGCCGCGAGCTGAAGGAGACGGTCCTCCTGCTGGTCGATCTCTTTCAGGCGCCGTTTGAGGTTGGCGTGCATCGTGTGCGTCGCAGCTTTTTCGTCGTGCACGACCTGCTCAAGGCGTATCTGGACGGCTTCGGCGAAGTCCTCAGGTAGTTCGAGCGTCTGATAGTGGTCAGCAATAGCCTGCTCCACCAGATCGGCAGGAAGGTGCGGCAAGTCGCACGCTTTCTCCTGTCTGCCTCGGCATAGGAAGTAGTGATACTTCTTCCCAGTTCGGCCCTTGACTTCGACATAGATTAGCCGAGACACGCGCCCATTTTCGTAGCAACGATCGCAGAACAGCGCCCCCTTGAGGTAGTGCATAAGAATGCGATCACGCTGCCCGTAGGCACTGCGAGCGTTGAAAACATCTTGCACTCGTTCAAACAACTCCAGCCCAACGATAGCGGGATGCCGCCCCGGATACTTCTCACCCTTGTACACCACGTAACCAAGATAATATGGGTCGGTGAGCATCTTGTGCAACGTCGACGCTGCAACTGTCCTCGCCGCCGGGTGCCGGGGTGTTCGACGACTTGTCAGCCCCAGGTCCGCCATCGTAGCTTCCAATCGGTCAATACTGTAGTCACCAGTGGCATAAAGCTCGAAAGCGCGCAGCACTAGCGGTGCGCGCTCTTCATCCAGCGCAATTGTATTGACCTGCCGACCCTCAACTTCAACTCGAATATTTCGGTACCCTAGCTTCGCAACGCCGATGGTCCCACCATTGATCGCCTTGTTGCGCATCTTGATACGTATGTCCTCGCCGGACATCTTGTTTTGCATGTCGTTAAAGACATCCGTAATTGCTTCCATAGCCTCCGAGAAGATGCTGTCACCGAAATCCTCACGGGCGGAGACAAGCTTGACATCCAGCTTATCCAGCTCCCGCTTAGTTAGAGCGGCGTCGATGTAGTTCCGGAAAGCGCGGGAGCGCGCGTAGACAATCACGTACTTAACTTCCGGATGTTCGCGCAGGTATCGAATCATGTCCTGGAACTCGCTCCTTTTGTCGATAGTCTGCGCTGACACGCCAGGGTCGAAGAACTCCTCAACAATCCGAGCGCCCAGATTCTCAGCTCGACGATCGACGTGGACGCGCTGCGTCGCGATCGAGTTGCCATCAGGATCAATATCACGGGCGGTGTCGAGCTGTTTCTTACTTGACACCCGAAGATAGGATACAGCCGGGGCCAATTCGGCAGTCGCTAGAGAAAGCCCTGCAGAGAGTGCCGTTCGCGTCATATTATTTCCCCTTTCAGGTCCGCTGCCCGCCGCTTGCCCGACGGCGATGTTGCCAATATGATCCGTACGCCCAGCCGTGAAAAGTGTCCGCGCAACAGTTCAGCGTGATCCGTAGTGCGGGCGAAACGGTGCACACTAGGGAAAATGACATAGCGGATGTCAGGATGGTTCTTGAGATAGGCCAACAGGCGCCGCAGAGCGGGGCGACGACGCAGAGCGGTGGCAGGCGCTCCAATCTCGATGAATTCCTTTACAACGCCAATGCCGTGCTGAAGCGCCGTTCGGTGGCCAGCCTGACGCTGGAGGCCAATCCTGATGGGCTCGCCGCCAGCTGCGATGTCGGCCTGGCTGATCGCGGCGATGGACAGGAACATGACCGCCGGTGGAAAGAGCGGAATACAGGCGTGGTGCGGCCGGGCGAGCCGTTGCAGTACACGGAGCGGTTTCATGCGGCGCCCCCGTCAGGACCAGCAACGTCCGCAGCCCGGTGTCGGCGGGCGCGGCCGGTATCGAGTCCGAGCGGCGTATCCACGAGCCGACGTTCTGTCACGAATTCGGGGACGCTGAAGTGCACGGAAAGCTCGGCGGCCGTGCCGATGTCGTTGCTCCACGCCCGGCGAAGTAGGCGGTCAGGTACAAGAAGGTGATCGGCAAAGTGGTCGGCAGCTTGCTCGGCAAGGTAGCGGCTACTGGTGGCGTCTGTACTGGGATAGAGGTCGTCAGCGTGAGGGTAATCGAGGATGTGCTTGAACTCGCGGGCCAGCGCCCAGCGCTGCTGCTTCCAGCTATCGGCGTACGCAAGTTGGATGACCCACTGCCGAGCGGCGGTATCCCAGAATCCAGCGCTCGGTAGGCGTTGACCGGGAACCCATTCGACGCGAATCCCCCTGAGTTCAGTTATCACCTCCGCTGGAATCATTCCCGTGTCTACTGGATGCGCGTCGAGGAGCATCTCGGCCTGCCGTCGCGCCAGGTGCAGGCTGCGCTCAACAGGAGTAACTCCCACCGCGGCGATCGCCCTAAGCTTTGCCAGCGTTACCCGTGGGGGGTCATTGCCTTCTCTACTTGATTTCAGTGGTGGTACCGCCTGTGACATGTCACATCTCCTTTCTTTACATTTCTTCGCCAACCTCGCCTACTGCACACTTACGCGATAATCCGACGATACGCATGCAGCTCAATCTGATCCCTGGCGGCAATAGCGGCAATAGCTTGCTCAATATCGTCAGCCACACGCCCAGACACCCCTTGGTAGATGACGCGGATTGCGGGCTGGTCTTGCCTAGCTGCAGGTGTCAGCCATCCGGCGATGACATATAGCTCGTCGGCCGCGATGTCGAGGGCATCGGCTATCATGCGCAAGCTGTCTGGCGTCGGTTTGACGAAGACTTCCTGCTCGATTCTGGTTATGGTTGACGGATGCAGCCCCGATCGCTCTGCCAGCTCCGATCGAGTCATGCATAGCTCTTTACGTCGCGTTTTGATGACGTTCGCCAGATTGGCAGCGGAGCCCCTGCTCCTGGATGTACCCATAGTTGTTTCTCCTATTATTGTTACCCAGTCGGAAAATAACTCCTTTCTTGCGCGAAAGCAATTGTTTTTGACAATTTAACATCGCTTTCTCGCAAAAATGCGCCTCCATTTGTCGAACTAGGCTTGAATGCTGAATATCCACACGCCGTTCTCTGCGGGCAGTGGCACGATCACGCCGTCGGCCTCCAATTGAGCAGCCACAGCTTGGTAGTCGACAGCAACGAACGGACGGATCTCCTGGGGCATCGCCCGGTCGAGAATGGCCTCGTACGCCATCGGCCGGAGCTGTTCGCGGATGAAGGCAGCGGCCGACTCGTAGTGCCCCTTGTAGGCGCGGGCGAAGTGGTACAGCGGCTGACGGTCGTCTTCGTTGTATTTGGCCCAAGCGGCGAAAGCGGGGCCGTACTCCTTAATGCCGATGGCGATTTCGGACAGCGTGTCGATGCTGTCGACACCTTCGAGTCCGATCGCGCCGGTGGTGACGTCGAAGGCGCCGTAGTCGCGGTAGTCCCAGATGTACAGCGGATTCCCGGCGTGCTCCTCGTCTGTCAGCGCGCTGTACATTTCGGCCTCGATGTCGCGTGGCGACCGGGCCATATCCAGCCAGAGCCCAGCGGTGAGCTCGGTCCGGAGCGGCAGGCCGCGGGTGACATAGATCCGGGGGTTGAGCTCGCGTGGCTCGGGTTCGTGGCTAACGGCGCGTTCGAGCTGGGGCGGATGTTCGCCGTGTGAATGGGGAAGGCGTTCACTCACGACCACCTCCTTCCCCAGGCGCGGATGCCGTTCGTCCTGGTTCGCCTGAGATTTCGTGGCGGATCAGACGAAGGGCGACAGCTTCGAGCGCCCCTTGCAGGTCGCTGGTCGTGAGTTTGTCGTGCTCACCGGCGAAGCGAACGATCTCGTTGAAGACCTGGTTGGCCACGGCTGCTTCGGCGTGCATGTTCCCCTCACTGGTGGGGTCGAACTGATGCGTGAACCGCACGACTTTGGCGGCGACGCGGGCTGCGGCTGCGTGGTCGCCAGGATGTTTGGCTAGATTGTCCACGGCGGCCAGCAGGGCGTCGCTGATCGTCCACAGCAGTTCCCATTCCTGGTCGCTGTCGTGTTCTGGGAGCGTGGCTGGCATGGCGTCGGGCTCCTGGCGGTGCTCACCTGAATTATGTTGCGGATAGTGCTCTTTCATAGGCTCCTTTCGGGTTACGCTTGTGTGTTCGGCCGGACGGGTGGCAGAGAGCGTGAACGCTCGATCTGTCACCCGCCGGCCGTCACCGGGGGTCGCTGAGTGGGACTCAGCTGTCCGGCTGTCCGCTGTCCTGTTTGCCGGTGCGGCGGGTCCGGGGGCTAGGTTTGCTCTCGGATTCGCCGGTTGCCGTGTCATCCTGGGTGGGCGGCGGTGGCGTGGCGGCGAACAGGTTGGCGATGGCTGCCTGGCGGGCACGCGCTTCTTCTTCGATGGCGGCGCGAGCGGCGTCGGCTTTGGCCATCAGCTCGGAATCGTTCTTGGCGGCGTCGATGTAGGCATCGACGGCTTTGAAGCACTCGGTCTTCAGGTTGCTGCCGCGCAGTTCGGCGATCCAGGTGAGCTGGGCGTGCCGGGCGGTGTCGATCCGGATGGCAAGGGTGACTTCCTTGCCGCCGGACACCTCGGGTGTGGACATCGCTCCTCCTCGGTGCGAGCGGCCGGTAAACGCTTGCTGCGCTTACGGGTACGGCCGCATGACACCGAGGAGCCAAAGCTACGGTCCCGCGCGAGCCAGGCTCGGAACCGTGTTCATCCGGCTTCTCCCTGCCGGAATTTCGAGTCGGACGGCACCGGGTAGCCGGCGATGACAATGTCGGAGTCGATTTCGTTGCCCCAGGCATCCCAGCCAGGCTGCGACCTCCGGGCAAACAGTTCGAGATACGGGCCCTTCGAAACCCGTTCGATGATGGCGTACTGTTCCTCCGGCTTGTGGCTGTGGGACTGGAGCGGCGCGAACACCCAGGTCGGCTGCGCCTTGAAGTTGACCGGAGCGCGACCTCGGGTTCCGAGGATCATGTGTTCGGTGGTGTTTCTCAGGTAGACGCCCAGGCCGAGGCGCGGTTTGACCCAGGTGAGCGGACTGCGCGGAACGAACCCCCATGCCTCCATAACGTCGTAACCGATGCGCAGAGTGGCATTCGTTACCCAGAGCCATAGGTGGGCGTCGTCCTCGGCCAGATCGGCGACGGGGATGGCCTTGATTTGTTCGACGGTCATCAAGGGGTAGTGCTGGTCCGCGCCGCGGCCTCCGGTCTGGTGGATATCCCAGGGCGGGTCGGCCATGATCGTGCGGTAGCGGGTCCTTCGTGTGGGGTGAATGTGATCGCTACTGGTCATATTCGGCTCCTTTCTGCATGGCGAGGATGAGGTCGTGGGGTGCGATGATCTGGAACAGACCGTCCGGGAGGTGGCGGTCCTTGGCGATGGCCTTGCGCAGAGCGGCCCGCCGCCGCTTAGCCTTGGCTTCGGTATCAGCAGTCATCGACCAGACGACGGTCGGGAAGGTGTTGTCGGCGCGCTCCTGTTCGATGCCTTGACGGCGATATGACTCGTAGTCACGGCACTTCTTCAGCAGGGTCGGCAAATGTTCAGTGCCCATGTCGATCTCGATGAAGGCTGCGTCGACGTAGTCGCTCCCCGGCGGTGTCGCGGTCTCGGCGTACAGGTCAGGCTTGAGGGTCAGGCGTGCACCACCGACGCCAACGTACGTCCGCCAGGAGGTGGGCTCGATCTCGCAGCGCAGCAGTTCGAGTTGCCGGGCACGATCGGCTTGGACGAAGGCCACGTGAGCGTCGGCAATGCCCAGCTGGTGGTCAAGGAACCGTTGAGTTGGTTGTTCGAACCTCCGCCTCGCAGTACGTCCGCTGTCCAGGCGCAGCAGCCGGTCGCCAACTTCATCGACGTAGTGGACTGAGGCACTGCTGCCCGCCTGGTGCCCACCGATCCGTTGCGGCAAGCAGCTAAGAACGCGGTGCCGCCGGAGCCGTGCCAACACCCGTTGGGCCGACCGAAGTCCACTGGATTCAGGCTGATCGCCAAAATGCAGCGAACGGATGTGTGCCACGGACAAGAAGCGGTGTTCATCGACAGACCGCAGGATCGACCAGTCCCGCTCACTGAGCTGCTGGGCGAGCCGGGCCAGGTCGCGAACCGGCCGCCGAGCAGGCTGTGTGGTGCCCGAAAAGGCACCATCATTCCCCTCCCGCAAGGCAGGAAACTGCGGGGTCAGAAGGGATTTCGTGGTCAGGCCGGGACGAACAGCGGGACGAATACCGCTCCCAGATGTCGTTGCTTCATCTACGTCACTACTTCCGTACGACTTTTCAGACTTCATGACTGCCTCCTTCGGCGTCCGCCGCGTGGGTTGTCCATGTCGCCCGCCACCTGGTCAAGCAGTTCGGTGAAGCCCTGCTCGACTTCGTCGAGCGGCTGGCCGTAGCGTTCGCGGGACAGGCGCCGGATCTCATTCGGATCCGATGTGGCCGGAGGTGGTGGCAGTGTCACGCCTGACGCCCACGGCTGGACCGTGTTGTCGCGCATGGCGTTGACGTAGACATGGTGGGCAGGCAGCGCGCCGAAGTCCTCGGGGGCGAGGACGGATTGTCCGGTGGCCATGTCCTTGGCGTCGCCGGATTGGAGTTGGAAGGTGATGCGGCTTCTCGCGTTGTTGCGGAAGGCGTCCAGCATCGCGGGCGGCAGCTGCTTCTGGTACTGGTGCGCCAGGTGGAATCCGGCCCGCAGGCTGCGAGCGGTGGCGAGCGCATCGCCCAAATCCGTTGGCAGCTTGAGGTAGTCCTGGACTTCGTCGATGTAGACCATCACCGGCGTCCGAGTGTCTTCCGGCGTCCCGGCGCGCTCGCGGACGGCCTGCCAGAGTTCGGCCAGGATGATGGCCCCGAGCAGGGTTGCCGACTCCGGCCCGATGACGCCCTTCTGGAGCGGTACCAGGAGCACCTTGTTCTCCCGGAGGACTTGCCGGATGTTGAACTTCGGGTTGCGTTGTGCCAGCACCGCTCTCAGCTGCCGGGTCAGCAGGGGCCGGAGTTTGTTGCTGAGCGGGGCGATTTTGGTGTCGACCGCTTCGGGTGACAGCGAGTCGAACCATTGCCAGAACGGCCCGGCGGCGAACGGATCTTCTCGGATCACCCGCTGAGTGAGCGACCGCCGAAACCCCGGGTTGGTCAGCAGCAGCGGCAGCATGGTCAGGCTGGCGTCGTCGCGTTTGGCCAGAACCTCCAACGAGTTTCGGAGGATGTCGGCTGACCGCGGCCCGAGGTCGCCGTGGATGGCGTGGATGGTGCCGAACAGCGAGTCGGCGATCACCTCTGGCGTTCGGCCGTCGCTGTGCGCCAGCGGGTTGATGCCGACCGGCGCGCTGTCGAGCGGGTCGAGCAGCACGATGTCGGCTTTGCGGTGGTCGGGGATGCGCGCCAGGATGTCGGCCACCAAGTCCTTCGGCTCGATCACCACCACCGGCCGGCCCGCCTCAAGGTCCTGGACGATCAGGTTGAGCAGCAGGGTCGACTTGCCGGTTCCGTTGGGCCCGATGACCCAGGTGTGGCGCATGGCGTCGAGCACGTCGTAGCCGATCGTGCCGCTGACCCCAGGCGCGTTGGCGGTCGCGATCACCCGTTTCCCGCTGAGCAGTGCCGGGGTTGGTCGGACCGGGCGCGGATGGATAGGCGGCTGGCCTGGGAACCGGTCGTCGCGGTTGTCCGATACCGGCCAGGCCAAGAGGTGGCTCACTTCGGGGACGCTGAGCGGCTGGGCCGGGGTCAGGATCGACCAGGTGGCCTTGGGCTGATTGACAGCGCCGGGCTTGTCGTTCACCAGCTTCAAATGCGCCCCAGGCGTTTCCACCGTCCCGATGGCGGCAGCCAGTCCGAGCAGCAGGGATTTCCTGCGGTCCGCGGCAGCGGCCTGCACGCCGAGCCGGATAGCGGCAGTGAAGCCATGCTGGCCGAGCTTGCGCAGGAGGGCTTGTTTGGCGTTCGGGCGCCGGTCCGGCACCAAGCCGCTCCATACCTTTGAGGCTGTCGATTGATGGCTGCCGGTGGGCCGTTCGGTCGGGAGCATCGGCTGGCGGCGCGGCCCGAGCACCAGCTGGACGACCAACCGTTCGCCGGGGGCGTTCACCGCGGTAAGTGCGCTCAGGATGGAGCGGCTGGTGGCCACCCGGTCCGAGGGCTCCAACGGCCAGTCGGTCGCCGTCAGTTTCAGCCGACGCGCGGTCGCGATCTCACCTCGTTCGTTGCTGTCGAACGGGGTGACCACCGATCCCGGTACCAGCTGTTCAACCGAGCGCCGTACGCCATGGGCGTGCCGTAGCTGGGTGCCGACCAGGTATTCCACCCCGTCGACAGTCGAACGAGCCTCAAGAATCAGCTGCGGGGCGTGTTTCTGCGCCGCCCAGTCCCGGAGAAGCGCCAGGGCCGATGCCTCGCGAAACGGGCTGGGCCAGAATAGGAATTGCCAGACCAGTGAGTCGGCTGTCAGTTCCGGCGTTGCCGGGATGGTCGTCATTGGCGGTCTCCTTCTCGGACCTCGTCGCCCGGTGCGGCATCGGCGCCCGCGCTGTCGGCATTCGCCTTGGCGGTGTCCGTGTCGGCCAAAGCAATCGCGATGACGGCGCGGCTGAGCTTGTGCAGGTCAGGCGGATTGCGCTTCTCGCTGCGTACCGTGATGGTTCGCTCCGCCCTCGTGGATCCGCTGCGCCGCTTGGCTTCTCGGTCCACGCGGCGATGGTTGGGGCGTCCTGTTTTAGACATAGCTCTCCTCCTTGTCGAATTAGGTTGGTATTTCGATGAACTTGCGCCGAACGCTTGGTCGGCACTGGATTTGCGTACGCGCAAAATCCGTTCTGCGATTTACTATGAATTGCGCGGCTGCGGGGTCAAATCAAGATTGCAAAAACCACCACACCGGCGCGAACACGGCTTGCCGTAGTAGAAAAGGCGACATTATTGGCAGAATTTCGCCTACCAACCGCCACGCATCTTCCGGTAGATCGCGATGCCCGCGACCGGGACGCCGACGAGGGCGGCGATCCCGATTACGAGTACCAATGCGGGCCAAATAATTTCGATGACCGCCACTGCGGCGTAGAGGGCAACAGCGCCGACCAGGAAGGCGACACAGGCGCGCTTGAAGGCTTCGGCCAGGCCCGACGGGGAGTCGCCGCTCATACTCACCACTCCCCGTCAAGTTCGTCGGTATCATCCCCAAGGTCGTCGTCGCCCAAGCTCAGGGCGAACGCTTCGGACGCCGCGGATTTCCGCGCGCTGGCCGTCTTGGTGCTGCCAGCGGTGAACTCATCGAGCTTGTCCATCACCTCGTCGAGGACGGCGTGGTCGATCGTGGTGTTGGGCGCAATCAGGTTGGCGTGCGGGCTGCCGCCATTCGCGCGGATGGTGGCGTCGGCACCACAGCCCTGATGGTAGGCGCGGGCCAGCAGCCGAAGCTGATCGGCGCCCTTGACCGGCTCGCCCATCTTGGTGAGCGTCGCGCCGTAGACCCGCTCGGCCCGCAATCGGATCCGCGCCAGTTCGGGGCCGATGGCGTCGATGCGCCGCTGCATAGCAACCCGACGTTCCTCGATCGGCCCGAGAACCCCGGCCAGCTGGGCGATCTCGTCGGTCTGCAGCGAACCGTCTCGGTAGTGGACGAAGAACACCACCGCGTTCACAGTGATTACCACGATGGCGAAGAAGCCCCCGAGCATCACCGCGCCCATGGTGCCGCCGCCCGCGGCCAAACTCTCGCTGATAATCCGGTAGGCCATCAGGAGCCCCGCGCTGATCGCCAGCGCCACTGACAGCCCGCCGAACAGCAGCGGGATGACCCGCGCTCCCCCGTCCGGCATGGCCAGGTGTCCATGGGCGTCCTTGTAGCCCTTGAGTTCCCGACCGAGGAAACTGAGACCGACCGCCACCGCCAGCGTGCCGAGCAACGCGAACACCATGCTGGTGAGCAACGGCACCAGGCCGCCGCCCCATGCCGTGCCGTCCCCAGCCGTCAGTCCGGCAAGATCGACGTTGAACACCTGCGTGGTGAAGTGAAGCAGCACCGGGAAGTCCACCACTGCGGCCGCGATCGCCACGGCGCGCAGCGGCCGCGACACCAGACGGTGCTTGAGGCTGCCCTCGTCCCGCTCGCCGGTGACGGCGGCGCTGACTGTGCCCATGCGCTCGCGGACAGCTTTGGCCGTGGTGATCTCGCCGTTCGTGCCGGTAACGGACGTGGTGTCGAGCCGGCTGAGTTCGGCGCGCAGGACGGTCTCCTCGCCGGTCAGAGCGGCCGCCTGGTCGAGCAGCTTGGCCAGCTCGTCGGCGCCCCGTTCCCGGGCGTGCTCGGCGGCGGCCATGCCTTTGCTCGCCACGAACGCCTCCATATTCGACAAGCTGTCCGGCTCCCGGGTATACCCGATACGTTGCTGCTCCCTGGCCAGGGCGTCGACCTGAGCGACCCAGTCGCGCGGGATCGGGCGGCCGGTAGCCAGCGACCAGGCCATGTCGGAGGTGGGCACCGCCGGGGAGCGGGACGTGGTCGTGGGCGGGTCGGTGGCTTTGCGCAGCGACACCGGAGCAGATTCGGGCACACGCCCGTTTGTCGCGGTAGGGATAGCAGTCATGGCGAAATCTCCAATCGTGGTGCTGGACAGGGGTTGAGGAGGTGGGAGCTGGGGCACGGGGGTCACCGCCGCGCGAGTAGGAAGGTCATTTCGACGCGCCGGTTCTGCTTGGCTTTCGCTTCGTCGAACACGCCGTTGGTGAAGTTCGGGACGACGGGTTCGTGGGCATCCCGGCCAGCAACCGCACCGAGGACACCGCTCGGAAGGCCCAGGGAGACCAGGCGATCCGCGACGGCACGGGCACGCCGCTGGGCCAAGTTGTCCCTCGCGTCGCCGGTGCCGGTGTCGGCGATATGCCCGGTGATATCTACGCGCCTGATATGGCAGCGGAATACGGCCTCGGCAAGGGGGCGGAGGACATCGTCGGCTGACGCCGGCAGGACCGCGCTGTCCGGGGCGAAGTGCAGTACCGCGTCCGACAGCCGTGTCCACACCGGGCAGCCGGCCTCGGTGTAGGCCTCCGGCACCGGCACCACCGGCACTGGCGCCGTCGCGACCGGTGGCAGGGCTGTTGCTGACGGAGGAGCAACGCGGCAACTGGCGGCCCCCGACCGCTCGCACAGCTGGTGATGCAGGGATTCGATGAACGACCGGGTGAACGGCGGTAGCACCGGCTGCTGCCCGGCCACCACACCCAGCCCATAAAACGTCACGTGACGGCCAGGCAGGCGGGGTATGAGCCCCTGCTTTTCCACGCTGTCGATGACGGCATGCGGGTCGGTGCTCCACCCAATACGGCGCAGATCCACCGGCGCCTCGGTGCTGACGCCGGAGGTGAGGACGTGCAAATCGCCCGGTAACTGGCCAGCCCGATCCAATAGCGGCAGGACGCCGAGGCCCGGCTCGGTGGCCCTCAGCGCCCCCACAGTGGCGGCGAGATCATCGAGGGCAGCACGGATTTGGCGGTCGGCATCAGCCTGGGCGTGCTGGACTTGCCCGTTCGGCCGGAGCGGCGTCAAGTCGTGGGTGACCACCTCGCCGGTGGCGCTCATGACCACGTGGACGGTGGCGTCGCCGGGACGCTTGGCGCGCTTGGCCATGGCCACCAGCCCGCTAGCGAGCGAGTCCGGCAGCGAGGGGCGGGGTTCGGCCGCGGTGGCGGTGGCAACGATGGTGACCGCCGTGGTTGACGGGCTCTCCGACGGGGCGCAGCTGGTGATGCAGAGCGCCGCCAGCGCCAGCACGAGGATGGCGACCAGCGCCATCCTCGACGGCCAGATCGGCGCGAACGGCGCCACCGCGGTGCGCCTGGTACGGGAAGCTGGCATGCGGAAACTCCTTACCGGTGAGATGGATTCGGCAGCCGCGCAGCTCACGACGGCCGCGGCCAGCGCAGAGCCCATTCGGCGAGCAGCCGCTGGTAGCCGGCTGCGAGGTCGTGCACGTGATCGGCGCTGGTGGGCGCCCCGATCTCGCGTGCATTGGCGAAAAGGGTGATGCGGGACCGCAGTTCGCGAATGCCCTGGAAGACGTACGCCGTGATCTCGTGCACGGTCGACGGGTCATCACCCTCAGGGACAGCCAGTCCGGGGCCGGACGGTACCGGCGTGGCGTCAGGCTCATTCGCGGTGACGCCGCCCGAGGTGAGGTCAGAACCGACCTGTGCGGCCGCTGTGGGCCATTGCCGTATCCACTCCAGCAGGCCGGTGCTCAGCGCGCCGGACAGCTCCCAGGCGTAGGCAGCGATCGTTGGCGCGGCAGCGTAGTGGTGGTTCAGGAACTGCCGCAGGCGATCGTCGAACTGGCCGTGCTCCACGAGGACGTAGTTCAGGATGTCCGACGCGGTGGTCAGATCGTCCCCGGGCGGGACCAGTGGGCACAACTCGTCGGCCAGCTGCAAGCGGGAATAGGCGGTAGGCGCTGTCGCATCCATTTGCGCTGTCTCCTCCATTCAGATGAACGTCGCCGGTTCGTCCGGCGTACTTCGAGGAGAACCCCTGGGCTGTCGGCGAATCCGGTGGACGGTCCGGCATGAACTCGGGGAGAATCTGGGCATGTCGGCATCAGGGGGACTTCCAGACCACGCAGCGGTCGCCCGCGAGCTCCGTGCCGTTCGGGAGAAGGGGCTCGGTGCCTTACGGCGTCTGAACCTGCCGGTGCTGCACAACGTCGCCCGCCAGGTCGACCTAACGACCACCGATGTCGAGCCAGAGCCGGCAGCGATCGAAGCGTTGGTACGCCAAGCAGTCGACCACCTCGATGGCGGCGAGTTCCAGGAGGCCGCCGAATACACCTTCGGCCTCATCGGCGGCACCAAGTTCGCGCCCAGCACCGAGCGCCGCCGCCAAGCAGCCAAAGCCGCAAGCATCCAGCCCGAGACGTTCCGAAAGGGCATGGAGAAAGACATCATCGAACAGACCGCCGAAGCTGTGCTTGCTGTCTGCCACGATGCCGCTATGCGTCGGGCCCACCTAGCGATGGAGCGCCGCCACCCCGCAGATAGCCGACTGGCAGTGGCGTGGGTAGAACGGTTCGAGGCCTACTACCGGATCTGGACGCCTGTGTACGCGCTTGGCGCTGACCTCCGCGCAGCGCTCCAGACCTACCAAGAAGAACCCGCCGACCACCTGCCGTGGGACCCGGACAGCGACGAACCATTCGACCCGATCAAGGAAGCGCAAGGGTACGCCCGTAGCGCCCTGCACTGGTACGCCCGGTTCCTGCTGGAGGAGCGGCGGTTCATCGCCAAACACGGTGGCCTGTGGCTACTTTCCGACGCTGACGTCGAAAGTGAGGTCCGGGACGCTGTGTTCCGCGTCGGCTGGCACAACCCGATCAACGAGGAGAACGACTCGTGGCTCCGGCGGACGCTGGCAACGCGACAGCTCGAAGAGCCCGAGCTGTTCTACCGGGCCCTCGAAACCTCCGCCCAAGGTGAGATGATCCACGCCATCTGGCAGAAGTTCGTCCTCGACGGCCACCAGTCCGAAGTCGACGGCGATACCTCAAAAAGCCAGGTACACAGCACCATCCAGGCGTGCGACGACTACACCAGCAAGGTCGACGAGGACTGGATGAAGATCGCGGACTGGTATGCCCCGGGACAGGCGCCGCCGCGCGGCGTGGACGGTGCAGCGCTGTACGACGGGCTATTGTCGAGGAATGACAGTAGAGGCTGAGAATCGTCAGCGCAGGGTAATGTAATCAGTTTCGTGTCATGACGATCGGACGATTGATTGGTTAACGATTGATGTCGTGCGGCGAGCTGTTGGCCTAACGCCATCGAGCTTCCGCTCGGCATCGGTGGTGACGGTTCAGCGGTAGTCGCTTTCAGTACGGCTCCGTGGACCGTGCCGATACACCATGCGTGCCTGTGCCGACGACGAGTGCCGCGACCACAGGGCCATCGCCGTTGCGCAAAACTGGCGCTCAACTACGAAGCCGCGCGCCACAGCGTCCGGCGATCGCCCACTCTCAAAGACCGGACTCGCACCTCCAGCTGCTCAGCTGCGGCCGGCTTGTGCGGCGCCAGCCGAATGTACGACGCGATCGAGTGCAACTCGGCAATGTCCCGAAGTAGCCGCCACCCCGGCCAACTAAGCATGTCGTAGCCGTAGGCGCCGAGGAACCCGCGCCGCTCAGGCTCC
The DNA here is from genome assembly GCF_003315035.1 of Nocardia puris. Lineage (GTDB taxonomy): Bacteria > Actinomycetota > Actinomycetes > Mycobacteriales > Mycobacteriaceae > Nocardia > Nocardia puris. The sequence continues at coordinate 284,881 of NZ_QNRE01000009.1, forward strand.
GGACGCTGGAAGTGGTCCGGCAACCCGCCAATGAGATCCAGTTCTCGTGGGCCGATGCAGGATTGGTCCCAGTCGATCAGAACGTAAACATTTCCGTTCCAAACGACGTTCTCGGTGTGGGCATCGGCATGGACGACGCCGATACCGAGCGGAAAGTCGGTCACGCGGTATGCCTCGACACCAGCTGAGTTCTGCGGCGCAGGGGGATGGGGCAGAATTCCCGCCGCGGCGGGTGTGGCCGGACGATGCGGGATCGGTATGAGCAGGCCGGAACCGATGCCGGAGCGGGCGTTTGTGCAGGCGAGCGGCAAGCTGGCGGAGTTTATGTGCCAGGTACACCTGATGGAGCTGACGCCCGAACGGGCCCGCGAGCTTCGGTATGTCCACCGGTTTCATCACCCAGACGAGTGCCTCGTGCACCTGGAGGCGGCTTATCTGCTGCTGACCGAGGATGGCGGCTGAGCGATGGCGCCTTTCCTCGTTGCCATCCCCTAGGCAGAATCGGTCATCTTGGGGCGCTGAGCGCTGCGGCTATCGCACGTGCGTGTATCAAACCATGTCGAGAGACGGTAGTTCGAGACCCTGTACAGTCCATTATGGTCAAGTGGTCAGCGATTGGACAGATCCCACCGTCAACGCAGACAGCGACCTCAAGTCCGCTCGTATTCACGAACTCCTGGACCTCAGCGATCGTGATGGACGGACCTGGGCCCACAATTCCCGGGGTACCAGAGATATTCGCCGAGGTGGCTGCGATGGGGACAGGTGAGCGCACTGCCAACTCTCCGAGTAGGCCGACCTCGTTGACGACAAGCGCATTCGGTGATCCGACTGCCGCGTGCCTCTTTCCGTTTCCTGCGTCTCTCCAGGGAAGTATCAGCGCCAGATCACCAGGCCAGAATGCTGCGGCGAGTTGGTGAGCATCGTCACTGAAGACAAAGAGGTCGGCTGCTTCTCCTGGAGACCGGACGACAAGTGCGAGCGGCTTGGCGGCTGGTCGACGCTTACCTTCATAGATACGATCGCAGGCGACTGCGTCGCGCGCATCGGCACAAATCATGTACCACCGATGAGTTGGGATAACTACCAACTTACCGGCCGCCACTGCGTCGACCGCGACATCCAACTGGGTTGGCTCAATAATCTTCATGCACAGTATTCCTCTACATCCGATACCGGAATCAGTCCCTGACTGCGAAAAATCCGAAAGGCGTCGGCGCGACTAATCGGAGTTATGCCGCCATCAAATATCCGAGTTCGCTTCTGCGCTGTCGACCTCAGACTACGCGCCAGATCTTCCAGCGGGTCGGCAAGTTGTTCAGCCGCCTGGTCCCCGCAATCGCGGAGGCACAGGTCTACTGCCGCCAAAGGTGCAGAATCGGGGGCGATTTGGTCCAGCAGGCTGAACCCTGCGCAAACTCTGGGATTAATCTCGTGGATGCGATAGATTCCGTCCTGAATCACGCCGTCTACTCCGAATGCGCCAGCGTAACTGGTGTTTCGATGGAGCCGTCGCCCCAAAGTTTGGATAGCCGAACGGGCGTTTTCCAGCTCGGAGGCAGACAGCTCAAGCGGCCAGACGATACCCGGAGCATGTACTCGCCATGTTCGCTGATCCCAAAATACCAGCGCTTCAACGGGACCGAACTCGACCACCCAATTGCGAGCCAGGAAACCGTAGAAAGTGCATGGAATTCCGGTGTGAAGAGGACGAAGTACTACCGTGTCACAGTCTCGACCGAGTCGGCGTTTCAGTGCGGCGACGTTGTCACTGCTCGCATCCTTGGGGACGATGTAGGTGTGGCTCGATGACATTGCCAGCCCCTGACGCGGGATTCCCTGGATCACTGTTGGAGCCGGGACACCCCAATTGAGTTCGACCGAGCATACCGTGCCACCAACCAGCCGAGCCTGCATGTCTTTTCGTTCCGCGTCGGCCTGAACGGCCGTCCGTGCGCCTAACACCGGCCGACCGTCGACCTCCCTCACCGAGGCGAAGGAGCCAGCGTAGAGAAACGCGGAGCGGTGAGGGTCGATCATCTCAAGTCGGCTGCGTAGATCGGTTGGAGGTGATCTCAGGGTTGCCTCATACGCTGCGAAGCGTCCCTGAGTGTTGTCACCCTGATAGTCGAGCATGACGCTATCGACATGCGCTGCCGATGCCGCTTTGAAGAAGGCTGCCAGTTGCGTGCTGTGAGCTGCCGCGCCAACGAGTAAGACAGTCCGGCCGCGGACCAACGGAGCTACCAACCCAAGGGAGGTTTGCCGCAGGGGCACAGATGAGAGGTTCACAAGGTTCAGCTAGCGCCCTTGCCTAGATGCAACCAATGCAGGAAAGTCCAGCCATGGGTCTTTCAGTGCGGCCAGACGCCTCGACTGGTGGTCGACATGCGAGACGCGGAAGTACACCATAGTCCGCGGCGTGCTCGTTATGTTCGCACCGACCGCATGTGGAACCAGGTGATGCATTAGTAGCACATCACCGGGTTTGCCCAAGAATGGAATGCCCTTTTCCGAGTCGACATCCGGCGGTGTTTGATGAGTCAACCCGAGCGCCCATTCATCACGAAACCACTCCGACATTCGCAGGTGGCCACCAGGCTGGTAGTGGAGGGCGCCACCACTCGGGCTCCCGATATCGGACAACACCACTCCGACAAGAAGCGAGAACGTTCGAAGCTCGTTCGGGTCGAGATGAGGACAAGCCACCCCGTCGACGTGCATCGCCTTGGTCGGCTGCGGTTTGTGTAATTGGTTCTGCGGTAATCGGATCTGAATCTGGGCCGTCTTCACGGGACACGGCTCACCTACCAACTCTCGTACGGCACCGGCAACTTCACGGGTGTAGTACAGGTCGAGAAGAATTGGATGGCTTCCAAGTTCCGGAGCGAACGTCCGTTGGGTATAGCCTGCCAGGTGATTGAGGTCCATACCGGTTACGAGCCAGTCGTTGATCAGCGACCGTGCGGACTCGATCCGGTCGCACGCGATCAAATCTCTCTTAATTAAGACGCCATCAGTAGCGAATGATGCGCGATCCTCGGTCGTAAGCACTGTTTCTTGCCTGCCCTAGGTTGATCTGAATTCTTCTTGTTTCAAGAGTCGTTCCAATACCGGCGGACAGTAATTCAACGCGCTTTCAATGATGGCCTCGCCGATCTCGGACGTGGCACCGCGCGGATCGCTACCCATGATGCCGAGGCTGGAGATCTCGGCATCCCTCGATGTCCATGGCCAGGTGACACCGCGGTCGAGGATGTAGTCGCGGATCGACTCGCGACGCAGATCAGCTTCGGTGAAGGACTCCGGGATGCGATCGATGTGAACGTCCGCTGGCGACAGCGCGAGCATAACGCTGGTCTCGCGCATGCCAGCGTGAATTTCTGGCAACGAGGTTTGGATCTTTGCGGTGGACAGAGAACTCGGGTGCAGAACGCAAGCATTGACCCCGCAGTCTCGACGCAGCTCGTACAGTACGGCTTCTAAGATGCCGCGGTTTCCGCCATGTCCGTTGACGATCAATAGATTCCGTGCCGGTACCGATCGCGTATATGCGGCGACGACTGCCCTCAAGAGTGTGCTAAGGGTGTTAGTTGTCAACGATATCGTGCCAGCAGACCACGAGTGTTCAAGGGACAAACCATATGGCAGAGTTGGCAGTTGCCACAGATCAAAGTCATCGCCGTAACGTTCGACGATCCGCGCCGAAAACTGCTCGGCGATGACAGCGTCAGTATGCAGCGGCAGATGCGGGCCGTGCTGCTCGAACGAGCCTATCGGCAAGCACAAGATAGACTCCGGCGTTAAGCGGGACGTCTCCAGTGCTGTCAGCTGACCGAAGTTGCGTCCCGTCATCGCGGTGGAGTCCTTCGGCCTATGCGGATCACGAACTCATTGTCTTCTGGGAAGCTGTCGTCGCTACTGAATTTCGCGAGCTGTTGCCGAACGGCCTGCTCAAACTCGCTCAGCCGACCACCGAACAAGTGCGGAGCAGCAAACGATGTTGAGTAGAGATATCCGAGAATGCTCTCTGCTGACCATGTCCGGTGAACCGGAACCGTGAACTCCTCAACATGACTGAACGGCGATTCCCTCATGATTTCGCTGTACGGCCGATCATGATGCTTGAACGTGCCGTCACCAGCACGGCGTTCGTCTCCCAGGAAGTCCTTGACCACCGAGCGGACTGCGCTCTTCCAAGGACTGCCGGCTGCCCAGAAGCTACTGTCACCGAAGATGGCGACCGCGCCATCAGGCGCCACCTGGCTGTCCAGGCGCTGGAGCATCACCTCTTGGTCGATCCAGTGGAAGGCCCTACAGATGGTTACGAGATCAGCCTTCCAGTCATCCGGCGGCATGAAGTCTTCGGCTTCGATGGCCGACAGGGCGAGCGTTGTGCCGACTGGCAGTTGGGGCCGCAGCGCCGCTTCAGCAGCGGCCAGCATGTCGGGGTCATTGTCGATGGCAATGATGTCGTCGAATCGCCCCAGGAGAGCCTCGACAACCAGACCAGTACCGGTGCCGACGTCCAACAACCGGCGGGGCTTCCGTTGGGGGACCGCCTGATCGAGCAACACTGCCACAGACTCGGGGATACCTGGCCGGTACTTCCGGTAGTACTCAACGGTTCCCGTGAACATACTCATATACGGCTCCCTACCATGCGTTGGATGAGCGGGACTACCTGGCGAAGATCAGTGGCGACCATCACAGTACCGTCCTCCATCTCCTCCGGCATCGGTCGACCGCGAGAAATCCAGATTGGACGGGCCCCAGCCGCCAAAGCGCCTTTGACATCACATTGCCAACTGTCCCCGACGTGGATCATTGCCTCTACAGAAGCACCCACAGCATTGCAAGCGAAGTCAAAAGCGCGCCTATCCGGCTTTACGCATCCCGTGCGACACGAGGGAAAGAAATCCGTCACCCAAGGTTCGAACAATAAGCGGAGTTGCTTCATGTCTAAATCAACGGCGGAAACATTCGATATTGTAATCACCGTTCCATAATAACTAAGTTCTCGAACAACGTCGATAGCATGCCGATCCGGAACGAATTCATCTTCTCCGCGATCAATCGACAGAGCCGATTCAATTCCCAGCATTTCGCAAATTTCCGCCATTGTTGCACTTGAGACTTCAGGCAGCGCATATAGCTGCTCCCGTATAATATCTCGAGTCTCGTCGGGCGAGCGTTGGGAAGCTGATCGAAGCCGAGATGGCACACTCGGCGCCGAGCTTGACCCCAACGTTCCCCCGACGTCGAAACTGATGACGATGGGGCTTCTTCCATCTATCTGCGGCACAGGCGGCAACGCGCTGACTATAGCATCCACACGAGCTTCTCGGATTTCCGGTTTCACCGCCTCGGAAAGAAACGTGAGTGCATATTGGAGCTCCGCATCGTCGAGGACTGTCAAATCCCGTCGACGAGCCGACGCCGCTGCTTGCAGCTCAAAAGCTATCTGACGAGAACGTAGGCCATGTGGAATATGTAGGATTCCGGATTCATGGGCCCCGTCGGACAAGGCGCGACCCTCTGCCACTCTGAGCACGGTGATATCATCAAACGTTAGGATACGGACTGATCGTTTAATACCGTTGATCTCCAGCACTCCAGAAAGAAATGTATCATATCCGACGAGCCGCTCCGACAGGATGAAGTGATCGCCTTTAAATCGACCGGCGACAGGCAGGCTAATGGCAATTGCGGGCATCAGGCCTCCTTGGTGTCGTCCCCAATCCGCTCGTCGAAGGCACATGGAGCTCACCGTGCATAGGGAGGCATCCCTCGGCATACAGGCGCTGCCGTCGCGGCTCCCACTGCAGCTGGTATTCAACTGACTGGAAGACGTCACTATATGCGGCGGCCAGATGAATTGCAGGCATTAGTGAGCGACCATGCGGTGAGATCATTACCCCCAGCTGACGTGCCAGCAGCATGAGGCCTAGCACGCACGTGATCCCACCAAAGCCCACAACGTCGATAGTTAGGGCACGCAATTGTGCGATATCGAACTGATCGATCCTTTTATCGTCAATGGTGAAATACTCCCCAACGCTAAGCGGGACACCGCATTCAGCAATTCGCCTGTAGCTCGTGATGCATTCGTATGGGAGAGGGTCCTCAATCCAGACTATCGGTAGCCGACGGACCAAATGACAAAACTCCATTGCAAGGTCCAGGTCCCACGTTTGTAGCGCGTCGAAGGCGACTTGATTCACTGCGGACTGCGATACCTGAATTGCCAGCTTCGCGAGCCGGGCCGCGTCGCCCAGTTCGCTTCTTAATCCCCATTTAGTGAACGCCCATCCGTCCGCAGAGACCGCCTCGACTGTCGATAACGCGTCCGCTGAGGCGAGATCGAATCGAAGCCAAGATCCATAAGCTGGTACGACGGTGATTCGGTGGCTTGTAAGCAGGTCTACGACCGGCATACTCAGCAATTTCCCATGCAGATCCCATATTGCGCAGTCGAGCGTTCCTATGGCCCAGGAGCGACAGCGTTGGTCTACAACCGGACTCGGATGTCCGCGAAGGACTTCAACCGCCTTCTGGTGCTCGAATGGTGAGCAGCCGATCAGCCGATGCATGAGATACCGTTCGATGTAGCTGACGTGGTCGGCGTGGACCGGCCCATACCAGCCAGAGTGCCCAGCGGCATACACTCCGACAAAGAAGCCGGCATCGCCGTCCTCGACCTCGTCACTAAGGTCCAGTACCTCGATTTTCTCAATCGTGACGGTCGCCGTCATGCGGTTCTTTCCCGCTCTCTTGCAAGCTCGATAACCGCCTGCACAATGCCAGACGCATCTAGGCCAGCAGCGATGGCTAATCTTTGTTGCGATATCGGCGCCGGTGGTTCGCGCCATCCGATCACCCGGACGGGCTGGCGAATGCGTCCCGCCAGCAGGCCCCATATCGCAGCCGGATGTCCTAGAGTCACTACCAGCACCGCGGCGCTCCGGCCGACGTATTCGCCCCATTCATCAGGGCGCAGTCCGCGCGGCCAGTCGGCTGGGTCACCAAGCACTGTCAGATCGGCGACACCCACAACCCGAACACTGCCGACGCGCTTCCGCCTGAGCAGCGGGATTGCCGCGCCGACAGCGGTAGCGGGGATATCTCCGGCGCAGAGGATGGTCACGTCTGGTTCAGACGAGTCACTGAGATGCTCCCAGACGGACAGGCCACGTGACAGCTCCGATATCATGGACTGCGAGGGAAGCGTTGCCCGTGAATGCTTGCCCGCCACAATGACATTCACCCGGTTCGTAGAATCAAGGCTCTGCTCGAGAACAGCTCCCAGTCGCATCGGGTCGGCGGGCACGTACATGCGCACAGCCGGATCTGCTATACCCACCAGCGTCGTGATCAGGGAGGGGTCACCATGGGTGTATACGTTGTGCCATCCATATGACGTCAGCAATAGATTCAAGCTCGGGAGCTCCGATGTACGGAGGCGGCGTTGCTTCAAATGCGAAACCAGCCCGGCTGTCAGCAGAGTCGAGAATGCCTCGTAGGAGACCAGCAGACCGCGCCTGCCACTTGAGGTCCAGCCCGCCAGCCATCCGAAAAGGACTTCCTCGGCCAACACCTCGGACACCCATGAGGCACCGGCCAGCTGCCCGAGCCGGTTCGATTGCATCTCGTCGGGGCTGAAGACGCGGAAGTCGCCGCGCGCGCCGTGGGCTCCGAGCACGGAGGTGACGACATCGGTGAAATCCGAACTGGCACGTTTTGGACCAAGTGGCTCTCTCGCAAAGCTTCGATCCCGCGGCGGGGCAGAGCTATTGTCGATCCGTATCAGCTCCAGCGCAGCCTTGAGAGCGCCAGTCGGGCAACCGTGCTCATCAAATAGCAAGCGCGGCCGGTACGAGAACAACCACTCCTGCAGCTGGGCACGCTGGTCGGCCGACGTCGCCGCGGACGTCAACGGCGTCTTGTGCAATTTGGCTGTCCCGAGATACCGCACCCCATCCACGACGACGGGTCCACCCCAACCTTTCTCACACCGCAACACCAGGCAGCAACGTTGGCCACCTACAGTTTCGGCCGTTGCTCTTCGGAGAAGGTGATGGAACGCATCGTGCTCAGAGCCATCGGCAGCGTGAACGGTGAATATCCGACAACCCCAGCCCAGCGCCTCGAAATACCGCCTGACCTCGTCATTGCTCATTCTTCCCAGGATCGAACGGCTTCCCATTCGAAACTCATTGAGATGGATGATCGGTAGCACTTTCGCGTTTTCTAACTCGCGTGCCGCCAACCAGGACGCCGCCATGGTCGGTGTCTCGCATTCTCCATCACCGATGATTGGCACGATCACCTGATCGTTGTGGAGTGCAGCTCCACATGCGAATGCCAACGCACCGCCGAGGCAACCGCCGAGAAAGTCACCAGCTGGAAGGTCCGGATGGACTTCGGAACCAAAACGCGGGACATTGGGGAATGATTGAGCAAGCGCGGCCAGCCCCTTCTCATTGAGGCTATAGTCGGGGATATGTCGCCTCAAGTCGCCGGTCAGCCAACTCAATGCCAACTGGGCTACCCCGGTGTGCCCGGCACCGAGTAGGGGCACGAGGCGTACGGAAGAATCCTCCCCGGCGTGCAATCCGATATGCGCCAACAGCCACGCGGTACCTGGCACGGTGCCCCAGTGACCTGTGGGCCAAGTCTTGATGTCACCCGACCGCAGCGGACGCGTCAATAATACGTTGTCATTCAAATGTAGCTGAACGACGGAGACATACACGATCGCCCGCCACAGGGCATCAGCACAGTCTCTCAAGTCAACCATCTCTAAGGTACCAGCCGTTCACCGCCGAATGAGAAATACCACAACGGGCGGTAGCCTTCCCACGCTTGAGGTCGCAAGTTTGTGTCTCCAAATATCCGCTCGATCTCCATCCGCGCCTGCAGGTAGTATTCGATCTCGGATGCGGCCGGCGCCCGAAGTCCGGCCATGATGGCGTTATGCGCTTGGTAAACTTGGAAGTTGGGGAATTCTGTGACGTACTGGGCGAGGGGTGCAAGTCCTAACCGCAGATCGGTCAGGTGATCCAAACCGCAGATGTATGTAAACGATGTGTCCAGGCCATGCCCCTGAGCGCGACACAGGACATCCGGTATCTCGGCTGGCGTGAGGTCTGCCTTGCTAGCCTTCAGCAAGAGGTTGCGCCGAGTGAAGCACTCGATCGTCAGCCGCAGAACGAACGGCGCGACGTCAGTAGCCAATTTCCGAAACGAGTTATCGCTTCTAAGCACGGATGTCAGCAGACCGATCCGAGCGCCGATGCCATGATCCGACAGGGCACGACGGAGCCTCTCCAAGTGCGACAATGCCGCGGACTCGTGCTCAAAGCACCCAGTCGAGACAGTCACCTCCTGAAGCTCGGAAAGATCGCCCCGCGGGTGCTGTTCGCGCATCGCGTCCAGCAGTTCGGAAAGTTGGCGTTCTTCAGAAAGCCGTGGATCAGCTGCGGCCTCAAGCGTGTTAGGACAGAATGCACATCCCGTACAGCGACTACGTGCATTCGGATTCAATGTCGCCGCCTTGCCGCCATTACGAAAATAACCGCCAACTGCCTCGTCGGCATCTATCCGATGGACGGTACCCACGACCTCCGCACCGAGACGTAACTCGTTATCCACCATTATGAACGGTGATCCTGTGGCATTGAGCGGAACAATCACCATCCACGGTACTTCCATTTTGGTAGTCAGTCGGACGGTCACCCGAGCCCGATGTCGTGGCTGGTCTGAGGATATTCCGTACAGGTTTAATGCTATGAGTAGCGCATCCTCAGCTGGCACTTCATATTTGGCGGACAGTTGCTCAAGCTCATCAAGGAGCAGCGGATGGACCCGCGAGCCTACTACCATGCTTCACCCCGCAAAGAGTCCATTTTTGGGCGCCGAGACAGGCCGGATACTCCCCCGCACGTTCGACGAACGCACACCGCATCGTTCGATCACAGTTCCAGCCCTTCCACAGCGAAATAGACTGAGCCAGTAGTCCGGACCCCGTAGTCGGACGTTTGAGAGATCATCCCCAGTCCACGGCAGCTTACCGCACGTTTGTATGAGTCGCCGCCCTATGAACCAACGACGTCGACACAGCAGAGAAGTCCCAGCTCACCCTGCCGACTGCCGCAAATATTCCGGTTGATTCTACGGAGGAGCAGACGATACCTTGTCGTACGTTCACTTGATATTGCATCGGCAAGTGCATTTGCAAAGGACACTCGATGCGGTGCACAGCTCCACCCGCACCTCAACCATGCCGTATAGCTCAACTTTGTCGGCGCCCACGGCCCAGCTGAAGTCCTCATGGAGGTGCGACCTTGGTCGGACGAATGGAGCTTGCACTCAAGATCACCGAGGAGTGTGCCCGACTACCGGAACCACTCGGACGGGCGGCCGTCGTGGCCCTGGCGCTTGACAGGGAGAGCAATCAGACCGATCGCCGGTTCTTGCGCCAGCGGGTTGAGGAGCTTGCGGCAAGTCTCGATCGTGAGTCACGCACCGCCGTCCGCCGGATCGACCAAGCGTTCTTCATGTTGGCCGAGTCGATGGCAGAGACGGCAGGCACGGAAGCTCAAGGTGCGCAGGCACCGTCAGATGACGGTTGGTACACCGACTCGCTGACTGCCACCCTCCACCTGGATGAAGATCCAGTCCGTCTGATCGAAACGCGACGAATTGTGGCTACTGCAGATGAGCTCGATGAGATCGTATTCTCGTGGAGCGTTTCCGCATCCTCGGTCGAGCCGCGTCAATTGTCCGCCGAGGTCACATCCGGCGGAAAAATTCTCGAGAAGCGCACGGTCGGACGATCGCACGTTGATTTCCGAATGCGTCTACCGGAACCGATAAGCTTGAGTCAGCATCACGACTACACCGCTATTATCATCGCAGGCCCACGGCGGTCGATCCGTCCGTACTATATTGTTACACCGTGGCGCACATGTAAATTCTTCCGTCTGCGTATCTGTTTTGGGCCCAGGACTCCCGCGGAGATTTGGCGAATTCGCGGCCTCCCCTCGCGGCAGTAGTCGATCTTGAGCCCGACAGATGACATGATTCAGCACGACAGCATCGGTGAATTGCAGGTGGACTTCGACAGCCTTAGACTGGGGCGTAGTTATGGTGTGGGCTGGCGGTATTGAGGTCTATGGGCGAAAGTCGGGAGGTCAAGTCCTGGGGTGTGGTGTAACGGAGTTGGTCACCGCGTGATCGGTTGTTCGGTCAGGCGGTGAGTTCTGCGGGGGTGGTGTCCTCCTGTT
>NZ_QNRE01000010.1 GCF_003315035.1 Nocardia puris
CACACACAAACACAACATGATCACGCGGTGGCCACTCCACGTCCAGCCCGCTGACCAGCAGCATCATCGATCACAAAGTCCGGCTGGAGTACTAGGCTAGCTATCGCTTGTTCACGTTCATGCGAATACCATTGGGGGGATTGATATCCCAGTTCGTCGGTGATCGGGTGTAACGTTCGAGCAACTCGGAGTGAAGCCATGATGAAGGTGCCGCGCCGCGCGCGGCTGACGATTGGAGTGCCACGGGATGGGCATTGGGGACGAAGTTCGGCGCAACGTAGAGCTGAAGAAGCCGCTCACCGCGCTGATCAACAGGGGGTGCCTACCGGTCGGGGGCATCTTCAGGCTCGACTATGATTCTGCGGTTGTCCTCACCGACGACTTCAAGAAGCGCGAGGCGGGCGGCGTGCCCCGGGGCGGATTCCTACTCGCGGTTGCGGGCGATAACACCGACTCCGGGTTCATTCTCGAGGATCAGGAGATCATTTTGCTCCGAGTGCGTGGGACGGCACCGCTGCCCAACGAGTCGGAGCTGATCCAAACTCGGTTGGCGGTTGTTCGTGACGCTGGTGCGTCGGGCGTCGGATTCGACGATGTCACCGACGTGCTCACTCGGAACGAGCTGCAGCAGTCCGCATTCGATTGCGAGGTGCTCGGCACGTTCTATACCGAGACTGACGATCGAGAGGCCCGGATCGAGTACGGCGCCGATATCGACAACGTTGTGGTATCTGCTCGCTATCAGGTGTTCCTGCCTTCGACGGAGGTTCTGTCCTGGCTGAGTTCGTACCCGGAGCCGACCGAGGCTCGCGATTCCTTGCCTATCGGAAAAGTTCGATTCGCTGCGACTCGCAGGAAAGCGCTGATCGCTGGCACCGACCAGGCCGAGGTCCGCATCGACGTTTCGGACTTCATCGGCCGTAAAACTGCGGTCTTCGGCATGACCCGGACTGGAAAGTCTAACACGATCAAGACTTTGGTCACCGCAGTCCATCGGTATGGCTCGGAGCACGACCGGGCCATTGGTCAGCTGATCTTCGACCCTCAGGGTGAATACGCCAACGTCAACAGGCAAGACGGTACTGGGCTTCGCCTGCTGGGGGACGACGACAGCACGGTCCGGATATACAAGGTGGAGCCGAGCCAGTCAGACAGCCGCGAGAAGTCACTTCGGATCAACTTCTACGACCGTGAGGTGTTGGAAGCCGCCTGGAGCCTGGTAAGCGAGGCCACCGCGACAGTAAACACGAACTACGGCAAGACCTTCCGATCTGCGGTACTTTCCGAACCCGAGACCAATGACCACAGCGCGAAAAGTCGATGGGGCTGGGCACTGGTCGCGTTCTACGGTCTGCTGGCCAAATGCGGCTTCCATGGCGACTCGCTACCACAGAACCTCACCGTTGCCGCTCCGGCGGCATCGATGAACGCCTTCATCGCCGCGAATCCCGGCGCTGCTGCACAGGCCGGCCGGGCTGGAAGCTATCGCGTGCAATCGCCCTCCGGGGCGCGGGCTCTGGCGGAATGGGTGGGCGAACACCCCGACGACTTCCCCAAGTGGCACGAAACCGAGAAGTGCCACTTCAGTGCTTTGTACGGTGTCTACAAGTACACGGGTGTGACCGCCGCGATCCGATCCATCCGTGCATTCCATGGTGCCCAATCCGCTGGAGATGTCAGTGAACATCTGTGGCAGGACATGCTTGCCGGTCGGCTGGCCATTGTTGATCTCTCCAGCGGCAACGACCAAGTGGCCAAGGTCATGTCGGAGCGGATTGTCAGTCACCTCCTGAACCGGGCAGGGGAACGATTCCGGGCCGACCACGAGCCGATAAACATGCAGATCATCGTCGAAGAAGCCCATAACCTGTTCGAACGCGGCGGGCGCGACGTGGCCGACGACCCTTGGGTGCGGCTGTCCAAGGAGGCTTCCAAGTACCGGATGGGACTGATCTACGCGACTCAGGAGGTCACCTCCGTCGACAAGCGAATCCTGTCGAACACTTCGAATTGGCTGATCGCCCATCTGAACTCCGGCCATGAGACGCGAGAGTTGGCGGACTACTATGATTTCAAGGTCTGGACACCCAGCATCATTCGAGCCGAGGATGTCGGCTTCGTCCGGATGAAGACCTACTCCGGCAAGTACATCGTGCCGGTGCAAATCGCCAAGTTCGACCACAGTATGGTCAACGGTGCTCGCAAAGCTGCTGGTCTCGCGGCCGTGGATGTTCAGGCCGAAAGCGAGTAGTCGATGCCCTATCCAGGAGAGAAAGCCTCCCGTCTGGGGCACGTCGGTACAGCCCGCAACAAGGCCGTCAAGGATGCCCTTGAACGGTGGGCCATCACTAGCGCTCGCCCCACCAGCGATGATGACATCGGCGCGCTTTGCGCTCCGCTCGAAGAACTCCCCATGGTCGGAAACCCTGGCGATGTCGACTACTCGATCACGGTCGACGGTTCGGACACTGAGGTTGAGGCCACCCGCGACCACCCCACCGTTAAGGTTGGCTACCTCCGGGTCGCGGGATCAATGGTTCGACTGGACGTATTCCGAGAACTTGCCCGTGTCCGATACATTGACCCGCAGGACGTCCGGCAAGCCCACAGCGAGTATGCGTTCGACGTTGCCCTCCCAGGCTCCCAGCTCGCGCGCCCCGGCCTGAGCGGTGTCGAAACCTGGCGCGCCGAGCTCGATGAGTTCCTTGGCAGCGCGCGGTTCGACTCGAGCACCGAAATGACGCTCGCTGATGGACTTTTGGCTTTGCATGGCACCCGTGATGCTCCTGCCCGTCAGATTGAACTACGGGTCTGCCCTAGTTGTGGGCTCAAGGCTGCGGGCGCGTCAACCCTCACCGTTACCCACACCGGCGGGTCCTGCCCGTCGTGCAAGATGCCTTTGTTTCTCGCGGATGTGCTCCGCACACATGAGGAGTACAAGGTCGAGGGATCGAACTTCGAGCCGCTCGGGCGCGTCATGACAGCAGCTGAGCGCCTGATGTCGTTGTGCTACTTGAACTTCTTTGCTGATACCGCGCCCGATGTGCTGCGGCATACGATCTTCATCACCGATGGTCCGCTAGCACTCCATGGGCCCTTGGCCCCGCTCAAGCGACGGTTCCAGGAACATCTCAGCGATCTGAGTGGTTGGTGCGTGCAACAGGGGCTGGCGGCTCCGCTCATGGTAGGCATCGAGAAGCAGGGGGCCTTTGTCGAACATGCCGAGCTGATCAAGGATTTGATCCCGGTTGGTCAAGTCATGCGGCTCCCGACCAGCTACATCAACCGCGTCCTGGGAAGGGCGGAGACAAATCAATACGGTGAGGACGAGTTCTACGGTCGGCGCTTTATCTATCGCACGCGTGCCGGCGATCCGTTGGTGATCACGGTCCTGCCAGCAGCAGGATTTGCACCCTACGATGGAGGCATCGAGGTCGAGGGCTGGAAGGCGTACCCGACACTGCGCCTGATCTGCGAGGTTCTGGACTCGCTCAGAACGCGGATGTATCAGCACGCGGTCATACCCGTCGCCCTTGCGCACTCGGCTGCCGCGCTGCCGTTGGGTGTCGGACGATCTGTGCTGACCATGATGGCGCAGCAGAACATTCCGGGACTGAGATCCGACTTCCAGGCGGTAAAACCACCGACCTACTTCACCAGGTAGGCGGACGGTGTGCCCGAACGTTCAGCTGTCCGGCAAAATACCACTATGCCGTCATTGATCTTGCCGCCAGCCAACCTCGTCGCTCGCGAACTCGCCCAGGGCGCAAATCTTTTCGGCTCCAGTGAAGCGATCAACGCTGAGGCGCGTCCGCTGGTTGCAGAGTTGGAGCCAGTAGCACACGACCTCGCCCGCGGCCGCTACCAATCGCCCTTGCGCTACCCCGGGGCCAAGTCCTCACTCGCGCCCGTCATCGGGCGAGTGATTACATCGGCGAAGCGATCACGGGAAGTGCCCGAAATCAACCTCCTCGTCGAGCCGTTCGCGGGAGGCGCGTCAGCATCACTGCGCATGATCGGAGACGGCACCGTCGAGCGCATACTTCTCGCCGATGCCGACCCCCTAGTCACCGCATTCTGGCAGACCGCAGCCGATGACACCGAGCGACTGGTCGATCGAATGCATGACGAGTGGAAGCGATACGTCCGGGCCGGTGGCCAGAAGGCCGTTGAACGATGGGACTACTGGCGTACCTGGACACCCCGGTCGAGGATGGCTCGACGTAGCCGTCGGCTGGCCACCGCGACGCAGTGCTTGTTCCTCAATCGGACCACCTTCTCGGGTATCCTGCACGGCAAAGCAGGGCCCATAGGCGGGCGAGCTCAGACCAGCGCGTACCCCATCAGCTGCCGTTGGAATCCTGATGCACTCGCAGAACGAATCCGATATATCGGCCACCTCTACAACACGGGCCGCCTTGTCGACGTGTGGTGCAAGGACTGGCGCCAGACTTTGGACGACGTTCCCGAGTATTACCCACAACTACTTCCCTCACGGGTGGTCGCCTACCTGGATCCGCCCTACGTCGAGAAGGCATCGCACCTGTACCGGGCCTCGTTTGATCCCCTCGGGGGCTACGGCGGAGATGGACTTGGGTCAGCCCGGCCCAGCGATTACACCCTCCACCTCAGCCTTGCTGACTACCTGAGAACGAAGGCACAGTTCCGGTGGTTGCTCAGTTACGACGACCACCCATTGCTCACCGAGAGCGAGTGGCTGTACGCCCGCGACCAAATGACGCCGTCGCGCGCTGACCGCGAGGTACTCGGCGTGCGCTGCTGGCGGATCAGCAAGCGCCTGGTCAGCACTCGATACTCGGCGGCGGGCCGAGTCGGAAAGCGATCTGCCGAGGAGCTGCTGATAACAACCCTCCCACCGGCAACCGTTCCGATCGACGACGAGCTGCGAGTCCTCCAGGGCCCTCCAAAGTAGGGATATCCTGCTGACTTCCCTGGTGAATCTCGGCGAACAAGCGCAATCGGACAGCGCCCGAACCGGGGCGAACCCTGGCGGGATGATCCTGCGACCCGAGGGAATGCAACCATGATCAGTGCGGGGATCGAGGCGGGCCGCGTCGCTGCCGCGAATGCTGCGGCTCGACCACCTGTTGAGTTGCCGTCGGCGATGCCTGGAATCATCCCGCCGGATAGGCTGACCGCGACGGCTGCGGCCGCCGCTTGACAATGGAGCACCCTGGGTCTCAGACGGGATACGCACCCACGATGACCAGGCGTTTTCCAGTTGCCCATGTTTTGCGTGTCCTGCCAAGGGCTCGAACCTGCGACCTGATCTTGATTAGGGTCGCCCCCGCGTTGTCAGCCCCTCATCCAAGACCGCCGACCCGGTTGCTGACCACACGGCGCGACTTGCCATCAATCACGCCATTTAATGTCCCACGCCAGCCAACAGCGTCCACGCACGCCAACGCCAGTAACCATGAGCGCCACGACCGCAGGGCGGGATCGTGCTGTTTCCGCAGTTCAACGGCCAATACCGCCAACGCGATCCAACGCCGGGAGCCCTTGACAACGATACCGATCACGCGCTAGGCCCATGTGAGCACATGGAGTTACCCATGTTCTCGCCGGATCAGTTGTCGCGTATGCATCGACTGATCCGGCGAGGACGGTGCTCAGAAGTTGATCATGTGGCCCGCGAGGCCGTGGATCGCTTCCTGGAGGGCTTCGCTGAGCGTGGGGTGGGTGTGCACGTTGCGCGCCAGCTCGTTGACCGTGAGGTCCCACTTCTGGGCCAGGGTCAGCTCCGGGAGGAGTTCGGAGACGTCGGGGCCGATGAGGTGGCCGCCGAGGAGTTCCCCGTACTTGGTGTCGGCGATGAGCTTGACGAAGCCGGTGGCGTCACCGAGGCCGTGCGCCTTGCCGTTGGCGGTGAACGGGAAGGTGGCGACCTTCACGTCGTAGCCCTCGTCGCGGGCCTGCTGCTCGGTGAGGCCGAAGCTGGCGACCTGCGGCTGGCAGAAGGTGGCGCGCGGCATGAACCGGTAGTCGCCGAGCGTGACGGTGGGGGCGCCGCCGATGGTCTCGGCCGCCACCACACCCTGCGCCTCGGCGACGTGCGCCAGCTGGAGCTTGGCGGTGACGTCGCCGATGGCGTAGATGTGCGGCACGTTGGTGCGCATGTAGTCGTCGATCGCGATGGCGCCGCGGTCGGTGAGCTGCACACCGGTGTTCTCCAAGCCGTAGCCCTCCACGCGGGGCGCGAAGCCGACGGCCTGGAGCACCTTGTCGACGGTGACGGTCTCCACCGAACCGGACTTGTTGTCCTTGATGGCGACGGTCACCTTGCTGCCGTCGTCGTCGATGGACTGCACGGCCGCACCGGTGGTGATGGTGATGCCGAGCTTCTTGTACGCCTTGGTGATCTCCTTGGACACGTCGGCGTCCTCGTTGGGCAGCGCGCGGTCGAGGAATTCGACGATCCGCACGTCGACGCCGTAGTTGCGCAGGACGTAGCCGAACTCCATGCCGATGGCGCCCGCGCCGACGATGAGGATCGAACCCGGCAGGTCACGGGTGAGGATCTGCTCCTCGTAGGTGACCACGTTGGCGCTGAGCTGGGTGCCGGGCAGCAGCTTGGTGACGGTGCCCGTGGCGATGATCACGTTGTCGAACGTGACGGTCTCGGTGCCGCCCTTGCTGAGCTCGACCGACAGCGTGTTCGCGTCGACGAAGGTGCCCTTGCCGTCGAACTCGTCGATCTTGTTCTTCTTCATCAGGAAGTGGACGCCCTTGACGCGGCCGTCCGCGACCTTGCGGCTGCGGTCGAACGCGGCCCCGAAGTCGAAACTGGCTTCACCGGAGATGCCGAAGGTCTTGGCCTCCTTGGTGAAGATGTGCGCGAGTTCGGCGTTGCGCAGCAGCGCCTTCGACGGGATGCAGCCCACGTTCAGGCACACACCGCCCCAGTATTTCTGCTCGACGATCGCTGTTCGCAGGCCGAGTTGAGCGGCGCGGATAGCGGCGACATATCCGCCGGGACCAGCGCCGAGGACGACGACATCATAGTGAGAAGTCACGCCACCGAGCCTAACTCCGCCGCCCCGACTTCACCCACCGTCCCCCCGCATCGGTGAGATCGGCGACGGCGGGCGGTGACGATCCGGCGAACGAGACCGTTTCATACGCAACAGCTATTGACGGGCAATCGGGGCGCGCGTCTCCGGATTGCGGACGGCGCCGTGGGCGGTGTTGCACTCACACCGGCTGGGTGAGCCGCTCGTCGACCCGGACCGACACGCCGAACTCCCGCAACCCGTCCAGCAACCGTGGCGAGTCGACCAGGGTCTCCGGCAGGTACAACCCCGGCGCCGGCGGCGTCTGCCCATCCAGCCCGAGCAGCCGCTCGATGGCGAAGGCGATGCCGCGCGCGCTCAGCGACGCGTACCCCTCCGGGTCCACGATCTCATAGCGGAATCGGCCTCGCCCGCCGGAGCGGTGTTCGCCTTCGATCTCGATGACCGCCTCGTGCGACGGGCTTCCCCCGGTGCGCGAGGTAGTCGACAACCCCTCGGCCAGGTCGATACGCACCGAGGTCGCGGTGCTGCCCGCGCCCAGGCTGAGCACGTCGAGCAGGCCGGCCGCGTGACCTTCGTACTCGGTGCCGTCCACGCCGGCGAACCGGCGGGTGGCGAATTCCGGTCCGGTCCAGTGCCAGCGGCCGTCCCGCACGATCAGCGGCAGCGGGCCGACGCGCTGGATGTGCTCGAGATCCACCGCCGAGACGGGCCCGAAGGGATCACCCGGATCGAACAGCAGGCCGATCTCGATCGCGTCGACGATGCGGAACTCCTTCGCGAAATGCAGTGCGGCGACCAGGGGTACACCGCCGTCGCTGTGCCCGAGCAGCACCACGGGCACGGCCGGGTTGTGCAGGTGGTGCGCCACGGTGGGCCCGATCTCGAACACGCCGTCCGACAGCGCGAGATACGGAATCCCCTGTGCCTGCGCGAATTTCAGCGTGTTCGGCGACCGGTCGCGCACCGCCGTGACCACCACGCCGAACCGTGGGTCCGCGCCGAGCCCGAGATCGGCGCGATCCAGATCCACGGTTGTGGTTGTCGCATAGCCGATTTCGGCGGCCAGCGCCTCGGCCCGGTCGATATTGCGGGCGGCGAGGGTGATCGGCAGGTCGGGGTGGAGCTTGCGCAGCAACCGGGCCGTGCGGGAGCCGAGACTGCCGGTGCCGCCGAGCAGGAGAACGGGAGCCTGGTTCGTCATGCCGACACCGCCTCGTCCGAGCTGGTCGCGACGGTGGCGCCGAACTCTTCCATGCGCCGCACGAAATCGACCGGCGCCAAGATGTTTTCGGGCAGATACAGGCCCGGTTCGGGCGCGGGCCGCCCGTCGAGTCCGATCAGCCGCTCCACCGCCAGCGTCACGCCCAGCGCGGTGAGCGGGGCCTGCCCCTGCGGGTGGACGATCTCGGCGTGGACGCGCGCCCGCGTGCCGTCCTTCCTGACACCGGACAGGTCGGCGATGATCTCCGTGGAGAACGGTTCGCCGCGCCGCGTGCTGGCCGAATCGCCGAAGGCGAAGTCGAGCCGGATGTCGCGCGCGTCGGTGGCGGCGTGCAGGCCGATGATGTCGAACGGCGAGTACGCCTGCCCCTCCAGCTCGACGCCGTCGACGCTGCGCACGGTGGCCGCGGCCTCGTCGCCGGTCACCCAGATGACCTTGCCGTCGCGAATGGTGAGCGCGGCGGGCGCCACGGTGGTGAGGCGCTCGTAATCGTCGGCCGCGGCCTGTCCGCCCATGTCCTGGCCGTCGAGCACCACGCCGATGCGGATGTCGTCGACCCGCTCGAAGTCGGCGGCCAGCTTCAGGACCGGGAAGATCGCCGCGCCGGCCAACCAGTGGCTGCCGAGCACGACCGCGGACCGGCCGGGGTGATGGATGTGCAGCGCGACCTCGGGGCCGATCTCGTAGGTGCCGGTGGAGACGCTGATGTAGGGCAGCCGGTGGGTGAGCGCGTAGCGCAGCGAGTTCGTGGTCGCGTCCTTGACGAAGACGGCGACCGCGCTGAACGCGGCGTCGGCGGGCAGGCCCAGGTCGGGGCGCGCCAGGTCGACGGTGACGCCGACGGCGTTGCCCACCTCGGCGGCGACCGCTTCGGCGCGGGCGAGATCGCGCCCGCCGATGGCCAGCGGCAGGCCGGGATGCAACCGGCGCAGCTGGCGCGCCGTGAGCGACCCCACCACCCCGGACCCGCCGATGATCAGCACCGGATCGTTGCTGTTGGACATGGCCGAACTCCTTACCTCGCGGGACGCATCGTCCCTACTATCCGTAACCTACGATTGGTAGGTTACGGATAGTAGGTTATAAACGAGAAGGCGCTGCAGTCAAGTCCGATGAGGAGGTTCCGTTGTGACAGCCCCCACCCGGCCGCCGAGCAAGCGGATGCCGAAAGCCGAACGGCACGAACAACTCCTGGAAACGGCGCTGGCGATCATCGGCGAACAGGGCGCCGACGCGCTCACCCTCGGCGTGCTCGCCGAACGGGCGGGCGTGAGCAAACCGGTGACCTACGAGCACTTCGGCACCCGCTCGGGCCTGCTGATCGAGCTGTACAAGCGCATCGACGACCGGCAGGCCGCCGATATGACCGAGGCGCTCGCGCACGCGCCGCGGGAATTGGCCGCGGTGGCGCGCGTGATCAGCGTGTCCTACCTGACCTGCCACATCACGGCAGGCCCGGAATGGCACGCGATCTCGGCGGCGCTCAAGGGCAACGCGGAGATGGCCGCCGTCCAGCAGGAACTGGTGGAGCGCTGCATCGAGATCCTCCGCGACGCGCTGGCGCCCTTCTCGGCACTGCCCGCCGGCGAACTGCACGTGCGGTGCGTGGGCCTGATCGGGGCCGCCGAGGCGCTGTCCCAGCGGATCGCGCGCGGACTGCTCGGGGAGGCGCGCGCGATCGACAACCTCACCGCGCTGATCGTCGGCGGCATCGACGCGAAGAACTGAATCCCCCCAGCGAAATTCGGCGCCGACGCGGCGTAAGCCGCGTCGGCGCCGTGGTTTTCACTCCTCCCCGGTGCGCCCCTCCATGAGCATCTGGGTGAAGAACTCGTAGATGAGCGCGGCCTGGAAGGCCATCTGCTTGTTGTCGGCCGCGCCGCCGTGGCCGCCCTCGATGTTCTCGTGGTACCAGAAGGTGTGGCCCTGCTCCTCCAGCAGCGCCGCCATCTTGCGGGCGTGCCCGGGGTGCACGCGGTCGTCGCGGGTGGAGGTGGTGATCAGGATCGGCGGATAGTCGGCGTCGGCGCGCGCGTTCTGGTACGGCGAGTACTTCGAGATGTACTCCCACTCCTCCGGCTTGTCCGGATCGCCGTACTCGGCCATCCAGGAGGCGCCCGCCAGCAGCAGGTGGTAGCGCTTCATGTCCAGCAGCGGCACCTGGCAGACGATGGCGCCGAACAGTTCCGGGTAGCGGGTCAGCATCACGCCCATGAGCAGGCCGCCGTTGGAACCGCCGACGGCGCCGAGCCGGCGCGGCGTCGTGATGCCCCGCGCCACAAGGTCTTTGGCGACCGCAGCGAAGTCCTCATAGACCTTGTGCCGGTTGGCCTTCTGCACCGACGTGTGCCACTCGGGTCCGTACTCGCCGCCGCCGCGGATATTGGTCATCACCCAGGTGCCGCCACGCTCCAGCCAGCCCATGCCCGACGCGCCGCTGTAGGCGGGGGTGCGCGACACCTCGAAACCGCCGTAGCCCGACATCACCGTGGGGCCGGGCGCGCCGTCGTGGTCGCGATGGCGGATCACGAAGTACGGCACCCGCGTTCCGTCGTCGGAGCGGGCGAAGAACTGTTCGGTCTCCACGCCCTCGGCGTCGAAGAACGCGGGCTCCTGCTTGAGCCGGGTGGTGGTGCCGCCGACCGAACCCGCCAGCAGCGTGGCCGGGGTGGTGAATCCGCTGGTATTGAGCATGAATTCGTCGCCGCCCTCGAGCGGGTCGAGGTTCATCACGCTGGTGGTGGCCATCGGCGGCGCGTCGGCCAGCGGTTCCACGGCCCAGCCGTTCGGGCCCGGGGTGAGCACGTGCAGTTTGGTCTGCACGTCCTGCAAGGTGATGAGCAGCAGGTGGTTCTCGGTCCAGCCGTACCCGTGCAGCGAGGTGTGCGCGTCGGGGGTGAACAGCACGTCGAAATCCCGCTCGCCGTCGAGGAAGGCGGCGAAATCGGTGCCGAGCAGCGCGCCCGCCGGGTAGCTCACGCCGCCCACCTCCCACGGCGACTTCAACCGGATCAGCAGCCAGTCCTTGTACCAGGATTCGCTCGCGTCGGTCGGCACGTCCAGGTGCCGCAGCGACCCGTCCTCCTCGAACAGGTACACCTCTTCGTTGAAGAAATCCGTTGCGCGCCCGACGAAGTGGCGCTCGTAGCCGGGGGTGCGGTCGTAGCCCGCCGAGACTGCCACATCGGTCGCCTCGCCCTCGAACACCGTCTCGGCCGCCGCGAGCGGCGTGCCGCGCAGCCAGCGCTTCGCGATGCGGGGGTAGCCGGAGTCGGTGAGCGAGCCGGGCCCGAAGTCGGTGCCCACATACACCGAGTCGATATCGATCCAGCGGATCTCCGACTTCGCCTCCGGCAGGTAGTAGCCGCCCTCCGACGGGTCGACGAACTGTCTTGTCTCCAGGTCGAATTCGCGCACGACCTTGGCGTCCGCGCCGCCCCGCGACAGACTGATCAGCGCGCGCGACTGCTCGGGACGCAGCACGGCCGCGCCGCCCCACACCCAGTTCTCGCTCTCCGCCGCGCCCAGGGCGTCCAGGTCGATGAGCACGTCCCACTCCGGGGACTCCTTGGCGTACTCGGCGAACGTGGTGCGCCGCCACAGCCCGCGCGGGTGCGCGGCGTCGCGCCAGAAGTTGTACAGCCACTGCCCGCGCCGGCCCGGATAGGCGATCTTGGTGTCGGTGTCGAGCATGTCGAGGATCCGCCGCTCCAGTTCGGTGAACCGCTCGGTGGCGGCGAAGCGCCGTCCGACCACCTCGTTGTGGGCGCGAGCCCAGTCCAGGGCCCGATCGTCGGTCACTTCTTCGAGCCAGAGGTACGGGTCGGTCACGTTCTGTGGGGCGCCGGTCATGCTCCACATTGTTGCCCAGCCTCGGTCACATCGCGTGCGCGGTTACCAGAAGTGTGCGACGTCGATCACGACCCGCGACCCGGCGCCCGGCCCGTCCAGGGTGAACACCCGCACCGGCAGCCGGGCCCGCACCCCGAGCCCCAGCGTGGTGCTGCCCTCGAACGAGCCCGCCCACGCGACCTGGCGGAAGGTCGCGTACCCCGCGACCGCCGCCAGTTCCGCCCGGTCGGCGGGCGAATAGGTGGCGCGGCCCGCGTGGTCGTAGGACGGCGCGTGCGCGGTGACGACCAGGAACGCCCCGCCGCGCAGCGGCACCGGCTCGCCCGAGCCGTCCTTGGTGACCGCGTCGGTGTAGGCCACGTGATAGCCGGGCGCGGGGCCCGCGAGATCGACGACGAGCCGGTCGAAGCAGTCGTGACGGCCGGCGCGCACCCCGGTCACCGTGGCCGCCGAATGCTTCGGCACCGATTTGTCGAGCGAGCCCCAGACCAGGCCGCAGTAGGGAGACGCGCCGGCGGCACCGGGGACGAGCAGGAGCCCCAGTGTCGTCGCGAGCGCGGAGATCAGGACGAGTACGCGACGCACGTCGCACCGCCTTCGGCAGAGAATGGTCGATCACCTGGTCCATCGGCCGGCGGAAAGTCGGTGTTAGGCACGGTTGTGTCGCGGAACCGTCTCGGATCGATGGCTTCGTAGGATCAAAGATCCGAGACAACACCCGAGGAGTCCGCCGTGGCACCCTTCTTATGGGAACAGCACTGCTGTCTGCCCTTGCTGCCGAGCGCGGACATCGCCGAGCTCGCCCGGTACCCGCGCGGGTCGTACCTGTCGGTGAACGTCGGGTACTCGCTGCACGACACCGAGCGGGCGCTGGCGCTGGTGCGCCAGTTCCGGCGGGATGCGTTGGTGGACGGACGATTCCGTCTCGTCGACGGGGTGGACGACCTCGGCGACCCCGACACCATCGCGCTGGCCTTCGATCTGGAGGACTCCCGCCCGCTCGGCGGCGACCTGGCCAACGTCGAGGTGTTCGCCGAACTGGGCGTGCGCTCGCTGCTGCCGGTCTACAACCACGCCAACGCCGCGGGCTGCGGCTGCCTGGACACCGACGACACCGGATTGACCGCCTACGGCAAGGATCTGGTGCGCGCGCTGAACGAGGCGGGCGTGTTCGCCGACGGCGCGCACTGCTCGCGGCGCACCGGCCTGGACATCGCGGCGCGCACGCAGGTGCCGATGATCTACAGCCACGCGAATTTCGCGGGCCTGTGGGCCCATCCGCGCAATATCACCGATGAGCAGGCCAGGGCGTGCGCGGAGACGGGCGGCGTGATCGGGGTGAACGGCGTGGGAATCTTCCTGGGGCGCAACGGCGCCGACGAAAGCGTCGAGCGGGTGGAGGCGATGGCCGACCACGTCCAGTACGGCGCGGAACTGGTGGGCATCGACCACGTCGGCATCGGCTCGGACTACTCCTTCGACGGCGACGACTTCAACGCCGAGATCGCCGCCCACCCCGAAGCGTTCTCCGAGGAGTACACGAAGTACGGCCCGCTGCAATGGACCCCGCCGGAGGATCTGATCGGCACCGACTCGGCGCCGGGCCTGGACGAGGTGCTGGCGGCGCGCGGGTTCACGCCGGCGGAGATCGCGGCGGTGTTCGGCGGGAACTTCCTGCGCGTCGCGAAACAGGTCTGGCGCGGCTGATTCGGCCCACCGGAACTAGAACACGTTCTACGATCGAGCGGTGATCAATTCGACTCGAAGAGCACGACGTGGATCCGCCAGGGGGACGCACCGATCTCCGTACCGGCGATTCCTCGGATACATCACCGCCGCCGCCGTCGCCCTCGGCGTCTCGATGACGACCGGCGCGCCCACCGCCTCGGCGATCCCCGATACGACCGACCCCTTCTACATGCCACCCTCGACGCTGGCGCAGGTGCCGCCGGGCACCATCCTGCGGGTGCGCGAGATCCAGTCCAGCGCACTGCAATTGGTGCCGATGCAGGTGCGCGCGTGGCAATTGCTCTACCGCACCACCGATTCCGAGGGCAATCCGTACGCCGCGGTCACCACCGCCCTGGCCGGGCCCGGCGCGCCGACCGCGATCCTGTCGTTCAACAGCATGATCGACGCCATCGCGCCCGATTGCATGCCCTCGCGCACCCTGCGCACCGGCTCGGGGTGGCTGGACCCGGCAAAGTTCGGCGGGCCGGTCACCCTGTCCACCACCGCGAACGAAGCGCCGATGATCGCGGCCGGGCTGCAACAGGGATGGGTGGTGTCGGCCCCGGATCTCGGTGGTGTGCAGAACCGTTTCCTCACGCCGAGGGAACCGGGGTACGTCGCGCTCGACGGCGTGCGCGCGGTGCGGAACTTCACCGCGCTCGGGCTGCCCGCCGATATCCCCAGCTTGTTCTGGGGGTACTCCGGCGGCGGCATCGCGACGGCGTGGGCGGCCGAACTCCAGCCCACCTACGCGCCGGAACTGAACGTGGCCGGGATGGCGGTGGGCGCACCCGTCGCCGACCTGGCGACCGCGCTGTACAACGGAAACGGTTCTCCGGTGGCGGGATTGGTCGGGATCGGCGTGGCCGCGCTGCGCCAGGACTCACCGGAACTCGCCGCGCTCGTCGACCGCTCGACCACGCCGGAGGGCAAGCACCTGATCGACCTGGCGGCGGCGAGCTGCACCCCGCAGAACCTGCTGAACTTCATGCTCCGCGATGTGAATACGCTGCTCACCGTGCCGCTCTCCGACCTGGTCGAGCACCCGATCACCCGCGGCCTGCTCGCCGAACGCCAACTCGGCCGCGGCGCGCCCACCGCGCCGCTCTACGTGTACAACGCCGTGGACGACGAGTTGAGCACGATCGCCTCGGCCGACGCGCTGGTCGAAAGATACTGCGGCACGGGCACACCCGTCACCTACCGGCGCGACGTGATCCCGTCGGCGGTGTCGGCGCACGTGTTCGGCTGGGGCCTCGGGGCGCCGGGCGCCTTCGCCTGGCTCAAAGAGCGCGCCGCCGGGCCCCGTCCGGCCGGGTGCGACGTGCGGACGATGTCGACCCCGCTGAGCGCGCCCGCGCTCGGCACGCTCGGGCCTGACTATCTCGCCGGACTGTTCGCCGCGATCACCGGGGTGCGCTGATCGCGCGCCGCCGGGTCCGGACACATCGGGCCCGGCGGCGTGAAATCAGCGGTCGCGCAACCACTTCTCGATGCGGTCCACCGTGGAGTCCGGGTCCGGAATCCAGCCGTTGTGGCCGAGCCGTTCGGGCTGGCGCCAGGTGGTGATGTCGGCGTCGGGCATCTTGCCCAGCAGGTGTTCGGCGGAGCCGCGCGGGGTGAGTTCGTCACCGGCGATGGTGATCGAGAGCACCGGCAGCTTCAGCCGGGCGATGCGCTCCTCGTAGTCGATATCCGCGCCGACCGGGACGAACCGGCCGGTGCGGGCCAGGCGCGCCCAGTCCGAGACGAGCACCTTCGACTGCGGGCCGAACCCGCCGACGGTGATCTTGTCGCCCGGCCAGAACCCCGCGACGCTCGCGGCCAGCGAGGCCGCCGTGGTGCCGAAAAGCATTCCGGGCGCGAATAACCCGCGATAACCGCGGTAGTAGGGCGTGCCGGAGGCGATGAGGATCAGCCCGCCCAGCCTGCCGCGCACGCGCGCCGCGTACAGGACGGCGAGCTGGCCGCCCATGCTGTGCCCCAGCAGGTAGGGGGTGCTGGCCGGGAACCGGTCGCGCACCACCTGCATCATCGCCGGGAAATCGACGGAGACGAGTTCGTGGTAGCCGTACGTGCTGGTGGGGCTCGGCCGCGGGCGGCTGTCGCCGTTGCCGCGCAATTCGCCTATGGCGGCGTCGAATCCGCGCGCGGCCAACCGCTTGGCGACGAGTTCGTAGTAGGCGCCGGGCACCCCGAGACCGGGCACGATCACCACCACCGGACGCGGCGCGTCGGGGGTCACGGGATGGCGATGCTCGCCCCGCGCCGCGACCAGGCGCACCGGAATGGTGCTGCCGTCGGGCACCTGGATCGGCACTGTCTGCATGCCGCGCACCGTACCCCGCGCGGCGCCGGACTCTCCACGCACGTCGCGGACGCCGGGATCAGGCGCCGACCGCGCCCATGATCACCCGGCTCAGCACCCGGATGACGTCGTCGAGCGGGGGGCGCGGGTCCGATCCGCTCCAGGAGTCGACCACGTAGTTGACCGCGCCGATGATGGCCAGCACCCGCATCTCGTAGTCGCCCGGCGGGATCTCGCCGTGCATGGCGGCGTCCTCGGCGGCGCTGGCCAGCAGCGCGCCCCAGACGCGGCGCAGCTCCAGGCGGAACTTCTCCACCTTGGGCCCGGCGCCGACGACCTCGACGAGGGCGACCCTGGCCTTGCGCGGGTCGGCGCCGATGGTCTCCACGTAGGCGCGCACGGCGGCGTCGATGATCTCGAGCGCGCCGGAGTCGGCCTTCTTCGCCAGGGCGGCGGTGACCGCCTCGCGCGATTCGCGATCGATCTGCTCGTACAGTTCGAGCAGCAGCGATTCGCGTCCGGTGAACTCCTCATAGAACTGGCGCGAGGAGAGCCCGGCGTCCTTACAGATTGCGCCCACCGAACTGTTGGCGTAGCCGTCGCGAGCGAAGACCGTCAGACCGGACTCCAGAAAACGCGCACGCCGCTGGCGCTGCCGGTCCTCGACGGGCTGCCCGGCGTACATACGTCCCGTATTCGCATCCTGTGACATTGGGGCAGACAATACCGAAGCGCCCGATCCCCTCGTCATGGATCGGGCCCTTCGTCTCGCGCCTCAGCCGGCAGCGCGTTAGCCGAAAGTTGGCAGAGGGGAAGGCGATGCCGCCCCGACGCCGCGGAACCGGAGCCGAGCACCGTCGTGTCGACTCGCACCAGCAGCACGAATAGGAAGCCGTTCCCGCGACCACTCCGATTCGTCCTCGGCCATTTCGGTGTCACTGATGATTTGCCGACACGGGAGGTTCCGAGCGTGGCAGCGCCCGCCGAGGCGTGAAGCCGACCCGCTGCGTCCGGCACCGTCGCGCCTGGTCGTAGCGCCGGCGGCGTCGGTTTTCGGCGCTAGCGGCCGGACTCCGCGAGGCGGGCCGCGTCGAAGGCGTCGGCGCAGCGGGTGAGCAGGTCGAGGAGGGTGTCGCGCTCGGCGTCGGTGAAGGCGGCGGCGACGGCGCGTTCGACGCGGATCGCGCGGGCGTCGGCGTCGGCCATGACGGCGTTGCCGCGCTCGGTGAGGCGGGTCTCCAGGACGTTGCGGTGCCAGGCGTGCGGCGTGCGCTCGATGAGCCCGCGGTCGGCGAGGTTGGCCAGCACCGTGTTGATGGTCGGCGGGGTGACACCGCACAGCCGGGCCAGCGCGGCGGCCGAGATACCGGGGTTCTCCGAGAGGTGCAGCAGCGCGGCGTACTGCGCGACCGTGACGCCCGCCGGTTTCAAGGCCGCGTGTTTTGCCGTGGCGAGGGCCTGTTCGGCGCGTTTGACATACGAACCGATGCGGTCCTCGGCGGGCATGGACGTCATGGAGGCATCGTATCCACCCTCCGATTCATTCGAATCTTGACGATCATTAGAATTCTA
Source organism: Nocardia puris (assembly GCF_003315035.1). Lineage (GTDB taxonomy): Bacteria > Actinomycetota > Actinomycetes > Mycobacteriales > Mycobacteriaceae > Nocardia > Nocardia puris. The sequence goes on from NZ_QNRE01000010.1 coordinate 17,723, forward strand.
ATCTAAATTCGTGCCGACATGTAAGACAGAGTTCTATTGATCGCAAGGGGTCACCCATGTCGGCCACCCGACTCACCGCCGTAGCCGTGCTCGCGGCCGTCCTCGCCGCCTGCGGCAGCGCCGAACCGGAAGCGCGGGTCCAGACCGCGTACGAATTGCCCGGCGACCGCGTCTATCCCGAGGGCATCGCGCTGGAGCCGAACACCGGCGTCACCTACGTCGGGTCCTACGAGGACGGCTCGGTGTACCGGGCCGAACCCGGCGCGCCGCGCGCCGAGGTCTTCCTGCCCGCGGGCGCGGACGGGCGAGCGACCGCCAACGGGTTGGCCGTGGACCCGCAAGGGCGGCTCTGGGTCACCGACTCGACCAAAGGGGTCACCGTCTACGACACGACCAGTCGCACGGCCTTGGCCCGGTTCGACGTCCCGGATGACGATCCCCGCTTCGTCAACGACGTGACGATCACCCCCGACGGCACCGCCTACCTCACCGACAGCGTGCGCGCCGTGCTCTACCGCGTCACCCCCGACCAGGTGCGCGAAGCCGCGGCGCAGGGCGGAAGTGGCGCGCTCACACCGGCATTCGACCTCACGCCCGAACTCGCACCGCGCGAGGCCGGCGCGGCCAGCCTCAACGGCATCGTGGCCGCGGAGTCCGGGCGGCACCTGCTGGCGGTCGACATGATCGCGGGCCACCTGTACCGCGTCGACCTCACCGGGGCCGCGCCCGCGATCCGCCGCGTCGCGCTGGACGGCGGCGACCTGCGCAACGGCGACGGGCTGGCCCTGCGCGGCGACACCCTGTGGGTGGTGCACAACATGGACGAGACGGTGTCGCGCTGGACCCTCACCGACGACGCCGCCGCGGCCCGGCTCGACGACCGATTCACCGACGAAAGCCTCGACGTGCCAACCACACTCGTGCGCAGCGGCGACCGGCTGCTGGTGGTGGCGTCGCAGTTCGACAAGGGCGGGCCCGCCGGGCCGGGGACGCCGGGACCGTTCCGCGTTGTGACGGTGGACGGGATCTGAGGGGGGTTGCGTGTGGCGCGCGCGAGATGCGCGGCCGCCGGGCCGGCCTCGGATGCGGATGCGGATGCGACCGTAGGTGAGCCCGGCGCGATAGCGAGGACACATGGCGGACAACGGCTGCGGGCGGGGTGGCGGTATTCGGCCGGGTGGCATACGCTTCGCGCGGATGAAAACCGCCTCATGGAGGGACGATTGACCACTCCGACCCTGCCGGACGACGGTGCGGACGGAACCGAGGTCCGGCGCACGGTGCCGCTGACGCAGCTGGTGCACCTGATGGCCGAGTACGAGAAGCTCGGCGCCCACCGCCAGACCTTCCTGGCCGCACCCGTCAGCGACACGTTCGTGCGCGGCTGCGGGATCGTCGCGGGCGGGCTCGCCGCCGTCGGAATCATCAGCGCCGCCGCGGGTTCCCCGGCCGGCGGGGCGGCGATCTGGCTGGTCGCGCTGGTGCCCGCCGTCATGGCGCTGCTGCGCGGCAGGCAGAACCGGCGCAACCGCGCCGCGCGGCTGGACCTGTTCGACAACGGCATGACGGTGTACCGCTCCGGTGAGCGAGTGGCCGGATTCCGGTGGGACACCGCCGAGGTGCGCCAGCAGGTGATCCCCTTCCAGAACACCGCCCGGGTGGACTACGCCATGGAGCTCACCGGGCCCGGCGGCGTCAAGGCCGCTTTCGACGACACCGAGTTCGCCGAGGCGCGCGAATGGGGCCGCGCCATCCAGTCCGCCGTCACCGGCACCCAGCTCCCCCGAGCCGTCGCCACCATCGACGGCGGCGGCAGCGTGCTGTTCGGCGACCTCGGCCTGGACCTGCACGCGCTCACCTACCGCGACCAGTTCTACCCGTGGGAGCGCATCCAGCTCATCGACGCCCGCGGCGGCCTGGTCCGCATCAAGGTCGACGGCACCTGGATCTCGCTGACACCCGTCGCCACCATCCCCAATTTCTACATCTTCAACGAACTCGCCGAGCGCCTGCGCCTGCCCGCCACCGCGTGAATCGCCCGCGGCGACAACGGCTCCCGCACCACACCCGGCGAATTCCCCACCGCGACAGCGCGAACCGATTCCAGCGCGCCAATCCCGAGCTACCGCACCGCAATCCCCCGAACGCGACAAAGGCCGGTCCACTTCGAGAGTGGACCGGCCTTCGCTACCAGCGAGAGCTAGCGAACTTCCGAGGGGATCAGAAGTCCATGCCGCCCATGCCACCGGTCGGGTCGCCCGCGGGAGCAGCGGCCTTCTCCGGCTTGTCGGCCACGACGGCCTCGGTGGTGAGGAACAGCGCCGCGATGGACGCCGCGTTCTGCAGGGCCGAACGGGTGACCTTGACCGGGTCGGCGACGCCGGCGGCCAGGAGGTCCTCGTACTCGCCCGAATCGGCGTTCAGGCCGGAACCCGCGGGCAGGTTCGACACCTTCTCGGCGACCACGCCGGGCTCGAGGCCGGCGTTGAAGGCGATCTGCTTCAGCGGAGCCGACAGCGCGACACGCACGATGTTCGCGCCGGTCGCCTCGTCACCGGTCAGGTTCAGCGCGTCCAGCGCCGGCGCCGACTGCAGCAGGGCCACGCCACCACCGGCGACGATGCCCTCCTCGACGGCCGCCTTCGCGTTGCGGACGGCGTCCTCGATGCGGTGCTTGCGCTCCTTGAGCTCGACCTCGGTGGCCGCGCCCGCCTTGATCACCGCGACACCGCCGGCCAGCTTGGCCAGGCGCTCCTGCAGCTTCTCCCGGTCGTAGTCCGAGTCCGAGTTCTCGATCTCGGTGCGGATCTGCGCGACCCGGCCCTTGATGGCCTCCGCGTCGCCCGCGCCCTCGACGATGGTGGTCTCGTCCTTGGTGACGACGACCTTGCGGGCCTGGCCCAGCAGCTCGACGCCGGCGGTCTCCAGGGAGAGGCCGACCTCTTCGCTGATGACCTCGCCACCGGTGAGGATGGCGATATCGGCCAGCTGCGCCTTGCGGCGGTCGCCGAAGCCGGGGGCCTTGACGGCGACCGACTTGAAGGTGCCGCGGATCTTGTTCACGACCAGGGTCGACAGGGCCTCGCCCTCGACGTCCTCGGCGATGATCAGCAGCGGCTTACCGGCCTGGATGACCTTCTCCAGCAGCGGCAGCAGGTCCTTGACGGTGGAGACCTTGGAACCGACCAGCAGGATGTAGGGATCCTCGAGGACGGCTTCCTGGCGCTCCGGATCGGTCACGAAGTAACCGGAGATGTAGCCCTTGTCGAAGCGCATGCCCTCGGTGAGCTCCAGCTGGAGACCGAAGGTGTTGCTCTCCTCGACGGTGATGACGCCTTCCTTGCCGACCTTGTCCATGGCTTCGGCGATCAGCTCGCCGATGGACGCGTCGCCGGCCGAGATACCGGCGGTGGCAGCGATCTGCTCCTTGGTCTCGACCTCCTTGGCGGTGTCGAGCAGCTTGGCGGTGACGGCCTCGACGGCCTTCTCGATGCCGCGCTTGAGGCCCAGCGGGTTGGCGCCGGCGGCGACGTTGCGCAGGCCCTCGCGCACCAGCGCCTGGGCGAGCACGGTGGCGGTGGTGGTGCCGTCACCCGCGACGTCGTCGGTCTTCTTGGCGACTTCCTTGACCAGCTCGGCGCCGATCTTCTCGTACGGGTCCTCCAGCTCGATCTCCTTGGCGATGGACACACCATCGTTGGTGATCGTGGGGGCGCCCCACTTCTTCTCCAGGACAACGTTGCGACCCTTGGGGCCCAGCGTCACCTTGACCGCGTCGGCGAGGCTGTTCAGGCCGCGCTCGAGGCCGCGGCGGGCCTCTTCGTCATACGCAATTGTCTTGGCCATGGCGTTTTTGAGATCCTCCATGTGGATGGCTGACACACGGGGCGACCGCAGGTCGGATCACCCCATATACGCTGGCCAGGTTCGGTGCCCGCGACGGACGACCGAGGGTGTCGATGGAACCCGGTCTCACCGTCCCGACCTGGCACTCACAGGTCGAGAGTGCCAAAGCCATTTCTAGCACTCTGGGGTGCCGAGTGCAAGGTCCGGGCGGCGCTCAGTGCCGGTCGTCGATGCGCAGCACCAGCGCGACGAACGCGTCGGTGCGCCGCTCCTCGGGGGTGCGCGGTTCCTCGTTGTCGACGGTGACGAGCTCGGCGTCGTGCAACAGCAACTCCGCCTCCACCCGCATGACGGCCCGGATGAACGGTGGCGCCACCTCCGGCGGCAGATTCCCGTTGACGATGTACTCCCCGTCCGGCCCCGCCTCGGTGGACACGTACGACAGCGCGAGCAGCAGATCCGCGCGACTCTCCCCCGCGACTAGGTCGGAATCCGTATCACCAGATTGATCCACCATTGCTATAGGTTACCGGGCAAACCCCCGGCAGCGGTGGTCACGCGCCCAGTACGGCGGCGGTTTCCCGCGGGTCGTCACGGCCCGGTTCCGAGGACCGGCCGGGCAGGCGACCGTCGTCCGGCGGGGCGACCGGGCCACCGACGCCGGGAAGGACCGCTTTACGGGGCATAAAGTGGCCGGGTGAGTGATGGAGCCGGCTGGGACGCGATCGACGGCGCCCTGGCGCAGTTGTACGGCGGGCAGGCACCGGTGCACTGGACGGTGGGGCATCCCTGGTCGCTGGGTGGCCCCGACCCGCTGGAGGGGATCAGCGCGTATCGGCGGGACGACCCGGTGCCGCACTGGCACTACGTCGGATACGGCATGAGCGAGCTGGGTGAAAAGGAATGGGACGACCCCGAGGTGTCGGGGTGGGGGTTCGAGTTCACCTTCCGGTTGACCACCGACGCGGAGCAGCCGCCGGTGTGGCCCGCGAACTTCATGCAGAACCTCGCCAAGTACGTCTTCCAGTCCGGCAAGTGGTTCGAACCGGGGCACACGATCAAGGCGAACGGCCCGATCGCGGCGGACCGGCCGGATTCGGCGATCCAAGCGGTGGGTTTCGTTCCCGATCCGGAGCTGGGGACCATCGCCACCGTCAACGGGCGGGTGGCGTTCCTGCAGATCGTCGGGCTGACCATGACCGAATACCGCGCCGCGCTCGGCGGCAAACTGCTCGGCCTGCTGGACGGGCTCGCGCCGCGGCTGCCGCTGTTCGTCACCGATATCGACCGCTCGTCGCTGGTCGCCGAGCCCAGACCACAGGCCACCTGGCCGAAATGGGGCGGCGGACTGCGCGGGCGGCCGTGACCGAGGCGTAGATTCCGCGGTGGATCATGATCGCCCGAGATCCCCGAGGGGGACGAGATGACCACACCGCCGTTCGATTCGCTCTACCGGCACGGTTTCGCGCGGGTCGCGGTGGCCGTGCCCCGGGTGCGGGTCGCCGATCCCGCCTACAACGCCGAGGAGACGCTCGCGCTGGCGCGCCGGGCCGCCGCCGACGGCGCGGTGCTGACGGTGTTCCCCGAACTCGGCCTGTCGGCCTACTCCTGCGACGACCTGTTCCACCAGGACGCCCTCGACGACGCCGTGGACGCGGCACTCACCCGGCTGGTGGCCGAGAGCGCCGGCATCGACACCGTGCTGATCGTCGGCGCGCCGGTGCGCGATCAGGGCCGATTGTTCAACTGCGGCATCGCGATCTGCCGCGGGCGGGTGCTGGGCGCCGCGCCGAAGAGCTACCTGCCGAACTATCGCGAGTTCTACGAGAAGCGCCAGTTCGCCGCGGCGCGGGAGAACCTCTCGGGCACGGTGACCATCGCGGGACAGCGGGTGCCGTTCGGGGCGGATCTGCTGTTCACCGCGACGAATCTGGAGGGCTTCACCTTCCACCTGGAGATCTGCGAGGACGGCTGGGTTCCGTTGCCGCCCAGCGGATACGCGGCACTGGCGGGCGCCACGGTGCTGGTGAATCTGTCGGCCAGCAATATCGTCATCGGCAAGGCCGAGTACCGGCGCGCGCTGTGCACCTCGCATTCGGCGCGGTTCCTGGCGGCATACCTGTATTCCGCTGCCGGGCACGGGGAGTCGACCACCGACTTGGCCTGGGACGGGCAGGCGCTGGTATGCGAGAACGGCGAATTGCTCGCCGAGGGTGAGCGTTTCGGCGACCACCCGCGACTGGTGACCGCCGATGTGGACCTGCGCCGCCTGGCCGCCGACCGCCTCCGCACCACCAGCTTCGCCGACAACGTGCACGACCACCGCGAGCGGCTGAGCGCGCTGCGGCGGGTGGACGTCGACCTGCCGGTCCCCTCCGGCGCGGTGGAGTTGCGACGCGAAATACCGCGCTTCCCATACGTTCCCGCCGATCCGGCCGCCCGCAACGAGCGTTGCGCGGAGGTGCACCACATCCAGATCGAGGGCCTGAGCACCCGGCTGCGCGCGACCGGGTTGCAGCGGCTGGTGATCGGCGTGTCCGGCGGACTGGATTCCACGCAGGCGCTGCTGGTGGCGGCCGGGACGATGGACCGCCTCGGCCTGCCGCGCACGAACGTCCTCGCCTACACCATGCCGGGTTTCGCGACGAGCGCGCGCACCCGCACCGACGCGCACCGGCTCATGGCGGCGCTGGGCGTGACAGCGAACGAGATCGACATCCGCCCGTCCGCCACCCAGATGCTGCGCGACCTGAATCACCCTGCGGCCGAGGGTGTTCCGCAGTACGACGTGACCTACGAGAACGTACAGGCGGGCGAGCGCACCTCGCACCTGTTCCGGCTGGCCAATCAGCACGGCGCGCTGGTGGTCGGCACCGGCGATCTGAGCGAATTGGCGCTGGGCTGGTGCACATTCGGCGTCGGCGACCACATGGCGCACTACAGCGTGAACGCGTCGGTGCCCAAGACCCTGATCAAGTACCTCATCGCGTGGGCGGCCGAGCGCGAGCGGTTCGGCGCGGCGGCGAGCGAAGTGCTGGAATCCATTCTGCGCACCGAGATCTCACCGGAGCTGGTGCCCTCCGACGATCAAGACAGCGAGGGCCCCGGCCAGAGCTCGGAGGCCGTGGTGGGCCCCTACGAGCTCCAGGATTTCCACTTGTACTACCTGTTGCGCTTCGGCTACCGGCCCAGCCGCATCGCGTATCTGGCGCGGCACGCGTGGGCGGACCCGGCGCGCGGGGCGTGGCCGGATCTGATCCCGGCCGACCAGCGCAACGCCTACGACTTGCCCGCGATCAAGCACTGGCTGGCGGAGTTCCTGCGCCGGTTCGTGCAGACCAGCCAGTTCAAACGCTCGACGCTGCCGAACGCGCCGAAAGTCGGTTCGGGCGGCTCGCTCTCGCCACGCGGCGACTGGCGCGCACCGAGTGACGCGTCGGCCGCCGCGTGGCTGGACGAACTGGCACGCAACGTGCCCTGAGGACTCACCCCTCCTGGGTTTTCGCGGCCAGGATCGAGGCCAGCGCCTCCTGGAGATTCGCCTCCAGGCGGTCCTTGTCCAGTCCGAGACCGGTGAGCAGTCCCTCGCCGTTCTCGCGCTCGAGCAGGGCCAGCAGCACATGCTCGGTGCCGATGTAGTTGTGGCCCAGGCGAAGTGCTTCGCGGAAGGTGAGTTCGAGGACCTTCTTGGCCTCCGCGTCGAAGGGGACGAGTCCGGCCGGGGCGTCGGAGCTCTCGGCGGGCGAGATCGCGGCGGTGGCGGCCTCGCGGACCGCGTCGAGGGTGAGTCCGGTACCGATGATCTGTTGCGCCGCAAGCCCTTCCGGCTCGGCGAGCAGGCCGAGCACCAGGTGCGCCGGGCTGATCCGCTGGTTGCCCGCGGTGCGCGCGGACTCCTGCGCGGCCATCACCACCGCGCGGGCGCGCGGGGTGAACTTGGCGAAGCCGGCGTTGGGGTCCATGGCGGCCGCGTCGGCGGGATCCTTGGGCACGAACCGCTTCTGCGCGGCCTGCTTGGAAACGCCCATGGATTCGCCGATGTCGGTCCAGGACGCGCCGGCGCGGCGCGCCTGGTCGACGAAGTGGCCGATGAGATGGTCGGCCACCTCGCCCAGGTGGCCCCCGACGACCACGGCGTCGGAGAGTTGCTCGAGCACGTTGTCGGGGCGAGCCTTCTTAATGCCGTCGATGAGGTCGTCGAGGCGAATGGAGGAAGTCATGCGTCAACCATAGGTTGACGATCCGGGAATCGTCAACCTATGGTTGACGCTTGGCGGAAACCCGCCTATTTCGCGCCCGCCGACGCCGCCGCGAAGCGCACGATCCGCTCCTTCACCCACGCGCCCGTGCGGCCGCGCAGCACGGTGCCGCGCGGGCTGTCGTCGGCGCGCACGAACTGAACCAGTCCGTCGTGCCTGCCCAGGCTCAGGCATTGCAGGACGTAGCGGAAGCCGAGCCCGCGCGGCTCCCGGCCGGCCAGCCGCGCCAGGGCCGCGTCGGCCGCGTATTTACCGGTGGGCAGCGCGGTGGCGCAGGCCATCCGCAGCTCCCGGTCGCCGGGGCCCGCGACGACGGCGCTGTCCCCGGCCGCGTACACGTTCGGGTGTGAGACCGAGCGCAGCGACGAGTCGGTGCGCACGCGCCCGGCGGCGTCCACCGCGAGTCCCGAGCGCGCCGCCAGATCCGGCACGCCGAACCCGGTCGTCCAGACGGTCACGTCGGTGGGCACGACCTCCCCCGAGGCCAACCGCACGCCGTCGGCGAGCACCTCGGTGACCTTCGCGTCCGGCCGGATCTCGACGCCGAGACGCTCCAGCACGCGGCGGATGTGCGCGACGGCCTTGGGCGAGAGCCACGCGCCCGGCTCGTCGGGGCTGAACAGCGTCACGCGCGAATCCGGCAGCGACTCGGCCAGTTCCGCGGCCAGTTCGATGCCCGTCGCGCCCGCGCCGACCACCGCGATCCGGCCCGCGCCCGCCGTCCAGGTCAGATCCTCCGGTGTGGCAACGAATTTCGCGTGTTCGGCCGCACCGGGCACCCCTGCGGTGTCGGCGATGCTGCCGAGCGCGTAGACGAGCGTGTCGTAAGCGAGCGTGGCGCCGTCGTGCAGCCGCACCTGTCCGGCGGCGGTGTCGATGTGTTCGGCGCGGGCGTGGACGAAGCCGATCCCCTTGCCCCGCAGCAACTCCGCGAGATCCCAGCGCCGCACCGACTGCCCCGCCGCCACCTGATGCAATCGCACCCGCTCGACGAACTCCGCGCGCGCGTCCACCACGGTGACCTCGGCGCCCTTGCCCGCGAACCGGCGCGCGGCCGACAACCCCGCGTAACCCGCGCCGAGCACGACGATCCGATGCTGTCCGGTCATGATGTGGCTCCTCTCGATTGGCCTACACCAGTTCGACCGGACAGCCCCGCGATCCCTGACAGATCCCCGGCGTGACCCGCGTCACCCGAACCCGGACTCCCCGGCCCGCGCCAGCCGCGCGAGCTTGTCGGGATTCACCACCAGGTACAGCGCCGACACCGCGTCGTCGGCCAGCTCGTAGGCGATCACGATCAGCGGTGCACCACCGACGCGCACCACCAGGCCGGGCGCGCCGTTGAACTCCTCGATCGCGAAGTCCATCTCCGGCACCGCCCAGCGCCACAGCCCGACCAGGTAGCGCGCGACTTTGCCGGCCCCGTGCACCGGCCGCCGCGCCGCGTTGACCTTCCCGCCGCCGTCGGCCACGGCGATGACATCGGCGGCGAGCACGCTCTCCAGCTTCTCGACGTCCCCGTTGCGCGCGGCCTCGAGAAAACGCTCGATGAGGGCGGTGGCCTGCGCGGGCGGCACGGTGAACCGCGACTTGCCATCGCGCACACGCTGACTCGCGCGGCGGTAGGTCTGCTGGGAGTTGGCCTCGGTGAGCGAGAGCATGTCGGCGATCTCGCGGTGGGCGTAACCGAACGCCTCACGCAGCACGAACACGGCGCGCTCCACCGGATTCAACCGCTCCATCGCGGCCAGCAGGGCCAGCGAGACGAGTTCGCGCTCCTCGGCCGTCTCCAGCGGGCCCAGTTCACCGCCCGAGGTGGGCACCGGTTCGGGCAGCCACACGCCCACGTAGGACTCGCGACGGGTGCGCGCCGAAACCAGCCAGGTGCGACACAGATTCGCGAGAACGGTGGTGAGCCACGCCTCGGCCGAGCCGATCGCGGCGCGGTCGGCGGATTCCCAGCGCAGGTAGGTCTCCTGCACCGCGTCCTCGGCCTCGGCGGCCGAGCCGAGCATCCGGTAGGCGAGCGCGTACAACCGGGGGCGGTGCGCCTGGAACGCGCTCAATCCGTCGGATTCCACGCCTCACCTCTTCCGCGGTACCGGGGCACACCCCGTTCGGCCTCGCCGCCGAAGCGAAGGGTACCCGCCCACGGCGACTACCTCGTGACGTCGTCGGATTGCTCCCGCTTACCGCCCGGCCTGCGCAGCCGCAGCCGGGCGGTGGACCCGCGCGCACCGGACCGCACCGCCGGACGACGCCGCTGCGCCCGCCGCTGGGCGCGGCGCTCGGCGGGCTTGTGCTGCCAGGTCTCCGGACGGGCCGCGACCCAGCGCTGCGAATGCCAGGCGAACGGGATGTGCGCCAGGTACAGCGCGACCAGGACGAGCAGCAGGACGATCGGGTAGGTCACCAGCAGCGCGGCCGCCAGCGCGACCAGCACCAGCAGGCCCGCGGCCGCCTGCGGCGCCACCGACACCGACTTCATGGCCAGCGTCGGGATGGTGCTCACGCACAGCGCCGCCGCGAACACCGTCCACGCCGCCACCTCGTAGAACCCGACCCACCAGCCGTCGCCGAACTGCACGTACAGCGCGATCGGCACCAGCGCGATCAGCGCGCCCGCGGGCGCGGGCACGCCGACGAAGTACTCGCGCGCCCAGTCCGGGCGGGTGTCGTCGTCGAGCAGGGTGTTGAACCGGGCCAGCCGCAGCACGATGCTCACCGCGAACAACAGCGCGATGATCCAGCCCGCGCTGTTCTCGTCGAGCAGCGTGACGTAGAGGACCAGCGCGGGCGCCACACCGAAGGAGATCGCGTCGGACAGCGAGTCCAGTTCGGCGCCCATCTTGGTGGTGGCGTCGAGCATGCGCGCCAGCCTGCCGTCGAGGGTGTCGAGCACCGCGGCCGCGCCGACCATGGCCAGCGTCAGGTCGAGCCTGCCGTCGAGGGCGAACTTCACCGCCGAGAGTCCCGCGCACAGCGCGAGGATCGTCACGATGCTCGGGAGCAACCGGACGCTGCGTCGCCTGCGCCGCTGCGCGGGCACAGCGGCTTCCATCATGACAACTCGGCCAGGACGGTCTCGCCGCCTATGGTGCGCTGGCCCGGCTGGACCAGCAGTTCGGTGCCCGCCGGGAAGTAGGTGTCCACGCGCGAGCCGAAGCGGATCAGCCCGTAGGTGTCGCCGATGGTGACCTTGTCGCCCACCACGGCGTCGCACACGATGCGGCGGGCGAGCAGACCGGCGATCTGGACGACCACCAGGCGCCTGCCGTCGGCGAGTTCGAGCACGAGGCTGGTGCGCTCGTTGACCGTGCTGGCCTCGGGCAGATCGGCCGAGCGGAACTGGCCGTCCTGGTGGCGCACGTCGACGACGGTGCCGGAGAACGGGATGCGCTGCACGTGCACGTCCAGCACGGACAGGAAGATGCTGACCCGGGGCAGCGGCTGCTCGCCCAGGCCGAGTTCGGCGGGCGGCACCGCGGTGTCGACGAGCGCGATCTCGCCGTCGGCGGGCGCGACGACCACGCCGGCGCGGTTCGGGGGCACCCGGTTCGGGTGGCGGAAGAAGGTGGCGCAGGCCGCCGCGGCGACCAGGCCGGTCCGGCGGACCCACTTGCGTTTGCCGCCGAGCACGGCGACGGCCAGCGGCGCGGCGACGAACGGCAGCCCGGCGGGGTGCAGCGGCGGAATGGTGCTGCGGACCAGATCGATGACATGCCCGATTCCGGTGGTCTCGGGCGTGCCGGGCGGGGTGGGACGGCGTGCCACAGGCTCCTCTTTCGTGCTGGTTCGTGGTCGGTTACGCCACTCCACGATAGGTCCGGCGTAAGCGATCACACACTACGGGAAAGGAGCCCGTGGCACGCGGGTCAGCCGTCAGGCCCTGCGGCCGGTCACCAGCTTGACCAGGAACAGCAAAATCACAGCGCCGCCGAGGCAGGTGAAGAAGCTGAACCACAGGCCGCCGCCCTCGACGTCCACGCCGAGCAACTTCAGCAGGAAGCCACCGAGCAGGCCGCCGATCACGCCGACCACGATGTTCAGCACGATCCCCTGCTGAGCATCCGTTTTCATGAACTTGCTGGCGATCCATCCGGCGAGGCCGCCGATGATGATCCAGCCGATGATCCCGAGACCGAGCATTGATTCCTCGCATCACTAGTTGGGGGCGCGCCGAACAGCAATCGATGCGCTATCCGCAGGTATACCCGGGAAAAGTGACCATACGCACGCCCGCCACGCCGCTGCGAGCTAATATGAGGGGGCCTCATGTCTACGCTCACGTAGCTTCGCCGGGCCTCCCCGGCCGGCAGCGCCGCAGGTTATTAGGAGACGCATCATGTCTGCTCGACTCGCCCAAACCATCGGGGCAGAGCACACCGCGATCCTCGGGCTCGGCGTTTATCGCCCCGCCCGGGTGGTCACCAACGACGAAGTGGCGGGTCCGATCGACTCGAGTGACGAGTGGATCCGGACCAGGTCGGGCATCAAGACCCGCCGATTCGCCGCCGAGGACGAGACGATCCAGAGCATGAGCGTGGCCGCCTCGCGCGGCGCCCTGGCCTCGGCGGGGGTGGACGTCGACCAGGTCGACTGCGTCATCGTCGCGACCTCCACGCACCTGCTGCTCACGCCCGCCGCCGCTCCGCGCATCGCCACCGAGCTGGGCATGACCGGGGCCGCCGCCTTCGACATCTCCGCAGGTTGTGCCGGGTTCTGCCACGCCCTGGCGCTGGCCTCGGACCTGGTGCGCGCGGGCACCTCGAAGAACGTGCTGGTGATCGGTGTCGAGAAGCTGACCGACACCATCAACATGACCGACCGCTCCACGGCGTTCCTTTTCGCCGACGGCGCGGGCGCGGTGGTGGTCGGCCCGTCCGACGAGCCGGGCATCGGCCCCACGGTGTGGGGATCGGACGGCACCCAGCACCACGCCATCCGCCAGGACAAGGACTGGATGGAGTTCTTCGCCGAGATCGAGGAGAAGGGCCTCGACGCCGTGCGGCCCTACCTGACCATGGAGGGCACGGCCGTGTTCCGCTGGGCCGCGCACTCGCTGGAGAAAGTGTGCCGCGACGCGATCGACCGCGCGGGACTGGCCACCGAGGACATCCAGGCGATGATCCCGCACCAGGCCAACGGCCGCATCATCGAGATCATGGCCCGCGTGCTCAAGCTCTCCGAGGACTGCGCGCTGGCCAACGACATCGAGGAGACCGGCAACACCTCCGCCGCGTCGGTGCCGCTGGCCATGGAGGCGCTGCTGCGCAAGGGCGAGTCCAAGCCCGGCGACACCGCGCTGCTCATCGCGTTCGGCGCCGGGCTCTCCTATGCCGCGCAAGTGGTGACGATGCCGAACTGGGCCTGACGACCCCAACCCGGTTCGGCCTGCCGCGCGCTGCCGGGCCGAACCGGGAAGGTCAGCCCAGGCCCCAGGTGACCGTGACGGTGAACGTCACCGTCCGGGTGCCGGGTTCCAGCGCGAACGAGTCGGCGGCGGCGCCGCGTTCCGGGCGGACCGGATCGCCGCTGGTCGATTCGGTGATCGTGATGACGTCCTTCAGATCGTCCCCGGAGAGGTCGGCGTACTGCTGGGCCCGCGCCCGCGCGTCCTCGAAGGCGCGGGTGCGGGCGTCGGCGAGCAGCTGCGAATCGTCGTCCAGATCGAAGGAGACCGAGCGCAGCCGGGTCTCGTCGCCGCCCGCCGCCACCGCGGCGTCCAGCACGGCCGAGGCCTTCGGCAGATCGCGCACCACCACGCGCACCGAGTTGGCCGCGCGGTAGCCGGTGACGGTGCGGCCGTCGCCGTCCGGGGCGTAGACCGGGGTGATGGTGACGTCGGTGGTGGTGATGTCCTCGCGGGGGACGCCCGCCGCGACCACCGCGTCGGTCATCGCGCTCGCGCGCTCGTTCGCGCGGCCGATCGCGGTGGACACGTTGTCGGCGGTGACTTCCACACCGAGATCGGCGGTGAGGATGTCGGGGGCGCCGCGCACCTCACCGGTGCCGACGACGGTGACCTCACGGGCGGGCGAATCCGAGGAACCGCAGCCGGTGAGCAGGACGGCCAGCGCGGCGGCGGCCGCGGCGCAGGGGATCGAAGGTCGCATGACCGGCAACCTACGCACCGCGGGCGTCGTCCGGCGGGCGAACACGCCGGACGACCCGCCGCTCACCCCTCGGCGGCGACCTTGATCTTGGCCAGCGTCTCGTTCATCCCGCGCACCAAGTTGTCCTCGAACGCGGGCTCCCCGCCGAGCACCACATCGATGACCTTGCGGACCACGGGGTTCACGCCTTGGGGCACCGACCGGCGCTCGGTGAGCTTGGTGCCGGTGGCGGTGGGCTCGAGCAGGTAGCTCCAGACGGTGAAGTTCTCGTTCATGCGGAACGCGAACTCGCGGTTGGGCTCCAGGCGCACGATGCGGGAGGTGGTCGGCCAGCGCTTCCAGCCGTCCTTGTTGAGGTTGACCGTCCAGGTGCCCACCTTCACCGAACCCAGCGGCTGCATCCGGACCGTCATGGGACTGAATTCGGGCATCCGCTTCAGGTCGGAGACGATCGCCCAGACCCGCTCCGGGGGCGCGGCGATATCGATGGTCGCTTCGAGATTGTTCGGCAACACTGCCTCCATGGTGCGGCCCGGTCGTCCGAGCTGGTGGGTACGACCAGCCATCCTATCGGTGTCCGGGACAGCAATCTCGGTCACATTCGGCAAATATTCCTTGGCACCCTCCGTAATACGGCGCGCACAATGACGGATAGACGAAGCAGTAGGCGATATCCGTTCGGTGAGGTGATCGGCCGTGAAACTTCGCTCGTTCTTACATCGGCGGCAGCCGGGCAAGGTCCCGCTGCTACCCTCCCTCGGACCCGACGACGGGCAACCGGTCCACGGCGCGGCCACGCGCCGCGCGCCGCGGGCGTTCGCCCAGGAAGAACGCCTGGAGCGGCTGCTCACCCCGTCGGAACTGGAATTGGTGCGCGAGCACAAGGTCTGACCTGCGCCGACATAGGTGCGACGGAGTCCGGCGCGGTCCGGACGCGGGGGTCGGGGTGACGGGGGCCGGGGGAATACATCGGCGACATCGGGGCCGCCGAAGCGACATACTCGTGGGGTGACTGCACCCGCTGCTACGAAGCCGGCGATTCTGAGCGTGGACGACGATCCGGGCGTCTCGCGCGCGGTCGTGCGCGACTTGCGCCGCCGGTACGGCGCCGACTACCGGATTCTGCGGGCGGAATCCGGCCCGCAGGCGCTCGACGCGCTGCGCGAGATGAAACTGCGCGGACAACAGGTCGCGGTGCTCATCGCGGACTATCGCATGCCCGGGATGGACGGCATCGAGTTCCTCGAGCAGGCCATGGACCTGCATCCGTACGCGCGCCGCGTCCTGCTCACCGCCTACGCCGACACCGACGCCGCGATCGACGCGATCAACGTGGTGGATCTCGACCACTATCTGCTCAAGCCGTGGGACCCGCCGGAGGAGAAGCTGTACCCGGTGCTGGACGGACTGCTGGAGGCGTGGCGAAGCAGCGAGCACCGGCCGGTCACCGAGACCAAGGTGGTGGGCAACCGGTGGTCGCCGCGCTCCTCGCAGGTGCGCGAGTTCCTGGCCCGCAACCAGTTGCCCTACCGCTGGTACCTGGCCGATGAGCCGGAGGGCGCGCGGCTGCTGGAGGCGGCGGGCGCCGACCCGGAGCGATGTCCGGTGGTGATCACCTCCGAGGGCGAGGCGCTGGTGCAGCCCAGCGACAGCCTGCTGGCCGAGAGCGTGGGCCTGACGGTGAATCCGGCGGGCGATTTCTACGATCTGATCGTCGTGGGCGGCGGCCCCGCCGGACTGGGCGCGGCGGTGTACGGCGCGTCGGAGGGCCTGCGGACCGTGCTGGTCGAGCGCACCGCCACCGGCGGGCAGGCCGGGCAGAGTTCGCGCATCGAGAACTATCTGGGTTTTCCCGACGGACTGTCCGGCGCGCAGCTGGCCGACCGGGCCCGCCGCCAGGCCGCGAAGTTCGGTGCCGAGGTCATCACCACCCGCGAGGTGGTGGGACTGGAGGTGAACGGGTCGGCACGCACGGTGCGCTTCGCCGACGGCGGACGGCTGTGCGGGCACACCGTCATCATCGCGACGGGCGTGGACTACCGGCGTCATCCGGCGCCCGGTGTGGACGAATTCACCGGGCGCGGTGTGTATTACGGCTCGGCGATGACCGAGGCGTCCGAATGCGCCGGCCACGAGGTGTACATCGTGGGCGGGGCCAACTCGGCCGGGCAGGCGGCGGTCTTCCTCTCCCGCAACGCGCGCACGGTGCATTTGGTGGTGCGCGGCGATTCGCTGGAGAGGTCGATGTCGCACTATCTGATTCAGCAGATCGAGCAGATCCCCACCATAGTGGTGCACACCAACACCGAGGTCACAGCCGCGCACGGCGACGAGCATCTGGGCCATATCGTGTTGCGCGACAACGTCTCCGGTACCGAAGAGAAGGCCGAGGCCGAGCGGCTGTTCCTCTTCATCGGCGCGGCCCCGCAGACCGACTGGCTCGACGGCGTGGTCAAGCGCGACGAAGCCGGTTACGTCCTGGCCGGGCCCGACCTGATGGTGGAGGGCGCGCGCCCGGCCGGCTGGGAGCTGCCGCGCCCGCCGCACCACCTGGAGACCAGCGTGCCCGGGGTGTTCGTGGCCGGCGACGTGCACGCCGAATCCGCCAAACGCGTGGCCTCCGCGGTCGGTGAGGGGGCCATGGCCGTCATGCTCGTCCACCGCTACCTGGCCTGATCGGAGACGCCGATGTCCGAGGAAACCGCCACGCGCACCACGCATCTGGTCTGCGATCCGGAAGAGCTGCGCCGGATGTTCCTGTTCGAGAAGCTGAACGACGAGCAGCTGGCCCGGCTCTGCGCGGAGGGCCGCATCGAGTACATCGAACCGGGACCGGTGTACCGGGAGGGCGATCCGGCGACCTGCTTCTACGTGCTGATGGACGGCGAGGTGCGCCTGACGAAGTTGTCCGGCGGCACCGAGATCGAGCTGACGCGCACCGATCACACCGGCTCCTACGCCGGCGCGTGGACCGCCTACCTGGGCGACAAGGCCGAGCAGAACTACTCGGGGTCGATGTACGTCACCCGCAAGTCGCGGTTCTACGTGCTGGATGCGGGCGCCTTCTCCGGCATGATGCACGACTGGTTCCCGATGGCCGTGCACCTGCTCGAGGGCGCGTTCTTCGGCAACCGCAGCGCCCACGAGCGGGTGGCCGAACGGGAGCGGCTGCTCGCGCTGGGTTCGCTGTCGGCGGGCCTGACCCACGAGCTGAACAACCCGGCCGCCGCCGCGGTGCGCGCCACCTCGGGCCTGCGCGAACGCGTCGCCGGGATGCGGCACAAGCTGGCGATGATGGCCGACGGACGCTTCCAGCCCGACATGCTGCTGACGCTGGTGCGGTTGCAGGAGGAGGCGGCCGCGCAGGTCGCCAAGGCCCCCGAGCTGACGCCGATGGAGGCCGCCGACCGCGAGGACGCCGTGGGCGACTGGCTCGAGCAGCACGACATCGCCGACGGCTGGGCGCTGGCGCCGAACTTCGTGCAGGCCGGCCTCGACGTGGACTGGCTGGAACGGGTGCAGGGCACGCTGGAGGGCTGTCCGGAGAAGGTGTTCGAGGGCGCGGTGCGCTGGCTCAACTACACCATCGAGACCGAGCTGCTGATGAACGAGATCGCCGACTCCACCACCAGGATCTCCACGCTGGTGGACGCGGCCAAGCAGTATTCGCAGATGGACCGGGCCCCGTTCCAGGTGGTGGATCTGCACGAGCTGCTCGACAGCACACTGGTGATGCTCAACCGCAAGCTCGGCGAGGGCGTGCGGGTGGTGAAGGAGTACGACCGCACCCTGCCGCCGGTGCCCTGCTACGCCGCCGAGCTGAACCAGGTGTGGACCAACCTGATCGACAACGCCGTCTACGCCATGCGCGGCGAGGGCACCCTGACCCTGCGCACCGGCCGCGACGACGACTGCGCGTTCGTCGAGATCGGCGACACCGGCCCCGGCATCCCCGAGGACATCCGCCGTCGCATCTTCGAACCGTTCTTCACCACCAAACCCGTCGGCGAAGGCACCGGCCTCGGCCTCGACATCTCCTTCCGCATCGTGGTCAACAAACACGACGGCGACATCCGCGTCGACTCCGAACCGGGCAACACCCGCTTCACCGTCCGCATCCCCCTCCAGAGACGCAACGAGTCCGAACAACCATTGAGCCCCCCGAACCCATGAGCGCCTACGCACGATCCGCACTCTCCCAGCCACCTCGGGGAGGGAGCCCGACGACCGACCGTTCGCGGCCGTCTCGCGTCCCAGCGCTCGAAGCGCATGCGCGCAGCGCGAGTCTCGAGCGCTGGGACGCGAGACAGGAAGGGCCGCGAACACGCGCGCCCCGGCGCGCCAACAACACAGCGCCGTAAACCCGCTTCAACCCGCCAAAGCATCAACAGAATGCGCCAACCACCCAGGAGGTCACACGATGTCCATCGAAGGGATCGATCCGACCGCGGTGCCCAGCGGCCCCGGCTGCCTGGAATGCGAAGCGGCGCAAGGCTGGTGGGTGCATCTGCGCCGCTGCGCGGAGTGCGGGCACGTGGGGTGTTGCGACAGTTCGCCGTCCCAGCACGCCTCCAAGCACGCGAAGGACACCGGGCACCCGTTCATCCAGAGCTACGAGCCGGGTGAGGACTGGTACTGGGACTTCCGCACCGACGAGATGTTCAGCGGCGGGCCCGAACTCGCGCCCCCGCACAGCCACCCGGCCGACCAGGGCGTCCCCGGCCCGCGCGGGCGGGTGCCCGCGGATTGGCAGTCGCACATCCATTGACCGCGTGCCCTGCGATCA
This sequence comes from Nocardia puris, assembly GCF_003315035.1. Lineage (GTDB taxonomy): Bacteria > Actinomycetota > Actinomycetes > Mycobacteriales > Mycobacteriaceae > Nocardia > Nocardia puris. The sequence goes on from NZ_QNRE01000010.1 coordinate 36,733, forward strand.
GCGATCGTTTGGGCGTTCACAAGCCACCGGGCGCACGGTGGTGGCACAAGGCCGTGCCCCCACTGGACAGCCGCCCACCTCCAACCCCATCATTGCGACCCGACCAGTAACATCCGCACCCTCCCAACCACAACGGAGGGGGCCTGACGACCGACCGTTCGCGGCCGTCTCGCGGACCAGCGCTCGAAGCGCATGCGCGCCAGCGCGAGCCTCGAGCGCTGGGACGCGAGACAGGAAGGGCCGCGAACCCGCGCGCCCCGGCGCGCCAACAAACACAGAGGTTTTACGAAGAATGAAGCGAGTTTCCGTCCTAGTCCTGGCGGTCGGCGCGGTGGCCCTGGCGGCGACCGGGTGCGGCGGCTCCGACGAATCGACCGACGCCAGCGGCCTGCGCAAGGGCAACACTTCGGCGAGCGCGCCCGCGGACACGTCGACGCCCGCGTCCGCCCCGGCGGAACCGGCCGAGGACACGGAATCCCCGGAGTCCTCGCCCACCTCGCCGGTGGACACCTCGTCACTGGGCCCGGCCTCGCGCACCACGTGCGGTGAGTTCAAGGAGCTCGACGGCGACGCGGAGAAGGCGCTGATCGAGCGGATCCTCGCGGAGAACCCGGACAGCCCGTTCGCGGGCAGCCCGAATGTCGCCCTCGGCACGGCCAAGCTGGTGTGCCTGGCGCCGGACAACGAGGACAAGCCGGTCGCGGTCGCGGCGCGGATCGTCTAGGCGGCCCCCGCCACCGCGGCGGCGCGGGCACAATGGCGTGCGTGGCTGAACTGGCGTTGACCGCTCGACTGAATCCGTCCGCCGCCGATGCCAGGCGGGGGGTGGTGCGGCTGCATCCGGAGGCGCTGGCGGCGCTCGGGTTGCGCGAGTGGGACGCGATCGCGCTCACCGGTGCGCGGCGCACGGCGGCGGTGGCCGGTCTGGCCCCCGCGGGCACCCCGGCGGGCGTGGCGCTGCTCGACGATGTGACGCTGTCGAACGCCGGTCTGCGCGAGGACGCGACGGTGGTGGTGGCGCCGGCCCCGGTGGCGGGCGCCAAGCAGATCTCGGTGAGCGGCTCGGTGCACGCCACCCGCAGCATTCCGGCGGCGACGCTGCGCCAGGCGCTGCTGGGCAAGGTGGTGACGGTCGGCGACGCGGTGTCGCTGCTGCCCCGCGAGCTGGGCCCCGACATCCCGACTTCGACCGCGACGCAAGCGCTTTCGCGCGCGTTCGGCATCGCGTGGACGACCGAGCTGCTCACCGTCACCGCGACGGACCCGGCGCGCGGCCCGGTGAGCGTGCAGCCGAACACGGCCGTGGTGTGGGGCGCGGGCGCGGTGGCCGCGATGGACGCCGCCGACCGCGCGGCGACCGGGCGCCCCATCCCGGCGGGCGAGGCGTCGCTGGTCGCGACGGAGGCCACCCCGGATTTCGTGAACGGTCGCGCGGCGGCCGTGCGCGACGAACCGCCGGTGCCGGTGGAGGATCTGGTGGGCGTGCACACGCAGGCGGCCAAGCTGGGCGAGTGGCTGAGCCTGGCGCTGGACGAGCCCGAATTGCTCAAAACCCTTGGCGCGTCGCCGCATCTGGGCGTGCTGATCACCGGCCCGGCGGGCGTGGGCAAGGCGACGCTGGCGCGGTCGGTGATCGCGCCGCGCCGGTTGATCGAGCTGGACGGCCCCACGGTCGGCGCGGCGGAGAGCGGCGCGCGGCTGCGCGAAGTAGCCGCGGCGGTGGCCGAAGTGGGTTCGGGGCGCGGCGGCGTCCTGCTGATCACCGACGTGGACGCGCTCCTGCCCGCCGATCCGGAGCCGGTGGCCACGCTGATCCTGGACCAGTTGCGCGCGGCGGTGGCCGAACCGTGCGTGGCGTTCGTCGCGACGACGGCGCACCCGTCCGCGGTGGACGCGCGGCTGCGCGCGCCGGACCTGTGCGACCGCGAGCTGGCCCTGCCGCTGCCGACGGCGGCCACCCGCCGCTCGCTGCTGGAGCTGCTGCTGCGCAAGGTGCCGACCGGAGATCTGAAACTGGACGAGATCGCCTCGCGCACACCCGGTTTCGTGGTCTCCGATCTGGCCGCGCTGTGCCGCGAGGCCGCGCTGCGGGCGGCCTCGCGCGCCAGCAAGGAGCAGACCGATCCGCTGCTCACCCAGGAAGATCTGCTCGGCGCACTGGGGGTGATCCGGCCGCTGTCGCGTTCGGGCACCGAGGAACTCGCGATCGGCAGCCTCGGCCTGGACGATGTGGGCGATATGGTCGAGACCAAACAGGCGCTCACCGAATCGGTGTTGTGGCCGCTGCGGCACCCGGATTCGTTCGCCCGCCTGGGCATCGACCCGCCGCGCGGCGTGCTGCTCTACGGCCCGCCCGGCTGCGGCAAGACCTTCCTTGTGCGCGCGCTGGCCGGATCGGGCCAGCTCAGCGTGCACGCGGTCAAGGGCGCCGAGCTGATGGACAAGTGGGTCGGCGCCTCCGAGCGCGCGGTGCGCGAATTGTTCCAGCGCGCGCGGGATTCCGCGCCCTCGCTGATCTTCCTGGACGAGGTCGACGCGCTGGCCCCGCGTCGCGGGCAGAGCTCGGATTCCGGGGTCTCCGACCGGGTGGTCGCGGCGCTGCTCACCGAACTCGACGGCGTGGAGCCGCTGCGCGACGTGGTCGTGCTGGGCGCGACGAACCGGCCCGAGTTGATCGACCCCGCGCTGCTGCGGCCGGGTCGGCTCGAACGGCTGGTGTTCGTGCCGCCGCCCGACGCCGAGGCGCGCCTGGCCATCCTGAACACGGCGGGGCGTGCGGTGCCGCTCGCGGACGATGTCGACCTGGCCGCGCTGGCCGCGGATCTGGACGGCTACTCCGCCGCCGACTGCGCCGCGCTGCTGCGTGAGGCGGCGCTGGCGGCCATGCGCCGCGACGTGGACGCCGCCGATGTCACCGCCGCGGATCTGGCGCTGGCCCGCGCCACCGTGCGCCCCTCGCTGGAGCCCGAGCAGGTCGAGCGTTTGCGCAGGTACGCGCGCAATCGCGGCTGATCCGCGCCGCGCGGCCCGGTCGGGGCCGCAATCGCGAACAGCGGAGTGCGCGGCGGGTATGTTGCCGTAGTGCGGCAACGTATCGGTGCGGCGGTCGACGCGACAGCGGCGTTCTTCGGGGCCTCGGTCGCCGGTATCGCGCTGCTGTTGCCGATCGCGTTCTCCTGGACGGCCGCGGGCACCCCGACGCACGTCGCGGGCCTGGTGGCCAGCGTGCCGCGTGGCGCGACGATCGGCATGGTCGTCGCGGTCACCGTCGCGGTGCTCATCTGCTCGTTCGCACGGCCAGCCACGGGCTGGCTCGTGGCATTCGCCGGTGCGCTCGGCATCCTCGTCAATCATTCGGCCGGACGTGCCGCCACTTCCGCCGATCTGCTCATCACCCAGAACTACGTCGACTCGGTCTGCGCGGGCGTCGCGCTCGGCGCGCTGGGCGCCGCCGTGCTGCGCACCTCGTTGCCCGCCCTCGGTTTCGCGCTGGGCGCGGGCGGTGTCGTCGCTGTCGGCGACCTGGCCGACGTGCTCGGCATCCCCGGCCAGGACCCCTGGGCCGTCTTGGAGACGCCGCCGCGCTGGTTGATCGCGGCGGCCGTGCCGCTGCTGCTCATCGCGGCGATTCGCCACCGCGGTCGTGCGACATCGGACGAGGGCGACAGCGGTGCCACCACCACAATCGACCTGCCGATCACGCCGATCCTGGCCTCGCTAGTGCTGGGACTGGTGATACTCGCGGCCAGTGAGTGGCTGTCGCGTCAGTACAGCCACGTATCGGCGCCAGGTGACAACCGTCTCGACATCGCCATCGCCGTCGCGGCCACCGTGGTGGCCGCGTTCGTCGCGGCCATGCTACTGCCGGGCCGTGACGGGGCGGGAGTGCTGCTGGCCGTCGCGCTCACCGCGGCCGCCGATGCGCTCGGCGCCGCCCCGCGGCCGACGTGGAGCCTGTTCGCGGTGATCGTTCTCGTCGCGCTCGGGTTGTACGCGGGCTTGAAGGCGCCCGCGCCGTTCGCCGCGCTGGTGCTGATCGCGGGCTTGTGCGTGCTCGCATCCACCCTGACGAATCAGGGCGACAAGACATTCGTCGCGGGCACCGCCGCGCTCGCGCTCACGGTCGGCTACAGCTGCGGCGCGGCCCGTCCGCGTTACGGTCCGAGCGGCGTACTCGCCCTCGGCGCGTTGTACCTCCCGAGCGTGGTCACGGCCCTGCCGGTCGACGGAGCGGTGTGGCCGCCGCGCGACAACACCGCCGACCCGGCGACACCGGGCCGGGTCGCCCTGATCGTGACCGGCTGCTGCGCGCTCGCGTTACTGATCTTGTACCGGATGCGCCCACGCCCCCGGACCAGCGGCAAAGCCACCGATCCCGGCGTCGGCGGCGACGTGCGCAACACACGTTCCTGGCCGTAAAGAAATCATAAGTAGGGGGTGCGACCAATGATTTCGGCGGCACGTAGGATGAAACCGCACCACCTGGCCGAAACGACCGATGGAGCGCTGGTTTGCTCGTAATCCTTCTCGCACACGCTGTTGCCGCGGTCGCCGCACCGATGTGCGTACGAGCATTGGGGCGCAACGCGTTCGGCGTCCTCGCGCTCGCCCCGCTGGCCGGTCTGGGCTGGGTCGTCGCGAATTGGGGTACGACACAGCAGGTTCGGATCACCTGGGCGCCGTCCATCGAGATGAACATCGACCTGCGCTGGGACTCGCTCTCGGCGATCATGGCCGCGCTCGTCCTCGGCATCGGCACCCTGATCCTGATCTACTGCGCCCGGTACTTCACCGACGACGAACCGCGCCTCGGCGCATTCGCCGCACAGCTGGTCGGCTTCTCCGGCGCCATGTTCGGCCTGGTCACCAGCGACAACATGCTGTTGCTCTACATCTTCTGGGAAACGACCACGGTGCTGTCGTTCCTGCTGGTCGGCCACAACGCGGAGAAGGCCGCCAGCAGGCGCGCGGCCATCCAAGCGCTGCTGGTCACCGGCGCGGGCGGCTTGGCCATGCTGCTCGGCATCATCATCATCGGCCAGAGCTTCGGCACGTATCAGCTCTCGGAACTGCTCGCGATCGGCGTCGCCCCCGACAATGTGGCGGTGCAGGTGGGCGTGGTGCTGCTGCTGGTCGGCGCGCTCAGCAAGTCCGCGATCGTGCCGCTGCATTTCTGGTTGCCCGGTGCCATGGCCGCGCCCACCCCGGTCAGCGCGTACCTGCACGCCGCAGCCATGGTGAAGGCGGGTGTGTACCTGGTCGCGCGGCTGGCGCCGCTGTTCGCGTCCACCGCGCCGTGGCACCCGATGGTGCTGATCCTCGGCGCGGCCACCATGCTGCTCGCCGGTCTGCGCGCCCACCAGGTCACCGACCTGAAATTGCTGCTCGCCTTCGGCACGGTGAGCCAGCTCGGCTTCATGATCGTGATGGTCGGCATCGGCACGCCCGACGCGGCACTGGCCGGCGCCGCGCTGATCGTGGCGCACGCGCTGTTCAAAGCGTGCCTGTTCATGGTCATCGGCATCATCGACCACGGCACCGGCACCAGGGACCTGCGCGAACTGTCCGGGCTGGGGCGCAATTCACCCGTGCTGTTCGGTGTGGCCGCGCTCGCCGCGCTGAGCATGGCGGGCATCCCGGTGCTGCTCGGCTTCGTGGGCAAGGAGAGCGCACTCGCCGCCATCCTCGACGCGGGCAATCTCGCCGAACCCGCGCGGATCGCGCTGTGCGTGGCCATCGTGCTCGGCTCGGTGCTCACCGTCGGATACTCCGCGCGCTTCGTGTGGGGCGCGTTCGCGGACAAAGCGGGCATCCCCCCGTCGCCGTGGCACGCGCCGGGCCCGATCATGCTCGGCCCGGCCGCGCTGCTCTCGGCAGCCGGACTGGTGGCGGGACTCGGCGCGAGCCAGCTGGACAAGCTGCTGAACCCGTACGCGGAGACCCTGCCCGGCGTACTGCACACACACCTGGCCCTCTGGCACGGATTCACCGTGCCGCTCGCGCTCACCGCCGTGATCATCACGCTAGGTATAGCCCTTTTCCTGGTCCGCAAAACCATCGGCGAATCCGAACATCCGCGCCTGGGTAACGCCGACCGCGTCTACGACGCCACCCTGCGCGCGATGGACAAGGTCTCGCTGCGCATGACCGGTTCCGTGCAACGCGGTTCGCTGCCGCTGAGCCAGGCCACCATCCTCGGCACCATGGTGATCCTGCCCGCGGTGCTGCTGGCCCTCGGCACCCGCACCGGCGTGGAGCTGCGCCTGTGGGACTCGCCGCTGCAACTGGTCATCGCGGCCATCATGATCGCTATGGCGATCAGCGCCACCGTGTTGCGCAACAGGCTCGCCAGCGTGCTCGTCGTCGGCGTCACCGGCTACGGGTGCGGTGTGATCTTCGCGCTGCACGGCGCGCCCGACTTGGCGCTCACCCAATTCCTGGTGGAGACGCTCACACTGGTCATCTTCGTGCTGGTGCTGCGGGTCTTCCCCGCCGAGATCGAGGAAGGCCGGATGGCCAGCCGGTTCAAGCTGGGCCGCGCGGCGCTGGCCGTGGCCGTCGGCTTCACCGTCGCGGTGCTGGCCGCCTTCGCCACCGCCGCCCGCAGCGCCGAACCGATCTGGCACCGCATCCCCGAGGCCGCCTACACCTTCGGCGGCGGCAAGAACGCCGTCAACGTGCTGCTGGTCGACATCCGCGCCTGGGACACCCTCGGCGAGATCTCGGTGCTCATCGTGGCCGCCACCGGCGTCGCCTCGATGGTGTTCCGCACCCGCCGCTTCGGCAGCGCCCCGCGCGCGGCCGACGCGCCGAACTACAATCCGGACCTGGTCAGCTGGCTGCCCGCGGCCCGGTTGGTGGACCGCAAGGAACGCTCGATGGTCCTGCAGGTCACCACGCGCCTGATCTTCCCCACGATCATGGTGATGTCCATCTACTTCTTCTTCGCCGGCCACAACGCGCCCGGCGGCGGGTTCGCGGGCGGGCTGACCGCCGGTCTGGCGCTCACGCTGCGCTACCTGGCGGGCGGGCGCTACGAACTCGGCGAGGCGCTGCCCGTCGACGCCGGGCATCTGCTGGGTGCGGGCTTGGCGCTGTCGGCGGGCACCGCGGCGGCTTCGCTGCTGCTGGGCGCGCCGCCGCTGTCCTCGGCCATCATCGAGGTGACGCTGCCGATCTTCGGTGACGTGAAACTGGTGACCGCGCTGTTCTTCGACCTCGGCGTCTACCTCATCGTGGTCGGCCTTGTGCTCGACGTGCTGCGCAGCCTCGGCGCCCGCCTGGACACCGAACTCGGCGACACCGCCGCCGAGGAAGAGCCCGCCGCGATGTCGGGAGGCCGCTCGTGAGCGCGAACCTGATCCTGCTGATCCTGATCGGTGTGCTCACCGCGTGCGGTGTGTACCTGATCCTGGAGCGCGCCGTCTCGAAAATGCTGCTGGGCATGATCTTGTTCAGCAACGCGGTCAACGTGCTCATCCTGACCGTGGGCGGGCCGAGCGGCCATTCTCCGATCGGCGGCCCCGACCAACCAGTCGACGGCATGTCCGATCCGCTGGCGCAGGCGATGATCCTCACCGCGATCGTCATCACCATGGGCTTGTCGGCCTTCGTGCTGGCTCTCGCCTACCGGTCCTACACCCTGACCACCACCGACGACGTGCAGAACGACCCGGGCGACGAAGAAGTCGCCGCCCGGCGTGATGGAGAGGACCCGGAAGATTGAGCCTCTCCCCGGAACTGCTGCCCGCGCTCGCACCGCTGCCGGTGCTGCTGCCGCTGCTCGCGGCGGCCGCCACGCTGGTATTCGGCCGCAGGCCGCGCACCCAGAGCGCGCTCACCCTCGGTACGCTCAGCGCGACCGTCCTCATCTGCGGCGCGCTGCTCTTCCTGGCCGACCAGCACGGCACCACCGCGGTGCAGGTGGGCGGGTGGGACACCCCGATCGGCATCACCTTGGTGGTGGACCGGCTCTCGGCGTCCATGCTGCTCATCTCCTCGATCGTGCTGCTGGCCGTCTCGATCTACGGCGCAGGCCAGAACATCCGCGACGGTGACGACCGCCAGCCCACTTCCATCTACCGGCCGACCTACCTGGTGCTGACCGCGGGCGTTTCCGCGGCCTTCCTGGCCGGCGACCTGTTCAACCTGTTCGTCGGCTTCGAGATCCTGCTCGCCGCGTCGTTCGTGCTGCTCACCGTCGGCGCGACCGCCGAGCGCATCCGCGCGGGCATCGCCTACGTCATGGTGTCGATGCTGTCGTCGGTGATCTTCCTGGCGGGTATCGGTCTGGCCTACGCCACCACCGGCACCCTCAATATCGCCCAACTGGCGGTCCGACTCGGCGAGGCGCCCGAGGGCGTGCGGACCGCGGTCTACGCCGTGCTGCTCGTCGCGTTCGGCATCAAGGCGGCGGTGTTCCCGCTGTCGAACTGGCTGCCCGACTCCTACCCGACCGCACCCGCGCCGGTCACCGCAGTCTTCGCCGGCTTGCTGACCAAAGTCGGCGTGTACGCGATCCTGCGCACGCATACGCTGTTCTTCCCCGACGGCGGCTTCACCACCATCCTGATGGTGTGCGGTCTGCTGACCATGCTCGTCGGCATCCTCGGCGCGATCGCTCAGAACGACATCCGCCGACTGCTCTCGTTCACCCTGGTCAGCCACATCGGCTACATGATCTTCGGCGTCGGGTTGGCCAGCACCAGCGGCCTGGCGGGCGCGGTGTTCTACGTCGCCCACCACATTCTGGTACAGACCGCGCTGTTCCTGGTGGTGGGCCTGATCGAGCGACAAGCCGGGTCCACCTCGCTGCGCAGGCTCGGCGGACTGGCCACGGCGAGCCCGCTGCTGGCCATCCTGTTCCTGATACCCGCGCTGAATCTGAGCGGTATCCCGCCATTCTCCGGCTTCATCGGTAAAGCCGCGCTGCTACAGGCGGGCGCCCTGGATGGCAGCGTCCTGGCCTGGGTGTTGGCCTCCGGCGCGGTGGTGACCAGCCTGCTCACCCTCTACGTGGTGGCGCGCGTGTGGTCCAAAGCGTTCTGGCGGCCCCGCGTCGAGGCGCCCGAAGGGCACCTCACGGCGGCGCGCCCGCCGACGCTGGTCGAGGACTCGACGGATGTGCTCTACGACGAGCGCACCGATCCCGGGCGTATCCCGGCGCTGATGCTGTTCGCCACCGGCGCCCTGGTCGCGGTGAGCCTGAGCCTGACGGTACTGGCCGGGCCGATGCTGTCGATCGCCGACCGGGCCGCGGAAGATCTGCACAACCCGGCGGTCTACATCGGCGCGGTGCTCGGCGGTGGGGAGGAGGGCTCACAATGACGAACTGGCGTCCGAGCAAGGAGACGGTGCTGCGCGTCGCGCTCCTGCTGTGGCTGGCGTTCGTGTACATGCTGTTGTGGGGACATCTGACCGTCGGCAACCTGGTCGCCGGCCTGGCGGTCGGCGCGCTGGTCATGGTGGCGCTGCCGTTGCCGCGCATTCCGGTCGCCGGGCGGTTGAATCCACTGGCGATCATCGAGGTCGCCGCCGTGATGACCTATTACGGCATCGAATCGAGCTTGCAGATCGCCTGGTTCGCCGTCCGGCCGGGTCCACCGCCCGTTTCCGGAGTGCTGCGGGTGGGCCTGAGCACCCGGTCGGATCTGGTGTTGGTGCTGATCGTCGACCTGTTGAACCTCATTCCGGGGACCATGGCGCTCGAGATCGACCGGCACCGATGCCTGGTCTACGTCCATGTGCTCGACGTCGGCAGCGAGGCCGCGGTAGCGAAGTTCTACCACCAGACCCGCCGTATCGAGCGCCTGCTGATCTCCGCTTTCGAGCGGCCCGTTCTCAAACCAGTGCGGAGGTGATTCGGTGACTGTCGTCGCGATCGTCGCGGCCGTGCTGCTGTCGGCCGCCGCAATCCTCACCAGCTATCGGATCTTGGCCGGTCCCAGCACCCTCGACCGGGTGGTGGGCATCGACTCGCTGATGGCGATCGCCATGGCCGGGCTGGCGGTGTGGGCCGCCTACTCCGGCGACACCGCGGTGGTGCCCGCCATCGTGGCGCTGGCGTTGGTCGGCTTCCTCGGTTCCGCGGCCGTGACCCGATTCCGTGTGAGGGACGACCGATGACCGCTTGGCAATGGGTGTCCTCGGCCTTGATCCTGAGCGGCTCGGTGCTGGCGTGCACGGCGGCGATCGCGATCGTCCGATTTCCCGACACTTTCACCAGGATGCATGCGGCTACCAAACCGCAGGTCGTCGGGCTGGTGCTGGTGCTGACCGGCACCGGCCTCGAGATCAGGGACAAGAGCGCCGACGTCTGGATGCTCGCCTTGGTGGCGCTGTTCGCCCTGCTCACTGCCCCCGTGATCGCCCATCTGATCGGCCGCACCGCCTATCGCGAGCAGCGGCACCGCGACGGCCTCCTGCGTGTCAACGAACTCGGCGACGAGCTGGACTGAGGGCCCCGCGCTGTTCCCCGTGCCATTTCCCCCATGACCACGGACGAGGCGATGCTGGTGGGCACCGCACGCGCGCACCGGCGGACGTGAGCGAGTCCGCGGAGACCGGCTCGGCGAACTGTCGTGCGCGCCCGTGCCGCCGAGGCGCCGACCGACCTTACAGAGCACTGGAATGCCCAGCGGTGATATCCCTCGCCGCCGGCCTCGCACTCCGAGTGGCGTTCTCAGGAACGGGTCGACAGGGACGCCTTCTCGACGGGCGCCGCCACGGTCCGCTCCACGAACCACGTCGCGTGGAAGGCGGCCGCCATACCCGCCAGCATGGCGAGCAGTACGGTGCCCGCCGGGACCGCGTACTCCGCCATCGGCACCGCCAGGTATCGGTAACACAGCAGCAGGCCGACGAACAGCAGCGCGCCGCCCGCGACCAGCCGGATGCGGAACCAGCCCCAGCCGCGCTCCGGATCGCGTAGCGCCGACTCCACCGTCAGGCAGAGAACCGCGCCCGCGATCAGGTCGACACCGTAGTGGTAGCCGAACCCGAGGGTGGCGGTCACCGTGCACACCAGCCAGAACGTGCCGCCCCAACGCAACCAGCGCGGCGCGGGTGAACCGTCCGGGGCACGGCGGGTGTGCAGGAACACCGACAGCGCCCACGCCGTATGCATGGACGGCATGCAGTTGCGGGGGGTGTATTCGTCGAACGGCAGCGGCGCGGGGTTGCGGTCCAGCGGCGGCAGCGCGTCGGGCCAGTAGTTGCCGATCTGGAAGCCCTGCCCGTCGGCGCCGAACGCGAACATCGGGCCCACCACGGGGAAGAACACGTACACCAGCGGGCCGACCAGGCCGAGCACCAGGAACGTCCGCACCAGGTAGTGGCTCGGCCAGCGTCCGGAATCGGCCACTCGCCGCAGCTGCCAGGCCGCCACGACGATCGCCGCCACCGGCAGCTCGATGTACACCCAGTGCAGCACCGCGTACACGACCGGCCCGAGCGTGTCGATCACCCGGCCGAGCACCCACGAGGGATCGCCGAGCGCGTGGTCGGCCAGCAACAGGTACTCGTCGAGCACATCCGGCTGACTGATGACGGTGATGTGCAACCACACGTCGCCGACCTTGGTGGCCAGGATCAGCAGCGCGCCCAGGGCGGCGGCGTGCAGCGCGTTGCGGCGCTCGACGCCGGTCCACCGCCACCACGCGACGACCGCGAGTCCGGTGAGCACCAGGGTGGGACCGTTGCCGACGGCGAACGGCCCACCGGCCAGCAGCCGCGCCCCGGCGAACACCGCATCGATGCCGACGGCCAGTCCGACGGCGACGAGCCTGCGCCGCGCGGTGATACCCACCAACGCGAGCAGGAATCCGGCCCACGGCACGGACATGGATTTCGGGGTGCCCGCGTAGTCGCGCCACAGGCTCGCCAGCGGGCCTTCGAAACCTTGCCGGACGGCCACGACCTGTAAGCCGATCAGCAGGACGGGCACCGCGGCGACCGCGATCGTCAGCAGGAGCCGCGCCGGCGGTATCCCCCACCGCCGCACCGCACTTCCCACATCGGAATTCGGGTCTTCGACAAGCACCCGACCATAGTAAACGGGAGATTACGAGGGTCATCCGGCGCTGTGAACGGCCGGCGACCGAAAGGCGCTACTGGTTGAGCTCTTCGACCAGTGCGTCCACCACCGCGACCAGATCGCCCTGGGCGGCGGCCGCCACCTTGCGCTGACGCTGGTAGGAGGCCCCACGCTGGGGAATCTCGGCGACAGCTGCGAGCTCGTCGGCGCAGCCGAGTCGCTTCGCGGTGGGCTCGAGCCGGTTCAGGAGGTCGTTCAGGTCGTCGGTCACCAACCGCTCGTTGCTGGCCGCGTCTGTGATGACGATCGCATCCAAGCCGTAACGTGCGGCGCGCCACTTGTTTTCCTGTACGTGCCAGGGCGGCAGCACGTCGAGTTGTTCGCCCGCCTCCACGCGCCGGTCCAGATCCACCACGAGACAGTGGATGAACGCCGCGAGCGCCGCGAGTTCGCGCTGGGTCGAGATCCCGTCGCAGACGCGGATTTCGATGGTGCCCCACTTCGGGGCGGGCCGGATGTCCCAGTGCATCCCGCCGAGTTGTTCGAACACACCGGTTTTCAGCTGGTCGTGCACGAAAAGCTCGAACTGGCGCCAATTCTCGAACTGGAACGGCAGCCCGGCCGTGGGCAGCTGCTGGAACATGAGCGTGCGGTTGCTCGCGTAGCCGGTGTCGGTGCCCGCCCACATCGGCGAGGAGGCCGACAGCGCCAGCAGGTGCGGATACGCGGAGAGCAGCGAGTTCAGGATCGGAAAGACCTTCTCCCGGTGCGAGACTCCGACGTGCACGTGCACGCCCCAGATCATCATCTGGCGGCCCCACCACTGAGTGCGCTCGATCAGTTCGTCGTAATGCTCGGAGCGGGTGAGCTGCTGGGCCGACCACTGCGCGAACGGATGGGTGCCCGCGCAGAACAGGTCCACGCCGAGCGGGTCCGCGGCGCGGCGCACCGTATCCATGGTGGCGCGCAGATCGTCCACCGCGGCACCGACCGTGTCGTGCACACCGGTGACGATCTCGACGGTGTTGCGCAGCAGTTCCTTGGTGAGCTGCGGGGTGCCGTCCCAGGCGCGCACGTCACCGACGGCGTCGAACACCGCCGAGGCGGTGTTCGACAGGTCGCGCGTCACCTTGTCGACGAGCGCGATCTCCCATTCGATGCCGATCGTCGGCCGAGGCGATCCTGGAAAAGGAACATGCTGGATAGCCCCGCCCATCTGCGCCTGCCTCGTCTACTGGATCACGCCGCAGGCGACGCGGCCGCCCGCGTCACCTGTCGCGAGAGTGGTTTCATCCGGCCCCGTAGCGCCTTCGCCATGGGTGTACCGGTCCGGGATGTTGGCGAAGTTGTCGGCGCCCGCGTGGATGATCAGCGCGCGGTCGGTGAGGTCGTCCAGGGTGACCTTGTCGGTGGTGGTGACCAGCTTGCCGCGGCCGTCCTCGCGGATCTGCAGCGAGGTCAGATCACCGCTGGCCGGGTGGCCGGAGGCGCCGCCGACCTGCAGGTGGCCGCCCGCGGACAGGAAGTCGCCCGGCGCGCCGCCGGTCGGGGCCACCGAGTTGGTCTCACACCTGCCCACCTGGTGGAAGTGCAGGCCGTGGAAGCCGGGGCGCAGGCCGGTGGCTTCGACGGTGATGACGAGGTGCCCGCCCTCGGCGGCGATATCGGCGGTGGCGACCGTGTTGCCCCCCGCGTCCTTCACGTCCACCCGCTTGGCGTCGGAGGAGGACGAATGGCCGCCCTCGTCGCCGTGCCCGTGCCCGTCGCCGTCGCCGTGGGCGGGTTCGGGGGCACCGGTCCACACCGGCGGCGTCGTACCCTGGACGTCACTCGACTCCTGACTGTTCGTGCAGGCAGCGAGGCCGAGGACCGCGATCGCAAGCGCCGGGGTCACAGTCAACCAGGACGGGCGACGAGTTGTGGACGGGGCCATCGGAGAACTCCTTTACGAGTACCGAGTTTACGAGTAAAGCTGGGTGGACACGTTCGTTACCGGACAAGATGATGCCACGGCCGCCGTGTCGCGCCGCGCATGGGTTGGCCGCACGAGGCGTGGCTCTCAGTTGCCCGTCAAGATCACCACGACGCCCGGGGCGCCGCTCGCCAGCCCTGACGTCTTCGGTTCGGCCACCGCGCCGATTTCCTCGGCGATAGCCACCGCCGCTTCCCGCTCCCCGGGTGAATTCCCGTAGTACACAGTCGTTCTCGCCAGATTCTCGCCCGCGTAGTTGCCCGCGGTCACGTTGGTCCAGCCCGAGGCGGTCAGCTGGTTCGCGGTGCGCTGGGCCAGGCCCGCCACCAGACTGTTGTTCAGCACCCGCACCGGCACCGCGCGATCGGCGGCGGCCTCGGTGGTCGTGGTCGTCGTGGTGGTGGTGGTCGGCGCCGCCGTGGTCGTGGTGGGCTCATCGGTGGTGGTGGGCGCGGCCGTCGTCGTGGCGGGGGCCGCCGTGGTCTGCGAGGTGGCCTGCGGCGCGGCCGTGGTCTCCTCGCCGGGCGCCGCCTCGGAGTCCGAACTCGACAGCGACATCGCCCCGAGTCCGGCGAACACGATGGCCAGCGCGATCAACACCATCGCCAGCGCGCGCAGCGGCGGCCCGCCGGAGGTGGGATTGGGGTAGCTCACGCCATCGACCCTAGTCCCACACCGGGCTCTCGCGCCCGTGTCACGCCGGGATCGATCGCCGTCATACCTGGAAACCGAGACGCCGTGCCGCCCTGGCCTTCTGCCTGCTGGCGCGCAGCCTGCGCAGGCGCTTCACCAGCATCGGGTCGGCGGCCAGCGCCTCGGGGCGGTCCACCACCGCGTTGAGCACCTGGTAGTACCGGGTGGGCGACATGCCGAACAGTTCCCGGATGGCTTCTTCTTTGGCCCCCGCGTACTTCCACCACTGTCGTTCGAAGGCCAGGATGTCGAGTTCGCGGCGGCTCAGGCCGCTCTCGTCCGCCGTGTCGTGTTCGCTCGCGGGGCCGTTGGGGATCGCGGAAAGGTTCCGAGCCGCTGCGCCGTCCATCTTGCTCCCTCGCCGAGTTGCCACCAGACGAAAAATGGTGCTTGTACGTCGCGGATCATTGAACCACGCGGCGGCGGGGTTGCTCCCCCTTCACCCCGGCGTGTTGTGTACCCGCAGGTAGGATTCGTGCCCATGGCCATCCTCCCCATCGTCATCGTCGGTGATCCCGTGTTGCACAACCCGACCGCTCCGGTCACCGAGACCCCGGAGGAGCTGGCCGGGCTCATCGCGGACATGTACGAGACGCTGGACGCCGCCAACGGCGTCGGGCTGGCGGCCAACCAGGTCGGCGTCGGCAAGCGGCTGTTCGTCTACGACTGCCCCGATATCGGTGGCGACGGCGTGGCGGTGCGCAGGCGCGGGGCGGTGATCAACCCGGTGCTGGAGACCTCCGCGCTGCCCGAGACCATGCCCGACCCCGACGACGACGAAGAGGGCTGTCTGTCGGTGCCCGGCGAGCAGTTCCCGACCGGTCGCGCCGAGTGGGCGCGCGTCACCGGCACCGACGAGCACGGCGAGCCGGTGGATATCGAGGGCAAGGGTTTCTTCGCCAGGATGCTCCAGCACGAGGTGGGACACCTGGACGGGTTCCTGTACGTGGACATGCTGATCGGCCGCAACGCCCGCGCCGCGAAGAAGGCCATCAAGCGCAACGGCTGGGGCACGCCGGGGCTGAGCTGGGTGCCCGGCACCGTCCCCGACCCGTTCGGGCATGACGACTGAGCCCGCGCACCCGCAGATCCCGCTCGGCCGCCGCGTCGTCATGCGCTACCGGCTGCCCGCCGGCTATCCCCAACCGCTGACGGATGTGATCGGCGAGCTGCTGGCCACCGACCCGCCGACCGTGCGCGCAGCCGACGGCACCGTCGTGTCGGTCGCGCCGGATCAGGTGGTGGCGTTGAAAGCGCTGGGGCCCAGGCCGATTCGCACGCGCGAGATCCGGGCGCTGGAATCGGCCGCGGCCGACGGCTGGCCGGGGGTGGAGCACGCGTGGATCGACGGCTGGTTCGCGCGTGGCGGATACGATTACACGCAGCGAGCTAATTCTGCTGTACCGCTGGGGATCTCGGGACAACCCGCCGCGCTCACCGCCGACACGCTGGACCGGATCGTCGCGTGGTACGCCGAGCGCGGGCTGCCCGCGACGCTGCTGCTGCCCGACCGGCTCGCGTCGGCGCCGCCCGGGTGGAACACCTGGAACGAGACGCTCGTCCTCGGCCTGGACATCGAGAACTTCGTTCTGCCGCAAGGCCCTTCGATGGTGCGCTTCGCCCCCGAGCCCAGCGCCGAGTGGTTGCGGATGCACCGGTATCGCGGCGAGGACCCGGCCACCCACACCTCGCGCGAGCCCGTCGTCGAGGTGCTCACCGCCGTGCGCGACGGGAATGTCACCTTCGCCACGCTCGGCCTGCCGCAGCCGATCGCGATCGGGCGCGGCGCGCACACGGTGGCCACCGACGGGCGGCACTGGGTGGGCCTGACGTGTGTGGCGGTGGCGGCCGAGCACCGCAGGCGTGGCCTGGCCGCGCTGATCTGCGCCGAGCTGATCCGCTGGGGTCACGAGCGCGGCGCCACGCACGCGTACGTGCAGGTGGAGGCGGGGAACGCGGCGGCGCTGGCGCTGTATCGCGAGCTAGGTTTCGTGGAGCACCACTCCTACCGCTACGCGGTGCCCGGCACCGGCGGACAATAGACATCACCCACCCACTGCGAAAGGCATCTCGTGCGCTTGGCGACCTGGAACGTCAATTCGATCCGCTCCCGGCTGGACCGGGTGGCGGCCTTCCTGGACCGCCAGGACATCGATGTGCTCGCCCTGCAGGAAACCAAGTGCCGCGACGACCAGTTCCCCTTCGAGCGTTTCGAGGAACTCGGGTACGAGGTGGCGCACCTGGGCGTGAACCAGTGGAACGGCGTGGCCATCGCCTCCCGCGTGGGCCTGGCCGACGTGGAACTCGCGTTCCCGAACCAGCCCGGTTTCGACAAGGACGCGGGCGAATCCCTGCTCAGCACACCGGTTGTCGAGTCCCGCGCATTGGGCGCCACCTGCGGCGGGGTGCGGGTGTGGAGCCTGTACGTGCCCAACGGCCGCGCGCTGGACGACCCGCACTACACCTACAAACTGGAATGGCTCGCGGCGCTGCGGGACAACGCCGCCGCGTGGCTGGCCGCCGAGCCGGAGGCGAAGATCGCCCTGGTCGGCGACTGGAACATCGCCCCCACCGACGACGACGTCTGGTCGGTATCGTTCTTCGAAGGCAAGACCCACACTTCCCAGCCGGAGCGCGACGCCTTCACCGCCGTACTCGACACCGGCTTCGCCGACGTCATGCGCCCCTTCGCCCCCGGCCCCGGCGTCTACACCTATTGGGACTACACCCAGCTCCGCTTCCCCCGCAAAGAGGGCATGCGCATCGATTTCGTCCTCGCCTCCCCCGCCCTAGCCGCCACGGCCACCGACGCCCTGGTCGACCGCGAGGAACGAAAAGGCAAGGGCGCCAGCGACCACGCCCCGGTGATCACCGAATTCGCCCTCCCCGCAGACCTTTCCTGAGAAACGGAGGAGACCGCGCACCGGGGGTCCGCGGTCTCGCCGACTGACCGGTCGGCGACCGGATCAGCCCGTCGAGGCGGTGCCGCGGGCGGCGCGGCCGTAGCGGGTGCGGGCTTCGGCGGGGGTGACGGTCACAGGGTTGCGCGGGACGTCCGCCGCGAGGTGTTCGCGGTAGAGGCGGGCGGTCATGGGGCCCAGGAAGTTTCCGAGGACGGCGAGTTTGGCCGACTCGTTGTGCAGGGCCTTGACCGCCGTGCGGACCAGCGGGCGGTAGCCCTTGTCGACGAAGGCCGGGTGGTCGAATCCGCCGGTGACGCGCATCCACTTCGGGAGGGTGGCGATGGCGGCGGGGGCGACCAATCGGCTTCCCGCCCACAGCTTCACACCGCGGTCGCGCGGGGTGTGCAGCAGGTAGTGCATGCCCTGGTGGGCGCGTTCGGAGGTGCACAGGCGGGGACGCGCCTCGGCGAAGTACTCGCGCACCTCGGCGCGCGAGCGCGGCACGTCGGCGGCTTTGCAGGTCTGCAACTCGGCCGCGATCACGCATTCGGCCCAGTACCGGTCCTCCTCCTCGGGCGTCAGCGGCCCCGGCCCGTACATCTCGTAGCACTTGAGCACCGAGTGCCACCCGGTGACGTGGATCCACAGCTGCGAAGCGGGATTGTTGGCGCTGTAGCGCTTTCCGGTGATCGGCTCGATCCCCGTGGCCTTCGCGTGCACCGTCATCAGGTGCTCCGACGCCTCGATCGCCATGCGGCTGTCGGCGACGGCGGCGATGAGGAAGTAGGCGAAGGTGTGGTCGAGACGTCCTCGCGGATCGCGGTAGATGCCGTGGACATCGGCCACCGCGGCGGTGAGATCCGGATCGAAGTGCTCGAGCACGACCGACCGCTGGAACCCGATCACGGCGGTCGGCGCGGTCCACACCTTCCATGTCGGAGAGTCCGGCCCGAAGAAGCCGTAGTCGACTTCCCGGATGGTGCGCGCGGGCGCGGCGAACTGGGGGCGCGCGGTGTCCGTCATGGTCTGCTCCTTTGCTCGACCGTCGGTCCGTCTCAGGGGTTCATCTCGTAGGCGCCGGCGTTGGCGCGCGCCGCGCCGAACACCAGGGCGAACCGTTCGGCGTCGGCGGCGGGCCTGCGCACCAGGTCCAGCGCCCTGACCTGCTGCGCCTTCGTCGCGGCGGGCTTGCCGTGCAGGGTGAGCGCGTGCCGGGAGAAGTCCCGCACGAAGTTGTCGAAGAGCTGGTCCAGCACGGCCGGATCGGTGCCATCGAGCGCGGCCTGCTCCAGGATGAGCTGCGCGTACGGGATCGCGGTGAACAACTCGCCGAGCACGAACAGGAAGTCCACGTCACGCTGCTGGGTCGCGGTCGGCTCCGCCGCCACCAGCAGCGACTGGAAGGCGAGCGCCTGCTCCAGGAAGATCGCCACGTTCGGCACATGCGCGAACTTCTCGAACACCGGCCGCCAGTCGGCGAACCGGATGCGCCCGAGCCCGGCGCTGGGTCCCTGCCGGAACAGGAACTCGTCGTCGGCCGCGTCCCGGCGCGTGGGCACCGGAACATACCGCGCCGCAGCGAGTTCCGAGTGCAGCTTGGGCACCGCGCCGCCCGCGCGCGGCACCGCCTTGCGGCTGGCCCAGCTCAGCGCCGTCGCGGCCGCGCGCACCGCGCCCTTGGGTGTGGCCGTCGGCAGCGCGCGCAGCGCGACCAGTCCGGCGTCGGCGGGGTGGAACATGTAGTTGGCCATGAACTTCAGCGACAGCGCCATGTTCACGTGCACCGTGCCCTCCAAGCGCGGGAGCCCGAACAGCCCGAGAATCGCCATGGGGAAGTACATGTCGTTCTCGAACCCGCGCGCGGCGATCACGTCGGCCAGGTCCTCGACGATGCGCTGCCCCTGCCGCGTCACCGTCATCTTCTCGATGGCGTTGAACAACAGGTAGCGCCGGTCCCGCGGCGAGGCCGACCGCATGTAGTCGACGGCCCGCTCGCTGTAGAGCTTCATCCCGATCAGCCGCGCGTAGGAGTCGGTGAGCAGCGAGCGCACCTGCGGGAACTCGGTCACCTTGTGCCCGAACAGGATTCGATTGTCGGCGTGATTGATCGCCTCGTAGAAGGCGTGCTCGCAGGCGCCGATGGCGCCGAAGCCGAGGTTGAACTTGCCGACGTTCACCGTGTTCATCGCGGCGTGGAAGGCGGCCTCGCCCCGGTGCAGCACGTCCTCCTCGGCCACCGGGTACTTCTCCAGATCGAAAGCGGCCACGTACATCTGGCTGTCGACCACGTTCTTGCGGAGCTTGTAGTTCTTGTGCGAGCTGTCCGCGACGAAGAACAGATACCCCTCGTAATCCTCCTGCGTCGGTTTGCTTTCCAGCGCTTTGGCGCTGTCGATGATCGGCTTGTCGGCGCGGCGGCCGAACACCGAGACCATCGCGGCCAGGTTGCCGTTGCCGATGTAGTACTTGCCGCCGTCGGCGGTGAAGCCGCCGCCCCGGCGCGGTGTGAGGACCATATCGGTGGAGTACACGTCGGCGCCGTGCTCGCGCTCGGACAGACCGAACGCGAAGATCTCCCCGGAGTCGAGCAGCGCCGCGGCCTTGCGTTTGGCGGCCTCGTTCTCGCTCTGCCAGATCGGGCCGAGCCCGAGGATGGTGACCTGCCAGACGTACCAATACGACATCCCGTAGAAGCCGAGCACCTCGCTCATCTTCGCGATGCGCGCGGTGTCCCAGCGCTTGTCCGGGTCGCCGTCGGCCAGCGCGGCCGGGGTCAGGAAGGTCGCGAAGACCCGCTCACGCTTGACGAAGTCGAGGAACTCGGCGTACCAGACGCGATCCCGGTCATCCCGCTTGAGCGCCGCTTTGCCGCGCGTCTCGAACCAGTCGACGGTGGCGCGCAGAATGCGCCGGGTCGACTCGTCGAACTCGGCGAAATCGCAGGTCTTCGGGTTGAACAGGGTCGCGGTCATCGGTGACTCCTCGGCCGTGACGCTCGGCCACGGCGTCCGTTCGGGGCATTTTCCTTCACAAATGTAGCATTATTATTCATCAATGTAGGAACCTGAACGCGACAACGGATCCAGCGAGAACATGGGTAACTCGTCGGGTACGGGCTGACCCAACCCGCTCCACCGAGAGACGGCAGCTCGAGTCACCCCAACTCCTGACGCAGCCGCCTTATACGCGGAGAGGCGGACCAGCCAGCTATGTTGGTGGTTATGGGTTCCGAGCACGCCGTCCGTTCGCGTCGGCGCGCGGCCCATCTAGGTCCGGAGCGCCGCCGCCCGCAGGTGCTCGACACCGCGCTGGCCATCGCCGTGGAGCACGGCGTCGCGGCGGTCACCATCGCCGCGGTGGCCGAGCGCATGAACGTCACCCGCCCCGTGGTGTACGCGTGCTTCGCCGACCGCGTCGAACTCATCCAGGCGCTGCTCGCCCGCGAAGAGGACTACCTGGTGCGCGGCCTGTTCGAGGCCACGCCGAAGCGCGCGGTGGACGCGGGCGAGTCGGTGTTCGTGGAGGGCTTCCAGGCGCTGCTCCAGATCGCGGCCAAGCGGCCGGATTCGTGGCGGCTGCTCTACGGCAACCCCGATCCGGCCGTCGCCGGTTCGTTCGGGCGCGGGCGCGCGCTGGCGGTGCGGCGCTGCACCGAATTGCTGCGGCCCACCTTGCGCGCCTGGGGCACCGAGGACGCCGAACGCAAGCTGCCGGTGCTGGTGGAGCAGTGGGTGTCGGCGGGCGAGGGCGCGGTGCGCTCCCTGCTGGCCGACGAGGGCGACTGGACGCCGCAGACGCTGGGCGCGTTCGTGGGCGCGGCGGTGTACCGGGCGCTGCGCAACGCCTGAGGCGCGGCAGCCCGGACACCGCCGAACCCAACGCCGGCGTGCGCCGCCGATGGCGGCGACCGTGGACGGGCAGAGCCGCCGGCCTTCCCGCCCGCGCGGAAACCTGAGCGATCCGGCAATTATTCGGCCCTCGGGACTCGCAGCCGCTGATTCGACTCCCCAGTGCGCATCTCAGCGTCAATCTTTCTCCCGTCGCCGCAGCGATTTCCGATCATCGATCCACCCCGCTCACTACCATGGGTGGCGAGATCCGACCGGTGTCCTGGCGGGAGGTGCGACGATGACGTTCTACCGGCGCGTGGGTGCCGTGCCGCCGAAACGGCACACCCAGCATCGCGATCCGGACGGCGCGCTCTGCTACGAGGAGCTGATGGGCGAGGAGGGCTTCTCCGGCGACTCCTCGCTGCTGTACCACCGCGGACTGCCGCCCGCCATCGTGGACTCCCGGGTCTGGGAGCCGCCCGACCAGTCCACGACGCCGAATCATCCACTGCGACATCGCCATCTGCGCCTGCACGACCTGTTCCCGCCCGAGGTCGCCGCGCGCTCGGACCTGGTGACCGGCCGCCGTCTGCTGCTCGGCAACGCAGACGTGCGCATCTCCTACGTGGCGGCGAGCGGCGTTTCCCCGTTGTACCGCAACGCGATCGGCGACGAGCTGGTGTATGTCGAATCCGGCGCCGCGACGGTGGAGACCGTGTTCGGTGCGATCCCCGCCCGCCAGGGCGATCACGTGCTGATTCCGCGTGCCACCACCCATCGCTGGCTCCCCGAGGGCCCGGATCCGTTGCGCGCGTATGCGATCGAGGCCGCCAGCCACATCACGCCGCCCAAACGCTACCTGTCGAGATTCGGGCAGCTGCTGGAGAATTCGCCCTACTGCGAGCGCGACCTGCACGGACCGGACGAGCCCTTGCTCGACAGCGGCACCGACGTGCCGGTGCTGGTGAAGCACCGGCCGGGCGGACAGGTCGTGGGCACCGAGTTGATCTACGCCACCCATCCCTTCGACGTGGTGGGCTGGGACGGCTGCCTGTACCCGTTCACTTTCAATATCGCCGACTTCGAGCCGATCACGGGCCGCGTGCACCAGCCGCCGCCCGTGCACCAGGTGTTCGAGGGCGGCAACTTCGTGGTGTGCGATTTCGTGCCACGCAAGGTGGACTACCACCCGCTGTCCATCCCGGTGCCGTACTACCACTCGAACGTCGATTCCGACGAGATCATGTTCTACTGCGGCGGAAACTACGAGGCGCGCAAGGGTTCCGGGATCGGGCAGGGTTCGGTGTCGGTGCATCCGGGCGGCTACGCGCACGGCCCGCAGCCCGGCGCCTACGAGCGCAGCATCGGCGCGGAGTTCTTCGACGAGCTCGCGGTCATGGTGGACACCTTCCGCCCGCTGGAACTCGGCGAGGGCGCGCTGGCCTGCGAGGATCCCGAGTACGCGTGGACGTGGTCGGGCCGGGGGCCGCGGTGACGCGCCCGGAGGTGGCGCCGGACTCGCCCTTCGGGGCGGACAACCTGCCGTACGGGGTGTTCGCGCCGCGCGGCGGAACAGCCCGCTGCGGTGCGCGTTACGGGGATTACGTCCTCGATCTCGCGGTGGCGCTGGACGATCCGATGTTCGCCGCGCCCACACTGAATCCCTTTCTCGCGCAAGGCCCTACGCGCTGGCGCGAAGTACGCGAGCGGCTGCGCGCTCTGGTCGACGGCGAAATCCCGGCAGCCGCGGTGCATGCGCTGAGCGATGTGCTGCTCGGGCTCCCGATCCGGATCGGCGACTATGTCGACTTCTACGCCAGCATCGATCACGCCACCAATCTCGGCCGTCTGTTCCGCCCGGACGCCGAACCGCTGCTGCCGAATTGGCGGCACCTGCCCGTCGGCTACCACGGGCGCTCGGGCACCGTCGTGGTGTCGGGCACCGAGATCATCCGGCCGCAGGGGCAGCGCGCAACACCTTCCGGGACACCGGAATTCGGTCCGTCGCGGCGCCTGGACATCGAAGCCGAGCTCGGTTTCGTGGTGGGCGCCGGTTCCACGCTCGGCGTCCCGATCGGGGTGGACGACTTCGCGGAGCACGTGTTCGGCGTCGCCCTGGTCAACGACTGGTCGGCGCGCGATATCCAAGCCTGGGAGTACCAGCCGCTCGGCCCCTTCCTGGGCAAATCCTTCGCCACCTCGATGTCGGCCTGGATCACGCCGCTGGACGCGCTGGACGCCGCGCGCGTCCCGCTGCCGGAGCAGTCCCCGCCGCCACTGCCCTACCTCACGGCCGCCGAGCCGTGGGGTCTCGACATCGACCTGCGCGTCGACTGGGACGGCGTCACCGTCGCCCACCCGCCCTACCGCCGGATGTACTGGTCACCGGCGCAGATGCTGGCCCACCTCACCGTCAACGGCGCGGCCACCCGCACCGGCGACCTGTTCGCCTCGGGCACCATCTCCGGCCCCGGCCGCGACCAACTCGGCTCGTTCATCGAATTGACCAGGGGCGGAACGGAACCCGTCGATCTGAACGGTGCGCCGCGGACATTCCTCGAGGACGGCGACGAGGTGGTCATCACCGCCACCGCCCCGGGAACAGGCGGCACCCGCATCGGTCTCGGCGAAGTGCGCGGGCGCATCCTTCCGGCGGGCTGGATCCCGCCGCAGCCGCAATCGGAAACCTGAACTCCGCTCAGCGCGACTCGCGGCCCGCCTGCACCACCTGCACGAATTCCGTCAGGTCCGCGATGAGCGTCTCCACGCTGTCGCGGTCGCCACCGTCGTCGTGGTGGTGCAACCAGTCCGCGACGAGTTCGAACATGCCGCCGATGGTGGCCAGCGCGAGGGCGAGGCGCCGGCGCGCGGCGCGCTCGTCGGGGGCGGGGCCCGGTGACCACTGCGCGTCCAGGAACGCCGCGGCCCAGCGCCGGTTCTCGCGGCGCTGCCGCTCCACCGCGGGAGAGATGCCGCCCGCCTCGCCGAAGGTCACCTTGGCCAGGCGCGGATCGTCCGCGATGGCGTGCACGAACGCCTCGACCACGGTCGCCGCGAGCTCGGGCCACTCCTTGCCCGCGCTCTCGGCCGCCACTTCGGCGACCCGTTGCTGGATCTGCGCGGTGATCTGCCCCAGCAGGGCGACGTAGCACGCCTCCTTGCTGTCGAAGTGGTCGTAGAACCCCTTCGTGCCGACGTAGGCGCGCTGGCAGATCTGCTCGATCGAGGTGCCCGAATAGCTTTGCTCGGCAAACAGTTCGGTGGCCGCGGCAAGGAGCTGGCTGCGCCGCTGGGCGCTGCGCTGCTCGGCGTCGAGGCCGCGGATCCGGCGGCGCGCCGGTGCCGGAGCGGGCCGCGCGGCAGAGTTGCTGCGGGTCATGCCACGACGATAGTCGGCGCAGTTTCAGAAAGAAGTCTTGTTGATAACACGGCATCGTGCTGTAATCGCTGTCACAGTCGAGGAAGGGACCGCACGTGTCAGCGATCAAAGGCGATCCGGCCGGGCTCCGGCGCGCGTTCACAGCACTGCTGGCGGCGATGACGCTGGTGCTCATGGGCGCGGTCGCCGCCCCGCGAGCGGCGGCCGTGCCACTGCCGCAGCATGATTCGTTCTACGCGCCACCCGAGGGTTTCGAGTCGGCCGAACCCGGGACCGTGCTGCGGTCGCGTGAAGTCCAGCTCGCGGTGCTGACCGCGTTGCCGCTGAACGTGCGGTCCTGGCAGTTGATGTATCGCACGACCGACCTGTTCGACCGGCCGACCGTCGCGGTGTCCACCGTCGTCCTGCCCGCCGGGGCGGACCCGAACCGGTCGCGGCCGCTGGTCTCGCTCCAGTTCTATTACGACAGTGCGAGTCCCGCGTGCGCGCCGTCGTTCGTGTTGCGGCAGGGCGCCGGACTGCCCGGACTCGAAGGCATCCACTCCAACAGCGAGCTCATCGCGCTCGCGGCGCTGATCAGCAAAGGGTGGGCGGTGTCCATCCCCGACTACGAGGGGTTGAACGGGCATCTCGCCGTCGCGAAGGAACCCGGCTACATGACCTTGGACGGCGTCCGGGCCGCGCAGCGTTTCGAACCCCTGGGGCTCGACGGCGCGAATACCCCGGTGGCCCTGTGGGGTTTCTCCGGTGGCGGTATGGCGTCGGGCTGGGCCGCTGAGATGCACCCGGCCTACGCGCCCGAGCTGAACATTCGGGGCATCGCGATGGGCGCGCCCGTCTCCGACGTGGAATCGCTGCTGCACGTGAACGGTTCGATGTTCTCCAGCCTGATCGGCATCGGCATCGCCTCGCTGTCGAACGCCTACCCCGCGTTCAAGGAGGTCACCTACCGCCACCTCACACCGGAGGGCCGAGCCCTCATGGACCGCACGAACGCGCAGTGCCTGCCGCGCAACGCGCTCACCCAGATGTTCGTGGATTACCAACGGCTGCTGACGATTCCGATCGCCGAGTTCCTGGCGCTACCCGAGATCCGAGAGGTCTTCGACGCCACCGTGCTCGGCAAGAACACACCGACCGCGCCGATCTTCCTGTACCAGGGCGTATTCGACGAAGGCGTGCCCGTGTGGACGAATGATCGCCTGGCCCAACAGTATTGCGAGGGCGGCGCCTCGGTCGTCTACACCCGTGACCACCTCAGCGAACACCTCACCCTCCCCACCCTCGGCATGCCCGCCACCTTCAACTGGCTGAAACAACGCCTCGACCCGACCGCCACCACCCAGTCCGGCTGCCGCACCGACAACGTCGTCTCCATGCTCGCCGACCCCACCGCCCTGCTCACCCAACTGGAGATCAACCTCAACGCCACCTTCGGCGCCTTCGGCTACCCCATCGGCCCCCACGAACGCTGACCCGCCGCACCGGTCGGGGTGATTCACGGTGAATCACCCCGGCCTGTGAGCCCCGGACGTGCGCGGATCGGGGGTTGCGGGGCGCGGTATGGTCGGTCGGGACAATTTCATCGCCAACGGGGGCTCGCACCAGCGGGCTGAGAGGACGGCTAGCCCGCGAGGGCGGTCAGGGCCGTCGACCGTATGAACCTGACCGGGTAATGCCGGCGTAGGGAGGAAAGTATGGCTGACATCCGCGCGTCCGTGGACACCGTCACCACCGGCCCCATCGAGGGCAGCGTGAAGCACTACCGCGAGGTCGACGACCTGCGGATTCCAGTGCGCCGCATCAATCTCACCAACGGCGACACCTTCGACGTGTACGACACCTCCGGGCCGTACACCGACGACAACGCGACCATCGACCTGGAAGCCGGGCTGCCGAAGCTGCGCGCGAGCTGGGTGACGCCCGACGTGCCCGGCCCCCGCACCCAGCTCAACTGGGCCCGCCAGGGCGTCATCACCCCGGAGATGCGGTTCATCGCCGCCCGCGAGGAGGTCGCCCCCGAACTGGTGCGCGAGGAGGTCGCCGCCGGCCGGGCGGTGATCCCCGCCAACCACCGGCATCCGGAGCTGGAGCCGACCATCATCGGCAAGAAGTTCCTGGTCAAGATCAACGCCAATATCGGCAACTCGGCGGTGTCGTCGTCCATCGCCGAGGAGGTGGAGAAGATGGTGTGGGCCACCCGGTGGGGCGCCGACACCATCATGGATCTGTCCACCGGCAAGAACATTCACGAGACGCGCGAGTGGATCCTGCGCAACTCCCCGGTACCGGTCGGCACCGTGCCGATCTACCAGGCGCTGGAGAAGGTGAACGGCGACCCGGTGAAGCTCACCTGGGAGATCTACCGCGACACCGTGATCGAGCAGTGCGAGCAGGGCGTGGACTACATGACCGTGCACGCTGGCGTGCTGCTGCGCTACATCCCGCTCACCGCCAAACGCGTCACGGGCATCGTGTCGCGCGGCGGGTCGATCATGGCGGCGTGGTGCCTCGCGCATCACCGGGAGTCGTTCCTGTACACGCACTTCGAGGAACTGTGCGAGATCCTGGCCCGCTACGACGTGACGTTCTCCCTCGGCGACGGACTGCGCCCCGGCTCCATCGCCGACGCCAACGACGCCGCCCAGTTCGCGGAGCTGCGCACCCTGGGTGAGCTCACCAAGATCGCGAAATCCCATGGCGTGCAAGTGATGATCGAGGGCCCCGGGCACGTGCCGATGCACAAGATCGTGGAGAACGTGAAGCTCGAGGAAGAGCTCTGCGAGGAGGCGCCCTTCTACACGCTGGGCCCGCTGGCCACCGATATCGCGCCCGCCTACGACCACATCACCTCCGCCATCGGCGCGGCGATCATCGCGCAGGCGGGCACCGCCATGCTCTGCTACGTGACGCCGAAAGAGCATCTGGGCCTGCCCAACCGGGACGATGTGAAGGTCGGCGTGATCACCTACAAGATCGCCGCCCATGCCGCCGATCTCGCCAAGGGCCACCCCCTCGCGCAACGCCGCGACGACGAATTGTCCAAGGCCCGTTTCGAATTCCGCTGGCGCGACCAGTTCGCCCTGTCCCTGGACCCCGACACCGCGCGGGAGTACCACGACGAAACCCTGCCTGCCGAACCCGCCAAGACCGCCCACTTCTGCTCCATGTGCGGCCCCAAGTTCTGCTCCATGCGCATCTCCGCCGACGTCCGCGACTACGCCGAGAAACACAACCTCACCGACGTGGAAGCCCTCGAAGCGGGCATGGCCGAGAAGTCCGCCGAGTTCGCCGAAACCGGAGGAAAGGTGTACCTGCCGGTGGTGTCGTAACCGGACCGCCGCGCCGTCGCCCGAACGGCGGCGCGGCGCCCATCCGGCGCAAACCTCACGGATTCATGGAACCGATCCGACCGATCGTGCGTCGAAGAACTATGAACAGATGTACCGGGCGGTCGGTCGCCGCCCCCACGCCGTACGGGTGAAGGAGCGGACCGTGAGCGATCAAGTCCAAGTCAGCCCCCGGCAGTTGTCCGGGCACTCGAAGCAAGTGGCGGGCATCTCCGACCGCATCCACGCGGTCGCCGAGGCCGCCAGGAGCGCGACGCAGTCGGCGGATCTGGCCATGGCATTCGGCATCCAGGCACAGCCGATCGGCATCATGTTGCGGACCTTGATCCAGGAACCCGCCGCCGAGCAGATCGGCCAGATCAGCGCGGCGTTGCAGACCGCTGCCGACCGGCTCGCGACCTGCGCGGACCAGTTCTCGGCGGTCGACGAAACTGCCGCGTACCGGATAGGCAACCAGAAGGACGGTCTGACATGAGCCGATCCGACCGACCGCACCACAACACTGCGCATCAGCTCCCTCGGGAAGGTGGCCACCGGTGCTGAATCCGAGCACGATCGACGTACAGGGCAACGACGCAGGCGACTACATCGGCGTCACGGCGGTCGAGGCGCTGGTCCAGATCGGCCACGGCGCAAGCAGCGGCAGCATCTTCAATGCGTTCTCCGGTGCGGCGGCGCTGAGCATCGACATGCTCAGCGCCGCCACCGACCCCATCGGCTACGTCTCGGGGCAGTTGATCTCCTGGATGATCGAGCACTGTGAGCCGATACGCGAGGCGTTCAACTCGGTAGCGGGCGATCCCGGTGTAATCAAGGAATCCGCGGCCGCGTGGTCCGCCATCCAGCAGGAGCTCACCCAGCTCGTCGCCGACTTGTCCACGACGGTCGAAGCCGGTACCACCAACTGGACGGGCGCCACGGCCACCGCCTACGGCACTCGCTCGACGGACCTGGTGCAGCACCTCACGGCCGCCGCGCAGACCGCCGACATCACGGCGCAGCTCACTATGAGCGCAGGGGAATTCGTCGCGGGTATACGCACCGCGATCCGCGACGTCCTGGCGGCGCTGGCCGGCGGACTGGTCACCGACGCGCTCATCATCATGGGCACGCTGACGACCGGGACGCCCGCGGTCGTCTCGCGTGCCCTCGCGCGGATCGCCTCCTCGACGTCGAAGGTGGTGCAGATCTTGAACACGCTGATCCAGGCGATCAAAGCGCTCGGCCCCGCCGCGTCCTCAGTTCGTGACCTGATCGATGGCACGTTCAAGTCGCTGGCGGTCTTCGTGAACTCAAACCCGGCACTTGCCGGCGTCGCCGCCGACATCGGAAAGGATGTTCTGCTGCCGCCGGGGATCGGTGCGATGGTGCGCTGAGTTACGGCGCCTCCGCACGGGTGCGGAGGCGGTGGATGCGGCGGGTGAGGATCTCGGTGGCGGCGTGGGCGTCGTCGACGGGGATCGCGATGGGGTGCGGGGAACGGTGGGTGCGCAGGACGACGGCTTGATCGTGGTGGGGTGGCCAGGCGTAGCCGTCCGGGGATACGTACCAGCGATGGGTGCCGTCCCGTGGGGCGTGGACCGGCCATACCGCGGCGATGTCCGCGTACGGCACTTCGATGCGCTCGGCGGGGAACAGCGGTAGGTTGCCGCGCGCGTCCAGCCAGTGGATCCGGTCGCGGTACGCGTAGACGATGATCGCCCGGACCCCGTGCTTCATCGGGTCGATGCGGTGCTCGAGCTGACGGGTGAGCACGAGATCGATGTCGAGATCACCGAGTTCGGCGCACAGCGGCACCGTCATGCGTTTGCGCGCCAGCCCCGCGCAGATGTAGCCGACCATCGGCACCACCAGCCCGCCGGGAATCGCGGTCCGCACCTCGAACGCCGACAGGTTCGTCCCCGGCAGCGCCAAGAACAGCACCGCCGCCACGGCGACCTGCCCGTAGCCGCTGAGCATCACCCTGGTCCATTGCAACCAGTCCCGAATACCTTTGCGGTACAACCAGAGCAGTGCCCATACCGCCGGCACAGCCACGCACACCGCGCATACCACCCCCGCCGCGAGCCCGGCCGCGTCCACCGGCCTGCCCTCCGGCACCCCCGCCACACCGGCCCACACCACCAGCAGCGCCGGAATCCCGATATAGCTGAGGTAGAGGAGCCGACGAGCCCGCCGCCAGCGTCGCTGCAATTCCGGCGCGGCAGCCGGGTCGGTGAAGTTCGGCACGACCGCCGGGAAGAGGCTCATCGACGCCGATCGTATCGACCGGCCGAACGCACCGGGGCGCGGCAGCCGTCGCGCGTGAAGTTCGATCACCGGGTCGACCGGGACGGGATGTGGGTTGCCCCAACGAGGCCGCCTACGTCAGGGAAGCCGGTCGCCGTGCTGAGAACTGTCGAGTCGACGCGGCTTCGACCGCGCGCGGAGATGCCCGCGGGCCCCGGTCAGTCGACGGCGATGGCCGCCACAATCGGGAGGCGCACCGCGCGCAGTGCGGGCGGTACCGCGCCGATCAGCGCCAGGGCCAGCGCCGCGACGGCGTAGACGACCAGCAGGGGGCTGGGTTCGTAGCGCACGTCCACCGTCACCGCGTGCGACATCGCCGAGGTCGCGATGTACTGGGTGAGGGCGCCGACCGCCAGCCCCAGGCCCGCACCGGCCACCCCGATCCCCGCGGCCTCGGCCAGCACGGAACGCAGCACGAAGCGCCGCCCGGCGCCCATGGCGCGCAGGACACCCAGTTCGCGGCGGCGTTCCAGCACCGAGAGCATCAGCGTGTTCAGCAGCGCGACCGCCGCGACCAGCACCACGATCCACAGGATGGCGTTGCTCATCGCCGCGCCCTGGCCGACCGAGGCCGCGATCGCGTCCAGTGCCTGCGCACCCGACTCCACCGCGTACTGCGGTGGCACCACCGCGCGCACCCGCTCGAGCACCGCCGCCGCGTCGGCGTCCGGTTCGAAGAACACGTTGAGGACGGTCGCGCCGTCGCTGCGGTACCACTGCCTCATCACGTCCAGGTCCATGACGACGATGCCGCCCAGCGCGGAGAAGTACGGAACCACTTGGAGCACTTCGACATCGCGTGGCCCGGTGGGCGTCGGCAGCACCAGCCGCGCGCCGGAACCGGCGTCCAGCGAGGCGGCCACGTCCCGGGAGAGCACCACGCCCTCCCCCGCGATCATCCGTTCAGCCACCCCCGGCTCCAGCGCGTGCAGGACGTCGTTGGGCGTCCCCGGCTGGAAACCTTGCAGCACCACGCGATCGCGCCCGAGCGTGGCGTAGGCCATCTGCCCGGGACCGACGGAGTCGACGCCGGGCACCGCCTCGATCCGCGCGCCCAGATCGCCGGGCAGGGCGGGACCGGTCGGGAAACCCCGCATGCCCGACGGCGTGACGAACGCGTCGATCCGCGCGAGGTCGTCGAATGTCTCGGTGGCCGAATCGATCATGTTGGCCGAGGCGCTGCCCAGCGCCACCGTGGCGGCGACGCCGATCATCACCGTCATCGTGGTCGCCCAGACCCGCCGGGGCGCGCGCTCGAGCGTGACCGCGGCGAGCGCGCCCGGCGCACCGAAACGCCGCGCGACCGCCGCGCAGCAGGCGACGATGGGACCGGTCGCGGCGAAACAGGCCGCCAGCGCGGCGCCGAAGGCGAGCGTGATCGCCGCCAGGGAGTAGCGGCCGAAGTCGATCCACGCGACGGCGACCGCGGCTACCGCGGTGACCACCGCGACCAGCACCGCGCCCCACCGCAGCACCGGCGACACGGCGTCGGCGCGCCCGACCCCCACCGGCGCCAGAGCCTCGATGGGTTCGACCCGGTACACCTGCCGCGCGGCGACCGCGGCGGCGCACACGCCCGCCGCCACGCACGCGACGATCGCGATCGGGATGGCCGTCCACGGCACCACGTATTCGGTCCGCGCCTCCACCGAATCCACGATCGCGGCGGGCAGCGCCGCCAGGGACAGCTGCCCGGCGAACACGCCGACCACGGCCCCGCCGACGGCGCCGTAGGTGGCCAGCAGCGCCGCTTCGAGCAGCAGGTCGCGGACCATCGGCCGCTTGCGTCCACCGAGCACCCGCAGCGTGGACAGCATCGGGCGGCGTTGGGCGACAGCCATGCTCATCGCGTTGTAGATCAGGAACGCCGACACCACCAGCGCGGCCGCCGCGGCCATCAGCGTCGAGTACCGCACGAGCGCGATCGCCCCGCCCGCCTGCGCCGTGCGCAGGCCCGGATCCGCCACGACCGCCTGCCCGCCCACCGCGGTGACCAGGTCCGCGCGCAGCCGCTCCACGTCGGCGCCCGGTTCGGCGACGATCTGGATCGAGTTCAGCTGATCGGTCTGTCCGGCCAGCTGCTGGGCGCGGTCGAGGATCGCGACGACCAGGTGGCCGCCGTTGAGCCGGTCGGATACGTCCTCGGCGAGCACGCCGGTGACCCGCGCCGCCCGTCCGTCCACCCGCACCTCGTCGCCGACCTGGTATCCGGTCGCCGCGCCGACCACCACCCCGCTGAGCAGTTCGGTGGCCAGTCCGCGCAACGGCTCGGCGAGGTCGCTCTCCAGCGCGGTGACCGAGGCGTCGGCGCCGACCAGCAGCATCGGCCCGCGCTCGGTGCCGATCCTGGTCCGCACCATCGGCACCGCCGCGTCGACCCCGGGCACCGGCGCTACCCGCGCGAGAACCGCCTCGTCGAAACCGGTGCCGGTGATGCCGGTGATCTCGAGGGCGGCGTTGCCACCCAGGCCACGGGCCAGGCGGTCCACCGAACCGGTCACCGAGCCGGAGATGCCGAGCATGGCGACCAGCAGCCCGGCCGACACCCCCATGACGACCATGGCCATCAGCGTCCGGCCGGGATGGGCGATCAGCTCCCGGATGTGCAGGATCCGGAATCGCGTCCACGCCGTGATCATCGCGCCTGCGCCTCGACTCGATCGGCGTCCTCGTCCGCACCGGCGGTGCGGGATTCCACCGATTCCACCGACCCGTCGCGCACCCGCACCACCCGGTCGCAGTAGCGCTCGGCGGCGGGGTCGTGGGTCACCATGACCACGGTGTTCCCGCGCCCGGTGATCTCGCGCAACAACTCCAGGATCGAGGTGCCCGACGCGGAATCCAGATTGCCGGTCGGTTCGTCCGCCAGGATCAGCGGCGGGTCCATGATCAGCGCCCTGGCCACCGCGACGCGCTGCATCTGCCCGCCGGACAGTTCGGCGGGCCGGTGGTCGGCCCGCTCGGACAAGCCGACCAGGTCGAGCAGTTCGAGCGCCCGCGGCCGGGCGCGCCGCAGCCGCCCGCCGTCGAGCAGCACCGGCAGCGCGACGTTCTCCCACGCGGACAGGGTGGGCAGCAGGTTGAAGAACTGGAAGACGAAACCGACCTGGTGGCGCCGGAACTCCGACCGGCGCTCGTCGTCGAAGTCGCCGACCTCCTCCGCGCCGAAGCGGATCGATCCGGAATCCGGTGCGTCCAGCGCGCCGAGCAGATGCAGCAGCGTGCTCTTGCCGGAGCCGGAGGGCCCCACGATCACGGTGAACTCACCGACGGGGAAACTCAGCGACACCCGGTCCAGGGCACGCACCACATGGCCGCCGACCCGGTATTCCTTCACCACATCGGTCAGTTCCAGCATTCAACTCTCCCTGGGTGTTTCGGTGCGGGCGGACGGCGGTGAGCCCGCCGAATCGAACAGGCGCCGGACGGGTCCGCGCAGGAACGGCGGCAACAGTTCCAGCGCGCTCAGGCGGGCCGCGCGCAGTTGCGCCACCCGCCGGGCCCGCGCCTGCCCGATCCGGGCCGCGAGCTCGGCCTTGGCCGATTCCGGCAGGTCCGCAATGGATTTCGGCGCGCCGGCGAGCACTCCCGCGGCGAACTCGGCGTCGGTGCTCCCGCTCATGCCGGGCCGCCCTCGAGGTCGGAGCCGTCATAGAAGGAGGTCTCGGCGATCTCCGGCTCGGCGACCCCGGGCGCGGCCAGCCCGGCCCGGCCCCGGCTGGAGTAGGACTGGCCGCGCGCGACCGTGGTGGGGGCGAACCGCGCCCACCCGACGGTGTTGTCCATATCGGTGTAGAGCAGGTCCACCCCGCCGGAGATGAAGTACGCCTCGTGCCAGGCCGCGGTCGAGCGTTTGGGATCGCCCAGGAACCGCCGCCACCAATCCCGGTGCTCGCCGGTGTGGGCGTAGCGGTCCAAGCTGTCGGGATCGCGCCAGAACTGCCGGAAACCGACGTGCAGCGGCAGGAACGACCAGTAGAAGTCCTCGTGGGCGAGCATCCCGTCGGGCGGGTGCGCGGCCAGTTCCCGCAGCTGGGCCCGCATCTTGATGATGTGTCCGTAGCCGCTCGGGCGGACCGCCTTGATGCCGAGGTACAGCACGACGGCGTCCGGCGTGGCGGTCAGATCGACGGTCAACCGTTCTCGAGAACCCTTGTCAGCCATGATATTTCTTTCGCTCAGGTGCGCTGTGCGTCCGGCTCGGGCGCGATGGTCAGCAGGAAGTTGCGCGGCCGGAACTCCCGGACCACCGGCAGCGCTCCGAGGAACGGGTTGAGATAGCCGAACACCAGCCCGCGTCCGGGCGGGAAGCCGATGTCCCGGGCCGCGGCGATGCGCGGATGCAGCGCGCGCAGCCGCTCGAGTTCACCGAACCGGGTGCCCCACGCCATCTCGGGCAGGCGGTATTCGCCGTCACCTCGGGTGCGGTTGCCCCGCATCATCAAGGTGCGCAACCACGAGCCGCCCGTCAGCCACGCGGGCATCGTGTCGAAAATCAGTGTGGCGCCGGGAAAGCGGTCGGCGCACGCGCCGATCAGCCGGTCGACTTCGGCACGGTCGAAGTACATGAACAGGCCCTGCGCCACGACGCACACACCGTTCTCGGTGGCCACCTCGTCCATCCAGCGCAGATCCAGCGCCGAGCACGCCAGGCTGCGGCGGCGCTGTCCGTCGGGCAGCAGCTTGCGGCGCACCTCGATCGTCTCCGGCAGATCCACCGTCAACCACCGCGCCGTACCGTTGTCCACCCGCCAGAACTGGGTTTCCAGCCCTTCGCCCAGCGACACCACGGTTCCTTCCGGATGCCGCGCCAGAAAGTCCTCGACGTACTTGTCGAAGCAGCGCGCGCGCAGCGCGAACGCCGCGCTCGGCCGCCCGAATCGCTCCTCGAACGGATAGTCGACGCGATCGGCGACCGCGACCGCCCGCGCGTCGCGCAGCACTCCGTCGCGCCGCCTGGCTTCGGCCGCGCGGCCGTACAGGGGCCACAGCAGGGTCTCGGGAACGCCGTCGAGCCCCACCGCGATCTTGTCCGTACTCATAACTCGTTGTCGCTCCTCACTCGTCGCTCTCGGGGACACCGGCCGGCGCGCCCGCGGCCACCGCGGCGTGGAACCGGCCGGCCACCGCCTCGCCGAGTTCGCGCGCCGCGCGCTCGGCGACGGCCCGGTGCTCGGCGGGCAGGTGCGGCGCCAGCGCGTCGAACTCGTCCCACAGGTCCGCCTCGGCGACCGCGGCCAGCAGGCCCGGCACCCGCGCCACCGGCGCCGCGCCGATCACCGTGGCGAGGTCCTGTCCCGACTCGACCATCGCCGCGGCGCCGATCAGCGCCCGATCGCTCAGTTCGGCGATGGCGGCCCGCACCGCCGCCTCGGGCAGCTCGCCGACGAGTCCGCCCAGACTCACCCAATCCTGCCGCCGCGCCAGCTCCCGCGCGACCTCCGCGAGCACTCGGGCGGGCAGGCGGCCGACGATCGCCCCGGCGTCGCGGGGCTCGAGTTCGGCGGCCACCTCCGCCAGGAACGCGGGCGGCAGACCCGCCGCCACCTTCGCCGCCCGCGCCGGCTCGATCGCGGCCGCAAGGCAGGCCACGAACACCGGATTGCCGGTGCGCCGCGCGACTTTGGCCATGAGGCCGGTCGGCAGGATCGACGACGCCGAAGCCAGCGCCGCGATCACCTCGCCCGAATCGCGGCGCAGTTCGTCGGCGATGCGCACCCGGAACTCCCGCAGGTCCGGATCCGGTACCTCGGCGAGGAATTCGAGGGGGTCGCCCGGTGCGCCGAGGGTGCGCGCCAGATGGGCGAGCGCGGGGCGCGCCACGCCGTCCCCGCGCGCCGTGTCGTCCGGTGCGGCGTTCATGCCGAACCCACCCGGACGATGCTGGGCAACAGGTCGCGCAACATCGGCATGCGGTCGAGCGTCGCGGCGGGCACCACACCGCGCGACGGACCGTACGCCAGCACGGAGACACCGGTGATCCGCGCGCTCCAACTGCGCACCAGCGGACCCACTTCGCCGCAGTCCACACCCCACGGCATGCGCGGCGTCGTGTAGTACTCGGTGAGCGCGTGGCCTTCCTGGGTCTTGCGGGAGAACCAGCGCGGCACCACGTCGAACACCAGTGTCGCGCCGGGGAACCGGTCCAGGATCCGCGCGCACAGCGCCCGCACCTCCGATTCGCTGAAGTACATGAACAGGCCCTGGGCGCTCACGAAAACCCCACGCGCGGCGTCGACTTCGTCGAACCACGCCCGGTCCAGGGCGCTGACCGGCAGGCAGCGATGTCGCGGCGTGGACGGCAGGAAGCGCTCGCGGACGGCGACCGCGTCCGGCACGTCCACCGCGAGCCAGCGCACCAGGCCGTCGTCGCACCGGAGCATCTGGGTCTCGAGGCCGGCGGCCAGTTCGATCACGGTGCCGCCGGGATGATCGCGCAGCCACGGGCGCAGCGCGTCGTCGAACGCGGCGGCGCGCACCGCCAGGCCGCGGTCCGGCGGACCGAAGCTGCGGTGGTAGTCGTAGTCGATGGACTTGTAGATGCGCACGCAGTCCGGGTCGTGCAGAACGGGATTCGCTTGTCCGTCCTCACCCGCCCGGCCGTGCAGGGTCCACAGCATGGTCTCGGGCACTCCGGTGAGCGTCACCGCCGTTGACATGTTCTCTCCTTCCGGTCACCGGACCGCGGGAATCGCCCGGCCCGCACGCGATTCGGTGATCCACCGATGGATCCGGTCGGTGGTGGCGCGCGGGTCGACGATCCACGCGTTGTGCCCTTCGGTCGGCGCCGTCCACCGGGTCACCCGGGCCGCGCGCATCTTGGCGAGCAGATGTTCTACCGAGCGGTGCGGCGCGAGCCGGTCCGCGTGCTGCCGGATCGCCAGCACCGGCACGGTCATCCGGGCGATCAGCGCCTCGTAGTCGACCGTCGCGCCGTGCGGCTCGAATCGCCCGGTGCGCACCACGTGCGCCCAATCCCGGTGGAACCGGCGGGAATGCGCGGCGAACGCACCGAACGGATCAGCCCGCCCCGACGGCCCGGCACCGCCCGCGAGCGCGCCGAGCAACAGGATCGCCGACATGCCCCGGCCGTGGACGCGGTGATAGTTCGTGCCGGAGGCGACCAGGATCAACCCGTCGAGGCCGCGACCGCCCGCGGCCCCGTACAGCGTCGCCAGCTGGCCACCGATGCTGTGCCCCAGCAAGTAGCGCGGCCCGCCGCCGAACCGTTCCCGCACCGCCGCCAGCACCGCGGGCAGATCGTCCTCGACAATCGTGCGGTAGCCGTATCGGTCACCACAGCAACGGCTTTCACCCTGACCACGCACCTCGCAGACCGCCGCGGCCAGACCCTTCGCGGCGAGGGCACGCGCGAAGAGTTCGTAGTACCCCGCGGCGACACCGAGTCCGGGCACCACCACCACGACGGGCGGTGGACCGGTGCCGGTGCCGCCGCGCGGCGGCACGCAGCGCACCGGAGCGGTGCCGCCGTCCGGGGCCGTCGCCCAGATCTTCTCCACCGTCCACCGCCTCACCGGAGGAGCTGTCGCGCGTACGCGGCGCAGTCGGGAACGGGCCGGAACAGTTCCACCGCGGGCGGCATCCGCACGCCGAGGACCCGCAGTTGGTGCACCCGAAGGGAATACGCGGCGCCCACCATCAGGTTGGCGGCCACCTCGGTGACCGTGCGACGCCCGAGGTCCGACAGCACCGACTCCGCGGCCCAGTCGTTGAACGCGCCTAGCGCCGGGCCCGCCCACAGCTGGTAGTCGACGGTCCGGTCGGCCCGGCCTTCCTGCGCCCACCGCGAGGACAGGCCCAGGTACCACCGGAACACCATCGCCATCCGGCGGCGCGGATCGAGGCTCTCGGGCGCGAGATCCGGCTGGGCGCGGCGCAGGTACTCACACACCCGCGCCCACGCCTCGTCGAGGGTCATCCGCAGCACCCGCCGCTCGAGCCACATCCGATCGTCGGCCGTGAGTTCGTCGAGGCCGCCGTACCTGTCGTACAGCTGCCGCAGGCGCTGGGCCCGCTGGGCGAACATCGTGCCCTTGCGCAGCACCTGAACCTGGGATCCCATCTCGAACATATCGGCCGAGGGCGCCATGGCGGTGTCGGCCGCACCCGCCGCCACCAGCATCGCCTTGGCCGTGTCGGAGACGTCGGCCTCCACGCACGCCTGGTTGACCGAGCCGGTGACCACGTAGTCGGCGCCCAGCGCGAATGCCGCCGCCACGGCGGCGGGCGTGCCGAGTCCGCCCGCCACACCGAGCCGCACCGCGCCCGCCGGTGCCCAGCGTCCGCGCGCGGCTTCCCGCTCCTGCGCGAACTGCGGCAGCAGTGCGGTCAGCGACCGGCCGTCGGTGTGCCCGCCGGAATCGGCCTCGACCGTGATGTCGTCGGCCATCGGCACCGTGCGGCCCAGCTCGGCCTGCTCGGCGGTGAGCAGACCGCGCGCCACCAGGTCGGCGACCATCGGCTCGGGCGCCGGTGCCAGGAACCGGGACCCGACCTCGAACCGGGACACCTTCGCCATCAGCCGGTGCCCGGTCACCGCGCGCCCGCCGTGGCGCGTCAATCCGCTCAACCGCCACCACACCAGGGCGGGCGTGATGTCCAGGAAGGCCGAAGCCTCCACGGCGCGCACACCGTGGCGGGCCAGCAGTTCCACCGTGCCGAACTCCAACCGCGAATCGTGTGGCGAATGCAGCAGATTGACCAGGAACGGGCGGTCGGGAACGGACTCGCGCAGCTCGCCCACCCGGCGGTCGATCGTCTCCAGCGGTAGTCCGCCGGAGCCGAACGAGGCCAGCAGACCGGCCCGCGCCATCGCCCGCACCAGCGGCACCGAGGCGATGCCGTGCGCCATCGCCCCCGCCAGGTATGCCAGATCCACACCGTGTTCGCGCCGGAAGGAACTGGCGCCCAAGCGATCCGGCGGACACGGCGGGACGGTCGCCAGCACCCGCGCCGGTGCGGGCGGGACGGTCGTGCTCACGCCGAGCCGCCCGTCGTCGGACACGACGTGACAGGGCGAGTCGAGCCGCGCGAGCACCGCGCGCATCCCCGCCAGGTCGGTCCGCACCACCGGACCCGCGCCGGGCGCCGCGGGCGCGGATCCGATCCGCTGCGCCACCGTCATGACCGCACCTCCCGCACTTCGACCGCGAGGCCGGAGAATTCGTAGATCCGCATGCCGGGTTTGAAGACACTGGCGTCGGCGACGACCACCAGCCCGGTCTCGGTCCTGCGGACCTCGGTGACGTCGAGTTCGACGTCCATCCGCTCCTCGTGCCGCAGGATCTGCCCGCGATAGCTCCAGGTGAACGGGATCCCGGTGGGGACGGCGAAGCGGACCTCACCCAGGTCGTCGGCCAGTCCGGCGGCGATCACGTAGGTCTGCAACCCCTGCATGGCGGCCTCGACCCCGAGCGAGCCCGGCATCACCGGATCGCCGTGGAAGTGGCAGTCGAAGTACCAGTCGTCGGGGTCGATGCGGCGGGTCCCCTTCAGGTAGCCAAGCCCGTTGCGGCCGCCGTCGCGCACCACCCAGACCCGGTCCAGCAGCCCGAAGTGCCCCTCGCCGAGGCGAAGGCCGTTGTCCGGCAGCCACTCCCGCTGCCCGGTCAGGTCGAGTTCGGCGACCTCGACGTCCGGGCCAGGAGCCTGCTCGTCGAGGCGGCAGCCGACCTCTTTGCCGCCGTCCAGGCCGACCTGGGAGGCCAGCGCCTGGTCGGTGAAGTACCCGAACAGCGAGGTGCCCTCGTAGTACGGGACACCGTCCACCTCCAGCGTGTAGCGGAATCGCTGCAGCACCTGACCGACCACGTGCGTGGTCGAGAGCAACTGCGTGTGCTGGCGCCAGGTACGGCCGCGCACGTCGATATCGGCCAGGAAGGTGGCCGTGCCGTCTAGGTTGCGGACCGAGAGCTTCTGGTCCAGCGGCATCACCGTCATCGTGCCCATGCAGGACCCGGTCACCGCGGCGGCCTGCAACGTCGACTCCATGACGATCGATCCCGGGATGCCGTCGAACGAATTGTCGTGGAAGTACCAGCACTGCCTCGCCGCGTCGTACTCGGTGACCAGCGACCCGCCGCGCAGCTTCGCATCGGCCAGCGTGAAGTCGACGATGCGGTCGACCAGCCGGAACTCGCTGTTGGGCAGGTGCAGCCGGGTCTTGCCCCGGTAGCCGTCGACGACCTGGCCCATCGCCACCGACAGATCGCCGCTCTCCATGTGCGCGAGGTGGAATTCGTTGAGCCAGGCCACCTCTCCGCGCGTGCCGTACCGGCCGAGGAAGACCGACTCGCCGTCGCGCAGTTCGGGACGGTAATCGGAACCGGGGACCTCGCGCACCTCGATGCCGAGGGTCTCGACGGTCGCCACCAGGGCCTCGCCCGCGTAGACGTGCACGTTCGCGATCACTGCCGGGCGCGGCACCATGGCGATCTCGACGACCTCTAGTTCGTAGCGCAGCGTCTGGGCACCGGGATCCGGGACGGGGCCGCAGCGCAGCGTCGCCGCCATGTCGCGGGCGGGCAGCAATTCGGCGTCGGCGAACACGAGCGGCAGACCGAGCCCGATCGCGTACACCCGGACCAGTTGGGAGGCCGCCTCGACCAGCGACGCCGCCGGATGGTCGCGCCACCCACACCGCTCCGCCGCGTCCGGGCGCAGCAGGGCGGTGGCTGAGCCGAAGCGGAATTCGCCACCGCGACTGTCGATCTCGGTGACCTCGGCCAGCAGCTGCGCGCCCGGTGGCGCGGCCGCGATCCGGGAGTTGCCGCCCGGTCTGCGCTGATCCCAGCGCGGACCGAACACCTCCACCATCCGGCCCCGCGCCAGCCGCTCCAGATCCGCGGCCGCCAAGCCGGTGCGCCCGCTGTCCTCGATGGGCTTGAATCCCTTGCGGCGCAAAGCGCGCCGCGACAGCGCACGCGGTTCGACCGGCGCGGGCGCCGGGCTCCGGTGGTCGGTCGCGGCGACGACGCCGTCGGTGACGTCGGCCAGCACGGTCGTCGCGGAGGTGAACCGGCCGATGCACCGCAGGGTGGCCGCGTCGGCCGGATCGCGAGTCAGGTCCAGCCGCAACCGGATCGGCGCGCCCGCCACGGGTGTCCGATCGCGGTGCACCCAGCTCAGCCGCGGTGTCCGAACCGCACGATCGGGGCCGAACGGCGCGGCGAGGGCGAGCACCTCATCGACGGCGCGCACGAACGCCGCGGCGACCACGCGGCCGCCGAGCACCCAGCTCTCGTCCCATGGCGAGTCCAGTTCGGCGAGCACCGTTCTGGTGTCGCCGGTGGTGGAATCGCCGACGATTCGAAGCCCCGCGGCCGGCGCGTCGGGTTCTCCGTGGTCCAGGCCGGCCTGGTGTTCCAGGCGGGTCAGCAGCAGCGTCTGAAACGCCGACTGCGCCTGCAATGCCGCGATATGGGCCTGCGCCACCCATGCGGCCGATGTGGCGACCCCGCGCAGCCCGAGACCGGCCAGGTGGGCGGCCGCGTCGGCCCGCCCGTTCGCCGCGGGGGCGTGGCCGTTCGCCGCGGGGATCGGACGCCGGTCCGGGATCGGCTCGGGCGCAACCGGTTCCGGCGCGCGAACCGGCTCGGGCGGTGGCGGATCGCCCGCCTCCCACAGCAGTGGTTCTTCGATCCGGATGACATCCCAGTCGTCGTCTCCGGCACCGCCCCGCGGCGCGGGCGCGGCGGCGGGGCCGTCGGCCGCCCCGACCGGTTGCCGACCCGTCATCTCCGCCTCCGTCTCCTCGGCCGTGCTTTCCGGCGCGCCGAACAACCTGCTCAGATCGACCTCGAGTCCCGCGCTGATCAGCCGGGCCAGGGCGCGCGCCAGCGACATCGCCAGCGCGCCGCCGCGCTGGTCGATGCTCACCGCAACGTGCGGGCGCTCGGCCAGATTCCGCCCGATCCACCGCGTGCCGTCCGATCCGGGCCCGACCTCGATGAAGTACCGGTAGCCCGCGTCGTGGACCCGCGCGCACAGCGCCGCGAAGTCGACCTCCGAGCGGCACAGCTCCTCGACGACGCCCGCCACCGCCGCGGCATCGCGCAGGTCCACGTCCGGGCGCGTCGCGAAGAACAGCTCCGGCAGCTCGGCGCGGCCCGACAGGTCGTGCTCGGTGAGCGCGCGCACGCTCGCACCCGCCCGCTCGACCAGCGGCACGTGCAGGACCGGACCGCCGCCCGGCAGCGGCACCGACGGCGCGCCCAGCTCCCGCAGCACGGCGCGGCACTGCGCGGGATCGCCGGCGAGGACGACCTCGTCGGCCATGTCGACGTGGGTGATGAACACCCGGTCGTAGCGCTCGACCACGGCCCGGACCTCGGTCACCGGGGCCACCACGACCACGGTCAGCCAGACCTGATCGTCGGGGACCGACGCGTCGAGGTCCCAGGCGCGGCGCACCACCGACCGGCGGCCGAACAACTCGTCGGTGAAGATCGGCGAGCGGCGGACGCCGAGCCCGATCTCCTCGCTCTGCGCCCACACGCCCAGGCCCCAGAGCATGCAGATCTCGCCCATGCTGTAGCCGAATCCGCCGTCGGGCACGATGCCGAGCAGGTCTTTGAGCATCGGTGTGCTGAGCAGTCCGAAGTACACGCCGGCCGAGGAGATGAATCCGACGTCGGAGCGCAGGGCCGTCGCGTGCGCGGCCACCTCGTCGGGCGTGGGTCGGTGCGGGGCGCGCAGGTAGCTGTCGGCGATCGCGAGCGCGTCGAACGGCCTGCTCTCGAAGCTCTCCACGCCGGCGAGCAGCCCGGGAAACAGGCGGAATAGTCCGGCTTCGGCGCCCGGGTGCATGGCGAAGGTGCCGGGGTAGACGAAGGCGACCTTGCCGTCCGGCCCGAGCGGGCGGCCCGTGCAGAAGCTGCCGCCCGGGGTCGCCCACGACCGCTCCTCCCGCACCGCGTCCGCGAGATGTTTTTCGGCCGAATCGAGTTCGCGCCGCAGGCCGTCGGCGTCGGTGGCCACCAGGACGGCGCGCAACCGGCCGGACCCGGTCACGGCCGCCGCGCGACGCGCGATCGCGAACGGGTCGAGGCCGCGCGCGAGATCGGACCGCACGCCCGCCACGCCGGCGAGCAGGGCCGGACCGTCGTCGCCGTCCAGCACGATCAGCGCGGGCCCGCCGTTATCGATCCAATCGATAGGTGTGTCGTAGCCGGAGCCGAGTTCGTTCGACAGCACGAGAGCGCCCGCGCCCCCGGCACTTTCGGGCACGCACAGCATGCCGGTGCGCCGTCCGTCGCGGCGTCGGCGCACCCACGGCTGCCGGGTGACGCTCACGCACACCGGGGCGCCGCCCGATACCGCGCCGGCGATCTCGTCCGGCGTCGCGGGGAGCGTCGCGGTGTAGATGTCGTGGACCAGCCCGAGCACCGCGCCCAGCCCGGTCCGCGCCGACCAGCCCGCCACGCACGACAACTCGCCGGCGTCGGCGTACTCGCGCAACGCCGTGCGCACATCGTCGACCTGTTCGGCGAGGCCG
The DNA here is from genome assembly GCF_003315035.1 of Nocardia puris. Lineage (GTDB taxonomy): Bacteria > Actinomycetota > Actinomycetes > Mycobacteriales > Mycobacteriaceae > Nocardia > Nocardia puris. The sequence goes on from NZ_QNRE01000010.1 coordinate 80,699, forward strand.
TCGAGCACACCCGCGAAGCGAAGGTGCTCGACCAGGGCCTCGGGCCGCTCCGGAACCGCCAGCGCGGAACGGACCGCGGCGCCCGCGCCGGCCGCCGACACCGCGGCGCCCTCGACCCGCGCGAACTCCCGGTAGCCCGTCGCGTCACCGGAGGCCACCAGCAGCAGCGCACCGGCGGGCGCGTCGTGGCCGCTGCCCACGACCAGCACCGCGTCGGCCGCGCCCGCCGCCGTCAACTCGGCCGCGCGCACCAGCTCGGGCACGCCGGAGGCCGAGGCGGATACCGCCTCGACCGGCCCGCGTCGCGGCGAGCCGGCCAACACGGCGAGTTCCGACCAGAGTTCCCCGGCCCGCTCCGGATCGGCCGCGAGCACCGCCACCCGCTCCGTCGCGGGTCCCCGCAGGCGGCCGACGGCCCGGCGGACGGCCTCCGCCGCGGTCGCGCCCGAACCGTAGGCGACGACCGACAACGCGATGCCTACGGTTCGCTCATCGGACATCGGAGGTCTCCCGCGCCGCCGCGTCGCCGTCCGCACCCGGCATCGGGCCGCCGGCGAACACCTCGTTGAGCGCTTCGCTCGCGATCGCCACCAGCCGGCCGACGACGCACATCACCGCGCCCGTCGCATCGCAGACGGTGATGCTGACCTCGATCGTGTTGGCCGACTTGCGGACGAAGTCGTGACCGAACACCACGAACGGCTCGTCGAACGGGATGCGCCCGAACATGTCGACCCACTTGACCTCCGACGGCAGGCAGCTCATCCCGAGCTTGCGCCGGACCCAGGTGCCGACCACCTGCAACGCCACATCCGACAGCACCGGATCGAAGATGTCGGTCTCGAAATACGGTTCGCGCCGAACAGGTTCGGGGACAAGGCATTCCAGCACGATCTCGGTCTCGGTCTCGCGCAGGATGCGGCGCAGCCCCCGGAACGCCGGTCCGTGGAACATGGTGCCGTCCCGGTAGACGGTCACCGGTTCACCGCTGCCGAACGGCGGCAGCGCGCGCGGCGCGGGCCGCTCGACCGGTTCGCGCGGATCGAGCACGGTGAGCCGGTAGCGCGGCCGGCCGGACTCCTCCCTGGCCACCACGCCGACGGCGCCGTCCGCGCCGCGCCGGATGTCCAGTTCGAGTACCTCCGGCTCGCTGCCATCGACGATGACGCCCTTGAGCACCGAGTAGTTGCGCCACGAGCGCGGCCACACCCCGCACACCTGGGCCACCGCGTTGAGCATCCCGCCCGCCGCGTACGACGCCGGAACCACCACGTGGCCCGCGAGCTGATGATCGGCCAGCACCGGGCTGCGGTACAGCTCGGCCATCTGCCTGCGCACCACCCGGCCCGCGCCGAGCAGGTCGACGCGCGGCCTGCGGACCGCGTGTTCCGGCGGACCCACCAGGTGCACCACGTCGGCCCCGGGCGTGCGCGCGAACAGTTCGGCACAGCACCGGGCGCCCACCGCCACCGGAATCATCGCCACCCCGCGGTCGCGGAACAGCTTCGCCAGTTCCGGGCGGACCATCCCGCCCTCCCACGGCCCCCAGTTCACCGCCGTCACGGCGGTGTCCGGATGGTCGGCGGCGTAGCGGATCCCGAGGCGGCACAGGGCCTCGTTGGCCATCGCGTAGTCGGCCTGGCCCGCGTTGCCGTAGAAGCCCGCCACCGACGTGAACAGCACCAGGTGCCGCAGCCGGGCCGGATCGACCGCGGCCAGGACCGCCTCGATCCCGCCGAGCTTGGGGGCCAGCACCGCGCGCACGTCCTCGGCGGGCTTGTCCACGAGGTGCTTGTCCATGAGCACGCCCGCGCCGTGCACGACACCGGCGATCCGGCCCGCGAACGGGTCCAGCGCCCGCGCGACGGCGTCGGCGTCGCGCACATCGACGGAGAGGTAGTGGGCGCGCTCGGCCACCTCCCGCAGCGCGGCCAGGGTCGCCCGGATCTCCCGCTGCGCGACGAGTTCGCGCACCCGCGCGTCGACCTCGCGCAGACGCACCGGCTCGTCCCGCGACTTCAGCTCTCGCACCAGCGCCGCCCGCAGATCGCCGTCGGCCACGCCATCCGCCCACCCGGGATCGTCGGCCTGTTCGGTACGCCCGAGCAGCACCACCTCGACGGCCGACAGCTCGGCCAGGGCACGGGCGCAGGCAGCGGTCACACCGCGGCCGCCGCCGGTGAACACCACGACGTCGTCGGCGCCGAGCGCGACCGACTCCGGCGCCGGATCGGCGAGCGCCGGTTCGGCCGCCGACGCGGTCACGGTGCGACGGGTCCGCTCGGCGTCGATACCGACCTCCAGCAGCGCGTGATCGCTGTCGGTCAGCTCGGCGACCAGCGCGGCGCACGCCGGCGCCTCGTCGAGGTCCGGTGCCACGTCGACCGCGCGCGCGAACAGGTGGGGCGCTTCGAAGCCGATCGTCTTGACCAGCCCCGTCACGCCCGCGGCCACCGCGCCCGCCGCGCTCGGATCGCGCATCCCGAGGGCACCGTCCACCCGGGTGACGGTGAGGAAGGCGCGTCGGCGTTCACCGGCTTCGGGGGCGGCGCGCAGGAACCACGCGCCGAACATCGCGGCGTCGACCAGTCCCCGTTCGGCATCGGCCGGATCGCCGTCCTCGGGCATCACCCACAGCGCCAGGTCCACCTGGGCGTCCTCGGCGACCTCCGCGCCGGCACGGGCGACCGTCCACCCGCGCTCGGTCAGCGTGGCCACGAGCGCGTCGGCCAGTGCCGTGCGGGCTCCGGCCACCACCGCGACGGGGTGCTCCCGGTAGGCGTCGACGAGGGCGTCGGCCGCGGGCAGCGAGGTAGTCGCGACGATCCGCCGCACCACCTCCTGCCCGCCGTCAGCTTTTGGGTCGGACATCACCTCGGCGGGCACCTCGATCGCCTCGGCGGGCTGCCCGCCGCGCGCCATCTCGGCGATGAAGTCGACGACATCCTGGAGGGTGGCCAGCGCGAACAGCTTCTCCGGCTCCGGCGGCGTGATGTCGGGGTAGCGTTCCTGGACCGAGCTGAGGATCTCGACGCGCTTGATCGAGTCGATGCCCAGGTCGGCCTCCATGTTCATGCCGAGTTCGAGCATGTCCGGCGGATAGCCGGTCTTGTCGGCGATGACCTCGATCAGCATCTCCCCGATCACCACGGGATCGGTCGGGATCTCCGCGGCGGCGGGCACCTCGGCGGGCGCGCTACCGTTCACCGCGGCCGGTTCGGGCGCGGCCTGCGGCGCCACCGGCGCGGCGGGCGCGGGCTCCGGTGCGGCGGGCGGGGTCGCGGGCGGCGGGGTCGCGGGCGGTGCGGTCAGCGCGCGCGGCGGGGCGAACGGCTCCAGGCGCCCGCCGTCGCCGCCGAGGACCCGGCCGTCGAAGTCACCGGGACGCGGCCGCGCGGGTGTGCGCACCCCCGAACCGGATTCGAGTTCGGCGAAACTGCGCAGCACGTCGCTGGCGTGCACGTGCCCCTCGCTGATCGCCTGCGAGTGCCGGGCGATGGCGTCGATACCGCCGATGACTTCGCTGCGCGCGCCGTTGCCCGCCTCGTGGGTCAGCAGATCGCTGATCCGTTCGGCGACCGAGAGCTGGTTGGACAGGTACTCGCGGTGCATGTTCAGGTGCTGGGCCGCGATATCCCAGATCGAGCCCGCGTGCCCGTTGCCGGCATGGCCGTTCGCCGCGTGGTGGGCGACCGGTTCGGCCTGCGCCGGGTGCGGCTGCTGAACGTCGTCGGTGTTCATCGAAGTTGTCGACCTTTCGATCCGATAGCCGTTGGTCAATGCGTCCCGGTACGCCGTGCGGCGGTGTTCGGGCACGTACTCGGCGCCGTTGAGCCACACGGTCGCCGGGCTCAGCGACCGCTCCGGCTCGCCCGTGCCGAGGTCGACGCCCCGGTTCAGCCCGGCCAGCGGCACGCCGAGCACCGTCAGCCGCGCGGCCGCGCTCAACAGGGCGAACTCACCGTCCCCGCCGGGGCCGCCGTCCACCGCGAGGGCGATCGCGTCATCGCCGAGGCAGTCGCGGACCATCCCCGACAGCACCGACTTCGGGCCGAACTCGACGAACACCCGGAAGCCGTCCCGGTGCATCTCGGCGAGGCGATCCGCGAACGCCACCGGCCGCACGATCTGCTCGGTGAGCACCTCGGCGTTCGCCGCCGGATCGGCGCCGTAGGAGGCACCCGCGGTGTCGGCGTACACCGGAAAGCCGGGCTCGCCGATCGTCACCCCGGCCACCGCGTCGGCGAACGCCGAGACGGCGGGCGCCACGAGCGGGGTGTGGAACGCCGCCGCCACCGGGAGCGGACGCGCGCCGATCCCGGCCTCTCCGCAGGCCCCGACGAACGCCTCGACGGCCGCGGTCGGTCCCCCGACCACCACCTGCTTCGGCGCGTTCACATTGCAGATCTGGACGTCCGGGTGTTCGGCCAGCACTTCGCCGACGCGATCGGCGGACGCGTTCACCGCCGCCATGGCACCGGAATCCCCTTCGGCGGTCCCGCATTCCGCCATGGCCCGGCCACGGGCGCGGGCCAGCGCGCCGAACTCCTCGGCATCGATGCTGCCCGCCGCCCACAGCGCGGTCAGTTCACCGAAACTGTGGCCGAGCGCCCCGTCGATGCTCAGTCCCAGCGACCGCAGCTGGTCGAACTGCCCTTGGGCGAGCGCGCCGATGGCGGGCTGGGCGAAATCGGTAGCCCGCAGCCGGGATTGCTGCGCGGCCTGCGTTGCGGGGTCGAAAGCCGAAGGCGGGTAGACGGTTCCGTGGAACTCCCCACCGGGGAACCGGGCCGCGGCGGCGTCCAGCGCGGCGCGGACCGCGGGGAACGCCATGGCCGCCGCCGCGCCCATATCCGTGTACTGACTGCCCTGTCCGGCGAACAGGCCCGCGATCTTTCCGGTCTCGCGCGCCCGCGGTTCGTAGCACACGCCGTCGGGCAATTCGGCGTACCCGTCGGTGCCGATGTGCTCGATCAGCGCCTGGCGCAACGGCGCCAGTTCCGCGCCGTGCGGGGCGACGATCGCCGCCCTGGCGTGGTCGCCGGGCACGGGATCGTCGGCCATGGGCCGCACCGGTTCGCGGTCCAGCGCCACCACCAGTTCCTCGGGAGTCTCGGCGTGCCACAGGTGCACGACGAACCGGCGCCATCCGCGCGTGTCGTTGCGGTCGGCCCGCGGCGCCTCCTCGAGCACGCAGTGGAAGTTGGTGCCGCCGAACCCGAACGCGGACACGCCCGCGCGCCGCACGCCGACACGCGGATCGACCAGCCAGGGCCTTGCCTTGGTGTTGGGATAGAACGGCGAGTCGTCGAACCCCATCTGTTTGTTCGGCGTGACGACGTTGATCGTGGGCGGCAGCACCTTGTGATGCAGCGCCAGAATCGCTTTGATGATGCCCGCCGCGCCCGCCGCGCATTTCGTATGGCCGATCTGCGATTTCACGGTGCCGATCGCGATGCTCTGCCGGTCTATTTCCCGGCCGCTGTACAACTCCTTCAGGGCACCGACCTCGACCATGTCGCCGATCGGTGTTCCGGTTCCGTGACATTCGATGAGGCGCACCGTCTCCGGTGCGACGCCGGCCGCCCGATAGGCCCGCTCCATGGCGTCGACCTGGCCTTCCAGGCGCGGCGCGTAAATACTCTTGAACCGGCCGTCGCTGGACGAACCCATTCCTTTGACAACGGCGTACACGCGGTCGCCGTCGCGTTCGGCATCGGCGAGCCTTTTCAATCCGAGCATTCCGATACCCTGACCGATGAGCGTGCCGTCGTTACGCTCGTCGAAAGGTTTGATCGTGCCTCCCGCGGACAACGCCGGCGTCTTGGAGAAACACAGATACATGATCGGGCTGTTCTCCAGATCGCAACCGCCGGCCAGCATGAAATCGGCCCGCCCGAGCGCCAGCTCGGAGATCGCGAGATTGATCGCGGCCAGCGAGCTGGCACAGGCCGCGTCGGTCGTGCAATTCAGTGCGCCGAAATTGAATCGGTTCGCGATACGCCCGGCGACGACATTTCCCAGGATGCCCGGGAAGGTGTTCTCCTGCCAGGGCGCGAACGCCGTCTTGTATTTTTCCGCGATGGCCTCGGCTTCGTCCTCGCTCAGGCCGCTGCTGCGCAGCACCTCGATCAGCATCGGCGCCTGCATGCGCAGGATCATGTCGCGGGCGAGCGGACTCGCACCCGCGGTCCCGAGCACCACGCCGGACCGGGCGGGGTCGAACCAGCCCGCGTCGGGAATCCCCGCATCGGCCAGCGTCTGCTTGGCCACCAGCAGGCTCAGCAGCTGCAGACCGCTGGTGGCCTCGACCGTCTTCGGAGGGATGCCGAATTCCATCGGGTCGAACGGAATCGTCGGGATGAATCCGCCACGCTTGGAATACGTACGGTCCTCGGCTCGCGGGTCCGGATGATAGAAGTCCTCGATGCGCCAGTGATCGGCAGGAACATCCGTTATGCAATCCTCGCCGGATACGATATTGGCCCAGTAATCGGCCAGCCGCTCCGCTTTGGGGAACAGCGCACCGAGACCGATCACGGCGATGGGCACATCGCTGGGAGCACCCGGCGTATCGAACGTGCGCGCTTCGGATTCAGATTCACTCATACGGCATCCAAGGATTCGCTTCGAACAAGTCGGTAGAACATGTGGGCATCGGTCGGCTGCCCATTCGGCAGTCAACCTTCCCAGGGCACGGCGAATCGCCCGCCGTGCCGTCAGGATTTCGACAAGAAGAACTCTCCGCGAGGAGAGTCCTGGGTCAGCTCGCGCCAGATGTCAACGCACGGAAAAGATGTCGCCCAAGCGCTCGTTCATACATTGATTCTCCCCACCTTCGACAGCCGCCGTCAGGAATTTCACCTTCAGTTGCAAGCACTTAGATGCTGTCACAACGCGATGGGGTCCGCAAGTGGTTCAGTTCACAAATTTCGCACGTAAGTGATCTTGATCATTAAAATATCCGAACAGTATTACTGATTTGCTATCACATAGGAGGCGGGGTGACAGACCCGCCATTCGCGGGGACCCAGTTGCCATGGAATCCGGCCGGAATCCGGTGCGGCAGATGCACCCTCGCGAGTTCTTCCAGGGAGCTCGCATCCAGGATCGCCAAGGCGCTGGTATCGGTGGCGAAGTCGTAGACCAACCCCATCAGCACGCCGTCGTCCTCGGCGGCGTCCGGCGAATTCGGGTGAAATACGAACTCCCCCAGATGCTTTCCCGTGCCGAACGTCTTGACGTCCGCGCCGCCGCGCGCCAGATCGTGTTTGAACAGCATCGAGGTGTCGGCCGGTTCGGCGCTCTCGGCCACCGTGTACCCGTACCGGTGGCGCTTCCCGAGGCGCCGCTCGTCGACCCGGGGGAACTCCTGCACCCGGTCGTCGGACCGCGATTCGCGCACCGCGCCCCGGGCTAGGTCCACGATCCACCGGTCCAGGGTCGGCGACCCGTCGGGGCCCGCTTGGCCGGCGTCGAACATCCTCGGGTACCGGACGACATCGAGCACCAAGGTGTCACCGGCCTCGAAGGCGTTCATCGTGTGGAAGACGTAGCAGGGCTCGACCTCGAACCACCGCACATCGGCGCTCACGCCCTCGCGCGGCATGACGCCCACCCTTGCCGGGTAGCGGGGATTCCAGCGGTACGGGAACCGATGGTCGCCGCGCCGCGTCGGGCGCCGGGCGGCGAACGCGTCCGGGATGCGGACGCGGCCCACCGCGGCCGACAGCAGCATCCGCGCCGGCCCGCGCAGGGCCGGCGCGACGGCCATCTCGACGGCCCGGCGCGCGTCGAACGTGACCGGCAGATCGAAGAACACGACGTAGTTCTCGGTCAGCGCGAAGTCGTGCATCATCGGGCTGCCGCCCACCTCGATCGCCACCTTGCGCCGCGCTCGCCCGTCGACGCCCACCACGGAATACCGCACCGTGTTACCGCGATCGAAGGAGTACGTCACGGCGTGCAGTTCGCCGGTGTCCGGGTCGCGCTTGGGGTGGGCGGCGTACCCGCGGCTCAGCGTGCCGCCGAAGTCGCAGACGCCGACCGTGTCCAGCTCATCGGTGAGTTCGTAGTTCGCCACGCCGCCCTCGACGAGTGCCAGCGTCTTGCCGGCGTGCCCGATGACGTTGGTGTTGGCACCGATTCCGGTGACCGCGCCGCCGCCGTCGGCGCCCTCGCCGAGCGCCGCCGCCGTGGCCGGGCCGCGCACCCAGCGATTGCGGTACCACTCGGCCTTGCCGTCGCGGATCCGTATGCCGTGCACCATGCCGTCGCCGACGAACCAGTGGTAGCGCTCGGGGTCGATCTCCCCGATCGGATTGGGGCCGTTGCGCAGGTATCTGCCGTCCAGATGACCGGGAATCGTGCCGGTGACCGTCAGCTCGGTCAGCGTGTGTTCGCGGCGGACGGGAGCGAAAACGCCTTCGAGGAATCGATTTCCCACCGTTGAACCATCACACGAATCAGCCGGGAGCGCCGCAGTTTTCCGATTCGCCACCGGCGCGCGGCGTCCCTCACCCCCGGCTGGAGATCTGCTGGATGGCCCACTCGTTGCCGTCGGGGTCGGCGAAGAAGAGGAAGCCGACGTTGTCGAGGGGGTCGGGCACCGGGCGGGGGTTCTCGCCGAGCACCTGGACCTCGCCGATGTCGAGGCCGCGCTCGAGCAGTTCCGCGCGCGCCAGGTGGATGTCGGGGACGACCAGTTGCAGGCCCTTGAGGGAGCCCGGCGGCATATCCGGCACCGCCCCCTTGCCGATCACGATCGAGCATCCCGAGCCCGGGGGCGTGAGCTGCACGATCCGGGTGTTCTCGTCGATCACCGTGTCGTGGTCGACGGTGAAGCCGAGCAACCGCGCGTAGAAGTCCTTGGCGCGGTCGATATCGGTTACCGGCACGATCACGACCTCGAGCGTCCAGTTCATGGTCTGCCCTTTCACGTGAGGATGGGTCCGTTCCTACCAGCGGACACGGCACGCCGGACGCGTTCGCGCAGACATTGTCGAACGTAGCGCCCACCGGCCCACCTGACCACGATCGGCTGGCACACCGCGCGCATGGCGTGGCCGAGACGGTAGCCCGACAACGCGACCGCATGAGCTCCGCACCTCACACCGCCCCGCGCCGTCGCCCCCGCCGGAACCACGCGCGCCCGAACCTCCCCGCGCTCAGTGCCGCCGCCCCCGGCGAAACCGCCCGAACCTCCCAGCGCTCAGGTGCGCGGTTTCCAGCGCCAGGCGAACTCCCCCGCTTCGGGCGGGGGGCCGGGCAGGTCCCCCTCGGCGGCCAGGCCCGCGACGAGCAGGGCGAGGGTGCGCCGACGCAGTTGCGCGGTGCGCTCGGCGTCGGGCAGGACGATGGCCGAGCACGCCTCCAGGAGCAACCCGAGGTCTTGGGCGTTGACCTCGGGCCGCAGCCGGCCGGTGGCGTGGGCGCGGCGGACGAGTTCGCCGGTGACCTCGGCGGCGTGCGTCACGGCGGGCACGATCTCGTCGTCCGGGGTGAACGTGCCCGCCAGGTGCACGGTGAGCGAATGCACGTCGGCGTCCACGACTCGCTCGAGGAAGCCGACCAGCCCGCGCCAGCCGTCCGAATCCTCCAGCGCCGCATCGGCTTCCGCGTTGTAGCGGTGTAAGCCCTCGTAGCAGAGCGTGCGCAGCAGCACTTCCTTGCTGGGGTAGCGCCGGTACAGTGCGCTGATCCCGACGCCGGCGCGTTCGGCGACGGCGGCGATGGGGGCGCCCGGATCGGCGAGGAACACCGCCCGCGCGGCCTCGAGGATGAGCCCGTCGTTGCGCGCGGCCTGCGCTTTGCGGCCCGGCAGACCCTTGCGAGCTGGGGCGTCGGATGTCTTCGGCATGAATTCGAGGATAGCACTTGAAACGGAATGATCCGTTCTGCTACTGTTCAAACAGAACAGAACATTCCGTTTCAAAACGAGGAGTCGTCATGACCGCCATCACCCCCTTCCGCATCGACGTCCCGCAGGCCGAGCTGGACGAGCTGCGCGACCGCCTGGCCCGCACCCGCTGGGCCGACCAGATCCCCGGCTCCGGCGACGAGTACGGCGTGAGCACCGACCGGGTCCGGCACCTGGCGCAGCTGTGGCGCGACGGGTTCGACTGGCGCGCGGTGGAGCGCGATCTCAACACCCTGCCGCAGTTCACCACCGAGATCGACGGACAGACGATCCACTTCGCGCACGTGAAGTCCGAGCGCGACAACGCTTTTCCGCTGATCCTGGTGCACGGGTGGCCGGGCACCTTCGTGGAGTTCCGCGCACTCGTCGCCCCGCTCACCGCGGCGGGCTTCGATCTGGTGATCCCCTCGGTGCCCGGCGTCGGATTCTCCGGCCCCACCACGGAATCCGGCTGGCACAGCGCCCGGATCGCGCGTGCTTTCACCGAATTGATGGCGCGCCTCGGCTACACCCGCTACGGCGCGGTGGGCAACGACGGTGGCGCGATGGTCGCTCCCGAGATGGGCCGCGTCGCGCCGGAAAACGTGGTGGCCGTGCAGGTTTCGCAGGTCTACTCGTTCCCGAGCGGCGATCCCGCCGAGCTGGCCGACCTCACCGAGGACGAGCAGCGCGCACTCGAGACACTGACCTGGTTCGCGGAGAACAAGATGGGCTTCAACATCCTGCAGTCCCAGCAGCCGCAGACCCTGGCCCACGCGCTGGCGGACTCGCCGGCCGGCCTCGTCGGCTGGCACGCGCAGCTGCTCGGCCCCGACCTCGACGACGAGTTCGTGCTCACCAATATCGCCATCCAGTGGTTCACCGGCACCGCGGGCTCGGCCACCCGGCGCTATTTCGAGGACAAGAACGCGCCGCACCCCACCGAGCCGACCACGGTGCCGCTGGGCCTCTCGGGCTCGAACGGCGACTTCCACGGCATCCGCCGCTTCGCCGAGCGCGATCACGCGAACGTAGTGTCCTGGCGGACCCACGACGTGCACTCCCACTACCTGCACCACGCCGCGCCCGAGCTGATGGCGCGGGAGATCGCCGACTTCTTCGACCGCTACCGCTGAGACACTCGCTTATGTCTTGGAGACGCGTGGCCATGGATCGTCTCACCTGGCGCTGTTGTACTGGATTCACCGAGAACACAGGGGCTTTCACCAGCCCGGACAGGGAGCACACCATGAGGATCGCAGTCTTCGGAGCCACCGGAACCGTCGGCCGTCTCGTCGTCGAGCGAGCGCTCGGCGAGGGCCACGAGGTCACCGCGTTCACCCGCGACGCCGGGAACATCACCCGCAGCCACGAGCGCCTGCGGGTGGTGGCGGGCGACGTCTTCGACACGCACGCCGCCGAGCGCGCGGTGGCGGGCCAGGATGCGGTGATCGTCGCGCTCGGCGACGGGCGCATCGGGAAGGTGCGCTTCGGCGGCACCAAGGCGGTGGTCGAGGCCATGCACCGCACCGGCGTGAAGCGGTTGATCTGCCAGAGCAGCCTCGGCGTCGGTGACAGCCGCGGCAATCTCGACTTCCTCTGGAAATACGTGCTTTTCGGGGTGATCCTGCGCCGCGCCTACAACGATCACGTCGCCCAGGAGACGTATGTCATGGCGAGCCAACTGGATTGGACGATCGTGCGGCCCAGCGCGTTCACCGACGGCCCGCGCACCGGGACCTACCGGCGCGACTTCCCGGGCACCGAACCCGGTCTCGCACTGAAGATCTCGCGCGCCGATATCGCGGACTTCCTGCTCGAACAGCTCACCGACGACACCTACCTGCACCGCACCCCCGGCATCTCGCACTGATGCCCGCCACCTTGTCGCGACCCACGCCCCCTCAACACCGCGTGGGTCGCGACGTCGACCATCGTTCGGACCACCCGGTACCGAACCGGCTATACGCCGTACTGCTCCGGCGTGTCACCGTCGGCGCGCCACGCCACTTCGCGCGCAGAACGACCCTCCACGAACGCTCGCCTACGACGCGATCGCGGTGCACCACGCGGGCGTTGGCGAACCCACCCCCGCACTCACGCGTGCTGGTGCAGCTCACCCCAGGCCGGGAACGGATCGGCGTACCTGGTCCACACTCGCGGCCCCGCGGCGAATTCCTCGTCCGTCAACAGCGCGGCGTCGAGCAGCGCGCGCACCTTGCCCCCGTCGAGCCGCACGCCGATGAACACCACCTCCTGCCCGGCGGACACCTCCAGCGACGACCACCACGCGGCGGGCTCGAAGGTCAGGTTGGGGCCGGCCTGCGACCAGACCGCCGCCAGCTCCGGACGGCTCGCGATCCAGCAGAATCCCTTGCTGCGCAACATCCCCCGCATCCCGTTCAGCGCCTCGGCCAACCGCGCGGGATGGAACGGGCGGTCCGCGGTGTAGGTGATGCTGCGGATGCCGTACTCCTCGGTCTCGGGCACGTGCCCGCCGGCCAGCTCCTCCTCCCAGCCCTCGCTGGCGGCGGCGACCACCGGGTTGTAGCGGCCGGTGGCCAGCACCTCGGACAGGTCGACCACGCCGCGCTCGGCGCGCAGCACCCGGGCGCGCGGGTTGAGCCTGCGCACCATCGCCTCCACCGTGCCGACGGCGTTCGCGCTCACCAGATCGGTCTTGTTGATCAAGAGCACGTCGGCGAACTCCACCTGATCCACCAGCAGGTCCGCGATGGTGCGCTCATCGCCGTCCCCGGCCTGGAGGTCGCGCGCGGCCAGCGCCTCCCCGCGCACCACCTCGCCGAGGAAGGTCGAGGCGTCGACCACGGTGACCATGGTGTCGAGGCGGGCGATGTCGCCGAGCTTGAAGCCGTCCTCGAACTCCCACTCGAACGTCGCCGCCACCGGCATGGGCTCGGAGATACCCGTGGATTCGATGACGAGCTGGTCGAAGCGCCCCTGCCTGGCCAGTTTCCCGACCGCCTCGATGAGATCCTCGCGCAGCGTGCAGCAGATGCAGCCGTTGGTGAGCTCGACCAGTTTCTCCTCGGTGCGGTCCAGGTGGCCCTGACCCGCGACCAGCGCCGCGTCGATGTTCACCTCGCTCATGTCGTTCACGATGACGGCCACGCGGCGGCCGTCGCGGTTGGCGAGGATGTGGTTGAGCAGGGTGGTCTTGCCCGCCCCGAGGAAACCGGACAGCACGGTGACGGGCAGCGGATCGACGCTCGGCGAAGTGGTCATGCCTTAATGATAATGGTTTTCATTTATGACAGGGCGGCGGGTGCGCGCACACGCGGCCGCGGGGCCGTAGATTCTTGCGGTGTGAAACTGCTGCCCCTTCCCGACAGCGGACAGACCCCGGTCCGCGTCCTCACCATCGCAGGCACCGACTCCGGCGGCGGGGCCGGAATCCAGGCCGATACGCGCACCATGGCGCTGTGCGGCGTGCACGCGTGCGTCGCCGTCGCGGCGGTGACCGTGCAGAACTCGGTGGGCGTGAGCGGCTTCCACGAGATCCCGCCGGGGATCGTGGCCGACCAGGTGCGCACCGTGGTGAGCGATATCGGGATCGCCGCCGCCAAGACCGGCATGCTCGCGTCCACCCCGATCATCGAGGCCGTGGCTGGGGTGTGCCGCGAGGTGGGCATCGGCCGCGACGGCCATATCCCCTTGGTGGTCGACCCGGTCGCCGCCTCCATGCACGGCGACCCGCTGCTGCACGCCGAGGCGCTGGACGCGGTGCGGCACACCCTGTTTCCGCTGGCCACGGTGGTGACGCCGAACCTGGACGAGGTGCGCTTGATCACCGGCGTCGAGGTGGTGGACCGGGCGACCGCGCGCAAGGCCGCCGAGGCGCTGCACGCGCTGGGCCCGAGCTGGGCCATCGTGAAGGGCGGGCACCTGCGGTCCTCGGAGGTCAGCACCGACCTGCTGTTCGACGGCGAGGCGTTCCACGAGTTCACCGCCCCGCGCATCGCGACCGGCAACGATCACGGCGGCGGCGACACCCTCGCGGCCGCGCTGGCCTGCGCGCTGGGGCACGGCTACTCGGTGCCCGACGCGGTGGCCTTCGCCAAGGAGTGGACGCGGCGCTGTCTGGAGGCGTCCTACGATCTGGGCGCGGGCCACGGCCCGGTCTCCCCGCTGTGGCGGCTGCGCCACTCCTGAGACACGCCGTCCCGACCAGCGGGCCGGGCTACCGGAACTTGTCGGTGGGCGGGTCCATACTGGGTGTGTTGCGCAACACCATCGGCCTCAACGGCGCGGCCGGTTCAGGACAACGGCGTTCGCGGTGTTCGCGACGAGGCGCCCTCCCTACCGTCCGCGGCGGTATCGCGGGGCCCGGTCCTAGCGGGCCGAGAAGGCCAGGTGCAGGGGCTGCTCGGCGTCGATCGCGATGCCGTTCAACCGCGCGTTCGCCTCGGCGAGCGCCGAGATGATCTCCGCCAGATACGCCACGAACTTCTCGATCGGCATGGCATTGGCCGCCAGCCGGTTCGCGCCGAGCCACCAGTCGGTGGCCGAGGCGACCGCGCCGAAGATGGAGTAGTTGACCAACTCGATGCTGGCCACGTCGACCGTCTCGTCCAGCAACCCCGCGAACAGCTCCGCCAACCGCCGCGCCGACTGGCGGGCCGATTGCAGCGCCCGCTCCGATTCGTCGGCCTGCTGGGTGAAGTGACTGTGCAGCATGAAGCGGAAGACGTTGGGGTGTTCGGTCACCACCAGCGCGTATTCCGCGGCGCTGCGGCGCACCAGTTCGCGGGCGGAGTCGCCGGTGAGGTCGATGCCCGCCAGGATGCGCTCCCACAGGATGTCGCGCACCCGGTCCACGATGGCGTTGTAGAGGTCGGTCTTGTCCTCGAAATGCCGGTACAGCTTGGGTTTCGCGGCGCCGGCCTCCTTGGCGATATCGCCCATGCTGACCTCGGGGCCGTACTTGTCCAGCGCGCGGAACGCCGCGCTCACGAACTCCTGGCGCACCTGGCGCCGGTGCTCGCGCCACCGCTCGGTTCTGGCATCGACGCGACCTGATCGCGCCCGGTCGGTGCTCCGGCGGCTGCTCTTCACCCTTGCGACCGTATCAATTCCCGGTGGCGACCGGTGGTGCGCCGAGTCCGCCCGCCGTGACCGGATCGACGGCGAATCGGATTCGCCGCGCCGTTGACGTAACTGTCTGTGACAGGCTAGCGTCCTTTTTGAATCCGATTCAAGAACTGGAGGCGCGATGGTCGGCAACCGCCGCGGCGAGGCCGCCCGCGCGACACTGCTGGACGCGGGGCGGGTCGCGTTCAGCACCCAGCGGTACGAAGAGGTGTCCATCGTCGATCTGGCGCGCTCGCTCGGTGTAGCCGCCGGGTCCATCAGTTACCACTTCGGTGGTAAGCGCGGCTTCTACCTGGCCGTCATCGCGCAGGCGGCCGACGAGTTCTGGAGCGAGCTGCTGGCGATGCGCGGCCCCGCGCTGGACCGGCTGACGCGGGGCGTGGAGAAACTGCTCGACCGCGCCCACGCCCAGCCCGGGGCGTTCGAGGCGCTGCTCGCCGACGTCGCCGACGCCGAGGTGCGCAAGATCCGCGACGAGCACCGCAGGCGGCTCGCGCACGCGCTGGCGGTGGAGATCTCCGGGTCGGCGGCCACACCCGTGCTGCGCGCGGCGATCGCCGGGTGGATGTCGTTCATCGAGGGCGCGGTCCTGGACTGGCTCCACACCGGCGACCTCGCGCGCGACCAGGTCCGGGATCTGATCCTGGGCAATTTCTTCGGCACCGTGCTTTCGGCGGTGTCGGTCGATCCGGGCATCGAACTCAGCAAGCGCGTCGTGGACGCGGTGCTGTCGGACGCGCGGCTGGGCTCGTTCCTGGCCGGTATGGCGATGACGATGCCCGCCGGAACCGTGGAGTGATGCGATGCGAAATACCTTGCCCACCGGCCCTTCTCGCGTAGTGCACCATCCGCTCGCGCGCGCCGCGGCCCACGCCGTCGGGCCGCGCGGCCTGCGGGACGAGCGACGGTTGCGCAGCGAGGTCGACGGAAAGGTGGTGGTGATCACCGGCGCGTCCTACGGCGTCGGCGCGGCCACCGCGCGGCTGTTCGCCCGTGCGGGCGCGCACGTGGTGCTCGCGGCGCGGTCGAAGGAGCGCCTGGCCGAGCTCGCCGGGGAGATCGGGGCGGCGGGCGGGCGCGCCTACGCCTACCCGCTGGACCTGACCAGCGAGGAGTCGGTGGCCGAATTCGCCGCCGCCGTCCAGCACGATCTCGGCGGCGTGGACTACCTGATCCACAACGCGGGCAAATCGCTGCGCCGCTCGATCCACCTCTCCTA
This sequence comes from Nocardia puris, assembly GCF_003315035.1. Classification (GTDB taxonomy): domain Bacteria; phylum Actinomycetota; class Actinomycetes; order Mycobacteriales; family Mycobacteriaceae; genus Nocardia; species Nocardia puris. The sequence goes on from NZ_QNRE01000010.1 coordinate 96,928, forward strand.
CGACCGGCCGAAGGACGTCACGGCCACCGCCGGCGCCAACTACGTCGGCCCGATGCGGCTGACGCTGGCGCTGCTGCCCGCCATGCGCGCTCGCGGCAGCGGCCACATCGTCAACGTGTCCACGGTCGGCGTCATGTTCCCGGTCGTGCCCAAATGGGGGTTCTACCTGTCGTCCAAGGCGGCGTTCGACTGGTGGATGCGCGCGGTCGGCATGGAGGCGCGCGCCGACGGCGTCACGCTCACGACGTTCTACGCCGGGCTCATGCACACCAGGATGAGCGCGCCGAGCCGGTGGATGCGCGTGCTGCCGGGCCAGACGCCCGACGACGCCGCGCGCGTCCTGGCGCGCGCCGTGGTGGAGAAGCCGCGCACGCTCACCCCGGTGTACGGGCATCCGTCGGCGATCGCGGTGCCGCTGTTGCGTTTTCCGCTCGAAGTGATCATCGGCGCGGTGTATCAGCGGCTCGGGGATACCGAAGCATCGCTGTCGCGGGTGCGGGCGGAGGTCGTGTCGGACAACGGCGAGACGGGTAGCGATGCTCGCCCCTCGCCGGGCGGCGGTGAGTCTGGGCGGCAGGAGAATTCGGCGGGTGCGATCCGGACGCCCCTTGATCGAGGGGCCGATCGGAACGGAGGTGGTTCGCGATGAGAACCGACCTGATTCCCGACGTACAACGCTGGGCCGCAGCGATTCCCGCGATCGCCAAGTCGGGGATGCTGGCTCCCGTCGGCCCGAAGACGGGCGCGCGGCTCGCGCAAGCCTTCTACCGGTACGGCCCCACACCAGCAATGCTGTTGGCCGCCAGCACAATTCGACATCCCCACCGCACCGCCCTCATCGACGACGCCGGTGCGCTCACCTACGCGCGATTGCAGTCGACCTCCGAGGCGATCGCCGCCGCGCTCTACGCGCTCGCCTCGGCACCACCCACCTCGGTGGGGATCATCTGCCGCAACCATCGCGGCTTCGCGCAGGCGATGGCGGCGGGTGCGCAGCTGGGCGCGGAACTGATCTTCCTGAACACCGAACTCACCGACGCGCAGCTGGCCGCGATCCTGGCCCGGCACGCCCCCGACGTGCTGATCTTCGACGAGGAGTACGCGGACGGGGTCGAAGCGGCGGACTACCCGGGGCTGCGCGTGCTGGCCTGGCGCGACGACCCGGCCGCCCCGTCCGCGCTGCCCTCGCTCGCCGACCTCGCGACCCGGTCACACCCGGCGCCGCCGCGAGTCCGGCACTCGGTGCGGATCACCTTGCTCACCTCCGGCACCACCGGACTCGCGAAAGGCGTTCCGCGGTCGGTTGATCCGGCCGCGATCGGACTGCTGTGCGCGACGGCGATGTCGGTGGTGCGGCTGCGCTCCACCGACACCGTGATCGCGGCGCCGCCCTTCTTCCACGGGTTCGGCCTGCTCGCGCTGCTCGGCCCGCTGACGCTGGGCGCGACCGCGATCTGCCGCCGCCGGTTCGACGCGCAGCGCACGCTCGCCGATATCACCGAGCACTCCGCGACGGTGCTGATGGGCGTGCCGGTGATGCTGCGCCGGCTGCTCGCCGCGCCCGCGCTCGACCGCCGCGCGCTGCGCGAATCGTCGCTGCGCGTGGTGCTCACCGGCGCGGCGCCGATCACCCCGGCCACGGTGCGCCAGGTCATCGACGTGTTCGGTCCGATCCTGGCCAACGGCTACGGTTCCACCGAAGCCGGGCTGGTCAGCGTGGCCGGCCCCGCCGATCTCGTCGAGGAGCCCGGCACCCTCGGGCGGCCGTCGCTCGGTGTCTCGGTGCGAATCCTGCGTCCCGACAACAGCATTGCCGTACCAGGCGAGATCGGGTCGATCTTCATCCGCAGCGGATTGGTCTACTCCGGATACTCACCCGACGCCACCGGCCGCCCGGCCACCAAACGGGTGGTCGACGGTTACGTGGATACCGGCGATATGGGCCATCTCGACGCGAAAGGCCGCCTCTACCTGGACGGACGCAGCGACGACATGATCGTCTCCGGCGGCGAGAACGTCTTCCCCGGCGAGGTCGAGAACCGGCTGGCCGAACACCCCGGCGTCGCCGAGGCGGTGGTCCTGGGGACCCCCGATCCGGAGTTCGGCCAGGTGCTGCACGCGTTCGTGGTGCCCGAACCCGGCGCGGGCGAGTTGCGCGACGACGATCTGAAATCCCATGTGCGCGAACGGTTGGAGCGCTACAAGGTGCCCAAGCGCTTCACCGTGGTCACCGAGATCCCCCGCAATGCGGGCGGCAAGGTGCTGCGCGCTCGACTACAACCCGGCACCGCGAGCTGAAACCGGCTCCCCGCGAAAGGAATTACGCCATGGCAACGACGCACCGGCGCGACCCCGAGATCGTCATCATCGGGGCGGGTGTGGCGGGTATCGCCACCGCCGTCACCTTCAAGCAGGCCGGTTTCCACAATTTCGTCATCGTGGAGAAGGGCTCCGATGTGGGCGGGGTGTGGCACTGGAACCGCTACCCTGGACTCACCTGCGACGTGCCGTCGCAGATCTATCAGTTCTCCTTCGCGCCCAAGCCGGACTGGCGACGCGTCTGGGCGACCGGGCCCGAGATCCAGCGCTACCACCGTGAAGTTGTCGAGAAGTTCGGCCTGACAGAGCATTTGCTGCTCGAGTCCGAGGTGGTCGGCGCGCGGTTCGGCGACGACGGGTGGGGGGTGAACATCGCCGACGGGCGAGAGTTGCGCGCCGACTTCGTCATCGCCGCCACGGGCGTGCTGCACCACCCGTTCACGCCCGACATTCCCGGCCTCGGCGAGTTCACCGGTTCGGTCGTGCACACGGCCCGCTGGGACGACTCTATCGAGACGGCGGGCAAGCGCGTCGCGGTGATCGGCACCGGATCGACCGGCGTGCAGATCGTTTCGGCGCTGCAACCCGAGGCGGCCACGCTCACCCAGTTCGCCCGTACCCCGCAGTGGGTGCTGTGGGCGCCGATGGGCCTGCCGCAGCCCTGGCTGCTCGGCAAGGCACTCGATCTCGTGCCCGGGGTACACCGGCGTCTGTACGACGGAATGCTTCGGGCCTCCGGCATTCTGGCCGATGTGGTGTTGCGCCCGAGCTGGCGTCGGCGCGCGGTGCAGGATTTCGCGCGACTGTCGCTGACGGCGCAGGTCCACGACCCGCGGCTGCGCCAGGCGCTCACGCCCGACTACGAACCTTTGTGCAAGCGACAGGTTGTGTCGGGCACGTACTACCGGGCGATCTCCGCGCCGAACGCCGAGCTCGTCACCGACGCGATCACCGCGATCACGCCCACCGGCATCCGCACGGCCGACGGCAGGCATCACGAGGTGGACGTGATCGTCTTCGCCACCGGGTTCAAGCCGCACAACTACATGCGACCCATGAATCTGATCGGCCGCGACGGCCTAACCATCGATGAGGCGTGGTCGAAAGGTCCACGCGCGTACCGGATGACGGCGATCCCCGGCTTCCCCAACCTGTTCACGGTGCTGGGCCCGAACTCGCCGACCGGCTCCATCTCCCTCCAGTACTCCGCCGAACTCACCGCCCGCTACATCACCTCGTGGCTGCGCCGGTTCCGCGCCGGGGAGGTGGACACCGTGGAGGTCACCGAGGAGGCGACTACCCGGTTCAACGACGAGGTGGCCGACGCGCTCGGTCCCACCGTGTGGAACACCGGGTGCCGGTCCTGGTACTTCACCGACCAGCACACCATCGACCTGTGGCCCTTCGACCGCGCGACCATGACCCGGATGCTCACCACCCCGGACGAGCGCGACTACCACCTCACCCGCGCGCCGCGCCTGGCCGCGCTCTGATTTCGAGGACCGACGATGCCGAACACCCACCTGCGTCCCACCTCCGCCGACGACGCCGTACCCGGGCGGATCCTGCGGGCCGAACCGATGACCGCGCGCCTCGTGCCCGGCTGGGCCATCCGCGCCCGCGCCTGGCGGGTGCGGTACGAATCGACTACCGCGACCGGGGAACCCACCGTGGTGTCCGGCACCATCCTGGCTCCCGAACGTCTCCGCTCGGGCGCGCCGTTGCTCGGATTCGCCCCTGGCACACAGGGACTCGCGCACACGGCGGCGGTGTCGCGACTGTTGCGCTACGGGCTGGAGTACGAAGGGGCCTTCCTCGCGGCCGCGCTGGGTCGCGGGTGGGTGCTCGCCGTCACCGACTACCCCGGGCTCGGCACGCCCGGAACGCACCCGTACGTGGTGGGTCCGGCCAACGGGCGCGCGGTGCTCGACATCATGCGCGCCGCTCGGACCTCGCCCGAGCTGGGCCTCGATCCGAGCGGCGTAGCCGGCGTGTACGGGTATTCCGAGGGCGGGAACGCCGCGGGCTGGGCCGCGCAACTGCAACCCGGGTACGCGCCCGACGTGGCGCTGGCCGGGGTGGCGGTCGGCGGCGCGCCCGTCGATCTGATGGAACTGTCCGAGGCCCTGGACACCAGCCTGTTCGCGTTCCTGCTGATCTACGCCGCGATCGGGATGGACGCGAGCTTCCCCGAACTGCGGCTCGACGAATTCCTCAATACGCGTGGGCGACTGGCCGCGGCCGTCATGAAGCGGACGCACATCGTTCCCGCGGTCGCGCTCGGGCTGGCGCTGCCCAAGACTCGCGCGCGGTACCTGGCCGAGGATCTCCTGCGCGATCCCGCCTGGATCGCCCGCATGAGCGAAGCGAGCCTCGGCCACCTCCCGCCGGGCGCGCCGGTGCTCATCGGCCACGGCCGCCAAGACCAGGTGCTGCCCTACCGGCAGTCCGAGTTGTTGCTGCGCCGCTGGCGCGCACTGGGCGCCGACGCCACCCACCACCGCATCGCCTGGGGCGAACACCTCACCGCCGCACCCCAATTCGCCCGCGCCGGGTTCGCGTTCCTCGGTGGGCGGTTCGCCGCCTGGGAGCGGGCGGGGCTGGCCGGGTCGACCGCCGTGTAGCCGCCGCCCCGCGGTCCCGGACTTGCCGGTCCGGCAACGAAAGTGGCCGGTTCGGCACGGTCGACCCACCATGGCGTGAGGCGGAGGTTCCGCCCCGCACGGTGAGCAGGAGATTGCGAATGACCGCGAGCACGGCCGAAGAGTACTGGGAAGGGTTCTACCGCGAGCGCGACAAGGTGTGGACCGGTAACCCGAACCCGCTGCTGGCGCGCGAGGCCGCCGGCCTGGTGCCCGGCTCCGCGCTGGACCTGGGATGCGGCGAAGGGGGCGATGCGCTCTGGCTGGCGGGGCGCGGCTGGCGAGTGCTCGCCGTCGACGTCGCCGAAGTCGCGTTGCGGCGCGGGGCCGCGCACGCCGCCGACGCCGGTGTCGCCGACCGCATCACCTGGGAGCGCCACGACCTCTCGCGCACCTTCCCCGAAGGCGCCTTCGACCTGGTCTCCGCCCAGTTCCTGCACTCCCCGGTCGCCGCCGACGGCGAACGCGACGAGATCCTGCGCCGCGCCGCCGCAGCCGTGGCGCCGGGCGGCACCCTCCTCCTCGCCGCCCACTCCACCTTCCCCACCTGGATGACCGACCCCCCGAAGATCCATTTACCCACCAACGCAAGCCAACTCGAAGCCCTCGCCCTCGACCCCACCGAATGGACCGTCCTCACAGCCGCCCTCATCGACCGCGACCTCCCCGGCCCCGAAGGCCAACCCGGCACCCGCACCGACTCCCTCCTCCGCATCACCCGCCGCAAGTAGGACCAGCCCGATCGCCGGACACCCGCTGACAACCCCTTGATTTGGTAGTCTTCTGACGAAATTGGCCATCTAAGTGCAGCGGGGTGTCGAATGCTCATCCGGTTTGAAGTGGAGAACTTCCGCTCGATACTCGAACCCGCAGAGCTGTCGATGGTTGCGATCGATGACCGGCCGGAGGTGCGGGTCCATCCGAAGTTCGGTGCGTCACTGGTGCCGGTCGCGGGCATCTTCGGGCCCAACGCATCGGGCAAGTCGAACGTGCTGGCGGCGTTGGCCTGGCTGCGTGCAGCGGTTCAGCACTCCCTGCGCATGTGGGACGAGGAGATCCCCGTCGAACCGTTCGCTTTCGGTGATGCGAAGACTCGGGACTCATCATTCGTTCTCGAGTTGGAGATCGACGGAGTTCGCTTCGAGTACCTTCTCGATGTCGGGAGGCATCGAGTCAGCTATGAAGCGCTGTTCCACTATCCCGAGGGACGGCGTCGACGCGTCTTCGAACGCGAAGCCAACGAGCTCACCCTGCAACGCGGGCTGGGGCAGCTTTCGGGCACGCGAACGCTTCTCACCGATCGGTCACTGGCGCTGTCGATTATGCGGCGATTCGATGAGCCGACGACCTCGGCGTTCGCACGATCCGTCGTCCGCATGACAGGGCTGGGAAAGTCGTTGGGCCGGAATCGCCGCTTTCCTGTTGGCACGGCACGCTCGACGATCAGCCTCTTCGGTCCACCTCGGAACGAGCAACTCACATTCTATGACGACGACCCGTTCTACTACTCGGAGTGGCAATCGGGTCGCCACCAAGCGATGTCGTTGCTGAAGCTCGCGGATCTCGGAGTAGCCGATGTACAAGTCGTAGAAACACGAATCGAAGCCGCCGGAGAAAAACCCGTAGTCCGCCGGAACGCACAGCTTGTCCATGTCTCCGACGGCGAACAGCTACCCTTCGCGTACCACGACGAATCGGCTGGCACACGTGCCTGGTTCGAACTGATCGGTCCGGTGCTCGATTCCCTGCGACACGGGGAAATCGTCCTCTTCGACGAACTGGACGCGAGTCTGCACCCGACTCTCACCGCTCAGCTCGTCAAACTCTTCGAGGGGCGGAGGTCCAACCCGCACGGCGCGCAGCTGCTGTTCACCTCCCACGACACCAACCTGTTGAATCACCTCAACCGGGACGAAGTGTGGCTGACGGAGAAATCCGAGAAGGGATCGACACGCTTCGCTGCCCTGTCCGACTTCGCCGGTGAACGCGTTCGCCGATCGGCGAATCTCGAAAGCAGCTACCTCAGCGGCCGATTCGGTGCACTACCCGACGTCTCCCGGCCCGAGGTCCTGCGTGACTTGGGCTTGATCGGATGACCGCCAAGGAGCGAGGTAAACGAGGAAAAGAGCTCAAACGCGTCACGGAGACCACACCGGTTCGGGCGACCTTTCGCGTGTACACGGAAGGAAAGTCGACCGAACCCGAGTACATCGACGCCCTCAAACGGCTCCCTGAGTTCGCCGAAGCGGTGTCGGTGGATATCTCCATCGAGGAGGCCGGAGCGACGCCGATGCACCTCGTGGAAAGCGCGTGTACCGACAAGCGCCGCGCCGACCTAGACGTCGACTTCTACTGGTGCGTGTTCGATGTAGAGTTTCCACAGCGACATCCACATCTCCATCGGGCCAGACTGATTAGCCGAAGCCAACGGTATCCGGTTGGCGATCAGTAATCCCTGCTTCGAGATCTGGCTGATCCTCCACCATGGACACCACGGGAGCCACCTATCCACCGACCAAGCGATTCGGCTCCGGCGCGAACGCGATGGGTCCGATGGCAAACACATCGACAGCGCGCTCTATATGAAACGTATGCCCACGGCCATCCGCCACGCACGTACCCTTCGCACGAAGCATGAGCGGGACGGCACAGAATTTCCCGAGGACAACCCCTCCTCCTCGGTCGACCAGTTCGTAACCCACATTCGTGAGGTGGTTGAGTCCATGACCGACGACGCTGCCCACCAGTAGACGGGCACAGCGGGTTGTCTCTCAGCTTGCCGACGGCTGGCTCGTCCGATGCGATGGCCAGGACAGTCAGTCCCTCATCTGCGCGGGCAGCTCGTGCAACGTCAGTGGGGGTTGTTCAAGGCGGTGTGCAAAGTGATCGCCCACTGGTGGACGATGTCTTTGCGGCGGGCGGAGTCGTCGGTGAGGACGTTGGCGAGGCCGAGGCCGCGGGCCATATCGAGGGTGCCTTGGACGAGGTGGTGGACGACGGGGTCGGTGTCGTCGACGCCGAGGGCTTCGATGGCGAGGCGGTGCTGGATGCGGCCGAAGCGGGCCTCCATCGGGACGATGCGTTCGCGCAGGACCGGGTCGGCGGCGGCGTGGGTCCACACCTGTAGCGCCGCCTTGAACAGGGCGCCCGCGTAGGACTCGACCAGGCCGGTGACCACGGCGTGGGTGCGGTCCACGCCCTGGGTGATCGCGCTGAGGCTCGCCGCTTCGGCCTTCGCCTGCGCCATGCGCGAATCGAACATGTAGTCCAGCGCCGCGGTGATCAGGTCTTCCCTGGTGGGGAAGTGATGCTGGGCCGCGCCGCGCGACACCCCCGCCCGCTCGGCGACCACGGCGACCGTGGCGGCCGCCCAGCCCATGGAGGCCAGGCAGTCGATGGTCGCCTCGAGCAGGCGCTGCCGGGTGGCTCGGCTGCGGTCCTGCTTCGGTTCGTGGGGTGTCGCCATGGCGGTTATTCTGCCCAGCTCGGCGGACGGCGCTGCAGGAAGGCCGTCATGCCCTCGCGCACCTGGTCGGTGCCGAAGAAGCTCGCCGACCGCACCGCCAGCTCCTCGGCGGAGGCGTCGAACTCGGCGAGGATGCCGGAGTTGACGAGCCGCTTGGCCTCCGCCAGCCCCTGCGGCGCGCCTTTGCGCAGTTCGCCGCACAGGCGCGCCACCTCGGCCGCCGGATCGTCGGCCACCACGGTGACCAGCCCGATCTCGGCGGCCTCCGCGGCGCCGAACTTCTCCCCGGTGAGGTAGTACCGGCTCGCGGCGCGCGCATTCAGGCGCGGCAGCAGAGTGAGCGAGATCATGAACGGCGCCAAGCCGATCCGCACCTCGGTCAGCGCGAACGAACTGCCCGGCCCCGCCACCACCAGGTCACACGCCGCCACGATGCCCATGCCACCGGCACGCACGTTGCCGTCGACCTGCGCGATCACCGGCTTGGGGATCTCCACCAATCGGCGCAGCACCCCGATCATCACGCGGGTGCGCTGATCGGCCGCCACCGCCGGATCGGCGTCGCTGGCCTCGCTCAGGTCCGCGCCGGCGCAGAAGGTGTTGCCGGTGTGGGCGAGCACGATGCCGCGCACCCGTTCGTCGCCCGCCGCCTGGTCCAGCCCGGCGATCAGCTCGGCGACCAGCCGCGAGGACAGCGCGTTGCGGTTGTGCGGGGAGTCCAGGGTGAGCACCGCGAAACCGTCGCGGATCTCGGAGCGGACCAGCGGCGCGGTGGAGGTCTCGGTCATCGGGTGAGCTCCTGTCGGATGATCGGCATCCGTGCGACCGCCGCCGCACGGATGCCGTTGTGTCAGTAGGACTTCGGCAGGCCGAGGGAGAACTGGGCCACGAAGTTCAGCACCATCTCCCGGCTCACCGGCGCGATGCGGCCGATGCGGGACGCCGACAGCATCGCGGCCAGCCCGTAGTCGGCGGTGAGGCCTGCGCCGCCGTGGGTCTGGATGGCCTGGTCGAGCGCCTTGATACTGGCCTCGGCCGCCGCGTATTTCGCCATGTTCGCGGCCTCGGCCGCGCCCATCTCGTCGCCCGCGTCGTAGAGGGTCGCGGCCTTCTGCATCATCAGCTTGGCCAGCTCGGTCTCCACCTTCACCTGCGCGAGGGGATGCGAAATGCCTTGGTGCGCACCGATCGGCGTCTTCCACACGGTGCGTTCCTTGGCGTATTCGACGGCCCGGTCGATGGCGTAGCGGGCCAGGCCGACGGCCATCGCCGCGCCCATGATCCGCTCCGGGTTGAGCCCGGCGAACAACTGCATGAGCGCCGCGTCCTCCTTGCCGACCAGCGCCGTGGACGGCAGCCGGACGTCGTCGAGGAACAGGCTGTACTGGTGGTCGGGCTCGATGATGTCCATCTCCTGCGCCACCTTGGTGAAACCGGGGGCGTCGGTGGGCACGATGAACAGCGCGGGCTTGAGCTTGCCGGTCTTGTGATCCTCGGTGCGCGAGACGATCAGCACCGCCTCGGCCTGGTCCACGCCGGAGATGAAGATCTTGCGGCCGTTGAGGATCCAGTCGTCACCGTCACGGCGGGCGGTGGTGGTGATCTGGTGCGAGTTGGACCCGGCGTCGGGCTCGGTGATGCCGAAGACCATCTTCGCCGACCCGTCGGCGAGCTTGGGCAGCCACTCCCGCTTCTGCTCGTCGGTGCCGAACTTGGTGATGATGGTGCCGCAGATGGCCGGCGACACGACCATGAGCAGCAGGCCCGCGCCCTGCGCGGACAGCTCCTCCAGCACCAGCGACAGCTCGTACATGCCCGCGCCGCCGCCACCGTACTCCTCGGGGAGGTTCACGCCGAGGAAGCCGAGTTCGCCCGCCTCGTCCCACAATTCGGTGAGCGGCTCGTTCTTGCGCGCCTTGGGCAGCACGTAGTCGCGGTAGGTGTACTTGGCGGCCAGCGCGGCCACCGCCGCGCGCAACTGCTTGCGCTCGTCGGACTCGATGAAACTCATGTCCCTACTGCTCCTGGTTCTCGTTGGCCGCGTCGTCCGGTTCGACGACGGCGAGGACGGCCCCTATGTCGACCTGGTGGCCGACGGTCACGTTGAGCGCGCTGAGCACGCCGTCGGTGGGCGCGGCGATGGTGTGCTCCATCTTCATCGCCTCCAGCCACAGGATCGGCTGGCCCGCCGTCACGCGGTCGCCCTCCTGCGCGCCGAGCCGGATCACGCTGCCGGGCATGGGCGCCAGCAGCGAACCGGTCGCGAGCTGCGCCGACGGATCGCTGAACCGCGGCAGCCTGCGCACCGACACCGGGCCGAGCGGTGAATCCACGCACACCAGATCGTCGTAGCGGGCGACGGTGAACGCGCGCCGCACGGGCCCGCGCTCGCCCGGCACCGCCAGCACCACCCGGTCCGGGCCGAGCTCGAGCAGTGCCAGCCCCTCGTGCCCGTCCACGGTGACGCCGGAACGCGTGAACCGGTAACCGATCTCGTGCACGCCGCTGGCGCGGCTCTCGTAGGACTTGCGCTGCGACTGCGAGGGCAGGTTGCGCCATCCGCTCGGCAGGCCTGCGCCGACGCGCGCCTTCACCCGGTTCGCCGCGGCATCGGCCAGCGCCGCCGCGACGATCGACAACTTCTCGTCGCCCTCGAAGACCAGTGGCTCGGAAAGCGCTGCCAGCCCGTGGGTTTCGAAGAAGGCGGTGTCGGTGTCACCCGCCAGGAACGCCGGGTGCGTCAGCACCCGCACCAGCAGGTCGCGGTTGGTGACCAGTCCGTGGATGCGCGCCCGCCGCAACGCCGACGCCAGCAGCCGGGCCGCCTCGGTGCGGGTCTCGGCGTAGGAGATGACCTTCGACAGCATCGGGTCGTAGTGCACGCCGACGACCGAACCGTCCACCACACCGGTGTCCAGGCGCACGCCCGCGCGGTCGATCAGATCGAATTCGGCGGCGACCGAGGGGATCTCGAGCCGATGCACGGTGCCGCTCTGCGGCTGCCAGTCGTGCGCGGGGTCCTCGGCGTAGAGGCGCACCTCGATCGAATGCCCGCGCAGGGCGGGCGGTTCGGCGGGCAGCGCCGCGCCGTTCGCGACATCCAGTTGCAGGCGAACGAGATCCAGACCGGTGGTGAGCTCGGTGACCGGATGTTCCACCTGGAGACGGGTGTTCATCTCCAGGAAGAAGAACTCGCCCTGCTCGTCGGCCAGGAACTCGACCGTGCCCGCGCCGGTGTACCCGATCGCGCCGGCGGCCAGCTTGGCGGCCTCGAAAAGCCTTGCGCGCATGCCGTCCACACGTTCCACGAGCGGAGAAGGCGCCTCCTCCACCACCTTCTGATGCCGCCGCTGAATCGAGCACTCGCGCTCGCCGACCGCCCAGATGGTGCCGTGCGTATCGGCCATGACCTGCACTTCGATGTGCCGGCCGGTCTCCAGATAGCGCTCGCAGAACACGGTCGGATCGCCGAATGCCGACTCCGCCTCGCGGCGCGCGGCTTCGATCTGCGGTTCCAGATCGGCCAGCTCGCGCACCACGCGCATCCCGCGCCCGCCGCCACCGGCCGACGCCTTGATGAGCACCGGCAGGTGCGCCGCGGTGACCTCGGCCGGGTCGAGTTCGGCCAGCACCGGCACACCGGCGGCGTCCATCATCTTCTTGGACGCGACCTTGGAACCCATCTGCTCGATCGCCTCGACCGGCGGACCGATCCACACCAGCCCGGCCGCCTGCACGGCGCGCGCGAATTCGGCGTTCTCGGAAAGGAATCCGTAGCCGGGGTGGATGGCGTCGGCGCCCGCCGAGAGCGCGGCCTCGATGATCAGCTCACCGCGCAGGTAGGTTTCGGCCGGGGTGTTGCCCGGCAGCCGCACGGCGGCGTCGGCCTCGGCGACGTGGGGCGAGGCGGCGTCCGCGTCGGAGTACACGGCGACGGTGCCCAGTCCGGACCGGCGGCACGTCGCGAACACGCGCCGCGCGATCTCACCGCGATTGGCGACCAGAACGTTCGAGATCTCCATGCTGGGCCTCACATCCGGAAGACGCCGAAGCCCTCGGCGCCCTTGATCGGGGAGTTGTGGATGGCCGAGAGCGCCATCCCCAACACCGTGCGGGTGTCGCGCGGGTCGATCACGCCGTCGTCGTAGAGGCGGCCCGACATGAACATCGGCAGCGACTCGGCCTCGATCTGCGCCTCGATCATCGCGCGCATCCCGGCGTCGGCCTCCTCGTTGAACGGCACGCCCTTCGCCTCGGAGGCGGCCCGGCTCACGATGGAGATGACGCCGGCCAGCTGCGCGCCGCCCATGACGGCGGATTTCGCACTGGGCCAAGCGAACACGAAGCGCGGATCGTAGGCGCGCCCGCACATGCCGTAGTGGCCCGCGCCGTAGGAGGCGCCCATCAGCAGCGAGATGTGCGGCACCTTCGAATTCGACACCGCGTTGATCATCATCGCGCCGTGCTTGATGATGCCCTTCTGCTCGAACTCCTTGCCGACCATGTAGCCGGTGGTGTTGTGCAGGAACAACAGCGGCGTGTTCGACTGGTTGGCCAGCTGGATGAACTGCGCCGCCTTCTGCGCCTCCTCGGAGAACAGCACGCCGCGCGCGTTGGCCAGGATGCCGACCGGATAGCCGTGCAGCTCCGCCCATCCCGTCACCAGGCTGGAGCCGTAGAGCGGTTTGAACTCGTCGAAATCGGAGCCGTCCACCACGCGCGCGACCACCTCGCGCGGATCGAACGGGATCTTCAGATCCGAGGGCACGATGCCGAGCAGTTCTTCCTGGTCGTACAGCGGCTCGATCACCTCGGCGCGCGGCGCGGGACCCTGTTTGCGCCAGTTGAGCCGCTTGACGATCGAGCGTCCGATGCGAATCGCGTCGTGCTCGTCGGCGGCCAGGTAGTCGGCCAGACCCGAAGTGCGGGCATGCATTTCGGCGCCGCCCAGGGATTCGTCGTCGGACTCTTCACCGGTCGCCATCTTCACCAGCGGCGGACCGCCGAGGAACACCTTGGAGCGCTCCTTGATCATGACCGTGTAATCGGACATGCCGGGCACGTACGCGCCGCCCGCCGTGGAGTTGCCGAACACCAGCGCGATCGTCGGGATGCCCATCGCCGACAGCTTCGTCAGATCGCGGAACATGCGCCCGCCGGGGACGAAAACCTCTTTCTGCGTGGGCAAGTCGGCTCCACCGGATTCGACCAGGCCGATCACCGGCAACCGGTTCTCCATGGCGATGTCGTTCATGCGCAGGTTCTTGCGCAGCGTCCACGGATTCGAGGTGCCGCCGCGCACCGTGGGATCGGGCGCGACGATCATGCATTCGACGCCCTCCACGATGCCGATGCCCGCGATCACGCTGGCGCCCACGTGGAAATCGCTGCCCCACGCGGCCAGCGGGCACAGCTCCAGGAACGGCGAGTCCTCGTCGATGAGCAGTTCGATGCGCTCGCGCGCGGTCAGCTTGCCGCGCTTGCGATGTCGCGCCATCTTCTCCGGACCGCCGCCGCCCACGTTCTTCTCGAACTCGGCCTCGATCTCGGCGAGCTTGGTGTTCATCGCCTCGGCCGCCGCACCGTATTCGGGCGAGCCGCTGTCGAGCGTGCTGCGCAGTGTGGTCATGACTGGTACCCCAATCGCTTCGCGGCCAGGCCGGTGAGGATCTCGGTGGTGCCGCCGCCGATCCCGATGATGCGGATGTCGCGGTACTGGCGCTCGACTTCGGACTCGCTCATGTACCCGAGCCCGCCGAACAGCTGCACGGCCTGGTTGGCCACCCATTCGCCCGCCTCGACGGCGGTGTTCTTGGCGAAGCACACCTCGGCGATCAGATCGGTCTCGCCCTCGGCCGCGCGCCGCGCGACCTCGCGGGTGTAGACGCGGGCCACGTCGATGCGCCGCGCCATCTCGGTCACCGTGTTCTGCACGGACTGGCGGCTGATCAGCGGGCGCCCGAAGGTCTCGCGGTTGCGCACCCAGTCCAGGGTGAGGTCCAGGCAGCGCTGGGCCTGCGAGTACGCCTGCACCGCCAGCCCGACGCGCTCGCTGACGAAGGCGGCCGCGATCTGGTAGAAACCCGTATTCTCTTGTCCCACCAGGTTTTCCACCGGCACCCGCACGTCCACGTAGGACAGTTCGGCGGTGTCGGAGCAGCGCCAGCCCATCTTGTCCAGCTTGCGGCTGACGGTGAAGCCGGGCGTGCCCTTCTCCACCACCAGCAGCGAGATGCCCGAGGAGCCGGGCCCGCCGGTGCGCACGGCGGTCACCACGTAGTCGGCGCGCACGCCGGAGGTGATGTAGGTCTTGGCGCCGTTGACGATGTAGTGGTCGCCCTCGCGGCGCGCGGTGGTGGTGAGGTGGCCCACGTCGGAGCCGCCGCCCGGTTCGGTGATGGCCAGCGACCCGATCTTCTCGCCCACGAGGGTGGGACGCACGAAGCGCTCGATCAGGTCCTCGTTGCCGGAGGCGATGATGTGCGGCACCGCGATCCCGCAGGTGAACAGCGAGGCGAACAGGCCGCCCGAACCGCCCGCCTCGTGCAGTTCCTCGCACACGATCATGGCGTCGATGCCGTCGCCACCCGCGCCGCCCACCGATTCGGGGAACTGGATGCCGAGCAGGCCCAGTGCGCCCGCCTTCTTGTGGAGTTCGCGCGGCAGTTCGCCCTCGCGCTCCCAGTCGGCGAGGTAGGGCAGCACTTCGCGTTCGGCGAAACCGCGGACGGTGGCGCGCAATTCGCGCCGCTCCGGGGTGTTCCACGGACTGACGGCAGTGGTCATGAGAGCAACTCCACGGGGATGTCGAGGTGGCGGGAGCGCAGCCATTCGCCGAGCCCCTTGGCCTGCGGATCGAAGCGGGCCTGGTAGGCCACGCCCTGGCCGAGCAGGCCGGAAACGAGGAAGTTCACCGCGCGCAGATTGGGCAGCACGTGGCGGGTGACGGTGAGCGCGGCCGTCTCGGGCAGCAGCTCCTGGAGTCGGTCCACGGTGAGTTCGTGCACCAGCCAGCGCCATTGGTCGTCGGTGCGGACCCACACGCCGATATTGGCGTCGCCGCCCTTGTCGCCGCTGCGCGCCAGCGCGAGGGTGCCCAGCGGCACGCGGCGGGTTTCCCTGGCGGGCAACGGCTCCGGCAGATCGGGAGGCGGAACCTCTTCCAGCGCTGCGGTTTCCGATGCCTGCGCAACGGCGATTCGAGATCCGTCGGGCAGCACCGCCGTGTGCGGCACCTCGGCGGCGTCCACGAAGCCGGGGCTGAACACGCCGTACGGAGAACCGTTGCCCGGCAAGGTCGTGAAGCTGCACCCCGGGTAGCTGGCCAGGGCCAGTTCCACCGCGACGCTGGAGAACGCGCGCCCCACCTTGTTCGGATCGGGATCGCGGACCACGCAGCGCAGCAGGGCGCTGGCCTGTTCCTCGGTCTCGGCGTCCGGGCGGTCCAGGCGCGCCAGCGTCCACTCCAGCTCGGCCGGGCGGACGGGCAGCCAGGACTCCAGCTGTCGTTGCGCCAGTGCGGCTTTGGCCTCGATGTCGAGTCCGGTGAGCACGAACTCCATCTCGTTGCGGAAGCCGCCGAGGGTGTTGAGCGAGACCTTCAGCGTCGGCGGCGGCGCCTCGCCCCGCACCCCGCTGATGCGCACGCGGTCGGGCGCCTCCTGGGTGAGGCGGATGGTGTCCAGGCGGGCGGTGACGTCGGGCCCCGCGTAGCGCGGGCCCTGGATCTCGTACATGAGCTGGGCCTCGACCGTGTCGACGGTGACGGCGCCGCCGGTGCCCTCGTGCTTGGTGATGACGCTGGACCCGTCGCGGCGGATCTCGGCGATCGGGAAGCCGGGCCTGCCCAGCTCGGGCAGTTCGGTGAAGAAGGCGAAGTTGCCGCCGGTGGCCTGGGTGCTGCACTCGATCACGTGGCCCGCCACCACCGCACCGGCCAGGCTGTCGTACTCGGTTCGGCCCCAGCCGAAGTGGGCGGCGGCCGGGCCCACGATCACCGAGGCGTCGGTGACGCGGCCGGTGACCACGATGTCGGCGCCGGCGTTCAGGCACTCGACGATGCCCCACGCGCCCAGGTAGGCGTTCGCGGTGAGCGGCGCGCCGAGCCCGAGTTCGCCTGCGCGCGAGAGCAGATCGTCACCCTCGACGTGGGCGACCTTGGCGTCCAGTCCGAGGTCGGCGGCGACCTTGCGCAGCCGTTCGGCGAGACCGGCCGGATTCAGCCCGCCGGCGTTCGCGACGATCTGCACGTTGCGTTCCAGCGCGAGTCCGAGACAGTCCTCGATCTGCTTGACGAAGGTCTTCGCGTAGCCGAGGCTCGGGTCCTTCATCCGGTCGCGCCCGAGGATCAGCATGGTCAGCTCGGCGAGGTAGTCGCCGGTGAGCACGTCGAGTTCCCCGCCCTCGAGCATCTCGCGCATCGCGGAGAGCCGGTCCCCGTAGAAGCCGGAACAGTTGCCGATCCTGATCAGGTCCGGATCGGCGCCCAATCTACCCATCTGCCGGGTGCCTCCTGTGCGGTGGACATCACGTTCCGACCCAGGATCACACGCGGGCAAGAAAAAATCAAGCGCGCGTGCTTGTTAAATATCCGCGCAGGTCAGGCCCGGTAAATCCCCGGCATCCGGGGCACGGCAGAATGGGTGTATGTCGACCGACGTGACCATGATCGTGCTGCTCGCCCTCGCCGGATTCCTGCTGGGCGGTGCGTATTCGATGTGGAAGACGGCGCGCCCGGTCGCGATCGGCCTCGCCTCCTGCGGGCTGCTGGCCGTCGCCGGCGCGCTCGTGTGGGGCCTGTCGTAGCTCAGGCCTTCGTGAGCCGGAAGATACGCAGGTCTTCCGGGACGCCGCTGAGCGGGGCGGCGAAGAAACTGCGCCGGTAGGGCTTCACCGAGACGCCCAGCTCCTCGAGGGTTTCCGGGGGCAGCGCGCGCAGGGTGGCGTCGGAGATCATGGTGTTGCCGTTGCCGCCCGCCTCCATGACGCGGGCCGCCACCGTCACGTCCACGCCCAGCCAGTCGCCGCCGATCTCGCGGGGCGACCCGGTGTGCAGGCCGACGCGCATCTTGGGGCGGTAGCCGCGCACGTTCACCTCGGCGAGATTCTCCTTGGCCTGCAGGGCGGCGCGCACCGCGCGCTCGGCCGACGGGAACACCGCCATCACGCCGTCGCCCATCCGCTTGACCACCTGGCCGCGGCGTTCGATCGGCGGCTCGATGGCCTTGGCCACCTCGCGCAACAGCTCGAGGGTCACCTCGTCACCGGCGGACAGCGACCAGCTGGAGAAGGCCACCAGATCGGTGAACATGATGGTTACTTCCTGGCTACCTTTTCCGCGGCCGACTCGCTCCAGCATCGCCTGCCACACCTGCAGCGCGCCGAAACCGATCTCGCGGGCCGCGCTGGGGGTGTCGCCGACCAGCTTGTCGGCGGCCCGCGCGACGGCGCGCGCGCCACCCGGCCCGGACACCGACAGCGGATCGCCGAAGGAAGGGTCGCCCGGCAGCTGTTCGCGCGCCTTGCGCAGCACCCCGATGAAGTCGGGCCGCTGGTTGGCGGCGTTCATCAGCGCCGAGAACTGCTCTTTGCGGAAAACCCGTCCGGGTCCGCGCGTTTCGCTCGCCTCGTCCGCGGGCACCAAGGGAATCACCACCTCGGGCGCCGCGCCCCCGTTGTCCTCCGGCCGCGGTCCCGATTCGGGACCGCCGGAAGGTGTATCGCTCACGCCCCGAGCGTATCTCAGCGGTCGGGCGGTCGGCTGATTACTCATGATCGCCACTGTGCACCCCTCGATCGGACGGAGCGGCCGCCTCTTTGGGCCCGCCGATGGATAGCGCATTGGTTGCTGCCAGTGATGCTACCGTCCGGAAGCTCTCACGCCGTGGTGTCCTGCGTCACAGACACCAACCGGCCCGGTGCGGAAGGGGGATTGTTCTTCACGCACCGGGCCGGTGGTCGGCACCTCCGCCGGGCAGTGGCGGGGCGGTGCCTCGGGGTCGCGGACCTCCCGACAAGGTCGCTTCCCTGGTACCCGAGTGGCGAGGGAGGGCAACTCGGGTAGATCTTCGGGTCAGGCGTCGCGCTTGTTCACCACGTAGAGCGCGGCGCCGAAGATCACGGCGACGAAGGCCGCGAAGTAGAACAGGGCGGGCCACGGGCCCCAGTGCCAGGGCAGATCGGGGTTCTCCAAGCCGAGGAACCGGTTGGCGTTCTGGAAGGGCAGGAACACCTGGATCTCCCGGCCCCACCGGCCGAACGCGCCGATGATCGGCTCGATCAGCACCGGCCACACGATCAGCAGCGACAGCGCGCCCGCCGACTGGCGTACCAGCGCACCCACCGCGACGGCCAGGAACACCGCCAGCGCGATGAAGATCGGCACGCCGTAGAACACCGTGAGGTCACCGTCGGTGAGGCTGAGCCTGCCGCCCACCTCCGCGTCGGTCACCGCCCGCAGGATGAGGAAGCTCAGGAAGGTCAGGATCGCCGAGAGCACCGCGGCGCCCACCGCGATCATGCCCGCCTTGGTGACCAGCACCGACGCGCGGTGCGGGACGGCGAGGAAGGTGGCGCGGATGGTGCCGAAGCGGTACTCGCTCGTCACCGCCAGCGCGGCCAGGATCATGATCAGGATGTAGCCGAAGCCGGGCATGCCCGCCGCGCCGGTGATGCCGAGGCCCGCCAGCGCGTTCTCCGCGTACGGCGCCTCCGGGAAATCCTGCGGATTCTCCTTGTAGGCGTTCATCGACACGTTGAGCAGCAGGGCGAACAACGCGGTGATGCCGAGGGAGAACACGATGGCCAGCGCCGTGCCCCACCACGGCGACCTGGTCGAGGTCAGTTTGATACGTTCCGCCGCCAAGACGCCCATCAGAGCGCACCTCCCATCGCCACGGCCGCCGCCGGGTCGTCCATGCCTTCACCGTGGTACTGCACCGCGCCGCCGGTCATCCGCATGAACGCCTCCTCCAGCGAGGCGCGCTGCGGGGAGAGCTCGAACAGGGTGATGTCGTTGGCCGCGGCCAGTTTGCCGACGGCGTCGCTGGGGACGTTGGCCACCAGCAGCGCGGGGCCCTCGGCGCCCGCGCCGTCCTCGCGCACGGTCATGCCGTTGGAGGTGAGCAAGCTGCGCAGCTGGTCCAGTTGCGGGCTGCGCACCCGCACCGACTGTTCGGAGGCCTTCTCGATGAACTCGGTGGTGGTGGAGTCGGAGATCAGCTGACCGCGCCCGATCACCACCAGGTGTTCGGCGGTCTGCGCCATCTCCGAGAGCAGGTGGCTCGACACCAGCACCGTGCGGCCCTCGGCCGCCAGACGCTGCATGAACCGGCGGATCCACAGGATGCCCTCGGGGTCGAGGCCGTTGACCGGCTCGTCGAAGAGCAGCACCTTCGGATCGCCGAGCAGCGCGCCGGCCAGGCCGAGGCGCTGGGACATGCCGAGCGAGAACCCGCCCGCGTTGCGTCCCGCCACCTCGGACAGGCCCACCAGCCGCAGCACCTCGTCCACGCGGGACTTGGGGATGCCGTTGGAGGCGGCCATCCACTGCAGGTGGGCGCGCGCCGAGCGGTTGGGATGCACCCACTTGGCGTCCAGCAGCGAGCCGACCGTCCGCAGCGGATGGTCCAGCTCGTGATACTGCTTGCCCTCGATCAAGGCGGTGCCCGCGGTGGGCTTGTCCAGCCCGAGGATCATCCGCATCGTCGTCGACTTACCCGCGCCGTTCGGTCCCAGGAAGCCCGTCACCTGTCCGGGGCGAACGGTGAAGGTCAGATCCTGAACCGCGGCGGTCCGGCCATAATGCTTGGTCAGGCCCCTCAGTTCGATCATGGCGTCCAGCATTCCGCAAATTCCCGGCGTTCGCGTCACTACTAGGTGTCGTTTTCGGTCATCCTCGAGGATGACTTCCCCCGCCGGGGTCCTCCGGAAGTACCCCTCGGGGTCACCTGGCGGGCGAGGAGGCCTGCGCCCAGAAACGCTTGGGGATGCGGCCCGCGCGCCGCGCCAGCAGGCCGGCGCGCACGGCGTCGGCCATGGCGGCCGCCATCAGGGCGGGCTCCTTGGCCCGGGTGACGGCGGTGGCCAGCAGCACGGCCGCGCATCCGAGTTCCATGGCCAGGGCCGCGTCGCTGGCGGTGCCGATGCCCGCGTCCAGGATCACCGGCACCCGCGCGCCCGACACGATCATCTCGATATTGTGCGGATTGCCGATGCCCAAGCCGGTGCCGATGGGCGCGCCCAGCGGCATGACGGCCGCGCATCCGGCCTCCTCTAGCCGGCGCGCCAGGATCGGATCGTCGTTGGTGTACGGCAGCACCACGAAGCCCTCGTCGACCAATTGTTCGGCGGCGCTGAGCAATTCGACCGGATCGGGCAGCAGGGTGCGCTCGTCGGCGACGACCTCGAGCTTCACCCAGTTGGTGTCGAGGGCCTCGGCCGCCAGCTGCGCGGTGAGCACCGCCTCGGCGGCCGTGCGACAGCCCGCGGTGTTGGGCAGCGGCGTGATGTCGAGCCGTTTGAGCAGGTCCAGCACGCCCGTGCCGCCCGCGGCGTCGATGCGGCGCATGGCGACGGTGGTGAGTTCGGTGCCCGAGGCGACCAGCGCCTCCTCCAGCACCGACAGGCTCTCCGCGCCGCCGGTGCCCATGATGAGCCGGGAGCCGAATTCCCGGTCGGCGATGCGCAGCGGCTCGAGTTCGGTGGCCGTCATCCGCCCTGCACCGCGGTGAGCACCTCGATGGTCCAGCCACGCCCGACCGGCTCGTCCCAACGCGACTTCGGGAACACCGCGCCGTCCACGGCCAGCGCGACGCCCTGGCAGGGCAGCTCGAGGCGGGCCAGCAGTTCTCGCACGGTGAGCGGTTCGGCGAACTCGTGGTCGGCGCCGTTGACGGTGACGCCGATGGGGATGGATGTCGCGGTCATCGAACTCCTCCTGCGATGGATGGGGACGACGCGGCCGGCGTCGCCGATAAGCGTTGCGGGAGCGCGTCGCGCGCCTCGGGCAGCGTTTCGCCGTCCAGCAGCGCCAGCACCGCGTCGGCGGTGAGCGGCGTGGTGAGCATGCCGTTGCGGCCGTGGCCGGTGGCGGCGATCACGCGCTCGGAGAGCGGGCCGATCAGCGGCAGGTTGTCGGGGCTGCCCGGCCTGGAACCCGCCGCGGCCTCCGCCAATTCGTACTCGCCGATGCCGGGCAGCACGGCCTCGGCGTCGGCGATCAGGTCGCGCACGCCGGCCACGGTGACGGCGGTGTCGAAGCCCGCTTCGTATTGCGTTGCGCCGACGACGATTCCGTCGCCGCGCGGCACCAGGTACACCGGCCTGCCATGCACCCTGGCGCGGATCACCCGGCGCGGCGCCGGCGCCGCGCCCGGCCGGTGCCGCAGGCGCAGGATCTCGCCCTTGACCGGACGCACCGGCAGGTCCGGCCACAGCCGCGCCGAGGCGGCGCCCGCCGCGAGCACCACCCGGTCGTGGGGCAGATCCGCGAGCGCGGTGACCCGCTCGGCGCGGATCTCGACGCCGGCGGCCGCGCAGGCCGCTTTCAGCGCCTCCAGTAACCGGCGGTTATCGACGGCCGGTTCGGCGGGGGCGAGCAGCCCGGCGCGGACGGTGCGGGCCAAGGCGGGTTCGAGCGCGCGAACGCCCGCGCGGTCCAGCAACCGCATGTCGTGACCGCGTTCGCCCACCCACTCGGCGACGGTGCGCAGATCGGCGGCGTCGGCACCGTCCAGCGCGACGGTGAGGGTCTCGTCGGCGACGACGACCTCGAGGCCCGTCACCTCGGCCAGACGCGCGGCGAACCCGGGCCAGCGCGCCAGCGACGCGGCGCCGAAGGCGAGGACGCGGTCCTCCCCCGGCCAGCCCTCCGAGAGGGGGGCGAGCATACCGCCGGCAACCCAGGAGGCGCCGGAGCCGGTGGCCGGGTCGAACAGCGTCACCCGCCGGCCCGCCTCGGCCGCCCGCCACGCCACCGCCATACCGATGGCGCCGCCACCGACGACGGCGACAGTGCGCATGTCAACCAACCTCCTGTTTCGCTCCCCACGGTAGCGCGGCTACCGTCGAAGGCGTGCAACCCTCCCACCACAACCGGCCGCTGCCACCGCGGGATCGCCTGGCCACCGCGCGGCTGTACCTGTGCACCGACGCCAGGCGTGACAAAGGCGATCTGGCCAAGTTCGCCGAGGCGGCGTTCGCGGGCGGGGTGGACATCATCCAGCTGCGGGACAAGGGCTCGCCGGGCGAGGCCAAGTTCGGCCCGCTGGAGGCCAAGGCCGAGCTGGGCGCGCTGGCCGAACTGAAGGCGGCCGCGCGCAGGCACGGCGGGCTGGTCGCGGTGAACGACCGCGCCGATATCGCGCTCGCCGCCGGCGCCGACGTGCTGCACCTGGGCCAGGGTGACCTGCCGCCCTGGTACGCGCGCCGCATCCTCGGCCCCGACGTGGTGATCGGCCGCTCCACCCACAGCCGCGCGCAAGCCGGCCTCGCCGCCATCGACGAGCACATCGACTACTTCTGCACCGGCCCCGTCTGGTCCACCCCCACCAAACCCGGCCGTCAGGCCGCCGGCCTGGACCTGGTGCGCTCCACCGCCGACTCCCACCCAACCCGCCCCTGGTTCGCCATCGGCGGCATCGATCACGAACGCGTCCGGGACGTGCTGGCCGCGGGGGCGGAACGGATCGTCGTGGTGCGCGCGATCACCGAAGCGCGCGACCCGGAAGCCGCGGCCCGGGAGTTGAAGACGGCCCTGCTTGCCAAGGGGTGAGACGCTCCGGCGGCTGCCTTCGATCCGGATGTGACGGCGCGGCGCATCGAGTCGCACGTCTCCCGGCCGACACGAACGGGGGTGACGCGGTATCCGGAGCCGCCGCCCACGGTGACGCGCGGGCGGTCGAGTGAGTGCTGACGGTGCGGGCGGGCACGCCGGATCGCCGCCGATACCGGTGTGCCCACCCCGTTTTCGTGCGGTCCATGCGCGACCGGACGACGAACGCGACCCGACTCACGAGTCCGCCGAGTCCGGCCAACGCGATCGCGGCTGGGTGTGCGCCAACTCGTGGCCGTATTCGCGGGCGGAGACGCAGCGGTCGGGATACCCGGCGGCGCGGGGCGTGCCGGACATCCCGGTGCGGGATCGCGACGCTACTGCGACAACGAAGCCAGGACCTGTCGCATCGTGAGCGAGAGCACCGGCTCGAATTCCTTACCGGCCGAGGGTGTTTCCACCGACACACCCTCCTCGTCGGTGATTCTGGCGTACCCACCCGGCCCGTCCCGCACCGTGTGGAGCCAGACGAAGCCCTGGTCGGCGAGGTCGAGGGTGCGCGGGAGGGCGGCGGCGACGGTGTGGGCGTCGGTGAGGCCCGCGAGGCAGGCGCGGGCGGGGGCGGCGCGCAGGGCGGGCCAGGCCTCGGCGAAGGCGGGGTGCAGGGGGCGGGTGGCGACCTCGTCCTCGGGGACCCAGGCCAGTTCGGTGCTCTCCCGGTTGCGGCTGGTGGGCAGGGTGGCGACGGCGTCGGCCACGACGGTCGTGTAGGTCCAGCCGCCGGTGACCCCGGCCGTCACGCGCTCGCCGCGCACCCGGACGTCGGTGGGCTGGATGCCCGCTTCCTCCCAGGCCTCCCGGACGGCGGCGTGCAGTGCGGTCTCGTGACTGTCGCGCGCGCCGCCGGGCAGCGCCCAGGTGCCGCCCTGATGACTCCACGGGGCCCGGTGCTGGAGCAGCACCGCCGAACCACCACCGGCCAGTGGCGCACGCAGCAACAATCCGGCAGCGCCGAAGCGGCCCCAGTGCTTGGTCCCGCCCGGACCGAGCGACCAACCGTCGCCGTCACCACGCATCGCCCACCGTCCTCACTCGCACCGCCCACCCCGGCAGGTCCCCGCGCGGGGTTCCGGGGCGGGCAGATCTCACATCCGCCGGTCCGCGGGGGGTGTTTCACACGCCGCTAGCCCGGTAGGACCACAATAAACTCCGACGCAGGCGCACAGGTGGGGCGCGGACCCGGAGGTGGACATTGGCTCGGACCGAGCAGTTGGCGACCGCTCGGCCACCGTCGGCCGTCGCCGACCAGGTGCGCAAGCATCTCGGCGGCCCCGCCACGGCCGCCGTGCGCGCCCAGCTCGACCCGGCCGATCTGCGGTCCTTCGCCGGTTCCTCCCCCGGCCGCTTGATTGCCATGAGTTTGCTCTTACTGCTGCTCTGCCTGACGGCGGGCGCGGTCACCTCCTCGACGGTGAACCATCGCCAGGACGCGCTGCACACCCTGCTGGCCGACACCGAACCCGACGCGCACTCCGCGCACCGCCTCTACACCTCGCTGTCGATCGCCGACGCCGCCGCCAGCACCGCCTTCATCGCGGGCGGGGTGGAACCGCAGGAGGTGCGCGACCGCTACACCCAGGCGATCGGCGAGGCGTCTGCCGAACTCGTCGCGCAGACCGCGCACACGGCCGGCTACGACGAGAGCGGCCCCGACGCCCAGCTGCGCACCGGCATCGCGACCGGCCTGCCCGTATACACCGGCCTGGTCGAGACGGCGCGCACGAACAACCGGATCGGCTACCCGGTCGGCGCTGCGTACCTGAGCGAGGCGTCGCACCAGATGCAGACGACGCTGCTGCCGATGGCCGAGGAACTGCACGACCACCGCGCCGAGGCCGTGCACGCCGCCCAGCGCGCGCACGTGCGCCCGCCGTGGACCGCCATCGCGCTGCTGATCGCGGCGCTCGCCGCGCTGGTGTGGGTGCAGACCCAGCTGGCCAAACGGTGGCGGCGTACCTTCAACGCCGGATTGTTGCTGGCCTCCGGCGCGGTGCTGATCCTGTTGGCGTGGACGGTGATCGCCGGGTCGGTGTCGGCGGCGGCGATGATCAGCGGCCGCGACGAGGGCGCCGTGCCCGTCTCCCGTCTCACCGAGAGCCGCATCCTGACCCAGCAGGCGCGCGCCGCCGAGACGCTGAAACTGGTGCGCCGCGACGCCACCGGCGACTACGACCGCGTCTACGACACCAGCGTCACCCGGCTCGCCGAACTCCTCGACGGCCATCCCGCCGGCGCGCCCGCCGCCGAGGATCTGGCCAATGCCCGTGGGGCGCTGGACCGGTGGCGCGAATCGCACGCCCGCATGAACGAGGCGCTGGCGCGCGGCGATTTCACGGGCGCGGCGGCGGTGGCGACCGGACCGGGCGCGGCCCAGTCCACCGCGCACGTGCACGCGCTCGACCTGTCGCTGGACAACGGCATCGAGGAGACGCGAAACGCGTTGCGCGGCGACATCTCCCGGGCCGTGCAGGTGCTGGACTTCCTCTCGCCGGGCGCGTTCGTCCTCGGTGTGCTCGCGGCCGCCGCCGTGGTGCTCGGCCTGTGGCCGCGACTGCGGGAGTACCGATGAGCGCCGCGCGCGGCCTGCTGGCCGCCGCCTCCGCCCTCGCGCTGCTGCTCACCGGGTGCGCCGACACCCGCGACACCGCCCACACCGAGAAGATCGCCACCTACACCGACCCGCCGCTGCCGGCGCAGGCGACACAGCTGCCCAGCGACGCGCCCCCGCCGCCGGAGACCGGCGAGGACTGCGGCGACCCGGCCGCGAGCCTGCGCCCGACCGGTGGTCGCGGCGCGCGCGGCCCCAGCCTGGACGCCATCCGCGCCAGGGGCCGGCTGCTGGTGGGCCTGGACGCGGGCAGCAATCTGTTCAGCTTCCGCGACCCGATCAGCGGCGCCATCGTGGGTTTCGACGCCGATATCGCCCGCGAGGTCGCGCGGGATCTGCTGGGCAGCCCGGATCTGGTGGAGTTCCGCAGCCTCGGTTCGGCCGACCGCGAGCAGGCTTTGCAGGACCGCACCGTCGACATCGTCGCCAAGACCATGACGATCACCTGCGAGCGGCGCACCAAGGTCGCCTTCTCGACGGTGTACCTGCGCGCGGGCCAGCGCGTGCTGACCATGAAGAACTCCGGGATCGACGGCATCGCCGATCTGGCGGGCAAGCGGGTGTGCGTGGTCAGCGGCACCACCTCGCTGGACCGCATCCGCCGCGAACAGCCCGCCGCGACCGTGCTGACCGTGCCCACCTGGGCGGACTGCCTGGTGGTGCTGCAACAGCGCCAGGTGGACGCGGTGAGCACCGACGACTCCATCCTGGCCGGGCTGGCCGCGCAGGACCCCTACACCGAGGTGGTCGGCGAGGCTATCAGCGTCGAGCCGTACGGCATCGGCATCACCAAGGGCAACGACGATCTGGTGCGTTTCGTCAACGCCACGCTGGACCGGCTGCGCCGCGACGGCACCTGGACGACGATCTACAACCGGTGGCTCACCTCACTCGGCCCGAACCCCGGCCCGCCCGCACCCACGTACGAGGACTGACGGCCGATGACCATGCGATACCAGCCCTTTCCGCGACCGGAGGACCGGGACGCGCGCGGATCGGAGCCGCCGGAAGAAGCGCCGGCGACGGTGCGGTGGTCCGAGCCCGTCGGCGACCCGCATGCGACGCAGTTGAATCCGGCGTCGGCGCGAACCGGTGACGACGATCCGCACACCGAACCGATCCCGTCGACCGGCGCCGAGGAGCAACCCGGCACGGCCGCCGCGGATTTCGGCCCCGGCACCCAGCGCTCCGAACCGGATTCCGGTGCCGCGATGCGCACTTCGGGCCGCAGCGTGCGCACGGCCCGTTCCCGGCCGTCGGTGCGCAGGCTCGGCGGCGGACTGGTGCCGATCCCCACCGTGCCGCCCGCCGACCCGCGCGCGGCGGTGCTCACCGACCCGGTGGTGTCGGAGGGCAAGCGATTCTGCTGGCGCTGCGGCAATCCCGTGGGCCGCGCCACCGCCGTGCGCCCGGCGACAACGGTTGGCGTGTGCGAAACCTGCGAAGCCCCTTACGATTTCCGCCCGTCACTGCATCCGGGCGAAATGGTCTCGGGTCAGTACGAGATCCAAGGGTGCCTGGCACACGGCGGTCTGGGCTGGATCTACCTGGCGATCGACCGGAACGTGAGCGACCGGTGGGTGGTACTCAAGGGCCTGCTGCACGCGGGCGACGCCGAGGCACAGGCCGTCGCGGTGGCCGAACGCCAATTCCTCGCCGAGGTGGCGCATCCCAGCATCGTGAAGATCCACAACTTCGTGGAACACCCCGGCACCGACGGCGAACCGGTCGGCTACATCGTGATGGAGTACGTGGGCGGGCGTTCGCTGCGCGCGCTGCTCGACGCCCACCCGCGCCCGGAGCGGATGCCGGTGGCCGAGGCCATCGCCTACGTGCTCGAGATCCTGCCCGCGCTGGACTACCTGCACTCCATCGGGCTCACCTACAACGACCTCAAACCCGATAACGTGATGATCACCGAGGACCAGGTCAAACTCATCGACCTGGGCGCGGTGGCCACCATCGAGGCGTACGGAAACCTGTACGGCACCAGGGGTTTCCAGGCACCCGAGATCGCGAAGACCGGGCCGACGGTCGCCTCCGACATCTACACCGTCGGCCGCACGCTCGCGGTGCTCACGCTGGACCTGCCGATGGAGCACGGCCGCTACCGCGACGGCATCCCCGACCCGGCTGACCATCCGGTGCTCGCGCGCTACGAGTTCTTCCACCGGCTGCTGCTCAGCGCCACCGATCCCGACCCGGCCCGCCGCTTCCCCTCGGCCCGCGCCATGGCCGCGCAACTCTCCGGCGTGCTGCGCGAAATCCTCGCACTGGACACCGGTTCCGAACATCCCCAGCTGTCCACGGTGTTCAGTCCCCAGCGCGCCAGCTTCGGCACCGAGGAACTGATCAGCCAGACCGACGCCTACGCCGACGGCGTCGGGCGCAGCCCGCTGCTCAATGCCGCCGATATCGCCGCGGCACTGCCGATTCCATTGATCGACCCGTCCGATCCGGCCGCTCCGCTGCTGGCCGCCGTAGTGCACCCCGAACCCGAACAGGCGCTCGAAGCGCTGCGCGAAGCGCGCGACCGCGCCGAGACCGATTCCGAGAACACCCCGGAGACAGCGGAACTGGAGTTCACGCTCGCCGAGGCGCGGGTCCGGCTGGACATGGGCGAATCGGCGGCCGTGCTGTACCTGCTCTCCCGGCTGCCGCACTACGACTGGCGGGTCGACTGGTTCACCGGCCTCGCGGAGCTGCGCGAACAGAACTACGAGCGCGCCTACGACGCCTTCGACGCGGTGCTGCAGGTGCTGCCCGGTGAGATCGCCCCCAAACTCGCCCTGGCCGCCACGGCGGAACTCGTTCTGCAGCACTGGGATTCCGAGGACCGGGAGCAGTGGCGCAGCTACGCCGAGAAGTTCTACGCCACCGTCTGGCGCACCGACCGGGCCGTGGTGAGCGCCGCGTTCGGCCTCGCCCGCCAGCTCGCGGCCGACGGGCGCGTCCCCGACGCCGTCGCGGCGCTCGACGAAGTCCCGCCCACCTCACGGCATTTCACGACCGCCCGCATGACGGCGGTCCTGCTGCTGCTCACCGCCGCCCCGGTCGCCGAACTCGACGAGGCGACCCTGCACTTGGCGGCCGCCCGCGTCCAAACCCTCCCGCCCGGCGAGAACCGCGTCCTCCAGATGCGCGTGCTCGTCCTCGGCGCGGCCCTCGCCTGGCTCCAATCCGGCCACCAACCGAAACGCCCCAACGCCACCCTCTTCGGCGCCCCTTTCGCCGAACGCGACCTGCGCGACGGCACCGAAACGGGTCTGCGCGCCCTGGCCCGCGGCGCTCCGGGGCGCACCCACCGCTACGCGCTCGTGGACCTGGCGAACGCGATTCGCGCGAAGACCTGGTTCTGACCCGACGACGCGGGACCCGACCGACCCGCGTCTCACCCACTCTGAGCCACATACACCCTTGCATCTGAGCCAAAATGATGCCAGACTGGCTCACATGGATCTCAGGCCCTATCTCGACAGCATCCGGTACGAGTTGGCCATTGCCGCGCAAGCCGCCGGCGATGAAGCCCATGAACTGGCCGAACGGCTCACGTCGACCCTTCATTCGGCCACCCGGCTGGCCCTGCTCAACGCATTGTCGGACGCGGCAGACGAGATCACCCGGGACCTCGCGCCCGGGTCGGTCGAAGTGCGGTTACGCGGCGTCGATCCCACCTTCGTCGTGACACCGCCCCCCACGGAGCCGCCGGAGAGTGGCGCGGCGCCACCATTCGTGGCACCACCAGTGGCGCCAATCGATGACAGCGGTGGCACCTCCCGGATCAACGTCCGGCTCCCCGACCGACTCAAGCAGCGTGTGGAAGAGGCCGCGAGCCGGGAGGGCCTCTCGGTGAACGCCTGGCTGGTCCGCGCGGCCGCCGCCGCGCTGGAGCCGCGACCGGCCACCGCCACGGGCTGGGGCGTCCCCCCGACCTCCGGTGGCAACACCTTCAAGGGCTGGGCGCGCTGACGCGGCGCCTCGCCACCCTCTGCACCACCCACACCCCGACCGGGGTTTCTCATCACACCACCAAGGAAGGGCACCGCCATGCCTGAATTCGACACCCCCGAACCCATTTCCGTCGTCGTGGACACCTACGTGGGCGACGTCAGAATCATCGCCGGAGACCGCGACACCACCGTGGTCGACGTGCGCCCGGTCAGCAAGGACCGCTTCGATGTCGAGGCCGCCGACCAGACCCGCGTGGACTACTCCGCCGGGCTGCTGCGGGTGCTCACGCCGCGACCGCCGGTATGGAAACAGGCGATCATCTTCGGCCGCAAGCACGGTTCGGTCGAGGTCGTGATCGAGGTGCCGAGCGGTTCACAGATTCAGGCCGACACGGATATGGGCAACATCCAGACCAGGGGCACGCTCGGCGAATGCCGGCTCGAGAGCGGGTTCGGCGACATCCAAGTCGACGCCGCCGACGCGCTGGAGCTGAACTCCGGGATGGGCAGCATCGTGGTGGAGCGCGCCCGCGGCATGCTGCGCGCGCACACCAGCTCCGGCGAGGTGCGTATCCGGCACATCGACGGCTCCGCCGAGATCGACAGCGCCAACGGCGCCGCCACCATCGACGAGGTCACCGGTGAGCTGCGGGTGAAGTCTGCCAACGGTGATATCACCGTCGGCACGGCGAAATCCGGTGTCACCGCCAAGACCGCCGCCGGCGCCATTCGCATCGGAGAGGTCACCCGGGGATTGGTCACGCTGGAGTCCGCCGCCGGTCGGCTGGACGTCGGCATCCGGCAAGGCACCGCCGTGCTGCTCGATCTGCACACCAAGTTCGGCTCGGTGCGCAATGAACTCGACACCGCCGCGGGCCCGGAACCATCCGACGAGAAGGCCGAGGTGCGGGCGCGCACCTCCGCCGGCGACATCATCGTCCGCCGCTCGGCCTGACAACACCGCGGGTCGTGAGAGGGAAAAAGCAGTGTCCACCACCACAACTCACGCGCGCGAGCCGCTCTGGGACAAGATCATTCTCGACGAAGGCAGGACCGCCCGATGACAACACCACCTACTCCCGCGATCCGGGTACGGGGCCTGGAGAAATCCTACGGGGACCATCACGTGCTGCGCGGCGTGGACTTCGAGGTGGAGCGGGGCAGTGTCTTCGCTCTGCTCGGCTCCAACGGAGCGGGCAAGACCACGGTCGTGAAGATTCTGTCCACGCTGATGCGCGCCGACGCGGGCACCGCGCACGTCGGGGGCTTCGACGTCGCCGCGCAGCCCGCGCAGGCTCGCGGGGCCTTCAGCCTCACCGGGCAGTTCGCCGCGGTCGACGAGATCCTCAGCGGGCGAGAGAATCTCGTGCTGATCGCCCACTTGCGCCATCTCGACGACCCGGGCGCGATCGCCGACGACCTGCTCGAGCGGTTCTCGCTGACCGAGGCCGCCGCGCGCAAGGTCTCGACCTATTCGGGCGGTATGCGCCGCCGCCTCGACATCGCCATGAGCCTCGTCGGAAATCCGCCCGTCATCTTCCTGGACGAACCGACGACCGGCCTCGATCCGCAGGCGCGCGTCGAGGTCTGGACGACAATCACCGAGCTCACCGAGCGCGGCACCACGGTACTGCTGACCACGCAGTACCTGGAGGAGGCCGAGCAACTGGCAGACCGGATCGCGATCCTGCACGAAGGACGGATCGTGGTGAACGGCACCCTCGCCGAGCTCAAACGGCTGCTACCGCCCGCCGAGGTCGAATACGTCGAGAAGCAACCGACCCTCGAGGACATCTTCTTCGCCGTCGTCGGTGACGACAGCACCGCGGCGGCGGCGCACACGGGTAAGGAACAACGATGACCGCACACTTCGCCGGCGACACCACCTACCTGCTCGGCCGGTCGCTGCGCCACGTCACCCGCAGCATGGACACCATCATCACGACCGCGATCACGCCGATCGTCATGATGCTGCTGTTCGTCTACGTGTTCGGCGGCGCGATCGAGACGGGAACGGATTCGTACGTGCAGTATCTGCTGCCCGGAATCCTGCTCATCACGATCGCCTCGGGCATCTCCTACACCGCCTACCGGCTGTTCATGGATATGAAGAACGGCATCGTCGAGCGATTTCAGTCGATGCCGATCGCACGGTCGTCGATCCTGTGGGCACACGTGCTGACCTCGTTGGTGGCCAACCTGATCTCCCTCGTGGTGGTCATACTCGTCGCCGTGCTCCTGGGCTTTCGTTCCAGCGCGAACATCACGGCGTGGCTGGCGGTCGGCGCCATCCTGCTGCTGTTCACCCTCGCGTTGACTTGGCTGGCCGTCATCCCGGGTCTCACCGCGAGCACCCCGGACGGCGCGGGTGCGTTCTCTTATCCGCTGGTCTTCCTGCCTTTCGTCAGCTCGGCTTTCGTCCCGACCGACACGATGCCGGGACCGGTTCGCGCCTTCGCCGAACATCAACCGGCGACGTCGATCGTCGATACGATCCGAAATCTGCTCGCCGAGCAGCCCGTCGGCTCCGGGGTCTGGGTCGCTCTCGCCTGGTGCGTCGGCATCCTGGTGGTCGCGTACGCGGTCGCCATGACCACCTACCGCCGCAAGATCGCCTAGCATCCGAACGGCCGCGCACCCCGGCGCGCGGCCGTTCGGTCCTGCGTCCGCGAGCGGGGGCATGCCGCTGTCACGCCGGTTTCGCGCAGCCGCCGATATCCGCCGCCGCACTGCCATTCCACTGATGGACCCGTCCGATCCCCTGTCGGCCGCCGTCGTGCACCCGAGTGGGCACTCGAGCATCGCACGAGGCGAGGCCGCGAGCTCAACCCAGCTCCGCCACGACCCCCCGTGCGCCCCGCGCGATGGCGAGCTCTTCGTTGGTGGGAACCACCAACACCGCGACCGGGGCACCCGGTGGTGAAATACGCCGCGCGGCGCGGTCTCTGGCCGTGTTGAGAGCCGGGTCCACCTCGATGCCGAAGGCCGACAGATCGGCCAGGGCGTCGGCGCGGACCTGGGCGCTGTTCTCCCCGACGCCCGCGGTGAAGGTGATCGCGTCGACGCCGCCCAGCTCCACCAGATACGCGCCCAGGTAGCGGCGCAGGCGGTGGATGTAGACGTCGTAGGCCAGCTTCGCGGCGGCGTCGCCCTCGTCGATGAGCCGGGTGAGTTCGCGGAAATCGTTCACCCCGGACAGGCCCTTGAGTCCCGAATTGCGGTTCAGGAGTCGGTCGATCCGCTCGATGTCGTACTCGCCCGACCGCACCAAGTGCCCGATGATGCCCGGGTCGATGTCACCGCCGCGCGTGCCCATCACCAACCCCTCCAGCGGGGTGAGCCCCATGCTGGTGTCGATCGGCTTCGCGCCACGGATCGCCGACGCCGACGCGCCGTTGCCGAGGTGGAACACGATCTGCCGCAACGTCTCCGGGTCGCGCCCGAGCACTTCGGCGACCCGCCCCGACACGTACTCGTGCGAGGTGCCGTGGAACCCATAGCGCCGAATGCCGTGCGCGGCCGCCACTTTCGCGTCGATGGCGTAGGTGCGCGCGGCCTCGGGCAGTCCGTGGAAGAACGCCGTGTCGAACACCGCCACCTGCGGTACGCCGGGCAGCAGTTCCCGGGTGCTCTCGATGCCGGTGAGGTTGGCCGGATTGTGCAGGGGCGCGAGGTCGGACAGCTTCGCGATGGTGTCGACCACCTCGTCGGTGATCAGCGTCGGCCGGTAGAACACCTCGCCGCCGTGCACCACCCGATGCCCGACCGCGCAGACGTTCGCCTCGGCCAGATCCAGGCCGGTCTCGGCGAACATGTCGAAGGCCAACCGCAAGCCCGCCTTGTGATCCGGAATGGGCCCGGTGTGTTCGAGGGTGTCATGCCCCGGAACGCTGTGCTCGATCGCGCCGGTCGGCTCGCCGATCCGTTCCACCAGCCCGGACGCCGCGACCACCCCGGTGGCCGGATTCAGCAGCTGGTATTTGATCGAGGAGGAGCCGGAATTGATCACCAGCACGAGTTGGTCGTCGCTCATCAGGCCTCCTGCCGGTCGTTCTGCCCCTGCCGCAACCGCGCCGCGCGCGGGTTTGTTCCGCGCCGGCTCACTGCGCGCCCGCCTGGATCGCCGTGATCGCCACCGTATTGACGATGTCGGCCACCAGCGCGCCACGCGACAGGTCGTTGACCGGCTTGCGCAGGCCCTGCAGCACCGGACCGATCGCGATCGCGCCCGCGCTGCGCTGCACGGCCTTGTAGGTGTTGTTGCCGGTGTTCAGGTCGGGGAAGATGAACACCGTGGCCCGGCCCGCCACCTCCGAATCGGGCATCTTGGCGTCGGCGACGGTCGGTTCGATGGCCGCGTCGTACTGAATCGGACCCTCCACCAACAGGTTCGGCTCGCGTTCGCGCACCAGTTTCGTGGCGACGCGCACCTTGTCCACGTCGGCACCGCTGCCGGATTCGCCGGTGGAGTACGAGAGCATCGCGACCTTCGGGTCGATGCCGAACTGTTCTGCGGTGCGCGCCGAGGAGATGGCGATATCGGCCAGCTGCTCGGAGGTGGGGTCGGGCACCACGGCGCAGTCGCCGTAGGCGAGCACCCGGTCGGCCAGGCACATGAGGAACACGCTGGACACGGTGGACACGCCCGGCACGGTCTTGATGATCTCGAAGGAGGGCCGGATGGTGTGCGCGGTGGTGTGCGCCGCGCCCGACACCATGCCGTCGGCGATCCCCTTGTAGACCATCATCGTGCCGAAATACGAGATATCGACGACGGTTTCGCGGGCACGCTCCAATGTCATGCCCTTGTGCTTGCGCAGTTCGGTGTACTCGGCGGCGAAATCGTCCAGGTGGCCGGAGCTGCGCGGGTCCAGCACTTCGGCCTCGGCGATGTCGACGCCGAGTTCGGCGGCGCGGGCGCGGATCGAGTGCTCGTCGCCGAGGATCACCAGGTCGGCGATCCGGCGCTGCAGCACCCGTCCGGCGGCGCGCAGGATGCGGTCGTCGTCGCCCTCGGGCAGCACGATGCGCTTGCGGTTGGCCCGCGCGCGCTCGATGAGCTGGTACTCGAACATCTGCGGGGTCACCACGGTGCTGCGCGGAATGCTGATGCGCCGCAACAACTCCGGTGCGTCCACGTGCTCCTCCATCAGCGCCAGCGCGGTGTTCACCTTGCGCGGGTTGCCCGCCGACATGCGGCCCCTGGTGCGGTAGGCGGCGCTGGCGGTGTCGTAGGTGCCCAGCGCGGTGGTGAGGATCGGCAGCCGCGGTTTCAGGCCCTCCATCAGTCGCGCGACGGTGGGGTGCGGCAGCAGCCCGCCGTTCATGATTATGCCCGCCAGCGACGGAAAGCCTTCGGCCTCATGGGCGTTCACCAAGCCGAGCAGCACGTCGGAGCGGTCGCCGGGCGCGATCACCACGACGCCGTCCACCAGGCGCTCCAGGATGTGCTCGGCGGTCATGCCGCCGACCATCACCTTCATCGCCTCGCGCTGCAGCAATTCCGGGTCGCCGCTGTACATTTCGCCGTCCACGGCTTCGCACAGCTCGGCCATGGTGGGCGCGATCAGCAGCGGCACCTCCGGCAGCGACCAGGACGGGACATCGAATCCGCCCAGCGCCGAACAGACTTCGTTCAGCTGGTCGGGATCGCACCGGTTGGCGACCACCGCGACCAGCGTGGCGTGCTCCTGCTCCAGCTCGCCCTCACACAGCTCCACCAGCTGCTTGACCTCGGCGGGCGTGCGGTCGGCGCCGCGCACCACCAGCAGCACCGGCGCACCCAGGTTGACCGCGATCCTGGCGTTGAAGCGCAGCTCGCTGGGGCTGGCCACATCGGTGTAGTCGCTGCCCACGATCACCACGGCATCGCAGACCTTGGCGACCTCGTGGTAGCGCATGACGATCTCGGAGATCGCGGCGTCGGGGTCGGCGTGCACCTGCTCGTAGGTGACGCCGATCGCCTGCGCGTAGTCGATGTCGGCGGTGGAGTGCTCCAGCAGGAGTTCGAGGATGTAGTCGGGCTCGGTGGTGGAGCGGGTGATCGGGCGGAACACGCCGACCCGTGCGGCCGTCGCGCAGACGATCTGCAGTACGCCGAGCGCGACCGTCGATTTGCCGGTGTCGCCCTCGGGGGACGCGATGTAAACGGAGGACGCAGCGGATTCGACCATGGGCCCGAGCTTAGTGAGCCGAAGGGCACTGTCTCGGCCAACCGACGGCAAATACCTCCGAAATCACTTTCGCGCCGGATTCCGGACACTTCGGGCGAGCCGGGTTCCGTACGCTCGCGCGTATGACGACGTCCTTCCCGGATCGGCAGTGGGGTTCGCGCACCGGCATTCTCGGGCGCGCGGCCGACAGACTGGCCGCGTCCGGCTTCGGTTCCCGGCTCATCCCGCACGCTCACGCCGCTGGATCGCAAGCTGCTCGAGCGCACCGACGCGAAGTACACGGTGCTCGGCCCGATCGGCGCGCCGGTCATCCTGCTCACCACCACCGGGCGCAAGTCCGGGCAGCCGCGCACGCAGCCGCTGCTGTACGTGCACGACGGCGACACCCTGTACGTGATCGGGAGCAATTTCGGGCAGGCGCACCATCCCGCGTGGACGGGGAATCTGCTGGCCGAGCCGCGCGCGACGGTCGCGATCGCCGGGGAGCGCATCCGGGTACGGGCCACGCCGGTGACGGAGGAGGCGGTCAAGGAGTCGGTGTTCGCGCGGTTCGTGGAGATCACCGGGGCGTATGCGGCGTA
Source organism: Nocardia puris (assembly GCF_003315035.1). GTDB lineage: Bacteria > Actinomycetota > Actinomycetes > Mycobacteriales > Mycobacteriaceae > Nocardia > Nocardia puris. Next base: position 133,500 of record NZ_QNRE01000010.1, read on the forward strand.
TCGCGATCGGACCACGCGTGACCTGCGCATCTTTGCCCTGACTAGGGACTGAGGGTTTGGTCATTGACAGTATGCTGTCAAATATGACAACATACTGTCATGCTCACGAAGACCGTTCACGTCGCCGTCTACGACACCCTCGCCGACTGGGAAGTCGGTGCCGCCACCGCGCACATCAACAACCCCAGCTGGCAGATCGCGCCCGGCACCTTCCGGATCGAAACCGTCGCGCTGACCGCCGAGCCGATCACCACCAAGGGCGGCCTGCGCATCACGCCCGACCGCACGCTGGATCAGCTCACGCCGGCCGAGAGCGCGATGCTGATCCTGCCCGGCGCCGACACCTGGGTGACGGGTGAACTCGCGCCTTTCGCCCGCAAGGCGCGTGAATTCCTGGACGCGGGCGTGCCCGTCGCGGCGATCTGCGGCGCGACCTTCGGCCTGGCCGCCGAAGGTCTGCTCAACACCCGCAACCACACCAGCAACGTCGCCGAATTCCTCGGCTACAGCGGGTACGCGGGAGCCGACCGGTACGTCGACGCGCCCGCCGTCACCGACGGCACCCTCGTCACCGCCGCGGCCATGGCGCCGTTCGAGTTCGCACGCGAAGTGCTCGGGGTGCTCGGGGTGTACGAGCCGCACATCCTCGACGCCTGGTACCGGCTGTACGCGCACAGCGATCCGGAGGGGTACGCGGTGTTGGACGCGTATGAGCACGCGCGGGCCGGGGCCGGGGCGTGAATGGTGTCGAGTCACAGCGTGCCTCGCGCGCCGGAGCCGAGGTGACGGCGTGAGCGAGAACCCCGAGCAAGTCCTGTTCAGCACCGCCGCCATCACCTCCTTCCGCCTCAACGGCCAATTCCTCACCATCGCCGAAGAACTCGCCGCCCCCGCCGGCCTGACCGCCGCCTGGTGGCAGGTGCTCGGCGCGGTCCTCCCCGAACCGCTTCCGGTCGCGGGCATCGCCCGCACCATGGGCATCACCCGCCAGAGCGTGCAGCGCATCGCCGACCTCCTCGTCGACAAGGGCCTCGCCGAATACCACCCCAACCCAGCCCACCGCCGCGCCAAACTCCTCACCCCCACCCCCGAAGGCCGCGCCGCCATCGCCCGCATCAACCCCCACCACGCCACCCTCGCCCACCGCCTCACCGAAGAACTGGGCCTCGACCACTTCACCCGAATAGTCGAAGCCCTCACCGCCCTCTCCACGGCTTTGGACCGGGTCACCGACCAGAAGTAGATACGCCGTCAGGCCGTCAGCGCCGTGGGTTACGCTGCTGCGCAGCAGATTCGGCGCTGATCAGGGGGTTCAGTGGCACGAGGCGGTCCGACGCGCGGCCAGATGGTCAGGTTTCGCGCCTTTCGTGAGTACGAGGATCACAAGGCCGAGGCCAATAACGCGATGATGGCGCTGCTCGCCGGCGCCCAGTTATCGGCCCACCTGCTGAAGCTGACCGAGGGTTCGGACCGCTTGCTACCCGAAGTATTCCCGGCGGTCGATCACATCCACCGATTCAATCTGAAGTCCGACCAGGCACGGCAAATCCTGCACGGAGCCGACACTCACCTCGGCAAGATGGCCGTACCCTACGTGCTGTCTTTGCACGAGGACTTCATGCGAACTTGCGTCGGGATGCTGGCCGACAATGGCCTATGCGCGAAAGCCCTCGCCAAACGAAACCTCAGTGACCTGCACACGGACTTCGAGAGCGTGACGAGCCACGTCTACGACACCGACATGATGTCGTATATGACGGTGCTGGGGCACATGCGAAACGCCGTGATCCACAACGGCGGCACAATGACCCGGGTTCTGTTCGACACCCTGGCCCACTGGAGTGGCGCCCAGGAACAAGGCTGGGGCGACCTGGCCAAGCGGAACCCGAAGGACTCCGGGTAGGAGACCGGATCGACTTCGGACAGGGCGAGATGATCGCCGCATTGGCGATTACCAAACGTTCCGATCGCGAGACGAACCTCGGCTTGCAGTCCGCTCTCCCCCGGCCGTGCTGGGCCGCGTTGGTCGTAGACGAAGTGGTCGCCGCTCATCCCAAGATCTTGAACGACGCCAAGGTCGCGCTGCGGAACGCACGGGGAGTCGCCCGGCACAGCTACGGCGTGCTCGGGCTCACCGAGGCCGAGCTCACGGCCGAGATAGCGTCCAGATAGCAGATCGGGCGGCCCTCCTGGGCCGCCCGATCGCGATGACAAAGCGGGGCTCTACAGCTTGAGCTATCGGTTGTGGCCGACCGGGGTGTCAATCCCGGATCTCCGCGCTTCTGTGGAAACTCCGGTCGTGAACCGGCAGGGCCTCGAACCCAGTTCCCGCACCCACTCGGGCGCATGGCCACTATAGCACCCGTCCGGGCCGCGAGCAGGCGTCGTTTTGCCTGCTCCCGGCGATGCGAACCGATCTACTCGAAGGGCTTTCGGGTGCGGCCGATGAGGTCGGCCACGGAGTCGATGACGGCGGTGGGGCGGTAGGGGAAACCTTCCACGGAGGCGCGGGTGGAGATGCCGGTGGTGACGAGGATGGTGCGCATGCCCGCTTCGAGGCCGGCGATGACGTCGGTGTCCATGCGGTCGCCGATCATGACCGTGGACTGGGAGTGGGCGCCGATGCGGCGCAGGGCCGAACGCATCATGAGCGGGTTCGGTTTGCCGACGTAGTACGGTTCGCGGCCGGTGGCGCGGGTGATGAGCGCGGCGACCGAGCCGGTGGCTGGCAGGACGCCCTCGCGGGAGGGGCCGGTGGCGTCGGGGTTGGTGGCGATGAAGCGGGCGCCGCGTTCGACCAGGCGGATCGCGGTGGTGATGGCCTCGAACGAGTAGGTGCGCGTCTCGCCGAGCACCACGTAGTCGGGGTCGCGTTCGGTGAGCACGTACCCGATCTCGTGCAGCGCGGTGGTCAGCCCCGATTCGCCGACCACATAGGCGGTTCCGCCGGGACGCTGGTCGTTGAGGAAGGTGGCGGTGGCCAGCGCCGACGTCCAGATCGACTCCTCGGGGACGTCGAGACCGGTCTGGCGCAGGCGAGCTTGGAGGTCGCGCGGGGTGCGGATGGAGTTATTGGTGAGCACGAGGAACGGCGTCTCGTTGGCGCGCAGTTCGGCGAGGAACTCGTCGGCGCCGGGCACCAGGTGTTCCTCGCTCACCAGCACCCCGTCCATGTCGGTGAGATAGGACAGGATCGGTTCGGTTTCTGCGGTCACCGGACAATTGTCGGCTATCGCGCCCGAACAAGCACGCGACTTGCGGCAGAACCGGCCCGCCCCACGCGGGTTCACCGCGCTGACTATGGTCGGAAAGGACGCCTCCGGACCCGGCCGCCGCTGCCCCCTCGCGACACCGGCCGCGTCCCGGTGGCCGACGGCGTGCGGAACTCCGCACCCACACAGCGAAGCGACAGGAGTGGCGCACATGAGTGAGCTGAAGCTCGGATACAAGGCGTCGGCGGAACAGTTCGGACCGCGCGAACTGGTGGAGATCGCGGTGCTCGCCGAGGAACACGGCCTCGACAGCGCGACGGTCAGCGATCATTTCCAGCCGTGGCGGCACAAGGGCGGCCACGCGCCGTTCTCCCTGGCGTGGATGGCCGCGGTCGGTGAGCGCACCCAGCGCATCCTGCTGGGCACCTCGGTGCTCACGCCGACCTTCCGGTACAACCCGGCGGTCATCGCGCAGGCGTTCGCCACCATGGGCTGCCTGTACCCGGGCCGCGTGATGCTCGGCGTGGGCACGGGCGAGGCGCTCAACGAAATCGCCACCGGCTACACCGGCGAATGGCCGGAATTCAAGGAGCGTTTCGCGCGCCTGCGCGAGTCGGTCGAGCTGATGCGCGCGCTGTGGACCGGCGACCGCGTCGATTACGACGGGCAGTACTACAAGACCGTCGGCGCTTCCATTTACGACGTGCCCGAGGGCGGCATTCCGATCTATGTCGCGGCGGGCGGCCCGCTGGTCGCGCGATACGCCGGCCGCGCGGGTGATGGTTTCATCTGCACTTCCGGCAAGGGCATGGACCTCTACACGGAGAAATTGATGCCGGCCGTCGCGGAGGGTGCGGCGAAAGTGGGCCGCGAGGTCTCCGATATCGACCGCATGATCGAGATCAAGATCTCCTACGACACCGATCCCGAACTGGCGCTGGAGAATACGCGCTTCTGGGCACCACTCTCCCTCACCGCCGAGCAGAAGCACTCCATCACCGACCCCATCGAAATGGAAGCCGCCGCCGACGCCCTGCCCATCGAGCAGATCGCCAAGCGCTGGATCGTCGCCAGCGACCCCGACGAAGCCGTCGACCAGATCAAGCCCTACCTGGACGCGGGCCTCAACCACCTCGTCTTCCACGCCCCCGGCCACGACCAACGCCGCTTCCTCGACCTCTTCGCCCGCGACATCGCCCCCCGCCTGCGCAAACTGGGCTGAGCTACAAGAGAATTCGAGCGCACCGGAAGCGAAATCGCGCGCACCGCATGGGCGCGGCACCGTAAGTGATGGCGATCCGATACTTCCACGGGCGAATCAACCGTTCCGACTGTCGGCAGTCACCGCCAACGACACGGTCGACCGTGAAAGGCGGTGCGGGCGCACTTACAACCCGCGGCCGCACCGCCTTTCGCTCCGCGACCAGGATGGCCAGCGAAGAGGAACCCTGCTACTGATCACGGGTACGCTCCGTGATCAGTAGCCCGACGAGCCCCGGCCAGGTGCGAAGCCGATCGCATCCGCATATTGCTGTTGACAGCAGAGCAACCTCGAACCGCGAACGCGATATCCGCATGCACGGGCAGCGCACCGTCGTTCTCTTGGTCGCCAACTTCCGCCAAGATCTTCCCGGGTCCTGGGTCCGAGAGGTCCGGGACGGCAACTTCCAGACCAACCCCTGGGATGGGACGCCATCCCAGGAGGCCGAGTTCGCACTGTGGGAAGACGTGACAATTCACGGTAACCCGTGACCTCGAAGCCGGTTTCCGCGCTCGAACGAATCACGCGCGGCCCGCGAGACCAGCGAGCCGCGCGGGAATCGTTCCTACCCCAGCGCCTGTTCCAGATCCGCGAGCAGGTCCTCGGTATCCTCCAACCCCACCGAAATCCGCACCACACCATCGGTCAATCCGATGGTGGCGCGACCCTCCGGACCCATGGCGCGGTGGGTGGTGGTGGCGGGGTGGGTGATGAGGGATTTCGCGTCGCCGAGGTTGTTGGAGATGTCGATGATGCGCAAACGGTTGAGCACCTCGAAGGCGCGCTTCTTCCCTTCGCCCTCGGGGGCGTCGAGTTCGAAGGTGACCACGGTGCCACCGCCCGACATCTGGCCGCGGGCCAGATCGTACTGCGGATGTGATTCCAGGAAGGGGTATTTCACCCAGCGCACGCCCTTGTTCTCCTCGAGGAAGCGCGCGACGCGCAGCGCGGACTCGGTGGAGTAGCGCACCCGCAGCGGCATGGTCTCGAGCCCCTTGAGCAGGGTCCAGGCGTTGAAAGGGCTCAGCGCCGGACCCGTATGGCGCATCAGGGTTTTCACGGGTCCGTCGATGTAGTCCTGCGTGCCGAGGATGGCGCCGCCCAGCACGCGGCCCTGCCCGTCGATGTGCTTGGTGCCCGAGTAGACCACCACGTCGGCGCCGAGCTCGAAGCCCTTTTGCAGCAGCGGGGTCGCGAAGACGTTGTCCAGCACCACCTTCGCGCCCGCCGCGTGCGCGAGCTCGGTCACCTTGCGCACGTCGACCAGGGTCTGCATCGGGTTGGCCGGCGTCTCGAAGAACACCGCGGCGGTGGGCTTCGACAGCGCCGCCTCCCACTGGTCCAGATCCTCACCGTCGACGAAGACGGTCTCCACCCCCCAGCGCGGCAGGATCTCGTTGCACACCACGAAGCACGAACCGAACAGGCTGCGCGCCGCCACCAGCCGGTCGCCGGCGCCGAGCAGCGCGCCGAGCGCGGTGAACACCGCCGACATGCCGCTGGCCGTGGCGAACGCGGCCTCGGCCCCGTCGATCAGGCGGATGCGCTCCTCGAACATGGCGACCGTCGGGTTGCCGTAGCGGGAGTAGACGAAGTGCTCCACCTCGCCGGTGAACGCGGCCTCGGCGGCCTCGGCGCTCTCGTAGACGAATCCGGAGGTCAGATACAGCGCCTCGGCGGTCTCCTCGAAACCGGAGCGGCGCAGGCCGCCGCGCACGCCGAGCGTGGCGGGACCGACGCCCTCGGGCAGCGGTTTGTCGAAGGCGCCACCGGTGATCACGACTGGCTCCACGGGAGGCCCTCGGCGCGCCACCCGGTCGAACCGCGGTGCCCGGACGCGTCCAGACCGCCCTCGAAACCCTCGGACACGTTGTAAGAAGGCCCGATGCCGAGTTCGGTGGCCACGCGCGCCGCGTGCGCGGAACGCTGGCCGGAGCGACAGATGAACAGCACGGGTGCGTCCTCGGCCCGGTCGGCCAGTTCCTGCTTCAGCTGGTCGGCGAAGCGCGGGTTGCGGGCGCCCGTGCTGTCGACCCACTCGATCAGGACCGTGCGGCGGTCGAGCGAACTGACGTCGGGCACGCCGACGAAACGCCATTCGGCGTCGGTACGCACGTCGACCAGGACGGCGGCGGGGTTGTCGCGCAACACTTCCCACGCCTGCCGCGGGGTGATGTCACCGGCATAACTCATGTGGACCTCCTGTGGAATCCGCACTTGCCGCGCCCGGGTTCGGCGCGCGGCCAGGTCGTCACCCGGAGCACCCCACCGCGGAGGAGGGTTGCCGACCAGCCAGCCGGGGCTTGACGCTGGTTCTCATGACCTCAGCGACGAGATTGCACCGCGGGCCCGCACCCTGTCAAACAGTGCAGACCAGCCATTTACCGTCGGCGCGGATCAGGTTCCAGGTGGCGGTGCGCTCGGCGCCCTCGACGTCGGTGGTGACGGACACGGTCGCCTTCTCGCCGTCGATGGCGGGCGCGGCGATGTTCTTCACCTGAATCGTCTTGCCCGAACCCTCTTGTCCGGCCAGCGGGGACCGTTCGGGGTCGAAGTCGGCGCAGCCGGTGCCGGGCGGCGGCACCAGGTCGCTGCTGTTGGTCCCCTCGACGAAGTTGCGCACGGCCGCGGAGACCCGGTCGGCCTCTGTGACATTTTTCTCAGCGGGCGCGAGCACGCCGCCGAGCACGATCGCCACCAGGACGATTCCCGCCACCACGGCGGCGGCCACGAACGGCGCCAACGAGCGCCGATCGGTCTGGTCGATCGGAATTGATTCACCTTCGTCGGGCGGCTGCTGCTCGGTCATGGATCGATGATCCCCGACCGTGTTCGACGCACCGGCGCGGGTAGTGCACAGTGGCACGGATAGAATCGCCACAACCACAGCCGTCGCGGTGGGCGTTGGGGGGCGTACCCACGGCGCTCGATGAACTTAGCCTAAGCTAAGACCGCCGACGTTGACGTTTCGACCATAAGGGTGCGCGTAAGAGATGACCGAACAGAGTGCAGTGTCCAATGGCGGTGTTCGCGAACCCTCCGTGGTGACGCAGGCTGCCGCCTCCGGGTCTGACGCGCCCACCGCGGGGCCCCGACCGCTCCGCATCGCGATCGTGGGTGCGGGCCCGGCCGGTATCTACGCCGCCGACGCGTTGATGAAGTCCGACGCCGACGTGTCGATCGACCTGTACGAGCGCATGCCCGCGCCGTTCGGGCTGATCCGCTACGGCGTCGCCCCCGACCACCCGCGCATCAAGGGCATCATCACCGCCCTGCACAAGGTGCTCGACAAGGAGCAGGTGCGCCTGCTCGGCAATATCGACTACGGCACCGACATCACCCTCGACGACCTGCGCCGCTTCTACGACGCGGTGATCTTCTCCACCGGCGCCAACGCCGACCGCGCGCTGCCGATCCCCGGCATCGACCTGGACGGCTCCTACGGCGCCGCCGACTTCGTCTCCTGGTACGACGGGCACCCCGACGTGCCGCGCACCTGGCCGCTGGACGCCGAGAAGGTCGCGGTGCTGGGCGTCGGCAACGTCGCCCTCGACATCGCCCGCGTGCTGGCCAAGACCGGTGACGAACTGCTGCCGACCGAGATCCCGCCGAACGTCTACGAGGGCCTCAAGCAGAACAAGGCCGTCGAGGTGCACGTGTTCGGCCGCCGCGGCCCGGCGCAGGCCAAGTTCACCCCGCTGGAGCTGCGCGAGCTGGACCACTCGCCCACCATCGAGGTCATCGTCGATCCCGAGGACATCGACTACGACGAGGGCTCCGAGGCCGCGCGCAGGCACTCCAAGCAGGTCGACATGGTGGCCAACACCCTCGAGCAGTGGGCCATCCGCGACCAGGGCGACCGCCCGCACAAGCTGTTCCTGCACTTCTTCGAATCGCCCGCCGAGGTGCTGGGCGACGAGAACGGCAAGGTGATCGGCCTGCGCACCGAGCGCACCCAGCTCGACGGCACCGGCAACGTCAAGGGCACCGGCACCTACCGGGACTGGGACGTGCAGGCCGTCTACCGCGCGGTCGGCTACCTGTCGCAGAACATCAGCAGCCTGCCGTTCGACGACCAGGCGGGCACCGTGCCGAACGAGGCAGGCCGCGTCATCGCCGACGAGAACGCCGACGGCGCCGCCCGCTACCTGCCCGCCACCTACGTGACCGGCTGGATCAAGCGCGGCCCGGTGGGCCTGATCGGCCACACCAAGGGCGACGCCAACGAGACCATCGCCTGCCTGCTCGACGACGCCGCGAACTTCACCCCGGCGCCGGAGCCCGATCCGCAGGCCGTGGTGGACTTCCTCGAGGGCAAGGGCATCCCGTTCACCACGTGGGCCGGCTGGTACCGACTGGACGCGCACGAGCGCTCGCTGGGCGAGCCCGAGGGCCGCGAGCGGGTGAAGGTCGTGGAGCGCGAGGACATGCTCCGCGCCAGCGAACCGCACAAGGTGTGAGCGCACGGTCGCGGCGGGTGCACCCGCCGCGACCCTTTGCTTTCGGCCACCGCACCGCCGTCCGCGCCCGTCGGGGCGGCCCGACCGGCAAACCGTTCCCGGCCGACGCGCCGCGAACCCCTACTCGAGGCATTCTGTACCCGTGTTCGATGCCCATGTCCACATCATCGATCCGCGGTTTCCGCTGATCGAGAACGAGGGCTACCTGCCCGACCCCTACACCATCGCCGACTATCGAAAACGGATGTCGCGCTTCGATATCGGCGGTGGCGCCGTGGTGAGCGGGTCGTTCCAGGGGACCGACCAGACGTATCTGAAGGCCGCGCTGGCCGAACTCGGCGAGGGCTGGGTGGGCGTCACCAACCTGCACCTGGACGCCACCGACGACGAGATCGCCGACCTCGACCGCGCCGGCGTGCGGGCGATGCGGTTCAACCTCAAGCGCGCCGCCACCGACATCACCCAGATGACCGTGCTGGCGCTGCGCGCGCACGAACTGGTGGGCTGGCACGTCGAGCTGTATATCGACGGCCAGATGCTGGCCTCGCTGCAACCGGTGATCACCAAACTGCCCGCGCTGTCGATCGACCACCTCGGCATGTCGGCCGACGGCCTGCCCTACCTGCTGGACCTGGTGGACCGCGGGGCGCGGGTGAAGGCGACGGGGTTCGGCCGGGTGGAGATGCAGGTCGCCGACACGCTGCGCCGCATCCACGCGGTGAATCCGCAGGCGCTGATGTTCGGCACCGATCTGCCCGGCACCAGGGCCGGGCGCCCGTTCGAAGACACCGACGTGGATCTGATCTGCGATGTGGTGGGCGTGGACATGTACGCGGTGCTGGAGGACAACGCGCGCGCTTTCTACCGGCTGCCGCCGGTGGAACGGAACGTGGAGGATCCGGCCCCGACACTGCCGCTGCATCCGATCGAGCCCACGACGCCGTTGCGCCGCGAGGCACCGCCGAAAAACACCCAGACGGACACGATTCCGTTCCCGACGGTCGAATAGGCGCGCGGCCGGATCGTCCGACGTGCGGTATACGGTGGGGATCGAACGAACCGCCCTGAACGATTCGATCCGGAGGCCCCACAATGAAGTTCGGCTCCATCGCGGGACTGGGCATCGCCCTGGCCGCCGCGGCCCTCTCCGTCGCCCCGGCCGTCGCCACCGCCGACGACCCCGAATTCCCGCGCAACGGCGTCATTCCGCCCGGGAACTACCACATCGTCCGGCACCCCTCCAATGTCGTGGGTTCGCCACTGGAGAACTGCGAACTGCGCGTCCACCCGAACGGCGTGAACACCGATCTGGCCTGCTTCGGCGGCGTCCACCCCGGTAGGCAGCGGCCCATCGGCCCGGACCAGACGTACGTGACGTTCGCGTTCCCGCTCGGGTTCGACCTGCGCGATATCGACCCGCGGCAGGGGCACTGGATCGGGACGGTGAACATCGCCGACACCCCGGCGAGCATTCCGTATCCGCTGGCCGGGGTCACGCTTCAGCGTCGCTGAGTGCCCGGTGGTGAGCCCGCGGGAGTGGGCTCACCACGGTCAGGCGATGAACGCCCCCACGATCCACACGCCGGTCGCCAGCAGCGCGCCGAAGAGTTCGATGAGGATCGACAAGCCCACACCTTTGAGCGCGTGTTTCGTCGCCACCCAGGCCTGCCGGTTCTCGCGCAACCGATGCAGTTCCGAAAGATAGACGCCGAGTACGAAACCCACGAACAACCCGACCACCGGGATCACGAAGAAGCCGATGATTCCGAGGACGAAGCCGAGGAAGATCGCGCGGTTCGACACGCCCGCGTCCTTCATCTTCCGGCCGGGCCACGTGTATTTGATGACGCCGGAGATCACCAGGAACACCGTGCTCACCGCGAACACCACCCACGCCGTGGTGCCGCCCGTGACGATCGCCCACACCAGGATCGCGCCGAAGATCAGGATCACCCCCGGCAGGATCGGCACGATGATGCCGAGTATCCCGACGAAGATCGCCACCGCGACGAGAATCTCGCCCCACACACTCACCGCCGGTATTCCTCCCGTTTCCGCGCACAGGCACGCCGCAGGGATTCTCGCCCACCGGGCGCCCGCGCGCACGACGGAAGTTCCCCTGGAACCGCGCGCCGTTATTGTCGTAATGTCAACATCGGCGGGCACGCGCCCGCGACGCGGCACCGTCCGCCGGTGCACAAGGATCAACGACGAACCGAGGTAGGGCGTGAGCACACCATCCACCGCCACCAAGCAGGGCCCGCTCGCGGGCATCCGAGTTGTCGAACTGGCCGGTATCGGCCCCGGTCCGCACGCGGCGCTGCTGCTCGCGGACCTCGGGGCCGACGTGGTGCGGGTGCAGCGGCGCAATCTGCTGCCCGGCTTCATGGAGCGCCCGCAGTGGCGCGGCCGCACCATCGTGGAGGCCAACCTCAAGGACCCCGCCGATATCGAGAAGGTGCTCGGGCTCGTCGAGAAGGCGGACGTGCTCATCGAGGGCTTCCGCCCCGGCGTCACCGAGCGCCTGGGCCTGGGCCCCGAGGAGGCGCTGGCCCGCAACCCGCGCCTGGTCTACGGCCGGATGACCGGCTGGGGCCAGGACGGGCCGCTGGCCGAGCGCGCGGGCCACGACATCAACTACATCTCGCTCACCGGCGTGCTCAACGCCATCGGCCGCAAGGGTGAGCGCCCGGTGCCGCCGCTGAACATGGTCGGCGACTTCGGCGGCGGCTCGATGTTCCTGGTGTTCGGCATCCTCGCCGCGCTGGTGGAGCGGCAGAGCTCCGGCAAGGGCCAGGTGATCGACTCGGCCATGATCGACGGCGCGCTGGCGCTCTCGCACATGATCTGGGGCATGCGCGGCGTGGGCCTGTGGTCCGACGAGCGCGGCACCAACCTGCTCGACACCGGTATGGCGTTCTACGACACCTACGAGACCTCCGACGGCAGGTACATGGCCGTCGGCGCGATCGAACCGCAGTTCTACGAACTGCTGCTGAAGGGCCTCGAGATCGACCCCGAGGGCCTGCCCGCCCAGATCGACCCGAACGGTCAGGACCAGCTGCGCAAGCTGTTCACCGAGAAGTTCAAGACCAAGACCCGCGACGAGTGGACCGCCGTGTTCGACGGCACCGACGCCTGCGTCACGCCGGTCCTGACCCTCACCGAGGCCACCGAGAACGCGCACATCGTGGCGCGCAACGGGCTGGTGGAGATCGACGGCGTCGTCCAGCACGCCCCGGCGCCGCGCTTCTCCCGGACACCGGCCGGAATTCCGACGCCGCCGCCGGACGAGGCGACGCCGATCGAATCCGTCTGGGCGGATTGACCATTCGCGTGGACGCCCGGTTTCCCGCTGGGCGTTCACGCGGGGGTGCGGCCGTCGCGATCGCGGTCATCGACCGCCGGGTCGGACCCGCACGTCGATGTCCCGTATTCGCGCCGCCGAAACATGCTGCGGCAGCGAGGAGTTCGTCAGTACAGCGTGAGCGGGTTCAACGGGTCGGCGGCCCGCGGGGTCAGCGCGTCGTAGGCCGCGGCGATGCCCTTCACCGCGATCCGCAAGTCGCCCTCACTGTGGGTGTAGGGCAGGCGGAGGAAGCGTTCGAACGCCCCCTGTACGCCGAATCGCGGTCCGGCGGCGAGTAATACGCCGTGGTTGGGCGCGGTGGCGGCCAGAGCGGTCGACACCGGCGCGGGCAGTTGCGCCCACACCGACATGCCGCCCGCGCCGGGGCTCACCTTCCACTCGGGCAGTTCCTCGGCGAGCGCGGTGAGCAGCGCCGAACGCTGGGCGCGCAACTGGTCGCGGCGCAATTCCAGGATGGCGTCGGCGTTTTCGATGAGGTGCACGGTGGCGAGCTGGTCCACCACGGGCGTGCCGAGGTCGACGGTGGACCGGATGCCCAGCAGTTTGGTGATGAGCGACTGGTGGGTGCGAATCCAGCCGACGCGCAGACCACCCCAGAACGATTTCGACGCCGACCCGATGGTCACGATCTCGGCGCCCTTGCCGAACGCGGCAACCGGCGGGGGCATGGTGTCGACGTCCAGCCCGAGGTCGGCCATCGACTCGTCCACCACGATCGTCATGCGGGTGTCGCGGGCGATGGCGGCCAGTTCGGCGCGGCCCGCCTCGTCGAGCAACATGCCGGTGGGGTTGTTGAAATCGGGCACCAGGTAGGCCAGCGTGGCGGCGGTTTGCCTTGCGGCGCTGCGGATTCCGTCTAGATCCCACCCGGCCGAGGGGTTCTCCGGCAGCAGCGGCACCGGCACCGGGCGGGCGCCGACGTCGCGGATCGCCTCGATGGCGTTCGGGTAGGTGGGGTGCTCGATCAGCACGCGGGCCGCGGGCGCGGTGAGCACGTTGAGCAGCAGGCGCAGACCGTGCTGGGCGCCGAGCGTGATGAGGATCTGCCCGGGTTCGGTGGGCAGCCCGCGCGCGGTGTAGCGGCGGGCGACCGCCTCGCGCAGCGCGAGCACACCGACGGGGTCCATGCCGTGCGTGCCGAGATAGGTCGGAAGTCCTTGCAGCGCAGCCGCATACGACTCCTGCATTTCGGCGGGGGCGGCCATCGCGGCATACGTGAGGTCCACGGTGGCCAGTTCCGGCTGCGACATCGTCGCCAGGATGCTGCGCGCGGGACGCTCCCCGTCGTGCGGCACGGCGGGCGGCAGCGCCACCGTGCTGCGTGACCCCTGGCGGCTGATCAGGTAGCCGTGCTCGCGCAGCAGCGCGTAGGTGGAGGTGATGGTGGTGCGGCTGACACCGAGCGTGGCCGCGAGATCCCGCTCACTGGGCAGCGCGACGCCGAGCGGGGCGCGACCGTCGTGGATCAGCAGCCGGATGCCCTCGGCCAGGGCCAGGTAGGCCGGGCGGGCCCGGCGCGCCGCCTCGTCCGCGCCTATGTCGCGCCAGTTACCCAGGTCACGCGCCAGGCCGGCCGCGCCGATCACTCGTGTCGCCATAAGGTCCAGTATTCCGGTAGTGGCTATTTAGGCGCAAGGCCAGTTGGCCCGATTCTGGTGTCATGACCGCCTTGCTCACCGTCCTCATCTTCGCCGCCGCGGGCGGCGCCGCCTATCTGCTCCTGCGTCGCGACGCCGTAGCCGCGCTGCTCGACGACCAGCTCCACCCGTGGGCGTCGATCCGCGAGGGTGGTGTGAATCACTACGATGAACTGCGGCAATACGCTGACATCGCCGCCGTTCGGGCGCACTCGGACGCGCAGGGGCTGCCGTCGGCCGCAGCCGAGGGCACCCTCGAATCGCTCACCATGCGCACGGCGCTCCAGCCGGAGGCCACCCCGTCGCCCACGCCCATCTCGTAACGAAGCCACCAGCAGGCCAGTTTCAGAAAACTGGCCTGCTGGTCGCGAACCTGTCGGGGGCCGGGTGCACACTGGGGACATGAGTGCGCCCGTCCGTCCGTTCTCCGCCGCGCTGTTCGACACCGCCGTCGGCGTGTGCGCGATCGCGTGGAGTGACGCGGGCGTGATCCGCTTCCAGCTCCCCGAGGCCGATCCCGACGCCACACGCACCCGCATCACGCGCTCCCGCGCCGGCGCCGAGGTGCGCGAGGAGGAGCCGGGCGGCGCGATCGCCGAGGCCGTGGCCGGTGTGCGCGCTCACCTCGCCGGAGAACTCGACGACCTGCGCTGGATTCCCGTCGACCTCGGCGGCGTCCCCGAATTCCACCGCTCGGTCTACGATATCACCCGGGCCATCGACCCGGGCCACACCCTCAGCTACGGCCAGGTCGCCGATCGCCTCGGGTTGCCCGGCGCGGCGCAGGCCGTGGGACAAGCGTTGGGGCGCAACCCGATTCCACTCATCATCCCGTGCCACCGCGTGCTCGCCGCCGACCACGCGCTGCACGGGTTCTCCGCGCCGGGCGAGATCGATACGAAGGCGCGGCTGCTCGAGATCGAGCGGACGCCGGGGTTCGGGGAGCCGACGCTGTTCTGAGGGTGTGGGTGCACGCAGGTATGCGCGTTCGCGGTTCGCCGCCCCGTGTGCGGACTGCCGAACTCCCGCACGGCACCGGCTGGAATCAGGGTCCGCTGTACCGCACGGTGCTGGGTCACGCCGAGATGGAACCCGGCACACGTTCGTCGGGGCGCACGGGGTCTCGACCTTCGCGCTCAGCCGACACGCGTGGCGTGCCCAGGTGCGGCGGGCGGTGCGCGAACACCGGTCGGTACCGTTTCCAGGAGTCGAGCCAGAGGTGGAGGAGCAAGCATGGAGACCGTCACATCGGCGGACGGGACCGTCATCGCCTACGACCGGATCGGGGAGGGTTCGGCGGGGACGGTCATCGTGGTCGGCGGCGCGCTCAGCTTCCGGAAGTTCCCGAAGATGGTGCGGCTGGCCGAGCGACTGGCCGCCGACCACGGGCTCACCGTGCTCAACTACGACCGGCGCGGGCGCGGCGACAGCGGCGACACCCCCGGCGTGTACGACGTGCGGAGCGAGATCGACGACATCGGCGCGCTGATCGAGGCGGCGGGCGGTTCGGCGGCGCTGCTCGGGTGGTCATCGGGCGCGGTGCTCGCGCTGCAAGCCGCCGGATCGGAGCGGGCACCCGGCGTGACGAAGGTGGTGGCGTTCGAGCCGCCGTTCGTGGTGGACAAGTCCGGGCACGTGCCGCCGAAGGACGCCGACGCGAAGCTGCGCGCGCTGGTCGCCGCGGGTAAGCGCGGCAAGGCGGTGAGCTACTACCTGCGCAAGATCATGGGCGTGCCGTGGACGATGGTGTCGGCCATGCGGATCACCCCGTACTGGAAAACCCTGAAGGGCCTGGCGGATTCAACGCCTCACGATTGGACGGTGCTCAGCCCGTTCGCGCGGGGGGAGAAGCTGCGCGGCGTCGAGTGGGCGCACGCCGACGTGCCGGTCCTCGTGCTCTCCGGTGCACAGAGCGCGGCCACCCTGAAGACCGCGGCGAAAGCGATCGCCGCGGTGCTTCCGGACGCCGAACATCGCGAACTCGACAAGCTGGGCCACGACCCGAACGTCGACCTGATCGCCGCACCGGCGGGCGAATTCCTCACGCGTTAGGCAACTTCGACGCCACTTGGCCCAGATGGACGACGCGTTCATGGACGGCAACGGCGAGGTACTCGGGCTGCTCGGGCCGGACCTGTTCGGATCGGCCGATTCGCTGCTCGATAGGCACCCGCGTCACTCACGCCCAGCGCTGACACTGCCGGACCGGCCCGTTGAACAGCATCGACGCGTCGTCGAAGTACCGCGTTCGGCGCGCCACGCATGCCGCGCGGACCGGTCCGATGCTCGCGCCCGGGTCGCTGACCCAGCGGTCTTGCGGGACTCGGACTTCCGCCACGCTCCACACGAATCACACGATCCGACAACCACATTCACCCGAGGCGGGTGCCCATCGCCCAACCGGCTCACGGAGGGTGCTGCCGATAGAACTCACACACCTCACCGGTGAGCAACCCATCCATGCACGCGAAGTACGTCTGAATACAACTGTTGGTGGTGCACCCGAGCTCCCGCAGCCGCTCCACCAGATCGAGGTTCCGCTGCTGCTCCGGATTCGGCGCCGGCGCCCCCGGCACCGACGTCAGCGTCTCGCTCACCGGCACCGCCGTCCCCGGCTCCGAGCACGCGGCCAGCGCCAGCACGACCACCGCCGCGCCCATCACCACACCACGCACCATCATCGAACCTCCGAGAACACCTCCGATTTCGCCAGCGTAATCCCATTCGCGAGAGGAAGCTCGCACGGCGTCGAGATCCATCAACCTGCATGCGAACGAGGAGGAATCAACACCGCCACGCGTGCTATTTCGTCTTCACCAACGCCCAGAACTTCTTGATCCGAGGATCCTCAGAGTCTTCATCGAGGATATTCGTAGGCCCAGATTTAAGCCTGAGACGAACCTTTCGCGCGCCTCTAGCGGCAAGAGTTTCCACACGAGCAAGATCAGCATTCTGCAGGTTGTCAATGAACGGCTTCCACTCGTTCGAATATTCATGAGCCCAGCTCAGACGGTGGTCCTCCGGCTGATAACTGTCTTTGAGAATCAAGGTCGTGTGGGCGTATTCCAAATTCTTCAGATAGTGACGTGTGGCCTCCAACCTAACCGGTATCTCGGCCACTGCCTGTTCGCCTGCATCCACCACTTCGGCGCCACTGGACCGCAGCGCCCTCAAGATTTCTGGACGCCGGTAATTGTATTCCCCATTCCGGAACATGAGTTCGACAAGATCTTTGTGATGCACACCGGTGAGCCCCTTTAGATCCGCATTCGAGGACGGCACAGTCATCTTCTTGACCTTAGTTTCCACGAGTTCGAGGCGCCAACCGGAACCGGTGGGCAATACCAGAGAATCTATCCGGCAATCAACTAAGCTGACATTTTCCACATTGACCCTGCTGAGATCGAGCGGATCCACAAAGGCAGCACCTACAATTTGCGCGCCCGGCATATAGCCTGCAGCCGCTATAAAAGCAGACCACATGGCGCCAAGATTCGTAGCCGCGACCGCGTCATGAACAACACCGTGACGCCGATCTGTTGCTTGAAACTTATTCAGCGCACCTACAATGGCCGAAAGGTCCGAGGAAGCAACTACACTGCTAACCGTCGCAGATCGCCACTCCGTTCGAGCCATCAGCCTGTGGAACGACCCGAGTTGACCTTCACTGAGGTGGTTCGACGCCATGCCGGCGAGGAAGTTGTCGAAAAAAACTTCATGCTGAAACCTGAACCGCGTCGGACCGCGCGTACCCGATTCCGAAGTCAATCCGCAGAGAACTTGCAGACGTTCTCGAAGCCCGGTACGCTCATCCAACTCATCTACATCAGACAAACCCAATGCCATAGCAGCCGCTAGCTCGAGGTCGCCTGAGTCTACTTCTCGCTCGCGGCTGTCGACCATAATTTCCGCGACATATTCGAATGTGCGTTTGAGTTCTTTTCTATTCAGTAGTCCGGTACCGCTCTCCTCCGAGTACGCCAGCTTTCTCTCTTCCCGAACTATATAGTAATTTAGAAGTTGCTCGGTAAAAGACAGTTCCTGACTTGAGGTTTCATAGTCGCCAGAGAGACACATCTCCGCGAACGCCCGGGCAAAGAACAGGAGTCCCAGTAACAAGCGATCTCGCCCGGAGAGCCTCAGGAATAGATCGGCCGAAAGACCATAGTCCTTCAAGAAGGAAAGGACCTCATCGGATGACCAACGTTGCACTTCGGCTATTCTGTGACGCACAGCGGCGTTACCCGTCTTGGTCGCACGCTGCACACTTGAACGATACTGATTCACATAGAATGACGAGCGCGCTGAAACCACCAATACACCCCGGCCGCCGAGGGCGTCGAGCCAGCCCTGCAATGAATCGAGTGCATCACTATAGGCAGCTCCGCCGAGTAGCTCGTCGAATCCGTCGATGAGTAGCGCAATCAGACCATTTCTACACAACGCCTTGACTCGCTCGTCAGTCAAGTTTTGAGTCAATGCAACTGCGTCGTTGACGGCCGCATCCAAGTTGTCGAGCACCCGACCGGTGGACCGGACATAGAGAAACAGTGGGGAATCGCCACCGTTCTTTCCCGTCCCATTCTCCACTTCGTATGCCCGATTCCTGGCAGCTTTCACCATCGCCCGCGTCTTACCTATGCCGGCCTCACCGTTTATGAAGACGACCTGCGTCTGCCCCTTCTCGACCCCTAGATCTTCGTCGACACCGTCGATCAACTGTGAGAACATCTGCTTGGCAGGATTACCGCCGCCATATTCGGTCACCATCACATGTGCTTCACGGTGAGCCTTAACGTCAGATTTCCAACCCAGATGCTTTACTTCTTCTTCCGCGAATTGGCGCTCGATATCGTCGAGCTTGTAGCGGAGTCGACTGGCAATGATAGGCCAATTGGCCAGTTGCCTCAGGTACTCTCGATACGGGACCCATCCTTGCTCACTCTGCCACTGGGGCCCGTCCGGACCCAGACGAAAGTAGTCTCTACGCGCCTGCACGCCTTCGCTTACGGATTTTCCCCACTCGTACCCGAAGCCATGATCGTGCTCGAAGTACTGTGGAGCGAGGTACGCGACATCAGAGAAGGCGCTGAGATCGCTCTCGACGTCCGCGCGGAATACCTCCAGCACAGAGTCGGGCACCCGCTTGCTGACCAGCCGCTGCCGCAGTAGATCAACTAGACCTTCATCGACGACGACTCGCCTGTAATCGTGCGTTCCAAACTCCAAGAATACTGGCTGCCCGCCGTGAAAATTGGAGTATACACACCATACATCGGCGGAACGCGCGAAGATGAACGGCCATAGCGACACGCTCACACCCGGCCAGGCCAAGGTTGGGCGAAGAAGCCGGCTTTCATCGACCTCCACGAGGTTGACCTCAGCCTCGGAAAGAAGTAGTGCGACTTCGTCGGAAATGGCACGAACCAGCTCCTCGACAATTTCAGAAAGTCCATCAGGGATAGCGCCACCATGACTGACGTGATCGCGAAGGTTCTTTGTCGAGCGAATCATCGGAGGCGCATCAGGAATTCCCAGATCGTAGCGGGACAGAACCCGATCCAACACTGAGTTCAAGTCGGATCCCAGCGTTCCAGATGGCGCCTGCTCAAAACTTCGGCGAAGATTCCTGAGCAACGAGACCCATTCGCCCAATCCGGGAGACCTTCCGATGCTCACCGTTGGCAAACCTAGCGAATGAAGAGATGATACTGCAATCAGCGCCAAGAACCTCACCTGAAAGTCCAGGGCTGAGAAGCTCTCATGCACGCTCAGCGGCCTGTCTGCCGAAGTTCTCGCATATGCTGCTTCAATTCCACGAAATGCGGCTAAAGCAGAGCTGGTCATAGCGAACCTCTACACTGTTGTGCGGCTTGCGATTCACTCGCCGCGAAATCTGTGAGTAGAAGGCTAGCACCGCCCCCTTGCGCATGTGTCACTGTTGTCGCTTACGCCGACCTCAGATGCATCAGACGTACGCGACTTCCCAGGACAGACTGTTCCCCACTAAACAAGCAAACGTGGTCGAACCATATAATGCGAAATCATCGTTTTGCAGTCATCGATTCCGAAACTTCTGAAACAAATACCCACCTATCTCAGACCTGCGTGGCGAGGTCCTCGCGGAAGGGAGGGCGGCATCGGTGACAGCCTGGTCGACGTACTTGGGGACGTCGTAGAAGTCCACGTAGGCGCCTCCTTCGACCACCACGAGCTTCTTCGGGCCGAGGGCGCGGGCGCGAAAGTTCGGTCGAGTGCCAGAGCGAACAGCCTCGCCGCCCGCGACGATGAAGACGGGCTGAGCGAGCAGGTCCTCCCCCAGGTCGAAGGCGAGGATGCGGGGATGCCGTGCGCGGCGAGGTGCCGGTTCTTCGCGTTGGGGTGCTGGGCGCGCGGGTGAGGCAGTACCACAACTAGCCCGGCACCCTGGGACCCATGGCCTCGCCCTCACTCCGCCCCGGCCAGAAGTGCGGATGGACGCGGCGGAGTGAGGGGCGCGCATTTGCGTGCCCGAGGCAGTTCAGCGCGGAAGGTGCTGTGCCGGAGAGTGTTTACGATAAGACCGCCGGCCAGATGGCCGCCTCGATACCACGCGCACCGCCGGCCACTCTGCACGCCGCTGGCGTATTCGCCGGGGAGGTCATCCGCACAGGAACCGGTGCACGTCCTAGAGCAACCTGCTACCTCGGCGACCGGCGCCGTCGCCCGCCACGACGGCAGCCTGGAGGCCGTGTGTGATGCTCTCCGCCCGGACGTGCGGGTGCTACTTCGAATCCGCACGGTAGCTCGAGCCGCCGGCGCCCCTGGAACACGCTGCTTGGGCCAGCGGCAGGGAGGCCGCGAGCGTCAAGGACACCGCTGCGCGCCGGGCATGGTCATCACCGAATCCGCCTCGGTGATCGCATCGTCGAGGCGGTCCTCGTTCACCGCGCCCGCCGAAGAAGCCCGACCTGCGTGGCGACAATCTGCGGGTGCTGTGGAAGCGCCGGGGGCGCGAGCCTCCACGAGTTCCCGGGCCGTGGGAGTAGGAGGGTTGGCGGCGAGCGCCGGCTCAGATCGTCGCGCCGTAGCTGGCGCCGGCAGTCCCGCCGAGGATGCCGCCGACCACCCCGCCCGCGACGGCGGCGGGGATGCCGAGGGCGGCGGCGCCCGCCGCGGCGCCGACGCCGAGGCCGATGAGGGCGCCCGCTCCGGCGGTGGCCGCGCCGGCACCGGCGATGACGGGTACCGCGCCGGCGAGGACGGTGGGCAGGGTGGCGACGGCGGCGGGGCCGGTGGCGGCGGCGACCACGCCCGCGATGGCGGCCGCGCCGGCGGCGGTGGCGCCCGCGCCGACGATCACGCCGATGCCGGCGCCGACACCCGCGCCGAGGGCGCCGCCCGCGACGCCGCCGACGACGGCGGCCGGGACGCCGGCGATGGCCGCGCCCGCCAAGGCCCCGCCGACCGCGCCCGCGGCGGTGGCGGCGGCGATCTTGTCGGAGCGGCTGGGGTTGATGCCGACGGAGCGGCCCTGGGTGGCGATGAACGCCTCCACGTCGGCGGCGGTGCCGTTCACACCGCCGAGGAGGTCGTCGGGCACCTCGTCCGGGACGGGGGTGCTGAACTCGCCGACGCGCAGGGTGCGCGGCGGCGGGGCGATCGGGGCGACGGGCTCGACCGGCTCCGGCAGGTGCAGGTCCTCCACCGCGATGGGCGGCGGGGGCGGGGCGCTCGGCGAAGGAGCCGGGCGCTGCTGCGGGCGCAGGTGCTGGACCGGCGCGTCGTCCGAGGGGCCGGGGCCGGTCAGGTTGTCCTGGTTCGGTGCCGCGACGCCCGGCTGCTCCGGTGTGGGAGCGGGCGCGGGCGCGCTCGGCGTGGTGACGCCGGGCTGCACCGGCGCCGGATCGGCGAGTGCGGTGCCCGCGCACGCCACGGCGATCGCCAGCGGCAGCGCCCCCACCATCGGCCGCACACCGCGCCGGCCGTTCATATCTCGATTACGCCGCGCCACAACACCCTCACTTCGGTTCGAGCACGCCACGTCCCCGCGTGCCGTGCGCAGGCACGATAGCCGTCATCGATCAGATGCTGTCAAGTCGCCGGTTATCCCCAGGGCCGCCCGATTCGACCCGATTCCGGCACATTCCGGCCGCTCGGAACAATCATCCGCACATCAAGATCATTTGCTGAAAAGTGACTATCACCGCATTGCGGAACCGAACCGCGGAACCTCCGGCCCGGATCACTCCACACCCATCCCCAACCGGCGCAACGGCCCCCAACTCACCGCGACTCCCCACGGATCAACGCGGCGAGGGACTCGCGATCCGTCACATCCATCTTCGTGCACGCGCGGTACAGATGCCCCTCGACGGTGCGCACCGATACGGTGAGGCGGTCGGCGATCTGGCGGTTGGACAACCCCGCCGCGACCAGGTTCGCGATCTCGCGTTCGCGGGCGGTGAGCGGGAGGGGTTGGGCGGTCTGGCGCAGCGCCGGGGTGGCCGCGCCGCCGCAGGCCGCGGCGAGGCGGTTGGCGTTGGCGGCGGATTCGAGGACGCGGCGGCGGTCGCCCGCCCGCTCGTGCGCCGAGGCGGCCTGGGCGGCGGCGTCGGCGGCGGAGAGCTGCGCGCCGATGGCTTCGAATTCCGCTGCGGCGGCGTCCAATCCGGGCCCGTCGTGCGCGGCGAGAGCCACCGCGTGTTTGGCCTGCGCCTGCACCAGCTGTCCGTCGATGCGCGCGGCGAGATCGGCGAGCCGGCCCGCCACCGAATGGTCACCGAAGCGGGCGGCCGCGTGCAGCGCCATCGCCTCGATGGCGTGCTGATGGGAGCGGGCCGCGGCGTCGGCCGCCCCCAGCGCCAGTTTCACGGCCGGGGTGACGCTGCCCTCGGCGGCCGCCGCGCACGCCTTCGCGATCTGCAATTGCGGTTCGTAGACGGCGCTGTGCCGCCCGCCCCGGCGCACCGCCTCCGCGATGGACTCGGTGGCGTCGCTGCCGCGCCCCAGCGCCGAATACGCTTCGGCCAGGCGCACTCTCGCGGGGAACAGCCAGGCCGCCGCGCCCTCGGTGGTGAGCGCGGCCAGCGCCTGTTCGAGGTTCTCGATGCCGTCGAGGAAGCGCCCCTGCGCCACGTCGACGGTGCCCTGCAGGATCTTCGACATCCCCCACGCCAGATACTGTCCCGGCGCCGAGTATCCGAAATACGAAGTGGCGCAACGCCTCGCCGCTTCGAGCTCGCCGGTGAAGGTGAGCGCCAGCACTTCGGCGTGGGTGGACATGAACCGGTTGAGCCCGTCGATCTCGGTCTCCACCTCGTGCCCGCGCGCGGTGTATTTGCGGGCCGCCTCCCCTTTGCCCATGAGCGCCAACGCGAGTCCGCCGCCGAACGCCGCCCACCACACCGCCCACGGCGGCGCGTCGGGCATGGTCATCACCGAATCCGCCTCGGTGAACGCGTCGTCGAGGCGGTTCTCGTTCACCGCGCACGCCGAGGAGAGCCCGGCCAGCGTGGCGACGATCTTCGGGTGCCGCACCCGGGCGCGCACCTGCGCGAGCACGTCGTCGGCGCGATCGGCATCGCCCATGGCCCACAACAGATTCGACACGCGGGTGCTGCCCCAGCGGGCCAGCTGGACTTCGTTGAGCTGGTCGGGATCGAAACTGGCCAAGGTGCGTTCGGCCTCGATGCGGTGCCCCTGCCACAGCAGCGCCCGCGCCAGCAGATCCGCCGATTCCACACCGCCGCGCCGTTCCACCGCCGCCCGCGCGAACCGCTCGCCGAGCGGCAGATTCGCCAGTCCGATCGCATCGGCGGCCGCCGCCTCGAACAGTTCGAGATCGGCGGATTTGTCACTGTCCAAAGCCAATTCGGCCAATCGGATGCGATCGGCGGCCGAGTTCACCGGGCGCTCCTTGAGCGAGGAGTACAGCCGCCCACGTAGTCGCCGCGCCGAGGCGATTCCCAATCGGCGGCGGATGACCTCGCCGAAGAGCGGATGGTTGTAGCGCACGATCAGCTGGTGGGAGTTCTCCACCACGCGGATCACGCCGCGCGTCTCGGCCGCCTCCACCGCGTCGTCGCCGGCGAGTTCGGTGAGCACGTCGAGGTCGATCGGCTCGCAGAAGGTGAGCAGTTCCAGCACGCGCAGCACCGGTTCGGGCAGCTGCTCCACCCGATCCTCCAGCAGCGCGGCCAGTTCCGAGGTGACCGCGGCGCGCCCGCGCAACTGCCACACGCCGTTGACCTGCCGCAGCGTGCCCGCCTCCAGCGCACCCTCCACGAGATGCCGCAGGAACAAGGCGTTTCCGCCGGAGGACTCCCACATCAGGTTGGCGGTGAACCCCTCCAGCTGCCCGCCCAGCATCGATTCCACCAGCCGCACGCTCTGCGGCTGGGTGAACGGCCGCAGGTCGACGCGCAGCAGATGCCCGTCCTTCCACAGCGAGGTCACCGCGTCGGGCACCGGCACGCCGCTGCGCACGGTCGCGACGATGTGGGCCGCCTTGTCGATCGCCAACTGCAGCAACAGCGTTGCCGAGAGCTGGTCCAGCAGGTGCGCGTCGTCGACGCCGATGATGGTGTGGCCCTCGGCGAGCAGGGCTTCCCGCGCCGCCGCCATGTACGCGACCGGGTCGTGCGCGGTGTACACGCCGACCATGTGCGCGAACACGCCCAACGGGATGCTGCGCGCCGATTCGGTGCCCGCGACCCAGCGCACGCTGCCGCCGACGGCGGCCGTGGCCTGCCTGGCCAGGGTGGTCTTGCCCACCCCCGCGTCACCGGTCAGGATCGCGCCGACATACGCCGGGCCGGTCAGCGCGGAGCGAATCGTCTCGAACTCGCTCTCCCGCTCGATCATCGGCCAGTTCCGAGCCATGCGTCAACTGTAGATCTTCGCGGTTCACCACGGGTGAAACCGCCGGTGGCTCAGCCCAGCACGTCGTGGCGCACGATCGTCTGATCGCGGCCGGGACCCACGCCGATGCAGGAGATCCGCGCGCCCGACAGCTCCTCGAGCCGCAGCACGTAGGCCTGCGCGTTGGCGGGCAGCTCCTCGAAGGTGCGCGCGGCGGAAATGTCCTCCCACCAGCCCGGCATCTCCTCGTACACGGGCTTGGCGTGGTGGAACTCGGTCTGCGTGGTCGGCATCTGCTCCACGCGCTCGCCGTCGATCTCGTAGGCGACGCACAGCGGCACCCGCTCCAGGCCCGAGAGCACGTCCAGCTTGGTGAGGAAGTAGTCGGTGATGCCGTTCACACGGGTGGCGTAGCGGGCGATCACGGCGTCGAACCAGCCGCAGCGGCGGGCGCGACCGGTGGTGACGCCCACCTCGCCGCCCTGCTTGGCCAGGAATTCGCCCCACTGGTCGAACAGTTCGGTCGGGAACGGGCCCGAACCGACGCGGGTGGTGTAGCACTTGAGGATGCCGAGCACCGTGTTGATCTTGTTCGGCCCGATGCCCGAGCCGACGGCCGCGCCGCCCGAAGTCGGGTTGGACGAGGTCACGTACGGGTAGGTGCCGTGGTCGACGTCGAGCAGCGTGCCCTGCGAACCCTCCAGCAGCACGGTCTCGCCGCGCTCGAGGGCCTCGTTGAGCTGCAGGCGGGTGTCGGCGATGCGGTGTTTGAAGCTCTCCGCCTGCGCCAGCACCTCGTCCACCACCTGCTGCGCGTCCAGCGCGCGGCGGTTGTAGATCTTGACCAGCACCTGGTTCTTGAACTCGAGCGCGGCCTCGACCTTCTGGGTGAGGATCTTCTCGTCCAGCACATCGGCCACGCGCACGCCGACGCGGGCGACCTTGTCCTGGTAGCAGGGGCCGATGCCGCGGCCGGTGGTGCCGATCTTCTTGTTGCCGAGGAAGCGTTCGGTGACCTTATCGATGGCCACGTGGTACGGCATGATCAGGTGCGCGTCGGCGGAGAGCAGCAGGCCGCTGGTGTCGACGTCGCGCTCCTCCAGGCCCGCGAGCTCGTCGAGCAGCACGCCGGGATCGACCACCACGCCGTTGCCGATGACGTTGCGCACGCCGGGAGTGAGGATGCCGGACGGGATCAGGTGCAGCGCGAACTTGTCACCGTTGGGCAGTACCACGGTGTGACCGGCATTATTGCCGCCCTGGTACCGGACGACCCATTGCAGTCGGCCACCGAGCAAATCGGTAGCTTTGCCCTTACCCTCGTCGCCCCACTGGGCGCCGATGAGGACGATTGCCGGCATCGTGGTGTCTCCTACGGTTCGACGCGCAACACACCTGTGTTGCAGCTACCTGCCGTACTGAGGCGGTGGCCGGAAGCACAGCTTACCGAATGCCCCTGGCCACCTCGGCGACCAGGCACCGCCGCCGGGTCACAGTAGCGACTCGGGCCGGGCGGGACCGGATGATCGCGACTATGGTGGCTCCGGGCGGTCCCGGGGCAGCGAGTCCGTCCGGCGAGCGAAGGATGTCGACGGGCGAGTTGTCGGCGGGATTCGAGGAGGGTGTACGGCAGTTTGAGTACCCACGTTGTCCGCTGCGACGGCGCCCCCGTCCCGATCGCCCTCGCCGCGCTGCCGACCACTCAGACGGCGGCCCTCCCCGACCCGGCCGTCATCGATGAACTCCTCCCGGTGCTGGCCGCCGACAGCCTGCCCCGCCTGATCGTGCTGGGCGAGGACGCCGGATTGGCCGCTGTCCTCACCCATTTGATGCGCACCGAACGACTGCACGTGGAGATCGGGTACGTGCCCGTCGACAAGACCTATGGTTCCCGCGCGTACGAGACCGGCACGGGGAACGCCGCCGCCAAACGGGCGATCGAGGGCAAAGCGCGCGAAACGCCGCTGATCCGGGACGACACCGGCAAGGTGCTCATCGGCCGCGCCACCCTCAACGGCGTGGAAGGTGCGAAGCTGGAAGGTGAAGCGTACGTGGACGATACGCTGCTGTTCACCGGAAAGGTCACGGCGATGCACGTTTCGCCGACGCTGCACATGCCCGGCGTGCGGGCGACCGTGGAAAAGGGTATGCGCAAACGGCGTTGGGTCGAGGGGCGCGCCGCGCAACTCGGCACCGTGGGCGCGGTGGTGACCCGCGACGGCATCACGACCGAACGGCCCGTGCCGCGCTCCACGTTCTACCGGCATCACGAACCCTGGCTCCTGGTGCGATGAATTACTCCCTGCCGCAACGGCGTTCGGGGCGGGGAGCCGTGCGGCCCAGCCCGGTGTTCCTGCTCGTCCTCGCCGTGACGCTCGGCGGCGGTGTGCTGGCGTGGCTCTCGGACTACGGCTCGACCGAAGCCAAGGTCGGCGTGTTCGTGATGGTGGTGGCGGGGTGGATCGTCACGCTCTGCCTGCACGAGTTCGCGCACGCTTATATGGCGTGGCGGGCGGGTGATCACGAAGTGGAGTTGCGCGGGTATCTCACGCTCAACCCACTGAAGTACTCGCATCCGCTGCTGTCGATCGTGCTGCCGGTGGTGTTCATCGCGCTCGGCGGTTTCGGCCTGCCCGGCGGTGCGGTGTACGTGCACACGCACAGCGTGAGCGCGCGGATGCAGCGGATCATCAGCGGCGCGGGCCCGGCCGTCAACGCGGCGTTCGCGGTGGTGCTGCTGGTGATCGTGGAGATCTTCGGCAGCCAGACCTCGCATGCGGCGTTCTGGTACGGGCTGGCGTTCCTCGCCTTCCTGCAAGTGACGGCGGCCGTGCTGAACCTGCTGCCGATCCCGGGACTCGACGGCTACGGCATCCTCGAACCCTCGCTCAGCTACCGGACGCGGCGGTCGCTGGACCAGCTCAAACCGCTCGGCATGCTGCTGCTCTTCGCGCTGATCCTCACACCCGCGATCAACGGGCCGTTCTTCGATTTCATCTACACCGTGTGCGGGGTGTTCGGCGTGGAGTCGTCGTGGATCGCGCGCGGCGCCGGTCAAGTGCGGTTCTGGCTGTGATCCCCCCGGTCGCCCGGCTCGCGGCGTGAACCGGGCGACCTTCTCCGCCGAGCCGCCGTGCCCACCCGCAAGGCCACCGTATCCAGAGAACGGGTGTTTCGGCAGCGTCGCGCGAAGTGTGTCGACCGCGACACCCCTCGAATCACCGCGGTCTGGATAGGACAGTAGGGGCGCTGGTCGTGCGGGTCGTGAGTAGTGGACTACCCGAACAGTGGGGTGTGCGGGGCGTGGAATGTTCGGGCAGAGCCGGATTCAGCGAGTAGAGGTGCTGATCGCGCCTGGTGGGCGGGGATTCGCGGGAGGTGTGCGCACATCGGATCCGTCCGATGCCGATTCGGTTGCCGAAGGTATCCCGGGCCCTGATTCAGCCGTCAGAGAGCGTCAATCCTCCGGCCGCACATACGGATTGGGAACCGTGGGCGGCAGCAGCGCTATCGCCGAGATGCGGTTCATCCCGCACACCTGCATCAGATCGACCACGATCGACCGCACCTGGGCGAACACCACGTGCGCCGAAAGTCCCGCGCCCTCCACCAGTTCCGGGCGGGCCGCCTTCGCGACCGAACGCAGCACGCGGGCGGCCTCGGCCTGGTCGGGTTGTTCGCCGGGATCGGCGAGCATCATCTTGCGCACCACCTCCACCGACTGCGCGAGCCGCTCCACCTCGTCGATCAGGCGCGGGTCGAGGATTTCGTCGTCGCGCACCAGGGTGAGCGAACGGCGCAGCAGCACGCGGGTGTTGCGGATGGCGTTGTCGAGCGGGTCGGCGGTGGCGCGGACGCGTTCCAGGCGGGCCCGGGAATTCCAGTACAGCGGTGAGATCCGGCTGATCTCGCGGCCGCCCTCCAAGCTGGAGCGCAGCGAATCGATCTTGGGCTGGGTGTCGCGCGCCTGCGCGAGCGCGTCGCGGATCTTGTCCGGGTCCTGTTCGAGCAGGCCGTCGGCGCAGTCGGAGAGGGCCTTGCCCATCACGGCGAGGATGTCGGCCGCGTGCTCACGGGCGCGGCGCACCGGGTGCAGCGGGATCGCCGCCACCACGATCACGCCCACCAGGCCGCCGACCAGCGCGTCGATCATCCGGGAGAAACTGCCGCCCGCCGAGGGCGGCATGAGCGTGGCCACCAGTACCGCCGAACCGGCGGCCTGCATGGTGATGACCGAACCGCCGTCCAGGAACACGGCCAGCGCCATCGCCACCGCGACCACCAGCGCGATCTGCCACGCCCCCGAGCCGACGCCCGAGATGAACAGATCGCCGATGCCGATGCCCACCGCGACGCCCACCACCAGCTCGAGCGCGCGTTTGATGCGCGCGCCGAACGAGATGCCGATCGACACCACGGCCGCGGTCGGCGCGAAGAAGGGCTGGACGTGGCCGATGATGTTGTGCGCGACGAACCAGGCCAGCGCGGCGCCGAGCGCGCACTGCACGATCGGCAGGGCGGACAGCCGCAGCCGGGCCGACGCGCTGCGCAGGCGTTGCAGGCTGTCGGCCTTCGCCGTGCCGAAACGTCCCGCCGCGGGCGGGCTCGGTACCGCGCTCACCCGCCGCTCAGTCGAGGCCGAGCTCGGCCGCGGCGCGCGGGTCGCAGTCCTCCAGCAGGTCCAGGCAGCGGGCGTACTCGTCGGCCTCGCCGACGGCGCGGGCCGCCCGCGCCAGCGCGCCCACGCTGCGCAGGAAGCCGCGGTTGGGTTCGTGGCTCCACGGCACCGGGCCGAAACCCTTCCAGCCGTTGCGGCGCAACAGGTCCAGGCCGCGGTGGTAGCCGGTGCGGGCGAACGCGTAGGCGGCGACGACGTCGAGGTTGACGACCTCGTCCGCGCCCGTCACACCCCCGCGCTCCAGCGCCGCCTCCGCCAGGTGCGCCCACGCGATCGAGGCCGCCGGATAGTCCGCCGCCACCCGCACCGGGTCCACGTTGTCGAGCAGCGCTTCCTCCGCCTCGGAGATTTCCGGGAGGAGCACAGGCTGCGGTCCGAGCAGATCACCGAACGAAGTCATGCGCTCATTGTGCACCGCGTGGGGACGGGGGTGGGGTGGGGAGCCGTGCGGGGGCACCATGCGCATGAACGCGGGCAGCACGGGCTCGGGTGCGGTGGGAGCCCGTGCGGGACCGGCTGCGCCCCGGTCCGGGCATCCACCAGTGGTGGACGTTGCCGGTTCGAGCCCTCAACACCGCCCGAAAACCAACGTCACGTTGTGCCCACCGAACCCGGCGCGGGCCGCGGCGCGGGTAAAGACCGTGCGGTGTTCGCGCTGGCTATTAGGCTGGCGCACGAGTTCGATTGTTCAGGCTGAGCGAGGGGTAGTAGGTGTCCGACCCGAACGACAACAAGAACCGGGCCGACGGCGGCGCTGGTTCCGCCGAACAGGCCGCCGCGCGGGATGCGCGCGGTGAGAACCCTGCGCCGCAGGACACCGCGAAAGGCGGGGCGCGTCCCGGTGACGGCGCGGGTGGGGGTGCGCCCAGTCGTTCCGGCGCCGACGCCGATTCTCCTGCGGGACAGGCGGATTCGCGCGGAGGTGATGCGCCGACCACCGAGATCCCGCAGAGCAGTCGCGCTCCGGGCACCTCGGGAACAGCTGCGCCGGAGGCCGTCGGCGGACGGGTCGAGGATCAGCTCGCCGACGCGAAGACCACCGAGATCCCGCGCAACTCGCGCGGTGACGAGGAACCGGTGACGGAGGGCGGGGACGAGTCCGCCGCCGAGGGACGTGCACCCGTGGTGGCACCGCACGGTGATGTCTCCGGCTCGGACACCGCGGGCGAGGGTGGAGCGGCGGGTGCGGAATCGCGCAATGCCGGTTCGGCAGAGGACGCGAAGACGGTCGCGTTCCCTCAGGTGGCCGCGGGAGGTGGGAGCACGGCAGCCGGCGGCCCGGGTAACGAGGCTTCGGCCGGTGGAGCCGGCAGCGGTGCGGTGACGGGTTCCCAGGAGGCGGACGCGAATACCGAGGCTGGTGCGAATTCATCGAGGACCGAGGGTGACGCGGGAGCGGGGGATGTACATAGCGCTGCGGCTGCGGGCGCGACAGCAGCTGCCGCCGCGGGTGTAGCGGCCGGGGCCGACGGTGACGCGGAGCCCGCGCGAGGAGCGGCAGGCAACGGTCCGGCCACCGGCGGTGCGGCAGCCGGGGGCGCCTCAGCCGGCGGTACAGCAATCGAGGGTGCGGCGGCCGGGAACGCGGCAGCTGGGGCCGAGAGCGCGGCGGCCCCACCCGGGAACACGACAGCCGGAGCCGAGAGCACGGCAGCGCCCGGAGGTCTGGAGGTGGCCGGGAGCGCCGGTGAGCGTGGGGCGGACGCGGCGGGTTCGGAGGGGGCGGATGCCGAAGACGCAGACGCTCAGGACTCGGAAGGGGGTGCGGGGCAGGGGGATTCGGAGGTTCCCGAGCCCGGGGCCGAGCACGCGACGATGGTGATGCGGCGGGTCGATCTGCTCGCCGATGACGAGGACGGCGGGGCGGGGCCCGACGCGCAGACCGTCGTGATGCGGCGGGATCAGCAGGGGGAGCCGGATATCGCCGGGGCCGACGCGGCGACCGTCTCGATGCCGATCGCGCCGCACGCCGGTGACGCCGACGCGCAGACGGTGGCGATCCCCGTGCAGCGCCCGACCACCGACCGCGTCGTTCCGCCCGGCCAGCGCCAGCCCTTGAGCAAGCCACCGAACACCCCGCGGCCCGCGTCGG
The DNA here is from genome assembly GCF_003315035.1 of Nocardia puris. Taxonomy (GTDB): domain Bacteria; phylum Actinomycetota; class Actinomycetes; order Mycobacteriales; family Mycobacteriaceae; genus Nocardia; species Nocardia puris. Next base: position 165,052 of record NZ_QNRE01000010.1, read on the forward strand.
GTCCGCGGCAGGCCGGACAGCAAGGCGCGTCCGGTCCGGTGCAGGGACCGTCCGGTCCGCAGCACCAGGGCCCCGGCGCCTCCCATCAAGGGCCGCGCGGCCCGCAGGCACAGGCCGACCCGGCGGGCTCAGGCCGACCGGGCCGTCCCGAAACCGACGCACCCCGGCCCGCCGCTTCCCCGCAGGGTGGCAGCACCCCGCAAGGCGACGGTCCCCGACCGGGTTCCGACGCGCCGCAAGGTTCCGGACCACAGCCGGGTGGTGGCGACCGGTCGGCCGACGACAAGCGGGACTCCGGCGCGAGCAAGCAGGGCCCGAGTGCCGCGGCGCTCGGTGCCGCGGGTGCCGCCCTCGCGGCCGGCGCTACACCGGGTCCCGGCGACGGACCGAGTGGATCGCGGCACGACCACGGCGGCGCCCCGCAGCAAGGACCGGCCGAGGCCACGCACGATTCCGAGGCGGGTCGACCGGGCGGCTCGGCAGCCGATGCGGCAACTGCTGCGGGAGGCGCGGCCGCCGCCGCGCAGGATGCCGGATCACCGACTGCCGCCGGTCCGCAAGGGCGTGGACCCCAGCAGGGCCCGGGGCAGCGCGGGCCCGGTGGGCCGCAGGGGCCCGGACCCCAGCAGGTCGCCGGTTCGCCGCAGGGCGGTCCACAGCACGGGCCGGGCGCACCGAAACAGGGCCCAGGTGAGGCACCGCTCGGGCCGGGCGGGCCGCAGCAGGGGCCCGGCCAACGTCCGGGCTCGCAGCAAAGTGCGCAGCAGGGTCCGGGGCAACGCGGGCCCGGTGGGCCGCAGGGGCCCGGACAACAGGGCAGCCAGCCGCGGCCCGGGGCGCAGCAGGGGGCCGGTAGCCAGCAGGGCCCCGGACAACAGGGTCCCGGCGGCCCACAAGGCCCCGGCCGGCAAGGCGCCGGTGGGCCGCAGGGACGGGGACCCCAACCGGGCGGACAGCAGATCACCGGCTCGCCGCAGGGCGGGCCCCAACAAGGGCCGCCCAAGCAGGGCCCGGGCGGAGTGCCCCTGGGTCCGGGCGGGCCGCACCAAGGTCCCGACCGGCGGCCAGGTCCTCAGCAGGGTCCGGGTGGTACACCGGGCAGTCCGCAACAGGGGCAACCCCAACCCCCGCACCTGACGAAACCCGCTCCCCCGCACCAGGACGACGTGGAGACGACCAGACCGTCGTCCACTCCCCCTGGCGCACCGCGACCGGGCTCCGCCCCTTCCCCCGCGGACCAGAATGCCACCCGCCCCGCAGCCTCCCTGGCCGGACAGGGCCGGGCGATCGCACCTCCGCAGCGGGTCGAGCCGGCGGCGGCGAAACCGGCGGGCGACACGCCCGGGGAGCCGGGCCGTCCGAAGAAGTGGTTGCTGGCGGTGGGCGCCGCCGTGGTGGTCGCGGTGCTCGCGGTGGCCGGACTGGTGGCGCTGCTGACGGGTGGCGACAGCCCGGAGGAGCAGGTGCGCGCCACCATCTCCGACTACACCGGCGCGCTGCGCGACGGCGATCTGAGCACGCTGCGCAGCAGTACCTGCGGCTCGCTGCACGAGTACTACCGCGACATCCCCGAGGAGCAGTTCGCCGGCGTGCACCAGATCTCCCGGGAGCAGGGCACGGTCCCGGTGGTGGACAGCGTGGACGCGATCCGGATCACCGAGGACACCGCGATCGCGCAGGCCACGGTGTACACCGAGGCCGATCCGGGCAACCGCACGCAGCGCACGTTCGACCTGCAGCGCACCGACGACGGCTGGAAGGTGTGCGACCCGCCCGCGGCGAACCCGTAGGGACATCGAATCGGTAGGTGTGACCACCCTGGTAGACGGTGCGGGTGGTCACACCTACTTGGTCAGCGGACCGGTACGGCCAGTAGCATGGCCCGATCATGGGCAGGGAGCAGACGATGGCGCAGCCGGACACCGGCACAGTGGACACGGCGACGCTCGCGGGACGGCGATTCCTGGTACGCGACCACTACGAGGTCGGCAGGGAGAAGATCCGCGAGTTCGCGAGCGCGATCCAGAACGCGCACACGGCGCATCACCGCGCGGCGGACGCGCTCGCGCTCGGCTACCCCGGCGTGGTCGCGCCGCCCACGTTCGCCTCGGTGATCGGGGTGGCCTGCACACGCGCGCTGCTGGATTCGGTGCTCACCGACTACCACCTGACCCAGATCCTGCAGACCGACCAGGTTTTCGAGATCCACCGCCCGATCGTGGCGGGCGATTCGATCCGCACCGGCATCGTGATCGAGTCGATCCGCCAGTTCGGTGACAACGACTTCATCACCGTCCGTTTCGAATTGGTCAATCAGCACGGCGAGCTGGCGCAGGTGGGGTCGACGACGATCGTGGCGCGGCGCGGCGCCGAGATCGACCCGAACCTGACACAGACGGTCGAGGCCATCTACATGCATCCGCGCCCCGCGGGCAGCACCGACCCGAGCGCGCTGGTCGACGCTCCCGACGCGGTCACGGCCCCGGCCGCACCGGCCGCGCCGGTGCACACCCGCCCCGATTTCGACGCGCTGTCGGCTGGTGACGTGCTCCCCGCGGCCACCGCGAGCCTCACCCGCGGCGACCTCACCAACTACGCGGGCGTCTCCGGCGACCCGAACCCGATCCACTTCAGCGAGAAGGCCGCCCGGCTGGTCGGCCTGCCGACGGTGGTGGCGCACGGCCTGCTGACCATGGGCCTCACCGCCGACTACGTCACGTCCTGGCTCGGCGACCCCACGGCCGTCGAGAAGTTCAGCGTGCGGTTCTCGGGTTACGTTCCGGTGCGGGCGGATTCGGCGAGCGAGATCGAATTGGGCGGCAAGATCAAGTCGCTCGATCCGCGGCGCCGCGCCGCCACCATCGTGCTGACCGCGACCTCGGAGGGCCGCAAGCTCTTCGGCCGCGCGGTCGCCGAAGTGCGCCTGAGCTGAGGTTCTCCGAAACCCCTTGTCACTCTTCGATTTCGGCGTGCATCAAGTACACGTTGTAATCGCTCCACGTGGTGATGTTGAAGTAGAGGTCCGACCCCGTCGACCACGGGTGGATGAACCCGCCGTAGAGCTCCGGGTAGTCCAGCACGGTCACCGTCGGCGACGGCTCGGACCACACTCCTTGCGGTGAATCCGATTCGCGCACCACGATCGCCGCGCGCGAGGTGTCGAGATAGCTCATCTGCCAGACGTCGCGGCTCGCGTCGAACCGCACCGACAGCTCACCGGCGGGCGCGTGCACCACCGGCGTCGCGCCGCCCGCACCGCCCACGGGCGTCCACTGTCCGTCGCGCCAGTACTGGTAGGCGGTGACGTTGAGGATCTGGTCCTTGGCCACCCGCGCCAGCCCCACCGCGCCCAGCCGGGTGTTGGGCGTGCCGAACATGTAGACGTGGTCGCCGTGCGGAACCATCGCGCTCACTTGGAAATTCGACAGCCCGAAGATGTTGTCCCAGCGCGCGTGCGGGTCCTTGGTCCAGGTCTGCCCGCCGTCGTCGGAGTAGGCGATGCCGCCGTAGTTGGTGTAGAAGGTGCCGGGCAGGCTGTGCCAGGTGCGGATGGACATGTAGCTCAGGTACTGCCGGTCGCCGAGGGCGAAGCCGGAGGTCGGGATGGTGGTGATCTCGACGTTGTCCATCTTGCGGCTGGACAGGATCTCGGCGGCGTGGCAGCGGCTGTCGGTGACCATCCGGTCGTAGGTCATGCCGTCGGACAGGTCGCGATCGGAGCTGAACGCCAGCACATTGCTGCGCCAGTCTCCGCCCATGCCGCCGGGCGGGTGGAAGCCCTGCCCCACGGTGTCGCCGAACGCGACGGCGATCTCGCCCGGCGCGCTCTCCCACATGATGCCGAGGTCGGTGCCGTCCACCTGCCAGCGCTTGTCGGTGCGGTTCACCGAGTTCGCGCCGGTCTGCTTGGACACCTCGCGCACGTTCCTGACGCGGGGCGCGGGCCGCTGCGCCGACACGGGCGCGGCTTCGACGGGTGGTTCGACGCGCTCCGGGGGCGGCGGCACGTCGCCGGGGTCCGGACCGGGCCCGGGGACGGCGAAGTGAAAAGGCTGGGGGTTCAACAGGATTTCGGGAATCCCGAGCTGTGTGGCCAGGCTCGGCGGCGGCTTCGGGCCGTCGGTGAGGTCGGGGCACGGGTTGACGCACGGGTCCTCGGGCAGCGTCATCTCGGTGCGCACGGGCTCCGGATCGGGCCGCTGCGGCGGCAGCACCGTGATCACCGGATACGGCACAGGCACCTCGAGCGTCTTGGGGATGAGCGGCTCGTGCACCGGCGCCGGATCGGTCGCGCACGGCCCCGCGCCCGGCACCGGCGGCTCGGGTTGCGCGAACGCGATCGACCGATCGCCGTACAGCAACGCACCAGCACCCAGCACCACGGCTCCGACCGCGGCCAGCACCCGCTTGGCCATGCACCAACCCCTCGACGCTCCGCCGAACGCAATCGGGCTAGACCCTACCGGGCGCGCGGCGAATCCACCGGAAACGGATCGAAATACACCGGGCAGCACCCTCGCCATGCGGCTCGGACGGGAGCACGATGGAAGATGTGAACAGCTCGCCCACCCGCCGATGGGCCGCCGCGGCCTGCGGCGCGCTCATCCTGGCCGGCACCGCGGCCGCCGTCGCGCAACCCCCGCCCGGCGCCCCGCTCACCCGGCCGTCCGACCATCCGATTCCGACCGAACGCAACGGTCCCCGCTACGGGAACCAGCCGAAACAGGACAGCGAGGAAGACCAGCCGCGCCGCGTGCCCTACATCAACTGCACGCAGGTGATCAACGACGGCGCGTGGCCGCTGTATCGCGGGCAGCCGGGCTATTCGCGGCTGCTGGATCGCGACGGCGACGGCATCGCCTGCAACTGACTCAGGACACGGCCTCGAAGGTCAGGATCGTCGCGCCGATCCGGATCGCGTCGCCGTCGGCCAGCAGTGACCCGCTCTCGATCGGCTCCTCGTTGATGTAGACGCCGTTGGCCGAATGCAGATCCTTGATGAGCAGGCCGGCCCGGCTGGGCATGATGTGCGCGTGGTACCGGCTGGCCTTGGGGTCGTCGAGCACCAGGTCGTTATCGGTCATCCGGCCGATCCGCATGCCGCCCATCGCGATCGGCAGCACGCGCCCGTCGGCCATCCGCAGCTGCCCGCTGCGCACCGCGCGCGGCACCTCGGTGACGGTCTCGGTCATGGCGGCCGCCAGCCGCTCGGTGCGCTTGAACTCGACGGTGTTCAACGGCTCCTGGCGCAGCACCCGCTGTTCCAGCTCGACCAGCGCCGGGCCGGGATCGATGCCCAGTTCGTCGGCGAGCACGGTGCGCACCCGGCGGCAGGCGTCCAGGGCGTCGGCCTGACGGCCCGACAGGTACAGCGCCGTGATGAGCTGGCCCCACAGCGGTTCGCGCAGCGGATGCTCGTTCGTCATCGAGACCAGTTCGCTGATCACCGAAGCGGCACGGCCGCAAGCGATCTCGGCGTCGATCCGGGCCGCGACGGCGAGCAGGCGCTCCTCGTCCATCGCGGTGGCGAAGCCCTCGGCGAATTGCAGGCCCGCCAGATCCGAGAGCGCGCGCCCGCTCCATTCGCGCAGCGCCTCGCCGAACAGCTGCGCCGCCTGCTGATGGTCGCCGCGGTCGGCCGCCTTGGCCGCGCTGTCGCGGGTAGCCTCGAAACGGCCGATATCGCAGGCTTCCTCCGGGATCTCCAGCCGGTATCCCGACGACTCGGTGCGCAGCACCTGCGCCGGATCGACACCGGAATTGCGCAGCGCCTTGCGGATGTTGGAGACGAACACCTGCAGGCTGGCGGCGTAGGAATCCGGCGGATCCTCGTTCCACACCATGTCGGCCAGCGCGGCCGAGGCGACGGCGCGCCGCCGGTTCACGGCGAGCGCGGCCAGCAGAGCTCGCGGCTTGGGCCCGCCGACCGCCACCGGCTCACCGCCGACGAACAACCGGACGGGCCCGAGCACACGCACGTCAAGACTCATGAGCTCGGGCCCCCGAAGTACGAAAGAAGGGTCAGGCGCTGATCGACCGTCCCGCGGACTTCAGATCATTGCACGCCTCGACGATGCGCGCCGCCATCGAGGTCTCCGCCTTCTTCAGGTAGCTGCGCGGGTCGTAGGTCTTCTTGTTGCCGACCTCGCCGTCGATCTTGAGCACACCGTCATAGTTGGTGAACATGTGCGCCGCCACCGGACGGGTGAACGCGTACTGGGTGTCGGTGTCGACGTTCATCTTCACCACACCGAAGCGCAGCGAGTCCTCGATCTCGGACTTCAGCGAGCCCGAGCCGCCGTGGAAGACGAAGTCGAACGGCTGCGCGTCGGCGGCCAGGCCCAGCTTGGCGGCGGCCACGCGCTGGCCCTCGGCCAGCACCTCGGGCTTGAGCACCACGTTGCCCGGCTTGTACACACCGTGCACGTTGCCGAAGGTGGCGGCCAGCAGGTACTTGCCGTTCTCGCCCGCGCCGAGCGCGTCGATGGTCTTCTCGAAGTCCTCCGGCGAGGTGTAGAGCTTCTCGTTGATCTCGGCCTCGACGCCGTCCTCCTCGCCGCCGACGACGCCGATCTCCACCTCGAGGATGATGTTGGCGGCCGCGGTGGCCTTGAGCAGTTCCTTGGCGATCTCGAGGTTCTCGTCGATCGGGATGGCCGAGCCGTCCCACATGTGCGACTGGAACAGCGGCAGGCCGCCCGCGTTGACCCGCTCCTGCGAGATCGCGATGAGCGGGCGCACGAAGGTGTCCAGCTTGTCCTTCGGGCAGTGGTCGGTGTGCAGGGCGATGGTGACGTCGTACTTGGCGGCGACCACGTGGGCGAACTCGGCCAGCGCGACCGCGCCGGTCACCATGTCCTTGACGCCGAGGCCGGAGCCGAACTCCGCGCCACCGGTGGAGAACTGGATGATGCCGTCGCTGCCCGCGTCGGCGAAGCCCTTGATGGCCGCGTTGATCGTCTCCGACGAGGTGCAGTTGATGGCGGGGAAGGCGAACGAGTTCGCTTTGGCCCGACCGAGCATCTCGGCGTAGACCTCCGGAGTCGCGATGGGCACTGTGAAGACCTCCGTGTCGTGCGGCGTAGGCAGAAGCCAATTCTGTCAGGCCTAACCCTAGAGGCTGGAGCGTTTCGCCAGCCATGGGGCCCTTGGTCACGCGGGCGTGGGCCAGACCACAACGGTGGGCGGAACCGGAGGTGAACGGCCCGGTTAACCGCCGGTAATTTGCCGCTCGAGGGGGGATTCTCAGTTCGGCACGGTACTGTGGGGCCCGGAAATCGAGGTCGGCGCTCCCTTCGGGCGGGCCGATCGGATCGGACAGGAGGCCGCGTGATTGGGCAGGCAGTGACGACTTCGGTCACGAGCGATCTCGCGCTGACGAACGAGACCACCCGCTGAGGCCGGTGTCCACCGCTTCGACGCCCCTCGCGCTGGGCAGTTTCGATCCTCTCCTCTCGGCGGGTCCCGCACTCGTCTGGACAGTGGTCCTGACCTTCGTCTTCCTGGAGTGCGCGCTCATCATCGGGCTGTTCCTGCCCGGGGATTCGATGTTGATCACCGCGGGCATCGTGATGGCCTCGCACGCCACCGGAGAGGCGCAGGTGTGGGCGCTCTCGGTGGGCGCCATGGTCTCCGCGATCGTCGGTAACCAGGTCGGCTACGTGGTCGGGCAACGCACCGGGCACCGCCTGGTGGCGCGCAAGGACGGCCGCTACATCAACACCCGCAACCTACAGCGGGTGGCCGAGTTGCTGGCGCGGCACGGATTCCTCGCGGTGCTGGTGGCGCGCTGGATTCCGTGGGTGCGCACGCTGTGCCCGATGGTCGCGGGCGCGGCGGGCATGGACCACCGCAAGTACACGATCGCCAGCACGCTCGGCGCGATCATCTGGGCGCCGGTGCTGTTGCTGATCGGCTACTACGCGGGCGGATTCCTGCAGCGGGTGCCCTGGCTGATGCCGGGCGTGGTGTGCCTGCTGGTGATCGGGTTGATCATCGGCACCGTGATCGGGATCCGGCAGTACCGGATGGAGATGGCCCGCCCCGCCGAGGACTTCGACGTGGAGATGGACGACGCTCCCACCGCGGTGCTGCCGCGCGTGGAGTCCTGAACCCGGCGCTCAGAGCCCGGCGCCGCTCACCTGGTAGGCCGCCTCCATCAACATCCAGCCCGACAGCTGCACCGACAGGTCGCGCTCGGGCACCTTCGACGCGGTGACCGACCCGCCCGAGGTGAAATGCCCCGCGCCCGAGGTGCCGCCGGGCAACTGCGCCGGGCGGCTCCAGTCGGCGCCGAACAGCGGCTCGCCCTCCACCTCGAGCCGGTTCGCCCACGCCGCCTCCGCCGAGGCGCGCACCAGGGCCGCGGCGGCCTTGCGATCCTCGACCTGCTGACGCTCGTCGCCGGGCAACATCAGGGCGACCACCGCCAGGTACCGCGCCAGGATGCCGTTGAACAGGCCGCCGTCCCCGCCGCCACCCCCCTTGACGACACCGCCCGCCGTCATGTGCTCGGCGACGGCCGCGAGCAGGTTGTGCACGCGGTCCAGATGGCGCTGTTCGCCGGTGTGCACGGCCAGTTCGGTCTCCACACCGAGCACCACGCCCTGGCAGTAGGTGAACGTGGGGCGTTCGATCACGCCGGAGGGCAGGTGGATGCCGTCCAGGATCAGGCCCGACTCCTCGTCGCGCAGCGTCGTGTCCAGCCAGTCCGCCATCTCCTGGCCGCGGGCGTGGCGGCCGAGTCGGACCAGCGCGATCGCGGCCGGACCGTTGGCCGGGGCGTTGAAGTAGTCGCTGCGCACCCGCCACGGGATGCCGCCGCCGATCTCGGGCTGCCACGCCTCGTACAGGCGCTTCTCCAGCGCCACCAGCGCGCCGCGCGCCTCGGTGATGCCCTGCGTGCGCTCGGCGCGCTCGAGGGCGATGGCCAGCCAGGCCATGTCGTCGTAGTACTTGTTGGTCCAGCCCGTGAGGTTGCGGGCGCGATGCGAGCGCACCAGCTCGCCGATGCGCTTGCGGCGGGCCGGGGTGGGGGTGCGGTTGGCGGCGTCCACCGCGCAGTCGATCAGGTGGGCCTGCCACCAGTAGTGCCAGGAGAAGAAGGCGCGCTCACGCCGGGTCGCGGGCCAGCCTACGACGCCCAATTCCGTTCCGGGACATACCCACAGCGCCCGCAGGTGCCGGGAGACGATCGCGGATTCGGCCATGTCCGCCCGCTCCGACCACAGCGCGGGCGTCGATGCAGCATCCTGCCCGGTGTGCGGGCTCCGCGAGGTCATCTCTCAATGGTGCCAGCTCCGAACGAATTCTCGCCGCCGAATTGTTACCCGGCCGACGCCGAATCGTGCACCCGGCGGCCGGGAGTCCCGCGATCGGCGCGGTCGCCGAGCCCCGTCGGCCGGCACGCGCGGGACGGCCGCGCACCCCGCACCCGTTCACCAAGCCGTCGACAGGTCCGCGTGCTGACGAATCCACGCGTGCATCGCGATGCCCGCCGCGACACCCGCGTTGATGCTGCGCGTGGAACCGAACTGCGCGATCGAAACCGTCATGGCCGCGGCGTCTTTCGCGTGATCGGTGACGCCGGGGCCCTCCTGCCCGAACAGCAGCAGGCACTCGCGCGGCAGCTGCGCCGTCTCCAGCGGGACCGCGCCGGGCACGTTGTCGACGGCGACCACCGCGAGGCCGTGTGCCGCGGCGTACTCGACCAGGTCCGCGACGCTCGCGTGATGTTCGAGGTGCTGATAGCGGTCGGTGACCATGGCGCCGCGACGATTCCAGCGGCGCCTGCCCACGATGTGCACGGCGGCCGCGGCGAACGCGTTTGCGGTGCGCACCACGGTCCCGATGTTGGCGTCGTGCCCGAAGTTCTCGATCGCCACGTGGAACGGGTGGCGGCGGGCGTCGATGTCGGCGACGATCGCCTCGCGCGTCCAGTAGCGGTAGGCGTCGACCACATTGCGGCGGTCGCCGTGTTCGAGCAGTTCGGGGTCCAGGCGCGGATCGTCCGGCGGGGGCGTGTCGTGTTCGGCGCGCCACGGGCCCACCCCGTGCGGGTGCTCGCCCCACTCGGTGGGTCCGGGTAGGTCCTGCTCCGGCGGCGCTTCGTTCACGCCGACGATGCTAGAGCGGCCGGTCAGGACGGCGAGGTGGAGGCCACCACCAGCGAGATCACGATGATCGCGACGACGCCGATCACCACCAGCAGCATCAGGATCGTGCCGATCACGCCGCAGATGTAGCCGGCCTTGACGTTGCTGCGCCCGCCGATCGCGCCGCCCGAGGCGTCGATCTCCGCCAGCGCCTTGCGGCCCAGGAACCACGCGACCGGCGCGAACAGCTGGCAGAACACCAGGCCGAGGATGCCGAGCACCAGGATCGTGGTGGCTTGGGGATGGTCCGGCGGCGGACCGTACGGGCTACCGTAGGGCTGTGGATAACCGGACGCCGGTGGCATGGACATGCACTCGATGCTAACTCCCGGCAACCCTTCGATGGTGTAGCTGGCCACACCCGCGATCCGGGGGCGGGCTCCATCGAGAACGCGGCCGCACGCGAGAAACATGGGGTTCATGACCGAGACGCATGCCGAACCGACCCTCGTGCTCGACCAACCCGACGCCCCGCCGGGCCCGGCGGGGCGCTCGCCGCTGCGCGCGGTGCTGCGCGCGCCGATCGAGGCCAGGACCTGGAAGGAACTGGCGTACCTGATCGCGGTGTGCGTGCTCGGCGGGGTCGCGATCAGCTACCTGTTCTTCGGGTTCGGCGGCAGTCTCTACCTCTCGATCTTCCTGGTCGGCATCCCGATCCTGGCGCTGGTGCTGCTCGGGGCGCGCCTGTCGGGCTACGTGTATCGCGCGCTGTGCCGCGATCTGCTCGGCACCCCGGTCGACGCGCCGCCGCCGTTCCAGCCGCCGCGCGGCTTCTTCGGATTCCTGCGCGGTGCGTTCACCGACCGGCCCAGCTGGCGGGCGGTGCTGTTCCTGCTCGTGCAGTCGGTGCTCGGGCTGATGGCCGGATACGTCGTGCTCGTCGTCATCGCGATGACGGTGTTCCTGGCCATCTCCCCGATCCCGTGGGCGGTGTTCCGGCCCACCAACGTCGACGCGAGCGGCGTGGAGCGGCAGTCGCTCATGCAGTTCGGCGAGTTCTACATCGACACCTGGCCGCGGGTGCTCGGGCTCGCCGCGCTCGGCGTGCTCGGGTGCTTCGCGCTGCCGTGGCTGGTGCGCGGCGTCTGCCACATGCACCGGTGGCTGACGGTGCAGCTGCTCGGCGCCACCCCGCGCGACCGCCAGCTCGTCGAGTTGCGGGAGAGCAGGCGCGCCGCCGTCGACGATTCGGCCGCCACGCTGCGCCGCGTCGAACGCGACCTGCACGACGGCACCCAGGCCCGACTGGTCACCATCGCGATGGCGCTCGGGCGCGCCGAGGAGCGCATCGCCGCCGGTGGCGACCCCAGCGACCTCATCGCCGACGCGCACGCCAGCTCCAAGGAAGCGCTCACCGAGCTGCGCGAACTCGTGCGCGGCATCCACCCGCCCGCCCTGGAACTGGGGCTCGGCCCCGCGTTGGAGACGCTGGCGGCACGCTGCGCGATCCCCGTGGAGCTGCGGGTGCACCTGCCGCGGCGGCCGAACCCGGCCGTGGAGGCGATCGCCTACTTCTCCGTCGCCGAACTGCTCACCAACGTGGTGAAGCACGCGCACGCCGAACGGGCCTGGGTGTCGGTGATGCCCGACAGCCAGCGCACCATCCGGGTGACCGTGCGCGACAACGGAGTGGGCGGGGTGCTCCAGCCCGCCGAGGGCGCGCCCGTCGCGGGCAGCGGGCTGGCCGGGCTCGCGGCGCGGGCGCGCGCCGTGGACGGCACCCTGACGGTGGACAGCCCGCCCGGCGGACCGACCGTGGTGACGATGCTGCTGCCGGTCGAGGACCTGCGATGAGCACGCCGCTGCGGATCGTCATCGCCGAGGACAGCGCGATCCTGCGCGACGGGCTGGCCGGGCTGCTCACCGAGCGCGGGCACGAGGTGGTGGCGATGGTGGGCGACGCGTCCACCCTGGCCGATGTGGTGGCGGCGCACAATCCCGACGTGGCGGTGGTGGACGTGCGGATGCCCCCCTCGTTCACCGACGAGGGGCTGCTCGCCGCCATCGAACTGCGCCGCAAGTTCCCCATGACCGGGGTGCTGGTGTTCTCGCAGTGGATCGAAACCCGGTACGCGACAGAACTTCTCGCCGGCGGCGCGAGTGGGGTCGGCTACCTGCTCAAGGACCGGGTGGCCGACGTGCGCGAGTTCGTCGACGCGCTGGGCCGCGTCGCCACCGGCGGCACCGCCCTCGACCCGGAAGTGGTGAGTCAGCTGATGGGTGCCGCACGCCAACAGGATTCGCTGGCCCGCCTCACCCCGCGCGAGCGCGAGGTGCTCGAACTCATGGCGCAGGGGTTGTCCAACGGGGCGATCGCCGAAGCGCTCACCGTGACCGAGCGGGCGGTGGAGAAGCACATCGGCAACATCTTCACCAAACTCGATCTGCCGCCGTCGGACACCCACCACCGGCGGGTGCTGGCGGTGCTGCGGTTGAAGGGGTAGGGATCGGCGCGAAGGCCGGTTCATCCACCCGGAATCGGCCTATCCTGGAGGGATAAGGGCGGGTCAGGGGGTGGAGGCTGCCATGGATCACGCACGGATTCTGCGCACGGTGCTCGGCGTCACCGCCGGATACCTGATCCTGCTCGGCCTGTGGCTCGGCTGGCTCGTGCACCACACCCCGCCCGGCACCGTCCCGTATCAGATCGTGGCGCTGGTCGGCCTGTTCGGCTCCTGCGTCGGCCTCGGCATGCTGCTCGCCGCCCGCCCCTCCCGCGCCGACCGCAAACTCTGGCGCCACGGCCTCGAAGGATGGGCCACCATCGAAGGCGTCCACCCTCTCGCCCGCACCGACCACTACACCGAACTCACCGAACTGGACCTCGAACTCACCGTCCCCGGCTCCGAAACCTACCGCGGCACAATAGTCTTCGACGTCACCCCCGCCGACAAACCCAAGCTCTCCCCCGGCGAAACCATCTCCATCCGAGTAGACCCGGAGAACCGCGACCGCATAATCCTGGTCCTGTAGGTGCCACCGCTCGCGGGCCGAGACTCAATCCGAGTGGAAGTGCGACTCACGAGCGAGGTCCGGGCGCCCCTCGGCGCGGCGTTCGGCCAGCTTTCGCCCGCGCTCGATCACCCCGGCCGCGCGCAGCGCGAACCAGGCGGTCACCGACTCCCAGCGCCGCTCGGCGCGGCCCGTCTCGTGGAGCAGCCAGAGCGGCGGGTCGGCGCGCAGCAGGTCGCCGCCGTCCACTACGACGTAGCTGTACGCCCCGGCCTCCGCGATCACCAGCAGATCGGCGGGGGCACGCAGCGGGACGGTCTCGGCATCGTCGAAACAGCCCAGGGCGTCACGCTTGGTCGCGGCGTCGACCATCCGCACACCGAAAGATGTTCCGGAGAACCAGATTCCCGGGTCCTCCCCGATCAACCGCAGCACTTCACGAACAGCCGCGGGAACCGTCTCGACGCCTTGCTCGGCTGCCCATCGGTCGATCTGCGCGTCTGTGGCTCCGGTCGCCGAATCCGGGTTCCATCCCCGCGCGACCACCTGGTCGCGGGACCGGCGGATGGCGGCGGCGGCGCGATCGTCCGCTGGTGACGTCACGGGTCCGTCCGGACCTACTTTTCGTGGGCTCGGGGGTCGGTGAGGAGGTACTGGGCGGCGGCGTAAGTGGCCAGGATGATGCCCTCGGTGGTGCGGCGGGCGCGGGGGGAGCTGGCGAAGATGCGGCGGAGCACGATCAGGCCGTCGGAGAGGGTGAAGAGGAGGGCGCCGAGGCCGAGGCGGGAGCGGGGGTCGGGGCCCGGGATATTCAGGCCCGCAAGATTTTTCGCACCGGGGGCCAGGGCCGGGTCGGAGGCGAGGGTGGCCGCCGTGCCGAGGGTGGCGCCGTAGGCGGTGAGGGGCGCGGCGACGGTGGGGGCCTTGACACGCATCAGCGCGGCCGCGCCCAGCCAGGCCGCGAGGCGCTGGCCGGCGATGGCCGCGCGGGGCCGGGCGCCGCGCCGCCACCACAGCACGGAGTAACCCGCCTGCATGACGGCGAACGACGACGCGCCCGCGATCAGCCTGCGATCGTCGTCGGGATCGATGAGCAGCACGTCACCGAGGGTGGCCGCACCGAGCGAACCGAGCAGCACGGTGCGGTCGACGGGGTCGAGCGCCACCTCCGAGGTCGCCACGTCGGCGGCCAGCAGCGGCATCATGAGCGGCTTGGCCACCCACTGGAGCTTGTCGCGACCGGTGACGGCGCCGAACACCGTCACCGCCGCCGCGCCGACGAACGCCGCGCGAAAGGGCCTCGCCATAGTCAGAAACTGGCCTCGGCCGGCTTCGGGGGCAGGGTCACGACCTGGCCGGCGTAACTCAGGCCCGCGCCGAACCCGAGCAGCAACGCCAGTTGCCCGCCCTTGGCCTTACCCGTCACCAGCATCTCCTCCATCGCCAGCGGAATGGACGCGGCGGAGGTGTTGCCGGTGTTCTCGATGTCGTTGGCCATCGGGATCTCGTCGGCCAGCCCGAGGTTCTTCTTCATCAGCTCGTTGATGCGGGCGTTGGCCTGGTGCGGGATGAACACCTCGATATCGTCCTTGGACACCCCCGACACCTCCAGCGCCGAGGCCAGCGCGCGCGGCAGAGTGACGGCGGCCCAACGGAATACGCGCGGCCCCTCCATGCGCAGCGACATCCGGCCGACCGGCTCCACCGCCGGGTCGGTGCCCTGCAACCGCTGTGCCTTGTTCATGTACTCGAGGAAGTCGACGTCCTGGGCGATCGCTTCGGCGTTCTCGCCGTCGCTGCCCCACACCGTCGGGGAGATGCCGTTCTCCTCGCTCGGCCCGACCACCACCGCGCCCGCGCCGTCACCGAAGATCATCGCGGTGCCGCGGTCGGTGGGGTCCAGGCCCACGGTCATCGTCTCGGCGCCGATGACCAGCACGTAGTCGGCCGAGCCCGCGCGGATCAGGTCGGCGGCCACGCCCAGCCCGTAGCCGAAGCCACCGCAGCCGGAGGTGAGGTCGAAGGCGGGGATGCCGTTCATGCCCAGGTCGGAGGCCACGGTCGGCGCGCCGTGCGGGGTGAGCTTGAGCCAGCTCGAGGTACACAGGATGAGCGCGCCGATCTTGGCGCGGTCGATGCCGGTATTGGTGAGCGCGCGTTCGCCCGCGCCCGCGGCGATGGAGCGCAGGGTCTCGTCGCCGCTGATCCAGCGCCGGTTGCGGACGCCGGTGCGCTCGAAGATCCACTGGTCGGTGGAGTCCAGGACCTCGCACACCTCGTCATTGCTGACGATGCGCTGGGGTCGGTAGGCACCGATTCCGAGCATCGCAACATTCTGGCGACTCTTGTTTACCGCAATGCTCACCACTGGTGACTCACACGTCCTTCACCGTCCGGACAAACTTGAACAGCGTCCAGGCTATCCCAGGGCCAAATCCTTCAGGCCGAGGATGGATCGATATTCCAATCCCTCGGCGGCGATCACCTGATCGGCCCCGGTCTCCCGGTCCACGACGGTGGCCACGCCCACCACGGTGGCACCGGCGTCCCGCAGCGCGCGCACGGCCGTGAGCGGGGAGTTTCCGGTGGTGGTGGTGTCCTCGACGACGAGCACGCGCTTGCCGACGATGTCGGGGCCCTCGATCTGGCGCTGCATGCCGTGGGTCTTGGCGGCCTTGCGCACCACGAACGCGTCGATCGGGCGGCCCGGCGCGTGCATGACGGCCAGCGCGACGGGGTCGGCGCCCATGGTGAGACCACCGACGGCGTCGAAGTCCCAGTCGGCGACGAGTTCGCGCAGCAGTTTGCCGATCAGTGGCCCGGCCCGGTGGTGCAGGGTCGCGCGGCGCAGGTCCACGTAGTAGTCGGCCTCCTTGCCGGACGACAGCGTCACCTTGCCGTGCACCACGGCCAGCTCGCGCACCAGCGCGGCCAATCTGTCGCGGTCGGCGCCGCCCCCGTGCTCGGTGTCACCGTGCACCGCACTCGCCTGGTCGATCATGTCTAAGTCCTTCCGCGTGAATTGAACAAGCCCCGATTCATTCGGACCTGCAGGGTTCGCGGGATGAGTCCGGCCGCGGTGGTGATCGCCTTGTACTGCACGCCGGGCACGCTGACGACCCGGTTCTTCTCGAGATCACGCAGCGAACCGGCGACGACCTGTTCGACGGACAGCCACAGCGGCGCGGGCAGCGAGGACATCTCGATACCCGCGCGGTCGTGGAATTCCGTGCGGACGAATCCGGGGCACAGCGCCTGGATACGGACACCGGTTCCGGCCAGGCCGCCCGCCAACCCTTCCGTGAAGGATACGACGTAGGCCTTGGAGGCCGAATAGGTCGAGCCCCGCCCCGGCACGAGTCCGGCGACGCTGGCCACATTGACGATGGTGCCCTTGGCCGCGGCGATCATGGACGGCAGCGCGGCGTGGGTGAGTTCCAGCACGGCGCCGACGTTGAGGTCGAGCTGGGCGCGCACCCGGTCGAAGGGCAGCTCCCAGAACTCGCCTTTGAGCCCGATTCCCGCGTTATTGACGAGGAAATCGACGCCCTCGGCGGCCCGCGCCGCGACGTGTTCGCGATCCGCGTCGACCGTGAGGTCGGCGGTCAGCACCTGCGAGCGGGTATCGAATTTGCGGGCCACCTCGGCGGCGAACGCGGCCAGGCGATCGGCGTCCCTGGCGACGAGCACCAGGTCGTAGCCGAGCGCGGCCAGGCGCTGGGCGTAGGCCTGGCCGATGCCGGAGGTGGGACCCGTGACGAGGGCCACGGGGCGGGTGGCGCCGGGCAGGCGCGCGGGGGCGGAACCATCGGTCATGACGACGCGAATCCCCTCGGGTGGGTCACTTGGGCACGGGGCCCTGGTACGGGCGGAAGCCCGGGTGGAAGGGTCCGCCCGGACGGTCGGGCGTGCTCTCCGGAGCGCGCGCGGGGTCCTCGTCGAGGTCCCACTCACCGCGCGGCAGCGGGTCCTCGTCCTCGCGGCGCTGCTCGTCGCGGGACTTGGCGTCGGGGACGACCGCGAGGGAGGGGCGGCGCGCGGGTTCGGCGGCGGGTTCCTTGCGCAGCGGGGCGGGCTCGGCGGGCTCATCGTAGCCCTCGTCCTCGAACAAGGCTTCGTCGTCGTAGTCCGGCTCGTCGTCGTAGGCGCGATTCTCGGCGCGGTCGGCGTAGGCGCGGGGGCCGTCCGGATCGAAGTCGTCGTCGTAGTCGGGCTCGTCGTCGTAGGCGCGATTCTCGGCGCGGTCGGCGTAGGCGCGATTCTCGGCGCGGTCGGCGTAGGCGCGGGGGCCGTCCGGATCGAAGTCGTCGTCGCCGTCGAGTTCGTAGCCGCGCGGGCCGACGCCGCGGGAGGCGGGCAGGTCACTGTCCCGCTCGTCGCCTTCGGGCGGCGCGACACGTGCTGCGCCGCGCGGGGATTCGGCTTCGCGCTCCGGGGCGCGGCCGCGCGCGCGATCCTCGAAACCGCGCGGATCGGCGACGGGCGGCAGCACGTGCAGCAGACCCGAGAGGCGCAGCACCGCGTCGATGGCGCTCTCCCAATCCTTGGCCACCGTGCCGACATTCAGCATGCCGAGGGTCCAGTTACCCTCGCTCCACAGCATCTGCACGGTCTCGGGCAGCGACTCGATGAACGCGACCATGCGCTGATCCACCGCGTGCCTGGCGATCTCGGGGTTGGTGGCGAAGACCACGCGGTCGCCGATGGCGCCGAGCAGCTCCAGGTCGGCGTCCTTGGGCGGCGAGGCGGTCTTGAGCCGCATGTCGACGTCGATGTCCGAACCGATCTGGCGGCGCACCGCGACCAGCGTGGCCGCGTCCTCCAGATCGAAGAGCACGAACTTCTCGCCCTTGCGGATACCGGAGACCACGTCCACCGCGGACAGGTAACCGAGCTTGGCCAGCGCGCCGCGTCGCCACGTCGACGGGAGCGCCGGTTCCACCGACACATAGGTGTATCCCTGTGCCTTCGCCCAGACCTGGCGCGCGTGACCGGTCCGCTGCCGTTGGACCCGATCGAAATACAGCAGCACGATCGCACCCACGAGCGCGATCGCCGCCAACCCGAACCACATTGCCGTCATCAGGGTCCAGCGTAACTGGCGATGGCGGTCAATGAGCCGCGTACACGCTCAGCGTCCGCCGCCGGGCAGCGCGGTGCTGATGATGATCCGCGCGAGGATGGCGCCGTCGGCCTCCTCGTCGCCCTGCACCATCACCAGATCCCCGACGGGCAGGTCGGCGACCGACGCGCCGGACAGCGCGATCACCTGCGTCGACGCGTCGGTGCGCACCGTGACGGTGCCGCCCGACACGGTGCTGATGGTGAGCGTGCCCGCGTCGTTGGCGCTGATGGTGCCCATGGTGGCGCCGAGTCCTTCGATGCCGGGCAGGCCGGGCACACCGCTCGGCGACGGGCGGGTGGGCCGCGGATTCTCGGTGGGTGTGGGCCCGCCCGTCGGAACCGACAGGGTGGTCGTCGAACCCGCTGTCGTGGACGAATCGTTATTGCCGATCAGCAGCCCGGCCACCACACCGCCCACGGCGATGAGCGCGATCACACCTATGGCGAGCGCGATCCACAGACCCGTATTGCGTTTGGGCGGTTGTTGATCCGGTGGCTGCACCCCCGGAGGTTGCGCACCCGGCGGCACGTACTGGGGTGGTGCGCCCGCCCCCTGCGGGGCATCCTGCGCGCCCGCCCACGCCCCGTACCCGCCGTCATAGGCGCCCCACGACTGACTCTCCAGCGGCGGGAACTCCTTGGTGGCGTTGGCCGGAGGCGGGCCCCACGGTTCGTAGCGCTCGGTGGTCGGGTAACTCGTCGTCTCCCCGGCCTGGTCGAACGCGGACGCCCCCGGCGCTCCGAGATGCTCGGTCGGCGCATCCTCCGGCCGCTGTCCCCAGGGGTCCTTCGGGTTCGTCATGACTCCAGGGTAGGCCCGCCGGTCCGTCCGGCCCGGCAATCGCCGGATGCCGGGCCCGACTCGGCACGTTGTTCGCGCCACCGCACGGCCGCGCGGACACGAGACAGCGCGACCCCGACGCCCACGCCGGGCGTCGGGGTCGCGACGCACTCACTTGCCGACGATCAACCCGTCGCTCTCCAGGCTGACGCCCACCTTCACGGTGTCGCCGTCGGTGATCTCCCCGGCCAGCAATTCCTTGGCGAGGGTGTCGCCGATGGACTGCTGGATCAGCCTGCGCAGCGGCCGCGCACCGTACACCGGGTCGTAGCCGCGCACCGCCAGCCAGAACCGCGCCGAATCGCTCACGTCCAGCTTCAGCCTGCGCTGCGAGAGCCGCTTCTGGAGCTGGTCGAGCTGGATGTCGACGATCCGCTCCAGCTGCTCCTCGTCCAGCGCGTGGAACATCACCACGTCGTCGAGACGATTGAGGAACTCCGGCTTGAACGCCGAGCGCACCGCGTTCATGACGAACTCCTTGTCACCGCCCGCACCCAGGTTCGAGGTCAGGATGAGGATGGTGTTGCGGAAGTCCACCGTGCGGCCCTGGCCGTCGGTGAGCCTGCCCTCGTCCAGCACCGCGAGCAGGATGTCGAAGACGTCCGGGTGCGCCTTCTCGATCTCGTCGAACAGCACCACCGTGTACGGCCTGCGCCGCACCGCCTCGGTGAGCTGACCGCCCTGGTCGTAGCCGACGTAGCCGGGCGGCGCACCGACCAGGCGGGCCACCGCGTGCTTCTCGCTGTACTCGCTCATATCGATGCGGACCATGGCGCGCTCGTCGTCGAACAGGAAGTCCGCGAGCGCCTTGGCCAGCTCGGTCTTGCCGACGCCGGTGGGGCCGACGAACAGGAACGAGCCGGTGGGCCGGTTCGGATCGGCCACGCCCGCGCGCGCCCGGCGCACCGCGTCCGACACCGCCTGCACGGCCTCGGTCTGGCCGACCACGCGCCGGCCCAGCTCCTCCTCCATGCGCAGCAGCTTCTGGGTCTCGCCCTCCATCAGCCTGCCCACCGGGATGCCGGTCCACGCCGACACCACCTCGGCGATGTCGTCGGGGCCGACCTCCTCCTTGAGCATCACCTCGCCGTCGGCGGCCGCGCCGGAGGCCCGCTCGGCCTCGGCGAGATCCTTCTCGAGGGTGGGGATGCGGCCGTAGCGCAGCTCGGCGGCCTTGCCCAGATCGCCGTCGCGCTCGGCGCGCTCGGACTCCCCGCGCAGCGCCTCGAGCTGTTCCTTGAGCACGCGCACCTGGTCGATGGCGTTCTTCTCGTTCTGCCAGCGGGTGGTGAGCTGGTTGAGCTTCTCGCGGCTGTCGGCCAGTTCGGAGCGCAGCTTCTCCAGGCGCTGCTTGGAGGCCTCGTCGGTCTCCTTGCTCAGCGCGACCTCCTCGATCTCGAGGCGGCGCACCGCGCGCTCGACCTCGTCGATCTCCACCGGGCGCGAGTCGATCTCCATGCGCAGCCGCGAGGCCGACTCGTCCACCAGGTCGATGGCCTTGTCGGGCAGGAACCGCGAGGTGATGTAGCGATCCGACAGGGCGGCGGCGGCCACCAGCGCGGAGTCGGTGATGCGCACGCCGTGGTGCACCTCGTAGCGCTCCTTGATGCCGCGCAGGATGCCGACGGTGTCCTCCACCGAGGGCTCGCCGACCAGCACCTGCTGGAAGCGCCGCTCCAGCGCCGCGTCCTTCTCGATGTGCTGGCGGTACTCCTCCAACGTGGTCGCGCCGACCAGCCGCAGCTCGCCGCGCGCCAGCATGGGCTTGATCATGTTGCCCGCGTCCATGGCGGATTCGCCCGTGGCGCCCGCGCCGACGATGGTGTGCAGCTCGTCGATGAACGTGATGATCTGGCCCGCGCTGTTCTTGATGTCCTCCAGCACGGCCTTGAGCCGCTCCTCGAACTCGCCGCGGTACTTCGCGCCGGCCACCATCGCGCCCAGGTCGAGCGAGACGACGGACTTGCCGCGCAGCGATTCCGGGACGTCGCCCGCGACGATGCGCTGGGCCAGGCCCTCCACGATGGCGGTCTTGCCGACGCCGGGTTCGCCGATCAGCACCGGGTTGTTCTTGGTGCGGCGGCTGAGCACCTGCACCACGCGCCGGATCTCGGTGTCGCGCCCGATGACCGGGTCCAGCTTGCCCGCGCGCGCCGCCTCGGTGAGGTCGGTGGAGTACTTCTCCAGCGCCTGGTAGCTGCCCTCGGGATCGGGGCTGGTGACGCGCGCGCTGCCGCGCACGGCGGTGAACGCCTCGCGCAGCGCGTCGGCGGTCGCGCCGTACTTGGTGAGCAGCATCGTCACGTCCGAATCGCCCTGGGCGAGACCGACGACGACGTGCTCGGTCGAGACGTATTCGTCCCCCAGTTCGGTGGCCTGCCGCTGCGCCGCGGTGATGGCGGCCAGCGCCTCGCGGCCGAGTTGGGGAGTGGTGGTCGCACCGGTCGCGCGCGGCAGCCGGTCGACGATGTCCTGTGCCTCGCGCCGGACGGCGGCGGGGTCCACGCCGACGGCCTTGAGCAGCGGGGCGGCGATCCCGTCGGTCTGATCCAGCAACGCCACCAGCAAGTGCGCCGGGCGAATCTCCGGATTGCCCGCGGCGGAGGCCGCCTGCAGGGCCGCGGTCAGGGCCGCCTGGGTCTTGGTGGTGGGATTGAACGAGTCCACGCGTCACCTTCCTACTTGTCGTGTCCGCAGCGTCGAGTGCCCTTTCCCGCACGCGCGGGCTCGCGCTGTTCTCTGGGTTCAACGTCGGAGAGGTTGAGTCTGTTCCGCTCAACTTTGAAAAAGTTTCGCGCGGATCCACCGGTCGCGTCAACGCTACGCCGCGCCGCCCCCGGATGCGATGAATCACACCGTGCGTGGTGTAGGGATGACTACGGGCAACCCGCCGCTTCCGGCGCGCGCGGCAAGACAGTCCCGGTGATCTGCGAACGGAGCACGAAATGACCACTCGGCAGCCCGAATTCGGCCTCTTCCTGATCCCGGAGGCCGACAACTACGCCGGACTCACCGACCTGGCCGCCTACGCCGACACCCACGGGCTCGACCTCATCGGCATCCAGGACCACCCCTATCAGCGCCGCTTCTTCGACACCTGGACCCTGATCACCGCGCTCGCCGTGCGCACCACCCGGCTCGCGTTCTTCCCCGACGTCGCCAACCTGCCGCTGCGCAATCCGGCCGTGCTGGCCAAATCGGTTGCCTCCCTGGACATCATCACCGGCGGACGCGTCCACCTCGGGCTCGGCGCCGGCGCGTTCTGGGACGCGATCGCCGGGATGGGCGGGGCGCGGCTCTCGGGCGGCGAGGCGTTGCGGGCGACCGGCGAGGCGATCGAGATCATCCGGGCCATGTGGTCCGACGAGCGCACCGCGCGGGTGCCGGGCGAGTTCCATCGCCTCGTCGGGATCCACCCCGGCCCCGCGCCCGCCCACGCCCCCGGCATCTGGCTCGGCGCGAGCGGCCCGCGCATGCTGGCGCTGACCGGCGCGCGGGCCGACGGCTGGCTGCCCTCCTCGTCGTGGGCGACGCCGGAGTTCCTCACCGAGGCGGGCGCGCGGATCGACGACGCGGCCGCGGCGGCGGGGCGCGACCCGTCGGCGGTGCGGCGCCTCTACAACGTCTCGGGCACGATCACCGACGGCGCGGACGGCGGCTTCCTGGCCGGTCCCGTCGAGCGGTGGGTCGATGACCTCACCGCCCTGCACCTGGAGCGACGGGTGGACGGCTTCGTCTTCTGGCCCAGCGAGGGCGACGCGGCCGCACAGGTCCGCCGCTACACCGAGCAGGTCGTGCCCGCGGTTCGCGCGGCCGTTGCCCGCTGACCGGGCACATCGGGTCGTCGCGGCGGCGTCGCGCCGCTATCCTGGACAGCGGCCCAGACCCATGGGCCGAGCGCAGCGACGGTGCCGTCGGCGCGTCGACGCCATGAGCCCGTCGTGTTGGACCTCCGCAGGCAGTGAAATAGCCGAGCGATAGCTCTCGGCGGGCTCGGTACGTGCTGCGCATCCCGACACGGCCACGGACTTTTCGGGGATACTTGATCCCCGAGGACCGCCGGTTTCGGGTACGTCCCTGCTGAGAAAGGAAGCTCTCGTCGTGGATGCGCGTTCGGCTGCGCTGGTCCGCGCCAACTTCCGTTCGGTGACCGAATCCCCGGGCGGACCCGAGCGGTTGATCAGTGCCTTCTACGGTCACCTGTTCGCCGAGAGCCCCCGGCTGCGCGAACTGTTCCCGCCCGCGATGGACATGCAACCCAAGCGCCTGACCACCGCCATCCAGTACGTGCTCGACCACCTCGAGGACTGGGATCGCGCGCAGCGGTTCCTGGAGCAGTTGGCCCGCGACCACCGCAAGTACGGTGTCGAGGCCCAGCACTACGACCAGGCGGGCCGGGCCATGCTCACCGCGTTCCGCGTCTACAACGGCAACGGCTGGACCCGCGAACTGGAGGAGGGCTGGCGCGATATCGCCATCCTCATCTCGGCCGCGATGGCGATCGGCGCGAACTCCGACAAGTCGCCGCCGTACTGGGAGGCCACCGTGGTCGGTCACCGCAAGGTGCTCGACGACCTGGCCATCGTGCGCCTGCAATCGGACACCCCGGTGCCGTATCAGGCCGGGCAATACGTGCCGGTGGCGATTCCGCAGCGGCCCAAGATGTGGCGGTACCTCTCGCCGGCGATTCCCTCGAATCCCTACGGGGAGATCGAGTTCCACGTGCGCAAGGTCCGCACCGGCTGGGTGAGCCCGGCCATTGTGAACGAGACGCAGGTGGGCGACCGCTGGCAGATCGGCGGACCGCTGGGCGGCCTGCACGTGGATCGCGAATCGGGCCGCGACGTGCTGCTGATCGGCGCGGGCACCGGTATCGCGCCGCTGCGCGCCCAGCTGATCGAGATGAGCCAGCGCGGGGTGAACCCGCGCGTGCACTTCTTCATCGGCGGCCGCTATCCCTGCGACCTGTACGACGTGGAGAACATGTGGCAGCTCTCGCAGAGCAACCCGTGGCTCACCGTGGTGCCGGTGTGCGAGCAGAAGACCAACCCGTGGTGGTACCCCCACCCGCCCGCCGACGCCCCCTACGGCATGCACCGCCGCCTCATCGGCAACCTCGGCGCCGTCGTCGCCAGCTTCGGCTCCTGGTCCGACCGCCAGATCCAGATAGCCGGCTCGGCCCGCATGATCGCCGACACCAAACGCGCCCTCATCGCCGTCGGCGCACCGGAACACATCATCGCCAGCGACCCGGTGTGATGTGCCCACTCGGCCCGGCTCAGCCCTCACCTGCACGCACGATCCGCACTCTCCCAACCACATCGGGGAGGGAGCCCGACGACCGACCGTTCGCGGCCGTCTCGCGGCCCAGCGCTCGAAGCGCATGCGCGCAGCGCGAGTCTCGAGCGCTGGGCCGCGAGACATCAAGGGCCGCGAACACGCGCGCACCAGCGCGCCAACAAACACAGCCCGTACACCCATTTCGGGCTCGCCCCAACCATGACACACCCGCCTCGAAGACAGGACTCTCCTGAATGACGGACCCCCAGCATCTCGGTAACGGTGTGGCGCAACAGGAATGGACCGCGACCGTCGTCGGCCACCATCGCCTGCGTCACGACGTGGCGGTGATCCGCCTGATCGGGGAGTTCGTGCCGTTCGTCGCCGGGCAGTCGGTGGAGATCCGCACGCAGCGCCATCCCGGGGTGCGGCGCAGGCTCTCCCCCGCGCTGCCGCCGTCGCTGGACGGGAAGCTGGAGTTCCACGTGCGGGCGGTGCCGGGTGGGTGGCTGAGCGGGTCGCTGGTGGCCGACACGGAGGCGGGTGAGGAGTGGTTGATCTCCGCGCCGCAGGGGTCGTTCGCGGTGGATCCGGAGGGCGGCGAGGTGGTGATGATCGCGGGCGGCACCGGTCTGGCGCCGCTGCGCGCGCAGATCCTGGAGCTGGCCAGGCTGGCCGAACCGCCGCGCACCTACCTGTTCGTGGGCGGCCGCTACCCACGCGACCTGTACGCCGCCGACATGCTCTACCTGTTGGCCGAGGAGCTGGAGTGGCTCACCGTGGTGCCGGTGGTGGAGAGCCTGGAGGACCCGGACTGGCCCGACGAGTGGTTCGAGCACTCCCGGGTGGACGTGGGCTTCCCCGCCGACGAACTGCTGGAGGGCACGCTCGCCGAGGTGGTGGGCGCGCACGGTGCGTTCGCCGAGCACCAAGTGCTGGTGTGCGGGTCACCCGCCATGGTGCGGGCCACGGTGGACCGTCTGGTCGAGACCGGCACCCCGGCCGAACGCATTCAGTACGAAGGACTCTGAGCGCTCAGAACAGCGGGTCGTGGCGGATGTTCTTGGTCTGCGTGCCCGCCGCCATGAGCCGGAACTTGGTGGTCTGCACCATCGAGGGCGAGCCGACGATCTGCACGTCGCGGTCGGCCCAGGACCCGAAACTCGCCACGACCTTGCCGATCTGCCCGGTCATCCGCGGCTCCAACCCGGGCCACTGCCGGTCGACCGAGCCGGAATCGTAGTACCACCAAGGGTTCTCATCGCTCTCGCTGACCGGCGTGACGGTGAGCCACTTGTTGGCGACGGCCAGATCGCTCAGCGTCTCCAGGTCGTAGAGATCGCACGGGTGGTGCCCGCCGACGAACAGGTGCACCTTCGGGTTGGTGCGCCGCTGCGCCATCTGCATGAGTTGCGCACGCAGCGGGGCGATTCCGGTGCCGCAGCCGACCATGAGCATCTTGCGCTTGGTGTTGCGCGGCACCCCGAGCCCGCCCAGCGGCGAGCCGATGTGCCACTGGTCGCCGACACCGGTGTGCCCGACGATGGCCGGACTCACCCAGCCGCCGAGCACACCGCGCACGTGGAATTCGATCTCCCCGTTGGCATTCGCGGGCACGGCGGGCGAGAGGTAGCGCCACATCCGGGGCCGCGCGGGGATCTGCACGCTCATGTACTGGCCCGCGGCATAGGAGATGGGCTGGTCCAGTTGCAGGCGGACGATCGCCAGATTCCGCAGCACCAACCGATTTTCGACCACGGTGCCCGACCACACCGCCGGCGTGGTCTCCTTGTCGGCCGCCTCCTGCATCGTCGCGCCGATGACGGCGAGTCCCTCGTCCCAAGCCTTGCCGACCTCGTCGGTCCACATCTCGGTCCCCGCGAAGCGGCGCACCGCCTCCTTCAGCGAGGTGGCCACCGCGACGTAGTGTTCGGCCCGCACACCGTATTTGCGGTGATCGCGGCCGAGCTGGGCGAGGAACGGCAACAATTTGTTCGGTTCCTCGAGCCGGTCGAGGGCGTAGGAGATGGCCTTGACAAGACGGTCACGCTGTGAATCCATCGCCGCGGGGAAGAAGTCGCGGGTTTGCGGGTAGTCGGTGAACAGGATCGAGTAGAACGACCGCGCCAGCCTCTCCGGCCCCCCTTCTTCCGCAGCAACCGCCTTGAACGTCGTTCTGATCAAAGCGACAGTCCGCGAATCCATTTGTGTCACAACCCCATTTCGCACGAGAACACAAACCGTGCCGGCGAGTGAGGTGCTGCGGGACACTCGACAGCAGCCGATGCCCACTGAGTGTAGGCGAGGTTTGCCGGGTACGGAATGATCCGTCCGAAACACACACGTGTAATTCCCCTGAACCAAGAAGCCCGCGCGCAAAATCGCCGAATAACAGACCGAAAGACCGTTCAGGAGCAATGAATTCGATCACAGATACACCAAATGCGCGCGATCCACTTTGCAAGACTCACCTGGTCAAGCCACCTAGAGCGACCCTGTGGCTACCCTCACGAGCCGCCGACCACGGCCGATGGGCAACCTCCGCGCATTCCGCGCGGAATCCGAAAATACCGACCGGTCCGCTGAATTCATGCCGACAGGCAAAGGCAGCTCGACGGAATTCCCTGCGCGCCAGCAAACTTGAACACTGTTCCAGCAAACCCCGCACCGGCCGGAAAGGACAATCGGGCCCCGCCGCTTCCGAATTCCGGAGAGTTCGAAAGAAACGGGGCCCGATCGGCATTCGTTCAGCGCTGGTTGCGCGGCTTCCACACCACCAGCGCGGTACTGCGTTGCGGCGGCGAGAGATCCGGGCGGTAGCCCGCCCGCAGCCGCTCCAGTTCGGCGCGCGTCTCGGCGAGTTGTTCGCGCAACTCCTCGACCTGATTGGTCAATTCGATGATGCGCTTGATCCCCGCCAGATTGACGCCCTCGTCCTGGGAAAGCCGCTGCACCTCGCGCAGCAGCTCCACATCCCTGGCCGAATACCGGCGACCCCCACCCGAAGTGCGTTGCGGCGTCACCAGACCGAGACGGTCGTAGGTGCGCAGCGTCTGCGCGTGCATACCGGCCAGCTGCGCCGCCACCGAGATCATGAAGAACTCGGTGCGCGACGCACCCGCCGACGCCTTCTTCGGATCAGTGGTCATCACGCACCCGCCCATCCCGCACGTGGATCGAACCCGCCGGCCCGTTCCGCCTCCTGATAGCGCTTCAGCGCCTCGGTGGCGTCGGGGTCCAGCTGTTGCGGCACCGCGACCTTGACCGTGACCAGCAGGTCACCGGCCCCGCCGCCGCGCTTGGGCACACCGCGCCCGCGCACCCGCAGGATCCGCCCGTCGGCGGTGCCGGGCGGCACCTTCACCCCGACGCGGCCCTCCAGCGTCGGCACGGAAACCGTTGTGCCGAGCACCAGTTCACTGTAACTGACCGGCAGCACCAGGGTCAGGTCGTCGCCGTTGCGGCCGAACACCTTGTCCTGGCTGACGTGCACCGTCACGTACAGATCGCCCGAGGGCGCGCCGCGCAGGCCCGCCTCGCCCTGCCCGGCCAACCGGATCCGCTGGCCGTCGCTGACGCCCGGCGGGATGCGCACCGTGATGGTGCGGGTCCGGTTCTGGATACCGCTGCCGTGGCAGTCGACGCACGGGTCGTCGATGATCGAGCCCGAACCGCGGCACTCGTCGCAGGGTTCGCTGAACCCGAACGCGCCCTGGTTGCGGCTGACCACGCCGGCCCCGTTGCAGATGGGGCACACCCGGGGACTGGTCCCCGGCTTGGCGCCGCTGCCGTGACACGTGGTGCACGGCGACGGACTGGTCATCCGCAGCGGAACGGTCACACCCTGGGCGGCCTCGCGGAACCCGAGGGTCGTCTCGGTCTCCACATCGGCGCCGCGCCGCGGACGGCTCGTGGTGCGCGTGCCGCCCCGGTTGAACAGCCCGCCCAGCAGATCGCCGAGCCCGCCGTCACCGGCCGAGGCGCCACCGAAGATGTCGCCGATATTGAAGTCCTGCGAGAACCCGCCGCCCGCACCGGGACTGAACCCGCCGCGTGGGTAGCCGCCGCCGGCGAAGAGCCTGCGGGTCTCGTCGTACTCCTTGCGCTTGGCCGGGTCCGACAGCACGGCGTGCGCCTCGCTGACGGTCTTGAACCGCTCCTCGGCCTTGGTGTCGCCGGGGTTGGCGTCGGGGTGCAGGTCACGAGCGAGCTTGCGGTAGGCCTTCTTGATCTCGTCCTGCGAGGCGCCGGAGGAGACACCCAGCTCCTTGTAGAAGTCCTTTTCGATCCACTCCCGTTGGCTCACCGGGTCTCTCCTCCTCTCGCGTGATCAGTGACTGTCAGCACTGGCATCAGCGTCCGATGCCTCTGTCTCGGCCGTCTCCGGCGTCTCGGCCAGGTCGGCGACGCCGTCGGTGACGCCGACCAGCGCGTGCCGCAGCACCCGGTCACCGAAGCGGTAACCCTTGCGCATCACCACGCCGAGCACCGGGTCGTGCCCGGAGCCCTCGTGCTGCACGGCCTCGTGCAGGGTCGGGTCGAAGGGCTCGCCCTCCGCGCCGAACTCCTCGAGGCCCTGCTTGCGCAGCGCGTCGACCAGCTTGTCCGCCACCGACTTCAGCGGCCCGGACTCCAGGTCGCCGTGCGCCTTGGCCCGGTCCAGATCATCGAGCACGCCCAGCAGTTCGGTGACCACCGCCGCCTTGGCCGCGTCCACGGCGGCCTTGCGATCGCGTTCCACCCGCTTGCGGTAGTTCGCGTACTCGGCGGTCAGCCGCTGCAGATCGGCGGTGCGCTCGGCGAGTTCACGACCACCGTCGCCGGTGACGGGCGCCGCCTCGGGGGCGGTGCCGTTGCCGCCCTCGGGCGCGGCGTCCTCGGCCGCGCCCTCGCGGACCTCACCGGTTTCGGGGTCGATCTTGCGCTTGTCGACCACCGAGATCGGCTCCTGCTCGGAGGCGTGCTGCTCCGAATTCCCCTGCGTCACTTCTTCTCCGTGTCCACCGGCTCGTCCACGACCTCGGCGTCGACGACCTGGTCGTCATCGGCGGCCGAGCTCGACGCGCCGTTGCCGGACGCGGCCTGCTCGGCGGCCGAGGCCTCGTAGATGGCCTGGCCCAGCGCCTGCGACTCGGTCGCCAGCTTCTCCACCGCGGCCTTGACGGCGGCGATGTCGGTGCCCTCGAGCGCCTCGTTCGCCTCGGCGATGGCCGCCTCGACCTTGGACTTCACGTCCGCCGGCACCTTGTCCTCGTTGTCCTTGATGAACTTCTCGGTCTGGTGCACCAGCGACTCGGCCTGGTTGCGGGTCTCGGCCTCTTCCCGGCGGGCCTTGTCCTCGGCGGCGTGCGCCTCGGCGTCCTTGACCATCCGGTCGATCTCCTCCTTGGACAGGCCGGAGCCGTCCTGGATCTTGATCGTGTTCTCCTTGCCGGTGCCCTTGTCCTTCGCGGTGACGTGCACGATGCCGTTGGCGTCGATGTCGAAGGTGACCTCGATCTGCGGCACGCCGCGCGGGGCCGGCGGGATGCCGGTCAGCTCGAAGGAGCCGAGCAGCTTGTTGTGCGAGGCGATCTCGCGCTCACCCTGGAAGACCTGGATCTGCACCGAGGGCTGGTTGTCGTCGGCGGTGGTGAAGGTCTCCGACCGCTTGGTGGGGATGGTGGTGTTGCGCTCGATGAGCTTGGTCATCACGCCGCCCTTGGTCTCGATGCCCAGCGAGAGCGGGGTCACGTCGAGCAGCAGGACGTCCTTGACCTCACCCTTGAGCACACCGGCCTGCAGGGCGGCGCCGACGGCGACGACCTCGTCCGGGTTCACGCCCTTGTTGGGCTCCTGGCCGCCGGTCAGTTCCTTGACCAGCTCGGAGACGGCGGGCATGCGGGTGGAGCCACCGACGAGGACCACGTGGTCGATATCGGCGACCTTGATGCCGGCGTCCTTGATGACCTGCTGGAACGGCGCACGGGTGCGGTCGAGCAGATCCGAGGTGATCTTCTGGAACTCGGCGCGGGTCAGCTGCTCGTCCAGGAACAGCGGGTTCTTGTCCGCGTCCACGGTGATGTAGGGCAGGTTGATCGAGGTCGACTGGCTCGAGGACAGTTCGATCTTGGCCTTCTCCGCCGCCTCGCGCAGGCGCTGCATGGCCATCTTGTCCTTGGTCAGGTCGATGCCCGAGCTGGCCTTGAACTTCTCCACCAGCCAGTCCACGACGCGCTGGTCCCAGTCGTCGCCGCCGAGGTGGTTGTCACCGGAGGTCGCGCGGACCTCCACGACGCCCTCGCCGATCTCGAGCAGGGACACGTCGAAGGTGCCGCCGCCGAGGTCGAAGACCAGGATGGTCTGTTCCTTGTCGCCCTTGTCCAGGCCGTAGGCCAGCGCGGCCGCGGTGGGCTCGTTGACGATGCGCAGGACGTTGAGGCCCGCGATCTGGCCGGCTTCCTTGGTGGCCTGGCGCTGCGCGTCCTCGAAGTAGGCGGGGACGGTGATGACCGCGTCGGTGATCTCCTCACCGAGGTAGGCCTCGGCGTCGCGCTTCAGCTTCATCAGCGTGCGCGCGGAGATCTCCTGCGAGGTGTACTTCTTGCCGTCGATCTCGACGGTCCAGTCCGTGCCGATGTGGCGCTTGACGGAGCGGATGGTGCGGTCGACGTTGGTGACAGCCTGGTTCTTGGCGGGCTGGCCGACCAGTACTTCGCCGTTCTTCGCGAACGCGACGATCGACGGGGTGGTGCGCGATCCCTCCGAGTTGGCGACGACGACCGGTTCGCCGCCTTCGAGAACGGCGACGACCGAGTTCGTGGTCCCGAGGTCGATTCCGACCGCACGAGCCATGGTGGTTCCTCCTAGTTGACGTACCTGTTGTGCCGGTGCCGGGCGAGACTGCCCGCCCTGCGGCCTGTTCTTTCGTTGTGCCGCGAGACCTCGCCCCGGCACCTCACGGAGCACGGTCCCAGCAACGCTGAGCGTGGTCGGCTCAATCCTGCCCCCGCTATCGCCGGGAGTCAACTGAAACTTGAGTCGGACACGCTCAATGTTGTCGTACTGACCAACGGGTGGTGCGGGCCGGATAATTCCCGCGGCGGGGAATGTGGTGTAGATCACTTTGGTGAGATAGCAACTGGTGGGGCCGGTGATCCGCAGGCGGGGACGACCTGCTGGCGCGGGTCCCGCTGCCTACCGAGAGCACGGAGGGCGCGGGCGGCCACGAGCCCGTTCGCGCGGGTCCGTCGCTCTCGCTCCGCGTCGTGCGCCCCGGTGATAGGTTGCGGCCAGGTGAGCCGACCGTCAGGAGTGCCCATGCGTGCCGCTGTTGTCACCGATACGAAGTTCTCGGTCGAGCGGCGGCCGACGCCGCAGCCGGGCCGGGGGCAGGTGCTGCTGAATGTGCTGCGGTGCGGGATCTGCGGATCGGATCTGCACGCGCGCGCCCACGCCGACGAGATGGCCGACCTGGCGGCGGCGAGCGGATACGACGAGTTCATGCGCGCCGAGCACAGCGTGGTGCTCGGACACGAATTCAGCGGCGAGGTGGTCGATTACGGGCCCGGGTGTCGCAAGCGGTGGCGGCCGGGCACGAAAGTCGTTGCACTGCCGATTCTCCGGGAGTCCGGGAAACCCCAGCTGATCGGCCTGTCGCCCGCCGCGCCCGGCGCCTACGCCGAGCAGGTCGTGGTGCAGGAATCCATGACGATGCCGGTGCCGAACGGGCTCTCGGCCGAACTCGCCGCGTTCACCGAACCGATGGCGGTGGCCTGGCACGCGGTGCGCAAGGGGCAGGTCGGCAAGGGGCGGCCCGCGTTCGTGATCGGTTGCGGGCCCATCGGTCTGGCCGTGATCAGCATGCTGAAGGCGGCGGGCGTGCGCACCGTGGTGGCCAGCGATTTCTCGCCGCGCCGCCGGGACCTGGCGGCGGCGTGCGGTGCGGACGTCGTGGTGGACCCGGCCGTCGAATCACCGTGGGAGGCGGGGCCGAAGCCGCGGATCGGCGGCGCCACCGACCTGCTCACCCTGGCCTTCGACACCATGGAGCAGCTGCGGCGCATCCCGAACCTGCCCTGGTGGTACGTCTTCCGCGCGGCGGGCGCACTGGGGGCCGCGCCGACGGGGCCGGTGATCTTCGAATGCGTCGGCGTACCGGGGGTGATCGACCAGATCATCGCCGCCGCGCCGCCGAGTTCGCGCGTGGTGGTGGTCGGAGTGTGCATGGAGACCGACCGTTTCCACCCGGCGCTGGCCGTCAACAAGGAGATCGAGTTGCGCTTCGCCCTCGGGTACGACCCCGGGGAGTTCCGCGACACCCTGCACATGATCGCGGACGGAAAGGTCGACCCGCGCCCGCTGCTGACGGGGACGGTGGGGTTGGCGGGTGTGGCGAATGCCTTTGACGCCCTCGCGAATCCGGAGCATCACGCGAAGATTCTGATCGATCCGGGGAGCGGTGCGCTGGAACCGTGAGGTGCGACGGGGCGGATCGTCGCGTCGGCGTAGCTCCGGCGGGCTGCGCATCCGGTGAATTCATCCCGGCGGCAACGCATCCAGAATCCCTTCGGCGCTGCGCGCGGCAGTCAGGCACGCGCGGGCGGTGAGCTGGTCGGCGAGCGGGTGGCGGGCGCGGTCGCGCCACTTGCGGACGGCGGCGAGGGCCTGGGTGCGCAGAGCGTCGAGGGGCACGTCGGCGGGTAGGTCGAGGCGCAGGTGCGGGGCTATGCCGGAGCCGCCGACGAGGCGGTGCAGTTCGGTGAGATCGGCCGGGGGCAGGGTGAGTTCGTCGGTGCGCAGGCGGCCCAGCAGGCGGAGTTCGGTAAAGCCGTGCACGTCGGCGAGGAGGTTGTGCACGCGCGGCAGCAGCCCGTCGGCGGAGGTGCCAGGGTAGGCGGTGATCACCCTGGCCAGCGCGGCCAGCGCCGAGTGCGCCTTCAATTGGTCGGCGCGCTGGCCGAATTGGACGTCGAGCACCGACCGCAACTCGTCCACTCCGCTGCGGGCGGTGAGTTCCGCTGCGAGCGCGGCGGAATCGCGCACCCCGAGACGAATCAGCGTGACCGCCATGCGAATACCGAACATGCCGAAACGTTCGGCCAGCTGAGCTCGCAGCTCGGCGGGCACCGGCAGCGCTGTGTCGTTGTGCGCGAAGCGATCCGCCGAGAGCATCGCCACGGCGAGATCGTCCACCGGCACACCGGCCAGCGCCTGGAACGCGGCGAACTCCTGCTGGCGCAGCGTGGCGGCGGCGAACGCCAGCAGACCGGCCACCGGAATCACCGCCTGGCACAAGCCGGTTCGCTCCAGTTCGGTCGCGAAACGAGTGGCGACGTCGCGGGCGGAATGCAGGGCGTCGATGCGGCCCGCGCCGATCTCGTCGGCACGGGAGACCACGCCGATCACGCCGAGCGGACCCGCCGGAGCCGAATCATCCTGCTGCGCGGCGGTTCCCGCACCGATGCGCTCCAGGAACCGCACGTCGGTGGCGTCGAGCCTGCGCAGCAGGTAGACCACCGCGTCGGCACCCGGCACCGCCACGTGCTCGGTGTCGTCCTCGTCGTCGGGGGTGAGCAGCCGGGCGGTGCGCCGCGACACCTCCCGCGACAGCGACGACGTGCCCGGCGTATCGATGATCGTGGTCTGCGCCAGCGTCGAGGCCGGCCACTCCACCTCGAGGTGGTCCACGTCGCGCGGGCCCGCCACGTCCCAGGCCAACCCGCTCAGGTCGAAGGTCAACCCGCCCGCGCCCCGGCGCACCACCACATTGGCGCGCGCCCCGTCGGCGGCGTACGCGGTGACGCTCGGCGTGGGACCGCCCCGGTACCAGGTGACCACGCGGGTGCATTCCGTCGCGTCGGTCGGGGCGATGTCCTGCCCCACCAGCGCGTTCAGCAGCGTCGACTTGCCCGCCTTGAGCGAGCCCGCCAGCGCCACGCGCAGCGGCTGATCCAGGCGGCGGGCGCAGTCGGCCAGCAGCGCGCGGGGGCGCGGCTCGCTCGCGAAGGAGCGCGCGGCCGCACCGATCAGCGCGTGCGCCGCGCCGACCAGACCGGGGGCCGGCCGCGTTGTCATCGCGCGCTCGAACGGCGTGTCGTCGTGATCACCCGGCTACCGTACCGGCGGCTCCCGGGACGGCGTCGGCGTAGCGGCGCAGTTCGGCGACCACCCGCAACTGACGCTCCAGCTCCGCGCAGCGCTCGGCGCGGCGGGCGGTCTCCATGGTGGCCGCCTCCTGCGCGGCGCGCAGCGAGTCCTCCAGGGAACGCAGGCTGCGCTCGGCCACCCCGGCGTAGTGGTCGCGCAGCGCGCGGTGGATGCGGTGCAGGCGGTCCTTGGACTCTTTGCCCGCCTGGAAGGCGACATCGTCGACGAAGCGGCGCACCGCGTTCTTCGCCTCCGCGCGGCGGCGCGCCAGCCTGGCCTGTTTGTCGTCGCGGAAAGCCTTGCCGCCCACGATGACTCCCGCGCCCAGCGAGATCGGGTTCAGCATCGCCAGCCCGGCGAACGTGCTGGCCAGGCCGACCATCAGCACGCCGCCGTAGGAGCCGCGCAGGCCGACCAGGACCTTGCTGGTGAACCCGATGTCGGGCTCGAGATCGGCGAGGGTGCCCGATCCGGCGCGGCTGTCGCCGTCGTCCAGGCCGGCGCGCACATCGGGCAGATCGACCGCGCCGACGTGGGCGAAGTGCTCACCGACGCGTTCGGCCAGCTGCACCGCCCGCTTGTGCGTCCACAGCAGGTTGTCACCGAGCGCGGAATCGACTGTCTCGGCGAGCCATTCGGCGATCGCGTCCCAGTGCCTGCCGGGATCGTGGCCGTCGATCCACTCCTCGCCGGTGCGGGTGATGCCGCGCAGCCGGTCGCGCAGATCGTGGTCCACATCGCCCGCGAGGTCGGTGATGCCGTCGGCGAGGGTCTGCTGCCAGGTGGCGGTGCGGCGGTGCAGATCCTCGGCGGCGGCCTTCGCGCCGGTGAGTTCGCCGATCGCGGCCGCGGCCTGCTCCGGATCACGCAGCGCGACAAGTTCGCTGCCCAAGGTGAGCGCGAGATGTTCTGCGGCGGCATGGATGTCGCGCGCGACGGCGGCGCGGGTTGCGGCCATGTCGCGGGCGACGACCTGCTCGCGCAGGAACTGGTACAGCGTGCCGAAGCCGGATTCGGCGCCGAGGCGCGGGTCCTGGGTGCGCATGGCGTGGGTGCGCAGCAGCGAGGAGACCGGGATGATCGGCACGTCGAGGCCGGCGCGGTCCAGGTGGGCGCGGTCGGCGTCGAGGACGCGGCGCCAGTGCGGGTACAGGTCGATCTTGGTGAGCACCAGGGCAACCGTGGGGCACAGTTCGCGCACCTGGCGCAAGAAGGAGAGTTCGGGCTCGGTGAGTTCGGTGGACGCGTCGGAGATGATCAGCACCGCGTCGGCCGCCGGTACCATGCCGAGAACCGTTGACACACCGGCATTTCCATGACCGCCGACGCCGGGGGTGTCGACCAGGACGATGCCGTCGGCCAGCAGGGGATTCGGCAGCTGGATCTCGAGGCGCGTCACGCGGCGGCCCTCGGCGAGCGGGGTGCGCGCGTCGACGGCGCCCGTCTCGTCGACCGGGACCGCCACCCGGGCCTCCGGGCCGCCGCCATGCGGATCGGCGAGTACCAGGTGGGCGTCGGCTTCCGCGCCGTGCGCGAGCACCGCCGGGACCACGGTGGTGGCGTCATCGCCCACCGCGCAGATGTCGACGTTGAGCAGAGCGTTGACGAACCGGCTCTTGCCCTGCCCCACCTGTCCGGCGATCACGATCCGCCGCCGAGGATCCCGCACCCGCTCCACCGCCGCCCCCAACCGCGCCACCAGATCCCCCCGCCCCACGGCGCGCGCCACCGTCGCCGCTTCCCCCAAGACCGAAAGCAACGGCACGGCAGGCGCTTTCGTCACCGCGACAGGAGCAACCATCTCACCCGACCTCTTTCATTGTTGCGAGAACTGCTGGCGGACAGGGTCTTGCGTGCGCGCTCGGCGTGCGACCCCACCCGCTCGCTCCGGGGCGCCCGGGTGGGTGCTCGTGGAGGCGAGGCGGGTGGGGTGCATGGGTGGGGCCTTCCGGTGGGTCAGTTGAGGAAGGAGTCGGTGGAGAGGTCGGCGGAGGCGCCGGTGTCCATCGACGTGTCGGTGTCGGCGAACAGCGAGGTGTCCGTGGTGCCGAGGGTGTCGAAGCCGGAGCCGAAGGCACCCGAGACGTCCAGGGAGGACCAGGTGTTCGCGGTGGAGTCGAGGGCGCCTTGGGCCGAACCACCTGCGGCGGCACCGGTATTCGCGGTCGCGCCGATACCGGTGGTGAGGCCCGCGCCCGCATCCGCAGCAGCACCGGCACCGGTCGACAGGCCACCGGCCGCACCGCCGACCGCACCCGCGCCACCGTCGATACCCGCCGAGAGGACTCCACCCGCGCCACCTGCCGCGCTGCCATCGAAGGCGCCGCCGAGGCCGGTCGACAGGCCGCCGGCCGCACCGCCGACCGCACCCGCGCCGCCCTCCAACGCGCCACCGATGCCGGTCGACAGACCCGCCCCGGCTTCCGCGGCACCGCCGATACCGGTCGAGAGCCCGGCACCGGCCTGGCCCGCGGCATCGAGGCCGGCCGACAGACCGCCGTCCAGCGTGCCGCCGAGGCCGCCCGCCGCCTGCGCGCCACCCTCCAACGCACCGGTCAGGCCACCGGAGAGCTCCGCGCCCGCGTCGGCCGCCGCACCGAGCCCGGCGGTCAGACCCGCACCCGCGTCGAACGCGCCGCCGAGTCCCGATTCCAGACCGGCACCCAGCTCGCCGGCCGCGCCGGCCGCGATATCGGCGCCCGCCTGCGCGCCCGCGCCGAGACCCGTTTCGAGTCCGGAGGCAAACTCACCACCGGCCGCGATCGAGCCGGAAAGCCCTGTCTCCAAACCGGTTCCGGCCGCACCGCCACCGATGCCGGCCACACCGCCGACCAGCCCCTGCCATCCACCGCCCAACTCCGCGCCGCCCTGCGCCCCACCGGCCAGCGCACCGCCGAGCTCACTGCTCAACCCGCCACCGATCTCGGCGCCGGCCCCGAGCACGGTCCCCAGCCCGGCCGACACACTCGATTCGAGTCCACCCCCGGCCTGCCCGCCGACCGCACCGGAGACGCCACCGACCGCGTCGATACCACCGGAGACCCCGGCTCCGAACTCACTCCCGAGACTTCCGGCCGCCCCGAGCGCGCCTTCGGCCGCCGCACCGAGATCGGCACCCAGGCCGCCTCCGGCACCCACCGCACCGTCGAGCCCCGCACCGATTCCGGCCACCGCCCCGAGCGCACCTTCGAGCCCCGCGCCACCTTCCGCAACGGCACCGAGCGCACCCTCGACCCCACCGGCGACCGCGCCCTCCACTCCGGCACCGATTCCGGCCCCAGCCCCGAGCGCACCCTCGAGCCCGGACTCCACCGAACCGGCCGCACCGAGCGCGCCTTCCAGTCCCGCCCCGACACCACCGACCGCGCCACCGATGCCGGCCGCGAGGTCTCCACCAAGACCACCCCCGACCTCGGCCACAGCACCGAGCGCACCCTCAACGCCCGCAACCGCACCCGAGGCCCCGCCTGCCCCCAACTCCCCACCCGCACCGAGCGCACCCTCGAGCGCACCCGAAAGACCAGCCCCCACACCGGCACCCGCGTCCACCGCACCTCCGACACCGGCCGCCAGATCTCCAGCCCCGGCGAGCGAACCTTCCAGCCCCGCACCGAGATTCGCCACCGCATCCACCGCGCCACCGAGGCCCGCCGTCAGGTCGCCGCCCGCGCCGAGCGCGCCCTCGACCGCGCCACCTACGCCAGCACCCAGACCGGCCGCCGCACCGAGCGAAGCTTCGACACCGGCTGCCAGATCACCAGCCGCGCCGAGCGCACCCTCCAGCCCCGCACCGATACCCGCAGCAGCGTCCGCACCGGCCTCCACAGCGCCGCCCACTCCCGCACCGATCCCGGCCGCCGCATCCCCCACCACACCAAGCGCACCCTCGACCGCGCCACTCACGCCAGCGCCAATCCCCGCAGCAGCCCCCAGCGCTCCGCCAACTCCGGCCGTCACATCTCCCACCGCACCGAGCGAACCCTCCAGCCCCGCACCGAGATTCGCCGCAGCGTCCACCGCACCGCCGACGGCGGCACCCACGCCGGCGCCGAGCCCGGCGGCCGCGTCTACCGCACCGCCCAGGCCGGCCGTCACATCGCCGACCGCGCCGAGCCCGCCGTTCAATCCGGCACCCAGCCCCGCGCCGACGCCGGCGGCGGCGTCCACCGCGCCGCCGACCGTGGCACCCAGGCCGGCGCC
The DNA here is from genome assembly GCF_003315035.1 of Nocardia puris. Taxonomy (GTDB): domain Bacteria; phylum Actinomycetota; class Actinomycetes; order Mycobacteriales; family Mycobacteriaceae; genus Nocardia; species Nocardia puris. The sequence continues at coordinate 203,731 of NZ_QNRE01000010.1, forward strand.
CAACCCGGCGGTCAGGTCGGTCACCGCGCCGAGGGAGCCGCCCAGGGTCGCACCCAGGCCGGCGGCCGCGTCCACGCCCGCTTGGACCGCTCCGCCAAGGCCGGCGGTCACGTCGCCGACCACGTCGAGTGCGGCGTCCAGTCCCAGGTCCAGGCCGCCGCCCAGCCCCAGATCGATATCGGTTCCGCCGCCCAGCCCCAGGTCGATGTCAGTTCCACCACCCAGACCCAAGTCGATATCGGTGTTCACACCACCGCCGAGATCCACGCCGATTCCGGCGGTCAGGTCGGTGGCGGCGTCGATGCCGGCGGAGGCGGCAGCCCCCACCACGGCGGCCGCGGCGGCCGTGGCCGTGGTGGCGGCGCCCGCGGCGATGATGGCGGAGAGCTGGGAGCCGCCGGCGACGAGGGCCGATTCGGCGACCATGGGGGCGCAGGCGGCGATGTCTTCGGGCGTCACCTCACAGAGGCCCGCCGCGGCCAACGCGCCCTCGGGGTTCGCGCAGTAACCCACCGCGGCTTCGCGGTCGCGCAGCAGGCCGAGGATGAACTCGAGAATCGCGTTGGGAGTCATCGTGCATCATCTCCTGGAATCGGCGGACCGGGCGATCCGCACTCGTTGGAATGCATTTCACGCTAGGCACGCATCGTGTTACGGAGAAACGGGGCGAACCCCCACTCTTCGCCGGGGGCACACCGTTAGGGGGTTGCCCGGCATTAGGGGAATTTCCCCGAACCTGCCCCCAGAAGTAACGGCGGACACCCAGCAACCGACAGATCGAACAAGTCGGCCGGACCACACGGCTTTCGCAGGACATGGCAACAGACAGCAGGGGCTACCGGGCCCCGGTCTCGGCGAAGAGGTTCACGAATGACACAGCGTCTGGCGCTCGGCATCACCGTCGGGTCGTCGAATTCGGTCGCGGTCGCGGCGGTGGGGGAGAACGGCACGGCGGAGGCCACGGGTGCGGTATCGACCCGCCCCAGCGTGCTCCGGCTGGCCGCCGACGAGCCGCCCGCTCTGGGCGCGGCCCGCGCGGGCAGGCATTCCGGCGACGTGGTGGTGGAGGGTTTCCTGGCCCGCGTCGGCGATCCGGTCGCGATGCTGGCCGAGGACGGGTCCGCGCACGCCGCGCACGATCTGGTCGCCACCGCCGTGACCTGCCTGATGGCCGAGGCCGCGCACCGCGAGGGCGCGGAGCCCACGGCCACCGTGGTCTGCCACCCGGCCTGGTGGTCGCGCCACACGGTCGACGTGCAGCGCGCCGCACTCGAGGCCGCCGTCACCGGCGACGTCACGTTGGTCCCGGAGCCGATCGCCGCGGTGCGCTGGCTCGCCGCCGCGCACGGTCCGCTGGGCGACGGCGCGCTCGTCGTCGTGGATCTGGGCGCCACGGCCACCACCGTCTCGGTGGTGCGCACCGGCGCGCAGACCGCGCTGCTGGCCGCGCAGCACACCACCGAAGCCGCTGGCACGGAATTCGATCTGCTGACCATGCGCTATGTCCTGGCTAACGCGGTGCGCGGAAATGATTTCGACCCGTTCGATCCCGTGGTGGAACGGGAATTGTCGGTATTGCGCGACCGCTGCCGAAAAGCGAAAGAAGAGCTTTCCATCAATACCGCCACGGTGGTTCCGGTGCGGGTGGACCCGGCCGAGGAGGCGGGTGAACGCGTCCGCTTGGTGCGCGACGAACTGGAGGAGCTGCTGCGCGGCCCGCTGCTGACGGCGGTGGAGTTGGTGCGCGAGGTGACCCGTCGCGCCGGCCTGGACGTCGCCGATCTCGGGCGCGTCCTGCTGACCGGCGGCGGGGGCGCGATTCCCCTTGCGGCCGAACTGATCTCGACGGAGTTCGGCCTGCCCGTCACCGCCGCGCCCGAGCCCGCCCACACCGCGGCGCGCGGCGCGGCCCTGCTGGCCGCCGACCTTCTCGACGCCGACGCGGCCGCCGCCGTCGCCATGCCGCTCGCGGCGCAAGCCGAGGCGGCCACCGTCCGGCTGCCCGCCGTCGAGCGCGACAACGGCGGCGCGACGCTGCCGACCGACCCCGAAGCCCCGCCCCGCAAGCCATCGGGCGGCAAGCGGATCGCGATCGTGGCGGGCGCCGCGCTCGCGATCGGCCTGCTCGCGACGGGCACCGTCGCGATCGGCACCGGCGTGCAGTCCAGCCCGTCCCCGGCCTCGCCCACCCAGCAGACCACCGTCGCGACCGAGGCCGCCACACCGGGCGCACCCGACGCGGCGCCGACGGACGCACCGGCCGCGGAGCCCGTGTCCGGCCCAGCCGACCCGTCGAATCCGGCTGTGGCCCAGACCGGTTCGCCCGCGAGCGCCCCGCAGGGCTCGACCGGCGCTCCGACGGCGAACGACCAGCCCGGCACCCAACAGCAGACGCCAGGCACCCCGGCCGCGCCGCCCCCGGCGCAGGGCCAGCAGCCCGCCCCGAGCCCGAATTCCCCTGCACCGCAACCTCAACCGCAGCCTCAACCGCAGCCTCAGCCGCAACCCCAGCCCCAGCCCCAACCGCAACGCCCCGGCGGCACCGTCGGCGGTGCGGTCGAGGACGTCGTCGGCGGTGTGGGTGGCGTGGTCGGCGGCGTCGGCGAAGGCGTCGGCGGGGTCGTCGGCGGACTGGGCGGTGCAGTCGGCGACGTCCTCGGAGGCAATGGTGGCTGAAACGGCGTTCGACACCCTGCCGACCGCTCGCGAACTGCTCCGCGACATCGATTGCCCGGACGCCGAACCCACCGCCTATCTGATCCGCGGCAGGTCCGGCACCGGTAAATCGACATTGCTGAGCGCGATCCGCACCCGCCTGAGGGCCCGGGGTGTCCCGCTGCGCGACACCCTCACGGCCCTCGAACCGAACGGCGCGGGGCCGCATCAGGCGCTGATCGTCGACAACGCACACACCCTCCCCCAGGGTGATCTCGAAAGACTGTGCGCCGTAGTCGAATCCGGTCACCTCACGGTGGTCATCGCGGCCCAGCCCCGCCCGCACGAACCGGCACTGCGCACGCTCACCGACGCCGTGACGCGCCGCGGCCGCGTGGTGGATCTGCGCCCGCTCGGCGTGGCCGACATCCTGCCCTTCGCGCGCGAACTCGGGATGATGGTGCCGCGCCCGGTCGCCCAGCACATCCACCAGCAGACCGGCGGTATCCGCGGCGGCGTGGTGGCCGCGCTCTCCGCCGCGGGCACCGGCCGACTGGACGCGGGCACCGCGGCGGTGGACGAGGCCGTCACGAAATGGGCACGCGCGCAACTGGAAAGCATCGAACCCGATCTGCTCGAGACGCTGGCCGTGGCCACCACGGGCACCGGCCTGGACGCCACCGAACTCACCGAGGTGCTGGGCGTGCCGCCCGAGACCGCGCAGTCGCTCATCGACCGCGCCCGCGCCAGCGCCCTGGTGACCGACGCCGATCTGCTCCTCGCGCCCGCAGTCGCGCCGCTGCGCACCATGCTGGGCGACCGCCGGTTCGTCGCGGTGCAGCGCCGCCTGCTCGGCGCGCGCCTGGACGCCGGACTGTTGCGCGACCACACCGCCCTGCTGCTCGCCGAATCCGGCGTGCAGGACCCCCGGCTCGCCGAATTCCTCAGCGCCGCAGCCGAACAAGCCGGACGTGACGCGGTGCGCTACTACGCGGCCGCCGCCTCGGCGGGCGCCGAACCCGGTCTGATCGGCCTGCGCTGGGCCGAAGCCGCCGCCAATATCGGCGACGGCGAGACGGCGATGCGGCTGGCCGAACCCGTACTGGCCCGCGCGGGCGCGGCGGGTGCGGATCTCACCGCCGCCGTACGGATCTGCGCGGGCGTGCTCACCCGGCGCGGGCTGGTCGGGCGGGCAGCCCAGCTCTACGGCTGGCTCGGTCCCGACCGCGTCGGCCCCGACTGGGCTGTCGGCGCGACCGTGCTCTACCTGGCGGGCAACACCCCCGCCGCGGCCGATCTCCGCGCCACCGCCGACCGCTGGCCGCCCACCCAGGCCGGGGCGCACGCGAGCCTCATCGCCACCTCACTGGGCCGCTCGATCGACGGAAAGTCGACCGCGACAGCCATTTCCGCGCTCATCCAGGCCTCGCACGCCGATTCGGGCATCGACCGCTTCCTACCCTGTACGGCGGTGTCCATCGCCGCGCTGCTGTGCCTGAGCACCGGCGACCCGCGCCGCGCGGGCGAGGCACTGCGCCGCGCCGCCGCCAGCGGGCTGCGCTGCCACCAGCTCCAGGTGCTCACCGCCTGGACCGCGATGCTCGGCGGCGACGAGCGCACCGCCGCCGACACCGTCGCCGACCTCGACTGGGACCGGCTCGACCTGCGCGACAAGCTGCTCGCGCACGGCGTCACCGTCGGGCTGGCGCGCCGCGCGGGCGACCACACCGCGCTGACCCGGGCCTGGCAAGCCGCAGCTCCCATGTTCGACCAGGTCGACGCCGACCTGCTCACCGTGCTGCCGGTCGGCGAGCTGTGGCTGGCCGGTATCCGCCTGCGCGACGAGGAACGCGTCCAGCGGCTCGTCGAGGCCACCCGCGAGCTGCTGCACCGCCTGCACCAGCCGCCCGCCTGGGCGAACGCCTTCCACTGGTACGGCGTGCAGGCCGCCATCGCGCACGAGCGGCCCGACGAACTGCTGCCGCCCGCGCACCGGCTCAAGGCGGCCGCCGCCGCGGGCGACCGGCACGCCGCCGTGCTGGCCGACGCGGGCCGCACCTGGGTGCTGGTGCTGCGCGGGCAGGTCGAGGTGAAACTGGTGGAAGTGGCCGTCACCGGACTGCGCGGCATCGGCCTCACCTGGGACGCGGCCCGGCTGGCCAGCGAGGCGGCGCTGGCCGCCGCCGATTCGGCCACCGCGACCGCGCTGCTCAAGCTGGCGCGCACCGTGCGCACCGAATCCCGCCCGCAGGAACGCCCGATCACGACGGCCGTCACCACCCCGGAACCGGCGGCCACAGGCGCGGCGATGCTCAGCGAACGCGAACGTGAGGTGGCCGAACTGGTGCTGCTCGGCCTCACCTACCGTGAGATCGGAGCGCGGCTGTACATCTCCGCCAAGACGGTGGAGCATCACGTCGCACGGATTCGGCGCCGGATCGGTGCACGGTCGCGTTCGGAGTTATTGTCAATGCTCCGCGCCATGGGACACGGATCGTTGCTCGTGTGATCGCCCCGGTGCGGCCGATCGAAGAGCCGAAGCGAGGAATGTGATGGCCACAGGGGTGGGCCTGCGGATCGCCGACGAGGACAGCACCGCCGCCATCGTCACCGACGGCGGGGAACTGCACTACGTGGTGCGCGAATCGGTGCTGCACATGTCCGACGACGGCGACACCGTGCTCGGCGGCGAGCCGCCCGCCGACCATTCGCACTCCATCACCGGTTTCGTGGCCGCCGTCGGCGACCCGGCCGGCATCACCGTGGACGACGGCGAGGCCTACCGCGCCGAGGACCTGGTCGCGACCGCGCTGTTCTGCCTGATCAACCTCACCGCCGAACACCTGAGCGGCGCCGCCGAGTTCTACGCCACCCACCCCGGCGGCTGGCCCGCCGAGCAGGTGCAGGCGCTGCGCGAGGCGCTGGACTACCTGGGCCTGAAGTCGGTGGTGCTGGTCAGCGAGGCCGATCTGCCCGCCGTCGACACCGCCGAGCCGGGCAAGTCCTTCTCCTACGACGCCGCCCGCGCCGCGCTGGCCGCCGTGCTCGCGACCCCGGCGGGTGCGACGCCGCCCGATCCGACCGCGGCGGAGAATTCGACGATCGTGACCGACGTGATCCCGGCGGTGCCCGTGCCGGAGGCGCAACAGGCGTACTCGGCGGCGATGCCGATCGCGACGGCCCTGCCCACCGAGGCCATCACCGACGTCCCCGAGACGCCCGCCCCCGCGCCGCAGCCCACCCCGAAGGAGGACCGCAAGCGCGTCACGGTGCTCATCGCGGCCGCGGCGCTGGTCGGCCTGACACTGGGCGGTGTGGGCGTGGCCCTGCTCTTCCGCGGTGAAGACTCCCCCGCGGTGCCGCCCGTGCGCGACGCACAATCGGGCGTGTCCACCACCAGCACGGTCGCACCGCCCCCGCCGCCGCCCGCGCAACCCGTCGCGCCGCCGCCCGCGCCGATCACCACGGAACCTCCGATCGTCACCACGACCACGACGGAGCCGGAGCCTGCGCCGCCACCCCCACCGCCGACGACCACCGAGGAACCGACCACCACCACGGTCCCGCCCACCACCACGCCGGAGGAGACCACGAGTCCGACCAGGACCCGTCCGCGCAATCCCTGGCAGCCCTACGACCCGGAGAATCCGTTCGAGTGGTGGGAGACCCCCACGGTTCCCCGATGATCATGCCGATTGGTAGCGACCGATCGGGGTTTGTGCCTTAAAGTGAAGCGCTGACCGGATCGGACGGGGTTTCCCGGTACCCTCCGGTCGCTCGACGAGGACTTGTGCGCCAACGGATTCGCCGCCGCGAGCGCACGGATGTAGCTGGCACCCGTGTGCCGACGAAGGGACTTCATGCGCAAGTTGGTGGCGCGTCGCGCCTCGGTCAAGGCTGCCTCGATCGCGGCGGCGGCGACCGTTCTCCTGGTTCCGATGTCCGGCACGGCGGCGGCGGAACCCGCGCCACCGCAGCTGAGCCCCGACGCGCTGCCCGCCGAACTCGTGGAGGCCGTCACCCGGGATCTGAAGATGAGCCCGACCGAGTACCTGGATCGCGCCGCCCGCGCCCAGCAGCTGCGCGAGTACGCGCGCGACTTCCGCTCCGAGCGCCCCACCGACTTCGCGGGCGCCTGGATGAGCGCCGAGGGCAAGGCGGTCGTCGCGGTCACCTCCCCCGACGCCGCGCGCGTCGCGGCGGGCGACGGCTACCAGACCCGCCTGGCGCCCGTCTCGGCCGACAACCTGGAGAGCTCGCTGAACCAGCTCACCCAGTGGATCGGCACGCTGCCGCGCGAACTGTCCGAGGCGATCAACTCCGTCGCCATCGACTTCCTCAACAGCCAGCTGGTGCTCAGCGTCGCGAACACGCCCGTGGGCCACATGCTCAACCTGCCCACGCTGATCGCCAACGTGAAGGTCATCCTGTCGCCGGGCGGCGGCGGGCCGGTGGAGCGGCGCCCGATGGGCGGCGACACCTACATCAGCGTGCCCGGCTCGTTGCGGGACACCTCGCTGCGCGGCGTGGACGTGTGCTCGTTCGGTTTCAACAGCGTGGACGCGGCGGGCAACGCCCTCAATATCAGCGCGGGCCACTGCGACCCGAACCTGGGCAAGTCCGATCAGCGGGCCGGCGTCTACCTGCCCAACGTGCGCGATATCGCCAACAGCCCCGAACTGGGCACGTTCGTGCGCGCCGAACTGGGTGGCAGCAGCGCGCTGGACTACTCGGTGATCCAGCTCAACGACCGCGCCGTGCGCGCGGGCATGGACCAGCCCTCGGTGCGCGCCGCCAACGGCACCACGCTCTCGATCACCGGCACCGCCGATCCGATCGTCGGCGCCCCGGTGTGCAAGTCGGGCCAGACCTCCGCGTTCACCTGCGGTTTCGTGGTGGCCGACCGGGTCGAGACGCAGCTCTACACCGCTGACGGCGAGAGCAAGACCGTGCGCGGTTTCGCCAGCTCCGCCTGCACCCTGGGCGGTGACAGCGGCGGCGCGATCGTGTCCGGCACGCTGGCGCTGGGCATCACCAGCGGTTCCAACGCCGCCGACGCCCCCGACTGCGACGAGGCCAACCTCGCGCTGGCCCCGTACGGCGGCACCGCGACGCTGGGCATCCCGATCCGCTCGATCCTGGCCGATATCAACGCCTCCTCCGGCGGCGGGCTCGGCAGCGGCATCACCGTGCGGACGCGCCCGAACGCGGGCTGAGCGCGACGCGCCGAGCGAGGAGAACAAGCCGGGCGAGGAGTGGGATTACCGGCTCGGACCCCATATAGTCTCCCCATGCTCCTGCCACGTATCGGTCTGTTCCGATCCACTGCGCGACAGACCGGCTTCCGCAAGTCCGTGATCGCCGCTTCGGCGGCGATCCTGCTGTTCGGTCCCAGCGCCGCGGTGGCCAACGCCGAACCGGCCGGGCCCGGCCTGCCCGCCGAGCTGCTCAGCGCCGTCACCCGCGATCTGAAGATCTCGCCCGACGAATACCTGCGCCGCGCCGAGCTCGGCCAGCAGGTCGCCGCGTTCGCCACCTCGGCGCAGCGCCAGTACCCGCAGGTGTTCGCGGGCGCCTGGCTCGACGACGCGGGCAAGGCCGTCGTCGCGCTGGCGCAGGGCCCCGGCGCGCAGGAGGCGCGCCAGGCGGCCCAGTCGGCGGGCTTCGAGGTGCGCGACGTCGCCAAGAGCGAGGCGGCGCTGCGCGGGGAGAAGAGCGCGTTCGAGCGGTGGCTGGACAGCCAGCCCGCGGCGGTGTCGGCGCTGGTGCGCGGCGTCGTGATCGATACGGTCAACAACAGCATCGCGGTGCGGGTGGACCAGGCGGGCGTCCCGATGCCCAGCTTCGTGGACCCGGCCCGCGTGATCGTCACCGCGCCGCCCGTGGCGGGTGAGACGCTGCCGCAGGGCACCCCGATCGCCGAGGGCGTCGACCGCGCCTCGCTGACCGGTGGCGACGGGTACGCCGCGGTGGGCGGCGACGTGCAGCTGCGCTGCTCTTTCGGGTTCAACGGCACCGACCGCTCGGGCAACGTCGTCAACATCTCGGCGGGCCACTGCGATCCGAACGGCGCCGCCGCGGGCGGTGCGAACGCGTCGGGCGTGCACGAGATGCTGCCGCAGGACCGGCGCGGGGCGCGCCTGGGCTCGTTCGCCAAGTCGGTGCTCGGCTCGCAGGACTACTCGATCATCCGGATCGACGACGCGGTGGCGGATCGCTTCCGCAATAACGGCGTCCGCGTCCCCGGCGCCGCGCCCGTGCTCATCGAAGGCGTCGCGACGCCTGTGATCGGCGCGCCGGTGTGCAAGTCGGGTTCGCGCACCGGCTTCAGCTGCGGAATCATCAGCGCGGTCGACCAGACCGTGCAGGTCGGCGAGCGCCAGCTCACCCAGAGCTTCTCCGCCACCATCTGCGCGCTGCCCGGCGACAGCGGCGGCGCCGTGGTGACCGGACGGATGGCGCTCGGCATCTCCAGCGCCTCGTCGGTGGCCGACTTCCCGATCTGCGAGATCCCGAACCTCATCGGCGCGCTCACGGGCAACGCGCCGCAGCTGTTCGCGCAGCCGCTGAGCGTGGTCCTGTCGGACAACCCGGGTCTGCGGGTCCGCACGAACTGAGATACCGCGAGAAGGCCGCCGGTTGGGAGCACCGGCGGCCTTTTCGCTGTCTCGGGGACCGTTCCACTGCCCTTGCGCCCCGATAACCGCGATCCGTTCCGGCCGTTCCGGCATTCTGGAATGCATGTGTTTGGTGTTGATCGGCTGGCGCGCCCACCCGGACTACCGGTTGATCGTGGCGGCCAACCGGGACGAGTTCTATGTGCGGCCCGCAGAGCCGATGCGGTGGTGGCCGGAGGTGTCCGGTCTGCTCGCGGGCCGCGACGTGGGCGCTCCGGGCTACGCACCGGGCGTGCGGCCCGGTACTTGGCTCGGTGTGGCGGAATCACCCGCCCGTTTCGCGGCCGTCACCAATGTGCGCAACCCGCGCGACGAACGCCGCGACGCCCGTTCGCGGGGCGCGCTGCTGATGGACTTCCTCGACAGCGCCGAACATCCCGGCCCGCGCCGCTACCTCGATGCGGTCGCCGCCGCCCCGGACGACTACAACGGCTACAACCTGGTACTGAGCGACCTCGAGACGCTGTGGTGGCACTCCAACCGTTCCCAGCGACCCCCGCGAGCACTGGAGCCCGGCTTCCACGGGCTGTCCAACGGCCCGTTCGTCACCTCGGCGGCGCCCGCGCCGGACGCCGAACTGTCCGCGCCGCGACGGATCTGGCCGAAGGTGCGCGGCGGCCTGACCGAACTGCGCAAGGTGGTGGAATCCGACCCCGATGCCCTCGACCGCTACTTCGACGTGCTCTCCGATCGCACCGAGGCGCCCGACGACCAGTTGCCGGGCACCGGCGTGCCGCTGGAGATGGAACGATCGCTCTCGGCCCGGTTCATCGCCCACCGGATCCACGGCACCAGGGCGAGCACAGTGCTGCTGGTGCGTGAGGACGGGTCGTTCACGGTGGCGGAGCGCTCGTTCGGCGAGCTGGGTGAGAGTCTGGGCGCGGTGAGCTTTCACGGCACGCTCGCGCTGCCCTGACCACGCGAAAGGCCCGCTCCCTTCGCGGGAGCGGGCCTGATTTCGTGCGGTACCGCGGGTCAGTTCGCGGCCTGGGCGGCCTTCGGCTTGTCGGCCCACTGCGTGGTGCCTTCCGGCGCCTGCAGGGTGTTGATCAGCTCGATGCCCGCGGCGAGCAGCGTGGGACCACCGACGGCGATGGTGCCCAGGATCCCGCCGATGCCCGCGCCGATCGGCAGGCCCGCGATGCAGCCGACGCCGAACAGCGGCAGGCCGAATACGCAGCCGACGACCGCGCCGATGGCGGTGCCGACGAAGCCGCCGATGGCGGTGCCGATGCCGAACTTGCTGGCGAAGTCGTTCATCGCGCGCTGATTCTCGATGGGACCCGCGATGGGCTTGACCTCGACCGGCTTGTCCAGCTGCACGCCCTCGGGCTTCTCCGGGGTCACCTCGAGGACGGTGCCGTCCTTCTTGACCTCGGTGGCGACCGGGATGTCGGTCCCGTTGACGTTGAAGCTCAGCGGCAACGAGATGACCGTGTTGCCTGCGTCGTCCTTGATGTCCAGGATGTTCGTCTTCGGGTCGTCGACGGTGGCTCCATCCTTCTCGACCAGCGAGAAGGTCCCCCCACGGAGCGATGCGACGACGGTCTTGTCCACCAGCTTGACGGAGTAGCTGATGTCCTCAGCAGGCGCGGGCGCGGCGGGCTCGGCATGAGCGGTCCCCATACCGACGGTCAACGCACCGATGACCAGCGCGGCAGCCGCAGTGGTTCTGCGGAAGTTCATTCGGTTTTCCAATCCATCATCAGGGTGTGCGCGGGCCGCTGTCGTCACGCGAGAGCTCATTCAATCCGAAAGCTGGTCAGGCACTTCGGATTCTCCCCGAGCGGTGGGCAGCGGATGCCGCGAACAGAACGGTCGTGAGCGTAGTCGACCCCGGCGACTAATGCGAGATCCGTTACATGTGCACACGAGTAAGCCTGCCCTTACCGAATGGGCCTACTTCCTCGGCGTTTACGGTGGTTACCGGCCGATAGCCCCGCGGGCCGGATTTTCTTGGTGTGACATTGATCACACCGGAAATCCGGCCCGCGCCCCAGGAAATAGGGCTGGGTCACAAAAGTGGATCGTACGATGGACACGTAAGTTACCGGTGGGTAACTTACTGGGGGTTACGATACGAGCCAACCGGGGCGGCGCGCATGCCGCGCCCGTACAGCTCGTGTTGCCGCAAAGAAAGGTCGCGACATGAATGCCCTGACAGTGACGCTGGGCACGATCGGGGCGACGCTCAGCATCGTGTGCTGGGCGTCGTTCTTGGGCGGCGTCAGGAACATCGCGCGCACCATCATGATCGGGCAGAGCGCGCCGGACCGCTGGCGGCCGTTCTTCCCGCGCTTCAAGCAGATGGTCATCGAGTTCCTCGCTCATACGCGGATGAACAAGTTCCGTACGGTCGGCTGGGCGCACTGGCTCGTCATGATCGGCTTCATGGGCGGCGCCATCCTCTGGTTCGAAGCCTACGGCCAGACCTTCGACCCGTCGTTCCACTGGCCGATCATCGGCAACCTGGCGATCTACCACCTGTGGGACGAGATCCTCGGCATCGGCACCGTCGTCGGCATCACGGCGCTGATCATCATCCGCCAGCTCAACCACCCGCGGGTGCCCGAGCGCCTGTCGCGATTCAGCGGCTCCAAGTTCGCCCCGGCCTACGTCATCGAGACCATCGTGCTCCTCGAGGGCCTCGGCATGATCTTCGTCAAGGCCGGCAAGATCGCGACCTACCACCACTCCAACACCGCGACCGACTTCTTCACCATGCAGGTGGCCAAGCTGCTGCCCGCCAGCCCGGTGATGGTGTCGATCTTCGCGTTCATCAAGCTCATGTCGGGTATGGCCTTCCTCTACCTGGTCGGCCGCAATATCACCTGGGGCGTGGCCTGGCACCGCTTCTCGGCCTTCCCGAACATCTACTTCAAGCGCGAGGACGACGGCGACGTGGCCCTCGGCGCCGCCAAGCCGATGATGTCCAAGGGCCGCGCCCTGGACATGGACAACGTCGACCCCGACACCGACACCCTCGGCGCGGGCAAGATCGAGGACTTCTCCTGGAAGGGCATCCTCGACTTCACCACCTGCACCGAGTGCGGGCGCTGCCAGTCCCAATGCCCCGCCTGGAACACCGGTAAGCCGCTCTCGCCCAAGCTGCTCATCATGTCGCTGCGCGACCACGGCTACGCCAAGGCGCCCTACCTGCTGGCCGGCGGCCGCAAGGACATGGGCGGCGACGAGATCGGCCTGGTCGACGCCGACGGCAAGCCCGACGAGGCCGCGCTGGCCAAGATCCCCGAGGCCGCGCGCGCCGAGGCCGAGCGCCCGCTGGTCGGCGGTGAGGACGCGCACGGCATCATCGACCCCGAGGTGCTGTGGAGCTGCACCACCTGCGGCGCCTGCGTGGAGCAGTGCCCGGTGGACATCGAGCACGTCGACCACATCATCGACATGCGCCGCTACCAGGTGCTGATCGAATCGGAGTTCCCCTCCGAGCTGGCCGGCCTGTTCAAGAACCTGGAGAACAAGGGCAACCCCTGGGGCCAGAACGCCAAGGACCGCCTGAACTGGATCAACGAGCTGGACTTCCAGATCCCGGTCTTCGGCAAGGACGCCGACAGCTTCGACGGCTACGAATACCTGTTCTGGGTCGGCTGCGCCGGCGCCTACGAGGACCGCGCGAAGAAGACCACCAAGGCGGTCGCCGAACTGCTGGCCACCGCGGGCGTGAAGTTCATGGTGCTCGGCCAGGAGGAGACCTGCACCGGCGACTCGGCGCGCCGCGCGGGCAACGAGTTCCTGTTCCAGCAGCTGGCCATGCAGAACATCGAGCTGCTGAACTCGGTGTTCGAGGGCGTCGAAGAGCGCAAGAAGAAGATCGTCGTCACCTGCGCGCACTGCTTCAACGCGCTCAATAACGAGTACCCGCAGGTCGGCGGCACCTACGAGGTGGTGCACCACACCCAGCTGCTGAACCGCCTGGTGCGGCAGAAGAAGCTGGTGCCGGTGGCCTCGGTGTCGCAGAACGTCACCTACCACGACCCCTGCTACCTGGGCCGCCACAACAAGATCTACAACGCCCCGCGTGAGCTGATGGAGGCGTCGGGCTCCAAGCTGGTCGAAATGCCGCGTCACGGCGAACGGTCCATGTGCTGTGGCGCCGGTGGTGCGCGTATGTGGATGGAGGAGCAGCTCGGCAAGCGCATCAACGTCGACCGTGTGGACGAGGGCCTCGGTGCGCTCACCGAGTCGGCCAACGGCTCCGGCCCCGGCAAGATCGCGACCGGCTGCCCGTTCTGCCGCGTGATGCTCACCGACGGTGTGACCGCGCGCCAGGAGAAGGGCGAGGGCGAGGGCGTCGAGGTCGTCGACGTCGCGCAGCTCATGCTCGACGCCGTCGACCGCGTCGACGCCGGTGTGCTGACCGAGAACCTGACCGTCATCCAGGAGCCCAAGGCCGAGCCGGAACCCGAACCGGAACCCGAGCCCGTCGCCGAGGCGGCCCCCGCGGCCGCGAAGGCGGCGCCGAAGGGCGGCGGCCTGGCGATGAAGGGCGCGAAGGCGCCCGGCGGTGGCGGTCTCGCCATGAAGGGTGCGAAGGCGCCCGGTGGCGGTGGACTCGGCATGAAGGGCGCGGCCAAGGCGCCCGGTGCCAAGGCCGACGCGCCGGCCGCCGAGGAGAAGCCGGCCGCCAAGGGTCTCGCCATGAAGGGCCCCGCGAAGGCGCCCGGCAAGGGTCTGGGCATGAAGGGCGCCGCCAAGGCGCCGGGTGCCAAGGCTGCTGCCGACGCTCCCGCCGCGGAAGCCGAAGCACCTGCCGCTCCGCCCGTGAAGGGGCTGGGGATGAAGGGTGCGGCCAAGGCACCCGGCAAGGGTCTCGGCATGAAGGGCGCCGCCAAGGCGCCCGGTGCGAAAGCCCCTGCGGCCCCGGCCGAGTCGGCTTCCGAAGCTCCGGCCGAGGCGACCGAGTCCAAGCCTTCGGTGCCCGCCAAGGGGCTGGCGATGAAGTCCGGGTTCAAGCGACCCGGCCCCAAGGCGCCGGGCGGCGCGACCCCGGCCACTGCGGAAGCGGCCGTCTCGGAGACGGCTGTTTCGGAACCGGCTGTCCCGGAGACGGCGGAGTCGGCGACGGCCGAATCCACGTCGGCGGCAACGGCTTCGGCTCCCACCGAAACCAAGCCGTCCATCCCGGCCAAGGGACTCGCCATGAAGTCGGGCTTCAAGCGTCCCGGCCCGAAGGCCCCAGGCGCTCCGGCCCCGGCTCCCGCTCCGGAGCCGACCCTGGCCACCGAGGAGCCCGAGGCGGTCGCCGAACCGGAACCCACCCCGGAGCCGGAGCAGCCCACCAACGGCACCGGCCACGACGCCAACGGCACCTCCGGCAACGGCGCGGGCACCATCGCCCCACCCACCGCCAAACCCGGCGCCCTCGGCTTCAAGTCGGGCGCGAAGGCGCCGGGCCGCAAGAGCTAGGCACGTGAGAGTGGCCCGGATCCCTATGGATCCGGGCCATTTTCGTTGAGTCGAGGGCTCGACCAGGGACCCCTGAACGCGCCGGTAGCGGGCGATCAGCTCACCCACCGACGCGCGGACGCCCGGCAGCACAGGGGTGCTGCCGGGCGGCGTTTCGGTCTTTACGCCCGCGTCGGCTGCGGGCGGGTGAGGTGGGCGTAGCGGGTGCGGTGGTGGTCGGCGGTGCCGTGTTCGCGTTCGAGGGCGGTGAGGCGTTTGAAGTAGTGGCCGATGGCCAGTTCTTCGGTCATGCCCATGGCGCCGTGCAGTTGGACGGCGTTCTGGCCGACGAAGCGGGCCGCGCGGGAGATGGTGGCCTTGGCGGCGGAGACGGCGCGGGCGCGGGCGGGTGGGGCGGCCGTGAGGGCGTGGGCGGCGAGGTGGGCCGCGGCCACGGACTGTTCCAGCTCGATGTACATGTCGACCATGCGGTGCTGGAGCACCTGGAAGCTGCCGATGGGCACGCCGAACTGATGCCGCTGCTTGGCGTATTCGACGGTGTCGGACAACACCTTTCGCAGGCAGCCGACTGCCTCGGCGCAGATCGCGGCGGTGGCGGCATCCACGGCGGCCGAGATCGTCTCCCCCGCTTCGCCTTCCGCGCCGAGCAGCGCGTCGGCGGGCAGGCGGCAGCCGGTGAACTCGAGGTCGGCGGCGGCGCGGTCGTCGATGGTGCGGTACGGGTGCACTCGCACACCCTCCGGCGGGGCGGAGGCATCGAATTCGGTGAGGAACAACGAGATTCCCGCATCATCCAGTCGCCCACCGGAGGTGCGCGCCGAGACGACGAGGTGCGTCGCGGCGGGCACGCCCACCACCACGACCTTCGCGCCGTCGATCACCCACGACTCCCCGTCGCGCCGCGCCGAGGTACCGACGTGCAATGGCACGGCACCCGAGTCCGCTTCCAGCGAAGCGAACGCGACCCGCGCCTTCCCGAGCACGATGTCCCGCAACACAGCTGACGCGCGTTCCCCACCGGCGCCGGCCAGAAGGCCGCCGCCGAGTACCACGGTATCCACGAAAGGTTCCACGACCAGCGCACGCCCCAATTCCTCGGCGATGACCATGGTTTCGATCGGACCGCCCCCATCGCCGCCGACGTCCTCGGGCAGCGCGGCGCCGAGGATACCCAGCTCCTCGGCGAATCCGCGCCACACGTCCGGCTGCCACCCGGCGGCCGATTTCGCCGCGGCGCGGCTGGATTCCAGGTCGTATTTCGCGCCGAGGTACCCGGCGACGGAGTCGCGGAGGAGCTGCTGCTCCTCGGTGAGTGTGAAGTCCATCAGAGCCCCAATGCTGCCTTGGCGAGAATGTTCCGCTGAATTTCGTTGCTGCCCGCGTAGATCGAGCCCGCGCGATCGTTGAAGTACCGCAGCGGCGCGACCGCCTGCCAGTCCGCCCCGCTGTGGTAGCCGTCGGTGGGCGGGGTGTAGTCGGCGACGGGACCGCCGGGCGCCGTGGCGTGCGGCTGGTAGGCCCGGCCGAGCGGCCCGGCCGCGTCCAGCGCGAGTTCGGTGAGCTGCTGGCTCAATTCGGTGGCGAGAATCTTCAGCAGCGAGGACGCGGGACCCGGGTCGCGCCCCTGCGCCATCGCGGAAATGGTCCGGTACTCCAGGACTTCCAGGACCTCGGTGCGAATCCTGGCGTCCGCCAACCGGTTCGCGAACAGCGGATCGTCGATCAAGGCGTTGCCGTCCGGACCGGGCTGCGCGGCCGCCGCCTCGGCGATGTCCTGCGCCATCACCTGCAACCACGGGGCCGCCGCGCCGCCGCGCTCGTGCACCAGCAGGTACTTCGCGACAGTCCAGCCCTCGTCGACCCGGCCGAGCACGTTCGCCTTCGGCACCCGCACGTTGTCGAAGAACACCTGGTTCTGCACCTGCTCACCCGAAGTCATGACCAGCGGCCGGATTTCGATGCCGGGCGCGGTCATGTCGATGAGCAGGAAGGTGATGCCCTGCTGCTTCTTGCCGGTCTTGGCGGTGCGCACCAGGCAGAAGATCCAGTTGGCCTCGGTGGCGTGCGTGGTCCAGATCTTGCTGCCGGTGCAGACGAAATCGTCGCCGTCGTCCACGGCCGCCATGGTGAGCGAGGCGAGGTCCGATCCGGCCTCCGGCTCCGAATAGCCTTGGCAGAAGAACACTTCCCTGGTCAGGATGCGCGGCAGGTAGAACGCCTTCTGTTCGGGGGTGCCGAAGGCGATGATGGCGGGCGCGACCATCCGGATGCCCATCGGCGAGAGCGGGGGCGCGCCCGCGAGGGTGAGTTCGCGGTGGAAGATGTAGTGCTGGGTGAGGCTCCAGTCGCAGCCGCCGTGCTCGACGGGCCAGTGCGGCGCCGCCCACCCGCGCTCGTGCAGGATGTGCTGCCACTCCATGCTGGCCTCGTGGTCGGGGTAGACGCTCGTCGCCGAGCGCCCGGCCCGCCGCAACTCCGGCGTGAGCTTCGCGTCGAGGAACGCCCGCACCTCGTCCCGGAAGGCCAGATCGGCCGCTGACCAGTCGTAATCCATCTGTCCTCCCGGCGGTGATGCCACGGCGCACAACAATTGGCCACCGGCCAATACGCCCCCAATGTAGGCCCATCGGGGTCCGGAAATCAAACTGACGCCACCCGCCATCAGTTTTGCGCGCCAGCCGGGCGCGACACGGTGCCGCCATCCCTGCCGACAGCCCGGGGACGGGCGCGGCACCACGCGCCGCACCGCACGCGCGTATGATCGGCACGGTGACCACTCATCCCGAGCAAAGATTGGGGGTCCCGTTCGTGCCAGGTGAGTGCTGATGGGCACTCGATTCACGAACAGGGACGATTCCCGCCTCGCCTTCTGGCTGCGCGTGCGCGAGTACGCCGTGCCGCCCACGATGATCGAAACCGCGACCGCCCGGCGTCATGCCGGTGATTGGGTTGGTGCTTGTGCCGCAGCGGGTTTCGATACCGATATCAATCCACGTGCCGTAGCTCGCGTCCACGGCACCGAGACCGCCGCCCAGCTCCGGGCCGACTTGCGCCATCTCGCACCCGATCTGCTGCGATGGCACCTCCCCCGCGTCGCACCCGACGGATTGCTGCGTCCCGGCCTGACCATCGCCCTGGCGCGATACGGTCCACCGGACTTGGGAAAGCATTGCGGTGCAGTCTATTTGGTGGCCCGCACTGCACCGGCGTGGGCCGATGCCGGGCAACGGATCACGCTCGCGCTGTGGGACGGATCCGACACCGGACCGCATCCGCACCCGCGCCCCAACCGGCGCTTCCGCCTGGATCTCCACCGCCACCTGTGGGATGCGCGGAGAACCAGTGAGCTTCGAATACGTTCCGGGGCAGACAAATTCGAAGTTCTCACTGGGCCGTATTCAGTGTCGGAAAACCTCGCCGGGAAGACCGCCGACCTCCCCGAAGGCTGCGCCATCCACACCTGGGCGTCCGAAGCGGAAATCCTGCTGCGCGCCGAGGGCCGCCCGAAGGGCCTCGTCCGGGTGCGGTTCGGCGCGCGGCGCGAGGTGGTGGCCGAGGTTTCGGACGACAAGGCGTTGCGGATCGCAGATCCCCCGCGCGGCACCGTATCCGGACTCCCACTCCTCCCCGACGCGTCGGTCTGGACACCGCCCGATCTGGAATTGCTCCGCGCCGGTGCGATAACGGCCGACCGCCTGCATCCGCTGATCGCCGAGGCGCTCGCACCGGATCGCACGCCGATCACGACAGCCCCTCCGGATCGAACCGACCGGGTGAAGCTCGTGGAATGCCGAGGCGAACAGCACCGAATCGGCCTGTCCGAGGGCGTGCTGACCGCGCTCGATCACGATCCCGCCGAAATCCGTCGCGAAGAACTGCTCGCCGCCCTGACCGGCGCTCCCCTGCCCTGCCTACGCGCCATCGACCGAGCCCACCGTCACCCGGACTGCCTCACCGGCGTCCGGGAACGCCTCGACCACGGCGACACCGCGGGCGCGCTGGCAGTGGTCGAGGGCCTGCTCGGACCCGATGCCGTGCTGCGCGACGGCCCGTTGCGCGACGAACTGGAACTCGCCGCGCAACGGCGGATCACCTACGGACTGTTCAAGGCCGGGCTCATCGCAGCCGGCCCCACCCGCGTGCGGCCCGATGCGCGCCGCCGCGACCGTCGCGCGCATCCGCGCCACGCGACCACGCGCTGACGCGCACTCCCCAATTCCTCTACACCACAAGGTGATTCCCACATGACGAATACCGCCCTCCGTGAACGCGCCCAACTCGACGTCGCCGGCGAACTGCTCGGCTTGCTCGGCGCGGTGTCCACCGAACCCCGCCCCGACAATCAACTCGAAGCGCTCACGCTGGCCGTGGCGGCCGACCTGCCCGTACTCCTGTGGGGCGAACCGGGGATCGGCAAGACCGCGGCCCTCACCCAGCTCGCGGCGTCCCTGGAACTGCCGCTGACCACGGTGATCGCGAGTGTGCACGAGCCCTCGGACTTCGCCGGCCTGCCCGTGCTCGGCGACGACCCCGCCGAACAGGGCGTCCCGATGGCCCCGCCCGATTGGGCGGTCCGCCTCGTGCGCGCCGGCCGGGGCCTGCTGTTCCTGGACGAACTGTCCACGGCGCCGCCCGCCGTCCAGGCCGCGCTGCTGCGCCTCGTGCTGGAACGGCGGATCGGCGCGCTGCGGCTGCCGCCCGAGGTCCGGATCGTGGCCGCCGCCAACCCGCGCGCGTCGGCGGCCGACGGCTGGGAGTTGAGCCCGCCGCTGGCCAACAGGTTCGTGCACCTGCACTGGGCGCACGACCACGAGGTGGTGGTGCGCGGGCTGGGCGGCACCTGGCCGCGCGCGATCATGCCCCGGCTCGATCCCGAAAAGCTTACGGAAGCAGTAGCTTTCGCTCGTCAGGCGGTGTGCGGTCTGCTCGGCGGCCGACCCGCCCTCGTGCACCAGCTCCCCACCACCGAGACGCGCCGGGGCGGTGCGTGGCCGTCGCCGCGCAGCTGGGATATGACGGTGCGGCTGCTCGCGTTCGCGACCGCGGCGGGCTCGTCCCGGGACGTGCTGTCGCTGCTGGTCCGGGGCTCCGTGGGCGACGGTCCCGGTTTCGAATTGCTGGCCCACATCGATCGGATGGATCTCCCCGACCCCGAAACGCTGCTCGCCGATCCGGACGCCGCCGACCTGCCCGAACGCGGCGACCTGCGGCTGGCCGCGCTCGATGCCGTGGTGGCGGCGGTCCGGCGGCGGCCGGAACGGGCTCGCTGGGACGCGGCCTGGGCGCTGCTGGTCAAGGCGGTGGAGACCGGTGCGCCGGATCTGGTGGTCGTCCCCGCGACCACGCTCGCCACGCTGCGCCGCGAGGGCTGGGACGTGCCCGCGTCGATCGAACAGCTCGCCGGGATGGTGTCGATGTCCCGGGAGGCGGACCGCGTCGCCGCGCAGGTGCGCCGATGACCCTCGACAAACTCTTCACGGCCCGCCTGCACGCTGCCCGCGCGCGGCCCTACCTGGCGACCGCGCTGTACGCGCTGCACCTCGTGGAATCGCGACAGGTGCCCACGATGGGCGTGGACCGGTACTGGCGCTGCTACTTCTCCCCCGCCTTCGTAAATCGCACGCCCGTAGCGGATTTGGCGTCGGTGCTGGTGCACGAGGTGTCGCACCTGCTGCGCGATCATCACGGCCGCAGCGACCGCTACGCCCGCGCGCACAACCTGACCGGGCCCGCCGAGCGCCTGCGGATGAACATCGCCGCCGACGCCGAGATCAACGACGACGCGTTCGGCGACGGGTTGGTGTGTCCCGAGGGCGCCGTCCTGCCCGCGGACCTCGGGCTGCCCGCGGGCGAACTCATGGAGGACTACCTGCGGCAGTTCCGCCTCGGCCCGCACACCGAGAACGCGGCCTGGCTCGACTGCGGCAGCGGCGCCGACGGCCTCGACCGCGACTGGGACATGGGCCCCGACGGCGCGCACGGGCTCACCGATCAGGAGCGCGATGCCGTGAGATTCCGGGTGGCGCAAGGCATCGTCGGCCGTCCGGGGAACGCCTCGCGGGGCTGGCGGCGCTGGGCCGAGGAGGCGCTGCACCCGCCGCAGCCGTGGCGGGAACTGCTCGGTGCCGCCCTGCGCGCGGCGGCCACCGCACCCGGCGCCGGCGACTACAGCTATGGTCGCCCGGCGCGACGCTCGGCCGCGGTGCCCGGCGCCGTGCTGCCGAGTCTGCGGCGCACACCACCCCGCGTCAGCGTGGTCATCGACACCTCGGGATCGGTCAGCGACGCCGAATTGGGCAGTGCGCTACTGGAAGTGGCGGCGATCGCCCGAGCCGTGGGCGGCCGGCGCGACCTCGTCACCGTTGTGTCCTGCGATACTGCGGCACGGATCGCGCACCCGCTGTGCCGCGCCGAAGGGATACCCCTGATCGGCGGCGGCGGAACGGATCTGCGCTCCGGCATCGCGAAAGCCATTCGCGGACAATCCCACCCGGACGTCCTCGTCGTCCTGACCGACGGCCAGACACCCTGGCCACGCAACCCGCCGGGGTGCCGCACCGTGGTCGGCCTCTTCCGCCGATCCCGGACCTCCTACGACCCCGCCTACGTGCCGGACCAACCACCGGATTGGGCGCGGGTCGTGCAGATCGGATAGCTGAGGAGTCCCGCCGAGTGTTCTCAGGACCACCCGCGTGGGCGGTCGCGCGGCCACTCCTCTGGTTCGAGCCGCACACGCTCACCGGTGCGGAACCGAGAAGTGTTGCGTGTCAACACTACTGAACCTCTCGACACGCCGACGCGGCGTGCGTCGGAGCTCGAATCCGTCTAGCGTTGATGGCCGATGCTTCGGCTGACAGGGGGAGACGGGAGCGTTGAAGTATTTTCCGGAGTCGGGATTCGCGGCCAGGCGGGGCAGCCCAGCAGAACCAACCCGCGCGACTGGCTCGTCTGGCATTTCACGCACGTCGACAACCTGCCGGGAACGGCGGACTCGACTGGGCCGACGTCAAGCCTCGGTTGATCGCGACGTTCGCCGAACGTACGGGCCTGGAAGTCGTCCTGTTCACACCGTCCGATCGGCCTCGAACTCTGGACGCGCCGTCCGATGTCCCGATGACCTGGGGGCGAGCGCTCGTGCTCCAGTTGCTCCGTTCCTATGCCGCGAAACGGCGATCCCTGGAACTGCGCGACGGGCCCGACGGCGCGTCGCATCTGGAGATTCAGAAACTCATGTACTTCGCGAATCAGGTGGAGCCCGCGCTGGGGCTGAAGTTCGCTCCGGCACGCTACGGCCCCTACAGCGAGACGATCCGCCATTTGCTACAAGATATGGAAGGTGCCTTCACGACAGGACTCGGAGACGGGACGGCGCGCACGCTGGACAACAATCCGATCTCGCTGACCGCGGACGGCTCGCGCGCCCTGAACGAATTTCCGGCGTCGGAGCGCGGGGCGCGCGTTACGGAAGCCTGCGACGCGGTGCTGAGAATCGTTGAGGGTTTCGAAGGCCCTTATGGTGTCGAATTGTTGGCCAGCGCACACTGGGTCGTGACCAACCAGGACGCGCACGAGAAGAGAGCAGCGGCCGAGGCGGTACGGGGGTGGACGGAGCGCAAGGGACGAATCTTCACCGACGCGCATGTCGAAGCGGCGCTCGAGCAGCTGGCGGAGCGGATCATGCCGCGGGCGTAGCAGTCGGCACCGCATCGATAGCCGCGAACTCGACGGACTCCGCCAGTTGGTCCAGATTCGTCTCGCCACGGTGGACAAGAACGAAAGGTGTTCCGACCTCGCGGTTTTCGGTCCGGTTGGTTGATGGGAGACACAGCGCGGTCAGCAGTCCTCGAAGAAGGCTTTCACGTAGGCCGCGGATTGGTAGAGGTAGTCGTAGGCCCAGCGGGGTGGGGACAGGTTCGGTTGCGGGTCTACGAAGAGAAGTTCGCCGTCCCAGCACTTTTCGAAGATGTAGCGGGCGCGGGAGATGTGCGGGGTGAAGGTGACGACGATGACGCGGGTCCAGCCTTCGGCGCGGGCGCGGCGGGCGAGTTCGCGGCCTTCGCCGCGCGTGGTGCGCGGGTCGGGGTCGAAGCAGATCACCTCGACGCGGTAACCGCCGTGGCAGATGCGGTTCATCACCGAGCTGTACTCGTACGGGTTGGAGAACAGCACGCGCGGCGCATACCCCTCCCGCGCCAGCCGCAACCCCAGCGCCTCGCGTCCATCGTGCGCCCCACCCAACACCAGAATCGCGTCGGCGGCCGCGGGCACATCCACCCGCGGCCGCACATACACCGGCCACAGCGCCGCCACCCCCACAGCCACCACCACCGCGAGCCCGATCACACTGCGAACCATCAACCGCCCTGGCACACGCCAAACTCTATGCCGACGTGAGCCACAACCTGGGCAGCGGCAAAGACTGCCGATCGTGGGTCGGTCGGGGGCGGTTCGCGCAGTTCAGAAGCGTGCGCCCGGCGCTGTTGCCGCTTGTACACCCAATGTTGCCTCGACTCTTGCCTCGCTGACGTGGCGCGGCCACGCACGGGGCATACCAATCGATCATGCGATGCACTGTCTTCGGAACCGGGTACCTCGGGGCTACGCACGCGGCGTGCATGGCCGAGCTCGGGCATGACGTGATCGGGGTGGATGTCGATCCGGGCAAGGTGGCGAAGCTGTCGGACGGCGTGGTGCCGTTCTACGAGCCCGGGCTCGAGGATGTGCTGCGGCGCAATCTCGACGCGGGCCGGCTGCGTTTCACCACGTCCTACGCCGAGGCGGCCGCGCACGCGGATGTGCACTTCCTCGGGGTCGGCACGCCGCAGAAGAAGGGCGAGTACGCCGCCGACCTGAAGTACGTGCACGCCGTGGTGGACACGCTGGCGCCGATGCTGGAACGCCCGTCGGTGCTGATCGGCAAGTCGACCGTCCCGGTCGGCACGGCCGCCGCACTGGGCGAGCGGGCCCGCGCGCTCACCGCCGCCGAGGTGGAGGTGGCGTGGAATCCCGAGTTCCTGCGCGAGGGCTTCGCCGTGCAGGACACCCTGCGCCCCGACCGCCTGGTGCTCGGCGTCGACGACGCGCGCGAGAGCGCCGGGTGGGTCGAGGATCTGGTGCGCGAGATCTACGCCGACCTGCTCGACGCGCAGGTCCCGTTCCTGCGCACCGACCTGGCCACCGCCGAACTGGTGAAGGTGTCGGCGAATGCCTTTCTGGCGACGAAGATCTCGTTCATCAACGCGGTCTCTGAGGTGTGCGAGGCGACGGGCGCGGACGTGACGGTGCTGGCCGACGCGCTCGGCTACGACGCGCGCATCGGCCGCCGATTCCTCAACGCGGGACTGGGTTTCGGCGGCGGCTGCCTGCCCAAGGACATCCGCGCGTTCATGGCGCGCTCCGGCGAACTCGGCGCCGATCACGCGGTGGCGTTCCTGCGCGAGGTCGACAACATCAACATGCGCCGCCGCACCAAGGTGGTAGACATGGCCGCGAAGGCCTGCGGCGGTTCGCTGCTCGGCGCGAACGTCGCGGTGCTGGGCGCGGCGTTCAAACCGGAATCCGACGATGTGCGCGACTCGCCCGCGCTGAACGTGGCGGGCATGATCCAGCTGCACGGCGCGGTCGTCACCGTGTACGACCCGAAGGCACTGGAGAATTCGCGCCGGGTGTTCCCGACCCTGAACTACGCGACCTCGGTGGCCGAGGCGTGCGACCGCGCCGACGTGGTGCTGGTGCTGACCGAATGGGACGAGTTCACGGCGCTGCGACCTGCGGATCTGGACGGGGTGGTGCGTGAACGATCCATCATCGACGGACGAAACTGTCTCAATCGTGCCACCTGGAGAGGGGCGGGATGGGTGTACGCCGGACTCGGTACACCGTAGAGTTGCCTGGCGAGGCCTCCTCCGCCTGCCTCGTGTGCGACCCAGTGTCGCCGGTAGGGTCCCGGGAGCGGATCGCGTCCCACGGCGCGAACCCTTGTCGTGAAGCGTGGAACGAGATGGGCAGCTGATGAGTTCGGTACTGGGAGTTTCGGTGGGGGCCGGCGCTGTCCGCTTGGCGCGCCCGCACGCCGGTATCCAGCCGGGTCATGTCACGCCCGACGCGTTCGACTTGCACACCGTACCCGTCGACGAGCAGCGCGCGGAGGAATTGGCCGCCGAGGCCGTCGGTGTGACGCTCGCCACTCCACCGGGCATCGCGGCCACCGCGATCGCCTACCGCAGCGAGCAGCAGGCGCACGGGGTGCGCGCGGCGATGGCTCGCCAGCAGGTCACCAATTACGAACTGGTGCCCGAGATCTTCGCCGCGCTCGAATTCGCCCAGGCCACCGGCGATATCCGCGGCATCTCCTCGCTGGTCGTCTACGACCTGGGCGCCACCGGGCTCTCGGTCAGCGTGGTCGACGCCCAGACCAAGCAGGTCCGCCACACCGAACGCACCAGCGATATCAGCGGTGACTACCTGGATTCGCTGATCCGCGAACAGCAGATCGCCTCGGGCCGGATCGCGCACCCGCAGGACCCGGCGGGTCTGGCGGCGCTGGACGCGCTGTGCCGGGAGGCGAAGGAACAGCTCTCGTCCAATACCGCGGTCGCGCTGCCCAGCGAGCAAGGCCTGGTGCTGCTGGCGCAGGAGAACTTCGAGTCGCTGATCATGCTGGCGGTGGAGTCGTCGGCGCGGATGGCGCGCGACGTGATCTCCCGCTCCGGCCACCCCGTGCACGGCGTGCTCGCCATCGGCGGCTGCGCGCGAATTCCGTTGATCGGCAAGGTACTCGAGCGCTGGATGGGTGTGCCGGTGATCGTGCCGGAGAGCCCGGAGACGGTGATCGCGCGCGGCGCGGCGCTGCTGGCCCGGCCGGTGCGCCCAGCCGCCCCGGTCCCGGCCTCGGCGCCCGCGCCGTCCCAGGCCCCGGCGGAGGATTTCACCGACGACGACCTGTCGCCCGCGTGGCTCTCGGCCCCGCCCAAGCGCAAGCAGAAGCGCCGCCCCCAGCCGGACCCGGACTTCGACGATATCGACGGGCTGGCCGACGACTGGCTGGCCGCCACGCCGCGCCGCCGCAAGAAGCGCGAACTCAACGCCGCGGTGCTCACCGTGAGCGCGCTGGTGGTGGTGGCCGCGATCGGCATCGGTCTCGGCTACGGACCCCAAGTGCTGGAACGGGATTCGCGCTCGAGCGAACTACCCCCTTCGGCCACCCCCACCAGCGCGCCCCGCACCACCACCTTCGATCCCCAGATCGCGGTCGCGCCCGCCACCACCACCGAGACCGAGACCGAGTCGGTGGCCGCGCCGCCCCCGCGCCGCCAGACCAGCGAGCCCCCGGCGCCGACCCAGGGGCCCAACACGTTCGTCGTGCCGGGCCTGCCCCCGATTGTCGTCCCGACGATCCCGCCGGAGCTCATTCCCCCGCTCCCGCCCCCGCCGGGCTGACGAGCCAGGGCGAATCACCAGCGCTGACAACGTAATCCGGCATGCCACGGACAGGCTATCAGCGGAACCGGACCTGACCACCCCGCGCGGATCGGCTACCCCAACTGGTCCGCCGAACGCGCGGTCTGCGGTCGTGGCGTGCGCTGCGCAACCGGGAAGTCGTCGAACCCCTCGGCAGCTACCTCGATCTCACGGCCGGGGCCTACGACGTGACCATCCCGCAGGCAATCGAGTCAGCGGCCACCACGATCCGTCGGCTGGGGTCCACGACGTGACCATCCCGCAGGTAATCGAGTCAGCGACTACCTCGATACCTCGGCCGGGCTCCACCGAGAGTAAGGCGTGCGCTGCGCGGCAGCCGCCAAGGACGCGGGCGCGCCCCAACCCTCAGCCGCGCGCGTGCCGCCCGTGCCGGGGCGCGCTCACTTCCGTCTTCTGCCCGAAGGGGCGGGCGAGCAGGACGGCGATGCCGGTGGTCAGCGGCACCGACAGCGCCAATGCGATGCCGCCGACGGCCGAGCGGGCGATCTCGATGGCGACCGCGTCGCCGACCAGCACGTCGCGGATCGAGCGGCCCGCGACGCTGAACAGCAGCAGCAGCGGCAGCGCGCCACCGGCGTAGGCGAGCACCAGGGTGTAGACGGTGCTGGCGATGTGGTCGCGCCCGACGCGCATGGCGGCGGCGAAAACCTCACGGCGGGAAGCGCCTTCGTCGAGCGCCGCGAGTTCGAACGCCGCCGACGCCTGCGTGATGGTCACGTCGTTGAGCACACCGAGCGAGCCGATGATGAACCCGGCCAGCAGCAGTCCGGTGATGCTGACGTGCTGGATGTAGGTGGCGACGTTGGTGTTCTGTTCCTCCGACAGACCGGTGAGGTGGGTGATCTCGATCGAGATCCAGGAGAGCACCGCCGCCAGCGCCATCGAGGCGAGCGTGCCCAGCAGGGCCGAACTGGTGCGCAGGTTCACCCCGTGCGCCAGATACAGCACCGCGTAGAGGATGAGCGAGCCCGCCACCAGCGCGACCGGGATCGCGGGCTTGCCGTCCAGCAGCGCGGGCAGCAGGAACACCACCAGCACCCCGAACGCGAATCCGAGCCCGATCAGCGCCTTCAGGCCGCGCCACCGCGCCACCGCGATGATCACCACCACGAACGCGATCACGATGAGCGCCAACGGGAATCCGCGCGCGTAGTCGTCGAACGAGTACAGCGGCGTGCCGTTGGGGTCGGTCTGGCGCACGATGCGGATGTGGTCGCCGGCCCGCAGGTCGGGCTGGCCGGGGCCGGGCGCGATCTCGAACAGCGTCTTGTTGCCCTGGTGCGGTCCGGAGTCGATGGTGATGAGGCTGCGCTGACAGGTGTAGGCGTCGTTGCGCGGCGCCTCGGGTTTGTCGGCGAACACCTTGCCGATGGAGGGGCTGCCGCAGGGCCCGACGTCCTGGGCCACCACGGTGCCGGCCTCGGTCTCCACCGCCCCGCCCCCCGCGTTCTGCATGGGCAGCGGAATCTCGACGTGCTGGGCGCTGGGCCACAGGATGATGGTCGCGATCACGGTGATGACCCCGATGACGGTGAGCAGCCCGATCACGACACGGGTGGCCGTGGCGCCGATCTGGATCGGCTCCGAATGATCGTGATGGTGGTGATGGTGGTCGCTCACCGGGCTCCTACTTCCGTCGTGTCCCCCGGACGGGAAACGTGCGCGGTGCCGAGCTTAAAGGATTTCGTTTTCAAGTTCGGCGGGCCCCGAACTCACACCGAGCCCCGGCAGACCCACCGGCTCGGCATTCGAGCCCGCGGTTCTCCCACGTCGAGCTGTTCTGGACTCCCGAGACCGGCGGAAGAACGCGGCGCCATGCGCAAGCTGATCTACGGCATGAACCTGGCCCTGGACGGCTACGTCTCCGCGCCCGACGGCGACCTCAACCGGAGCGACCCGAGCGACGAACTATTCGAATGGTGGCTCGAGCGAGAGCGGCCGATCGGCCTGTTCCTGTACGGCCGCAAGCTGTGGGAGATCATGAGTTCCCACTGGCCGACCGGCGATCAACAGCCCGATGCCGCCCGGCATGAACATCCGCGGTGATGCGCTCGATACCGGTCAGGCCGCGAAATGCCGCTTGCGTCCTGCCATATCCCTCGGTGTCACTTCGAGCCCTCCGCCATGGCCGAAATCGAATCCCGAACGGCCTTATTCAATCTGCGGAAACTGGCGCCGTCCCCGGATGCAGCGCAGGAGCGGCGCCGGCGATACGGTACGCTTCATGGCGATCGATGATCACCGGGGGTGTTCTTGTCGCAATCGCGGGGTGGGCAGTTCGTTGCCGTACCAGCTGAAGTCACCGACGCCGTGCGCTGTATCCAGCTGTCAGGGCAAGGATCTGGTGAGCGGGCTCCGCGCCATGGACTCCTACGTCAACGCTCGTTCGAAAGAAGATGATAGTGGCACCGATCAACAATTCAACGCTCCTCTTCATCTTCTACTTCATCATCGTCGTGCACGTTTTCGATTCGGTGAAACATCTATGGTCCGCGAGGACTCGCGAGACGGTTCAGGACGATTCCGCCACGGACGGGCCAACCAGCGTAGTTCACACCAAGAACATGCACCGGCTTACCGCCCTCTGGTCGATCGTCCTCTGCCTGCTTTGCCTTCCGTGGGTGGCATATTTGAACTACATAATCAGCGAGGAGGATCGTCGCATACCACTTCCCGTCCTCATCTTCATGGCAATCTATGTCATCGGATTGGGCGTCATCGGACCGCTCGGCAAGAAACTCATCAACGAGCAGTAGCGCCGACCTGGCCGCCACAACTCACCTCGATCAGACGACAGACTCGGTCACCACCATCCCACCCCGCACCGATGCACTCGCCCGCCCCGCAGAGCGCCCTCCGCGGCCGACCGACGAGCCGACCCGAACGAACGAGACGACTGGAAGGGCGGCACCGCACACGGCACCACACCCCGGCAAACGCAACAACTGATCACGCACGAACATGGGGGACTCGCCGCGAACGGGCTAACTCCGAACCCCCGGCCGCGTACACAACTCACCCCGCACCTGAATCAGGCCAAAAAACGCGGAGAGACGGGGGAGGGGGCGGCGGAGAGCAGGGGGATGTCTCCGCCGCCCGCGGGCCGACGCCCAGGGGGGTAGGCGGCCGGAACCCGAGGCCAGGTTGCCCAGGGGGGGTAGGCAACCCGACCGGGCACTAGAAGTGCCGAGAGCCACTGTACACAAAAGCTCCACTTTTGCGCTAGTCGGTCTTCAAAACTCGCTCGTATCCATACATTCGGTATGTTTCAGGGGTCGAACCGGGGCGATTCCGGCGTTTGCACCCGAGACGCGCGTCACTGCCGGTAGCTCGCCAGGAAATTGCCGAACCGCTCGATCGCCACCGCGAGGTCTCGCGCCCACGGCAGCGTCACGATCCGCAGGTGGTCGTGGTGCGGCCAGTTGAAGCCGGTGCCCTGCACCATGAGGATCTTCTCCTGGAGCAGCAGATCCAGGATCAGCTTCGAGTCGTCGTGGATCTCGTAGACGTTCGGGTCGAGGCGCGGGAACGCGTACAGCGCGCCTTTCGGCTTCACGCACGAGACGCCCGGGATCATGTTCAGCCGCTCCCACGCCACATCGCGCTGTTCGAGCAGTCTGCCGCCGGGCAGGATCAGGTCCTCGATGCTCTGATGCCCGCCGAGCGCCACCTGGATCGCGTGCTGCGCGGGCACGTTCGGGCACAGCCGCGAGGAGGCGAGCAGGTCGATGCCCTCCAGGAAGCCGGCCGCGTGCTCCTTCGGCCCGGTGATGGCGAGCCACCCCGACCGGTACCCCGCCACCCGGTACGCCTTGGACAGTCCGTTGAACGTGAGACACAGCAGGTCGGGCGCGAGCGAGGCCAGCGAGATGTGCTTGGCGTCGTCGTAGAGGATCTTGTCGTAGATCTCGTCGGCCAGCAGCAGCAGTTGATGCTTGCGCGCCAGATCGACCAGCTGCTGCAACACCTCGGCCGAGTAGACCGCGCCCGTCGGGTTGTTCGGGTTGATCACCAGCAGCGCCTTGGTGCGCTCGGTGATCTTCGACTCGATATCGGCGATATCGGGCTGCCAGCCGTTGGACTCGTCGCACAGGTAGTGCACAGGGGTGCCGCCGGCCAGACTCGTCATGGCCGTCCACAGCGGGTAGTCCGGCGCGGGGATGAGCACCTCGTCGCCGTTGTCCAGCAGCGCCTGCATGGTGATGGTGATCAGCTCGGAGACGCCGTTGCCCAGGTAGACGCTGTCCACGTCGAGCTCGGGGAATCCGGGCACCAGCTCGTAGCGGGTGACGATCGCGCGCCGCGCCGACAGGATGCCCTTGGATTCGGAGTAGCCCTGCGCGTACGGCAGCGCGGCGATGATGTCGCGCATGATCACGTCGGGCGCCTCGAAACCGAACGGCGCCGGGTTGCCGATGTTCAGCTTGAGGATGCGGTGGCCCTCGGCCTCCAACCGTGCCGCGTGCGCGTGTACCGGTCCACGGATCTCGTAGACGACGTTCTGCAGTTTCGTGGACTGCTCGAAAACGCGCGGCGGGCGATGCGGTAGCTGACTCGGACTCACCTGTCCCATGGTGCCATCCCCCCGCAATCACATTTCCCCTGATCCGGCACCGCGACCCTCAGGCCGGTCGCTCCCCCGGCGGGATGCCCTTGGCTGCGGTGGCGCCGCAGAACTCCTCGATGCGTTCGTCGAGCGCGCGCGCCTCGGTCGCGGCGCGGAAGGTGGGCGCGGCGATCCGCCTGCGCACGCCCGTCAAACGCTCCTCGAGCTGTTTGATGCGCTTGTCCTCGTCGAGCCCGAGCACCGGGTCCAGCGCCTCGGCCGCGCCGTCGAGACTGCCGTTGATCAGGTGCGCGGCCGCGCAGTCGACGCGGGCCAGCGCCTCCGCGCCGTAGGAGCGTTTCTCGGCGGGCCCGCCCGCGTAGAGCTCGATCGCGCGCCGAGTGGCCGCGAGGGCGGGTTCGGCGCGGCCGAGGTGGATGAAGGTGGCGCCCGCGTAGTACTGGGCCTTGGCGTCGGGGAAGCCGAACACGCCGCCCACCTCGTCGTGCAGGTCGTCGGTGGCGGCGCGGGCGCGCGCGTCGTCGGCGGCGCGCACGCAGCGTTCGGTGTCGTCGGCGCTGCCGATCTTGGACCAGATCCTGGCCTCGATATTGAACAGCCGCACCCGCGCGGTCGCCGATTCGGCGTACTCCTGGCCGCTCTGGGCCAGCAGCACCGCGCGGCGCGGGCGCTCCGACCAGTACTCGATGAGCGCGTGCATACCGCGCGTCCAGGCGCGCAACCCGTTGTGCCCGCACAGTTCGGCGTAGGCCCACGCGGCCCTGACCTGCTCGCCCGCGGCGTCGTAGTAGCCCAGGTCGGTGCTCGCGTTGGCGAGCAGACCGGAGAGGGTGCCGGCCAGCAGGTAGAGATGGCTGGTGTCGGCGGGACGCTGATGCCCCTCGAGCAACCGATAGACGCGACGCCGTACCCGCAGCATCTCCACCATCATCGGCACCGGTGGGATGTGCACGTAGTCGTTCGCGATGCGCATGACATCGGCGTCGAGCTGGTCCAGCGTGGTGGCGCCCACGTTGGTGCTCTCGGCCCGGCCCGCGTGCTCGCTTGCCTCGTGGGCAGCCGCCATGATCAGATCCCTCTCCGAAATCGCTGCTAACGCATCACCTCTCAACGCACCCGCGTCTATGAGAGCCAGAAGGTCGGCGTCGCTCGAATAATTGCCGCGCGCTCGGGACGAGCGCGCACCGGAACCGGGCGCGGCGCGCCCGTCGACCCGCGGTTGTTCGATCAGCTCCGCGAATCGCGCCCGCACCACGTCGTCGGACCTGGCCAGGGACGTGTCGAGCGCGGCCTGATTGACCGGGCGCGGATGGACCCGGTCACCGCCCGCCTCCCACTTCGACACCAGTCGTTCGTGCACGCCCAGATGCGCGGCGAACTCCCGGATACTCATCCTCTTGGCATCGCGAAGGGCACGGGTCTCCCTGCCTGACCACTCCCTGACCACGATGTCATTCCTTCCGGACGAACTCCCATCCCAGGGTACGAGGGTGATGTGTCCTGTGCCACACACAATTCGGAGCGGCTATTGGACGTGCGTCCATAACGGAACCGTTGGGAGACCGGCGAATACGTGGCACACACCTGGTGAATCCGCAGGGGCAGCGTAAGGGCAGCGGCAGGGCGATTCCGCACGGCGACCGGGCGCGCGACCCTGGAACCGGAGGCAAGGAGTCGGCCGTGAACGTGGACAAGCTGAGGACCGTCGAGGACTGGGTGGCGCTCTACCGCCACGATTACGGACTGCCCGCCACCGAGCGCGGCGGATTCGTGATGCTGCCCGTCACCGGCCGGGTCTGCGTCGTCCACCTGCCCACCGTGCGTGCCGAAAAGGTCAGGGCGGCACTGGAACAGCACGGGGCGAGGGGTCCCATGCTGGCCCGCCAGATCCGCTGGAGCTTCCTCGCCGAACCCGACAGCCGCCCCGGCCCGCAGGTACTCGAGGTGCTCGACCGCCTCGATATCGGCATCCCCGCCGTGGGCAGCGCCGTGATGTTGCCGACCGGACTCGGCCGGTGGACCCGGGAAGGGTGCTTCTGGGTCAACCCACCGAGCCGGGGCGACGCGCTCCCGCCGTTATCGCTGGTCATCACGACGGCGCTGGCGGTGGGAGCGGGCGGCGGGGACTGAATGCGTCGTCGGTCCCCGCTGCCATCGAACCCGGTCCGCCCCACCCCTGCCCCTAACAGTCGACGGGGCGGACCGGGTTCGATGCGAAAAGGACGCCGCGCGAGGCGGATTCACTGGGGAAGGTGAATCGGCCCCGTTCGGCGTAAGGGTCGTCAACTGGCGGCGGGGCGTCGCAGGCCCGCGCGTACGGCTGTGCCTGCCCGACGGTGAACGGCCCGGCACCGGGCTCGGGGGCCCGCTCCAGCGCGCGTGCGATCGCCGCTCAGGAGGCGGAGGTCACCACCATGTGCCAGATGCGCTGCGGCGCGCGGGGCCTGACCACCACCGTGGGCGACCACGGCATGACGAAGCGGCCAACCGGTGCGCGCGCCTCAGTTCTGGCCGGGCGGCCAATTTCCCGCGCGACAACTCCCGGCGACGGGGCGGGGTCAGTGCGACTCGGCCGCGTTCAGCGCGTCGGCGGGCAGGGGGAAGTTGAGGTAGGAACGCGACGGCGTCGGCCCGCGCTGGCCCTGGTATTTCGAGCCCGCGCCCGCGCTGCCGTAGGGGTGCTCGGCCGGGCTGGTCAGGCGGAACAGGCACAGCTGGCCGATCTTCATCCCCGGCCACAGGGTGATCGGCAGGTTCGCGACGTTCGACAGCTCCAGGGTGATGTGCCCGCTGAAACCGGGGTCGATGAACCCGGCCGTGGAATGCGTGAGCAGACCCAGCCGGCCCAGGCTCGACTTGCCCTCCAGCCGCCCGGCCAGATCGTCGGGCAGCGTGCACACCTCCAGCGTGGACCCGAGCACGAACTCGCCGGGGTGCAGCACGAACGGCTCCCCCTCGCCCGGCTCGACCAGACTGGTCAGCTCGTCCTGCCGCTGCGCCGGATCGATATGGGTGTACCGGGAGTTGTCGAACACGCGGAAGAGCCGGTCCAGGCGCACATCGATACTCGACGGCTGGATCAGGTTCTCCAGCAGCGGCTCGACCCCGAGACGCCCAGCGGCGATCTCCGCACGGATATCGCGATCGGAAAGCAGCACCGGGTGAGCGTAACCGTGATGCCCGCTCGCCGGTGCGCGCGGGTTCGCGGCACCGGGTGTTCGATGTCGGAGCGACTCAGCGCCGGCGATGCGTCCCGACGCCCATCCGCCGACGCAGCCGCGCCGACGGCGTCCCGTTGCCCAGCACGGCCGGCGCACGGTGGGGCCGCGGCATCGACCTGCGAACGAAGAACGTGTACCGGCTCACCGGGGAGAGTGCGCATCAGGCGAGCGGCACGCACCGCAACCCGACGTCGAGGACGTGACGGGGTGCCGACGCACCCGAATGACTGTTGACGATCCCGGCCGCCGACGGGAAACGCGCAGCCCCGAAACGACGAATCCCCCTGGAGTCCAGGGGGATTCGATGTGGAGCCGATGACGGGAATCGAACCCGCGCTGTCTGCTTGGGAAGCAGAAGTTCTACCATTGAACTACATCGGCGCAGTGCCAGTCGCACTATCGGCGACTGTAGCAGATCCCACCACCTAGCGGAAAGATCCAGGTCACAGGCCGGATTCCCCGGACCGAACCTGGTCTCTACCTCACGCCGCCCGTACGCCCGGTCGCCGCCGGAGAAGCACTTCGGGAGGATCTGGGGAAGATTTCGGGGAAGACTCGGCCGCGACGGTGTCCGCATGGACAGCCGGCCCTAGTTCTCGGGCAGCCGGTCCGAACGTCTTCAACATCCCCTGCGACGGCTCCGTCCGGGCACGCCAGCAATCTCGTAGCCACCGCGCGACCTGCGAAAACAGATCTGTCACTGGCCGAGCGGACATTGACGCGGCGATCTCGACCAGCTTCACTTCGGCTGCGGGAGCGGTCTCATCCGCCGCGACCAGCGGTCAGAACCGAAAAGCCCCTCACCGGAAGGCCATCCGATGAGGGGCGGTGACGAGAAGATTGGAGCTTCCCGACATGACCATTGTCACACAGCTACGTCCGCGCCTTCGGGGGCAGCGGCACGAGGGGCCATTCGGCCCCGACCTGGACCTTGCGGAGCAGCAGCGTCGCGCGCGCCAGCGGCTCGACGACGAAGCCGACGACGCGTTCACGTCGGCCTTGTCCAATCGCGAGCTGCTGGCGAATCGAGCAGCGGCGGAGATGATTCGCGGCTTGGAGCGGAAGGATCAGCTCCGTCTCGCGAAGGCCACGATCAGACACCGTGCGCGGCGACGCCGCGCTGAGTTCGCCGACGCGGAGGCGTTCGCTGACGCCGTGGCGATGCATCGCCGAACGGTTAGTCCGGAGGCGCGCGTCGCTCGGCTGCTGCGGTCATCGCGGCGCATCTCGGCCGTGCTGACCGGTGTCATGGCAGTAGGGATCGTATGGGGGGCCGTCAACGTTCAGCACAACGTGGCTGCCGGTCTACCGCTGAGCGATCCCCGGTTCTGGCTAAGTTTCGCGATCGAGCCGATGGTGACGGTACCGCTGATCGCGATGATGAATCTGGCGGCCACTGCGGCACGGGAGGGGCGTGCGATTGACCGTTCGCGGCTGGTGCTCGTCGAGGGCGCGCTCCTCGCGTTGGTGTTGACGCTGAGCACTGGTCCGTACATCGCCGCTCGGGATTTCATGCGCGCGATCGAGTTCGGCGTAGCACCGGTGATGATCGCTGTCGTGGTGGTTATGCATGGAGTTGCCAACCGGGAGTTCGCTGGGATGATCGCGAGCAGCCCTGCGCTTGCCGCCGCCGACGGCGGCAAGCTTCCAGCTGCTTGACTGCGCCCGGCCGGATTCTCTGCCAAATCTGAGCTGCCGATAGGGCATTCCGGCAGACACACAGAACTGATACGGTCGAATGGTGTCGGGACGCCTCCCCTCCTCGTCCGGGCATCCACCTCCATTTCGCACAATTGGCGGTGGCGAGTCAGGGAGTCATCTATCGCGACGCTGACACCTGGGTCGATTACCGGGTCGGTCACGCCGGGGGCAACTCCGACGTGGCCGACCCATGATTCAAAAACCCGCCACCGACGAAGCCTCGTGAATGACGGGGCGTCGCGCATAGCGGAAAGGACGCAGAACGCCCCCTCCTCGAGCGGGAGAGGGCGTTCCGTTCCGCTGACTGATGGGCTAAGGCATCCTCGTGCCGGCCCCCCGATGGTTGGGATTAGCCTACGCGACCTTCGTGGCGCGGTTCAGGTAGGCGTCGACAACCGAGTTCGGAATCTTCCCCCGCGGTCCCACCTTGTAGCCGTTGGCGTTCGCCCATTCCCTGATGTGCCGACGCTCCTCCGGCGTGAACGTCCGGCTGGGGCTGGAGATTTCGACAACCACGGCAGACTTCGCCGTGGGACCGGCGTTCGCGGTCTTGCCGCGAGACTTCCTGATCACCTCGGTGTGCGAGGCGCAATCGAGCCAGGGCTGCAACACTTCCGCGAGCTTGTTCGCGCTGGCGTGCGACAAGTCCCAAGCGTAGATCTTCCCGTTGTAAGAGAGCTGGCACAGCTGCGCCGGCGCGATTTCCAGCGGCCCGATGACGTCGCCCGTGTGGTCATCAATCGTGCGAATGATCGTTTCCTTAGCCATGCTCGCAGGCTATCGCGAAATATGCTGGGTGACAACCGATCTGAAACGCTGGCGGCCCATCCGCTATTGCCCGAGGATTGCTGTACACCGCCCACGGAGCGCTCTAATGACGTGGATCACAGCCCGTGCGAGTTGCGGAATGCATCCTTCCTATTGCAGGTCTCCACCGTCTGGTACGTCGGGCACGTAGTGGCGGTGGTGAACGTCGCGCGACCAACGGCAGGCGACCAGGGCGCTCGACGCGGTGCCGCCGGTGACCGTGCATCTAGCGTCTGCGAAATGGGCGGTGTTGATGGGGTCGTATCGCATGGTCAGGCGCGCGTACGCCCAGTGATCGGGTGCTGCGGGGTCGGCTTCTGCGGGCATCTCGTCAAGGACGAAGGTGTGTGTGAACGTTGTGCTGAATGGGTTCGCGACCACCTGGGCCAGCCCGGCGGCGTACGTGGCCACATTGGGGAGACTATCGCAAGCGCGGACCGTGAGGAATTCCCCGCGGGACGTGACTACTTCGATCCAGAATTTTGGCGCAATAGGGTCATAGGTGGTTACCACGGTAAAATATGGCGGAGTCGGAATGGGGACGACCATCTGGTTCAGGGTATAGCCGGAAAGTGTGGCGTGTGCGTCTATCCTCCATAACCCGCCCGATTTCAGCACGATTCGACCGTCGGCTGCCACCGACGCTTTTCTCGCTGGGCCCAACTGGCGGTTATAGGGAAGCATCACCGTCTTACGTGGCGATACCGTCCAATTATTCGCCATGAACGCGCTGGCGAATCCATCGATACCCGTCAGCAGATCGACCCGATTGATGAGTGCATTCTGACTATCGACAACGTGCGCAAGCCGCTCGGAGCGTTGCGCCCAGACGTTTCGCCAACTGTCTTGCGCACTTTGCCAAGGGCCGAGATCGCGACCGCGAAGCGTTGAAAAGGCTGACTCTGACGTGATTTCCGCACCATACGTGGAGCCGACGATATACGCAGTGCTCGGCCGAGGCTGGTTCGGAGTAGTCATCCCAGTTTGCCACCGTCAGGTACAGTCGGGAGATTGTGTGCGTGCTCTGTACCGTTGTTCCATTTGTTTACCGTGAGTGCGCTTCGGACGGTGCCGCCATAGATTTTGTGCCAGTCGCGTGTGTGCCCGGCCTCTACTCGGACGATGAACGTGTCGTCGTCTGGAATAACGAACGTATGCGAAAAGGATGCCGTTTCAGACCCGTACGGAGTGATGACCATGTCAAAACGACGTTCGGTGAATATGCTGAAATTTTCAGCGTAGACGACAGTCAGGCGTGCAGCGGCGGCGGTATTGGATTGCCCCCACCCGCTCGGCGCTGGATACCAAGTAATGTGCGCATCGCAGCGCCATAATCCTTTCGTGGCAAGCCGAATTCCACTCGCAGCGAGATCTGTTTCCTTGCGTGGACCAAGCTGGGTATCGAAAGGCAACAATCGCCAATCTCCCCCGCCTCGAAGATTCCAGTTTCGGGACAGGAAAGTCGAGCAGTATCCGGCGACACCATCGAGCAGATCGATCCGGTCCGCGAGGTCGATTTGGGCATCCTCGAACTGGTCGAGGCGTTCGGCGAACGCGTCGTCGGCGGCGTTCAGCTCGCGCTGCGCTCGACGGTACTCGCCGAGAATCGGCGCGCTGAGCGCGCTCTTCCAAGAGTCGGTTGTGATGTCGGAGCCGTAGGTGGAGCCGACAACCCACGCGCCGGCGGGCGGCTCCGCGCCGGGAGTCGTCACATGGTCCTATCGGTCGCTGATGAGGTGTTACAGATCGCCGTAGATCTCAGGCGGCACCGGCGGCACCGGCGGCGAGGCCAGCCCGAGCAGCGCCGAGATGTAGCGGACGGCGATGCGGTACTTGCGTTCTTGCCCATCCAGCGCCGCTTCGAGGGTGGCGACCCGGTCACGCAGGTCACGGACCTCCTCCCGCAGTGGCTGGACGACTGAATTAAAGTCCGCTCGTTGGGATTCCAGCGAAGGGAGACGCCCGCCGTAGTAGGTGATCAGAGCGACCGCCACCGCGCTCAGAACGGTGGCGACAGTCGCCAGGATCGCGGGCAGCATGCGGTCACCTCTCGGGCGGTGGCGTGTGGACGTTCAGCTTGGCCAGCAGTGCAGCGGAGGCGACGAATGCCGCGCCGACCCCACTAGCGATGTCCGCGACCAGCGTTTCGCTGCCGGTTGGGAGAACGTTCAGCACCACGAGCAGGCCCGCGACCGCGACGGCGACCGCGTAGACCCGGTCACGGACAGTCGCTGTGAAGTTCATAGCCGGTGGTCCTGTTCAGCCAGGGCGGCGCGCAGATCCTCCAGCCCGGCAAGCACCTGATCGAGTTTCGCGAGGGCGTCGAGGCCCGCGCCGTGCGCCGCTGCGGCGTGCCCGAGGACTGTTTCCGGCACGTCGGCCTGCTGGCCGTTGCGGTACGGCAGGACGCGCAGCGTTGCCTCGAACACCAGCTGAGCCAGCGCCTCGACGACCGAGAGGCGGTCTACCTGACGGCCGAGCGCGACGGAGTGTCCGCCGACCGGCGCGAGCATCCGCCAGCCCGTGTTCCCGGCGAGCGAATCGGTGTCGTCTCCACGGAGCTGATGAAGCACTTCGTCGGCTCTACTCATTGAATCATCCTCAATTCCAAGCATTTCAAGCAGGCTGGGCAGGTCCAGGGCGGTGTAGTTGCCGTCACAAGGCCCCCATGGTGCGCAGGGCACCGCATCTCCGTACTGGTGGGCGAACCGCCCCGGAAACGTGTAGCTGTCGCCGGGCCGGTAGTTGTAGTGCGGGACTATCAGGTTCAGATCCGGCGGACGCACCGGCCACAAGCCCGGGTCGGCACGAGGGTTGTAGTAGCCG
Organism: Nocardia puris; assembly: GCF_003315035.1. Classification (GTDB taxonomy): domain Bacteria; phylum Actinomycetota; class Actinomycetes; order Mycobacteriales; family Mycobacteriaceae; genus Nocardia; species Nocardia puris. The sequence continues at coordinate 243,093 of NZ_QNRE01000010.1, forward strand.
ATGACGCGGCGTGAATCTCCACATCCGTCACGTAGCCAGTCGATCTCAGCATTGACCGCACGGGAAACGTCGCCGCGAATCCGCCCTCCCGCGCTCTCCACATCGACCATCGACACCACCCGCGGGTGCCGCCACAGCCCAGCCTCTTCGAGCATCTGCCGGTGGAGCTGTGCGCTGTCCTGGTCTGGCCAGTAGAAGTAGTAGACGATCAGGCAGACCAGTCGACCGTCGTTGAGCATCGCTTTCGCGTTGCGGGCGTTCTCGACGAAGACTGCGTCGCGGCGATCGCCGGAGGAGGAGCGGAACGCGAACACCTGGTGCGGATAGGAGTCGTCGATGGCGATGGGCCGTCCGGCGGCGTCGGTCTGGTAGTGGCTGACATCAGCCCAATAGACCCCGCTCATACTGTGCCCCTGAGCTGGTGCAGCACTAGGTCCCATACCGGATCGTCATCGTCGGAGGGGGCGGGCGAGCCGAAGACTCCGAGGTACCCCTCGCTTAGCCTTGCCGCGAAGGTCCGGAGCCGCGGGTGGCCTTCAGGCAGGGCGAGCTGTGTGTGCATCTGATCGACGTACGCCTCCGGCCAGTCGCCTCCCCACCACACGGTCCCCTCGAACAGCCTCACGCCTTCCCGAACGCGGGTGACCAGATCCGCGGGCATCGCGTACCGCTTCCACGGCAGACTGGTCGAGTTCAAATCGATTGCGGTCCCTGACAAGTGGTTGCTGTTCCAGATCGCGTTAGTGGGCGACCAGCCCCAATAGTCGCGGGGGCGGTAGGTGTCGATGCGCATGACGTGGGCGTGCCACCACGCGCACCAGGCGATGAGGATGGTCGCGGCGTCGCCGGCTCGGACCTCGGGGCGTACGTCGGCGGTTCCCGGGACCACAGGGTTCACGCACTCGTCCCGGCGGCACTGCCGCCAGCCGTTTTCGGTGATCAGAGCCAATGCTATTTCCGTTCCCGTCCCGCGCTCATATCGCTGCATCTATTGTCTTGGACCGCAGGACGCCGTTCCAGACGATTCAGTCGGTCACGACGAACGCAACGTCACCAGCGGACGCGGATTCCGGGATGTCGCCAAGCGCCTGGAGTTGGGCGACGATCACCTGACGTTCCTCGGCGGTGTAGTCCGCGACCCTAGGAATTCGGACCGGCTCCGGGTCGGGGTCGCCAATTGGTACATAGCGACCGGCCGGGTTATACGCAGACCGGGGACCGCGGATCGGATGTTGATACTTCTTCGTCGCCAGCTCCGGGTGCACTCGAACCCCCAGTTCATGCTGATGGACAGCGAACACTGCCGCCAAGGGAGGCGGAATGGTACCAGGCGATCCCGCCATTCCCGGAACGGTGATCAGCGTGGACTTAATTGCCTCAATCTCCGCGTCGACAACATTTTCATTGTAAGTTTCGGTCACAGGACCCCCAAGTCTTGCAGTATTCCGAGGATTTCTTGCAGGCGCTCCCACGCCTGGACCACTGGGTCCTTTTCGTCACGCTGCCCGATAGTGATTTTCCAAGTGGGAGCGGTGTCGCGATCCCACGTCAGCGCCACCTCGGTGACTTGGTCCACAAAAACCTGTCCCGGCGGCATTCCGCGCACCGTGGTGCCCACTCGGTCGCCGACGTAGAAGTGCCCGAAACCTCGCTGCCCGATTCGATAGGGCGCGCCGTCGGCAACGACAACCTCGTGGCTGATTTGCTGGCGAGTCGACCACTTGGCGGCGCGCACAGAAAGTAGCCACTGAATTGTGTAGGCGCGATCGCTGGATTCGGCCCATTTTTCTTGGTACGTCGACCAGCCGAGGCGATTTCTCCGACCAGGTACTTCCTGCGCAGAGAATGCCCCGAGCACGTTGCTGTAAATAGGTTCCAGCAGTGCGTCAGCGACCGATCCAAGGTCCGGAAGCCCCGGCACCACAGCCGCGACCAACGCCCCTCCCAGGCGAATTGCCGCCGACAATCCCTCATTGATTCCGGGCATCGAGTTCCCGCCTCCCACAATACGGACATCCGTAGCTGGTCGGTAGACGAACTCCGATTGCTGAATTCCCGTGTGAGTACCGTCGCGATAGATCACCCACGGTGCACTCGCCACCGTTCCCAGGAAATTCGGATCGGAGTACTCCGATGGCATGGCGGGATCGGCGATCGTGCGGATGCTCTCAGTGACACCATCCGGCTCAACGTGGACAAACTGCCTGACCAGGCCGGTTGCCAGGTCACCGGAGAACGATGTCTCCTGATAGGCCGCACTTTTGTCTACGAGATCGATCACCAGGCAGCCGGGCCGCAAGCGGGCACCGGGCCATGGCGGCGCGTCGCCGGGCAGATACCGGCGGAAAGTCCAAGTGAGCTGTGCGTCTTCCACCACCTTTTTCGTGCAGTCGTGGATCGATTTGAAGCGCGAATGAACGACCGCCAAAGGTGAGGTGTCGTTGGCGATTGACTCGGGCGCTACTACCATCGACCAGTTTTCTGGGTGGAATTGCTCCCAACTGGCGGGATCAAGAGGGTCGGCAGGTAGTTGCCACCATCCCCCCATGACGCGCTGGATCGCGAAAAACGCGGTCAATTTGCAGATCCATCGGGATGGACCGAAAATTGTCCACACCTTCGGAAATTGCACCTCCGGAGGGAGTAATCAGGCCCTTTGCCTGCCGCCCCGGCCGGTTATGGCCGGGGCGGCAGGCAAAGGGGTTGGCGTACCCCAACAGGTGCTTCAGCTCTTCATAATCGTGCTTGAAGAGAATGCGCAGCGAGCCGGTGCCGTCGTCATTCTTGACGACGGTAAAAGATTCCATGCGGCCCGACCATCTGACTCCGTCGCGGTCGACCGTTGCGTGTATTCCGTCCGTAGATCGACCGTTTACATCGATCACCCAATCCGACATCCAGTAATCGAGCGGGAGTTCGAACAGAGCCGTCCCGGTTTCATTGTTCAGCTCACGGATGTCGGCGGAAACAATTCGGTTGACCGCGCCGCGCAGGTTCCAGTCACCATCCCAAAACCTCACCACCGGAGGATTGAGCCTCGCGGACTTTTCGAGCGACGCCGCGTGCGCGAGCCTGGCATAGGTGGCGTCGAAATCGATTGTTACTACCGTCATTGCAGCCCCCAGGGCCGCGACCAGGTCCTCGGGCAGCGGACTTGCAACCCCGCGCCCTCTTCGGCGTCCGTTACGCTGACCGGAAGTTCAGTTTCGGGAGTCCACGGCGGCACTGGGTACAGAAAGGCGACGCCATTCATCAATGACCAAACCTGCGATCCGTTCATGTCGCGAAGCTGATCCGCGAAAGGATCGGATTGGACCCAGAAGACTTGGTCTGCCCTGGCCATCGGGAGGGAAATTCGTCGGTGGCGATCTTCTTCAGCCCGACGGAAGCGATTGTCACCCCACGAGAAGTCCGGCAATACCCACCGACCCGGGCCTTGGACGATCCATTCCAACCAGATCTCCACGTCGGTCGGATTGGAGACGGTGACCGCGCCTTGGGATTCAGGTCCAGTCGCCACGAAGGCGTCGGTGACGGGCTCCTCGTACCACCAGGGGTCACCCGCGACGCACGTCATGACGACCCGCTCGACCTTGGTCATGTGGGGGTCGCGCTCCGGCTCGAAGGCCGGCTGCTCACCGAGCCGCAGTCGCAGATGTCGGCGCGAGTCTTCGGTGGTGATCCACAGCCGGGTGTCGCGGTCGTAGCTCCACGCCTTGCGCCACGCCGAATCTGCCTGCCCCCAGGTTCTGCCGGTTGTGTTGCCGACCGTGACGCCGAAGACGATGTCTCGCTGGAGATTCCGCCTGGCGTAGTAGGTTGAGCCGATCTGGCTGGAGTGCGAGCCGTAGATCGTGCGGACAGGCGCGTCGTAGATGCCGGCCACGTCGGTGCCGAGCCACACCCCCTGCGCGCCCATCCCGACGCCGGAGATCACGAAACGCGAGCCGTCGCAGCCCTCGACCTCGACGAGAGTTCGTGCCATTAGTTCCCTGTTCAGTTGTGTATTTAGTTGTGGTCGAATCGATTTCGACGTCTTGTAGTCAGCGTTGGATGTACCCGGCCGCCTTCTGCCGTTGCCTAAGTGACTCCCGGCGCATCGCCTCGTCCAGGTCGCGGACGTGGTAGTGGATGTGCTCCTCCACCACCCGCGCCGCCTGCTGGCCGCCCTCGCGGAGCGCACCGCCGTTCTGCACGAGGCGGGTTAGGAATCCGGAGTCGCGCAATCCGAGATCGGACCGCACTCCGTCCCACTGGGCTGTGAAGAACCCGGAGACGATGTCCATGGCCCGCGGTCCGAACGTCTGGGTGAACAGCTCCGGACTCATTGGCTGCGGAAGCGGCGGCTCGCCCGGCCCGTGCCGGTCTTCCGGCTTCACCGGGTCATCGAAGTGACCAGGATCGACGGACATGTCGGCACCAGGCGCGAACTCTTCGCCCAGTACCGGCGGAGAGTGAGTAGCCGTGGCCGGGTTCTGGGGCAGAGCTTGACCAGGGTTGTTCGGCGCCTCTGGCATCAATCTGCCTAGCAGCGTGACGACCTCGGAAATGACGCGCTGCGCCTGCTCGACGATTGCGGGTGCGTGCCCGGGGTCAATGTCGGGGACGGTGAGTCGCGCCGCGCCGGCCAGCGCCTCGATCAGGTCCGCCAGCTGGCTCCATTGCTCGTAGGTGAGCACAGCCTCCGGCGACCCCGAAAGGTTCCAGCCGATTCCACCATGTGGCAATACACCGCCCTGGTCGTACCCGACGCCACGGAACGCCGCCGCCAAGGACCCGTACTTGGGGTCGCGCAACGCGTAGTTGATGGCGGCCCTGATGTTCGATTCGGGGTCGTAGATGTCGGTGTTGTACCCAGCGTCGGCGTAGGCACGGAAGGTCGGGTCGATGACCTGGAGCAGCCCCTTGGAAGGAATACCCGCGGCGGCGTTGGAGTCCCACAGGTTGATCGCGCGCGGGTTGCCTGAGGACTCCGACCTGATCTGATTCAGTACTCTGTCGGTCTCGCCAAGATCCTGGCCCTTCTCCCGTAGGACCTTCTCCACGAGCGGACGCCACCGCTCTACGTCGGCGGTGTTGCCGGACGCGCTTCCGAACGTGGCCAGCGCGGGCGAGGCGTGCGCCGCCGCCAGCACGGTGTCGATCAGATGCTCGCCAACGCGACGGGGCAGAACGCCGAGCAAGCTGGTCCCGCTGTCAGGGATCGTGTCCCGCAGGGTCGCCAGCGGCGTGACGAGCCGATCGAGCACCTGCTGACCGAGCCCGGGCAGGTAGTCCCCGCCGGCGGCCAGCGAGATCATCTGCCCATCGGATGCGATCGGCCCCAAGTTGGCCCAGTGCAGATGGTCGACGTGTTGGGCGTTGGTCGGCTGCCCGTAGTCGAATCGCCGACCGTTCTTCAAGTTTGTCCACCCCGCGAGCGGCCAGTGGATCAGCTCCGTGGACATCGGATACCGGGAGTAGACCCAGCGCGCAATCTCGGCCATGGGCCCGCCGAGGTCGATTGCGCGCCCCGCCATGTGGTAGTCGAATCCCGCACCGACATCTCGAAAGCGCTTGGCGCTGGTTAGGATTGCACGAGGGAACGCGCTCCTGACGGCATCCCACAGCGATCGCTGGACCGGGTCGAGCGGGTCCGCCGTGGCGACGATCCCGCCCGTGGCGTAGTGCTGAATCGACGACTGGTAGCGGCGCACTCCCGCGACGCCGTTGCGGCGGGCTGCGGCGTTCGCTTCGTGGACGTAGGTGCTGCCGACGGCACGGACCCATTCCGGCCGCATGATCGCTTCGCCGCCGCCGACGGCGATTGTGCGAGTATCGCGACCAGGCGTGTACCCGGGGATGACGCCGCCGGTGTGATAGCCCTCGATCCGAGAGACGGTGATCGTCCACTCGGGTAGATCCGGTACCACCTGCCGCAGTGCGGTCCAGGCGTCGCGGAGTCCCCTGTTGACGACGTGGTCGAGAATCCAGTTGACTGGGTCCGCGACCGCTCGCCGGACAGCGCTCCACTCGACCGACAGCGACTGCACGCTCGTCCGCGTCTTGACGGCTAGGTCGCCCACCGCACGCGTGAGGGCGGGCAGCATCACAAGCGTTATGTCCGCGATGTCCAAACCGATTGCCGGACGCAGGGATTGGAAGGCACGCACCGCCCCCTCCTCGATGCCTGCGCGGAAGCTGGCGTGCAATCCGGCCGCGCCGACGCCCAGTTCCGTGAATGCGGGCACGGCCACCGCGCTGGCATCGACCACCGCCTGTCCAGCTGCTGCTGCCGAGGTCGCGATCCCATCGAACGCGGGCAGTAGCTGCTCGTCGTAGGCGCGACGAACACCATCGGCGAATGTCGAGAACGAGCCATGGGCGGCGGAGAAGTCGGGCACTTGCGGCACTGCGGTGGGTTGCGCAGCCTGTTGACCCTCGCCTGGTGTCGATGGCTGCGAATTGTGTTCTACAGCATCTGGTTTCGCCGGCAGAGGAGCGCCGGGGGTAGGGATTGGCAGCGCGTCGGCGGGCGGTGCATTTGGGGTGGACAAGTCCACCGGAGTGGCGTACCCGAGGTAGGAAGGTTCGTAGCCGAGTAGTCGATTATATTGCGCGAGTTGAGATTGCAGGCGGCGGCGTTCATAGGCGGACTGCTCGTCGGCTAGTGCGATCAGGGTGTCACGACGCTGATCCATAACCTGCTGGCGGTCCAACTGGACTGCGGCACCGTCGGTGTGGTCGTTGATCGCGGCGCGCTGCTCGGGCGACATCTCGGGTGGCGTGCTATTCATAGCCGCTCGCTCCGTGTCGCTCAGCGTCACGTTGTACGGGTTCGCATCCGCCGCGAAGTTCTCCGGCGAGTTGGAAACAATCCGTCGCCAGCGGTCCTCGAGTTCGTCCAGGCTCTGCTGCGCGGGGCTGGTGTCGATGTCCAGGCGCGGCGGGTCGGCCAGAGCCTCGGGAATGAGCCGGAAGTAGCTGAGGAGGGCGTCGATGCGTTCGCGAGGCAGCTGATCATCGAGCATCGCGATCAGGCGGTCCTGCACTTCCCGCATCGCCGCCGCTCGGGCCGTAGTTGCCTGTTCCTCGGACTGCCCCGCCTCGCGGGCCGCGACGTAGGCGGCGGCTCCGACCCCGGCGAAGGCGGTCGCCAGCTGATCAAGCTGTCCCGTCAGATCGCGTCCAGCCTGCTCGGTGGTCTCCAGTCGGCCATTAGCCTCGATGAGGTCGGCGAGCCACAGCGCCGTCGCGCCGTCGTCGGCCGTCAGTGGTTTGCTGAGGATCGATTCGAGCTGGTCCAGCGCCTCGTCGGCCGCCAGCCGTGCATCGTCTTGAATTCGGGCGTCGCGACGCTGAGCGGCGAACGCCTCAGTGAGGGTGTCGACGGCTTCTGCCGCGCCGAGCGTTTGAGCGCGGATCGCGTCGTATGCCGACGCCATCCGGGATGCCGAGGCGACCGATTGGTTGAACTCGTTGCGGAGGTACTGCAAAACCGGCAGCAAGGCGTCACCTTCGGTGCCGGTGGCCCGTACGCGTGCGATCAGCGCGTCATACTGCTCGTTCGTGCCAACGATCGCGTCGGCCACGTCACCGTAGGTCGCGCGCAGCTTCTCCCACGCGCCGACAGCGTTGGCTGCGAAATCTCGGCGAGCACGAGCGTCCGCAACGTCGTCCGTCCCGACGCCGAGGCCGAAGCCACCCGAGAGCGCCCATCCGTCGAGTTCTTCGTCATCGATGGTGCGGAGACTGTCGATGCGTTCGGAGAGCCGGTTGGCGATGGCGGCGCGCACACGCTCGTCGGCGACACCATCCGACTCGGACAGGGCCTCGGTCAGGCGTTCCCGAAACTCGGGCTCTGACTGCTGATAGTCGCGAAAAACCTGCTCGCTCTTAGCGATCTTTCCTTCGAACTCATCAGCCTTGGACGACAGGTATCCGAAAGCCAGCGCCGCAGCGGCGATATAGCCACCCCACGAAGCAATTCCAGCGCCGATACTCGACACCGCACCCGAAAGCCGTTGCAGGCCAGCGCTTCGCCTTCCAGATTCCTCTAATCGTGCGTTGAAGGACGCAACTCCGCGCCCGGCACCGAGGAATCCAGCTCCGATCCCGGCGACCAGCGCGCTCAGCGCGTTGAAAGTCTTGATGGCGAGAATGGCGGTGACCAGCGTCTCCAGGAGCGGGATCACACGCTCCAGTGACACGGCCAGTTCGGCGAAGGTGCCGATCAGGTGCAGAATCGGCGTACCCACTGTCTGCACCGCAGGCAGCACGGTCTCGGTGAAAACGCTGGCCAGGGCGACCATGACGGGATAGAGCCGGTCCCACGCCGCGCGGGTGGAGTCGAAGAAGTCGCGGACGCCGTCCTGGCCGGCGGACGAGGCGAGGCGGTCACGGAGCCCACGGACGCGGCGCTCGAGCCCGTCGAGCATAGAATCGCCATCGGCCCCGGTTGCTCGAAAAACCTGCCGGAGCACGCCGAAGGTATCGCGGATGACACGCCCGAGCTGCTTCGTGCGCTCGATTCCGGTGTCGATCATCGCCGCGAGCGATCCGTCCGCCCGCATCGCGGCAACCTTGGTGTCGAACCGCTCGACCTCGTCAGCGAGCCCGCTCAGTATTTGCGGCAGGAATGCCGATCCGGTGGCGGACAAGCCGAGGATCGTGCGAGTCAGCGGTTCGAACGCGCGCGCTGCCTGCGCACTCGCTCGACTGGCGTTGACGAAGAACAGCTGGAGGTCGACGTTGGCGAGATCGGTGGACAGGTAACGCAGCGATCGCCGAAGCCCGCTATTGATGCCGACGGCGATGCCATCCAGACCGCGGCTCAGTACCGGCAGCCCAGCGCGGCCCAGCTCCGTGACGTCGGCTGCAAGACCTTGAAATAGGCTGTCCTGCACGGTAAGCCGCATCGAACGCCACGCGTCGCCCATTCCGCGTACGTTCTCGACGAATTCGCGTGCCTGAGGCGACAGGTTGGCAAGGGCCTCGGAGTACTTGCGTTCCCAGGTCGATACGTTCTCAGTCGCCGTGCGCAGCGCCTCGCTCTGAGAATCGATTGCGTCGGCGATTCGTCGCTGAGCGTCGGCGTCGGCCTCGGCGGCGTCGCGGATGGTGCGGCCGAGCGCGGCCTGCGCCTCGGCCTGCTGGTCGGTCGCGTCCAGCACGGCCTCTTTGGCGCGCACGACGCCGGCGTCGCCGTCGATCCCGCGCCGGTTGGTCTCCTCAGCCTCCTCACGCAGCTGCTGGTTTCGGCGGCGGACGTCATCGTAGGTCTCGTCGGCCGCCGTGATCGCGACCTGTAGCTCCTGGATGTCCAGACCTGACGCACCGCCGGCTCGAAGCGCGTCGGCCAAGTTCTGGCGGGCACGCAGAGTGGCCAGATACGCCTGACGTTCGCTGGTCGCCGACCCACGTAGGGCGTCGTTGACGTCGCGGATGCGCTGTACAGCGTCGCGCCGTGCTTGACTCAGCGCCTTCTGGGCATCGGTTGCGCTGCGCTGCGCCCGTTCCACGGTGCGCTCGGCCGCTGCGACCGCTTCCTGCCCCTGCACGGCGGTGCGCGCCGAGGATCGGTAGGCGTCTTCCACCGATCGTTGCGCTTGCGCAATCCGGCGGGCGGCCTGCTCACGCGTTCGGGCGTCGGCGTCGGCGTCGCGCCCGGAGTTCGTGGTCATCTGCGTGGCGGCCTTGAAAGCGCTGGGAACGCCGGTGCTGCCTACGACGATCGCGGTAATGGAGGCTGCCGCGCCCGCCGCTAGCGCGGGAAGCACGGCCAGCGCAGTCCCGGCTTGCAGCAGCGATCCGACCAAGGGCACCAGGTTGACGGCACCGAGTGCAGCCAGGGCGGCACCGGCACCGACCGCCACTTGAGTGGTCGCGGTGAGCAGACGACCCGTGAGCAGCAGTCGCTCGGTCAAGCCATCGAGAATGCGGGTGGTGCGCTCATCGATCGCCTCGGAGAACCGCCGAAATATCGGCATCTCAACGCGGCGGTCCAGAGCGCTTTCATCCCGTATCAGCGCGGTTTGGGCGTAGCTTTGGCGCTGCTGAGCGGCGGTGTAGTCCTGCGCCGCCACAGCACGACGCGCCCGAAGTGCAATGAGCGCCGCCTCCGACCGCGCCACCTTCCGCGCGTCGGCGTCCGACGCCCGCAGCAACTCGCCATGGCGCTCCTCGGCTGCGTTGACCGCTGCGGTCGCGGCATCCAGCGACCGGCGAGTCCGGGCTACCGCTCGTTCGGCGGCATCCACGTTCTGCGCAGCGCGGGCTGCCTCCCGGATCGCGCGCTGATCCTCCTCGAGAGCGTCGTTGAGCGGCGCGCCTTGCAGGATGCGCTCGGCTTTTCCCCGTACGCGAGCGAGCGCGGTGCGCGGTGGCGAGGACAAGATCTGGTCGATCAAGCTCTGCGCGCGATCGCGAGCACGGCTGGCTTCAGCGCGGGCGCGGGCTGACTGCGCGTCATCCGGTCGTACGGCTCGAAACGCCTTCCGCGCTTCGCGAAGCGCCGCCTCGGCCTCGCCCGCCATTCGCTCCAGCCCGGCCTGAACGTCGGTGGCCCGGCGATACCGCGCGGCCAGGACCCGAAGGTCGTCGGTGAGGCGGCCCGTCAGCGGCCGGTCGCTCATCCCGGGAGTGAAAGGTCCGCGAGCATCCGCCATCGCCGCTTGCAGATCCTGAATGCGGCGTGATCTGGAGCGCCGCGTGAGCCCGTTCCCGCCCTCGCCGCGAAGATCATCGAACTGGCGTTGTGCCCTGGACATCGCATCCGCGAACTGGCGAGCGAGCTGCTGGGTGATTCGCGCCTGCTGAGCACGAGCCGCGGCATCGTAGTCGACCTGGCGTGCCGCGTCCCGGAGGTTCTGCCCGCGCGCTGACTGATCAGGGCTGAGCCGTCCGCGGTACCGCGCCAGATCCTCGACCACCAGCCGTTCACGGCGGCCCAAACGCGTTGCGACGCGGCGGAATCCCTCAGCCTGGCCGCGAGCGGCTTCCTCGCCAGCAGTGCGGCCGGCGCGGCGGGCAGCGGCGCGGTCTACCGCAGGGGTCAGCGTGCCTGCGCGATCCAGGCGGTCGGCGATCTGGCGCTCGGCGTTCTCCAACGCAGTGCGGGAAGCGCGCACCTCGACATCGACCGTGTGGTCGAGCGCCTCGATTTCGGCGCGTGCGGCGGCGGTGTCGGCGTCAACGCGCAGACTGATCTCGGCGACGATGCCTGCGACCGCGGTGCGAACCTCGGTCTCCATCTGGATCTTGAGGTCGGTAGTGTCCGGGCGTACGACGATGCGTGCGGTGCCCGCCGAGTACCGAGACGGCAACGTCTACTCCGTTCCCTGTGAAGTTGTGTTCAGAGGCCGAGGTCGGCCAGCGTTTCGTCCACGGCAGACCGCTCTCGCTGCGCGCGCTCGCGCTCGATCGCGGTCACGGGCCGCGGCATCGGCCGCACTTTGGGCGGCTGTTTACCCTTGGGCAGGTTGATCGCGATCAACGTCGCGTTGAGCTGCTGTACGAGGTCGCATAGCGCGAGCAGCACATGGACTTCGGTGGTGTAGCCAGCCGACGATGTGATGACCGGGATACCGTCGTCTTCGGGGCTGGTTGCGGCTGAGGGTGGTTCGAGGTCTGCGAGGCGGGCCGCCAGGCGTTGGTCCGAGTCCTGCGCGGCCCGGTATCGCGAACCCGGAGGCACCTGCCCGAGGAACCGATAGAGTTTCGCCCACGCGAGTTCGCCGCGGACGAAGTCGAGCAGGTCAAGTCGCCAATACTCGTGCAGATCCCACTCGATCGACTCGTAGCGCTCTTCGAGGAGCGCTACGAGTCCTGCGCGCCCCCCGGCAGATCGGCGGCGCTCTCATCCGGCGCAGCGTCGAAGTGCCGCTGGATGTCCTGGACGAGGGCGAGGGTAACTTCGACTGGCTCGTCGCGAATCGCGTCCCACACCGCCGGATAGGCGGCCCGGCCCACGAGAGCGGCGATCATGGCCTCCAGGTCCCGCACAGCCACACTGCCTGCGGCGTCCAGCAGGGTCGCCAGCGCGAGCGAACGCTCCAGGCTGTCGGGTGCGCTGATTTCCACAGGCGGGTCCGCTCCATCGAAGATATACGGGTCGGGCGCGATGTAGTTCTTCTTCGCCTCAGCCTTCAGCTGCGCCCACCGGCTCATCGGGCGGGGAGTCTTCTTCGGCATGCAATTCTCGCTATTCAATTGTCGCTTCAGGAGTTGTTCATCGAGTGCTCATGCAGCACGGGATCGCGCTTGTGGTGCCGCCGCCGGCTCAAATCCGGCCTGCTGCACGATCGACTTCCACCCCGGACCACCGAAAACGGTGCGTAGTGCATATTGCTTTGCATCGTCAACGAATGCTCGACCAGTGATCTGATATTCGATCGCTTGGTCCTGATTCATGCTCTGCGCGCCCACCTCGGTCACAGAAAACTTGGGGGCTTCGCGGATCATAAAAATGCGGTTGGCTGCCGCACCGTCGACGCTGAGGAATAGCGCGCGCCGGTAGGTGATTGATGGCTCCACTGGGTCAGCGAACGCGGTTTCGCCCGTGCTCGCGTCGTACCGAACGTTGGCAAGGTCAGTGTTGTGCCACATTTCCAAGTTGAGCTTGTGAGTCTCCAGCCCAGTCCACTGGATGGTCGTCTTGCGCGAGATCATGTCCATCCTGGCGGACTCGAGCAGTCCCCATGCCTCGACTTCAGATGTCTCAGTCTCCGGCGTAAATGTGGGCGCGTTCTCTTTACTGACGTGGCCAATGGAAACGAATCCCGACGCCTTGAGATCGACAAGTTCAGAGCCCTCGCCGGTGAAGTAGGCGGTCGGCAGTTCGATATCGTAGGGCGCGATAAGGATAGCGCCGGCCAGCGGTTTGCGGATCAGTCCCTGCTTCAGGTCCCGAATGGTGCCGAAATCAGCCATTTAATTTCCGTATTCACTTGTTATTCAGTTGTAAGGTCGGCGGTGCTGAGGTTTCAGCCGCGCACGTCTCCGACCATCACGGTCGGCGTCGGGTGTCGCCGGACCGACAGCAAGTAGGAGGCGTCGACGAATCGGTTGTCATCGGTGATGTCGGGAACCTGGGTGTTGCCGATTACTTCCTCAACTGCGTCGATCAGGACACCATCGACCTCGGTCGCGCCGGCGGCGAGGACGCGCTGGCGCACTCGGTCCGCGGCTGCCCACGCAGCTGGACGGGTGTGGGCGATCACAACCACTGCCATGAGTGCGCGGTCGGTGATCCCGTCGCCGTCGACACCGCCGCCGACGCGGTTCACGGCGATGATGGGGCTCAGGCTCTCCCACATGGAGCCATCCGGAAGTGCGGTGCAGGTGTAGCCCAGGTCGGCCAACAGGCTCAGCATGGTGACCTCGACATCGGGAAACATCAGTGCCTTTCGAGCCAGTCGACGACCGATCGAGTACGGCGGTTGTCGCCGCCGAAGGTGTGACGACCCCGCCATCGCGCCGGAAAAGAGCCCGGCGTGGGCCGCGTCTTGACCGCGGGACGCGGGTTGCCCTCCTCGGCCGTGTTCTCTTTTCCGAATTCGACTGCCGCAGAATAGGTTTGTGTGGCCTCTACGATGGCCACCCAGCGGTCTGGCTGCGCTCCGAGGTTGCCGCTGCCGAGTTGGGTGGTGACGCGTGCCGAGGCCGCCAGGCGGCCCGTGCGGCGGGGAACTCGCGCAGCGTAGAGCCCCTGGGCGAGATAGCCGATGCGGCGCATCGTGCTTCGCATCCGTGCGCCGCGCAGAATCTGCGCGATCGCCGCGTTGTGCCAGCCATCGCTGGTCCGGTGGCCGCCGTACTCGAAACTGGATACGCGCATCAGCCGCTGACCCGTTTCGCCCGGACCGCAACACCCGGTGCCCAACCGGTCAGTGGGGACCGCCACGGCGCGGGTGCGCCGACGACGTCGTAGACGTGCCCGTCAGGCAGCTCAACCTGGTCCGAAGCCAGGATGTCTGCGCCCCGCGGACAGTAGAGAACTACGTCGACCTCGACGTTTGCACGGAAGTCGTGTGCGCCGCCGACGTGGTCGTAGTCGGTTGCGGACCAATCAATTCCGACTCCGACTATCTGATGGTGGGCGTCGGTGGAGGTGTCACCGAACTGGTCCCGCTTCGTTCGACGCAGGACCGTGATCAGTTCACCTGCTGCCATCAAGGCCACGCGATCCACCGCCCGACTCGCACACCGACCACACCGAAGCGTCGCCGCGGTGGCGCGAACACCGACAACTCGTCGCCGGTGAAATACACAGTGGCGCTGTAATTCTCGCCAGTGTCGTAGCGGACGCGGAATGGGCCCACGCTCTGTTCGGTCAGCCCGGCAGGATTGCGCAGTACGCGGAGGACGGCGTCGACGATTACCCGCCGCGCGTTTTGCGCCATCAGTGGGGCCACGGCCTCGGGCCCGTCGGCCAGCGCGGGGACCATGGCGCGCAGGAGAGCGTCCGCGTCGGCCAGACGAGCTGTCACCCACTCGGCCTCCTGACCAGAGATTTCGCCTTCATATCGGTTGCGGACATCGTCGAGCGTCGCGTACATCACGCCGGACTCGCCTTCGGTCGACCTCGCCGTCTGGGTGCGGGAGCGGGCTCAGGAGAGAACCCGAAAGGCGCGGCAGCGACCGGAGGTGGCGGTGTTTCTGCCCATACATCGGGATTTACTATCAGTTCGACCGCCCACGCTGGAATTTCCATCCCAGGGCCGAATACGTGCCTGGTGCCGACGTCGTCCAGCAGATGCACGTAGGTATTCAGTTGCGCCATTTCCTACCACAATTCCTCAGTACGCATCGGCGACCATCAGCGCCTCAGGTCGCTCCAGCACTGGCAGCAGCAAAGAATCCACCACGGTCGTTTCCTTGTAGGGCGGACCCGATTTCACAACGACTCCGACCAAACCCGGCGCATCTGCGAATGCCATATCGGTCTGCGCGGCCGACACCAGTTCCAGTGCCGTCGCGGTGATACCCCACGCAACGTGAGCGAACGGCGATCCGGATGGCGGAAGAAAGATCACACGATCCTCCGGGATGACCCGGCGATCAACACCTCCCACATTGATCACAGTGTCGTACACGGCGCTGATGGGCGGCAGATTGAAGTCATCGAGGACAGAATTCACAATCGACCGCGACACAATCTGCGGCGTTCCTGCGATACTGTGAGAGTAAGCCTTGAATTCAGCATTTCGCTGGATCAGGCCGCCGGTCCGGCGCGAAATGATCATTCCGGAAGGCGGCGCACCGACATCGGCGATGTACAGCTCGACCCACCCGGTCAGGTCCGTGACGATAGTCGCCTCCGCCACCGACGTCCAGGGCACCGCCGGCGCGACGAAGTGGTGTTCGGGGACCTGATAGTCCGCAGTGAGCTGAATTCCGTTCTCATCGAGTGTGATCTTGCCGGTGGACAGCAGTTCCCCGCGCGCAACTTCGACACGGTTACGGATGGCCCGGACGCCAGCTTCGAGGTCATCGTAAATCGCCTGAATGATCGCTGCCGAATTTCCACCGTCCTGTCGCGCCTTCTCCAACATAAGGCGCTCGAGTTCGCCTTTGGAGCCCTGCACCGACATAGGCAAGAGGTCCACCTCGCGGGTCGAGACGAAGTCGCGCTCGAGCTGTGGAATATTTCCGTCGAACGCCCGGAACGAAGCAGTTCGGTTGACGCGAGTCGCGTTCGCAAGCCGAATTGTCTGCTCCTGCACGAGCCGATCCGGCACAAATTTGGCAAGCAGGTGATCGGACGGGGTCGGCACTTGACGTACGAAAAAGGTCGCGTCATCCGGGGTCACCGGACCGTCGAAAATCAACGACATGTTTCTCCGTTATTTAGTTATATTCAGGCGTCAGAAGAATTTGAACCAGGAGGCGAGATCGGCTTTGGCAGATTCGTCGAGCCCGTGGCCGGGCGGCAGCCGGTCCTCCTGGATCAGGCCGACACCGACCCACAGCGGTGCCGCCTCCCGGTCCGCGGACGGGGTGAAGGCGGTCCACAGAAATCCGGCGGCGAGATCGCGGCCGTCGGTGGCGGAGTCGTCATACGGTCCGTAGAGGCCGGACTCGGCGCGGGCCAAGACGATGCCAGAGGGCAGGTAACCGCGCGGGTACTGCACCGCCGCGGTGAAGAGCACCATGTCGAGGGTGATCGATGCCCTGCCGCGCTGTTCTGACTGGTCTGCGTACACCCACGCGCGAGCGTCGCCGTAACGGGTTGGGGTGTGACGAACAGCGATGTTGCTCATTCAGGCTCCAAGCGTAGGTCCGGCGGCGGGGGCGGCGGCTGTGCCGAATCGGCGGGCCGCCTCGGCCCGACCTCCTTCACCCCGCGCCAGTCGGGTCCGCCCCCCAGGGCGGCCCTGGCCGTAGTCCGGGTGCGTCGCGCTGGGCGGGGAGGCAAGTTCGGCAAGAGCGGGACTGCCGACCATTTCAGTGAGGTGCGCGACGACACGGTCGCCATCGACACGGCCCTGGTCATCGAAGAAAGCGGCGGCGTTGACCGTGTCGAGCCAGGCATCCAGACGCGTCCCGTTCAGAACAACGGAGGCATACCCCCGCAGTTCCGCCGAGCGCAGCTGGGGCAGCAGCTCGTCGCGCACGGCCTGGGCAGCCTCTATGCGGGCGGCCTCAACCGCCTCCGCGACGGCCCGTTCGTCCTCGGAGCGCGCCGCATTCTCCAGCTCCACAATGCGATCGCGCAATACCTGCGCGTCAGCCGCCGACACGCCCCGCTTGGCGGCCTGCTCGTGCCGGCGGGACTGGTGTCGCCAGTACGCAAGCTGCTCGTCCTGCGTCATGTTCGACAGCGGAGTCTCCGGCGGATAACCGTGCTCGCCTACGGGGGCATCTGGAGAGTCGGGCGCATCTCCCCGAGGAGCATCGGTGCTAGTTGCCATATTCAGTTGGTCCCTATCAGGGTCGTCGCTATAGGTCCGTCAGCCGTTCACGATCGCCTCGAAGCGAGCAATCTGCGCCCGCTGATATCGGATGGGGCCGGAGTCTTCCTCCGCGCCCCTAGCCAGCGCTTGCGCGAGAATCTGGCGCATCAATGGCAGATGACGAGTTGCCGCCTCGTGCTCACGCTGGAACGCGTCGAGATCTACCGGGTCCGGTCGCCCTGCCGGGCGATGCCGATGGACCGGGTCACCCCGTCGTGCGGGGATGAGGACAGCTTGTAGCTCGCCGTGATCGCCGACGGCGTATCTGGTCTTCTTGAGGTCACCGCGGCCAGTTCCGCCGGCGTCCTGGTACAGCCGCTTCAGGTCCTCGTCGTTCAGGGCACCGCCAGGATCACGATCGGCGGTGACCGGCATCGTCTCGCACTTGCATTCCGCGTGCAGAGGCTTCAGCTCGTCGACGGAGTAGATTCGGCCCGATGCTGCGATACACAGCCCGCACACGCCGGTCTCGGACCGTTCGGGATGAATGACGCGCCGCCAGCCGATCACCGGTTTTCCCTGCCGGACAGCCTCGGTGAGGATCTGGTGCTCCGCTTCACGTTCTGCGAGTGCCAAATTCGTCGCTGTAACTATCCTCCCACGTGTAATTGATTGCGCCAGAGCAATATCGGCAGGCTTCCCGTCTGCGACGTTCGCGCGGTATGAGCGCGCCAGCCGCTGGTACGGCTCGGCAACCGGCAGACGCACGGATTCCCGGCCAGCAGACACCACACGAGTGGGCGTGACGAACTGCGAGGCGAGATCGGTGAACAGTCGGACTTCGGCAGGGACGTCCGGCGCGAACTCGATGCCGATCCCAAAATCGGAAAGGTAGGCCATTTGTGTTGCGGTCGCCAGCGACACGATCGCTTCCTGCGCGACGGTCGACGCCTCCGCAGCGGTCGACGCGAACGTGGCGACCTGATGTCCGTCCCACGGGTCGGTCATCCGCCAGTGCGCCTCGATTCTGTCCGCGGTCGTGTTCAGGATCGCTTCGCGGCGTGCCGCCCGCGTGGAGATCAGCCAGCGCAGTACCTGCGAGACCGCCATTTACGCAGCCAGTCCTGTCGCAGCTGGTTCAGGGGCGGCGGGACCCGGGGATGGTGCACCGAACGCCGCCATCATCTGCTCTTGCAGCAATTCCGCCTCGTTCAGCCGCGCTTCCTCTGGTGACAATTCGAGGATCGAGATGAGCTGCCGCTTTCGGGACACCACGCCGCGGGTTTTCACGATGGCGTCCGCCTTCGCCTGGAGCGACGCCCGGTCCACCTTGGCCCACAGCAGCTTGACGCCGCGGGTGCGGGCCTTCTGCGCCGCCAGCGCGAACGCAAGCTGCCACACCAGTCGCCACGGCGCAGTCTGGCGTGCCTGACGGTCGGTGATCTTGTCCACCAGCGACTCCCGCATCAAGGACGCGCCTTCGGCGCTCTGGTTGGCCGCATCCGGCGTGATGATGTGCAGGGGTGTCCTTGTGGCAGCGGCGAATTCGCGCACATCGTCTCGGATCGCCATGATCAGCGGCGTCAAGTCGGCCTGTTCGGATTCCCAGAAATCTACGCCTTCGGGGACCAGCCACAATGCGCCCGGATCGGCTTGGAATAGATCAACAAGTTCGTCATCACTGGCAGCTCGGATGAAGTCCTCCGAGGTGCCGGCCTGGCTGAAATCCTCTGCCCCATCAAGGTTTCCGCGCACAGCACGCTGTCGAAAACTCTGGTACCAGGCGATCACGATTCGCTGGAAGATTCCATCCATGATCCGATCCAGCAGGTCGAGGTGCGGCTCGAACTCGCCGAGACCGAAACGGTTCGAGAACCTGACCGCGGGAACGCCTCCCAGATCTTCGAGCCCTGGCACAGACTCAGGCGCGGCCATCTCCCACTCGCCGATGTTGAACGACGATGTGTACTGCCCCGCCACGCGCCGCCAGACGTACCGCTGGCCGCCCGTGAAAACGATCGCCACCTGCCGGTCCGCCATGTCGTCGTTGTACACCTTGACGAATCCGAGAAGGCGGCGTGGGTTTATCGGATCGCTCTGCCCTACTGCGTATCTCGGGTCCTCGACCAAGATCATCGGAAGCGCCTCGGGGGCATCCGGAAGTGGAGGAACCACTAGGACATAACACTCGCCTAAGGCGAACAGGTAGGTCTGCAAGTCCCGTTGCAGCGCCGCTAGCCCTGATTCATCGGCGATCTTTCGGCCGAGATCGTCGCCGTCGATATCGCTGTCAGCCTCGGTCGACACTCCCATCAGGACACTGCGATCGGTCATGACGTCCACGGCCATCGTCGCGTAGTTCGCCCGCGCCTTTCGCATGACTTCGCGGAAGGTCGGCTGGTACTTGTCGTTGACGCTAGGAAGGGGCGGGTCCCCGATGTAATAGCTCCACAGGAGGTCCAGTCGTTCGCGTCGTGTCTTCGGAGCGGTCGCCGTATCGGCGCGGCGCGGCGGCAGATCCTCGTCGAACTTGGCCATCAAGTGCTGAAACCATTGTGCGGGGGTCCATTTGGCCGCCGCATTCTCATCGGCCATGCATCCTCGTATTCAGTTGTGTCTAGCGGAGCCTTGCGGCAACACGTCGCGCACGAGGCATCGCGACGCCCTGTGCCAAGGCGTCGAGGCGGCATTGCCACGCCAATACCGATGCCACCGCAGCGTCAATCTTTCGCTCGCTGTCGGGGTGTTCTTTCGCGATCTGCATACCTCTGCTGGTCATGCGCCGACGGGCATTGAGGACATGAGCGGTCAGGGTGGGATCTCCGGCATGGCGCAGCTGCTGGTCGAGGATGCCGTTCTCGAACTCCTCCAACGCGCGAGTTGTCCGGCTGGCCCGTTCGCCTGTCATCCACCACTCGATCGGATGAACGCGAGTCGACTTCACAGCCAGTTGCGAGCCGTACTTGGCCTCCCAGCCAGCTACGACCGCCTCCCACCGTGCCGGGTCGGCATACATCCCCACCACTCGGTAGTCGCGAAACGCACCGTGGACCGTGGCCTGCACGTCCGCCTCCGGAACCTCCCAGCCGGCCGGATGCACTCCCGGCGGCTGTTCCCAGACGCGCAGCGGGACAACCAGGCCGTCACCGACCCGACAGGCGATCAGCGCGGTCGCGTCGGTGACACCGCGGCGACGGCGACGGCTTCCGTCGAATCCCAACACGACCACATCCCGGTCGCGCAGTGGCCCGATGTCGTGGACCTCAGGCCCGCACGCTTCCCATTCAAATCGCGCGATCCACGCGTTCTCCGCAGTGGAGATCGCATTGAACCAATAGCGCAGCGAGGAGACAGTATCGTTTCGTGGGTCGGCAATCGCTTCCACCAGTCCCTCGATGTCGGTCCACGCCGCTGCGTCGCCGTAAGCCTCGCGCAACGCTCGGCGGACCAGATCCTCGTTTTCCAGATCTTCGGGGCGGATATCACCCCATCGGTGATCCATCAGCTGCCGAGGGTGCTTCCGCAGCTTCCCGGCGATTGCGAGCTTGACCAGCTCATATGTTTGCTCAGCGATGCTGTCCTCGCCCGGCGCGTACATGGTCGAGGTTTCGAGCGCGAATGTCTCGGCGGTCTTCCGCCGCTTCCTCAAATTACGCGTGAGCGTTTTGTATGTCTGACGAAGATCGGGCCGGGTGTACAAATGTGTTTCATCGAAAAGGACTAGCGTCTCTTTTCCGCCATCTTTCGATGCCGAAGACGCGGTCGATGGGACTACCTCACCACCACCGGGGATGAGAATTCGCGTCAACCCTGCGTCATCGCGTCGACGCATAGCGATACTCAAAGGCCCCTCGGTGACATTCAAGTACATTGTGTCGTAGACCAACCCGGCCTGATTCTCTTCAGTGGCGACGCACCGAATGAACGGGCTCTTCAGCCGTTTCCCCATCGGCTCACCCGGCTGATATTCGTAGACGAAACCAGCCCCCCAGGGGTCCTCGAATATTTCACCTCCCTGCGCCCACCCATGGAACCGGGACGGGCCGAATGCTTCGAAAAGTCCGATAAACGAGGCCACCTCAGATTTGGCGCAACCCTTCGGGCGTGACAGGAATGCGTGGTCATATAATCGGCGACCTTCCCCATCCAGGGCGTATAGATCGACGAGAAAGGCGACGTATTCGTCGATGAGCGGCGCGCACGACTCGCCACCGACATCACCGGGTCCGTGTACCGCGAAGTGCTCGAGCCAGGCCACACCGAGCCATCCCAGCGATCGGTCACGATCGTGATCGGGGTGGTGGACGACATCATGAGGCACGACTGCGGCCCGTCAGGCGCGCTCGACGCTCGGCGGCGAAGGACACCACCCGGCCGGCGTCCTGCGACACGTCGACTTCCGGCTCCGGGTCGACGGTGACCACTTTGACCCGAGCCTTCGCGAGGTCGTCTTCCGTCAGTCGGAGACCTGCGCCCCAGGCGCTGATCAACGCCTTCAGGGCTTCGCTCGACCCACCGGCGAGGTAGCGGCCGGCCGCGGGAAGAGATAGATGCAGCTCTAGCCAGGTGCCGGGCCCCCACAGCCGCGCCACTGGCAGCCTTGCGAGGTCTGCGTACAGGGCGCGTGCCTCGTCGCTACAGTTCACCCACTCCGGAATCGCAGGCACTTCGCCGTCGTATGGCGCATCCGGGATCTCGGTCCAGCCATCTCCGGCGACGAGCGGGTCGGCGTTCGTCCGTACCCGATGTGATGGGTCCTTCGGAGGCGGACCAGGCCGTCGTCCAGCCATGATTCAGTTGTCTCCCTATCGGGCAGTCGAGTCGGTCGGCGACAGCGCGTTCCACGATTTGCCAGGGTGAGGAGAATTGAACTCCCGCAGCGCGGTTTTGGAGACCGCCGCTCTACCACTGAGCTACACCCCATCGGCTCCCCCGCGAGGACTCGAACCTCGCCTTCCGGAACCAAACTCCGGCGTCCTTCCGCCTAGACCACAGGGGATCTGCGGTCTAGGCGGAGGAATTCGCCACCCAGACCGCGTTTGAGCGTCTGGCTACCAGCGGATGAGTCAGGAGTGGGTCTCCACTGCCTGGATCACAAACGGGATCAGGCCCGGGATTGCCCACGTTGCGAACCGGAGGATGAGAATGGCGAGCTGAGTAAAGGGATCGATCATCGCAGTCCTGGATGCTTTCTCTTGTGATCTCGATGAATGCCCGCGCGGCGATTCACACGCCATGCCGCACGGGACTCGAGGTGCGTTTTGCGTCGGTGGCAGTGACTACATACGGCTTGAAGGTTTTCCAGAGCATCTGAACCTCCAGATCTCCGATTGACCTTGTGGTCGACCTCGGTAGCGTGCACGAAGCAGCCCTTGAACCGTAGGCGGCATCTCTCGCGATCCCGCATCAGAGCGAGCGGTCGGTTCCGCCGGAACTCCGCAGAGTCGACGGTTCCCTCGCGTGACCAAGCCACCAAACCCCCAGCCAGTAGATCTACTGAGTCAATTATCCGATCCCCGAGAGCACGTTCCAGATCATTCGAAAATTGCACATCGTAGTCACCGTTGCTACGGTGTCGACATGCCGAGAGCGTCACTCGACCCGATAGAGCGCGATCTGCGCATTCAAGTGATGCGAGCGATCAGGCAGCAGATGCTGAACCGCAAGATGACGCCGATCGACGCCGCGGAGCTGCTGGGGGTGGCACGCACAAACGTGTCCTGGGTCGTCAATTTGCACGCGGAGCGCGTCAGTCTCTCCCAGCTACTGGCGTGGGCGCGAAAGCTCGGGCTGGATATCACAATCGACATCGACGTCACAGCCATCTGAACGTTCCACACACGCACCCTTGAAACCCGTATCCACGGCAAGCCACAGAGCGGTGCGGGCCGGCGAGCCGCCCCGGTAGGGGGTCCTCCCCCCACCCTGGAAGTAGCTAGCGACCAGCGGGTTCGCCGCGTGCGATAGCCAGACTCTCGACACGCCAAGGGTCTGGCGAATGGCGAGCGAGTGTGATAATGCACCCGACGGGGCCGACCGACGGGGCCGACCGACGGGGCCGACCGACGGGGCCGACCGACGGGGCCGACCGACGGGGCCGACCGACGGGGCCGACCGACGGGGCCGACCGA
>NZ_QNRE01000011.1 GCF_003315035.1 Nocardia puris
CCGGCGAAGTACCAGCCGTGTTCGGCGAAGCGTTCCCAGTAGGTTTGGCGGTAGCGGTCCATGTCGCCCCAGATGCCCCGCAGCATCGACGGCCACGGCTGGTCGAGCACCAGGTAACCGTTCGCCTCGGTCTCACCGAGCTGGACCTGGTTGCCGTCCTCGTCCACCACCCGCGCGCTGATCCCGGGCAGCGGTGTCTGCGCCGCACCGGGTTTGGCGGCGGTGACGCCCGGTAGCGGGGAGATCATGATCGCGCCGGTCTCGGTCTGCCACCACGTGTCCACCACGGGCGTGCGTCCGGCGCCGATGGTGTCGCGGTACCAGCGCCACGCTTCGGGGTTGATCGGCTCGCCCACCGAACCCAGCAACCGCAAGCTGGACAGATCGTGCGCGGCCGGAATCTCCTTGCCCCACTTCATGAACGTGCGCACAAGGGTGGGCGCGGTGTAGTAGATCGTCACGCCGTAGGTCTCGACGATCTGCCAGTGGCGGTGCTCGTCGGGGTAGTTCGGGGTGCCTTCGTAGACGATTTGGGTGGCGCGGTTGGCGAGGGGGCCGTAGACGATGTAGCTGTGGCCGGTGACCCAGCCGATGTCGGCGGTGCACCAGTAGATGTCGGTGTCGGGTTTGTGGTCGAAGACGTTGTGGTGGGTGTAGGCGGCTTGGGTGAGGTAGCCGCCGCTGGTGTGGAGGATGCCTTTGGGTTTTCCGGTGGTGCCGGAGGTGTAGAGGATGAACAGGGGGTGTTCGGCGTCGAAGGGTTGGGCTTCGTGGTCGGGGGAGGCGGCGGCGACCGTCTCGTGCCACCACAGGTCACGGCCCTTACGCATCGGCGTCTCGATCCCCGTGCGGCGCACCACGAGTATGTGCTCGACCGTGGTGGGCGCGTCGCCGGGCGCGTCGAGCGCTTCGTCCACCGCCGCCTTCAGCGGGGCGGCGCTGCCGCGACGCCACTGACCGTCGGTCGTGATGATCAACCGGGCCCGCGCGTCGTCCACGCGCTGGCGCAGGGCGGCGGGGGAGAAGCCCGCGAACACCACCGAATGGGTGAGGCCCAGGCGCGCGCAGGCCAGCATCGCGACGATCGCCTCGGGGACCATCGGCATGAAGATCGCGACCCGGTCGCCAGCCGTCAGGCCCAGGTCCGTGAGGTAGTTCGCGGTGCGGGACACCTCGGCGAGCAAGTCTTTGTAGGTGAGGGCGCGGGTGTCGCCCGGCTCGCCCACCCACTGGATGGCGACCTTGTCGCCGTACCCGTCGGCGACGTGGCGATCCACGCAGTTGTAGGCGACGTTGAGCTGTCCGCCGACGAACCATTTCGCGACCGGCGCGTCGCTCCAGTCCAGCACCTGGTCCCACTGGCGATGCCAGTGCAGGCGTCCGGCCTGCTCGGCCCAGAAGCCAAGCCGGTCCGCCTCGGCCGCGGCGTAGAGCGAGGCGTCGGCGTTGGCCTGCGCGGCGAATTCCGCGCTCGGCGGGTAACTGGCCCGGTGATCGGTGGTTTCGGTCATCACGTCTCTTCTTTCGCGTCGACTCTGCCACCCCCGACCCTAGCCAAGTGTGACCTACGCCGCGTCCGCGTCCGCGCATCCGTTCCGGCCGCCGTCGGCGGCCCGCCGGTGTTTCGCCGATGTTGCCGTATCGGTAACAAGCGACTATCGCCCGCACGGAACTCATGACAAGACCTGTTCGACTGGCTAACGTCCCAGGCATTCCGAGGCGGATCGCCCGGTCGGCGCTATGGGGCACGATGGGCGCCGCCCGGCGCTCCGCCTCCTCCTACGCGACATCGGGAGTACGCGTTGCGATTTCATCGAGTCACCGCGCTGGCCGCGGCCGCACTACTCGCCACCGGCCTCGGACTGGCCGGCTGTTCCACCGACGGCGGCGACGCCGACATCGTCACCGTGAACGGCGCCGAACCACAGAATCCGTTGGTGCCCACCAACACCAACGAGAACATGGGCGGCCGCGTCGTGGACCGGCTCTACGCCGGGCTCAAGTACTACGACGCCGAGGGCGTCGCGCACAACGAGGCGGCCGAGTCGATCGAGACCACCGACCGCAAGAACTACCGGGTCACCCTGAAGCCGGACTGGACGTTCACCGACGGCACACCGGTCACCGCTTCCTCCTTCGTGGACGCGTGGAACTACGGCGCGCTCAGCACCAATGCGCAACTCCAGAACTACGTGTTCGCGCCGATTCTCGGATTCGACGAGGTGTCGGCCGAACAGCCGACCGCCGAGACCATGTCGGGCCTGAAGGTAGTGGACGACCGGACCTTCACGATCGAGCTGAAGCAGCCGTCGATCGATTTCGAGAACGCGCTCGGCTACGCGCCGTTCTACCCGCTGCCCGAGGCGGCGTTCGCCGATATGGAGGCCTTCGGCCGCAACCCGATCGGCAACGGCCCCTACAAGTTCAGCACGTGGGAGAACAACGTCAAGATCGATCTGGTGCCCAACCCGGACTATCCGGGCGGCCGTCCGGCCAAGAACAAGGGCCTGCGATTCGTGATGTACCAGTCCTTCGACACGGCCTACGCGGACCTGCAGTCGGGCAACCTGGACGCGCTGGACACCGTCCCGGCCAGCGCCCTGGCGGTGTACAAGCAGGATCTCGGCGACCGGGCGATCACCAAACCCACCGCGCAGAACCAGCACATCGGCATTCAGACCAACGTGCCGCATTTCGCCGGTGAGGAGGGATTGCTGCGCAGGCGCGCGATCTCGATGGCCATCAACCGGGAACAGATCTCGGACAAGATCTTCCACGGCACCCGCATCCCCGCGCGCGATTTCACCGCCAGCACCCTGCCCGGTTTCGAGGGCAACCTGCCGGGTTCCGAAGTCCTCCAGTTCAATCCGGAGGAAGCCAAGCGGCTGTGGGCGCAGGCCGACGCGATCTCCCCGTGGTCGGGGCGCTACGAACTGGCGTACAACTCCGACGGGGGACACCAGGCGTGGGTCGAGGCCGTGGCCAATAGCGTGAAGAACACTCTCGGCATCGACGCTATCGCCGTTCCGTACCCGACCTTCAAGGCCATTCGCGACGAGGTGACCGCCGAGACGATCGGAAAGGCTTTCCGCTACGGCTGGCAGGGTGACTATCCGTCGATGCTGCAGTTCCTGACGTCGCAGTACTACAGCTTCTCCGAGACCAATAACGTCAACTACAACAACCCCGAGTTCGACCGCCTGCTCGACCAGGCGCTGGCAGCGGCCACGCCGGAGGAGTCGTACCGGATCATCGCGCAGGCCCAGGCGCTGCTGATCCGCGATATGGCCGACATCCCGGTGCTGGACTACGTTGCGGCGGCGGGTCATTCGGATCGCGTGCGCAACGTCCGGTTGGCGTGGAACGGGTTGTTCGACTTCGAGAACATCGAGAAGTAACCGGCGCGGGCCCCGACGATGGCTTGGTACATCCTGCGCCGGTTGCTCCAGATGATCCCGGTGTTCCTCGGCGCGACGCTGCTCATCTACGCGATGGTGTTCCTCATCCCCGGCGACCCGATCAAGGCGCTGGCCGGTGAGAAACCGCTGACGCCCGCCGTCGAGGCACAGCTGCGGGCGCGGTACAACCTGGACGAGCCCTTCTTCATGCAGTACCTGCTGTACCTGAAGGGCGTGCTGACCTTCGATTTCGGCACCGCGTTCTCCGGCAGGCCGGTGCGCGAGGAACTGGCCCGCGCCTTCCCGATCACCATCAAACTCGCGTTCATGGCGGTGTTCATCGAGGGCGTGTTCGGGATCGTGTTCGGCCTGATCGCGGGGCTGCGCAAGGGCAAGCTGTTCGACTCCACCATGCTGGTGGCGAGTCTGGTGATCATCGCGATGCCGGTGTTCGTGGTCGGCTATATCGCCCAGTTCCTGTTCGGGGTGAAATGGGGGATCGCGCCCACCACGGTCAGCGGGCAGGCGAGCTTCACCGAACTGCTGCTGCCGGCGTTCGTGCTGGGCTCGCTCTCGTTCGCCTATGTGCTGCGGCTGACGCGGAACTCGGTGGCGGAGAACATGACCGCCGACTACGTCCGCACGGCCACGGCGAAAGGGCTGGGCAGGCGGCGCGTGGTGACCGTGCACATCCTGCGCAACTCGATGATCCCGGTGGTGACCTTCCTCGGCGCCGATCTGGGCGCGCTCATCGGCGGCGCGATCGTCACGGAGGGCATCTTCAACATCCCCGGCGTGGGCGGCACGCTCTACCAGGCGATCCAGCGCGTGGAACCACCCACGGTGGTGTCGTTCGTGACGGTGCTGGTGGTGATCTTCCTGCTCGCCAACCTGGTCGTCGACCTGCTCTACGCCGCACTCGATCCGAGGATTCGCTATGCCTGAGCAAGCCCGGCCCGGGCAGGAGTACTACGTGGCGCCTCCGGAGGAGGTGACCATCCTCGCCACCGATCGCGTGACGGAAACCGGTGCGCCGAGCAGCCTTTGGGGCGATGCCTGGCGCAGGCTGCGGCGCAATCCGCTGTTCCTGATCGCGGTGCTGCTCATCGTGATCGTGGCCGTGGTGGTGCTGTGGCCGGGACTGTTCACCGATCAGGACCCGCGCCGCTGCCTCGGTGACGACATCATGGCCCCCTCGCGCCCGGGGCATCCGTTCGGCTTCGACCGGCAGGGCTGTGATGTGTACGCGCGCACCATCTACGGCGCGCGGGCGTCGGTGCTGGTGGGGATGGGCGCGGCGGCGCTGTTCGTGCTCATCGGCGGCACGCTCGGCGCGCTGGCCGGCTTCTTCGGCGGCCTGTTCGACGAGATCGTCTCGCGCATCGCGGAGATCTTCTACGCGATCCCCATGGTGCTCGCGGCGATCGTGCTGCTCCAGATGCTGCGGCCGGCCACCATGCTGAACGTCATCCTGGTACTCGCCTCGTTCACCTGGCCGCAGGCCGCCCGTATCGCGCGCGGCGCGGTCATCGAGGCGAAGAACAGCGAATACGTCACGGCGGCACGGGCATTGGGAGTGTCGCGGATGGGCGTATTGGTGCGGCACGTGCTGCCGAACGCCGCCGGGCCGCTGATCGTGGTGGCCACGATCTGGTTGGGGGTGTTCATCGTCGCGGAGGCCACGCTGTCGTATCTCGGCGTGGGTCTGCCACCGGACATCGTTTCGTGGGGCGGCGATATCGCGCGGGCCAAGAATGATCTGCGGACCTCGGCCATCCTGTTCTACCCCGCCGCCGCGCTGGCACTCACGGTGCTGAGCTTCATCATGCTCGGCGACGCGGTGCGCGACGCGCTCGATCCGAAGGCGAGGAAGCGATGAGCGCCGATCGTCCGCTGCTCGACATCCGGGACCTCAACGTCGCTTTCAGCGCCGACGGGGAGCTGATACCCGCCGTGCGCGACGTGAGCCTGACCGTCTATCCGGGCCAGACGGTGGCGATCGTCGGCGAGTCCGGTTCGGGGAAATCCACCACCGCGCACGCGATCATCGATCTGCTGCCGGGGACGGGACGCGTCACGTCGGGGTCGATCGTGTTCGACGGGAAAGACCTCACCAAAGCGTCGCCGAAGGAGATCGTCGCGGTGCGGGGGCGTGGGATCGGGTTGGTGCCGCAGGACCCTATGTCGAATCTGAACCCCGTCTGGAAGGTCGGTTTTCAAGTACGGGAGACATTGGAGGCCAACGGGATAGCAAAAGGTGCGGAGGCGAAGAAGCGGTCCATCGCATTGCTCGGGGAAGCCGGGATGGCCGACGCGGCGCGCCGAGTGAACCAGTATCCGCACGAGTTCTCGGGCGGGATGCGCCAGCGCGCGCTGATCGCCATCGGCCTGTCCTGCCGGCCCAAACTGCTCATCGCCGACGAGCCGACCTCCGCGCTCGACGTCACCGTGCAGCGCCAGATCCTCGACCACCTAGACGGTCTCACCGCCGAACTCGGCACCGCCGTCCTGCTCATCACCCACGACCTCGGCCTGGCCGCCGAACGCGCCGAGCACCTGGTGGTGATGTATCGCGGCCGGGTGGTGGAATCCGGTCCCGCCCTGCGCATCCTGCGCGAGCCGCAGCACGCCTACACCAAGAAGCTGGTCGACTCCGCGCCTTCGCTGGCCTCGCAACGGCTTTCGGCGGTGCGCAAACGCGCCGAGATCCGGGAGCACGCGGTAGAGGTGGCCGAACAGATCGCCGAACGCACCGACGACGTGGTGATCGCCGAGCACCTGACCAAGGACTTCCGCGTCCGCGGGTCGGCGCCGTGGCGTTCGTCGAACCATCGCGCGGTCGACGACGTGTCGTTCCGGCTGCCGCGCGGCACCACGCTGGCCGTCGTCGGCGAATCCGGATCGGGCAAGTCGACGGTGGCGCGCATGGTGCTGGGCCTGCTCGAACCGACCTCGGGCAGCGTCACGTTCGACGGCCGCGACGTGGCGAAGCTGGACGCCAAGGGCGCCTTCGGCTTTCGGCGCCGCGTGCAGCCCATCTTCCAGGACCCGTACGGCTCGCTCGACCCGATGTACTCCATCTACCGCACCATCGAGGAGCCGCTGCGCACGCACAAGATCGGCACCGCCGCCGAACGCGCCGCGACGGTCCGCGAATTGCTGGACAAGGTCGCGCTGCCCGACTCGGTGTTGCGCCGCTATCCGAACGAACTGTCCGGCGGGCAGCGGCAGCGGGTCGCGATCGCGCGGGCCTTGGCGCTCTCGCCGGAGGTGGTGGTGTGCGACGAGGCCGTCTCCGCGCTCGACGTGCTGGTGCAGGCGCAGATCCTGAACCTGCTCGGCGAACTGCAGGCCGAGCTGGGCCTGTCGTACCTGTTCATCTCCCACGACCTCGCCGTCGTGCGGCAGATCGCCGACCACGTCCTGGTCATGCGCGAGGGGCGGGTGGTGGAATCGGCGGCGACCGAGGAGGTGTTCGACAACCCGCGCGAGGAGTACACGCGGCGGCTGCTGGACGCGATTCCGGGGCGCGATCTGCTGGTGGGGTGAGGTGACGGGGTGGTCGCAGGCCGGACAGGTGGCGGGGTGGTCGCAGGCCCGGATGGCCGGGCCACCGTCGGCACATCGACGTCGGCGCAGTCGTGCGGCTGAATGGTGCCGGTGGGTCCGGGCGGTAGGGCCCGACTTCCGCGCACCGATGCCGACGACACGGCGGCGCCGGCGTACGCCGGCCGGTTCGTGGCGGCACGCGCGGTCCGAACCTCGGGCGATGCCGGACGAGCCCGCGTGGGCGGCACGAGGGGCACCGCGCCTCTTCTCGGTCCGGGGCGCGAGCTGCCGGTGCGTGCTGTTGGTGGCGAGACCTTCCGCCTGTGACCTGCCGCGGCGGTGGCGGCCCCCACACCAGTAGCCTCGTATTCCGTGACCGACCCGCTGCAACCTCTCGTCGACCTGCCCGGCGTGCGCGACGCCGCCGACCGCGCCCGCGACACGCTCGCCGCGGTGCACCGGCACAAGGCGAACCGGCGCGGCTGGCCCACCACCGCCGCCGAGGCGGCGGTCCGCGCGGCGCGTTCCTCGGCCGCCATCGACGGCGGCAGCACCGAGCTGCCCGCCGACGGCCGGGTCGAGGACCCGATCCTGGCGGGCTCGCTGCGTGTCGGTCAGGCCCTCGACGGTGACGCGTTGCGCAACCTGGCCGGCGTCTGGCAGCGCGCGCCCCTGCAGGCGCTGGCGCGCTTGCACCTGCTCGCGGCAGCCGACATGGTGTCCGACGAGCAGACCCTGGGCCGTCCGCGCACCACGCCCGGCGTGGCCGAACGGCTCGATGTGCTGGCCCAGACGGTGCTCACCACGCGCGCGCCCGCCCCGGTCATCGCGTCGGTGGTGCACGGCGAGCTGCTGACCCTGCGGCCGTTCGGCACGGCGGACGGAATCGTCGCGCGAGCCGCGGCCCGGCTGGTCACGGTGTCGAGCGGGCTCGATCCGCACGCGCTCGGGGTGCCGGAGGTGTTCTGGCTGCGGCGGCGGCAGGCGTATCTGGACGCGGCGGCCGCGTTCGGCACCGGGCAGCCCGAAACGGTGGGCGGCTGGGTGATCTTCTGTTGCGGCGCACTGGAAGACGGCGCGCGCGAGGCGACCTCGATCGCGGACGCGGCCTCGGGATAGGGTCCGCGCACATCAAAGCGGGCGGCGTTGTCGATGTCGACCTCACCGCCCGCTAGCACGGACTACCGGGTTACCAAGCGTGCTGTGTGGGTTGTGTTCGGCGGCCTCGGCGATCGTCCGGATTCGCCGCGGTTCATCCCCGCAACCTGTGCGAGGCCATCGCCGTCGACATACCCGGATTTCGCAGGCCCACAACGCTTCTGCCCTTGCGCGGCGTGCTCCGCGTGGGTGCCTGGTGTCCGTGCTGGGAAGGGTGGGTCGGGAGACTGAACCTTCTCTTCCGGCTCCGCCTTGGCCTTCCGTCCTTCCGTAGCTACATTTCTACCACTGTGAGTGACGTCACTCAAGTGCCGAAAACGCATGGAAATATCGGCGTGTCGCGCGGCGTTTCGTGGTTGAATGCCTGGTCGCGCCCGAGCGCCGTCCCCGTGGAGGACGCCCGTTGATACCCCTTTCGCGGGCCGGGAGTCAGCTGGCGAACGGTCAGCGACGCCGGCGCAGCAGCCGGTAACTGATCGCCCCCGCCAGGATCGCGCTGAGCCCCACCGCCGCCGTCGCGGCGACCGTGGTCGAGGACGGCGATTGGAAGCGCGCCCACAGCGAAACCGGGTTGGAGAACGTGAGAATCGGCCAGCCGCGCGCCGTCGCCTCCTTGCGCAGGTTCCGGTCCGGGTTCACCGCCGTGGGATGGCCCACCGCCTCGAGCATCGGCAGATCGGTCACCGAATCGGAGTAGGCGTAGCACCGCGCGAGGTCGTAACCCTCACTGGCGGCGAGCTTTTCGATCGCGGTCACCTTGCCCTCGCCGTAGCAGTAGAACTCGACCTCGCCGGTGTACTTGCCGTCCTTCACCACCATCCGGGTGGCCGCGGTGTGCGAGGCGCCCAGCACCTCGGCGATCGGCCCCACCATCTCCTCGCCCGAGGCCGAGACGATCACCACATCGTGGCCCCTGATCTTGTGATCGGCGATCAGGTCGGCGGCCTCGGCGTAGATCAGCGGGTCCACCAGCTCGTGCAACGTCTCGGCCACAATGGATTTCACCTGTTCCACGTCCCAGCCCGCACACATCTTCGTGAGGTGCTCGCGCATCCGCTCCATCTGATCGTGGTCGGCGCCGGAGAGCAGGAACAGGAAGTGCGCGTAGCTGCTCTCCAGCACCGCGCGCCGATTCAGCAGCCCCTGCGCGAAGAACGGCTTGCTGAAGACGAACGTGCTCGACTTGGCGATCACGGTCTTGTCCAGATCGAAGAACGCGGCCACCCGCGTGCGCGCCGCGGGCGCGTCCGCGCCGTCGGGGGCGGGTGTCCGCCCGTCCGGAACCGCTGTCAGGTCGCCTTCGGCCATCATCCGTTCAGAATAGGCGTAACCTCCGCCTTCGCTCCGGCCGTGCGCGGGGGCTGAGGATGGGGCTACGCCCCAGCAGTGTCAGCCGTGCGTAACCTCCGCCTTCGCTGCGGCCGTGCGCGGGGGCTGAGGATGGGGCTACGCCCCAGCAGTGTCAGCCGTGCGTAACCTCCGGCTTTGCTCCGGCCGTGCGCGGGGGCTGAGGATGGGGCTACGCCCCAGCAGTGTCAGCCGTGCGTAACCTCCGGCTTTGCTCCGGCCATGCGCGGGGCTGGGGATGGGTTGTGTGTGCCGTCGCCCTGGTGGGCTCTGCCTCGGGCGCTCGGTGCGTGTGGCCGGCCACAGGCTCGGGGCGCGTGTTGCGCGTACCTCCTCGCCTTCGCTCGAACGCGCGTATCCGGCCCAGGCGTTCCTGCTGCGCGCATGTCCAGCGTTCGTGTGCGAGGGCTTCGGATGGGCTCCGCACCAACGGAGTCCGTGCGGGCGCGTCAGCGGACGGGATCGGCGCCGTGAGTTTGCTCGGCAGACGCCGGGTGTCCGGTGCCGGCGAAACTTCTCCGAAGACGGACTTGCGTAAGGGCCGGGGAATGGGTGTAGTATTGCTGGCACCTGGACATGGTCCAGGCGCGTTCAGCCCGACCCCCCGGGGCTGAACCCGACGGCCCCAGCCTCCTCCCCCCCCGGCTGGGGCCGTCCTCTATTTCGGGGACGGTTCCCCACTCCTCGTCGGCGCCCGAGTTGTCCACAGCGCCTGAGTTATCCACATTCGGCACATCGGGTCTTCTGCACCGCGCCCGTTTCCGCGACGCTGACCTGCATGGACGCCGACAACCCGCAGCCAGGCCCGATGCCGCCCGCGCTGGTGCTCATCCGCGACACCCGCCTGCGCGAGGAGGTGCGCCGTGTCGCGGCCGCGGCCGCCCGCGCACTGGAGGAGCGCGAGTCCGCCGCGGGCAGGCATGCGTGGACCGCCGCACCCATGGTGATCCTCGACACAGAGTCGGCGCGGGAGTGCGCGGAGGCGGCGTATGTGCGCCGGGCCGGCGTCGTCCTGGTCACCGAAGGCGAGCCGGAGCTCCCCGATTGGCAGGCCGCGGCCGCCGTCGGCGCGGAGCGTGTGGTGGCGCTGCCCGGTGCCGCCGTCGGGCTTATCGAGAAGTTTGCTGAGCACGGTGAACCGCGCGCCGCGGGCGGTGTCGTAGTGGCTGTCGCCGGCGCG
Source organism: Nocardia puris (assembly GCF_003315035.1). Classification (GTDB taxonomy): domain Bacteria; phylum Actinomycetota; class Actinomycetes; order Mycobacteriales; family Mycobacteriaceae; genus Nocardia; species Nocardia puris. Next base: position 10,633 of record NZ_QNRE01000011.1, read on the forward strand.
TGCGGCGGTGCGGGAGCCTCGGTACTCGCCGCGGCCACGGCGCTGCGGGCGGCCGCGGGCGCCGTCCGGCGCGAGGTGGTGCTGGTCGACGCGGCCCCGCTCGCCGGGGGTCTGGACCTGCTGCTCGGCATCGAAACCACGCCCGGCGTGCGCTGGCCCGACCTGGTGGTCGAGGACGGCCGGGTGGCCGCGCCCGCACTGCACAGCGCCCTGCCGAGTGCCGCACCCGGCCTCACGGTGCTGTCCTGCGGGCGCGGCGGTGCCGGTCGATTGCCGAGCCCGATCGGGGCGAGCGCCATGCGCGCCGTACTCGAAGCATGCCGTGGCGCAGGCGATCTCGTGATCTGCGACGTCTCCGGCGAGCGCGGCCCGCATGCCGAGCAGGCGCTAGACCGCGCCGATCTGGTCGTCCTCGTCACGCGCGCCACCCTGCGCGCCGCGGCCGCCGCCGAATGCGCCACCACCCACCTCACCCGCCGCAACCCGAATATCGGGCTGGTCGTGCGCGGTCCCGCTCCCGGCGGCCTGCGCGGCGGCGAACTCGCCGAAATCCTCGACCTGCCCCTGCTCGCCGCCATCCGCGCCGACCCGGCACTCCCGAGCCGCTTGGAGCGCGGAGGCCTGCGCGCACCGCGCCGCGGTGGACTGCGCGAAGCCGCCGACGCGATCCTCGCCCTGGTCGACGCGCCTGTCGGGGGTGCGCGGTGAGGCGCCCCGAGGCGGTTGACCTGCGTTCGGCGCTCGTCTGCGGACAGCCGATTGCCGGGCTGAGTGCCCGGTGCGGTCTTCGCGGGCGCGGTGGCGGGCTCACCGACCTGCCCGCCGAATGTCTCGGGGGCGTGTGCAACCCGCCCACCTACGCCGCAGCCGCCGCCCGTTCGAGTGCGGTGGTCCGGCTCGCCGAGAGTGCGGGCGGGGTGGTGTCGCGCGGTCGAGAAGGGCGGGATGCGGGAGCGCCGCCGACATGGGCGCGGCCCTACGGAGCGGCCCCGAGCATCAACGAGGCAGGGCCCGCCTCCCACGCCCTGGTCGTGGGGCGGCTGGATTCGGTCAACAGCGGCGGTGGTGGGGCATGAGCACCCTGGTGACGGCGGAACTGTTGGACCGGGTGCGGGAGCGCCTGGCGGGGCGCGCGGGTGAGCCGGATCCGGCGGCGGTCGCGGCGGCCATTCGCGCCGAGGCCGGCGGGGTGCTGGGCGACACCGACACGCTCCGGGCGCTGCGCCTGTTGCAGACCGAGATGACGGGCGCGGGCGTGCTCGAACCCCTGCTGCACGATCCGCGCGTCGCCGACGTCCTGGTCACCGCGCCCGACGCGGTGTGGATCGACCGAGGCGACGGACTCGAGCGAACGGCGATCACTTTCCCTGACGAGGCGGCGGTGCGCAGGCTCGCACAGCGCCTGGCTCTCGCGGCGGGCCGCAGACTCGACGACGCCCAGCCGTGGGTCGACGGCCGCCTGCCGGGAACCGAAGCGGCGCTGGGCAGTTCGTTCGGCGTCCGCCTGCACGCCGTGCTGGCGCCCATCGCCCACGGCGGCACCTGCCTGTCCCTGCGCGTGCTGCGCCCCGCCACCCAGGGGCTCGCGGCACTCGCCGCCGCGGGCGCCGTCCCCGCCGAGGCGCGCACACTGCTCGAGCGGATCGTGCGCGCCCGCCTCGCGTTCCTCGTCGTCGGCGGCACGGGAGCAGGAAAAACAACACTTTTGTCCGCGCTGCTCGCGGCGGTGGACGCGCGCGAGCGCATCGTCTGCGTCGAGGACGCGGCCGAGCTCGCACCACCCCACCCGCACGTGGTGCGCCTGGTCGCGCGCACCGCGAACGTGGAGGGTATCGGCGCGGTCGGTGTGCGCGATCTGGTCCGCCAGGCGTTGCGCATGCGTCCCGACCGCATCGTGGTCGGCGAGGTGCGCGGCGCCGAAGTGGTCGATCTCCTCACCGCTCTCAACACCGGGCACGACGGCGGAGCGGGCACCGTCCACGCGAATTCCCCGCGCGAAGTGCCTGCCCGCCTGGAAGCCCTTGCGGCCCTGGGCGGTATGGACCGCGCCGCCCTGCACAGCCAGCTCGCCGCCGCCGTTCAGGTGATCCTGCACGTTCAGCGCCGTGCCGACGGAAGCCGCGGTCTCCACGAGATCGGTGTGCTCGACCGCTCCGCGAACGGAACAGCGCACATCTGCGCCGCGTGGCGCGCTACCGGCGGTGCGGTGCCCGGTGCGGAGGCGTTGGCGGTCCTTCTCGCGGAACGGTTGGACCGATGAGGGATTGGTGCTCGTCCGCGATTCCGGCGATCTTGTGTCTGGCAGCGGCGTTGCTGCTCGTCCCAGCCTCAGGTTCGCGGCACCGCCTGCGTGCATTCTTCGGCATCCAGGCTGATCGGAAGTTCCGATTCGGCAAGCTGATTCGCGTAGCGGCAGTGGCCACCGTCGTGATCGTCGCGCCGGTAGGAGTCGGGCCGATGCTCGCGGCCGCCGTCGTCGTCGGCACGCTCACGGTCCGGTTCCGTCGCACTCGCCGCGACCGCGAGCACGCCGTGGAGTCGACCCTCCTGCTGGACGCGCTCGAGGCGGTGATCGGCGAGTTGCGCGTCGGCGCGCACCCGGCCGCGGCGGCCGAAGTCGCGGCCAGGGAATCCGGTGGCGCGGCGGCCCGTGCGTTCGCGGTCGGCGCGGCCCGCAGCAGGCTCGGCGGTTCCGCCGCCGACGGGGTCCGTGACGCGGACGCGGTGATCGCCCCCGAGCTCACCCGCGTCGCCGACGCCTGGTCGATCGCCGAACGGCACGGTCTCGCATTGGCCGATCTGCTCACCGCCGCCCGCACCGACCTGCTCGGCCGCGTCCGCTTCCGCAGCCGCACCACCGCGGCACTCGCGGGCCCGCGCGCCTCCGCCACCGTCCTGTCCACTTTGCCCCTGCTCGGACTGGCCCTCGGCCAGCTCATGGGCGCCAACCCCCTCGGCATCCTCCTCACCTCGCCCGCGGGCGCGATCCTCCTTCCCCTCGGCGCCGCCCTGGCCTGCACCGGCCTCCTGTGGTCCGACGCGATCACCAGAAAGGTCCTGCCGTGAACCTCGAACCTCCTCCGCCCCAAACGAACACAGCCCCACCCCAGTCCGGCCGCGCCATCGAACCATGCCCTGACCCAACCCGCGCAGCGCGAATGAGTCAGGGCCACGCGAGCCGGCGATCCGTGGAGACTCGACAGGCTGCGTCCCGACACCGAGAACCCCTGTCCCACAGCATGTTCAGACGAGGTGATGTCCTGGCGGTAGGGACACGATCACACCACGGCCTGTGGGCAATTGTGGATAACTCCCGATCGCGCCCAGACAGTCCGGCGATGCCGCGGTGGAGGTCGGCCGGAGTTTGCGTACGAGAGACCGGATTCCGCCCTGGGTCGGACCCGCACGGGCCTGCGGGTGTCGTTTCCGAGAGATGGGCAGTCGGCGGGTCGCGGGCTCCTGGGCTGTCTGTCGGGTCGCGGGCTCCTGGGCTGTCTGTCGGGTCGCGGGCTCCTGGGCTGTCTGTCGGGTCGCGGGTTCTTGAGGTGGTTATCGGGTCGCGGGTCACCTGTGTCGTCGGGTTGTGGGCTGCTGGTGTTGTCGTCGGGTCGCGGGTTACCCGTGTCGGCGGGTCGCCGGCGGCTGGTGTGGTTGTCGGGCTGCGGGTTACCGGTGTGGTTGTCGGGCTGCGCGCTGCCGGTGTGGTTGTCGGGCCGTGGGCTGCCGGTGTGGTTGTCGGGCCGTGGACCGGTGACGACGCATGCGCTGTCGCATTGGGACCGTTGGGGTTTCGAGTTCGGGGGAGGGGTTGTGGAGTTGGGTGGCTGGCTGGTCGGTCCATCGGTGATGCTGGCAGCCGCGTTCCTGGCGTGGCCGCGGCGAGTCACCACCGGTCGGCGACTGCGCGCGTTGCGGGAGGGCACGCCTCGTGTGGCGGCGGTTCGGTCGGGGCCGGCGGATCCGCTGGGCGCGGCGTCGGTGTTCGACCTGTTGGCGGCGTGCTTGCGGTCCGGCTTGCCGATGGCGAGCGCGGCGCGTGCGGTGGCGCCCGGCGCCCCGCCGGTTCTCGAGTCGGCGCTGGCGACGGCGGCCGATCTGCTCGCCCTCGGCGCCGACCCCGCCGACGCGTGGGAGCGCGCGGCCGCTGTGGCACCGCCCGGACCGGGAGCCGCCGACGTCGAAGCCTTGGCTCGGATGGCACGCCGCTCGGCACGATCGGGCGCATCCTTGGCGAAGGCCGTGTCCGAACTCGCAACCCAGCACCGCGCCACGGCGGAGGACGCTGCGGCGACCCGTGCCGAACGCGCCGGAGTCCTGATCGGCGGCCCGCTGGGCCTCTGCTTCCTGCCTGCCTTCGTCTGCCTCGGCATAGTGCCGGTCGTGATCGGCCTGGCGGGCAACGTCCTCGGCGACGGTCTCCTGTGAACATCCATCCCACCCGCTACGACCCCGGACCGCTTATCCACGCGTTTCCCTCGGTGCCCGTCCGCAGGGCGCAACGAGTGGCGGAGCCGCGGTGATGGCTCCGTTGGTTGGTCCAGTCGAGGCAACGGCGCTGGTGGACGGCGAGGCCGCACAGGGAACTCGCGACATGGCGGGTGTGCCGGCGGTCGGCTGTTCGACCGCGACTCACCCGTCGCTCAGAACTCACCCGCGCGGAGGGGCCGCGCGGGTATCGAGGAAAGGGGATATCGGTGCGAATCGAGGGATCGGCGGATCGGATGGTCCGGCCGCGCGGGGGACTGGTGTGGCTGCCACACCGGGACGCACCCGAGAAGACCGGGGAGGTGCGGACGGCGGGTCCGCGTGCCCGCCCGTTGAACAAGCGGAATCCCGCCGTGCGGCGGATGCGGGTGCTCATCCTCCGGGCCAAGCGGCGCTTCCGGCGCACCGACCCGAGGGCGGTCGCGCGGGCCGGGAACTCGGAACACGGTGCGGCCGAGCGGAATCCGCAGGCGCGGGCGGTGCGGCTGGTGCTCGCGGTGAAGATGTTCCCCGCGCGGTTGCAAGCGCGGATCCTGCGCCTGAGCATCGCCGACGAGGGCATGAGCACGGCGGAGTACGCCATCGGCACGATCGCCGCCGCGGCCTTCGGCGCGATTCTGTACACGGTGGTGACGGGCGATTCGATCGTGAACGCGTTGACTCGGATCATCGACCGGGCGCTGAACACCAGCGTGTAGGACTCGGTGACGACCGCGGTGCGGTCACGGTGGAGGCGGCGATCTCGCTCGGTGCTCTGGTGGCGGCGGTGCTGACCTGTCTCGGTGTGTTGCTCGCGGCGTCGGCGCAGGTGCGCTGTGTCGACGCCGCGCGCGAGGCGGCCAGGTTGACGGCGCGCGGCGACGAATCGCGCGCCGTCCCCACCGCACACCGAGTCGCCCCCTCCGGCGCCGACATCACCGTCCGAGTTGACGGCTCCTACGCGATCGCCACCGTCACCGCCCGCCCACCCCTACTCCCACTCCGCCTCCACGCGGAGGCCGTCGCCGCGCTGGAACCGGAGATCGACCGATGAACCACCCCATCCCACGAGCTCGGCTGCCAGTCCACCCGACGAACCGCCACATCCCGCGAGCCCGGTGGCCAGGTTTCGCACGGAGACCGGTGGAACGGGTCGCGACATCCGAACAAGTGCGGGTGCCCGGAGTTGATCGGCACAACGCGGCGGGCGGCGTGCGGCTGGGTGATGAGGGTGGCGTGCGGCGATGTGAGGCGGCTGATGCGCGGCGATGTGAGGCGTGCGGTGCGCGGCCATGTGACGACGGTGGCGCGTGGCGATGTGAGGCGGGTGGTGCGCGGCCACGCGACGAGGGCGGCGTGCGGCGACGAGAAGCGGCTGGCGTGCGGCCACGCGAACAGGGCGGCGTTCGGCTTCGGCGGTTCGCGGGAGACGGAGGTGGGGCGACGGTATTCGTGTGCCTGGCGCTGACCGGACTGATCGGGGCGACATTGTTGGTGGGGCAGGTCGGGGCGGTGGTGGTGGCGCGGCATTTCGCGCAGGCCAGTGCGGATCTGGCGGCGCTGGCTGTGGCGGGTGCGTTGGATCGGGGGATCGAGGTGGCCTGCGCGGAGGGTGCGGAGGTCGCGCGGCGCAACGGCGCGCGGATTCGGGAGTGCGAGGTGCGGGGATGGGAGGCCACCGTCACGACCACTCGGAAAATACCAGTGGGTCTGTTCGGGTCGAGGACCGTTGTGGCGATGGCGAGAGCGGGACCTGTCGACAATGCGGGGTGATGTACGCGCGCATACACTGGCCGGTGTTAGTTCCTCGTGAACTAATTGAACAATAGGAATGGCTGAATAATTGGCACGTGTTAGACATTCTCCGTGGCGACGCGGAATTCATCGGAATGAATCCGCACGTCGTGTGTCTCACTGCAAGGGCAATAGTCCAGTTAACATGACAATCTTCCTTTTTATTCGGCCCGGCCGACACGCCCGGTGATCACCGAAAACCCACACTGTCCGGGGCAGCTGCCGATCGGTCACCGTCCGGCTGGTCGACGCGCGGTCACACCGGGGACGCGACGCGGTCACGAATCCTGATCACGCCCGTGACCTGCGGGAACCCTGAGCGCGAGGCCTACTGCGCGAGGCACCGCCGATCACACCTCGTTCAGTTCGTCGAGCACGGCGCGGAGCAACAGCCGCGCCCCCGCCTTGTCGAGCGGATGGTTCCCGTTGCCGCACTTGGGGGACTGCACGCACGACGGGCAGCCCTGCGCGCAGGCGCAGGACTCGATCGCCGACAGCGTGGCCCCGAGCCAGCGCCGGAGCTGGGCGAAGCCACGCTCGGCGAAGCCGGCCCCACCGGGCTGGCCGTCGTAGACGAACACCGTCGGCAGCCCGGTGTCCGGATGCTCGGCGGTGGAGACGCCGCCGATATCCCACCGGTCGCAGCTCGCCACCAGCGGTAACAGTCCGATGGCCGCGTGCTCGGCCGCGTGCAGGGCGCCGGGCACCCGGTTCTGGGCGATCCCCGCCCTGGTCAGCAGCTCGGGTGTGACGGTGTAGAGCACGGCCGCGGTGCGCAGGGTCTGCGGCGGCAGGTCCAGTTCCACCAGGTCGAGCACCTCGCCGGTGGGCAGCGTGCGCAGGTACCCGGTCACCTGGCCGGTCACCCGCACCCGCGCCAACGCGCTGGTCACCGCGCCGTGCACCGCCTCGTCGGTGATCTCGTCGACGACGATCGAGGTGACCTGCCTGGCGCTGGTGGTCCACCCGGGCTCGGCGGCGTGCACGAACGCGACCCCGCCGTCGAGGTCGAGCTCGTCCACCACGAAAGTTTCGCCTTGATGCAGGTGGACGGCCCCTTCGTGCAACGTGGCGGGGGCGCGACCGGCGTCGGCCGTGCCGAGCAGCCGCCCGGTCTCCCCGTCCACCACGGCGACCGGCGCTCCGATGCCGCCGCGCACGTCCACCGCGTCGTGCGGCTGTGTCTCGGCGGTGACGTACCAGCGCGCCGCGCCGTCGCGGCCGGTGCGCCGCCGGATCAGCCCGTCGGTGGCCAGGTCGTCCAGCACCGCCCGCGCGCCGAGTTCGTCCACCTCGGCGTCGGTGAGGGGCAGTTCCAGTGCCGCGCACAGCAGTTGCGGGCCCAGCACGTAGGGGTTGCGCGGGTCGGTGATCGTCGCCTCGACGGGCTTGTCCAGCAACGCTGCCGGGTGGTGCACGAGGTAGGTGTCGAGCGGATCGTCCCTGGCCACGAGCATGACGAGCGAGCCGTGCGCCCGCCGCCCGGCCCGCCCCGCCTGCTGCCAGAAGGAAGCGACGGTGCCGGGGAATCCGGCGAGCACGGCCGCGTCCAGGCCCACGATGTCGACTCCGAGTTCGAGCGCGTTGGTGGTGGCCACGCCCAGCAATGTGCCGTCGGACAGCGCCGCTTCCAGTTCGCGCCGATCCTCCGCGAGGTAGCCGGCGCGGTAGGCGGCCACGCGCGCCGCGAGCTCGGGATCGACCTGCGAGAGGTGGAATCGGGCGTCCATCGCGGTGAGTTCGGCCGACCTCCTGGACCGGACGAAGGTCAGCGTCCGAGCGCCCTCGACCACCAGATCGGCCATGATCCGCGCCGCCTCCGAGGTGGCCGAACGCCGCACCGGCGCACCGTTCTCGCCGGTCAGCGTGCTCGACAGCGGCGGCTCCCAGAGCGCGATCGTGCGCGGGCCGCGCGGCGAACCGTCCCCGGTCACCGCGACGCACCGGGCGCCGACCAGCCGCGCCGCCGCGGCTTCGGGTTCGGCGGTGGTGGCCGAGCAGAGGATGAACACGGGATCGGCGCCGTACCGCGCGGCGATCCTTCGCAACCTGCGCAGCACCAGCGCCACATGCGAGCCGAAAACCCCGCGGTAGGCGTGGCATTCGTCCACCACTACGTAGCGCAGCCTGCGCAGGACCCGCGCCCAGCGCTGGTGGGAACGCAGGATGCCGACGTGCAGCATGTCGGGATTGGTGAAGACCCAGCGACCGTTCGCCCGCACCCACTGCCTGATCTCGGCGGGGGTGTCGCCGTCGTAAGAGGCTGCGTGGATATCGCGCAGCGGCCCTTCGTGGGTGAGCTCGCCGATCGCGCGCAATTGGTCGGCGCCGAGCGCCTTGGTCGGTGCGATGTACAGCGCCGTGGCCTGCGGATCCTCGCGCAACGTGGTGAGCACCGGCAGTTGATAGGCCAGCGATTTGCCCGACGCCGTACCCGTGCTGACCACGACGTTGTGCCCGGCCGCGGCCAGGTCGGCGGCCTGCACCTGATGTGTCCACGGCAGGCCGATTCCAGTGTCGCGCAGCGCCTCCACCACGTCGGGCGCCGCCCATTCCGGCCAGTTCGCGGTGGCCGCGGGCCGCGCCGGGAACTCGGCGACATGGGTGAGGCGGGGGTCGTCGTCGGGCGCTCCGGCCAGGACGCGATTCAGCAACGATCGCCCATAGCTGAGCTCTTCGAGGGGCGCGGTCAGGCCCGCCCGGTCGGCTGGATTCACGACGCGACGACCTCGACACGCGGGGGAAGTGTGAAACGTGTGCGGTTTGGAAGACCGACCAGCGATTTCGATACCAAATAGCGACCTGGGTCACAGCTCGTTAGCTGCACGCTCTCCCGGTTATCACGAAGCAAACCAACCTCAAGTACGGATTCGGGCATTCTGTCCCTCACCTGCGCATTCGCAAGATCAACTTTTTTGCAAATTGTCGGTAACTCGACTGTTGAAATGCTCGGAGACATGGTTCACTGGGTCCTGGTCGCAAGCTTCTGTGTTCGAGGGACGGATCCAAAGTCCAAACCGTCAGCAGGATCGATGTTGCGAACGGTGTGCTTGGTGCTTTCCTGCAGGGGGAACCAAGAGTACAGCGGTCGGAACGGACCCGGTGGACGAACCCAGTTGTCCGCCGTTCCGGTAAGAAAAGAGAAGGAACAGAATGGCACAGGGAACTGTGAAGTGGTTCAACGCGGAGAAGGGGTTCGGCTTCATCGCGCCCGAGGACGGCTCCGCTGACGTCTTCGTCCACTACTCCGAGATCCAGGGTTCGGGCTTCCGTACCCTCGAGGAGAACCAGAAGGTCGAGTTCGAGGTCGGCCAGGGCACCAAGGGCCCGCAGGCCACCGGAGTTCGCGCGCTCAGCTGAGCCGCACGATCCATAGCTCGTCCCTCACCACCGGCATCCGGGGTGAGGGACGAGCTGTATCTGGGGGTGGGTGACCTCACCGCGCGAGCCGCGCGCCACCTGATCCCGCACCGCCGATTCCGCCCGCGCGCCCCGTCGCCGGCCCGCCGGGCGCACCTTTCCGAACGCCGCCGATCCGCGCCGCCGAGTGCCCCGCGAACGTGTGCCCGACCCCGTGCGCTTGCCACCCGAGCTATGGTTACGGGAATCCGACCGAGGAAAGGCAAACCCCGAGCTTCACGAATCGCTCGGAGCGAGTCTTGCAAGTTGGCCCGTTCGCGGCACTCCCCGCGTCGCGACGATCGAACCGCCCGCGCCCACGGCGCGAGTACCGACCGTCCGGCGCGGACAGCACGGCGCCCCGAACAGGCGCGCTCCAGCGCACCAATAACACAGCCAAGGTATAAACGTGTCTGGTGGCGGTGTCAGCATCGTCGCATGCGCCAGCCGCGCAGCAACCGCGCACGAGCACGTCGCGCGGGTCGAGAAGGAAAGGTGTATTCGCCGGTGGCAACACGAGACCGCGGTGCAGCCGACCAGGGCCGTCCCCTGCGTCGTCTCGTGATCGTCGAGTCCCCGACCAAGGCCCGCAAGATCGCGCCCTACCTGGGTCGCAATTACACGGTGGAGGCGTCGGTCGGTCACATCAGGGACCTGCCGCGCGGTGCGGCCGACGTTCCCGCCAAGTACAAAGGCCAGCCGTGGGCGCGCCTGGGCGTCGACGTCGACAACGACTTCGCGCCCATCTACGTGGTGAGCCCGGACAAGAAGGCCAAGGTCACCGAGCTCAAGAGCCTGCTGGCCGACGTCGACGAGCTCTACCTCGCCACCGACCCCGACCGCGAGGGCGAGGCCATCGCCTGGCACCTGCTCGAGACGCTCAAGCCGAAGGTGCCGGTGCGCCGGATGGTCTTCCACGAGATCACCGAGCCCGCGATCCGCGCCGCCGCCGCCGACACCCGCGACCTCGATTCCGATCTGGTCGACGCGCAGGAGACCCGCCGCATCCTGGACCGGCTCTACGGCTACGAGGTCAGCCCGGTCCTGTGGAAGAAGGTCATGCCGCGTCTGTCGGCGGGCCGCGTGCAGTCGGTCGCGACGCGCGTCATCGTGCGGCGCGAGCGCGAGCGCATGGCGTTCCGTTCCGCCGAGTACTGGGACATCGCCGCCAAACTGGACGCGGGCAAGGGCGAGGAGGAGTCCGCCAATCCGCGCACGTTCGGCGCGCGCCTGGTGAATGTCGACGGCGCGCGCGTCGCCACGGGCCGCGATTTCGGCTCCGACGGACAGCTGAAGTCCGCGAACGGCGTGGTGGTGCTCGACGAGGCCCACGCCCGCCGCCTGGCCGAGGCGCTGGACGGCGCCGACCTTGTGGTCTCCTCGGCCGAGGCCAAGCCGTACTCGCGCAAGCCGTACCCGCCGTTCATGACCTCGACGCTGCAGCAGGAGGCGGGCCGCAAGCTGCGCTTCACCTCCGAGCGCACCATGCGCGTCGCGCAGCGGCTGTACGAGAACGGCTACATCACCTATATGCGTACCGACTCCACGACGCTGTCGGAGTCGGCGATCGCGGCGGCCCGTTCGCAGGCCACGCAGCTCTACGGCGCCGAGTACGTGCACCCCACGCCGCGCCAGTACAACCGCAAGGTCAAGAACGCCCAGGAGGCCCACGAGGCGATCCGCCCCGCCGGCGACACCTTCGCCACGCCGGGCCAGCTGCACTCCCGCCTGGACAACGACGAGTTCCGCCTCTACGAGCTGATCTGGCAGCGCACCGTCGCCTCGCAGATGGCCGATGCGCGCGGCACCACGCTCACCTTGCGCATCACCGGCATGGCCGGGACCGGCGAGGAATGCGTGTTCTCGGCGTCGGGCCGCACGATCACCTTCCCCGGCTTCCTCAAGGCGTACGTGGAGAGTGTCGACGAGGAGGCGGGCGGCCAGTCCGACGACGCCGAGTCGCGCCTGCCCGCGCTCGAGGAGGGCCAGGGCGTCACGGCCGTGGAGCTGAACCCGGATGGGCACAGCACCAACCCGCCCGCGCGCTACACCGAGGCCTCGCTGATCAAGACGCTCGAGGAACTCGGCATCGGCCGTCCCTCGACGTACTCCTCGATCATCAAGACGATCCTGGACCGCGGCTACGTGTACAAGCGCGGCAGCGCGCTGGTGCCCTCGTGGGTGGCCTTCGCCGTGGTGGGCCTGCTGGAGGCGTACTTCGGGCGGCTCGTCGACTTCGACTTCACCGCCGCCATGGAGGACGATCTCGACGCCATCGCCGGCGGGCGCGAACAGCGCGGAAACTGGTTGTCCAGCTTCTACTTCGGCGGCGACCACGGCGTGGAGGGCTCGGTCGCGCGCTCGGGCGGGTTGAAGAAGATGGTCGGCGAGCAGCTCGACGACATCGACGCCCGCGAGGTCAACTCGATCAAGCTGTTCTCCGATGCCGAGGGCCGCGACGTGGTGGTCCGGGTCGGCCGTTTCGGCCCGTACCTGGAGCGCATGGTCATCGATCCCGACGACCCGGAGGGCGGTCCGGTCTCGCAGCGGGCGAACCTGCCCGACGATCTGCCCCCCGACGAGCTCACCCCCGAGGTGGCCGAGAAGCTGTTCTCGACGCCGCAGGAAGGTCGCAGGCTCGGCGTCGACCCCGCGACCGGGCACGAGATCGTCGCGAAGGAAGGGCGCTTCGGGCCCTACGTCACCGAGATCCTGCCCGAGCCCGCCGAGTCCGCGGAACCGGCCAAGAAGACCGCGAAGAAGGCGGCCGCCCCCAAGCCGCGCACCGGGTCGCTGTTCAAGTCGATGGACCTGGCCACGATCACCCTGGACGACGCGCTGAAGTTGCTGTCGCTGCCGCGGGTGGTCGGCGCCGATCCGGCTTCCGGCGAGGAGATCACCGCGCAGAACGGCCGCTACGGGCCGTACTTGAAGAAGGGCACCGACTCCCGGTCGCTGGCGTCGGAGGACCAGATCTTCTCCGTCACGCTGGAGGAGGCGCTGAAGATCTACAGCGAGCCCAAGCGCCGTGGCAGGCAGGCCGCGAGCGCCGCCCCGCTGCGGGAACTGGGCAACGACTCGGCCACGGGCAAGCCGATGGTGATCAAGGACGGTCGCTTCGGCCCGTACGTCACCGACGGCGAGACCAACGCGAGCCTGCGCAAGGGCGACGAGGTCGAGTCCATCACCGACGAACGCGCCTCCGAGTTGCTGGCCGACCGGCGCGCCCGCGGTCCGGTGAAGAAGACCGCCAAGAAGACCGCGACCGCCGCGAAGAAGACGACGGCTGCCAAGAAGACGACGGCGGCGAAGAAAACCGCGGCGAAGAAGGCACCCGCCAAGAAGGCTCCGGCGAAGAAGGCACCCGCCGAGTAGGCTCCGGCGAAGAAAGCACCTGCCGAGTAAGGACAGCGTGTCGGCCGACGGCTACCTGAGAGATGCGGCTCCGGCTGGTTCTCGGCGCGATCGCCGGGTCTTCGTCGGAGCCGCGGGTTAGCCTCTCGAGGACAAGGTGCGACGTCTCGGGAAAGGACCCTGTCCATGGCCGACCAGGAGCGCGAGGATCTCATCGCGATGCTCGCCGATCAGCGCGCGCTGTTCCGCATCACGCTGCGCGGCATCGACGACGAGCAGGCGCGCGCCCGCACCACGGTGAGCGAGCTGACCCTCGGCGGGTTGCTGCACCACCTGATCAGCTGCGAGCGGCACTGGACCAAGGTGATCGTCGACCGCGACGAGAACGCCGCGATGGACGTGGCGGCGATGGGCACCGAGTACGTGATGGGTCCGGACGAGACCGTCGAGGGGCTGCTAGCCGAATGGGACCGCGTCGGCGAGAACACCGCCGAGTTGATCCGCTCCCTGGACAGCCTCGATCCCGTCATTCCCACGCCGTCGAATCCGTGGCAGCCCGAAAGGGTGTGGCAGAGCGTGCGTTTCACGTTCCTGCACATCCTGCGGGAGATCGCGCACCACGCCGGGCACGCCGACATCATTCGCGAGGAACTGGACGGGCAGAACTCGACGTATTCGCGCATGGACTGAGCGGTGGGGGTGCCACCGGGCCGGCGGGGCGTGACGGCGGGCGGAGGTGTCGGTGCGGGTGGTTAAGGTGGACGCGTGGCGGGAGTCTTCGAGCGGTTGGTCGGCCAGGAGGCGGTCGAGTCCGAGTTGACGGCTGCCGCGGTCGCGGCGCGGGCCGGGGTCGTCGAGGGTGCCATGACGCATTCGTGGCTGTTCACCGGTCCACCCGGATCGGGGCGTTCGATCGCCGCGCTGTGCTTCGCCGCCGCGCTGCAATGCACCGATCCGGGGACGCCGGGTTGCGGGAAGTGTCACGCCTGCACCACCACCATGGCAGGCACGCACGGCGACGTGCGGCGCGTCGTGCCCGAGGGCTTGAGCATCAGCACCAAGGAGATGCGCGAGATCGTGCAGATCGCCTCGCGCCGGCCCAGCACCGGGCGCTGGCAGGTGGTGGTGATCGAGGACGCCGACCGGCTCACCGAGGCCGCGGGCAACGTGCTGCTGAAGGTGGTGGAGGAGCCGCCCGCCCGCACGGTGTTCCTGCTGTGCGCGCCGTCGGTGGATCCGGAGGACATCTCCGTCACGCTGCGCTCGCGCTGCCGGCACGTGCATCTGGTGACGCCGTCGGTGCCGTCCATCGCGCACGTGCTGCGCGAGCGTGACGGACTCGACGAGAACACCGCGCAGTGGGCCGCGTCGGTGAGCGGCGGACATGTCGGCCGCGCCCGGCGCCTGGCCACCGACGGCGACGCGCGGGCGCGCAGGCAGCGGGCGCTCTCGCTGGTGTCGGCGGTCGCGCGTCCCGCCGCGGCCTACGCCGCCGCCGGCGACCTCGTGAAGGCCGCCGACGACGAGGCCAAGCAGATGAGCGCGGCCCGCGACGAACGCGAACGCGACGAACTGGCCACCGCCCTCGGCGCGGGCGGCACCGGCAAGGGCGCCGCGTCCGCCACGCGCGGTTCGGCGGGTGTGCTCAAAGACCTGGAGCGCCGCCAGAAGTCCCGCGCCACCCGCACCGGCCGCGACGCCCTCGACCGCACTCTCATCGACGTGGCCGGCGTCTACCGCGACGCCCTCGCCGTCCACTACGCGGGCACCACCTCGATCACCCTCACCCACCCCGACCTCGCCGACGAGATTCGCGACCTCGCCGACACCGTCCGACCCGAGGGTCTGCTGCGCTCCATCGAAGCCGTCCTCGCCTGCCGCGAAGCCCTCGACCTCAACGTCAAACCCCGCTTCGCCCTGGCCGCCATGGTCTCCGGCCTCATCGCCGCCCGCTCCACCTGACCACCCGTTTTCGCGATCCGGCGTCCAGACGATAGACTCGGCGTCGCCGAACGGCACGCCGCCTTAGCTCAGTCGGTAGAGCGCTTCACTCGTAATGAAAAGGTCGGGGGTTCGATTCCCCCAGGCGGCTCCAGGTCAGAGGCCCTTTCCGGTTCGCCGGGGAGGGCCTCTGTCGTGTCAGTGTGCCAGGAACTGCCAGGACGTGGATTGTGCTCGGCCGACGTCCATTGTGGAGTTCCGCGGGACTGGTCTCGCCAGGCCGCGGTCCGCGTCGTGTTTGCGACGTCTCACTCGTCGAAATGCCTACGGCGACCCTTGGCCGGTGCTGGTTCGCGGGCGGGCCGGTGAGGTGTGGCCACCGGATGCGACGGCGATTCTCGGCTTGAACCTGACGTAAGGTCAGGTCTTAGCGTTGATGGCGCCGGCGCACGGTGTGCCGGTGGAAGTGGGATGAGATCGGATGGGCCGGTACGGAACCGAGCGGGTGTGGAAGGTCGGTGAGCTCGCGGCGGAGGCCGGGCTGACGGTGCGGACGCTGCATCACTACGACCGCATCGGGTTGGTGTGCCCCGCGGAGCGGACCGGCACCGGACACCGGCTCTACACCGCCGGTGATGTCGAGCGCCTGTACCAGGTGCTGGCGCTGCGCCAACTGGGACTGGGACTGGATCGGATCGCCGATCTGCTCGCGGGCACGGTGGATATGGCGCAGGTGCTGTCGGCTCATCGCGACTACCTTGCCGCGCAACTGGCCGCAACCCGGGACCTGTTCGCCCTGGTCACGTCCCTGGCCGCGACAGCGGAGGACAGGCCGGACACCTCCTCGGACCGCTTCCTGGAATTGATCAGGAGAACAGTCATGGTCGACGACACCTTCAAGCAGTACTTCACCGAGGAACAGCTGACGCAGCTCGCGCAACGCCGGGAGGTGATCGGCGAGGAGCGGATCCGGCAGGCCGAAGCGGGATGGGGTGAACTCATCCCGAAGGTCGACGCGGCGATCGCGGAGGGAATGGATCCGGCTTCACCGCAAGCGCAGCGGTTGGCGGCGCAGTGGATGGACCTCCTGGAAGGCTTCCACGGCGGCGACGAGGGCCTGCGCGACAGTCTGTACCGCATGCAGGCCGGTGAGGCCGACCGGATAGAAAGCGAGTTCTGCGGACCGTCTCCCGCGCAGATCGAGTTCATCGCGGCGGCGAACGCCGCGCGCGGGTAGGCGACCTCCTGCGGGGAGGCGCTCGGAGTCGGAGACCCTTTCGTTTCGTTGGGAGGGTCTTCGCCTTGCCGGCGATGCAGTTGGCGCTGGCCGACGAGGTCTACAACGGTCACGCCACCTCGCACCGCTCGTTTCTGCCGCCGGGAAACGATGCGAACCGGGCCGGTGTCGACGACTTCTCCTACGTACCCGCAGACCGCGCGAAACCTGCCGGGAGAGCCGGATACGAGCCGGGCGAGCTGAGCTTCGACCTGGTGATCGACGTCGCTGACGAGAATCTCGCGCAGTGGTTGCAGAGCCACTACGACAAGATCGGCGTGACGCTCTCCACCGTGAGTCTGGACCCCGGATGAGTTGTTCGGTGTGCGTGTACAACCCGGAACCCGACGACGGCGTGGACGAAGTTCGGCGAGAACCGACGCCGAACGGCTCCACAACGGGTTCAACGGCTTTGAATTACCGCGGCCTGTTCCGCACGGACTACGAATCCCGCACGCTGCGTGAGCATTTGCGGGGGAGCCCGGTGCCCGCCTGAGGGGGTTGCTCCCGGGCCGGGCGTCGTTGACCGACCCGGGAGAACGATGCGGATCAGACCGCGGTGGCGTGGGAATGCCGGGCGCCGCCGGCGATCTGATCGAGGAGCGTGTTGAAGCGGTCGGCGGCTTCGACGTTGCCGAGGTGGCCGGTGGGCCAGATCTGGTGGCTCGCCAGCGAACCCGCTTCGGTGAGGCCCGCCAGAATGGGGGCGTTCATGCGGGCGGGCAGCAGGCGGTCGTACTCGCCCGCGATGACCGTGGTGGGCACGGTCAGGTGCTTGGCGGCCTCGCCCAGGTCGAGCTGGGCGAGGGCGGCGGCGTGCAGGCCGCGGGTGAGCGGACGGCAGGAGCGGATGATGCCGAGCGAGAACGCCACCTCGTCGGCGGTGGCCTTCTTGTTCATGATCCGCGCTTTGAAGATCGCGTTGACGGCACGGCCGCCGGGCAGCGGCACCGGCGCGGTGAGCACCGACTCCGAGATCAGCATCGGCATGCGCACGCCCGCGCCGAGCACCGTGACCGGGCGCTTGGCCACCGTGAGCGGCTTGTTCAGCAGCGGCAGCATGTCGGTCTCGTGCCGGATCTCGCGGGCGGCGGTATTGGCCAGCACCACGGCCGAGGCGCGCGCGGCGACCTGCTCGGGGTAGCGGGCGCCCCACGCCTGGATGGTGATGCCGCCCATGCTGTGGCCGACGAGCACCGCGCGGCGACCGCGCGGGAGGGCGGCGTCCAGGACGGCGGCCAGATCGTCGGCGAGGGTGTCGCCGCTGGGGGCGATCGAGCCCAGCGTGCTCTCGCCGTGGCCGCGCTGGTCGTAGGCGACGACGCGGTAGCGGTCGGCCAGCGCGTTGATCTGCGGGTTCCAGTACTCGATGCAGCAGCTCCAGCCGTGGATGAGCACGATGACCTCGCCGTCGGCGGGGCCGTACGCGTGCACCCGGAGGCGGGCGCCGTCGACGGTGGTGACGGGGATGACATCGTGCGGCACGGTCGGCTTGTTCAGCGAAGCGGTCGCGAAGGTGCGGGAGCGAAGTCCGGCACGGTAGGCCGCGGTGAGTGGTTCCGCGGTGCGGACGCCCGCCAGGGTCTTCATCGAGGTCACCAGCATTGAGCACTCCTTTGTGTCGTCCGCCACGTTACAGTGCAAGCACAGTGCTTGCTAGTGCAAGCGCTCAATGGCGGAAATCCTGGCTCCGTGATGTGAATACCCGGAATTCACTCCGGTGAACCGGCCCGACCGGCGCAAAGTTCGCGCGCCCGTGGGAAGGCCGGTCCACTCGGTGGGATTCGTCACACCGGGTTCATCGGCCGCCGCGCGCGAAGTGCTAGCCCGGACGCGGGATCGTTATCGGCTCGTGAGGAATGGAACGTCGCTGTTTCGAGTCGGGGACGGAACGCGCGGGCGTTCACCTTCCCTCGGGAGCCGCCGGCGGCAGGACGCCGAGGTGGAGCCAGGCGGCAGTGTCGATAGCGTGCGGGTCGCCGAGAGGTACCGGGCGACGATGGTGGCTCGCGCAGGTCGCCGAGGGGAACTGGGCGACGACGGTGACTCGCGCGGGTCGCCGAGAGGAACCAGGTGACAGTGTCGGCGTCGCGTAGGTCGCCGTAGATGAGCAAGGCGGGCCGCTCGGGGAAGGCGATGCGGGCGCCTCAGGGGGCCGCCAGTTCGGCGATCACGTCGGGGACGACCAGGCAGACCTGATCGTCGGGATGGAAATCGCTGGGCATGTCGCGGCGGTTGGGCGCGCGGACGAACACCACCACCGAGGAGCCATCACCCGGGTCGAACTCGACCGCGACGGCGCCGGAATCGTCGTCACCGAGTGTTCGCCAGTGACCCACATGCCCGAATTCGAGCCTGCGAGCCGCGCTGACCCCGAATCCGTCGAGCCGGGTACCACCAACGGCGTTCACGGCACGAAATTCTACGCTGCCTGCGCGAACGCCGAAGGTTTTCGATCATGATCACCGCCGGGCTGGCAGGATTGCGGCCATGACCGGGATCCGTTTCGCCGCCCCGATACCCGTCCTGCGGATGTTCGACGTCGCGCGGGCCTACGAGTTCTATTGCGACTACCTCGGATTCACCGTCGACTGGGAGCACCGCTTCGGCCCCGACTTCCCGCTCTACGCGCAGGTGTCGCGGTCGGGCGCGCGACTGCACCTGAGCGAGCATCACGGAGACGGCACGCCGGGCAGCGTGGTGTGGGTGGCCGTCGGCGATATCCACGCGCTGTACGCCGAGCTCGCCGCGAAGGACTACCGCTACGCCAAACCGGGCCCGCCCGAGGACGGCCCCGGCGGTCCGGGCTTCGACCTCACCGATCCGTCGGGCAACGTGCTGCGCCTGGCCCAGCCGGACGACTGAGGGCCGTCGAGCGCCCTGACCGGACTCGCCTCGGTGGCGTCGATCATGCTGCGGGGGCCGGCGCGATCGCGAGCACGGTCGCGGTGGCGCCGAACGGACGCGCGCCGCTACCGTGTTTCTCGTGGACACCGCGCATTTCGCCACCCAGCCGAGCCCCCCGCCGCAACGGGTGCGCAAGACGGGCTGGCGCGCGCTCGGATGGCCGCTGCTGGCGGCGGGCGCGGGCGTCGGCGCGGTCGCGCTGCTGCACTTTCGCGACCCGCACGTGGAGGGTTCCTACGGCCTGTGCCCGCTCTACGCGCTGACCGGCGTGTATTGCCCGGGGTGCGGCGGGATGCGCGCGGTGCACAACCTCACCGACGGCCGCATCCTCGACTCGTTGCAGAGCAACCTGATCGCGATCCCGTTGCTGCTGGCGCTCGCGCTCTTCATCGGCGACTGGGGGATGCGCGCGTGGCGCGGAGACAAACCCCGGGTTCCCGACATTCCGCGCCCGCTGCTGTGGATTCTGCTCGCGTTTCTCGCCGTCTACGCGGTGGTGCGCAATACACCGTGGGGCACCTGGCTCGCCCCGGTATAGGCACCGCTGTCCTTCGACGGAGCGCCGTCTCGATTCGAGCGCCGACTACGGGGAAGCTGACGACCATGAGCCCACACAGCGCGGAGGTCCAGGAATGACCGACTCCTTGAAGGCCCGGGTGCGGGCGAAACTGGTGCGTCAGCTCGACGAGGACGGCGTCCCCGACAGCGAACAGGACGACCCGCGCCAGATCGCCGTCGCCGCCGACCTGGACGCCCTCGACAGCGTCGCCGACGACGACCCGCTGGTGGAGGAACTCGCCACCCGCTACCTGGTGTTCTGAGCGCTCAGCGCGATCCCGACCCCACCTGTCCGCCGTGCGGCGGCAGTTGCGGCAGCGTCTCCGAGTGCAGCCAGGCGTCCCACAGCGGCCGCAGCGGGATGGCGGTGTAGTGGCCCGCGAGGTCGGTGAACTCCTCGGTGGTGACCGACGCGTGCCGGTAGCGGTGCACCCATTCGCGGATCAGCGTGAAGAAGGTCTTGTCACCCAGCTCCAGCCGCAGCGCGTGCAGGGTGAGCGCGCCGCGCTTGTAGACGCGGTCGTCGAACATGCGGGTGGCGCCGGGGTCGCCGACGACGATGTCCTGCGGCTGCCTGGTGAGGTTGTGCCGGGCGGCGCGGGCGAGCTGATCGGCCGTCGGACCGCCCGAAGCCTCCGACCAGATCCACTCCGCGTAACAGGCGAACCCCTCGTGCAGCCAGATGTCGCGCCACTGGCGCAGGGTGAGGCTGTTGCCGAACCACTGGTGGGCCAGTTCGTGCGCCACCAGCCGCTCCGAGCCGCGCCGCCCGTCGCAGTGGTTCGCCCCGAACACCGAGATGCCCTGGGCCTCGATGGGGATCTCGAGGTCGTCGTCGGTGACCACCACCGTGTACCCGGCGAACGGGTACGGGCCGAACTTCTCGGTGAAGACCTCCATCATCTGCGGCTGCCGCGCGAAATCGTGCTCGAAGTTCGCGCGCAACCGGGCGGGCACCACGGCCTGCATCGGGATCGCGGCGTGCGTGCCGCCCACCCGGTGCCTGCGGTACGGGCCGATCTGGATGGTGGCCAGGTAGCTCGACATCGGCTCCGGCTGCTCGTACACCCAGGTGGTCTGGCTGGCCTTGGTCTGCTTGCGCACCAAGGTGCCGTTGGCCAGCGCGTAGTACGGGCTGTCGGTGGTGATCGAAATGCGGTAGCTCGCTTTGGAACTCGGATGGTCGTCGCAGGGAAACCACGACGCCGCGCCGTTGGGCTGGCTGGCCACGAGCGCGCCCTCGGTGAGCTCCTCCCAGCCGACCTCGCCCCACGGACCGCGCACCGGCTTCGGCACGCCCGCGTACTGCACGACGACCGAGAGCGCGCCGCCGGCGGGGATCTTCTGCTGCGGCGTGATGGTCAGCTTGCCGCGCTGGTGGGTGTACTTGGCGACCTTGCCGCCGTTGACGAGCACCTTCGACACGGTGAGCGCCTGGGACAGGTCGAATGCGAAGCGCGGACGCGCGGCGGTGGTGACGGCGGTGATCTCGGCGCGCCCGCTCAACCGGTTGCTGGCGACCTTGTAGGTGAGATCCAGTTCGTACCGGGAGACGCGATAGCCCCGGTTCCCGTTCTGCGGCAGGTAGTCATCGATGGGGGCTTCGTAGAACTTGTCCCCCATCAGCGGCCCGTTTCCCGCGTCCACGGCGCGATGGGGTTGCCCCACCAGCGGGTCGAGGGCGGCACGGTGTCACCGCGCATCACCAGGGAGGCGGGGCCCACGGTGGCGCCGGCGCCGATGCTCGCGGCGGGCAGCGCGACACAGTGCGGGCCCAGGGTGGCGCCCGCGCCGAGCACGACGGTGTCCATGGCCATGATCCGGTCGTGGAACAGATGGGTCTGCACCACACAACCGCGTTCCACGGTCGCGCCGTCGCCGAGTGTCACCAGGTCAGCCTCCGGTAGCCAGTAGGACTCGCACCATACCCCGCGGCCGATGTCGGCGCCGAGCGCGCGCAGCCACAGGTTCAGCACCGGAGTACCCGTCGCGGCGCGCGCGAACCACGGCGCGGCGACGGTCTCCACGAACGTGTCGGAAACTTCGTTGCGCCACACGAACGAACTCCACAGGGGATGCTCCTCCGCGCGAATCCGCCCCACCAGCAACCACTTCGCGAGCACCGCGCTGCCGCAGGCCACCGCGCCCGCCGCCAGCAGCACCACGCCGCTGAGCAGCGCGGTGGGCAGATGCCCGATGCGCTGCGCCAGCCAGGCCAGCGCGAACAGCACGCCCAGGCCGATGGCGAAGGTCACCAGAACCGGGAACAGGCGGCAGGTCTCGACGAACGCGCGCGCCACCCGCAGCCGCTTCGGCGGATCGTAGGTGCGGCGCGCGTCGGCGGATTCGGAGGCGCGGCGCAGGCGCACCGGCGGGCTGCCCAGCCACGACGACCCGGCCTTCGCCTTGGTCGGCGCGGCCGAAAGTACCGCGACCAGACCGTTCTTCGGCACGCGGCGGCCCGGCGCGGTCATGCCGGAGTTGCCGAGGAAGGCGCGTTTGCCGACCTTCGCCTCGCCGATGCGCAACCAGCCGCCGCCGAGCTCGTAGCTGGCGATCATGGTGTCGTCGGCGAGGAAGGCGCCGTCGGCGACGGTGGTGAACTTCGGCAGCAGCAGCACCGTGGACGCCTCCACGTGCTTGCCGACCTTCGCGCCGAGCAGCCGCAGCCACACCGGCGTGAGCAGGCTGGCGTAGAGCGGGAACAGGAAGGTGCGGGCGGAATCGAGCAGCCGCTCGGTGGACCACGCCTGCCAGCCGACCCGGCTGCGCACCGGGTGGTAGCCCTCGGTGAGGCCGATGGCGAACAGCCGGACCAGCACGATGGTGGCCGCGGCGTACACGCCGAGGCTGAGCAGCACCGCGACCGGCAGCATGAGGAACGCGCGCGCGAGTCCGTCGGCGAGCGTGGTGGTGTCGCGCACCCACCAGGCCAGGAACGCGCCGCCAGCGCCGATGCCCGCGACCGGCAGCGCCGCCAGGATCATCGACGTGACGCCGAAGATCACCACCCAGTGCCGGGCGCGCGCGGGCGTCTCCGGCGGCCAGGGGTGCTGGGCCCGGCCGACTTTCACGGCGGGGGAGCCCGCCCATTGCTGTTCCGGCTTGACCCGTCCCGACACCGCGGAGCCGGGCGCGATCTCGGCGTTCTTGCCGATCTTGGTGCCGGGCAACAGGATCGAGCGCGCGCCCACCACGGCGCCGGGCCCGACGGTGATGGGGCCGATGTGCACGAGATCGCCATCGATCCAGTACCCCGAGAGGTCGACTTCCGGTTCGACGCTGCATCCGTCGCCGAGTTCGAGCATGCCCGTCACCGGTGGCAGGGTGTGCAGGTCGACGCCCTTGCCGATCTTCGCGCCGAGCGCACGCGCGAACGGGACCATCCACGGTGCGCCGGAAAGGTTTTCGGCACCGCTGGCTTCGGAGAGTCGCACGGCCGCCCAAAGGCGAAGGTGCACTTGGCCGCCGCGCGGATAACTGCCGGGTTTCACCCCGCGCAACAGGATTCGCGCGCCCGCGACGCACAGCGCCATCCGGCCGGGTGGTGAGATGAACAGGACGAACGCGATCAGCGCCCACCACCAGGACAGGCGCGGCAGCCACGGCAGCGAGCCCGACCACGCGGCGATATTGCCGACGATGGCCAGCCAGGTGAGCCACTGCAAACCCGTGAGCGTGGTGAGCGGGACCGTCGCGAGCACCTGGGTGATCTGCGCGGAGAGCGGGGTGGGGCGCACGTCGCGCTCTTCGACCTCGGCGACGGGTGCGCTGGCGTCGAGCAGCGCGGCAAGCGCGCCCAGGCGCGGATGGTCGTAGAGATCGGCCACCGTGATCCGCGGATACCGTTCGCGCAGCGCCGTGACCAGTTGGGCGGCGGCCAGCGAGCCGCCGCCGACGTCGAAGAAGTCGGTCTCGGGGCCGGTGACCTCCGCGCCGAGGATCGCGTCCCACTGGGTGGCGACCCAGCGTTCGGTGGCGGTGAGCCCGTCGTCATCGGTGGCCGGGGCCTGTTTCGGGAGCGGCCAGGGCAGGGCGGCGCGGTCGACCTTGCCCGAGGTGCGGGTGGGCAGTTCGTCGACCACGGCCAGGCGCGGCACCAGCGGGGCGGGCAGTTGTCCGGCGAGCAGTTCGCGCGCGGCGTGGATGTCGTAGTCGGTGTCAGGACCGGTGAGGTAGCCGACGAGGATCTTGTTGCCCGCCTTGGTGGTCCGGATGGCGGCGGCCGCGCCGGTGACGCCGGGCAGGTGTTGCAGCGCGTTGTCGATCTCGCCGAGTTCGATGCGCCGGCCGCCCAGTTTGATCTGGTCATCGGCGCGGCCCAGGAAGATCAGGCCCGCGCTCTCGTTGCGTACCAGATCGCCGCTGCGGTAGGCGCGCTCCCAGCCGAGGGTGGGCATTGGCGCGTACTTCTCGGCGTCCTTCGCGGGGTCGAGGTAGCGGGCCAGGCCGACGCCGCCGATGACGAGTTCGCCCGTCTCGCCCTCGGGGACGGGCTTGCCCTCGGCGTCGACGACCGCGAGATCCCAGCCGTCCAAAGGCAATCCGATGCGCACCGGGGGTTCGCCGGTGAGGCGGGCGGCGCAAGCCACGACCGTGGCCTCGGTGGGGCCGTAGGTGTTCCAGACCTCGCGGCTCGAATTGTCCTTGTCCGCAAGGCGTTCCGCGAGTTCCGGCGGGACGGCCTCGCCGCCGAAGATGAGCAGCCGCACCGGCTCCAACGCCTCCACGGGCCAGGTGGCGGCCAGCGTCGGCACGGTGGAGACCACCGTGATGCCGCGCCGCACCAGCCAGGGGCCCAGGTCCGCACCGGTACGCACCAGGGCGCGCGGGGCGGGCACCAGGCACGCGCCGTTGCGCCAGGCCAGCCACATCTCCTCGCAGGAGGCGTCGAACGCGACCGAGAGGCCCGCCAGTACGCGGTCGCCGGGCGCGATCGGTGCGTCCTGGAGGAACAGGCGCGCCTCGGCGTCGACGAAAGCGGCGGCGCTGCGGTGGGTTACGGCGACGCCCTTCGGGGTGCCGGTGGAGCCGGAGGTGAAGATGATCCAGGCGTCGTCGGTGAGGGTGGGGTGGGTGGTGGGGCCGGGTGCGGGCGGGTGGGCCGCCGTGCTTCCGGAGCTCTGCTGGCTTGTGCCCATGAGGGCTTCGTCTTCGACGGTGAGTTCACGGGCGTCGTCGGCCGTACCCGCGGGGGCTACGTCGGCGATCTCGATGCCGTCGGCGGTGGCGATCGCCCGCACCCGCGCTTCGCCGAAGACGAGGCGGGCGCGCTCCTCGGGGTCGTCGGCGTCGACGGGCACGTAGGCGGCACCGGCCCACAGGACCGCCAGGATGGTGACGTAGAGGGCGCGGTCGCCCGACGGCATCCGCACGCCCACCCGGTCGCCTGGGCGCACGCCCGCCGCGTGCAGTTCGGCCGCCCGCGCCCGCACGGCGTCGAGCAGTTCGGCGTAGGTGAGGGTGGCGGCGCCGTCGTCGAGGGCGTCCGCGTCGGGGTGGGTCGCGGCGGTCGCGGCCACGATGTCGATCAACGTGCGCGGTGGCGGCGCGTCGAGCCCGCGCAGCAGCGGGGACCCCGATGCGCGCTCGACGGGCTCGTCGCCCGCCGAGGCGTCGATCTGTGGCTGGAGCATCACGTCCGGCCCACCTCTCATAGACCTGCCTGGCGTTGTCGTCTGTTTGTTTCACAGGAGGGTTACCGATTGGCAAACGCCGCGGGTGACCAACTGAACACGGTACTCGCGGTTCGGGGCAGTCAACGCCTTCGGCGCGTTGCTGAGCATGGGCAACGCCGTCGGCGTGGTGCCGGGCGGTTGGCCGCATGATGGGCCTGTGGTCGCCTCGGCGGGGAGTGTCGTCGCTGGCGACGAACCGGTTTGTGGTGAGTATGTGCTGGTCGAAGGGGGCGATGCGCGAGGTTTCAGGTCGGTGGGCCTGGGCTTGGAGGTGGGTCGGCCCGCGGGATGGGGCGAAGGGTGCGATGTGTGGCGCGAATCGCAACGAGATCGGCTTCGGGGCGTGGCCGATTTGCGCGAACCTCTTCGGATTCGGTTGCGCACGTGCGGAAGCCAACGCCTTCGGCGTATTGCTCGGCAGTAAGTGCCAGCGACACAGGTTTACGTTCGGGTCCCGAGATGCGCAGAGGATCCGTGAGGTCGTGATACCCGGGAAGGCGCAATGCCACGGGATGATCGGTTGGGTGGCACATTCGCCCCGGTGATTCGATGAGCCACGCCCTCGGCGTAATTGCCTGGCGGGGCCGGCGCCTCCGGCGCATCACTCGGCAGTGGTCCCGTCGTCGCAGGTGAGCTGGGACTCGCTGCGCTCAGGTTGCCGAGGCCGCTGTGCCCACCCCGAGGGCGGTCAGGATCGCCGCACTGGTCTGTTCGAGCCGGGTGCGCACGCGTGGGCTGCGCAGGAATGCCACGGCGCGGGCGGCGGCCAGGGCGAGCAGGACCATGAATCCGGCGGCGATGGCGCATTCGATCGCGCCGAGGGCGAGGGTGTTGAGGAAGGTGATCTCGGTGAGGAACTGGGGGAGCACGGCGAGGTAGAACAGGCCCACTTTCGGGTTGAACAGACACGAGATGACACCCGCGGTGAACGCCGAGCGAACCGAGGGAGGCGCGGCGGGCGCGCCCTCGCCGACCGGTCCGACCGTGCGGCGGCGGCTTTCGAGCAGCGCGCGAATTCCCAAGTACACCAAATAGATTCCGCCGACGACCTTCAACACGCGATACGCCGACCCCGACTGCTCCAGCAGCGCCGCGACTCCCGCCGCCACCACGACCGCCCACACCAAGCCGCCGAGCGCCGACCCGATCGCGGCGGCGACGCCGGGTCGCGCGTCGACCAGCGAGAACCGCAGCACCAGGAACGAATCGGGGCCCGGCGTCAGCGCCAGCACCACGCACAGTCCGACGAATCCGAGCAGCAGCGAAGGGGTCACCGATCGATCAGATCGCGGCCCGGTGTGACGCGCAACCGAAAAATCCCGGTTGACAACGCCGCGGCGGGTCTGCCAATCTCGGTTCAGGTCATGAGTGCCAGCGACAAGCCCCGGCTAGCTGGTCGGCAACCCTCCTCCGCGGTGGGGTGCTCCGGGTGACGACCTGGCCGCCGTCCGACCGGGCGCGGCAAGCGCGGACTCGCCCGAACCCCCTTTCGCGAGTCCCTGAACCGACGGGATGACGTGATGACTGCTGTGCTGGAACCGACCTGTGCCCCGCTCGCCCAGGTGTCCGGTGACGACCTCCGGGTGCCGCTCGTGCAGGGCGGCGCCCGCGAGTACGCCAACTTCGACTACGCCGCGAGCGCACCCGCGTTGCGCCAGGTCACCGACCGGATCGGGCAGCTGCTGCCGTACTACGCGAGCGTGCACCGCGGCGCGGGCTACGCCTCCCGGGTCTCCACCGAGTGCTACGAGGCCTCGCGCGGCGCGGTGCACCGTTTCCTCGACGCCGCCGACGATCAGGTCGTGGTGTTCACTCGCAACACCACCGATTCGCTGAACCTGCTGGCCTCCTGTGTGCCGGGCGATACGGTGGTGCTCGACATCGAGCATCACGCCAACTTCCTGCCGTGGACCAAGCACGGCCGCCGCGTGGTGCGCGCCGCCGACACCCTCGCCGAGACCATCCGCCTGCTGGTCGCCGAACTGTGCAGCCGCCCGACCGCGCTGCTCGCGGTGACCGGCGCGTCCAACGTGACCGGTGAGGTGCTGCCGCTGGAGCGGCTGGCCGATATCGCGCACCAGTGCGGCGCGCGCATCCTGGTGGACGCCGCGCAGCTGGCCCCGCACCGCCGGATCAGCTTGCGCGACAGCGGAATCGACTACCTCGCGTTCTCCGGGCACAAGCTCTACGCGCCGTTCGGGGCGGGTGTGCTCGTGGGGCGCCGGGACTGGCTCGACGCGGCCGAGCCCTACCTCGCGGGTGGGGGCGCCGTCCGTAACGTGACGGTTGATTCCGCCGAGTGGGCGCCGGCTCCGCAGCGGCACGAGGCGGGTTCGCCGAACGTGCTGGGCGCGGCCGCCCTCGCCGCCGCCTGCGACACGCTCGCCGCCATCGACCCCGACGACCTGATCGCCCACGAGCACGCGCTCGCCGACCGCCTGCGCGACGGGCTGTGCGCGATCCCCGGCGTGCGCACCCTGCGCGTCTTCGCCGACAGCCCCGACACCGTCGGCATCGTGGCCTTCACCGTCGACGGTTTCGCCCCCGGCCACGTGGCCGCCTACCTCTCCGCCGAACACGGGATCGGCGTGCGCGACGGCCGCTTCTGCGCCCACCCCCTGCTCTCCCGCCTCGGCCTCGACGCCGCCCTGCGCGCCAGCATCGGCCTCGGCACCACCACCGCCCACGTCGACCGCCTCATCGACGCCATCGCCACCCTCGTCCGCGGCGACGCCACCTGGACCTACGCCCCCACCGAAGGCCACTGGAACCCCACCCCCGAAACCCGCCCCCTCACCACCGACCCCACCGGCACCACCCCCTGCCTCACCTTCTGAGCCGGGATCGGCCGCCGACTCTCCGATGCCGAATCGTGACCCATACCGTCGGTGTTATATAGCATTGATGGTATGGGTTGGGGTATTGTCGAGCTGGAGCCTGAGGTACGCCACTGGTTGGAATCGCTTCCGACCGCGATGTTCGCGCGAGCCGCGTTCCATATCGATCTATTGGCTGATGTGGGACCGCTGCTCGGCGAGCCGCATACTCGCCAGCTCGATGGGAAGCTACGCGAGTTGCGGTTCTATCTCGACAGCGAAGCGATTCGTCTGACCTACTGGCTGGCGTCAGGGCGCAGGATCGTACTGCTGACCGTGTTCGCCAAGTCGCGGATGCGGGAACGGGCGGAGATCGAGCGGGCGCGCCGAGCGTTTCGGCGCTGCGTCGCCGAGCGGCACACGGCCGAGGAGGATTGAACGATGGCTGATCGCACGGAATGGTCCGATCTCAGGGGCCGCCGGATGCGGGAGCCCGGCGCCGAGGAGGAGTACGCCGCCGCGCGTCTTGCTCATCAGCTCGGCCTGAAGATCAGGCGGATGCGTGAGGAGCGAGGGTGGAGCCAGGCGGAGTTGGCGGGTGCCGCCGGGATGACGCAGCCCGCTGTGGCGCGGTTCGAGGCCGGTGGGACGGTGCCGAGTTTGCCGGTGCTGGGGCGGCTCGCGCGGGCGCTGGATGCCGAGTTGGTGGTGGAGGTGCGGCCGCGGGTGGCGTGACGGCTCAGGTGTCGAGTTCGGTCGGCCGGTGGTAGCGGCCGTTGTAGTAGAGGAGGGGGGCGGCGGCGGGTTTTTCGTCGGTGTTGTCGTGGACCCGGGTGACGAGGCCGATGACGAGGGTGTGGTCGCCGATGGGGATGAGCTGGTGGACGACGGCGCGGACCCAGATGGGGGTGCCGTGCAGGACGGGTTCGCCGGTGTCCAGGGTGGTCCACAGGGATCGGTCGGTGAACCGTTCGCCCGCCGCACGGGAGAAGCGCTGGGCGATGTGGCGCTGATGTTCGCCGAGGAAGTGCACCACCACCGAGTCGGCGTCCAGCATGGCCGCCATGCTCGAGGACGTGTGCGCGATATTGAACGAGATGAGCGGTGGTTCCAGCGAGAGCGACGCGAACGAGGTGGCGGTGAACCCGATCGGACCGTCCGCGCAACTCAGCGTCACCACGGTGACGCCGGACGGATAGTGCCGCATGGACGTGCGGTACTGCTCGGCGGTGATCCCGCTCAGATCGTCGGGAACCCGGATGCCGGCCTCGGGCCTCGATGCGTCACTCACGCCTCGAACCTACGCCGGTCACGCGCGCGGCGGGCATGCCCGTTGACGTTCGTTTGACGTCCGCTCGAGAAAACCGCAGTTCATCAGGGCCGCGCTGAGAGGAATTCGACACCGCGCAAACTCACTCCACCTCGATCGGCAACCCCGCCGTGATCCGCATCAACTCCCGGAACGACGTCCGGAACAGCGTGTTCGGATGCCCGCCCGCCGCCCACACCTCGCGGTGCCGCGCCAGCGCCGTGTCCACCCAGGTGGGCAGGTTGCAGGGATGTCCGACGGGCGCGACGCCGTCGGCGGGCTGCCCGGTGACCTCGCGCACCATCTCGGTGGGCGCGGGCGAGAGGGTGCCGTCGAGCCGCTTGCCGGTCTGGTCGAGGTCGACGCGATGCACGCCGGAGACCAGCAGCAGCACCGGATCGTCGTCGAGCAGGAAGACCTGCGATTCGAGCACCGCGCCCACGTCCACGCCGAGGGCGCGCGCCGCTTCGGCGGGGGTGGGCGCCGCCGCGGGCCTGCTGACGAGGACGCCGTGATGCCCGCGCGAGATCAGCGTGTCCGCGACTCGGCAGGCGGCCGGACTCAACTGCGACCTGCGCATGAATCCAGGGTAGGACGGTTGCGGAAGATACGCCGGGACAATGGGATCGATCAGTATTCCGGCCACCCGCCTTCCGGCCCGAGCAGATCCTCGATGCGCGCCCGCGTGATTCGCGCCAGCTCGGTGACGCCGTGTTCCTCGCGGCCGGGAATCGTCTCGTGCGCAACCACATCCAGGGCGCGGTCGAGGTCGGCGCCGGAGAGCGCGAGCAGTTCCACATCGGCCTTGGCCAGCAGTGCGGCGCGATCGGCGTAGGGGCGGCCGTCCGCCATGGCCGCCGCCCAGGTGACGTTGCAGCAGCATTCGAACATGGCGTGCACGGCGCGCGAGCGGGTGAGGGAATTGAATCGGTCGAGGCCGATTCCTTGGTGCATCAGCATGGTGGTCTCCCAACCCGGAACAGCGTTTGCCGACGCGACCATGATCCGTCCGCGCACCCCCGGCGAACCAGGGGCACGCGGCGCATTTTGCACAGGATTAACGCGGGGGCCGCCACGTGACGCGCGGGTGTCGCCGACGGGCCGCGACCGGTGCCGATACGCTGTAAAAATGACTGATTGGCAGGCTTTCACCGTCGAGATCTCCGACCATGTCGCGCGCGTGACGCTGACCGGCCCCGGCAAGGGCAACGCGATGGGCCCGGACTTCTGGCGCGAGCTTCCCGAGATCTTCCGCGGCCTCGACGCCGACCCGCAGGTGCGCGCGGTGGTGCTGACCGGTTCCGGCAAGCACTTCTCCTACGGCCTGGACCTGCCCGCGATGGCGGGCACTTTCGGCCCGCTGCTGGCCGAGAAGGCGCTGGCCGCGCCGCGCACCGATTTCCTGAAGGAGATCCGCCGGATGCAGGACTCGGTCACCGCGGTAGCCGAGTGCGCCAAGCCGGTGATCGCGGCCGTCTCCGGCTGGTGCATCGGCGGCGGCCTGGATCTGATCGCCGCCGCGGACATCCGCCTGGCCAGCGCCGACGCGCTGTTCAGCCTGCGCGAGGCGAAGGTCGCCATCGTCGCCGACATCGGCTCGCTGCACCGCCTGCCCGGCATCATCGGTGAGGGTCACCTGCGCGAACTCGCCTACACCGGCAAGGACATCGACGCGGCGCGCGCGGAGAAGATCGGCCTGGTCAACGACGTGTACCCGGATCAGGAGGCGGTGCTCGCGGCCGCCGACGCGCTGGCCGCCGAGATCGCCGCCAACCCGCCGCTGGTGGTGCAGGGCGTGAAGGACGTGCTGGCGCAGAAGCAGGCGTCGGAGGTGGCCGAGGGGTTGCGGTACGTGTCGGCCTGGAACGCGGCCTTCCTGCCCTCGGAGGATCTGACCGAGGCGATTCAGGCGGTGTTCGAGAAGCGCGCCCCGGAGTTCAAGGGCAAGTAGCGCAGTCGGGCAGCGTTTGCCTCGGGCGCCTGTGGGGCGACATACTTGCGTCGCACAACTAATTGTGCGACGCAAGTAAAGGTGGCGGTGCGTGGACGACCTTCCGATCGAGGCGATCGCGATGCAGCTCACCCGTCTGGGGCGCATCCGGGAGCGCACGGCGGCGCAGATGCGCAGCGCCGACGGCGTCGAGCCCGCCGCCTACGTGGTGCTGTCGAAGTTGCTGAGCGAGGGGCCGATGCGCTCGGGCGCGCTGGCCGAGGCGGTGCATTCCGACGCGTCCACGGTGAGCAGGCAGGTCGCCCAGCTCGTGGAGCGCGGCTTGGTGCGTCGCGCGGCCGACCCGGCCGACGGCCGCGCCAGCGTGCTCGAGGTGACCGAGCACGGCCGCGCCATCGCCGCCCGCATCGGTGAGCGCCGCCGCCACAACCTCTCGCTGGTGACGGCCGATTGGCCCGAGCGCGATCGCGCGGCGTTCGCCGAACTGCTCACCCGGTTCGTGGACGACTACGAGCGCGTGCGCCCCTCGATGATCTCGCTGTTCCGCGGCCCGAACGGAACGGAGAGCGATTCGTGACGGCCCGCACCACCGAGGTCTCCGAGGGCGGCTTCACCCATCGCCAGATCCTGACCATCCTCAGTGGGCTCATGCTCGGCATGCTGCTGGCCTCGCTGGACCAGACCATCGTCGCCACCGCGATCCGCACCATCGCCGACGATCTCGACGGTTACTCCCTGCAGGCGTGGGCCACCACCGCCTACCTGATCACCGCCACCCTCACCACGCCGCTCTACGGCAAGCTCTCGGACATGTTCGGCCGCAAGCCGTTCTATCTCGCGGCCATCGCGATCTTCGTGGTGGGGTCGCTGCTGTGCACGCTGGCGCAGTCGATGTATCAGCTGGCGGTGTTCCGCGC
This sequence comes from Nocardia puris, assembly GCF_003315035.1. Classification (GTDB taxonomy): domain Bacteria; phylum Actinomycetota; class Actinomycetes; order Mycobacteriales; family Mycobacteriaceae; genus Nocardia; species Nocardia puris. The sequence goes on from NZ_QNRE01000011.1 coordinate 42,997, forward strand.
GGTGCAGGGACTCGGCGCGGGCGGCCTGCTCTCGCTGGCGCTGACGATCCTCGGCGATATGGTCGGCGCGCGCGAACGTGCCCGCTACCAAGGGTATTTCCTCGCCGTGTTCGGCACCTCCAGCGTGCTGGGTCCGGTGCTCGGCGGCGTGCTGGCCGGCCAGGAGACGCTGCTCGGGGTGAGCGGCTGGCGCTGGGTGTTCCTGGTGAACGTGCCGCTCGGGCTGATCGCGCTGGTCGTGGTGTCGCGGGTGCTGCGGCTGCCGCACCGGCCGCGCTCCACCGACCGCGTGGACTGGTGGGGCGTGCTGGTGCTGGCGGTGGGGTTGGTGCCGCTGCTGGTCGTCGCCGAACAGGGCCGCGAATGGGGATGGGGGAGTGGGCTTTCCCTCACCTGCTACGTGATCGGAACCCTGGGCGTGCTCGGATTCGTCGCGGTGGAGCGGGGATTGGGCGGTGCGGCGCTGATTCCGTTGCGCATCTTCACCAATCGCACGTTCGCGCTCGGCGTGGTGATCGCGACCGTGGTGGGCGCGGCCATGTTCGGCGGGCTCGCGCTGCTGCCGCAGTATCTCCAGGTGGTGCGGGGCGTGTCACCGACGGTGGCCGGATTGCAGATGCTGCCGATGGTGCTCGGGATGATGACCGGGTCGGTGCTGGCCGGTCAGCTGATCGCGCGCACCGGCCGGTACCGGATCTTCCCGCTGATCGGCGCGACCATGCTGACGCTGGGGCTGTTCCTGCTGCACTTCCTGGACGCCGACAGCCCGATGTGGATGGTCGTGCTCTTCATGGCGTGCACCGGATTCGGGCTCGGCAACCTGCTGCAACCGATCACGCTGGCGTTGCAGAACGCGCTGCCGCCCGCCGATATGGGCGTGTCCACGGCGGCCTCCACCTTCTTCCGGCAGATCGGCGGCACGCTCGGCGTCGCGGTGTTCCTGTCCATCCTGTTCTCGCGGCTCTCCCCGGATATCGCGGGCGAATTGCGCTCGGCCGCCGATGATCCCGAGTTCGCCAGGGCGGTCGCCGAGGGTGCGCGCAGCGCGAACCCGGCCGACGCGGCCTTGGCCAAGGGACTGCTCACCGGCGACACCTCGGCCGCGAGTGAGGTGCTCAAGGACAGCTCCATCGTCCAGCGCCTCAGCCCGGACCTGGCCCGCCCCTTCCAGATCGGCTTCGCCGAATCCATGTCCACCGTCTTCCTCGCCGCCACCATCCTCTCCGCCCTCGCCCTGGTGCTCGTCCTGTTCTGGAAGGAGATACCCCTGCGCACCGCGGGCGGCATCGCCGCCGCCAAAGCCGAGGCGACCGAAGACGATTCGCTCCTCGACGTCGAATCCCGCCTCGTCGACCGCACCGGGCTGCTGCTCCCGGGCGGTGAGGCCGTGAGTCCGCCGGTGAACGGGCGGGCGGAGAGCGCGGAGCGGAAGGGATAGGTGCCGCGCCGCTCGAGTCGCCGCGAATCCCCCTGCCGCGGTGCACCGTAGACCGGTGTCATATGAGGTGACGGTTCGCTGTGATGCGTATCGCGTTACCTGGTCCGGTGTTTGACACTCCTTCCGCGCGCCGGGTGTACTCGGGCCTGTTGTCCGAATCGTTATCCGGCGGTGGCCGGGGTGCGGCGGGCGGCGACGCAGGGTCGGGTCGGTATCCGCCTCGGTGGCCGGTACTTCCGGCCGGGGCCGAGGAGGCGCCGAAATATGGAGGAAGGTGGGGGATTTCGCGTGTCGGGTCGCCATCGCAAAGTGGACCTCAGACGCCGCACGGCGCGGATCGCCATGGGTGCGGTACCGATGTCGATGCTGGTCGCGTACTCCGGATCGGCTCAGGCGGCGCCCGCGCCGCAGCCGGGGATCACGATTGCGGATCAGCCGGGTGCCGCTGAGGGGCAGCAGCCCGGCGTGACGCCGCTGCCACCCGGCGCGCACGCGCCCGGGAACAGCGCGCTGCCGGGACTTCTCACCGGATCGGCGCAGCCTGCGCGCGCTCAGTTCATCACTCCGCAGCCGGGCGTGACCACGCCGAGCCAGCCCGGAGACGCGCGGGACCGGCCGGCGCCCACACCGGTGCAGCCCGGCGTGACCTCGCCGCCCACGCCGGAGCCGACGCCCGTGCAACCGGGCGTCACCGCACCGGTCCCGCCACCGCAATACGTCACGCCCGAACAGGATCTGGCGGGCGAGGCGCCGGAGACCGACTTCGCCCAGTACCGGCAGGAGCCCAATCCGCCGCAGGTCGCGCCGCTGAAGGTGGGCGAGCTGCATCCGCCGGAACCGACCCCGCCGGTCGCCGTGATCGTGCCGCCGTCGGACACGTTGCGCGCCGGTGATCTGAATGTCGTCGCACCGGATTTCCTTTCCCCGCAACAGGTCCACGACATCAACTCGGTGTTCGCAGGCCCGGAAGCGCAGATCTCGCAGTTCGCGCGCTCGGTCGGCGTCGCGCCCACCCGGGCGGACTCGGTGGCCGCGGGCGCCGTCGGCGGGGCGGTGACGGGTGCGCTGATCGGATGTGGCGCCGGAGTCGCCGTCGGGGCGGCGACACTGTTCATGGCGCCCTTGATGGTGCCGGTCGGCTGTGTGCTGATGGGTACGGGCTTCAGCGCGGTCGGCGGGCTGATCGGTGCCGGTCAGGGAGGTCTGCGATGAGGCGCATCAGGCTGGCCGCGACGGCTGTGTGCGCGCTCGTCGCGGTGGGTGTCGGCGCGGGAACCGTGGCGGCCGAGCCGGTTTCGTCGCCGGGCCACACGATCGACAGCGCGACACTGGTGCACGGCAACGAGCACGGCATCGGATACACCTTGCGCTACACGGAGGGCGAATCCGTGCGAACGACCTTGGACGGCGGCGTTTTTCGAGTGGTCGAAGCCGGCGTGGTGATCGAGGACGAGGCGGGCACGGTCGTCACGACGCTGCCGCTGGTGTTCCCCGCGCGCGATCGGCTCGTCACGCTGGAGCCGATCGTCGAGGCCGACGGCAAGTCGTTGACGCTGCGCGCGATCGATGAGCCGTTCCCCGGTCAGGACACGCGCAGCGCGCAGGAGCGCTGGCATGCCGAGGCCGAGCGCGCCGCGTTCGGTGCGCTGATCGGTGCGGGCATCGGGCTCGCGATCGGCCTGTTCGGCGGGATCATCGGAATTCCGTTGTTCACCGCCGTCGGCGCCGCGATCGGATTCTTCGTCGTCGGCGGGCAGCCGCTCATCGACGCCGGCGTCGCATACTTCACCGGCCAGCCCTGATTCGGTGGGTGGAGTTCGGCGCGAATCGAATTCCTCACCCCCGCAAGCACTTCCACCTAACGTTTCACCCCACAGGGTGGGGGAAACGAACCGCGGGGGTTGGTGGCACCACCCCTAGGGTCGGCTGTTTTCCCGGCGTTTGCTTTCTACCTTGAATGAGGTCGATGACGAATCGAATTCATTCAGGAGCAGGAAATGCGTATCAAATCCATTATCGCCGCGGGTTTGCTGGCTGTGGCCGCCGTTGCCGGGGCGTCGGCGGCGGGAACCGCCGGTGCGATGGCGCCGCACCCGTCGAGCTACGAGGGCACCTACAGCGGCTACCAGGGCACCTACATCGGCACCTACGCCACGCTGGCGGCGTGCCGCGCCGACGGTGAGTCGCCCAGCACGGGCGGCTACTACTGGGAGTGCGTGGAGACCTGGGACGGCTGGGACCTCTACATCTACTACTGACCCGACGCGCACCGGGCAGGGGAGGCCGGTGCCGGACGAGAAAAGGGACGCCCGTGTCGACGGGCGTCCCTTTCTGTCGCGGGGTGGTGGCTCAGTGGCCGCCCTGCTCCTGCAAACGCTTGAACGACGCCTCGATCTCGGCCTCCGCCTCGGCGCGGCCGACCCACTCCGAACCCTTCACGAACTTGCCGGGCTCGAGGTCCTTGTACCGCTCGAAGAAGTGCTTGATGGCGGCCAGCTCGAATTCCGGGATGTCGGCCAGGTCCTGGATGTGATTCCAGCGCGGGTCGCCCGCGGGGACGCACAGCACCTTGGCGTCGCCGCCTGCCTCGTCCTCCATCTTGTACATGGCGACCGGGCGGGCCTCGACGATCACGCCGGGGAACACCGAATCGGTCAGCAGCACCAGGGCGTCGAGCGGGTCGCCGTCCTCGCCGAGCGAGTTCTCGATGTAGCCGTAGTCGGTGGGGTAGGCCATGGACGTGTAGAGGTAGCGGTCCAAGCGCACCCGGCCGGTCTCGTGATCGACCTCGTACTTGTTGCGGGAACCCTTGGGGATCTCGATCGTGACGTCGAACTCCACGCCATCTCCTTCTGTGATGCATTCGGTCGGCGTGTTCCCCCGACCCGACAGGCTGTTCGGGGGAACCGTAGCGCAACGAGGATAGTGTGGTCACCGGGGACATGGGTGCGCCAGGAGTGCGCGGCGGAGTCAGGGAGACGGCGGCAGGTGCTTGGTCGGAGCAAGAAGAATATCGGCGGATTGGCGCAACGGCGGCGCCGCAGGCTGTGGATCTGGTTCGGCGCCACCTTCGGGGTGCTGGTGATCGCGGCGGCGGCGGGCGCCGCGATCGTGCGTCCGTGGACGCCCGAGTTCCGGCACGGCGGCCTCACCATCGCCGATCCGCCCGCGCCGGTGCGGCCGTTCCCGCAGGTCTCGCCCGCGCCGGCCGCCGCGCCCGCGCCGAGTCCGGCGGGGGTGGTGGCCGCGCTCGGCCCGGCGCTGGACAGCCCCGATCTGGGCGCGTTCGCGGGCGTCATCACCGACGCGGAGAGCGGAACGACCTTGTGGAGCAAGGATTCCGACAAGGTGATGATCCCGTCCTCGACCTTGAAGCTGCTCACCACGGCCGCCGCGCTGATCGCGCTGCCCGATGATCAGCGGGTCGCCACCACGGTGGTGGAGGGGTCGGCCCCCGGTGAGCTGGTGCTCGTCGGCGGCGGCGATCCCACGCTGACCGCCCAGCCCGACGGCAAGGGCTATTACCCGGATGCGGCGTGCCTGTCGGATCTGGTGGATCAGATCCGCGCCTCCGGCCGCGCCGTGGACACCATCGTGGTGGACCTGTCGGCCTACACCGGGCCGTCGATGGCGCGCGGCTGGGAGGACATCGACATTCCCGGCGGCTCCATCGCGCCCATCGACGCGGTGATGATCGATGGCGGCCGCCTCGACCCGCTGGTGGAGTACTCGCCGCGCACCCCGACCCCCGGCCTCGACGCCGGCCGCCGCCTCGCCGCCGACCTCGGGCTCGATCCGGCGCGGGTGCGGGCGGGCACGGCCGCACCGGGCGCCGCGCAGGTGGCGAAGGTGGAGTCGGCGCCGCTGCACACCCGTCTGCACGCCATGCTGGTGCACTCCGACAACGTGCTCGCCGAGACCGTCGGCCGCGAGATCGCCCTGGCCACGGGGCACGCACCGTCGTTCTCCGGCGCGGTGGCCGCCGTCACCGCCACACTGGAGCGGGCGGGCTTCGCGATGGACGGGACGGTCATGCACGACACCAGCGGACTCTCGGTCGACGACCGGCTCTCCGCGCGGCTGCTGAACGAGATCCTCGCGACGGCCGCGCGGCCCGCGCCCGACGCCCGCACCGTCCCGGCGGGCACCGACGCGCGCCCCGCCGCCGACGACTTGGCCGCCACGCTGGCGCCGATGCTAGACAACCTGCCTGTCGCGGGCGCGACCGGCTCGCTGACCAGCAGGTACGTCACCCAGAACCGGGTCGGCGCCGGATGGGTGCGGGCCAAGACCGGAACTCTGTCGGTGTCGAGCACGTTGGCCGGGTATGTGCTCGACCGAGACGGAAGGGTGCTGACCTTCGCGCTGATGTCGAACGACAGGCCGCCGGAGGTGAGCAGGCCGGCGTTGGATGCCATCGCGGGCACGCTGCGCAACTGTGGATGCTCGTGATGGGTGGTTGAACCATGTCGGATAACCCGGTGAACGGCAACGGCGCGGTCGCCGTCGCGAAGGACGGCGCCAAGCGGCGCGGAGCCCTGACGGGCAGCGTCGACTGGCGCCTGGCCGCGCGCACCGGGGCCGCGCTGGTGCCGCCCGGCCCGAAGGCCTCGCGGTACGCCGCGCGACAGGTGGTCGAGGAGCTGGCCGAGGCGTCGGTGCGGGCGGAGGGCCCGGTCCGCGAGGTCTCCGGTCTGCTGGACGACCGGCCGGTGCCCGCGGCCCGCGTGGTGGACCGGCCGGGCTGGATCAGCGCCGCCGCCGATTCCATGGGCCACCTCACCGGCACCGACGGCGACGAGAAGCGCGGACTGCTCGCGGGCAAGCCCGCCGGGGTGCAGGCGGGCGCCATGCTGGCGTTCCTGTCCACCGCGATCCTCGGCCAGTACGACCCGTTCACCGGGCCCGACGGCACGCTGCTGCTGGTGGCGCCCAACATCATGATGGTCGAGCGCGCGCTGGGCGTGGACCCGGGCGACTTCCGGTTCTGGGTGTGCCTGCACGAGGTCACCCACCGCGTGCAGTTCTCGTCGGCGCCGTGGCTGGCCGAGTACATGCGCTCGAATGTCGACACGCTCGGCGAGATCGGTGACGAACCGATGGCCGAGATGCTGGGCCGGCTGATGAACGAGCTGCGCGAGCGGCGTTCCGGTGATGCCCCCGACGATCCGGCCTCGCGCGGGATCGTCGGCCTGCTGCGCGCGACCCAGGCCCCCGCTCAGCGCGAGGCCCTGGACCGGCTGCTCATGCTCGGCACCCTGCTGGAAGGGCACGCCGACCACGTCATGGACGCCGTCGGGCCGACCGTCATCCCCACCGTCGCCCAGATCCGCGCTGCGTTCGACAAGCGCCGCAAGCGCCCCGCCAACCCGGTCCAGCGCCTGCTGCGCGCCCTGCTCGGCGTGGACGCCAAGATCGCCCAGTACGTGCGCGGCAAGAAGTTCGTCGACCACGTCGTCGACCGCGTCGGCATGGAGCGCTTCAACGTGGTGTGGACCAACCCCGACACCCTGCCCCGCCCCGACGAGATCGAAAACCCCGACCGCTGGATCGCGCGAGTTCTGGGCTGAGCCTCACCCCAACGCTTCCACCACCACCCGCGCCGCACCCGCGACCAACTCGTCCCGGCGTGCCGCGTCCTCCTGCCCGCGATTCGACATGATCGCCACCACGATCGGGGCCGCCCCCTCCTGCGGCCACAGCAGTGCGATGTCGTTGCGCGTCCCGTAGTTCGCCGAGCCCGTCTTGTCGCCGACGATCCAGTCCTCGGGCACGCCCGCGCGAATCGTGGTGTCGCCGGTGGTGTTTCGCACGAGCAGGTCCACCAGGGTCGCGCGGCGGTCGGGTGGCAGCAGGTCGCCGAGGGTGTAGGCGCGCAGGCTGGTGGCCATGGCGCGCGGGGTGCTGGTGTCGCGCGGGTCGCCGGGGGTGTAGTCGCTCAGGTCCGGTTCCCACCGGTCGGATTCGGTCACGTTGTCGCCGATGGCGCGCAGCGCGTCCTCGAAGCCCTGCGGTCCGCCCAGTTCCGCCATGGTGAGGTTCGCGGCGGTGTTGTCGCTGTAGCGGACGGCGGCGTCGATGAGTTCCAGCAGCGTCATGCCGGTGGCGACCCGCTGTTCGGTGATCGGTGCGTGTTCCAGGAGGTCGGCTTCGGTGTAGGTGACGACGCGCTCGAGCTCCGCGAGGGTGTTGCGTTCCAGCAGCGCGCCCGCGGTGAGCGCTTTGTGGGTGGAGGCGAAGGCGAACCGGTCGTCGGCGTGGTGGGCGATCTCGCGCCCGGTGGCGGTGTCGATCGCGTAGACGCCGAGGCGGGCGTCGAATTCGGTTTCCAGGGCGGCGAATTCGGCCGCCAGGTCGAGCGCGGCCGGGGGCGCCGTGGACGACGCCGCCGTGGACGACGCCGCCGTGGGCGGCGTGGTCGGCGCGGCAGCCGGGTCCGGCCCGCCGCAGCCGGTGAGCGGGAGCAGGACCAGCAGGGCGGCACAGGCGGGGAGCGACGATCGTCTGGGCACGGGCATCCTTTCGCGTCCGGCGGCGGACGGGTGGGTCCGCGCGCCGCTCTCGTGGTTCCCGGTCGGGAGCCTCGGTGAACCTGTGTATCGGATTCGGTGGATGCCGGTGGATAACTGGCCGTAGGCTCCTGCGCATGGGCTGTGCGGTGAGAGGGACACCGGGGGCTGCGTCGCGCAGATTGCCCGAAACGCAGGCGGCGCTGGAGGTGCGCCACGCGGTGCGGGGGTGGGCGGGGGAGTACCTGGCCGGTGACGCCGTCGCGGTCGCGCTGTCGGGCGGGGCGGATTCGCTGGCGCTGACGGCGGCGGCAGTGGTCGAGATCGGACAGGTCGACGCGCTGATCGTGGACCACCGGTTGCAGCCGGGATCGGACGCGGTCGCCGCGACGGCCGCCGAGACCGCGCTCGCGCTGGGCTGCCGGTCGTCGCGCGTGCTCCCGGTGACGGTCGGCACCGACGGCGGCCTCGAGGCCGCTGCCCGCGCGGCCCGCTACGAAGCCCTCGACGCCGCCCGCGGCGACCTGCCTGTCCTGCTCGGGCACACCCTCGACGACCAGGCCGAAACCGTGCTGCTGGGACTGGCCCGCGGTTCCGGCGGACGCTCGATCCAAGGCATGGCCGCCCACAACGCGCCGTGGGGCCGCCCGCTGCTCGGCGTGCGCGGGCACACCACCCGCGCTCTCTGCGCCGACCTCGGCCTCACCCCGCACGAGGACCCGCACAACAGCGCGGCGGAATTCACCAGGGTCCGGCTGCGCACCGAGGTGCTGCCGCTGCTCGAGGACGTGCTCGGCGGCGGGGCCGCGGCGGCGCTGGCCCGCACCGCCGACCACCTGCGCGAGGACGGCGCCCTGCTCGACGCCCTCGCCGCCGACCTGCTCGACGCCGCCCGCCTGCCCGGTGATGGGCGCGCACTGGACGTCGAGACGCTCGCCACTGCCCCCGCCGCCCTGCGCAGGCGGGCGGTGCGCGCCTGGCTGCTGGAATGCGGCGCGAAGGCCCTGACGGACAGGCATTTACGGGGCGTGGACGCGCTGCTCACCGCGTGGCGCGGCCAGGGCGGCGTGGCCGTCGGCGGCGCAGCGCCGGGCACCAGGTTGGTCGCCGCGCGCCAACGTGGCACGCTGACACTGCGTGAGCAGCGGCGGGAGCGATCGTGACCGGCGGACAGCACAGAGAAGGGACCCCAACTGACGTGTACGGCGACGACATCGCGTCGGTGTTGATCACCGAAGAGGAGATCGCGGCCAAGACCAAGGAACTGGCCGAGCTCATCGCCAAGCGCTACCCCGCGGACGCGCCGGAGGGCGATCTGCTGCTGGTCGGCGTGCTCAAGGGCGCGATCTTCTTCATGACCGACCTGGCCAAGGCGCTGCCGATCCCCACCCAGATGGAGTTCATGGCGGTGTCCTCCTACGGTTCGTCCACCTCCTCCTCGGGCGTGGTGCGCATCATGAAGGACCTGGACAAGGACATCGCGGGCCGCAACGTGCTGATCGTCGAGGACATCATCGACTCCGGTCTCACGCTCTCGTGGCTCAAGCGCAACCTGTCCACCCGCAATCCCGCCTCGCTGGAGGTGGTGACGTTGCTGCGCAAGCCCGACGCGCTGCGCACCCCCGTCGAGGTCGCACACGTCGGCTTCGACATCCCCAACGAGTTCGTGGTGGGCTACGGCCTCGACTACGCCGAGCGCTACCGCGATCTGCCCTACATCGGCACGCTGGACCCTAAGGTCTACGGCGGGGCCTGAGGCAGCAACGCGAAGATCGTCGCGGGCGAGCCGGAGCCGTCCCGGTGGACGGCGCCGCCCGCCACGATCCACGCGCCGGTCTCGGGGAGTTCGGCCAAGCCCGCGAGGCATTCGAGGCTGATCCGGTGCGCGCCGTAGAGCAGTTTCGACACCGCGTAGGTGGGGTCGGCGCCGTCGGGGCCGAAGGTGTCGATGCCGAGGGCGCCGCGCTCGCCGAGACGGCCGGTGTGCAGCAGCCAGGTGAGCGTTTCGAGGGCGAATCCCGGTTGGCGGCCGGTGAATTCGGGGCGGCCCCATTTCGCGTCCCAGCCCGTCCACGCGATCACCGCCGAGCCGTCGGGGATACGGCCGTGTAGCGCTTCCCAGGCGCGCAGATCGTCCACGGTGACGAGATAGCCCGGGGCGGCGGCGCACTGTTCGCGCACGTCGACTTTCACGGCGGGCAGCACCAGGTCTTCGGGGTCCAGTTCGTGGGCGGCCAGACCGTCGGCGCGGAAGTGGATCGGTGCGCCCCAATGGGTTCCGGTGTGCTCGCCCTGGTGCACGTAGCGCAGGTAGTAGCCGTCGTCATCGATCGTCGCGACCACCTCGGCGCGGAATTCCGGGTCGCCAGGGAAGATCGGCGTGGTCGCCGGATCGTGCACGTGGGACAGGCTGATCACCCGGCCGAACGGGCGCGCCGGCCGGCTCACCGCGGCGCGGCCTGCTCATCGGGCTGCTGTTCCGGGGTGGGCGCCACCACGCGTTCGAGGGCCCGCAGATCGTCCTCCAGCGCGCGGAACAGCAGGTAGGTGATGACGAACGCGATGATCGCGCCCGCGCACAGCACCCGCACCGCGACGATCACCGATGGGATGTCGGCCGGCGGCAGGAATGTCACGCCCGCCACCGCCAGCAGCGGCACCGACGCCGCGATCGCCAGGTAGCCGTTGCAGCGGCGGTCCAGGCCGCGCAGGCGTACCGCGTCCTCGGCGTCGATCTCCCCGTGGCGCAGGAAGATCGGATAGACGCAGCGGACGATGTAGAAGCTGGCCAGGAAGAACGGATACGACGCCGCGATCGCACCGCACACCACGATTGACGCGAGGAAGTGCACGATTGCGTTGGCGGTGATGTCGCCGGTCGACAGTTGCAAGGCAAGAGGGAAGATCAGGGCCGACAGCACCCACAGCAGGAACGCGACCGCCACCGCGCGTTCGCTGACCAAGAGCGTGTCGGTTCTGGCTCGGCGCAACGTATCCGGGTCGTATCTGCGGCCTTGCCGCAGGCCCCGCGTCACCGTGAGCACATAGCGCGACACATACAGCACCACAAGGAAACCCAGCGGGAAGAACACCGCGTTCACCACGCTGGTGATGATCAGGAAGGTGCGCTGCGCGTCCTCGGGCATCCTGTCGACGATCAAGGTCTGGTTGTGCTGGATGTTGTACAGCGAGGCCAGCACATTCGGCACGCCGATCGCGATCAGCAGCACCGGGACGATCCACCGCCGCAGCCGCAGCCGCCAGCTCCCCGGCTGGGGATCGACCAATTCGCGGGCGCGCGCGTCCAGGCACAGGTCCAGCTGTTTGGCGAGCACCGCGCCGTCGGCCCAGCGCCTTTCCCGTTCCGGCTCCAGGCATTTCAGCAGCACTCGGCGCAGCGCGGCCGGGCAGTCCGGCGGCACCCGGTCCAGCGCGTGGGATTCGACGCCCACACTGCGGCGCTCCAGCATGGCTTCCAAGGTGGTGTCGTCGCCGCGTCCGTCCGCGCCCGCGGTGGTGTCGTCGAACGGCTTCGCGCCGGTGAGCAGTTCCCACAGCACCACGCCCAGGGAGAAGATGTCGGCGCGGGTGTCCAGATCGGCGGCGGTGCGGTCGCGGCCCGGATGGCAGGCCTCCAACTGTTCGGGCGACATATAGGCCAGCGAGCCGCCGAAGTATGCCACCGGGCTGGTGCCCTCGACGTTGCGGCTGAAACTGATATTGAAATCGGCGAGCTTGGGCACCGCCTCGGCGGTGAGCAGCACATTGGCCGGTTTCACGTCGCGGTGCAGCACGCCGTGCGCCGACGCGTAATCCAGCGCCTCGGCCAGCCTGCGGCCCAGCCAGGCGACAGTCTCCGGCCAGCTCAACGTCGCGATCTCGGCGCGCACACTGGAATCGGTGGGCCGGATCTCGCCCTTCTCCTCCATCGCCGCGTCCACCGCGTCCAGCAACAGCCTGCCGCTGCGCTCGGCGGGCGGAGTGGCGCGCACCCAGCGCAGCGCGCCGAGCAGCGTGCCGCCCGGCAGGAACTGCATGTACAGCAGGCGCAACCGTCGATTGCCCGCCTCGCCCGCGCGGAGCAGGCGCTGATCGAAGACGCGCACGATGTAGTCGTGATCCAGCTGGGCCAGCGTCTGCGGTTCGGTACCGTGATCGGCCGAGATCTTCACCGCGACCAGCCGCTGCAACGAGCGCTGCCGCGCCAGGAACACCCGCGCGAACGCACCGCTGCCCAGGCCGGTCAGCAGGTCGAAGTCATCGATGCGCTGACCGACCTCGATCCGGTCCAGCGGATCGGCGCCCCGCAACCCCGAGGTCTCGTCGCCGATCGCGGTGGCCGTGAGATCGGTGGTGCCGATCCCCGTCGCGGTCGCGTCCATGTCCGTAGTACGAACCGACGGAGTGGTTCGGTTCAATGCGGCCCGGGTGGGGTCGTCGGTGGTGGGGGTGTTTTCGGGGGGCCACGGGCGGGTGTTGTCCGGTGCGGCGGCGCGGGTCGGCTCGCCCGGGTCGGGCTCGGTGGTGAGCGAGTCGTTGATGGGTGTGTTTCGGTCCGGGCGGTCGGGTTCGCCGGTGGGCGGGTGGCCGGTCGGCCGCGGTGCGCCCGTTCCGGCCGAGGATCGCGCGGCCTGGCGCGTGCCGTCGAGGCCGGGGGAGTCGGCCAGGGGTGTCCCCGCGGTATGGCGGGCGATGTCGGATTCGGTTCTGTTGCTGGATGATTCGTCGAAAGCGGGGTCGGTTACGGTCGAGTTGTCCGGCTGGTCCCGGACGTGCACGGTGATGTCGTTTTCGGGTGCGGCGAGGTCGGTGGCGGGGCGGGTGGCGTCGGGCTCGTGTGCGATCGGCGGGGTTCCGCCGGCGTCGCGTATCGAGGGATCGGCGCTCTGAGCCCCACGGCCGCGGGGTGCGCGGAGGGTGCGGTGGCCTCGGTCGGTGTCGTCTGCGGTACGAGGTGAGCCGGGTTCGTCGTCGCGGTCGTCGTCCGGGGTGGCGCGGCGGGTGCTCTGGTCGACGTCGTCGGTGTTGAGGAGTTCGCGGAGTTCGGCGGATTGGTGCGGGTATTCGCGCAGGTAGTCGCGGGGGTCGACGCGTTCGCCGCTGTGCCTGCGGACGACGAATTCCTCGTACACCAGGCCCGCGGGCAGATTCTCGGGCTCGAGGTCCGGGAACTCGGCGCAGTACTCGGCGAGCCGTTTGCGCCGAGCGGTGGCGGGGGAGCGGTGCAACCAGCGGTGTCGCAGGTCGACGCGGATCAGTTCGATCAGCGCCTCGAAGCGCAGCGTGCGCGCGTCGGGCAGGAAGGCGGCGATCTGGGGGAGCGGGCCCGGCCCCTCCTCCGGCGGCAGGCGCGACACGGCCGCCCACGCGTCGGCGAAACGCGCGACCGCGACGGACTCCGAGTGCAGGAGCCTGGCGCCGGTCGCGGAGCCCGAGGCCGGATCGGGGCGGGGAGTCCCCTCGGACTCGCTATTAACCATGGGACCACCAGCTGTAGAGAAACCCGCCACACCCGACGTCATCGTCCCCCGAGCAGTATCCGAAATGATAACTTGCGCCACAACAGCGGATCACCCGATTTCGACAACGATGCGACGGGGGCGAATCAGCACATGTACGACGAGGCCACGGCGGTAGCGGAGGATTCGGCGCACACCACGACCCCAGCCGCTCCCACACCCGCCACCCACCCCCTCGCCACCCCGCCGGAAGAATCCCCGGATCTCGACCGGCACGCCGGGCCCGCGACTCAGCCGCGCCGGAGCTGGGCGGCCGGCGAACCCGCATCTCCCGGACTTGCCGCCGAGATCGTGGCCGCCGTACAGGAAGGGACCGCCACCCCCTCGGAAATCGTGGCCGGTGCACTCGCGCGCATCGCCGAGACGGACCGGTGGACCAACGCTTTCCGAGTGGTCGATGCCCGCGACGCGCGCCAGGCAGCAGTGGCACTCGCCAAGCGGGTAAACCTCGACGCACTGCCGATGGCAGGTGTCCCCGTCTCGGTCGATCGGGAGTGGAGCGGTGATCCGGTGGTGAACCGGTTGCGCGACGCGGGCGCGATCGTGGTCGGCCGAACCGCCGTCTCGGAACTGGGCCTGTGGCCGATGACGGACGCGCCCGGCCGGATCACCCGGAATCCCTGGAACACCAAGCGCGGGGCCGGTGGGTCCGCGGGCGGCGCGGCGGCGGCCGTCGCGGCGGGCTTGGTACCCGTGGCGCATGGCGACGGCGGATTCTGGTCGGTGCGGGTGCCCGCGGCGTGCTGCGGGGTGTTCGGGCTCCAGCCGGGCCGCACCATCGGCGACACCGGCGGCGTGCTGGCCACCACCGTCGACGACGCGGCGCTGGTGCTCGCCGTCCTCGCGGCTCGCCCCGACCTGGCCTGCCCGGAACCGCCCGGACATCTACGCATCGCGCTGGCGCTGAACGCCCCGCTACGACTATCGCGCCGGGACCCGTACTGGATCGACGCGGCCCGCACGGCGGCGGCCGTCGCCGAAGCAGCAGGTCACCGCGTCGAGGAAGCCGAACTACCGTACGGCGACATCGCGTCGGCCCTGCTACCGCGCTGGCTCACGGTGGCCCTACCGGACCGGACCCCCGATCTACCCCCGCGCACCCGCAGGCACCTGGCCTTCGGCCGTCTCGCCCGCCGCCTGCACGCGACCCGCTCCACCCGGATCGACCGGGCCGAAGCCCGGCTGCTGGAATTCTTCGAACGCTACGACGCCGTGATCACCCCGGCGCTCGCCGCCTCCCCGCCCCGCGCTACGGCGTGGCATCACAGGGGATGGGCGGCCAATCTCCGCACCGCCGCGCGCTTCGCGCCCTTCACCCCCGTCTGGCACCTGATCGGCTGGCCCGCCGCGTCCGTGCCGATGGGCACGCACCCGCACACGGCCACGCCGCTCGCCGCGCAACTGGCCGCGCCACCCGGCCGGGAAGCCGCCCTGCTCGGGCTCGGCGCCCAGCTCGAGCGCCTGCACCCGTGGCGGCGGACCGTGCGCTGAGCGTCAGCTCGCGAGCGGTTGCTGCTGCTGGGTCGCGAAACCGCCGTCCACGGCGCGGCTCGCGAATTCCAGGATGGTCGGGCGCGAGTCGTCGGCCCGCCACGCCACGGCCAGTTCGCACGGGGCCAGGCCCGTGACGGGGCGCGCGGTGAGTCCCGGCCAGCGATACATCGGCACGTTGTTCTCGGCCAGCAGGCAGACGCCGAGTCCGAGGCTCACGGCCTCGAGCTTGTCCTCGGGGGTGGCCGCCTCCGCGCCGATGCGCGGGGCGCGCCCGCCGCGGGCGTCGTTGCCGAGCCAGAAGTCGCGCACCGCACCGGCTTCCGAGGGCAGCGCGATGAACGGCTCGTCGAGCAGATCGGCGAAGTCGATGGCGTCCTGGTCGGCCAGCGGGTGGTTCTCCGGCAGCAGCACCCAGCGCGGCTCGGTGCGCAGCACCTGCCAGCGGTAGCGGTTCGGATCGGGCAGCGGCAGCCACACCAGCGCCAGATCGGCCTGGCGCCCGGCCAGTCCGCTGGACGGATCGGTCCAGGACGCGGCGTGCAGCGCCAGCCGATGCCCGCTCGCGCTCTCCAGATCGTTGAGCAGCCCCCGGCCCAGCGCGGACTGGATGCCCACCCGCAGCACCTCGCCGGCCTCCTGGAGGGACACGTTGGTGACCTCCCAGAGTTCGAGGATCTTGCGGGCGCCCTCCAGCAGTTCCTTGCCCGCGACGGTCAGGGCGACGCTGCGCTGGTTGCGATCGAACAGGACCACGTCGAGCTGGCGCTCCAGCTGGCGGATCTGGCGCGACAGGGTCGGTTGGGCGATGTGCAGCCGCTGGGCGGCGTTGGTGAAATGCAGTTCCTCAGCGACGGCGACGAAATACCGCAGGTCGCGCAAGTGCGGGTCCATAGCCCCTTGCTATCAGAATCGGTCCGCAATTTCCAGCCTTATCAGGCCGGAAAGTTTGGATAGTGGCATCGAAACAGTCGGCAGGTTTGTTAGTGACAGCATATTGCCTGAGCCGGACGTATGCATCACCGATATGGCGAATTTCCGGCAGCCCGCGCGCATCCGGCGTATCCCCCTGGCTCTGGACGATTGACCAGCGCATATCGTCCGCCACCGTACCGTACTCGACGTCATGCCAGCTCGCCGGGCGCTCGCGGGCTATCGATCGGGAACCGCGCGCGCCGCCGAGTTGCGCCGGTCACGGAAAAATATGTGACGTTGAACACGTTTCGGCGCGCCGGAGTGACTGCGGCTGCCCGCATGCCGGAAACGCGACGAGGGCGCCGCGGCCATCTCGACCGCGACGCCCTCGGATACCGCCGGGCGTCAGGCGCCCCGCACGCGCTCCTCGTAGGCGCGGCGCTGCTCGGTGTCGACATCGCCCAGGAACGCGTCGCTCGCGCCGAGCGCCCGCGCGATCCCGTCGCCGACCGCCTCCGGCAACAGTCCGACCACCTGCGAGATCAGGCCCGCGACGGTCGTGACCCGCACCTTCGACCGCGGCGAGGCGATGAGATCGGCGATGGCGTCGGCGATCTCCTCGGGCTCGGCCGGCCGCAGCACCTTCGGCGTGCTCACGCCGGACCCGAGCTCGGTCTTGGTGAGCGTCGGCAGCACCGACGAGAACCGCACGCCACTCTCGCGATACTCCTCGCGCAGCGTGTCGGTGAACCCGAGTACCGCGTGCTTGCTCGCGTTGTAGGTGGCCAGGCCGGGGATGTGGGTCTCACCGGCCAGCGACGCGATATTGATGATGTGGCCCGCTCCGCGCGGCAGCATCCGGGCCAGGCCCAGCTTGGAGCCCAGGATCACGCCGTAGACGTTGATGTCGAGGATGCGGCGGGTGATCTGATCGGGCTCGTCCACCAGGCGGCCGGTCGGCATGATGCCCGCGTTATTGATGAGCACGTCCACCGGGCCGACCGAGCGCTCCACCTCGTCCAGGAACGCCTCGAACGAGGTATGGTCGGTCACGTCGAGCTTGCCGTAGAACTCGAAATCGCGCGCCGCGCCGGACTCCTTCACGGTGACCTCGTCGATGTCGCCGATCGCGATCTTCGCGCCGAGCGCCTGCAACGCGGTCGCGGTGGCCAGCCCGATGCCGCGGGCGCCACCGGTGATCACCACGACCTTGCCGCGGATCTTCGCCGAGTCCGTCATTTGTCGTCTCCCTTGAGTTTCAGCAGTGCGGGGATGTCGATGCGGCGCAGTCCGCGCGCCCCCGCCGCGCGCATCGCGCCGAGCGCGGTCAGCAGCTTGGGAACCTGGTACGGGTACCAGAACAGTTCTTTCTGCTGGGTGGGCAGCATCGGTTTGGTGATGGCCTGCTTGCGGCAGTACTTGCGCACGCCCTCGGCGCCGCCCCAGCGCGCGCCGACGCCGGACAGCCCCCAGCCGCCCATCGGCAGCGCGTAGCTGAACAGGTTGGCGAAGACGTCGTTGATATTGACCGCGCCGGCGTTCAGCTGCCGGGCGATCCGCTCGCCGCGCTCCTTGTCGCCGGTCCACACCGAGGCCGACAGGCCGTAGATGGAGTCGTTGGCCAAGCGGATCGCCTCGGCCTCGTCGGCCACCTTCATCACCGGCAGCGTCGGGCCGAAGGTCTCCTCGGCGACGCAGGACATGTCGTGGTTCACGTCCACCAGCACGGTCGGTTCGAAGAACGTGCCCTGGCCGGTCGCCTTGCCGCCGGTGAGCACCCGCGCGCCCGCCGCGACGGCCTCGTCCACGTGCCGCTGCACGATCCGCACCTGGTTCTCGTTGGCGAGGGCGCCCACGTCGTGCTTGAGCTCGCGCTCGTCGATGCCCTGGCGCAGGGCCTTGACGTTCTCGGTCAACTTCGCGACGAACTCGTCGTAGACCGGGGCCTCCACGTAGACCCGCTCCACCGAGATGCACACCTGGCCCGCGTTGAACATGCCGCCGAAGGCGATGCCGTGCGCGGCGCGGTCGATATCGGCGTCGGCGAGCACGATGGCCGGGTCCTTGCCGCCCAGCTCCAGGCTGTAAGGCACCATCCGCTCCACGCAGGCGGCCGCGATCCGGCGGCCGGTGGCGGTGGACCCGGTGAACTGGATGTAATCGGCGTTGGCCACCACGGCCGCGCCCGTCTCGCCCGCGCCCGTCGCGACCGCCAGCACCGGCGGCGCGCCGATCTCGGCCCAGCCCCTGGCCAGTTCCAGCGCCGAGAGCGGGGTCACCTCCGACGGTTTGAGGAGCACCGCCGCGCCCGCGGCGAGCGCCGGGATCACGTCCATGATCGGCATCGCCAGCGGGAAGTTCCACGGCGTGATCACCCCGACCACCGGATACGGCCGGTAGGCGACGGTGAGCTTCTTGACCCGCGCCAGCGGGCTGTGCGGCGACGGGTGGTCGTCGGCGAGGAATTTGGCCGCGCGGCGCGCGTAGTAGCCGATGAGGTCGGTGCCGAACGCCGGGTCGATCAGCGCGTCGGCGCGCGGTTTGGAGGTCTCCGACTGGAGCACGTCGGCCAGGTGCTCGGTGTTGTCGATCAGCCAGTCCTGGAGTTTCAGCAGCCACTCCTTGCGGCCGTCGGGGCCGATGGCCTCCCATTCCGGCTGGTAGAGGCGCAATTCGCGCACGGTGGCGGCGACCTCGTCGGCGGACTGGATCGGCACGGTGCCCACGATCCGGCCGGTGCCGGGATTGCGCACCTCGAGGACGGTCGGCGCGGTCTGCTTCGCGCGCGGCGCCCGCTTCTTCGCCGTGCTCGGCTCGGTATCGGTCACTTGCTGTCTCCCACTGCGTCGTGTGCGGTGCGCCGCTGCCGGCGTCCGCTGTGAATCAGCTCACTGAACTATGATCGTGACACAATGTGAACCAGGATTCTTGGACCACTTTGTCAACGGAATCGGATCTTTTTGTGACAGCGGAACAAAGTCGCCGGCGCGTGGCCACCGACAGCCAGGTGGTGCGGGACTGGCTGGCCGAGTACGTCTTCGAGACCATGCGCACCGAGACGCTGGAGGCCGTGGTCGACCGGCTCGACCGGGCCATCGTGGCCCGCGTCCCCGAACTGGCCGACCGCGATATGAACCGCGATCTGGCCGCCAGCACCCGCGCCCACGCCAGGACCATGCTGAGCGGGCTCACGGTCGACACGTTCGACTACGCGCTACCCGAGGAGGCGCACACCTTCGCCCGCACCGTCGCCCGGCGCGGCTACGACCTGCGACTGCTGCTGCGCACCTACCACTTCGGCATGGACGCCGTGCTCGATTACATGACCGACGCGCTCGACCAGCGCGAGGTCCCGCCCGAGATCGAGACCGCGGTGCTGCTGCGCCTGTTCGACCGCGCCACCAAGTGGGTGAACATGTCGGTCGAACTACTCACCGACACCTATATGGAGGAGCGTGAACGGGTGCTGCGCGCGGCGCTGAACCGCCGCACCGAGACCGTGCACGCGCTGCTGGCGGGGGAGGAGCTCGACGCCGACCAGGCGTCGGTGCGCCTGGGTTACCGGCTCACCGGCCACCACCTGCCGTACGTGCTGTGGACCGACACCGACACCACCGACGGTGAACTCGCCGCGCTCCTGGAACGGGCCGCGGGCCGCGTCGCCACCGAGCTGGGCTGTGCCCGCCCGCTCATCGTGCCGTCGGGCGCGACCGGGATGTGGGCCTGGGCGAGCGTCGAGGACCCGGGCCGCGCGGCCGAACTCGCCGCGCCCGGCCGGCTCGTCCGCGAACTCGACGGACGGGTCGAGCCCCCGGTGCGGATCGCGTTCGGCGTGCCCGCGCCGCGCCTGGACGGATTCCTGGCCGGGCACCGGGAGGCCGTCGCCGCCCGGCAGGTGGCCGAGCGGGGCGCGGGTGGTGCGCGCGTGGTCGCGTACCGGGATGTGGAGATCGCCTATCTCGCGGGCGCCGACGAATCGGCCATGCGCGGACTCGTCCGCCGCGAACTGGGCCCGCTCGCCGGCGCCGACCCCGCGGCGGTCCGGCTGCGCGAGACGCTGCGCGCCTACCTGGGCACCCACCGCAGCCCGGAGGCCACGGCGAAACTACTGGGGGTGCACAAGAACACCGTGCGCTACCGCGTGCAGCGGATCGAGGAGTTGCTCGGGCACCCGGTCGAGCGGCGGGGGTTGCCGCTCGAGGTCGCCTTGGCCTGTGTGGCGGCCTACGGCGTGGAGACCGGGTAGCTCAGTCCACCGCGGCGCGCCGCAGCGGCGGCTCGGCGGCGGTCGCGTCCACCGGCGAGTCGGGCAGCTCGGCGAGCAGTGTGGTGGTGGCCGCGGCGATGGTGGCGACCGCTTTGTCGACCGCCGCTTTCGTGGTGACGCTCAGTCCGGAGACGCCACCGACCTTGCGCACGTACTGCAGTGCGGCAGCGTAGATTTCCTGCTCGGTAGCCGCAGGTTCCAAGCCGCGCAGGCGGGTGATGCTTCCACTCATGGGTGCACATTAGCTGGCTGTCGGCCGATGCGGCAGTGCGGAAAGCGGGGTAACGCGAATTCACCGCCGGACACGCGGGCAGCTCGGCGATATCCGGGTACCCGGCCGGATCGATGGGGAACAATCGGTGGCATGCCAGCCCGCGGTATACCCACATTGACGACCTTCCCCTACGAAGAGCTCGACAAGCGGGAGGAGGACCACTGGTCCGGCGCCGCGGTGTCCGACGACGAACTGCGCGCGCTGGCGCTCGGCGGCTTCTACTCGACCCGCTGGGACGCCTTCCACGACGCGCTGCTGCTCGGTCCCGAGCGCGAACACCCGCTCGGCGACCGCCGCGAGCTCGCCATCGACACCCTCACCGGCGCCTGGGGCATCACCGACGGCACCGAGGCGCAGGCCTCCATGGAACAGCTGCTCGACGGGATGCACGCCCCGCTCTACGCGCTGGTCCACCCGTTGGTGAAGGCGTCGCTCAACGCCACCGAGCGCGACCGCTTCGGCGAGCGCGCCGACCGGCACCGCGCCTTCCTGCGCCAGGTCGGTTCCTTCCGCGGTATGGAGAACCCCGAGGCGCTGGTCCGCGACTACGACATCTGGTCCCAGGCCATCAAGATCGGTTTCACCGACCACCTCGCCCGCCCGCTGCCCGCCGACATCCACGCCTGGGATCTGGCCCGCGTGGTCGCGGTGGCCAGGATGGCGTTCACCGCCGGGTACCTCGACGCCGATGTGGCGTGGGGCTACCTCATGCGCGCGCTGCCGCTGGCCCAGCGCAAGTACCGCAACTGGCGCCAGTTCGGCGACGCCTACCTGGCCGGCTGGACCTACTGGCAGGCCTGCGAGGACCTGGCGGAACTGAAGAACGGCGGCGTCGACCGCCGGATGGAGCTGTTGCGCCTGTGGACGCGGCCCACCAGCCCGTGGCGGCGGATCCCGCTGCACGGGAAAGAGGAGGGCTGAGGCCCGCGCCCGCTACCCGGAATCGGGCAGCGAGCGCAGGATGCCGCGACCGTAGCGCTGGAACTGGCCGTCGTCGACCATGCCGAGCGAATGCCGTTCGACCAGCAGTTCCCATTCCGAATACAGCTGGGCCACACCGGGATCGGGCGCTCCGGAGGCGCCGTCGGCGGAATCGCGGCGCACCGCGAAGTTGACCGCGCAGGCCACCCGCTCGGTGTCGGCGCGGTCGGCGCCGGTGAAGTGCAGGGTGCGGTTGCCGTCGTGCACCTCGATGACGGTCGCGCCGCCCGGGGTGTCGATCTCGCCGGGGACCGGCACCGAACCCTCGATCGACCTGGCCCACAGCACCGCGGGGACCGGCAGTTCGTGCGCGTAGCGGGCGCCGGAGCCGATCGAGACGAACAGCAGCCTGCCCGTGGTCGCGGCGAGCAGCCCGGGACCGTTGCCCGCGGGCGGGTGCGCGACGGTGACCGCCGTCTCGAGCACGTACTCGTCGGGGGTGACGTAGCGCTGCAACGCCGCGATCGCGGACTTGGCCTCGCGCCGCGGCGCCATCCGGCGCACCGCGCGCTCCACGTCGGCGCGGCTCGGCCCGGACTTGGTCCAGGTGGGGGCGGGCGGATTCAGATCGGGCGCGGCCACATCGATGCGCTGCGCGGCCAGGACCTGTTCGTTGATCCGCTCGACGATCTCGCTGGCCGCGGGCACGTCGTGCTCGGCGATCAGCACCGGCAGCGGCGTGCGGTCCGCGGGCACGCCGGTCAGCACCGGGGTGGGATACCGCAGATAGATCTCGATGACGACGGCGTCGTCGGCGCGCCGGTTCAGCCGCACCTTCAGCAGGTCGGTGACCGGCACGTCCAGGACGCGCTCGCCGTCACCGCCGGGCCGCAGCACGATGAGCCTGCCGCGACCGTGACGCAGAATCGCCGTGGGTGTCCGTAGCTCGACTATGTCCATACCCCCTGCGCTCTTATCCGACTCGTCCGATGTGTGGCGCGCGGGTGGCCGCGCCGCGGTATCCGGGTGTGGTTGCCGTGGAGCCGCCTCCTCCGAACTCGTCGCCCACCGCGTGGGTGATGTGTCGTCGCTCACCATAGGTCGAACATGACATGATTGTGGCCACTCGACGAGAACCGTGTCGGGGATCTCGGGAACCTCCGCCGTTCCCCGTCCGTTCAACCGTCGAACCGCACCAACTGCCGCACTGCGCGATGTATCGAGTAGACCGTACGCGGTAACGTGGCATGTCCGCATCCGATCCACCCGGAACCCGGGTCGGTGCGGGCGGAATGTGACACGACGCGCCCGACGTTTCGCTAGGCAGAACCGGAGACACCCGGAAAGGACTGGCCGCCCGGCCTACGCTCTATGAACCGCAAGACAGTGTTCCGCACCCTGGCCATAGTCTCGGGCATCCTGCTCGTGATCTATGCGTTCAGCTATTTCGGCAATGACACACGCGGCTGGAAGAGCGTCGACACCTCGGTGGCGTTGAGCCAGCTGAGCGACAAGGGCAATGTCAAGAACGTCCAGATCGACGACCGCGAGCAGCAGCTGCGGATCGAGCTGAACAACGGCAACGACGCCACCGGCGGCGAGACCCAGATCCTGGCGAAGTACCCGGGCGGTAGCGACACCTCCGGCCGCATCTTCCAGGCCGTGCAGGATTCCGGCGCGCCCTATAACACCGTGGTCAAGCAGGAGAGCTGGTTCACCCAGATCCTGCTGTTCGTGCTGCCGATGATCATCCTGCTCGGCCTGTTCATCTTCGTGATGGCCCGCATGCAGGGCGGTGGCCGCGGCGGCATGATGGGCTTCGGCAAGTCCAAGGCCAAGCAGCTGTCCAAGGACATGCCCAAGACCACCTTCGCCGATGTGGCCGGCGCCGACGAGGCCGTCGAAGAGCTCTACGAGATCAAGGACTTCCTGCAGAACCCGGTGCGCTACCAGGCGCTGGGCGCGAAGATCCCCAAGGGCGTGCTGCTCTACGGCCCGCCCGGCACCGGCAAGACCCTGCTGGCGCGCGCGGTCGCGGGCGAGGCGGGCGTGCCGTTCTTCACCATCTCCGGTTCGGACTTCGTCGAGATGTTCGTCGGCGTCGGCGCCTCCCGCGTGCGCGATCTGTTCGAGCAGGCCAAGCAGAACAGTCCCTGCATCATCTTCGTCGACGAGATCGACGCGGTCGGCCGCCAGCGCGGCGCGGGCCTCGGCGGCGGTCACGACGAGCGCGAGCAGACGCTGAACCAGCTGCTGGTCGAGATGGACGGCTTCGGCGACCGCACCGGCATCATCCTGATCGCGGCCACCAACCGGCCCGACATCCTGGACCCGGCGCTGCTGCGCCCCGGCCGCTTCGACCGGCAGATCCCCGTCGGCAACCCCGACCTGGCGGGCCGGCGCGCCATCCTGCGGGTGCACTCGCAGGGCAAGCCGATCGCGCCCGAGGCCGATCTGGACGGGCTGGCCAAGCGCACCGTCGGCATGTCCGGCGCCGATCTGGCCAACGTCATCAACGAGGCCGCGCTGCTCACCGCCCGCGAGAACGGCGCCGTCATCACCGGTGAGGCGCTGGAGGAGTCCGTCGACCGCGTGATCGGCGGCCCGCGCCGCAAGAGCCGCATCATCAGCGAGCACGAGAAGAAGATCACCGCCTACCACGAGGGCGGCCACACGCTGGCGGCCTGGGCGATGCCCGATATCGAGCCGGTCTACAAGGTCACCATCCTGGCCCGCGGCCGCACCGGCGGCCACGCTATGACGGTGCCCGAGGACGACAAGGGCCTGATGACCCGCTCGGAGATGATCGCCCGCCTGGTCATGGCCATGGGCGGCCGCGCGGCCGAGGAACTGGTGTTCCACGAGCCCACCACCGGCGCGTCCTCCGATATCGACCAGGCCACCAAGATCGCCCGCGCGATGGTCACCGAGTACGGCATGAGCGCGCGCCTGGGCGCGGTGCGCTACGGCCAGGAGCAGGGCGACCCGTTCCTGGGCCGGTCCATGGGCATGAGCTCGGACTACTCGCACGAAGTGGCCCGCGAGATCGACGAGGAGGTGCGCAACCTCATCGAGGCCGCGCACACCGAGGCCTGGGCCATCCTCAACGAGTACCGCGACGTGCTCGACGAGCTGGCCACCGCGCTGCTGGAACGCGAGACCCTGCACCGCAAGGATCTCGAGCAGATCCTGGCCGCGGTGGACAAGCGTCCGCGCATCACCGCGTTCAACGATTTCGGCGACCGGGTGCCCTCGGACAAGCCGCCGGTGAAGACCCCGGGCGAGCTGGCCGCCGAGCGCGGCGAGCCGTGGCCGCCGCCGGAGCTCACCAAGCGCCCCGAGCCCGCGCAGCAGCGCGACGCCGTGCCCGCCAACGGCTATCCGCCCGCGGGCGGATACCAGGCGCCGCCGCAGTACGCCCAGCCCGCGACGGGTGGGCACCCGGTGCCGCACGCGCCCACGCAGGCGTACCCGCGCCCGTCGGGCACGCACGGTTCGCGCCCCGACTACGGCGCCCCCGCCGGTTGGTCGGCCCCCGGCTGGCCGCCGCGCGAGGAGCCGCAGCAGCAGAACTACGGCGGTGGCTGGAGCGAGCGGCCGCGTCCCGGTTACCAGCCGTGGGCCGACCCGCAGCAGGGTGGCAGGCCGCAGCAGGGTGGCTACGAGGAGCAGGGTCGTCCCGCGCCGCGCGAGGACGACGACCGCGACTGGGAGGGACCGAACGGTCGGCGCTGAGCGATCGCCGATTACGCTCGACGTCGGGGTGCCGGGTGATTGCCGGCGCCCGGGATTTGGAGGTGTCCTCGTTTGTCGGCCAACAATCACGTCGTCGGCTCGGCGCTCACCGAGGTAGCGCGCGACGGGCAGCCCGCCCGTCCGGAGCTGGTCGCACTCGGGACCGGCCGGGCTTTCGACCAGGCACGCGCCGAGGCGGCCGTGCGGGAACTGCTCATCGCGGTCGGTGAGGACCCGGACCGTCCCGGTCTGATCGATACGCCCTCGCGGGTCGCGCGCGCGTATCGCGAGGTGTTCGCCGGACTGTACGTGGAGCCCGATCGGGTGCTCGACACCACGTTCGACGAGGGACACCAGGAGCTGGTGCTCGTCCGCGACATCCCCATGTACTCGACCTGTGAGCATCACCTGGTGTCGTTCCACGGCGTCGCGCACGTCGGCTACATCCCCGGCCCCAGCGGCCGGGTGACCGGCCTGTCCAAACTGGCCAGGCTGGTCGACCTGTACGCCAAGCGCCCGCAGGTGCAGGAGCGCCTGACCAGCCAGGTCGCCGACGCGGTGATGCGCAAGCTGGAGCCGCGCGGCGCGATCGTGGTGGTGGAGGCCGAGCACCTGTGCATGGCGATGCGCGGCATCCGCAAGCCGGGCGCGTCGACCACCACGTCGGCGGTGCGCGGGCTGTTGCAGTCCAACGCCGCCTCGCGGGCCGAGGCGCTCGATCTGATCCTGCGCAAGTGAGGGAGGCCGCGGTGTCCGCTCGCCCCGTCGTCCGAGCGCGCGGTGGCCGCTCGTGCGTCGTGATGGGCGTGGTGAACGTCACCAGCGATTCGTTCTCCGACGGCGGGCGCTACCTGGACCCCGAGGTGGCCGTGGCGCACGGCGTGGAGCTGTACCGGGCGGGCGCCGACATCATCGACGTGGGCGGCGAGTCGACCAGGCCGGGCGCGGTGCGCGTGGACCCGAGGACCGAGGCCGCGCGGGTCATGCCGGTCATCCGCGGACTGGTGGAGGCGGGCGTCCCCGCCAGCGTCGACACCATGCGCGCGAGCGTGGCCGAGGCCGCGCTGGACGCGGGTGCGTCGGTGATCAACGACGTGTCGGGCGGGCGCGCCGATCCGGCCATGGTGAAGGTGGTCGCGGCGGCGGATGCACCGTGGATCCTGATGCACTGGCGCGCGGGCGCCGACTACCGCCACACCGGCCCGGCCGACCATTACGACGACGTGGTCGCCGAGGTGCGCGCCGAACTGTCCGCGCAGGTGGATCTGGCCGTGGCGGCGGGCGTCGAGCCGGAGCGGCTGATCCTGGATCCCGGCCTCGGTTTCGCGAAGAACGCCGACCACAACTGGGCCCTGCTGGCCGCGCTGCCCGAATTCGTCGCGAGCGGCATACCGATCCTGATCGGCGCGTCGCGCAAGCGTTTCCTCGGCGCGCTGCTCGCCGACGAGGAAGGCCCCCGCCCGCTCGACGGCCGCGAGGTCGCCACGGCGACGGTCTCGGCGCTGGCCGCCACCCACGGCGCGTGGGGTGTGCGCGTGCACGATGTGCGCGCCTCCCTGGACGCCATCGCCGTCACCGACGCGTGGCGCCGCGCCGCCGCCACCCGGGTGGCCGGATGAGTTCGGACCGGATCGAGCTGCGCGGCCTGCGCGCGTTCGGCCGTCACGGCGTGTTCGAGCACGAGCGCCGCGACGGCCAGGAGTTCGTCGTCGACCTCACCGTGTGGCTGGACTTCACCGCGGCCGCCGCCTCCGACGACCTCGCCGACACCGTGGACTACGGCGCGCTGGCCGAACGCGCGGTGCGGATCGTGCAGGGACCGCCGCGCGATCTGATCGAGACGGTGGTCTCCGAGATCGCCGACGACGTGATGACCGATCCCCGGATCCGCGCGGCGGAAGTGGTGCTGCACAAGCCCTCGGCCCCGATCCCGCACACCTTCGCCGACGTCCGCGTGGTCACCACCCGCGCCAGGGAGGACGCGTCGTGAACGAATCCCGTTCGGGGACAGTATGAGTCGCGCCGTCCTGTCGATCGGCTCGAATATGGGGGACCGGCTCGCGCAGCTGCGCTCGGTGGTGGCCGGGCTGGGTGAGCGCGTCGTCGCCGTGTCGCCGGTGTACTCGACCGCGCCGTGGGGCGGCGTCGATCAGGACGATTTCCTCAACGCCGTCGTCGTCGCCGAGGACCCGGCGCTGGACGGGTGGGGCTGGTTGCGCCTCGGTCAGGAGTTCGAACGCGCCGCGCATCGCGTGCGCGAAGTGCGGTGGGGGGCAAGGACATTGGACGTGGACGTCGTGACCTGCGCGGAGCGTGGCGCGCCGGTGGTGAGCGCCGACCCCGAGCTGACGCTGCCCCACCCCCAGGCGCACAACCGGGCCTTCGTGCTGATCCCGTGGCTGGATGTGGACCCCGGCGCACACCTTGCCGCCGACGGCGCCGACCGCCCGATCCGCGACTGGCTGGCCGCGCTCGACCCTGCCGAGCGGGCCGGGGTGCACCGGACCGAGTTCGAGCTGCGCGAGGTGCCCGAACGCGGCGATCGTGTCCGCGCGCGCCGGGGGCCGGCCGGGAGGCCCGCGTGAAGCTGCAGCCGACCAGGATGCTCGACCTGCTGATCAACTTCCTGATCGCCGCGGTGGTCGCGTGGATCGCCACCCGCATCGCCTACGGCAATTTCCCGCCCATCTCGGTGTTCGCGGGCGCGTCCCTGTACCCGGTGGCGGCGATCGAGGTGGTGCTGGCGTTCGTCATCCGGTCGCGGGTGAACGACAGCCAGATCGGCGACGGCCGTCACCAGCTGCACCCCATCACCGCCGCCCGCGCGGTGGCGCTGGCCAAGGCGTCGTTGCAGGTGGGGTCGATCGCGGCGGGGATCTGGCTCGGCTTCCTGTTCTGGGTGTTCCCGCAGCGCGGCACCCTGCGGGCCGCCGCGGCCGACGCGCCCGGGGCGATCGTCGGATTCTTCGCGGCGCTGGCGCTGGTGGGCGCCGCGCTGTGGCTCGAGTATTGCTGCCGCGCGCCCGAGGATCCGCCGGACGATCCGGCTACTACTTAGCAAACATTCTGGGTGGAATCACCGTCTCCGCTTCTGTGCGCCCGGGCCCATCCCCGCTACCCTGGCGTCCATGGTTTCACCCTCCCGTAGCAGCACTTCCCGTCGACGGCGGGATCACGCGGGAAAATTGTTCGTCGGCGCGCTGATGGCGCTCGGTCTGGTTGCCAGCATTTTCCTGGTGTTCAGCGACAACCTCCAGTACACCAGGATCGGCCTGGTAGCCGCGCTGTGGGCGGCCGCGATCGGCGCGCTCGCGGCCACGAAATACCGCAAGGACGCCGCCGTCGACAACGCCAAGGTGCGTGATCTCCAGACGGTGTACGAACTCCAGCTCGAGCGGGAGATCACGGCTCGGCGCGAGTACGAGATGGGCGTCGAGGCGCGGGTGCGCGAGGAGGTGGGCGCCGACGCCGCGGAGATGGCCGCGCTGCGCGCCGAACTGACCGTCCTGCGCGAGAGTTTGCAGCGCCTGTTCGACGGCGATCTGCCGATGGATCGCCCCGCGCTGCGCGCCGACGCCACGCGGGTGCAGGAACTGCCGCGCGCGCACGGGAGCCCGGCGAACGGTAGCTCGCCGAATGCCAACGGCCGTCCGGACATGATGACGCCCATCTTCTCGCCCGATCACCCGGCCCCGCCCGCCTTCGCGACCCCGTACGACGAGCCGGTCACCGCCGAGACCTCCGTCGTCACGGTGGACGACGAGTACGACACCGGGCCGATCTCGACCCCCGCCGGGTGGGCCGACGCCTTCACCGATCCCGGCGAGACCGCCGCGCATCCGTACGCCCCGGACGACCCGGACACCGACGTGTCCATCGGCCCGCCGCTCCCGCCCAGCGGCTGGTTCGGCCCCGAGCCCGACGCCGAGGACGCCGGGCGGAGCGCCTCGCTCGGTTCGCCCGATTCGGCCGAGCCGTTCGGCACGCCGGAAGCGGCCGCCGCGTTCGGCGCTGCCGACGCCGAGGGCCCGTTCGGCCCGCCGACCCCGGCCCGGCCCGAGGCACAGTCGGTCCCGCGCCGCCTGCCGCCGCCCGAGGAGCCGGCGCGCCCGTCGATTCCGGAAACGCCCGCCCCGGTGATCGGCACCTCGAGCACGCGCCGCCGCAGGCGGGTGGCGGATGAGGAGAACGGCGACACCGGGCGCCGCCTGTCGGTCGCCGAGATCATGGCGAACCTGCAATCGGAGCGCGGCGGGGACGGATAGGCCGGCAGGACTCGTCGCACGATGCGCGCGGGTCGAGCAGGTTGACGAGCCGCAGCCGCACGTCCGGCCGATATCCGGGCGCTCGCACCTCGCGGCTGTCCGCACCCACCGCCGCCCGCAGCCGCACGCGCCCACTGTTCGATATCTCACGTCGCGGCCCCATGGCATGGGGAAACGCCCGGCCGATATCCTCTCCTCGTAACGTCCGGTACCCGCAGCGCGGGACTGGAACGACATCGAGAGGACAACGTTGACCTCGAGAAGTGTGACTTCCGACGACGCGGCTTCGGGTTTCGACCCCGCGCCCGCACGCCTGACGGTGGGAATCGTCTCGGCGGGACGCGTGGGTTCGGCACTCGGCGTCGCACTCGAACGCGCCGGACACGTGGTGTTCGGCGTCGCCGCCATTTCCGACGCCTCCAAGCACCGGGCGCGGACCAGGCTGCCCGAATCGCGGATCCTCCCCGTGGAGGAGATCGCGACGCGCAGCGAGCTGCTGCTGCTCGCCGTGCCCGACACCGAGCTGGCCGGGCTGGTGCGCGGCCTGGCCGGGGCGAAGGTGGTGCGTCCGGGCACCCTCGTGGCGCACACGTCCGGCGCGAACGGTGTGGGCGTGCTCGCGCCGCTGGCCGAGCAGGGCGCGCTGCCGCTGGCCATCCATCCGGCGATGACGTTCACCGGTCACGACGAGGACGTGAGCAGGCTGGGCAACGCCTGCTTCGGCGTCACCGCCGCCGACGAGGTGGGTTACGCCATCGCGCAATCGCTGGTCATCGAGATGGGCGGCGAGCCGGTCCGGGTGTCCGAGGGCGATCGTGCGCTATATCACGCGGCGCTCGCGCACGGCAGCAACCATCTGGTGACCTTGATCCTGGACGCGGTCGAGGCGCTGCGCGAAGCGCTCTCCGGTCCGGGCCTGCTCGGCCAGCAGACCGTCGACGACCAGCCGGGCGGACTGGCCGAGCGCCTGCTCGCCCCGCTCGCCTCGGCCGCCTTGGACAACGCGCTGCGCCGCGGGCAATCCGCGTTGACCGGCCCGGTCGCGCGCGGTGACGCCGACGCCGTCGCCGCGCACCTGGCCGCGCTGGAGGCGGTGGACCCGCGCATCGCGGCGGGCTACCGGGCCATGTCGCTGCGCTCGGCCGAGCGCGCCGACACCAACCCCGCCCTGATCGAGCTCCTGGAAGGACGCCGGTAGATGGATCCGAAGCTGCTGCCCGGCGCGAGCGACGGGCCCGGAGGAGGCATCGTGCGTAACCACGCAGGGCACCGGGAGCGCCGAAATGGATAAACGAGCGTATCGACCCGGCGAACTCACCGTGCACCACGATCCCGCCGTCGTCGCCTCCGTGGCGAAGGCGTTGCGTTCGGTCGGGCGCACCATCGGCTTGGTGCCCACCATGGGCGCGCTGCACGAGGGCCACCTGGAGATCGTGCGCCGCGCCAAGCGCACCAATCAGGTCGTGATCGTCTCGATCTTCGTCAACCCGCTGCAATTCGGCGCGAACGAGGATCTGGACAAGTACCCGCGCACCCTCGACGCCGACGTGGCGCTGCTGCGCGCCGAGGGCGTGGACCTGGTGTTCGCGCCCAGCGTGTCGGACATGTACCCCGACGGCCCGCGCACCACCGTGCACCCCGGCCCGCTCGGCGCCGAACTCGAAGGCGCCAGCCGCCCCACGCATTTCGCGGGCATGCTGACGGTGGTGGCCAAGCTGTTCCAGATCACCCGCCCGAGCGAGGCGTTCTTCGGCGAGAAGGACTACCAGCAGCTCACGCTGATCCGGGAGATGGTGCGCGATCTGAACTTCGACCTGAAGATCGTCCCGATCCCGACCGTACGCGAGGCCGACGGGCTCGCCCTCTCCTCCCGCAACCGCTATCTCGATGCGGCGCAACGGGAAACGGCGCTGACTCTCTCGGCGGCGCTGGCCGCGGGCAGGCACGCGGGCGGCCTCGGCGGCCCGAGCGTGCTGGCCGCCGCCCGCGCGGTGCTCGACACCGCGCCCGGCCTCGACCTCGACTACCTGGAGCTGCGCTCCTCGACCCTGGGCCCCGCGCCCGAATCCGGCAACGCCCGGCTGCTGGTGGCGGCCAAGGTCGGCGCCACCCGGCTCATCGACAACGCCGCGATCACCCTGGGCGCGCCGATCGACGGCCACCCGAACCTCGCGGTCCAGCCGGAACCGGCGGTGTCCGAGCCCGCCCCGAACCCTCACGCTTCCTGAGAAAGGCGACGAAGATGTTGCGCACCATGATGAAGTCCAAGATCCACCGCGCCACCGTGACCCACGCCGACCTGCACTACGTCGGCTCGGTGACCGTCGACCAGGATCTGCTGGACGCCGCCGACCTGCTCGAGGGCGAACAGGTCTGCATCGTCGACATCGACAACGGCGCCCGCCTGGAGACCTACGTGATCGCGGGGGAGCGCGGCTCCGGCGTCATCGGCATCAACGGCGCCGCCGCGCACCTGGTGCACCCCGGTGACCTGGTGATCCTCATCGCCTACGGGATGATGAACGAGCGGGAGATCGCCGAGTACGACCCCAAGGTGGTCTTCGTCGACGAGCGCAACCGCCCCGTCGAACTGGGCTCCGATCCGGCGCACGCCCCCGAGGGATCGGGGCTCACCTCCCCGCGCTCGCTGACCTTCGCCTAGCGCGGGCACGGATCGGGGAGCAATGCTGCTGACCATCGACGTCCGTACCACCAGCATCGAGCTCGGCCTGTTCGCGGGCAGCGGCTCGCACGCGCGGCTGGCCCGGCACTGGCGGATGCACACCAATCCGCTGATGACCGCCGACGAGTTCGCCATGCACGTGCGCGGATTGGTCGGCTCGGAACTGGACACCGTGGTGGGCGTCGCGGCGCTGTCCACGGTGCCGCCGGTGCTGCGCGAATTGCGCGCCATGCTGGCCAAGTATTGGGCGCACGTGCCGCACGTGGTGGTGGAACCCGGTGTGCGCACCGGAATTCCGCTGCTGGTGGACAATCCGAAAGAGATCGGCGCCGACCGGATCGTGAATGCCCTTGCGGCGCATCAGCGTTTCTCCTCGGCGGCGATCGTGGTGGATTTCGGCACCGCCACCATCGTGGACCTGGTCTCGGCCAAGGGCGAATTCCTCGGCGGCGTGATCGCGCCCGGCGTGGCCATTTCCGGTGAGGCGTTGATCGAACGCGCCGCGCTGCGCCGCGTGGAATTGGCGCGCCCGCGTTCGGTGCTCGGCAAGAACACCGTGGAGGCCATCCAGTCCGGCGCCGTATTCGGGTTCGCCGGTCTGGTGGACGGCGTGATCGACCGCATTCGCGACGAGTTCGACGCATTCGCCGGCGACGACGTCGCGGTGGTGGCCACCGGCATCAGCGCGCCGCTGATCGTGCCGGAGTCCGAGACCGTCGAACACCACGAGCCGCACCTCACGCTGACCGGCCTGCGGCTGGTCTACGAGCGCAATCTCGCGCGCAAGCGGGCGTAGGGCCGCGGAAAATGGGGCGAGGGTCACGTGGGCGCCGGGCTTCCGCATCCGGAAAGCGCGCTGATACACTCGGCCGCGTGACATCGCGCGTGCGTACCCGGGAGTGTTGTCGAGGCTGACTAGGCCTCGACCGATCGAGGCCGCCCCTAGGCCCTCGACCGTCACGAACTCCTGGAGATGCGCTGATGCGTTCTTCTGTCATTTCCCTCGATTCCGCGCGCACCACCCTGTCGGCCACCCCGCCGCTGCACCGCGCCGTAGCGCCCACCTTGCCCACCCGCCTGCGTCCCGCCGATCTGCTCCGGCTGACCGACGAGGGCGCCGAGGACGTGCTGGCCGGCCGGTACGACCACCTGCTGCCCACCGGCGGCAGCTGGCCCGTCGACGAGCGCTGGGCCACCCGGCTGCTCACCGACGACGAGGTCGACGTCTGGCTGATCAGCTGGACGCCGGGTAAATCCACCGAACTGCACGACCACGCCGGATCGCTGGGCGCGCTCACCGTGCTCAGCGGCGCGCTGTCCGAATACCGTTGGAACGGCAGGGAATTGCGCAATCGCACCCTGTCGGCCGGCGATCAGGCATCCTTCCCCATCGGCTGGGTGCACGACGTGGAACGCGCCCCCGCCGCCGTCGTCGAATCCACCGGCCCGCTCGAGCCGACGCTCAGCGTGCACGCCTACTCCCCGCCGCTCACGGCCATGTCGTATTACGAGGTCACCGGCCACGGCACCCTGCGGCGCACCCGAACCGTCCTCACCGACCAGCCCGAAGGTGATATCTGATGAGCCGTTTGACCATCGATCAGATGCTCGACGACGCCCGCGCCCGACTCGACCGGATCTACGCGTTCGAGGTGCCCCAGGCGCTCGCGCGGGGCGCGATCCTGGTCGACATCCGCCCGCAGGCCCAGCGCGACCGCGAGGGCACGCTGCCCGGCGCGCTGGTGATCGAGCGGAATGTGCTGGAATGGCGCCTCGACCCGTCGAGTTCGGCGCGCCTGGCGCTGGCCGCCGATCACGACGTGGAATGGATCATCGTCTGCTCCGAGGGCTACACCTCCAGCCTGGCCGCCGCCTCGCTGCAACTGCTCGGCCTGCACCGGGCCACCGACCTCGTCGGCGGCTATCAGGCGCTCAAGGCCGCGGGTCTGCTCACCGTCGCCAGTGGCGCGCCGCACTTCGCCCGCGAGGTGACCGCGCTGGCCTCGCTGTAATCCCCTCGACGCTTCCATCTCGAATTACCCGGTAAACCAACAGCTTTCGACTACCGGTCGCGGTTCGCCCGGAACCGCGACCGGTGCGTCGTGTCCGGGCAAGGGCTCCGGAATCGATGCGGATTCGTTACCGCGGGGCGGGGTGCGGGCGGCTCGCAAAAGGATTTCCGGTGCACGCTAGGGTTAGCGGATGTGAGCACCTCGAACACGCCCCCAGCACGCCCCGCCGCGGAAGTCGACGACGTTCCGGAGCAGATGCGGATTCGCCGGGAGAAGCGTGAGCGGCTGCTCGAAGCCGGCTCCGAGGCATACCCCGTCGTCGTCGCGCGCACCCACACCCTGGCCGAGATCCGCGCCGCGCACCCCGATCTGGCGCCGGACACCGCGACCGGCGAGCAGGTGGGTGTGGCGGGCCGCGTCATATTCCTGCGCAATACCGGCAAACTGTGCTTCGCCATGCTCCAGGAGGGCGACGGCACCAAGTTGCAGGTCATGATCAGCCTGAACGGTGTGGGCGCCGACGCGCTGGCGTCGTGGAAGTCCGATGTGGACCTGGGCGACTTCGTCTTCGTGCACGGTGAGGTCATCTCCTCGCGCACCGGGGAATTGAGCGTGATGGCCGATTCCTGGTCGATGGCGGCCAAGGCGCTGCGCCCGCTGCCGGTGGCGCACAAAGAGCTCAGCGAGGAGTCGCGGGTCCGCCAGCGCTATGTCGATCTGATCGTGCGGCCCGAGGCCAGGGAAATGGCCCGCAACCGCGTGCGGGTGGTGCGCGCGCTGCGCAACGCGCTGGAGCGCCGCGGCTTCCTCGAGGTGGAGACGCCGATGCTACAGACGCTGCACGGCGGCGCCGCGGCCCGGCCGTTCGTCACCCATTCCAACGCCCTCGATATGGACCTCTACCTGCGCATCGCGCCGGAGTTGTTCCTGAAGCGCTGCGTGGTCGGCGGTATCGAGAAGGTCTTCGAGATCAACCGGAACTTCCGCAACGAAGGCGCCGACTCCACGCATTCGCCCGAGTTCGCAATGCTGGAAACCTACGAGGCCTACGGCACCTACGACGACTCGGCGAAGATGATCCGGGAATTGGTGCAGGAAGTGGCGCAGGAGGCCTTCGGCACGCAGGTCGTGACGCTCGCCGACGGCACCGAATACGATCTCGGCGGCGAGTGGGCGACCGTCGAGATGTACCCCTCGTTGTCGGATGCGCTCGGCGTCGAGGTCACCCCGGAAACGTCTGTCGCGGAATTGCGTGCGCTCGCCGATCGCACTGGACTGGAAATTCCCGAAGGCAAGGGCTATGGTCACGGCAAGCTGGTCGAAGAACTCTGGGAGCACGCATACGGAGACAAGCTCTACGCACCGACTTTCGTGCGCGACTTCCCGGTCGAGACCTCCCCGCTGACGCGGCAGCATCGCAGCAAACCCGGCGTCACGGAGAAGTGGGACCTGTATGTTCGCGGCTTCGAGTTGGCCACGGGCTATTCGGAGTTGGTGGATCCGGTGATCCAGCGCGAGCGGTTCGTCGACCAGGCCAGGCTGGCCGCGCAGGGCGACGACGAGGCAATGGTCCTGGACGAGGACTTCCTCGCCGCGATGGAGCACGGCATGCCGCCGACGACGGGAACCGGCATGGGAATCGACCGGTTGTTGATGGCGCTGACGGGTTTGGGAATCCGCGAAACGATACTGTTCCCAATTGTGCGTCCGGTCACTCGCTGAGGTAACTTGGATCTCGTCTTGGAAATTTCCGAATTCGGGGTATTCTTGCCTCGGGTAATCGGCCTGGAGGCGGGTCGCACGATTTCGAGAGGACGTTCATCTCATGGCAAAGAAGGTCACCGTTAGCCTGATCGACGATGTCGACGGTGAGTCCACCGCGGACGAGACCATCGAGTTCGCGATCGACGGTGTGTCGTACGAGATCGACTTGTCCGCGGCGAACGCGGCCAAGCTGCGTGACGGTCTGGAGCAGTGGGTTTCCAGCGCTCGACGGACCAGTGGCCGCCGCCGTGTGAAGACCGCCGCCGGCGCCACGACCGCGCCGAAGAGCCGGGTCTCCATCGATCGTGAACAAAGCGCCGCAATTCGTGAGTGGGCGCGCCGTAATGGCCACAAGGTGTCGGCGCGGGGCCGTATCTCCGCCGACATCACCGAGGCTTACAACAAGGCCGCGAAGGGCTGATCGGTAAATTCCGCTGCCGCCCGGGCGAATCGTGCGACGCCCGGGCGGCAGCGTCGTTTCCTGGCGCGCCGCACGTCGCCACGCCGGGCCGGCGCGGTTCGATCTTGCTCGCGGGTGCCGGGGCGCGGCACCATGGAGGCTGTGCGAAGGTTGTCACTGGCGGTATGGAGAGATGAGGTATCGGCGCAGTGACCGGATTCGTCGGATCAGTATTGCGATTCACCGATGACTCGGGCCGCCAGCAGGAGCTGGGTCTGAGCCCGGAGCGTCAGCGCGTCACCATCGGCCGTTCCCCGCAGGCCGATCTGGCGCTGCGCTGGGACGCCGAGGTGTCCCGGCTGCACGCGGCCGTCGAGTATCTGGGCACGCACTGGACCATCGTGGACGACGGCCTGTCCACCAACGGCACGTTCATCAACGGTGAGCGACTGGTCGGCCGCCGCCGCCTGATGGACCGCGACCGCATCCGGGTGGGCACCTCGCTGCTGTCCTACCACGACTACGGCGCCGAGGCCGACGACGCGACCCGCACCTCCAGCAGTTCGGTGCCGACCCTGCGCTCGCTCACCGAGACCCAGCGCGCCGTGCTGGTCGCGCTGTGCAGGCCGTACAAGAACGGCACCGGTTTCGCCACGCCCGCGTCCAATCAGCAGATCGCCGAGGAACTGTTCCTCAGCGTCGACGCCATCAAGACCCACCTGCGCACGCTGTTCGCGAAATTCGGCGTGGAGAACCTGCCGCAGAACCAGAAGCGGGTCCGCCTGGCGGCACTGGCCATGCAGAGCGGGATCATCTCCGAGCGCGATCTCTAGGACCGTGGACGCTCGCGCATGGGCGCGAGCGTCCGGGCCATGGTCGCCCGCGCGCGATCGCGATTGACTGATATCGCCTCGCCGGGACACTCCGGCCGCAAAGTCAGGAGAGATCGCATGATCGCGCTTCGTATCGCCGCCCTCGTCGCGGCCGCGCTGTCGACCGGGCTGATCGCCGGCGTCTTCTACGCCTACGCGATCTCGGTGATGCCCGCGCTCGGCGGGCTCGACGACCGGACGCTGGTGTCGGTCATGCAGAAGATCAACGTGGTGATCATCAACCCGTGGTTCATGATCGGCTTCCTCGGCACGGTGGGTTTCAGCGCGCTGGCGGCGGCGCTGCACCTGGGCCGGGAGCATCGCGCGACGCTCGTCTGGGTCGGTATCGCCTTGGCGCTCAACGTGATCGCGTTCGCCGTGACGGTGGCGTTCAACGTGCCGCTCAACGTCGGGCTGGAGGCGGCGGGCGATCCGGGCGCCATCGCCGACCTCGCCGCAGTTCGCGCGGAGTTCGAGGCGGAGTGGGTGCGCTACAACGTGATTCGCGCGGTGCTGCACACGCTGGCCTTCCTGGTGCTGTGCGGCGCGCTGTTCGCGGCGGGCGCGCAGCAGGGGGAGCGGGCCGCGCTGCCCGCCACCGAGCCGGTTCCGGCGCACAGCGCGAACCAGTTCCAGTAGTCGGCTCGCCGAAACCGTGCCATCTGGGACAGTGCTCGAGTTACCTTTCTGGAACAGGTTTCAGAAAGGTAACTCCCATGCGACGTGTCCCAGGTGCGCTGACGGTGGCTCTCGTGCTCGCGGCGCTGTGGATCAGCGCCGCGGGCGCGGCGCACGCCCAGCGCTATCCGGTGGTCTACAACTTCTTCTCCGGCATCCCCTACGAGCTGACGAATCCGGGCGGTTCGCTGCCGGGCGCCAACGACTGGTCGTGCCGTCCGAGCGCGGAGCATCCCAACCCCGTCGTGCTCGCGCACGGGACCGGCGGTGGGGCGCAGACGAATTGGGGCGTGTACGCGCCGCTGCTGGCCAACGAGGGGTACTGCGTGTACGCGCTCACCACGGGGGCGCACGCGGTGCCGTGGCCGCTGTCGGAGATCGGCGGGATGCGCCCGATCCAGGAGAGTTCGGCGCAGCTGGCCGCCTTCGTCGACCGCGTGCTGGCCGCCACCGGGGCGCGGCGGGTGGACATCGTGGGGCATTCGCAGGGGAACTTCACCGGCAACTACTTCGTCAAGAAGCTCGGCGGCGCGCCGAAGGTGGACAAGCTGGTCGCCATCGCACCGCCCTGGCTCGGCACCAACGCGGGCGGCGTGGGCACGGCGGCGCAGTTCGCCGACCGG
The DNA here is from genome assembly GCF_003315035.1 of Nocardia puris. Classification (GTDB taxonomy): domain Bacteria; phylum Actinomycetota; class Actinomycetes; order Mycobacteriales; family Mycobacteriaceae; genus Nocardia; species Nocardia puris. The sequence continues at coordinate 81,363 of NZ_QNRE01000011.1, forward strand.
CTCGGCATCGGCGCGGCCTTCCGCTCCGGGCTCGGTGACCAGCTCTGCATGGCCTGCCCGCAGATGTTCCAGGGCTCACCGTTCCTGACCGACCTCAACGCCGGCGGCGTCTACCACCCTGACGTGACCTACACGAATATCGCCACCCGCTACGACGAGGCGGTCGTGCCGCACACCAACGGCCTGGTGCCCGCGCCCAACGCCACCAATATCGAGGTGCAGGACGGCTGCGCGCAGGACTTCACCGAACATGCGGGCATCGCGGGCTCGATGCGGACGGCGCATTTCGTGTTGAACGCCCTGGACCCGGCGCATCCGCGCCCGGTGCCCTGCGTGTTCGCCGCGCCGTTCACGGGGTAGGTGCGGATCGGGGACGAGGGCGTCCTCGCGTGTTCGCTGTGCGCGGACCCACGCCGATGACCGCCCCACTGGTCGCCGGTCGACGGTAGGTTGTCCGGAACCAGGTCGTATCCGGGCGGCGGAATCCCGCGCGGGTGCGGACGGTCGGCGGGAACAATCGGGCCCGCCCGGCCGTTCGGCCTGGCAGACGCGGTGTTCGCCGACGCCGCCGCGTGTGGCGCTGTTCGCTGTGGGCAAAACCGGATCGGAAACGAAACCCGGGACGGCCACGTTATGAGTGAATGACCGTGTTGCCGCCGGTCCGCAATAGGGTGGACTGGAGGCGGCTCGGACCCCTGCCAACTAGAGTGGAGGCGGGGGCCGCAACCCCCGGGCTTCATGGCAGGCTGACGACCACAGGTTGACCACACAGCGGGTGAAGCGTCGGACGCCACTGAAGGTCTGAGCAGGAGAGTGAGGGAGCGATGTTCGAGAGGTTCACCGACCGCGCGAGGCGTGTCGTTGTCCTGGCCCAGGAAGAGGCCCGGATGCTCAACCACAACTACATCGGCACCGAGCACATCCTGCTTGGCCTCATCCACGAGGGCGAGGGTGTCGCGGCGAAGTCGCTGGAATCGCTTGGCATTTCGCTGGAGGGTGTGCGCAGCCAGGTGGAGGAGATCATCGGCCAGGGCCAGCAGGCCCCGTCCGGTCACATCCCGTTCACCCCGCGCGCCAAGAAGGTGCTGGAGCTGAGCCTGCGCGAGGCGCTGCAGCTCGGCCACAACTACATCGGCACCGAGCACATCCTGCTCGGCCTGATCCGCGAGGGTGAGGGCGTCGCGGCGCAGGTGCTGGTGAAGCTGGGCGCCGATCTCAACCGCGTGCGCCAGCAGGTCATCCAGCTGCTGTCCGGCTACCAGGGCAAGGAGCCGGTGGAGTCCGGCACCCGCGGCGAGGCGGGCACCCCGTCCACCTCGCTGGTGCTCGACCAGTTCGGCCGCAACCTCACCCAGGCCGCGCTCGAGGGCAAGCTCGACCCGGTCATCGGCCGCTCGAAGGAGATCGAGCGCGTCATGCAGGTGCTGAGCCGCCGCACCAAGAACAACCCGGTGCTGATCGGCGAGCCCGGCGTGGGCAAGACCGCCGTGGTCGAGGGCCTGGCGCAGGCCATCGTCAACGGTGAGGTCCCCGAGACGCTCAAGGACAAGCAGCTCTACACCCTCGACCTGGGTTCCCTGGTCGCGGGCAGCCGCTACCGCGGCGATTTCGAGGAGCGCCTGAAGAAGGTGCTCAAGGAGATCAACACCCGCGGCGACATCATCCTGTTCATCGACGAGCTGCACACGCTGGTCGGCGCGGGTGCCGCCGAGGGCGCCATCGACGCGGCCTCCATCCTGAAGCCGAAGCTGGCCCGCGGCGAACTCCAGACCATCGGCGCCACCACCCTCGACGAGTACCGCAAGTACATCGAGAAGGACGCCGCCCTGGAGCGCCGGTTCCAGCCGGTGCAGGTCGGCGAGCCCACCGTCGAGCACACCATCAACATCCTCAAGGGTCTGCGCGACCGCTACGAGGCGCACCACCGGGTGTCCATCACCGACGGCGCGCTGGTGGCCGCCGCGACGCTGGCCGACCGCTACATCAACGACCGGTTCCTGCCGGACAAGGCGATCGACCTCATCGACGAGGCGGGCGCGCGCATGCGCATCCGCCGCATGACCGCGCCGCCGGACCTGCGCGAGTTCGACGACAAGATCGCCGACGCCCGCCGCGAGAAGGAAAGCGCCATCGACGCGCAGGACTTCGAGAAGGCCGCGCGCCTGCGCGACAAGGAGAAGCAGCTCGTCGCCAAGCGGGCCGAGCGCGAGAAGCAGTGGCGCTCCGGCGATCTCGACGTCGTCGCCGAGGTGGACGACGAGCAGATCGCGGAGGTGCTGGCCAACTGGACCGGCATCCCCGTCTTCAAGCTCACCGAGGAGGAGACCAGCCGTCTGCTCCGCATGGAGGACGAGCTGCACAAGCGGATCATCGGCCAGGAGGACGCCGTCAAGGCGGTCTCCAAGGCGATCCGCCGCACCCGCGCCGGTCTGAAGGACCCCAAGCGCCCCTCCGGCTCGTTCATCTTCGCCGGCCCGTCCGGTGTCGGTAAGACCGAGCTGTCCAAGGCGCTGGCCAACTTCCTGTTCGGCGACGACGACGCGCTCATCCAGATCGACATGGGCGAGTTCCACGACCGCTTCACCGCCTCGCGCCTGTTCGGTGCCCCTCCGGGCTACGTGGGCTACGAGGAGGGCGGCCAGCTCACCGAGAAGGTGCGCCGCAAGCCGTTCTCGGTGGTGCTGTTCGACGAGATCGAGAAGGCGCATCAGGAGATCTACAACACCCTCCTGCAGGTGCTCGAGGACGGCCGCCTCACCGACGGCCAGGGCCGGACCGTGGACTTCAAGAACACGGTGCTGATCTTCACCTCGAACCTGGGCACCTCCGACATCTCGAAGGCCGTGGGCCTGGGCTTCACCCAGTCCAACGCCGAGGGCTCGAACTACGAGCGGATGAAGCTCAAGGTCAACGACGAGCTCAAGAAGCACTTCCGCCCCGAGTTCCTCAACCGCATCGACGACGTGATCGTCTTCCACCAGCTCACCAGCGAGCAGATCGTGGAGATGGTGGACCTGATGATCGGTCGCGTCGCCACGCAGCTGAAGAACAAGGACATGGCGATCGAGCTCACCGATCAGGCCAAGAGCCTGCTCGCCAAGCGCGGTTTCGACCCCGTGCTCGGTGCCCGCCCGCTGCGCCGCACCATCCAGCGCGAGATCGAGGACCAGCTCTCGGAGAAGATCCTCTTCGGCGAGATCGGCCCCGGCCAGACCATCGAGGTCGACGTCGAGGGCTGGGACGGCGAAGGCACCGGCGAGGACGCCAAGTTCGTCTTCACCGGCAAGGCCAAGCTGACCAAGACCCCCATCGAGGAGAAGCCCGAGGTCGTCCTCACCGGCGCCGCCGAAGGCACCACCGAGGCCGCCGCCTCCGGCGAGTAAGTCACGAACCAGAGCCCGCCCCGACCGCACCAGGTCGGGGCGGGCTTGATGTATGGCCCGGGGGCTCTGCTAGCCGCTGCGGAGTCGATCACTGCCGATTGACAAAGTGAGCGACATCGTCCAGTGTGATCACGGATGATGTTGTTGCGGGAGGCCGGTAGGCGAAATGGGGGAAGAGTTGCTGATCTCGGCGAAGAATGCGCTGCTCGCGTCAGGTTTCAACGGTCGCCGTGAGGTACGCTGATGCCGGTACAAGGGCATTTCAACCACTACGATGACCCAGATGAGTTCTGGGATGATGAGCCGATTGTGAGACCCCAGTCGGCTCCGAGTGCGTCGGCATCGGTTCCTGCTTTCCCTCCCCCAGTGAATGCGGATCCACCTGGCTCGGTAACACCGCCGCCCCAGGGTGTCGCTTCTCGCGCGACGATCAGGATAGCACCGCCGCAGAAGTCTTCCATGGTGACAGTCCGGGTCGGTAGCGATCGCTTGCCGACCGAAATAAGGTTCAGCAACGGTTGGAAAGATGCATTCTACCCGGCGCAGTACGAGCAGTCCATACTGGACGCATACCACTATGCTGTATATGAATTGGCTGTGCAATATGCAGAGTCTGGAACCGTGCCGAAACCGACGGTACCTTCCCTGCACGATGCTGCGCCACTCCTATTGCGGACCCGGACCCTCGACGAGTATCGCGAACTCTATGACCAGCTGTTTCTCGACAAGCCTTATACGGTGCACGGGCCCGGCTACAATCTGCATGGTGAACCGACGCTAACAGTGACTGCATCGTTGTCAAGGCTGATCTCGCTCCGTGTCGATCCCGAATGGGTTAGAGCGATGAATTCTGAATTCGTCGCACAGGACATTGTCGAATGCTGCGATCAAGTCAGGGCCCGGAAGTACGAGTCGGTCAACGACGTCTATCTCAATCAAGAGTCGAATCGTGAGTTGGCGTCGCGGTTGGTCAGACATGAGCGCTACTTGACTGAGCATTCACTTGGGTAGCCAGGAATATGGGAGGGGATTCCTGCGATGCGTTGGTCGCCATGACGATATCTCGATCTGTTTACTGAACTCCCTGAAAGCGGCTGATCGGACCATTGTACGAATCGAACGGACGTGCGCTGGTTCTCGGCGCCGTACGACGGTGATTCGAAATATGGAACTCTGACCTAACTGCTCACAATACGAATGGGACCTGCGCGGTAATGACGGACTATCCGGAACTGGCCGAATCCAAGCTGGCCGAACTGCGGGAGAAGTTTTCCGATGCGGTAGACGAAGTAAAGAAGACGCCAGACATTATCAACGATACGGTGGACGATCTGAAGATCGTGGCCTGGCCTATATATTTGAAGGTGACCGGCGTTCGGGATGATATCCAAGCAAAGCTGAAAGAACTCTTCGCTGAACTCGAGAAGGCCAACGAGGGGATGTTCGCGCCCTGGCTGTTCGTGGATTATGCGGCCCGATGGCAAGCGCTGGGTGCCGAGGTCGGCGTGGTCAATCGCAGAGTGGGCCGTCGTGAGCTGAGTATGGATGGGCGATGGGATGGTAGTGCTGCCAAGGCATTCAACGCGACGAAACTGAGCCAGCAGGCGGCGATGACCGGTATCACGGACATGTGCAACACCATTCACGATCAGCTCATTATCGTGGCGCAGGAGGGTCGGACTCTCTACTACAACATCATAAACAATCTTGCAACCATTGTGGCTAACGTCGCGACATTTTCTGCGGAGACGTCGGTAACGGCGGGAGCCGCCGCGATATGGACAGTAAACAATCTGAACTCCGCAGTTGTAACGGCTGTCGAACTGGTGGTTCAGGCCATGGCTGATTTTGTTGAGACGCAAACCAAGGTGTGGCAGGCTTCGAATACCCTCACCAATCTCATCAAGAGCCCGGCTGGTCTCGAGATCGATTCGAACGGGAATCATACCTGGCCGGCGACCGTGACTGACCAGTTCGACAATAAGAGCGATGATTGGAAGTTGGATGGCGAAGACTGATCGATACGAGATAGGTGTTCCATCTTCGCTCGCGGCAGCTTCTTTGTTAGTCGTGGCGTCTATTGCGCTGATGGGCTGTAGCTCGGGGATTGTCACGCCTTCGAGCGTGGAGACCAGTTCGCCACCTGCATCCACAACTCTCCCCGTCACTTGTGTCGACAGGACGACCGTTCCCGAGTGGCGTAACGCGGATGAAAAGTATCTGACACCCAAAATGGCTGAAATGCCGCTTCCGACTGGCACTTGCCTATCCGATGTTGACATCAATGAACTGACAAGCCAGCCAGGTATGGTCGTAGTCGCGGTAGATCTCAATGTTCCGACCTCCACACATGTGGACGATCTACGTGCCGCCGCGACCGATATCGCTCGGTTTTTGAAGAGGACGGAGCTGGCACCACGGATCGCTATTGTTGATATTAGCAACCTGGGATTCACGAGGACGCCCTACGAAGACCTACTCACCGATGAGAATTTTCAGAACAACCGGTGGGACGGCACGCTCTCTCGTGATGAAGAACTGGCGACATGGGTGATCGTACCTCGGCCGTGACAGTGACTGAGGTGTGCCATGCTGGATTGATTTCACTGGAAGGGTTGGTCGCAAGTGGCCAAGGATCTGAATGTCGAGATAGGTCACTTGGAGAATGTCTCCAAGGCGTGGCTCACGGAAGCAGTGCCAGATCTGCGAAAATCTGCCGCTTCGATCGATAACTTGAAATATACGGTGGTGCAATTCGGCCCCCTGTTCATGGGAGTCTGGGAGGCCTATTCAAAGGCTGCGGAATACATTCAGGACCGCCTGAACGAGAGTGTTCCCGCAGCCGAACAGGTGGGAAACGCGCTACACGCGGCAGCTGTCAGCTTCGACAACCAGCAGACGGCGCAAGAGACGGAGATCAAGAGGCTCGAAGACAGCTTGAAGAATTTGGGCAGCCCGTAACGCGTGAGACCGCTCCGGCTGCGGTTGTTCGCGCTGCGGCGTCCCGGGGTGTGGTCGCAAGCGACGCGAGACCGGATCGTCCGCGACTGGTGTACGCGGAGCCGTAACTGTTGTCCGTCATCGGGGACCGGTCCGACACGAACGGCGGACGCGGGCTCAATTCTTGTCGGGTTCAGGGGTTTCCGAGACGTTCGCCGTGGGTTCCTTCGGCGCGGGCTCGACCTTTCCGTTGCCCTCGGCCCCCACCGCGGCGGGGACGCGGCGCAAGCCGGTGTCGGAGGGGAGGCGGGCGGCGACGCGATAGCCGCCGCTGGGGCGCGGGCCCGCGGTGAGGGCGCCGCCGAGGGCGTGGATGCGTTTGCGCATGGTGATGATGCCGTTGCCGACCGGGCCGGTGCGGGCGGGCGTGGTGGTGGGGCGGGAATTGTCGATGGTGAGGTCGAGCGAATCGGCGGTGTAGCGGATGGTGACGTTCGCGCCGGCGCCAGGGGCGTGCCGCAGCACGTTGTCGAGGGATTCCAGGATGATCGTCGCGGCGGCCACGTCGATGGTGCCCGGCAGGCGACGCACCTCGCCGACGATCTTGGTCTCCACGTTCAGCCCGTCGGCGCGCACGCCGCGCAGCAGCACGTCCAGGTCGTCGATGCTCGGGTCGGGCAGGCGCACCGGCTCGGGCGCGACGGGCGCGGGTTCGGGCTCCGGCTCGGGTTGGTGCGCGGGCTCGCGCACCTCCAGCCGGGGCGCGGCCCGCCAGGCGCCGCGCCGCGGACGCGCCGGGCGGGTGGGCAGCGGGTGCTGCTCGGCCTCCTCCAGATCCTCGGCGCTGACCCCGGCGCGGATCACGCCGAGCAGTTTGTGCACCTCGGCCAGGGATTCCCGGCTGGCGATCTTGATCGCGGCGAGCGTGCTGCGCGCCTGCTGCGGCTTCTTGTCGAACAGTTCCAGCGCCATCGAGGACTGCACGTTGATCACCGAGATGTTGTGCGCCAGCGCGTCGTGCAGCTCGTGCGCGGTCGCCAGGCGCCTGCGGTTCTCGGACCGTTCGCGTCGGGCCTTCTCGTCGCGGCGCGCCGCCGCGGCCCGCGCCCGGCGCTCCCGCTCGGCGATGCGCCACTGGCGCAGCACCTCGGCCGCCGCCACCAGCGCCGCGAGCCAGCCGAGGATGCCGAACGCCGCCCACAGGTCGGTGTGCCTGCCGAGCAGCGCGGGCGCCGGCCACACGAACAGCAGGTACGCGGCGGGCACGACCGGGTATGTCCACCAACGGTTTCCGTGCACGGCGGCGGTGAGGAAGGCGATCGCGAAAGCCAATACCACCGGCCCGAATCCGTAGCCGACGGCGAGGTAGAGCCCGCAGGCGGCCAGCGTGACCCCCAGCACCGGCAGCGGCTGCACCCGCCGCAGGCCCAGCGCCAGCGGCCCCGCCACCAGCAACACGTAGCCGAATACGTCCAGCGCCCGCACCCCGGACTGGCTCGCGTTCACCGCGTAGCCGCCCCCCACCTGGATCGCGGCGACGATCGCCGCGATGCCCCAGTCCCGCACGACCGAGCCACGATTCGCTTTGCCTGGCGCATTCACCCTTGCAGCCTAAGCGGCCGACCGCCGTTCGGCGCCCGTCAACCGAGCATTTGCGGCGTTCTCGCCGCAAACGCGGAGGTCGCGATCGCCCTCGCTACGCGGGTGACCTCGAACGTCCAGCGGGGGCATGTCGTCGAGTCGCCGCGGCCCGGCCCATGGGGTCGACGATCCGAACCTCTTCCCGCCGAGAGCAATCGGGGTGCTCGGTTCTACTTCACCGGCAGGCGTCGCGCCGTCGGCCGGAATTCGGCGCGATCGCCGGGGCCGATCCGGTCGATTCCCCATATCGGGTCGAACACGGGGCTTGATCTGAACGAATGTTGGGGCCCGATCTCGGTGCGGTCGCCGCCGTGGCGCTCACCGAGGACGGGCACGCGGGCCGCGCCTACAACCTCGCGGGCCCGGAGGCGCTCACGCCGCGACAGCGCGTCGCGATGCTGGCCGAGGCGGTGGGCCGCGCGATCGTCTTCGAGCAGATCAGCCGCGAGCGGGCGATCGACCGGCTGCTCGCGACGGGTGTCTCGCGCGCCGACGCCGAGTACGTGATCGGCTGGTACGCCGACCCGCCGGCATCGGCGAGCACACCCGACGGCACCGTCGAGCGGATCCTCGGCCGCCCCGCGCGCACGTTCGCGGAGTGGGTGACCGAGCACAAGGACCGCTTCTGAGCGGAAGTCGGGCGGTGGCGGCGCGCGTACCGAGGGGTCGCGCCGCCCTCGCCGGTCCTGAACGCGTGCGCCCGGCTCGCGGCTGATCATGTTGCGCGCCAGAGTGATTCGCTTGCGGAGAGCCGACTCCTGGCTCGCGCGTGCCGAGGGGAGTAGCGCCGCCCTCGGCGGGTTGTGAGTACGCGGGCACGGCTTGCAGCTGATCATGCTGCGCACCAAGAGGATTCGCGCGTCCAGAGCCGGGTCATGAAGTCCGGCAGGCCCTCCAGCAGCGAGCTCTTGTGGACCGCGCGGTCGCGCGTCACGAGCGCCCGGTCCGGATTCGGACCGAGCCCCGATGCGCTCGGCGTGGTCGTGCACAAGATCGTGTCCGCTCGGCCGATTTCTCGCCCTCACGCTGATTCTGGGCGGAATCGTGCTCGCGCGCGTCACCGATCCCGGCTGAGTCCGCCGGGCGGAGTATGGTCCGGTCATGAATGCCCAGCCCGTTCGCACACCGGATCTGTCCACGCGGCCGCACGAGATCACCGTCGAGCGGGTGATGAAATCCCCGCCGGGTTTGCTGTACGCCGCGCTGACCCAGGGCTTCGACATCTGGTTGGCCGTACCGGATTCCGTGCGCATGACCCCCGCCGTGCGCGAGCCGTTCTACTTCGAGACCGAGGCCGAGGGTGAGCGGGTGCCGCACTACGGCCGGTTCCTGCGCCTCGAGCCCGAGCGCACCATCGAGTTCACGTGGGTGACCCGCGCGACCGAGGGCGCCGAGACCGTGGTGACGATCGGGTTCGTCAAGCAGCCGCGGGGCATCCGGCTTCGCCTGCGCCACGCCGGATTTCCGGGGGAGGAGGCGGCCCGGCGCCACGGACGGGAGTGGCTCGCGCTGCTGGAACGGCTGGACAGCCGATTGAGCCCCGCGGACTGAGCGCGGGCGAGTAGGTTCGGATCAGACGAACTCGTCCACCCTCGTGAAAGGACAACGATGCCCACACGCACCGCGCGCACCGCATGGACCGGCGGACTGCAGGACGGTTCCGGCCAGGTCGAACTGACCAGCTCCGGTGTCGGCAAGTACGACGTGTCGTTCCCCAAGCGTTCCGCGGACGCGGCCGACGGCACCACCAGCCCCGAGGAACTCATCGCGGCGGCGCACTCCTCCTGCTACGCGATGGCGCTGTCGGCCCAGATCGGCAACGCGGGCGGCACCCCGGAGAGCCTGGACGTCACCGCCGATGTCACGCTCGGCCCCGACCCGGCGGGCGGCTTCCGCATCACCGGTATCAAGCTGACCGTCCGCGCCCGGGTCTCGGGCCTGGACGCCGACGGCTTCATCGCCGTGGCCGAGGCCGCCAAGGCGGGCTGCCCGGTCTCCAAGGCGCTCGCGGGCGTCGACAGCATCACCCTCGACGCCGCGCTGGCCTGACGGTTCTCCCCGCGCGGGAGTCGTCTCACCGGACACGGTCCCGCGCCGGGTGTACGTGGCGCGGGACCGCGGTGACTGTCGGTACACGCTCCGACCCATCACAAGGTAGTCCAAATAAATTTGTTTGGCTACCCGAAACTCGTGGCGTGTCGACCGGCGAAGTGCGCGCGAGCGCCGGACGCCCACATCGCGGGCACGGCGACGAGCACCGCCGCGACGTGCACAGCCCGCAGGACCGCGATCAGCAGCGTGCCGGGTGTGGCCGCGCTCCACGGGATTCCGCCGTCGAGCACCGCGGTGGCCGGTTCGATCAGCAGCGAGGACAGCCCCACCACGCCGAGCCCGAGGGTGAGCGCCAGCCGCGCCGGATGACTGCCGCGCGACATCAGCACGGCCGCCGCCAGCACGGCCAGGTAGAGCGCCGCTCGCACCGCGAGTCCGACGGCGAGCCCTCCGACATCGGCCTCGGCGGTGTCGAGCGCGACGGCGATGTGGACGAGTGCCTCGGCTACTCCGGCGAGCAGGGCGACCACAACTCCGGTGAACGCGATCGAGACCGGTCGCGGAACGGAAGGGGCAGTGTCGGTCATGGAAACCGACACTGCGCCTTCACGTCTCGTCGCGGATCACGCCGCGGTAGCGACTTCCTCCCCTACCGTGGTGCCAGAGCGCGAGGCGAACTCGGTGAGCGCCGCGAACACCAGGCCGAGCGCGGCCCACAGCGTGGTCGTGACGGCCAGCGACGACACCCGGAACTGCCACAGCAGGCTCGGCGGGAAATCCTCGGCCACTTCGTCGATCCCGGGCAGCAGCACGTAGCCCAGTGCGGTGATCAGCACGAACGCCGCGACACCGGCGATCAGGCGCACCGTGTCCAGCTGCCCGGCGAGCAGCTTGTACACGTACACCCCGGCGCCGACGGCCGCCAGGCCGAGCAGGACCACGGCCACCCACAACCAGGTGCGCTCGTTGATGGTCTCCGGATCGCCCACGGCCGGTGGATTGGCCGGGTACTTGAAGAACGGCACCGCGACGATCGCGGCCCAACCACCCACACCGAGCGCGAGGGCCAGCTTCGGCCCCGGCAGCGCGGTGTGGCGCCGCGCGTAGTGCCCGACCGAGGCGAACAGGGCGCCCACCGCGAGACCGGTGATGCCGAGTGCGAGGAACTGGCCGAACTTCTGTCCGGACCTGCTCACCGCGGCCCCGTCGTCCCCCTCGCCGTGCGAGTGACCGCCCGCCTCCTCCTCGGGGGCGTGCGCGGCGGCCGCCTCCTCGATGGCGATGGCGGCGTCGATCTTGGGCTCGCCGACGAAATAGCCCACCGTGGCGGCCAGCAGACCGGCGATCAAACCGGCCAGCAGGCCGCGCAGCAGCAGGGTCTTCAGTGTTCCGGTCAGTGGCACGGGACACCCAGCAGGTGACGTCCGTCGTGCATCAGCTCGTGCAGGAACATCCCGCCGCGCGAGAGGGTCCCCTGGTCGAAGCCGACCAGGTACAGGGTGAGCAGTGCGAGCAGAACGACACCGACCGTGACGAGCACGGTTGCCAGGGAATCGGTTTCCCGTGCGGGTGAATGCGCGATGGCCATTCGAGTCCTCCTAGGGGAAGGGGCGCGTCCCCGTGAGATGGGCGGTCGCGACGGTGCCGGTGTCTGGCTTTCCGGCACCGTTCCCGCCGGGCCGCGAACGGCTCGGGACGGACTCGGTGCGAGGAACACAGTGGCGCGACCGCTCCGGATTCACACCGGAATTACCGCATCACCCTCGCTTTGGTCATCTCGAACTGTGACATTCCACGCCATCGGCGTCAATACGCGTCAGGACGCGGGCTTGGCCGCCACGTCCAGCACCACCTCGAACTCCAGCAGCGAGGCGCCCGTCGAGACCGGCTTCTGTTCGCCGGACCCCGCGTGCGCGGCGCGGGCGGGCCCGTCGCGCCAGGCGGCGAAGGACTCCTCCGAATCCCACTGTGTCACCACGAAATAGCGGTTCTCGCCCGCCGTGGGACGCAGCAGCTGGAAACCGAGGAAGCCGGGGGAATTCTCCACGGCGTGCGCGCGGTGGGCGAACCGCTTCTCCAGTTCGGGACCCGCGCCCTCGGGGACCTCGATCGCGTTGATCTTCACGACAGCCATGCCCCGACAATACGTCGGCGCGGCGGGTGCGATGCGCGCGCCGACGCCTCGACCGGGCACAATCGAGCCGATGTGGTACGACGAAGGCGGAGCAGGGGTGCCGATCCTGCTGCTGCACGGCTTGATGGGCAGCGCCCGGACCTGGGGCGATCAGCTCGACTGGCTGCGCGGGCACGGCCACGTCTACACCTTCGACGCCGCGGGCCACGGCCGTCCGGCGCCCGCCGAACTCAGCACCGAGGCGTTCGTCACCGATCTGGCCGAGGCCACCGCGCACCTCACCGAGCCGATGGTGGTGATCGGCCATTCCATGGGCGCGCTGCACGGCTGGGTCTTCGCCGCCCGCCACCCCGAGCGGGTGCGGGCGCTGGTGGTGGAGGACATCGCGCCGGATTTCACCGGCCGCACGGCCGCCGACTGGGCCGCGATGATCGAGTCCTGGCCGCAGCCGTTCCCGGACGCCGATTCGGTGCTCGACTACTTCGGCCCGGTCGCGGGCCGGTACTTCCTGAACTCCTTCAGCCACGGTCCCGACGGCTACCGGCTGCACGGCTCGGTGGCCACCTTCCGCGACATCTCCGAGGAGTGGGGCGGCCGCCACTTCTGGGACGAGTGGCGGGCCGTGCGGGTGCCCGCGCTGCTCATCGAGGGCGAGCACACCATCACCCCGCCCGGCCAGATGCGCGAGATGGCCGAGACCAACCCCAACGCCGAGCACGTGCTGGTCCGCGGCGCCGGGCACCTCGTGCACGACGACCAACCGGAGCGCTATCGCGAGGCCGTGGAGAAGTTCCTGCGGCGCGTCCTGGACTGAGGCCTCGTGACCGGCTGAGCGGGCTGAACCGGGTCAGCCGCCTTCGCCCGCGAGCGCGAACAATCCGTCGGCGGTCTGCTCGATCAACCCGTCCACCAGCAGCGAATCCAGCGCCCGGTCTCGCTGGCCCGGATCGCGCGTCCACGCCAGATCCAGCCGCACCCGCTCGACCGGTCCGCTCGCGTCGCGCAGTACGTCGAGCAGGCGGCCGCGGGCCTGGCGGTCGGTGCCCTCGTACTTCTGCGTGCGGCGCACCACGTCCGAGACGGGCCGCCCGGCCGCCACCCAGGCGCAGTCCGGCAGCGGGCAGCGCGCGCAGTCCGGGGTGCGGGCCGTGCACACCGTAGCGCCCAGCTCCATCAGGGCGGCGGAGAACTTCGCGGCGCGGGCCACCTGCGCGGGCAGGAGCGCCTCGGTCTCGGGCAGATCCCGCGACGACGGGTTGCCGGCCTCCGCGCGCCCGTGCACCGCCCGCGCCACCACGCGCCGCACGTTGGTGTCCACCACGGGAACCCGCTGCCCGTAGGCGAAGCACGCGACGGCGCGCGCGGTGTACGCGCCGATGCCGGGCAGGCTCAGCAGGACGTCCACGTCGGCGGGCACCTCGTCGCCGTGCTCGGCGGCGAGCACCCGCGCGCATTCGTGCAGCCGCAGGGCCCGGCGCGGATAGCCGAGCTTGCCCCACGCGCGCAGCACCTCGGCCTGCGAGGACGCCGCCATCGCCGAGGGCACCGGCCAGCGCGCCACCCACTCCCGCCAGATCGGCTCGACCCGCACCACCGGCGTCTGCTGGAGCATGATCTCGCTCATCAGGATCTGCCACGCCGTCACGCCCGGGCGTCGCCAGGGCAGATCGCGCGCGGACTCGGTGTACCAGTCCAGCAGCGCGTCGTGGTCGACGTGGCCCGTGCCCGGACCCCGCCGGATGTCGGTACCGCCGCGCATCTCCCTCACCGTCCCCGCCGAGCGGCGGCCAGTCGATCTTTGCCGGCCCGTAACGAAGCGGACTCGCTGGTAACCATCGGCATGTGCACAATGGCGATATGCCTGGTTCCAATCCGATAAGTGCCTGGAAGTCCCTCCGCGAGGGCAACGAGCGCTTCGTCAATGGCAATTTGATGCATCCTAGCCAAGGCGCGGCCGACCGGGCCAAGCTCGTGGCCGGTCAGCATCCGCACGCCATCCTGTTCGGCTGCGGCGACTCCCGGGTGGCCGCCGAACTGATCTTCGACCAGGGACTCGGCGACATGTTCGTGGTCCGCACGGCGGGGCACGTGGTGGACAGCTCGGTGCTCGGCTCCATCGAATACGGCGTGCACGTGCTGAACGTGCCGCTGATCGTGGTGCTCGGACACGACAGCTGCGGCGCCGTGAAGGCCACCATCGACGCGCTCGACGGCGGCGAGGTGCCCGGCGGGTTCATCCGCAGCGTGGTGGAGCGGGTCACCCCGTCCATCCTGATCGGGCGCCGCGAGGGCCTGTCCGGGGTGGACGAGTTCGAGGCCAGGCACGTGGTGGAGACCAGCAAGCTGCTCATGCAGCGCTCGATGATCATCTCCCAGCGGGTGGCCACCGGTCAGCTCGCGATCGCGTGCGTGACGTACAAGCTGGCCGACGGCCAGGTCAAATTGCAGCGCGTCGTCGGCAATATCGGCGAGGTCGTCTGATCCGGTCCGGGCGGGCCGAATCCCCAGCGTGCGGGGGTCGGCGCGGGCGCCACGCCCGCGCCGACCGGCCCGACACGCCGAGGTCCTGAGACGCCCCACCCGGTCGTGGCCGTAAGTTTGAGACGTGCTGGAACCGACTGGACCACTGCCTCCGGAGATCTACTGGCGTCGTCGCGTTTTCGCCATCGGAGTTCTCGTCGTGGTGCTCGCGCTGGTGATCTGGCTCGTGGTGATGGTCGCCCGCGGCGGTGACTCGCCCGGCGGAACCGCGGCCGCGACCTCGACGACCACCGCGGCGACGTCGACCTCGGCCGCACCGGAATCCGACACCGCCGACCCGAGTGCCACCCCGGCGCCGAGCGCCGCGCCCGCGGGGGCGGCGGGCCAGTGCCCCGATCAGTCGCTGGCGGTGAAGGTGACCGTCGAGCAGCCCACCTATCAGGTCGGCGAACAGCCGGTGTTCGGGATCGTCATCACCAACATCTCCTCGGAGACCTGCTCGCGCGACGTGGGTTCGGGCCTGCAGCAGATCTCGGTCTACACCCTCGACGGCACCCGCAGGCTCTGGTCGAGCACCGACTGCTACCCCGACGGCCAGCCCGACGTGCGCGATATGAACGGCGGCGAGCAGGCGGCCTTCCAGGTCACCTGGTCGGGATCGACCTCCCAGCCGAACTGCGCGGGCGAGCGCGTGCCGGTGCCGCCGGGCGCGTATTCGGTTGTCGCGCAACTGGGTTCGGTGCGCAGCGCGGCCGAGCCGTTCAATATCGCCTGAGCGGAGCGGATTTCGGCGATTCGGTCCGCGCCCGGCGTGATCGGGGCGGCGCGCTGGAAGCCCGCACCGCGCAATCGGGCCCGCTCAGAACCGGCGGATCGGGCCGGGACGGTCGAACGGGCGGTCCGGGCTCAGCGCGGCCAGCCGGGTGAGCGCCTCCCTGATGCGCGCCGCCCGCGGCACGCCGATGCCGTCCACCGCTTGCAGATCGGCGACGGTGGCGGCCAGCAGCCCCTGCACGCTCCCGAACGCCGACACCAGCGTCTCGATATCGGTGAACCGCAGGCGCGGGATGCGGGCCAGCACGCGGAAACCGCGCGGGCGCACCGGGCGCTCCAGCGCCGCCGCGCCGTCCGGATAGCCCAGCGGCGCGGCCAGGCTCGCCGGGTCCAGCAGTTCGGCGTCGGTGAGCGCGTCCATGCCCGACAGCGCCCGCTCGACGGTCGCGGGGGTGACCGGGCCCGCGAGGTAGTCGCGGACCAGCAGTTCGCGCGACCACGCGCTGTCGCCGATCAGCTCCTCCAGCCGCAGCGCCAACTGCCTGCCGTCCACGCCGAGCTCGAGCACATCGCGCTCGATCTCGTGCCCCACGCGGCGCATCCGTTCCAGCCGCTGCGCCGCGCCGAGCGCGTCGCGCAGGGTGACCACATCCTCGAGTTCGGCGGCGGTGAGCTCGGCGCACACGTCGTCGTAGCCGCCGCGATAGCGCTCCAGCGTGCCCAGCGCCTGATCGGCGCGCGTCAGGATGGCCGCCGACGGCTGCACCAGGTGGCGCACACCGGCCACGTAGACCGTCATCGTGCGCATCGATTTGCTCACGGCCACCACGGGATGGCCCGTCTGCGCGGCGGTGCGCTCGGCCGCGCGGTGGCGGGTGCCGGATTCCGCGCTGGGCAGTGACGGGTCGGGTACCAGGTGCGCGTTCGCGCGCACGATGCGCGACGCGTCGGCGGTGAGCACCACCGCGCCGTCCATCTTCGACAGTTCCCGCAGCCGGGTCGGCGCGAAGTCCACGTCGAGTTCGAAACCGCCGTCGCACAGGGCGCGCACCCGCTCGTCCCAGCCGAGCACGATCAGCCCGCCCGTGCGGCCCCGCTGGATGCGCTCCAGGCCGTCGCGCAGCGCGGTGCCCGGCGCGATCCTGGCGATCACCTCCGGCAGCGGCGAGTGCTCGGGCGCCTCGCGCGGCGGCTTCGGCGGGACCGACCTGCCGCGCAGATACGCGGCCCACCGGCCCGGGATCACTCGGCCTCGCCCCGCGGTGACCGTCCCGAGCGCAGTCCGCTGATCCGCAGCGCCGACCGCACGTCACCCACCTCGTGCACGCGCATCCCCCCGTTCTTCACCCGCTCCAGGCCCGGCGGCACCAGCGCCGTGGTGAACCCGAGCCGTTCGGCTTCGGCCAGCCTACGAGCCACCCCCGTCACCTTGCGCACCTCGCCCGCCAAGCCGACCTCGCCGAGGATCACCCAGCCCGCGGGGATCGCCGTATCGGCTTCGGCGCTGGCGATGGCCAGCGCGATGGCCAGGTCGGCGGAGGGCTCCACGAGCCGCATCCCGCCCACGGTCGCCGCGTAGACGTCGTGCTTGCCGAGGAACACCCGCCCCCGGCTCTGCAGGACGGCGAGCACCATCGCGACCCGGTTGTAGTCCAGGCCGCTCACGGCGCGGCGCGGCTGCGGGATCTCGGTGCGCACGGTGAGTCCCTGCACCTCGCCGACCAGCGGCCGCTTGCCGTCCATGGCCACGGTGACCGCGGTGCCGGGGACGGTCTCGGTGCGGTGGTGCAGGAACAGCCCGGACGGATCGTCGACGCCGGCGATGCCGTCCTCGTGCAGCTCGAAACAGCCGACCTCGTCGGCGCTGCCGAAGCGGTTCTTCAGGCCGCGCACCATGCGCAGCGTGGAGTTCTTGTCGCCCTCGAACTGCAACACCACGTCGACCAGGTGCTCCAGCGTGCGCGGGCCCGCGACGTTGCCGTCCTTGGTGACGTGGCCGACCAGCAGCACGGCCACACCGCTGGCCTTGGCCAGCGAGGTGAGCGCGGCCGTCACGGCGCGCACCTGCGTGACGCCGCCGATCACGCCGTCCACGTCGGGCGCCAGCATGGTCTGCACGGAGTCGACCACCAGCAGTGTCGGGCGCACCTGCTCGACGTGTCCGAGCACGACCGACAGATCCGATTCGGCCGCCAGGTAGACCCGCTCGTGCACCGCGCCGGTGCGGTCGGCGCGCAACCGCACCTGGCCCGCCGACTCCTCGGCCGTCACGTAGAGCGCCCGCTCGTCGCGCGCGGCGGCCCAGCGGTGCGCCACCTCGAGCAGCAGCGTGGACTTTCCCACACCCGGCTCGCCGGAGAGCAGCACCACCGAACCCGGCACGACGCCGCCGCCGAGCACCCGGTCCAGCTCGTTCACGCCGGTCGGCTTGGCCCTGGTGACCTTCGAATCAATGGTGGAGATGGGCGCCGCGGCCGTGCTCGGCAGCATCGCCTTGCGGCCGGGTGCGGCGGCGGAGGTGGACGCGGCGACCTCGTCGACCGTGCCCCACGCCCCGCACTCCGGGCATTTGCCGACCCACTTGGCGACCTCGTGCGCGCACGCCGAACACCGGAAGACCGGCTTGTTCCTGGCCAAAGGCGCCCCCGCCTCTCGGGATGTCGGACCGCGTCAGCGCGCGCCGGCGCGTCGGCTCAGTGGCCGCCGCCCGCGCCCTCGGGCGCGGGGCCGGACTTGTCGGACTCGTGCCGGTCGGCCTCGACGCCCGCGTCCACCGGGACCTGCACCTGGACGGTGCCGTTCTGCTTGAAGTTGAACGACACGGTGTAGGTCAGGCCCGGGGTGATGTCCTTGGTCAGCCCGGTGATCTCGATGAGCGCCTGGTTCGCCTCGGGGTCGATGGGCGGCTGCGCCGAGGTGGCCGGGGCTTGGGTGGTCGGCGAGGCCGTCGGCTCGGCGGTGGGAGAGGTGGTCGGCGCGGAGCCGTGGTCGTCGCCGTGCTCGCCGGCGGCGCCGGCGGTGGCCGCGGCCACGACGGTCTGCTGCGGGCCGACGCTCAGCACGCGGTCGCCGGTGGGCGGGGTGATCGTCACGGTGCCGAGGTCGGTGGTGACGCTGGTCAGCTCGTCGGTGACGGTGCCGCTGTTGTTCACGATGGCCAGCGCGAGCACCGCCTTGCCGCCCTGGGTGTTGGTGTAGCCCTCCGACGGGTACACGATGTGGACGTTGCGCAGGGAGATCTGCTCCACATCGATGTTGTTGCCGTTGATGGCCGGAGCCTGGTTGGCGGTCTGGGAGACCTGTCCCGCGCTGCAGCCGGACAGCGCCAGGGCCGCGCCCGCGGCGAGTGCGGCAACGGTGACCATGAGACGAGGCTTGCGCGCCACCGGCGAGGCGGTCACAGCATTCTGGGCAGTCACGGGTTGTCCTCCATGTCGACCGGGATCACTCCGCTACGGAGAGTAGTAACTAGGCAGCGTAGTAGTCGACATCGGGAAGGCCGCGCCCGGCCCGGCGTGTCCGCGCCGCGACACCGCGTGCGGTCGGCATCCGTTGGATAACGGTTCGGTGGCCCGCAGGGTCGAGTAGCGGGTGGAGTGCCCGGAAGAGGGCGGCGTCTCGGGCCCAGGTGGTGCCGGTCGATAACTCGTTACGGCACAACGTAATGCACACCGAGCGGGTTCTGTCAACCCCCTCGGCGCGCTAGTTGTGGCCCTGACCTGCACAGTTGATCGCGCCGTTATCGAGTCGCATGTTAAACTGTGAACATCGAAAGGGGCACGGGACACATGATTTTTAAGGTCGGAGACACCGTCGTTTACCCCCACCACGGAGCGGCGCTGATCGAAGCAATCGAGACTCGCACCATCAAGGGTGAGCAAAAAGAGTATCTGGTCCTGAAGGTCGCACAGGGTGACCTCACCGTCCGCGTTCCCGCGGAAAACGCCGAATACGTAGGTGTGCGCGACGTCGTGGGCCAGGAGGGTCTCGACCGAGTCTTCCAGGTGCTGCGCGCGCCGCACACCGAGGAGCCGACCAACTGGTCCCGCCGCTACAAGGCCAACCTCGAGAAGCTCGCCTCCGGCGATGTGAACAAGGTGGCCGAGGTCGTGCGCGACCTGTGGCGCCGGGAGCAGGATCGCGGGCTGTCCGCCGGTGAGAAGCGGATGCTCGCCAAGGCCCGTCAGATCCTCGTCGGTGAGCTCGCGCTCGCCGAGGGAACCGACGACGGCAAGGCCGAGACGCTGCTCGACGAGGTCCTCGCCGCGGCTTCCTAGACCGTGAACGACGCCGACAGCGACAATTCCGTCGTTGCCTTGGTGCCTGCCGCCGGTCGTGGCGTTCGCCTGGGTGAACACATGCCCAAGGCGTTCGTCCCGGTCGGCGGCACGCCTATGGTCCGGCTGGCCGTGGACGGCCTGCTGGCTTCGGGCGCGGTCGACCGTGTCATCGTCATGGTGCCCGCCGAACTGGTCGAGAGCGCAGTCGCCCTGCTGCCGCCCTCGGACGCCGTGCACGTGGTGGTCGGCGGGGCCGAACGCACCGACTCGGTGCGCGCCGGTATCGCGGCCGCCCCGGATGCCCGAAGTTTCCTGGTGCACGACGCCGCCCGCGCGCTGACCCCGCCCGGCCTGATCGCGCGGGTTGCCGCCGAATTGCGCGCCGGTCATCGCGCGGTGGTCCCCGCGCTGCCCGTGGTCGACACCGTCAAGTCGGTCGACGCGCAGGGCGTCGTCACCGGCACCCCCGATCGCGCCACATTGCGCGCCATCCAGACCCCGCAGGGCTTCGCTGCGGGCGTGCTGCGCGAGGCCTACGCGGCCGACGTGCCCGCCACCGACGACGCGGGACTGGTCGAACGCCTCGGCATCGCGGTGCGCACCATCCCCGGCGACCCGCTCGCCTTCAAGATCACCACCCCGCTGGATCTGCGCCTGGCCGAGACGCTGTGCGCCGCCGCGCGCGGCGTATGAGAACGTCGTGGCCATGCGAGTTGGTATCGGCAGCGACGTCCACCCCATCGAACCCGGCCGCCCGTGCTGGATGGCCGGCTTGCTGTTCGACGGCGACGACGGGTGCGCGGGCCACTCCGACGGCGACGTCGCCGCGCACGCGCTGTGCGACGCGCTGCTCTCCGCGGCCGGCCTCGGCGATGTGGGCGCGGTGTTCGGCACCGGCCGCCCGGAGTGGGCGAACGTCTCCGGCGCGGCCATGCTCACCGAGGTGCGCAGGCTGCTCGGGGCCGCCGGCTTCGCGGTCGTGAACGCCGCAGTGCAGGTCATCGGCAATCGGCCCAAGATCGGGCCGCGCCGCGAGGAGGCGCAGCGGGTGCTCGGCGAACTGCTGGGCGCGCCGGTTTCGGTGTCGGGTACCACCACCGACGGGCTCGGCCTCACGGGCCGCGGCGAGGGTGTCGCCGCGATCGCCACCGCGTTGCTGCGCGAGGACGTATAGCACCACCGTGCCCGCCGGTCGAGCCGGGGCACGATCCCCCAGCTAGACCGACTAGGATCGACCCCCGTGACACTGCGCCTCTATGACACCGAACGCCGAACCATGCGCGAATTCGCGCCGCTGGTTCCCGGCCGCGCTTCGGTGTACCTCTGTGGGGCGACGGTGCAGGGGCAACCCCATATCGGTCATCTGCGCAGCGGCGTCGCGTTCGACGTGCTGCGCCGGTGGTTGCAGGCGCACGACTACGACGTGCTCTTCATCCGCAACGTGACCGACATCGACGACAAGATCCTCACCAAGGCCGCCGAGGCGGGCCGTCCCTGGTGGGAGTGGGCCGCCACGCACGAGCGCGCCTTCGACGAGGCGTACCGGCTGCTCGGCGTGCAGCCGCCCTCGGCGGAGCCGCGCGCCACCGGGCACATCACCCAGATGGTCCAGCTGATGCAGCGGCTCATCGACCGCGGGCACGCCTACGCCGCCGAGGGCAACGTCTACTTCGACGTGCTGAGCTTCCCCGCCTACGGCCGACTGTCCGGGCACAGCATCGAGGACGTGCACCAGGGCGAGCGGGTGCTCGAGGGCGAGGGCAAGCGCGATCCGCGCGATTTCACCCTGTGGAAGGCCGCGAAGCCGGGCGAGCCGAGCTGGCCGTCGCCGTGGGGCGCGGGTCGCCCCGGCTGGCACCTGGAGTGCTCCGCGATGGCCGAGTACTACCTCGGCCCGGAGTTCGACATCCATTGCGGCGGTATGGATCTGGTGTTCCCGCACCATGAGAACGAGATCGCCCAGTCCAACGCCGCCGGCGACGGTTTCGCCAGGTACTGGCTGCACAACGGCTGGGTCACCCTGGGCGGGGAGAAGATGTCCAAATCGCTGGGCAACACGCTCTCGGTGCCCAACGTGCTGAAGATGGTGCGCGCCGTGGAGCTGCGCTTCTACCTCGGCAGCGCCAATTACGGCTCGGTGCTGGAGTACTCGGAGAAGGCGCTCTACGACGCGGCCGCCTCCTACCAGCGCATGGAGGCGTTCGTGCACCGCGTGGTCGAACGCGTCGGCGAGGTCCCGGTCGGCAAGTGGACCGACGAGTTCGCCGCCGCCATGGACGAGAACCTCACCGTGCCGCGCGCGCTGGCCGAGGTGCACCGCGCCGTGCACGAGGGCAACAAGGCCCTCGACGCGGGCGCCACCGACACCGCGCTGGAGCTGGCCGGCCAGGTGCGGGCCATGCTCGGCATTCTCGGGGTCTGCCCGCTGGATCCGCAGTGGCACGGCGGGCAGGACGATTCGGCGGCCCGCGAGGCGCTGGACGTACTCGTCGAGGCCGAACTCGAGCGCCGTCAGCAGGCCCGCGCCGACAAGGACTGGGCCAGTGCCGACGCCGTGCGCGACCGGTTGCAGGCCGCGGGTATCGAGGTCACCGACACACCCCGGGGCGCCGAATGGTCGCTGGGCAACGCGCGCGGAAAGGCGAACTGATGGCAGGGAACTCGCAGCGGCGCGGTGCGATCCGCAAGGGCGGCACCAAGAAGGGGCAGGTCGTCGGGTCCGGCGGCAAACGCAGGCGCGGTCTGGAGGGGCGCGGCGCGACCCCGCCCGCCGAGCTGCGCACCAAGCATCCCGCCGCCAAGCGCGCGGCGGCCAAGGCCCGTGCGGCGCAGGCGCGCCCGAAGTCCGGCGGCGCGCCGGGCCGGGCCGGGGGCCGCCGGGACGACGGTCCCGAGTTGGTGCTCGGCCGCAACCCGGTGGTGGAGTGCCTGCGCGCCGAGGTGCCCGCGACCGCGCTGTACGTGGCGGTCGGCACCGAGAACGACGAACGCCTCAGCGAGAGCGTGCAGCTGGCCGCCGACGCGGGCATCTCGATCCTGGAGGTGCCGCGCACCGACCTGGACCGGATGAGCAGCAACGGCCTGCACCAGGGCCTGGCGCTGCAGGTGCCGCCGTACCGCTACGCCCACCCCGACGATCTGGCCGACCGGGCGCAGAGTTCGGCCGAGCCCGCGCTGCTCGTCGCGCTGGACAACATCTCCGACCCGCGCAACCTGGGCGCGGTGATCCGCTCGGTGGCGGCGTTCGGCGGGCACGGCGTGGTCATCCCGCAGCGCCGCAGCGCCAGTGTCACGGCCGTGGCCTGGCGCACCAGCGCGGGTGCCGCGGCCCGGCTGCCGGTCGCACGGGCGACGAATCTGACGCGCACGCTGAAGGATTGGGCCGACCGCGGCTTCCAGATCATCGGCCTGGACGCGGGCGGGGACGTCACGCTGGACGAGTTCGACGGCAGCGTGCCCACCGTGATCGTGGTGGGCTCGGAGGGCAAGGGCCTGTCGCGGCTCGTGCGCGAGACGTGCGACGCGGTCCTGAGCATCCCGATGGCGGGCCCGGTGGAGTCGCTGAACGCGTCGGTCGCGGCGGGCGTGGTGCTGGCCGAGGTGGCGCGGCAGCGGCGGTCCTGACCGGTAGCCGAAATCGGACTTGCGGCCTGAAGCGCAAAAGCGCTCCGGCCCCGTAGAATTCGGCTGGTGGTGATACCCAACCAGCCTGTCGGCAGCCCGGTCGAGCATCCGCACGCCAACGCGGTGCTCGCGCTAGGCGCCGCCAGCATCTTCTGCTGCGGCGCGCTCGGCCCGGTCGCGTGGGCGATGGGCAAGCGCGCCGTCGATCAGATCGAGGACTCCAACGGCGCCGTCGGCGGTCGCGTGCAGGTCATGGTGGGCATGACGCTCGGGATCATCGGCACCGTCCTCATGGTGCTGATCGCGATTCTGTTCCTGTTCGTGATGGTCGGCGGTCGCGCCTGAGCCGACCGCTCAGTCCAGCACGGGGCGTTCGGCGCCGCCGTCCCAGGACGGCCATTCGGAGCTGATGCTGCCGGTCCAGTTGGGCTGCCTGCGATCGCGGAACGCGGCCATCGCCTCGCCGCCGTCGACGCTCTTGGCGACCTGCGCGTTCAGTTCCGACTCCAGCTGACCCACCATGGCCGGGGTCATGCCGAGCCCCTCCCACAGCAGCCGCTTGGACAGCCCGACCGGCAGCGGCGCGGACCCGTTGGCCAGGTCGTGCGCGACCGCCAGCGCCGTGGGCAGCACCTCGCCGCCCGCCAGGCAGGCGTTGGCCAGGCCCATGGCCTTGGCCTCGTCGCCGTCGAAGGTGCGCCCGGTGAGCATGATGTCGGCCGCGTTGGCCATGCCGACCAGGCGCGGCAGCGTTCAGTGCGCGTAGCCGTCGGCCAGCACGCCGCGGCGCACCTGGCTGAGCCCGTACACCGCGTCGCGGGCGACGTAGCGCAGATCGCACTGCAACGCCAGCGCCAGCCCGATGCCGACCGCGTGCCCGTTCACCGCCGCGATCACCGGCTTGCGCACCTTCCACGGCGCGGGCTCGATGGTGGCGCTGACCTCGCCGACCCGGCTGGACAGGTCGGCCCCCGCGCAGAACGCGGGCGGGGTGCCGGTGATCACCACCACCCGGATCGCGTCCTCGGCGTCGCACCGCTGCAGCGCGGCGCCGAGTTCGGCCGCCATCGCGGGCGTGAAGGCGTTCTGCTGGGCGGGGCGGTTGAGCGTGAGCACGGCGATGCCCGCGGAGACATCGACGAGCAGTTCCGAACTCATGCCCATGGATCGTAGTGGATGGGTGTCGCGGGCACGGCCGCTCCGCGCGGCCCGTTCACCGCAGGATCTTGCGGCCGATGGCGTACTTGTGCACCTCGGTGGGGCCGTCATAGAGGCGGAAGGCGCGCATATCGCGGAAGATCATCTCCACCACGGTCTCGTCGCTGATGCCGATGCCGCCGAGCACCTGCACGCAGCGGTCGGCGACCTTGAACAGTTCCTCGGAGACGTAGCTCTTCGCGATGGAGCTCTCGTGGCGGGCCTTCTCGCCGTTGTCCATCAGCCAGCAGGCGTGCCAGATGGTCAGGCGGCACTGGTGCAGCGCGATCTCGTTGTCGGCCAACATGAACGACACGCCCTCGTGCTCGCCGATCGGCTTGCCGAACGCGGTGCGGGTCTTGGCGTGCTGGATGGCGATGCTCTGCGCGCGTTCGGCCGCGCCCAGCCAGCGCATGCAGTGCGTGAGCCGCGCGGGCGCCAGGCGCAGCTGGGCGTAGCGCAGCGCCTGGCCCGCCTCGCCGAGCAGCGCGGTGCGGGGCAGCACCAGGTTGTCGAAGCGCACCACGCCGTGGCCCGCGACGTAGTTGCGGTCCATGGTGTTCATGGTGCGTTCGATGACGATGCCCGGCTGGTCGCCGTCGGTGAGGAACAGCGTCGGCCCCTCGGGCAGGTGCGGGTTGGGCGCGAGGCGGGCCATGATGATCCACGTCTTTGCGCCGTTCGCGCCGGTGATGAGCCATTTGCGCCCGTTGACGGTGAAGTTCTCGCCGTCGAAGGTGGCTTCGGTCGAGAGCTGGGCGGGATCGGAGCCCGCGCCCTCGGGCTCGGTCATGGCGAACACCGACCGCTGCCTGCCGTCGATCACCGGCACCAGGTAGCGCTCGGTCTGCTCCGGGTTCGCGATCTTGGACAGCAGGAACATATTGCCCTCGTCGGGCGCGGCGCAGTTCATGGCGATCGGCCCCAGCGTCGACCAGCCGGCCGCCTCGTAGAGGACGGCCTGCTCGACGTGGGTGAGCCCGCGCCCGCCGAGTTCCACCGGCGCCTGCACCGTGAGCAGCTTCTCGGCGCGCGCGAGTTCGACGAGTTCCTGGCGCAGGTCGTCGGTGGGGCCGTGCTGGGTCAGGCGCGGGTCGCGCTCGAACGGGACGATCCGGTCGATGACGAACTGGCGGACGCGGTCGCGCTCGGCGGCGAGTTCGGCGGGAATCGTGAAGTCGATCATCGGTGATCACCATTCGTTCGGCGGCGTTTGCGTCGAGCATACGAAACCGTGCCGGGGCGACTGAAGGCGGCTGCCATCAAATGCTGTCGAGCGTCGAAGTCCCGCGATGGGTTCGTAGTTCCGGAACGACGCGTCAGGTGTGCTCGGCCAGCTTCGACCGGTCTCCACCACGGGCCTTCGGCGCACGGCGTATCGCCGACAGCGCTCGACACGAGCCACGAGTTCGTCCACCTGCCGACCTCCCGCACCGGCGAATCTCAGCGCACGCGCGCGAGTCACAGCGCGGCACACGGAATTCGTGGCGCACCGGCGGCGAATCTCAGCGCACGCGCGCGAGTTTGCGCTTGCGCGCCCCGACCACCCGGCACACCAGGTAGATCGCGAACGAGATCGTCGTGACGAACGTCGACACCGGCACGCCGGGCGCCAGCGAGAGCAGGATGCCGCCGACCGCCGAGACCTCGGCGAACACGATCGCCAGCACGGTCGCGCGGGCCGGGTCGGCGGTGATCTGGGCGGCGGCCGCGGCGGGGGTGATGAGGATGGCGAGCACCAGCAGGGCGCCGACGATCTGCACGCCGAACGCGGCCGTGACGCCGAGCAGCACCGCGAACACGATCGAGAGCGCGCGCACCGGAACCCCGCGCGCCACCGCCACTTCCGGATCGGTGCTGGCGAACAGCAGCGGCCGGTAGATCGCGGCCAGCACCGCGAGCACCAGCGCCGAACACGTGATGAGCAGCGCCAGCCCGTCGTAGCCGACGCTCACCACCTGACCGGTGAGCAGCGAGAACTTCGACCCGGCGCGTTCGGGCCCCAGCCAGAGGAACAGCACCGAGAGCCCCAGACCGAAGGAGAGCACCACGGCGATCACCGAATCGCGTTCCCGCGCACGGGTGCCCAGCACGCCGAACAGCACGGCCGCCACCACCGATCCGGCGATCGCGCCCAGTCCCACGCCGACCCCGGCCAGCAGCGCGGCCGCCGCGCCGGTCAGCGACAGCTCGCTGGTGCCGTGCACCGCGAACGACATCTGCCTGCTGATGATGAGCGGTCCGATCGCCCCGGCGAGCAGGCCGAGCAGCGCCGCGGCGAGCACGGCCTGCTGCACGAAGTCGTAGCCGAGCAGATCGGCCGTGGTGGACAGGTCGAACATCTTCGAGAAGACGTCGGAGAGCTTGTCGATCACGCCTTGACCCCGCCCAGATCGGAGTCGGCGTGGCAGTGCGCGCCCGCGGCGCCCAGCGCGTCCATGGTGTCGCCGGTGCCGACCACCACCAGCCGCCCGCGCACGCGCAGCACGTCGACCTCGGTGCCGTAGAGCTCGGAGAGCACCGCCGAGGTCATCACCTCGTCGGGCGTGCCGATCCGGAACTTGCCGTCCACCAGGTACAGCACCCGATCCACCAGCGGCAGAACGGGATTGATCTCGTGCGTCACGAACAGCACGGCGGTGTCGTGCTCGCGCCTGCGCCGATCGATGAGTTCGGCCACCAGCCGCTGGTTGGCCAGGTCCAGGCTCAGCAGCGGCTCGTCGCACAGCAGCACGGTCGGGTCGCCGACCAGCGCCTGGGCCACCCGCAGCCGCTGTTGCTCACCGCCCGACATGGTCTCCAGCGGCGCGTGCGCGTACTTCTGCGCGCCCACGGCGGCGACGGCGGCGTCCACCTTGCGCTTGCGCTCGGCCCGTCCACGCAGCCCGAGCCCCCAGCGGTGTCCGTCCACGCCCAGCCCGACCAGGTCCACCCCGCGCAATTGCACGCCGGAGTCGATGGTCTTCTGCTGTGGGATGTAGCCGATGTGGTGATTGCCCATACGCGCGGCGGCACCGGCCACGAACGCGCGGCCCGAACTCAGCGCGAGCTGGCCCAGCAGCACCTTCAGCAGCGAGGTCTTGCCCGAGCCGTTGGGTCCCAGCACGGCGATGAACTCGCCGGGCGCGACGTCCAGATCCAGGTCCTGCCAGAGCGTGCGTTCGCCGAAGGCGAGCCGCGCCGACTCGAGCCGCAGCGCGGACGAGCCGTCGGCGGCCCGCCGCACCCGTGCGGTGTCTCCGGTCAGCGCGGTCGCCTCTCCCATGGTGTCCCCGATCAGCGCAACGCCTCGGCCAGCGCCTCGGCGTTCGCGGTCTGCCACTGAATGTAATCCACGCCCTCGGGCAGGGTTTCGGTCACCTCGACGACGGGGATGTCCGCCGCCTCGGCCAGCGCCCGCACGTCCTCGGTGGTCTTGTCCTCGGTCTGGATGTTGTAGATCAGCGCGCGCACCTGCTTGCCCTCGATGAGCTGGCGCACGGCGGCGACGGCGGCGGGCGACGGGTCGGTGCCCTGCTCGATCGCTTCCTGGAACTCGTGCGGCGTGCGGTCCTGGGCCTTCGCGGCGAGCAGCAGGTAGGTGGCCAGCGGTTCGGTCTGCAAGACGGGCTGGTCCGGGTGTTCGGCCGCGATGCGGTCGGTGATGGCCTCGATGCCGGCCAGGCGCGCGGTGAACGCGGCGGCGCGGTCGGCGTAGTCCTGCTTGCGGTCGGGGTCGATCTCGCCCAGTTCCTCGGCGATGTGCTCGGCGACCGCGCCGACCACGTGCACGTCGTACCAGATGTGCTCGTTGCCGTGGTCGTGATCGTGGCCGGGGGAGGCCGGAGTGCCCGCGCCGCCGTGGTCGTCGGCCGGGGCGGTGGGCTGCGCCTCGTCGCCGTGGTCATGACCGTGGTCGTCGGCCGGGGCGGTGGGCTGCGCCTCGTCGCCGTGGTCATGACCGTGGTCGTCGGCCGGAGCGGTCGGCCGCGGTTCGTCACCGTGCCCGTCGGCCGGGGTCGTGGGCTGCGTGCCGTGGTCGTGGTCGTCGCCCTGGCCGATCTCGACCGCGTTGACCGTCCGCTTGCCCTTGCCGCCGACGATCTTCTCGACGAACTCGTCGTAGTGCCCGCCGTTGTACACGACCAGGTCGGCGTCGGTGAGCGTGGCGGCCTGCACCGCCGTCACCTCGTAGGAGTGCGGGTCGGCGGTCGGATCGGAGATCAGCGATTCGACTTTCACGTCGGGCCCCGCCACCGACTTGGCGACGTCACCCCACACGTTGGTGGACGCGACGATGGTGATCCCGTCGGACGCGTCGTCTCCGCTACCGCAGGCGGTCAACGCCACCGCGGCGGCGACACCCGCGGCGACTCCGGCGAACTTCATGGCGAGGCTGGTCACGCGGGTACTCCTGGCGGTGCAACGAGCGCAAAAGTGCTCTAGATCATAATGGAAACCGTTACCGTTTTACTTTACCAGCAACCCGCGTATCCGGCACCGCCGGTACGCCGCCCGAGCGCTGCCCGTGTATGGTGGCGGTCGTGTTGATCGAGTTCATGCGTCTGCGCGCCCGGTAGTCGGCGCACCCTTCCGCCTCGGTTCGAGGCCGGACTCCGTCCCCAGCCGCCGATGCGCTGCGGGCCGGAAGTGTCGCCGACGATTCGTCACTCCGACACGAAAGTCTTTCTCATGACTGCCCTTTCCCCTGTTCCCTCGGCGCGCCCGACGTTCGTCCTCGTGCACGGTGCGGGCACCAGTTCGTTCTTGTGGACGTCCGTGCAACGCGAACTCGCCCTGCGCGGCCACCGCTCCTACGCCGTCGACCTGCCCGGTCACGGGCTCGACGCCCAGTACCTGCCCGCCTATCAGGCGCCGCAGGATCTCGCGGCCCTCGCCACCACTCCGTCCACGCTGGCCGGGGTGGGTCTGGACGAGAACGTGGCGACCGTGCTCGACGCGGTCACCGCGTTGCGCGACCACGGTCCCGTCGTACTGGTCGGCGCGAGCCTGGGCGGCACCACGATCACCGCCGCCGCGAACCGGGCGCCGCACCTGATCGACCGGCTGGTCTACATCTCGGCCTGGGTGTGCACCACGCGCCCGAGCCCGGTGGCCTACATGGCCGAACCCGAGTTCGCCGACAGCGTGCTGCCCGAGCTGGGCGGGATGAACGTGGGCGATCCGGAGCTCGGCGCGGGCCGGGCGAACTACCGTCTCGCCGATCCGGAACTGCTGGCACGGTTGAAGGAGGCGACCATGGCCGACCGCTCCGACGCGGAATTCCTGGCGTTCCTCAATATCCTGCAACCCGACGAGTCGATCGCGGCGATGACCGACGACGCCACGGCCGACCCCGCGACGTGGGGCACCGTCGCGCGCACGTTCGTGCGCCTGACGGCCGACCGCTCCCTCCCGATCGCCCTCCAGGATCGCCTCATCGCCGAGGCCGACGCGCTGACGCCCGGCAACCCGTTCGAGGTCCACTCCCTCGACACCTCGCATGCCGGATTCATCCACCGCGCGGGCGAAGTCGCGGACCTGCTGACCGCCTCGGTCTGAAAGACGAACGGCTCCCGCACTTCTCGCGGGAGCCGTTCGACGCCGACCGGGAAACGACTCCGGCCCCCGCGAAATCCGCGGGGGCCGGAGGGTTTTCGGGCGATCAGCCCTGCGACAGCGCCGCGACCGGACGGGCCGGCGCCTCGTCCGCGGGCTGGCTGAGCAACTGCGCGCAGCGCAGCAGGCCGAGGTGGCTGTACGCCTGCGGATGGTTGCCGAGCGAGCGCTCCGCGACCGGGTCGTACTCCTCGCTGAGCAGGCCGGTCGGGCCCGCCACGTCCACCAGCTGGGCGAACAGCGCCTCCGCGTCGGAGCGCTTGCCGATCAGCAGGTACGCCTCCACCAGCCAGGCCGCGCACAGGTGGAAGCCGCCCTCGCCGCCGGGCAGCCCGTCGTCGTGGTGGTACCGATACACGGTGGAACCGCTGCGCAGTTCGGCCTCGGTGGCCACGACCGTCGCCGCGAAGCGCGGATCGGACGGGTCGATCAGCCCGCTCAGGCCGATGTGCAGGGTGGCGGCGTCGAGGTCGGTGCCGTCGTAGGCGGCGGTGTAGGACTGCACCTCTTCGTTCCAGCCCTTGGTGGTGACCTCCTGGGCGATGGTGTCGCGCAACGCGGCCCACTCCGGCTCGGCCGCGCGGTCGAACTTCGCGGCCAGCGTGAGCGCGCGGTCCACGGTGAGCCAGCCCATCACCTTCGAGTACACGTGGTGGCGCGGGTTGCCGCGGATCTCCCAGATGCCGTGGTCGGGTTCGGTCCAGCGCCGCTGCACCGCGGAGACCATGGCGTGCACCAGTTCCCAATCCGCGTCGGGCAGCACCTGGCGCGGATCGGTGACGCCCTTGTGCTCGCGGGCGTGCGCGAGCGAGGCGATGAGATCCACGATCGGGCCGAACACGTCCAGCTGCACCTGCATGTTCGCGGCGTTGCCGACGCGCACCGGGCGCGAGCCCGCGTAGCCGGGCAGTTGGTCGATGACGGCCTCGGGCGGCAGCGTCTCGCCGTAGATGGTGTAGAGCGGGTGCAGGCGCTCCGGACCGGGCAGCGTCTCCAGCACCTGGTGCACCCAGCCGAGGAACTTCTCGGCCTCGCCGATCGAGCCGAGGTGCACCAGCGCCTGCGCGGTGAGCGAGGCGTCGCGCAGCCAGCAGTAGCGGTAGTCCCAGTTGCGCACGCCGCCGATGTCCTCGGGCAGCGAGGTGGTGGCCGCCGCCAGGATCGACCCCGAGGGCTCGTGCACCAGCCCGCGCAGCGTGAGCGCCGAGCGCTTCATCAGATCCGGCTTGAGCGGCGGCAGCTCCAGCGTGCCCGCCCACTCCGACCAGTACCGTTCCGCGATCCGTCGCCGCTCCGCCTCCGGCGTCATGGCGGGGTCGAGATCATTTGTGCCGCAGCGCAGTTCCAGCACGATCGGCCCGTTGGCCGGATCGACTACGGCGCGCGCCACGTCGTGGGTGCCGTCGGTGTCGATGGACCATTCGACACCGGGGGAGCGCAGCACCATCGGATCGTTGGTACCCAGCACCCGCAGCCCGTTGGACTCGCTCTGGATCGTCACCGGCACCTGGCCGAACTCCGGGCGCGGCGCGAAGGTCACCACGGCCTTGGCCTCGCCGGTGATGACGCGGGTCAGATCGGTGCGGTCGGGCGCCACGTCGTGCGGCAGGTAGTCCACCACTTGCAGACTGGCCCAGCGGGTTTCGACGGTCATCGTGCCGTCCACGTAGCGCTGCGAAAGCGGCAGGCCCGGCCGTTCCGGCGCGACGGTGAAGTGCCCCGCCTGCGGCCCGCCCAGCAGGTGCGCGAACACGGCGGCCGAATCCGGCTCCGGGTGACAGAACCAGGTGACGGTGGCGTCGGGCGTCACCAGCGCCACCGAGCGCGGGCTCGACAGCATGGTCAGCCGCTCGATGCGCGGCGCGCTCGCGCCGGCCAGCCAGGTGCGCCGCTCCTCCAGCAGGAAGGCCAGTGCCCGCGACACCGCCTCGGTGGAGTCGACCCGGTACTTGGCCAGGCTCTCGCCCTCGCCGACCTTGATGCCGACATCGGGGCCCGACAGCACACGGAACGCCTTCTCGTCGGTGACGTCGTCGCCGAAGAACACCGCCGCCGTCGCGCCCTCTTGATGGCGGATGGTGTCCAGCGCGGTGCCCTTGTCGGTCGGCACGACCGCCAGTTCGATGACTTCCTTGCCCTCGGTCACCTGCACGCCGACCCAGCAGGCCGGGCCTTGGCGCACGGTGGTCAGTGCGCGGCGCCCGATCTCTGGGCTGGCGTTGCGCACGTGCAGCGCGACGCTGGCGGGCTTGTTCTCCACGGTCACGCCGGGGTTCTCGGCCGCCACGCGCGCCAGCGCGGTCTGCACCTCGCCGAGCAGCTGTTTGGCGTCGTTGTCGATCGCGTGCACGAAGCCCACATCGAATTCCGAGCCGTGGCTACCGATCAGCTGCACCTCGACCGGAAGCCGGGAGAGGGCGGCGAGATCTCGCAGCGCGCGACCGGAGATGACGGCGGCCGTGGTTCCGGTGAGTCCGGCGAGCGCGCGTAAGGCGCTCACCGACTCGCGATGGGGATACGCCTTCGCCGGGTCGGAGACGATGGGTGCGAGCGTCCCG
The DNA here is from genome assembly GCF_003315035.1 of Nocardia puris. Taxonomy (GTDB): domain Bacteria; phylum Actinomycetota; class Actinomycetes; order Mycobacteriales; family Mycobacteriaceae; genus Nocardia; species Nocardia puris. Next base: position 114,025 of record NZ_QNRE01000011.1, read on the forward strand.
TCGTAGTCCGACGCCACCAGCAGTCGCGGCTCGCGCGCGACCGTGGACAAAGCACGGCGAAGTTCCTGTGGCAGATCCTGTGCGCTCACGCATCCAACCTAGTGATCGGAGGAGATGTTTCAGGGGGCGGCCAAAACAATACTGTGTTGAATTCGCCGCACCGCAGTGCGCCGGTGCTGGTGCGCACCGCCGCGAGCCGGATGTCCGAACGGGTCCAGTTAACACGCAGGTAACCGGCGGGTAACCTTGCGCGGCCGCGAGCGTCCTCGCGTCGCGCGGTGATCGCGAGCCGGTCCACGACGGCGCCGCCTCGCGCCGGCTGCCGGGCCGGTATCGAGTCGCTTTGTCCGACATGGTGGTTCGCGGTCTGCTCCGCGAGTGATAGCAAACGCGGCATGACACAACGGTAGTCCTGTCGACGCGTCGGCGCGCGTCGACAGGACTGTCGACGAAGATTATCCGGTTGTCGCTATCGAATCCCGCTATTTCACGGCTTGTTCGCCCAGCAGCAGGTCGACCGTCAGTTCCAGGCGGTCGGAGACATCGGTCGCCGAGGCCCGTCTGGTGAGCCACGCCACCAGATTGGAGAGCCACACGTCACTGATGACGCGCGCGATCGCGAGCTGGCGTTCGGTGGGCTCGCCGTCGTTCATGGCGCGCGCGAAAACGCGGTCCATCACCTTGCCGACGCGGTCCACCTCGGCGGCGGCCGAGGCGTCGGCGAACATGAACGCGCGCGTCATCGCCTCGGTGAGCAGCGGGTCGCGCTGCATCATTCTGGTGATCTGGGTGAGCAGCAGGTGCATGCGCTCGCGCGGGCTGGTGCCCGCCAGCGGTTTGCGTTTGCCCTCGAACTGCTCGAACTCGCGCGCCAGCGCGGAGACGAGCAGGTGCACCTTGGACGGGAAGTACCGGTACAGGGTGCCGACGGCCACGTCGGCGCGCTCGGCGACGGCGCGCATCTGCACCGCGTCGTAGCCGCCCTTGGAGGCCAGCGCCAGCGTCGCATCCAGGATCCGCTTGCGACGTTCCCGTTGCGCGGCCGAGCTCAGGTCGTCTTCGCTGAGCGTCGTGACGGTCGCGGGCCGCGCCGCATTCGCGTCGGCGGGCTGCGATCGGGAGGGGCTGGCCATGGACGGGTGTCCTTTCCTTCGGGCGTCGTGGTGCGGCCTTGCGCGCGGTGGCGATCCGGTGCGGAAGAACGTCCCTTGACTTCCGCCCGGCTAGGATATTAGAACATGTTCTAGGTGTGGGAGTCACGCCGGAAAGGCGGTACGGATTGTGACCATCGCCACCACTGACGAGCATAAAGCCGTCCAGGAGTCGATGCGGGGGTGGGCCGCTTCGGTCGGTCCTATTGCAACAATGCGGGCCGAACCGGTCGGGTTCTGGCACACGTACTGGCCCGCCCTGGCCGGACTCGGGGTCTTCCGTGTCGCGGTCGCCGAGGATGTGGGCGGCGCGGGCGGATCGGTGGCCGACCTGGCCGTGCTGCTCGAGCAGGCGGCGCACGATCTGGTCGGCGGTCCCGTCCTGAGCACCGCGCTGGCCTCCCTGGTCACCGCGGGCGCCCTCGCCGAGGACGTGCCGTGCGGTGTCGCGCTCGACTCCGTTGTCGATCCGGGCGATGCGCCCGGCGCTCGGGTGAGCGTACCCGGCGCGGGTGCGGAAGTGTTGCTCTCCGGTGTCTGGGAGACGGTGCTCGGCGCCGCCCCCGGCACCGCCGTGCTGCTGCCGGTCCAGACGTCGGAAGGGTCGCGCTGGTGCCTGATCCCGCCCGGTGCCCAGGGCCTGCGCATCGAAGCATTGCCCGCCGCCGATCCCAGCACGCCGCTGGCTCGGGTGCACTGCGCCGAGGTCGCGGTGCCGGCGGATGCGCTCTTCGCCACCCCCTACGCCGTCGAGGATCTGCTCGTCGCGCTCGTAGCCGCTGAGCTGGCGGGCATCTCGGGCTGGTGCCTGGACACGGCCGTCGAATACGCCAAGGTGCGTGAGCAATTCGGCCGCAAGATCGGTTCCTTCCAGTCGCTCAAGCACATCTGCGCGTGGATGCTGTGCCGCACCGAGCTGATCCGCTCGGTCGCCCTCGACGCGGCCGCCGCCGTCGACGAGGGCGGCGCGGAACTGCCCGTCGCCTCCGCGATCGCGGCCGCCATCGCACTCGACGCCGCCGTCGAGACCGCCAAGGACTGCATCCAGGTGCTCGGCGGCATCGGCTTCACCTGGGAGCACGACGCGCACTTCTACCTGCGCCGCGCCACCGCGCTGCGCCAGTTGCTCGGCGGTTCGGCGCGCTGGCGGGCCCGCGTCACCGAACTCACCCGCGCGGGCCACCGCCGCACCACCGGCGCCGACCGCGTGCTCGCCGCCGACGGTGTCGCCGTGGACGGCTCGGCCGCCACCGGGCTGGCCGCCGAGGTGGCCGCCATCGCCGCGCTCCCCGCCGAACAGCGGCGCGAAGCGCTGGTGGAAGCCGGTTTCGTGATGCCGCACTGGCCCGCCCCCTACGGGCGCGGCGCCGACCCGATGACCGGCCTGATGATCTCCGAGGAACTGCGCCGCGCCGGGTTGGAGACCCCCGATCTGGCCATCGGCGGCTGGGCCATCCCCACCCTGCTCCAGCACGGCACACCCGAGCAGATCGAGCGGTTCGTGTGGCCGACCCTGCGCGGCGAGGTGGTGTGGTGCCAGCTGTTCAGCGAGCCGGAGGCCGGTTCCGACCTGGCCGCGCTGCGCACCACCGCCCAGCGCGTGGAGGGCGGCTGGCGGCTGCGCGGCCAGAAGGTCTGGACTTCGTTGGGCGACAAGGCGAATTGGGGTATCTGCCTGGCCCGCACCGATCCGGACGCGCCGAAACACCGTGGTATCAGCTACTTCCTGGTCGATATGCGGTCCGAGGGCGTGGAAGTCCGTCCGCTGGTGCAGATCACGGGCGAGGCGCGGTTCAGCGAAGTGTTCCTCGACGACGTGTTCGTCCCCGACGACGCGCTGGTCGGCGCGCTGAACAACGGATGGAAGATCGCCCGCGCCACGCTGTCGACCGAGCGGATCGCCATGGGCGGCAACGGCATCGGGCCGGTGCTCGAGGAGTTGATCGCCAAACTCCCGGCCACCGGGCCGGGCGCGGAACTGCGCAACGACCGGCTCGGCGGATTCGTCGCCGAGGCCGTGGCCGGGTTGCTGCTCGAGCAGCGCGCGGCGGTCGCCGTGCTCGCGGGCGGCGACGCGGGCGCGCAGAGCAGCGTCCGCAAACTCGTCGGCGTGCGCCACCGCCAGGCGGTCGCCGAATTCGCCGTCGAGACGGCGGGTATCACCGGTGCGCAGGATTCGGACGTGGTGACCGAGTTCCTGCTCACGCGCTGTCTGTCCATCGCGGGCGGCACCGAGCAGATCCTGCTCACCGTGGCGGGTGAGCGCATCCTCGGGCTGCCCCGGGAACCAGACGGCCAGTAGCCGAGTCAGGAGAACACCGTGGACTTCACCAGGGACGAGGGCCCCGACGCCGTCGCCGAGGTAGTTGTGAGCGTGCTGGAGCGCGAATCGGCCCGCGATATCGAGCTGTGGCCGCGCCTGGTCGAGGTGGGCCTGCTCACCGTCGCGCTACCGGAACGATTCGGCGGCGACGACGCGGGCCTGCTCGAGATCTCGGCGCTGCTCACCGAATTGGCGACCGATGCCGTGGCCGTGCCCGCGCTGCCGACGCTGGGCATCGGCCTGCTCGCACTGCTGCCGGCCCTACCGGACGACCTCGCCGAACGGGTGTACCCCGAGGTCGCCAAGGGCGCGGTGCTCACCGCCGCGCTCAGTGAGCCGGGTGCGCCGTTCACCGCCTCGCCCAAGACCACCGCGGTCGCCGAGGGCGATCGGGTGCGGGTCAGCGGGCACAAGGTCGCCGTCCCCTACGCCGAGCAGGCCCGCTGGCTGCTCATCCCGACCGATTCCGGGGTCGCGCTCGTCGAGGGCGACGCCACCGGACTGACCCGTACCCCCTCGCCCGTCTCCGGCGGGCTGCCCGAATGTTCGGTGCTGCTCGACAACGTGGAGATTCCCGCGGCGCAACTGCTGGCGGTGGACCTCGCGCACCTGCACCGGCTCGCCGTCGCCGGCATCGGTTCGGTCGCCGACGGACTGCTCGAGGGCGCGCTGGTGCTCACCGCCGAGCATCTGCGCGTGCGCCGCCAATTCGGCCGTCCGCTGGCCGAATTCCAGGCCGTCGCCCAGCAGATCGCGGACCTGTACGTGGTGTCGCGCACCCTGCACGCCGCGTCGGTCTCCGCGAACTGGGCGCTCGCGCAGGACGATTCGAGTCCCGAGCACCGCGAACGCACCGACGACGACCTGGACGTGCTCGCCTACACCGTGGCCTCCGAGCTGCCCGCCGCCATGCAGAAGTGTCACCACCTGCACGGCGGGCTCGGCGTCGACGTGACCCATCCGATGCACCGCTACTACTCCCAGGCCAAGGACATCGCCCGCTGGCTCGGCGGTGAGTCCTTCCGCCTGGATCGCCTAGGAGCAAGATGTACATCGATCTGACCGTCGAGCAGCACGCCCTGCGCGACGAATTGCGAAGGTATTTCGCCGATCTCGTGACTCCCGAGGAGGAGGCCGAGATGGCGGTGAACCGCCACGGCGACGCCTACCGCGCCGTGGTGCGCCGGATGGGCGGCGACGGCTGGCTCGGCGTCGGCTGGCCGAAGGAGTTCGGCGGCCAGGGATTCGGGCCGGTGGAACAGCAGATCTTCTTCAACGAGGCGGTGCGCGCCGACGTGCCGCTGCCGCTGGTCACCCTGCTGACCGTCGGCCCCACCTTGCAGACCTACGGCACCGAGGAACAGAAGAAGAAGTTCCTGCCCGGAATCCTCTCCGGCGACATCCATTTCGCCATCGGCTACTCCGAGCCGGAGGCGGGCACCGACCTGGCCGCGCTGCGCACCTCGGCGGTGCGCGACGCGAACGGCGACTGGATCGTCAACGGGCAGAAGATCTTCACCACCGGCGCGCACGAGGCCGACTACATCTGGCTGGCCTGCCGCACCGGTTCGGTCGAATCGCGCCACCGCGGCATCACGATCCTCATCGTGGACACGAAGGACCCCGGCTATTCGTGGACGCCGATCATCACCTGCGACGGCGCGCACCACACCAACGCCACCTATTTCGACAACGTCCGCGTGCCCGCCGACATGCTGGTGGGTGAGGTGGACAAGGGCTGGCGGCTCATCACCACCCAGCTCAACCACGAGCGCGTGAGCCTGGGGCCCTCGGGCAAGATCGAGCAGCTCTACGACAAGGTCCGCGACTGGGCCAACCCGCGCGGGCTGCTCATCGAGCCCGACGTGCGGCGCTCGCTGGGGCGCATGCACGCCATGGTGCGGCTCAACGAACTGCTGAACTGGCAGGTCGCGGCCTCCGCCGGTCACACCGCCAACGGCGAGGCCGACCAGTCCCAGGTCATCGCCGACGCCTCGGCCACCAAGATCTTCTCCACCGAATCCCTCCAGGAGGCGGGCAGGCTGGCCGAGGAGATCGTCGGGCGCCACGGCGACCCGGCCGAGCCCGCCACCGCCGACCTGCTCACCTGGCTGGACCGGCGCACCAAGCAGAACCTCGCGGTGACCTTCGGCGGTGGCGTCAACGAGATCATGCGGGAGCTGGTCGCGACCGCCGGCCTGAACCTGCCCCGGGTGCCGCGATGAGCCGCGCCGTGCGGCGGGCTCCGTTCGGCGACGGGCGGCCTGCCTGTGCCCCGGATGCCGCGATGAGTCGCGCCGGTCGCGAAAACCTCGATGAGCGAAGGAGATCCGCGTGACCGACACGCAGACGCCGGAGGCGATCGTCGCCGCCGCCGAGAAGATCATCGCGGCGGGAGAGTGCGCGCCGCGCCTCGCGCGCGACCCGGTGAACCAGCCGATGATCAACAACTGGGTGGAGGCCCTCGGCGACACCAACCCCATCTACACCGACGAGGCCGCGGCGCTCGCGGCCGGTCACCCCGGCGTGGTCGCCCCGCCCGCGATGGCGCAGGTGTGGACCATGTTCGGACTGAACGGCGTTCGGCCGCCCGACGATCCGATGGCCGCCGCCACCGAACTGCTCGACGCCGCCGGGTACACGTCGGTCGTCGGCACCAACTGCGACCAGATCTATCACCGGTACCTGGTGCCGGGGGAACGGGTCGCGGTGACCAGCCGGCTGGAGAGCATCACCGGCCCCAAGCGCACCGGGCTGGGCGAGGGCTTCTTCGTCACCTTCCGCACCACCTGGCGCGTCGGCGACGAGGTCGTCACCGAAATGCTGTTCCGCATCCTGAAATTCGCGCCCGGCACCGGCGCGGCCGCGAAACCGGCGGGGGAGCGGGTCAAACCGCTCGTCTCGCACGACACCGAATTCTTCTGGGAGGGCGCGAAACTCGGGGAGCTGCGCATCCAGAAGCTGCCGGACGGTTCACTGCGGCACCCGCCGATCCCGGCGCTGTGGAAGGACAAGGCCGAGTCCACCGACTACGTGGTGGCCTCCGGGCTGGGCACGGTGTTCAGCTACGTCGTGCACCACGCGCCGAAGGTGCCCGGCCGCGACCTGCCCTTCGTCGTCGCGCTGGTCGAACTCGAGGAAGGGGTGCGCATGCTTGGCGAACTTCGCGGCGTCGATCCGGCGTCGGTGCGGATCGGGCTGCCGGTGCGCGCCGCGTTCGAGAAGCTCGACGACGACACCGTGCTCCCGTACTGGACGACCGCAGAGAGGGCGAATCAGTGACCGCCACAGTCGAACCCGCGTCCGTCGAGGTGGGCACGGCCCTGCCCGAACTGGTGATCCACGCCGACCCCACGTTCGTGATCAGCACCGCGCTGGCCACCCGCGACTTCCAGGACGTGCACCACGACCGCGACAAGGCCGTGGCGCGCGGGTCCAAGGACATCTTCGTCAACATCCTCACCGACACCGGCCTGGTGCAGCGTTTCGTCACCGACTGGGCCGGTCCGCGGGCGGTGGTGAAGTCGATCTCGCTGCGCCTCGGGGTGCCGCTGTACGCCGGGGACACGCTCACCCTCACCGGCACGGTCACCGCCGTCGACGGCGAGGACATCCACATCGACGTGATCGGCCGCGACAGCCTCGGCGACCACATCACCGCGAAAGCCGTTATCGCCCACCGGAGTGCCGCATGACCGACCAGCCGCTGTCCGGCCGCGCCGCCATCGTCGGCATCGGCGCCACCGATTTCTCCAAGGAATCCGGGCGCAGCGAACTGCGCCTGGCCGCCGAGGCGGTCACCGCGGCCCTCGCCGACGCGGGCCTCACACCGGCCGACGTGGACGGCCTCACCACGTTCACGATGGACACCAACACCCAGGCCGCGGTGGCCAGGGCCACGGGCATTCCGCAGCTGAAGTTCTTCAGCCACATCGGGTACGGGGGTGGCGCGGCGTGCGCCACCGTGCAGCAGGCCGCCATGGCGGTGGCCACCGGCGTCGCCGACGTGGTGGTGGCCTACCGCGCGTTCAACGAGCGGTCGGTGTCGCGGTTCGGGCAGTTCTCCACGGCGCTCGCCACCGCGCCCACCTCGTCGGGCATCGACGCGGGCTGGTCCTACCCGCACGGCTTGGGCACGCCCGCCGCGCAGGTCGCCATGGTGGCCCGGCGCTACATGCACGTATACGGCGCCACCAGTGCGGATTTCGGCCGCGTGGCCGTGGCGGATCGCAAGCACGCGGCCGTCAACCCCGACGCTTTCTTCTACGGCAAGCCGATCACGCTGGACGACCACCAGAATTCGCGGTGGATCGCCGAGCCGCTGCACCTGCTCGACTGCTGCCAGGAATCCGACGGCGGCGTCGCGCTGGTGGTCACGAGTGTCGAACGGGCGCGCGGCCTTCCGCAGCAGCCCGCCGTGATCGCCGGCGCCGCACAGGGTTCCGGTGCGGACCAGTACGTCATGACGAGCTACTACCGCGACGCCATGACCGGCCTCCCGGAAATGGGGCTCGTCGGCGAACAGCTCTGGGCACAAAGCGGTTTGCGGCCCGACGACATGCAGGCGGCCATCCTCTACGACCACTTCACCCCGTTCGTCCTCATGCAACTCGAGGAACTCGGCTTCTGCGGCCGCGGCGAAGCCAAGGACTTCATCGCCGACGGCGCCATCGAACTCGGCGGCCGCCTGCCGCTGAACACCCACGGCGGCCAGCTCGGCGAGGCCTACATCCACGGCATGAACGGCATCGCCGAGGCGGTCCGCCAGATCCGCGGCACCTCGGTCAACCAGGTCGAGGCGCTGCGGAACATCCTCGTCACCGCGGGCACCGGCGTGCCGACCTCCGGGCTGGTCCTCAGCGCCGACTGATCACCCCCGTCGGCCCGCCGAACGTCGGGAGCCGGATGCCAAGGCGTCGGCAGTCCCACCGGTTCCCGGCGTTCGCCGGGCCGACGGGGCGTGCATCTATGCTAATAGGGCTGTAATGGAACAGGATTCAGGTACATTCGATCAGCCCTGTATAGCGCCGCCCTCGGCTGGACAGTTCTATCGAGGGCGGCGCTTCGTAGCGTTGTGTTCAACGCCCTACGGCTACCTGTGCTGAACTCGGTTGGTATTCACGCTGTAGGCCCAAGGCCTGGCCTTTCCGCCCGAGTGCCATACGCAAGAGCTGGAGGCTCGGTTATCGCGCTCACGGCCAGCCTCACAGTCATGGCGGGTGGAAAACCATACCTGGGCGGAAGGCTTCGACGGATCAAACCCGCGATCTGTGGGCCTGGCCTCCGCGGTGCCCATGCCGAAAGCTGTGGCTGCCAACGCGAGAACACCAACGATCAACTGTTTTTTCATGCACTGCCTGATGGTGCCCTGCCGCAGCCGACGGCCGTAGACCTCTATGGGGGAGGACGGTGTTTTTTGACGGCTGGGCCACGACGCTGGCGGCCCTCAGCCTCCCTATTGATAGTCACGGCCCCTTCGTGACAGCGCAACCGTATCAGTGGTAGGTTGAGATGTAAAGTGGCAGTGGAAGTTTGGTTCCGTCGGTAGCGTGCGCGACGGGTCGACGGCGGAGATCACGTCCCTACCGCTCGAGTCGCGGGATTGGTCAGCGGCGCGCAAGGACCGTGAACGGACCGATGTCGGTCCGGGTGAAATAGCGGCTGTCGAACAAGTCGGCCCCGAGCATGATCGTTGTGTAGGTGCGGCTTTCGTCAATAGTCGGATCGTGCGCAAGTCTCAGTACGTAGCCATCTCCGCTTCGGCGTAGTACGAATACCGATGGTGGACGTTGCGGGCTGCGATCGAGCGCGCTGACCAGCTCGGCGGCGGTACGTTGTGTAGACCACTCTCTTATCGCTCGAACGCGAGAATCGTAGTCGGCCCCCGGATTCGAGTACCGGTTGCTTTGGGGCAGGAAGCCGCTGTACGGATAGATCGCGAGAAATGATGGGTCGCCGGTCAATACAACGATGTCACGCCGAGGCTGCGGAGTGGTGGCAGTGGCGATCGCGTTATCGACGGCGCGATAGTGGTGAACGGCCGAGGCAGGGAACTGGTCTGCGCGCCGCCCGTCGCCGTCGGTGTCGGTATACGCATACTCGACATGCGTTGCCAGCATGTTCGGGATGTTCTGGGAGAAGTTGACGAATCCGATCAGTACGAGCGCTGTCAATGCTCGGTTTATCTGGTTGGCGGTACCCACTTTTAGCGACGCTGAGCGCGTAGCCCAGGCAAATGCGGGTGCTGCTGCTGCCAGGAGAATAACTACAACAACCCGCCACTCGGTGGTGGACGGAACGATATCTGTGAACGCCGATGCCGTGCACAGACTCTGATACGTGATCCAGGACAACGCTGGTATGGCCGCAGCGATTGCGGACACGATGATCGGCCGAACCGAGTCAATTCGGTGGCGTGCGTTGGTCACGATGGCAAGTAAAAGGGCCGCTGTCATCAGCGGCGCGGCGAACCCGAACGCGGTCCGGTCGAATGTCGCGCACAAAGCAAGGTAGGCGCCTAATGCTGGTAGCTGAGCTACTGCAGGGAATCGCGGTGAAGTCGGCGCGAGGTCTCGCTCCCCGGTGGTGATGGCACTGCTCGTAGATCTCCAAACGCTGAATACGGCAGCGGGCATCAAGAGCAGGCAAACTGCTCGAGCGGGGTCGGTCGCAGCATAGGCGACTGTTGCCGCTGTGGTGATCGTTGTGATCGCGATGGCGAGTTCTGCGCGCACTAGGCGTGACCACCACAGCAGCGATAGAGTGGCAGTTATCGCTATGGACGTGATGGCGATCAGCTTGAATGCCTCCCACCCGGGCAGATCGAGTATGGCCGCAGCTCGCCCAGCCATCCAGTACCATGCCGCCGCTTCATCGGGTGGAAGGGCGATGAAAGTTTCGTCGCGCCAAACCGGACTGTCTGCGAACCTGCCGACCAGCTGGATTCTGTGTTGCTGATCGGGGGAAAGGCCGCCGAGGTAGAGGCGGGTCGCTGCCAACGGCATACCGACGGTGATCGTCACGTAACCCGATATCCCGGCCCACGCCAGGAACGATGCGAACTTGGCTCGCCATCGTTGGACGGAGCCACAGGCTAATTCGACAGGTACTCGTCGTAGCAATATCGCCGCTACGCAAAGTGTGCCAATCATCAGTACTTGTCCAGCTGTTGTGAGCGCGCGAAGTACGTTCGATGTGGTGTACGCCGGCCACTGTACGCTTGAAACAACTGAGACTCCGACGGCGGTGACGGTGATCGAAGTAGCCACAGCGAGAGTAGCGTTGGCTACCCGCGCCCATCGTTCCGCCCGCGGCCGTTGACCTCGAACGCGGTCGGCGCCGGTGTGGTGCGGGTGTTGCGTGGTCGAGCCGATCTCGCTGTGGGTGCTATCTCCGAGATTGGTGATCATCGGATGTATTCGTGACTGTTGCGCCGTGCCTCCATGGTTCGAACCTACTGTGTCGCGTAGCCGCACTTCGGTTGGCCGTCGTTAGCTCGAACGGCGACGTCGCGGCCGACCGTTGCGAGAGTCGGGCCTGACCCCAGGCAGAGCATGCCATCTGATCTGTCCCGCGAGTCCCCGCCGCCACAGCTAACGTGAGGCTAAGCTAAGCCGACACGCTACGGCCGAAGCGCCGCGAAACGAGGACGAGCCGTGTCGCAAGCCACCCTGACCGCACCGCGCACCGCGTTCTCGCGGACCGCCGTGCAGCTGGCGCTGCTCGCCGTGCTGGTCGGGCTGCTTGCGGGCGGCCTGTTCGTCGGCAGCGGCGACTATTCGATCCACGACGCCTGGCGGGCGCTGTACAACGAGGGTGACCCGACCACCCTCGGCGTCATCCGGGAACAGCGAATTCCACGCACACTGCTCGCCGCCCTCGTGGGCGCGGCGCTCGGCGTGGCGGGCGTGGTGATGCAGGGCCTCACCCGCAACCCGCTGGCCGCCCCGGGCATCCTCGGGGTGAACGCCGGCGCGTACTTCGCGATGGTGCTAGGCGCGGTCGCGTTCGGCGCGTCGGGCGGCGAGTTCACCTGGTGGGCGCTGGCCGGGGCGTTCGCGGCGTCGGTCCTGGTGTATTTCGTCGGCTCGCGCGGCGTGGGCGGGGCCAGCCCGGCCAAGCTGGTGCTCACCGGTGTCGCGGTCGCGTCGATGCTCAGCGGTCTCGCGTTCGGCCTCACCATGATTCACCCGAAATCCTTCGCCGCCATCCGCGGACTCCTCATCGGCACCCTCGACGGACGCGGCTGGAACGAACTGTCGGCCACCTGGCCGCTCGTGCTGCTCGGTGTGGTCGGTGCGCTGGCGCTCTCGGCGTATCTCAACGCGCTCGCGCTCGGGGACGACCGCGCCAGCGCCTTGGGCGTGCCCGTCACCACCGTGCGCGCGGTCGGGTTCGTGGTGATCACGGTGCTGTGCGGTGCGGCGACGGCGGCTGTCGGCCCCATCACCTGCGTCGGGCTGATGGTGCCGCACGCGGTGCGCATGGTGGTGGGCCCCGACCACCGCTGGACCATCCCGCTGTGCCTGGTGGTCGGCCCGATCGTGCTGGTGGGTGCCGACCTCGTCGCCCGCGTCGCCACCGCCAGCGAACTGCCGGTCGGCATGGTGACGGCGTTCCTCGGCGCACCGGTGCTGATCTGGCTGGCCCGCCGGGAGAAAGGCTCGCGATGGTGACCCGGGTCTCGGATACCGATCCGCCGCTCGCACGGGCGAGCTGGCCGAAACGCGTGCGCTTCCTGCGGGGTGCTTCGGGGTGAGCGTGCGCGTCGACATCGTCTCGGTGGGAATCACGGTGGCGCTGTTGGTGATCACCGCGATGGTGGGCGTCGTCGCGCTGGGCGCGAGCACCACCGACACCCCCGGCCTAGGGTTCGTCGAGGTCATCCGGGTGCTCACCGGGCAGATCGGCGGCACGCCCGCCAATCATGTCGCGACCTGGCTGCCGGTGGTCGTCACGGCCGCGCTGGGCGGGGCGTCACTCGCGTTGTCGGGCGCGATCTTTCAGACCATCACCCGCAATCCGCTGGGCAGCCCCGACATCATCGGCTTCACCACCGGCGCCAATACCGGTGCCCTGGTGGCGATGCTGGTGCTCGGGCTCGGTTCGGGCGGCGCCACCCTCGGCGCGCTGGTGGGCTGTCTGCTCACCGCGCTCGTCGCGCCTGCCCGAGACGGACCCGGCCGTCCAAGCACTCTCGGCCGGCACCCCGAAATCCCTGTTGTTCGCCCTGGACCGAATCACCCCTCTGCTGGTGAGCGTCACCCGCTAGAATTCACGAGGTCTCACCCGCGCTACGCCTCCATTTCATTCTGAGAAATCCATTTTGAAAACGGGCGTGTCATCCGCGACACGCCGTACTTCGGTTGGCGCATCAGGTGGTCCGAATCTACGTTGGCCGCTATGCGCAGCTACCTGACGCGGTTCCGGTAGGAAGCACCGCGTCCAACCCGCGTTCTTGTCGATCGACAGGTGGTGGGTGTTGCGGAGGTAGGTTGTTTCGTATGAGTACCGCTGGGGGAGAGGCTACTTCGCATGACCGGCCCGCAGCCGGGGTCGCCAAGGTTCCGTTCGACGTGGTGGCTTACGGGCGGCGGGTTCAGGCGAGTGGGTGTTTCATCTGCGCGATCGTCGCCGGCACGCACGAGGGCGAATGGGAACAGATCATCGTCGAGGACGACGAGAACATCGCCTTCCTGTCGAAGTATCCAACCCTGCTGGGGTATGTGCTGGTCGCGCCGAAGACGCATCGCGAACACGCGGTGCGAGACCTCGCCGAGGACGAGTACCACCGATTGATGGCGCTGGTCTACCGCGTCACGCGTGCCGTCGAATCCGTCGTCCCCAGCGAACGCACCTACCTCATGAGCCTCGGCAGCCAGCAAGGCAACTCGCACCTCCACTGGCACATCGCGCCACTCCCGCCGGGCGTCCCCTATCACGATCAGCAGTTCCATGCCGTGATGGCCGAAAACGGTGTGATCCCCTGGACTCTCGACCAAGCGCGAGAACTCGCCACCCAACTGCGGGAGGCCCTCACCTGAGGCGCCGGCGTTGCGGGGCATGGCGATACGGGCAGGCCCGGCCGGACCGGCGGCGTGCCGGGCTGGATTCATGGTGGGAACCATCGGGACAAAGCGGTGGCCAGGCCGTCTTCGGTTGCGGGTGGGCAGGTTTCGGTCGCGGCGGCGCGGACCTGGGAGGGCGCGTCGCCCATGGCGACGGAGTGGGCGGCCCAGGTCAGCATGTCGATGTCGTTGGTGCCGTCACCGATGGCCAGGGTGCGGTGGCTCGGGATGCCGAGCCTGACGCGTAGCCGTTCCAACATCGACCCCTTGGTCACCCCCGCTGCGGTGAGGTCAGCGACCGATTCGCCCGGGTAGCAACAAGATCGAACTCCCGGCAGATCGTCCGCCATCAGGACTGCGGCCAGTTCGCGGTCACTGTGACCTGGCCAGTGGACGGCCAGCCGGGTGGTCGAGGTTGCGGCCAATTCCAGGGTGTCGATGAGCTGCACGTCGCCGAAGAGCATGTCCGCGTCGTCGACGCGACCCGTCGCCAGTACGCCCGCGCCGGGAGCCTCGGCGACGAAGATCGCGCCCGGCAGCTGAGCAACCAGCGACGAGATCGGTTGGGCGAGAGCGAAAGACGATCGTTCGACCACGTCCCCTGTCCCGGCATCGAGCAGCGCCGCCCCGTTCGAACACACCGCGAAGCCGATGTGAATGCGCAGTTCTCGCAGGAACGGCAGTGTGGCGGGTGCCAATCGGCCCGTGCACAGCACGATGTGCGCCCCGGCCCGCATCGCTCGCGCGACAGCTTCGCGCACCGGGGCGGTGATCGTCTCGTGGGCGAACGGGTCCGCGGTGTTCTCGACGCACACGGTGCCGTCGATGTCCAAGGCGACCAGGAGCGGTCGGTTCGTGCCCGACTCGGTGTGTCGGGCATCGGGATTCGTGCCGTGCCGTTCATCCACAGGGTGATTGTCCCTGGGGATGGGTGTGGATATTCGGTGGACGGCGAGTCGGGCGGTGGGGAGGATCGGGTGGGTGAGTGAAGAGCCGTGGGGCGTCGAGGTGGCGGCCAGGTACGACACGCCGGGCGAAGGGATGTTCGCGGACGGGGTGATCGCGCCGACCGTCGACAAGCTGGTGGAGCTCGCCGCGGGCGGGCGCGTGCTGGAGTTCGCGATCGGGACCGGGCGGGTCGCGGTTCCGTTGGCGGAGCGCGGGGTTTCGGTGACCGGGACCGAACTGTCGCGCGCGATGGTGGCGAAACTTCGTGAAAAGGTCGATGAGGCAACGATTCCGGTGGTCGTCGGAGATATGGCGACGGCGGTGGCGCCGGGCGAGTACCAATTGGTGTATCTGGTCTACAACACGATCTCGAATTTGATGACGCAGGCCGAACAGGTCGAGTGTTTCCGCAATGCCGCGCGGCACCTCGCCCCCGGCGGGCGATTCGTCATCGAACTGTGGGTGCCGCAACTGCGCCGTCTCCCACCCGGACAGGACGCGGTCGTTTGGCACACCGCCCCCGACTACATCGCCCTCGACACCTACGACCCACTCGCACAACGAGTGGTCTCCCACCATTTCCGCATCGGCGAGAACAACCACGCGCATCTGAGCCTCAGCTCCCACCGATATATCTGGCCCGCCGAACTCGACCTCATGGGCCAATTGGCCGGATTCACCCTCGAATCCCGCCACGCCGATTGGGTGGGAAGTCCCTTGACCGCCGAATCCGAATCCCACGTGTCGGTGTACCGGCTCGGGGAATCGAGCTGAGTCGGGCGAGGCGGCTGCTGACGGGGATCGGCGCGCCACGCTGTCACGCGACTCCGTTGAGCACGGGCGGCCGATGAACCGGGCGCGGGTGATCGACCAACACCGGCGTTCCACCGGACGCCTCCGGACCCCGGTCGACTGAACCGTCGCCCCGGGATGATTCCGAGTGCCGCCGACCGGACCGGCCGCCCTGACCACACCATCTGGCGGACCGCCGCGCGGTTTCTCGCGTGCCGACTTGAACGTGAATCACCCTGGCTGTGCGCAGCCTGGGGAGCGCCGGCCCGTTCCTCCCACCGCTGACCAGCGGAGTCTCCTGGAGCCGCGATCTACCGCGACCACCCGGCCACCCGGTCGAGTCCCAGGTCACCATGGTTGCAGGATGGGAACGACTGTTAGAGTCGGGGACGTTCGCAGCCGTGGGCCGAAGGGGTGGGTATGACGCGCAGGATCGTGGGGATGGTTCTGGCGGCGGTCGCCGTGTCGGCTGTCGCGGGGTGTGGTGAGACGACCGAGGGGTCGCCGACCACGAGCACGAGTGTTCCGCAAGAAGCATTGTGGGACCCCTGCACGGAGATTCCCGACGGTGCGCTGTCCGAGGCGGGGCTGGACCCGACTACCAAGGACAGCGGGATCGCCGGTGTCGAACAGACCGGCTGGAAGATCTGCCGTTGGCGTAACAAAGAATTCTCGATGACCGTGTTCTCGACCGGCGAGAAGGTGGACTATTTCGAGTCGAAGTCTGGAAATGTCGAATTCCAGGACGTCACGGTCGCAGACCGGACCGGTCGGCAGTTCAGGGTCGAGGGTGCTTCGAAGGATCTGCTCTGCGACGTGCTTTTCCCGGTGTCATCGCAGGGCGTCGTGCAGTTGCGGATATCCAACCTTATGGGAGTCGACCATGCTGAGGGCCCGTGCACGGTCCTGTCCAGAGTCGGCGATTCGATTGTGCCGTTGTTTCCGCGGTAGTCAGATGGGGGTTCGATGACCGACGATTCCAAGTCGCCATGGCGCAAGCTAGCGGAAGAAGCCAGAGCCGGGGAGCTCTACCTGAATGACGAGGGTGCCGCCCGCCAAGTGCTGGCGGCCTGCAATCGTCGTATCGAAGATCTGCAGAACCTGGCCATCTACGCGCAGGATGCGCAGAACGTCTCCGGGTTCGGTGACTTCGAGATGGCCGACATCTTGGCCGACAAGTTTCAGAAGCAGGCCACCGGCACCGACGATTCGATCGACAAGATCATCGAGCGTGATATCGAAGTCGTCATGGATCAGCGCGACATCATGGCGATCTCCATCGCGCGCCTGACCGGCCAGGACTATACGAACGCCGCATCTATAACCTCCATCATCGACTCTGTGGGGAACGAGTCGTGAGCCCGCTCGGAGGAATGTTCAGCTGGAGCGTCGGCGACATGGGTTCGGCCATGCTCAGGAACCTGACCGACGCGATCGCCGGTGAGGAACTGGATCCGGGCACGAGGCCTGGTGACGTCCAGGGAAAGTACAACCAGCAGCGTTCGGACGTGCGCGGCAAGGCCTCCGATATCGGTTTCGACGGCACATTTCATCCTCAGGCCGTGTTGGACGAGGACATGTTCGAGCGCGAGAACGTCGAGGAACTGCGAAGACGAGTGGATGCGATCGACCTGACCCGCGTCGGTGAACTCATCGCGACGTGGCAGGGCATCCACGACCGTGCGAACGAATCGCTGCAAACCTATTCCGACAGCATCAAACGTCTCACCGAAGACGGCTTGTGGGCGGGCGCGTCCGGCGCCGCCGCGGTGGAAGCATCGAAGACCTACACAACCCACGGCTCCCAGCTCGCCAACGCCGCCCTCCTCACCAGCAACAAACTCGCCGAGCTGAAGACCGGCCTCGAGCCGACGAAACTGCTGGTCCCGCACGCGCCGGAAGACCGTTCCCTGATCGAGAACTCCCGCTCCTGGATGGCAGGCCGCGGCTGGCGCAGCAACACCGAGGCCGAGGACACCGCCAAGCTCGAGGCGGTGCGCGTGCTGAAGACGGTGTTCGCGCCGGTCGTGCGCGAGTCCGACACGAACGTGCCGGTCCTGCCGCAACCGTTCAACCCCGTCCAGCAGCCCGGCGACCAGCCCTCCCAGCCGGGGCCCGGCCCGGGCGGTCCCGGTCCCGGCAGCCCCGGACCCGGTCCCGGTGGCACCCCGGCGACAGAGCCGGAGACCCCGACCGACCCGGACATCGAGGATCCGTCCTCGACCGACCCGTCGCAGTCGACGCCCTCGTCCACCGACCCGTCGAGCACCCCCACCTCGACCGATCCGTCCTCGACGAACCCGGCTTCCACCAACCCGGCGTCCACGCCAACAACGAACCCGACCGGCCCCGGCAGCCCTGGTTCGCCGGGTCCGGGCAGTCCGGGCGCACCCGGCCCGGGTAGCCCGGGTGGCACCCCTTCACCGGGCCGTTCCATCCAGGGCGTTCCGGTGTCCGCGCCCACCGGCGCACCAGCCGGAGCGGCGAACTCCGCGGCCGCGCGCGGGATGAGCGGTCTCGGTGGCTTCGGCGCGCCGGGCGCGCGGGGCGGAAAGGGCGACGAGGAGTCGAACAAAGGCATCCCGGACTACCTGATCACCAAGGAACACGGTGACGAAGTGACCGGTCTGGATGACCTGCCGAAGACGGTCCCGCCGGTGATCGGCGAATGACGATCTCGAATTCGGCTGTGCACCAATACTTTCTCGTACGCCGATGGCGCTCGCTCGGCAGCGGGCTCCACACGGGGCGCCGTGCCCCGCTCTCGAAAGGCGCCCGCTCGTGACCACAGTGCGGCGGTGGCGGTTCACCGCGCTCGAGTTCCGTACCTTGTGGGAGTCCACCGGCCGCGACATCCTGCCGTACCCGCTGCGACATTGGCACACCGTCCGCTACGAGTCCGACGCCCTGCGCTTGCGCCGCGCCGCCGCCGAATCCGTGCGCCCGCACGTCGACGACGACTTGGTGCGCGCGCTGCACGTCCTGTTCGCCCCCGAAGCGCGCATCGAAGTCGCCGGCTTCCTCGGCCGCAACCGCGAGCGCGAACTGCGCGCGCACGCCGGTGTGCACTACCAGCACGGTGCGCTCGCGCGGCAACATCACGCCGAGGACGGCTACGGCGACATCTCGCTGGCGTTCCTCCCGGCCGAACAAGTGGCAGGCGCGGTCGCCGACTCCCTGCCGAAATGCGCTGCGGGACGGGCTGAACCGATGAAGATCGCCGCCGACGAACTCGACCGTCCGCTGCCGCCGATCCGCGACACGTGGCGTACCAGTCCGCGCGAGGAGTTCGAGAAGTTCTTCAACCGGCCCACTACCGGCTCGATCCACGTCGGTGTCTACCCTTGGGGCAGCGCTGACAATCGTCACACCGTGGGCCGCAAGGACTTCCAACTCACCGATTTCGAAAATGACGGTCGCTACGTCACTTTCGGCACGCGCACCATCGTCGCCAAGCCCACTACCCGCGACCGGATCGCGGCCACGTTGCAGGAAATGATCACCCGCACGGTGGAGGAAGTCCGCGCGGGCGATCACCTGCCCCGCTGACACTCGAGCGCCCCGGTCGGCGTGTGTAGCTTGGAACCCGCGCCGAGCCCGAGGAGGACCCGATGACCGACCGCCACCTGGTGGATGTGCAAATCCTGCTCATCCGGAACGGCGAAGTGCTGCTCAGCAAACGGCGCAGCGGCGACCGTTTCGACGGCCGCTGGCACCTGCCCGCCGGCAAGCTGGAGGCCGGCGAGAGCGCCACGGCGGGCGCGGCGCGGGAGGCCCGCGAGGAGATCGGCGTCGAGATCGACCCCGCCGACCTGCGATTCGTGCACGCCGCCCACGTCATCGGCTCCGGCCTCGAATCCCGCCTCGGCCTGTTCTTCGAAACGTCCCGCTGGACCGGCGAACCCGTCAACCGCGAACCGGACAAGAGCTACGAACTGCGCTGGTTCGCCCTGAACGCCCTCCCCGACAACCTCATCGAATACCCCGCTTCGGCCCTCCACGCCCACCCCACCGGCGCCCCCTACTCCGAACTCGGCTGGTAGACCTCGCCCACCCTGTCCGAGCCTCGGATCCAATTCCCGCCGTAGCAGGGCGGTTGGCGGAACCTCGATCACTCACGCCCGCCGCCCAGCAAACGCACCAATCGCTGCCGCGCCGCCCGTCCGGTTCAGGAACGATCGCGACGACTGACTGTCATTGCGCCCCGCCCGGAGGTTCTAACAGGCAGATCTCTAGTCCATCGAGATGCGGAACCGGGTGGCGGCGTCGCAGGGCCGCCCGTGCACCGGGCAGCGCAGTACGTCGAATCCGCCGGTGAGGGACTCGATGAGCGACTTGTGTTCGCCCCACTCCCATTTCAACCACCGGGCGACACACGGGATCGTCGCGGACGCCGCGCCCGCCGTCTTCACAGCGATCGCCGCGCCCTGCGCACTCGCGCCGGTGGTCCACGTGTCGTCGACGATCAGCACATGCTTGCCATGCACCCGTGACCGCCATCGTTCATCCACGGTGTAGCGGTCGGCCACCAACTCGTGCCTGTCATAGGTGCCATCACCCGGCGTCAGCAGGAACTTCTGCATCGCCGACGCCCGGGTGAATCTCGGCAGCGCCGCGTTGGCGAGATTCGCGACCGGGTGCGTCGCGTCCGGACGCTCTCTCGACGGGACGAATGTCAGTGAGTCCCACGGTGAACCGAGCCAGGATTGCAGGCAACTCCGGTGCATATCCACCACGATGGAGATCATCAGCGCCAGATCCTCGGCGCATTCCACTGCCGGGGGCTGGCCGCGATACCCCTTGTAGGTGAGCATGTGGTGCGCGGATTGGTGGCGGCCGGCCGGGTGGTTTCCGACTGCGTACGTGAGCAGGACGGTCCGATCGGCCAGCTGGTCCCCGAAGACGTTTCTGGCCGCAGCACACTTCGCGCACAACGCCTCACCCGACGGGCCACGGCAAATGCCACAAACGTCCGGAGTCCCTGGTGTGTACGAGTTGGAGAAGAATCCACCGATTCGATCGCGTATCAGTCCTCGGCACACCAACGCATCGAGGGTGGCGTCGGCGACCCCCTCCGATGCCGCACGGTGTCTCTCGTGCACCAGGACGTCGTTCAGTTGTTGTAAGAACAGGTCGCGGGTGGACTCGGTCACCTGGTTCCCAGGATTCTGGTCAACGCTTCCCGCTGGACAAGGATTCGGTCAACGTGCTCGATCGCGTCCGCGGGTGCTTCCGCGATGTGCACGCCGGGTTCGCTCGACATAGCTCGACCCCATGATGTCGATTGCGCGACCGAGGAATTCAGGATGACCGGCCGACCGTGGGCGACCGCCTCGCGCGCTTGAATGCGCGTTCCGCTCTTCTCGCCCGCTTCGACGATCACCGTCGCCGAGCCGTAGGCGCTCATCGTCACGTTGCGGGCGGGGAACGACCATCGCGACGGACCGTACTCCGGAAGAAAGTGGGTGAGTAGCATTCCGCACTCGGCGATTCGCTCCTGCAGTTCGCGATTCTCGCGTGGGTACGCATGGTCGAGTCCGTTGCCGAGGACAGCCACTGTCCGGCCGCCTGCCTCCAACGCGGCCCGATGCGCCGTGGTATCGATACCCCTGGCAAGCCCGGAGATCACCGTCACCCCGTGCGTCACCAACTCGCGGGAGACATCGTCCGCGAACTTCAACGCGTAGTCCGAGGCGTTCCGTGACCCGACGACGCAGACTCCGACCTCACGTGGCACCAGCACGCCTCGGGTGAATACCACGGGTGGCATCTGCCGGACCGAACGCAACCGTTCGGGGTAGCTGCGATCCATGAACGTGTGCATCTGAAACGGTGCCTGTTTCCAGGACTCGACATCGCGCAGCGCCTGTTCGAAGACTCTCGCTGCTTCGCTGTCACCGAAGAGATCTCCGGGATGCTCGTCCTGCCATAAACGCCAGGCGCTGCCGCGGTCGCTCACGCGTTCGGCCAGCCTGGACCAGTCGGTGTTCTTCGACGTCGAGCGCATCATCGCGATCAACGCGGCGCGGTCTCGGTCGCCCCAGTCCGTCGGCTGATCGTCTGTGGTGGAGTCGTCCCATCCCGGGGAGGCGTGTGCGGGTGCCACTCCAACCTCCTCGGATCGTGATTCGAACTTACATTCGAACCATGCCGTGGAGTGCTGACGTGGTCACAGAATTCCTGTGAGCCCGGTGGCCAGGTTCTCCAGTAGTTCGCTGATGGGTCAGCGTAGTCGTAGGGGCTGAGTTCTGGCACCGGGGCGCGCGGTGCTCGGCGGGTCAGTGGCCCCTCAGATACACGACCACCAGGCGGGTGAGTTGATCGATGCTCTCCGGGGTGCCCGGCTTCAGGTCCGCGCGGTTGCCGGTGGTGCGGTCGAAGACGGCGCCTTCGAGGACGGCGATGAAGTCGACGGCGGCGTCGGTGGGGGAGTCGTTGTCGCGGAACAGTTCTCGGGCGCGGTCGGGGGAGAAGAGGCTGCGGGACAGTTTGGTGCGGAGTTCGGGGTCGGTGCGGAGTTCGGTGAGCAGGGCGTGGCGGGTGCGGAGGTCGTCGGAGCGGTCGGCGAGGAGGCGGTCGACCCAGGTGGCGATGTCGCGGGCGATGAGGTCCGGCGATGCGGCCGCGGGTGCGGCGAATCGGGCCCGCTGGAAGTCCTCCCGGGAGCGCTCCGTGATGCGGTCCACGACGGCCGTGAGCAGTGCGCGGCGGGTGCGGAAGTAGTACGACGACGAGCCCGCGGGCAGGTCGAGGGCGGTGTCGAGGGCGCGGTGGGTGAGGGCGCGGACGCCGTCGGACGCGATGAGGCGGATGGCGGTGTCGGCGATCAGAGTGCGCCGGTCGGCTGTGGACATCGTCACCTTCCCTGGCGCGACTCCCGCGCCTCGCTCTACAACTGCAGGGACTCTACATCTGTAGAGGGAGGAGGATGCGATGTCGACAGGTCGCTCGCGGCGGGAGCCTTCGGGGCGGTTCCGGCGGCTACTCCGCGCCCGGTGGTTCGACGCCTCCGCGGCACGCAACGAATGTCCGGCCGACACGAGCGCGCCCTCGGGGGCGAATGCATCGGCGCGCGGCGGGACACGTCAGGCCGGTCCGGTGCGCCCGGATAACCTCCCCGACCTGGACCTCGACCCCCACCAGCGCGCCGCCGCCGACCGCTTGGCGAAACTCCTGGACCACCAAGGCAACCCGATCCCGCGCGCCCGCGGCGTCTACCTCCACGGCAGACCCGGCCGCGGCAAAACCATGCTCATGGACCGCCTCCCGTCCACCGCGCACCCGGACCGCGTGCGCCGCTTCCATTTCCACACCTTCTTCGCCGAACTGCACCGCGCCCACCGCGAACACGGCTCCATCGACAAGGCGATCACCCACCTGATCGGCCGCACGAACCTGCTCTGTTTCGACGAGTTCCACGTCCACGACGTCGGCGACGCCATGCTCCTCGCCCGACTGCTGGACGCGCTCTTCGCCCGTCACGTGACCCTCGTCCTCACCTCCAACTACCCGCCCCCGGACCTGCTCCCCAACCCCCTGTTCCACGAGAAGTTCCTCCCCGCCATCGACCGCATCCTCGACAACCTCGACGTCCTATCGGTCGACGGACCGATCGACTACCGCACCCGAAAAGCACACACCACAACGGGATTCGCGTCGGGCCGCTACATCGTCGACAGGCGTGAACCCGCGGACCCACCGGACACTCGCATCACCCCCACCCGGCACGCCGGCATCCCGTCGAGCCGAATGCCCGACGCCACCGCCACGCCCTCGTCGCGGGCCGAGAATCTCCGCCTCGCCTCGAGTCGAGTTACCCACACAATCCAGGACCAGTCACCCCCGCCGATGCCGCCACCTCCCTCGGACAGCATCCGCACGCTCTCGACCCATAACGAGGCCGATCACGGCACGACCCCCGATCCAACCCCAACGCACACCCATCCATCCGTAAATATCCCCCTCGGCCCCCGAACTCTGACAGCCCGCTCCACCACCGAAACCTCCATAGATTTCGACTTCACCCAACTCTGCGCCCAACCCACCTCCGCCGCCGACTACGTAACCCTCACCCACCGCTACCACCGCTGGACCCTGCGCGACGTCCCACTCCTGCGGGATGTCCCACCCGACCACGCCATGCGCCTGGTGAACCTCATCGACGTCCTCTACGACGCCGATATCCCCCTTACGATTCACACCGCCGCCCCGCCCGCCGAACTGGTCGCCGGGGTGCGCGGCGTACCCGATCTGGCACGCACCGCGAGCCGCCTCTGTGAGATCTCACAAGATCACGCCGCAGGGGTTTGTTCGTGATCCTTCAGCGCGCGGACCTGCTAGGACGCGGCGCGTAACGTGGACTTACCGGAGGGTAATGCGAAGTATTCGATTCCCTCCCGAGCGGACCGTGCGGCATGTAACTATGTGGCTGTTTTGTGCAGTACTCAGGTTTGGTGGTAACACGGGTGGTCCGAGCGCGAGCGCCGATGGTACGCGTGATCGTGCTGGTCACGCTGCTGGCGTGTGCCTCCCTCGCGCTGCGCGGGCACATCCCGGGCGCGCCGCCGCCCGCCGAACCGAACGGTGCTCCGTCGGTGCTCGCTTTGGCGCTCATGCCGGTGTTGCTCACGGTCTCGGTGGTCATCCTGATCGCGGGTGTGATAGCCAGCCAGCATCGGCTGCCGCTGTCCATGCCGGAGGTCGATCACGAATCCGACGACCGGCAGTGGCGCCTGGGACGCTTCGGTCTCATCGTGCTGGGCGCGCTGGCCGTGCTCGCGGTGCTGCTGGCGATCGTGTCGGCGGTCTTCGTGCTCGGCGGGCGCACCGCCGAACCCGCGGCGCCCGCCCCGGCGACGTCGGAAGGCGCACCGCCGGAACAACTGCCCACCGCGCCGCCTCCCGCCGACACCTCCACCGAAACCCTCACCGGCACCACGCTGCTGCTCACCATCTTCGGTGCCGGCGTGCTCATCGCCGTCGCGCTGACCGGGCTGATCGTCGTGGGTGTCACGGCTCGCCGCCGCCCGGTCCCGGTGCCGCCGCCGGACCCGCCCGCCCCCGAGACCGTCGCCGACTCGCTCGCCAGGGCCGCCGAAATGGGTCTGGCGGCGATGAACGCGCCCGGCCAGGACCCGCGCGGCGCGATCATCGCCTGCTACGCCGCGATGGAGAACGGCTTGGCCGCCGACCGCGCCGCCGCGCCGCTGGTCTCGGACACGCCGATGGAGGTGCTGGCCCGCGCGTTCGAGCACGGCCGCCTGCACGACGCGTCGGCGCGAGAACTGGTGGCGCTGTTCGAAGAAGCCAGGTTCAGCCCGCATTCGATGCTCGAATGGCAGCGCATGCGCGCCGAACAACTGCTGCGCATCGTCCTCGCCGATCTCCAGGGGGAACGGGTATGAATCGCACGGCGATCGTAGTGACCGCGCTGCTCGCGGTGGGTGTGCTGGAGCTGGCCGCGTTCGGCCGCGCCCGCGAGGCGATGCTCGTGCTGGCCGCCATTCCGGTCGCGGTGGCGCTCACCGCGCTGATTCTCTCGCTGCGCGAGCGCGCGAAGGCCGACACCGACCACTTCCCCGACGAGATGGAAAACGGCCCGCTGGAGATGTTGCGCCGTTGGGAAGCGCGCGCGAACATGCTGGCCACCCGCGCCGACGGCACCCGCGCCGACTGGGACCGCTACTTGCGTCCCTTGCTCGCGAAGGAGTTCGAACTGTCCACCGGCCTGCGGGTCGCGAAGAACCGCAAGGCCACCGAGGCCGCCGGGTTGCTGCAATTCGGCCCCGAACTGTGGCGCTGGGTCGATCCGGCCAATGTGGCGCTGCGCGATCAGACCACGCGCGCGCCGGGGCGCGCGGCGCTGGACGAAATCCTGCGCCGTTTGCAGAGAATGTGAAATGGGTTGAGACAAGTGCGAGTTGACTTATGACCATGCCATTGGATGCGACCGTCCAGCGAACCGAAGCGGTGCTGCGGGAACTGGCCCGGGTGATCGTCGGGAAGCACGACGAGTTGCAGCTGATCATGATCGCCGTGCTGTCCGGCGGACATATCCTCATCGAGGACCTGCCCGGCTTGGGCAAGACGCTGATCGCGAGATCCTTCGCCGCCGCGCTCGGGCTCGACTTCAAGCGTGTGCAATTCACGCCGGACCTGCTGCCCGCCGACCTGCTCGGTTCCACCATCTACGACATGAACAGCGGCCGCTTCAACTTTCGGCGCGGCCCGGTCTTCACCAACATGCTGTTGGCCGACGAGATCAACCGCACCCCTCCCAAGACGCAGGCCGCGCTGCTGGAAGCGATGGCGGAAGGACAGGTCAGCGTCGACGGAGACACCTTCCCGCTGCCACAGCCGTTTGTCGTGCTGGCCACCGACAACCCGATCGAGTACGAGGGCACCTACCCGCTGCCGGAGGCGCAGCTGGACCGGTTCGCCATCCAGCTGCGACTGGGTTACCTCTCCGAGCGCGACGAGACCCAGATGATCCGCCGCAGGCTGGAGCGCGGCTCGACGCCGCCGACGGTCGGGCAGGTGGTGGACACCAACGGCCTGCTGGAGATGCGGCAGTCGGTCGAGTACGTCACCGTGCATCCCGACGTGGTGAGTTACGTGGTGGCGCTGGCCGCCGCGACGCGCGGGCACCCGCAGGTCGAAGTGGGCGCGAGCCCGCGCGCCGAACTGGACCTGGTGCAGATGGCGCGGGCCCGCGCGCTGCTGCTGGGCCGCGACTACGTGGTGCCCGAAGACGTGAAGGCGCTGGCGATTCCGGCGATGGCGCACCGGATCACGCTGCGCCCCGAGATGTGGGTGCGGCGCATCCGCGGTGAGGACGTGATCGCCGAACTGCTGCGGCGCCTCCCGGTGCCGCGCGCCACCGGCACATGACCCGCCCCGCGCGGCACCGCGACGCCAGCGCCACCGTCGAGTCCGAACTGCGCTGGCGGCCCGCGCCTTTGGTCTACATGCTGGCCGGATGCGCGGCGGTGGCGCTGCTTTCGGCCGTGCTGTTCACGCGCTGGCAGCTGGTGGTGTTCGCCGCGCCCCTGCTCGGGGTGCTGGCGACCGCGCCGTGGCAGCGCTCGCGCACCCGCATCCAGGTCGACGGCAGCGGCACGCTGCGCTGTTTCGAGCAGGAAGAGGTGGTGCTCACCGTCGCCGCGTTCGTGGAGTCGGGGCACGCGCTGCTGCGGCTGAAGCCGGAGGCGGCGCCCGGCCTCGGCGTCGAGATCGAGGAGGCGAGCGATTCCGGAGCGGCGCCGGCCGGGCTGCGGCTGGCGCTCTCGGCCGGACGGTGGGGGCGCTATCCGGTGTCGGCGCGGGTGTCGGCGCTGAGTCCGGCCGGTCTGGCGATCGCGACGGTGACGTTGCCCGCCGGGCAGTTGTTCGTCTACCCGGTGACCGATCCGCAGCGAATGCGGTTGCCGCGCACCGAACTTCCCGAACGTCTCGGCACCCACCTGACCCGCAGGCACGGGCCCGGCGTGGAGTACGCCGACATCCGCGCCTACGCGCCGGGCGACCAGTTGCGCACGGTGAACTGGTCGGTGAGCGCGCGGCGCGGGCGGCTCTACGTCACCGAGCGGCTGACGAACCGGTCGGCCGATGTGGTGGTGCTGGTCGACACGTCCCAGCAGGCGCCGGGCCCCGCGACGGATTCGCTGGAGCTCTCGGTGCGCGGCGCCGCGCAGGTGGTGCAGTCCACCTTGCAGGCGGGCGACCGGACGGCCGTGGTGTGCCTGGGCGAGGCCCCGCGCTGGCTGCGGCCCGATATCGGCCGCCGCCAGTTCTACCGGATCGTGGACACCGTGCTCGACGTCGGCGACGAGCACATCCCCACCACCGGCACGCTGGCCCCGCACGCCGCTGTTCCGCTCGGGGCGATCGTGGTGGCGTTCTCCACGCTGCTCGACACCCAGTTCGCGCTGGCGCTCATCGACCTGCGCAAGCGCGGGCACGTGGTGGTGGTCGTGGACGTGTTGCGCGGCACCCCGTTTCGCGAGGGCCTCGACGAAACCCTCTCGCGCATGTGGCAATTGGAGCGCGCGTCGATGTATCGGGACATGGGCACGGTGGGCGTCGACATCGTCCGCTGGGACGAGGGCGCCCGTCTGGACGAGGTGATGCGGTTGCTGCCCGAACACCGCCGCACGGTACGGGTACGGCGATGACCAGATTCCTCGCGGTGCTCGCGGGCGGCATGCTGGTCGCCGCGGTGACCCTCATGCTGCCGTGGGCGGGAGTGTTCGCTCTCGGGCTCGTGGCGGCGAGCTGGTGGTGGCGGCCCGCCGCCGTGCTGGCGGTGTTGCTCACCATCGGCGTGCTCGTCTGGGCCGACACGGGCGTGCTGGCCGCCGCGGCGACGGGTCTGGTCGCCACGGCGTACCTGCTGAACGCCGCCGCCGTCTCCGCTCCGGCGGGCGTGGTGCCCACGACGCTGCCCTCGGTGCTGGGCGCGGTGGTCTTCGCGGGCTGCGCCGCCGCGGCCGCCCTGGTCCCCGTGAACCTGGCATGGGCGCCCGCCCTGGCTCCGGTCCTGGTGATCCTGTTGTACGCCTTGATAGTTCAGGGGATCACACCACGGCGCGCGCCGGTGCAAGAGGGACCACCGGCCCCGCCCTGATCGAGGGCCGCACGATCGACCTGATGATGGTCGACCCGGGCAACCATCGCCGGGGACTCGGCCGCCTCCTGCTCCGGTACGCCGAAGAAACGCTCCTCGCCCGGTACTCGACCATCCGGCTGGAGACCTTCGTGGACAACGCCAGGGCCGCGTCGTTCTACGAGGCGTGCGGTTGGGTCCGCGCCGATCTCGTCGAGGGCGAGGGGCCGGCCGGATTCTAATGCACGAAGGGCCGCGCGGGCGGCCGATATCGCCCGCGTGGCCGCCTTCCCCTACTCGAACGTCAAGCTCACGTCCGCGAGCACCGGCGCGTCGTCGCGCTCCACGACCGTCGCCGCGATCACGAGTTCGCCGTCGGCGCGCCAGATCCGGGTGCGGATCGTCTCGCCCGGATACAGCACCCCGGCGAAGCGGGCGCGGAACCCGGTGACCCGGCTCGCGTCCGCGTCGAGCGCGGTGTCGGTGGCCGTCTTGCAGACGATGCCGTATGTGCACAACCCGTGCAGGATCGGGTTGGGAAACCCTGCGGCGCGGGCGAATTCCGGATCGGAGTGCAGCGGGTTGCGGTCGCCGAGCATCCGGTACAGCAGCGCCTGCTGCGGCAGGGTCGCGGTGGTGACGTCGAAATCCGGTGCGCGGTCGGGAAGTTCGGTCTTGGTGCTCGGCCCGCGTTCGCCGCCGAAGCCGCCCTCGCCCTTGGCGAAGATGGACGAGCGCGCGGTCCACAACAGCTCGCCGTCCGAGCCGGTGACGGTTCGCTCCTGCACCACCACGGCCGCGGATCCCTTGTCCCACAACTCGCTGATGTGTTCGGCCATCGTCGCCTTGCCCGAGGCGGGGAGGGGCCGGTGCACCCGCACCTCCTGAAACCCGTGCACCACCTTCGCCAGGTCGATATCGATGCCGGGGAAGCTCACCTTGGGCGGTTCGGTCTCGTGCAGCGTCGGCGCGACGGTCGCGAACGTGGGCAGCACCTGCGGTTCCCGGTCATCGAGATACCGCAGCTCACCGGCGTCGGTCCAGCGCGCGCCCGCGCCCAGCCCCAGCTGGTAGAGCTGCACGTCCGACGGCGTCCAGGCGAACTCGCGGCTCGGCAGTTCCGCGCCGAGCGCGACCTTCGGATCGATGGGCATTCAGTTCTCCTCCTGCGTGATGATGGACAACCCGCGCTCCGAGCGTGCGCCGGGCGCGCCGAACTCGGCGGTGCCGCGCCCGCTGAGCGGGATGATCGCCGCGCCCTCCGCAACGCCGCTCGCGCCGAGGGCCCGACCGTCCCGCGCCCCGGTGGATGCGAGCCGGGCGATACCGGACCGGACGCGCCGACCCGACGCGGAAGGCAGCCCTCGGTGCCGAACCCGGCTCACGCCACGACCCCGCCCTTGCGCTCGGCGATGTCGAGCGCCGCCAGGTACCCGAACGTGATCGCGGGGCCGATGGTCGCGCCGGGCCCGGCGTAGGTGTGGCCCATCACCGGGGCGCTCACATTGCCCGAGGCGTACAGGCCCTCGATCACGCTGCCGTCCTCGCGCAGCACCCGGCCCGCGGTGTCGGTGACCAGCCCGCCCTTGGTGCCGAGGTCGCCGGGCACGATCTTGGCCGCGTAGAACGGGCCCTGCACCAGCGCGGCCAGGCACGGGTTCGGCTTCACCGTGGGGTCGCCGTAGTACTTGTCGTAGGCGCTGTCGCCGCGGTGGAAGTCCTCGTCCACGCCCTGCTCCGCGAACGCGTTGAACCGCTCGACCGTCGCGGCCAGGTTCGGCACCGGCACCCCGATCTCGGCCGCCAGCGCGGCGAGCGTGTCGGCCTTCACGATCAGCCCGTTTTCCATCCAGCGGGACGGGAACCGCTGGCCGGGCTGCAATCCGGCGAAGATGTAGCGATTCCGGTAGCGCTGGTCGAACACCAGCCACGCGGGCACGTGCTCGCCCGGCCCCTCACCCTGCCCGTATTCGCCGCCGTACATGGTGTGCACGGCCTCGACGTAAGGAGCGGACTCATTCCCGAACCGCTTGCCGTCGGCGTCGACGATGATGCAGCCGGGCAGGTTCCGCTCGGCCAGGCAGAACCACGGCTTGCCGCCCTTGAACACCGTCGGCCCCCACCACGCGTCCTCCATCAGGTTGATGGCCGCGCCCAGCGCCATACCCGCCTGGATGCCGTCGCCGGTATTGGCCGCCGCGCCGGTGGTCCACTCGGTGGTGATCGGTTCGCGCTGGTACTTCTGGCGCATCTCCGCGTTGTGCTCGAAACCGCCGCTGGCCAAAACCACGCCGTGGCGCGCGCGGAACACCACGGGTTGCCCCTCGTGGGTGGCCTCGACGCCCACCACCACGCCGTCCTCGGTGATGATCCTGGTCAGCGGGGTTTCCAGGAGCACCGGGACGTTGCTGTCGAGCAGGCCCTTGCGCATCCCGGCGATGATCGCCTGGCCCATCCCCACCAGGTGCTTGCCGGTGAACTTCGCCCAGTACGTGCGCGCGCCGACGCGCAGCGCGCGCAGCATCCCCTTCGGGTGCCTGCGGATCAGGTTCAGCCGCACGAAATCGGCCTGGGTGACCACCACGTTCAGCGGCGCCTTGCTGTAGGGCGGCTCCAGCTTGAACCGCTCCGCGCCGAGCGTCTTGGCGTTGAACGGCTTCGGCTCGCAGGAGCGTCCCTGCGCCAGCCCGCCGGGCGCCTCCGGGTAGTAGTCCGAGTACCCCGGCACCCACGCCATCTTCAGCGGCGTGTGATCGAGAACGAAGTCGAACGCCTCTGCCCCCCGGTCGATGAAGGTGTCGATCCGTTCGGCGGGCGTGGCGTCGCCGATGATGCTGTGCAGGTAGCGCCGCGCTTCCTCGCGGTCGTCGGGGCGACCCGACGCGAGCAGCGCCTTGTTCCCCGGAATCCACACCCCGCCACCGGAGCGCGCGGTCGAACCGCCGTAGTGCGCGGCCTTCTCGATGATCACCGCGCTCAGCCCGCGGTGGGCCGCGGTGAGGGCGGCGGTCATCCCGGCGGCGCCGCT
Source organism: Nocardia puris (assembly GCF_003315035.1). Taxonomy (GTDB): domain Bacteria; phylum Actinomycetota; class Actinomycetes; order Mycobacteriales; family Mycobacteriaceae; genus Nocardia; species Nocardia puris. Next base: position 144,938 of record NZ_QNRE01000011.1, read on the forward strand.
GCCGACCACCACCACGTCGTATTCCCGATCAGTCATGTAGAACACGTTATAGAATGGGGGCGCTGTTGGTCTATGTTGTGTGGCAGAAGACCTGCTCGGCGCACCGTTCGCCGAGGAAACTTGTTTCAGTTTCAGACCGGAGTGAACTACATGGCCCTCGATTGGGACCTGACCGCCGACGTGGTCGTCGTCGGATTCGGCGCCGCGGGTGCGTGCGCCGCGCTGGAGGCGGCCGACGCGGGTGCGCAGGTGCTGGTGCTGGAGCGCTTCCACGGGGGTGGCGCCGCCGCGCTCTCCGGCGGCATCATCTACGCGGGCGGCGGCACCTCGGTGCAGCGCGAGGGCGGCGTCGAGGACACCCCGGAGCAGATGCTCGCCTACCTCGAGCGGGAGGTGGGCGGCGCGGTCTCGCCGCGCACCCTGCGCCGGTTCGTCGCCGAAAGTCCCGCCATGATCGAGTGGCTGAAGGGCCACGGCGTGCCGTTCGAGGCGTCGCTGTGCCCGTACAAGACCTCGTACCCGAACGACGACTACTACCTCTACTACTCCGGCAGCGAGGTCTCCGGCTACGGCCGCGAGGTCGCCGCACCCGCGCAGCGCGGGCATCGGGTGAAAGGGCGCGGCACCTCGGGCAAGAAGCTCACCGGCCCACTCGCCGCCAGCGCCGCCCGGTGCGGCGTACGGGTCGAAACACTCACCAGGGCAACGCGTTTGATCACCGACGACAACGGCTCGGTGATCGGCGTCGAATGCCTCTCTCTGCGCGACGCGCCGGGACGGGTGCGCGACCGCTACACCCGCATGGCGAAGATCGCGGCCAAGCCCGGCATCTACTACCCGCCGCTGCGCACGGCGCTGGAGAAGCGCCTCGACGACCTCGACCGCCGTTACGCCCGCCCGATCCGGGTGCAGGCGCGGCGCGGAATCATCGTCAGCGCGGGCGGTTTCATCGCCAATCGCGCCATGGTCGCCGAACACGACGCCCGCTTCCAGGGCGGTCTCCCGCTCGGCACCACGGGTGACGACGGCAGCGGCATCCGCATGGCGTGCGAGGTGGGCGCCGCCACCGACCGCATGGCGAACATCTCCGCATGGCGATTCCTCCTGCCGCCCAGTTCTTTCACGGGTGCGGTACTGGTGGACGGGCGCGGGCGCCGCGTGATCGACGAGACCCGCTACGGCGCGGCCGTCGGGCACCGGCTCGTCACCGAACACGAGGGCAAGGGCTGGCTGCTGGCCGACGCCGACCTCATGCGCACCGCGATCCGCCAGATCGGGCCGCAGGCCGCCTGGTTCCAGCGCATGCAGTTCGAGGTGATGCGCCGCACGGCCGTGCGCGGCCCGACGCTGGAAGCCATTGCCGTCAAAGCCGGTATCGATCCGCAAGGGCTGCGCGCCACCGTCGCCGAACACAACGCGGCGATCGAGAACGGCGCCCCGGACCCGGTGGGCAAACCGGCGGAGTTCACCGTCGCGGTCCGGCGCGCCCCGTTCTGGCTGTTGGATGTGGGGATCAAACCCAGCCTCACCAATCCGTGCCCGATGCTCACCCTCGGCGGCGTGGTCGTCGACGACGACACGGGCGCGGTGAAAGACGCGGCGGGCAAGGACATCCCGGGTCTGTACGCGGCCGGGCGCACGGCTGTCGGCATCTGCTCGGACTCCTACGTCAGCGGACTGTCGCTGGCCGACTGCGTCTTCTCCGGCCGTCGCGCCGGACGCGCCGCGGCGGGCGAACCGGCCCTCACCTACGAATCAGCAACAGCGGAAGGGAATTAGCGTGCTGTCCGACGCGGTACGAACCGAACTCGCCGACGAACTCGCGCGGGCCGAACGCGAGAAGGTCGCCATCGACCCGCTCGTCGCGCGGTACCCCGACATCGACGTGGTCGACGCCTACGAGATCCAGCTCCTCAATATCCGCCGCCGGCTCGACACCGGCGCCAGGGTGGTGGGCCACAAGGTCGGCCTCTCCTCGGAGGCCATGCAGCGCATGATGGGTGTCGACGAGCCCGACTACGGGCACCTGCTCGCGGAAATGGAAGTGTACGAAGACGTTCCGGTGGAAGCCGGGCGCTACCTGTTCCCGCGCGTGGAGGTGGAGGTGGGGTTCGTCCTGGGCGCCGATCTGCCCGGTGCGGACTGCACCGAAGCCGACGTGCTCGCCGCCACCGTCGCGTTCGCGCCCGCCATCGAACTGATCGATTCGCGCATCAAGGACTGGAACATCGGTCTGTGCGACACCATCTCCGACAACGCGTCCTCGGCCGGGTACGTACTGGGCGCGCAGCGGGTCGCGCCCGGTGACCTCGACATCAAGGGGATCGACGCCGTGCTCACCCGCAACGACGAGGTGGTGGCCGAGGGGCGCAGCGACGCGGTGCTCGGCGATCCCGTCATCGCGGTGGCCTGGCTGGCGCGCAAGGTCGCCTCGTTCGGGGTGCGGCTGAAGGCGGGCGACATCGTGCTGCCGGGTTCGTGCACCCGCGCCATCGACGCCCGCCCCGGCGACAAGTTCCACGCCGAGTTCGCCGGACTCGGTTCCGTCCGTCTGCAATTCGTATAGGAGGCCCTGTCGTGTCCATCGGGACCGTCACCGCCGCGATCGTCGGGTCCGGCAATATCAGTACCGATCTGCTCTACAAACTGCTGCGTTCCGACGCCATCGAGCCGCGCTGGATGATCGGCATCGATCCCGAGAGCGAGGGCCTGAAGCGCGCCCGCGGCCTCGGGCTGGAGACCTCGCACGAAGGCGTGGACTGGCTGCTCGGGCAGTCGGAGAAGCCGGATCTGATCTTCGAGGCCACCAGTGCGTACGTGCACCGGGCGGCCGCGCCCCGCTACGCCGAGGCCGGCATCCGGGCAGTCGATCTCACGCCCGCCGCCGTCGGGCCCGCCGTGGTGCCGCCGGTGAACCTCGACGCGAACATCGAAGCGCCGAACGTCAACATGATCACTTGCGGTGGGCAGGCGACGATTCCGATCGTCGCGGCCGTCTCGCGGGTGGTGCCCGTGCCGTACGCGGAGATCGTCGCGTCGGTGTCGTCGGTGTCGGCCGGGCCCGGTACCCGCGCCAATATCGACGAGTTCACCAAGACCACCAGTCGCGGCGTCGAGACGATCGGCGGGGCGCAGCGCGGTAAGGCGATCATCATCCTCAACCCGGCCGAACCGCCGATGATCATGCGCGACACCATCTTCTGCGCGATCCCCGAGGACGCCGACACCGACGCCATCGCCGACTCCATCCACCGCATGGTCGCCGACATCCAGCAGTACGTGCCCGGCTACCGGTTGCTGAACGAACCGCAGTTCGACGAGCCGTCGGTGGTTTCCGGTGGGATGGCGAAGGTTTCGGTGTTCGTGGAGGTGGAAGGGGCAGGCGACTTCCTGCCGCCCTACGCGGGCAACCTCGACATCATGACCGCCGCCGCCACCAGGGTCGGCGAAGTCATCGCCGAGCAGATCACCTCGGCACGGGTGTAAGGAGCGTTCCCATGGCCTATTCCGCAGAACTCGACATCCGCGTCACCGACACCTCGCTGCGCGACGGATCGCATCACAAGCGGCACCAGTTCACCGCCGCCGAGGTGCGCGATATCGTCGCCGCGCTCGACGGGGCGGGCGTGCCCGTCATCGAGGTCACCCACGGCGACGGGCTCGGCGGGTCCTCGTTCAACTACGGGTTCTCCAAAACCCCGGAGCAGGAACTGATCACGATCGCCGCGCAGACGGCGAAGAACGCGAAGATCGCGGTGCTCATGCTGCCCGGCGTGGGCGTCAAGGAGGACATCAAGATCTCGCAGGACAACGGCGCGTCCATCTGCCGCATCGCCACGCACTGCACCGAGGCGGACGTGTCCATCCAGCACTTCGGGCTGGCGCGCGAACTCGGGCTCGAGACCGTCGGCTTCCTGATGATGTCGCACACCCAGCCGCCGGAGTTCCTGGCGAAGCAGGCGCGCATCATGGCCGACGCGGGCTGCCAGTGCGTGTACATCGTGGACTCGGCGGGCGCCCTTGTGCTGGACCAGGTCTCGGATCGGGTGGCCGCGCTGGTCGCCGAACTCGGGTCCGACGCGCAGGTGGGTTTCCACGGTCACGAGAACCTCGATCTCGCGGTCGCCAACTCCGTCTACGCCATTCGCGCCGGCGCCTCCCAGATCGACGGCAGCGCACGGCGTTTCGGCGCGGGCGCAGGTAATACGCCGGTCGAGGCGCTGGTCGGGGTGTGCGACAAGCTCGGCATCTCCACCGGCATCGACTTCTTCGCCATCGCCGACGCCGCCGAGGACGTGGTGCGCCCCGCCATGCCGCAGGAATGCCTGCTGGATCGCCAGGCGCTCATGATGGGCTACGCCGGGGTCTATTCCAGCTTCCTCAAGCACGCCGAGCGCCAGGCCGAGCGCTACGGGGTGTCGGCGGCGGAGATGCTGGTACGGGCCGGTCAGCGCAAGCTGGTCGGTGGGCAGGAGGATCAGCTCATCGATATCGCGCTCGAGTTGCAGCGGGAGAAGAACACCGTGCCCGCGTGAGGTCAGGTGTCCCGCGTTCGGCGCGGGGTGTACCGAGCAGGCCGCGAATCGTTCTGGTTCGCGGCCTGTTTCGTTGGTGGGCGTGGATCTCAGAGGCGGGTTTCGGGGACGGCGGTGATCATCCCGCCGTCCACCAGGATGTCCTGGCCGTTGACATAGGCCGCGTCGGGGGACGCCAGGTACGCGATCGTCGCGGCGACGTCCTCCGAAGTGCCCAGGCGGGCGGCCGGAACCACGGCGATGGCGGCGGATTTCGCTGCGGCGGAGACGTTTTCGCGATACGAGGGCGTCTCGATGTAGCCGGGGGAGACCGAGTTGACGCGGATGCGCCGCGGGGCGAGTTCGGCGGCGAGCGTGCGGGCGAGGTTGTGGACCGCGGCCTTGGTCGCCGAGTAGAGCGCGGCGCCCTGGACGCCGCGGTGCAGCGCCCACGACGCGTTGAGCACGATGGCGGCGTGGTCGGGCAGCAGCGGCAGCGCCTTCTGCACCGTGAAGAACACGCCCTTGAAGTTGATGCCGACGACGCGGTCGAACTCGTCCTCGGTGACCTCGGCGGAGGGCTGGAACGAGCCGATGCCCGCGTTGGCGACCAGCACGTCCAGGCGGTCGAAGCGCGCGCGGATCGCGGTGGTGAGCGCGTCCAGGTCGGCGGGGTCGGCCACGTCGCCGCGCACGGCGAGCACCCGATCGCCCAGTTCCTCGGCCGTCGCGTCCAGCTTGCGCTGGTCCCTGCCGGTCACGATCACCTGCGCGCCCTCGGCGTGCAGGCGCCGCGCGGTCGCCAGGCCGATACCGCTGGTCGCGCCCGTCACCAGGGCGATCTTGTCGTCGAATCGGTTACCCACCGCCGGTCCTCCATTCAGTTTGAATGTACGAGAACCTACGTACTGTTCGAGTGTTCGTCAACAGTCGAGCTATCGTGAGCGTCATGTTGGCGAATCATCCGGACCGCGACCAGATCCAGTTGGCGAACGTCCTGGCCGCCCTGGGCAATCCGGTCCGCCTGCGCATCCTGGCCACCCTCGCCGACGGCGCCGAACACACCTGCGGCTCGATCCTGCCCGGCATGGCGAAATCCACCCTCACCCACCACTGGCGCGTCCTGCGCGACGCCGGCGTCATCCGCCAGATCATCGCCGGCCGCGAGCACCACCTCTCCCTCCGTCACGAAGACCTAGAAGCCCGCTTCCCCGGCCTCCTCCCCGCCCTGCTGGCGGCTGCCGGCGGAGAAGGGATTGCTTCGCCGCCTGCCCCTTGAGGAGCGGCAGCCCCGGGCTGGCATGTATGTCGTCAACGACATATATGCTCGGTTTGTGGATCCGCTGTATTCGATCGAGATCGAACCGGAGAGGTTCGGGTCTGGCTGGAGTCGTTGCCGGCCAAGCACTTCCTCAAAGTGGAGGAATACGTCGGGTTGCTCGCCGACCGCGCGACAACGTTGGGCGAGCCGTTCTCTCGATATCTCGGCGACGGGGTTCGTGAACTACGGCCGACCATCGACGGTGCTGCGATTCGGATCACCTACTGGTTCAGGCATGTTCGGACGATTGTGCTTCTCACTACCTTCAGAAAGACGAAGGACCGTGAAGACGCGGAGGTGAAACGAGCTATCAAGGCGCGAATGACGTGCGAAGCCGAGCATGGGCGTGCGCACGACGAATTCATTCGTGTGATCGACCGAGGAGAGTTGTGATGCCACATACCCGTTGGACCGGATTGCGCGGGGATGCTTCGGCCGAAGCGTCAGCTGTCGCGGAGGTTCGGGCCGAGATCCGGCTCGCCATGGCGCTGGCCGAGGCCATCTATGTGCGACGTACCGAACTCGGGCTCACGCAGGCCGAGCTGGCCGAGCGTGCCGGGCTGACGCAGGCCAAGATTTCGCGGATCGAGGGTTCCGACGCGGTGCCGACTCTGCCCCTGCTGGCGAAGCTGGCTCGCGCGTTGGACGCTTCGCTCAATATCGCCATCGACGAGGATGATTCTCGGGTGGAGTTGGTGCCGCATCACCGTGCGGCATGAGGGCGTTGGGGTGGCTTCTTGTGCGGGGCGGTGCTCGCGGAGTAGGAGTTACTCATGAGTAATGTTCTTGTGGTGGGTGGGACCGGGGCGTTGGGCAGACAGATCGTGCCATTGCTGCGGGCGAAGGGGCACGAGGTTCGGGTGCTGTCGCGGCGGGCGGGCGCGGGGACGCACGTGGGGGATCTGACGACGGGGGAGGGTTTGGCCGCGGCGGTCGACGGGGTGGATTCGGTGATCCACGCGGCCAGTGATTTCCGGAAGTCGGGGCGGCTGGATCCGAAGCAGACCGAGAACCTGCTGGCCGCGTCGGGATCTGTCGGGCACTTCCTGTACGTGTCGATCGTCGGCATCGAGCATTTCCCGCTGCGGTACTACCGGAACAAAGTCGCCTGCGAGAATCTGGTGCTGAAAAGCGCTGTGCCGCATACGATTCTGCGCGCCACTCAGTTCCACGAGCTGATCGGCGCGGTATTGCGCGCCGTGGAGCGCTGGCCGATCGCCCCGCTGCCCACCGACTTCCGCTTCCAGCCGGTCGCCACCGAGGACGTCGCCGCCCGCATCGCCGACCTCATCGACGGCCAGCCCCTGGGCCGCGCTCCCGACATCGGCGGCCCGGAGGTCTTCACCCTCGCCGAACTGGCGCAAACCTGGCGCGCCTCCCGCCCCGGCCCCCGCCGCATCCTGCGCACCCCACTCCCCGGCCGCATCGCCCGCGCCTACCGCGAGGGCCGCAACACCTGCCCCGACCACGCCGACGGCACCCGCACCTGGTCGGAATACGTCGCCGGAAATCCCTCCGACGTTTACTTCGGCCGCTCCTGAACCCCTAGCGACCCAATAGAATTCAACCGGTGCTCGAACTCCGCTCCGCAGTCGCGACAGGGGGCGGCTGCGGAGCGGAGACCCACCGAGACGTCGCTCCGGCCCGAAAGACCGGCCGGCCGAACAACACTCAGCCGCCCGCTCGTCTCCGCGGCAGGGGGATTCGGCGGAACAGGACGTACAGGATCACGCCGAGTGCCGCGCCGACGCCGAGGCCCACGCAGACGGCGAAGGCGCGGACGAAGTAGCCCACGCCCGAGGTGTGGAAGAGTTCGATGACCAGCCCCTGGTAGACGATGAGACCGGGGAGAAGGGCGCCGGTGATGCCGACGAGGGCCAGTGCGGTCATGGGCAGGCGCAGCAGGTCGGAGCACGCGGCGGCGGCGAAACCGAGGGCGGCCGCGGCGATCGGGCCGGACCACTCCGACGGCATGTTGCCCGCGTGGATGAGGGTCTGGTTGACGGCGGCCGTCAGCAGTCCGGCTCCGGCCGCGGGCAGTAGCAGATCGCGCCCGCCGCCGTTGAAGACCGCGTTGCCGAGCGCGCCGAGGATCGAGAACCCGATCGCCAGCCGGAGCGACAGCTGCGGCAGCGTGGGATCGATCGGATCGCCGAACGAAAAGCGTTGCGAGAAGGCCAGAACCAGCGCGCCGCCCAACGTGATCCCGCCGACCACGAGCAGCGCCGACGCCGCCCGAGCCAGCGCGGCGACCCCGTCGGAGCTGACCGCGTCGATGGCGGTGGACACCAGCTGCGGCATCGGCACCAACAGCACCCAGTTGGTGGCGATGAGCACCGCCGTGTCGGTCAGTGTGATCGCGCTCGCCACGTGCAGCAGCCCGCCCAGCGCGGCCGCGAACGCGGTCTGTACGGCCACGCCGTAGAGGCGCGGTATCGCCAGCCGCCCGAGTCCGCGCCCCAGCGCGTATACCGGCGGGAGCACGACGGCGGCGGCCACCGCGGCCTTGGCCGTGCCGCCCACTTGGAGCGCGATGCACAGCGCCAGCAGCGAACCTCCGAACGGCAGGAACCACCACGGCCACGGCAGCGGTCCGCGCTCGGCGTCGGCGAGCATCCGCCGCGCGGTGTCGGGGTCGGTCCCGGAGAGGGTCACCTCGCGCGCCACGTTCTTCAACCGCTTCATCCGGTCGCAGTCGAAGGCGTCGATGGTCGAGGCGGCCGCCGTCCTGGTGAGCGCCTGCCCGTCGGCGCACAGGTATTCGAGGGTGACGGTGCGCCCGATCCCCACCACGGTGATCCGCTCCAACCCCATCGCCGCCCCGCACAACCGCACGGTCTGCGTCATCGGATCGGTCGCGTACCCGGATTCGAGCATGGCGGTCGCGAGCTTGACCAGGAAATCCAGCGACGCCCACGTCCGCCGCCGCTCGTCCTCGCCCATGCGCCGAATCTAGAGCCGGACGGCCGCGAGGTATGCGCACCACGCCGCACGATCGCGTACCCGCCGGGTTCTTCCTGGAACGACACCCGCCTCGGCGCGGATCGGTGAGGATTCACCACCCGAGCGGAGTCCCCGCGCTCACAACCAGGTGTCGAGCGTGGTGGTGGTAAGGAAGTGCTCGAGGTCGGCGCGCCACGGGGCCGGTGTGGTCTTCTCCGGTTCGATCGCCGTGTACTGCCCCCGGTAGAAGAGCAGGGGCCTGCCGGAGTCCGTGGACTCCGACAGGGCCCGCACGCGGCCGATCACGATGTAGTGATCGCCGCCGTCGACGACGCTGTCCACGGTGCACTGGATGGTGGCCAGCGCGTCGTCCAGGAGCGGGAGCTCCAGGTCCGAAGCGCGCCAGTCGATTCCGGCGAACTTGTCGGATTCGCGGGAGCCGAAGCGCGCGCAGACGGGTTGCTGTTCCTCGGCGAGGATGTTGACGCAGAACCGCCCCGACTTCTCGATCGCCGCCCACGAGCGCGACGCCTTGGTGGGGCAGAACAGCACCAGCGGCGGCTCCAGCGAGAGCGCCGCGAACGACTGGCAGGCGAACCCGACGGGCGCGCCCGCCTCGTCGAAGGTGGTGATCACCGTGATCCCGGTGCAGAACTGCCCCAGCACGTTGCGGAACCGGCGCGGATCGATCTCGGGATTCGCCTCGGTGGTCACGTCCATCTCCGTACCTCGTCGCGTGTCACTGCTGCCGCTGGCCGACCGTGAAGTCGTGACCCCACAGGCTCACCGCGGTGGATTCCCGCGCGATCCAGTCGTGATCGTCGACTTCCAGCCCCTCGCAACCGAATTCGACGTCGAATCCGCCGGGGGTCTTCATGTAGAACGAGAGCATCTTGTCGTTCACGTGCCGCCCGAGCGTGGCCGACATCTTCACCTTCCGGCGCAGCGCCCGGTCCAGGCACAGGCCCACGTCGTCGGCGTTCTCGACCTCGAGCATGAGGTGCACGATCCCGCTCGGCGTCGGCATCGGCAGGAACGCCAGCGAATGGTGGCGCGGGTTGCAGCCGAAGAACCGCAACCAGGCCGGTTCGCCGTCGGCGGGCCTGCCCACCATCTGCGGTGGCAGCCGCATGGAGTCGCGCAGCCGGAAGCCGAGCACGTCGCGGTAGAAGGTCAGCGCGGCCGCGTCGTCGGAGGTGCTGAGCACCACGTGCCCGAGTCCCTGCTCCTCGGTGACGAACCGGTGCCCGTAGGGGCTCACCACCCGCCGATGTTCCAGCGCCACACCGTGGAACGCCTCGAGCGTGTTGCCGGACGGGTCCTCGAACCGGATCAGCTCGTAGACGCGCCGGTCGGCCTTCTCGGCCGCGCTGCCCTCCTTGTAGGGCACGCCCGCGGCGTCGAGCCGGTCCCGGATGTCTTGCAGCTCTCCGGCGTTGGCGGTCTCCCAGCCGGAGACCTGGAGCCGGTCGTGCTCGCCGGGCACGATCACCAGTCGCGCCGGGAACTCGTCCATGCGCAGGTAGAGAGCATTCGGGTCGCCGCCCTTGCCCTCCACCATGCCGAGCACCTTGAGGCCGTATTCGCGCCAGGCCGCCATATCGGTGGCCTCGATGCGCAGGTAGCCGAGCGATCGAATGCCCATGGTCATTTCTCCTGAATCTGCGCCGGCGTCCCCGCCCGGTCGCGCCGAAGTGCGGCTGCGCGAGTGTCGCTCATCGGCGCTCCTTGCCGCTCCCGGACAGGAAGTCCGTTGCCAGCCGGTTGAATTCGTCGAACTTCTCCAGCTGCGCCCAGTGCCCGCAGCCGCCGAACACGTGCAGCTGCACGCGCGGGATCATCTTCGTCGCCAGGATCGCGCCGTCGAGCGGGTTGACCCGGTCCTCGCGGCCCCAGATGAGCAGCACCGGCTGACGCAGCTTGTAGGCGTCGCGCCAGAGCATGCCGAGCTCGAAATCGGGTCCGGAGAACGACTTACCCATCGCGCGGGTCGCGGCCAGCGACTCCGGCGTGTTCGCCGAGGCGAACCGCTCGTCGATCAGTTCCTCGGTGATCAGCTTCTGGTCGAACACCATGATCCGCAGGAACGCTTCGAGATTCGCCCTGGTGGGCTCGAAGTTGAAGCGCGACAGCAACTTCACGCCCTCGGTGGGATCGGGCGCGAACGCGTTGACGCTGAGCCCGCCGGGCCCCATCAGCACGAGCCGCCCCGCGCGGTCGGGGTAGTCCAGCGCGAACCGCACCGCCGCGCCGCCGCCCAGCGAATTGCCCAGCAGGTGTACGCGTTCGGTGACGCCGAGGTGGTCGAGCAGATCCTTCAGCGCCGAGGCCGAGTGCGAGAAGTACTGCGGATGGTCGACGGGCTTGTCGGACTCGCCGAACCCCGGCTGGTCGACGGCGAGCACGTGGAAGTGCCGCGCCAGCACCGGGATATTGCGCGCGAAGTTCGACCACGACGACGCGCCCGGCCCGCCGCCGTGCAGCAGCACGATGGTGGGCCCGTTGCCGGTGCCCGCCTCGTGGTAGTGCAGCTTCAGGTCGGGGCGCACCTGCGCGTAGCGCGAGGTGGATTCGTAGGTGAGTTCCTCGGTCGCGGTCATCACACCATCCCGTCGGTGACCGGCAGGCCGAACTCGTGGGTGCCGTACATGACGTAGGCGCGCTCGGGATCGTTGGCCGCGTGCACCCGGCCCGCGTGCGCGTCGCGCCAGAACCGTTGCAGCGGAGTGCTGTCGGCCAGCGCGGTCGCGCCCGACGCCTCGAACAGCTTGTCGATCGACGCGATCGCCCGCCCGGTGGCGCGCACCTGATCGCGACGCGCCCGCACCCGCAGGTCGAACGGAACTTCCTTGCCCGCCCGCAACAGTGCGTATTCCTCGGCCACGTTGCCCGAGAGCTGGCGCCACGCGGCGTCGATATCGCTGGACGCCTCGGCCACGCGCACCTTGGTGAACGGATCGTCCTTGGCCTGCTCGCCGGCGTAGGCGGCGCGCACCCGCTTGCCCTGGTGCTCGACGTGCGCGGCGTACGCGCCGTAGGCCATGCCGACGATCGGCGTGGAGATGGTGGTGGGATGGATGGTGCCCCACGGCATCTTGTACACGGGGTCCGTGTTCTGTTCCAGGCCCGGCGATTTCAGCTCGTTCATGGTCCGCATGCTCAGGAAGCGGTGCCGGGGCACGAAGACGTCCTTCACCACGAGCGTGTTGGAACCGGTGCCGCGCAGGCCGACCACGTGCCAGACGTCGTCGATCTCGTAGTCCGAGCGCGGGATGAGGAAGCTGCCGAAATCGACGGGCTTGCCGTCCTTGATCACCGGGCCGCCCACGAAGGTCCAGTCGGCGTGACCCGACCCCGACGACCAGGCCCACGAGCCGCTCACCCGGTAGCCGCCGTCCACCACGGTGCCCGCGCCCATCGGGGCGTAGGACGAGGAGATGCGGACCTCGTTGTCCTCACCCCACACGTCCTGCTGGGCCTGCTGATCGAACAGGGCGAGGTGCCAGTTGTGCACGCCGATGATGCCCGCGACCCATCCGGTGGAGCCGCAGGCGGAGGCGATCTTGCGGACCGTGTCGTAGAAGACGACCGGGTCGGCGGCCAGTCCGCCCCACTGCTTGGGCTGGAGTAGCCGGAAGAAGCCAGCCGCCTGGAGCGCCTTGATGGATTCCTCGGGGATCTGGCGCAGGTTCTCGGTCTCCTGCGCGCGCTCGCGCAGGGTCGGCAACAGCGCTTCGATCCGCTCGGTCACTTCTTGCGTCATCTCGGGACCTGCTCCTGCCTGGTCGGATTGGTAACCGGTACTCATTTGCCTCTGAGACTAGAACAGGTTCTTATTTATGTCGAGAACCTGTGTTCATCCCAGGTCGTGGATGGGCCCGTGCAGGAAGTGGCCGGAATCGCTGGCATGGAACGCGACATTTTTGTAACGTGTTCTAGTACCGAAGGAGGAGGAAGCGCGATGGCTGTTACCCCGAAGGTCCGCGAGCTCGATGTGGGCTCCGCGCCGACCCGTTACGCGAGGGGATGGCATTGCCTCGGTCTGGCCAAGACCTACCGCGACGGGAAGCCGCACGCGGTCAACGTGTTCGGCACCAAGCTGGTGATCTGGGCCGACGGCAGCGGTGAGCTGCGGGTGCTCGACGCCTACTGCCGGCATATGGGCGGCGATTTGAGCATGGGCGAGGTCAAGGGCGACGACATCGCCTGCCCGTTCCACGATTGGCGCTGGTCGGGCACCACGGGCAAATGCACCGCGATCCCCTACGCGCGGCGGGTGCCGCCGCTGGCGCGCACGCGCAAGTGGATCACCCTCGAACGCAACGGGCAGTTGTTCGTCTGGCACGACCACGAGAACAACCCGCCCCCGCCGGAGATCACCATTCCGCACATCGAGGGCCCCTACACCACCGCCGACGGCAGCCCCAGCGAAGAGCTGGACAGCGGGTGGACGGACTGGACCTGGAACTCGATGCTCATCGAGGGCGCCAACTGCCGCGAGATCATCGACAACGTGGTGGACATGGCCCACTTCTTCTACATCCACTTCGCGTTCCCGACGTACTTCAAGAACGTCTTCGAGGGGCATATCGCCACCCAGTTCCTGGAGACCAAGGGCAGGCCCGACATCGGCATGGCGTCGAAGTACGGGGGCGACACGCTGCTGAAATCGGAGGCGTCGTACTTCGGGCCGTCGTACATGATCAACCCTTTGATCAACATCTACAGCGGCTACGAGGTCAAGAGCGTCCTGATCAACTGCCACTACCCGGTGACGCAGGATTCGTTCGTGTTGCAGTGGGGCATCACGCTGGAGAAGCCCAAGGGCGTCGACGGCGAGATGGCCGACAAGCTGGCCGAGAAGATGACCGAGGGCATCAGCGTCGGATTCCTCCAGGACGTGGAGATCTGGAAGCACAAGTCCAAGGTCGAGAATCCGCTGCTGTGCGAGGAGGACGGACCGGTCTACCAGCTGCGCCGCTGGTACGACCAGTTCTACGTGGACGCGGCCGAGGTGACCGAGAAGATGACCCAGCGCTTCGAGTTCGAGGTGGACACCACCAAGGCCAACGAGGCGTGGGAGGCCGAGGTCGCCGAGAACCTGCGGCGCAAGGCCGAGGCCGACGCGGCCGCCGAAGCGGAGGCCGGTGTCTGATGGCCGCGACCTGGGCCAAAGCGCCGGATTTCGCCGATCAGCCCGCCCGGCGGGCGGCGGTGCAGGCCCAGACCGTGGTCGACAAGCGCCACTATCTGGAGGAGGGGCTGACGCCGCTGCGGTGTCAGTCGTGCAGTGCGGAGGTGCTGGTGCGCAAGTCCAGTTCGCACCAGACCTCCGTGCAGTGGAAGGAACCTCCCCAGACCCACTGCCCGGTGTTCGCGAAATTGTGCGCGAACGGCAATGCCCCTGGACGGCCGGAGTCGTGCCCGCAGTTGGACAAGACCATCAAATGGGCCGTGGACGAAGGCGTCATCGAGGTGCCGAAGTAGTCAGTCGAGGCGGAAGTCGGCGAACTCGAACCCCGGCGAGACTATGCAGCTCACGAGGACGTACTCCGCACCGAGGGGGCGGGCCGACTGGCTGGTCCCGCCCGGCACCACCGCCTGCAACACCTGACCGCGCTCGATATCGGGTCCGAGGATGACCTCCTCACCGCCGATATCGAGCGCGAGCGGGCCGCCCCGATGCCACAACCACAGCTCGTCCGAGACCACGGTGTGCGGTGCGGACCGCTCGTCCGGCATCAGCAAGAAGTAGATCGCCGTGCCGGCCGACCGCTTGCCCGCGTAGCCCGGTGGATCGAATTCCACCGGGCTACGCCATGTTTGGCGGTACCAGCCGCCTTCCGGATGCGGTTGCAGATCCAGGGCTTCGGCCAAAGGCGGGCGTTCGTCGGTCATCCCGCGACTATGCCGGGTACGCCGCGCCGGCGCGAGGTGAAGGCGGGCGTGTCAGCGGGGTTCTTCGATGCGCCAGCTCAGGCCGTACGTCGCGAGACTGTCGAGGAATGCGGCGGGGTCGACGAGTTCGGCCGGGGCGAGCGCGCCGGGCTTCGCGCCGCTGCGGGCCAGGCGCACCGCGATCTCGACGGCGAGCAGGGCGGTGTCGCGGTAGGAGTCGAGGCCGCTGAACACGCCGCGGACCGTGCGGTCCGGGCCGTGGGCGTCCACGATCACGTCGTAGCGCAGGTCGGCGTCCGGAGCGTCGGGGAGCTGCGCGATGAGCTCCTCGGTGAACGAGCCGAGGGTGGCGAGGATGGCGCTGGAGAGCACGCCCGTCACCGAGGCGACCTCGGAGTGGCGGGGGACGGTGACGACCGGCGGCTGCGGGAATTTTCCTACGGGGATGGGGGATTCGGCACCGGGCAGGGTGAGTTCGGTGCGGTCGGACGGGCCGGTGCTCAGCGCGCCGTCCGCGTAGTGCCAGCCGCCCGTGCGGAACCAGTCCAGGCTCGCGAACACCGTTGCGGCGCTGCCCTTCGAGCCGTTGCCGCCGCTCTTGCTGTGGTGGCTGATCACCAGGTCGGCCGGGCCGTCGAGGCGGCGGGCGACGAGGTGGGCGAGCAGGTCGGCGGGCACGTTGTTGTCGGTGGCGCCCGGGACGAGGGTGACGCCCGCCGCCTCCGCCGCGGGGCTCTCGTCCAGGACCTGCCTGAGGAAGACCTGTTCGCCGGAGAGGTCGGTGTAGTGCGCGCCCGCCTCGATGGCGGCGCGCACCACGGGGGCGCCGTTGTCGACGTAGGCGGAGAGGGAACTGATCACGGCGTCGGCGCCGGTGAAGGCGGTGAGGAGGGCGCGGTGGTCGTCGAGTGTGGCGACGCGGATGTCGGGGTCGGTGAGGCCCGCCGCGTGGGCGGCCTGACGGAGGCGGGATTCGCTGCGGCCCACCAGGATCGGGGTGGCGCCGCGGCGGTGCAGGTCGGCGAGGATGTAGCCGCCGGTATGGCCGGTGGGGCCGTAGACGGCGATGGTGGGGTTCTGCGTTGTCATGAGGACGAATTTATGACCGTGCGTCGAGCTTTTGAATGGCTCAAATACTCACAATCATGTCTTGAACACTCACGCGATGCGCGTATCGTGAGCGGTGTGGATATCTTGAGCGAGACCATCGCCGCGATCCGGACCGGGCATCCGGCGTCCGGTATGTTCGTCCGGCACGCGCCGTGGGGGCGGCGGTATCCGGTGGTGCCTGGCGCGAGCTTCCATGTGGTGCTGCGCGGTTCGTGCTGGCTGGTGCCGCCGAGCGGCGCGCCGATCGAGCTCGGAGCGGGTGATGTGGTGTTCATGCCGCGCGGGGCGGATCACGATCTGCTCGACGGGCTCGACACGCCGGTGACCGAGGTCGCTCGGCCCGGCGAGCCCCGCGAACGTTCAGGTCCCGGGTTGCGTACCGAACTACTTTGCGGCGCTTACGAACTCGGCATGCAGCGCTCGCATCCGCTGTTGGACGAACTGCCCGAGTTTCTCCACTTTCCCGCGCGGCCGGGGCGGCATCCGGCGCTGCGAGCGGCGATCGACCTGCTCGCCGCCGAGGTGGGGGAGCCGCGCCAGGGCAGTGACGCCGCGGTGCCCGCGCTGCTCGAGACCATGCTGCTGTTCCTGCTGCGCGCCTGGTTCGAGGAGCGTACGTCGGATCGGCCGACGGGGTGGGCGGGCGCCTTCGCCGACCCAGCGGTGGCGGCCGCGCTGCGCGCCGTGCACGAGGACCCGGCGCGCGCCTGGACCATCGCCGACCTGAGCGCCGTGGCGGGAGTCTCTCGCGCCACCCTGGCCCGGCGCTTCGGCGCGACCATCGGCGAACCGCCGCTCGCCTACGTCACGCGCTGGCGCCTGCTGACCGCCGCCCGCTTGCTCCGCGACACCGACGCGCCTCTCGGCGCCATCGCCCGAAAGGTCAGCTACACCTCGGAATTCGCGTTCGCCAAAGCGTTCAAACGCCGGTACGGCCGAGCGCCCGGGAGGTATCGCCGCCCCGAAGCTTCGACGCCGCTGATGGCGGTGTGATGGTGGTGATCGCGGACAACTCCTGTTGTGGCGGTGGAATTCGAGCCGACCCGTTAATGGCGGTCTGGTTCGGGCAGGTTGTCGCCGGTGGTGAGCCAGCGGTGCGGCTGACCGGTGACGGCGACGATGTGGTCGAAGTCGTGGTCGCGGTGCAGGAGGGTGAGACCGCGCAGTTCCGCCGTCGCGGCGAGCACCAGGTCGACCGGGCCTGCGCCGCGGTGCATGCCGCGGGCCGTCAGCTCGGCTTGGACTTCCCACGCTCGCTCGAAGGCGCGGTCATCGATCGGCTCCCACCCGAAGATCAGTCGCATGTCCTCGATCGCGCGGGCACGGTCGGCGCCGGAGCGTGCGCTGCGGAAGAACTCGAGTTCGACGATCGGGCACAGCGCGATCAGGCCCGCGACCGCCGCGCGCTGCCACGCGAAGACCGACGGGTCCTGGCGCATGATCGGGACCAGCGCACTGGTGTCGATCAGGAACCGCGCGGCACTCACCGACGGTAATCACGCTTGTGCTCGAGCGCGTCGAGATCGAATGCGCCGTCGGCCACCGCATCTTGGATGCGCGTCAAAGCCAGTGCGCGGCGGCGCGATTCGAGCACTTCCCGCAACGCCGCGTGCACGGTGTCCTTCTTCGTGCTGGTCCCCAGTTCCTTGGACACATCGGCGACCAGCTGGTCGTCCAGGTCGATCACGGTCCGCGCCATTGCCCACCTCCGGATATCTTGACGTATATCAACTGTATCAGTGAAGATATACGGACGGGTGGATGGTTGACAGAAGGGGGAGAGTCATGGTTTCGATGTACGCGATTACGTACAGTGGGTGCACGCGGCCGATCAGCATTACGGAAGCGCGGGCCAACCTGGCAGCGGTTCTCGACAGTGTCACCGACGACCTCGAGGAAGTGGTGATCACGCGAGCGGGTCGTGAGTCCGCGGTGGTCATCTCGCTGCGCGAGTACGAGGCGTTGAAGGAGACGGCGCATCTGCTCGGGAACGCCGCGAACGCGCGCCATTTGATGCGATCCATCGCCGAACACCGTGCGGGTGAAGCGGTTCCACACGAGCTGATCGAGGTCGACGAGAGCCCGTCGGAGTGAGGATCACCTTCACTCCGTCCGCGTGGGCGGAGTACCTGTGGTGGCAGGTTCATGACAAGCAGACGCTCAGGCGGCTCAATCGCCTGAGCGAGGACATCGGCCGTAACGGCTACGAGGGGATCGGTAAGCCCGAGCCGCTGCGGCACGATCTGGCTGGATACTGGTCACGACGTGTTACCTCCGAACACCGGATCGTCTACGCGATCGAAGGCGACACGGTGGTGATCGTCGCTTGCCGCTACCACTACGAGTGAGTGGTAGCGGGTCAGCTGAAGGGGGTGGTGGGGCGGGGTTCGAGGACGCCGTCGATCCAGATGTCTACTTTTTCGTTGTAGAAGCAGGCGAGGCCGGCGATCTTCTGGCTTTCCGGGAAGGGGGCGCGGTAGGTCCAGACGATGTCGGGGTGGTCGGTGCCGTTGATGTGGGCGGTCCAGTAGTCGGCGGTTCCCTTGTAGGGGCATTGGGAGTGGGTTTCGGAGGGGTGGAGCAGGTCCATGCGGATGTCGGTCAGTGGGAGGTAATACCGTGCGGGGAGGCCGGTTTCGAAGAGGATGCGGGGTGAATGGGAGTCGGCGACCGTCACGCCGTCGATCTCCACGCGCACGTGGCGGGAGCTGGCGAGGATGTCGACGCGCGAGTACGGATCGCGCGGGTGCACGTAGACCGGCTCGTCCTCCTCGAACCACTCGTCCATGGCGTTCCAGTCCAGGCGCACCAGATCCCGCAACTGGGGCAGCGGGGAGTCCGGGTGGCGCAGCGCCGCACCGTCGGCCGTCACGCCGTCGACGGTCACGTCGTGCACCACGCCGTCGCCGCGGCTGGGGGAGCGCACCGTCGCACCGTTCGGCTTCAGCTCGGCGCGCACGTCCTCGGCGGGGATGTAATACGTCGGGTAGTACGGAACTTCCCACACCAGCACCGGTCGCGCGGTGTCGGCCACCAGGCGCCCACTCAGATAGACCCGGACCCGCTTCTGACTGCTCGCGACCTTCACGCGCCCGCGCTGCTCCTCGGTCATACTTCCCGACGGTACGCCGAACCCGCTACCGGAGACCGGCGGCGGGATGGTGGCGCTAGTCTGCGGGCTCGCAGTGTTCGAGCGACCAGGCGCAGATGGCGGCCAGCGGCGTCTCCAGGGATTTGCCGAGCGCGGTCAGCGAATACTCCACGTGCTGCGGGGCGGACTCCTTGTGCACGTGGCGTTCGACCAGCCCGTCGGCCTCCATGCCGCGCAGCGTCTCGGTGAGCACCTTCTGGGTGATGCCCGGCAGCCTGCGGCGCAGGCTCGCGTGCCGGTGCGGCCCGTCCAGCAGTGCGTAGATCAGCAGGATGCGCCACTTGGCCGAAAGTCGTTCCAGCGCTTGCCTCGTCGTGCACGATTCCGCCAGCACATCGGGAATCACCAGCGTCACGATCACCTCCGGCTGCGGGTATGGGCACCGCGAAGTGCCTTCTGTCCGGCGAGCCGCGGCCCGCGTAGCGTCTCTTTCACCGTAATCGAAAAGGGTGAACCGCAATGAGTGAAGAATTCCGGGTCCACGTCTATCGCGCCGGCGAACCGGGACTGTTCGTCAACAGCTATCTGCTCGAGGCCGCCGAGGGCGTTGTGCTCATCGACGCCGGACTGCTGGTCTCCGACGCGAAGGCGCTGGCCGCGCGGCTGGCGGCGCTGCGCAAACCGCTGCTCGCCGCGTTTGTGACGCACCCCCATCCCGACCACTTCAACGGATTGCCGTACGTGGTGCCCGACGATGTGCCGGTGTACTCGACGGCGGCCGTGGCGAAGGAGATCGCCGCCTCCGCCGACGCCAAGCGCGAACAATGGGGACCGACCTACGGCGACGAATGGCCCGACCGCTACCGCGTACCGGATCGCCCGCTCGCGGACGGCACCGCCGTCGAGGTCGACGGCCTGCGCCTCACGGTGTACGACGTCGGACCGGCCGAAAGCCACGCCGACTCCTACATTCTCGTGAGCGCGGGCGAGAAGCGCGCGGCCTTCATCGGCGATCTGGTGTTCGCCGGGGTGCACTCCTACTTATCCGACGGCCACACCGAGGCCTGGCTGGCGGCGCTGGACCGGATCGCCGAGGAACTGCGCGGTGTCGCGCTCTATCCCGGCCACGGACCGGTCGGCGACGGCGGGCTGCTCGACCAGCAGCGGCGCTACCTGCTGATGGTCCGCGAGGCAGTGCGGCGCATCGGCGGTGGCGGCCCGCTGGACGACGCGGGCAAGGACGAATTGTCCGCCCTCATGGCGCGATTCGCGCCCGGTGCGGAGCTGAGCTGGCTGGTGCCGCTCGGTGCCGACGCGGTGGCGGCCGAATTCGCGCAGGCGTGAGCCGCCGGGCGCGGTGATCGAGCCGGGACAGTCGACCGCCGGTCCCGCGCGGTACTCGCAGGTCCGGCGGTCGAGAGATCGGGCGGTCGCCGACGGTGATCGCCCGCGGCCACGCGGGAGGTGCCGGTCGTGTGGGCACCGCGATCGGAGCGCGGGGCGTCAGCGTTCCGCGGCGGGGCGGGAATCGGGAAACAGCAGGAACTGGATGCGCTCCATGAGCTTTCCGCGCTGGGAGTTGTGGAATGAGGCCACCCGCCAGGTGTCGCCGTCGCGGACGAGGGTGTAGGTCTGTACCTTGCCGGGCGTGGCGGGTGGATCGCCCTCGTAGGTGTCGCCCCGGGTGACGAGGATGGCGACGTCCTCGGTCGGGAAGCGCAGGCTCAAGTACCGGTCGGCCAGTCGAGTGCCGTCCAGGGGGCCGGCGAAGAGCGCCCGGTGGCTGTCGACGATATCGGCACGGCCGGAGTAGTAGGTACCCACGAAGGTCGTGTAGGTGGCGTCCTCGGTGAACAGGGCGCCATAGGCCTCGGCGTCGTGCTCGGCCCACGCTGAGGTCAGTCCCGTGATCGTCGCGCAGACACCGGCGACCGACTCGGGGTCGGGTAGGCCGTTGGGCGCGGTGCCGGGGACCTCGGCGCAGGCCTCGGCCCCGCGCTGGGAGACCGTCGATGTGGCGGTGAGCCATACGTATCCGCCGAGCCCCGCCGCGATCGCGACACCCGCGACCCCGGCCACCACGTACGGCCAATGCCGCCGCCGGGTGCGGGAGGGGGTGGTTCTGGTCTGTTCGAGCTCGCTCACGGACATGGCGGAGACTCCCGTCGATTTCTGTGCATATATGCAATAGTTGCGCGTATGCACAGAATAGTCAAGGTGGGTGCCGCAAGAGGAGAATCGGATCCCGTGATCACGCCACAGCTGTACCGCCGGTATCTGGCCGCGGTCGTCCGGTTCCACGTCGCCGCCGCCGAGTCATGCGGACTCGGTCCGACCGACTACCAGGCCAGCAGCCTGCTCGATATCGAAGGACCGATGACGACGGGCCAACTGGCCGAACGCCTCGGCCTCTCCCCCAGCGCGACGACCCGTGCGGTCGACCGGCTAGTCACGCTGGGGTTGGCCGAACGCGTCCCGGACGCCGCCGACCGCCGCCGCGTGCTCGTCCACCACACTGGACGCATCCCGGACGGCCTCGCCGAACTCCTCGGCGCGGTGCAGCGGCCGATCGCCGAGCTCATCGACGGGCTGAACCACACCGAGCGGGCCGCGCTCGCCGCCTACTTCGCGGCCGCCACCGACGCGTTCACCCGGGCGGCGCCGCAGACGGATGGTGCGTGACGACTCCGTGGCCGTGCGCCGCGGGTGAGCGCGGCGCAGGCGGTCCGTCCGCCCCGCATCGCCGTCGCGGACCGGCATGCCGAACGCCCCGGCCGAGAAGGAGGAAGGCCGGGGCGTCCGCGGGACCGCTAGGCAGAGTGCGCCAGCGGACGTGGTGGGGTGCCGAAGAGTTCGGTGGTGGCGTGGGCGCGCTTGAAGTAGAGGTGGGCGTCGTGCTCCCAGGTGATCGCGATGCCGCCGTGGAGCTGGACGGTCTCGGCGGTGATCGCGGTGATCGCCTCCGAGCAGTGGCGGCGGGCGGCCCACACGTCCTCGGCGGCCGAGGGCAGGGATTCGGCGACCGCCGTGGCGGCGGCCCGGGCGGTGGATGTCGCCGACTCCGCGAGCACGTACATATCGGCCATGCGGTGCTTGAGGGCTTGGAAGCTGCCGATGGGGCGGCCGAACTGGACCCGGGATTTCGTGTACTCGACCGTCATGGCGAGGCAGTGCTCGGCGGCGCCGACCTGTTCGGCGGCCACTGCGGCCCAGGCGGTTTCGCGCAGCCGGGCGATGGTGGCCGCCGGATCGGCGGTGCCGAGCGCGCGGCCGTTGACGCCCTCGAAGGTGATCTCGGCGAGTTTGCGGGTGGGGTCCATCGTCGCGACGGCGCGGCGGGTGACGCCGGATGCGTCGGGGGAGACCTCGAACAGTCCCGCGTCGGTGACGACGATCAGGGTGTGGGCGTGCGCGCCGTCGAGCACGTAATGGGCGGTGCCGTCGAGCTTTTCGCCGTCGCTGTGGACGCCGGGCTCGTCCCAGCCGTCGGCGCCGGCCCAGCACACGGCCACCGTCGTGGTGCCCTCGGCGACGCCGGGCAGCAGGCGCGCGCAGGCCTCGGCATCACCGGAGAGCAGGATCGCCCGCGCGCCGAGCACGGCCGAGCCGAGCATCGGCACACCGGCCAGCACGCGGCCCAATTCGCCCACCACCAACAGGGATTCGGCCAAGGATGCGCCGAACCCGCCGTACTCCTCGGGAATCGCCAGGCCCGCCACGCCGATCTGCTCGCACAGCAGCCGCCACAGCTTCGGGTCGTAGCCCAGGTCGGTCTCCATCGCGGCCCGCAGCGCGTCGCGCCCGGCGTGCTTGGTGAGCAGGCCGCGCACCGAGGCGATCAGTTCCCGCTGTTCAGTCGTGGTCATGGGTCACCTCACGGCTCTCGGTCTCAGTGGTCTCGCACTCGGTCGCCGTCCACGCCGACCAGCGGAAGGCCGACGCGTCGCCGCCCAGCGACGCACCCCAGCTCATCGCGCACCTCGGGCGACGCGAAGGTTCCTCACGCCGACCCCCGTTCCGCGCGCAGCGCTGCGGCGATGCGGCCCCGGTGGAAATCGGCTGTCCCCCAGGCGGACTGGAGGGCGGTCACCTTCGTCAACCAGAGCGAGAGGTCGTATTCGGCCGTGTAGCCGATGGCCCCGTGTACCTGGAGCGCCGCGCGGGCCGCGGTGTGCGCGGCATCGGCGCAGGCCAGGGCAGCCGCGGACACGTCGCGGGCGCGGGTCGGTTCGGCCAGGGTGAGGGCGGCGCGGAACAGCAGGGGTTCGGCGAGGTCGAGCGCGATGAGGACGTCGGCGAGCTTCTGCTTCACCGCCTGGAATTCACCGATCGGCTTGCCGAACTGCTTGCGCTGCTTGGCGTATTCGGTGGCGGCGTGCAACAGCGCGCGGCCCGCGCCGAGCAGTTGGGCGGCGGCCGCCAGCGCGCCGGTGTCGAACGCGAGCGCCCCCGCCTCGGCGACGGTGTCGCCCTCCGCGACCACCGCGCCCGGCGTGAGGCGGAACAGCCTGCGCGCCGGATCGACCGAGCGCACCGGCTCGCCGACCTCGCCGAGCGTGACGCGAGCGCCGTCCACGATCAGCACCGGGTTCGCGATATCGGCGTCCAGCGCGAGGTGTTCGCCGCCGAGCGCGACCGTGCCGAGGGTGCCCTCGGCGATCGCGGGCAACCATCGGTCCGGCTCCGGAAGCGCTTGCAGCAGAGCGGGTATCGCGGCGGCGGTCTCCACCAGCGGCCCCGGTGCGGCGGCGCGGCCGATCTCGAGGAACGCGACCACGAGGTCGATCGGTTCCGCGCCGACCCCGCCGTGTTCCTCGGCGATCCCGAGCCCGAACACCCCGGCCTCCGCCAACTGACGGGCGAGGGCGAGTCCCGGGCCGGTGTCGCCACTCGCCCACGCGCGCACCGCGGCGGGTGTTCGGCCCGCGTCGAGCAATTTGCGCACGCTGGCGGCGAAATCGAGCTGTTCCGGGCTGAGTGCGAATCTCATCGGCGTGCCCCCGTGGGTCGTCCGAGCCGCGGCTCGGGGTGTGGTGCGGGTCTGGTGCGGCCCGTCAGCGGACGGTTGTTCGGGGATGTCCGGTCTCTCATCGCCCACCCCTCGGCAGTCCCAGCAGGCGCTCGGCGATGATGTTGCGCTGGATCTCGTTGGTGCCCGCGTAGATCGGGCCCGAGAGGGAGAACAGGTAGCCGTCGGTCCACCGGCCCGCCTGTTCGGCGGCCGAACCCAGGATGTCCAAGGCGGTTTCGTGCAGGTCGATGTCGAGCTCCGACCAGAACACCTTGGTGATGGACGATTCCGCGCCCAGCTTGCCGCCCTCGTTCAGCCGGGTGACCGTGCCGAACGTGTGCAGCCGGTACGCCTCGCTGCGCACCCAGGCGTCCACCACGGCGTCACGCTGCGCAGTATTCGCGGTATCACCGGATTCGAGCCACAGGTCGGTCAACCGGCGCGCGGTCGCGCAGAAGCGCCCCGGGCTGCGCAGCGAGAGCCCGCGCTCGTTGCTGGACGTGCTCATGGCCACCCGCCAGCCTTCACCGGGCGCGCCGATCACGTCACGGTCGGGGACGAACACGTCGTCGAGGAAGATCTCGGCGAAGCCGGGCTCGCCGTCGAGCTGCGGAATCGGCCGCACCGATACGCCTTCGGCGGTGAGCGGGAACATCACGTAGGTCAGGCCCTTGTGGCGCTCGGCCTCCGGATCGCTGCGGAACAGTCCGAATGCCCAGTCCGCGAACGCCGCTCGCGAACTCCAGGTCTTCTGCCCGCTCAGCAGCCAGCCGCCCTCGGCGCGCCGCGCCGTCGACCGGATACCGGCCAGATCGCTGCCCGCCTCCGGCTCTGACCACGCCTGGGCCCAGATGTCGTCACCGCGCGCCATACGAGGCATGATCCGCGCCAGCTGTTCTGGTGTGCCGTGTTCGAAAAGGGTTGGGGCCAGCAGGAAGATGCCGTTCTGGCTGACCCGTCCCGGCGCGCCCGCGGCGTAGTACTCCTCCTCGAACAGCACCCACTCGAGCAGCGACGCGTCGCGTCCGCCGTATTCGCGCGGCCACGACACCACCGAGAACCGGGCGTCGGCCAGCGTGCGCTCCCAGTCGCGATGCGCTTCGAACCCGGCCTTGGTGTCCATGGAAGGCAAAGGGGCCGAGGGTTTTTCGGCGGCCAGGAAGGCGCGGACCTCCCGCTGGAAATCCCGTGCCGCCGCGTCCAGATCCAGATCCACTACGTCGTCCCGTTCTGCTCGGCCGCGCTCGCGGCCTTCATGGTCTTGGCGTTCATGCCGCCGAGGGAATCCGCGCCGACCTCGGCGTTGTGCGCGTGCGCGAAGTGGTGCAGGCCGAACACCGAGTCCATGCCGGTGCGCATCCCCATCAGGTCCTCGGCCTGGTTCACCGCCTTCTTGGTGAGCGCGAGCCCGAAACGCGGCATGGCGGCGATCTTCTCGGCCAGCGCCAGGGTCTCGGCCTCGAGCTGGTCGCGCGGCACGACGCGGTTCACCATCCCCCACTCCTTGGCCTGCGCCGCGCCGAACCGGTCGCCGGTGAACAGGAACTCCTTGGCCGCGCGCGGACCCATCACCCACGGGTGCGCGAAGTACTCCACGCCCGGAATGCCCATCCGCACCACGGGATCGGAGAAGAAGGCGTCGTCGGAGGCGATGATCAGATCGCACACCCAGGCGAGCATGAGCCCGCCCGCGATACACGCGCCCTGCACCATCGCGATGGTGGGCTTGGGGATTTCGCGCCAGCGGCGGCACATGCCGAGGTACACCTCGGTCTCGCGCGCGAAACGCTGGTCGCCGCCCGCCTTGTCGACGTGGTCCCACCACAGCGTGGCCTTGTTCGGGTAGCGCACGTGGTGGTCGCGGCCGGGCGTGCCGATGTCGTGGCCGGCGCTGAAGTGTTTTCCGTTGCCCGCCAACACGATCACGCCCACTTCGTCGTCCTCGACGGCGCGCTCGAAGGCGGCGTCGAGGGCGTAGGTCATCACCGAGTTCTGCGCGTTGCGGTAGCCGGGCCGGTTCAGCGTGACGATCGCGATCCGGCCGCGCCGCTCGTAGGTGACGACCTCGCCCTCGTCCGGAACCCCGGCGTGCTGGTCTGTCATCAGGACTTCTCCTCACGTAGTTGACGCTTGAGCACCTTGCCCGCGGCGCTGTAGGGCAGCTGGTCGCGGAACTCGACGAAGCGCGGCACCTTGAAATTGGCCAGCACCGACCCCGCGTGCGTGAGCACCTGGTCCTCGGTGAGCGTCGCACCGGGCTTGCGCACTACGAAGACCTTGCCCACCTCGCCCATCCGGGTGTCGGGCACGCCGACCACCGCCGATTCGGCCACGCCGTCCAGCCGCGCGAGCGCCTGCTCCACCTCGGCCGGGTAGACGTTGAACCCGCCGGAGATGTACATGTCCTTGAGCCTGTCGGTGATCTTCAGGTAGCCGCGTTCGTCCAGGGTGCCGACGTCGCCGGTGTGCAGCCAGCCCTCGGCGTCGATGGCCTCGGCGGTGGCCTCCGGATCGTCCAGGTAGCCGAGCATGACGTTCGGCCCGCGCAGCAGTACCTCGCCGGCGTCGCCGAGTTTCAACTCGAAACCGGCGATGGGGCGGCCGCAGGTGGTGGCGATGGTCTCGGCGTCGTCGTCGGCGCGGCACATGGTGCCGAAGCCCGCGGCCTCGGAGAGCCCGTAACCCGTGATGACGACGTCGAATTCGAGTTCCGAGCGCATCCGCTCGACCAGCACCACCGGCACCGTGGCCGCGCCGGTCACGGCGATCCGCAGGGAGCTCAGGTCGTAGGCATCGCGGTCGGGAAAGTCGAGGATGGTCTGGTAGATGGTGGGCGGGCCGGGCAGCACCGTGACCTTCTCGCGGCCGACCAGGCGCATCGTCTGCGGCACGTCGAAGGTGGCCTGCGGGATGATGGTCGCGCCGGTGACCAGGCACGCGAGGATGCCCGCCTTGTACCCGAAGTTGTGGAAAAACGGGCTGACCACCAGGTAGCGGTCGTCGCTGTTCAGGGTGGTGCACTCGGCCCACGCGCGGACGACCGACAGCGCCTGCCGGTGCGCGACGAGCGTTCCCTTGCTGCGGCCGGTGGTGCCCGAGGTGAAAAGGATGTCGGAGATGTCGTCGGGGGTGACCGATGCGGCGATGTGCTCGGTTTCCTCCACCGACACCGGTTCTGCGACGGCCGCCAGATCGGACCAATTGAGTACCGAAGGATCATCGCTCACGACAGCGCTGTCCGGCTCGACCGGAATCACGACGATGGTGTCGATACCCAATTCGGGCGCCGCCGTGCGCAATTCGCTGAGCCGGTCGCGACCGAGGAACGTTCCCGCGATGAACAACGCCTTCGCGTGGACGCGGGAGAGCACGTCGGCGGCTTCGTCGGCCACATAGCGGGTGTTCAACGGCACCAGCGCCGCCCCCGCGTAGTGCGCGGCCAGCGCGGCGATCACCCAGTGGTGGGTGTTGGGCGCCCACATGGCCACCCGGTCGCCGGGCCGCACGCCGCGCGCGACGAGCGCGCGCGCCGTCTGCTGGACGGCGGCGAGCAGCTGGTTCCAATCCAGCCGGACATCGCCGTCGGCCAGCGCGGGGGCCGTGCCGAAGGACCGCGTGGCATCGTGCAGCGCCAGCGGTGTCGTCTGTGCAGGGGTTGTCACGGGGTGTTCCTCACCGGTTCGAGTGCGCCTGTCGTCCACACCTTACAAAGCAAGTGCTTGGTAGGTTATCCTACCGGCGTGGTTGCGATCCAGACCTCAGATTCCGGCACCGCCGCCGCCGACGCGCGGTTTTCCGCCGAAGTGCGCGAGTGGCTGGCCGAGAATCTGCACGGAGAGTTCCGCGCGCTGCGCGGGTTGGGCGGTCCCGGCCGCGAACACGAGGCGTTCGAGGAGCGGCTGGCCTGGGACCGGCACCTCGCCGCGTCCGGCTGGACCTGCCTCGGCTGGCCGAAGGAGTACGGCGGGCGCGAAGCCACCGTGCGCCAGCAGGTGATCTTCCACGAGGAGTACGCCAAGGCGAACGCGCCCGCGCGCGTCTCGCACGTGGGTGAGGAACTGCTCGGCCCCACCTTGCTCGCGTTCGGCACCCAGGCGCAGAAGGACCGGTTCCTGCCGGGGATCCGGACCGTCTCCGAGCTGTGGTGCCAGGGGTATTCGGAGCCGGGCGCCGGCTCGGATCTGGCGGCCATCGGCACCGCCGCGCACCTCGACGGCGACGAGTGGTCGGTCAACGGGCAGAAGATCTGGACCTCGCTGGCGCACGTGGCGGACTGGTGCTTCGTCGTCGCGCGCACCGAGAGGGGCTCGGTGCGCCACAAGGGCCTGTCCTACCTGCTCGTTCCCATGAAACAGCCGGGCGTGGAAGTGCGCCCGATCATCCAGCTCACCGGGACCTCGGAGTTCAACGAGGTGTTCTTCGACGACGCGCGCACCGCCGCCGACCTGGTCGTCGGCGAGCCCGGCGACGGGTGGCGCATCGCCATGGGCACCCTGACCTTCGAACGCGGCATCTCCACCCTCGGCCAGCAGATCCGCTTCGCGCGCGAACTCGCCGACATCGAGGCGCTGGCCCGGCGCACCGGCGCGGCCGACGACCCCTTGATCGCCGATCGCCTGGACCGGGCGTGGGTGGGACTGCGTGTCCTGCGCGCCCACGCGCTGCGCACGATGGAGGGTGCGGGTGTGGACGACGGCGGGCAGGCGTCCGTCGCGAAACTGCTCTGGGCCAACTGGCACCGCGGGCTGGGCGAGCTGGCCATGGCCGTGCTCGGCGCGCGCGGGCTGGTGGCCGACGAGGACGACGATCTCAACGAATGGCAGCGGCTGTATCTGTTCACCCGCGCCGACACCATCTACGGAGGTTCGAACGAAGTGCAGCGCAATATCATCGCCGAGCGGGTGCTCGGGCTGCCGAGGGAGGCGCGGCCGTGAACGGGCGGGCCGTCGGGACCGAACTTCAGGCGGGCCGGAGCGAGGTGCGAGCATGAGCGGGCCGTTGTCGATCGCGCCCGAACCCATCCCCGGGCACGGACTGCTGACCGGTCGCGTCGCGGTGGTCACCGCCGCCGCCGGTACCGGGATCGGGTCGGCGACCGCGCGCAGGCTGTTGGCCGAGGGCGCCGACGTGGTGGTCTCCGACTGGCACGAACGCCGGCTCGGCGAGACCGAAGTCGAACTGAAAGGCGAGTTCCCCGACCGGCGGGTGGCCGCCATCGCCTGCGATGTGCAGAGCACCGAGCAGGTGAACGACCTGGTGCGCGGCGCGGCCGAAGCGCTGGGCCGCATCGACATCATGGTCAATAACGCCGGACTCGGCGGCGAGACGCCCGTGGTGGACATGACCGACGAGCAGTGGGACCGGGTCCTCGACATCACGCTCAACGGCACCTTCCGCTGCACGCGCGCCGCGCTCGGGTACTTCCGGTCGGCGGGGCACGGCGGTGTGATCGTCAATAACGCGAGCGTGCTCGGCTGGCGCGCGCAGTACGGGCAGGCGCACTACGCGGCCGCCAAGGCCGGCGTGATGGCGCTGACCAGGTGCAGCGCAGTCGAGGCCGCCGAGCTGGGCGTGCGCGTCAACGCGGTCGCGCCGAGCATCGCCCGGCACGCCTTTCTGGACAAGGTCAGCTCCACCGAACTGCTGGACCGGCTCTCCGAGCGGGAGGCGTTCGGGCGCGCGGCCGAGCCGTGGGAGGTGGCCGCGACCATCGCCATGCTGGCCAGTGACTACACCAGTTACCTGACCGGCGAGGTCGTCTCGGTGAGCAGCCAGCGCGCCTGAGGCGATCTCGGTGAGATCGTTTCCCGGCCGCTGATCATGCTTCCGATCAGGTAAAAAGGCTGGCGTGTCGGGGGTGCGGGTGTGCCATGCTGAAAGTGGTCGGATCCCGCACTCGGAGTTAGGGGCGATCGCCATGGGCTCGGAATGCCCAGATCCCCGCGAACAACTGGAACTCGATGTGGTGAGCGAAGTCGTGCTCGCCAGGCGTCGGCTGGACAGTATGGTGCTCGCCGCGCTCACCCTCGGCGCCGAACTCATGGCGCACGAATCCGAACGGGCCACCGCCTCCCGCGCCGCGCAGATCCTCGAGGGTTTCGCCGTCGACGAGGAGGCGATCACCCGCGATCCCAAGGCCGCCCTGCGCGCCGACCTCGCGCGCGACCGCGCCCGCCTGCGCCGCATCGGCGTGGGCGGCGGCCTGTCCGAGCAGGACCGGCACCGCAGACGCCGCACCGCCCTACTCTGCGAGGTGCGCTCGGATCTGCTCGAGGTGCTGCGCCGGTGCCGGCGCGAGCGCGTCGACGGCACCGCCGTCGGCGCCGCCATCGCCCAGGGGCTGTGCGCCGCCACCGACAAGCTCGTCCTCGGCGCCGATATGACCGCCTACCAGGCGTGGCAGCGCGGCATGGTGCTGAAGATCAGCGAGGAGCCGGTGCCCTACGGTCCGCCGCGCGCGATGGCGACCGTCGACGCGGGGCCGGGGTGTGTGCCGCTGACCGTCGAATGGGATACGCCGGAGCGGCGATTGGCGCTGGTGGCGCGGATGGCGCGGGCGGGGGTCTCGCCGGTGATCATCTGCGATCGATTGCTGGCGGACCTGTCGATGTCCTCGCCCCTGCGCTACTCGCTGCGCTGAGCCTGACGCCGAGAGCCGCCGCGCTCCCGTGCCCACCTTTCACCAAGCAAATGCTTGGTTTATGATGGCCGTTGTGACGGCACCTGACTCTTCGAAATCGGCTCGACGGACGGAACTGCTCGCCATGGCGGCCGATCTCTTCGCGGAGCGCGGGTTGCGGGCGACCACCGTGCGGGATATCGCCGACGCGGCGGGGATTCTATCGGGCAGCCTCTACCACCACTTCGATTCGAAAGAGTCGATGGTGGACGAGATCCTGCGCGGATTCCTCGACGACCTGTTCGGCCGGTACCGCGAGATCGTCGGGGCCGGGCTGAGCGCGCGCGACACGCTCGAGGCGCTGGTGCTCGCGTCCTACGAATCCTTCGATCGCAGCCACGCGGCGGTCGCCATCTATCAGGCCGAGGCCAAGCGGCTGCGCGATGCGGAGCGCTTCGCCTACATCGAGGAGTACAACCGCGAGTTCCGCGAGCTGTGGCACCGGGTGCTCACCAGCGGTGTCGAGGACGGCAGCTTCCGTCCCGAGCTCGACGTCGAACTCGCGTACCGCTTCCTGCGCGACACGGTGTGGGTCGCCGTGCGCTGGTACCGGCCGGGCGGCCCGATCACCGTCGAGAACCTCGCCAAGCAATATCTCACCATCGTGCTCGACGGCCTCACCGCGCCGCGGCACCGCGACTAGGAGTTTTCATGTCTACACCCTCGGCCCGCCGTGCTGCGCGTACCCACCCCGCAGGCTCCGACGGCAACCGTCCCCCTTATGCCCCACTGCGGGACGCCTACGTCATCGACGCGGTGCGCACCCCGGTCGGCAAGCGCGGCGGCGCGCTGGCGGGCGTGCACCCGGCCGATCTCGGCGCGGCGGCGCTGCGCGGCCTGCTGGACCGCTCGCCGATCGACCCCATCGCCGTCGACGACGTGATCGTCGGCTGTGTCGACAACATCGGCCCGCAGGCGGGCAATATCGGCCGCACGGCCTGGCTGACGGCGGGGTATCCGGAGGAGGTCCCCGGCGTCACCGTGGACCGCCAGTGCGGTTCGTCGCAGCAGGCGGTGAACTTCGGCGCGCAGGCGATCATGAGCGGCACCGCCGAGGTGATCGTCGCGGGCGGCGTGCAGAACATGAGCGCCATCCCGATCTCGGCGGCCATGCTGGCCGGCAAGGAGTACGGCTTCGACTCGCCGTTCGTCGGCGCGCAGGGCTGGGACCACCGCTACGGCACCGACGAGGTCTCGCAGTTCCGCGGCGCGCAGCTGATCGCCGAGAAGTGGGGCATCAGCCGCGAGGACATGGAGCGCTGGGCGCTGCGCAGCCACGAGCGCGCCCGCCGGGCCATCAAGGAGGGCAAGTTCGACAACGAGATCGTGCCGGTGGGTGATTTCTGGATCGACCAGGGCCCGCGCGAGACCTCGCTGGAGAAGATGGCCTCGCTGCCGCCGCTGGCCGAGGGCAGCCCGCTCACCGCGGCCGTGGCCAGCCAGATCTCCGACGGTGCCAGCGCCGCCCTGCTCGCCTCGGAGTGGGCGGTCCAGGAGTACGGGCTCACCCCGCGCGCCCGCATCCATCACGTGAGCGCGCGCGGCGCGGACCCGATCTTCATGCTCACCGCGCCGATCCCGGCCACCAAGTGGGCGCTGGAGAAGACCGGTCTCACCATCGACGACATCGACGTGGTGGAGATCAACGAGGCGTTCGCCCCCGTGGTGCTGGCGTGGTTGAAGGAGACCGGCGCCGATCCGGAGAAGGTGAATGTCAACGGCGGCGCGATCGCGCTCGGCCACCCGCTCGGCGCGACCGGCACCAAGCTGTTCGCGACCCTGCTCAACGAGCTGGAGCGCCGCCAGGGGCGCTACGGCCTGCTCACCATCTGCGAGGGCGGCGGCACCGCGAACGTCACGATCATCGAACGACTCTGACGGATCTCCCCTGAGCGGGTGGACCGCGGCGCTCGCCGAATGCCCCGCGCCGATGTCCACCTCGCACGGGTCCGGTCGTTCGCGTGCCGGAAGGTGAACGACGAAGTGCCGCCCGGACTTCCGGGCGGCACCTCGTCGAACGCGCGCTCAGACGGGCGGGGCTTGCGTGACCGTCGCCCCGTCACGCAACGCCGCGAGCGCATCGATCCGAGCGACCGCGTCGGTCATGATCCGGTCGATCAGGTCCGCGCAGGTGGGCAGGTCGTCGATGATGCCGGTGACCTGTCCCGCGGCGAGGACGCCCGCGTGGGTGTTGCCCTCGACGAGCCCGGCGCGCAACAGCATCGGGGTATTGGCCGCCATCACGACCTGAGACCAGGTGAGGTCCTTGGTCTTTCGCATGGCCAGGCCGTCGCGAACCATCGTGGACCACTTCATCCCGGTCATGCTCTTGAAGCGCGCCGCGTTCGACACCGCGGCCGCCAGCCCGCGCCAGCGGCCCGAATGTTCCAGGCGCTGCACGAGTTCGGTGTTGAGCACCCGGTGCGGCATACCGTCGACCTTGAGCGAGACCACCGTGTCCTGGAGGTGGCGGTCCAGGTACTCCTGCTTCACCGCGTCGGGCACCGTGCTCTCCTGGGTCAGCAGGAACCGGGTGCCCATCGCGATCCCGGCCGCGCCGTAGGACAGCGCCGCAGCCAGCCCGCGCCCATCGAAGAATCCGCCCGCGGCCACCACCGGGATGTCCACCGCGTCCAGCACCGAGGGCAGCAGCAGCGTGGTGGCGACCGGGCCGGTGTGCCCGCCGCCCTCCCCGCCCTGCACGATCACCGCGTCGGCGCCCCACGACGCCACCTTCACCGCGTGCTTGGCCGCCCCGATCGACGGAATCACCACCACGCCCGCGTCTTTCAGCTTCGCGATGAGTTCCTTCTTGGGCGCCAGCGCGAACGACGCCACCGCCACCCGCTCGCGGATGAGCAGGTCGATGCGGTCGGGCGCGTCCGCCGCGTCGGCGCGGATGTTCACGCCGAAGGGCTTGCCGGTCTGCGCCTTCGTCTTCGCGACGGCGGCCTCGAGCTCCTCATACGTCATGGTCGCCGAGGCCAGGATGCCGAGCCCGCCCGCGTTCGAGGTGGCCGACACCAGGCTCGGTCCGGCCACCCAGCCCATGCCGGTCTGCACGATCGGATGCTCGATGCCGACCAGTTCGGTCAGCGGCGTCCGCAGCCGGGGCGTCACGACGGCACCTCGCTCTCGCGAATCTTCTTGGGGTCGAGCACATCCCGGATGATCCGCAGTTCCTCGGCCGTCGGCAGCCGGGACTCGCCCGCCTCGGCGAGCCCCGCGATCTCGAACGAGGTGTTCTCCGCGACCTCCTCGGTCGTGACGCCGGGGTGCAGTGACCGGGCGCGCATGGTGTGGCCGGGACCTTCGAAATCGAAGACGCCGAGATTGGTCACCACGCGGTGCAGGTGCAGGAAACGAAACGCCGGATTGTCCGGATCGACCTTGTCGTAGCCGACGCCCGACACGATGTCGACCCGGTCCACGAACACGCGCTTGGTGTGCCGCGCGACCCAGTAGCTGGTCGGATGGTTGAGGGTGTTGCCGGGCGCCCCGCGCACGCCGAACATCTGGCGCGTGGGCTGTTGCAACGGGCCGAAGGCGGACAGGTTCTGGTTGCCGTACCGGTCGATCTGGTTGGCGCCCATCACCACGTGCCGGCGTCCGGAGGCGACCACGTCGAACACCCGGCGGAACGGAATCCAGCCCTCCACCGGCGACTTCCCGCCCAGCGGCGGCGTCTCGGCGAGATACAGCGCCTCGCCGTCGGAGAGCAGCAGATCGGGTTCGGTGGTGAGCTTGGCCAGTCGCGCACCCAGGGTGCTCATCGGCGTCATGGGCGAGGCCATGATCTCGCCCGCGCCCGCGAAGATCTCGGCGCAGGCCACCGCGCAGACCTCCGCGCGGGTGATGGTGTCGGTGCTCATCTACGCCTCCTGGAACTTGCGCACGGCGGCCTGGTACTCGTCCTCGGACACCGCGAGATAGGTGTCCACGAACTCCTGCCACGACTCGGGTGTCTTCGCGGCCTCCACGTAGTGCCGCTGGAATTTCTCGTCGCGCCGGTAGTCGTCGCCCGCGAGCGTGAAGTGCGCCCCCCCGGGAGCCTCGACCACGCCGTCGACCATCATCCGGTTGAGCAGAAGCGATTGCAGGGGAACGGCTTTCACCAGTTCCTCGGTGTCCACGATCCGCTCCACCGACAGGTAGCGGCGCTCGGCGGCCAGGCAGTAGAGGTCGTCGAAGTACGGGTCGACGCCGGTGTATGCGGCGTTGCCGTGCTTGTCACCGATGCTCAAATGCACCAGTGCCGCATCGAGATTCAGCGCGGGCATCGCGGTCAGCGTCTCGGGCCTGCCGTCCGGTCCCGGGTACGGCGAGGTGACCGTCCGCAGCTCGCCCTCCCAGAAGTTCGGCACGTCGGAGCCGAGCCCGGCGCGGATCGGCAGGAACGGCAACCGCGCCGCGGCCGCCTCCAGCCCGCACTTGAGCATGCCCTCGTCCATCTCCCTGGCGATCAGCGCGCCCGACGTGCGGGCCTTCGCGAACCACGGATCGTAGAACGGGGCCGAATCCAGTGACACGAAGCCGTAATACGCCTTGCGCACCTTGCCGGCCGAGCACAGCAGGCCCAGATCCGGCCCGCCGTAACTCACCACGGTGAGATCGGTGACGTCGGAGCGCAGCAGGGCGCGCACCAGCGCCATCGGCTTGCGCCGCGAACCCCAGCCGCCGATGCCGATGGTCATGCCGCTGCGCAGCTCGCCGACCACGTCCTCGAGCGACATTCTCTTGTCGCGCATGTGTTTTCCCCTACTTTCCGGCCTTGCGGGCCGCGAGATCGTCGTCGAATCGGGCCCTGATCTCGTCGGCCACGCCCGCGAGATTGAGTTCGAAGGTGAAGCCCTGCTCGTAGCGGTAGCTGCGGTGCACGTCCTGGAGGTCGATGCCGTTGAGCGCCCGCTTGGCCGCCCGCAGCACGCGGCCGTCCTTGGCCGCGATGTTCTTGGCGAGTTCCATGGCGGCGGCGTCGAGTTCGGCGCGCGGCACCACCTGGTACACCGACCCGTGGTGGTGCAACTGCTGCGCGGTGATGGTGCTCGCGGTGTAGAACAGCGCGCGCATGAGGTGCTGGGGCACCAGCCGCGCCAGGTGGGTGGCCGCGCCGAGAGCGCCCCGGTCCACCTCGGGCAGGCCGAAGGTGGCGTCGTCGGAGGCGATCACCACATCGGCGTTGCCGACCAGGCCGATGCCGCCGCCCAGGCAGAAGCCCTGCACCACCGCGATCACCGGCACCGGGCAGTCGTACACCGCGCCGAACGCCTCGAAGCAGCCGTGGTTGGCGTCGATGAGCGCCTGGTGGCCCGGTTTGCTCTGGATCTCCTTGATGTCCACGCCCGCGTTGAATCCGCGGTTCTCCGCGCGCAGCACCACCACCTTGGTCTCCGGGTCGCGCCCGGCGGCGCGCACGGCGTCGGCGATGGCGAACCAACCGTCGGTCGGAATGGCGTTGACCGGCGGATAGTCCACCGTGACCACGGTGATGCCGGTTGATTCGGTGTGACGGTCGATCCCCATCGCGTATCCCATCGTGCGTGCCGGAAGTCTGTCGCATTGGCAAAGCAAGCAGTTGCTTGGTAGGTTAGCACGGTGGGACTCGAAATCGATCTGGCCGATCGCGTCGTTCTGGTCACCGGCGGGGTGCGCGGTGTCGGCGCGGGCATCAGCCGAGCCTTCCTCGCGGCGGGGGCGACCGTGGTCGCCTGCGCGCGCCGTCCGGCCGATACGCCCGTCGTGCACGGCGATCGCGAGATCGACTACCTGCCCTGCGACGTACGCGATCCCGACGCGGTCCGAGAGCTGATCGATACCGTCGTCGCGCGATACGGCCGCCTCGATCACCTGGTGAACAACGCCGGTGGCGCGCCCTTCGCCCTCGCCGCCACCGCCAGCCCGAAATTCCACGCCAAGATCGTGGAGCTGAATCTGCTTGCCCCGCTGCTCGTTTCGCAGGTGGCCAACGAGGTGATGCAGCGCCAGGACGCGGGCGGCTCCATCGTGATGGTCTCCAGCGTCAGCGGGCACCGCGCCTCGCCGGGCACCGCCGCCTACGGCGCCGCCAAGGCGGGCGTCGACAGCCTCACCCAGTCGCTGGCCGTGGAGTGGGCGCCCAAGGTGCGGGTCAACTCGCTGGTCGTGGGCCTGGTCGAGACCGAACTCAGCGAACTGCACTACGGCGACCGCGACGGTGTCGAGGCCGTCGCCGCCACCGTGCCGCTGGGCCGGATGGCCGCGCCCGAGGACATCGGCCGCGCCGCCGTCTTCCTGGCCTCACCGCTGGCCGCCTACATCAGCGGCGGCTCGCTGCCCGTGCACGGCGGCGGCGAGCGCCCGGCCTTCCTCGCCGCGTCCACCGCCGCCAACGGCGCGAAGCACTGACCGCAACCGCAACGAAAGAGGACAACAGGGAATGGACGAGCAGATCTGCGCCGGGCGCACCGTCATCGTCACCGGCGCGGGCCGCGGGATCGGCCGGGCGCACGCGCTGGCCTTCGCCGCCGCGGGCGCGCGCGTCGTGGTCAACGACATCGGCTCGGCCCTCGACGGTGCCGCCACCACCGAGACCCCGGCCGCCCAGGTGGTCGCCGAGATCGAGGCGATGGGTGGGCAGGCCGTGGTCAACGGCGACGACGTGGCCGATTGGGCGGGCGCGCGCAACCTGGTCCGCCAGGCTGTGGACACCTTCGGCGGGCTGGACGTGCTGGTCAATAACGCCGGCTTCGTGCGCGACCGGATGCTGGTCAACCTGGGCGAGGAGGAGTGGGACGCGGTGATCCGCGTGCACCTCAAGGGCCACTTCGCCACCATGCGGCACGCCGCCGAGTACTGGCGCGGGGAGGCCAAGGCCGGTCGTCCGGTCGACGCCCGCATCATCAACACCAGCTCCGGCGCCGGCTTGCAGGGCAGCGTCGGCCAGGGCAACTACGGCGCCGCCAAGGCGGGCATCGCCGGGCTGACCTTGACCGCGGCCGCCGAGTTCGCCCGCTACGGCATCACCGTCAACGCCATCGCCCCCGCCGCGCGCACCCGGATGACCGAGACGGTGTTCGCCGAGACCATGGCCAAGCCCGATTCCGGCTTCGACGCCATGGCCCCGGAGAACGTGTCCCCGCTGGTCGTGTGGCTGGGCAGCGCCCGGTCGGCCGGGGTGACGGGCCGCATGTTCGAGGTCGAGGGCGGCAAGGTCGCGCTGGCCGACGGCTGGCGCCACGGCGTGGCCGTCGATCGCGGCGCGCGGTGGGAACCCGCCGAGCTCGGGCCCGTGGTCGCCGACCTCATCGCGAAGGCGGCGCCGCCGGAGCCCGTCTACGGCGCGTGAGCCGCACCGAGGTTTGCTGAGCGGGCTGGGTAACCTGCCAGTGAAACCTCGGCTAACACCGGGGAGGACGAAAGTCCCCGGTGCCTGTGACCGGGGGTACTTTCTCTGCGTCGATTCCTGGCGGGCATTACTATGGGCGATCGTCCGTAGAAGTCCGGGTGGGTGAATCGCGACCGGGCGGAGATCAGCGCTGTAGGTACGGCGTGCTCCCCGTGTGACGGGGAAGACCCAGGGAAGGCTCGCGAATGGCCGTTGGTCGCATGTTCCGCGCGGTGGCACTGGCCGGTGCTGTTGCCGGGTTTGCGCTATGCGGATCCGTCGCGGCGACCGCGCAACCCGGTGGCATCCCACTGGAGGAGCCCTCGTCGCCCGGATCGTCCGAAGTGACGCCGCAGCCGCTGGGCCTGGACCCGAACAACCCCGGGTATTACGGCGAGGAGATCGGCACGCCCGGTCCCGTCGCGGGCCCGGGCTCCGGTTCGGCGGGCGCGGGCTCGGCCGCCGCTGGTTCGGCGGGAGCTGGTTCGGCCGCCGCTGGTTCGGCCGGTGCGGGGTCGGCGGGTGCCGGTTCCGCCGCTGGTTCGGCCGCAGGCGCGGGTTCCGCCGCGACCGGCTCCGGTGGGCTCGGCGCGGTGCTCGGCTCCGGTTCCGCCGGCCTGGGCGCGCTGCTGGGCACCGGCTCGGCCGGCCTGGGCGCCGTGCTCGGAACGGGTTCCGCCGCAGTGGGTTCCGCCGGTGTGGGCCTCGGCGCGACCGGTTCGGCCGCGCTCGGCACCGGTTCGGCCGCACTCGGTTCGGCGGGCGTCGGCGCCGCCGCGACGGGTTCGGCCGCGCTCGGCTCCGCCGGTGTGGGATCGGCCGGAGTCGGTTCCGCCGCAACGGGTTCCGCCGCCCTCGGCTCGGCCGCGGTGGGGTCCGCGGCGGTCGGTTCGGCCGCGCCCCTCCTGCTGCTCCTCATCCCGATCCCGGCCGTCCCCGCACCGCCCGCCGTGGTTCCGCCGGTGCCGGTCATCATTCCGCCGGCCGTTCCGGCCGTGCCCGCGATCCCGGCTCCGCCGCTGGCCCCGGTGCCCGTCGCCGCGCCGCCCGCGCTACCCGAACAGGCGCCACCACCGCCGCCACCTGCCCCACCGGCTCCGCCCGCGGCACCCGCCGCGCCCGCGAACCCCGACCACAACGTCCGCCCGACCAGCGCCGACGACGGCCTGCCCGAGCCGAACATGCTCTCGGTGATCGGCGGCCTCGCCGCGCTCGCCCTGGCGGGCGCCGGTTCCGGTGCGGTGAGCTTCCAAGGCGCCTCCGCCGCGCAGGCGCGCATCGACGCCGCCCGCGCCCAGTTCTTCGGCCCGAGGTCGTGAGGTAGCGATGAGTGAGAGCAGGACGCAGAGCAGCTCCCGGTCCTACCGCCGGGTGGCGGCCGCCGTCGACGCCGTGTGCGCCGTCGCGGCCGACTCCGACGCCACCACCCTCGACGAGGTGGTGGCCGCGATCGCCGACGAGCGCAGGCGCGAAATCGAGATCGCCAGTGCGCATCTGGGCCCCGGCGTGTGCGGACAGCGCCGGTTCTACCCCGACCGCGACGTGATCGTGCTGGCCCAGGCACTGCCCAGCCGCGACCACACGCTGGCCCACGAACTCGGGCACATCGTGTTCGATCACGAGGGCGCGCCCGCCCCCGAGGTCACCCTGGAGGCCAGCGACGATTTGATCGCCTACATGCTCAGCCAGCGCGCGCACCAGCAGATCGTGGACGACGGCGCCGACGAACTCGCCGAATGGGAGGCCGAGACCTTCGCCGCCATGCTCATGACCCGACTGCGCGTGTTCAACAGCCGGGGCGCAGGCGTCTCGGTCCTTCGATTCGATGAGGCACTCGGATGACGCTGTGGCTGACCGCAATGCTGGTGTGGATCGCGGCGGGTGCGCGCGTGGGCCGCGTGCTGGTCAAGCCCGCCACCACCGCGCGCGTCGCGATCGTCGTCGCGGTGGCGGCGGTGGCGGCCGCCGCGACGGTGGCCGTGCCCGAAATCGCTTTGGCCATCGACAATCTGCTGCCGCGCGGCCTGCCTCCGGGCCTGCTGTCCGACGGCATCGTGCTCGGGTCGTGGCTGGCCTTCGTCACCGCGACCTCGGTCGTCGCGGCGGCCGCCTGGCCGGTGGTGTCGCGGCGCAACCTGCGCCAGATCGCGATGCTCATCTACGCCGGAGGCGGTGTGGCGGTGCTGATCTCGCTGCTGTGGTCGTTCACCTTCGGCTGGATGCTCGTCGCGCTGGGCAGCGTGTTCATCGTGGTAACCGGTCTGCGCAACCTGGACTGGACCACCCTGGGCCGCGGTATCGCCATCTATACGGCGGGCACCGCCGTGGTGGGTGTGCTCGCGGCGCTGAACATCGGCCGCGCCCTCACCGACGCGCCCCGCGCCCCGCACGGCGAACCCACCTTCGCCTGGGTGGCGTGGGAAATCGCCAGTCTGCTCATCTCTTTCGGCGCGGTCTGGATCGTGGTGGAGCTGTGGGTGCGCGCGCGGCTGCTGCTGCGCCAGATCCGCCCGCTGCACCGCACCATGATCAAGCGGTTCCCCGAGGTCGTCGCGCACGATCAGACCGGAACCTCCACGCAGCTGCGGGCTTCGGACCAGGTGGCCCAGATCATGGACGCGCTGTACCTGCAGTCGGGCAGCGGTGTGGAGCTGGTCGCGGCGGGCGCGCCGCCGGCCTCGATCCCGGAGCGGGCCGGGCTGGTGGCGGAGTGGGCGCGTAACCCGTTGGGTGACATCGTGGTCG
This sequence comes from Nocardia puris, assembly GCF_003315035.1. Taxonomy (GTDB): domain Bacteria; phylum Actinomycetota; class Actinomycetes; order Mycobacteriales; family Mycobacteriaceae; genus Nocardia; species Nocardia puris. Next base: position 185,613 of record NZ_QNRE01000011.1, read on the forward strand.
ACGCGCGCTGGATCGCGCCGCCGGAGGGCGTCAGCCCGCGCGGCTGGGTGCGGGCCATCGCGCTCGCTTTCGAGAAGGCGCAGGGCGCCAGGGCGGAACGGGCGCGGTCGCGGTGACGTCGCCGGCGACCCGTGCTCGCGGTGTCGCCGCCCGCTGAGAATCGTGCCCGGGAAACTCGGGTCTTTCCAACGGACTTCGCGCGTCGCAGAATGCCGCGGTTCGCAGCAGTGCGTTTGCCCAATGGCGTTCCGCGCACCGAGCGGTTCGTCCGGAGCGTACGTGCAAACGTTCTTGCATTGCGCTGAATCGGAATGTGTGCGCACGCGGTCCACACACGAGCCTAATGCGCGAGCGAACCGCGCCGGGGTGCCGTCGCGGCGGCCGCGCCGAATTGGCGGGCGGCCGCGACGGCCGCGCTATGGGCGGCGGATCGCACAACGCGGCACAGTGCGACCTTCCGGTCGCACTGTGCCGCGTTGGTGGTGAACCCTATTCGGTTCCATCCGGAGGAATTTCGGGCAAGCCTTCGCTGGCCCGCAACTTCTCCGCCATGGAGGTGAGGAGGTTCTGTGATTCTTCGGAGAGGTCGAACGCCCTACTCGACAACCGTCGCAGCCCATAGCCCTGCAGCTGGGCCAGCAGCTCGAGATCGTGGTCGATCTTGGCCGCGTAGATGTCGTTGAAGAAGTAGTCGGGCTTGACCTTGAAGAACTTGGCCAGTGCCGCCACCGTTTCGTCCGACGGGTTGGTCCGTTGCCCCGACCGCAACTGCGAGAGATACGGTTTCGAGATCGGATGCCCGGAGGCCGTCAGCGCAGCCGCAACCTCCGCGTTGGTGTGCGGCTTGCGCCCCGGGGGATGCACGGTTTCGAACAGCTTGTTCAGCCGCGCCGCGAAATCAGCCATTGTGAGCCGCCCAATTCCCTTCGCTGTACTAACAGTCGTTATCTCGGATACGTATCATTGATATTAGCGGCTCAGTAACTGAAAACCTACGCCTGATTCCGGATTTCCTTGAAGCTTCCAGGCGTGACGTCGGCGAAGGCACTGGGACGGCGGCGTTTGCGGGTCGCGCCAACGTCTCTGGTAGAGGCCTGGTACGACCCGGTTCTAGCCCGTCGCGACGGTCTTCCCCGACGGCTCGATGATAGCTAAAAGATAGCTGACATCTCATCTAGTCGGTTGTATCGCGGATTGTGTGGTGTACGACACGTTTTCCGGGCCCGGGGATGAACGTTCAACTTGCAGCATGGAATTGGTTGAACTTGCTACAACCTCTCGATGATCGTACCTGTCGCCAGTGCGCCACCGGCGCACATGAGCACCATCGCGGTGCCCTGGCCGGTGCGTTCCAGCTCGTGCAAAGCCGTTGTGATGAGCCGGGATCCGGTCGATCCCACGGGGTGGCCGAGTGCGATGGCTCCGCCGTTGACATTTACCCGGTCCATGTCGGGTTGGTGTACAGACGCCCAAGATAGTGCGACCGAGGCGAAGGCCTCGTTGATCTCGAAGAGATCGATATCGCCGATGCTCATCCCGGATCGCTCCAGCAGACGCGTGCACGCCTGCACCGGGCCGTCCAGGTGGAACTCGGGCTCCGCGCCGACGAGCACCTGGGTCCTGATCCGCGCGCGCGGGCGCAATCCCGCTGCGGTGGCGGCCTTTTCGTCCATCAGCAGCACCGCGGCCGCGCCGTCGGAGATCTGTGAGGAACTGCCCGCGGTGTGCACGCCGCCCTCCAGGACCGGCTTCAGCTTCGCCAGCCCTTCGGCGGTGGTCTCGCGCAGGCCCTGATCGCGGGTGACGTCCACCTTCTCGCCGGTGAGCGCGCCTTCCTTGTCCACCGCGGGTGCGGTGACCGGGAGCACCTCGCGGTCGAAGCGGCCTTCGGTCCAGGCCCGCGCGGCCAAGCGCTGTGAGCGCGCGCCGAATTCGTCCACGTCGGCGCGAGTGATGCCGCGCCGCTTGGCGATTCGTTCGGCGGCCTCGAACTGGTTGGGCAGATCGATGTTCCACGACGCGGGCCTGCGCGGCCCGGCGTGCTCGCCGACGTTGGCGCCCAGCGGAACTCGGCTCATCGCCTCCACGCCACAGGCGATGCCGACGTCGATGGCGCCGGTCGCGATGAGTCCGGCGATGAGGTGGTTCGCCTGCTGCGCGGACCCGCACTGCGCGTCGACGGTGGTGGCGCCGGCCTGCCAGGGGAGCCCGGCGTGCAGCCAGGCGACACGGGTGACGTTATTGGACTGCTCGCCCGCCTGGGTGACGCAGCCGCCGATCACCTGCTCGACCCGGGCCGGATCCAGGTGGGCGCGCTCGAGCAGGCCGCGCTGGGCCAGTCCGAGCAGTTCGGCGGCGTGCAGCCCGGCCAGCCACCCCCCGCGCTTGCCGATCGGGGTGCGCGCGGCCTCGACGATGACGGGTGTGCCCATCTCGGTCCTTTCCTCGGTGCAAACTGAAACGTGTGACAGCAGGATCTCGCCAGCTTCTTTACTAGTCCTTCCGGCTGTGCTGGAATTGATTGTAGAACGTGTTTCAGTTTGTCGAAGGAGACATCTGGTGGTTGAGACCCGCAGCGCCCACCCGAAACTGCCGGACGGGTTCGACGTCACGGACCCGGACATCTACGCCCATCGCGTGCCGGAGGCCGAGTTCGCCGAGCTGCGCAAGGCCGCGCCCCTGTGGTGGAACCCGAAGTCGCCCGAGGTGGGCGGCTTCCACGACGACGGCTTCTGGGTGGTCAGCACCCACGCCGACGTCAAGGAGGTGTCGCGCCGCAGTGATGTCTTCTCCACCCACGAGAACACCGCGATCCCGCGCTTCAACGACGACATCACCCGCGAGCAGATCGAGCTGCAGCGCTTCATCCTGATCAACAAGGACGCGCCCGAGCACACCAAGCTGCGCAAGATCATCTCGCGCGGCTTCACGCCCAGGGCCATCAACAGCCTGCGCGCCGAGCTCTCGGCGCGGGCGCGGGAGATCGTGACCGCCGCCGCGCAGGCCGGCTCGGGCGACTTCGTCACCCAGGTGGCCTGTGAGCTGCCGCTGCAGGCCATCGCCGAGCTGATCGGCGTGCCGCAGGAGGACCGCATGAAGGTCTTCGAGTGGTCCAACGAGATGACCGGCTACGACGACCCGGACATCGACATCGACCCGGTCGCCGCGTCGACGGAGATCCTCGGCTACGCCTACCAGATGGCCGAGGAGCGCCGTCAGCGCCCGGCCGACGACCTGGTCACCACCCTGATCGAGGCCGATGTCGACGGCGATCACCTCACCCCGGAGGAGTTCGGCTTCTTCGTCATCCTGCTGGCCGTCGCCGGCAACGAGACCACCCGCAACGCCATCACGCACGGCATGATGGCGTTCCTCGACAACCCCGACCAGTGGGAGCTGTACAAGCGGGAACGCCCGGCCACCGCGGTGGACGAGATCATCCGCTGGGCCACCCCCGTCACCTCGTTCCAGCGGACCGCGCTGGAGGACACCGAACTGAGCGGGGTGCGGATCAAGAAGGGGCAGCGGCTGGTGCTGCTGTACCGCTCGGCGAACTTCGACGAGTCGGTGTTCGAGAACCCGGACACCTTCGACATCACCCGCGACCCCAACCCGCACCTGTCCTTCGGCGGCACCGGCGCGCACTTCTGCGTCGGCGCGAACCTGGCCCGGCTCGAGATCGATCTGATCTTCAACGCCATCGCCGACCACCTGCCCGACATCACCAAGATCGGCGATCCCAAGCGGCTGCGGTCGGGTTGGCTGAACGGCATCAAGGAGTTCCCGGTGGACTACCGCACCGCCGGGGCGTAGCGCACGAAAAGGGCCCCTCGGACCGGAGTACCCATTCGGTCCGAGGGGCCCTTCCCTGTGCCGCCCCGAGGGGGAGGGGCGGCCGGTTATCAGTCGACGCGCCTGGCGGTCGCCATCGCGCGGTCGACCTCCCAGAACGCGCGCAAGGCGGCGATCTTGCCCGCGCCGTCGACCCGGTAGGTGAACACGCCGTCGGCGTCGATCTGATGTCCGCCGAGGCGGCTGCGGATGGTGCCGGTGAAGGCCACCTCCGCGCCGCAGGCGAAAGAGTCGTCGAAGAGGAATTCGATCGACTCGGTCTGCGCTATCGCCTTGTCCCAGAACGCCGCGATCGCGTCACGCCCCCGATGCCCCTTGCCCTCCGGGTCGAATCCCGACGGGCCGATGGGATCTTCGACGATCCCGTCCTCGGCGAACAAAGCCAGCCACGCGTCCTTGTCCCGCGCCCGCACCGCCGCCTGCGACGCCAAACCCGCGGCCCGAGCGGGATGTTCGGTCTTCGTGCCGGTCATCAGCGAGGCCTCTCCGCACCTACAACCCACATGGAAAAATACTGGGACCCACCGCCATACGCGTGGCCCATCGCCTTGCGCGCATTCGGCACTTGGTAATCACCCGCCTTGCCCATGACCTGCTTGGCGGCCTCGGCGAACCGGATGAGCCCGGACGCGCCGATCGGGTTGGAGGAGAGCACGCCGCCGGACGGGTTCACCGGGATGCGGCCGCCGATCTCGGTCTCGCCCTTCTCGGTGAGCTTCCAGCCGTCGCCGGGGGCGGCGAAGCCGAGGTTCTCCAACCACATCGGCTCGAACCAGGAGAACGGCACGTAGATCTCGGCGGCGTCGATCTCCTCGAGCGGGTCGGTGATCCCCGCCGCCTGCCACAGCGCGGCGGCGGCGTCGCGGCCGGCCTGCGGATTCACCTGGTCGCGCCCGGCGTAGGTGGTGGGTTCGGTGCGCATGGCGGTGCCGTGCACCCACGCCACGGTGCGGCCCTGCGCCTCCACGGCGGCCGCGGCGTCGGCGTCACCGAGCACGATGGCGCAGGCCCCGTCGGAGGAGGGGCAGGTCTCGTCGAAACGGATGGGGTCCCACAGCATTTGGGAGGCGAGCACCGACTCCATGGTGATGTCGGGCTGGCGCAGGTGGGCCAGCGGGTTCTTCGCGCCGTTGCGGCGGTCCTTCACCGCGACCATGGCGCCGATGTGCGAGGGCGCGTTGGCTCGGCGGATGTAGGAGCGCACGTGCGGCGCGAAGTAGCCACCCGCGCCCGCGCCCACCGGCATGGTGAACGGCACCGGGATCGACAGCGCCCACATCGCGTTGGATTCGGACTGCTTCTCCCACGCCACCGCGAGCACCCGCTTGTGCACGCCGGCCTGCACCAGGTTGGCGGCCACCACGCCGGTGGAGCCGCCGACCGAGCCCGCGGTGTGCACGCGCAGCAGCGGTTTGCCGGTGGCGCCGAGCGCGTCGGCCATGTGCAGTTCGGGCATCATGACGCCCTCGAACAGGTCGGGCGCCTTGCCGACCACCACCGCGTCGATATCGGCGATGGTGAGTCCGGCGTCGGCGAGCGCGCGATCGATCGCCTCGCGGCACATGCCCGCCATCGACACGTCCGAGCGTTTCGTCACGTGATGTGTTTGACCGGTGCCGAGCACCGCGGCCGGGAAGCTCACTGCCCCTCCAAAACGGTAACGAGGTTCTGTTGCAGCGCGGGACCGCTGGTGGCGTGGGCGAGGGCCCGATCGGCCTCGCCCGCCATGATCGCCTCGGCCGCGAAGCCGATGCGCTCCAGTCCCGCCGCGAACATGGGGTTGCCGGCCAGCGGGCCGCCGGACGGATTGACCTTGGTCTCCGGTTTCAGTCCGATCGCCTCGGCGAGGATCAGCTGCTGGTGGCTGAATTGCGCGTGCAGTTCGGCGATATCGAAGCCGCTCAGGTCGCCGCCCGTGACCTGCTGCGCCGCGGCGGCGGTGGACGGCGAGACGGTGAGATCGCGCGCGCCCAGCACCGGGGTGTCGATGCGGTGCGCCATGCCCTTGATCCAGACCGGTCGCTCACACAGGTCCCGCGCCCGGTCGCCGACGGCGAGCACCACGGCGGCCGCGCCGTCGGTGACGGGCGCGCAGTCGTGGGCGCGCAGCGGATCGGCGACATACGGTGTGGCGAGCAGACTTTCGACGTCGCCGGAGCCGTTGGCCGCCACCGCGGCCATATCGCGTTCGCTCCAGCGGCCCGCGTCGATGCCCGCGCGCGCCTGGAGTCCGGCGATGGACAGCGCGTCGGGCCACAGCGGCGTCACGAGGTAGGGGTCCAGCTGCATGGTCATGATCTGGCGCAGGGTGCCCGCCGAGGACTTGCCGAAGCCGTACACCAGCGCGGTGCGCGCCTGCCCCGACTTCAGTTTCACGAACGCCTCGTACAGCGCCCAGGCCGCGTCCATCTCGACGTGCGATTCGTTGATGGGCGGCACCGCGCCGATGGCGTCGACCGCGGAGATGAACGAGAACGCCCGTCCGGCAAGGTAATCGGAAGATCCCGAGCACCAGAAGTCGATATCGGACTTGCTGATGCCCAGCTTCTGGTAGAGCTGGGCGAAACAGGGCACCAGCATCTCGACACCGTTGGTGGTGCCGAAGGTCTCCGGCACGTGCGGCGCGTGCGCGAAGCCCACGACCGCGATGTCGTTGTCAGTCAACGTGCTCGCCTCTCAGAGGTGGTGGGAGTAGGTCTCGTAGTCGGCGTCGGGTTCGCCGCTGGGTTCGAAGTGGTCCACGTTCTCCAGCCCGTGGCCCCACTCCTCGCGGGGTTTCCACACCGCCTTCACCCGCATGCCCATGCGCACTTCGCTTGCCTCGCAACCGAGTACCAGGTGCAGCACGGGGATGTCCGCGCCGTCGAGCAGCACGTAGGCCGCCACATACGGCGGCTTGATGCGCTGGCCGAGGAACGGCACGTTCACGATGCAGAAGGTGGTGACGGTGCCGTGGTCGGACAGTTCGATGTAGTCGTCGGTGGGCCTGCCGTCGGTCGGATTCGCCCCGCGCGGCGGGAAGTACACCTTGCCCGCGGCGTCGGTGCGCGCGCCGATGAGCTTGCCCTCGGCCAACCCGCGCAGGTAGACCGTCTCCTGCGGGGACGCGGTGTGCTTGTAGGACAGGTCGACCGGCGTGGTGATCATCGTGACGGGATCGCCACTCGCGGAAGCGCTTTCGATGCCGTTGCCCTCGCCCGGCTCGAAACACGCGATATCGGTGATGAATCCCTGCGTCTCGTCGGCCCAGCGGATTCGCACGCGCAGACCGGTGTGGATGTCCTCGGGGGAGGCCACGTCCACCGCGTGCAGCAGCGTGGTGTCGGCACCGTCAAGCTTGATCAGCGCCCACGCGAACGGCCGGTCGAAGGGCTGGCCGGGCAGCGGATCGCGGACCCAGGTCCAAGTGGCGACGGTGCCGGTGTCGGACACGTCGACGAATTCGGTGAGCGGCTCGGTGGTGACCGGATCGTACTCGGCGGGCGGGACCAGCACGCGGCCGTCCGAGCCGCGGATGCCGACCACACGGCGCGCGCGCAGCTCGGTCAGGAACCTGCCGATGACCGGCCCTACCGAGCGGGTGTAGTCGAATCGCGCCCGCAGCGGGGCGCTCAGCACGTCGGGTGCGGTGCTGGTGCTCAAATCCGGCCCTCTCTCCGTTCGTGTCCGGCGGCGTTCGCCGGACTCGGCCCGTACCGTCGACGGGGGAAGCGGTGTTCAACCCGGACGGGGCGCGGGCGCCGCCGATCCGGCCGGGTCCCGCCCCTGACTTCGCCGGATGCGGTATTCCCCTGCGTCACGCTATCGAGTAGAACAGGTTCTTATTCTGGTGGCAAGCAGTGGATCGGGAAAGGGTCGGCCATGAAGTTCGGATTGCAGCTCGGTTATTGGATGGCGCAGCCGCCGCGCAACGCGGGGGAGATGGTCGTCGCGGCCGAGCGGGCCGGTTTCGACGCGGTCTTCGCCGCCGAGTCGTGGGGCTCGGACGCCTTCGGCCCGCTCACCTGGTGGGGGTCGGACACCGAGCGCGTCCGGCTGGGCACGTCGGTGGTGCAGATGTCGGCGCGCACGCCCGCCGCCACCGCCATGCACGCGCTGACCCTGGACCACCTCAGCGGCGGCCGCGCCATCCTCGGGCTCGGCGTCTCCGGGCCGCAGGTGGTGGAGGGCTGGTACGGGCAGCCGTTCGCCAAACCGTTGCAGCGCACCCGCGAGTACGTCTCGATCATCCGCAAGGTGCTGGCCCGCGAGGCACCCGTGACCAATGACGGCCCGCACTACCCGCTGCCATACACCGGACCGGGCGCGGTCGGGCTCGGCAAGCCGCTCAAGCCGATCACCCACCCGCTACGTGCGGATCTGCCGATCTGGCTGGGCGCCGAAGGCCCGAAGAACGTGGCGCTCACCGCCGAGATCGCCGACGGCTGGCTGGCCATCTACTACGCGCCGCGGCTGGCCGATATGTACAACGCGTGGCTCGACGAGGGATTCGCCCGGCCCGGTGCCCGCCGGTCGCGGGAGGACTTCGAGATCGCCGCCAGCTGCCAGGTGGTGATCACCGACGATCCGGCGGCCGAGCTGGAGAAGATGCGCTGGATCATGTCGCTCTACATCGGCGGGATGGGCGCGCCGGAGCTGAACTTCCACGCGCAGGTGTACCGGCGGATGGGCTACGAGCGCGAGGTCGAGGAGATCGGCAAGCTGTTCCAGGCGGGCAAGAAGGCCGAGGCCGCGGCCGTGGTGCCCGACGAGCTGATCCTGGACACCGCGATCATCGGCGACGCGGACCATGTGCGCGAACAGGTGAAGGTGTGGGAGGCGGCCGGCGTGACCATGCTGCTGGTGTCGGTGCCCGATCTCGAGCAATTGCGTCTGCTCGCACCCCTTGTCGAACAGTAGAACGCGTTCTAGATTCAATGGGGTGACGGCGCAGGAGTCAGCCAACGTTCTCGGTCTGTGGAATATCGCCGCGGCCGATCCGGACCGGATCGCGGTCGTCGATCCCGGCGGCCGGGAGGTGACCTATCGCGAGCTGGCCACGCTCGCCGACCGCTACGCGACCGGTCTGCGCTCGCTCGGGATGGCCACCGGCGACGTGCTGGTGAGCATGGTGCACAACTGCGTCGAGGCGGTGGCGGCGTACTTCGCCGCCTACCAGGCGGGGCTGTACATCGTCGCGGTGAACTGGCACCTCACCGGTCCCGAGGTGGCCTACATCCTGCGCGACAGCGAGGCCAAGGCGTTCTTCGCGAGCGAACGGTTCGCCGCGGCCGCGAAAGCCGCCGCCGACGAGGCGGAACTGCCTGTCACGGCCCGCTTTTCGGTGGGCCCGATCGAGGGGTTCAAGTCCGTGGCGTGGCTGGGCGCGGCCGACACCGGCAGGCCCGCCGACCGCAGCACCGGCGCGCCGATGCTGTACACCTCCGGAACCACGGGGCGCCCCAAGGGAGTTCGGCGCCCGCTCACCGGCGCCGACCCGGATGTGGTGCCGCCGCACACCGGCGCGTTCTTCGGCCTGTTCGGGCTCGCGCCCTACGGCGACCACGTGCACATCTGCGGCTCGCCGCTGTATCACACGGCCGTGCTGAACTTCGCGACGATCTCGATCCAGTTGGGGCACAAGCTCGTTCTGATGGACAAGTGGGATCCCGAGGAGATGCTGCGGCTCATCGACAAGTACCGCGTGACGCACAGCCACATGGTGCCCACCCAGTTCCACCGGCTGCTCGCGCTGCCGGAGGGGGTGCGCGCGAAGTACGACGTGTCCTCGCTGCGCAGCATGGTGCACGGCGCGGCGCCTTGCCCGCCGGAGACCAAACGCAAGATGCTCGAGTGGTGGGGGCCGGTCGTCACCGAGTACTACGCCGCGACCGAGGGCGGTGGCACGGTGATCACCGGCGAGGAGTGGTTGCGCAAGCCCGGTTCGGTCGGCAAGGCGTGGCCGTGGTCGGTGATCAAGGTGCTGTCCGAGGCGGACGGGTCCGAGGTCGCCCCCGGGGAAGCCGGCCTGGTGTACATGAAGATGGGCGGCTCCAGCTTCGAGTACCACCACGACAAGGCCAAGACCGAGGACGCGCGCGTCGGCGACATGTTCACCGTCGGCGACATCGGTTACCTGGACTCCGATGGCTACCTCTACCTCTGCGACCGCCGCTCCGACCTGATCCTCTCCGGCGGCGTGAACATCTACCCCGCCGAGATCGAGAGCGTGCTCGTCACCCACCCCAAGGTCGCCGACGTCGCCGTCTTCGGCATCCCGCACCCCGACTGGGGCCAGGAGGTGAAGGCCGTCGTCCAACCCGTCGACAACGTCGACCACGACGACGCCCTCACCGCCGAACTCCTCGCCTTCGCCGCCACCCAACTGGCCAAGTACAAGATCCCCCGCACCGTCGACTACCTCCCCGAACTGCCCCGCGACCCCAACGGGAAGCTCTACAAGCGCAAGCTGCGCGATCGGTACGTGCCTGCGTCGTAGTCCGGGCGGCGCGGGGCCGCGACGATCAACAGGCCGCCAGTCGTGCCAGATCGAACGCCTCTTTGGCCGGAGCCGACAGTGCCGCGCGAAGACGGGTTGCTTCGGCGGCGGACCACAGGCACTCGGTGAACTCGGCTTCGCTCATCTCCGCCGGAACGTAGAACTCCGCGACACGGGGCGGTTCGCCTTCGGACGCCGACCAGACAACAGCCTGCCGGTCCGTCAGGTTGTGTCGTACGGGTTCGAGAACGCCTCCGTCGGCACTGTCGTAGACCGTCTGCGCTTCCTCGGAGGTCAGGTGGACGAACACGCCGAGTGACCCCTCGTCGGTCTCGTCGAACATCCACCAGAGCAACGCACCGCTGGGGATGTGGAACAGCATGATGTTGGAGAAGCCGTCCCAGCGTCCGAGTACCAGCGGCTGCCGGAGCGGCTTCTCGATCAGCCATCCGTATCGGTCGGTCACGTCGGATCACCTCCAATCCCCCAGGTCAACGACTCCAGTGTGACACGGGTGGGACTGACCCACCATGCCTGATTGATCACCAGCTCGTGGGCTTGCTCTGGCTCGATCGGGGCGAGAACACTCACGTGTGCGGGGTTGCGTGGTGTCGGTGTCCGCATCACCAAGTAGTCAGCCTCGATCAAATCGCCGACACGGAACCATCTCACGCGTTCTCGAATGCGGATGCGGGCCGGCGGATTCATACCCCTCACCGCCATTCCTGCCTCCTCCGGCGTGCACTTCCCGAGCAGCATCGAGATGTCGTACTCGATCGGCGTGCGTCGATCGAATCGGGGTTGCTCGCGGAACTCGTATGTCCCGTCCGCGCGGACCCGCCCGTACCGACTGACCCACGCAGTTGGATCGACCGAGGAGATGTGGCGGTATTGCGGTCCGGTCCAATGCGGTGGATCTTCGGGCGATCTCCGCCCGCTGCCGCCAACGGCCATCGAGAAGTACCCCCCTCGAGTTTCGACACGACGAAGATGTGCACGAGTGTCAGCCATACCCCTTGGCTGGAGGGCTTCGACAAACCTGAATACCGGTAGCTTGTCGTACCGTCCCTGAGCCCGTATCCAGGCTACCCCCCAGCTGCCTCTGTGACGGACGACCGGATTCCGGAGCCGTAGAACCGTCGGTATCTCAGCGGCTGTTTCGCGCCGCCTCGGCACGGCGCAGTGCGTGGTCGCGGAGTTGCTCTTCGGACGTGAAGTCCACTTGGCGGGCCGCGTTGGCCAGCGCGGTGACCACACAGGTGCCGAAGGGGCCGTCGTGGTCGAACAGCGTGGCCGAGCCCACCGCGACGCCGTCGGCGCTGAGGTGGCTGTCGCCCTCGATGCCGAGTTCGGGGCCGCGCGGCGGGCGAGAGAGGGCCAGGGTGAGGTCGGCGTTGATGAAGCCGATGCCCGCGCTGCCCCAGTTGGTCATCAAGCTGGCCGATTCGCCGAGTTCGGCCGCGGCGACGAACGGTGACGGGGGCTCGCCGAGGACCGGGGCCGGCGGGCGCTGCCATGCGCGTTTGCGCGTGTCGTTCTGGTGTTCGGCCAGCGACTCCGACCACCCCGCGTCGCTGCCCCACAGGTGGGTGCCCGCGCCCGCGAGCACATCCGAGGGCGGTGGGGCGGGCTGCTCGGCGCGCGTCCAGAGGTTTCCTGGCGGCTGCTCGGAGCGTTTCAGGAACACCACCGTCGCCCTGGCCACCGCCTCACCGCCCTGGATGAGTTCGGCGTCGGCCACCACGATCCGCCGACCGGCGCGCACCGGCGTCGTCACCACTTCGACCGGTTTGCGCAAGGTGGGCCGGAACAGATCGACGGTCAGCCGCGCGGGCACGAAACCCGGTGCGCCGTACTCGATCTCGAGCGCCCATGCCAGCAGGCCGCAGATCGACGGGCCGTTCACCATATCGGGCGACCACGCGCTGGCCGCCAACGGCAGCGGCTCGAACCCGCGCTCGGTGCGCTCGAAGAACGCCATCTCCATCGAATCTGCCTTCCTTGACGCGCAAAAGGGCCGCCGGAGTGCGGCGGCCCCTCGCGCGGAGACTACTTGCCGGCGACCGTGCCGTGCTCGTCGGCCGGACGGGCGGCGGTTTGCTCCTTGGCCCAACGGTAGTCGGGCTTGCCCGCCGGGGAGCGCTTGATCTCGTCGACGAACCAGAGGCTGCGGGGGTGCTTGTAGGGGGCGATCTCCTGGGTGAGGACCGGGCGCAGATCCTCCAGCGACGGACGGTTCGCGCCGCGACACTGGACGACGGCGGCCACGCGCTGGCCCCAGCGCTGATCGTCCACCCCCACCACGAGGGCGTCGAAGACGTCGGGATGCGCCTTGAGCGCGCCCTCCACCTCCTCCGGGTAGATCTTCTCGCCACCGCTGTTGATGCTCACCGAACCGCGGCCGAGCATGGTGACGGTACCGTCCTCCTCGACGCGCGCGTAGTCGCCGGGGATGGAGTAGCGCACCCCGTTGATCTCCTTGAACGTCGCCGCGGTCTTGGCCTCGTCCTTGTAGTACCCGAGCGGGATGTGCCCCTTGCGGGCGAGGATGCCCACCTTCCCCGAGCCCGGCTCGACGGGCTTGCCGTCCTCGTCGAGCACCTCGGTGGCGGCGTCGATCTTCACGCGCGGCCCGCCGGTGTGGGTGGCGCCCTTGGTGACCATCGACAACCCGCCGAAGCCGGTCTCCGAGGACCCGATGGAGTCCGAGATCATCCGGTTCGGCAGCAGATCGAGGAACTTGTCCTTGAGCGCGGGCGAGAACAGCGCCGCGCTGCTGGCGATCACGTACAGGCTGGACAGGTCGTAGGGCTTGCCGGTCTCCGGGTTGCCCTCCTCCAGCGCGTCGAGCATCGGCTGCGCCATCGCGTCGCCGGTGATGAAGATGAGGTTGATCTGGTGCCGGTCGATGTGCTGCCACACGCCGTGGCCGCTGAACTCCGGGATCATCACGGTCTTGCCGCCGCCGAACAGGCTCTGGAAGGTGGCCCACTGCGAACCGCCGTGGATCATCGGCGGGATCGGGAAGCGCGTCATCGGCGGGTTCGCCGCGCCCAGCTTCGCCAGGTCCCATTCGTCGGCGACGTACTCGCCGGTGAGGAAGTTGATCCCGCCGCCGAGTACCCGCCACACGTCTTCCTGCCGCCACATCACGCCCTTGGGCATGCCGGTGGTGCCGCCGGTGTAGAGCATGTACAGGTCGTCGGGCGAGCGTTCGCCGAAGTCGCGGTCCCCGGAGGCCTGGGCCAGCGCGGCCTCGTATTCCACCGAATCCGCCGCGAGCGGCACCGAATCGACCGTATCGTCATCGACGACGACCACGGTTTTCAGCTTGGGCAGATTCGGGCGGATGGCGGACACCTTCGGGGTGTAGCGGCGCTCGTGGATCAGCGCGACCATGTCCGAATTGTCGAAGATGTATTGCAACTCGTTCTCGACGTATCGGAAGTTCACGTTGATCATCACGGCGCGCGCTTTGAAAACCGCGACCATGGCCTCGACGGCCTCGATCGTGTTGCGCGAGTATATGCCCACCTTGTCACCCGGTTGGACACCGTTTTCCAGCAGGTAGTGCGCCAGTTTGTTGGCTCGCTCCTCCAGCTGGGCGTAGGTCACCTCACGGGCGTCGTCGGCCAGTGCGACGCGGTCGGGCATGAGGTCGATGGCGTGTTCGACGAGGTCCGCTATGTTGTGGCTCACACCCTAAAAATAGAACGTGTTACTGTTCCTGACAAGGCTCGAAAGTCAGGAGATCAGCAATGCCGCACTGCCTCGTCGAGAAGCGCGATCACGTGCTCGTCGTCACCATGAACCGGCCCGAGGCCCGCAACGCGCTCTCGGCCGAGATGATGGCGATCATGCGCGACGCCTGGGACCGGGTGGACAGCGATCCGGACATCCGCGTCGCGATCCTGACCGGCGCGGGCGGCGCGTTCTGCGCGGGCATGGATCTCAAGGCGATGAACGCCCGCCCGCCCGGCGAATCGTTCTCCGGCGGCGGCTTCGACCTCACCCGGCTCGACGCGCTGCTCAAGGGCCGCAGGCTCACCAAACCGCTGATCGCGGCGGTCGAGGGCCCGGCCATCGCGGGCGGCACCGAGATCCTGCAGGGCACCGACCTGCGCGTGGCCGGGGAGAGCGCGAAATTCGGCGTGTCCGAGGCACGCTGGGGCCTGTTCCCGCTCGGCGGCTCTGCGGTGCGGCTGGTGCGCCAGATCCCCTACACCGTGGCCGCCGAGATCCTGCTGACCGGGCGGCACCTGAGCGCCGCCGAGGCCAAGGAGATCGGGTTGATCGGCCACGTGGTCCCCGACGGTTCCGCGCTGGACAAGGCCCTCGAGCTGGCCAGCCAGATCGCGGCCAACGGACCGCTGGCGGTGCGGGCCATCCTGCGCACCATCCGCGAGACCGAGGGCCTGCACGAGGAGGAGGCCTTCAAGATCGAGGCCCAGCTCGGCGCGGAGGTCTTCCGGTCCGCCGACGCCAAGGAAGGGCCGAAGGCGTTCGCCGAGAAGCGGGCGCCCCACTTCACCGGGCAGTGAGACACCGCGGCCCCCGTGCGCGCACCGCGCCGGGGGCCGAGTCGTGCCCAGGTCACTCCGCGCCGGGGTAGGCCATCCAGAACGGCTCCCACTGGTGGCCGTCGGGGTCGATGAAGTTGCGGCCGTGCATGCCGACCTCGGCCTCCTGCGCGGCCTTGTCCGGGTTGACCTCCTCGGTGGCGCCGGCGGCCAGCGCGGCGGCGGCCAGCGCGTCCACCTCCTCGCGGCTGCCCAGCGAGAGCGCGTAGGTGGCGGAGATGACGGCGCCGGTGTCGGCGACCGGGCGCTTGCTGAAGGTGCTGAAGAACTCGCGGGTCAGCAGCATCAGGCAGATGTTGTCGTCGACGACGATGCAGGCGGCGTTGTCGTCGGTGAAGTCCTGGTTCACCTTCCAGCCCAGGGCCTCGTAGAAGGCCTTGGAGCGGTTCAGGTCGGCGACGGGGAGGTTGATGAAGATCATCTTGCTGCTCATGGAGTTTCGTCCTTTCGGGGCGCTCGGTGCGTGGTCACAGGTAAGGACGGGGCAGGTGCGCCGAACTCATCGCTGCCGCCGAAAATTCTGATCTTGAAGGGTCGACCAGGCAGTTTTCGGGCCTGTCGCTTGTCGGTGGCCTGTGGCATCGTGACCTCCATGACCGAATCGTCCGGCCCGGCCGCGACCCTCTCGCCCGACGTGCTCGCGTCGTTCGAGGGGCACCGGCGGGAACTGTGCGCCTACGCGTACCGCATGCTCGGCTCCTCGTTCGAGGCCGAGGACGCGGTACAGGAGACTTTCACGCGCGCGTGGAAGTCCTACGACTCCTTCGAGGGTCGCGCGAGCCTGCGCTCGTGGTTGTACCGCATCGCCACCAATGTCTGCCTGGACATGCTCGACGGCCCGCAGCGCCGGGCCAGGCCGATGGATCTCAACGGCCCGTACCGCCCCGACGCGCCGCTCCCGCCGCCGCAGCCGGACTACGTCTGGATCGAGCCCATCCCGAATTCCCTTGCCTTCGGGGCTGATCCGGCCGAGCACGCCACCATCAAGGACACGCTGCGCCTGGCGTTCGTGGCCGCCTGTCAGCACCTGCCCGCCACCCAGCGCGCCATCCTGATCATGCGCGAGGTGCTGCGCTTCTCGGCCAGCGAGACGGCCGAGGCGCTGATGATGTCGCCCGCGTCGGTCAACAGCGCCCTGCAGCGGGCGCGCGCGACCATGTCGAAGATCAAGCCCACCGACTCCGACGGCTACGACGAGACCGACGAGAACCAGCGCAAGCTCATCGACGATTTCGTCACCGCGTTCGAGTCCTACGATATGGACGCGCTCACCTCACTGCTGAAAGCCGATGTCGCGCTGTCGATGCCGCCGCTCGAGCTGTGGGTCTCCGGCCCGGAGAACGTGGCCGCGTTCATGCTCGGCCACGGCGCGGCCTGCCGCAATTCGCGGATGATCCGCCTCGAGGGCGCCAACGGCCTGCCCGCCTTCGGCCACTACAAGCCCACCGACGAGCCGGGCGTGTACTCCCCGTGGTCCATCACGGTGCTCGAACTCGAGGGCAAGACCATCACCGGCCTCAACTTCTTCCTCGACACGGAGAAGTTGTTCCCACTGTTCGACCTGCCGATGGAACTGCGCGACCCGGCCTGATCGGCGAGACACGAAGGGGCCGTTCGTCTTTGTAGACGAACGGCCCTTTGTGCTCGGCCTTCACGATCCTGGCTGCGGTCAGTCGGTGGACGGGATTGTGCCGAGGGATGCCGAGGGTCGATAAGCTGCGACGAACTCGGACACCTCGCACGGGCCCCTGAGCTTGTCGAGCAGTTCCGGGTCCGCATAGATCTCGGCGGTGTGTTGCCACGCGGTCAGTTCGTGGACAAATACTTCTGTTTTCGTGATCCGTACGTGCGTCAGTTCCGCCACGGCCTCGGCGCGGCCGTCGTCCGGTAAGTCGGCGAGCCAGGGGTACTCCCGCGTCATCCGGTCGATCGGGGGTTCTGGGACGTCAGTGGTCACTTCGGGCAGGCTATCGGCGAATGCGGCTGTGCGCAGGTGATTTCCGGTGAACGGCGAAGGCCCGCCGGATTCGGCGGGCCTTCGTCCTGCTGTGCTCAGGAAGGTGTCGCCAGCAACGCACCCAGGGACCGGAGGTGGTCGGTGGCCGCGCCGAGGGCGAACTCGTTGTGTTTGGCGGCGGTGAAGTAGTTGTGGACGATGTGGTCGCGGTCGATGCCGACGCCGCCGTGCACGTGGACGACGGTGTGGGCGACGCGGTGGCCGGCGTCGGCGGCCCAGAATTTGGCGGTGTGGACGGCTTCGGCGGCGGGCAGGTCCTCGGCGAGGCGCCAGGCGGCTTGGGTGACGGCCAGGCGCAGGCCCTGCACGTCGATGTAGGCGTCGGCGAGGCGCTGGGCGACGGCCTGGAAGCTGCCGACGGCCTTGCCGAACTGCTCGCGCTCGCGGGCGTAGTCGGCGACCAGCCCGAGGGCCTTCTCCAGCGTGCCGAGCTGCTGGGCGGCCAGGCCAAGCCACGCGCGGGTCAGGATCCAGTCCAGGATGTCGGCCCCGTCCTCCACCGTGCCCACCAATTCCGCCGGGGTCTCGGTGAATTCGACCGCGAACTCGGCGCTGAAGTCCACCACCTGCTGCGCGGTGACGCGCACCGAAGCGTCGGAGGGATCGACCAGGAACACCGCGGGACGCCCGGAAACGCTGGCGGGCACCAGGATTCGCGCGGCCCGGTCGGCGTTCGGCACGGTGGTCTTCGCTCCGGTCAGCCGCCAGCCGTCACCGGTCTCCACCGCGACGGTCGCCGGTTCGGCCGGTTCCCAGTTCTGCTCCTCGGCGAGCGCGGCGCTCAGCACCACCTTGCCCTCGCCGGCCTGCGCGGCCCAATCCCGTTGCGCCGCGGACCCGAACGCGGCCAGCGCGTTCGCCGCGACCACGATCGACCACAGGTACGGCACCGCCGCGACGGACTTACCCAGTTCGCGTAGCACGGCCGTCTGCTCGAGCGCGCCCAGCCCGCTGCCGCCCGCGTTCTCCGGCAGCACGGCCGCGAGAATCCCGGTCTCGGCCAACGACTTCCACAGCGCCTCGTCGAACCGGCCCGCCGCGTCGAGTTCGCGCAACCGGTCGGCGGTGACCAGCTTGGCGCAGACCTCGCCGGTGAGGCGGGCCAGATCCAGCTGGGCTTCGGTGGGGGTGAAATCCATGGTTTCTCTCTGCTCCTGGAAGAAGACGCTCAGCGCGCCGCGGCCGGCTGACGGAGGGCGGTCATGGCGATGATGTCGCGCTGGACCTCGTTGGTGCCGCCGCCGAAGGTGAGGATCAGCGCGGCCCGGTGCATGCGCTCGAGCCGCCCGCGCAGCTCGGCGCCGGGGGAGTCCTGGCGCAGGTACGCCTGCGGTCCGAGCACCTCCATGAGCAGCCGGTACGCCTCGGTGGCCAGTTCGGTGCCGTACACCTTGCAAGCCGAGGCGTCCCACGGCCGCGGGGCCGCGTCGCCGCCCGCGTCGGCGCGGCTGGCGATCTCCCAGTTCAGCAGCTTCAGGTACTCGACCTTGGCGTGCACCTTCGCCAGGTTCAGCTGCACCCATTCCCGGTCGATCACCCGCGAGCCGTCGGCGGCCTTGGTGGTGCGCGCCCATTCGACGGTCTGGTTCAGCGCGAGGGTGAGCGGCCCGGCCGAGGTGAGCGCGACCCGCTCGTGGTTGAGCTGGTTGGTGATCAGCGCCCAGCCGCCGTTCTCCTGGCCCACCAGAGCGCTCGCGGGCACCCGCACGTCCTGGTAGTAGGTGGCGCTGGTGTCGGGTCCGGCCATGGTGTGCACCGGCGTCCAAGAGAAGCCCTCGGCGTCGGTGGGCACGATGAGCATGCTGATGCCCTTGTGCTTCTTGGCGGTCGGGTCGGTGCGCACGGCCAGCCAGACGTAGTCGGCGTAGGCGATGAGGCTGGTCCACATCTTCTGGCCGTTGATCACGTAGTCGTCGCCGTCGCGCACGGCGGTGGTGCGCAGGCTGGCCAGGTCGGTGCCCGCGCCCGGTTCGGAGTAGCCGATGGAGAAGTGCAGTTCACCGGCCGCGATCTTGGGCAGGAAGAACTTCTTCTGCTCCTCGCTGCCGTAGTGCATGATCGTCGGCGCGACGGAATTGATGGTCAGGAACGGCACCGGCGCGCCCGCGACGGCGGCCTCGTCGGTGAAGATCAGCTGGTCCATGGTCGGGCGGTCCTGCCCGCCGTACTCCTTCGGCCAGGCCAGCGTGAGCCACCCGTCGCGGCCCATCTCGCGCACGACCTCCCGGTAGACGTTGCCCTGTCCGTACTCGCCGGTCGTCGCGCTCAGCGCGGCCCGGCGCTCCGGGGTGATCAGCCGCGCGAAGTAGTCGCGCAGTTCGGCGCGGAGCTCTTCTTGCTGCGGCGTGTACGCAATGCGCATGGCAAAACCTCGTGTCGTTCGATTCGCTTGTCCCGATGATTGCATATCGACTGAAACATGTTCCAGTATTGGGTGTGGAATCCGGCGCGGTCCGTGGCGCCGGCTTGTAGGCTGCCAAGCAGCGGCAGTAGAGGAGTTCTGATGAAGCTCAGCTTTGATCCCGACCTGTGCGAGGCGAACGGAATCTGCGTCGGAATCGCCCCCGACGTGTTCGAACTCGATGACGACGACCAGTTGCACCTGCTCGTGACCGAGGTGCCCGCCGACCGCGTCCCCGAGGTGGAGGATGCCGTCTCGCAGTGTCCGAAAGCGGCGTTGAAGCTCGGATGAAGTTTCTTGCCAGCACATTGAAACGCGTTCTAAAGTCGCCCCGTGAGTGAGAACAATCTGAGCCTCGAGGGGCGCGTGGCGATCGTGACGGGAGCCGGTGCCGGGCTCGGCCGGGCCGAGGCATTGGCGCTGGCGGGCGCCGGCGCGGCGGTGGTGGTCAACGATCTCGCCGAATCCGACTCGGTCGCCGACACCCTGGCCGCCATCCGCGCGCTCGGCGTGAAAGCCGAGTTCGTCGCGGGCAGCATCGCCGAACGAGCCACCGCCGACGCGCTGATCCGCACCGCGGAGGAGTCCTTCGGCGGCGTGGACATCGTCGTCAACAATGCGGGCATCACCCGCGACCGGATGCTGTTCAACATGTCCGACGACGACTTCGACGCCGTGGTCGCGGTGCACCTGCGCGGGCATTTCCTGCTCTCCCGCAACGCCGCCGCCTACTGGCGCGGCAAGTCGAAGGCGGCGGGCGGTCCGGTCTACGGCAGGCTGGTCAACACCTCCTCGGAGGCGGGCCTGCTCGGCCCGGAGGGGCAGGCCAACTACGGCGCCGCCAAGGCGGGGATCACCGCCCTCACCCTGTCGGCCGCGCGGGCGCTGTCGCGCTACGGCGTGCGTGCCAACGCCATCGCGCCGCGGGCGCGCACCGCGATGACCGAGGCCGTGTTCAGCGCGGCCCCCGAGACGGGCGTCGACCCGCTGGCCCCGGAACATGTCGCGCGGCTGGTGGCCTACCTGGCCTCGCCCGCCGCCGACGCGGTGAACGGACAGCTGTTCGTGGTCTACGGACCGATGGTCGCGCTGATGGCCGCCCCGGTGGTCGAACAGCGCTTCGACGCGGCCGGTGACGCGTGGACCGAGGGCGACTTGGCCGACACGCTGTCGGGGTACTTCGCGGACCGTCCGGCGGGCCGTACGTTCTCCGCGTCCTCGCTCACCGAGCTCGGCTGATCGCCGGGCGGTGGCGGGGTCGCCGCCCGGCAACTGATCAACTGACCATCTGTTGATCATGGGTCCGGCACTTGGTAGACATGGTCAGGCGGGTGTGTGAGGTGTCACAAACGCACCCTCACCAGCCGGAGATCCTTGTTTCAACTTTGGGGGCGGACATCTCGAAAAAGTGCAGTTCAAATGTGACGAAAACCGCACGATGACAATGTGAACGTGTTCTAATCAGTCCGGCGATACGGCCATGGCGCCGAGTCGCGCCACGAGCAGTGCAAGCAGTTGAGCAAGGAGGATCGCGGATGAACGAGGTCCTTGCTGTCCCGTTGCGGGCCGTCGGCGGGTTCTTCGAACTCACCGCCGACGTGGCCCGCGCGAGTGTCCGCAGGCCCTTCCAAGCGCGTGAGTTCATCGATCAGTCCTGGTTCATCGCACGCGTCTCCATCGTGCCGACCCTGCTGGTCGCGATCCCGTTCACCGTTCTGGTGAGCTTCACGCTGAACATCCTGCTCCGCGAGATCGGCGCCGCCGACCTCAGCGGGGCGGGCGCCGCCTTCGGCGCGGTCACCCAGGTCGGCCCCATCGTCACGGTGCTCATCGTGGCGGGCGCCGGCGCCACCGCGATCTGCGCCGATCTGGGCGCCAGAACGATCCGGGAAGAGATCGACGCGATGCGCGTGCTCGGCATCAACCCGATCCAGCGGTTGGTGGTGCCGCGCGTGCTGGCCTCGATGTTCGTCGCGCTGATGTTGAACAGCCTGGTCTGCACCATCGGCATCGTCGGCGGCTTCCTGTTCTCGGTCTACCTCCAGGACGTGAACCCCGGCGCCTTCGTCAACGGGATCACGCTGCTCACCCACCTGCCCGAGCTGATCATCTCCGAGGTGAAGGCCGGGCTGTTCGGGCTCATCGCCGGACTGGTCGCCTGCTACCTGGGCCTGAACGTCAAGGGCGGTCCCAAGAGTGTCGGTGACGCGGTGAACCAGACCGTGGTGTTCGCCTTCATGGCGCTGTTCGTGGTGAACGTGGTGGTCACCGCCGTCGGCATCAAGTTCACGGTGCGGTGACGCGATGGCCTTCGTGATCCAGTCCCGCTTCCCCCGCACGGTGCGGCGGGTGCGGCGGATGTCGGACTCGCTGGACTCGGTCGGCAAGCACGCCGTGTTCTACGCGCAGACCGTCGCCTCGCTGCCGCGCGCGCTGATCCACTACCGCACCGAGACGATCCGGCTCATCGCCGAGATCTCCATGGGTACCGGCGCGCTGGCCGTCATCGGCGGCACCGTCGTCATCGTCGGCTTCCTCACGCTGTTCGCCGGCGGCACCATCGCGGTGCAGGGCTACAGCTCGCTCGGCAATATCGGCGTCGAGGCGCTGACCGGCTTCTTCTCCGCCTTCATCAATGTGCGCATCGCCGCGCCGGTGATCTCGGGCATCGGCCTGGCCGCCACCATCGGCGCCGGTTCCACCGCCCAGCTCGGCGCGATGCGGGTGTCGGAGGAGATCGACGCGCTCGAGACCATGGCCATCCGGCCGGTGCCGTACCTGGTGGGCACCCGCGTGCTGGCCGGGATGATCGCCATCGTCCCGCTCTACGCGCTGGCGGTGATCGCCTCGTTCCTGGCGGCGCGGTTCGCGACCGTGGTGATCTACGGACAGTCGGCGGGCGTGTACGACCACTACTTCTCGACGTTCCTCATCCCCAGCGACATCCTGTGGTCGTTCGGCCAGGCGATCCTCATGGCCTTGGCGGTCATGATGATTCACACCTACTACGGCTATCACGCCGCGGGCGGCCCGGTCGGCGTCGGCGTGGCGGTCGGCAACGCGGTGCGCGCCTCGCTGGTCGCGGTGGTGACGGTGACGCTGCTGGTCTCGCTGGCCATCTACGGCACGTCCGGCAACTTCAACCTCTCCGGGTAGCGACATGGACAAGATCAAGCTCAAACTCGCGGGCCTGGTGATGGTGCTGGCGCTGGTCGCGGTGGTGGCGATCGCGCTGACGATGTTCGTCGGCGGGTTCACCAAGACCGCCGAGATCCTGGTGCAGGCCCCGCGCAGCGGCCTGGTGCTCGACCCCGACGCCAAGGTGAAGGTGCGCGGCGTCGAGATCGGCCGGGTGGCCGCCGTCGAGCACACCGACGAGGGCGCCACCCTGCGCCTGGCGGTCGATCCGGCGCAGCTGAAGCTGGTGCCCGCCAACGCGGGCGTGGACATCCGCTCCACCACCGTGTTCGGCGCGAAGTACGTGAACTTCGTGGTGCCGCAGGACCCTTCGTCGTCCTCGATGGAACCGGGCGCCACCGTGGTCGCCGAGCAGGTCACCGTCGAGTTCAACACCTTGTTCCAGCACCTGTCCGATGTGCTGGCCAAGGTGGAGCCGGAGAAGCTGAACGCCACGCTCTCCGCGCTGGGCACGGCGTTGCAGGGGCGCGGGCAGTCGCTGGGCGAGCTGCTGGCCAACCTGGACGCCTACCTGCGCGAGATGAACCCGATGCTGCCCACGCTGCGGGAGGATTTCGCCAAGACGGCCGAGGTGACCGACCTGTACGCCGACACGGTGAACGATCTGCTGCGCACCGCGGACAACCTCGTCGTCACCGGGCAGACCTTCGTCGACGAGCAGAACGCGCTCGACGACGTGCTCGCCAACGTGGTCGGCCTGGCCGACACCACCGGTTCGGTGCTGCGCGAGAACGAGCAGAACCTGGTGACCGCGCTGGATCTGCTGCGCCCCACCACCGGCCTGCTCGCCGAGTACGCGCCGGGACTGAACTGCATGATCAACGCCATCGGCGCGCTGCTGCCGGTCGGTGAGGCGATGTTCGGCGGCATGCAGCCGGGCGTCACGATGAACACGAACTTCATGCCGGCCGCCGAGCCGTACAAGTATCCGGAGGATCTGCCGAAGGTGAACGCGACCGGCGGACCGCGCTGCGAGGGGCTGATGGACCGAGTACCCGGCAGTCATTCGAACTACGTCGTCACCGACACCAGTCAGGGCGCGCCCTACGTGCCGTCGATGAAGCTGGAGTTCAACGGCTCCAAGGTGTTTCAGCTGCTCTTCGGCGGCCTGCCGGGGGTGACCGGATGAGGAACACCAAGACCACGGTCAAGCTGGCGATCTTCACCCTGGTGATGACGCTGATCTTCGCCGGACTGGCGGTGGTGTTCAGCCAGATGCGGTTCGCCCGCGAGCACGGCTACCACGCCGTGTTCACCAGTTCCTCCGGAATGCTGCCGGGCGCGAAGGTGCGCATCGCCGGCGTGCCGGTCGGCTCGGTCAGCTCGGTGAAGGTGGGCGAGGACAACCTCGCGCACGTGAAGTTCGACGTGGACCGCAAGTACCGGCTGCTCACCAGCACGCGTGCCGCGATCAGGTACGAGAATCTGGTCGGCGACCGGTATCTCGAACTGCTCGACGGTCCCGGCACGGCCGACACCCTGCACGCGGGCGGCACCATCCCGACCGACCGCACCTCGCCCGCCCTCGACCTGGACATGCTGCTCGGCGGCTTCAAACCGCTGCTGCGCGGCCTGGATCCGGCGCAGGTGAACGATCTCACCAACGCGTTGTTGCAGATCTTCCAGGGCCAAGGCGGCACGCTGGTCTCGCTGCTGAACTCCGGCGGCGACTTCGCCAGGACGCTGGGCGAGCGCGACGCGCTGATCGGCAGCGTGATCGACAACCTCAACACCGTGCTGGCCACCATCGACGAGCGCGATCAACAGTTCGACACCACGCTGAACGAATTGCAGCGCCTGGTCAGCGGTTTGGCCGCCGACCGCGATCCGATCGGCGACGCGATTCCCCGGATCGCCGGCGCCACCGGTGATCTCACCGATCTGCTCGCCCAGGCCCGCCCCGACCTGCGCGCGACCGTCGAGCAGACCGGGCGGCTGGCCACCAACCTCGACAACGACTCCGACACCGTGGAGTGGGTGCTGGAGCGGTTGCCCGAGACCTACCGCAAGCTGATCCGAATCGGTTCCTACGGTTCGTTCCTCGCGCTCTACGTGTGCAGCACGAACTTCATCGTCGACGGTCCCGACGGCAACCCCCTGCACATCACCATGCCCGGCGGGCAGGACACGGGAAGGTGTGCACCCTGATGAGCGAGCAGAGATCTCCCGCCGTGACCATCGGCGTCGTCGGCATCGTCCTCGCGATCGCCATCGCGCTGTCGGCGTTGCAGTTCGACCGGCTGCCGTTCATCCGCGGCGGCGCCACCTTCACCGCGCACTTCGCCGATGCGGGCGGCCTGCTGCCGGGCGATCCCGTGCAGGTGGCGGGCGTGCGCTCCGGCCGGGTGGAGGACGTCGAGCTGGACGGCGCGAGGGTGCTGGTGCGGTTCACCCTGGACGAGGCGATCGTGCTGGGGGACAGGACATCCGCCGCGATCAAGACCAACACCGTGCTCGGTCGCAAATCGCTCGAGGTGGCGCCGCAGGGGGAGGGCGCACTGCGGCGCGACGACACCATCCCGCTGGAGCGCACCACGTCGCCGTATTCGCTCAACGACGCGCTGGGCGATCTCGCGGAGACCGTCGACGGACTGGACATGGTCAAGGTGGACCAGACGCTGGACGCGCTGTCGGAGACCTTCGCCGACACCCCGGCCCCGCTGCGCAACGCCCTCGACGGCGTCACCGAGCTCTCGCGCACCATCAACGCCCGCGATCGGGCGCTGTCGGAGCTGCTGACCAGGGCGCAGAATGTCACCAAGATCCTGTCCGACCGCAGCGCCCAGATCAACGCGCTGCTGCTGGACGGCAACGAACTGCTCGGCGAACTGGACCGCAGGCGCACCGCCATCGGCCAGCTCATCGTCTACGTCAACGGGCTGGCCCAGCAGTTGCGCGGGCTGGTCGCCGACAACGAAGCCCAGCTACGGCCCGCGCTGGAGCGGCTCAACTCGGTGGTGGACATCCTGCAGCGCAACCGGCAGAACATCACCGAAGCCCTCGACGGGCTCGGCCCGTTCGCCGCGGCACTCGGCGAGCAGGTCGGCAATGGCCCGTGGTTCAACGCTTACGTCGTCAACGCGACCAGCGTCGGCCTGCAACCCCTGGTCGACGCGCTGGTCTGGCCCGAGCATCTGCCCGCCGACCTGCGCAACTTCTTCTTGAACCCACCGCCCTCCATCGGGCCCGCGGTCCAGGAGCCGCCGCGATGAACCTTCCTGCCGCTGTCCGCAAGCCCCCGCGCTGGGCGCTGATCCTGGCCGGTGTAGTGGTCGCCGCCCTGGTGATCGCCGGTGTGTACCAAGGGGTCTCGAAGATCGGGACGAAGACCGTCACCGCCTACTTCCCGTCCACCACCGGCCTCTACGAGGGCGACGACGTGCGCGTGCTCGGCGTGAACGTCGGGCGCATCCACGACGTGGAGCCGGGACGTGACCAGGTGCGCGTGGAGTTCACCGTCGACCGCGGCGTGGACATCCCCGCCGACGCGCGCGCTGTTATCATCTCGCCCTCGCTGGTCTCGGCGCGGTTCATCCAGCTCGCCCCCGCCTACACCGGCGGGCCGAGAATGGCTGACGGCGCGACCATTCCGGTCGAGCGCACCGCCGTTCCGGTGGAGTGGGACGACATCAAGGCCGAATTGTCCAAGCTGGCTACGACTCTGGGCCCGGTGGGCGACGACGAGCAGGGCTCGTTCGGCCGGTTCGTGGAAACCGCCGCGGAGAACCTGGACGGCAACGGCGACCGGATGCGCGAGACGCTGCGCGAACTCTCGGCCACGCTGACCACGCTGTCCGACGGGCGCACCGACCTTTTCGGCACCGTGCGCAACCTGCAACAGTTCGTCGAAGTGCTCTCCGCGAGCAACGAGCAGATCGTGCAGTTCGGCGGCAGGCTGGCCTCGGTCTCCTCGGTGCTGGCCGGCGTGTCCGCGGATCTCGGTGCGGGCCTGGACAATCTGGATCTGGCGCTGGTCGATGTGAAGCGCTTCCTGGACGGCAGCGGCGCCGAGCTCACCGAGAGCGTGCAGCGGCTCGCCGACGCCACCCAGATCCTGGTGGACAAGCGCCCCGAGTTCGAGCGCGTGCTGCACTCGGGCCCGACGGCGCTGGTGAACTTCTACCAGCTGTACAAGCCCGCGCAGGGCACCATCACCGGCGCGGTCGCGCTCAACAACACAGCCGATCCGCTGAGCTTCCTGTGCGGTTCGATCCGCGCGCTGGAGGAGAACGATTCCGATCGCTCCGCCGACTTGTGCGCCCTGCACTTGGCGCCGGTGATCCAGTCGCTGGCCATGAACTACGTGCCGATCATGACGAACCCGGCGACCGGTGTGCACGCCTTCCCGAACCAGCTCACGTTCAGTCCGCCGAGTCTGGCGGCGAGCGCGCCGCCCGCGCCGACCAAGCCGGCGCCCGCGCCGGTCACCGTGCCGAACGGACTGCCCGGGCTGGCGATACCGGGGCTGGTGCTGCCGGGAGGAGGACGATGATGCGCACGCGACGCGGCACCACCGCACTGGCCGTCGGCCTGGCGCTCGCGCTGGGCGCCACCGGTTGCGAATGGGATGGCCTCAACTCGCTGCCGCTGCCCGGCGCCGAGGGCAAGGGTGAGGGCGCCTACGAGGTACGCATCCAGATGCCGAATGTCACCACGCTGACCAGGAACTCGCCGGTGCGCGTCGACGACGTGCCGGTGGGCACGGTCACCGGCATCGAAGTGCAGGACTGGCACGCGCTGGTCACCGTCTCGCTCAACGGCGATGTGCGGTTGCCCGCCAACGCGACCGCCCGGATCGGCCAGACCAGCTTGCTGGGCAGCAATCACGTCGAGCTGGCCGCACCTGCCGACGAGGCCCCCGAGGGGGAGTTGCGGGGCGGCGATGTGATCCCGCTGCGGCGCGCCGGCGCGTTCCCCACCACCGAGCAGGTGCTGTCCTCGCTGTCGGTGGTGCTCAACGGCGGCGGTGTCGCCCAGCTCGAGACCATCACCCGCGAACTGAACGCCGCGCTCACCGGTCGCGAGGACGCGATCCGGGATCTGTTGCCGCAGTTGGAGACCCTCACGTCGAACCTGCGTGATCAGACCGGCGACATCATGTCCGCGCTGGAGGGCTTGGACCGCCTCGGCGGGCAGCTGGCAGGCCAGCGCGACGTGCTCGCCAACGCGATCGACAACCTGCACCCCGCGCTCACGGTGCTCGCCGACCGCCGCGAGAACATCACCGGCGCGCTCACCGCACTGGGTGAACTCAGCGACGTGACGCAGCGCGTGATCGATGCGAGCGGGGAGAACCTGACGTCGAACCTGAACAGCCTGGTGCCCGTCCTGCGGCAGTTGGCCGACACCGGAGGCAATCTCAGCGAGTCGCTGACCATCCTGCTGACCTTCCCGTTCCCGATGCGGGGCCTGGACAACGCGATCAAGGGCGACTACCTCAACCTGTTCATGACCGTCGACATGACCGGTAAGCGCCTGGATTCCAACTGGCTCACCGGCACTCCGCTCGGCGGCCGGTTCGGCGGCGTGGAGGGTGTGGTCGGTAGCTTCGCGCCGAGCACCGCCAGCGATATGGGCAACCCGGCCACCGGGCCGCTCCAGACCGGGCCCGCACCGAATCCGCAAGCGACGCCGACCATTCCGGGTCTGCCGCCGATCCCGGGCCTGCCCGCCATTCCGGGGCTCACCGTTCCGCTGCCCGGCGCGGGTGAAGGGGGTGCGGGCCGATGAAGCTCACCAAGTTCGTCAAGACCCAGCTGGTCATCTTCGCCGTGCTCACGGTGATCGGCCTGACCGTCATGTCGGGCACCTACGTGCAATTGCCCGCGATGTTCGGCATCGGGCGCTACGACGTGACAGTGGAACTCGCCGCGACCGGCGGGCTTTACCAGAACGCGAACGTCGCCTATCGCGGCACGAACGTCGGCAAGGTGCGCGAGGTGCGGCTCACACCCGACGGCGTCGAGGCGGAGCTCTCCATCGACAGCGACTACAAGATCCCCGCCGACGTCGACGCCTGGGTGCGCAGCGTGTCGGCCATCGGTGAACAGTACGTGGACCTGATCCCGGTGCAGAATCCGCAGGGCGGGAATCTGGTTGCGGGATCGGTGATTCCGCAGAGCCGCACCCAGCTGCCGCAGGATGTGGGCACGCTGCTCGACCAGACCGACCGGTTGCTGTCCAGCGTCGCCGACACCCGGTTGCGGCAGGTGATCGACGAGGCGTTCCGCGCGTTCAACGGCGCCGGACCCGACCTGCAGCGCTTCATCGACTCGGCCTCGCTGCTGGTGCAGGAGGCGCAGAACGCGCAGGAGCCCACCAAGAAGCTGATCGAACAGATCGGGCCGTTGCTGGACACCCAGATCCGCTCCGATCCGGCCATCCGCTCGTGGACCGCCGACCTGGCGACGGTGACCGATCAACTGCGCCAACACGATCCGGCGCTGCGCGGCATCCTGCGCGAGGGACCGGCCGCCATGGAGCGAGTGACCACCCAGTTCGCCGACCTGCGGCCGACTCTGCCGCTACTGCTGTCGAACCTGGTGAGTCTCGGGCAGGTGAGCACCATCTATCACGCGGGTATCGAACAATTGCTTGTCGTATATCCGCCGTTGGTCGCGGCGTTGATGACGGCCGTGCGCGGACCCGTGGAGTACGGCGTCATGGTGGACTTCATGATGACGGTCAACGATCCGCCGGCCTGCACGACCGGCTTCCTCCCGCCGAACGAGCGGCGGTCCCCGAGCGAACTGAACTTCGTCGACACCCCGCCCGGCCTGTACTGCAAGATCCCGCAGGACTCACCCATCGAGGTGCGCGGCATCCGTAACACGCCCTGCATGGAGTTTCCCGGCGTGCGCGCGCCGACGCCGGAACTGTGCCGCACCGGGTACGTGCCGGAGGGCGACAACCCGCCGTTCGGCCCGCCGCAGCCGGTGGCTCCCGCGAGCGCGCCCGCCGATCCGGGACAGGTGGCTCCGGCTTCCTACAGCACACCCGCGGCGGCCAAGTCCTACGACCCGGAGACGGGCGTCTACATCGGCACCGACGGTCGCACGTATCGTCAGGGTGATATCGGACCGGGCGGTTCGGGAACGGTACCGTCGAGCTGGCAGGCGATGCTCGAGGAGCAGCAACGATGAGTGATACGAATTCGAACACACATCGGGGGCGCAGGAAGGCCGTGCGGTCCGCGGGGCCGCCCGTGGACGAGGCGGGGACGGTCGCCGGGGACGTGACGGTCCGCCTGGGTGGTGATGCGGTCGAATCCCGTTCGGCTGGTGGGGGATTCGGTGGTGGTGCCGGGGCTGTGTCGTCGGAGGGTGGCAAGGGCGCCGGCGCGGCTGGTTCGGTGCCGCTGGCGAAAGGCGGTGCGAGTGATGCCGGGCCGCAGGCGAAAGGCGTTGCCGGATCGGGCGATGCTGTGCGTCGGTCGACGGACGCTGCCGGTTCGGGCGTTGCCGAGTCGCTGACGAAGGGCGACCGTGGTGCGTCCGAGGCGGGCGATGCCGGCGGTTCGGTGCCGCTGACGAAGTCGGACAGCACCGATTCCGCGGAAACTGCCGTCGTGCTCTCGAAATCGGATGCCGCCGAATCCGATTCGGCCGACGCGAAGGCCGATGGCGAGTCCGCATCCGAGACGACCGGTCGGCCGGGTGTCGGGCGGATCCTGCTCGCGGCCGCCGCGGCCGTGCTCGTCCTCGCGCTCGTCGCGGGCGCGGTGGTCTCGGTGTTCCTCACCCGGTCCATCGACGAGCGCGACGCGCGCCGCGCCGAATACGTGCAGACCGCGCGGCAGGCGATCCTGAACCTCACCACCATCAACGCCGACTCCGCCAAGGAGGACATCGACCGCATCCTGTCGATGGCGTCGGGCCAGTTCAAGACCGAATTCGACGGCCGCGTCGACCCGTTCCTGAGCATCGTGCAGCAGGCCGAGGTGCGCTCCAGCGGCGAGATCGTGGAGGCGGCGCTGGAGAGCGACGCCGACGATTCCGCCAAGGTGCTCGTCGCCGCCAAACAGACCCTGACCAACGCGGGTCAGGCCGAACCGCAGACGCGGTTCTACCGGTTCCGCGTCACCGTCACCGACACCGACGGCGGTCTCACCGCCTCCAACGTGGAGTTCGTGCCATGACCAGAACCCGAGTACTGATCGCGGCGGGCGTCGCGGGCGCCGTCGCGCTGGCGGCGGTGATCGTGATGGGTGTCAACGGATTCCGCTACTGGAGCGACCGCGAGGCCGAACAGGCCAGGCAGGACGCCGCGGCCGCGGCCAGCCGCACGGTGGCCGCCATGTTCAGCTACGAGTTCGGCACCGTCGACACCGAACTCCCCAAGGCGGCCGACAACCTCTCCGCCGACTTCCGCGCCGACTACCTCAAACTCATCACCGAGGCCATCGCCCCCGGCGCCAAGGAAAAACAGCTCACCGTCCAAGCCACCACCCAAGCCGCCGGCATCGTCTCCGCCGAAGACGACCGCGCCGTAGTCCTGCTCTACCTCAACCAGATCACCACCAGCAAAGACTCCCCCCAAGGGACCACCACCGGCAGCCGAGTCCGCGTGACGGTCGACAAAACCGACGGACGGTGGCTGGTGGATTCGGTAACCCCGATCTAGAGGGTGTTGATACGCCGCCATCCGGTGGGGAGGGATCTATGGAATCCGAGACCTGTGCGGCCTTCGTGACACAACCGTCGGTCATCGCAGATCCATCGGGGGCAGGGCCGTGGGTTCGACGCTCAACGCCCGCAACACTTTTCGCAGGCCGATCAGGTCGTGCAACAGAGCTGCGCGCTCGATGTCCACCACGAGGCGGTGATCGACTCCGGCCAGTCCGGCCAGTTCGGTGCGGGTGAGGCCGTGGATCGCGCGTTCGTCCCGGACCACTCGCGCCAATGTCGACGGGTAGCGCAGGTACTCCCGCCGGGGGCGGTGCAATACCGACCACACGCGTTCCTTGTTCCCCGCGATGGCGTGCACGACCAAGTTTGACCCGCCGTCCAGCTCGGTCGGCGCGCGACCAGCCCACCAATCGACCAGCAGTCCGGCCGGATCATCGGCGGTGCGCAGCAGCCGCAATCGCTCCGCTGTGCGAGCCCGCAACTGGCCGGTCAGGCCCTCCAGCGACCGGGTGTGCAGCGCTCGTGTCAGCGCGCGCTGCGACGCCACCGACAGCGGTCGCCGCGCTGCCCGTCGCACGGGGGCCGGCGCGTCGATATCCCACCGCCGGCCCACCTTCACGGCGGACACCCCGCCTGTTCGCGCCAGCGCGCGAACTCGTCGCGGGGTCGGTGCGCACGGTCGCGCCGCCGTTGTAGGACACGTCGACGATATCGGGGCTGATGCTTCAGCAGTTGCCCGCCACCCGCTGTTCGGCGTGCGCCGCGCCCGCGAGCGCACTCGCGCCCACCACACCGGCCGCCGCGATCCCGATCATGGCGATTCCTTTCCGAAACACAGTCTCGTCCTCCCTGATGCCGACCGTTTCCGCGCGCGACCCCCGGGACGCACGGCTCTCCCTCGACCCCAGCCGCCGGATCGCTCACGCGTCGCGCGGCAATCGGACCGTAAAGATCGTTCCCTCGCCGGGCACGCTGCGCACGCCGACGGTTCCGCCGTGCGCTTCGACCAGCGCGCGCACGATCGACAGCCCCAGACCCGTCCCGCCGCTGGCGCGGGTGCGGGAGGTGTCGGTGCGGTAGAAGCGTTCGAAGACTCGATCCGCTTCGTCCGGCGGCAATCCGGGGCCGGTGTCGGCGACTTCCAGCACCACGTCATAGAGCTCGGGGGTGAGTGCGACCGTGATATCTGCGTCGGGTGGTGTGTGGGTGAGCGCGTTGTTCACCAGGTTGGCGAGCACTTGGCGCAATCGGGTCTCGTCGCCGTCCACCTCCAGAGTGCCCTTGCCGGAACGCACTTCGAGCGTGATCCGCCGATCGGTCGCGGTAGCGGCGGCGACGGCGCGCGCGCTGTGGACCGCGTCGCCCGCGAGGGTCAGCAGGTCGACCGGCCCGCGCTCCAGCGGCCGTTGCGCGTCCAGCCGCGCCAGCATCAGCAGGTCCTCCACCAGCACGCCCATGCGCTGGGCTTCGCGTTCGATGCGGTCCAGCACCAGCACCGGATCGTCGGTCGCGCCTTGGCGATACAGCTCGGCGAATCCGCGAATCGTGGTCAGCGGGGTGCGCAGTTCGTGGCTGGCGTCGGCGACGAAGCGTCGCATGGTCGCCTCGGAATCGCGCGCGGCGGCCTCCGACGCCTCGGTCGCCGCGAACGCCGACTGGATCTGGGCCAGCATGCCGTTCAGCGACCGCGACAGCCGATCCACCTCGGTGTCGTTGCCACGCACCGGAACTCGTCGGTGCAAATCGCCTTTGGCGATGGCCGCCGCGATATTCTCCACCCGCCGCAACGGCAGCAGGCTGCGGCGGATCACGAAATACGCCGCCAGCGCCAGCACCGCCAGCACCGCCGAGCCGACTGCCACTTGCAGCATCACCAATCGCCGCACGGTGTCGTCGTTCTGCGTGAGCGGGAGCGCCACGGTGGTGGCCACGTCGGGGGTGCGGACTTGCACCACGCGCCACCGCGTCGGATCGCCGTTCAAGGAGTCCACCGTCACCGGATGCGCCGCGGACACCGCGGTGAGATCAGGAACCGCCTCCACGTCGAACGGCTTGGACACGAAAGTGCCCGCGCCGTCGGCGTATTCGGTGGTCACGTAGAACGTGGTGGGGGTGCCGCGCTGGTCGGGCGGCGGGGCGGGGAGCGCGGGACGGATGGCCCGGACCCGCGACATCGCGGCGTCGGCCAACTGTTGATCGGTGCGGTTCATCAGCGAGTTCTGCAACGACGAGGTCACCGCGAGGCCCGACACCAGCAAGCCCAGCGCGGCCGAGATCACCAGCGCGAGAACCAAGGTCACGCGCAGCGGGACGGCCGACAGCCGATCGCCCACCGCCTTGCGCGCCCGGCTCAGCGGATCCTGCTCACGCCGAATCCGGTTCGGGCGTGCGGCCTTCCGCGTCGTCTGGTCGGCGGTCACGGCGTCCGGCTGCGGTCGGGCGCGCGCATCACGTACCCGACGCCGCGCAACGTGTGGATCAACCGTCGCTCCCCGGTGTCCACCTTCTTGCGCAGATACGACACGTAGGTCTCCACCACGCCCACCTCGCCGCCGAAGTCGTAGCGCCACACGTGATCCAGGATGCGCGGCTTGCTCAGCACCGTGCCCGCGTTCACCATGAAGTAGCGCAGCAGCGTGAACTCCGTCGGGGACAACGCGACCGGTTCGCCCGCCTTCCACACCTCGTGCGTGTCGTCGTCGAGTTCGATGTCCTCGAACCGCAGGCGCGGCGAATCCCGTACGGGCTCACCGTGACCCGCGCGCCGCAGCACCACCCGCAGCCGCGCGACCACCTCTTCCAGGCTGAACGGCTTGGTGATGTAGTCGTCGGCGCCCAGCGTGAGCCCGGCGACCTTGTCCTGCACGTCGTCGCGCGCCGTCAGGAACAGCACCGGCGCGTCGATGCCGTCGGCCCGCAGCCGCGGCAGCAGGCCGAAGCCGTCCATGCCGGGCATCATGACGTCCACGATCAACGCGTGCGGGCGGAACGAGCGCGCCCGGTCCAGCGCTTGGGCCCCATCGGCCGCCGTCTCGACCTCGAAGCCCTGGAACCGCAGACTCACCGACAGCAGTTCCACGATCATCGGCTCGTCGTCGACGACGAGCACCCTCGCCTCGGGAAGTCCCGCCGGTGCATCGTTCATACAGACCACGATCGTCCGCCCTGTTCAGGGCTTCCTGGGGAGTACCTGGGAACTTGCTGTGTCTTCGGCGCGCCGGGGCGCGCGGGTTCGCGGCCCTTTGTGTCTCGCGTCCCAGCGCTCGAGACTTGCGCTGGCGCGCGTGCGCTTCGAGCGCTGGGACGCCAGACGGCCGCGAACGGTCGGTCGTCGGGCTCCCTCCCCGGGGTGGTCGGGAGGGTGGGGATCGTGCGTTGTCAGTTGAGGGTTGGGGCGAGCCCGGTGAAGGTGTGCCGGTGTTTTTGGAGCGCTGGCTGGCGCGTGCGGGTTCGCGGCCGGTCGTCGGGCTCCGTCCCCGAGGTAGATGAGAGAGTGCGGATGGGGCGTTCGCGCCGGAAGGAGAACCTGCTCGGGATGGACCCCCACGTGATCAGCGCCGTGGGGTCTCCGACTCCGAATAGGTGTCCTCGTCCGTCAGCAGCGCGCTGCCCGCGACCTGTCCCTGCGCGAGCGCGTCGAGGAAGGCGCGGGCCCAGCGGTCGACGTCGTGGGCCAAGACCTGGCGGCGCAGCGAGCGCATGCGGCGGCGTTTGGTGTCGCGGTCGTCGTCGAGGGCGGAGACGATCGCGTCCTTGACGCTGTCCAGGTCGTGCGGGTTGCACAGGTAGGCCTGGCGCAGTTCGGCCGCCGCGCCGGTGAATTCGCTCAACACCAGCGCGCCGTTGAGGCCGCTGTGGCAGGCGACGTACTCCTTGGCCACCAGGTTCATCCCGTCGCGCAGCGGCGTCACCAGCATGGCGTCGGCGGCGACGAAGAACGCGATCAGCTCGTCGCGCGGGATCGGCCGGTGCAGGTAGTGCACCACCGGGTACCCGACGCGCGCGAACTCGCCGTTGATGCGGCCCACCTGGCGTTCGATATCGCCGCGCATCTGGATGTAGCTCTCCACGCGCTCGCGGCTGGGCGTCGCCAGCTGCACCATCACCGTCTCGTGCGGGTCGACGCGCCCCTCCTCGAGCAGCTCCTGCAACGCGTTGAGCCGGATGTCGATGCCCTTGGTGTAGTCCAGGCGGTCCACCCCCAGCAGGATGTTCTTGGGATTGCCCAGCTCGGCGCGGATCTTCGCGGCCCGCTCCTTCACCGACCGGCGGCGCGAATGCTCGTCCAGCTCCGCCGAGGCGATCGAGATCGGGAACGCGCCCACCCGCACCGTGCGGAAACCGACCTGCACCACACCCAGCTTGGACCGCACACCCACCGTGCCCCGCGAGGTGGGCTGTCCGGCCAGCCGCCGCGCCAGGTACAGGAAGTTCTGCGCGCCGCCCGGCAGGTGGAAACCGATCAGGTCCGCGCCGAGCAGACCCTCGATGATCTCGGTCCGCCACGGCATCTGCATGAACAGCTCGACCGGCGGGAACGGGATGTGCAGGAAGAACCCGATGGTGAGGTCCGGGCGCAGCATCCGCAGCATCTTCGGCACCAGCTGCAACTGGTAGTCCTGCACCCACACCGTCGCGCCCTCGGCGGCGACCTTCGCGGTGGCCTCGGCGAACCGGCGGTTGACGTTCACATACGCCGCCCACCAGGCCCGATCGTAGGTCGGGCGCACGATCACGTCGTGGTACAGCGGCCACAGCGTGCCGTTGGAGAAGCCCTCGTAGTAGTCGGCCACCTCCTGCGCCGTCAGAGGCACCGGATGCAGTTCGAGGCCGTCCTCGATGATCGGGTCGACGTCCACGTCCGGGACGCCGGCCCACCCCACCCAGGCCCCTTTGTTATTGCGCAGCACCGGCTCCAGCGCGGTGACCAGGCCACCGGGACTGCGCTTCCAGCGGGACGTGCCGTCGGGCAGCCGTTCGAGGTCGACGGGCAGACGATTGGCGACGACGACGAATCCGGAACCCGAATCACCGGGTCGCAGATCGGACTCCGACCGGTCGGAATCCGCCGGTGCGGACAGGGTGGGCTCGGAATCGTCGGACGTCTTGTCGTTCATCTGGTCCACTCACGCATCCTTCGCGCTGATCCCCACGGAGTCGCAGGTCCCAATGGAGTTGTCGATCGGTTTCGACGGCGCCGTTGTCGTCGAGCGGGGTCGGCCGTTATTCGGTGCGGCTGCCCGGGCCGATGCCGAGCATCGACAGCAGCATCCGGCACTCGTCGGCATCCGCCGCGTAGGCCGCCACCACGCGCTGCGCCTGGCGGGCGGTCTCGTCGGCGAGTGGTTCCAGGTCGTCGTCCGCGATATCGTTCGCGCTGCCCTTCGCGGCCATCTTCTTGTCCTCCCGGCTGATTACGCTCGTACGTGCGAGTAGTCCATGGTAGGTGACTTCCCCGCGTACACGGCTGCTGGTGCCAGTATCCCGTGTTCGTCGCGATCGGGCGGGGCTGGGGATACCGTGGGGCAGCACCAACTGACGAAAGGGTCGACGATGCCGCTGGCGACGGTGAACGGAATTTCGCTCAACTACCAGGTCAAAGGTGACCGGGCGAAGGGCACCGACACCAAGGGTGGCGGGCCGCTGGTGGTGATGATCATGGGCACCGGCAGCCCCGGCCGCGTGTGGGAACTGCACCAGGTGCCCGCGCTGGTCGCCGCGGGCTACCGGGTCTGCACCTTCGACAACCGGGGCATCGCGCCGTCCTACGAATCCGCGGCGGGCATCACCATCGACGATCTGGTCGCCGACACCGCGGGCCTCATCGAACTGCTCGACGAGGGTCCCGCGCTGGTCGTGGGCACCTCGATGGGCGCGCGCGTCACCCAGGAACTGGCCCTGGCCAGGCCCGATCTGGTGCGCAAGGCCGTGTTCATGGCCGGGCACGGGCGCCTCGACCAGTTCCAGAAGACGCTCTCGCTGGGCGAACACGATCTCGACGCCGGCGGTGTGAAACTGCCGCCCAAGTACGAGGCCGCCATCACGGCGGTGATGAACCTGTCGCCGGCCACCATGGCCGACGTCAACGCCGCCCGCGACTGGCTCGACCTGTTCGAATTCACCGGCGGACCGGTCACCCCCGGTATCCGCGCGCAGCGGCGGATGGACCACGACTTCGACCGCGTGCAGGCCTATCGCGGCATCACCGTGCCCAGCCTTGCCATCGGCTTCGCCGACGACCGCATGATCCCGCCGTACCTCACCAGGGAGGTCGCCGAGGTCATCCCCGGCGCCCGCTACCAGGAGATTCCCGACGCGGGCCACTTCGGCTACCTGGAACGTCCCGAGGCCGTCAACAAGATCCTGCTCGATTTCTTCGCGGGGTGAACCGTCGTGTGCGAGAGTCCGTGAGGTAATCGCCCAGCCGTAACGTCTCCCTTGCTAGGGTCGACACAACGCCCAGGGAGTCTTCCGGGACGAGTGCGCCGTGTTCCACGGGCCCGCGCCGGAGCGACCCCAGGGGCGATCCCGTACAAAGCGCCAGTATCCAGTGAGGTGAAATTGAGCACCAATCCCTTCGATGACGAAGACGGCCGCTTCTTCGTTCTGGTCAACGACGAGGAACAGCACTCCCTGTGGCCCGCCTTCGCCGAGGTCCCGGCCGGGTGGCGGGTCGTGTTCGGTGAGGACAGCCGCGCTGCCTGCGTCGAGTACGTCGAGAAGAACTGGACCGATATGCGTCCCAAGAGCCTGCGCGACGCGATGGCCGCCGACGACGCGGCCCGGCAGGGCGCCCAGTCCTGACCCGCGGTATCCGATACTGCGCCGGGAACAGCTGAACCCCGCCGCGCGGCACCGAAACCCGGTGCCGTGCGGCGGGTATCCCCGGCTATGATGGGCACCGCTTCCCGCCTCCTTAGCTCAGTGGTAGAGCACCGCTCTTGTAAAGCGAAGGTCGTCAGTTCAATCCTGACAGGGGGCTCCAAACTTGATCGGCGGCCGGATTCTTCCGGTCGCCGATCACTGTTTACGGGAGGACTCAGCCGGGTGGCCCGCTCGCGAACGTGGCGGGCGGCTCAGTACTCGGGGCGTGACCCCGCTCAGCCGCGGCTGGCGTGTTCGCCGTTCTCCGCGCTCGGCGGGAGGGCGGGGTCGCCGACCGAGACGAAATTCAGGTCGACGCGGTAGCCGAGGGTGTGGGCGGTGCGGGCCAGGTCGCGCAGGGTGAGGTTGCGGCGGCCGTTGAGGCGGCGGGCGAGTTCGGTGGGGTGGGTGCTGAGCAGGGCGGCCAGGTCGTGGCGGGTGAGGCCGGCGGTGGTCATGGCGCCGGCGATGAGGTCGGTCGCGTCGAACAGCAGTTGGTCTTCGGCGTCCTTCGCCGCGGCCTCCGGCGTCCTGGTGAACCACGTGGTCGTCATGCCCTGCTTCCCCCTCGATGTCGTGTTCGCGATCAGGTGACGTTTGATACCACAACGGGATTCGCGCCGCGCCGGGTTCTGTGGAGGCCGCGAGATATCAGCGGCGAGTCGGCGTTGCGCCGCGGTGGGCACCCGCGCCGATCACGTTCGTGCGCCCGCTGGTCGCGGCGGTGGAGGCATACTGCCTGGCGTGCGCGGCGTCGTCTCGCATCAAGGCGCTCATGCCGTCGACAGGGGCGCGGCACGCTGGGCGGAGGGGAGCGGATGTGGAGTTGATTCCGGTGACGCCGCCGGGGGTCGTCGGACCCGTGGACGAAGTGCTGCGGGAACGGTGGGAACGATCGCGCCGATTTCTGCGCTACGCGTTCGTGGCGATCCCCGGCGCCGGGGTGGTGTTCGCGGCAGTGCTGACCATCGCGCGCGGCGTACCCGGTGGGTTGGAGGGAGTGCGGCCGCTGGTCATCGGCGGTGCCGCGCATGTCGCCATGGTGTTCGCGGCGGCTCCCGCGGTGGGCGGAGTCCTGCTGTTGCGCCCGCGGAGCCCGGCGGCGTGGTCGGCGTTGCAGCATCCGAAGGCGTGGGGGTGGTTCGCGGGCGGAATCGTGATGGTGCAGGGGATCGTGGCCGATCGAATCGCGAGTCTCGTCGGTGCCGCGTCCGGTGACGTGTGGTGGTCGGGCCTGTTCCTGGTGCTGCTCGCGGTGGTGGGAGCCGCGGGGTGGAGCGGGTGGCGCGCCGGTCACGAGTTTCTGGAGCCGATGCACGCCGCGCTCGGCGACACGGGCATCGCCGTCGACATCATGCGCGAATCCAGTTGGGACTACGGGGTGGCCGTGGTGCTGAATTCGACGGTGGTGACGGTGCACGCCGACGCCCTCACCGTCCTCCGCCGTGGCGGCCGATTCGGATTCCTCCCCGGCAGCAACGTGCGATTCGACCGCGTCGTCGCTGTGCGCAGCGGGTGGGCGCCACCTGGCTCCGCGGGAAACCTGTGGACCGAGCTGCCGGTCGGTGCCGCCGACCGCATCCCGCCGACCACTCCGGCGGTGGTGATCCGCACCGTGGATCGGGACATCGTCCTCACCATCGGTAACGCCGCCTTCGCCGCCGAACTCCTGCACCGCCGGCTCCTCCGCTACGCGGCCTTGCGCCGATACCCGGGACCGGGCTCGCGCCGACCGAGCCCGCCTTACGGCCCGACTTCGAAATAAAGGGAACCGATCGGTCGGCCGCCGCGTCCAACCTCTATGAACACACCCTGTACCCAACCCGGAGGAGGCCGCGGTGACCAGCAGCTTCACCGTCGAACTGGCGGATCTGCGCAAACACGCCGAGTCGTGCGGCGATTTCGGTGACCGCGTCGCGTACGCCGCCGAGGCCGCCCGGCACCTGATGCTGCTCGACGACGGCTACGGCATGTTCGCCACGCCGTTCGTCACGGCGGTGAAGATGGTGCAGGCCACGGCCGCCCTCGCACTCACCGGTATGGGCACCGCCCTCGAGGCCACCGCCGACAAGATCGTCACCTGCGCCGACACCTTCCAGGAGCTCGACACCGAGCGCGGTTCCGAACTGGACGGCTGCGAGATCGGCGACGGGCCGCGCTGAGCGGCCGGAGAACATCATGACGACGCCTTTTCTCACCGATCCGGCCCGGATCGACAACTCGCTGATCGAGACCGGCACCGACAGTCGCAACGCCTACCACCAGTCCGGCCCGCTCGGCCTGTTCGTCACCACGTCCGATTCTTCCGACACGCTCGGCATGACGCGCGGGCTCACCTTGTTCGAGGGCTTCGACGAGATCCAGGACGGAATGAACCGCGGCGACCCGGGCGTGTTCGAACTCGGTGTCGTGGCCGTCGGGCTCGAGATGGCCGCGATGTACTCGGATCCGGTCGCCTACGTGGCCGGTCAGATCGTGTCCTGGATGCTGGAGCACATCAAGCCCGTCCGGGAGGTGTTCGACAAGCTGGCGGGCAACCCCGACATGATCAAGGCCTACTCACAGTCGTGGACCAATATCGGCAACCACGTCGAGGAGGTCGCCTGCGATATGAAGGCAGCGGTCACCGGCGACACCGCGAAGTGGGAAGGGCTGGCCGCCAACGCCTATCGCGTCTACGCCGGTGTTCAGACGGCGCAGGTCGCCTCGCTCGCCGCGGCCTCGTACGGTCTGGCCGAGCTGACCCGTGCGATGGGGGAGATCATCGGCGGTGTGCGCACCGCAGTCCGCGACATCCTGGCCGGTATCGCGGGCAAGCTGGTGTCGTGGACGCTGAAACTCGCGTTCTCCGTCGGTACGGCCACGCCCCTGGTGATCTCGGAGGCCGTCGCCAAGATCGCCGAGACCATTTCGGACGTGTCGCTGCTGCTGAAGGCGCTCGCCAAGGACGTGAAGGAGTTCGGCACCACCGCCGTGGCGATCCGCGATCTGATCGACGGCCTGTACAAAGCGCTGGCGGGCAAGGACTCTCAGAACACGAAGGCGGTGCTGGGGCTCATCACCTGACGACGGGACGCCGAACCGATTGGGGCGGAGCCGGTTCCGGGCCGCGTAGGGGGCGGCCCGGGACTCGCGTCAGTCCGGGACGTTGGCGCCGTGGCCGAGGTCGCGCAGGGCCTGCTTGATCTTGGCCTGCGCCTCGTCGAGGGATTCGGCGGACGGGTTGGGGTCGGCGCCGGAGATGTCGAAGTCGCCGAGGGAGTAGGCGGGGAACACGTGCACGTGCAGGTGCGGGACCTCGAGCCCGGCGATGAGCAGGCCCGCGCGGGGCGCCTCGAACGCCGCGCGCACGGCCTGCCCGACCTTCTGGGCGACGACGTTCAACCGCGCGAAGGTGTCGGGATCGATGTCCTGCCACTGGTCGATCTCCGCGCGCGGCACCACGAGCGTGTGGCCCTGGGTGACAGGGGCGATGGTCAGGAAGGCGACGAATTCGTCGTCCTCCCAGACGAATCGGCCCGGAAGCTGACCGGCGATGATCGCACTGAAGACGGAAGCCATGTCCGCAGCGTAGTACCGCTACACCCCGACGAAGTGGGAGAGGATGCCCTGCACCTCGTAGATGTCGACCTGCCGGTTGAACTTCTTCTGCACCGGCGCGTCCATGCTGGACACCCAGATGATCAGCTCGGCGTCCATATCGAAGGTGCCCGCCGTCTCGACCGCGAAATGCGTGATGGAGCGGTACGGGATGCTGTGGTAGCTCACCTTCCGTCCGGACAACCCCTGCTTGTCGACCAGGATCAGGCGGCGGTTGGTGAACAGGATGGCGTCGCGCACCAGCAGGTACGCGGCGTAGATCTGTTCGCCGTTGCCGAGCAGCTTCGCGTACTCCTGCTGCGCCTGTCCCGGATCGATGCGTCCGGCGTTGCCCATCAGTCCGTCGATCAGACCCATGATCTCTACGTCCTTCGCGGCGTCGGTGGTGGGCGGGACGGCGTGCCCCGGCCTCCCCACCCATGATCCACGCGTCGCGGGCGCGAGGGGGGAAACGCCGTAACCGAATTCGCGAGTGGCCGCCGAACGGCGCGTGAACGGCGGGTGACCAAGAGGCCGATGCCCGGCGGGGCGGCGCGGCGGGTCACCTAAGCTGTCGTGCGTGCGCGTACTCGTCATCGGATCCGGAGCCCGTGAACATGCCCTCGTCCAGGCTCTGCGCCGCGACCCGGGGGTGAGCGCGATCTACGCCGCGCCGGGCAACGTGGGCATCGCCCAGCACGCACAGGTGCGCCCGGTGGACGCGTCCTCGGGGGAGGCGGTGGTGGCACTGGCCACCGAGCTGTCCGCCGATCTGGTCGTCATCGGTCCCGAGGTGCCGCTGGTGCTGGGCGTGGCCGACGCGGTGCGCGCGGCGGGCATCGCCTGCTTCGGCCCCTCGGCCGCGGCCGCGCGGATCGAAGGCTCCAAGGCGTTCGCCAAGGACGTGATGGCCGCGGCGGGCGTGCGCACCGCGCACAGCGAGATCGTGGACAACCCCGCCGACCTCGACGCCGCGCTGGACCGGTTCGGCCCCACCTGGGTGGTCAAGGACGACGGCTTGGCCGCGGGCAAGGGCGTGGTGGTCACCGCCGACCGGCTGGCGGCCCGCGATCACGGCGCCGAACTGCTCGAGCAGGGCCATCCGGTGCTGCTGGAGTCGTTCCTCGACGGCCCGGAGGTCTCCCTGTTCTGCCTGGTGGACGGCGAGACGGTGGTGCCGCTGCTGCCCGCGCAGGATCACAAGCGCGTCGGCGACGGCGACACCGGCCCGAACACCGGCGGAATGGGCGCGTACACGCCGCTGCCGTGGCTGGCTCCCGAGACCGTCACCGCGATCGTGGAGGACGTGGTCAAGCCGGTCGCCGCCGAACTGGTGCGCCGCGACTGCCCGTTCTCCGGCCTGCTCTACGCCGGTTTGGCGATCGGTGCGGCGGGCCCGGCCGTGGTCGAATTCAATTGCCGCTTCGGCGATCCCGAGACCCAGGCGGTGCTGGCGCTGCTGGAGAGCCCGCTCGGCGAACTGCTCAACGCCACCGCCACCGGCACGCTCGCGCAGGTGGCGCCGCCGCGCTGGCGCGACGGCGCGGCCGTCACGGTCGTGGTGGCCGCCGAGAACTACCCGGGCCGCCCGCGCGTGGGCGATGTGATCACGGGGGCGGGCGAGTCGGCCGACGAATCCGCCGCCGTGCTGCACGCGGGCACCGCGACCCGCGAGGACGGCGCCCTGGTGTCGGCGGGCGGGCGCGTGCTCAGCGTGGTCGGGGTGGGCGAGGACCTGTCCGAGGCGCGCGACCGGGCCTACGAGCGCATCGCCTCGATCAAGCTCCCCGGCAGCCACTTCCGCACCGACATCGGCCTGGCCGCCGTCGAGGACCGGATCACCGTCCCGGGCTAGCCGCACCAGCGGCTTCCGCCACCAGCCATGACGGTGGTCACGGCTATTTCCCGACCGGCCGGCGGTCGTCGCGTCCAGTGCACGCCGGCCGGGTGTGCCCGGCCACCGTGCTTGTCCCTCAGAAACTCAACCCGCGCTGCGCCAGCCAGGCGCGCGGGTCGACGTACTGTCCGCCGACGATCACCTCGAAGTGCAGGTGCGGGCCGGTGGAGTCGCCGCGGTTGCCCATGCGGGCGATCTGCATACCGGCCGGGACGCGTTCGCCGACCGAGACGAAGAAGTCGTACATGTGCCCGTAGACGGTGATGGCGCCGTCGTCGTGGCGGATGCGCACCCACAGGCCGAAGCCCTGCGCGGGCCCCGCGTCGATGACGGTGCCGCCGGCCACGGCGTAGATCGGGGTGCCGATCGGGCCCGCGACGTCGATGCCGTTGTGGAAGGTGCCCCAGCGGGTGCCGAATCCGGAGGTGAAGACGCCGCGGGTGGGCAGTACGAACCCGCTGCCGCCGGGCAGGATCGAGCCGGGGGGCAGCGGCGCGGTGCCGCCCATCCAAGGCTGCCATTCGCCCGCGGCCGCGGCGGCCGCCTCGGCTTTCGCCCGCTCCAGCGTGGCGCGGGCCGCGGCGGCGACCACCGCGGCCTCGCGCAGCCGTTCACCGTTGGCGATGGCGTCGAGGTAGCGGCGCACCGACGGGGGAGTGGACTGCATCTGCTGCGGCTGGGCGAAGAAGACGCGCTGCGCCTCGTTCGGCCCGGGTGTGCGAGTCGACAGACCCCAGTCGAACGGCGAATCCGCGCCCGCCAGCACGAGCACGGCGATCAACCCGCCGATGAGCACGCGATGTTTGCGCAGCAAGGCCCGGTAGTCGCGGCGCTTCTGTTCCTCCCACAGCTCCCGCAGATCGGGGCGCGGACGGTTGCGCAGGTCGTCGACCATCCGACGGGCGCGACGCCACAGATCTCGGGCGGTGTGATCTTTCCGGAAAGCGGCGCGCCGATCGGGCGGTATGACCCCGATGCCACCCGCTCCACGTACCCGATCAAGCCCAGCGCGGCGAGCCTCGTCAAGCATTACGCACGACCTTAGCCGTGCCGAGTGACCCGGCGCACGGACGAGGGGTGGATGTGGTGCGCAAGTCGCCATTGCCGGGGTGGGGGCGCGGCGCAGGGTCTACCGTCTGTCGGGTGTCTCGAGAATCCCGCCGGTCGACCATTCCGCCGTTCTATGTGATGGACGTGTGGAAGGCCGCCGCCGAACGCGCCAGAACCCACGGTGACGTGCTCGTCCTCGCGGCGGGCCAGCCCTCCACCCCCGCGCCCGCGCCGGTGCTGCGCGCCACCAAACTGGCGATCGACGCCGAATTGCTCGGCTACACGGAGACTTTCGG
Source organism: Nocardia puris (assembly GCF_003315035.1). Classification (GTDB taxonomy): domain Bacteria; phylum Actinomycetota; class Actinomycetes; order Mycobacteriales; family Mycobacteriaceae; genus Nocardia; species Nocardia puris. Next base: position 230,452 of record NZ_QNRE01000011.1, read on the forward strand.
CATCCTCCCGCTGCGCGAGGCCATCGCCGCGCATCACACCGACACCTACGGCTACGCCGTCGACCCCGACGACGTCGTAGTGACGACCGGCTCGTCGGGCGCGTTCACGCTGATCTTCCTCGCGGCCTTCGACGTGGGCGACACGGTGGTGGTCGCCCGCCCCGGCTACCCCGCCTACCGCAACACCCTGGCCGCGCTCGGCTGCCGGGTGGTCGAACTCGACTGCGGACCCGATACCCGGTTCCAGCCGACGGTCGCCATGCTGGAGGCGCTGCCGGAGCCGCCCGCCGGCCTGGTGGTGGCCAGCCCGGCCAACCCGACGGGCACCATGATCGCCCCCGACGAGCTCGCGGCGCTGGCCCGCTGGTGCGACACGCACGGCACGCTGCTGATCTCGGATGAGATCTATCACGGCATCACCTACGAGACGGCGGGCTCGGATCAACACACATCGTCCGCCTGGGAAACATCGCGCGAATCCGTGGTTATCGGCTCGGTGTCCAAGTACTTCTCCATGACGGGGTGGCGGCTCGGCTGGATGCTCGCGCCCACCGGCCTGCGCCCGGCGCTACAGCGCTTGGCGTCGAATATGACGGTCTGCCCGCCCGCGATCTCGCAATACGCGGCGCTGCACGCCTTCGGCCCGGACGCGAAGTCCGAGCTGGACGGACACGTTCGCCGTTATGCCGTGAACCGCCAACTGCTTTTGGAAGGGCTGCCGAAGATCGGCATCACCGACTTGGCCCCCGCCGACGGAGCCTTCTACGCATACGCCGATATCGGCCACCTCACCGACGACTCCCGCAAGTGGTGTGCCGAGGTCCTCGACCACACCGGTGTGGCGCTCTCGCCCGGCATCGATTTCGACACTGTCAATGGGCATCGCACCGTTCGCTTCTCGTTTGCCGGAGCCACCGCGGACATCGCCGAGGCGCTGGCCCGTCTGGGTCGCCATACCGGTGCCTGAAGCGCTTGCCCGGCAACAAGTTTCCGCAGTCCGGCACCAGGAAGCCGCAGATGGGGTAAAACAACGGTGGCTGGGTTTCCACTCTCGATTTCGCACGGATGAACTGATGACGACTGGCACGATGGCACGGTGATAACCGCGACGACCCCGAAAGGCGAACGGCGTCGCCAGGCTCTGGTAGCGGCCGCCGCCGAGTTGTTACTCGAAGGCGGATTCGATGCGGTGCGGCATCGTTCGGTCGCGACGCGCGCGGACCTACCGCTCGCCTCGACCACCTACTACTTCGAATCCCTGGAAGACCTGATCGCCCGCGCGGTCGAATTCAGCGGCAACGCGGAACTGGAGGCCATGCGCCGCCGGGTCGGCGAGGTGAGCCACCGCCGCCGCGGCGCCGAGGCCACCGTGGACCTGGTGCTCGACCTGCTGGTCGGACCGGACGGCCCCGACGAGAACACGCACGGTCACCTCATCGCCCGCTACGAGCGGTCGGTCGCCTCCGCCCGCCACCCCGAACTACGCGAGGTCCAGCTGCGGTTGCGCGCGCAGCTGGACGAGCTGCTCGCCGACGCGCTGCGCCGCTCCGACCGGTCGGTGCGGCCCGAGCAACTGCGCCGACTGGTCGCGGTCGTGGACGGCGCGGTGGTCGCCGCGCTCACCGAGAGCAACCCCGAACCGCGCCGGATGGCGCGCGGCGCGCTGCTCGAGGTGATCGACATCGTCGCACCGCCGCTACGCGGGGAACACGCCGACGGACACCCGCGCGGCCCGCTGAACTCGACGTCCGGGCAAACCGACAGGTTCCGGCCACTAGACTGACCAGACGTGAGTCTCGTCCCGAATGTCCTCGCCACCCGTTACGCCAGTCCGCAGCTGGTGCGCCTGTGGTCGCCGGAGCACAAGATCGTGCTGGAGCGGCGGCTCTGGCTGGAGGTGCTGCGCGCGCAGTCGGAACTCGGGATCGAGGTGCCCGAGGGTGTGCTCGCCGATTACGAGCGAGTCATCGACCACGTCGACCTGGCCTCCATCGCCGAACGCGAACGGGTCACGCGCCACGACGTGAAGGCGCGCATCGAGGAGTTCAACGCCCTCGCCGGGCACGAGCACGTGCACAAGGGCATGACCAGCCGCGATCTCACCGAGAACGTGGAGCAGTTGCAGATCCGGCTCTCGCTCGAGCACGTGCACGCCCACGGCGTGGCGATCGCGGCGCGGCTGGCCGAGCGCGCCGCCGAATACCAGACCCTGGTGATGGCGGGCCGGTCGCACAACGTGGCCGCCCAGGCCACCACCCTCGGCAAGCGGTTCGCCTCCGCCGCCGACGAGCTGCTGATCGCGCTGACCCGGTTGCGGGAGCTGATCGACCGCTACCCGCTGCGCGGGATCAAGGGTCCGATGGGCACCGCCCAGGACATGCTCGACCTGCTCGGCGGCGACGCGGCCAAGCTCGCGACGCTCGAGCAGCAGGTGGCGCGCCACCTCGGATTCGCGACCGTGCTCACCAGCGTGGGCCAGGTGTATCCGCGCTCGCTGGACCACGATGTGCTGTCGGCGCTGGTGCAGGTGGGCGCCGGGCCGTCGTCGTTCGCGCACACCATCCGGCTGATGGCGGGGCACGAGCTGGTCACCGAGGGCTTCCAGCCCGGTCAGGTGGGCAGTTCGGCGATGCCGCACAAGATGAACACCCGCTCCTGCGAGCGCGTCAACGGGTTGCAGGTGGTGTTGCGCGGGTACGCGTCGATGGCCGCCGAACTGGCCGGCGCGCAGTGGAACGAGGGTGACGTGTTCTGCTCGGTGGTGCGCCGTGTCGCGCTGCCCGACGCGTTCTTCGCCGTCGACGGGATGATGGAGACCTTCCTGACGGTGCTCGCCGAATTCGGCGCCTACCCGGCCGTGATCTCCCGCGAACTGGACCGCTACCTGCCGTTCCTGGCCACCACCCGGATCCTGATCGCCGCCGTGCGCGCGGGCGTGGGCCGCGAGACCGCGCACGAGGTCATCAAGGAGCACGCCGTGGCCGTCGCCCTCGCCATGCGCGAACAGGGCCGCGAACCCGACCTGCTCGACCGCCTCGCCGCCGACGACCGCCTCCCCCTCGACCGCGCCGCCCTCGACCAAGCCCTCGCCGACAAGTCCGCCTTCGTCGGCGCCGCCCCCGACCAAACCGCCGAGGTCGTGGCGCAGGTCCAGAAGCTCGTGGACGCGTACCCGGAAGCCGCCCGCTACACCCCTTCGCCGATCCTCTAGCGCGCCATAGGGTTTCGGCGCTGCCCGCGCGCCGGTGCGATAGCGGAAGGGTATCGTCGCGCGGGTGCCCATCCACGCCTTCGTCGACGAGTCGATCCGCAAGGACCGCTACATCCTGTGCGCCGCACTGATTCCCGAGAATCGCCTCGGCCATGCTCGTTCGGTCGTCAAGGACTACCTGCTACCGGGCCAACGGCGATGGCATTTCAATCACGAACCTGAGCAGCGACGCCGCCGGATACTCGAGGCGATGGCGCGATGCTCCACCGTAGGTGTGGCCGTCTACGAGGGCCGAGGCCCTGAAATCTCGACGCGGCGGGCGTGTCTCGAAGCGCTCGTGCTGGACCTCGTCGCCACCGATGCATCGCGGTTGGTCATCGAATCGCGGGCGGGGCAGGACCACCGGGACCGGCACTGTATCGCGGAGGTTCTCGCCAGGAAGCCGACGAACCTCTCGTACACGCATCTGCCGCCGCACAGTGACCCGGCACTGTGGTGGCCCGATGCGGTGGCTCGTTCGGCGCAGGGAGCAGATGGAAACAGGTCGTCGCTCCACTGATTCGCATCTGCGTTGACGTCGACAAACCACGTCGATGAAACGCGAAACCCGACCGCCCACCGTCCGGTGAAGAGTCGGGTTCACTTCTTCCAGCTAGTGCCGGAAGCTGATGTCAGCTTATCACTCGGGATTGTCGCGTTCGAGCCATTTCGAGTGGCGGCAACTTCGCAGTGCGTTCGGACTGGAGGTTGAGAGAGCGGTGCGTGATGTCGTGTGGGAAGCCAACGCCTTCGGCGTATTGCTCGGCAGTAGGTACCAATTCCACAGGAGTGCAGTCGGGCCGGTTCTGGGCGCGTGTGTCCGGGTGCCCGTTGGAGTCCGCCGGGACGGCGGGGTTCGTTAGGGTGCGGTGTGGATCCCTACACGATTTTCGCGGAGATCATTGCGGGGCGGGCGCCGGCGTCGAAGGTGTATGAGGACGATGACGTGGTCGCGTTCATGGATATTCGGCCGGTGACGCCGGGGCATCTGTTGGTGGTGCCGCGGGTGCCGGCGCGCAACCTCGCGGAGTTGGACCTGGAGGTGGGCGGGAAGCTGTTTCAGGTGGGGCAGCGGTTGGCGGCGGCGCTGCGGGAGAGCGAGGTGGCCTGCGACGGGGTGAACTTCTTCCTGGCGGACGGGGTGACGGCCGGGCAGGAGGTGTTCCATGTGCACCTGCACGTCATCCCGCGCACACCGGGTGACGGATTCGGGTTGCGGGCGCGTCCCACCAGCCCGCACCGCGCCGATCTGGACTATCTGGCGGGGTCGATCCGGGGCGCTCTGGATAGAGTGGACCGGTCCGGGGGCCTGTGACACATGGTGCGGACGGGAAAGCTGTTCTGTACCGTGCAGTTTGCTGTGGAAACGCCCGATGGCGATTCGCCACCGGGACGCCCCCGGCTCGAGATACGTTGAATGCCATTGTCATGCGGTGATGGAGGTTGGTAGTGCGGCGTTACAGAGTTGCTGTTGCAGTGCTGGCCCTGGCGATCGCCATGCTGGGACCTTCGATGATCGACCCCGCTCCCGCGTCGGCCGCCCAGGTCGTTCGCATCGATCGGCTCAGCCCGACGCGCTCGGCCGTCTGGGTCGATTCGCCCGCGATGCGCAGCACCATCCAGGTGCAGGTGCTGCACCCGGCGGGCGGCGGCGCGCGCCCCGCGTACTACCTGCTCGACGGCCTCGACCCGGGTGTCGGCCAGAGCACCTGGACCAACGCGACCGACGCGGAGGCCTTCTTCCGCGGTAAGAACGTCAACGTGGTGCTGCCGATCGGCGGCCAGGCCGGCTACTACACCGACTGGCTCCACGACGACCCGAAGTTCGGGCGCTACAAGTGGGAGACGTTCCTGACCCGCGAACTGCCGCCCATCATCAACGGCGAGTTCAACGGCAACGGGGTGAACGGCATCGGCGGCCTCTCCATGGGCGGCAACGCGGCCTTCATCCTCGCGGCGCGCCACCCGCACCTGTACCGGGCGGTCGCCGGCTACAGCGCCTGCCCCGACACCAGCCTGGCCACCGGCGCGGTGATGTTCTCCATCGCCAACCGCGGCGGCAACCCGCTCAACATGTGGGGCCCGCCCGGCAGCCCCGAATGGGCCGCCCACGATCCGGCGCTCATGCTGGATCGCCTGCGCGGCAAGGCGATCTACCTCGCCACCGGCACCGGCATCCCCGGACCGTACGAGGCGCAGATCAAACCGCAGCTGGCGGAGAACATCTTCCTCGGCGGCCCGGTGGAGGTCGGCGTCAACATCTGCGTGGTCGGCTTCGAGCAGAAACTGCGCGCCGCCGCCATCCCCGCCCGCCTGGACTACAGCCCGGTCGGCACCCACTCCTGGTCCTACTGGCAGGACCACCTGCACCGCTCCTGGCCCACCATCGGCCCGGCCCTCGGGGCGTAGACCCGGTTCGCTGTCCGCCGCTCGGGGCCTGAACCCGGGCGGCGGACTCGACTACGACCGGAACATCCGTCGGGACGTCACCACCGCCCCGAGGACAATCACCACACCCGCCCCGAGCAGGATCGGCCCCGCCGGCGCCCCGAGGATGGTCATGTCCTCGGTGCGGTGGATGCGGCGGCGGTAGTCGGTGTCTTCGGCGGCCGGGGCGAAGGTGAAGTCGGTGGTGATCTCGGCGGGTTCGCGGATGGCGATCCACATCTCTGTCAGGTAGTCGTGCCCGTCGGCGAGCAGTTCGCGCAGCGCGGGATCGTCGGTGTCGGTGATGCGCCCGGCGAAGTCGACGCCGACGCGCTGGGACGCGGCGTCGGCGTCGGTGCGTTCGAGGCGGTGTTCGCCGAGCAGGTAGAGCCGCACCGACTGCGGCTCGCGCGCCGCCGCCGACATGCGCATCGGGTAGACGAAACGGTCGGAGTCGAAGGTGAGGCGCACCGGGTCCAGCGCGCCGTCCAGCGGCGCGTCGGCGACCAGGCGCATGGCGACGAACGACCAGCCCTCGCGCAGGTAGGGCTCCAGCGTGGCGGTCACCTCGGGCCGCAGCTCGTAGCCGTTCTCGTCGAGCCACGCGCGCACGCCGTCGAGCGCGCCGCCGGTGAGCGTGGTCGCCTCCAGCGGACCGAGCGTGACCTGTTCGAGCACGGTCGGCGCGCTGCCCGGCGCACCTCCCGAGGCATCCCCGCGCTGGTCGGCGAACCAGCGCCGGTCGGTGACGATCTCCGGTTCGGTCAGGCGCTCGAGCTCGCGGAACGTGTCCGACGACCCCGCCTCCACCCGCGCCGGCGTGGGAGTGGGCACCAGCAGCGCCGCCTCCTCGGCCCCGCCGCCCAGCGCCAGCTGCATGAGGATGGTCTCGCGCACCCCGTCCCAGCGCACCACCGCGACTTCGTTGCGCACGGTCGCGGTGTCGCCGGGACTCACGATGCCGCCGCAGGCGCACGCGGAAACAGGTGCGAGCGCACCGATTCCGGCCGACGCGCACAACACCGCCGCCACCGTCGCGAACCGGGCGACCAGGATCGAGCGCATGCGCGCGAGCGTACTGCGCCCGGAGCGGCTCGGCACCTCGATCGAAGGACACTCGGGGGCACGGCCGGCGCGCCGGCGCGGTTCGACTGGCGCGAGTGGCTCGGCGGACGTCGTCTCGAACGAGGTCGCCGAGCCCGCCTGCCTGACGTGCCCTCCCGCAAGACTGTGGCACGGCTGTCGGACGGCCCGCCGCGACACCCGCGTGCCGATCGCGCGCCGGAGCGCTGGGCTACTCGGTCGCCTCGCGCAGGATGGCACCCGCGCCCGCTGATCGCGCAGGGCGAAACGCACGCGCCGCTGCGCCACCGGCGCGAACAGTAGGGTGGAGCGCATGTCTGTCGAGAGTGTGGTGGCGGCGCCGATCGCCAAGACGGTGCCGACCGAGCGGGTGCATCACGGCGACGTCTTCGTCGACGAGTACGAGTGGCTGCGGGACAAGGACGATCCCGAGGTCGTCGCCTACCTGGAGGCGGAGAACGCCTACACCGAGGCGCGCACCGCCCACCTGGCCGGGCTGCGCGAGAAGATCTTCACCGAGATCAAGTCGCGTACCCAGGAGACCGATCTCTCGGTGCCCACCCGCATGGGGGAGTACTGGTACTACTCGCGCTCCTTCGAGGGCAAGCAGTACGGCGTGCACTGCCGCTGCCCGATCGACGCCGCCGCGGCGGGCATCGACGCGTGGACGCCGCCCGTCCTCGAGGCCGACAGCGAGATTCCCGGCGAGCAGGTGCTGCTGGACAGCAACGAGCTGGCCGAGGGGCACGAGTTCTTCGCGCTCGGCGCGTTCTCGGTGAGCCACGACGGCTCTCTGCTCGCGTACTCGGTCGACACCGTCGGCGACGAGCGCTACACCCTGCGCTTCAAGGATCTGCGCACCGGGGAACTGCTCGCCGACGAGATCGCGCGCACCGCGCCCGGCGCCACCTGGTCGCTGGACGGGACGCACGTCTTCTACCAGACCGTGGACGAGTCGTGGCGGCCCGACACCGTGTGGCGGCACCGTCTCGGCACCCCCACCGACGGCGACGTCAAGGTCTTCCACGAGCCCGACGAGCGCTACTGGGTGAGCATCGGCGGCACGCGTTCCGAGAAGTACCTGATGATCTGGGTCGGTTCCAAGATCACCACCGAGGGATGGGTGCTGGAGTCCGGCAATCCCGAGGGCGAGTTCCGGGTGCTGCTGCCGCGCCGCGAGGGCGTGGAGTACACGGCCGAGCACGCGGTGATCGGCGGCGAGGACCGGTTCCTCATCCTGCACAACGACGTGGTGGACGGGGTGAAGGCGGAGAACTTCGTCCTCGCCGAGGCGCCCGTGGGTGACCCGTCGAACTTGACCACGCTGATCGCCCACCGCGACGATGTGCGGCTCGAGGACGTCGACGCCTTCGCCGACCACCTGGTGGTGAGCTACCGGCGCGAGGCGCTCACCAGGGTGGCGGTCTGGCCGCTCACCGAGAGCGGCTACGGCGATCTGCGCGAACTGGAATTCGATCTGGAGCTGTTCGCCGTGGGCGCGGGCGCGAATCCGGAATGGGAGCAGCCGACGCTGCGGATCGGGCTCACCTCGTTCATCACGCCGATGCAGGTGTTCGACTACGTGCCCGCCACCGGCGCCCTGCTGCTGCGCAAGGAGCAGCCGGTGCTGGGGGGTTACGACGCGAAAGATTATGTGCAGCACCGTGATTGGGCCGTGGCCGACGACGGCACCCGGGTCCCGATCTCGCTGGTGTGGCGCGCCGACGCGGTGACCGAGGGCCCGAAGCCGTTGCTGCTCTACGGGTACGGGTCCTACGAGGCCAGCATGGACCCCACGTTCTCGGTGGCGCGCCTGTCGCTGCTGGACCGGGGCATGGTGTTCGCGGTAGCGCACGTGCGCGGCGGCGGCGAGATGGGCCGGATCTGGTACGAGCACGGCAAGACGCTCACCAAGAAGAACACCTTCACCGACTTCGTCTCCTGCGCACGGCATCTCATCGACACCGGCGTCACCTCGCCGGACCTGATGGTCGCCGACGGCGGCAGCGCGGGCGGCCTGCTCATGGGCGCCGTCGCGAACCTCGCGCCGGAACTGTTCCGGGGCATCCTGGCCAACGTCCCGTTCGTCGACCCGCTCACCTCCATCCTCGACCCCTCGCTGCCGCTCACCGTCATCGAATGGGACGAGTGGGGTAATCCCTTGGCGGACAAGGAAGTCTACGAGTACATGAAGTCCTACTCGCCGTACGAGAACGTCGAGGCCAAGGACTACCCGGCGATCCTGGCCGTCACCAGCATCAACGACACCCGCGTCCTCTACGTGGAACCCGCCAAATGGGTCGCCAAACTCCGCGCCACCAAGACCGGCGACGCCCCGCTGCTGCTGAAGACCGAAATGAGTGCGGGCCACGGCGGCGTCAGCGGCCGCTACGCCAAGTGGAAGGAAGTGGCCTTCGAACACGCTTGGGTGCTGGACACGGTCGGCCTCGCCGAGAAGTGAACCGGTGGTGATGGCCGGGGGCTATCACCCGTGACGGGCTGTTCGTCGGCTGGTCATGTGGGTTGCACGGGGTGGTCATATCGGGCGGGCATCGTGGAGGCATGAACGCTGAGCTGATCGTGTCCGTGTCGGGGATCCGGGACACCACGCGCGATGCCGCGATCGAGTTCGCCGCGGAGATGGATCGCCGGGACGTGCGGTTGTCGCTGCTGGTGGCGCCCCGGTTGAAGGGGAAGTACCGGCTGGTGGACGATCCCGCGACGCAGTCGTGGCTGCGCGGCAGGCGGGCGCGCGGCGACGCGATCGTGCTGCACGGATACGACCAGGCCGCCACCAAACGCCGTCGCGCCGAGTTCGCCACGCTGCCCCGGCACGAGGCGCGGCTGCGGCTCACCGCCGCCGACCGGGTGATGGAGCGGGTGGAACTGCGCACCCGCCTGTTCGCCGCGCCGCGCTGGGACGCGTCGGCGGGCGCCGTCGCGGCGCTGCCCGAGGTGGGCTTCCGCCTGGCCCTCGGCCTCACCACCATCCACGATCTGGAGCGCAACACCGCGCAGCGGGCTCGCGTCTACGGCATCGGCGAGGGGTTCCGCGCCGAACCGTGGTGGTGCCGTGCGCTCGTGCTGGGCGCGGCCCGCACGGCGCGGCGGGGCGGTGTGCTGCGGCTGGCGATCTCGGCGGCGCAGCTCCAACGCTCCGGCCCCCGCCAGGCCGTGCTCGACGCCGTCGACCTGGCGCTCTACCACGGCGCGCACAGTGAGGTCTACCGCTGGGAACCACTCGACCTCGTGCGCGCCGCCTGAGACCAGCCCGCACCGGCGCTGCCGCCCCGAACACGGCGAAAACCGGGGCGGCAGCGCCACTCTCACCGATCCGGCACTCCGCGCGCGATGCGGGCACCGCCGCACCGATGCCGCTCCGGTCGGCTCGAAGCCGAGCGGATGCGCAGGTCGATGCGCTCGCGCTCCTCGGCGCGCGCACGGACGGCGGAGCGGCTGGCCTCGAGTTCTTCGAGAGTGGGCCTGGCGTCGGCGAAGGTCGTGGCGGCGTCGAGCAGGATGACGCGGCCCTCAGTCCTGCGGCTGATCCGGCACCACAGGTGTCGCGTCGTGGGTGAATCCGCCCGCCTCCGCGCGGGTCAGCGACACCGACAGCGGGTGGCGGCCGAGCTGGTCGACGCTGCGGCGGATGTCGGCGAGCAGCAGGTCGACCATGTCGTGGGTGAACCCGTGCCGGATGACGGCGCGCATCACCGTCTCGCCCTCGCGGTCGGCGGGCAGCGGGTAGGCGGCGATGAGCCAGCCGCGGGTGCGCAGCCGGTCGGACAGGTCGTAGAGGTTGTAGCCGGGTGACCCGACGAGCCGCCACGAGACCGCCGCGATGCCGCGCGCCGGGTCGCCGTCGTGCACCAGCTCGAACGGACCGAAGGTGCTGAGCCCATCGGCCAGCCGCCGCGCCACCCGGTAGATCGCCTCCTGCACACGCGTGTAGCCGGTGCGCCCGAGCCGGATGAAGTCGTAGTACTGGGTGATGACCTGTCCGCCCGGCCGGGAGAAGTTCAGGTTGAACGTGGCCATGCTGCCGCCGAGGTAGTCCACGTTGAAGATCAATTCCTGTGGCAGATCGTCGTTTTCGCGCCACACCGCCCATCCCGCGCCCAGCGGCGCGAGCCCGGTCTTGTGCCCGGACGCGTTGATCGACTTCACGCGCGGCAGCCGGAAGTCCCACACCAGGTCGGGCGCGGTGAACGGCGCGAGGAATCCGCCGCTGGCCGCGTCGACGTGCAGCGGGATGTCGGGCCCGCCCCCGGCGTGCAGGTCGTCGAGGGCGCGGGCGATCCCGGCGACGTCCTCGAACAGCCCGGTGAACGTCTGTCCCAAGGTGGCGACCACCATGATGGTGTTCTCGTCGCAGTGCGCGGCGACGTCGTCGGGGTGCATGGTCAACCGGTCGCCGCGCAGCGGGATCTGGCGAATCTCCACGTCGAAGTACCTGGCGAACTTCTCCCAGCTTAATTGTCAATAGGAGGACTGTTAAACTCCCTCCATGCACAAGGTCTCTCGGATGGCGGGCATCATCGCGGCCATCAAACGCGCCATCATCTACACGCGAGTCAGCAAGGACGATCAGGGTGGCCGATCGTGCAGGGAGCAGGAGGACTCCTGTCGAGCGGACTGCGAGTACGAGGGCTGGATCGTCGCGGCGGTCCTGGAGGACAACGACCGCGGCGCTACGCGGCACTCGAAGCGTGAGCGCGAGGCCTTCAAGCAGCTGCCCGACGTCCTGCAGCCCGGCGACGTGCTCGTCGTATGGGAGCCGTCGCGCATCACGCGCAACATGAACGAGTTCGCCGTCTTCTGCGAACTGGTGACCAGCCGGGGGGTCATGCTCTACTACGACGGTCGGGTCTGGGATCTCTCCGACGACGACGACAGGAACCGGGTGTGGCAGGACATCCTCGACGGCGCGAAGGCGGCGGGGAAGACCAGAAAACGCGTTCTGCGGGCGATGAAAGCCAACCTGGCGGCCAACAAGCCGCACGGCAAGCTACCTCCCTGCTACCGGGTGGTGCGCGACCCGGCTACCGGAAAGTCGATCGGCCGCGAGATCGACGAACCCCAGGCGCGCATCCTGCGCGAGATCGCGGCCGAGATCCTCGACAACCGCGACACCTTCTCGCTGAAGGACCTGAGCCGCCGGTACAAGGGCGCCTGGGAGGCGGCCGGGCGGTCTGGGAACTTCCGGGGCGTGGACATCAAGAGGTTCCTGCTGAATCCATCCCTTTACGGGATGCGCACCCATAACGACGAGATCGTCGGTCGAGGCACGTGGGAGCCTGTGTTCCCCGACCTCGAACAGCTGACGACACTGAAAACGCTGCTCAGCAAGGAAACTCCGGTCCCTCGTGGCAGCGAGCCGCGCTACCTGCTGACCCATATCGCGCTGTGCTCGGTCTGCCTGGAACGAGGCATGGACGGCGCCATCGAGCACAAGGGGCCGAACGCGAAGTTCCGGGCCGCCGATCGGTATACGTGCCTCCCGCACGGCCACGTCACCCGCAGTATGAAGCGCGTGGATGACCACATCGAGGAGCTGCTGCTCCAGCTGCTTGAGGACCCGGAGACGAGCAGGCGGTTGCGTGCTGTCGACCGCACCACCGGCCGCACGATCGATGACGATCTGGCGCTGATCGAGCAGCTGACGCAGGAGCGCAAGCAGTACCTGCGTGACGCTGCGCGTACGCGTATGTCGGCCACCAGCGTGGCGATCTACGTGGAGGAGTTGGAACAGCAGATGCGGGACGCGAACGCGCGCATCGCAAAAGCGTCCGCTGCGGTCCCTGCGGAGCTCAAAGACATCGTGGGCCCGAACGCTCGCCAGGAGTGGGCGGGCTACACGGTCCTGGAGAAGCGCACTGTGCTGCGGCTGGCGATGCGCGTCGTCATCCATCCGATCGGTAGGCGCGGCAGGTACACGACCGAGGTCGGGTTGTCCGCGCGCCCGGTCGGCCTATTAGCCCACCCAGAGGCGGACGAGGACTAGCGTGCCAGCCCGTAGAGGCCGGCCGCGGCGAGGCATGCGAGGATCGGAGCGCTGGTCCCGACCGTGAACGTCTCGACGCGGTCACGGACGAGCTCGGCGTTGACCATCAGCAGCGTGACTGTGGCGATCGCGGAGAGCACGCCGAGCAATCCGGTGGTGAGTAGAGCCAGCAGAGGGGTATGGAGGGGTGCGCGGTGGTCGCGCAGTGCGGTGAGAGATGCGGCAGTGAGGATCGCGCACGTGATGCCGACCGCGCCTGCCGCGACGACGTTGTAGGCGATGGTCAGCGGGTCGACCAGCTCGAACTCGTGCCGCACCGGTACAGTGCGCGCGTCGCCAGCGCGGGAGGTGGTGATGAGCGTTGCGGCGGTGACGATTCCGCCGGCTGTCCACACGCGCACGTAACGCTGGCCGAGCCCGATCTGGTTGTCACCGTAGAGGGCGGCGAGGCAGGACAGGCCGATCACCCAGCACGCCGCGGTGATGCCGAGGGTCTGGACCAGGTCTGAGACGTTTGCACCCACAGTCGGTTCGAGCTGGGCATCGAGCCACGTATCGGCCCACCGCTCGCCGAGCAGATACGCGCCGCTGACTAGGAGCATCGCAATCGTCAAGGCGCGCCCTCGGTCCCGGCGGAGGGTTAGCCGTGCGACTGCGATAAGGAGGACAAAGACGATGAGCACTACCACACGCCGCAGCGTATCCGGCGTGTCGGACACGCTGCGGTGTGTTCGCGGAAGGTTGCTACTCCATGCCGAGGAAGTCGGCCATGGCGTCGGCGGCGCGGGCGGCACGGTCTCGTCGTCCTGGGCGGTCCGCGAGGCGGCGCTGTAGTTCGTGGTCTCCGAGGTTGGCCAGTTTTCTTGCGCTGCTGAGGAGTTGCTCGGCTTCGATGTCGAGGGCGGTTGCGATATCGTCGAGTTGCTCGACGCTCATCGTGCGCTCGTTGTTCTCCAGCCGTTCATAGACGTGCTTCGCGAATCCGGTGCGGCGGCGCATCTCCTGGATGGACAGGTCTGCCGCTTGGCGTGCGTCGTACACGGCGACTGCCAGCGCCATGTTCAGCCTACCTCTGCGCGCCATCCGAATACCCTAACCGCCAGTAGCTTTCTCGGTGTTCTGGGACGTCTATCGGACGATCAGTTACCAAAGTCCCCTAATGAGCAAACCAACCTTGCGGTACCACCAAATGGGGGTATATCGTCCCTGCTCAAGTGTTCAATTAACCGGAACATGGTCAGTTTAATCGCGACGAACGGCCTTCGGGGGAGGCTCGCAAGCCGCGGCTGGTTTGCAGGGGTGAAGCGTGGACGGTGTGCGTCAGGACGGCAGTCGCTGGGAGTTGCCTGATGATCGGGATGTCCCGGTCTCGGTGGTCGTGGTGGACGCCATGCGGCGGGGGGTGTCGGGGTTGCGGGTAGCGGAGTCGCTAGATGCCGACTTCTGCCATGAGCGTGCTCGGCTTGATCTTCAGTACTAGGCAGAGCTTGTACATCTGGTCCATCGTCATCGGCCGCTCGCCGCGTTCGAGTCGGCCGATGGTCTTCTGGTTCATTCCCACGAGGTCCGCGAGTTCTCCCTGGGAGTAGCCCTCGTGGATTCGTGCGGTGCGCAAATTGCGACCCAGCGCGCGATCCACGGCCTTCGCTGCCTCGTCGCGGAGGCGTTTGGTCTCCGCGTCGAGGACTTCTGTCCGCTGGCTCTCGTCGGCGGTGTCTGTACCCATACGGTCCATTTTGGGGACCGTATGGGCCTGAGCACAAGAGACCCACGTCATAGAACTGGCTTTCGAGTAGTGCCGAGCTAGGACCAAACTCGGTTAAAAAGAGACCGTTCGGGGTTGAAATAGGACCGAACGGGGTCTACGGTGATGATCATGGACCCCATCGACCGCAGCACAGCGGACGCGGTCCTGCTCGCCATCCGGCAAGCGGGCCAGACGCAGAAGGCAGTACGCGTCGCCGTCGGCATCCCGCCGACCACCTGGCGCAACCGAGTCCGAGGCATCCGATCCTTCCGTGCCCACGAACTCGTGCGTATCGCCAGGCACCTCCACATCCCGCCCGGACGCTTCCTCGACGACCTGGTGGAGAGCGTGCGATGAGTCAGCCCACGCGTCCGCGTGTCGATCCCGCCATGCAGGCATGGATCGACGAGCAGAAGAAGCACTTTCGCCCCGACGATCTCGACGCCGCGGTGCGAGCGATGCGCTCGATCCGCCGCCAGCGCGCGCAGCACGAGTCCGAATCCGCTGCCGCATGACTCCACGAAGAAGGCCCGCCGAGATGCACCTCGACGGGCCGCGAACACCCACCCCCTAGGAGAGAAGATGCTCAACCCCCAGCGTACCGCCGCCCTGGCGGTCGCCGCGTTCGCCACTCTCGGCGTCACCGCGTGCGACCCCGCGGTCGACGGTGCCGCGGTCCCCACGTCGACGCCGATCGAGGCGCCCGGCCTGTGGATCGCCCCCACCACTGCGGCGCCCGCCGCGCGCACCATCGACCCGTACCGCTCGAACGGCACCTGGCTGGTGCCGGACGAGATCGCGCCCGGCAACTACAAGGCGCTGCCGACGAACGGGTCCGGATACCTCGAGGTGTGCGCCGACATCACCTGCCAGATCGACCTGGACGGTGACGACACCACCGGCCTCATCTCCAACGAGTTCCTCACCGGGCCCGGCTACGTGACCATCCCGGCGCACGCGTTCTCCGTCGAGCTCGACGGCATCGAACTGGTAGCGATCCCGTGACCGAAGTGATGCCGCGCATGGCGAACGGCGTGGAGATCGGCCCGGCGGACTGGGAGAGGGTCTTGCGGGCGCTGTTCGGGCTGACCCCGGCGGCCGCGACGGACCTGCTCGTCACGGCCGAGGCGCGTCTGGCAGTCAGGAGCGCGGACCCGGAGTCGCGCGCCGCACGCTGCCGCCACACCTACGAGCGCCTGGAGGCGGGGCTCGCGCGCGACGGGAAGCTGACGGGCAGTGCGGTCGACCGCGCTGCCCGGGTGTTCGAGCGCGAGCGCGAGCTGTCGAGGCAGCGGGAGCGGGGGGCGGCGTGATGATCTCGTTGCGCGCCCGGCGGCGCGCGTTCGACGCGGCGGACGGCTGGATCCCGTTCCTCGCCGAACTGATCGGGCCGACGATCCTGATGCTGGTGATGTTCGCGTTCGCGGTGGGGTGGGTCCGGTGACCGCCGTCCGGCGCGACGCGAACAGCATCGAGCACCTCGACCACGATCCCGCGTGCGAGTCCGGCGACCACGATCCCGATGTCCCGCGCGCGGACTACTGGATCGACAGCCACGGCTGCCACCAGGCTTTCTGGTGCGCGGCCTGCGTCGAGAACGGACGCGAAGGCTTCCGCCGGCATGAGTCGATGATGTGCCGCAAGTGCGGCCGCGTCTTCAAGCGCTTCGCTGCGGGCCTGAAGGTGGTGCCGCTGCGATGAGCGATCCCGACACCACCCCGCTGCCCCGGCAGGCGATCTCGGCGATCGCTGACCGCGTCGAAACGCTGATGCAGATCTACGGCGAGCTGGCCCTCGGGTATCCGCTGGCGGAGTCCGTCGAGGACGCCGAGCTGGTGGCGGGGTGGCTGTCGGTCGCGGAGCGCGCCGCCGCGCTGGTCCTGCAACTACGCGGCGGCGTGGAATCGCCGCTCCCCCAAGAGTTCCCCCGCCCTGGGGGATCGTGACCGCCCGCCCGGCGGTGTGTCTCGACCTGCCGGGCAGGGCGGCCACTCCAACCGCACAACCTCCCGCCCGCGGGGCGGGCCCGAACGACCGCAATTCGCTCGGGACCGCCCGCAGGGCACCCTACCGAAAGGTTCGACATGCCCTCCTCGATCCACCTCCCCTGCCTCGTCCACGGCATCACCGTCCGGCACAGCTACTCCAACGACGACGACATCACTGTGGTGTTCGGCAAGCTCGCGACGGCCTACCTGGAGCGCGCCGACGCGCACAGCCTCCTGACGCAGCTCGCCACCGCGCTCGGCACGGTGCCGCCGGAACCGCTGCGCGACCTCGCCGAGGTGCTGCACGACCTCGAGTTCGCCGGTGCCACCACCGTGGCCGACACCATCCGCGACGCCCTGACCGCGCTCGGCCTGTCGCTGCCGGAGTACACACCCGCGCTCGAGAAGTCGGAGACGACGCCGTGCTGATCGCCGCCATCTGCGACGTCCTCGTCCGCGTGGCCTGGATGCCCGTCGCGGCGTTCATCACCGTCAGCGTCCCCTACCTGTACCTCCGAAACGTGATCGCTGAGAGGCGAAACCACATGCACGACAACACTTTTACTCCCGTCCGTGGCTGGCTGTCGGTGTACGACGACGCCGCCAACCGCCGCCGCCAGCTCACCTCCGTGCTGCGGGAGGAGAACGAACGGCTCCACCCCTACGGTCCGCCGCCGCGCGGCGTCGACGAGGACCGGTGGGCCGAACTGACCGAGTCCGTGGAGATCTCGGCCGCGATGGTCGGGCACCGGCTGGAGGCGTGGCAGGTCCGCACCATGGCCGCGGCCATCGCCGACCGCGTCCTCGTCGACACCGCACAGCTGGCAGCGGTGACGCGATGACCAGCGAGAAGAGGCGGGAGCGGCACTTCGAGCTCACCGACGAAACCACCGTGCAAGACGGCATCACCCTGCACCGGATCCGCGCCACCCGCGCTCTCCCGGAACACGGTGTGCGCGCGGGCGACCTCGGGGGATGGGTCGCCCAAGCCGTGAACATCTTGGGGGACTACGCCTGGATCGATGCCGAAGCACGGGTATGGGGCTGCGCGGAGATCAAGGGTCACGCGCTCGTCTGCGGAAGAGCCTGCGTTTACGACCACGCCCTGATCGATGGGAACGCGAGGGTGGCCAGTCACGCGCACGTCCGGGGATACGCCATCGTCCGGGACAACGCACGCGTCGACGGCCGAGCAGTCGTGGAGGATGCCGCGGTCGTCAGTGAACAGGCCCGAGTGCTCGGGTATGTCGCGGGCAACGCTGATGTCGACGGCATCGCGCACCTCGGTCCGACCGCGTACGTGACCAGCAGCCAGGACGTGTTGACGGTGTCACCGCTCGGCTCCGAGAACAGCGACGCGACGCTGTACCGCACGAAGGACAACGGCCATATCCTCACGGTCGGCTGCTGGTCCGGACGCATCGGCGAGCTTGCCGCAGAGGTGAAACGGCGCGCCGAGGGATGGGCAGCGCCGGAGTTCGCCACCGCCCGGTGGATCGCCGAGTACGAGGCGCTCGCCGCGTTGTGCCGCATCCGCATCGCGATGTGGACACCGCAGCCCGGGCAGAGCGGGGTGGCGCGATGACGATCCCCGACCTGGACACCGAGCTCGCGCGGCCGGCCGAGCTCGATCCCAGGTTCGCGGCCGCGGCGGACCGGTGGGTGACGCGGCTCGCGGCCACCGACCCCGACCCGACCGCCGCGCGCCGCGAGGTGCGAGCGATGCTCGGGCTCGACGGGGCACCGATGCGCACCGTGCGCACCGGGAACCGTTCGTGGCCATCGGATCTCGGCAAGCAGGCGGGAAAGGCGAAGCCGGAGCCCGCGTCGCCGGAGGAGTCGGCCCGGCGACTCGCGAGCGACCCGGACTGGCGCACCAAAGCCCGCTGCCACGGCGCCGACGGCGAGCTGTGGTTCCCCTTCAGCGAAAACGACGACGCCGAATCGGCGCGCCGCATGTGCTTCAAGTGCCCAGTCATCGAGAACTGCGCCGCGCACGCGTTGGTGACCGGCGTGACCACCGGGATCTGGGCAGGGCACCGGATGGAAGTGGTCGCCGAACGCGACGCGCTGCGCAAGAAGTTCGGGCTCGAACCGGCAGGCCTCACCCACATGTGCGGGACGTGCGGTGACGAGTTCCGGACATCGGCCAGCGTGCGCAGCGTCCGGATCTGCCCGTCGTGCCGCACGGACCGGGTAGCGCCCGACGCGGTCCGCGATCACATCGCGCTGCTGCGGTCGGCTGGCTGGACGCTCGGCGAGATCGCGGCCACGGTCGGGCTCGACGCGGCGGCGCTCAAGGCCATCGTGTACGGCAGCACCAAGACGGTGCCGCGGGCGCTGGTAGCCAAGATGCTCGCGATCCCGGTGACCGAGAGCCTCGGCGGTGTGCGCGAGCACATCGCGCTGCTCGTGCGGGCTGGTGCTTCCCACACCGCGATCGCGCTCGAGCTGGACGCGTCGGTCCAGGCTGTCGCGTCGCTGGCGTCTCATCCGGGGCGCGGACGGTCACCGCTGATCGACCGCATCTACCAGCTCACCCCGGAGTGGGCGGCCACGCAGCAGCACGACGCGGTCCTGCGGGCGCTCGTCGAGGAGGGGCGCGCGCACCTGCTGGCCCTCCGCGACCGCGGGTGGAAGCTGAAGCAGGTCATCGCCCGCACCCAGTGCACGCGCACGCAGATCGAGCTCGTGTCGCGGGGTGTGGTGCCCGGTGTGCGGGCGGCGACGGTCGCCGCGATCAAGGCGATCGGGCTCGACGAGGTCGCGCCATGACCGCCCCAACGGCGCCGGGCATCTACCGGAACGTGCCCGAAGCGATCTACCACGGCGACCGCGCCAGTATCTCGTCATCGCAGGCGCGGCGCCTGCTCGAGGTGACGCCGTACCGGTGGCGCGCCGAGCTGGACCGGCCGCGCAAGCCGAGCACGGACATGGAGTGGGGGACCGCCCTGCACACCCTCGTCCTCGGCACCGGCGCGTACGTGGTGGACACCGGTGCCGAGAAGTGGACGACCAACGCCGTCAAGGACGAGGTCGCCGAGATCCGTAGGCGCGGGCATATCCCGCTGCGCCCCAAGGATTTCGACGCCGTGCACGAAGCCGCCGAAGCGGTCCGCGCGCACGACCGCGCAGCCGAGATCCTCGCCGAGGGCGAGCCGGAGTTGTCGGCGTGGGCACCCGACTACTACACGGGCGTGATGATGCGGGCCCGCTTCGACTGGCTGCGGTGGGTCACCCCGACATCGGTGCGCGTCGCCGATGTGAAGAAGTCCGCTGAGGTCACCCTGGAGGGTTTCCGCTGGTCGGTCGGCAAGTTCGGCTACCACGCACAGCAGGACTGGTACGAAACCGTGCTCGACCTCCTCGGTATCCGCGTCCTCGGATTCGAGTTCATCGTCGTCACCAGCGAACCGCCACACGAGGTGTACGTCGTTGAACTCCCGCCCCGCGCCGCCGACCTCGGCCGACTGCGGAACCGGCACGCCCTGGACATCTACGCCGAATGCACCGCGCTGGACGAGTGGCCCACCACACCCAGCGGCACGACCCTGCTCGATCTCCCCGAAACCTATTACCGCCGAGAGGAATACATCTCATGACCGAACTCGAACTGGTCGACCACCACCACTCCCTGCCCGCGCGTATGGGCACCGCGGACGCCGCGCTGGAGATGCTGCTAGCGCACGACCGCGTGATGGGCGTCGCGCACAAACTCGCCAAGAACATGGTGAACACCGCGCTGGTGCCCGTCGCCTACCGCGGCAAGGCCGAGGATGCGACCGCCGCCATCCTGTACGGCGCAGAGCTGGGGCTCTCGCCGATCCAATCGCTGCAGAACGTCGTCAACATTCACGGCCGCCCGTCGCTCGAGGCGCGCACCATGGTCGCGCTGCTCCAGGCCAAGGGATATCGGTTCCGCACCGTCGAGTCGACCGACGAGTCCGTGACCGTGGAGTGCACGACACCCGACGGCCGGACCGAGCCGTCGACGTGGACGATCGACCGGGCCAAGAAGGCGGGATACGTCTCGACGTGGGACGAGGCGAAGGGCGACTGGGTCCGCAACGACCGCGGCAAGATCGTCGGCAACACCAAGTACCACACCGACCCGCGCGCGATGCTGTGGGCGAAGGCCGCCGCCGAGCTGGCCCGCCATCTGGCGCCCGACGTGCTGCTCGGCATCGCCTACACGCGTGAGGATCTGGAGTCCGAGCCAGAACCGGACCCCGCCCCCGTGCGCGCCACCAGCGAGCGCCTGGACCGCCCCGCCCCCGCGGCGACGGCGGGGCCGGCCACCGTGCAGGACTGGACGCCGCCCGCGCCGGAGGACGGTTCTACTGCCGTAGTAAGTGAGCCGACCGCCGAAACCCCTGAATCGGATTCCGAGCCGGAAACACCGCAGGGCGCCGCGCCCACCTCGCTGCAGGGGCGGCGGACGAAGAAGTCCGAACTCGACGAGATCGGCGACCTCATGGACGCCCTCAAGCTGGAGGAGCGCGCGGACCGGCAGCGACTGGTCCGCGAAATGCTCGGCGACGACACCATCACGGCGAACACGATGAACCCCGAGCAGCGCGGCTACGTGCTGACCGAGCTGCGGGGCCTCGTCGCGCAGCGGCGCGCCGACGCGGCCGCCTCCGCTGAGGAGCAGGGGGATGGCCAGTGACCCCGATCGTGTTCCTCGACACCGAAACCACAGGCCTGCACGCGGATAGGCGCGCGTGGGACATCGCCATGATCCGCCGCGACGCAGACGGACATCAGCGCGAGCTGCAGATGTTCGTCGACGTCGACCTGTCCTCGGCGAACCTGCGCAGCCTTCACATCGGCCGGTTCTACGACCGGCACCCGCTGTACAACCGTGCGGACGGCCAGTTCTACACGGAGTCCGCAGCCGCCTACAGCGTGGAGGAGTGGACGCGCGGCGCGCACATCGTCGGCGCCGTACCGAATTTCGACACCGAGTGCCTTGCCGCGATGCTCCGGCGCCACAGGCTGTGCCCGGCCTGGCACTTCCATCTGATCGACGTGGAGGCGCTGATGGTCGGCTACCTCCACGGCCAGGCCACCGTCGCCGAGCGCGCTCCGGCCGTGTTCGGGGCCGATCCGACGGCGCAGCTGCTCCGCGATCACGCGACGGTGCCGTGGAAGTCCGACGACTTGTCCCGCGCGATCGGTGTGGAACCGCCCGTCGAGGGCGAGCGGCACACCGCGATGGGTGATGCCCGCTGGTGCATGCGGATCTGGGACAAGATCACCGCCGGGGGTGCCCAGTGAGCGCCGCCGACCAGCACCGCGCCGCCGCCGAGAACTACCTGCGCCGCGGCTACGAGGAAGACGCCGATTTCGCCGAGCTGCTCGTCTCGATGGCGAACGCCAGCGCCCTGCTCGCGATCGAGGCCCGCCTCGGCGAACTCGTCGACCAGCAGCGAATCGGGAACGCGCTCGCCGGGACCGGCCGCATGGGCGTCTTCAACTCCGACAGCGAGATCCTGCCCGCCCGCCGGGCCGTGCGCCGACTGCTCGGCCTCGACCCCGCCGAACCGAAGGAGGAGTAGCGGTGGCAACCCTGTTAGTGGTCGGGACGCCCGACATGCGGATGGCGCTCACCTCGGTGCTCGCCCACATCTCCACCGACAAAGAGGACACGACCCTGCACCGGGTCCGGCTCACGTTCGACCGCGCGCACCTCACGGTCACCGCGACCGACCGCATCACCATGGCGCTCGCGATCGTGTCCGTGTGGCAGAACGACCAATCCGAGCCCGTGGTCGTCGAGCTGCTGCCCGACGACGCGAGGAAAATCCTGAACGTGTTCAAGGAGGGGCAGCGCGGTGGCGGCGACGACGGTCCCGAGTACCGGCTCCGCCTCGAGGTCGACGACGAGCGGATCACCGCGACCGACTGCTCCGGATTGATCGACGGCCGGTCGCTGACACTGCCGCGCCTGGCCACCGAAGACGCCCTCGCCGCGGTGGCCGCCCGCGTCGCCGAGGTGCACGACGGCCAGACGGCCGCGCTGCTCGACATCACCGTCTCCGGTGACAGCCTGGCGAGGTTCAAGGTGGCGGCAAAGACGTACGGGTCGCTGCTGACGTTCGAGCCGCGCGAACACGGCATGCTGCTCGTCCGCTGCGGCGAGAGCTTCCTCGGCCTCATGTACTCGCGGCGCCTGGACCTCGTGATGCGCGAGCAGCTCGACGACTACACACAGGGGTGGTCGGCGCGGCTGCCTTCGATCGTCGCGGCGGGCGGTGACGCGGCATGACCGAGCACATCGACGTGGACCTGGCCGACCCCGGCTCGCGCAGCGCGTTCACCGACCGGCTGCGCTACTCGGCGATCAGGATCGACATCGGCCTCGACCCGGATCACCCCGACCAGGTGTTCACCAACGTCGCACGGAGCAGCGGCAGGCCGATCTGCCTGAAAGTGGCCGGGCTCGCCCTGATGGAGGTCGCCGAGGAGATGATCCGTCGGCACGACGCGAACGGGCACTGCTCGTGACGCCCCGACTAGCCGGGGTGGCGTAGTGGCGGGTGTGGGCGCGGACGAAGCGCGCCCACACATCGTCGAGATGCTCGATGCCCTGCGACGGCAGGAAGAAGCCCTGCGGGTCAGCAAGCCCCGGTACATGGTGCTGGCCCGCAAACACGGCCTGAGCGAGGCGGAGATCGCCGAATTGCTCGGCATGTCGGAATCGGGTGTGCGCGCGGCGATCCGCCGCGCTGACGGCACACCCGGCATGGAAATCGGAGGTGCCCTATGAGCGGCGACAGGTTCGACGTCTCGACCGACGGTTACTTCGCAATCCTCCCGGAATGGCTGCTCTACGCGGATGTGTCCGACCGCGCAGTCAGGTTGTACGCGATCCTGCGCCGGTACGCAGAAGGCGCGAGCGAGCGGCCCTCGCGCGCGACGATCGCCGCGCGCATGCGCACCAGCGTCAAGTCTGTCGACCGTGCGCTGCGCGAGCTCGAGGAGCTCGGGGCGGTCACGATCCGGCACCGCTGGGCCGACACCAAGGGGACCGAGTTTGTGTGGGAGCGCGACGCCGAACACCCTGTCAAGGCCCCTTCCTGCTACGTGCTGCACAACTCCCCGGCTCGAAATCCCGAGGGGGGTAGGGACACCGGTGTCCCTACGGGTACGGACAGCCCTGTCCCTACGGGTAGGGACACCAGTGACGCCACCGTAGGGACACCGGTGTCCCCAGGGGTAGGGACACCGGTGACGCAACCGGTAGGGACACCGGTGACGCATATTCCTATAGAGAGAGAAAGAGAAAGTGTTGAGAGCGCACGGCCTTCGGCCGGCGGCGCGCCCACGGACAAATCCAGTCGCAAACGACCCGCCATCCGACTCCCCGCTGACTGGCAGCCCACCGAAGCCCACGCCCTCGTCGCAGCCGAGCGCGGCGTCGACCTCGAAACCGAAGCCCGCGCGTTCCGTCTCCACGCCCAGGCGCACGACCGGCGCGTCGTGGTCTGGCACGCAGCGTTTCACCAGTGGCTGCTCAAAGCCCGACCCGCACCGCGCGCCGTCGCCGCCGGTGTCCGCGGAGGGCGAGCATGGCAGGACTGACCACCGGCGAGCAGCAGGCCTACGACGTCACCGCCGAACGGGCGCTGATCGGCGTCACCCTGCTGTCCCCGGACGTTGTGCGCGCCGCGTTCCTGTCCGTCGGCGCCGAGGACTGGTACACGCCCGCACTGCGTGACATCGCCGCCGTCATCCGCGGCCTGATGCTGCGCGACCACGCCGTCGACCCGAACACCGTGCTCGTCGAGGCGCAGGCCCGCGGCCTCGTCCCCGGCAAGATCAGCCCCGTCGTGCTGATCGAGTGCCAGCAGTCGGCAGGCCTGCCCGAATCGGCACCCCTGCTCGCGCAACGCATCCGCGACCTGTCCGCAGCCCGGAAACTGTCGGAGGCGGCGCTGCGGCTGGCGCAGCGCATGGAGTCGGCGTGGACGTCGGGCATCGAGTCCGTCGACATCGCCGCCGCCGTCGCCGAAGCGCGCCGCGCCTGCGACGACGCCGAACGCATCGCCGCCGACCTCACCAGCGACCCGCCCATGGACATGGGCGCGTTCCTGGAGATCGAGGACACCCGGTCCTGGCTGATCCCCGGCCTGCTGGAACGTGCCGAGCGGATCGTGCTGACCGGCGCCGAGGGCGGCGGCAAATCAGTGCTCACCAGCCAGCTCGCCGTGTGCATGGCCGCCGGGCTGCACCCGTTCACCGCGGAGCCGCTCGGCGCCGGTCAGCACGGGATCCGGGTCCTCGTCGTCGACTGCGAGAACTCCGCGCCGCAGTCGCGGCGCCGGTTCCGGTGGGTGATCGGGCTGGCCGACGCCGCACGCCACCAGCGTGGCCTGTCCCCGGTCAGCTGGGGCGAGCAGATGTTCATCGACATGCGGCCCGCCGGTATCGACCTGCTGCGCGGGCAGGACACGGCGTGGCTCGAGCGGGCGATCACCGCGGTCGCACCAGACCTGCTCGTCCTCGGCCCGCTTTACAAGCTGCACCACGAGAACCCGTCCGACGAGACCGCCGCCCGCGAACTCGTCTGGATCCTCGACACTCTGCGCGAGCGGCACGGTTTCGCGCTGCTGACCGAGGCGCACGCGGGCAACGCGTCCGACCTCAACGGTGACCGCATGATGCGGCCCCTCGGCAGCTCGCTGTTCCGGCGCTGGCCCGAGTTCGGGTTCGGGCTCCGGCGCGCGAAGAACGACCCGGGCGGGCCCCGCGCCGAACTCGTCGACGTCGTCTCCTGGCGCGGCTCCCGCGAAGAACGCGCCTGGCCGTCCCAACTGCAGCACTCCCACGTCCTGCCGTGGATGCCCGCCGACCCCGACTACTACCTGCAACTCCCCAGAACCCGCTGACCCCCAACCCAACCCGCAAGGAGAGAATCGAAATGCCCTGGCTCCTCACAATTTCCATCATCCTGGTGCTCGTCGCCGCGTTCTTCGCGAACGCGCGCCGCGTGCTGCGGAACCGCTCGAACGCCGACGCCCTGACCGACGAGATCGGCATCGCCACGTTCACCGCGGCCGCCGCCGGCGTGCTGGCCGTCCTGCTGCTCGGCTGGTCCTGCGTCACCATGGTGTCCACCCGCAACGTCGGCATCATCACCAGTTTCAACAAGCCGGTCGGGACGCTCAGCAACGGCCTGCACCTGAAATGGCCGTGGCAGAAGGTTCCCGAGCTGACCGGCTCGATCCAGACCGACAACCACGTCGGCGGCTGGGCCGACGGCCGCTGCGACGGCAGCACCCCCGTCCGCCTCGCCAACAACAGCACCGCGTGCGTCGACCACACCGTCCGCTGGCGCATCGTCCCCGACGCCGGCGACACCCTGTACCGCGACTACCGCGACGACAACACGATCCGCGACAGCCTGGTTACCCGCGAGCTCAACGCCACCCTCAACGCCGTGTTCTCCGGCTACGACCCGCTCGACCCGAAGGCGCTCGAGGGCCCGAACCTCACCGAGTTGTCGGAGACCGTGACGACCCGGCTCCGGGACAAGATCGGCACCCAGATCGACGTGCAGAACGTGATCATCAGCATCGTCCATTTCGATGCCACCACCCAGGACCGCATCAACGCGCTGCAGGCGCAGATCGCGAACACTCGCATCGCCGAGGAATCCCAGCGCACCGCCGAAGCGCAGGCCGAGGCGAACCGGGCCCTCGCGTCGTCGGTCAGCGCCGACCCCAACGTCCTCGTCGCCCGCTGCCTCGAACTGGTCAACTCCGGCAAGTCGCTGCCCGCGGGATTCCAGTGCTGGCCGGGAACCGCTGTGCCGCTTGCGAACCCGATCCGGTGACCGTCATGCCTGACCACATCGACCAAATCGTCGACTGGCAGATCGCCCAGGGCCGCGCCCGCGGCGAATACCCGATCCACCCCAAGGTCGACCTGCCCTCCGTCGAGGTGGTTCCACCGATCGACTCGTCGGCGATGATCGACTTCTTCGCCCGCCTCGCAACCACATTCGCGGCAGTGCGCAGCGCCCTCAGCCTGAATGGCAACCACCATGGCTGACCCGATCACCCTCACCGCAGACGAACGCGCTCTCCTCCGCGTGATCCATCACGACCTCGGCTACTGGGTCGCCTGGCCAGACCACGCCTGGGTCCACAACCGCGACGGCACCGCGGCCGGTGGCGGCGGAGGCTTCTGGCGCCAGTGGACCCGCAACGGCGTCCAAGGCACCTGGCACGAATGGCTGGTCGCCGCAACCAAACCCGACGGCACCCCAACCCGCTGGCACCGCGGCAAGCTCCTGCGCGAAGTCCGCATCAGCTACGCCCGCCTCACCCGCTGGTGCGAATCCCTACCCGCCCCCGCCATCGCCCAGGCCCGCGCCTACTGGAACCCCAGCCACCGCGACATCGACGCCCTCAACCGCCTCGTCCTGGCCCTCCTCGCCGACCCCGCCCCGCCACCACCGCCATATGAACTGACCCTGTTCGACCTCCCGCAGGAGCCCGCCCATGCCTGACCAGACCCTCACCGACGACCACCTGCGCCAGATCGCCCACGGCCAGGAACGCCCCACACTCGCGACGACGCACCGGATCGCTGCCGAACTGGTCACCGCCCGCGACTCCCTGCGCGAGGCGCGTGAGCGGCTCGCCGCATTCGAGGGCCGGGTGTGGTCGGATCTGGCCCCGCCCGGCGGGTGGGTGTGCGCGGTGTGCGGTGTGCCGGTGGAGTCCGAGCCGTGCTCCGAGCACGAGCCGCCCGCAGTCCGGCTCGAGCTGGCTGAGGCGTGGATCGCGCACCTGGAGGGCGCCTACGGCATCCCCGCCGATGCGCGGGAGCGGTGGATGCGCCTGCGCGCCGCTGGAGCGCTCGAAACCACGGGGCAGCGGGGCGGCAAATCCGCCGCCCCTGTGCTGACCGTCGCCGAGCTGGAGCGGCTCCGGCGGGTGATGCTCGCCTCGTACGGCGGGATCGAACCAGCCGCCGACCTCGAGCCGCGCCTCGCGCACTTCGCGCTCGAGCCGGATGGCGGCCTGATCGACGTGATCGACCTCGCCACCACCCTGGCGCGCCGCGTCGAGGAGCTGGAGCAGCGGGCCCTGGACTCGATGCCCGCGGGCGTCGACCA
>NZ_QNRE01000012.1 GCF_003315035.1 Nocardia puris
AACAGGAGGACACCACCCCCGCAGAACTCACCGCCTGACCGAACAACCGATCACGCGGTGACCAACTCCGTTACACCACACCCCAGGACTTGACCGAACAGCGTCGAGCCTGTCTCGAAGTTCGTTGCGCGACAGCCACCCAAGTACCATGGCGAACTCGTCCTTGAGGAGTCTCTCCAAGACCATCAACTTCGCCGTCGCTGCGGGCTCCATACCAATGCCACGATGAGAGGCAACCGTGTGCCGCACGTTCAGGTCGTTGAGGAACCGTTTGATCCGTCGGGGGTTGCCCCGCAGCTTCTCGTAGAGAATCGGGGTCAGTCGCGCGGCGATCGCCAAGGGTTCGTCGAGATCGACACCGTCGGGCACCTCAAGTTTTTCCAGACTGCCCTCGGTGTGCCGCAGGTGTGTGCAGTCGGCCACCAGTTGGTCGTACTGATCCTCGTCAACGCTTGCCCGGCACAGCAACAGGAAAAGATAGGCTTGGGTATCTACCCGGCTCAGGGCGGGAAGGGGCACCGTCGTCTGCACAATCTTGTGCAGATACAGCTCGGCAACGGTTTCCTCACCGTCGCGCCGTGCATCATCGAGTTTCAGATGATGCTGAATCGCTTCCGCAACTCGTGCCTCGTCTGCCGCTATAACAAACGACATCCTTTTGGCAGACAAGAAGAGCCGAATGGCCTCCAATGTCTGCACGACCGTAGGCGGCAAGCACCGATCCAGATCATCGACCAGTACCACGACCCGCGAAATATGCTTCAGTCCATCAGAGTCGAGGAGCGCCTCAAAATCTTCCCTGAACTGGTCCATGCCCTGGGGTTTGGTCTCGGAATCCTGCGACTCCTCATCGCCACCATTGATCAGGTCGGGAAGGTCTTCGAGCTTGGGGAGCTGGAGGGTGATTGCAGTACTGGCTGCCATCTGGATGGCTTTCGACCAATTCACGCGCTTGGCAAGCTTCTTTACCAGTGCAAACGCCTTTTTACCGGAACCGTCTGTATCCTTGATCGCTCCCTCCAGTTCGAACAACACTGCGGCGATTAGGCTTTCCTTTGGCCCCACCAGCGGATCGAATCGCCACGGATCGACCTGAACAACTAGGACCTGACCGCCACTCCTCGACGCCGACTCGACGGTGATACGCGACTTTATGAGTTCCAGAACAGTCGTCTTGCCGCTGCCCCATGATCCGGAAACACCGAGCGCAATTGGGTCCAGTGCGTCATCAAAGATTGCATCGACCACAGTGGACGCAATTCCTTCAAAGGAAAGGAGATCCTTCTTTGACGGCTCATCCGAGAGAAGGGGGAATGTTATGGACCTAGCATCTGCGCCGTTGGAAGATGTAGACATGTACGCGGCATACCTCACTTAGATACTGAATGAATTACAACTAACGAGTGCTCAAATGGCAAAATGGGCCGCACTGTTATCGGCAGTGAGCCAAAGAGCTACGTCAAACCGGCAGGCTGGATGGCAAGTGGAATTAATCGACGGGACAACAATACATCCGGCCCTATTTGATATTTCAACGATGCTGGAGCGCATCTGTCGACAACTACACAGACTTCATCAGCCGACTTGCTCGCTACAAGCCACCTGTGCGAGCCGCCTATCGACCAGGGGGTCGCAACGTTCATCGCAATCTAGATGGCAGCACCCTCGTGGCCGATCCGTCTTTCGCGCCTAAACACCGACCTATCCTCATTCACCTCCGCAGGGTTTGCTGTGCCTGAGTGGCGAGCATACCGGCGCCGCGAGAAGTTCAAAACCTCCCCTCGAACACCTTTTCGGTTGCACGCGACCAAGGAAACTACAACACACCGACCGATAGGTTTTATTTACTGATCGAAAGCTCGCCTACCTGCTACACTTGCAGAACGTTACTTAGTTCAACAAGTAATATTCTCAGCGGATTCGGGTTCAACCAGAGGTGCGATGTCTCTCACATAGGCGTGCCTACGTAGGTTTCCCGGCCGATTGCCTTTCCGTGACTGACACTAGATGCCACCAATATGTCACGGAATGCCAGAAAAACCGCACGATTGTCACCCGTGATCCGGTAAGTGGGTACGTGACCAAGGTAGAAAGCTACCGGCACGCTGACCTGATCGCGGTCCGGTCACTGGTGCGGCTGCCCGCGGGCGTCACCGTCTAGGAGTCATGCGGGGTTACTGCATGTCGTGTGAATGAGCCCGCCGATCACCGTCTACGCTTGCCTGTTCCGACAGTCTGACGAACATGTAAGGGGCAAAGTACGTGGCAAGGAAGGTCACCGTCGAGTTGGTCGACGACTACGACGGCAAGTCCAAGGCCGAGGAGACTGTCGTTTTCGGACTCGACGGCACAACCTACGAGATCGACCTGTCCGTTCTGAATGCCAGTGCGCTCCGCGGGTTCTTCGAGCAGTGGACACCGCATGCCCGCAAGGTGGGGCGAATCCCCAAGGGCAAGAGCGTGGCCCGGCCAGCGACAAGCCGCGAACAAACCCAGGCGATCCGTGAGTGGGCCCGTCAGAACGGCTACGAGGTCTCCAGCCGCGGAAGGATTCAGGCGGACATCATCGAGGCGTACAACAAGACACACTGAGTAAAGCCAAGGAACCTTAACGCTCATTTGATACAGAGAGGTGGCTGCTACTTGCTCAGGGTTCACCATCACGGAGCCACCTTCGTCGGGGCATGCGACGTGGCCTGGTCTGTGTCCACAATCTGTTCCAGCCACTCCACAATCCGGCGAGCCTGGCTGTTGCTGCGGAGTGCTTGATACAGGCGGTCGAACAGACCGATCTTCTGGTAGCGGCGGTAGTTGAAATAGACCGAGGCTGCGTCATAGCGATCAGGTACCGCCTGCCACTGGATGTGGTGGGCCATCTTGAATCGGATGCCGTCGAACACTCGACGCTTGACTTCCAACTCGCGGTTGGATCGCGGGACGGTATTGTCCCACCTACCGCGCCGCGACCCGAATAGCGGTACCAGGAGTTGCCATTCCTCGTCAGTCAGATCGGTTTCCGCCGGCCCGACCACGGCCTCCCATGCAGCCAGGAGCTCCCTCGGTGTCAGTTCGTGAACGAGGTAGAATGGCGCAGAGCCGCTTCGCTGCGTCGCGGGAACTTTCCAAAAGGTGGGGCGGCCAACGCTCTCCATGACCGCTCTCCAGTCGACGCCTTCGCTGCGGTCTTCCAGCCAGAGTTCGGCGTCGATACGTGCTTCGGCTGACCACTCGCTTAAGCAGCCGGTCGCGGACATCCGACGGCAGGTCGTTGATCAAATAATGCCTGGCGGCATCTCGAAGCTCATCGGTCCAATCCTGGCCGTCGTAACTGGCGATCCCGTCGGGCACACGAAGGTTGTATTCGTAGATGTTGCCGAACTGGGGATCGAGGTGCCTGGCGAGGAGTTCGTATGTGGGATGAATCGTCTTTCATCGAGTGAGTATAGTGTGAACGAAATGGACGATTTGGTCAATCAGTTGTCTCTGCTGCCAAATTAGCGTTGTCGTCGCGCCAGTCCACATGCTCGGGCCGGGCGATCGTTTCGCCATACTCATTAAAGATTCGAAAGCAATTGCTGCATGCCCACCCATCCCATTGGGTCACCGGCTCAATCTCGATCCATCGCCCATCTAGCTGTAGGACCGTGTAGAAGTCACTATTACCGCATAGACAACCGTGCTCGAACTCGCCCCAGCGGTTGACGAATATGTGCTCGACTTCTGGTGCGCCTTCGGCAATTTTGGCCTGCCGTAGCCTCTCGATAACCCGCTGAGCTGTCCCCGGCCCACCGTTGCGTGAATCATAGCCATCGGGATCGAACACACCGTTGAGCCCGAGGTAGAGCTTAAGCGGGCGTCCGTAGAGGTATTCGAAGTACTTGTCTGATTCGAGGAACGGCCGTGCTTGGTAGCTGGTCATCTTGGCGGGACCAGTGGCAGCGTCGAGCTGGCCGAGGCCGAGCGGTGCTGACGCGTTGTAGATCGCCGCCAGAACGTCAGCTTTGGCGAGGCCAGAAATATCCACCATGCCGAAAGTGCCGGCACCGCGGGCCTTGTCCAGCAGGGCGAGCAAGGCCGCTGGCGAGGAGTCGGTAGTGTCTTCATAGAAGAGGTCCTCTTGGTCTTCGTTGTAGATACCGATGGCCCAGCCGGTTTGTTCGGCTCGTTCTTCGGCAAGAGGGCCTTGCCTGTCGGTGATGCAGACAATGCGGCCAGCTATGGGATCGCCCATGATGGCGTAGCAGCCACCGCCGGTGGTTGTAATGCCGAGGTCGTAGCCGTGCTCGGATAGAACGGTAAGGATGTCGGCATACTGTCCTTCGATGTATGCCTGCTCGCTTACAGGGGTTGGGACGATGGCATTCATGCCACATCCTCCGCCGCGTAGTACTTGTTCACCACCTTCACGGCAACGGCTAGGGCTGAACTTTGGATATCGCTTCGAGTCATGCTGTCGGAGTTATCCACGAGATTCGGGATTTCATCCCTGAGCTTCGTGACGAGTTGTCTAGTTGGTTTATCTTGCATCGCATTGATTCTCCGTTTGTTCTATATGTATTATCTAATCGATTCATAAATATTGCAATACTTTTCGAGGCGATCTGAATGGTGCTGCTGGTTTGGTGAGGACGGGCCTCCACTACAGCGGCAGAATGTTTTCGGCTCGGGGGATATAGGGTGCCCGCCGCAGGTGTTCTGTGTACTGGGCTTTCATCCACGCAGCAGCCTCGGCCAGTGAAGGGTCCTGGTAGGTATCGGGCTGACGCCACGGCTGGACGGCAAGAAATTCGTGTGCAGCCAGCGCACGCATCAGCCACGGCCGAGAGCCCATCTCCTGCAAGGCTTGATGGGTCGCAGCTTCCATTCCTTGGCTGATCCGGCGCAACTGGAGCGGATCGAAGATGGCCAACACCGGATGCAGGCTTGCCGGTGGGAGGGCACCGATCGCCACGTGACCGGCGTTCGTCAACAGAAACATTGTGTCGTCTGGTGGTACGTGCTTGGCTGCTCGCTCCCAGCCCTGTGCGCGGTGCCATTTGGACATCGCGCGTGCTACGGCGTCCGGGCTGGGAGCACCGAGCTGCTTGATGTAGGGCACGACAACACGCCAGTACTGCTCCTCTGCGTTGAGCACCGCTTCGCGGATGTTGCCGAGCAACCCGAGCGCGGATTCCCCCGGAACCACAATGCTGGTCGGATCACTATCGACGTCGCTGACCCGAAGAGTCAGGCATCCCTCAAGGCTGCGCACCTCGGCACGGTCCACGACGAGCATCATCCGAAGCCGAGGTGGGCGAGCAGCCTTGCGCTTGTCGCCGCGCTTCTTGCGATTCTTTGCCACAGTCAATCCCTTCGAATAACCAGCACTGGACGAACGAAGAGCTACAGCCGCTGCTCACCGTACTCCCATGCTGAGACAGGTTTCGACAGCTTGAGCAGGCCGCATGAAGGCCCTGCCGATCGCATGGCTGCGGCGCCGTTGGTGCGTTGGCGTCGTGGGTGCCAGGCCCCCACACTGCTGGATCAGCTAGGGAGGCGAGGCGAGCGCCCCGAGACGGTGCGCTCCTCCTTGCCCGGTGTCTGCGGCTTGGTGGCTGGGGAAAACACCGCCGTGCTCGCATGCTTCCTATACATTCGAGCCGGGCAGGATGGATCGCGGTATGACGGGAGGGCATGGTGGCAGATCAGACTGATGCGGAGACGGCGTTTCGAATCTGGATAAACGCCGCGCGGGGACGACGCCTCCAGAACAAAGGCGCTGTGATCAAAAATGGCCCTAAGGTTATAAAGACTGTCGAACTCAGTCATTATGGCAGTCCGGATGACGGCGTGGTTAGGAAGCGGGAGCTGCGCTTCCGCGCTAACGACACCTCCGCAAATCAAGCGATCGACTTCGATGATGACACAAGTGACAAGAACACTTGGTTCTGCGAAAATGACGAGATTGAAACGCTCCTGGCCTTCCTCCATAGCGACGTTCCTCGAACGGGACGGTACCAGGTGGTGGATGTCGATTCCCCCGGCGCGGCGCTACTGGGACTTCTGAAGACGACCGATGTCGATCCACAACACCTCGTCGACGCGCTCATGCAGCATTCGGATCTCGAAAAGATTGTCCACCTTCTCACATCCAGCGAGCGAGGCATGACAGCGGCTCAGTCGGCAATCCTTGAGGACCGCCGAAAATTGGTCGCTAGGTTGCGGGAGCTCGTCGATAATGCTCGCAGCACAGAAACAGACGTGCAAAGGCTCATTGGCAGCGCCTACTGGATATTCGGCGGTCGCTACATGGGCGTGGCATCGCGACGAGCGCTCACGATGCTTGATGAGACCGATATTCCCCTTCTCGGCGCCGACGGTACATTGCATATCGTGGAACTCAAAGGGCCGAGTATAAAGGGACTCATCAAGTCATATCGCAATCATTGGATCGTCGGTTCGGCTGTCCACGAAGCCACAGCTCAGGCGATGAGCTATCTGCGCAGCATGGATGAGCAGGGGGTTGTCATGTCGGGCACATTCAGAACCGAACTTGGCCAGCACTATGACATGAGCCGAGTGTTTGCAACCGTGGTTATCGGTCATTCTGATCATTACCGGCCAGCGGAAGCCGAACGGGATGTCGTCGCACGCACGCTACGCCAGTACACGGCGGGACTCAGTCGTATCGGGGTTATTACCTACGATCAGCTCGTGGGGAGTGCTGAGCGGTCGGTGAACTTTGACCGCGAAGCTACACGCACTCGGGCATCAGCTCACGACATCAATCTGTGAATCGCGTCTCGACCGTATGCCGCCATGGGTCGAGACGCGCACAAATAGCCTCCGTTAAAAAACTCTACATTTCCGGCTTGGCCTTTGCGATAAGCTCTTCCCATGTCTTAGCTTGTTTGATGATCGATTCGGTGGCGAAGACGTAACGCCAGATGCCAAAGCGGCCGTCGTCGCGGACCTGGCGCGCCCATTCCTCGGCAGCTTTCTTTTTATCTAGCACCTCTATATCGCGGGCTGAGATATCGGACTTACCCTCGATCACCCAGTACACGTCCTCTTTGTCGAGGACGATGAGGTCCGGGTAGTACTTCTTGGTGTTGTCCCGCTCGATCCAGACCTCTCCAGGTTCGTAGATCCGAAGCCACCACTTGACGTGTGGTGAGCTGTCGAACATCTGCGCCAGGGTGAACTCCGTGCTCTTGGCGTCGAAGTTGGCATACGGTTGGATCGAGCGGCTCCAGTCTCCGTACCACTTGTTCTTGTTGAACTTCTCGTCCCAGCGACTGGCGGTCTCACTCGGCATCGGCCGGCGGATCGGCACTTCAACCCGCTTGTAGCTCCATTTCGGCTGCAAGCGGCGGTTGCTATACGCATCCCTGATCAGCTGCCCAATTTCCTTGACCGCCTGGTGGGTGCGCCGGGTGCTCCAGAGTGCTTCGTCGTTGTCGTCGGTGACACCTGCGCCAAGCAAGAATTGTTTCGCAACCCGCGCTGCGGCGTTCAGCTCTTGCATTTCGGCAGGCACAAGCCCCAGCTTCCAGACACCGTCCTCAAGCTCTTGGCGGACATCGGCAACTGGGACGTACCGCTGCGTCGCATCTTCGTCTTCCAACTGCTGAGTCCGTACTGTGGCCTGGCCGTGCATATCCCGCTCAGCGACCAGCGCTTGTCGCTTGAGGTGGACCGGAAACTCGTGCTTGAACGCGGCGCCGATGGCTTGCGCCGCGGAGTTCTCGATGTAGCTGAGCGAGAACGTCACCGGTGCGTACTCGCGTTCCCGGCGGGGAAAGACAATGGACGGCGCGTCTTTCACCTTGTACAGCACCTGGCTGGCTGCCGCCTGGTCCTTTCCGAGCTGTTCCTTCGCCGCTTCGAAGGATGACAGGATCAAGAATTCGGTACCGTCGACCAAGTCACCATCTTGGATCCGCGCCGGGCCAACGAGGTGCAACTCGCCGTTTTCGGCGATCTCGGAATGACTAGGCTGCGACTCACCGAACGGCAACGGCATCGGCTGCCCATCAGGTGATGGAGGAGTAGGCGGCAACTCGGGCGCCGAAGGAACCAGCTGCTGAAGCAGCGCATTTTTGTTGGCGAGCAGCTTTCTGTAGGAATCATGCGCCACGAGATCGACATGGTCGATAGCCGCAACGCCGACACGGGAGCCGAACGGTAGGCGCAGACCACGGCCGAGTACCTGCTCCGTCAGCGTGCTCGACGCAAGCGCCCGGTAGCCGACGATGACGCCGATGTTCTTGACATCCCAGCCTTCTTTCAACATATTGACGCTAACAACCGCCCGGACGGGGGATTCCGGTGACTCCACTGATGCCAGCTCTGCCAGTGCCTTGTCGCTGGATTGACTGGTGATCAATAGAACCTGCCCCTCGCCGGGCAGATACCCGTCCCGAGCCAAGATGTTGGCAACGTGCTCGGCGTCCTTAATGTCCTGACAGACTACGAACAACACCGGACTGATCTGCGATCGCCCCTCCTGCGCTGCCCAAGCGCGCCATACCTCTTCCTTACGGGCACGCAAGTGGCAGGCGTCAGACAGTTGGGTCTCTATGTCCTTCTGGCCGTCCTCGCGGTACACGATGACTGGTGTCTTCACCAGGCCGTCGGCGATCGCGTCCGCCAGGCTGTACTGAAAAACGACCTTGTCGAGGTCGGACTCGTCAGGTGTTGCCGTCAGACCAACGATGGCGCGCGGATTCAGCTCTCGGACCGCAGCCCCAAACGCCTTCGCCTTCTCGCGATAGACATGGTGCTCGTCCGCGATGACCACCAGATCGCCAACGCTCTGCAGGTGGTCGTAGAGCCCCTGTCCGATGAACTCGTCCGTTTCCCGCGTCTTCCGCGACGTCTTGATGGTTGGCTTCGTCAGCTGCTGGACGTTGAAAATGAAGACCTTGACGACCGCATCATCGTGGAGTGCGTCACCAACCTGACCACGGGAGAAGTTGTCGGCCGTGATGAGCGTGGGTTCATACTCCGCACCAGCGACAAACTTGGGGTGCCCAGGGGTGAAGTTATCAATCGTCTTGCTCTGGATAGTGCTGCCGGGCGTCACGATGAGGATATTGCGCACGCCCTGCGCTGCGAGGTAGTCCACGAGCGCGGCGGCCAGGTAGGTTTTGCCAACGCCAGTGGCGAGGTCGCAGACAACTTCGCGGCCGTCGCCAGCCTGGATTGCCTTCGCTACCTCGGCCAGACCCCTAGCGTTGGGTTTGCGAAGATCCATGCGCGCCTGAATCTCCTCGACCAGGGCTTCTTCAAAGGGCAACCACGTCATCGAACAACCTTCCCCTGTCGAACAAGATCCTGCGGCGCCTTCAGCAGCCGTGATCCACGGCTCAACTCTCTCAAGGTCTCCGCGGCGCCGGGGGCGGTTGCCTTCGCTACGACTGTCGCGCGCTCGTCTTCGCCGAGAAGCGAGACGATCGCCCGCACCACCACGTCGTCTGCCACGCCGTCAACAACCGCGAGGCGAGTACGTCCCTTCCGGCCGTAGAAGGGCTTATCGATCTCGAAATTGAACCCCAGCTGAGCGGCAACAGCTTGGGCGAACTCGTCCCCTTTCGCCCAGTCTGCCAAAAGCATCCGCTCACGTACACGCTCGTAGAGTGATGGGCCGACAGTCAGACAGCGGAACTCTCCGCCTCCCGACCAGCTAAGGGCATCCGTCACCCCGCCGGCATCGTCGCCCAATACAAGTTTTTCAAGCCGCGGTTGTGTAAAAGTCTCGATCGTTGACGGTGACATCTCGACGCCAACCCATTTTCTACCCATCTTGTGGGCAACCGCTAGGGTTGTACCTGACCCTGCAAAACAGTCAAGCACGATGTCGCCTGGGTCTGATCCGATAGTGAGAATGCGGTGCAAAAGTTTCTCGGGCTTGGGTGTAGAAAAAATTGCGCTTCGGCCGAAGAGTCTGGTTATCTCCGCTTTGGCTTGACGGTTGTCGCCCACCTCGTCGTGTGTCCAGAAAGTATTCGGAACCAACCCGCCCAGCTCGGACTCGAATCGCTTGCGAAACGGGAACGTTCGGCCGGTCTTACCCCACCAGAGTCGATTATCCGCGCGCAACTGCTCGAACGTGTCTTTGGAGACGGACCACCATCGGTTCCCCCGAGGGCTGAAAGCATCGCCATGTGGCCCAATTACCTCATACCGACCATCCTCGTAGGAATGAGATGCGGTGAGATCTGACCGCCGCCAGCGGCCCCGTGGATCGTTGTCCGGGTTCCAGAAGTCAGAATCGCTCAACTCAGTTCGATCCACTCTGCCGAGCCGGAGTAGATCCCGATCCTTCGCATAAACGAGGATGTAGTCGTGCACCGTCGAAAAGTGTTGCGCCGAGTTATTTCGTGCATGGATCTTCTGCCAAATCACGTTAGCGATGAAATTTCCGCGCCCGAAGATCTCATCCATGAGGACTCGGCAGTAGGCCATTTCGGCGTCATCGAGGTGCACCCATACGGATCCGTCGGCGGACAGAAGTTCTCTAATCAGCAATAACCGCTCACGCATCATGCCGAGCCAAACCGAGTGCTCCAGCGCATCCTCGTAATGCTCGAACGCCTGGCCGGTGTTGAAGGGAGGATCGATGTAGACGAGCTTGACCTTGCCCCGGTAGCGCCTTGCGTACTCCGGAGTCCGTACAAGCGCATGGAGGGCGTCGTAGCTGTCACCCTGGATGAGCAGATTGTCATCGCCGGTAGGTCCTCCGCAGCTACCTGCCCTGTGGAGTAGACGCACCTCCGTGACTCGGGGATCGTCACGATCGACCCAGGTGTAGCCGCCATTCTCGTCCGGCACGAGAGCTTGGTCCTTGTTGACCCAAGACAGCGTCAGCCGACCGGCCATGATCTCCCCTTCGCTCGTCGTGTCTTCGCGGGCAACAGTAGCCGGTGACAACGACACCATTGGCACACGGATAGCGACTCCTGGGTCGACTTGGCATAGCGGCGTTGTGCTCAACGTCACCCGGACTCGCTACCGGCGACGTTAAACTCCACGCGTCGACCAACGTAGCGGTCCAGGGGGTGATGAGCATGCGGCGCGACGGACGTATCGGGGACAGCAACGGGGCCGTGGCTGTCTTCCTGGATTTTGAGAACCTTGTCCTCGGTGCTGGCAGCAATGGTGCAGGAGCCAAGGCGATTCCGTCGTCGGCACTGCGCTGGCTCTGTCGAGGGTTCGGAAACGCCTCGGTGCGGCGAGCATACGCGGACTGGCGTGATGAGCGGTTCGGCCAATACGAGCAGGCGCTGGCGGAGAACGGCATCGACCTGGTTCAGCTCGGCAGGTTCGCGCCAGGCACGCACAAGAACGCCGCAGACATCCGCCTGGCCGTCGATGCGATGGAGACCCTGATTGCCCACGCCGATATCGGCGTCTTCGTCCTGGTGACGGGGGATAGTGACTTCACTCCGCTGGTGCAGAAGCTGCGCGAGTTCGGCAAGCACGTCATCGGCATCGGCACCAACGAAGCCGCGACCAGCGCTCGACTGGTGTCGGTGTGCAGCGAGTACAAGTTCTGGGAGACGGTACTGCGTCAGGCCGAGCCGAGTGCGTCCTCCGCCGGCGTAGTGAAACCGGCTGGCTCGGCGAAAGATGTGAACAGCGCCAGACAGCTGCTCTCCGAGGCCGTCTCACAGATCACGACCGATACCCCAACGGCCAGCGCGATCAAGAGCAAGATGCTGGCGCTTGATCCGACATTCGACGAGAACCGCTACGGGTATTCGAACTTCCGAGATTTCCTGGCCAAGGTTGGCGGGGCAAAGATCGTCGGCAGGTCGGGCGGGGACATCACCGTTTCGGTGCCCGGGCCGTAGGACCGCGCACTTCCGCCTCGGCGCCCCGTCCCGGTGACGAAGCAGGTCATCTGGCCAGCCAAGAGCGGATGCAGCGATTCAGTCGGCCACGGCCTCTGGAACCGGCAACCCGCTGACTAGCTCCCCAGCGTCGATCTCTAACCCCGCAGCGATCTTCAAGATGTTATGGAGCGTGAG
Organism: Nocardia puris; assembly: GCF_003315035.1. Lineage (GTDB taxonomy): Bacteria > Actinomycetota > Actinomycetes > Mycobacteriales > Mycobacteriaceae > Nocardia > Nocardia puris. The sequence continues at coordinate 12,015 of NZ_QNRE01000012.1, forward strand.
ATTGCGCTGTCCACGCTCCACCTGGCCGAGGTAGGTCCAGTGCAAGCCGCACGCTTCGGCTGCTTTCTCCTGACTGAGGCCAAGCTCGCCCCGGCGCGCGAGTACTCGCTCGCCGAAAACCTGGGCAGCGGCGGACAGCGGCGGCTTGGCGGTAGGTGGCATGGTGACCCAAGCCCATACGTCCCATGACTTGAAATCCAGAGACGTCGTATCACATGACCTTGTATCCCAATACTATAAGTCCTAGAATCGACGCGCCCGTGCGAATGGCACCGGGTTTCAATTCGCCCTGCTTTGCAGGTGAAATACCTGCCACGCGGGGTTTGGGCAAGACGGGAGGTGGCACCATGGGCGGCGGAAACGGCTTCTTTGGTGGCGGTAACGGCTAAGGCCGACACCGTGACTGCAGGGTGAGGCGCTCGCAACGAACGCCTCACCCTGCTTTTGGCCTAGGCCAATAACCGCCATCTTGGTACAATAGTTGCATCAAACCCTATGAATGATGCGTTGAACCGACTCTTCCGAATTAAGAAACTCCTCGCTGTCGTGGTGTTGTTCGTGACGGGCGTCGGGCTCATGGCAGTCGGCAAGTCCCTCCCGGCAGTGCGAGAGCTGGGATGGCTGGCCTGGGTGCCGTGGAGTGAGTTGGGCGCGCTCCTCGTTGGCGCCGGCCTGCTCGGCGTCTGGCTTGACGGCTACTTCGAGCGCGAAAAGCAAGAGGCCGACGAAGCACGCCTCCGGCGGCTGCTCATCGAGCAGGCACCCGCCATGAAAGAAGCCGTGATCAAGGGATTCGCCTTTGCCGACGATGACCTCCAGCGGGTAGCCACCCCTGAACTCCTGGACGAGATCATCGCCAACAGCCTGGCAATGCGACTCAAGGACAGAGAGTTGGCCCGCGAGCTCTACACGGATATCCGCGACCAAGCCGTGCAATCCATCGAACGATGGCATGACGTCAAGCTTTCGGTTCGGATCACGACCCCGACATCGAATACCGCCCATGCAGTCTCCGCCGATCCGTCCGGGCTTGTCATCACGGTGCGGCAGGAATACACCACCGTGCCGTCAGGCACCGTGCGCCGATTCGTGTCGGTATCCGATGCCGACGAGTACCGCGCCCTGACCCACGATCCCGCCTCAACTTTCGCCTGGTACTACAACCCGACCAGCGGCATCGACGCTGGCGCCAAGGAAGCCTTCGAACTGGTCCAGTTCACCGTTGATGGCGAGGAACGTGCCATCCGGCGGAGCGCTCGAAAGGGAGCGCAAACCTACACCGTCGATCTCGGCCTGCCGGATGAGGATGGTGATCGGACGCGGCCACGGACCATCGCTTTCACCTACCGCCTGCAACCCGCGCCGCAGAGCCGGTGGTTGCAGTTCGTGGTTAATCAGCCCAGCCGCGGGATCGACATCGACCTGGACTACAGCGATACCGATATCGCCTATGTCAACCTGATCGACTTCATTGCCAGCAGCCACAAGACCGTCGTCACCAAAAGCCCAGAAACGGTGCCGGGCAGAACGATCGGTCTACAGTTCGATGGCTGGATCATGCCCCGAAGCGGCGTCGCCTTCGTGTGGGTGACGAAATCTGAACTTGAGCTAGCATCGTCCGCCTACCAGCGGCTCGAAACCACGCAAGTCCGGCTCGACGTGGTGGAACGCAACCTCCGAACCGCTCTGAGCTACGCCGGCAATTGCCACGCTGGCTACATCACCGCCAGTCCCCATGTCAGGCGGCTGTTCAACCAGGCGTTCTTCAACAGAATCTATGTAGAACAGGACTTTGTGCGTGTCGAACTGGCGGAGCCGTTCAACACCTTGCTCGGCAGTGAAGTCCCCGGTGTAGCCGAAGACGACGAGCGGGTAGCGCCAGACGGCGTCGCCCTCATGGATGCCATCAAGCGAACCGGCCGAACGGGACCAGTCAGCTTTGCCAAGGCAGAAGGGCGTGCAAACGAAAAACCTGCGGCGGGTGCCGCAGGTTTGAAAGGTACTACTTTGGTGCCCTCGGCAGGATTCGAACCTGCGACACCCGCTTTAGGAGAGCGGTGCTCTATCCCCTGAGCTACGAAGGCTGGGTTGGAGGTGTGCACGTCGGCGGGAGGACCTGGGTCGTTCTCGTCGGTGTGCACGTTTCCGTGGACTGGGCCCGGGGCCGGTGGGCCGGGTGGTGGGCTTTGTCCAGGGGTGACTATACCTGGCCGGGGGGCTGGGGTGCGATGCGGTTGTGGGGTGGGCGGTGGTCCCGGCGGGCGAGTTCGCCGGGGCGCGGACGGCGTTGTGAGGGCGGTGCGGGTGGGTGCGTTTTTCGGGGCTGTGAGGGTGGTGGGGATTTACGAGTTCACCGGGCCGATGCGGGGTCGTGTAGCGGAGAGGGTGGGCGGCGCACCTGGGCTGAAGTGGGGGCGAACGGCGAGGATGACCGCTCTGAGCTGCGGATTTGTTTGCCGCGCAATGGGTTACATGAAGGACGCAATCCCCCGGCGTGCGATCTATCACTGACCGGCGAGGTTGTGTGTCACCGCAAGTATCATCTAACGTGGCTGCCGCAGGGTTACGACGCAGCGGTGGGAGTGGGGTGATCGGCCGGACGGGTGAAATCCACTCTGAGGCAATGAGATTCATCGAGTAGTCGGGTTCGTCCCGCGGCATGTCGCCACTCGAGTCGACCGCGCGCCGAGCGGATACAGGCGGGCTCGTCCTGGTCATCGTGGACCCGGGGCCCCGATCGCGGCGCGTCTTCGCCGGGTTCCCGGACGCCCACGTGGGGCGCGGGGGCCGAACGGCATTCTTTCTCGCGAATCCGAGACATCGGGGTTTGTGGTATTCGCGATTCGTACCGGATTTCTTCCGGATTTTTCTCGACGACCGGGTCGCTGATCTTTCGCGCCCTGTTGTCGTCGCAGATGCCTGAATCTGTCGAGCACAGATCCTATTAAGTGGGAGGGTTTTTCATGGCTGCTCTATCCGCCAAGCGTGGTGCCGCACGGGAAGTGGGCCGGCTGGCCAGGTGGCTTCCGTATTACGGCGTCAAGGGGTACCGGGATTTCCGGCGCAGCGGATCCAAGCAGCAGGTGGCGGTCAATTTGCGGGAGTTCCTGCTCCGCATGGGACCGATGTACACCAAGGCCGGGCAGATCCTCGGCACGCAGACCGGCCTGTTCGACGCCGACGCCATCGCCGAATTCCGGCACCTGTTCGCGGACATGCCCGCGATGACGCCGGCCGAGACCGAGGCGCTGCTGCGCACGGCGGCGCATCCGGACCTGCGCGGGCGGCTGACCTCGTTCGATCCAGTGGCGATCGCCGCGGGCACGGTGGCCCAGGTGCATCGCGGCCGTCTGGACACCGGCGAGGAGGTCGCCGTCAAGATCGTGAAAGCGGGTGTCCGGGAGCGCCTCTCGGCGAGCACCGCGGCGACCGCCGGGATGCTGGCCACGGTGCAGAAGCTGTTTCCCGCGGCCCGGTCCTACGACGCGCTGAGCCATTTCGCCGAGCTGCGCCCGTTCCTGGTCGAACAATGCGATATGCGCTTGGAGGCGCAACGCCAGGAGCAGGTGCGGTCGAATTTCGCGTCGCATCCCTTCGTGCGGGTCCCGCGCGTCCACCGGGAACTGTGCTCGGAGGACATCCTGGTGATGGAATTCATCGGCGACGCCGTGCCGGGCACCGCATTCGAGCAGTGCCGGTTCCCCAAGGACGAACTCGCCCGCCGCATGCAGGACACCTTTTACACAATGGCGTTCTTCCACGGGCTGTTCCACGTCGACCCGCACCCCGGCAATATGATGCTCACCCACGACGGCGAGATCATCATGCTCGACTACGGCTTGGTCGGCTCCCTGTCGGAGGACGGCAAGTGGGCGCTGGCCTCGTTCTACTACGGGTGCATCCAGAAGCAGTGGGACCGGGCGGTGGACCGCTTCATCGACGCGTTCACCGTTGCGCCGGAAGCGAATTCGGCGATCCCGGCGTCGTTCCGGCAGGACCTGATCGATGTGCTGCGCTACCACTTCGACGAGAAGACCGACGCGTGGTCGACCATGGGCTTCTTCGACGACGCCACCAAGGTGCTGCGCGGGGCGAATTGGCGGCTCACCACCGATTTCACCCTGCTGGGCCTGGCCTTCCTCACCGGTGAGGGACTGATCAGCGCGGTGGACCCGCGGATCGACATCTGGTCGAACGCGCGGCGCTTCACCGACCGGTTCTCGCCGTTCATGAGTGAGGAGCTCAAGACGCTGTTCGACGACCGGATCGCCGGCCACATGCCGAAGTCGATGGCCGTCAAACAGGACGGCGAGCGAGCCCTGATCGCGCAGACGCACATGGACCGCTACGTGCTGCCCAGCGAATACCCGCTGATCGTGGACACGGCCGAGGGCTGCACGATCACCGATATCGACGGCAACACCTACATCGACCTGGCCAGCGGTTTCGGCCCGCACATCCTGGGCTATCGGCCCAAGGTGGTGGTCGAGGCGGTCACGACCGCGATGGAGAAGGGCGCGGTCAACGCGATCGGCAACGCCGCCGAGGTCGACCTGGCGCAGCTGATCGGCGAGGCGTTCGGCGGCGGGAAGTCGGTGGTGTTCACCAACTCCGGCACCGAATCGGTGCTCACGGCCTCGCGGATCGCGCGCGCCGCGACCGGTCGGGACCGGATCGCGAAGTTCGAGGGCCACTATCACGGCTGGTCCGATCAGGGCATGGTGTCGTCGTGGTTCCGCTACCGCGGCAGCGCGGCCGAGCCGGAGCCGGTGAGCAACTCGGCGGGCGCGCAGCGCAGTGTGGTGGACAACACCCTTGTGCTGCAATACGGTTCGCCCACCTCCATCGATCGCATCCGCCGCAACGCGGATTCGCTGGCGGCGGTGCTGATCGAGCCGATGCCGTCGATGGCCGTCGACTACGACCTCGAGTTCCTGCGCGCGCTGCGCGCGGTGTGCGACGAGACGGGCGTGCTGCTGATCTTCGACGAGGTGGTGAGCGGCTTCCGCGTCACCTACGGCGGTGTGCAGACACTGACGGGTGTGGAACCGGACCTGACCTGCCTGGGCAAGATCGTCGGCGGCGGGCTGCCCGGCGGCGCGGTGGTGGGCCACGGCCGGGCGATGTGGGCGGCGCGCACCACGAACGATCCGTTCGAGGACTGGGCGACCCGCGCGTTCTGCGGCGGCACCACCAGCGGCAACTCGGTGTCGACGGCGGCGGGCGCGGCGGTGCTGCGGCACCTGCGCGACAACCCGGCCATCTACACCGAACTCGACGCGCGCACCGACTATCTGCGCGACGGGCTGCGGGCGGTCGCGGAGCGCGAGGGCGTGCCCGCGACGGTGAGCGGCAAGCACACGCTGTTCAGCATCGGCTTCGACTACGCCAAACCCGCACTACCGCGGGACCAGACGGCGGGCAGCCACGTCAAGGCCACCCTCGCGCTGGCGTACTACATGCGACTGAACAACGTGTATCTGCCCGAGCTGCACACGATCCTGCTCAACGACGCGCACACCTACCGCGATCTGGACACCGTGGTGGACGCGTTCGGCACCAGTGTGGCGGAGATGAAGCGGCACAACTTCTTCGTGCACTGACGAAGTTCCCCGGCCTGGCGCGGATCGAATCCCGTTCCGCGCCAGGTATTCCCACGACGCGCGAAGGCGACCCGACTATGCACAACCCCGACGACGAACGGCCAGGTCTCGCGCTCACCTGGGCGCGGCAGTGTTACCGGCTCCGATGGCCGCTGGCCACGCTCTGGCTGCTGATCCTGGTGGTCGGCGGCATCCAGTTCGACCGGCTGGAGAACCACCTGCGCCTGCCCGACTATTCGATCTCCGGCTCGGATTCCGAGCGCACGGCGACGCTGCTCGCCGAACGCTTTCCGCGTCTCGGCGCCGAGCAGGTGGCGGTGGTCGTCACCGGTGACGATCCGGGGGCGGTGGCCGCGGCCACGCGTGCCGTGACGCCCGCGGTGCGCGATCTCGAGGGTGTCGGCGAGGTCGTCGACCCGACGACGCCGATGGCGGGCACCGAACTCCTCGCCGACGACCGGCGCACCGCGATGGTGCTCCTCCCGCTGCACGGTTCGGTGTCCGACCGCGACGCCACCACGGACCGGATCGAAAATGCCTTACGCACAGTGGATCTCCCACCGGGAACCGCGGCCGATCTGACCGGTGAGACGCCGCTGAACAAGGCGCTGGCCGATGTGGAACGCCGTGATCAACTGCGCGCGGAGATCGTCGGGCTCACCTTGGCACTCGTCCTGCTGCTGTGGGGTCTGCGGTCGGTGCTGGCCACCGCGCTGGCGATCTGCGCGGCCGGGCTCGGCGTGACTCTCAGCAGCATCGGCATCGCGGCACTCTCGGGGGTAGCGGAGACCTCGCAGTTCGCGCTGGTGGTCGCCACGATCATCGGGTTGGCGGTCGGCGTGGACTACGCGCTGTTCATGGTGAGCCGATTCCGTGAGCAACTTCCGGGCCGAACGGCCGGGCCGGTGACCCGCGACCAGGTGATCGCCGCGCTGAGCACCTGCATGCGGACGTCCGGGCACACCGTGATCGTGTCCGGTGTCATCGTGATGGTGTCGCTGTGCTCGATCCTGATCATCGACGGACCGGTGTTCCGGGACATCGCCATCGCGGCGGCCCTGGTGGTGCTGTGCGCGATGCTGGCGGCGGTCACAGGATTGCCCGCGCTGCTGGCGATTTCGGCGTCGCGGTTGCGCCTGCGCGCGCCCGCCACCGGCGAGCCGGACGGCCGGTGGTACCGGTGGGTGGCCTTCGTGCAGCGACGACCGGTGGTGCTGGGCGTTCCGGCGGCGGCGTTGCTCGTGGCGCTCGCGCTGCCCGCCGCCGGCATGCGGCTCGGACTCGACCTCGGCATCCCGACCCTGGCGAGCACTCCGGCGGGCGCCGGGTACGCGTCCGCCGCACAGGCTTTCGGCGGATCGGCGGTAGCCCCGATCTACGTGACCGCGTGCGCCGAGGTCGAACGCCCGCTGACCGGGGACGAGATCACCGCGATACAGGGCTATTTCGCCCGCACCGGACCGATGGACGAAGTCCTGTCCGCCGCTTCGGTTTTCGACACGCCCATGCCCGGCGGACTCGGCGGCCTGCCCGACACCCCGCTGGGTGCGGCCGCCGACGGCGTGCTCGTCGACGATGTGCGCGCGCCACGGTGCCTGCTGGGCATGGTGCAGTCCGCGCACGCAGTCGACGCGCCGCAGACGGTCGAGCTCGTCGAAAAGCTCCGCGACTCCGGGCAACTCGCAGCACCCGGTGTAGTGGTCGGCGTCGGCGGCATGGCGGCCCAGTACACCGATATCGCGAGCGAGACGGGGCGGATGTTCCTCGCCGTGGTGTTGCTCGTCCTCGCACTCTCGCTGATATACCTGGTGGTGACGCTGCGCAGCGTGGTGATCCCGGTCAAGGCGATCGTGCTCAACGCCCTGGCCACGGCCGCCTCGCTCGGGGCGACGGTGGCGGTGTTCCAGCACGGGTACGGCGAGTCGGTGCTGCGGTTCGACAGCGTCGGCACCATCCAGGCGTTCCTGCCGGTGGCGATGTTCGCGGTGCTGTTCGGATTGTCCATGGACTACGAGGTTTTCATGGTGCAGCGGGTGCGCGAGGAGTACCTGCGCTGCGGCGACAACCGGGAGGCGGTGCGGCGGGCGATGGCCGCGGTGGCGCCGCAGATCACCATCGCCGGGCTCATCATGATCGCGGTGTTCGGGTCGCTGGTGGTGGCGGATGTGCTGGAGCTCAAGCAGATCGGGTTCGGGCTGGCGGTGGCGATCGCGATCGACATCACCGTGATGCGGTTGATTCTGGTGCCGGTGCTCATGTCGGTGGCCGACTCGTGGAACTGGTGGTTCCCGTTCGGGAAGCGGAAGCGGGGGAATCCCGCGAATCCCCACCTGGTACCGGACGTCACAGATAGTGTCGCGGTGTAACCGGATGATCTGAGGGGAGCGTGCGATGCGGGTGTTGGTTCTGGGCGGGGCGGGCGAGGTCGGGCGGGCGGCCGCCCGGGTACTCGGCGCCGACGCGGAGGTCGATCAGGTGGTGATCGCCGATCTGGCCGCGGACCGGGCGCGCGCCGTCGCCGCGGAACTGGGCGAGAAGGCGACGGCGGTGGCCGTCGACGTGACCGACCACGCGGCGCTGGTCGCGCGGATGCGGGAGGCCGACGTGGTGGTGAACACCGTGGGGCCGTACTTCCGGTTCGGCCCCGGCGTGCTGCGCGCCGCCATCGACGCCGGACGCGACTACGTCGATGTGTGCGACGACCCCGCACCCACCGTGACCATGCTCGACATGCGTGCCGAGGCCGAGGCCGCCGGGATCACCGCGGTCCTCGGCATCGGCGCGAGCCCCGGACTGGCGAACCTGCTGGCCGCGCACGCTCTGGCCGGCTTGGACCGCGCCGAGACCGTGATCACCGGCTGGAATCTCGCGATGGCGCAACCGGAGTCGCGCTCGTGGCGGCCCAGCGCCGCGGTGGTGCACGGTATCGAGCAGGTCAGCAACACCATTCCGGTGATCCGCGGCGGCGAACAGGTGTGGGAGCGGCCGCTGCGCCGCACCGTCGTCGAGTACCCGGGACTGGGCCGGGCGACGGGGTGGACCTTCGGCCATCCCGAACCGGTGACCCTCGCCCGCACGTTTCCCGATATCCGGGAGAGCGTGAATCTCGCGCTGGCGCCGCGATATGTGGCCGGGGTGCTGACGTTGCTCGGTCGCGGCGTCACCCACGGGGTGCTCAGCCGCGCTAGCGCCGCGTCCGTCGCCGCGCTCGCCGAGAACCTACTGCCCTCCGGATCGGTCGGGCTGCTGGCCGGGTCGACCCTGCCGCCGCTGTTCGCCCTCGCCACGGGTGAGCGGGACGGCGCGCCCGCCACCGTCGCGTGCGCGCTCGGGCAGGTGCCGGGGCTGACGATGGCGGAGGTCACCGGCATTCCGCTGGCCGTCGGCGCGCTGATGCGGGCGCAGCGGCCCGGCGTGCACCCGCCGGAAGCCGTGTTCACGCCGGACGAGTTCTTCCGGCGCCTGGCCCCGCACTGCGTCGGCAGACCGACGCCGGAATCGCTCGCGGTGGTCACCGCCAGCTATGAGTCGGAGGCGGCCAATGCCGAAGCACTGCAACGGGGTTCGCTGATCACGGCGCTGCTGGCGGGCAGGTGACCGGCCGGGGCGGCGTTGCGTAGCTCGCCATCCCAGCGCGACCGAGCGTCAGAAGTCGAAGCCGCCGCCGAAATCTCCGCCACCGCCCCAATCGCCGCCGCCCCAGTCGCCACCTTGGTCGCCGCCGCCCCAATCGCCGCCCTGGTCGCCGGCATCGAGCCCCTGATCACCCCCGGCGTCCAGTCCGTCCTGGTAGCCCTCGCCGTAGCCGCTCTCGAAGCCTTGCGCGCCGTAGGCGACACCCGACATCCCCGCGAACAGCGAGGTGAACAGCAGGGCCGAGCCGACGCCCCACGCACCGGCGATCAGCGCCGGGCGCCACCACGGTTCGGAGTACCAGCCCGCCGGGACGGGACGGCCGGCGACGCGGCCGCCCGGGTAGTAGTTGGGGGTCGCGGAGGAGGGCTTCGGGGAGGCGGCGATCTCGCGGCCCTCGAAGTCGACGACGCGGTCCTCGGTGACGCGGCCCGCGCTCGACTGGCCCTCGAGCTCCGGGATGGCGGGGCCGGGGTCCATGTCCATGGCGGTGCGCGCGGCGCGGATGTAGTAAAGGCCTTCCAGCGCCGTCTGTTTCGCCAGCCGCGCCTGGACGGGGGTGCGGGCGAGGTCGATCTGGGAGCCCGCGGCCGTGTGCCGTTCGGCGGCGTCGGCCAGCGCCTGCTTCGCCGCGTCGTTGCTACCGGTCAGGTTGTAGATCTGGCCGCCGAGCCGCTCGTTCACCTGCCTGGCGTCGGCGAGCGCGTCGGCCAGGTCGTTCTCCGACCGCTGCTTGTTCAGATTCCCGCGCGTGAACAGCAGAATGGCCACGAGCGCGAGCACGACGAGGATCAGTACCACTTCCATCGTCCATCCGCCTCCGGCGTCGAGGGATATCAATGCCGTCGAGTTTACTGATCGATAGCAGAGGGTGGAGAAACTCTTTGCTCGCTCTCAGATCCCGAGAAACCCCCGCACGATCCGGGCCACCTCGTGCGGACGTTCGATATGCGGGGAATGCCCTGTCCCCCGGATGATTTCGACCCGCGCGCCCGCCGCGCGATACCGGGCGACGGTCTCGTGCACCGAGTACATCCGGTCCCGGTCCCCGTGCAGGACCAGCCAGGGCCTGCCGAGCGCCCGGCCCTGGGCGTCGAGCGGGTCGGCCGCGAGGCGGGCCCGGCGGACGGGCAGGACCTCGCGGAACATGCCGGGGCTCATCGCGCGGTAGTCGAGCACCGGGCGGTCGGGGTGGTCGAAGGCGTTGTCCTGCGGGAAGCCGGGCGCGAAGGCGGTGCCCATGGCCGCGCGGACGGCGGGCGACGGGCTGAGCCGGTGGATCGGCCGCACCAGCCACCCGGCGGCCTTCAGCACGCCGTCGCCCGGCAGGTCCGCGTAGCTGTAGTCGGGAGCTTGCCCGATGATTCCGGCCCGTTCGACGATCGGCGTGCGGCGGGCCAACGCCATGGCGACGTCCGCGCCGTAGGAATGCCCGAATGCGGCGACCCGATCGATGTCGAGTTCGCCGAGCAGTGCGTGCGCGGTGCGGGCCTGCGCTTCGGGATCGAGACCGGTGTCGCCGCCGGTCGCGCCGTGCCCGCGCAGGTCGTAGCGGATCACCCGGTGGTCGGCGGCGAGCAGGCGCGCCAGATCCCGGAACCAGTGCACCGAGGACGCGAACCCGTGGACGAGCAGCACGGCCGGGGCGTCCGGCGGCCCGTCGACGCGGACGTGCACGGGCACGCCGTCGGCGATGATCGTCGTATCGGTGGCGGGCGCAGTCGCAATCACCCGCCCATCATGCCGTTCCGCCCACTCCGGGTGAGGGTCCCAGCACCGGACCACTTACACGCGCCACCCCGGCCGCGGCTCCGGCATCAGTCGCGCGCGACCACCCGTTAGACCCACCGCACCCCTTGTGACGTGCCCCAACGCACCCACCTCGGGCCTGAATTGTCGTGCTTTCGCCGTAAGGTGGCTGATATGGCGACGAGCGAAGTTTCCCGGCTGGTCCAATCGGCGGTGGAGGAATGCCTGCTCGGTGGCGAGCGCAAGTACACCCGCGTCGAAGTGGCGAAACGGTCCGGCGTCTCGCCGGAGGTGTCACGGCGCCTGTGGACGGCGCTCGGCTTCCCCGCCAGCTCCGACCCAGAGGTCGACTACACCGACGCCGACGTGGCGGCCGTGCGCGACTTCCGCGGCCTGAAGGTGGCCGAGAAATCCGACCTGCGCCAGCAGGCGGCGACCGCGCGCACCATCGGCCAGGCCATGGCGCGGCTCGCGGAGTGGCAGGCCGATCTGGTGCTGGCCGAGATCGGCGCCCAGATCGCGGCCGCCGAAGCCGAGGGCCGCGACCCGGCCGAGGTCGCGAAAGCCGCCGCCGAACGGACCATCTCGGTGGTGCAGGAACTCCAGAGCTACGTGTGGCGACGCCACCTCTCGGCGGCGCTGTCGCGCTCCTTCGACGGCGGCGCGACGGCGGAGGACTCCACCCGCACGCTGGCGGTCGGCTTCGCCGACATGGTCGGCTACACCCGGCTCACCCGGCACCTGCACCCCGACGAATTGTCCACGCTGCTGGAGGCTTTCGAGTCCACCACCACCGCCGCCATCGCGGAGAACGGCGGCTGGGTGATCAAGCACGTCGGCGACGAGGTGATGTTCGCGGCGGAGACGGCCGTCGACGGGGCACGCATCGCGATCGCCATCCAGGAGTCCACCATGATGGTCGGCGGCACACCGGAATTGCGTGTCGCACTCGCGTACGGCGAAGTGCTGCAACGCTTCGGCGACCTGTACGGCTCGGTGGTGAACATCGCCTCCCGGCTCACCGGCGTCGCCCGGCCCGGCACCATCCTGATCGACGACGCCGCGGCCGAGGAACTGGCCGACCACCCGGAGTTCGAGGTGCGCAACCTGCGCAGCGTGCGCGTCCGCGGATTCAACCGTCTGCGCCCGCACACGTTGCGCGCCAACTGATTTCCGATCCCGAGTCGACCTCTAGGCTGCGTCCGGCCAGGCCGATGGTGGCCGCGAGCAGATCCCGCGGGCACGAACGCACCTCACACCGCCGCCGCGACCGCACCCTCCGCACGCTTCGCCCGCCGATCGGCCGCCAGCAGCAGACCCGCCGCGATCAGCAGGATCGGCCCCGGCGACGGCCCGAAGAACCACAGGTCAATGATGGTCGTCACCACCAGCGTCCAGGCGATGAACGTCGGCGGCGTGAGTCCGCGCCGATCCATCCACAGCACGAGGAACCCGACGACGGCGAGCGGGATGCCGAAGCTGCCGAGGGTCAGCCAGTACGCGCCGTTGGCGGAACTCATCTCGGCGAGTTTCTCTCCCCACAGCTCCCGGCCGATCCACGCCCCCGCGTGCGACGGCGCCGTGAGCGCCAGCGCGATCAGCGTGTGCGCCACCCCGATGAAAACGATCAGCCCGCCGGCCCACTTGACCATCGGAGTTCTCCCTTCTCGTGGCGCGGCACGGGTGACACCGCCCGCCGCGCGTTATACGGTTGCGTATAAGCAGAGGCTAGACCTGTTATACGGCACCGCACAACGGAACGACGGAATGGAGTGGGCCACACCATGGGCGCGTTGCGCACACCGCGCGAGACGTGGATCGACGAAGGGCTGCGAGCGCTGGCCACCGGCGGCGTCGACGCCGTGCGCGTGGAGGCGCTGGCCAAGGCGCTCGGCGTCACCAAGGGCGGGTTCTACGGCTACTTCGCCAACCGCGAGGCGCTGCTCGCCGAGATGCTCGACACTTGGGAGCGCGAGGCCGTGGACGAGGTCTTCGAGCGGATCGAGCGGGCCGAGGGCGACGCGGTGGACAAGGCCAGGCTGGCCGGCCGGCTCACCTTCTCCGGCGACCGGCTGCTGCCCATCGACCTGGCCGTGCGCGACTGGGCCCGCCGCGATCCCGCCGTCGCCGAACGCCTGCGCCGCGTGGACAACCGCCGCATGCAGCTGCTGCGCGACGCGATCGGCACCTTCTGCACCGACCCCGACGAGATCGAGGCCCGCAGCCTGCTGGCGTTCTGCATGGCGATCGGCAACCACTTCCTGGCCGCCGACCATCCCGGCCGCACCCGCGCCGAGGTCAACGCCCTCGCGGGCGATCTGCTGCTGAACCGGTGGCGGCGCTGACCGGCACGCGGGGAATGCGGGCCGGTCGCTCGCGGCCCGTACTGTCGACGGTGTGGATGTGGTGCGAACGGAGTGGCCCGCGCTGCGGGACGAGGCGCTGGTCGCCGAGGACTCGGCGATTCTGGCGCTGAACAAGCCCGCGGGGATCTCGGTGACCGGCGAGCGGCACGACATCGACGTGGTCGAACTGGCCGCCGCCACCGGCGAGACGCTGTATCCGGTGCACCGCATCGACAAGGTGACCTCCGGCCTGGTGCTGCTGGCCAAGGACCTCACCGCGCACGGGCAGCTGACCAGGCAGTTCAACAAGCAGACCGCCGTGAAGACGTACCTGGCGATCGTGGCGGGCACCGGATTGCCCGAGCGCGGCGCGATCGACCTGCCGCTGAGCGTGGGCCGCAAGAACCGGGTGCGCATCGCCGCGCCCCGCGAACGCATCCGCCACGCCGGGGATCGCTGGTCCGTCGACGCGCGAGATCTGTTGGAGACCAAGAACTATCCGTCGCTCACCGAGTTCGCCACGGTGTCACGGACCGGTGAGTACACGGTGCTGGCGCTGCGCCCGGTCACCGGCAGGCGCCATCAGATCCGCGTGCACCTGGCGTGGATCGGGTATCCGATCGTGGGCGATCCGCTGTTCGACAAGACCGGCGCGCACCCGCGCACCTACCTGCACTCGTGGCGGCTCGGGCTCACCGCGCCGTGGCGCACGCCGCCCGAACTCGACCTGGTGGCGCCACCGGGCCCCGATTTCCTGGCACCCGTCGCCGCCGACGACACGACCGCTCTGCTGGACCACGCGGCGACCCTGTTGTGAGCTGACGCACCCGATGCCGGGGAACAGACGGCCGGTGGTGAGCCTCATGCAGACGGACAATGCGCAGGTCATCTAGCCTGGGAAAGTGCCGGGCACACGATGTGGGCACACTCTGACGCAACGGAGCGATCCCTCAGAGAAAGCGAACGCCGATGATCCTGGTGGCTCAGGTCAGCGATACGCATATCGATCTCGGTTCCCGCAACACGGAGCGAGCCGAGGTGGTCATGGCGTATCTGGCCGGCCTACGCCGCAAGCCCGACCTCATCCTGATCACCGGCGACGTCACCGACTCGGGTAAGCCCGACCAGTACGCCGAAGCGCGGACCGCGTTGACCGCCGATGTGCCGCTGCGCTTCCTGCCCGGCAATCACGACGAGCGCGCGGCGTTCCGCGAAGTGCTGCTCGGCGAACCGGCGTCGTCCGGGCCCATCAACGGCGCGGTGCGCGTCGGCGACCTCACCATCGTCCTGCTGGACTCCACCATCCCCGGCGAGGCGGGCGGTCTGCTCGGCGACGAGACCTTCGCGTTCCTGCGCGAGACGCTGGCCGCCGCCCCCGCCGACGGGCCGGTGCTGCTGGCCATGCACCACCCGCCGGTGCACCTGCACAGCCCGATCATCGACGGCATCACCCTCGCCGAACCCGAGCGCCTCGCCGAGGTGATCACCGGCGATCCGCGCGTGATCGGCGTGCTCACCGGGCACGCGCATTCGGCGGCCACCACCACCTTCGCGGGGCGGCCGCTGCTGGTGGCGCCCAGCACCGCGAGCGTGCTCGGTGGCGAGTGGGAACTCGAATTGCCGGGCCACGTCATGGATTACGCGCCCGACCCGGCCGTCGCGCTGCACATCGTCGACGAGAACGGCGCGCTCACCACGCATTTCCGGCCGGTGCCCATGGGCGGATTCCTGGGCGAGCAGCCCTGATCACCGCGCGGCGATGCGCTCGCGCCGGTACGCCGCGGGTGTCACCCCGGTCCACCGCTTGAACGCGTAGATGAACGTGGAGGATTCGGCGTAGCCGAGGCGGATCGCGACATCGCTCACCGAAAGCGGTGTGGTGGTGAGCATTTCCTCGGCCAGCGCGCGGCGCACCTCGTCCAGCAGGGCGCGGTAACTGGTGCCCGCCGTGTCCAGGTGGCGGCGCAGCGTGCGGGTGCTGACGTTGAGTTTGCGTGCCACGGCGTCGATTCCGGGCGGCGGCGCGAACCCGTCGGCCCCGCCGGGCACGAGCAGTTCGCGCACCTCGGCGGCGATGCCGGTGCGGGCACGGCGGCGGTCGATGAGCTGGCGGCACTGGGCCAGGCACATGGCCCAGGTGTGCTCGTTGGCCTGGGGCAGCGGCTCGTCCAGCATGCCGGCGTCCAGGGCGAACAGGTTCTGCGGGCGGCCGAACTCGGGCCGCACGCCCAAGACGGACGTGATGCTGTCGATGTATTCCGGCTCGGCGGAACGGAATTCGGCGCGCAGCAGCGGCAACGGGCGCCCGAGCAGATCGCTCATCACCTGGTGCATGGCCACGACGTCGCGTTCCACCAGGACGTGGCGCACGTCGGCGGGCACCAGATCGTCGTGCACGCGGGCCACCAGTTCGTCGCCGGTCCACTGGGCGACGGGCAGGCAGAACGTGAAACTCAGGTCCAGATAGCGCAGCGCGAACGAGATCGCCTCACCCAGCGTCGGGCTGCTCACGCACGCGAAGCCGAAGATGCCGAAGGTGGTGATGCGGTAGCGGGTGCCGAGCTCCAGGCCGAGCGCGGGCGAGTCCACGGCGCGCACCAGATTGCGCACCACGGCCAGCTCGGTGTGCGCGTCCACCTGGGCGTCGGGGTCGCGCAGCGTCGCCTCGGTGAGCCCGGTGCCGGCCAGCATCCGCGGCACGGGCACGCCGTACTCACCCGCGTGGCCGACGATCAGCGCCACGCTGGCGATGCCGCGCGGGAAGTTCCAGTCGCGGATTCCGGTGGCCAGCGTCCGGTCCATAGCCGACATTATGGCCGAAAGTCTCGATGACACTCCCGGGATCGGTCCTACAGTGGAGACGGCAGGCATCGTGAGGAGGGTCACATGACGGCGGCGCGGCAGCCCTCGGTCCTCGTCATCGGCGCGGGCTTCGGCGGCATCGGCGCGGCCATCGCACTGCGCCGCGAGGGCGTCACCGACCTCACCATCCTGGAGCGCGCCGACGACCTGGGCGGCGTCTGGCGGGAGAACACCTACCCCGGCGCCGCCTGCGACGTGCCCTCACCGCTGTACTCGTACTCGTTCGAGCCCAAACCCGATTGGCCACAACGCTATTCGGGACGCGCCGCGATCCACGACTACCTGCGCGGGGTCGCCGAACGACACGACCTGCTCGATGCGATCCGGTTCGGCGCCGAGGTCACCGAAGCCGCGTTCGACGAGCACTCGGGCAAGTGGACGGCCCACACCGCCGACGGCCGCACCCGCGTGGCCGACGTGCTGATCTCCGCCGTGGGCCAGCTCTCCCGGCCGGCCTGGCCCGCCATCCCCGGCCGCGACACCTTCGCCGGGCCCTCGTTCCACTCCGCCGAGTGGGACCACGAGGTCGAGCTCGCCGGCAAGCGCGTGGCGTGCATCGGCACGGGTGCGAGCGCGGTGCAATTCATACCGGAGATCCAGCCGAAAGTCGGGCGGCTCACCGTGTTCCAGCGCACCCCGGCGTGGGTGATCCCCAAGTTCGACACCGATTACTCCCCCATCCAGCACAAGCTGTTCGCCAAAGTGCCCGGCGCGCTGTCGGTGGAGCGACTGGGGTGGTGGTCGATCGGTGAGTTCGTGTCGCTGGGGTTGGTGGAGTTCCCGGCGATCGCGCGCGTGGTGTCGGCGATCGCGGCGCGGCATCTGCGCAAACAGGTCGACGATCCGGAACTGCGCGCCAAACTGACGCCGGACTACCCGATCGGGTGCAAGCGGGGGTTGTTCTCCAACGACTACTACCCCGCGCTCACCCAGCCGAACGTGCGCGTCGAAACGACGCCCATCACCGAGATCACTCCCGAGGGGGTGCGCACGGAGGACAGTGCGCTGCACGAGGTGGACGTGATCATCTACGGCACCGGATTCAAAGGCACCGAGTTCCTGTGGCCGATGCGTATTCGCGGGCGCGGTGGCCGCGAACTCGCCGACGTATGGTCCGAGGGCGCGCACGCCTACTACGGCATAGCCGTGCCCGAGTTCCCGAATCTGTTCCTGGTGTATGGGCCGAACACGAATCTCTCGGCGGGCTCGATCATCTACATGATCGAATCCCAGGCCCGCTACATCCGGCAGGCCGTGCGCCTGCTCGCCGAGCACCCCGGGCACCACCTCGAGGTGCGCGACGAGCCGGAGCGCGCGTTCAACACCGCCCTGCAACAGCGCCTGGACCGCACCCCGTGGAACTTCTGCACCAGCTGGTACCGCACCGCCTCCGGCCGCATCACCAACAACTGGCCCGGCACGGTGTCGAGCTACCGCCGCCGCACCCGCAAGCTCGTCCGCGCGCATTTCGCGCTGACCCGCGCGGCGTGATCGCACCCGGCGAATGGGCCGCCCGGCCGTTCGGTGGTCGATCCCACATCGTCCCGTGCGCGCCCGCACGACCCGGCGGACCCTCCGCACCGGCCGACGGCGCGGTCCCGGACTGCCGGACCGCTCGATCGGTCCCTGGCAGACTGAGTGCGTGAGTGATCTGCCCACGGCCGACGGCCGGACCGGTTTCGACGAACGCGGGCCGCTGCGGCCGATCGAACTGGCGGTCGGCGCGGTGCTCGGCGGGGTGACGGTCGGGCTGGTCACGGTGGGATCGGTGATTCCGTTCGCGGCGGCGCTGCAATTGGTGGCCGCGGTGCCGCTGGGCATGATCGCCCACCGCTACCGGATGCGTACGCTGCTGGCCGCCACCGTCGCGGCGACGCTGGTCACGTTCGTGGCCGCCGGGGTGATGCCCGCGCTCGGCGTCCTCGGCACGGCCACCATCGGCGGCATCATCGGCGGGGTGAAGCGCCGCGGCGGCGGGCTGCTCACCGTGCTGGCGGCCGCGACGCTGGCCGGGGTGGCGTGGGGCGCGTTCTCGGTGGGTTCGCTGCTGCTGTTCTCGCGCACCCGCGAGCTGTTCTTCACCACCCTGCGCAACACCGCGGAGGGCGTGCAGCGGCTGGCCGAGCGCAGTGCGGCGCTGGAACCGCTGGGCCGGGCCGCCTCCGACGTCACCGACACCGTGCTCGCCTGGTGGTGGGCCTACGTCGGCGGCGGCGTCGCGATCGGCGTGGTGGTGAGCGCGCTGTTCTCCTGGTTCGTGCTCGGGTCGGTGCTGGACCGGCTGGCCTGGCTGCCCAACCGCGACCGGCTCGACGCGCCGCACGACCAGCGGCCCATCGCGCCGCTGCCGGTCACCTTGCGCGGCGCGGGCTTCCGGTATCCGGGGGCCGCGAACGAGGCGCTGACCGATATCGACCTGACCGTGCACCTGGGCGAATTCGTCGCGATCGTCGGGCACAACGGGTCCGGCAAATCCACGCTGACGCGATTGCTGGCCGGGCTGCCGCCCACCTCGGGCACAGTGGAGCGCCCCGGATCGGCCGGGCTCGGCCACCTCGGCGGCACCGCGCTGGTGTTGCAGCGGCCGGAGAGCCAGACGCTGGGCGTGCTCGTCGCCGACGACGTGGTGTGGGGCCTGCCCACCGACCTGGCCGCCGAGGTGGACGTGGACGCGCTGCTGCGCGAGGTGGGCCTGGACGGGATGGGCGACCGCGAGACCGCGACCCTTTCGGGCGGGCAGCAGCAGCGGCTGGCCGTGGCCGCCGCGCTGGCCCGCCGCCCCGCCCTGCTGATCGCCGACGAGGCCACCTCGATGATCGACCCCGACGGCCGCCGCGAACTCGTCACGCTGCTCGCCGGCCTGCCGCACCGGCACGCGATGGCGGTGGTGCTGGTGACCCACCACGAGGCCGACGCGGCCGCCGCCGACCGCGTGATCCACCTGGCCGGCGGACGCACCGTCGAGCACCTGCCCGCCTGGCCGCAGCCCGCGCGCGACCGCCGCCGCCTGCCGATGGGCCCGGCCATCCTGGAACTGCGCGACGTGCGCCACACCTACAACCGCGGCACGCCGTGGGAGGCGCCCGCGCTGCACGGCGTCGATCTGGTGGTGCGCCGCGGCGAGGCGCTGCTCGTGGTGGGCGGCAACGGGTCGGGCAAGTCGACGCTGGCGTGGATCATCGCCGGCCTGATCGAACCGACCGCGGGCCGCTGCCAGCTGAGCGGGCGGCCGGTGACCCGGCAGATCGGGCGAGTGGAGCTGGCGTTCCAGCATTCACGTTTGCAGTTGCAGAAGCAGACGGTGGGCGAGGAAATCGCCGACTGGGGCGGGCGCGCCACCGGTTCGGGCGCGGTCGGCCGGGCACTGGACGCCGTCGGGCTGGACCGCGCGCTGGCCGCCCGCTCGATCGAGGAACTCAGCGGCGGGCAGGCCAAGCGGGTGGTGCTCGCGGCCATCGTGGCCAGCCACCCGCAGGTGGTGGTGCTGGACGAACCGCTCGCGGGCCTGGACCCCGAGGGCCGCGCCGATATCGTCGAGTTGCTGGCGCGGCTGCGCGACGCGGGCCAGACGCTGATCGTCATCTCCCACGACGTGGCCGACATGTCCGCCGTGTGCGACCGCACCGTGCACCTGAACGCCGGGCGCATCCTCGAGACCCAACCGGCGGTGGACCCGGCGCCCGCCGCGCCCCACTTCGCACCGCGCCACGACCCCCGCGCCGCCGCTCCCCCACCCGGGCCCGGCGACGCCGCGTGGGGCTGGGAGAACGGAGGCCGCCGATGAGCACGGTATTGCTGCGCCAGGTGCCGGTGTCGAGCCCGGTGCACCGACTGTGGGCGGGCACGAAGATGATCGCCGCGTTCCTGCTCAGCCTGCTGGTGATGTTCTGGCCCACCTGGATCGTGCTCGGCGTGATGATCGTCTTCCTGATCGTGATCGGGATCGTCGCCCGCCTGCCGCTGGGCACGCTGCCCCGGCTGCCCTGGTGGTTCTGGGGCCTGCTCGGCCTCGGGGCGCTGCTGAACATGCCGGTGGGCGGGGCGGCCGTGCTGAGCTACACGCGGGTGGTGGTGTTCGGGCTGGTTCTGCTGACCGCCTCGTTCCTCATCGCGTGGACCACTCCGATGGGCGAGATCGCGCCCGCGCTGGCCAAACTCGGCAAACCGCTGCGCCGAGTGCGGGTGCCGGTGGACGAGTGGGCCGTGGTGGTCGCGCTGACGCTGCGCGGGCTGCCGCTGCTGCTGGAGGAGATCCGGGTGCTGCGCGCCGCGCGCAAACTGCGGCCCAAGGAACGGCTGCTGGACCGGGCCGCCGACAGCCCGATCATCGACATCCTCACCGCCGCCATGGCCGTGGCCAGCAGGCGCGCCACCGAACTCGGCGAGGCCATCACCGCGCGCGGCGGCACCGGTCAGCTCACCGCGCACCCGAGCGCGCCCGGCCGGCGCGACGCCGTGGCGCTGGGCGCGGTGGTGGCCGTGTGCGCAGGGTCGATCCTGCTCGACATCCTGGTGTGACCGGCGCGCGAGCGAACAGGCACACTTGGAGGGAACCGGGGAGCGGCGCGGCGCGTCGAAAACCGATGAAGGACCGGGACTTCGAACGGGAGGGGCGTGCCCATGGCCGACGCGGAACGCGAGGCGCAGCTCGCGCAGAATCGTGCGCTGCAAGGGGAGATCGACGATCTGCTGGAGACCTTCGAGCGGCAGCGCCGTGAACTGGCCGACGCGCAGTCCAGGCTGGCCGCCGCGTCGGTGACGGCGTGGTCCTCCGACCAGCTGGTCCGGGTTACCGCGAACGCGGCGGGCGTGCCCACCGAGGTGCACCTGGAGCCCGACGCCTTCAAGCGCACCACGCCGCAGAAGCTGGGCGCCTCCATCACCGAGGCCACCCAGGCGGCCGCGCGGCTGGCGGGCGAGGAGGCCGAGCGCACGTTCGGCGCGCTGGCGAGCGTCGGCGACTCCATTCCCGACCTGCCCGACCTGGTGCCCGGCGCGCCCAGCATCAAAGATCTGGTGCGCGACCTGTTTCCGGAGCCGGTGCCCGCCGAGCCCGCGCCGGCTCAGCCCGTCCTGATGGACGACGAAGACGAGGACGAGTACTACCGCAACCGCAGCTACCTGGACGGTGGACGATGAGCAGTTTGCAGGTCGATCCCGACGCGCTGCGCTCCACCAAACCGGGGTTCGCGGCCGCCGCGGCCAAGGTGCTGGAGGCGGCCAGGAATGTGCAGTCCACGGTCGAGGCCGAGGGCGAGTGCTGGGGCAACGACGAGATCGGTGAGAACTTCGCCAAGGAGTACACACCGGGCGCCGAGGACGGCATGAAGGGCATCGAGGGCCTGAGCAAAGCCGTCGACGCGCTGAGTACCGGCGTGGACGCGATCGCGTCGGCGTTCGAGAACCAGGACGAGCTGAATTCCACGGCGATCGACAAGATCAAGAGCACAATCGAGTAACGCGCCACCGGTGAGCAAACCGGTGGCCCCGCTCGATTCCCCCTTTTCACGTGCGTCTATAGCAATATCGCATAGGTTGTCCAGCATCCGGTCCGCAATCGGTGCGGCAAAAGGGTCCGAATACCCGTTTCTTCAAGGGGCCAAACCAGTAATGTGTGGTTGGCGCAGCTGCTGTCATAGATCACAAATCTGCCCCACATGCCTTGGGAGGGCTCGTATTTCGGCATGCGGGGAGTTCGGAAGGTTAGAGACCTGATGAAGATTGGAACACCCGAATGATTTTCCGCAGGATCACCGCGGCCGTTGTCCCGCTCGTCGTCGCCGTCGCCGTCGGCGCGAGCACAGCCAACGCGCAACCGGTCGCGGCGCCCGTACCCGACATCGGATACGAGGCGAAACTCGTCGGCGACACCATCGTCACCACCCTCACCCACGGCACGTTCGCCCTCGCGGGCAACTCCGTGGACATCAAGGACACGACCGGCCGCACGGTCCTCACCCTCCCCCTGTCGCTACGGCAGGACGGACTCGAATACCCGATGCCGCACACCGTCCGGGATGACGGGCGGGTGCTGGAGTTGACGGCGGTGAAGAACGTGGCGGCGGCACGGCCGGCGGCGGTGTTGCCGGTGGCTTCACCCGCCGAAAACCAGCAGGCGATGGACGCGTTCCTCGCTCAGTTCGGCATCGCCACGGCCATCGGAAGTTTCGTCGGCCTGATCATTGGCGGACTGGTCGGTCTGGTCGGAATCGCGCTCGGCCCCACCGTGATCGCAAGCGTCATCGCGGGCGCATCACTCGGGGCGATCATCGGAACCATCGTGGTCGGTGGTCCCACATTGGTCATCGCGGGCATCGACCTGATCAACACCCTGGCCGCGCCGCCGGGTACCACCAAGTGGGCGGAGTAATCGCAGCCCTGAAGTACTGAACCACAACAAGATTCACCAACAGCCCACAACACAATCGAGCGCCGGTCCGCGAGGGACCGGCGCTCGACGCGTACTTGGTCAGCCGTGGTTGCGGGTGGCCGGAACAACCCCGCGTGCGCGGGGAGCACTACTGTTCCCGGATGGCCTTCTTCGCGGCATCCTGAGCCGAGTCGATATGGCCGCTGAACTTGCCGCTCGTCTTGTCGTCCACCAGATCGCCGGCCTTGTCGATGACCGAATCGACCTTGTCCGCGTTCTGCTGGGCCAGATCCCGCGCCTTACCCGCCAAACCTTTGAAATCCACTGCGCACTCCTCACATCCGAGTCTGGGCAATCGCCGAGGCAACCCTAACCGGACGGGGCGCCATCGCGTCGGCAAACCGTCGGCGATCGTCGTCACATCGTGCGGTCAGCGGGATTCGCCCAGCCAGGCGGGGTGCCAGAGGCGACCGGTGTCGGTCCAGTTCATGAACCGCACCTTTCCGGCGATCTTCGGCGTCACCCAGACCGCGCCCTCGGCTTCCTCTTTGGTGAGCGGATTGGCGAACGGGGTGGTCTTGCGTTCCGATTTCCGCAGGCGGGCCGAGAGATCGCGCATGATCTCGTCACCGAAACCGGTGCCGACCCGGCCCACGTACACCAGCTCGCCCTCGTGCTCGACGCCGACGAGCAGCGATTTGAACTCGCGGGCCTCGCTGCGCCGCCAGCCGCCGACCAGCACATCCAGCGTCTGCCAGTTGCGCTGCTTGACCCACGAATGTCCGCGTTTGCCCGGCAGATACACCGAATCCTTGCGCTTGGCGACCACACCCTCGAAGCCCTGCTCGGCGCTGCGCGCGACGGCGTCGGCACCCGGCCCGGCCAGCGGCGGCGGCACCCGCAGCGCGGGCGCGGTGGCGGCCAGCGCCTCCAGCACTCGCCTGCGGTCGGCGTGGCGTTTGCGGATCAGCGAGGTGCCGTCGAGGTAGAGCAGGTCGAATACGATGAACACGGCGCTGCCCGGATCCGATTGCAGCAGACCCACATTCGGGATCCCCTTGCTGTCGAACACCACGGCCTCACCGTCGAGGACGACGTCGTGCCCGGCCAGTTCGTCGGCCAGCATCGCCATCCGGGGATAGCGGTCGGTCACGGTGTTGCCCGCCCGGCTGCGCAGAACCAAAGTGCCGTCGGTGATTTCGGCGATGAGGCGGAAGCCGTCCCACTTCGTCTCGAAGGTCCACTCGTCGTCGTCCAGGTCGGTGACGTCACCGGTGGTCGCGAGCATCGGCTTCAGGCCGCGCGGAAACGGTGTGCCGGAACCGTTGGGCGATCGGCCATTCGGGCCCTGGGCCTCGCGTGCCGCACCGGACCGGCCCTCGCGAACCGGCGCTTTCGCCTGCACTCCCCCCGAGCCCCCTTGATCCCGCATGAGGTGCATCAACCACTGGTTGCCATTGGTCTTGATGAACGCGTAGCGCCCCGTGAGCCGCTCGCCGTGGAACGCGACGATCACCTCGCTGTCGCGCCACTTCTCGGTGTCGTAGGTGCCGCTGTCCCAGATCGTCATCTCCCCCGCGCCGTACTCGCCCTTGGGGATCTCGCCGTGGAAGTGCAGGTATTCGAGCGGGTGGTCCTCGGTGTGCACGGCGAGCCGGTTCTGATCGGGCGAGGTGGGTGGTCCTTTGGGCACCGCCCACGACACGAGCACGCCGTCGCGTTCCAGCCGCACGTCCCAGTGCAGGCGCCTGGCGTGATGCTCCTGCACGACGAACCGGTTGTCCGCGCCGGGCGTGGGCGCCTCGGCGGGCACCGGTTCGGGCGTGCGGGCCGGGTCGCGCATCGAGCGGTATGTGGTGAGCGAGTCCTCGGATTCCAGCGGCGGATCGAGTTCGGCGATCAGGTCGCCCGTATCGCGCCAGCGGGCGAGCACCTCGTCGAAACGTAAGTGCCGCAGGCGTTCCCGGTCCTCGATCTCCTCCCAGGTGCGCGGCGCGGCGACGTTCGGCTCGGCCCGCCCGCGCAGGGAGTACGGGGCGATGGTGGTCTTGGCCGGGTTGTTCTGGCTCCAGTCGAGGAACACCTTGCCGCGCCGCACGGCCTTCGCCATCGTCGCCGTGACCAGCTCCGGATGCAGCTGCTCGAGGTTGGTGGCGACCTGTTTCGCCACCGTCGACGCGCCACCGGGACTCAGCTCCCGGTCCAGCGGCACATACAGGTGGATGCCCTTGCTACCGCTGGTGACCGGGAAGATCCGCAGTCCGACCTCCTCGACCATCTCGCGCACCGCGAGCGCCACCAGCGCGCATTCGGCCAACCCGGTGCCGGGCCCCGGATCGAGGTCGAACACCAGCCGGGTGGCGGGGCCGATCTCGTCACCGCGGAAACGCCATTGCGGCACATGGACTTCCAGCGCCGCCTGCTGCCCGATCCAGGCCAGCCCGGCCTCGGACTCGATCAGCGGGTAGGTGACGCGACGGTCGGAATGCGCGACGGTGCGCCGCGCGAGCCACGCGGGCGCGTGCTCGGCGAGGTTCTTCTCGAAGAACGAGGTCTCCTCCACCCCGTTCGGCCACCGCTTACGGGTGACCGGGCGCCCGGCGATATGCGGCAACATCGCCGGGGCGATGGCCGCGTAGTAGGCGATCACCTCGCCCTTGGTGGTTCCGGTCCCGGGATAGAGCACCTTGTCGAGATTGGTGAGATCGACCTCGATGTCGGGGCGCCCCGGGCCGCCACCGAACGCACGGCGCGACACCGTAACTCGGTGCGGGGACCGCGATCACGGCCCCCGCCTCGACATCAGGGCTGCGGGGTCGGGCCCGGCTGGCCGGGCTGCTCCGGCGGGACCACCTTCTTGGCGGCCTCCTTGCCCTTCTCGATCTTGTCCGAGTACTTGCCGCCGGTCTTCTGGTCGATGAAGTCACCGGCCTTGTCGACGGCTTCGTTGATCTTGCCCGCGTTCTTGGACGCGGCGTCCTTGCCCTTACCGAACAGGCCCTTCAGAGTGTCCGCCAAGCTCATCGCCGTGGTTCCTTCCATCGCCATTCGGGGAGTCGGTGTGACCCGACCGTGTCAACCAATATCTTCCCACCACGAATCCCGTGGTGGGAGGGCATGCGGCAACAGCCGCTCACCCGGCATCGGCACCGCGACCGGAGTACCCGCCGCGCCCGCCGCCGACACCATCCGGCGCACCGGCTCCGACCACCCGTGGAAGGCGAGATTGAACGTCGCCCAGTGGATCGGCACCAGCAGGCCGTGGCCGGGATCGCCGACGCACAGGTCGGCGTGCGCGCGTACCGCCTCCTCGGGGTTCATGTGGATATCGGCCCAGCGTTCGTCGTAGGCGCCGATGGGCAGCAGCGTGAGATCGAACGGGCCCAGCGCCGCGCCCGCCTCCGCGAACGCCTTCGTGTAGCCGGTGTCGCCGCCGAAGTAGACCCGCCGGGTGGGGCCGACGATCGACCACGACGCCCACAGCGTGGTATTGCGCACCAGGCCGCGGCCGGAGAAGTGGCGCGCCTCGGTACAGGTGAGCACCAAGTCGGTGCCGTCCCGCTCGCGGCCCAGCGCGGCCAGCGAAACCGAAGCGCCCCAGTCCAATTCGACGATCCGGTGCTCGGGCACACCCCAGTGCCGCAGGTGCGCGCCGATGCCGATGGGGACGAGGAACGGCGTGGACTGGTGGCGCACCAGCGCGCGGATCGTCTCCTTGTCCAGGTGGTCGTAGTGGTCGTGCGAGATGACGACCGCGTCCACCGGCGGCAGCTCCGACAGCGGCGCGGGCACCGGGTGCAGCCGGGCCGGGCCGATCAGCGCCGAGGGCGAGACCCGTTCGCTCCACACCGGATCGGTGAGGATGCGGTACCCGTCCACCTCGATCAGCGCCGACGCGTGGCCGTACCAGGTGACAGCCAGATCGGCCGCCTCGGCGGGCGCGTCGGGCTTGCGCAGCGGCACCACGCGCTTGGGCCTGCCCAAATGGCGCTGGGTGAACGCCGAATACAGCAGCGACTGCGGCGAACCGGTGAGCTGGCTGCTCGGCTCGGTGTTGTGGAACTGGCGGCCGCGGTAGCTGATCGACCCCGCCGCGTACGGCTGGATGGCCGACATGGACGCGCCGATCGCCGACGGGATCCCCCACGCCGCGCGCACCACCCACGCGACCACGGTCGCGCCCGTGGCGTACCCGAGGAACTTCTTGACGTTCATCATCGCCCCACGAACTTCGCCGGGCGCTTCTCCTGCCGGGCCAGCCGCCCTTCGGAGGCGTCCGCGCTGGTCCAGGCGGCTTCCAGAGCCTCGCGCTGCTGGGCGGTCTCCGGGTCGCGGGTGCCGTCGTCGTTGAGCACCAGCTTGAGGTGGCGCAGCGAGAGCGGCGCCAGCTCGGCGATCGACTTGGCCCAGGACTGCGCGTCGTCGAGCGTGCCGAGCCGGTTGGCGAAACCGAAGGCGTAGCAGTCGGCCGCCGACACGGGCTCCGCGCCCAGCAGGACGGTGCGGGCCGGGCCGCCGCCGATCAGCGACACCAGGCGCCGGGCCGTCCAGCGGTCCACCGTGATGCCGAGCTTGGCGGCGGGGATCGCGATGTAGGAGTCGGGCGACATGACCCGCAGATCGCAGGCCTGCGCCAGCTGCACGCCCGCGCCGAGCGCGCCGCCGTTGATCGCGGCGATCACCGGGATCGGCGCGGATTCGATGGTGTGCAGCATGTCCAGCAGGCCGTCGAGGAAGGTGTCGGAGTAGACCCCGTTCAGATCGGCGCCCGCGCAGAAGATCGGGCCACGCCCGGTCAGCACGAGGACGCGCGCCCCGTCGGCGACCGCGGTGAGGACGGCCTCGCGCAGCAGGGTCACGAGTTCGTCGTTGAGCGCGTTGCGGCGCTCCTCGCGCCGCAGTTCGATGGTGACGACGTCACCGTCCCGGCTGGCTCCGAGCATGCATCCTCCCCGGCTGAACGTGTCGACTGGTTACTCTCACTCTGCCACAGGCGGCGGCCCTGTTCGCTGAAGGCGGATACCATCGGCGGCTGTGCCGACCGACTTCGAGATCCTGGTGATCGGCGCCGGTCAGGCGGGACTGTCGGCCGGCTACCACCTGCGCCGCCTCGGGCTGCGCCCCGAGCACGACTTCCTGATGGTCGATCACGCGCCGGGGCCCGGCGGGGCGTGGCAGTTCCGGTGGCCTTCGCTGACGCTGGCGACGGTGAATCGGGTGCACGACCTGCCCGGCATGGCGTTCGAGGAGACGCTGCCGCCCGACGCGCGGTCCGCGCAGGCGTCCACGGCCGTGCCGCACTACTACGAGCTCTACGAAAAGCGCTTCGACCTGCGGGTTCGTCGGCCGGTCTCGGTGCGGGTGGTCTGCGACCGGACAGCGGAAGGCCAGCCCTGCGACGGCAGGCGCGGGCCCGACGGGGAACCGCGCACGCCCGGCGCGGTGCTCAACGCCGAGACCGGGTCCGACACGATCCGCGTGCGGGGGCTGATCAACTGCACCGGCACCTGGGAGAAGCCATTCATCCCGCACTACCCGGGGCAGGAGACGTTCGCCGGCCGCCAGCTGCATACCCGCGACTACCGGCGGGCCGAGGAGTTCGCGGGCAAGCACGTGGTGGTGGTCGGCGGCGGGATCTCGGCCGTGCAGTTGCTCGACGAGATCTCCCAGGTGACGACCACCACGTGGGTGACGCGGCGCGAACCGGTGTTCCGTACGGACG
This sequence comes from Nocardia puris, assembly GCF_003315035.1. Taxonomy (GTDB): domain Bacteria; phylum Actinomycetota; class Actinomycetes; order Mycobacteriales; family Mycobacteriaceae; genus Nocardia; species Nocardia puris. Next base: position 40,299 of record NZ_QNRE01000012.1, read on the forward strand.
AATTCACCGAGGCCGCGGGCCGGTCGGCCGTCGCCCTCGTGGAGGACCGGGTGCGCCGCGGGCTGCCGCCGGGTTCGGTCGTGTCGGTGACCGGGCTGCTCTGGGACGACCGGCTGCGCGCCGCCGCCGAACGCGGGGCCCTGCACCGGCTGCCGATGTTCGAGCGCGTCGAGCCGGACGGGGTGCGCTGGGCCGACGGCACCTTCCAGCGCGCCGAGGTGATCCTGTGGGCCACCGGATTCCGCAGTTCCCTGGACCACCTCGCACCGCTGCGCCTGCGCGGCCCCGGCGGCGGCATCACGATGACCGGGCGGCTGGCCACCCAGGCGGCCGTGGATCCGCGCGTGCACCTGATCGGGTACGGGCCGTCCGCCAGTACGGTCGGCGCGAACCGCGCGGGGCGGGCGGCGGCGGTGGAGTTGGCCGAGTACCTGGGCCTGCGCTGAGCTGCCTGCCCCGCGTCGGCAGGCACGCGGGGAGCGATGTGGATCCAGCCGCGCGCGATCCGGTTGGAGACGGGTGGCGCGGCGGACGGTCCAGGTGGCGGCGTGGCAGGGCGTCCGGCCGACCGAGAGCCCGGACCTTGCCGTTGCTCGCCGACGCGGCCGATTTCCGCTGGCCGCGGGGCTGGCCGGCCGTTCAGTCGAGGCCGGCGGCGAAGGTTTCCGGGTCGGGGCCGATGCGGCCGCCGCGGTCGAGGGCGTTGATGGCGTCGATCTGCTCGGGGCTCAGCTCGAAGCCGAAGACGTCGAAGTTCGCGGCGATGCGCGCGGGCGTCACCGACTTGGGGATGACGATGTTGCCGAGCTGGAGGTGCCAGCGGATGATCACCTGCGCCGGGGTGCGGCCCAGCTCGTTGGCGATCGCGGTGATCGTCCTGTCTTCCAGCAGGGTGCCCTGGCCGAGCGGGCTCCACGCCTCGGTGGCGATGGCGTTGTCGGCGTGGAATTCGCGCAGTTCGCGCTGAGCCAGCGCGGGGTGCAGCTCGATCTGGTTGACCGCCGGGATCTCGCCGGTCTCGCCGATCAGCCTGCGCAGATTGTCGACGGTGAAATTGGACACGCCGATGGAGCGGACCCGGCCCTGGCGCTTGAGCTCGACGAAGGCGCGGTAGGTGTCGACGAACTTGTCCGCCTTCGCGACCGGCCAGTGGATCAGGTACAGGTCCAGATAGTCCAGGCCGAGCTTCTTCAAGCTGGTGTCGAACGCGGCCAGCGTGGCGTCGTAGCCCTGGTCGGCGTTCCAGAGCTTGGTGGTCACGTAGACCTCGTCGCGGGGCAGGCCGAACGCCCGGATGGCGCGGCCGGTGCCCTCCTCGTTGCCGTAGACCGCCGCGGTGTCGATGCTGCGATACCCGGCCGCCAGCGCGGCCGTCACCACATCGGCCACGTCGTCGGGCGGCACCTGGAACACGCCGAACCCGAGCTGCGGGATGACGTTGCCGTCGTTCAGCACGATCGACGGCACGGCGGAGGTCTCGCTTCGGAAGCTCACCCGATCGACCGTAGAAGTGCTCGGCCGAACCGTCAACGACGCGTCCGCGCGTGTTGATCACGGGCGAAGGTCCCGAACCGGACGTTTCGGGTGGTGAGCGGGGGTGTGTGGGTGTGTCGCGCCCGGGCGCCGCGCGGCAGGCGGGACGGGGTCGCGGCGAGCAACACCGGGCCGCAGCGGTCGACACCGGGTGGCACCGGGCAGCAGTGGGCGGCGGTTCGGACCTGCGGCGACGGTAGGCGGAAGTCCCTGCCCGGGGGGCTGGGCGGGATGTCGTGGGTGCGAATCCTCAGCTCGTGCCGAGGCGGCGGTAGCGGGTGTGGCGGGTGCGGGCCAGGTCGGCCGGGGGCAGGGTGCGCAGGTGGGTGAGTTCTTCGGCGATGGCGGCGACCATGCGGCGGGCGAAGTCGATGGGTTCGTCGGCGGCGTCGGGGTATTCGGGGACGATGCGGTCGACGATGCCGTCGGCGAGCAAGTCGAGGGATCGGATGCGTTGGGCGGCAGCCAGTTCCGGGGCGTGGTCGGTGTCGCGGTACACGATCGCGCTGGCGCCTTCGGGCGGCAGCGGGGCGAGCCAGCCGTGGGTCGCGGCGAGCACGCGGTCGGCGGGCAACAGCGCGAGCGCACCGCCGCCGGTGCCCTGGCCGAGCAGCACCGACACGGTCGGCGTATCGAGCGTGACGAGATCCGCTATGCAGCGCGCGATTTCGGGTGCGAGCCCGCGCTCCTCCGCCTCCTTCGACAGCGCCGCGCCCACGGTGTCGATCACCAGCACCAGCGGCACCCGCAGTTCTTCGGCCAGCGCCATGCTGCGCCGCGCCTCCCGCAGCGCAGCGGGCCCCATCGTCTCGCCCGCACCACCCGACCGGTCGTGCCCGAACACCACACACGGCTGCCCGCGGAACCGGGCCAGCGCGTGCACCACACTGCGATCGGCCTCGCCCTGCCCGGTGCCGCTGAGCGGAACCCGTTGCGTCACATGGCGCAACAACTCCCGCAGCCCCGGGCGGTCGGGGCGACGGGAGATGAGCACCGACCGCCACGCGGGCACATCGACGTGGGTCGCACCCGCCGGTACAGGCAGCTCCGATCCCCGGCGTTCCACACGCGCCGACACCGGCTCCGCCGAAACATCCGCGTCACGCACCACATCCCGACCGGAGCCTCCACCCGCCCGAGAATCGCTGTCCGGCCACATATCCGCGCCCTCGGCCGAATCCGGACCCGAGTGCCGCCCCGCCCGGGACCCGCCCTGCTCTGAGACCTCCGCACCACCGGCCGCATGCGGACCGGAAGGCTCAACCCCAGGTACCCCACTGGGCGGGGCTCCAGCACCACCCGCTGAATCCGAACCAGACTGTCGACGCACCCGAGAACCGCTGTCCGGCAACTCGTCCGAACTACGCGCAGCCCCGGACGAATCCCCCGGACGTGACCGCCCGGCGCTCGGCGGCGACGGTTCTCCACTGAGCACACTCAACGCTCGGTGCGCGATCAGACGGAACACGCGCACCGGCACGACGCCGTCGATCACCCCGTGCCGGTAGAGGTTCTCCGCCGTCTGCACGCCCTCGGGAAAGTGCTTGTCGTACAGCGCTTTGTAGACGCGTGGCCCGAGAAAGCCGATGAGCGCGCCGGGTTGGGCGAAGGTCATGTGGCCCAGCGACCCCCACGACGCGAACACCCCGCCCATGGTGGGATCCCGCAGGTACACCAGGTACGGGTGGCCCGCCGATTTGTGCGTCGCGAGCGCGCCCGCGATCTTCACCATCTGCGCGAAAGCGACGGTGCCCTCCTGCATCCGGGTGCCGCCCGAGGTCGGCGACGCGATCAGCGGCAACCCCAGTGCGGTAGCGCGCTCCACCGCCTCCACCACCCGTTCGGCCGCGGCCACACCGATCGACCCGGCCAGGAACCCGAACTCGCAGGCGATCACCGCCACCGGACGGCCACGCAGCGCCCCCGCACCGGTGATCACCGCTTCATCGGTGCCCGCCGCCACCGCGGCCGCCCGCAACTCCTCCCGATAGCGCGGAGACGCGTCCACCTCGACCGGGGTCCGATCCCACCCGGTGAACGACCCCTCGTCGAGCAACTGCCCGAGCCACTCCCGCGCCGAAATCCGCATCGCGCGAGCATAACCAGCCCACCCGACTCCCCCGATCCTGCAACGAAGAAATCCGGCTCGGGAGATCCCGAACCGGATGAAGGCGTGCTTCTACCACGAGTGACCCGTGTGCGCCCACGAGGGAGGGCAGCCGCAGGGGGCGGCTGCCGCCCGTTGATCAGTAACCCTGCATGACCTTGCGCAGGGCGTATTCGGTGAGCGCGACCAGCGCCTGCTTGGCGGGCTCGCGCCGCCGCGCGTCGATGGACAGGATCGGGACGTCGGCGGGGACCGCGAGGGCCTGCCGGATGTCCTCGATCGGGTACCGCGGCGCGTCGTCGAACTCGTTGAGCGCCACCAGGAAAGGCAGGTTGCGCGCTTCGAAGTAGTCGACGGCCGCGAAGCTGTCCTCCAGCCTGCGGGTGTCGACCAGCACCACGGCGCCGATCGCGCCGCGGATCAGGTCGTCCCACATGAACCAGAACCGGTACTGGCCCGGCGTACCGAACAGATACAGCACCAGATCGTCCGCGAGACTGATCCTGCCGAAGTCCATGGCCACCGTGGTGGTGGACTTCATCGGGATACCGGTCAGGTTGTCGATTCCGGTACTGGCATTGGTGACCAATGCCTCGGTACGCAGCGGAACGATCTCCGAGACGGCACCGACCAGCGTGGTCTTGCCGACACCGAAACCGCCCGCGACCACGATCTTCGCCGAAGTGGGCTTGCTGGTGCGGGTGTCGACCTGTGCCGTCGAATCAAATACGCCGGAGTCCACTGAGAACCCTTTCGATCAGCTCGCGACGTTCATCGTCGCTGGAATCGTCTTTCAAAGTCGCCGAAACGCGCACGTGCCCGGCCTCGATCAGGTCGGCTACGAGTACCCGCGCCACACCGATCGGAATACCGAGCCGCGCCGCTACTTCGGCGACGGACGGCGATTCTCTGCACAACTCCACGATGGACGTCTCGATGTTGGTCAGTTCGAACTGCCGCTCCAGGGCGACCGGATGCGATGCGACCAGAGCCTCCAGCGCCAACTCGACCTTCGGTCTGGTGCGACCGGCGGTCAGTGAGTAAGGGCGCACGAGGCTGGGCTCGCTCCCCACGCCGTGATCTTCTATGTCCATCCCACCATCAGGAACCCATCGTGACGCGTGGCGTGGCCTGAACCGTCTGGCCGACACGCTCGACCAACAGGGCCATTTCGTAGCCGACCTGTCCGATATCGCAGGACGTGTTGGTCAGCACCGCGAGGTAGGAGCCGTCGCCGACCGCCATGAGCAGCAGGTAGCCGTGCTCCATCTCGACGACCGATTGCAGGACCGTGCCGCCTTCGAACAGATTCGATACGCCCACCGAGAGGCTGGCCAGTCCGGCGGTCACGGCCGAGAGCTGCTCGGCGCGATCGACGGGCAGCTGCGAGCTCGCGGCCATGAGCAGTCCGTCAGCCGAGACCAGGACGGCATGAGCTACGCCAGGAACCTCGTTGGCGAAGTTCGAAACCAGCCAATCCAGCTGACGATTCGTACCACCTAGATCGGGGTTCATCGGTCTCCTTTGTCTCCGGTTAGGTTCATTGCTCTCATTGCGCGGCCATCCCGGACGCCCTGCTGGTGGCGACTCAAGCTGGACCTGATCGATTCCGGATCTCGGCTCGGCGCCCGATCCGCGGCACCGCTGACGGCGCCGGGGACCAGCCTCCCGCCCGGATTGCGTTGAGGCAAGCCGGCGGCGGTCTTCTGTTCGGCCTGGGCCTCGCTGGCCCGGCGGGCCGCCTGCCATCCTTCGTCACCGGGTGATTCGAAGGAGGCGGCGATCTGGGAGCGGTCCGGGTTCGGGTCGGCGAGCCAGGCCGACATCATCTCGGCGAAGATCGGGCTGTCCATCGGCGATCCGGGTTCAGCGGCGGGCTGGAGCCGGGTCTGGAAGAACGAGGCCGTCTTGGCCGGGTTGGACCGGTAGCTGTGCTTGCCGGGGTCGCGGGCCCCGGCCTGTCCGCCGTCGGCGGACTCGTGCGCGGCGGGCGCGGTGCGCTCCCGCTGCGGCAGGGCCACCCCGGGGGGCGCCTCGCGCTGGGGCAGCACGGTGGCGCCGGGATCGCGCTGGGGCAGTCCCTCGGGCGCCCGCTGGTGCAGACCGTTCGAGGCGGGTGCGCGCTGCGGCAAACCGTTGGGCGCGGACTGCTGCGGCCCGGCCGCCGGAGCGGGCTGACGCTGCGGCAGACCACCCGCACCCGGATCGCGCTGCGGCAAACCGCCCGGGTCGCGCTGGGGCAGACCGTTGCCCGCCGGGCGCTGCGGCAGGCCGCCGTCGCGCTGCGGGGCACCGTTGGCGCCGGGATCACGACGCGGCAGGCCGTTGGCGCCGCCCTCACGCTGGGGCAGGCCGTTCGCGGCCGAATCCCGCTGTGGGAGGCCGCCCTCGGCCTGGTCGCGCTGGGGCACGCCGCCCTCACGCTGCGGCAGACCGCCCGAAGCACTCTCGCGCTGCGGCAGACCGTTCGGCCCACCCTCACGCGACGGCGCACCGTTCGCACCCGGCTGACGCTGCGGCAAGCCACCGTCACGCTGCGGCAAGCCGTTCGGCCCACCCTCGCGCTGGGGACGTCCACCGGAGGCACTGTCCCGCTGCGGCAGTCCACCGGCAGCCGGATCACGCTGCGGAAGTCCACCGGACGCGCTCTCACGCTGCGGCAGACCACCGGCGGCCGGATCACGCTGGGGCAGACCACCCTCACGCTGCGGCAGACCACTCGGCCCACCCTCACGCGACGACGGCGCACCGTTCGCACCCGGCTGACGCTGCGGCAGCCCACCATCCCGCTGCGGGGCGCCGCTCGCGGCGTCCCGCTGGGGTAGGCCGTCGCGAGCCGGGGCGCCGTTGGAGCCCGGCTGACGCTGCGGCAGTCCGCCCGTGGGCGGCGGCGGGGCGCCCGCGGCACCCGGCTGACGCTGCGGCAGGCCACCCTTGCCCTCCGGCGGCGCGGTGCGACCCGGCGTGGGACCGGCGACCGCGGGCGGCGGGGTGGGCGCACCGGGCGGGGTGGGCGGTTTCGGCCCACCGGGGGCCAAGGTGCGCTTGGGCATGGCGGCCGCGGCGAGCTTGCCGCGCTGCGGCGCACCCGTCGCCTGTCCGGGCTGCCCGGGGGCGGGGCGCAGGGTCGGGCTCGACTGGGCCGAGTCCTGGCGCAGCGAGGGCGACATGGCCGCACCCGGCTGCCGCTGCGGCAATCCGCCCGGACCCGTCTGCTCGGGCTTGCCGACCGGAATCGGCCCGCTCACGCCCGGATCGACGGTGACCATCATGTTGCCGCTCGGCGTGCGGGTGACCGCGCGGGTCTGCATCGACGTCGGCGTGGACGGACGCTCCGGCGCGGGCGCCGGAGCGGGCGTCGGAACCGACGGGGTGAGCGGCTGCGGCGCCGAGATCGGCTGCCCGGCCACGATCAAGCCGACCGGCACGTGCACCGTGACGGTGACGCCGGGGTCGCGCGCGGTGTCGAACGTCGGGCGCAGCCGCACCGTCAGGCCGTGGCGCTCGGCCAGGCGGCCGACCACGAACAGGCCCATGTGGCGGGCGGTGTCGGGACCGGGCTCGGCGGTCTGCTCGAGCCTGCGGTTGATCTCGGCCATCTCCGCGGGCGGCATGCCGATGCCGCGGTCGGCGACCTCGATCAGCAGGCCCTTGTCGTGCGCCTGGGCGAAGGTGAACTTGACGTCGGTCTCCGGCGGCGAGGCGCGCAGCGCGTTGTCGAGCAGCTCGGCGAACAGGTGCGCCAGGTCGGAGGCGGCCGGTTCCTTGAGCGAACCGCGCGGGGTCGCGCCCAGCTTCACCCGCTCGTAGTCCTCCACCTCGGAGATCGCGGCCCGCAGCACGTCGGCGATCTCGACCGGGGCGGACTTGGCGCGGCGCTGCTTGGTGCCGGCCAGGATGAGCAGGTTGTCGCCGTTGCGGCGCATGCGAGCGGCCAGGTGGTCGATCCGGAACAGGTTCTCCAGCAGGCGCGGGTCCTTCTCGTCGTACTCCATCGCCTCGATCAGGCTGAGCTGGTGGTCGATCAGCGACTTGGAGCGGCGCGCCAGGGTCTCGAACATGTCGTTGACCTGGGCGCGCATCTGCGCCTGATCGCTGGCCAGGCGCAGCGCCTGCCCGTGGATGTCGTCGACGGCGCGGGCCAGCTGGCCGATCTCCTCGGTGCTGCGCACCGGCATCGGCTCCAGCGGCACGTCCTCGGGGGCGGCGCCGTTGCGCAGCTGGGCGACCTCGTGCGGCAGATCGCTCTCGGCGACGCGCAGGGCGGCCAGGCGCAGGCGGTGCAGCGGCACGATCATCGAGCGCGCGACGAACACCGCGAGCAGCAGCGCCGCGAGGATGGTCGCGATGACGACGCCGGTGTAGGTCCAGGCGTCGCGGTTGGCGGTGCCGGCCAGCGAGGTCATCGCGCTGTCGATGTCGTCGGTGGCCTTCGCGACCAGCAGCTCGTAGGCGTCGATGCTGCTCTCCAGCGAGCCCTTGATCTCGAACACCGGCGGGCGGCCCGCTTGCGTCTCGGGGCTGTCGACCAGGTCGATCCGGGTCTCCACGCCCGCGCGCAGATCCGCGATCGTGGCGTCGCCCTCGGGCAGGCGGTTGGCCAGCACGTTCAGCAGCGCGTTCTCGGTGTTGGCGGCGACCAGGAAGTTCTGGATGCCGCCCTTGGAATCCTGCAGGAACTCGGTCGAGGCCGCGATCTCGCCGACCAGCGCCGCGCGGGTGTTCAGCGAGTCGACCAGACGTAGCTTGGCCGCGTCCATACGCTGGTCGCTGACCTGCGAGACGACGTTCTCCACGATGCGCACGCTGTTATTGCGGATCGTGTCGATGACGCCCAGCGCCTCGGACGACGCCTGGTAGGCCTTACCGCGCGACTCGATGCCCTTGGCCTCGGTGATCATGTTGCGCAGGGCGGCCGCGGCCTCGGGGGTGTCGCCCAGGCTGCCCAGCGCGCCCTCCGCGGTGGCGATCGCCGCGCCGAGCGCGGCGAGATCCGCGTCGGCGACGATCTCGATGCCCGGTATCACCGTGGCCATCTGGCCGCCCGCGACCGTGGCGGCCGTGGCGCTCAGGCCGGTGACGGCCGGAATCGCCTCGACGCTCTCGGCGACCGACTCCAGCCGGTTCGCCTCGGAGAACTCCGCGGTGATCCTCGACACGCCGAGCCCCACCGCGACCGCCAGCGGCACGGCGAGAACCGCCGTAACCTTCCAGCGCAGGTCCCAATTGCCGAGCGCCCAGCGCTTCTTGCCGGACCTAGCGGCGTCACGCATCTCCCACTCACTTTCCAAACTGGCCCCATCCACGCGCCATCAGCGAACCTCCACAATCGCATGCTGGCTCGACGGGTGGAGCTGGCCGAGAACTGCGGCTGGCCGAGAAATTGCGTCTACGACGGCCCAAATAAGTGACATCAGATTCTAACGGATCAATAACAGCTTGGGTGACACCGAGTAGAGCTACGGGCCTTGACCTGCCCGTTCCAGGCATAACCAGAGGTCGCGGCACCCACCCGGGCGTCGCGTGAAGTCTGCCACAATCATGCAGATCTATCGAGGCGGGCATCGAGGCGAAGCTAGGGAGTCGGGGTTGAGCACAACATCGCGCGGCGAGTCGGCGGGGGGCGGCGACCCGAAGCCGGGCCCGGACGCCAAGCGGGGCTACCGGCCGGTCTACCAGACCAGCCTGGTCGACCCCGCGGAGTTCTGGTCCGGCGCGGCCGGCGCGATCGACTGGGTGACCCCGCCCACCCAGCTCTCCGACACCAGCGCCCGCCCCGTGACCAGGTGGTTTCCCGACGCCACGCTGAATACCTCGTACAACGCCCTCGATCGGCACGTGCGCACCGGCCCGGTGGCCGAGGGCGGCCGGGCCGACCAGCCCGCCCTTATATACGACTCCGCTATGACCGATACCAAGGTCGTCTACACCTACGCGGAGCTGCTCGACGAGGTCGCGACCTTCGCCGGCGCCATGCTGCGACTCGGCGTGCGGCAGGGTGACCGGGTCGTCATCTATCTGCCGATGATCCCCGAAGCCGTGATCGCGATGCTGGCCTGCGCGCGCATCGGCGCGGTGCACTCGGTGGTGTTCGGCGGGTTCGCCGCACCCGAGCTGGCGGCCCGCATCGACGACGCCGAACCTGTGCTCATTGTCACCGCGTCGGGGGGGCTGGAACCCGGCCGCCGGATCGAATATCCGCCGATCGTGCTCCAGGCGCTGGACCTCGCGAAGACCACCGCGCCGCGCCACGTGGTGGTCAAGCAGCGGCCCGGCAAGTTCGAGACCATCACCTTCGCCGCGCCGCAGGCGGCCACCGACTCCCTGCCGAGTTCGGCCGAGACGGTTGCCGCGCAGTGGCTGGACTGGGACGACGCGGTGCGTGGCGCCGAGCCCGCCGAGCCCGTTGCGGTGGCCGCGACCGATCCGCTGTACATCCTCTACACCTCGGGCACCACCGGGAAGCCGAAGGGCGTGGTGCGCGACAACGGTGGTCACGCCGTGGCGCTGACCTGGTCGATGCGCAATATCTACGACGTGGGGCCCGGTCAGGTGATGTGGGCCGCCTCCGATGTCGGCTGGGTCGTGGGCCACTCCTACATCGTGTACGCGCCGCTGCTGGTCGGTGCCACGACGTTGCTGTACGAGGGCAAGCCGGTCGGCACCCCCGACGCGGGCGCGTTCTGGCGGGTGGTGGCCGAGCACGGGGTGCGGGTGCTGTTCACCGCGCCGACCGCGCTGCGCGCCATCCGCAAGGCCGATCCCGACGCCAAGCTGGCCCGCAACCATGACCTGTCGGGGTTGCGTGCGCTGTTCTGCGCCGGTGAGCGGCTGGATCCGGCCACCTACGAGTGGGCGCGCGACACACTGCTGGCCGACCGGCCCGACTGCCCGGTGGTGGACCACTGGTGGCAGACGGAGACGGGCTGGCCGATCTGCGCCAACCTGCTCGGGTTGCAGGAGCTGCCGATCAAGCCGGGGTCGGCGTCGGTCCCGGTGCCCGGGTATCGCATTCGAGTGCTGGACGCGGAGGGCAACCCGGTCCCCGTCGGCACCGAGGGCAATATCGTCATCGGGTTGCCGATGCCGCCGGGCACCCTGACCGGCCTATGGCACGACGAGCCCCGGCTCATCCGTTCCTATATGTCCGCCTTCCCCGGCCACTACACGACAGGGGACTCCGGCTACGTCGACGAAGACGGTTACCTCTTCGTCCTCGGCCGCAGCGACGACGTGATCAATATGGCCGGGCACCGGCTCTCGGCGGGCAGCATAGAAGCCGCGATCTCCGGACACCCCGCCGTGGCCGAGTGCGCGGTGATCGGCCTGCCCGACGAGTTGAAGGGCCAGCGCCCGATCGCCTACGTCGTGCTGAAGGAAGGCGCGGAGATCGAGCCCGACCGCCTGCGCGACGAGCTGGCCCAGCGGGTGCGCGAGCAGATCGGCGCGATCGCCGCCCTGCACGACGCGGTGGTCGTGGCCGGGCTGCCCAAGACCAGATCGGGCAAGATCCTGCGCAAGACCATCCGCCAGATCACCGCGGGCGACGAGTACGAGGTGCCCTCGACCATCGAGGACCGCGGCGTGCTCGCGGCGCTGGAGGACCAGATCATCACCGCCCGCGCCGACGCGCTGGCCGCGGCCGAGAACGGCGACGCGGACCCGCCCGGCGCGGATTCCGTTGCGCCGTCCTGATTTCCCGGCCGCTCTCAGAGCTTTCTCATGGCGGGTTCACCCCCGTGCCAGCGCGGGGTAATACCGTCGGAGGTGGTTACGCGCCACCCCTCGACCCCTCGGAGGCATCACCGATGAACCGAATCCGCCGTACCACCGGCCTCGCCGCGCTCGCCGCGGGCGGCCTCGCCACCGTCACCGTGCTGCTCACGCCCGCGGTCGCGGCGGCCGATCCGGCCGAGCTGGTCGGGCCCCTGCTCACCTCGGACTGCACCTTCGCCCAGGTGGACGCCGCCCTGCACGACAAGGCGCCGCAGCTGGCCGCGATCCTCGACGCCAACCCCACCCAGAAGGCCGAGCTCCAGCGCCGCTTCGATCAGCCGGTGGAGCAGCGCCGCGCCGAGTTCGAGCGGCTGCTGGCGGAGAACCCGGAGGCGGCGCGGCAGGCGGAGAACGATCCGCGCGCCGCGCAGCTGCGCGACACCATCGCCGAAGTGGCGGCGGTCTGCCACCAGTACTGACCGATCCGTGACGCGCCCGCCCGACATGCGCGACCGATCCGCTGATCCGGCGTCCGGCTGGGTACCTTCGAGCACGCGCCCGCGCACGGCGGGCGACGTGGCGCGGGTCCCGGCCGGACCGCCGTCACGCCGACACGGAGAGGCGCCGATGCCGTGACCCCAGCGACACCGACCGTTCTCGTGGTGGACGACGACGAGGACGTGCTGGCCTCCGTCGAGCGCGGCCTGCGCCTGTCCGGTTTCCAGGTGCTGGTCGCCCGCGACGGCGCCGCCGCGCTGCGCAGCGTGAACGAGCACGCGCCCGACGCCATCGTGCTGGACATGAACATGCCGGTGCTGGACGGCGCGGGCGTGGTGACGGCGCTGCGCGCCATGGGCAACGAGGTGCCGATCTGCGTGCTGAGCGCCCGCGCGTCGGTGGACGACCGGATCTCCGGCTTGGAATCCGGCGCCGACGACTACCTCGTAAAACCTTTCGTTCTGGCCGAACTCGTCGCGCGGATACGGGCGCTGTTGCGCCGCCGCACCGACACCCCGGCTCCCGCGACTCCGGGCGCGATCACCGTGGGGCCGCTCGAAGTCGATGTGGCCGGCTACCGAGCTTTGTTGCACGGCAAGGAAATCGAGCTCACGAAAAGGGAGTTCGAGTTGCTGTCGACGCTGGCCCGCAACGCGGGTGTCGTGCTGAGTCGCGAGCGATTGCTGGAACTCGTGTGGGGCTACGACTTCGCGGCCGACACCAATGTGGTGGACGTGTTCGTCGGCTATCTGCGCCGCAAACTCGAAATCGACGACACCCCAAGGTTGCTCCACACCATTCGCGGTGTGGGGTTCGTGCTGCGAGCACCGAAGTGACCGCCGTATATCGCGGACCGGAAGACCGATGACCGCGCGCCCACCGGCGAAAAAGCGTCCGCGCCGGACGTTTTCGTTGCGGACCCGGGTCGCCGGGGCCGCGGCGGCCGGTGCGGTGATCATCGTGACGGCGCTCAGCGGCATCACGGTGCAGGCCATCGAGCGCAACAACCTCCAGCAGAGCGATCAGCAGCTGACGGTCGCGTCGCGGCTGGTGCTCATCGACCCGGTGATCGCGGTCGGCGTGCTCGGGCTCACCGGGCTCAACGAGGACATGGCCGTCACCGTGCGCGACGACGGCGCCGTGGTCGCGAGCAGCCCCGTGCAGCTCCCCGATCTGCCGACCGGCTCGCAGACCGTCACCGTCGACGGCATTCCCTATCGCGTCCTCACCACCACCCGGAATCAGCCGCCGGGGCGCACGGTGTCGCTCGGCATCCCCGCCGACGAGGCCGCGCGCGCCACCGCCGAACAGCAGCGGTGGGTGCTCCTGGGTGCGCTGCTCGCCGTGGCGGCGGCCGGTGCGCTCGGTTGGGTACTGGCCGGGCGCGCGGTGCGGCCCATCGTGGACCTCACCCGGCAGGTGGGCGCGCGCAGCGCCTTCCCCGATCCGGAGAATCCCCTTCCGCCCGTGGACGGTTCGGGCATGCGGGAGGCGGAGAAGCTCGCCGACGCGGTCAACCTCATGCTCGAGCGCGTGGACGAGGCGCAGGCCCAGACCGCCGCCGCACTGGAGACCGCGCGCGATTTCGCGGCCGTCTCCGCGCACGAATTGCGCACCCCGCTCACCGCCATGCGCACCGACCTCGAGGTGCTGCGCACCCTCGACCTGGACGAGGCCCAGCGCGCCGAGATCCTCGTCGACCTGCAACGCAGCCAGGGCCGGGTGGAGGCCACCCTCGCCGCGCTGGAGCGCCTGGCCACCGGCGACCTGATCAACGACAGCGACCACGTGGACACCGACGTCGGCGACCTGTGCGACCAGGCCGCCCACGACGCCATGCGCCACTTCCCCGGCCTGTCCGTGCGCATCGACACCGACGCCGAACTCGTCACCCGCGGCCTGCCCGCCGGCCTGCGCCTGGCGGTCGACAACGCCCTCGCCAACTCCGTCAAACACGGCCGCGCCACCGAGGCCGTGGTGTCCGCGCACCGCACTCCCGACGGACGCATCGTCATCGCGGTCGACGACAACGGCCGCGGCATCCCCGCCGGCGAACGCGACGCCGTCTTCGCTCGCTTCTACCGGGGCAGCCAGGCCAGCAAAGGCGGATCCGGGCTCGGCCTCGCGCTCGTCGCCCAACAGGCCCAATTACACGGTGGGCGAGCGTATTTCGAGAACAGTCCGTTGGGCGGAGCGCGACTCGTGCTCGACCTCCCCGAGCGCGGGCACGTTGCGTCGCAGCCGGGTTCGGACGGGCCCCCCGGACGCTGAGCCCGAACGCCGCTGCGGCGGAGCTCACTTGCGGCTGAACGCGGTGCGGTATGCGCTGGGGGTCAGGCCGTGCCGTCTCGTCAGGTGCAGGCGCAGCGATTCCCCGGTGCCAAGGCCGGATCGACGGGCGACCTCGGGCACGGGCAGGTCGGTGACTTCCAGCAGTTCCCGCGCCCGGTCGATCCGCTGGTGCAGAAGCCATTGCAGGGGACTGGATCCCGTTTCCGCGCGGAAGCGGCGCGTGAGAGTACGGATGCTTATGTGGGCGTGGGCGGCCAGCTCACGCAGCGTGAGTGGTTCGTCGAGGCGTGCCAACGCCCACGCGCGGGTTTCTGCCAACGAAGTGCCGGTTTCCGGCGGGAGCGGATTTTCGATGAATTGCGCTTGGCCACCGGGGCGGAGGGGCGCGACGACGGCCAGGCGCGCCACCGCGTTGGCCACGGCCGCACCGTGATCGCGGCGCACGATGTGCACGCACAGGTCCAGCCCGGCGGCCAATCCGGCCGAGGTGAGGATCTCACCGTCATCGACGAAGAGCACATCCGGTCGCAGGTCCACCGCGGGGAACCGGGCGCGCATCTCGGCCGAGTACAGCCAATAGGTGGTCGCGGGCCTCCCGTCCAACAGACCCGCCTGGGCCAACACGAACGCCCCGGTGCAGATCGAGGTGATGCGCGTACCCGCATCGGCGGCCGCGCGCAGGGCGGTCAAGACGCGGGGGTCGGATTCGCCGCGGGCGCCGGTTCCGGTGACTATGACGGTGTCGGCCGTCTCCAGTTGGTCCAGGCCGCACTCGACCACCACGTCGCGTCCGGTGTATCCCGGCACGATGCCCGGATCGGCTGTACACACCACCACTTCGTAGACGGGCACGTCGTCGACTCGCACTGCGGGAAAGACCATTTCGGGAATCGCGAGATCGAAGGTGGTCACCGGAGGGACGGCGAGAACGACAACACGGTGCATGGCTCGATCCTTGGAATATGTGGCATTCAAGCCACTACCATACCCGCTTCGTGCCCGACAGAGTCAGGTGCGGACCGCCGCGGGGTGGCCCCAGTCGAGGAGGAATACAATGTCTCTGCACGTCGTCGCCGGTGCCGGGAGCACAGGGAGCCGGACCGCGCTGCTGCTCGCCGAGGCCGGTGAGCGGGTACGGCTGATCAGCCGGCGTGGGCTCGGACCCGACCATCCGCTGATCGACAAGGTGGTCGGTGACACCAGTGACGCCGACAGACTCGCGGCGCTGACCGCGGGCGCGCTGACCTTGATCAACACCACCTGGCCCGCCTACGACCGGTGGCCCACGGACTTTCCGCCCATCGCCGAAAGCGTGCTCGCCGCCGCCGAACGCACTGGCGCGAACTACGTCTCGCTGAGCAACACCTACGGCTACGGCCGGGTGGACGGTCCCATGACCGAGGACCTGCCCATGTCGCCGGTCGCGGTGAAAGGTGCTGTGCGAGCACGTATGTGGCTCGACGCGAAGGCCGCCCACGAAGCAGGCCGGGTGCGCGTCGCCGAAGTGCGCGCCTCGGACTACCTGGGCCGAGACGCCGGATCGGTGTTCAACTTTCTGGTGACACGCAACGTGCTCGCCGGGGAACCGGCCGGCTACCCCGGCGACCCGGACGTGCCGAAGAGCTGGTCGTACGTCGACGACGTCGCACTGACCCTGGCCACCGTCGCCCGCGACGAACGTTCCTGGGGACGGGCCTGGCACGTGCCGTCGACGGTCATGTCGTTGCGGGATGTCGTAGAGCGCCTCGCGACGCTGACCGAATCGCCCGCGCCCCAGTTGGTTCCGATGTCCCGGACCGATCTGGCATGGGCGGGCGCGGACGACCCCGTCATGGCGGAGCTGATCGAAATGTTCTACTCGCTGGAGCACCCCGACGTCTTCGACTCGGCCCTCACCCAGCGCACCTTCGACCTGTCCCCCACGCCCATCGACACCGTGCTCGCCGACACCGCCCGCTTCGGCACCTACTGAATCGAGTACGCGGAAGGGCTACGTATGCACCGCTCACCGTCGGCGATCACAACCCGACCGCGAGCCGTCAGGCGTCCGACACGAACACTCCAGCGGCCCGGCCGGTTACACGGCACTCGGACCACTCCGTGGTGCGGTTCGCCGCCCGCATGGGTGTTCGCGTGGCATGAAAATCAGGGGGAACCAGATTGCAAGTAGCCGCGTCCAAGTAGGTGTGAGGATGGATGCGGCTCGGTGCGGGGCACGGTCGTTCCCGCGGGTCCGGGTGGTTGACGCGGCAGCCTGGAGGATTGCCTGTTGGATATAGTTGCCGCGACCGAGTGACCGTGGAACGGGAAGCGGGGGTGACGATGCGAGCCGTTACCAGGGCTGTTTGCATTCTGGGAGTGGTGGCGGCCGGGGCCGGGTTGGTCGGGTGTGGGTCGACCACCGACGGGGAGGCGCAGCCGGCCGGCGGGGGTACCAGTACGAGTGCGGAGGATGGGAAGAACTCGCTGGGGCTGGAACCGGACGTGCCGCAGTCGTACGACCCGTGCACGGATGTGCCCCAGAGCCTGCTGGACGCCGAGGAGTTGCGTCCGGGGGTCATCCCGAACACTGCCCACGCCGACGCCTGGGGGGCACAGGTGATGTGGCGCGGTTGCGGCTGGGTACGGTCTCAGACCTACTCGGTGTCCATCCGCGTGACGAATATGACCCTCGATTTCGTCCGCAAAGAGTTCTACGGAGAAGGTCGCGAACTCACGATAGGTGGCCGTCCAGCCATCAGCGCGCGGCGCAGTGATCGCGGACCGGAGGTATGCAACATCAACGTGGAGATGAAGGGCGGCAGCCTCGAGTTCCACGTCGTCAGGTCATCATCCCGCAACGCGCCTGACATCGACTCTTGTGACCACGCCCGAAACCTGGCGGAGAAGGTCGTCCCAACGCTTCCAGCTGACAGCTGAACAAACCACCCACACTT
This sequence comes from Nocardia puris, assembly GCF_003315035.1. Taxonomy (GTDB): domain Bacteria; phylum Actinomycetota; class Actinomycetes; order Mycobacteriales; family Mycobacteriaceae; genus Nocardia; species Nocardia puris. Next base: position 57,381 of record NZ_QNRE01000012.1, read on the forward strand.
GAAGGGGGACCGATGAGTGATAACGACACGCCATCGCCGCTGGCGAACCTGATCACCGAGGCACGGGAAGGTCGGCTCGGGCTACGGATCGAGCCGGAAGACTTCGTCTACATCGACCGCGACTGCACCCGTTTTCTCGAGCTGATCGAGAACATGCAGCGTGAAGCCGAGGACATCGCCAACATCGAAGCCAGCCAGTGGGGCATCGGCGCCGACGTGCCCATGTTGACCTCCGCTCAAACCCTGGTCAGCCGCTTCAAGGAAAAAGCCAAAGGCTCCGACAACAGCGTCTACGCCGTCCTCGACGAGCACTACAAGATCGTCCAGGACATCCAAACGCTGCACAACGTCATCAAAGACCGCTACATCGCCGCCGACGCCGAGTTCGCCCAACGCGTCAACGCCCTCCTCGAACGACTACCCGAGCACCCCACCCCGATCCGGGCGGTCCCCAGCCAGCCCGGTGTCACAACCGCCTCACCCCAGCCCGAACCGCTCTCCCCGTAGGGCGATCGCGACATGACCCAGAACGAACAGACCCGCATCACCGACGGCGGCGAGAACCCTCGCAAGTACAAGCACGTCGATATCAGCGCGGCGTTCAACCCGTTGCAGCCCGGCTCCGGGCACGATATCGCCTCGCGCTACAGCGCTTTGGCCACCCAATGGGAAGCCGGTGTAGGCGTGTTCGATTCGAGTATCAAGAAGTCGATCTCGACCGCGTGGGAGGGCGAAGCCGCGACGCAGTCGAAGGACGCGATCGAGCGGTACACGAAGTCCGCGCACGAGATGACCGACCCGTTGCGGCTTCTCGGCACGCGGGTGGCCGCCGCCGCGCAGGCGATCTCCGAGACCAATAACCGTCTCCCCGAGCCCGTCGAGGAAAAGCACCCCCTGCACAAGGATTCCTGGCCGTGGGTCGGCACCAACCGCGACTCCGTGATCGAGGATCGTCAGGAAGAGGCGCAGGCGGTCATGAGCGACTACTACGTCAAACCCTTCCTCGGACTCGACGGCCAGATCCCCGTCCTCCCGAAACCGGTCGACCCGACCAACCCCCTCGACATCTCCACCCCGACGGGCGCCAACAGCGACGATCCGGGCGGCACGCCGGGCTCCCCCGGCCCTGGCACGCCAGGCCCGGGCACGCCCGGCCCGGGCACGGGGGAAGACCCCGCCACGGAGGAGCCGGAGGAGGAAGAGCAGCCGGACGACGAGACTCCCGACGACACGGACGACACCTCGACCGACCCCGCCTCGACGGACCCGTCGTCGACCAATCCCGCTTCCACGCAACCGGATCAGAACCGCCCGACCACCCCGACCGTCCCCTCGGGCACCAACCCGGCGGGCACGCCCGGCTCGCCGGGACCCGGCACTCCCGGCTCGCCCGGACCCGGCAGCACGCCGTCCCCGGGCCGCAGTGTCCAAAGCCTGCAAGGGGTTCCGGGTTCCGGTTCCGCCGGCGCGGCTTCCGCGGCGACGAACCGCGCGATGTCGGGCCTCGGCGGTATGGGCATGCCCGGCGCGGGCGCGCGCGGCGGCAAGGGTGACGAAGAGTCCAACCGCGGCGTCCCCGACTACCTGATCAACCAGGAGAACACCGATGAGCTGCTCGGTGAGATCCCGAAGACCATTCCCGGCGGTGTGATCGGCGAGCACCCGTCCGACTAGCCCACCGCCGACCGGCCCGCCGCGGGAGCGCCGCGGCGGCCCGCAGTACGACCGAATGGATATACCGATGCTCGAATGGACCTGGGACCCCGAGGATTTCGCCGCCCTCTGGTACAGCGACGCCAACGACCGCTTCCCACGCCCGCTGAAGTACCTGAGCCGCTTCGCCTTTCAGAACGATTTCGCCCGCCACCGCCTGACCGTGCGCGGCCGCTACCCGGCCGGCGAGCTGGAGCGGATCGAGCTCGCGCTGCACACCCTGTCCACCTCGGAGATGCGTATCGAGATCCTCGGCGGCACCCGCAAGCACAAGGACAGCACCGGCGATGTGAAGCAGTACCGGATCGTCGGCGCGCGCAACAGATTCAGCGCGGTCGTCGCGTTCCAGACCGTGCGCGCGGAGGTGAACGGGCCCATCCGTCTGCGAGCGGTGAGCACGGAATCCCTTGCGGCGCATATCGTCCGCTCCATCCCCGCCTGCCGTCCCGGCTTGGAACCGCCCGCCACCTTCCACCCCGGCGACCTGCGCGCCGACCAGGGCACCTACCTGCGCGACAACGCCCGCAACACCCCGCGCGAACGCTACCGCCGGCTCCTGCACCGCCCCGCCGACGGTGGCGGCTCCGCCGGGCTGCGGGTGGGGCCGCTGCACTCGCGCCCCGAGGCCGTCGAAACCCTCCAGTGGTGGGACATCAGCGGCGACGGCCGCTACACCGAGAGCACCGGCCAGAACATCACCGTGCGACCCACCACCCCCGCCGAACTCGGCGCGACCTTCACCGGCTGGCTCGACCGCGCCGAACGCCGCCTGCGCGACGCCGAAGCCGAACGCGAGGAATGGGTGTAGGCCTGCCGTCGACCTCTGGCCGGATACCTCCGTCGCTCAGGTCGCGATCCGGCAAGGCGGAGTCGAGCTGATACTCGGCGTCTCGGGATGACGACAACCCGCGGGCACACGAGCCCGACCGCGCGACAGCGACACGCACCACGCTGCGCGAGGAACGCGGCCGCACGTCGGGGCCGGGTGGGATCGATACGGGACCGGCGCGACGATCGGCACTGCGGCCGTCCGCGTGAACGAGCGGGCCTGCGCGCGGGACGTCTCGGCTGTCCTGTTCACTCCCTGACGATGTCGACCGGATCGGTCAGCGCCAGCGCGATGGCGGACTGCTGCGCGGCGCCGCGCATCGGCAGCGCCTCGATGGCCTTGCCGGTCTGGGTGTTGAGGTTGCCGACAATCTGCTGGAGCTGGGTGACACCGCCGGTCATCATCGAGATGGCCTCCACCAGCTGGGCGCCGCCCTGTTCGGCCAGCTGCGGCAGGCCCTCCGCGAGCTTCGCGCCCTCGTTGAGCTGCGCGCTCGCACCCTGCAACCGCCCGACGACGGTGCGCAGCAGCGTGCCCAGATCGGTGTTCGGGTCCACCGCGCCGCCGACCAGCAGGTCCAACCCCTCGAGCTGCGCGCCCGCCTGACTCGAGACCGCCCGCAGCCCTTCGAGTTTCGCGATGATGTCGGCCACCGCGGGATCGCCCGCGAAGGGCAGCGCGCGCAGCAGCGGCAGGATCTGGTCCAGGCCGCCGCTGACGGTCCCGGCGGTCTGCTGCACCTGCGCGATGGTCACGCCCGTGGAATCCAGCGCGGAGGCCAACTGTTCGGCTTGGGCGGCGGCCCCGTCCACGGTCTCGTTGAGGATCGCGATGGCCGAGGTGAGTTGCGCGGAGCCCTCTTTCGCGAAGTCGAGGAAACCGAGCAGCTGATCGGCGCCCGAACTGAACTGATCCGCGCCCTGCGCCGCCGCGTTCACGCCCGCGCTCAGCAGCTGCGCGTTCAACTGCACACCGCTCAGCTGGGTGCGCGCCTGCGAGACGACCGCCAGCGCCGCGTCCACGCCCGCCGCGCCGATCCGGTGCGTCACCTCGCGCGCCGCGCCGTCGACGAACGCGTCGTCGGCGTTCTCGTGCGCGGTGACGGTGACCTTGGCCCGCTTCGGCTCCGTGGTCGCCAGGGTCCCCATCGACTCGGTGAGATCCGCGGGCAGGGTGATCACGGCCGCGTAGTCGTCGGCACTCGCGCCGGGTTCGGCGACGGTCCACTCGTATCCGCCGCCGTCCTGCTGCAACGCCTGCGCGATCCGCTCCCCCGTGGGACCCGCGTCCTGGTTCACCAGCGCGATCCCGGTGGGCGCGTCCCCGCCCCCGGAGCAGGCCGTCACCACACCACCGATCGCCCCGGCGGTAAAGATCCCGACAACGAGCAGCACCCAGCGTCCGCGATTTCCGATCACACCAGAACGCTAAACACCGCCTCTGGCAACACCATCGGCGATTCTCTGAGAATTCGGTAAGGGTCCCAACCCTGAAACGCGATATGCCCCATGTTCTCTAGAGAACATGGGGCATACGCGTTCAGCGTCGAACGGCAGAAATCAGTTCGCGTTCAGCAAATCGATGACGAAGACCAGGGTCTTACCCGCCAGCTGATGACCCGCACCCGCCGGCCCGTAGGCCAGCTCCGGCGGAATGGTGAGCTGACGACGTCCGCCGACCTTCATACCGGGAATGCCGTCCTGCCAGCCCTGGATGAGGCCGCGCAGCGGGAACACGATCGACTCACCGCGGCTCCACGACGAGTCGAATTCCTCACCGGTGTCGAATTCGACGCCGACGTAGTGCACTTCGACGGTGCCACCCGGCACGGCCTCCTTGCCCTCGCCCTCGATGATGTCCTTGATCACGAGCTCGGTGGGCGCGGGGCCCCCTTGGAATTCGACAACCGGCTTGGTCATGCGGCTATCCCCTTCGATAGTTGGTTCAGCGGTTGGTGATCTCACGGTATTCGCGCGCGCCGTATCCGGTGTAGATCTGGCGCGGACGGCCGATCTTCAGCGGCTCGCTGTGCATCTCGCGCCAGTGCGCGATCCAGCCGGGCAGCCGGCCCATCGCGAACAGCACGGTGAACATGCGGGTCGGGAAGCCCATGGCCTTGTAGATGACGCCGGTGTAGAAATCGACGTTCGGGTACAGGCGGCGCTCGATGAAGTACTCGTCGGTGAGCGCGGCCTCTTCGAGCGCCTGGGCGATGTCGAAGAGTTCGTCGTCGCCGCCGAGCTTGCGCAGGATGGCGTCGGCGTGCTTCTTGGCGAGGGCGGCGCGCGGGTCGTAGTTGCGGTAGACGCGGTGCCCGAAGCCCATGAGCTTCACGCCGTCTTCCTTGTTCTTGACCATGCGGATGAACTCCTTGACGTCGCCGCCGGAGGCCTTGATGTCGTCGAGCATCTCCAGCACGGCCTGGTTCGCGCCGCCGTGCAGCGGGCCCCACAGCGCGTTGATGCCGCCCGAGACCGAGGTGAACAGGTTGGCGTCGGAGGAGCCGACCAGGCGCACCGTGGAGGTGGAGCAGTTCTGCTCGTGATCGGCGTGCAGGATCAGCAGCATGTCCAGCGCGGCGGCCACCTCGGGGTCCACCTCGTAGGGCTCAGCCGGGAAGCCGAAGGTCATGCGCAGGAAGTTCTCCACCAGGCTCAGCGAGTTGTCCGGGTAGAGGAACGGCTGGCCGACCGACTTCTTGTAGGAGTAGGCCGCGATGGTGGGCAGCTTGGCCAGCAGGCGGATGGTGGACAGCTCGACCTGCTCGGGGTCGCGCGGGTCCAGCGAGTCCTGGTAGTACGCCGACAGGGCGTTCACCGCGGAGGAGAGCACCGGCATCGGGTGCGCGTTGCGCGGGAAGCCGTCGAAGAACCGCTTGAGATCCTCGTGCAGCAGCGTGTGGCGGCGGATGCGGTCGGTGAACTCGTCGAGCTGGGCCTGCGAGGGCAGCTCGCCGTAGATGAGCAGGTAGCTGACCTCGATGAAGGTGGAGCGCTCGGCCAGCTCATCGATCGGGTACCCGCGGTAGCGCAGGATGCCTGCCTCGCCGTCGATGTAGGTGATCGCCGACTTGGTGGGCGCGGTATTCATGAAACCGGGGTCGTAGGTGACGTACCCGGTGCTGGCCAGCAGTTTGCCGAGGTCGATACCGTCGTTGCCTTCCGAGGCTCCGGTGACGGTCATGGCGTATTCGCCACCGGGATAGCTCAGGACCGGCTTGGCGTCGTTGATGTGGTCGTTCTCGGGCACAGAAGGATCCCTCTCAGGCTAGGACCGTCGGCATCGAAGTGCGGTCGGCACGGCGGTGCGATTACCTAGACGCTAGTCGCTGTCCACTCCGCCCGGCCACGAGGGTGCCCACCCGGCGACCTCACAAACCTGTGGGCCTCACGTGAGGTTTCCGCCGTCATCCGGGCAGCGGAGCGGGGTGCGTCCGCGCTACCTTGTACCGCACGAACGCGGGGAACGCCACGGCGGCGAGCATCACGCCCACCACGACGAGCACACCGCCGCCCGCCGAGGCCACGGCCGTACCCAGGCTCGCCGCGGCGAAACCGTGGGCAACATCACCGATGCGCGGCCCGCCCGCGACCACCACGATGAACACCCCTTGCAGCCGCCCGCGCATCTCGTCGGTCGCCACGGTGAGCAACATGGCGGTGCGCAGCGCGGCCGAGACCATGTCCACCGCGCCGCCGAAGGCCAGGAATCCCAGCGCGATCCACAGCCACACGCCCAGCCCGAACCACTGCCCGGCCAGGCCCACCGCGACGCCGAATCCCACCATCGCCACGCCCCACAGCGCGATGCAGATCAGCACGGCCAGCCCTTGCCTGCGGATGCGCGGTATCCAGCCGGAGAAGACACCGCCGAGCACCGCGCCCGCCGACATCGCCGCGAACAGCAGGCCCAGCGCCACCCCGCCCGTGGCGGGGTCGGCGAAGGTCTCGTGCGCGATCTGCGGGAACAGGGCGCGCGGCATGCCGAACACCATCGCGATGACGTCGACGACGAACGAGGCCAGCAGGACCGGCTGGGTCGCCAGGTAGGAGAAGCCGTCGAACACGGCGCGCAGCCCGGCGCTGCGGGTGGCCCCGGCCGGCGGCATGGCGGGCAGCCGCCATACCGCCCACAGCGTGATGGTGAGGGCCACCGCGTCCACCAGGTACAGCGTGGACAGCCCGATCACCGGGATCAGCGCGCCGGCCAGCACCGGGCCCGCGATGGCGCCGACCTGCTGCACGGTCATGCTCAGCGAGCTGGCGGCGGCGAGCTGTTCGGGCGGCAGCAGGCGCGAGATGGCGGCGCTGCGGGTGGGCTGGTTCACCGCGAAGAAGGCCTGCTGCACGGCGAACAGCGTGAGCACCAGCCACACGTTGTCGAGTCCGGCGGCGGCCTGGGCCCAGAAGAGCACGGCGGTCAGGGCGGTGCCCGCGGTGGTGATGATCAGCAGCACCCGCCGGTCCATCGCGTCGGCGAGCGCGCCGCCCCACAGCCCGAACACGACCAACGGCACCAGGCCGAACAGCCCGGACAGCCCGACATAGCCGGAGCTGCCGGTGATCTGGAAGATCTGCGTCGGCACCGCCACCACGGCCAGCTGCGCGCCGATCACGGTCACGATGTTGGTGGTCCACAGGCGCCGGAAATCGGGGTAGCGCAGCGGTGTGGTGTCGGCGAGCAGCTTCACGCGACGGGAGAGTAGCGCGTCAGCGCGAATTCATCACATGTATATGGGTCACGGTTGCAGGCGGTCGACCGTCATCCGGCCGTCGATCACCCGCACCCGGATCCGGTTGTGCAGGCGGCCCCGGCGACCCTGCCAGAACTCGACCTCGTCGGGGCGCAGCAGGTAGCCGCCCCAGTGCGGCGGCACGGGAATCTCCTCGACGCCGGCGAAGCGCTCGGCGGTCTCGGCCAGCGTGCGGTCGAGTTCGGCGCGCGAGGAGATCGGCTGGGATTGCCGCGAGGCCCACGCGCCCAGCTGCGAATCGCGCGGCCTGGCACGCCAATACACGGCGGTCTGCTCGGCGGAGGTCTTGGTGACCGGGCCGCGCACGTGCACCTGCCTGCCCAGCGCGGGCCACAGGAACGTGGCCGCCGCGAACGGCACCTCGGCCAATTGCCGCCCCTTGGCGGAGTCGTAATTCGTGTAAAAAGTCACACCTTCCGGCGAGAGCCCTTTACACAGCACGGTTCTCGCGACCGGGCGAGGTTGCCCGCCGGTCACCGCGACGGTGGCCACCACCATCGCGTTGGGCTCGGGGATGCCGACCGCGGTGGCCTGCTCGATCCAGTGCCGCAGCAGCGGCTCCCAGCCCCCGGCCAGCCAGGTCTCGTCCAGATCGGTGTCCTCGCCGGAGCCGAACGGCGGGCCGCCGTACTCGGCCCGCATCGCGGACAGGTCGGTGGGCCCGGGCGCACCGGTCGTCTCCGGGCCCGGCGCGGTCGGGATCGGCGCCGCGGCGGGCGCCTCATTGTCCAGGTCACGCATGGGGCAGACGTTACTCCGCGGTAGCAGGGAGCTAAGGTTCTGGTGATCGGCATGTGCTCGGCGAGCGGCACCCTCATCGGCGAGAAGCGCATGCGACCCGAAGTGCAAGGAGAGTCACAACATGACTACCAGCCCCGCGGTTCCCAGTGGCCAGGCAGCGGTACCCAGCGATTTCGTCAGCGGACTCGAGGGCGTGGTGGCGTTCACCACCGATATCGCCGAACCGGACAAGGACGGCGGCGCGCTGCGCTACCGCGGCGTGGACATCGAGGACCTGGTCACCAACCGGGTGACCTTCGGCGATGTGTGGGCGCTGCTGGTGGACGGCGAGTTCGGCCGCGGACTGCCGCCCGCCGAGCCCTTCCCGCTGCCGGTGCACACCGGTGACGTGCGCGTCGACGTGCAGGCCGGCCTGGCCATGCTCGCCCCGATCTGGGGCTACCAGCCGCTGCTCGACATCGACGACGAGACCGCCCGCGAGAACCTCGCCCGCGCCTCGGTGATGGCGCTGTCCTACGTGGCGCAGTCCGCGCGCGGCATCTACCAGCCCGCGGTCCCGCAGCAGAAGATCGACGAATGCACCACTGTCACCGAACGTTTCATGACCCGGTGGAAGGGTGATCCGGACCCGCGCCACACCGAGGCCATCGACGCCTACTGGGTGTCGGCCGCCGAGCACGGCATGAACGCCTCCACCTTCACCGCGCGCGTGATCGCCTCCACCGGCGCCGACGTGGCGGCCTCGCTGTCCGGCGCGATCGGCGCCATGTCGGGCCCGCTGCACGGCGGCGCCCCGGCCCGCGTGCTGCCCATGATCGAGGAGGTCGAGAAGACCGGCGACGCCCGCGCGCTGGTCAAGGGCATCCTGGATCGCAAGGAGAAGCTGATGGGCTTCGGCCACCGGGTGTACCGGGCCGAGGACCCGCGCGCCCGCGTGCTGCGCGCCACCGCCCAGCGCCTCGGCGCGCCGCGCTTCGAGGTGGCGGCCGCGCTGGAGCAGGCCGCGCTGGCCGAGCTGCGCGAGCGCCGCCCGGACCGCGCCATCGAGACCAACGTCGAGTTCTGGGCCGCCGTGATCCTGGACTTCGCCGAGGTCCCGGCGCACATGATGCCCGCCATGTTCACCTGTGGCCGCACCGCGGGCTGGTGCGCGCACATCCTCGAGCAGAAGCGTCTCGGCAAGCTGGTGCGCCCGGCCGCCATCTACACCGGCCCCGGCCCGCGTCAGCCCGACGAGGTCGCGGGCTGGTCCGCCATCAACCACCTGTAGGACGCGAAGACCCGCGAGCCGGGTGCCTTCGGCGGCAAGGGCCCTTGCCGCCGAAGGCACCCGGCTCGCTTCTTTCTCCGAATTCAGTTGGCCCCGATGGGCTTTCCGAAGAACGAGGCCACGGTCTCGCCGAACACCTCGGCCAGGAAGGGCAACTGCCCCGGCGTGGCGACCATCGTCGGCATATCGCTGGTGGTGCAACCCTGTTGCGCCGGAACGCCGTTCAGCCGATCCATCAGCCACAGCAGTGCCGACGGGCCGCCGGTGATCTCGGCGATGATGTGCTCGCTGGCGTGATCGCGGGTGAACTGCACGCTGGCCTTCGGGTCCCGGCAGTAGGTGTTCACCAGTTCCTCGGTGGAGCCCAGCGGCAGGATCTCGTCCCACCGCGAATGCCAGATGAACATCGGCACATCGGGCACGGTCTTGCCGAGCTTGGTGTCCTCGAGCATCGCGGCCACCACAGGGTGGTGCAGCGGGTCGCCCTCACCGCGCAGGAACCCCTTGAGGTTCAGGAACGGCAGCAGCGCCGACTGGTACTGCACGCACAGCGGAGCTTTGACCGCCATGAGAGTCTTGCCGAACGTGTCCATTTCGCTCTCGAGGAAAGCCGCGAAGTCCGGGTACTCCCGCGCCAAACCCATGATCGCGCCGAAAACCAGCCCGGAAGTGGCCTGGTTATTGGCCATGTTCAGGGTGGCGCCCAGATCGGCGCCGACACCGCCCTGCGCGACGCCCACGATGTTCAGCTCGGGCGCGTAGCTGCGGTACATCTCGGCCGCGTGGCCGGTCGGCATGGACCCGCCCGAGTAGCCGTAGAGGCCCACTCGCGCGTCCGGGCCCGCCTCCAGCGGCGCGAACGAGGTGGCGGCGCGGATGCCGTCGAGGGTGATGCGCCCGCCGAGCGGGCCCGCCGCGTAGGCCGAGTTCGGGCCCTGATGGTCGGGGATCACCACCGCCCAGCCCTGCTGCAAGGCGGCCTGGGCGAGCAGGAACTCCCCGGGCGCGACGATCTGGCCGAGGAACGGCGCGGCCGAAAGATGTTGCAGGGCATAGGAGGCTGCGCAGTAGCCGGCGGTGGAGTCCTCCGCGATCTGGAGCGAGAGCAGCTTGCGCGGTCCGGGGGACGTGCCGCGCGGCTTGATCAGCGTCGCCACGGCCGAGAGCGGTTGGTCGCGGCTGTCGTTGGACCGGTAGGCCACCTGCCAGGCGTCCACGTTGAGCGGAATCACGCTGAGGTTGGCCAGATTCACCTGCCGCGCCGCGATGATCTCGCCCGGCGCGGCGGCGGCCAGCACCTCGGGCGGCTGGTGATAGAAGGTGGGGTCGAGTTCCGGCGGCAGCGGCAGCACCCGCGCCGGTTCGATCGGCGGTACGGGGGGCTCGCCCGGATCGGCGCTCGCGGACGCACCGCCACCGGCGACCACCACGGCCACCGCCGCCCCCATCGACAACACACGCAACCGGCGCCGCAGCGCCGATCCGAATCCGGTCCCCATCGACCCACATCCTTACGATTTCCCAATTGAGACGACTGCGTCTCAATGTGGGTCACACTATGGCACGACTGTGTCCCAGATCGCAATCGGCGGGGGTCAGCGCTCCAGCGCGAGCGCGGTGAACAGCGTGGTCAGCACCTCGACCAGCACGTCGACCGGCGGGCGCGGATCATCGAGGCTCCACTGGTGCGCCACGCCGTTGACCGCACCGATGAACGCGGCCATCGCCACCCGCCACCCGCCGGGCGGCGTCCGCACGCCGGGCAGCCCGGCCGCCGCCGCCTCGACCACCGCGCCCCAGCGGTCGCGCACCTCGGCGCGATGCCGCTCGACGGCCTCGCTCACGCCGACGATCTCCACGAACGCCACCTTGGCGCGCCGGATATCGCTCACGATGGCGGCGGCGTAGGCGCGCACGGCGACCTCGACCAGCACGCGCGCGTCGGTGGTGCCGGCCTCGGCAAGAGCGGTGACCACCGCGTCGCGGGCGCGCGCCTGGATGCTGTCGTAGACCTCGACGAGCAGGTCCTCGCGGGAGGAGTACTGCTCGTAGAACTGCCTGCGCGACAACCCGGCGGCCGCGCACACATCGGTGATGGAGCTGCGCGCGTAGGTCTTGTCCGCGAACACCGTGAGCGCCGCCTCGTGGAACAGCGCCCGCCGCTCGACCTGCCGCTCGGCGACCGACTGGCCGGCGTAGTTGTGTCTGGACCGCACCGCACTCACAGCCGGCAACCCTAGTCGCCGAGCGGCCCTCACTCCTCGCCGAGCGAGGCGGCCCAGTCCACCGCGACCGATTCCCCGCGGTCGACGGTGAAGAACGCGGCCTCCAGCCGCCTGCCCAGATCCACCAGGCCGATCGCGGCCAGCGGCACCGGCTGGGTGAGCCGCACCCGCCACGGCCGCGGCTCGTCCCAGGCGCGCAATTCGAGGTCGAGGCGCAGGACGGGATCGTCGCGGCCGGTGTAGTCGGCGGCCACCGGGGTGGCGGCCAGCACGGTGGCGTCGGCGCGGCGGCCGTCGGCCAGGATCTTGGCGATGCTCACCCGGACGGCCTCGTCCGCGTCGGGGACGTAGAGGACCAGCCGGTCGCGATCGCCGGGATCGACGCGGCAGCACACCACGTCACCCGGCTGCATCGCCGCCAGGTCGGCGTCGCGCACGCGCTGGCGCACGCGGGTCTCGTAGGGCTCGGCGCCGTCGATCGCGACGCGCACCCAGAAGAGGTGATCCGGATCGCGGTCACCGTCGCCACCCACGCCGAACGGCAGCGCGAATCCCGGCGAGGACGCGGAGCGCACGCCGAGAATCGTGGCCGAACCGGCCGTGCCGCGCATCAGGAGTTCGCGCCGCGCCGCGCTCGTGAGCGCGTTCGCCCGCTGACCGGAACCCCAGGATCTCCGACCGCGCAGCCGCCACCCGGGGTTCACCGCCGCCATGCCCATGGCCGCAGATCGTAACCTCGTTGTGTCGCAGCACACACCGATACCCGTCGCCTATGAGGGGTTGATCACAACCGCGCCGATTTCCGGACGTCGCGGCCGCCGACCGGCTACCCACGCGAACCGGCCAGGTCGGACACGCTTTACCCTGTTGGCCATGACCACTGCGTTCCCGACCATTCCCGCCGATCTGCTGCCAGCCGACGGACGATTCGGCTGCGGCCCCTCCAAGGTGCGCCCGGAGCAGCTGGAGTCCCTGGTGAAGGTGGGCGCCTCGGTATTCGGTACCTCGCACCGGCAGAAGCCGGTCAAGGACGTGGTCGCGCGGGTGCGCAGCGGTCTGCGCGAGCTGTTCTCGCTGCCCGAGGGCTACGAGGTGGTGCTCGGCAACGGCGGCACCACCGCGTTCTGGGACGCCGCCGCGTTCGGCCTGATCCGCGAGCGTTCGCTGCACCTGACCAACGGTGAGTTCTCCAGCAAGTTCGCCTCGGTCGCCAAGGGCAACCCGTTCATCGGCGACCCGATCGTGGTGTCCTCGGAGCCGGGCAGCGCGCCCGCGCCGGTGGCCGACCCGAACGCCGACCTCATCGGCTGGGCCCACAACGAGACCTCGACGGGTGTCTCGATCCCCGTCTCGCGTCCGGCCGGTTCCGAGCACGCTCTGATCGCCATCGACGCCACCTCGGGCGCGGGCGGCCTGCCGGTGACCATCACCGACGCCGACGTCTACTACTTCGCCCCGCAGAAGTGCTTCGCCGCCGACGGCGGCCTGTGGATCGCGCTGATGAGCCCGGCCGCGCTGGCCCGCGTCGAGGAGATCAAGGCCTCCGGCCGCTGGACCCCGGAGTTCCTGTCGCTGCCCGTCGCCATCGACAACAGCACCAAGGACCAGACCTACAACACCCCCGCGCTGGCCACGCTGCTGCTGTTCGCCGATCAGATCGAGTGGCTGGGCGGCAACGGCGGCTTGGACTGGGCCGTGAAGCGCACCGCCGATTCGTCCTCGCGCCTGTACTCGTGGGCCGAGGCCAGCGAGTACGCCACCCCGTACGTCACCGATCCCGCGCACCGCTCGCAGGTCGTGGGCACCATCGACTTCGCCGAGTCGGTGGACGCGGCGCAGGTCGCGAAGGTCCTGCGCGCCAACGGCATCGTCGACACCGAGCCCTACCGCAAGCTGGGCCGCAACCAGCTGCGCATCGGCATGTTCCCGGCCATCGACCCCGAGGACATCACCCAGCTCACCCGCAGCGTCGACTGGGTCGTCGAAAACCTCTGACCTGCACAAGGATTGCGGCCCGTGCTCCTTCGGAGCGCGGGCCGTTTCCGTATCGGCGGCCCGGCCGCGCGCGCAAACAAACACAGAAGATTAGCGGGTTATGTAACCTGTTGGCAGATATTCGTGCCGCGTGTCTTGCGTCGAGATCATCAACTGTGCACTACTGTTTCGGAAAGTGGGCGGTGTCGCGAGTCGACGCGATAAGGAGGTAACGGTGCGTGAACTTCGAGTGATCGGGGTGACGCCCGACTCCACCCACATCGTGTGCATCGACACCGAGTCCGGTCAGAAGTTCCGCCTGCCCGCGGACGACAAACTACGAGCCGCCGCGCGCGGAGACCTTGCCCGATTCGGCCAGATAGAGATCGAAATGGAAGCTTCCATGCGTCCCCGCGATATCCAGGCCCGTATCCGTGCCGGCGCCTCCGTGGAACAGGTCACCGAGGAGTCGGGCATGCCCGCGAGCCGGGTGGAGCGTTTCGCCTACCCGGTGCTGCTCGAGCGCGCCCGCGCCGCCGAGCTGGCCCAGAAGGCGCATCCGGTGCGCCCCGACGGCCCGGCCGTGGAAACCCTGATCGACGTCGTCACCGCCGCGTTCACCGAGCGGGGGCACACCCTCGACAATGCCGAGTGGGATGCCTGGAAGGACGAGAAGGGCTACTGGGTCGCCCAGTTGCAGTGGCAGAACGGGCGTTCCGAGATCGCCGCGCACTGGCGCTACCAGCCCGACGCGCACGGCGGTTCGGTCTCGCCGCTCGACGATCCCGCCACCGATCTGATCGACCCCGATTTCGGCCGGGCCCTGCGCGGTCTGGCCACGGTGCTGCCGCCGCAGCAGGAGCTGGAGCCGCCCGCGCCCGCCGAGCCGGTCGCCGAACCGCACCGGGAGCCGCCCGCCCCGGCCTCGCGTCCGGCCACCGCGCGTCAGCAGCCGCCGCAGCCCGCGCTGGACGAATACTACGAGCAGCGCGCCGTCGCGGCCGGTGGCAGCGCGGCCGCGATTCCCGCCGCGGCCGTGGGCCCCACGGTCACGGCGGGTGCGGCGACGAACGGCACCGCCGCGTCGGCGCCCGCGCCGAAGGCCCCCACCGCGCCGAGCGCGGGCACCGCGGATAAGCAGGCACCGCCCCCGGCGCCCGAGAAGGAGCCGGCCGAGCCCGCCGCGGCGGCGGAGCCGCCCGCCGAAGAGCCGGCGAAGCCCGCCAAGCCCGCGCAGTCCAAGCCCCGCACCAAGCGTGGCAAGGCGCCGATGCCGTCCTGGGAGGACGTGCTGCTCGGCGTGCGCAGCTCGGGTCACTAGCCGTTTCCCCCGGCGTGCGCGCAGCGGTTGCCCACACCGGCGCGCGCGTCGATTTCCCGGTGCGCCCGCGTGTTCGGGCACCGAAGGTCCGTCGCGGAACGTCCGAGGCGGGTACATTTCCGGATGAGTCGTACCCGGCGGGCGCCGGCTGGTAGCGAGAAGTTCGCGCAGGTGTTTCGCACAACCATCGGGAGGTGCCGGAAATGCTGTCCAAAGCCTCGTCCCTCTGGTATGTCGACGCGGCGGATCCGCCCGCCGTGCTGCGCGCGGAGCACGAACCCGATCCCGACGCGGCGCTCGCGCTGGCCAAACAGCTCTACGCCGACCGCGATGTGGTGCCGATCATGGTCGGCACGCTCGGCGGCTGCGCGGGTCCCGATCCCGACGAGGTGTATATCGGCTGCTATCCCGGTGTGACCGTGGTCTGCTCGGCGCAGGCGGCGATTCCCAAACCGACCAAACTGCCCGAATTCCTGGTGCGGCCGTTGGCATCCGAGCACACGTATCTGGTGTCGTTCGACACCGCGTACGGCTGGGGAGCGTTCGCGCATTGGGAGCGGGGCGAATTACGGCGCTCGTTCAGTTCGTCGCGAGTGAACATCCTCGAAGACGTCGGTCTGCCGCTGGTGTGGGAGCGGTCGTTCTGGGCGGGTGAGCATCCGGTGCGATGGCGGGCCGGGGAATTGCCCGACCCGCAGACCCTTCCGTTCGACCCGCCGGATTTCGCCGACGCCGCCAATGACGAATGGATCGGATTCCACTACCGCGCACCGGCCGCCGAGGACGCCCTGGCGCCGGGCGATATCGCGGTGTGCGGGTTCACGCTGTATCCGAAAGGCGAAGCGCCCGACCACGCCAGCCTCATCGAGCCCGAGGTGCCCGAACCCGAGCCAGCGCGGCCGCGGCGCGGGCTCTTCAGATGGCTCCGCGGCCACGACCGCGTCTCCTGACCCCTAGAGCGACGAAAGTCCTTTCACCACCAACGCGAACCAGCCACACGCGACGCCGATCCCCGCCCCGAGCAGGACCCAGCGCGCCACCGGGGTAAACCGCCAGCGCCACGCACTCGGCGCGGCCCCGCCGACCGCGACGAGGTTGACCAGGATCGCCAGCAGCGGATGCACCTGCGCCAGTGCCGCGCCGAACGCGTAAACCGCCGAGGTGACCAGCGCCGCCACCAACCCGGCCACGGCCAGTCCGGCCGCCCACGGTGTGGGCTCGTGCGTTGTCTCGGCCATACTCACCTTCCTTCCGCAGTCCGGACGCGTTCGTAGAATGCCATCGCGGCGGCGGTCGCGACATTGAGGGAGTCGGTGCCCGGCGCCATCGGGATGCGCGCGCGAATGTCGGTGGCGCGCATGGCCTCTTCGGTGAGGCCGGGGCCCTCCGCGCCGAGCAGCAGCGCCACCCGCTCACCCGTCATCGCCGTGGCCAGGGTGGGTGCGGCCGGATTCGGAGTGAGGGCGATGATCTGGAATCCCTTGTGCCGCAAGACTTCCAGATCGTCGGGCCAGGTGTTCATGCGCGCGAACGGCACCCGCAGCACGTGGCCCATCGACACCCGCACCGAACGCCGGTACAGCGGGTCGGAGCAGCGGTCGCCGAACAGGATCGCCTCCGCGCCCAGTCCGGCGGCGTTGCGGAACATGGAACCCAGATTCTCGTGGTCGTTGACGCCCTCCAGCACCGCGACGGTGCGCGCCCCGTCCAGCACCTCGTCCACCGTCAGCTCGCGCGGCCGCCGCGCCACCGCCAGCACGCCCCGGTTGAGGTGGAATCCCACGATCCGCGCCATCACCTCGGCATCCACCCGGTAATACGGCACCTCCACACCGTCCAGATCCGCCGCCAACTGCTCGTACCGCCGCGCCACCCCCAGCAGCGCATCCGGCCGGAATCGCGAGTCCAGCATCCGCTGCACCACCACAACCCCTTCGGCGATCACCAACCCCTTACGCCCCGGCAGATCCGGCCGCCGGTCCGCCGACGCCAGATCCCGGAAATCATCCACCCGCGGATCCCCGGGGTCCTCGATATCGATCACCAGCGCCACGCGCCATATCCTGCCCGGTGCGGTCGTCCACCCCGACACCGGCGTCCCCACGCAGCGCAGCCCGGCCATCGTGCGACACGCATCGTCCGACGAGTCCGCAACAGACGGTCGATGCCGCCCGGACTCGATCGGTTGCCTCGATCCCGATGCGCGACTCGACCACCTGGCACAGCGCGATCCCCTGGTGAGCCGTTACCCCGAGTTCCCGTCGCAATCCGAGGAAAATGCCGTGCGGCTCGGGGGCGGTTCGTGGGACGGTCGGGGTATGACACTGGGCGCTGGGATCACCATTCGGTCGGGTACGACGGGGGATCAGGGGGCCGTCGATACGTTGACAGCGGCGGCGTTCGGGGGGCGGGCCGACGCGGAGCGGACTGAGCGGCGGGCGCGGTTGTGGGATGCGGAGGAGGCGATCGTCGCGGAGGCGGGCGGCCGGGTCGTCGGGCATGTGCGGTCGCGGGATATGGAGGTGACCGTGCCCGGGGAGCGGCAGGTCGCGGCCTGCGGGATCGCCGGGGTGGCGGTGGCGCCGACGCATCGGCGGCGGGGCATTCTCCGGGCGATGTACGAGGAGCAGCACGAGCGGATCGAGGCGGCCGGGCTGCCGCTGACGATCTTCACGGCCTCCGAAGCCACCATCTACGGCCGGTTCGGCTACGGGCCCGCCGTGCGCGAGAACAGCGTGCGCATCGACCGCCGTTTCGCCGAATTCCGGCCGACCGCACCCGATCCGGGCGGTGTGGACCTGGTCGATCCGGGCGACGCGGAGGAACGGATCCGCGCCCTCTACGACCGCTGGCGCCGGCTCACCCCGGCCGCCCAGGAACGCCCCGACGCCTCCTGGGGCAACCTGTTCGCCGACCCGCCCGCCGAACGCGACGGCGGTTCGGAACTGTTCACCCTGCTGCACCCCGACGGGTACGCGATCTACCGCTACCACCACGACGAGTCGGCCATGAACGTCCGCGTGGACGAGTTCCGCGCCGTCACGGGCGAGGCGCACGCGGCGCTGTGGCGGGCGCTGCTGGGCCTGGACCTGGTCACCGAGGTGCGCGCGGCGATCGGCGACAACGACCCGCTCCCCTATCTGCTCACCGACTCCCGCCTGGTGCGCACCCGCTCCCGCCACGATTCGCTGTGGCTGCGGCTCATGGACGTCCCCGCCGCGCTCACCGCGCGCGCCTACCGCCGCGACCTGGACCTGACACTCGCCGTGACCGACCCGTTCCGCGAGGCGGGCGGCACCTTCGCGCTGCGGGTGCGCGACGGTCACGCCGAGTGCGCGCCCACCGGCCGCGAACCGGATGTGGAGACCGGCATCGACGTGCTGGCCAGCCTGTACTTCGGCGCGTACCCGGCGCGGGTGTTCGCGGCGGCGGACCGCTTGCGCGCCAAGGACATCGGATTCGTGCACGAGCTGGAGGAGGCCTTCGGCTGGGATCGCGACGCCGAACTGGGCTGGTTCTTCTGACCGGCCGCGCCGCGGGCGCGCGGGACTCCCGCGCGCCGCGGCGACCTGGCATCCTGGACACATGAAGCCGATACAGCTGATCCTCAACATCCTCTGGCTCATCTTCGCCGGACTATGGATGGCGATCGGCTACATCATCGCGGGCATCATCTGTTGCGTCCTGATCATCACGATCCCGTTCGGGATCGCCTCGTTCCGGATCGCCGCCTACGTGCTGTGGCCGTTCGGGCGCACGACGGTGGAGAAGCCGGGGGCGGGCGCGGGCTCGCTGATCGGCAATATCATCTGGTTCCTGGTGGCGGGCTGGTGGCTCGCGATCGGCCACTTCCTCACCAGCATTCCGCTGTTCCTGTCGATCATCGGGATTCCGTTCGGGTGGGCGAACCTGAAGTTCATCCCGCTCTCGCTGTTCCCGCTGGGCCGCGAGATCGTCGACAGCGACCGCCCCTTCGGCGACCGCTCCTGAATCGATCACGCCGAGCGGAATCCCCACCGGCGCAGCGGGTTCGGCGCCCGCTCCGGTGCGGCCTACTCCGATTCGGCGACGATGTCCTTCATGATCGACACCGCGCGGCTCAGCACCGCCAGCTGCTCCTCGCTGAGGGTGGAGAGCTGCTCGGTCATCCACGCCTCGCGCGCGCTGGCCTCGTCGGCGATCAGCGCGCGGCCCGCGGCCGAGAGCGAGACGATGATCTGGCGACCGTCGGTGGGGTGCGGCTCGCGTTTCACCAGGCCGATGTCGACCAGCGAGGCGATCACCCGCGTCATCGACGGCGGCTGCACCCGCTCCTTGGCCGCCAGGGCGCCCGGCGTCATCGCGCCGTCGCGCGACAGCGTCGCCAGTGCCGACAGCTGGGTCAGCGAGATCTGAGAATCGGCGCGGCGCCCCCGCAGATGGCGCGTCAGCCGCACCACCGCCAGTGAGAGCTCCCCGGCGAGGGTGCGGACGTCCGATGGTGTTGTCACACTGGCAAACGATACGTGACACGTGCGCGACCGGTCCCGAGTTCGCGCCGCTACGCTGGGGTTCGTGACGCAGAAAGTGCCGGAGATCCCGCCGCGCCTGACCGACCCGCGCCCGGTGCTGGCCGTGGGCAGCGCGCTGTGGGTCGTGGCCACCCTGGTGGTGTACGCGGGGGGTGAGCGCTGGGCGACGGCGCGCCCGATCTGCCTGATGGGTCTGGTGGTCGGCCTGCTCGGCCTGACCATCTTCCTGATCCAGCGGCGCGGCGCCCGGCGCGGCGACAAGGGCGCGCAGACCGGGCTCTGACTCGCCGTACGAACGCGCCCGGCGCCACGGCAATCGGTCAGCGAACGTCGAACTCGGCCGTCGTCCCCGTGAACGGCCGCAGCACACCGTCAGCCCCGAGGGCGTCGGCGAAGTGCACCATCCGGTAGGTGCCGGGTGCGGCGTCGGCGGGCACATCCCAGGTGAACCGCGCGATCGACTCGGCCGCACCGCGTTTGCTCCAGTGGAAGCGCACCGCCCACTCCC
Organism: Nocardia puris; assembly: GCF_003315035.1. GTDB lineage: Bacteria > Actinomycetota > Actinomycetes > Mycobacteriales > Mycobacteriaceae > Nocardia > Nocardia puris. The sequence continues at coordinate 77,226 of NZ_QNRE01000012.1, forward strand.
CCTCGTTGGCCACTCGTCGCCAACCACCGCCGGTGCGGCGCTGCACTTCGAGGAAGGTGCCGTTGCGCCTCGGGTTGTGTTTCGGGTGGGCCGAGACGAATTCGGCTTCGACCCGCTCGCCCCGCGCGCAGGACGCGGGCTGCACCAGCACGTCGCCGAATCCGCGTCCGGGCGGCGTGACGTCCGGGCCGGGCGGGGTGCTCAGCGTCGGCTGCATCCCGGACACGTCGCGCGGCGCGGGCCCGCGCGGCACCGGTGTGCGCGCGGCGAAAGCCGTTGCCAGGCGGGCGAACTCCTGCTGATAGGCGGGCAGCGTGTAGCGGCCGAACAGCGTCGATCCGCCCTCGTACTGCTGCACGTCGTATTCCTCCGGCGTGGTGACATATTGGTGGTAGGCGTTCGAATAGCCTTGCAGCAGCACCTGATCCACCCCGACACCCAGCGCCTCGGCCACCGTGCGGCGCACGCGCAGCCCCGACACGATGGTGAACTCCCCGCCCGCCGCCGCCAGGTACAGCTCGCCGATCCGCATGATCTGGATCGGCACCACGTTCGGCACCCACGCCACCGGCGGCAGCAGGCCCAGCGGCGCGGCGATCAGCTTGGGCGCCTGGGCATCCGCGAGCCACGTGGGCGCGGGCTGATACGGATCACCGAGCGGGACGAGCGGATTGCGCACCCCTTCCGGAACGGGTCCACCGGGCAGCCCGGGACCGTCCTCCACACTGCCGGCCACCAGCGAGACGCCCGCGGCAGCGGGGGCGGTGCGCTTGGGTTGCCCGTCCGGGGTGAACCGCCCGTCCACGGTGATGGCGGCGAGGTCGATGTAACAGAGCATCGCGTCCACCGGGCCGCTGATCGAAATCGCCGCTCCCAGCGCCCTTTCGGCCGCCCGGTGCTGGCGCTCGCCGATGATCCTGGTGTTCTCGAACTCGTCCTCGGTGGGTCCGGAGCCGGGCTTCAGGTTCAGGTTCGGCGACATGTCGCCCGCGTTGGTCTGCGCGAAGGCGGACACGAAACCCGGTGCGCCGTCGAGGTATCGGACGCCGTGGTCGAGGTACTCGTGCGCGAAGGACGCGTAACCCTTGTTGTCGGAACTGATCAGCCGGTTCTGGTTGGTCATGGACGTGTTGTGGGTGGCGAACCAGGTGATCGCGCCGACCCGCTCGCCGCCCTTGACGATCGACAGCGACGTGACGGCCGGATCGATGGCGCCGGGGAAATGCGCGCGGTCGGCGGCCGGATTGCGCTCGAAGGCCACCCGCGACCGGTTGACGCTCGCATCGTGCAGTTCGGCGCGGCCCAGCGCCAGCGTGCCGGGCGAGAGGTCGTCGTGCGCGGCGGCGATCGCCTCCACGATCCCGTTCACCTCGGCGTCGTAGACCTGCTGCTGGAAGCCCATGGTCGCCAGGTTGTAGGCGTAGTCGTGGCCGGACCCGCCGCACGTCGCGTGCGAGTGCGTGGAGGTGAGCAGCACGTTCTGCTCGGTGTAGAGGTCGCCGTAGCGGCGGGCCAGTTCCAGCAGCACACCGCGGTGCACGGACTGGAAGATCACCCCGTTCTCGGCGACCGCGAACACCACGCGCCGCCCGCCGGCGGCGATCACGAAGGCGCGGGCGCGCGGGCGCAGGTGGGTGCCCGCGGTGGTCTGCTCGAACTGCGAGTACCCCATCATCCCGCATTCGGCCGCGGGGCCGGTGAGGTCGGACATGCCGATACCGATCAGATAGCCGCCCGTGGCGGGTGCGGCGCCCGCGGGCGGGGCCGTGGGTCCCGGCACGGCGCCCGCGACGGCGAGCGCGGCCGATCCGGCCGCGGCGCCCGCGACGACTGTTCTGCGTGATATCGACATGCACGACTCCCTTCACCTGGTTTGGTGAGCGAACCACACAACTGGACGCACGTCCAGTACAGATTCCTCGGTGTTCCGAATTGACTCGAAGCGTAACGGGCGCTTAACTCCCTGAGGTGTCCTCCCGATTGAGCGTCGAAGAACGACGGGCCCATCTCATCGAGGCAGCCATCGGCCTTGCCGAGAAAAAGGGCGTCGCAGGCGTGACCACGCGCGATGTCGCTCAGGCAGCCGGCGTCTCGCTCGGTGTGGTGCATTACTGTTTCGAAAATAAGGACGCGCTGATGACCGAGTTGGTCAAGGCGCTATCGATGGAATTGCGCGATTCCGTCGATGCCAATGAAACGGTCTGGCAGGACGTAGAGACTGGAAAAGAAGCGCTTCAAAAACTGATCCGCGCCGGACTGGAACTGATGTGGCTCAACATCGAGGCCACGCCCGAACGGCAGTTGCTCACCTACGAGACCACCACCTACGCGTTGCGCGAGGGTGAGCAGACGCCCGCGAAGCTGGCCATCGCGCGCGAGCAGTACGCGTTCAACGACTCCACCGTCGGCGACATCCTGGAACACGCCCGCGATGCCACCGCCACCCACTGGTCCGTACCGGTGCAGACGCTGAGCCGGTTCACCCTCAACGTCATCGACGGCGTGGTGCTGCGCTGGCTGGTCGACAACGACAGCGAGGCCGTGCGCACCCAGCTCGACCTGCTCGCGGAGATGGTGGCCCAGTACGCCGACTGACGGCGCTCAGACCCCGGCGGGCGCGAGCACGTGGGTCACCGCGCCTTCGCGCCACCACGGCACCCGCACTGCGCCCGTCACCGCGCCGCGCACCCGCACGCGCAGGTCGTCGTGCAGTACGAGCTCGCCCTCCTGCGGGGGCAGCGAGAACACGTGGCGCAGCACCACTCCCAGCGGCTCGTCCGTCCACGAGGCGCGGCGGCCCGCGCCGAGCACCTCGGCGGTGACCGATTCGGAGACCAGCGGCAGATCCAGCAGTGTGGCCAGGTCGGCGGCGGTGGCCTCGTCGCCGAAGACCAGGCGATCCGGCGGCACGACCAGGCCGAACCACGGCAGGTCCAGCACCATCGCGTCGGCGGCGTCCACGGTCGCGCCGGAGAGCGCCCGGACCCGTTCGGGCAGGACGAGTTCGGCCGGGTCCAGGCGGTGCGACGCGGCGGCCAGGCGGGCGTGCGCGCGGGTAACCACTTCGGGAGCCGGGGTTTTCGCCGGATCGGCCAGGGACTCGAGCAGCGTTTCGGCGAGATCGAGGGTGAGGGCGTTCGCGTCGGCCAGGACGCCACGCAGGACGTCCAGGTCGGCATCGGTCAGTTCGGGCACCGCGAATTCCGGGAGCAGACCGGCGAATTCGGGGTCGCGGGGGTGGCGGTGCAGACCGAGCGGAACCCCGTCCACGCGGGCGTGGGTGCGCAGCCACCACGCGGAGTAGCCGTCGCGGTCGGCCAGCAGCGGGCGGGTGCGGGGTTCGGCGAGCAGCTGGTGCAGGGCGTCGGGCCAGGCGATCTCGTCGACCAGGTCCAGATCGCGGACCGCGACCAGCTCCGGCGGGTCCTCCGGCAGGCCCGCCCACCAGGTCTCCTCGTCGTCCAAGTGGTGGTCGGGACCGGTCGGATCGGTCTCGGTGACCACCCCGAAATCCCAGCCGACGCCCACGGCGCGCAGGGCGGGTGCGCCGTAGCGGTCCACGACCTCGGTGGCGACGGTGCCGAACGGAGCGTCCTCGACCAGCAGCGCGTAGAGCGGGGCGTCGGGCAGCAGCAGTTCGTCGGCCGGGCGCGGGTCGCCCTCGGTGTCGGGCAGTTCGAGCAGGCCGAGCCAGGACGGCAGCGCGGCCGGGTCGGCGTACGCGGCCAGGCGCAGGACGGCGTCGGCCAGGTCCGGGTCGTCGGGGCGGTCCTCCAGGTCGGCCTGTAGCGCCGGGTCGGACAGCAGGTCCTCGGCGGTCTCGGTGCGGGCGCCCAGGCGCGCCAGGAGCGGATGCGCGGCCTCCGGGTGCACCAGGCGCGCCCAGTGCAGCGGGATCGGCTCGGCGAGGTTGTCGTCCAGGACGGTGGTGCGCGGGCCGGTGACCAGGCGTCCGTCGGCCAGCGGGACCGCGAGCGCACCCAGTTCCTCGGCCGAAAGCTGGTCGTTCACATAGGGTTCCAGGGCGGCGTAGAAGTCTCGCCACCAGGCCGGCGGGCGTTCCAGACCGGCGGAGAGTTCCGCGAGGCGGGCCAGGCCGAGGCGGTGCACGTCGAGGACGGCGGTGGCTTCGGTGTGGGCGCGGCCCGACAGCTCGGGCAGCAGGAGTGGGCCCACCACGTCTTCGAGCAGGGCGGCCAATTCCTCGGTGAGGTCGGGGAATACGGTCGCTCTGGTGGGGATCGCCTCGCCGTCGCCGTGGACGGGAAGCCAAGCGTGCGTGCGGAGTTCGTCTACCAGCGCTTCGCGGAGCAGCCCGTCGACCTCGCCGCGCGCGAAGCCGGGAGCCGGGACCAGGACGAGGCGGTCTCGCGGTGGTAGGGCGCGGGCGAAATCGGCGTAGCCCCGGGCTAATTCGGCGACGCGCGCGCCGGGCAGGAGGCGTCGCCGGTCGGGCTGCGTCGGGATGTCGGCGACCAGCACGGCGGGGAGGGAGAGTTCCTCGTCCGAGCGGGTGGGCGCGCGGAGCACGTCGTGGGCGGCGGGGCGCGGGCGGCCGTCGCGGACGGGGACCAGCCATCGTGTCCGCTTCGCGCGGAACTGCCACCAGACTCGTTCGTCCGCGCCGGGGCCGAGGATGCGCAGTTCCTCGAGGTTGCCGCCGAGATCGGTTATGGAGGAGGTGAATTCGGCGGTGTCAGGGCTCGTGCCGATGCGGATCGTGCGCAGGGCCGGGAGTTCGAGGAGCAGGTCCGGGGCTTCGCTCCGGAACGCGGCGAGAAGTGCTGCGGGGTCCGCGCTTTCGCGCAGCCGGATGACTATTTCGGAGTCGTAGCCCGGAGCGGGCGGGGTGGGCGAGGGCCAGGCCAGGCGTAGGGCCGGCGGGTGGAAGGACGGGTCCTCGGGTTCGCGGATGCCGTTGTCGCGCAGGGCTTCGCGGGTGCGGGTACGGGAGAAGTGCAGGGAGCCCGTGGTGGAGCGGAACTCGATGTCGTCGCCGACTGCGAGGACGGCGGTGAAGCCGACGCCGAACCGGCCGACGGACGCGTCGGACTTACCGGAAGCGCGCAGCGCTGTCAGTGCGTGTACTCCGGAAAGATCCAGGGGCACACCGGCGTTCGCGATGTAGAGGGCGTCGCCGTCCAGGCGCACGGACAGCCGGCCCGGTACCCCGGCCTTCGCGGCCGCGTCGGCGGCGTTCTGCGCCAGCTCGGTCAGCAGCCGGTCGCGGTAGCCCGCGCGCACCAGATCCGCCTCGGAGGCGGCGTCCTCGCGCAGCCGCGTCGGCGAATCCCGCCACGCGGCGAGCACACCCGCCCGCAGCCCGCCGAGCCCGAACGGATCGTCCGCGCTCAGTTCGGCGACGATGACCCGGACTCCGACCGCTCGGCCTCGATATCCGAGTTCTCGGCCTCGACGGACGCCTCCTCCGTGCCAGTCGCGGAAGCGTCGTCCGCGACGGTCGCAGGAGCCTCGTCCGCGCCGGTCGCGGAAGCCTCGTCCGCACCGCTCTCGGACGACTCATCCTGCGCGACAACCCGGTCGGAAGCGTCGCTGCGCTCGGCATCCGCAGGAGAGTCGGCAACCGACTCGGCGAAACCCTCGCCCGCCGCACCGACCTCGTCGGAAACGTCCTCCGCGACAACCGCTTCGGCATCGGCGGGCACAGCCTCTTCGGCGACCGCCGCATCCTGCGCCCCCGCATCGACAGCGGACGCTTCCGCCGCCTCGACACCGGTCGGCTCCGGGGTGATATCGGCGGCAGGCTGGTCGGACTGTCCGAACGACGCCGATTCGGTGGCGGACTCCCCCGTCTCCGCATGCTCGACATCGGCGGCCGCCGTCTCCGCATCTGCGGCGACCTCGGCGTCCCGCACGGAAGCGATACTCGCGGCGTCGACCTCGGCGACCTGCGCGACCGGCACCTCATCGGTATCCGACGAGACGTCCCCGGTCTCCGAGCCGGAAACCCCTTGGGCCGGCGCGGCTTCCACCGCGCCCTCGGCCGACTTCCGCAGTGCCTCGGCGGGGATCACATCGAAGGCGGCGTCGTCGAAGGCTTCGTAGAGGGGGCTGCCCGCGCCGGTGGGGATCTCCACGTCGGAGTGGGCGCCGCAACCGTATTCGGTGTGGACGACGCGGCCGTCGGCGCCCATCGCGTTGGCGCAGACGCCGAACGCGGCGCGCAGGGCGCCGGCCAGTGGCAGGTAGAACCCGCACAGCCCGCAGGTGGCGGGCGCGGCCTTCGCCATCTCGGTGCCGGGGCCGAATTCGGAGTACCACCGCTCGGCGGCCTCGAGGCGGCCCTCCTCGCTGAGCACCTTCGAGCGGCCGAGGCCGATCTCGAGCGCCACCTCGGCCACCTCGGGATCGCCGTTGTCGACGTAGCCGGGCACCAGGCGCGGATCGTCGGGGGCCGTGGCGAGCAGGTCGCCGGGCGACAGGTCACCGGGGCGCACGCGCTGGTCCCACGGCACGAAATCGGGCGCGACGAGCGCGTCCGGGCCGGGCAGCAGGGCGGATTCGCTCACGGTCGCGCGGTCGGCGCCGGGCGGGGCCGCCACCACCACTTCCCACTGCCACCCGCGATAGCCGGGCAGCGTGGCGGCGAAGCGGTGGGTGGCCGCGCTCTCGTCCTCGGCGTTGACGCCCAGGTGGTCGCCCACCCCGGACGGCTCCAGGTCCAGGAGCGCACGCCGCGCCAGGCCTGCGGCTTCGACGAGAACCGGTCGGACGTCGGGGTCCGAAACAGAAACTGCGCTCACGACCTACATTTTGCCGTATGCAACACACCCGCCGTTCGGTGGCCGTCGCAGTGCTCGCCGGTCTGCTCGCGACCGGCGGCTGCGCGGACCCGGGTCCCGACGCGCCCCGGCTGCGCGTCGAGGTCGTGGGCACGCGCCCGCACGACCCGCGCGCCTTCACCCAGGGCCTCGAGGTCCACGGTGACGTGCTCTACGAGGGCACCGGATTGGCGGGCCGATCCACCGTGCGCGCCACCGATCTGCGCACCGGCGCGGAACTCGCGCGCGTCGAGGTGCCCGCCCCCTACTTCGGGGAGGGCATCACCAGGGCGGGCGACACGCTGTGGCAGCTGACGTGGCGGGAGGGCACCGCGTTCGCCCGCGATCCCGTCACGCTCGCGGTGCGCGCCGAGCACTCCTACGACGGCGAGGGCTGGGGCCTGTGCGCCCGCGACGGCGGACTCGTGATGAGCGACGGCTCGAACACGCTGACTTTCCGCGACCCGGTCACGTTCGCGATCACCGGCACCACCGACGTGGATTTCGCGGGCGCGCGGCTCAACGAACTGGAGTGCGCCGCCGACGGTTCCGTCTACGCCAACGACTACCCCACCGACCGCATCCTGCGCATCGACCCCGAGTCCGGCGCGCTGCTCGGTGTCGCCGACGCGAGCGGCCTGCTCCCCCGCGATCAGCGCGCGGGCGCCGACGTGCTCAACGGCATCGCCCAACTCCCCGGCACCGACCGCTTCCTGGTGACGGGCAAGTACTGGCCGACGATGTTCGAGGTCCGCTTCGTCCCGGAGTAGGGACCCGATTCCGCTACCGGCGAACGCAAGATCCGTCACTTCCGCCCGACATCCGGCAGCACCGCCCGCCGGGTGTCGGCGGCGTACGACAGAATTGGGGGGTGACTACTCCGCGCGATCCCTACGGTGCCGAGCGTGGTCCGTGGGATGGCGAGGAGGCGCCGATCGAACGGCATCCCGGCTACGACCGGTATCCGCCGCCGAACGCCCCCACCCGGCGCAGGCCGCTGCCGCCCTTGGACACCGAGGGCGAGCCCGGCCGCGCGCCGCTGGGCCCGCTGCGCAAGCGCCCGGTGCGCCCCGATGCGCCACCGCGCGGCGTCTCCGCGCCCGTCCCCGACGACGCGGCACCTCCGGCCGACACCAAGCGCTACGAGATCCCCGACGAGACCGCCCACCCCCAGCGCGTGCCGCGCAAGCTCACGGTCACGCGCGTCGCCGCACTGCGCGGGCGCGAACTCACCGAAAAGGGCATCGCCACCTTCCAGCGCGCGGCCAAGGCCGACGGCGCGGACAAGTCGGGCCTGACCGCGCTCACCTACGCCACCATGGCGAACTTCGCGCTGGACGCGGCGATCGCGGTGTCGCTGGCCAATACGCTGTTCTTCGCCAGCGCCACCGCCGAGAGCAAGTCCAAAGTGGCGCTGTACCTGCTGATCACCATCGCCCCGTTCGCGGTGATCGCGCCGCTGATCGGTCCGCTGCTGGACCGGTTGCAGCGCGGCCGCCGCCTGGCACTGGCCACCTCGTTCGCAGTCCGCGCGGTGCTCGCGGTGGTGCTGATCCTCCAGTTCGACACGTGGGCGCTGTATCCGCTCGCGCTGTGCATGATGGTGGGCTCCAAATCGTTCTCCGTGCTCAAGAGCGCGGTCACACCCCGAGTACTCCCACCGGATATCGACCTGGTGCGCACCAACTCCCGGCTCACCGTGTTCGGCCTGGTCGGCGGCACCATCGGCGCGGGCGCGGTGGCGGCGGCCGTCGCGGCACTCACCGGGTCGGCGGGCGCGCTGGTGCTGGCCGCGCTGATCGCGGCCGCGGGCACCTACCTGAGCCTGCGCATCCCGCGCTGGGTGGAGGTCACCGAGGGCGAGGTGCCGGCCACGCTGAGCTATCACGGCGAGGACGAGCACACCGAGGTGCTGCGCGCCGGCGAACGGTCGGCCGTGCCGCCGCGCAAACGCAGGCAGCCGCTGGGCCGCGCCGTGGTCACCGGCCTGTGGGGCAACGGGTCGATCCGCGTGCTCACCGGCTTCCTGACCTTCTACGTGGCGTTCGTCGCCAAGGCCACCGAACATCGCCCGCTGCAGCAGGCCGCGATGCTCGGCGCGGTCGGCGCGGCCGCCGCGGTCGGCAACTTCACCGGCAACGCGACGGGCGCCCGCATGAAACTGGGCAAACCCGCGCTGATCGTCGTCGGCTGCACCGCGGCCTGCGCGGCGGTGGCGCTGTTCGCCGTGTTCGCCGACAACCTGCTGGGCGCGGCGGTGGCCACGCTGATCGCCGCGGGCGCGAGCGCGCTGGCCAAGGTGTCGCTGGACGCCTCGATCCAGGACGACCTGCCGCCGGAGTCCATCGCCTCCGGTTTCGGCCGCTCGGAGACCGTGTTGCAGCTGAGCTGGGTGATCGGCGGCGCGGCCGGCGTGCTGCTGCCGACGGACTACTGGAAAGGCTTCGCGGTGGTCTCGGGGATACTCGTGCTCGGACTGATCCAGACCTTCGTCAGCTACCGCGGCCACTCACTGCTGCCCGGTTTCGGCGGCAACCGGCCCCAGCACGCCGAACAGGAAGTCCCCGCAGGCCCACGCACACAAGGAGATCCGCTCAGGTGAACAAGCTCTCAGGCCGCACCGTCGCGGCCCTCGTCGCGGTCGCGCTGCTGGTGCTCGCCGGCGTCACGGCGGGACTGGTGGCCGTGGCGGTCCGCAACGCACCCGAGCACGATCCCGAGATCACCGCCTACGCGTACGGCAAGACCGTCACGGTGCCGCCGTACCACTACTGCGATGTGCGGCTGGTGGAGGGCCAGCGGCTGGAGATGTCGGACTGCCGCTCGGGCGAATCCGTCGATCTCGCGGTGCCGCAGGGCTACCCGCTGCAGATCTCGCTACCGCCCGACATCGCCGAGGCGCCGTGGCTGGCGCAGCTGGTGTATGCGCTGCCCAGCGGCGACATCGTGGACCGCGTGGTGAGCCGCAACGACTACCCGAAGGGCGCGGTGGCGATCACCATCGATTCGCAGCCGCTGCCCGAGCTGCGGCTCATCGGCGTGGAGTTCCAGCTGCCGGTGCCCGCGATCGACGAGCAGGGCCGCGAGTCCACCGTCCCGCACGCCACCTGGTCGATCCGCACCGAGTCGTGAGAGAACGCCGCGGGGCGCACGGCCCCGCGGCGTGCGAATTCCCGCGTGGGAGTTAGTGATCCAGCTCGCGCGCTACGGCGCGGACCACCTCGGAGATGGTGCGCGACATCTTGCGGTCGGGGTAGCGCCCCTTGCGCAGGTCGGGCTGCACCTTCGTCTCCAGCAGGGTGATCATGTCCTCGACCATCCCGTGCAGTTCGTCGGGCGTGCGGCGCGGACCGGCGACGGGCTCCTTGCGGCCCCCGCGCTCCTGGCCCTGGCGCACCGAGGGCGGCGCCTCGAGCAGCTTGAGACTCAGCGCCTGCGGACCGCGACGGCCCGCGGCCATCCCGAACTCCACGCGCTGCCCCGGCTTGAGCCCCTCGACGCCGTCGGGCAGCGCGGACGAGCGGACGTAGACGTCCTCACCCTCGTCCTGGGAAAGGAAGCCGAAGCCCTTTTCGACGTCGTACCACTTCACCCTGCCGGTCGGCACTGCGCTCACCCGTTCATCGTCGACACCCGCGCCACCGTGGCGCGGACACATCCTTACTACTCGAAGCCGCCCGGCGCGCGCGCCGGGCGAGACTCCTTGCAGTTTGCGAAAAGAACGCGCCCCACAAACCTGTAGGACGCGATTCACTTCGAGTCTACCCCGGTGGTGATAACGCGAGCACATCAGTTTTACGGTCCTAGGGTGACGACCCCTCCCGCCGCGCCCGGTCCGCGCCGCTCCGCCCCCTGGTTGCTGTACGTCGCGATGGGCCTGTTCCTCGCCGGGGTGCTGGCCGTGATCGCGATCTTCCTCACCGCACTCATCACCGGTTCCGCACCGGGCCTGTGGGTGTACCTGATCGCCATGCTCGCGCCCGTCGGCTTCCTGCTCGGATTGATCTACGCGCTCTGGTCGGGCCGCCGGTCCCGATAGCTGACGCGCGAATACCCCGGCGCGCGTTCCGTTACTCGATCCATCCTGTGATCCTGGTCACATAACGAGCCGATAACGGCGCCTGCGCGAGCGTGACTGTGAGCCACGCAACGGCTCCTAGCTGCACAGAAGGGATCTCGCGAGGGTCGAGACCGGTTCGAGACCCTGGCGCACACGCCGGTTACCAAATGGTGATTTTTCGCGGCGATCGTCGTACCGTCTATTCCAGCCGGGGACACCCGGCACCACCGGCCCGCCGCACCGAGCCTCGCCCCGCGGGTACCGGACCCCGACGGATTGCAGGGGTGAGGGCGGGACGGACGACCTCTCAGTCCGAACCCGAGCGAATCCTCGCAGGTGCGTACGAGAGGAAGACACCCGATATGAGTGGACGCCATCGCAAGCCGACCTCCACCGGGCGCACCGTCGCCAAGGTCGCCGTCACCGGCGCGATCTTCGGTACCGCGAGTGCCGCCCTCGCCGGAAACGCCAGCGCGGCTCCCGACTCCGACTGGGATCGCCTCGCGCAGTGCGAAGCAGGCGGCAACTGGGGTATCAACACCGGCAACGGATACCACGGCGGCCTGCAGTTCTCCCCGAGCACCTGGAACGCTCACGGCGGCCAGCAGTACGCCGCGACCGCCAACCAGGCCACCCGCGAACAGCAGATCGCGGTGGCCGAGAAGGTCCTCGCCTCGCAGGGCTGGGGCGCCTGGCCCTCCTGCTCGGCCAAGCTGGGCCTGAAGAGCTCGCCCACCCCCCGCTCGGCCCCCGCCACCCCGGAGGCCCCGCGCTGGAACCCCGCCCCTTCCGCGCCGCAGCAGCAGGCCGCGCATCCCAACCAGGAGATCTTCGAGGCGGTCGATCGCGCCATCGCGACGGTGCAGCAGCAGGGCGTGCACATCCCGCAGCCCGCGCTGGACTTCTTCAACGCCGCCAAGTCGAGCAATGTGCCGCTCGATCCCGCGGTCGTGAACTTCTACGAGGCGAACAAGGGCCTGCTGCCCTCCTGATCTCGCCCCGCACGGACAAGGCCCCCGCATCGACGAGGATGCGGGGGCCTTGTCCGTGCCTGCGGGCGCGCCGTCAGCGGTTGATCACCGTGTGGGGGTGCACGTAGGCCAGTGTCTCGGCGGGCACCGGGAATTCGGTGTCCTCGCCGTAGGGCGACAGGTTGCCCGCCCGGCTGGCCGCGAGTTCGGTGACCGCGTGGTCACCGTCGGCCGTCTCGGGCCAACCGTTGTCGACATAGGGTTTCTTCGATTTGTTCACCACGCCCACATGCTAACCCGAGCCCTCCCCCGAGCCACCCTGAGCCGCGCGATCTTGCCGCCGCACGCACGAACGTCCGCGCAAACGCACGAACCGATGCACGTGCCAGGCCTTTCACACCTGCGCACCGACACACCGGAACGCGGAAATGGGAGGATCGACTCTGTGACTTCGCGACGGATCCCGAGCGCACATGGCTGAGACTTCGAGTGTGACCGCGTCCCTGGAGGGCTGGCTCGCCGCCCGCGAGGACGCGCAGTTGGTGCGATTGCTCGAGCTGCGGCCGGATCTGGCGGTGCCGTTGCCGTCGTCGATGGCGGTGCTGGCGGCCCGCGCCGAGCAGCGCGCCTCGGTACTGCGGGCCACCGACGACCTCACCACCCTCGATTTCGCCATCGTGGAAACGCTGACGGCGCACGGCACCTCGCGCGCGCCCGGCGACGACGCCGCGCTCACGCGCACCGCCCTGCTCGCCGCGCTGAAGGGCCGCGCCACCAAGACCGCCATCGAGGGCGCGCTGACCCGCCTGACCGAGCGCGCGCTGGTCTGGCAGCACGGCGACGATCTCCACCTCGTCGGCGCGGCGGCCGAAGCGCTGCCCTGGCCGGTGGGCACCGCCACCGAACTCCCCGACGAGCTCACCGAGGACGAGACCACCGAGGCCCTGGCACGGATCTCCCCGGCCGAGCGCGCACTGCTGGACAAGCTCGCCACCACCGGCCCGCGCGGCCGCACCCGCGACGCCGCGCCGGGCACGCCCGCCGACCGTCCGGTGCCGCAGCTGCTTTCCCGCCGCCTGCTGCACCGCGTCGACGACGAAACCGTGGAACTGCCGGTCACCGTGGGGCAGGTCCTGCGCCGCGAACCCGTCACGCATCCGTACACGCTCACGCCGCCGCGCCCGACCGTCACCAAACACACCCCCGCCGAGGTGAACGCAGTCGCGGCGGGCGAGGTGGGCGAACTGCTACGCCACTGCGCCGACATCCTCGACGTGCTCGGCGAGGTTCCCGCCCCCGCGTTGCGCGCGGGCGGGCTGGGGGTGCGCGAACTGCGCCGCATCGCCAAGCACACCGGCATCGAGGAGACCAGGGCGGGACTGCTCGTCGAACTGCTGGCCGCCGCGAAACTCCTCGAGAAGGGCCAGCCCGAGCCGCCCGTCGACATCGACGGCGTGGACGACTACTGGGCCCCCACACCCGCCGCCGACGGCTGGCTGGACGCGCCGCCCGCGCGCCGCTGGACGGTGCTCGCGATGGTCTGGCTGGAGCTGGACCGGATGCCGTGGATGATCGGCATGCGCGACGCCAACGACAAACCGCTGGCGGCACTCTCGCTGGAACTGCGCAACCCGGTGGCGCCGCGCGACCGCGCCGCGATCCTGCATCTGCTGGCCGAACAGCCCTCGGGGGTGGCGGTCGATCCCGCCGATATCGGCCGGGTGCTGGCCTGGCGGCAGCCGCGCAGGCGCCGGCACTTCCGGCGCGAGGTCGTGGAGAACACGCTGCGCGAGGCGGCGGAGGTGGGGCTGCTCGGGCGCGGGGCGCTCGGCTCGGCGGCCCGCGCGCTGCTGCACGGCGCGGCGACCAGCGCGGCCGACGCCGAGAAGGAGATGGACGCGGCACTGCCCGAGCCGGTGGATCACGTCCTCGTGCAGGCGGACTTGACCGTCATCGCGCCCGGCCCGCTCACCCCGGAACTGCGGCAACGGGTGGCGCTGGTGGCCGACGTCGAATCGGCCGGGGCCGCAACCGTTTACCGGATCAGCGAGGACTCGGTGCGACGGGCGCTGGACGCCGGCATGACGGCCGCCGAACTGCACACCTTGTTCACCACGCATTCGCGCACGCCCGTCCCGCAGGCGCTGACCTACCTGATCGACGACGTCGCGCGCAGGCACGGACAGTTGCGGGCGGGCATGGCGCAATCGTTCCTGCGCAGCGACGATCCCGCGCTGATCGCGCAGGTGCTGGCCGCGCCGGTCGCGCACGAACTGGCGCTGCGGGCGATCGCGCCGACGGTGGCGATCGCGCAGGCGCCGCTCGGCGAGGTACTGGAGCGATTGCGCGCGGCGGGATTCGCACCCGCGGGCGAGGACTCGGCGGGCGCGATCGTCGACCTGCGCGGGCGTGGCGCACGAATCCTGGTGCGGCCCAACGCCCGTCAGGCGTACCGGCCCGCCCCGCCGAGCATCGAACAGCTGGAACTACTGGTCGCCGAACTGCGGTCGGGCGAGCGCGCGGCCAGCGCCCGCGCCGGGCAGTCGGTGCGCACGGACGGCACCAGAACGAGCACCGCCGCCACACTCGCGCTGCTGCAATTGGCGGCGCGGGTGCGGCGGTCGGTGAACATCGGCTACGTCGACGCGTCCGGGCGGGCGTCCCAGCGCGTGGTGGAACCGCTCAAGGTGGGCAACGGCCAGCTCGACGCGCTCGACCCGGTGACGGGCACGGTGCGGCATTTCACGCTGCACCGGATCGCGTCGGTGGCGCTGCTGGAGTGATCAGGGCTTGCCGAGGCAGAACAGGGTCTTGGGGTCGGAGACCGTGATGAACTCGGTGGCCTGGTCGCACAGCAGTTCGTCGGTCTCGCCGTCGACGCGCTGGAGCACCTTGAAGGTGGCGTCGGTGGAGCCGCAGTCGACCCACATGTAGGGCGAGGTGCCCACGTCGTTGTAGCAGGCGTCCTGGGCGAAGTTCGGCGCCAGGCACAGGAAGGCGGTGCCGCCGGAGGCGAGCTGCTCGGTGTAGCTGGTGTACTCGTTCGACGCGCAGTCGCTCTGCTGGTCGAAGCTCTGGTGCACCTTGTAGACGGCCTTCGGGTCCGCGCAGTCGATGGGCTCGCCCTCGGTGGCGGTGGGCGAGTTGTCGGTGATGTTGATGCAGTCACCGACCTCCGTCTTGGCCACGTCGGATTTGGTGGCCTCGTCGACCGCCGAACAGCCGGCCACCGCGAGCGCGGCCACCGCCAGGAGCGCGAGCACAACACGTGCCGGCAGACTCGTCCCGGGGAACTTCACGTGAAAACCTCTCTGGAGCGAAAACGTTCACGGGAGTGAACGCGCCAGAGGATACCCGGATGCTCGCGGTGACCGCACCGCCACGAGGGCGGCCGCGGGTATCAGTAGAAGCCGAGACCCGACAGCGCGAGCAGGGAGAAGCCGAGCACGCGCGGCAGCAGCTGGGTGAGGGACTGAAGTCCGAAGTAGTTCACTGGCAATGCCTTTCACAGATCGCCCACGATGTGGACGTACGTCCAATACGTGGACCTTGTCGTCACCGGACGACATGTCGTTACGCTTGGCAAGTATGACGCCAGACGAGGTCGCCGTCGACCTGTACGGTCTGCCGCCCGCGGAGTTCACCGCGGCGCGGGCGGCCCGGGTCGCCGAGGCCAAACGCGCGGGCGACAAGGAGTTGGCCGCCGCCATCGGGGCGCTGCGCAAGCCCACGGTGTCGGCCTGGGCGGTGAACCTGCTGGTCCGCGCCGAACCCGGCGAGGTGGACGCGCTGTTGCGGCTGGCCTCGGCGCTGCGCGCGGCGCAGCGGGAACTGTCCGGCGAGCGGCTGCGCGAACTGTCCGTGCAACGTCAGCAGGTGGTGAACGCGCTGGCCCGCCGCGCGGGCGCGCTCGCCGCCGACGCCGGGAAACGGATCGGCGAGACCGGGTTGCGCGAGATCGCCGCGACGCTCACGGCCGCGCTGGCCGATCCCGAGGTGGCCGAGCGGGTGCGCACCGGGACGCTGAGCGCGGCCGCGACCTACGAGGGTTTCGGCCCGGCCGGGTTGTCGCTGGTTCCGGCCGCCGCGCCCGAAGCGCCCGAGCCCGCCGAATCCGCCGAGCCCGAGGAGACCGGCGAGGCGGCGCGGCGAGAGCTGGACGACGCCCTCGCCGATCTCGAAATAGCCAGGGCGGCACTGGATTCCGCCACGGAGGCGGCCGCCGAAGCCGAGCGCCGGTTGGCCGAGGCGCGCGCCAGGATCACCGAGCTGCGCGAGGAACTCGAACACGCGGAACAACAGAAACAGTTCGCCCGGACGGGAGAACGCGCGGCCCAGGACCAAGTGGTCTCGGCGCGACGGCAAGTGGAGCGCGCGAAGAGCCGTGTGGATCGCGCCCGAGCCCGAGCCGGAGACTAACTCGGCACGAAAAGGCAATGCGCCACGGGCCTTTACGGACGCAGGTCCCCTGGGAACAGGAATTCGTCCGGCGGCGGGGTGGTGCGGTTCAACCACGCGTCGAAGAAACCGCTCAGATCCGTGCCCGACTTGCGCTGCACGAATTCGCGGAACTCCGGCATGGACGCGTTGCCGTAGGCGTGCGCGGCCGGGAATTCCCGCAGCACGCCGAAGAACACCTCGTCGCCGATCTGCTTGCGCAGGGCGTGCAGGAACAGCGGGCCGCGGTAGTAGACGGCGGTGAATTCCTTTCCCGCGCCGGGATTCTCGAGCGGCACCTCCCAGAACCTGGCGTGGTCGCGCCATTCGGCGATGGTCTCGCGATACTCCGCGTCGACGTCGACGCCCTCCTTGCGCTCCGGCCACAGGTAGTCGGCGGTGTAGCTGGCGAAGCATTCGTTCAGGCAGATGTCGGACCACTGCCGCACCGACACCGAATCGCCCCACCACTGGTGCGCGATCTCGTGCACCACGGTCGGCAGATCGGTCCACGGCGCGTAGATGGGGCGGGTCTGGGTCTCCAGCGAGAAGCTCAGGTCCGCCGACACGTAGATGCCGCCCGCCGCGTCGAACGGGTAGGGGCCGAACAGATCCCGGCCGAAGTCCAGGATCTCCGGCAGTCGCTGCTCGGTCTCCCGATTGCCCTCCGCGCCGGGCGCGAACGCGCTCAGCAGCGGCACACCGCCCCAGGTCTGCTCGAGGAAGGTGAACCGGTCGATGGCGACGGTGGTGAGGTAGCCGATCACGGGCTGGCGCGCCTCCCAGCTGACCGTGCGCTTGTCGCCCTCCACCGCGTTGCGGGTGCGCACGCCGTTGGACACCACGTCGTAGTCCGCGGGCACGGTGGCGTGCAGCGTGAAAGTCGCCTTGTCCAGCGGGGTGTCGTTGAGCGGGTACCAGGTGGAGGCCGAATGCGGTTCCCCAGCGGCGAACGCGCCGCCGTCGGGCGCGATGGTCCAGCCCTCGCCCTCGCTGTTCACGGCCTCGCCCGCGTAGTCCACCGTGACGGTGAAGCCCAGGCCCGGCAGCAGCGGCAGCATCGGGGTGACGGTGAGTTCGTGTTCGCCGTGGCGATCGAAACCCGCGGGCAGGCCGTTCACCGTGACCGCGCGCACCGGCGGCCCGGAGTAGTCGAGGTTGAACACGCGCAGCCCTTGGGTGGCGGTCGCGTCGACGCGGGTGCTGCCGGTGAGCGTGCGGGTGGGCGGGTCGTAGTCGATGGTCACCTCGTAGTGGCTCACGTCGTAGCCGCCGTTGCCGTCCAGCGGGTAGTAGGGGTCACCGGCCCCCGGCGCGCCGGCCAGTGGATCGCCGTGCGCCGGGCCCGCTCCGCAGACCACCAGCACGCCCGCCACCACCGCACCCACCGCTGCGGACCATTTCACGCGACCGACCCCTCTCACCACCCGACTCCGCTGCCGGGTGGATGCTAGCCGTTGTGACCGGTCGCGCCGCCGACGGCCACCGACGCGCCGAGCCCGACGATCATCGCCCCGCCCGCCCCGCCGACCGCCTCCAGCCTGCGCGGCGACTTCGCGAACCAGCCGCGCGCCGAGGCGGCCAGCAGCGCCCACGCGCTGTCGGAGACCAGCGCGATGAGCAGGAACACCGCGCCGAGGATCAGGAACTGCACCGGCAGCACGCCCGCGGCGGGGTCCACGAAATGCGGGAGCACCGCCGAGAAGAACACGATCGCCTTCGGATTCGTCACGCCCACGATCACGCTCTGCCGGAACACCCGCCGCTCGGCGCCCGCCCGGACCGGCTCACCCAGCGCCTCGCGCAGCGACTTGCGTTCGCGGATGGCCTGGACGCCCAGATAGATCAGATACAGCGCGCCCGCGAACTTCACGACCGTGAGAGCGACCGACGACGCCGCCAGCAGCGTGCCGAGCCCGACGGCGACCAGCACCAGGCACGCCATCACGCCCGCCGCGTGCCCCAGCACCGAGATGAGCGCGGCGCGCCTGCCCAGCGCCAGCGCGCGGCCGATGGTGAACAGCACACCGGGACCGGGGATCACGACGATGACGGTGGCCGCGACGGTGAACGCGACGAGGTTGGCCATGGGCACCATTCCCCGAGTCTAGGCCCGCGCCGCAACCGATTTCGCGGCTCAATCCCGCAGGTCGTCGGGCAGTTGCCTCGGGTCGAGCAGCAGGCGTTTGGCCGAGGTGCGGCGGACCTGCGCGGCGAGGGCGAGATTGTCGGTGAGCAGACGCCATTCGGCCTCGCTGATGGCGGCGCAAGCCCGCTCGATGACGCCGACGTCGGCGGTGCCCCAGGCGATCGGCATAGTGCTCACCGACCGCAACCCCTCCCCGGTCGGGCGCGCGGTGCGATCGTTGCGGATCGCGACGGCGGGCACCCGCTCCCCCGCGCGCCTGCGGTGGCCGGGCAGATGCCGCGCCACGCGCACCACCAGCGCGTACCGGCGCGACGCGGCCTCGGGCACCGACAGATCGACCAGCGCCATCAGCACGATGCCGCGCCGGTCGGCCTCCGACACCACGGCGGGCACCAGCTCGCCGTCGGCGTAGAGGCGGTCGACGCGCGATCGGTGGCGCGCCCAGAACGCCACCCACACGGCGGTCATCCCGCCGAGCGCGGTGGCCACGGCGAGCAGATACGACCACGGGTGGTTCAGCCAGATCAGATAGGCCGTGGCGGCCGAGGCTCCGGCGGCGGCCGCGATCGCCATGATCCACAGGCGACGCAGGTCGGCGAAGACTTCGTTCACCGCGTGCGCGTGCCCGGGGTCCACCGCGAATTCGAAGCGTCGCACGTCTTCTTTCCTAGCACACGTTGCGGAGGATTTGCCTCCGCTTATCCGACGGCCGGGCCGAGCAGATCGTCGGCGTCGGTGATGCGGTAGGCGTACCCCTGTTCGGCCAGAAAACGCTGGCGGTGCGCGGCGTATTCGGCGTCGAGAGTGTCGCGGGCGACCACCGAGTAGAAGTGCGCCTGCCCGCCGTCCTGCTTCGGGCGCAGCAATCGGCCCAGGCGCTGCGCCTCCTCCTGCCGGGACCCGAACGTGCCCGACACCTGCACCGCCACCGCGGCTTCGGGCAGGTCGATGGAGAAGTTCGCGACCTTGCTCACCACCAGCACCCGGATCTCGCCGCGCCGGAACGCGTCGAAAAGTTCTTCGCGCTCTTTGGTTTTCGTCGAACCTTGGATGACGGGCGCGTTCAGAGCCGCGCCGAGTTCGTCGAGCTGGTCCAGATACGCGCCGATCACCAGCGTCGGCGAATCGGTGTGCCTGGCCAGGATCGACTCCACCACCGCGATTTTCGTGCGCGCGGTGGAGCACAGCTTGTAGCGCTCCTCCGGTTCGGCGGTGGCGTAGGACATGCGCTCGGCGTCGGTGAGGGTGACGCGCACCTCCACGCAGTCGGCGGGCGCGATCCAGCCCTGCGCCTCGATGTCCTTCCACGGCGCGTCGTAGCGCTTGGGGCCGATGAGGGAGAACACGTCGCCCTCGCGGCCGTCCTCGCGCACCAGCGTCGCGGTGAGGCCGAGCCTGCGGCGGGACTGGAGATCGGCCGTCATGCGGAACACCGGCGCGGGCAGCAGGTGCACCTCGTCGTAGATGACCAGGCCCCAGTCGCGGCTGTCGAACAACTCCAGATGCTTGTACTCGCCCTTCGTGCGGCGGGTGATCACCTGGTAGGTGGCGATGGTGACCGGGCGGATCTCCTTGCGCTCGCCGGAGTACTCGCCGATCTCGTCCTCGGTGAGCGAGGTGCGGGCCAGCAACTCGCGCCGCCACTGCCTGCCCGCGACCGTGTTCGTCACCAGGATCAGCGTGGTCGCCTTCGCCTTCGCCATCGCGGCCGCGCCCACCATCGTCTTGCCCGCGCCGCACGGCAGCACCACCACGCCGGAGCCACCCGCCCAGAACGAGTCGGCCGCCATCTCCTGGTAGTCGCGCAGATGCCACTGGCCGCCGGTGTAGTCCAGCTCGATCGGATGCGCCTCGCCGTCGACGTACCCCGCGAGATCCTCGGCGGGCCAGCCGATCTTGAGCAGCATCTGTTTCACCCGGCCGCGCTCGGAGGCGTGCACGATCACCGTGTCGTCATCGATGCGCGCGCCGAGCATGGGCGCGATCTTCTTGTGCCGCAACACTTCTTCCAGCACCGCGCGGTCCAGACTCACCAGCGTGAGGCCGTGCGCCGGATGCTTCACCAGCTGGAGCCTGCCGTAGCGGGCCATGGTGTCCACGATGTCGACCAGCAGCGGCTGCGGCACCGCGTAGCGGGAGAAGCTCACCAGCGCGTCCACCACCTGCTCGGCGTCGTGCCCGGCGGCGCGCGCGTTCCACAGCGCCAGCGGCGTCACCCGGTAGGTGTGCACGTGCTCGGGTGCGCGCTCCAACTCCGCGAACGGCGCGATGGCCTGGCGGGCGGCGTCGGCCAGCTCGTGGTCGACCTCCAGCAGCAGCGTCTTGTCGCTCTGCACGATCAGCGGACCGTCGGTCACCTGGCCTCCTGTGTTGGTTGGCGCGCTGGTGCGCGCGTGTTCGCGGCCCTTCATGTCTCGCAACTCAGCGCTCGAGACGCGCGCTGCGCGCATGCGCTACGAGCGCTGAGTTGCGAGACGGCCGCGAACGGTCGGTCGTCGGGCTCCCTCCCCGACGTGGCTGGGAGGGTGGGGTGTGTCGGGTTCCCGGCTGGTGTTGTGGGGGCCGGGAGCAGGGTTACCCGCTTCGGAGCCATTGTTCCCGACGGTACCGACATCGCGCAGGGAGCCGGGATGTGGTCGTCGGGGCTCGGATGTACAGCGTTCGGTGGGGCGGAATTGTTCCGAGCGGGACTGTCGGCGGATAACACAGGCCGTGGTGTGACAGGCACGACTCCGGGAGCGCCCGGCCGAAGGTCGCTGTCGCCCTCCAGTCCTGACGTCTGTCGGGCCGCAGGCGGATCGGCCGGGCCGGGGTGCGGACCGCGGCAGGCCAGCGACCTCGAACTGGCCCGAGACAACCGCCGGTGCGCCCGGGGAGGATCGACGGATGATCGAGACGACTGCGGTGCTGGGGGTTGCGGCGGCGGCGCTGGGGATGGTGCTCACCCCGGGGCCGAACATGATGTATCTGGTGTCGCGCACGGTGTCGCAGGGGCGGCGGGCCGGGCTGGTCTCCTTGGCGGGGGTGGCGGCCGGGTTCGGGGTGTATCTGGCGGCGGCGACGGCCGGGATCGTGGCGGTGTTCGCGGTGGTGCCGGGGCTGTACCTGGCGGTGAAGCTCCTCGGCGCGGCCTATCTGCTGTGGCTGGCGTGGCAGGCGGTGCGGCCCGGGGGCGGGTCGGTGTTCGCGCCCTCGGAGCTGCCCGCCGATCCGGCGCGGCGGCTGTTCACCATGGGCCTGCTCACCAATCTGCTCAACCCGAAGATCGCGATCATGTACCTCGCGCTCATCCCCCAGTTCGTCACGCCCGAGCACGGCGCGGTCTGGTTGCAGAGCCTCTACCTCGGCGCGGTCCAGATCACCGTGGCTCTCACCGTGAACGGCCTGATCATCCTGGCCGCCGGCGCCATCGCCGCCTTCCTCGCCACCCGCCCCCTCTGGCTGCGCACCCAGCGCTTCGTCACCGGCACCGCCCTCGGCGCCATCGCCCTCACCGTCGCGACCGACCGCACCAGGCCCGTCCCGGCGTAATTCCACTACGCCCGAGCGACTGCATCCGGATGCGGCACCTACTCAGGCACTCGACCGAATACCAGCCCTCGCGGCGACACTTCGCGGTCGGCGTGCGCCGTGGCTTGTCACCGCGTGGGACGCTGCTGGCAGGACGGTGAAGGGAGTGGGCGTGACGCAGGTGCTGGCGCAGTGGCAGTCCGCCGTGGATTTCGCGCAGCGCGGTGGGGAGTTGCTGGGGGTGGTGTCGTTCGCGGCGTCGGGGGCGCTGCTGGCGGTGCGCAAGAATCTCGACATCTTCGGGATGGCGGTGCTGGCGTGCGGGTGCGCGCTCGGCGGCGGTGTGATCCGGGATCTGTTGATCGGGCGGACGCCGCCTGCCGCGTTCACCGACCTCACCTACCTGTGCGCGGCGGCGCTGACCGCCTTCGCCATCTTCTTCCGGCACCCTTCGCACCGCCTGACGCGCAGCGGGCTGGAGATCTTCGACGCCATCGGCCTCGGCCTGTTCTGCGTCACCGGCACCGCCATCGCCTACGCGCACGGCACCGGCGCGCCCACGGCCGCCCTGCTGGGCATGGTCACCGCGATCGGCGGCGGCGTCATCCGCGACGTGCTCGCCGGCGAAGTGCCCGCCGTCCTGCGCCCCGACCAGGAGCTCTACGCCGTCCCCGCCCTCTTCGGCGCCGCCGCCACCGCCACCCTGTTGCACTTCGGCGCCTACCGCGCCTGGTCCGGCTTGCTCGCCGCCGCCGGTGCCATCACCTTCCGCCTCCTCGCCCGCCGCTACAACTGGCGCGCCCCCCAACCCCGCCACCGCCCCGACCCCCAGCCGGACTGAGACGACCGCCCGCACACCGCAGACGCCTGAATCTCGCAGCGGCACCGACCTACCGGCGACGTCTCAGCGCCAACTCCGGAAACTCATCACACCATCCCTTCCGTCGACATTGCCTCGAGGTCGGCCAGGCCGCTATCGTCGAGGGAGGTCCGGGGGGTGAAAGAAGTCGGTATGCCCCGGGAAGGGGCAGAGGCTATCGACGAGGAACTACACCTTGAATCCGTTTCCGCGGCAGCAGCGGAAATCGTCACATCAACTCTCCGTGGATCTGAAATAGATTCGATCACCGCATAAGCACAACAACCGACCAAGCAGGGGCGAAACGATAGCATGGCACAGGAATTCAAGGTAGATCCCGACGACATTGAAACAGCAGCGCGTGAGCTGTGGAAGATCGCCGAAGACAACACCCGAGCAGTCCGATATGCCCAAGAATGGCTTGATGTCCAGAGCAGTGGAGGCATCCTCCTCTCGCCGGTACTCGATCAACTGCAGGATGCCTGCAACCAGCTGAAATCAAACTATGAGCGACTCGGCAGCGTTACCCATTCTTCATCCACGGAGCTGAATAATGCCGGGAAACTCTACCGCACACAGGATTCAAAAACATCCAAGACCATGGACTCCTACTATGAGGAGCTCGGGAAGTGACGAGTGATCCGATCGACAAGCTTGCTACACCCGATATATCGGACCCCATTCACGACTATGTCGAATTGATAATCAGCGGAAACGGGCTCAGTCTCACATACCACCTGAACAACCTGATCGCGATGGCCACATCGCCATTCGTGTCGGGCGGTGGCTTCAATACAATCAGTACGATAACCAACAATTTTTCCGGAGACTGGTCCACCCTCCAGAAATCCGCCGATGCAATACACAACCTGACCGAGTACAACCGCGCGTATCGCGAGTCGATCGATGCCGCTATGCTCAACGTCGAGAAATCATGGCAGGGCAACGCAGCCGAGAGCGCGCGCTCCTATTTCTCCGCGTTGACTACTGCCATCGACAACCAAATCGATCCTATGACGAAGGTAGCCGACGAGATCAAGGCCTACGCGCTTGCAGCTTACGGCATGGCGAACGGCATAGCTGATGCCGTCCAAACTCTCGGCGACTGCGCTCTTCAATGGCTTTTGACACAGATCGCAGCGGCGAAGGCTGCCGCGACCGGCGTAGGCGCCGGAATAGCCGCCGGATTGCAGGCCATCGCAGCAGGCCTGGTATTGATAATGACGTCGAAGATCGCCAGTATACTCAGCTCGATCGGTCATCTCGTCAACGCCGCCGAGGCTCTCACCGGCGTTATCGCAGCCGGAGTCAGTGCGGCAACGGAGGCTTCTGAAATTCCAGCACTTCCCGCGTCGTCGTATGATCACCCCGGAGTATCATAGTGAACCCCGACCACGAGCCGATGCTCGATCTGGCGAATGGCGATATCGGCATGTCACGCCACCTTTCCAAGGTTCTGAAGATTATAGCCGACGACATCTCGGACAAAGACCTTCAGAATCAGATCAACGAAGTCGCAAACGGCCGACAAAGCCTGCGAGAGTTCGCCCGAGGCGAAGCAATGATGCGACTGAGTGATGCCTATGAACCGGCCATTCGCGAGAACGCGGCAAACAAGACACGCGAGGAAATAGAACAACTGGCCGAATTGGGCGAGGATATACTTGCGCGCTATCGAGCCGACCGTTTCGATAGCGACAACAATTCGACTATTGCCGCCGGACAAGACATCGAGACGGACTCGAAAACCAAGAGAGAAGTTCCGGATGCGGCGTCCGACGCATCAACGATTTCCATAGGAGGGGATTCACTTGCGAGTGAGCCTTTCAAGCCGCAGAACACCATCCCCGGTGCCCGCAGACCTGATCGGGAACGAATTGTAGTTCCAGAAGAGCCGGACGACGACGATCGCTACTTTCAAGACCGGCGCGCAAGAGGTTGGCTGGAATAAAATGGATGAGAAGCATCTCTATCCGCCGATGACCTACCAGCGGCCTTGGACCGCCGAGGGCGACGCCACCGTGCAATTGCGCCGCTGCCGCGAACCGCTTTCGTCCACCACCCTGCTGTATCACAATGGGCCGCCGCGAAGTGTGGAGCCGCTCGAGCTGGAGATCGCCGAGGAGCTTCCGGACATCTGTAGCAATCATGGGCGGCCTGCGATATCACGCACGCCGATCCGAGTGTTGTTCTATGACACCAAGCAACATCCCAGATTTCATCGCCCCTCGGGGATCGAACCGTCCCGAATATCACCCGTGTCGACCATCGTCGTGGGGAAGTGGCCGGTTTGTGAGCGTTGCCGGCAATCCGGTCGGTCGCACCGCCTAGTCGCCAATCTTCTTCTGGGTGTGATGGCAGCGAATCTGATCGCCTTGACGATCGTGATCGTCCTGGGGTGGTCCGGAATCGTGCTCGGCACTGTGATCCGGCCATTGCTGTTGGCATTTTTCCCCGGCACGGTTCCCATTGGCTTGTGCGTGTGGATGTGGCTTGTCAAGAGAAGTTCCGAGCCGGTGACAATCCGGCCGATCTACGATGAACGATTCGCTTTCGTACAGGCTCATCCGAATTTCCGCGCGGGGCTCGATGCCCAGCGCGGCGTCGCGACTCCAAAGGGTCCGGATGCGCGCGGTTAGCGGCGGTCGGGACGGAGAGCCTCGCGACCGTCCCCCTCAGTCGAGGATGGCGTAGGCCTCCACTTCCACGAGCACGTCCGGTTCGAAGAGGTAGTCGACGCCGATGGCCGACAGGGGTGGGGGGGGTTGGGGGAGGGCGAGTTCGGTGGCGACGCGGTCGATACCTTCGAGGAAGGCCGGGTACTTGTCCGGCGTCCAGTGGGTGACGTAGAAGCGCAGGCGCACCACGTCGGCGAAGGTCGCGCCGGCGCCGGCGAGGCCGCGCGCGGTGTTGCGCAACGCCTGGGCGAGTTGCCCGGCGAGGTCGCCGGGCGCGACCGGGTTGCCGTCGGCATCGCGCGCGATCTGTCCCGCGACGTGCACGTGCCGAGTGCCCGTACTCACCGAAACGTGGTGGTACGGAACGGGAGTGAACATGCCTTCGGGGGTGCTGAGTCGCACTGCCATGGGATTTCCCTTCGCCGGAAGTAGGTATCCGAGGTATATCTGGTACTCGAAGGGAACTTCAACGAGACTAGGTGTCATGACGGATACCGCGCTCACCGCGCAGCACCGCGAACTGCTGGACCAGGTGCTCGACAAGTGGTCGCTGCAGGTGCTCGACGCTCTCTGCGCGCAGCCGCTGCGCTTCAACGAACTCCGCCGCGCGATCCCGCTGGTCACGCAGAAATCGCTGACCACCGCGCTGCGCCGCCTGGAACGCAACGGCATGGTGGCGCGCGTCGTCACCCATACCAGGCCGGTGGCCGTCGAGTACCGCATCACGGAGGTCGGCCGGTCGTTGCAGGGCCTCATCGACGCCCTGCTGCACTGGGCCACCGTCACCCTGCCCGACGTCGAGCACGCGCGCGCCCGTTTCGACGCCGAACTGCCCGGGTAGCCACGCCCGGGAAAAATCTCGAGAAAGTTCGCCAGCGGATGTCGAGAACGTCGTGACGGCTCCGTCCCAGTGGTGAGTGACCCACCGGGGTCACCGAAACCGAAAGGGAGAATCCCATGGCCAAGTACCTGCTCCTCAAGCACTATCGCGGCGCCCCGGCTTCGGTGAACGACGTGCCGATGGACCGCTGGACGCCCGCCGAGATCGAAGCCCACCTGCAGTACATGAGCGATTTCGCCGATCGCTTGCGCGACACGGGCGAATTCGTCGACAGTCAGGCGCTGTCCGCGCAGGGCGAGTGGGTTCGCTCCGACGGGGAGGGCAAGCCGCCCGTCACCGACGGCCCGTTCGCCGAGACGAAGGACCTGATCGCGGGCTGGATGATCATCGACGTCGACTCGCACGAGCGCGCGATCGAGCTGGCGGGCGAACTGTCGGCGGCCCCCGGCGCGGGCGGGGAACCGATCCACGAATGGCTCGAGGTGCGCCCGTTCATGTCGACGAAAGCGACCGGCGGCGAATGACTTCCGCCGACGCGGTGGACGAGCTGCGGGACCTGATCCCCGGTGTTCTGGCGGCCCTCGTCCACCGCGGGGCGGATTTCGCGACCGCCGAGGACGCCGTCCAGGACGCGCTGCTCAAAGCCGTCGAGACCTGGCGGACCGACCGCCCCGCCGACCCCAAGGGCTGGCTGATCACCACCGCGTGGCGGCGCTTCCTCGACTTGGCGCGCGCCGACGCGGCGCGCCGCCACCGCGAACTCCGCGTGTCGGACGAGCCGCCGCCCGGCCCGGCCGCGTCCGTGGACGAAACCCTCCAGCTCTACTTCCTGTGCGCGCACCCGAGCCTCACCCCGGCCTCGGCCGTCGCGCTGACGCTGCGGGCCGTCGGCGGGCTCACCACTCGCCAGATCGCGCAGGCGTATCTCGTGCCGGAATCGACGATGGCGCAGCGGATCAGCCGGGCCAAGCGCACGGTGAGCACCGTCCGGCTGGATCGGCCCGGCGACCTGCGCACCGTGCTCCGCGTGCTGTACCTGGTGTTCAACGAGGGCTACAGCGGCGACGTCGACCTCGCCGCCGAGGCGATCCGCCTGGCCAGGCAGCTGGCCGCCACCACCGGCGACCCCGAGGTGGCGGGCCTGCTCGCCCTGTTCCTGCTGCACCACGCCCGCCGCCCGGCCCGCACCCGCGCCGACGGCAGTCTGGTGCCGCTGGCCGAACAGGACCGCACCCGCTGGCGGCGCGATCTCATCGCCGAGGGCGTGGTCGTGCTCCAAGCCGCGCTGGCCCGCGACCGGCTCGGCGAGTTCCAGGCCCAGGCGGCGATCGCCGCCCTGCACGCCGACGCGCAGACGGCCGAGGAGACCGACTGGGTGCAGATCGTCGAGTGGTACGACGAATTGGTCGCCCTCACCGACAGCCCCATCGTGCGGCTCAACCGCGCGGTCGCCGTCGGGGAGGCGGACGGGCCGCGCGCCGGGCTCACAGCACTCGCCGAACTCGACCCCACGCTGCCCCGCTACACCGCCTCCGCCGCCTACCTGCACGAACGGGCGGGCGACCTCGCCGAGGCGGCCGACCTCTACGCGCAAGCCGCCGCCGAGGCCCTCAACGTCCCCGAACGCAACCACCTCACGCTGCGGGCGGCCGCCCTGCGCCAGCGGCTGACCGGCGAATAGCGCCGCTCACCCCAGCCGATACGTGAGTCTCGCGAACTGCCCGGCCTTTTCGACATCGACCAGCCGCAACCGATCCGAGAGCAGACGGCGCGGCAGCAGCGGCGCACCCGCACCGAGCGTCACCGGCGCGACGCCGACGATCACCTCGTCGAGCGATCCCGCGTCGGCGAACTGTCCCGCCAGATCGCCGCCCCCGCCGATCCACACCGTGCGATCCCCTGCGGCCGCGCGCATTTCGCGGTGGACCGGCGCGACATCTCCGGAGACGAACCGCAGATTGGCCCCGGGAATCGCGGGCAGATCGCGGTGGGTGAACACCCAGCACGGGAGGTCGCCGTGCATCTCGTGCCACGACTCGGGCGGTTCGTTGGCCCGGATCCACTCGTAGGTGTTCGCGCCCATGCACATCGCGCCGATGCCGTCGAAGAACCCGTCGTCCTCCTCGATCGATTCGACGCCGGCCAGCCAGTCCAGGGAGCCGTCCTCGCCGATGAGGAACCCGTCGAGGCTGGCGGCGGTGTAGTAGACGGTCGTCATGGATCGATCCTGACAGGGCGCAGGGGTCTCGCGCGGCGATACGGGTGGCCGAGTACGGCCGAGGTCCGTAGCCTCGGGGAGGTGACGGCCACCGAGGCGCCGCGGGACGGGACTGTAAGCCGGGAGCGGCGCGCGACGCGACTCGGGATCGAGTTCGGGGTGCTGTTCTTCGTCCTGGTCGGGGCGTACGCGGCGATCGGCAGTCCCGGCAGCCCGATCCCGCTGCTGGTGCTGCTGGCCGTCGGCGCGCACTTCTGGCTGCGCGGGCGCGAGGGAGTGCCGAGGGCGAGCGTCCGGGAGCAGCTGCGCACCCTGCGGGCGGAGTTGCCGTCGATGCTCGGGCTGTGGGTGGCGGCGACGGTCGCCAGCGGTGTGGTGCTGGCGGTGTTCAGCCCGGAGCGGCTGTTCGACCTGCCGCGCACCGAGCCCGCGGTGTGGGCGATGGTGATGGTGTTCTACCCGCTGCTCTCGGTCTATCCCCAGGAGCTGATCTACCGAACCTTCGTATTCCACAGGTACGCAACGGTTTTCGGTAGCGGGTGGGCGATGATCGCGGCGAGCGCCGTGGCGTTCGGGTTCGCGCACATCATCTTCGGCAACTGGATCGCCGTGGCGCTCACCCTGATCGGCGGCCTGCTCTTCGCCCACCGCTACCGGCGCACCGGTTCGATTCTCGTGGTCACCGTCGAGCACGCCCTCTACGGCTGCCTCGCCTTCACCGTCGGGCTCGGCGGCTTCCTGTACTCGGGCGCGACCTGAATCAGGTTGCGGCGCCGTCCAATCGGTAGCCGAGCTTCGCGAACTGCCCCATCCGCTCCACCGACACCAGCCGCATCCGATCCGACAGGATGCGCCGCGGCAACAGCGGCGCGCCGCCGCCCAGCGTCACCGGCGTGATCCCCACGATCACCTCGTCGAGCAGTCCCGCATCGGCGAACTGGCCCGCCAGATCACCGCCGCCCATCACCCAGATATCGCGCTCCCCGGCCGCCTCGACCATCTCCTGGTGCACCGGCTCCACCGCACCCGACACGAAACGCAGGGTGGCGCCGGGGATTTCGGGCAGGTTCCGGTGGGTGAACACCCAGCATGGGCGGTCACCGTAGTTCTCGGCCCAGTACCCGGCCGGATTGTTGGCCGCGATCCACTCGTAGGTCGTCGCGCCCATGCACAGGGCTCCGATCCCGGCGTAGAAGTCGTCCACGTCGCTGGTCGCCTCCTCCTCATCGGCCACGGCGAACAACCAGTCCAGCGAGTTGTCCGTGTCGGCGAGGTATCCGTCGAGGCTGGTCGCGGTGTAGTAACTAGTCGTCATGGCACCGATCGTCACAGCCAAACCTGACAACGCCGGTCAGGTTTTATGGCGCGAGTGCTTTGCGCAGCGTGCGCAGGCAGTTGCGCAGCGTCAGGTGCCGCGACATCCCGGTGTCGTCGTTGACCGACATCCAGGCCACGTAGGCGAACGACCAGATCATGTTCTCCACCCAGCGCGGGTCGAGTTCGGCGTCCAATTCGCCCGCGTCCCTACCCCTTTCGATGGTCCGGCGAATCTGCCCCTCGCACGGGCCGTCCTCCCAGGACGCCTCCGCGAACACCGGATCGTCGAGCGTGAGCAGCATCTGTTGCGCCGCCAGATCGAACAGTTCCACGCACAGCCGCTCCAGCGCGTCCAGCGCGGAGCCCTCGTCGAGCCGGGCCCGCTGCTGCGCCGCCGTGAGCTTGTCGCGGGTGTCGACGGCGATGGCGTTGATCAAGTCCGTGCGCTCCGGGAAGTAGCGGTGCACAGTGGTGCGCCCGACGCCCGCCTCGGTCGCCACGTCCCCCAGCGAGCCGGACGGGTCGCGCGCCAGCACCCGCACGGCGGCGTCCATGATCGCGCGCCGGGTGCGTTCCCGCGCGGGAGTGCTGACCGTCATAGGTCGCATGGTAACTCCTATACCCATAAGGAAAGGAATTGACCATAACGGAACAAATATGTTCCACTTGCGGACATGAACGTTCCCGAACCGAACGCGAAGTTCCCCAGGCTGCGGCTGCTCTGGTCGTTCGCGCGGCCCTACCCGGGCACGCTCGCGCTCGGCCTGGTCCTCGCGCTCGCCGGATCGGCGATGGGACTGGCGACGCCGCTGGTCACCAAGTGGATCCTGGATTCGCTGAGCGAGGGCGGCGGACTGGGCGGGCCGGTGCTGGCCTTGCTCGCGCTGACGGTCGTCGGCATCGTGTTCAGCTACTGGCAGTGGACGCTGCTGGGCACCCTCGGTGAACGGGTCGTGCTCGGCGCGCGTGAGCGCATGGTGCGCCGCTTCCTCACCGCCACCGTGCCCGCCGCGACCCGCCGCCCCGCCGGCGAGATGGTCACCCGCGTCACCTCCGACACCGTGCTGCTGCGCGAGGCCGCGACGTCCTCGGTGATCGGCCTGATCAACGGTTCGGTGATGCTGATCGGCTCGCTGACCTTGATGGCGGTGCTGGACCTCATGCTGTTCGGCACCACGGTGCTGGCCGTGGTGATCGTCGCGATCCTGTTCTCCACGCTCATGCCCTCGATCGCGAAGGCCCAGACCCGCGCCCAGGAGTTCGTGGGGCGCGTCGGCGGCACGCTGGAGGGCGCGCTGCGCGCGTTGCGCACGGTGAAGGTGAGCGGGGCGGAGGACCGGCAGGCCGAGCAGATCATGGTCGACGCGCGGGAATCGGCCCGCCACAGCGTGATCGCCGTGCGGCGCGAGGCGATGGCCTGGTCGATCGCATGGACCGGCGTGCAGCTGGCGATCATCGCGATCCTCGCGGTCGGCGCCTGGCGGGTGTCGCAGGACGCGATGGTCGTGTCCACGCTCATCGCGTTCCTGCTGTACGCGTTCGGGTTGATGGGCCCGATCAGCGAACTCACCCAGAACGTGACCGCCCTCCAGGCCGGGATCGCGGCGGCCGAACGCATCCGCGAGGTCGAGTCGATGCCGGTCGAGCCCCGCACGGCGACAGCGCCGCGCGGACCGGCCGGACCCAACGGCGGGCCGGTGCTGGAATTGCGCGACGTCACCGCGGGCTACGGTCCGGATCTGCCGCCGGCCGTGCGCGATCTCGATCTGGTCATCCCGCGCCACGGCCACACCGCGATCGTCGGCCCGTCGGGGGCGGGCAAGACGACGGTGCTCTCGCTGATCCTGCGCTTCCTGGAACCGCAGGATGGCGAACTACTGCTCGACGGCCGCCCCTACCGGGAGTACACGCACCGCGAGATCCGGGAGCGCCTGGCCTATGTCGAACAGGACACCCCGGTGGTGCCCGGCACCATCGGCGACAACATCCGCTACGCCCGCCCCGACGCCACCGAGGCCGAGGTCCGGCGGGTGCTCGACACCGTCCACCTGTCCGACCGCGTCGGTTCCCTCGACGAGCCGCTCTCCCCGACCACCGTGTCGGGCGGCGAACGCCAGCGGATCGCGCTGGCCCGCGCCCTGCTGCGCGAGCCCGAGGTGCTGCTGCTGGACGAGGCGACCGCCCAGCTGGACGGGCTCACCGAGGCCACCGTGCACGAGTGCATCCGGGAGATGGCCGAGCGCGGCGCGGTCGTGACGATCGCGCACCGGCTCTCCACCGTGGTCGACGCCGACACGATCCTGGTCATGGAGGGCGGCCGGGTGCGGGCCCGCGGCGACCACGGGACCTTGCTGGCCACGGATGAGCTGTACGCGGGGCTGGTGGAATCGCTGCGGCTGGCCGACCCGGTGGGCTGACGATCGGGCTCAGCCCACCCGCACGCCGGCGCGCAACCTGCGCACGCCCTCGTCCAGTGTCTCGTCGCGCTTGCAGAAGGTGAAGCGCACCAGGCGATTCCACGACGGCTTGTCGTCGGCGAAGACGCTCACCGGGACCGCGGCCACGCCGAGGGTCCCGGGGAGCGCGCGGCAGAACTCGAGACCGTCGGTGGCGCCCATCGGCGTGATGTCGGCGCACACGAAATACCCTCCGCCGCTTTCCTTCACGCCGAAGCCGGTGTCGGCCAGCGCCGACGCGAGGCGAACCCGGCGGTCCGACAAGGTATCCCGCAGGCCGGCCACCCAGCCGAGTTCGTTGTTCAGCGCGTGCGCGACGGCGGGCTGGAACGGGCCGCCGCCCACGAAGGACATGAACTGCTTGGCGGCGAGCACACCGTCGACGAGCGGCGCGGGGCCGCACGCCCAGCCGATCTTCCAGCCGGTCACGCTGAAGGTCTTGGCGGCGCTGGACACCACCACGGTGCGCTCGGCCATCCCGGGCAGCGTCGCCAGGCTGACATGTTCGCGTCCGTCGTACACCAGATGCTCGTACACCTCGTCGGTGAGCACGAGAAGGTCGTGCTCACAAGCGATCTCGGCGATGGCGGTGAGATCGGCGCGGTCCAGGACCGTGCCGGTGGGGTTGTGCGGCGAGTTGACCACCAGCATCCGGGTGCGCGGCGTGACGGCGGCGCGCAGGCTGTCGAGATCGAGCACGAAGCGGTCGCCCTCGGCCACCAGTCGCGCGGTGCGCCGCGTCGCGCCCGCCAGCGCCACGGCCGCGGCGTAGGAGTCGTAATAGGGCTCGATGAGCACCACCTCCGCGCCGGGCTCGACCAGGCCGAGCAGCGCGGCGCTGATGGCCTCGGTGGCGCCGACGGTGACCAGCACTTCGGCGTCGGGGTCGTAGGCGGTGCCGTAGCGGCGGGCGCGATCGTCGGCGATGGCGCGGCGCAGCACGGGCATACCGCGGCCGGGCGGGTACTGGTTGACGCCGTCGGCGATCGCCTGGCGCGCGATCTCGAGCATGCCCGCCGGGCCGTCGGTATCGGGGAAGCCCTGGCCCAGGTTGACCGCGTCGTGGCGGACGGCCAGTTCGGTCATCTCGGCGAAGATCGTCGAGGCGAAGGGGCGCAGGCGGGCGACGGTCTGGGGTGGAACGGACATACACGGAGAGTAGCGGAGCGGTCGCCATTGTTGCCGATAGATAGCGAACAGCTATGTTTCACTTTTCTTTTGTGCCTTTTACCTGCATGGTTGTGCGTTCTCCCACCGGCCGCTAGCCTCGCCGTGTTCCATCTCACAAACCACCGCCCCCGGGCGGTGGCATTCGGAAAGGGGCGCTCATGGCCTCGTATCTCGACCTCGTACTGAATCCGGCCGCGTCGGAGGTCGCCGGAACGGTGCTCGGTCTGGTGCGCAACGTCGCGCACGATCTGATCGCGGGCACCGGCGACTGGTTCACCGGATCCTCCACCGGTGACTGGTTCACCGGCTCCACCACCGGCAACGGTGGCACCGGTTCCTCGACGGGCGACTGGTTCACCGGGTCGACCACGCCGTGACCCTCGGCCGCCGGGGCCGGGCGATGAGGGCCCGGCCACGGCGGCTCAGCCCAGGCGCACGCCGGTCAGTTTGGCCGGGTTCGCGTGATCGTAAGCGCCCCAGATCACTCCGTCGCGCACGGTGAAGCCGACCACCCGCGCCGGATGCCAATCCTGTTCGTCGGTAGCGGAATCCAGATTCATCACCACACCCGTGCGCCCGTTCACCGTGGCGAGTTCGTAGCGGGTGGCGGCGTCGCAGGACGCGCCGATTCCGTATCGGCGCACCAGCGCCAGCATTTCGCGGGCGATCCGCTCCGCCCCGCCGACCACGGTGACCGTGGGCGTGGTGCCGTTCGCGTCGCCCATCAGTACGGCGTCGGGGTGCAGCGCCGCGACCACCGCCGCCTCGTCGCCGGATTCCAGCGCCGCCAGCAACTTCCGCACCGCCGCGTCGTGCTCGGTGTCGGAGACCGGAGCGGGCACGTCCCGCACGGTCTCGCGCCCCTGTTCCGCCGCGCTTCGCGCCTGGGCCACGGGCACTTCCAGAATGTCGGCGATTTCCTCGAACGACAGCCCGGCCTCGTGCAGCACGAGCGCCAGCCGCCGTTCCGGCGTGAGCGCGTCCAGCGCCACCATCATCGCCATGCGGCATTCCGGTTGTCGCACAACGGTTTCCAGCGGATCAGACACGCCGGACGCGGCCGGTTTGGTGACGACCGGTTCCGGCAGCCACTGCCCCACATAGGTTTCCCGGCGCGCGGGCGCACCGCGCATGTGGTCCAAGCAGATTCGGCCCACCATGGCGATGAGCCAGGGCCGCAGCTCGTCGATCTCGGACTGGTGGGTGCCGGTGAGCCGCAACCAGGTCTCCCCCACCGCGTCCTCGGCGTCGACGACGCCTCCGGTGAGCCGGTAGGCGACGGAAAGCAGGGGCGCCCGATGCGATTCGAACAGGTCTGCGAGGAGAGCGGCAACCATCGGGCAGATTCTACGGTCGTTCGATCACGGCCCGGACGCCGCCCGTGCCACGATGGGGCATGGAGATCCGGAACCCCGCCGCGGGGTGCACCCGTGGGTGACGCGCGGTTCGGCTGGTTCGCCGACACCATGGACCTGCGCCCGTCCGACCAGGTGCTCGAGATCGGTCCCGGTTCCAGCCCGTCGCCGGGACTGCTCGCCGAGCGGGTGCCCGAGGGCAAGGTGATCGGCGTCGATCGCTCCGCCACCGCCGTCACCCGCGCCGCCGCCCGCCTCGCGCCGCAGCTCGAGGCCGGACGCATCGGCCTGCTGCACGCCGACCTCGACTCGTCGCTGCCCGCCCGCCTGCGCGCCGAGTTCGGCATCGACCGCTTCGACAAGATCCTCGCCGTCAACGTCAACGTCTTCTGGACCAAGCGCCCCGTCACCGAACTGGCCACCCTCGCCGCCCTGCTCACCCCCGCGGGCACCCTCCACCTCTGCTACGGCTACGGCGACCCCACCGACCCCGCCACCTCCCCCAAACCCCCACCGGGCAAACTCGAAGCCCACCTCACCACCGCCGGCTTCCTGCCCCGCCTCCGCCAATCGGGCGACCTGCTGTGCGTCTCGGCCACGCGAGCGTGAAGCCGCCTGCGCCCCAACCTCCGCGCGCAACGGCTCGACACAGCAGGCTCGCCCACCCTGGCCTCACCCACTCAGCACCACCCGGCGCGGCGCCCCGCTCGCCCGACCCTCAGCAGACAACGCAACATCCCCACCCTCCCAGCCATCTCGGGGAGGGAGCCCGACGACCGACCGTTCGCGGCCGTCTCGCAACTCAGCGCTCGAAGCGCACGCGCGCAGCGCAAGTCTCGAGCGCTGAGTTGCGAGACATCAAGGGCCGCGAACCCGCGCGCCCCGGCGCGCCAAAAAACACAGCTCAGATGTTTCGGCGCCGACCGACAGCGTCCGCGAGGCGATCCAGCTGCGCGGCCGTGGTCTCCCAGTCCAGGCACGCGTCGGTGATCGACTGCCCGTAGGCCAGATCCTCCGAACGCCCCAGCGTCAGGTCCTGGCGGCCCGCGACGAGGAAGCTCTCCAGCATCACGCCGACCACGCCGTTCTCACCGGCGGCGAGGCGCTCGGCGATATCGGTGACGACGTCGACCTGGCGGTTGTGGTCCTTGTTGCTGTTGCCGTGGCTGGCGTCGACGACCACGCGCTGCGGCAGCGCGGCCTTCTCCAGGCGCAGGCACGCCTCGGCGACCGAGGCCGCGTCGTAGTTGGTGCCGTTGGTGCCGCCGCGCAGGATGACGTGGCAGTCGGGGTTGCCGCTGGTGCGGATGAGGGCGGCGCGCCCGTCCAGATCGGTGCCGGGGAACACGTGGCTGGCGGCGGCGGCGCGCACGCCGTCGACCGCGACCTGCACGTCGCCGTCGGTGCCGTTCTTGATGCCGACCGGCATGGACAGCGCGCTGCTGAGCTGACGGTGCACCTGGCTGGCCGCGGTGCGCGCGCCGATCGCGCCGTAGGAGACGAGGTCGGCGATGTACTGCGGGGTGATCGGGTCGAGGAATTCGCACGCCACCGGCAGACCGAGGGCGGTGATGTCGACCAGGACCTTGCGGCCGATGCCGAGGCCGGTGTTCACGTCGAACGAGCCGTCCAGGTGCGGGTCGTTGATCAGGCCCTTCCAGCCCAGGCTGGTGCGCGGCTTCTCGAAGTAGACGCGCATCACCACGTGCAGCCGGTCGTTCACCTCGGCGGCCTTGGCGGCGAGGCGGCGCGCGTAGTCCAGCGCGGCCGCGGGGTCGTGCACGGAGCACGGGCCGACGATCACCATGAGGCGGTCGTCGTCACCGTTGAGTACGTCGACGGTCGCCTTGCGGCCGGCGCGCACGGTGTCGGCGAGCGGGTCGGTGATCGGGTGCACCAGGCGCACCTCGGCCGGTGAGCGCAGCGGGCTCACGGACAGGGTGCGCTGGTCGTCGAGGTCGGAATGCCGCGCGTCGACGTCGGCTGCGGTTGTCATTTCGGTGGGTTCCTTTTCGTTCAGGCCGACCCACGGATTTCGAACACCCGACGAGCCGGTCCGTATCCGGCTCGGGGTGGAAGGAAGTCAGCGCATGTGGTTGCCGCAGACCGACCCACCCAGGGCCGGCTTGCTAAACCAAAAATATGCGTGCTGCACGACGGCGACTGTACCAGCCGAGTACGCCGAAGTGGCGCGCACGCCAACTCCACACCCCGCTTCGCGACGCAGCTCACACCGTCAGTCGAACTGGCCAGGGGTGTAGCTGCCCGCCGGTGTGCCCGCGATCACGTTCAACCGGTTGTAGGCGTTGATGATCGCGATGAGCGAGATCAGCGCGGCGATCTGGTCGTCGTCGTAGTGCTTGGTGACCAGCTCCCAGGTGCGCTCGGAGACGCCGACGTGCGCGTCGGCCAGGCGGGTGCCCTCCTCGGTGAGCGCCAGTGCCGCGCGCTCGGCCTCAGTGAACACCGTCGCCTCGCGCCAGGCCGCGACCAGGTTCAGCCGCACCTGATCCTCGCCCGCGGCGAGCGCGTCCTTGGCGTGCATGTCGGTGCACATGCCGCAACCGTTGATCTGGCTGGCGCGCAGCTTCACCAGTTCCTGCGTGGCGTGCGACAGCTCGGTCTGGCGCAGCACTCCGCCCGTATTGCCGAGGCGCTGGATGACCTTCATCGCGATTTGGTTGCCGAAGAGGTCGAATCGGGGTTCCATGGCGTACTCCTTCGTTCCGGTCGGCCGCTCGGGGGCGGCCGCTACCGGGAAGACGACGCGTGGGCCCGGAAGTGTGACAGCGCTCAGCGGAACGAGTACGTGACCCCGGTGAGCTTCTCCGACAGCTCCCACAGCCCGCGCGCGACCGCCTCGTCGCGCGACTGCTTGGTGGAACCGGAGCGGCCCGGGTAGCCGCGCATGCCCGCCAGCCCGGTGGGGCCGTAGAACGCGCCGGGCTCGACCTCGGCAGTGGCGGCGAAAAGCTGTGGGAGCGCGCCCATCTCGGGGCTCTGCGCGAACAGCCGGTTGCCGAGCGACATGATCGGATCGAGGAAAGACTCGGTGTGCGACTGCAATTCGGTCGCCGCGTAGCCGGGATGCGCGGCCACCGACACCACCGGCGAACCGGCCGCGGTGAGCTTGCGCTGAAGCTCGTAGGCGAACATCAGGTTCGCCAGCTTGGCCTGGCCGTACGCGCCCCAGCGCTGGTACCTGCGGCGCTCCCAGTTCAGGTCGTCGAGGTCGATGCGGCCGATGGCGTGCGCGCCGCTGGACACCGTCACCACCCGGTCGGCGACGCGGTCCAGGAGCAGGCCGGTGAGCGCGAAGTGGCCGAGGTGGTTGGTGCCCACCTGCTTCTCGAAACCGTCGGCGGTGCGCCCCTCCGGCACCGCCATCACGCCCGCGTTATTGATCAGCACATCGAAAGGCTCTGTGTGCTCGGCGAATTCGCGCACCGAGGACAGGTCGGCGAGATCCAGCTCCCGCACCAGCGCCCGCTCCCCGATCTCGTCCGCCACCCGCCGCCCCTTCTCCACATTGCGGCAGGCCAGCACCACCCGCGCCCCCGCCGCCCCCAACGCCCGAGCGGTAACCGCCCCGAGCCCACTGTTGGCCCCCGTCACGACGAACGTCCGACCGGCTTGATCGGGAATGTCAGCGGCGTCCCAGCGCGTCATGCCGCGAGTCTAGCGCGCCCCACCCCTCCCGTCGCTCGCTGCGGATGCGCCGAAGCCCGGTGGAACGAGTCCGCCCGGAGATATCCTCACATCCTGAGATAGGGTTACCTAACTAGCCCCCCGCCGTCAGTACCTGTGAGGCATATCGTGAGCACTGCCAGCAATCATCGTGAAGGCTTCGTGCCCTTCCCCGAGGACGCGGCCGCGAGCTATCGCGCCGCGGGCTACTGGACCGGGCGTCCGCTGGGTGATCTGCTGCGCGAGACGGCGCGGCGCACGCCGGAGCGCACCGCGCTGCTCACCGGCGAGGGCGCCCGCACTTACACCCAGGTGGACGCCGAGGCCGATCGGATGGCGCACGGCCTGCTGGCCCTCGGCATCGCGCCCGGCGACCGCGTGGTGGTGCAGTTGCCGAACGTGCCCGAATTCCTCACGGTGCTGTTCGGCCTGTTGCGCGCGGGCATCATCCCGGTGCTCACCCTGCCCGCGCACCGCAGGGCCGAGATCGAGCATCTGGCGGCGCTGTCGGAGGCCGTGGCCTACATCGTCGCCGACCGGCAGGGCGATTTCGACTACCGCGAGCTGGCCACCGCCGTGCGACCGGCCGTGCCGAGCCTGCGCCACGTGCTGGTGCTGGGCGATCCCGGCCCGTTCACCGACCTGCAAACCGTGCCGCGCGAGGGTGATTCGCTGCCCGAGATCGACGCCTCCGATATCGCGCTGATGCTGGTCTCCGGCGGCACCACCGGCCTGCCGAAGTTGATCGCGCGCACCCACGACGACTACGTCTACAACGCGACCGCCAGCGCCGAGGTGTGCGCGCTCACCGCCGACGACGTCTACCTGGCCACATTGCCCGCCGCGCACAACTTCCCGCTGGCCTGCCCCGGCATCCTGGGCACGGTGAGCGTGGGCGGCGCGGTGACGTTCGCCGCCGACCCCAGCCCGGAGAACGCCTTCGCCACGATCGAACGCCACCGCGTCACCGTCACGGCCGTGGTGCCGCCGCTGGCGCAGCTGTGGTGCGCGGCCACCGACTGGGAGGAGGCCGATCTCTCCTCGCTGCGCCTGCTCCAGGTGGGCGGCGCGAAGCTGGCCGAGGTGAACGCCAAGGAGGTCACCCCCGCCCTGGGCGCCACCCTGCAGCAGGTGTTCGGCATGGCCGAGGGCCTGCTCAACTTCACCCGCCTCGACGACGACGCCGAAATCCTGCACACCACGCAGGGCCGCCCGCTCTCGGAGTCCGACGAGGTGCGCGTGGTCGACGGCGAGGGCAATGACGTGGCACCCGGCGCGGAGGGCGAGCTGATCACGAAGGGCCCGTACACGATTCGCGGTTACTACCGCGCGCCGGAGCACAACGCCCGCGCCTTCACCCCCGACGGGTACTACCGCAGCGGCGATCTGGTGCGCCGCCTGCCCTCGGGCCATCTGATCGTCTCCGGCCGCATCAAGGACGTGATCAACCGCGGCGGCGAGAACATCTCCTGCGACGAACTCGAGGAGCACCTGCTCGCCCATCCCGCGGTCCGCCACGCCGCCGCCGTCGGCCTGCCCGACGCCGCGCTCGGCGAAAAGGTCTGCGCCGTCCTGGTCGTCGACGGCGAGATGCCCTCACTGGCCGAGATCAAGACCTTCCTCACCGAGCGCGGCCTGGCCACCTACAAGCTGCCCGACGTGCTGCGCCAGGCCGACAAGCTGCCGATCACCGCGGTCGGCAAGATCGACAAGAAGGCGCTGCGCGCCGCCGAGTGAAACGCGAAGGACCGCACACCGATCGGCCTGCTGCCCGGACCGAGAACTCGGTTCCGGGCAGCGGTTCAGATCCGGTGCGGCCCTTGTCCGTTGAACAGCGCCCCTACGCCTTGACCACGTAAGGCGCGATGCTGCCGAGCTTTTCGCAGGTCTCCTCGAACTCCCGCTCGGGCGTCGACTGCGCGACGATCCCCGCGCCCGCGCGCAGCCACGCACCCTCGGCGGTCTGGTAGACCGCGCGCAAGACGAGCGTGGCCTCCAGCGCACCCGTCGGTGAGATCGCCACCACCGCACCGGAATACAGTCCGCGTGGGCTGCCGTCGTTGCGGAACACCGAGTCCACGCCTTCGCGCTTGGGGATGCCCGAAGCTGTCACGGAGGGGAACAGCACCTCGAGCGCGTCCCAGCTGGAGCGGTCGGCGGCCAGCCTGCCGCGCACCGTGGAGGCCAGGTGCTGCACGCTGCCGCGCTCGCGCACCGCCATGAAGTCCGACACCACCGGCGTGCCCGGATCGGCCACGGCGCTGATCTCGCCGAACGATGTCTGCACGGAGAGCGCGTGTTCCACGATCTCCTTCGGATCGCTGAGCAGATCGGCGCGGGCGGCCATATCGGCCTCCAGTCCGCGGCCGAAGGCGCGGGTGCCGGCCAGCGGCTCGGTGGTGACCACGCGATCGTCGTCCACGGAGGCCACCAGCTCGGGACTGAAACCCGCCGCCTCGAGCCCGCCGAGGCGCAGCAGGAACGAACGCGCCGGGGTGTTGTGGGCCCGGCCGAGGCGGTAGGTGGCCGGCACGTCGACAGTGAACGGCAGCTCGACCTTCCTGGACAGGATGACCTTCTGATAGCGGCCCGCCCGGATCTCCTCGATCGCCGCGGCGACCCGGCCGTGATAGCCGGTGGCGTCCACGCGGATGTCGGCGGGTTGCGCGCTCGGCAGTTCGGCGTCCTGCGACGAGGCGATCAGATCGTGGATGTCGCCGGTCTCGGTAGGCGAAGCGCCCGCGACGCGAATGCCGGACTCGTCCACCCGGACCTCCACGCGCGGGATCATCAGCCGCGCCACGACGGTCCGCTCATCCAGATACGCGGTGGCGTCCAGCGACCACGCGCAGAATTCGAACCCGATCCACCCGTAGGCCCGGCGGCCCTCGGTCTGGAGCAGGCCCAGCGCCTGATCCAGCGCCTGCGCGGGCGAACCGGACCACGGGCGCACCGTGGTCTCCCCGTCCCAGGTGACGCGCAGTTCGCGCGCCGTCAACTCGATTCCGCCGATCGGATCGGCCGCGAAGATCCACTCCCCCGGGCGCTCGTACATGACGTACTCGCCGAACCTGTCCGCTGCCGCCAGCCGGGACATCGCTGCCGCCGGATCGGTCACATACTCAACGCGCACGCGTTCGCCCGTGGTCGACAACGATCCTCCAAGTAATGCTGAACCCACTTCGAGAGGTAAGGTTAGCATTACCTGACTGTTGCCACGCTGTGCGCGCTGCCACAGGCGAACCATCTTGCCCGCCCTTCCCGCCCCCGTCACGCCCCGATTCCAACTCGCCGCGCGGAGTGCCTGCGCACCGGCCCGCGGCAGGCTTGAATGGGAGGAGCGTCACTGCGGAGGGAAGAGCATCGATGATCGAACACCGCGGCGACCCGTCGACGACGACGAGGTCCGCCACCGAACCGCGCTCGGTGGTTGCGCTGGTCGACGCCGCCTCCGGGGTCGAGCGCGATCTCATCGGGTCCTGGCTCGGCGCGGGCGGGATCGCCCGCGAGACGGGCGTGGGCGCGCCCGTCACCCAGCTGGACCTGGACCCGCGCGCCGTCGCCGAACGGCTGGCGGGCCGCCGCGACGATCCGCTGGTGGTGCCCGTGCGGGTGCTCTGGCTGCCGCCGGAACGAGATGGCGTGCGACGATTGACGTTCGCCGATCTGGCCATGCTCACCAACCCCCGCAAACCGCACCGGCTGGCGCAGCGGCGGCTGGTGCGCCGCCATCCCGACCGGCACGCGGTGATCATCGGTCAACCCGCCCTGCTCAGCGAACTGCGGGCCAATAACCCGGAGGCCGCGGCCCTGCACGCCGCGGGCACCACCGAACCGCTGGCCCGCGCGGTGGTGCGCGCCGCGGTGGTGGCGCTGGAACGCGCCGAGCGCACCGTCATCGGTGACCGGTACAAGGTGCCGCGGCTGGTCACCGAGGAGATTCTCGACTCGCCCGATTTCCTGCGCCGCCTCGAGTACATCGCCGACAGCATCGGCGAGGACCCGCAGGAGGTCTACCGCCGCGCGGAGAAATGCCTCGGCGAACTCGTCGCCGCGCAGAGCAGGCTGGTGTCGGACCTGTTCACCCAGGCCATGCGGCCGGTGCACGCCTCGACGTGGAAGGTGGACACCGACGAGTCCGGCCTGGTCGCGCTGCGCGCCCTCAACCGTCGCTACCCGCTGGTCTTCCTGCCCTCGCACCGCTCCTACGTCGACGCGTTCGTGCTCGGAGACGTGCTGGCGCGCAACGACTTCCCGCCCAACCACGTGATCGGCGGCGCGAACCTGCGGTTCTGGCCGATGGGCCCGATCGCCCGGCGCACCGGCACCGTCTTCATCCGCCGCAGCTTCGGCGACGACGAGGTGTACAAGGCGGTGGTCGAGGAGTACTTCGCCTACCTGCTGGCCAAACGATTCAATCTGGAGTGGTACTTCGAGGGCGGCCGCACCCGCACGGGCAAGCTGCGCCCGCCCCGCTACGGCCTGCTCAACTACCTGGCCTCGGCGGTGCGCGCCGACCGCGTCGACGACGTGATGCTGGTGCCCGTCTCCATCACCTACGAACGGCTCAACGAACTCGGCGCGATCGCCACCGAACAGGTCGGCGGCACCAAGAAGCCCGAGGGCCTGACCTGGCTGGCCAGATACATTCGCAATCAGCAACATTCGGCCGGTCACGTCTACGTGCGCTTCGGCGAGCCGCTCTCGGCGCGCGACCGGCTCGCCGCGCACGGTGATCCGCTCGCCGCACCCCGGGTGTCGATTCCGTTGCACAGCATCGACTCCGGGCGCGACTCGGTCGCCGAGGAGGACGCCGAGATCGCCGAGCTCGAGCGCAAAGCCGTGCAGCGGTTGGCCTTCGAGGTCGCCGTGGGCATCAACGCGGTCACCCCGATCACGGTCAACGCGCTCGTCACGCTGGCGCTGCTCGGTGTGCACGAGCGCGCGCTCACCCTCGGCGAGGTGCGGGCCCTGCTCGCGCCGGTGCTCGGCTACATCGCCGAACGCGGACTGCCCAGCGGCGAGATCGACGCCCTGCGCGACGAACAGAACCTGGCCGTGGTGCTGGAACAGCTCTCGGTGGCCAAGGTGGTGACCGTGTACCGGGGCGGGCTCGAGCCGGTGTACTCCATCGAGAGCGGCGCGCACCTCGAGGCCGCGTTCTACCGCAACAGCGCGGTCCACTGGTTCGTCAACCGCGCCATCCTGGAACTGTCCATCCTGGCCGCGGTGGACGCCGGCGAACCCGATCAGCTCCAGTTCGGCTGGGACGAGGCGTTCCGGCTGCGCGACCTGCTCAAGTTCGAGTTCTTCTTCCCCGACCGGGCCGAGTTCACCGCGCAGATCACCAGGGAAGTGCTGCTCATCGATCCGGAGTGGAACACCCGCACCCGCAAGAACACCCTCGGCGCCGATGTGCTCGGCAAGCTCACCGCCTCGGGCTTCATGATGGCCCACCGTGTGCTGCGCTCGTTCGTCGACGCGCAACTGGTGGTGGCCGAGCGGCTCGCGGCGCGTGACGCGGCCGAGGAGATCGACCGCAAAGAGTTCCTGGCCGAATGTGTTTCGGTGGGCAAGCAGATGTTGCTGCAACAGCGGCTGCACAGCCCGGAGTCGGTGTCGACCGAATTGTTCGGCAGCGCACTCAAACTCGCCGACAACTACGGGCTGCTGGCGCCGGTGTCGAGCGAGTCGGCCAAGGACCGGTCCGAACTCACCGAGCGCCGGAGGGAATTCGCGGCCAGGCTGCGTTCGATCGGCGCGCGCATCACGCAGGCCGCCGCGCTCGACCCGTCCAACATCCCGGGCCGGGAGGCGTGATGAGCCACGCCGCCGCCCCCGAACCCGCCGAACCGGAACGCGCCGCACCGGCCGATCTGGCGGCCACGCTGGCCGCCATCCGCTCCGGACCGCACGGCC
This sequence comes from Nocardia puris, assembly GCF_003315035.1. Classification (GTDB taxonomy): domain Bacteria; phylum Actinomycetota; class Actinomycetes; order Mycobacteriales; family Mycobacteriaceae; genus Nocardia; species Nocardia puris. The sequence goes on from NZ_QNRE01000012.1 coordinate 121,635, forward strand.
CCGGGATCGCGGCGTTCTTCGACCTCGACGCCGTGCTGGACGGCTTCCGGCGCCCCTGGTACCGGCGGCTGCGCGGTGGCAACGGTGTGGAGTCGACGCTGCTGGCCGGACTGCGCGACGGGCTGACCGACGGCGAGTACAGCCGCTTCCTGCAACAGCTCTCGCACACACTGGCGGGACTGCCCGAGGACGAGGCCGACGAACTCGGCACCCGGCTGTTCCGCCGCACCGTCTACGGGCACTTGTATCCCGAAGCGTGGCAACTGATCCGTACGCACGAGGCGGCCGGGCACACCGTGGTGCTGACCAGCGCGCTCACCCGGTTCCAGGCCGAGCCGGTCGCCGCCGAACTCGGCGTCGACCGGGTGCTGTGCACCACCATGTCCACCGAGGACGGCGTGCTCACCGGATATCCCGAGGGAAAGACCCTGTGGCGCAACGGGAAGGCCGACGCCGTGCGCGCCTTCGCCGACTCTGCCGACGTGGACCTCAGCGCCAGCTGGGCCTATGGCTCCGACCTGGCCGACCTCCCGCTGCTCACGCTGGTGGGCCACCCGGTCACAGTGAACCCCGAGCGCGGGCTCGGCGCCGCCGCCGACGAGAACGCCTGGACCGCACTGTCTTTCCGCCCGCGTCACGCGCCGCGGGTACTCGACTACGTGCGCACGGTCGCGGGCTTGGCCGCGCTGCTCGGTGGCGCCCTGTTCGGCGTGGTCGCCAAGTCCTACACGCGGCAGCGCCGCAAGATGGCCGATGCCCTGATGGCCTACGGCACCGGCGCGACATTACGGGTGCTGGGCGTGCGATTGCGGATCACGGGAGCGGAGCACGCGCGGGCACCGCGACCAGCGGTGTTCCTGTTCAACCACCAGAGTCAATTCGACGTGATCATCGTGCCCAAAGTGCTCGGCGGCGGCGTCACCGGCATCGGGAAAAAGGAACTCACCCGCAATCCGATTTTCGGCCCGCTCATGCGCTTCGTCGGGGTGACATTCATCGATCGGTCCGATACCTCGCGCGCCAAAGCGGCGCTGGCGCCGGTGGTGGAGACTCTGCGCGGCGGCCTTTCCATCGCGATCTCGCCCGAAGGCACCCGCTCCTACACACCGGAAGTGGGGGCGTTCAAGAAAGGCGCATTTCATATCGCGATGCAGGCGGGCGTTCCGGTGATCCCGGTGGTGATCCGCAACGCGGGGGAGATCTCCTGGCGCAATTCGATGGTGGCGCGGCGCGGCACGGTGGATGTGGCGGTGCTGGCCCCGATCGACGTGAGCGGGTGGAATCCGGCCGATCTGGACGACCGGGTGGAGCAGGTCAGGCGGCTTTTCCTGGAAACGCTGGTGGAGTGGCCGGATTCGAGCATCCAGTGATGTGAGTCACATCGGATATCTCGTGCCTTGACCTGAATATTCGTTGAGGTCTCACGATGGGATCCACACCGAGCACGTCGATCCCATCGGGAGGACACCATGACAACCACCACCGCGAACCCGGCCTCCACCGGTTCCTTCACCGACCGCATCCCCGCCCTGAGCCGCAAGGTCGCCGTCGTCGGCGCGGTCGTGGGCGCTGTGCTGGTCAACCTGGTCATCTGGTTGATCGGCGAAGCCGCGGGTGGGTCGTTCACCACCGTCGACGGTGACACCACCATCGACGTCGCCCCCGGCGGCGTGATCGTCCTGTCGGCCGTGCCGATGGCGATCGGGCTGACCGCCGCGGCCCTGCTGGCCTACAAGTGGGTCGGCGCGCTGCGCCTGGCCGCCGTGATCGGTTCGGCGCTGTCGCTGGCGACCATCGGCCTGACCGTCACCACCGACTTCGACACCCCGTCCATGGTGGCGCTGTCGGTCATGCACGTGGTGCTGGTGCCGGCCCTGGTGATCGCCACCGAGGGGATGCGCCGCAAGCTGCTGGAGCGCTGAATGCCCGGCGAATGCGACACGGCCCCGCATCCGATGGATGCGGGGCCGTTTGTCGTCCGGGCTACTGAACCGAGCGGCCGAACAGCAGCTTCCACGGCATGAGCGCCGACTCCAGCTGCACCTTGAGGCTCATCTTGGACGCGCCCTTGGTGCGCTCCTCGAACCGGATCGGCACCTCCGCGATGCGGAAGCCCTTCTTCACGGTCCGGTAGTTCATCTCGACCTGGAAGGAGTAGCCGTTGCTGCGGATGCCCGCCACGTCGATGGCGCGCAGGGTGTCGGCCCGCCACGCCTTGAATCCGGCGGTGGCGTCCTTCACGCCGAGGCGCAGGATGAGGTTGACGTAGAAGTTGGCCCAGGCCGAGAGCGCCTTGCGGTACCACTTCCATTCCTCGGCGGTGGAGCCGCCGGGTACGTAGCGGGACCCGAGGACGACGCCCGCGTCGCCTTCGTCCAGCTTGTCCAGCATGGCCGGGATGACCTCGGCGGGGTGGGAGAGATCGGCGTCCATCTGGATCACCACGTCGGCACCCTCGTCGAGCGCGCGGCTGATGCCCGCCACGTAGGCGCGGCCCAGACCGTCCTTCTCGGTGCGGTGCAGCACGCCGACGACGTTGGGCAGTTCGGCGGCCAGCTTGTCGGCGACCTCGCCGGTGCCGTCCGGCGAATTGTCGTCGACCACCAGGATGTGCAGATCCGACACCGGCAGCGCGGTCAGCCGCTCCACCGCCACCGGCAGATTCTCCCGCTCGTTGTAGGTCGGCACAACAACGGTAACCCTCAAGGGTCGCCCTCCCTGCTCACCTGGTCGAGCCCGCAGCCCACAGCGGGCGCCGAGCGTTCGTCGATTTCCAGTCACCGTACTCGATCCACCTGACGGACTCCTGAGCGGATACGGCGACCGACCAGCGTAACGCACCCCCGCCGAACGCCACGATCCCCCGCACCGAATCAGCCGCCACCCCCGAAACCCGAAACCCGTTGCCCCCACAGGGGAGCCAACGCCTTCGGCGCATTGCTCAGCATCGCGCGCCCCCACGAAGAGGTCATGGCAGCTCTCCGAGCAGTCCACCTCAGGCCCGCAACATCCCCACCCAACGCAACCACCCACGGAGGGGGTCCGGGGGCGAAGCCCGCGGGGCGGGGTGTGGGGGTCGCACCCCCACAAGACACTTGAAATGAGCGAAGGCCCATGCCCTGAATGGGCATGGGCCTCGCGGCGAATGGAACGTGGCCAGGGCCGGGATCGAACCGGCGACCTTCCGCTTTTCAGGCGGACGCTCGTACCAACTGAGCTACCTGGCCGCAGGCACCCGTTCGGAATGCCATACGCGAAGCGCCGGATTTCTCCGGCGCTTACTTGCGACCCTGACGGGACTCGAACCCGCGACCTCCGCCGTGACAGGGCGGCGCGCTAACCAACTGCGCCACAGGGCCTTGCTGTGCTTCCAACGATCCGAAGACCGTACCCCCTACGGGATTCGAACCCGCGCTACCGCCTTGAAAGGGCGGCGTCCTAGGCCGCTAGACGAAGGGGGCTCGTCCCGGGTTTCCCCGGACCGGCTTTCAACGGCTGTCCGTTGGGAGCTCGCATAGCTTATGACAGGGTCGGCGAGCTTTCCAAATCGCCTGGTCACAGGCCCAGTCCGAGCTCTTCGAGGCGGGCCGACGCGCGCCACCCGTGCAGGCGGAATTTCTCGCCCCACTCGGGGGTCGCCATGGAGTCGACGATGACCTCGAGCACTTCGGTGAAGCGAGAGCGCAGATCGGAGGCGCCGCCGAGCAGATCCATCATGTAGCGCTGGCCGGCCAGGGCGGCGGCGAGCGTGCGGGTGAACCGGTCGGGGTCGGCGTCGGCGCGCAGCTGCCCGTGTTCGATGGCGCGCACGGCGAGCACGCGGGTGGCGCGGCCGAGGATGCGCCCGCCGCCGGCGGGGACGTCACGGTAGAAGTCGGGTTCGATGATGAGCCGGTACTCGGCTTGCACGATGATGTCGTGTTCGAGCCGCAGCGCCATCTCGTCGACGATGCCGTGCAGGATGTCGAGGGGACCCAGATCCGTTCGCGCGAGCCAGCGTTCCGCCGACGAGCGATAGCGCTCGACGGCCGTGTCGAGCACGGCGCGCGCCAGGTCCTCCTTGGAGTCGAAGTGGAAGTACATGGCGCCCTTGGTGGCGCGCGATCCTTCCAGAATGCGGTTGAGCGATGCCGCGGCATAACCGCTCTTGCCGAACTCTACGGCGGCGGACCTGATTATCGCCGCACGTGTCCGGCGGGCCCGCTCTTGTTGCCGTGCCATGCTCGAAACGCCTCCGAAGCCACTCGCCACCAATCGGCGCTCCCCCGGAAGGAAACGAACCTTTGGCGCGAAGTCATGCGATTGATCAATACTTCAAACCGGGTTTTCGCCCGATTTCAAACTTTGGGTACGAAAACTGAGGGAAAACCTGAAACACACCGGCTGGTATAGTTTTCCTGCCCGGGTGCGCCGCAGGGGGTGCGCATCCGGGCATTACGTCGTCTCGGCTCAGCCTCCTGCGGCATAGACTCCTTGTTCGCCACGATCGGGCATCCCGGTCGCGACACGTTCGGGCCCAACAACGACAGGTTCAATTCCGAACCCCCGGCAGCAACGGCGATTCTTCCGGAATTCACCAAGGCGTCACCGTACCCGGAATCCGCCGCCGACACGCGGCAAACCGTGCAGCCGACCGCCCGAAACGCGCCGATATCCGTGACAGCAAACATCGCGCAATCGGAGTGCCCGGGCTGCGGGCCGCGCGAATTCGCCAGCGTCGCAGCGGCGTTCACGACGGCCACCACCGCGCACCGGCGTGCGGACACCACGCCGGTGACCACCCGGGGCGCGGGGCGCCGCCCCACGCGAAGGTGACCCCTGACGATCCAAAGCCAGTGGTAGACAACATGATTCGATGATATCCAGGTTATACCGGATTGAACAAAGCCGTACAGGTGACAATTACCGGCACCATCGTGTCCGGGCCCCTCGCCGTTACCACCGGCCCGCGCATCCGGCACCCGAATCCCCTTGCCTCGCACACCGGATCGGCGGGCGGCGCCGCCGGGATCGCCCGCACCCGTTCCCCAGAGGAACCGGTGCGCGAAACGCACGATGCTCCATATCTACCAGACGGGACACCGGAATCGGCGGGACAGCGGCCCGGGGAACTCCCCAGACGAACGGCGAGCGCGCACGGCTCGCCCCAATCGACGGTGCCCCCTGTAGGACTCGAACCTACGACCTAGTGATTAAAAGTCACCAGCTCTACCAACTGAGCTAAAGGGGCTCGGCACGACAGCATAGCGGACCGTCCGCGACGGGCACGAACGCATTGTCACCTCGCGTCCGCGGCCTCCGGCGGTGCCGCGAGCCGGGCGCGCCGCGACGCCGCAGGTGAAAGCTTCCCCGCGAAGTATCGCGGCCGGAACCTTCGGCGAATCCCGGTTCAACCCATAGGATCTCGCCCATGAAGAAAAACGCACACCGCACGATCTCCATCCTCGCCGGAGCCGCCATCGCCGCCGTGCTCCCCCTCGTGGCCGCCGGTCAGGCCGCCGCGAACCCGGTCGACGAGGCCTACGTGCAGGCGGCGAAGCAGGCCTGCGCGGACGCGGGCTACCAGTACGACACGAGCCTCGCCGTCACCGGGTTCCGCCCGGCGTCGGTGCAGTGCGTCGACGACACGCGCCTGGCCTCGGTGTTCGTGCCGATCGCCAACGGCACGGCCTGCACCATCCTCGACGGCCTCACCACCCGCGAGGGCCGGGCGCTCGACGGGGCCTGCCTGCCCGCCTGATCCAGGTCGGGCCCGGAGGCGGCAGCCCCAGCGTGACCACGCGGGGCCCGACCGGGTTCAGGCCCATCGGACACCGCCTGATTCGCGGCGCGACGCGTGCTCACAGCAAAGGGGAAACCCCACACGCCACGCGGGGTTTCCCCTACTGTGAGCGCGTCACGGGCACACCCGGGGCATCCATTCGACACAGGTGGAGCTGATGACTTCCTTCGACGAACTGCTCTCCAACGTTCCCATCGGACAGATCGCCCAGAAGCTGGGCGTCGACGAGGCCACCGCGAGCTCCGCGGTGCAGGCCGCGCTGCCGACCCTGCTCGGCGGGTTGCAGGCCAACGCCACCCAGCCCGAGGGCGCCGCCTCGCTGGTCGGCGCGCTCGGCAAGCACGACGGCGAGCTGGTGTCCGGCGCGGGCGCGGTCGACATCGAGCAGGTCGACGTCGCCGACGGCGCCAAGATCGTGGACAACGTCTTCGGCGCGGAGAAGAACACCGTGATCAGCGCCCTCGGCGCCACCGAAGGCACCGGCGGCAACGACCTGGTGGCCAAACTGCTGCCCATCCTCGCGCCCATCGTGCTCGCCTACCTGGCCAAACAGATGGGCGGCGGCGGTGCGGCGGCCCCGCAGGCGCCCGCGCCGTCCTCCGGTGGCGGTGGGATCGGCGACATCCTCGGCGGACTGCTCGGCGGCAGCGGCAACAGCGGCGGCATCGGCGGCGCGATCGGCGAGGCCCTCGCCAAGAACGCGGGCGGCGCGATCGGCAGCGTGCTCGGCGGACTGCTCGGCGGCAAGCGCTGACGCCCCCGGGTGTCGGTGCCCGGCTAACACCCCCCGGCCCGCAGCGATAGACCCTTCGCTGCGGGCCGGCCCCTCTCCGTACATCGGACACCGGACCGTGCCGGGCCTACACTCAGGACAGGCACACCTTCGTCAGCGCAGACGTATGAAGTGTCACACAGAGCACCTGAAGTAAGCCGGATGCGTTTCGCATCACACCTACGGTCCCGTAAGGTATGGCTGCATCAGCACGGTCAAACCCCGGGGGAGCCGACCTGCAAAAGCGTGCACGCACTCAATGAAGGGCTATTACATGGCAAGGGATCTGACTCAACTCGAGCTTCTGACGGAGTTGGAGCCGGTTGCCGAAGAGAACGTCAACCGGCACCTCTCCCTGGCGAAGGAATGGCATCCGCACGACTACGTCCCGTGGGACGAGGGCCGCAACTTCGCGGCGCTCGGCGGCATCGACTGGGACCCCGAACAGTCCCGCCTGAGCGAGGTCGCCAAGGCGGCCATGATCACCAACCTGCTCACCGAGGACAATCTCCCCTCCTACCACCGCGAGATCGCCGAGAACTTCTCCCAAGACGGCGCCTGGGGCACCTGGGTCGGCCGCTGGACCGCCGAGGAGAACCGGCACGGCATCGTGATGCGCGACTACCTGGTGGTCACCCGCGGCGTGGACCCCGTCGCCCTCGAAGAGGCGCGCATGATCCACATGACCAACGGCTTCGCCTCCCCCACCGAAGCCGACGCGGGCTTCCTGCACTCGGTCGCCTACGTCACCTTCCAGGAGCTGGCCACCCGCGTCAGCCACCGCAACACCGGCAAGGTCTGTGACGACCCGATCGCCGACCGCATGCTCCAGCGCGTGGCCGCCGACGAGAACCTGCACATGATCTTCTACCGGAACATGTGCGGCGCGGCGCTGGACCTCGTGCCCGACCAGGCGCTCGACGCCATCACCCTGATCCTGGAGAACTTCCAGATGCCGGGCGCCGGCATGCCCAACTTCCGCCGCAACGGCGTGCTGATGGCCAAGCACGGCATCTACGACCTGCGCCAGCACCTGGAGGAGGTCGTCAACCCGGTGCTGAAGAAGTGGCGCATCTTCGAGCGCGACGATTTCAGCGCGCGCGGCGAGGAAGTCCGCGAGCGCCTGGGCAACTTCCTGGAGAAGCTGTCCAAGGACGTCGTGAAGTTCGAAGAGCAGCGCGACCGCATGCTCGCGCGCGAGGCGAAGAAGGCCGAACTGGCTGGCGCCGCCGCGGGCTGATCCGCGAAACGACGAGAGCGCGCCGCCCCGGGAACGAATCCCGGGGCGGCGCGCTCTCGTCGTGTCCGACGTCAGTTCAGTGAGAGGGCGCCGTCGGAGCCGCCCACGTCGGTGATCTTCCAGTCCGAGTTCTCGTCCAGGGTCACGGTGTAGGTGACCGTGGTCTGCGCGCCCTCGGGGGTCTGCGCGTTGGTGGAGTTCACGGTGACGAAGACGTTCACCTTGTAGACGCCGTTCTCCTGCGACATCACCTTCGCCGAGATGGGCGCGGCGGTGGAGGTCCACTTCAGCGGGATCAGGATCTGCTCCAGCTTGGGCGCGGTGGCGTCGAACTTGGTGGACAGCTGCGGGGTGGTGTTGGCCTTCAGCTTGCCGACCCAGGCGTTGATGTCCTGGTAGTTCACCGTCGCGGCGCCCACCGCGTACTCGGTGGCGACCTGTTCGGCGCGGGCGACGTCGGCGGCCTGGGCGTCGCGGTCGTCCAGATCGCCCTTGGCCGACCACCACATCACGCCGAACACCACCACCAGCGCCGCGAGGACGGCGACCGCCGCGCCCCACAGCAGCGAACTGAGGGGGATGGAGACGGCGGCGGGCTGGGACGTCGCGGCCGAAGCGGCCGGAGCGCTCGGCGCGGCGGGCGTCGAATCGCCCTGCTCCGGCGCCTGATCGTCCTTCTTCAGGTGGACGGTGTCCTTGTCGTCTGGGGTCACGTCCGATTCGCTGTCCTCGGCTGGCATGGGGGTACTCCGATGTCGTTTTTCGATGTCAGGACGAGGGCGGGCGGCCCGTGACGCCGCGGTGCCTTCTGTCCCAGACTATGCCGTCCTGCGATTTCGTCCCCCGCGAGGTCCCTCGTCGCGGCCCGGTGGGCCGGCACACACCAGCTTCTCCGCGTGGGCGACGACACCGCCGCAGGGGCGCGCGCGGGCGGTTGCCTCGGCAGTGACGCAGGCCCTTTGCCACACTGGAAGGCGTGACGATGACTACCGAAGCGCCCGTCGGCCTGCGGATCGGCCCCTACCCGGTCGACCCGCCGGTGGTGCTCGCGCCGATGGCTGGCATCACCAACCTGGCCTTCCGCAAGCTGTGCCGCGAGTTCGGCAGCTCCACCTCGATCTACGTGTGCGAGATGATCACCGCCCGCGCGGTGGTGGAGCGCAACGAGAAGACACTGCACATGATGTCCTTCGACGCCGACGAGCACCCGCGCTCGATGCAGCTCTACGGCGTGGATCCGGAGACGCTGGGTGAGGCCGTGCGGATCATCGTCGGCGAGGGTTGGGCCGACCACATCGACCTGAACCTCGGCTGCCCGGTGCCCAAGGTCACCCGCCTCGGCGGCGGTGCCGCGCTGCCCTACAAGCGCGCGCTGTTCGCCCGGATCGTGCGTGCGATGGTCGGGGCGGCCGAGCCGGCGGGCGTGCCGGTGACGCTGAAGTTCCGCATCGGCATCGATGACGACAACCTGACCTACCTGGACGCCGGCCGCATCGCCGAGGCCGAGGGCGCCCGCGCGGTCGCGCTGCACGCGCGCACCGCCGCGCAGCGCTACTCCGGGCAGGCCGACTGGACCGCCATCGCCCGGCTCAAGGAAGCCGTCACCACCATCCCGGTGCTCGGCAACGGCGACATCTTCTCCGCCGACGACGCGGTGCGCATGATGGCCGAGACCGGCTGCGACGGCGTCGTGGTCGGGCGCGGCTGCCTGGGCCGCCCCTGGCTGTTCGCGGAGTTGCAGGCCGCACTGCGCGGCGAACCACTGCCCACACCGCCGAACCTGGGCCGCGTCGGCGAGGTGCTGCACCGCCACGGCACGCTGCTGGCCGAACACCTCGGCGAGGAGAAGGCCATGCGGGATCTGCGCAAGCACATGGCCTGGTACCTGATGGGCTTCCCGGTGGGCGCCGATCTGCGCCGCGCCTTCGCCACCGTCTCGAGCGTCGCCGAACTCGGCGACCTCATCGCCCAACTCGACCCCACCGCACCGTTCCCCCGCGACGCGGAAGGCCCGCGCGGGCGGCAGGGCTCCCCCGGCAAGGTCGCCCTCCCCCACGGCTGGCTCGACGACCCCGACGACCCGGCCGTCCCCACCGCCGCCGACGTGATGCACAGCGGCGGCTGACACGCCACGATGCCGCCCTCGGCGGGCGCGCCCGGCGCACGCGCGACGCGCCGATCGTGCGAGATCGCGCACACCGATCGCGAGAAGTGCCACCGGGCCGGACGATCGATCGGGCAAATCGCCGTTAACACGATCGGCGCAGAACAGCGCGGACGCCGACGAATTCGCTACTATTCGGCTAACGGACAGCGACGAATAGCGAACGGCTTTGCGGCGTTATCGGATCCGCTCCCGGCTGGCCCGCCGTGGCGGAATCGTTATCATTGGCGAAATCGGTCATGCCGGTCGAGCTCGGCCCAGGCGGCGGCAAAGACGAAAAGCGAGGTTCGTTGGTGGGTGACGATCGGCACGGGCGTGCGCCAGGGCCCGGAGGTCGCGCCCCGTGGGAGCGCTATCCCGCGGCGGACACCGAGCACGACGGTGCGCGCACCGGCCGGCGCTCGCGCCATGCCGACGCCGCGGCCGACGCCGGCGGCGCCCCGCTGACCGTCCAGGATCTGGTGGAGAAGGTCGACAGCGAACGTGTCGGCCGCAGGCGCCGTCGCGCCGAGGCGCCGCCCAGCCGTCCCCTCGACGCCACTCCCCGCGCCGCGGCCACGCCGACCCGTCCGGCCGACCCGGTGCCGCAGCGCCGCGCCCCCGAACCCACCCGGCGTGCCGACGAACAGCCGCGCGGGCGGCGCGCACCCGAGTCCGATCCGCCGGAGCACGCCCGCACCCGCCGCGCGTCCGATCCGGCCGAGCACGCCCGTACGCGTCGAGCGCCCGAGTCCGTCGACCCACGCCGCGCCCCCGCCTCTCCCGGCCCGGACAAGCGAACCCGCGCCCACCGTGCGCCGGAATCGGTAGATCCCCGCCGCGCCCCCGAAGGCCTCGACGAGCGAGCCCGCACCCCGCACGAATCGATCGACCCGCGCCGCGCGCCCGAATCACTCGCGCCCGACGAGTCGACCCGGTCTCGCCGATCGCCGAACGCGAACCGCTCCCCCGACGCAGCCGGACCCGAGTCCGTTCACCGCGCGCCGGCATCCCCCGGCCCCGACGACGCCCGCACGCGCCGCGCCCCCGAGGCCGCACCCCGCCGCGCGGAGAAGGCCCGCAAGAACGCGCCGCGCCGCGCCGCCTCACCCGTCGTCGACGACATCACCGGCGCCGCCCCCGCGCCGCGCCGCCTCGATGCGGAGCCCGCCGAGGCCGTCACCGACATCATCCCGCCGGTCGTCGAACCCGACGACGAGCCCGCCGAGAAGCGCACCACCGAGACCGGCTGGCCCACCACGGAAACCGTCGAGGCCAAGCCGTCCAGCGGTAAGGCCGCACCCAAACCCGTCGGCACCCAGCCGCTCTCGCGCCTGGCCGCGGCCAAACAGCGCCGCAGCCGCAGGCTCCGTGCCATGGGCCGCTCCACCGCGGCGGTGTTCGCGGTGCTCGCGCTGCTGATCACGGGAGGCGGCTGGAGCTATCTGCGTACGACCGGCAACAGCTTCACCCAGGTCTCCGCCGTGGACGGCAGCACCGAGGACGTCGTCGACTCCGCCGCCCAGCTCGGCGACGAGAACTATCTGATCGTCGGCACCGACACCCGGGCTGGCGTCAACGGGCAGATGGGCGCGGGCACTCTCGCGGACGCGGAGGGCGCGCGCGCCGACACCGTGATGCTGGTGCACATTCCGCAGAACCGCCAGCGCGTCGTGGCCGTCTCCTTCCCCCGCGATCTGGATGTGACCCGCCCGAAATGTGAGCGCTGGGACAACGACGAAGGCGATTACACGGGCGAGATGTACCCGTCGGCGATGGGCGACAAGCTCAACGCCGTCTACGCGCTGGGCGGCCCGCGGTGCCTGGTGGACGTGATTCGCAAGATGACCGGCTTGCAGATCGGGCACTTCATCGGCATCGACTTCGCCGGTTTCGAAGCGATGGTGAACACCATCGGCGGCGTCGAGGTGTGCGCGAACAAGCCGATCGAGGACAGCGTGCTCGGGACCGTCATCGCCAACACGGGCAGGCAACGGGTCGACGGCCAGACCGCGCTGAACTACGTACGCGCCCGCCACGTCTACGGCGAGGAGCGCAGCGACTACGACCGCATCAACCGCCAGCAGCGCTTCCTGGCCTCGCTGCTGCGCGAATCTCTGTCGAGTCGGGTGCTGTTCGATCCGGGACGTCTGAATCGGTTCATCAACGACTTCACCAATCACACCTGGGTCGACAAAGTCACCCCACAAGATCTGCTGACGCTGGGCCGCTCACTGCAAAAAGTCGACGCGGGTGCCGTCACGTTCCTGACCGTGCCCACCGCAGGCACCACCTCCTACGGCAACGAGATCCCTCGGGAGACCGATATCAAGGCCATCTTCAAGGCCATCCGCGACGATCAGCCGCTGCCGGGCGAGAAGCCGCCCGCAGCTCCCGATCCGGCCACCACGACGTCGGCCCCGCCCGCGCCCCCGACCTATATCGCGGTCGATCCCAGCACCGTCTCGGTGCAGGTTTCGAATGGCGCGGGCGTCACCGGCCTGGCCGGCGTCGCGGCCACCAGGTTGAGCAACCAGGGCTTCCAGATCTACACCACCGGGAACTACGCCGAAGGCGCATCCGCGACCACGAAGATCCGCTACGCGAGCGGGCACGAGGCCGAGGCCGCGACCGTGGCCAGCGCCATCCCCGGAGTTACTCTCGAAGTGGCCGACGAACTCGGCTCGATCATCGATGTGGTGGTCGGCGCCGACTCCGCGACCGGCCTGGTGGTGAACGCGCCGACACCGGTCGGCGACACCATCACCGATGTGCCCGCCACCAGCGCACCCGATACGACGCCGGTCACCCTTCCGTCCGACCTCGAGCATGTCAACGCCGGGGAGGATCTCTGCGACTGACAGCGGCACCGCCCCGGTGGACCGGCGCGCACCAGCCATTCACCCTCCGTTGGTGACTTGGACAGTGCTGGGAACTAATGTCTGGTTTCATGCGTGTCATCTACAACGAGCAAATGGCCGATCTCGCCCACCTGCTGGGCGAAATGGCCGGTCTCGCGGGTTCGGCGATGGACCGGGCCACCCAGTCGCTGCTCCAGGCCGACCTGGCTCTGGCCGAGCAGGTGATCACCGAATACGACCGGATCGCCGAGCTGATCGGCGACGCCGAGGAGAAGGCGTTCGCCCTACTGGCGCTCCAGGCGCCGGTCGCGGGCGACCTGCGTCAGGTGGTCAGCGCGATCCAGATCGTGCAAGACGTCAACCGGATGGGCGCGCTGGCCTTGCACGTGGCCAAGGTGACCCGCCGCAGGCACCCCAACCACGCGCTGCCCGAATCGGTGAACGGCTACTTCGCCGAGATGGGGCGCATCGCGGTCGCCATGGGCGCCTCGGCCCGCGAAGTGCTCGAGACGCGAGACCCCGAGCGCGCCGCACAACTCACCGAAGAGGACGAGGCGATGGACGACCTGCATCGCCACCTGTTCACCCTGCTCATGGACCGCGACTGGAAGTACGGCGTCGCGGCGGCCGTCGATGTCACGCTGTTGGGCCGCTATTACGAGCGCTTCGCCGACCACGCGGTGGAGATCGGGCGACGGGTGGTGTTCTTGGTGACGGGCGAACTGCCGGCCGACCCTGACGCCGAAAGCTAGGTTCGTCCGCCTCTCCGCGTTTCTGGCCTGCGTCAGGTGCGTGGAGGGTGTGGACGCGACAGGCGTTGGCGTGGGTGGCTGGGTTGGCCCGTCCCCGGTGAGTTACCCATGTTCTCGCGTGATACGTGGGTAGCGTCGGGCGTCCTGGCGGAGATCGACTGCTGGTCAAGGTGTTCCAACGAAATGGGCCCGCGTACACAGCGCGGGCCCATTTCGTCGAAACTCTTTATCCGAAGCGGCCGGAGATGTAGTCCTCCGTGGCCTTGTTTCCCGGGTTGGAGAAGATCTTCTCCGTGTCGTCGATTTCGATGAGCTTGCCGGGCTTGCCCTGGGCTTCCAGGTTGAAGAAGCCGGTCTGGTCGCTCACGCGGGCGGCCTGCTGCATGTTGTGGGTCACGATGACGATCGTGAACTCCTTCTTCAGCTCGGTGATCAGGTCCTCGATCGCGAGCGTGGAGATGGGGTCCAGGGCCGAGCAGGGCTCGTCCATGAGCAGCACGTCGGGCGAGACCGCGATGGCGCGGGCGATGCACAGGCGCTGCTGCTGACCGCCGGACAGGCCGCCGCCCGGCTTGTCGAGACGGTCCTTGACCTCGTTCCACAAGTTGGCCCCGCGCAGCGAACGCTCGGCGACCTCGTCGAGTTCGCTCTTGCCGCGCACGCCCTGCAACTTCAGGCCCGCCACCACATTGTCGCGAATGGACATGGTGGGGAACGGGTTCGGGCGCTGGAACACCATGCCGATGGTGCGGCGCACGCCCACCGGGTCCACCTGCGCGCCGTAGATGTCCTCGCCGTCGAGCAGCACCGCGCCCTCGACGCGCGCGTTCGGGGTCACCTCGTGCATCCGGTTGAGCGAACGCAGCACGGTGGACTTACCGCAGCCGGACGGACCGATGAAGGCGGTCACGCTGCGCGGCAACACGGTCAGGGCGACATCGGCCACGGCGTGGAACTTGCCGTAGTAGATGTTCAGGTCTTTGACGTCGATCCGCTTGGCCATTGTGGTTTCCGTTTCGCCTTCTATCGGTTCCGCGTGAGCAGCTTGTTGACACCGGCGGCCGCCACGTACAGCAGCGCGATGAGCAGGATCAGCGTGAGCGCCGCACCCCACACACGCTCACGTCCGGCGGCTTCGGGGTTGGCCAGCTCCTGGTAGATCATCAACGGCAGCGAGGCCATGTTGCCGTCGAAGAGATCGGTGTTGATCGACTTGCTGTAGCCGACCAGCACCAGAACCGGTGCGGTCTCACCCATGACTCGCGCCAGGGCGAGCAAAATACCGGAGATCATGCCCGGCAGCGCCGTCGGAATGACGATGCGCATGATGGTCTTCCACTTGGGGATGCCCAGCGCGTATGAGGCTTCGCGCAACTCGTCGGGGACGAGTTTCAGCATCTCCTCGGTGCTGCGCACCACCACCGGCAGCATGAGCAGCACCAGAGCCAGCGACACCGCGAACGAACTCTGCGGGAAACCGAGCGTGGCGATCCACAGCGCGAAGATGAACAGGGCCGCGACGATCGAGGGAACACCGGCGAGGATGTCGACCATGAAGGTGGTGACGCGGGCCAGTCTGCCCCGGCCGTATTCGACCAGGTAGACCGCGGCCATGATACCCAGCGGCACCGCGAGCACGGCGGCGACCGCCGACTGCACGACAGTGCCGTAGATCGCGTGGTAGACACCGCCGCCGGTCTGGTCGGGCAGGATGCCCCGCTGCGAATTCAGCCACCACTCCGAGGTCAGAATGGCGCCGATCCCCTTGCTGATCACCATCCACAGCACCCATCCCAGGGGGATGAGCGCGATGACGAAACAGAGCGTCACCAAGCCGGTGGCGAGGTGGTTGCGGATCCGGCGCCCGGTGCTGACGTGCCGGAAGGTGGGCGCCTTGACCGGCGCGTCGAACTTGGTCATTGTCGCCATCAGCCGTTCACCTTTCCGCCGGCGGCGAGCCGCGCCAGCGCGTTGACCACGAAGGTCAGTGCGAAGAGCACGAAGCCCGCCGCGATGTAGGCACCGGTCGGCAGCGGCGAGGAGAACTCCGCCGCCGAGGCCGCGATGCGGGACGCGAAGGTGTAGCCGCCGTCGAACAGCGACCATCCGCCCGCCTGCGCCGCGGTGCGCAGCACGACCAGAACCGCGATCGTCTCGCCGAGCGCGCGGCCCAAGCCGAGCATGGACCCGGCGATCACACCACTGCGGCCGTAGGGCAGTACGGTCATCCGCACCACTTCCCACTTGGTGGCGCCCAGCGCCTGCGCGGCCTCGATGTGCTCCCTCGGGGTGAGATGGAACACCTCACGCGACACCGAGGTGATGATCGGCAGGATCATCACCGCGAGCACCACACCCGCGGTGAAGATGGTGCCGCCGCCTGCGATGGAGACGTTGCCGTCGGAGAACAGGAAGAACCATCCGAGATTGTCGTTGAGGAAACGCTGCACCGGTTCCAGCTCAGGCGCCAGCACCAGAAATCCCCACAGGCCGAATACGATCGACGGCACCGCCGCCAGCAGGTCGACCAGCGTCGCGAAAGGCCGCGCTACCGACTTGTGAGCGTAGTGGGTCAGGAACAGCGCGATGCCGACACCGATCGGCACCGCGATCACCAGGGCGAACACCGAGCTCAGCACCGTGACCATGAACAAGTCGCGAATACCGAAGCGCAGGTGGTCGGCGTCGGAAGTGTTGAATTCGGTGCTGGTGAAGAAGTTCGCTTCGTTCGCCATGACCGAGGGCACCGCGCGGATCAGCAGGAACAGCGCGATCAGCGCGATCGCGGCCACGATGGTCGCACCGGCCGCCGTCGCCAGCGATCGGAAGATCACTTCATAGCGCTCGTTCGGAGCGGCGCGTCGCGGGGCAGGCTTATCAGCCTTCGGTTCGCTCGACATAGGCGCAGTATCTCCAGCCGCCCGCGGGCTCGTCGAGTCCGACGAGCCCGCGGGGGTCACCTCAGGGTGCACGGTCATGGCAGCGCGACGATCAGGAGATCGCGTTGATCGCGGTGGTCAGGCGGGTCTTGAACTGGTCCGGGATCGGGATGTATCCGTTGTCCTCGAGACCGGTCTGGCCGTTGGTGACCGCCGAGGTCAGGAATGCCTTGACCGCGGTGGCGGTGTCGGCGTCGGCGTACTTCGAGCACACGATCTCGTAGGTGGCCAGCATGATCGGGTACGAGCCCGCCTCGGTGGGCGTGTAGAACGAGCTGGTGTCGAGCACCAGGTCGTTGCCCTCTCCCTTGATCTTCACGCCGTCGATGGCCTTGCCCGCGGTCTCGACCGTGAGTTCCACCGGGTCCGGACCGGCCGAGGTGACGATCTGGGCGACCGACAGGTTCTGCGCCTTGGCGAAGGACCACTCGTTGTAGGTGATGGAGCCGGGGGTGCCCGCGATGGCGGCCGAGGTACCCTCGTTGCCCTTCGCGCCCTCACCGACGCCGCCGGCGAAGCTCTTGCCGCCGCCCTTGCCCCAGGCGCCGTCGGAGGCGGCATCCAGGTAGAGCTGGAAGTTGTCGGTGGTGCCCGACTCGTCGGAGCGGTAGATCACCTTGATGGTGTCGCCGGGGAGGGTGACGCCCGGGTTGAGGGCCGCGATCTCGGGGGCGTTCCAGGTGGTGACGGTGCCGTTGAAGATCTTGGCGGCGGTCGGGCCGTCGAGTACCAGGTCGGACACACCGGCCAGGTTGTAGGTGATCGCGATCGGGCCGAACACGGTGGGCAGATTCCACGCCGGAGCCCCGCAGCGCTCCTCGGCCTTGGCGTACTCGCCCTTGGACTCGCTCAGCGGGGAGTCGGAGCCGCCGAAATCGGTCTGGCCGCCGACGAATTCGTTGACGCCCGCACCCGAGCCGCTGGACGTGTAGTTGAGCGTGAAGCCCTCGCAGTTGGCCTCGTAGGCGGCGATGAAGCGCTCCATGGCGTTCTTCTGCGCCGACGCGCCACTGGCCTTGAGGGCCTCCTTGCCTCCGCACTCGAGGTCGGAGTTGACCGACACATTGCCGGTAGTAGAGGTGTTGTCGTCGCTGCCACAAGCCACGAGCGGCATGGAGACCGCGGCCAGCACACCGACGAAGGCGCTGCTGCGCTTGAAATTCACTATTCCTCCGGGAATCGCGTCCGACTCGCCCGGTCCCTCACCGGCCCGGGCGGGTGTTGTGGTGCCGTTCGCGGGGAACTTGCGCACCAGGCAGCTCGCACTGCCCACAAGTAACGTAGATTCGCCCGGTTGACAGTTGGACCAGGCTGGGTGAACGCAAGGTGAACAGCCCGGCGCGATTCCGCCCGTTATGTGTGATGTTTGCCGCAGCTTTACTGCCCGTGCCCGCAATAGTCCCGCACCGGCCGCTCGGCGGCCGTGCGGATCGGCCTGGGCCTGCCGCTCATTCGGGTGCCGAGTAGGCCACATCGACGTGCGCGACCGCGAACCCGAGGCGGGTGTAGGTGTGCACGGCGGCGGCGTTGTCGGCCTCGGTGTAGAGCAGTACCTCGCCGAGCCCGCGGTCGCGCAGGTGGCGCAGGCCCGCCAGCGTGAGCAAGCGCCCGAGCCCGCGCCCCTGGGTGGCCGGATCGATCCCCACCACGTACACCTCGCCGACCGGCGGCCGCTCGTCGAGATGCACCTTGGTCCAGTGGAACCCGAGCACCGTGCGCTCGTCGGCGGCGGTGGCGATGAACAGGCCCGCCGGGTCGAACCACGGCTCCGCGCGGCGCACCGCGATATCGCGCTCGGTCCACGCGCCCTGCTCGGGGTGCCAGGCGAAGGCGGCACCGTTGACGCGCAACAGCTCGGCGTCGTCGTCCGGTCCGGCGTAGGTGCGCAACCGCACGCCGTCCGGCACCGTCAGTTCCGGTAGCTCCGGCGTTGCCAAAGACCTGCGCATCTGCCACAGCTCCCGCGCCGTGACCAGCCCGAGCCGCGCCGCGACGGCCTTGGCGGCGGGCCGGTCGCCGTGCGCCCACACCCGCGCGCCCACACCGCCTTCGGCCAGCGCCGCGCGCACCAGCTCGGTGCCCAGGCCCTGGCCGCGCGCGGACGGCGCGACCGCCGCCTCCGCCATCGCCGGATGATCGCCGTGACCGGGCACGAGATTCGCGTATCCGGCGATCACGCCGTCGCGCTCGGCCACCAAGTGCCGCGCCGCGCCGGATTCGCCGAGCGACAGCACGGCCTGCTCGGAGACCGGTGCCACACCGTCGGCGCCGGTGGCCTCGGCGAGCAGCGCGCGCACCGCGTTCGCGGTCGCCGGGTCCACGTCATCGATCCATCGCCGCTGGGCCACGGGCCGTCCTCTCTGGCTGGTCGCCCGCGCCGGGCGTCGTCATCGTCACATCGGACAGCGCGCGACGACACCGCCGCATTCCGCGCGCGCTACGGGGCCGAGCCGTTGACCGGGGTGAGGCCCGCGTCGTCCTCGGATTCGTCTTCGGGGAACGCCACCGCCTCGCCCTTGGCCGCCGTGCGCGAGGGGCGCACCGCCTTGTAGCCGACGTTGCGCACGGTGCCGATCAGCGACTCGTACTCGCTGCCCAGCTTGGCGCGCAGGCGCCGCACGTGCACGTCGACGGTGCGGGTGCCGCCGAAGAAGTCGTAACCCCACACCTCCTGCAGCAGCTGGGCGCGGGTGAAGACGCGGCCCGCGTGCTGCGCGAGGTACTTGAGGAGCTCGAACTCCTTGTAGGTGAGGTCGAGGGGGCGCCCGCGCAGCCGCGCGGTGTAGGTGCCCTCGTCGATGACCAGCTCGCCCAGGGTGATCTTGCCCGTGTTCTCCGGGCTGGCCACACCGCCGTTGCGACCGACCAGCAACCGCAGGCGCGCGTCCAGCTCGGCGGGGCCGGTGCCGGGTAGCAGGATGTCGTCCAGACCCCAGTCCGCGTTCACCGCCACCAGGCCGCCTTCGGTGAGCACGGCCACCACCGGCACCGAGGAGCCGGTGCTCCCCAGCAGGCGGCACAGGCCGCGCGCGGCGGCCAGATCGGTGCGCGCGTCCACCAGCGCGACATCGGCGGTACCGGCCTCCAGCAGCGACGCCACCTCGGTCGGGGCGGGCCGCACGTTATGCGCCAGCAGCGCGAGCGAGGGCAACACCGACTCGGGATTGGGGTCGGAGGTCAGCAGGAGCAGCTCCACAGGCTCTCCTCCGTTCTCGTAGCTCCGGGCAACAACTCAGCACCGCGAAAAGCCACATCGCTGATCCACAGGTGATTCGGATGCAAGGTTAGCGCGTCAACCCAGGTGAGCACGCCCTACGGGTACCCCGGCGTGCGCGTGGCGACACCGTGGCTGCCGCGACCGCGCCACCGGATTACTGTGCAGAGCATGCGCAAGCTGATCATCGGACTGCTGGTACTCGCGGGTGTGGCTGTGATCGCCGACTTCGGCGTCGCCGCCTACTCGGAGTACCGCGTCTCGCGCGCGCTGCGCGACGGAGCCGACCTCGGCGCCGACCCCGCGGTCACCATCCAGGGCTTCCCGTTCGTCACGCAGGCCGTCGACGGCCGCTACCAGAGCGTGCTGATCCGCGCCGACGTGGTGCGCCCCGACATTCCGGGCGAGATCTCCATCGACGCCACCCTCACCGGCGTGCGGATCGGCCTGCGCGACCTGGTCGACGGGAACCTGCGCCGGGTGCCGGTGGAGCGGGTCGAGGGCGCGATGCGCATCCAGCCGACCGAACTCGGCAAACTCTTCAATATCCCGGACCTGCAAGTGCATTCGCGCCCGGCGGACAAATCCGACGGAACGGGCGGATCGGGCGGATCGGGGGTCACCACCGAGGGCGCGCTGGTGCTCACCGGCACGCTGCCCGGCACCGGCGCACGGCAAGGCACGGCGGGCGGACCGGTCGGCGACAAGGTCGCGGTGCAGGCCGATCTGCTGCTCGACGGCGACAAGGTGCAGATCGTCGCGACGGGCTTCCACCGCAGCAGCGACACCGACCTCACCACCACCGCCGTCGTCCCCGAAGCCGACCGGCCCGCCGTGCTCGCGCGATTCTCGCGCACCATAGATACGAAGGACCTGCCGTTCGGCGTGCTCCCCACCCGGGTGTACGCACTCGGCGGACAGATAGTGGTCGAAGGCAAAGGAGACAACGTGACCATCGACCTGGACCAGTTGCAGCGGACATGATCGAGATCACAATCCTGGCCCTGGTGCTGGTGGCGGGCCTCGCCGTCGGCCTCGCCGTGCGCGGCCGCGAGGGCAAGGTGCGCGCGGCCGCACCCGCCGCGGACACCCGCACCCACCTGCTCGCCGCCGTCGGCGTCTCCGGCACGGGTCCCGCCGTGCTGCACTTCTCCGCCGACTGGTGCGGGCCGTGCGCCGCGGTGCGCCGTGTAGTGGCCGGTGTCGCAACGGATCTCGCGGACGCGCCGAAACCGCCGCAGGACATCGAGGTCGACATCGACGCCGAACCCGCGCTGGCCAAGGAGCTGAACGTGCTCTCGCTGCCGACCACGTTCGTGTTCGATGCCGAGGGCCGCGAGCGGTTCCGCATCTCCGGTGTGCCCAAGGCCGGCGATCTGCGCTCGGCGTTGGCCCCCTTGACAGCCTGAAACCCGCGGGCCGGGCGCCCGCGCGGCCTCATCCGACGGACCCGGGGCCCATTTCCCCCGCCGAGTTGGTAAACTGCCTCTCGTGCAATCCGACCACGAGCTGATGCTCACACGACGCCGCACAGTGGATCTGTGTCGGCTCGGTGGTTGTTGCTGCCTGTGCCGCTGATCGGTCGGCCCTCCCCAGTTTTCCTGGCGCCGACCCAGCGTTTGCCGCGCGAGTGATCGTTGATCCCCCGGCAGACCGGCAATCTTTCAGCCATTCGCCGCATTCAGCGCAGGAGTACGCACGATGTCCACCGAATCCACCAAGTTCACCGAAACGTCGAACACCGACCCGGCCGCGGCCATTCCCGCGCCCGACCGCGTCGACGTGCGTGGCCCCCGCTTCGCGGCCTGGGTCACCACCGCCGTCCTGGTGCTGGTGCTGCTCGCCGCGATCGTCTCGACCGTCCTCGCCGCGGTGCTGATCGCCGCGCAGGCGGTCGTCTTCGCGATCGGGGCCGTCGCGGGCCCGCGCAAGCACCCGTACGGCCGGATCTTCGCCACCTTCGTCGCGCCGCGGCTCGCACCCGTCAGCGAGACCGAACCCACCCCGCCGCTGCGGTTCGCCCAGCTGCTCGGGTTCGTGTTCGCGGCCGTCAGCCTGCTGGGCTTCGCGCTCGGCGCCACCGTCGTCGGCGCGGTGTTCACCGGCCTCGCCCTTTTCGCGGCGTTCCTGAACGCGGCGTTCGGGATCTGCCTGGGCTGCCAGATGTACCCGCTGGTCGCCCGCTTCCGCCGGCATCCGGCACCGAACTGACCCTGCAAGTTCCCCCTCTGAAAGGAAAACAATGGCTCGCTCCGATGTCCTGGTCTCCGTGGACTGGGCCGAAGAAAACCTCAACAAGCCGGGTGTGGTCTTCGTTGAGGTCGACGAGGACACCTCCGCCTACGACAACGGACACATCGAGGGTGCCGTCAAGCTCGACTGGAAGAAGGACCTGCAGGATCAGGTTCGTCGTGACTTCGTGAACCAGGAGCAGTTCTCCGATCTGCTCTCGGCGCGCGGCATCGCCAACGACGACGAGGTCGTCCTCTACGGCGGCAATAACAACTGGTTCGCCGCCTACGCCTACTGGTACTTCAAGCTGTACGGCCACAACAACGTCAAGCTGCTCGACGGCGGACGCAAGAAGTGGGAGCTCGACGGCCGCCCGCTGTCCAAGGACGCGGTCTCGCGCCCGGCCACCCAGTACAAGGCCTCGGCTCCGGACCTGTCGATCCGCGCGTTCCGCGACGAGGTCATCGCGGCCATCGGCGCCAAGAACCTGGTCGACGTGCGCTCCCCCGACGAGTTCTCCGGCAAGATCCTGGCTCCCGCGCACCTGCCGCAGGAACAGAGCCAGCGTCCCGGCCACATCCCCGGCGCCATCAACGTGCCGTGGAGCAAGGCCGCGAACGAGGACGGTACCTTCAAGTCCGACGAGGATCTGACCAAGATCTACGCCGAGGCCGGGTTGGACGGCGCCAAGGAGACCATCGCCTACTGCCGCATCGGCGAGCGGTCCTCGCACACCTGGTTCGTGCTGCAGGAGATCCTCGGCCACCAGAACGTCAAGAACTACGACGGCAGCTGGACCGAATACGGTTCGCTCGTCGGCGCTCCGATCGAGTTGGGAGAGTAAGGAATATGTGCGCAGCACCGACCCAGGGTCAGGCCATTCCGGCGGGCGTGGACGTGGAGAAGGAGACGGTCATCACCGGCCGGGTCCTGAGCACCGACGGCCAGCCGGTGGGCGGCGCGTTCGTGCGCCTGCTCGACGGCAACGGTGACTTCACGGCCGAGGTCGTGGCGTCGGGCACCGGCGATTTCCGCTTCTTCGCGGCGCCGGGTGCGTGGACCGTGCGCGCGCTGTCCTCGGCGGGCAACGGTTCGGCCGAGGTCCGCCCCGAGGGCGCGGGCATCCACGCCGTGGACGTCGCGGTCGCCAAGTAAGCCGCATCCGACGGCCCCGGAGCACACTGCTCCGGGGCCGTCGCACTGTCCGCCGAGCGCGGTCGTTAAAATCCAGGTGTGATCCTCTTCTTCGAGATTCTGCTGGTCGCCGTATCCATCCTCATCGGGTGGTTCGGGCTCTACGTCTTCTACCGGCTGTTCACCGAATCATGAGTGACCTCGCGAGCGAAGGTTCCGAACCGGCCGAGCGAGCGAGTGACAACATGAACGGCCACGCGCCCGCCGACCGGCCGGACGGTGAGTCCCCGCGTCGCAGCGGCGACCAGGCCGTCGCCGAGGCCGCCGAACGCGCGAAATCGACCGCCGCGCGCAATATTCCGGTGCTGCCGGACCTGCCGCTGCCCGAGGACACCGCCAACCTGCGCCTGGGCCCCGACCTGAGTTCGTCCATGCTGGCGCTGCTGCCCATGGTCGGCGTGTGGCGCGGTGAGGGCGAGGGCAACCACCCCGAGCGCGGCGACTACCGCTTCGGCCAGCAGATCATCGTCTCCCACGACGGCGGCGACTTCCTGTCCTGGGACTCGCGGTCCTGGATCATCGGGTCCGACGGTGCCTACGAGGGCCCGGACCTGCGCGAGACCGGATACTGGCGGGTCGGCATCGACGGCGACGACGAAGTGCTCGAACTGCTGCTCACCCACAGCACCGGCATCGTCGAACTCTTCTACGGCACCGCGCTCACCCAGTCCTCCTGGGAGCTGGCCACCGACGTGGTGATCCGCAGCCAGTCCGGCGTCGTCGTCGGCGGCGCCAAGCGCCTCTACGGCATCGTCGAAGGCGGCGACCTCGCCTACGTCGAAGAGCGCGTAGTAGCCGACGGCCCCCTCGAACCCCGCCTCTCCGCCCGCCTCCAGCGCTACATCGGCTGAGGATCACACCCGGTGCCGGTGCGGGGTTCCGCACCGGCCTGACGGCCTATTTCGACGCGCAGTCAGCCCCGCCTCCGGACAACGGTCAGATCGATCGCGATCGGGAAAGGCACGCTGACTTCCAGCCGGTCGTGGAAGATCCCCGTCGGCACGTACCGGTTCGTGGCGGGGTCGAGTTCGTACACGTAGACCACAAGGGCGTCACCGCCGCCGCGCTCCACACGCCAATAGTGCGCGATACCTGCTTTCGCGTACTTCGGCGGTTTGGTTTCGCGATCGCGCTCTTCGGAGTCTGGCGACACCGCTTCCAGGGCGAGCACCACATCGTCGGCGAAGTAGTACGACGAGGGATCGGGCCGCTCGAACGCTTCGGCGGTGACCACGATGACATCCGGTTCCGGCATCTGGCGGTTGCTCAGCCGGACCGCCATCTCCCGGTCGGCTCGGAGATGCTGCGGCGCTTGCAGATCCAGCTCGCGACGGAACAGGTCGAGAACTTGGCGATGCCACTTCTGCTGCGGACTCACGAAGACCAACCCCCCGTCGATCAGTTCGGTGTGCTTCGGAAGTCCGCGGAGCTGTAGGAAGGCGTCGACGGTGTAGCCCCCCGCAGGCGGAATGACCCAGTCTGGTAGTGGCGCAACAGTCATTGGCCCTGCCTCGATGTCGTGGACCACCGCCGGTCCACTGTCGAAGGAGTATCCCCGCACGCGTGGGGAGCACCGGACCAGTGTCACCAATTCGATGGTCTGCCTACCGACCCCACCTATGTGAGGTCTCATCCCCGCGCGCGCGGGGAGCACCGAGCGCGCAATGGAGTTGGAAAAGCGACTAGCACCCTCGTCCCCACACGCGCGGGGAGCACCGTCATCGTACTTGACCTGGCCGATTACGTGAGAAACATCCCCGCACACGCGGGGAGGCGAGTTCGCGGACTCCTAGATGGCGCGGGCTCATCCCCACATGCGCGGGGAGCGGCGATACCTCCATTAGCACTCCCCCGGGAACAGGAACGGCCCCCGAGCCGTACCGGTGCGGGCGGTGCCTGCACGGGTCCCGGTCGGACGGACCGGGGGCTCGGGGGCCGGGTGGCTGCCTGGTATTCGCTCAGCACTTCGGCTCGGGCGGATACGCCTACAGCGGTGGTGCCTAGCGGGCAGCCACCTCACGTGTCCTGGAATTCATATTTCCGACCACCTCCTTCCTTGTGTACGGACGAAGGTAGTCCGCCCTCGATGGTCCGGCAACGGATTTTCCGTCAGGCGAACGCGGCCGGTTTCTCGGTGGCGAATTCGGCGCTGACCTGGCCCGATGCGTCGACGTGGACGACGGCGTCGGCCCGGTGCCCAGCGGGCGGCTGATGTGTGACGACCACCACAGTCCGGTCGGGTTCGACGAGTCCGCCGGACGGGTCGAGCAGGGCGCGCAGCAGGTCGGCGCCCGCCTCGGCCTCGAGGTGTTCGGTGGGCTCGTCCAGCAGCAGCACGCGCGCGGGGGCGAGCAGGGCGCGGGCGAGCAGGATGCGCCGGCGCTGACCGCCCGACACCGCCGCCGCGCCGCCGACCAGATCGGTGTGGACGCCCTCAGGTAGCGAGTCGAGCCAGTCGCCGAGGCCGACCTTGCGCAACGCCTCCTCGGCCTCGGCGTCGGTGATGTCGCCGCGCGCCACCCGCAGGTTCTCCAGCACGCTGGTGCCGAACAGGTGCGCGTCCTCGGCGAAGAACGTGACGCCGGGGCGCGGGGTGTCGAACAATCCCGCCCACGCCATGAGCAGTGTCGTCTTGCCCGCACCGCTGGGACCGACCACCGCGATCCGGCGGCCCGCGGGCAGATCCGGCAGGTCGGGCGGCGAGACGCGGCGCGCGTCGGGGGTCTCGGCGGCGTCGAGCCTGCGCAGCGCGGCCCGCGCGGTGGTGATCGCCTGCGCGGCCGCGGGCAGCGGACCGACCGCCTCGAACGCCGAAAGCGGCAGCAGCACAAGGATGGTGAGCGCCATCGGCGTCATACCGCCGGGCAGCCCGCCGCTCGGACCGTAGATCGCGAGGCCGATCAGCAGCGCGCCGAGCACGCTGACGCCGATGGCGAACGGGGTGGCCGCGGCCGCCCACGCACCGTGCCGGGCCGCCCGGTCCTCCGCCGCGACGGCACGCCGTCCCGAATCGCGCGCCGCGGCGAGGGCGGCGTCGAGCCGTCCCGCGACGCGCAGTTCGGCGGCGTGGTCGAGCACGGTGAGCGAGCGCGCGGTGAACTCGGCGCGGTCGGCCCGCACCGCGATCTCGGCCTCGCGCGCGGCCCGCGCCGACAGCCACGGCGCGAGCACGCCGGAGAGCACCAGGCACGCGGCCAGAATCCCGGCCGCCGCCACGGAAATCGTGGCCAGCAGCACGACCGCCGCGATCGCCAGCACCACGGCCACCGCGATCGGCACCAGCGCCCGCACCACGACGGCACCGAGATCGTCTATGTCGCTGCCGATCCGGACGAGCAGATCACCGCGCCGCATCCGAGCGGGACTGTCGGCCGCGGGCTCATCACCGCGGAAACCGTTCGCGGGCAACGCCTTCCCGAAGGCAGGACGCCGAGCGGCGGCGGTGGTCGGCTCCGCTCCCGAACCTCGTTCCCCGACGGGACCCACGGCCGGCGATTCGCCGCCCGAGGTCCGTTCCCGCCGCATCCACACATCCGACCGCGACAGCGCCCGATACACCCCGGCCCGCGCCGTCGTCATGGACCGCAGCGCGACGTCATGCGTCGCAAGCCTTTCCAGGTACCGGCACAACCCGCGCGAGATGCCCAGCGCCCGCACCGTCACCACCGCGACGGTCAGATCCAGCACCGGCGGCATCTGCCAGGCCCGCGCGATCAACCACGCCGCCAGCGCCGCCAGCCCGAGCCCGCTGCCGAGCGCCAACACGCCCCACCCCACCGCGACGGCCACCCGCCACCGGGAGAGCTCCAGCAACCCCCACATCCGCCGCACGTCCGCGATCAGACCGGGTCCGGACTTCGCGCTCCTCGCCGCACTGCCCGAAGCGGGCACGGCCCTTCCACGCTGCTTCATGCCCGGCTCACCGCCTCGTCCACGAGTTCCGCGCGCACCTCGACCACGTGGTCGGCGGCCGCGAGAACGGTGGGCCGGTGGCCGACCACGATCACCGTCGCACCGGCGCGCGCTCGGGCGCGCAGGGCCGCGAGGACGGCGGCCTCGCTGGCGATGTCGAGGTGGGCGGTGGGTTCGTCCAGGAGCAGGACGGACCGGTCGGTGGCGAGCACGCGGGTGAGGGCGAGGCGCTGGCGCTGCCCGAGCGACAGGCCGACGCCGCCGACGCCCACCACGGTGTCCCAGCGATCCGGGAGTTCGTCGAGGACGGCGTCGAATCCCGTGGCCGCGCAGGCCGCGTCGAGGTCGTCCAGTACGCGCACCGCGCCGTGCGCCGCGTGGTCACCGTCGTGCGCACCGAACAGTTCGAGGTTCTCCCGCAACGTGCCGGGCACCAGCACCGGCCGCTGCGGCAACCACGCCACCCGCGACCACCACTCGCGCGAATCCAGCTCCCGCACGTCGGTGCCGTCGACCAGCACGCACCCGCGGTCGGGCGCCACCAACCCCAGCAACGCCAGCAGCGCCGTGGACTTGCCACTCCCGTTGGGCCCGGCCAGCACCGTCACGGCCCCGGGTCGCATCTCCGCATCGAGCCCGGACGGAGCCCACCCCTCCCGCGCCCGCACCCCGAGCCCGCGAATCTCGATCCGCCCCAAACCTTCTGAGCTGCCGGCCGTCGACCCGTTGGACACATCCGCGCGCCGACCCGCTCGGACCGCCGAACCTCCCGGCCCCGCCGCGCCTACCTCACGATCCTCGCCCCGTTCCGGCTCGAGCACCGCGAAAGCCTTGTCCGCCGCCGCCATTCCGTCCTGCGCCGCGTGGAAGCGCTCACCCACCAACCGCAGCGGCAGGTACACCTCGGGCGCGAGGATCAGCGCCACCAGCCCGTCGTAGAGCTCCATGTTGCCGTACACCAGGCGCAGGCCGATGGAGACGGCGATGAGCGCCACGCTCAGCGTCGCCAGCACCTCCAGCACCCCGGAGGAGAGGAACGCCATCCGCAGCGCCCGCATGGTCCGCACGCGCAGGGTGTCGCCGAGCTCGCGCACGCGACCGGCCATCGTGCGCGACGAATCCTCCGGCGCGACAACCTCTCCCCCTTCCCGCCCGAGCGCGCGCAACGTCGGCATACCCGCGAAGAGGTCGAGGATCTGATCGGACAGCCGCGTGGTGGCCACCAGCGTCGCGGCGGCCCGCCCCTGGGTGAGCAATCCGATGAGGATCATGAAGATCGGGATCAGCGGCAGCGTCACCACCGCGATCCCCACCGACACCAGGTCGTGCCGGGCGATCACCACCAGCAGGATCGGCGGCACCAGCACCGAAAGCAACAGCGCCGGAATGTATCCCGCGAGATATCCGCGCAACCCGTCGAGCCCGGTGCTCACCACCACCGCGAGTTCGGTTCGGCGGCTTTCGAGTTCGCGCGGCGGCAACTGCGCACCCGCGGCCAGCACCGCCGATTCCAGCTCCGCCACCGCCGCCGCGCCGACCCGGTGCCCGATCCGCGCCTGCGCCCAACTCGCCAGCACGCGGGTGCCGAGCGCGAGGCCCAGCACCACGAGTTCGACCGTCCAGTCGTCGAATCCGCGCAGCGCGGGATCGGTGATCACCCCGGCCAGCACCCGCCCGAGCATCACCGCGACCACCACGATGCACAGCGTGATCACCACCGACAGCGCCACGCTCAGCACCAGGTAGCGCCGGGTGGACCGCGCGTGCCGCCACAGGCGCGGGTCGACGGGCGGGCGGGCCATCGCTCAGTCCCCGGCGGGTTTGAGCGGCAGGCCGATGTGGCCCGGGATCTGTTCCACCGTCAGGCGTTTGCGGAACACCCAGTACGTCCAGCCCTGGTAGCCGAGCACGATGGGCGTCACCACGATCGCCGCCCAGCTCATCACCTTCAGCGTGTACGGCGTGGATGACGCGTTGTCGATGGTGAGGCTGAACGCGTCATCGAGGGTGGAGGGCAGCACATTCGGGAACAGCGAGCCGAACAGCAGCACGGTGGCCGCGCCGATCGCCAGCGTGGTGCCGGTGAACGCCCAGCCGTCACGATGGGCGAGCACCGCCGCACCCGCGACCACGAGCCCGACCACGGCCAGCCCCAACGGAATCCACGTCCAGCCGGTGCCGTACGCCAGCTGCGTCCACACCCCGAACACGCCGACCACAGCGGCCGTCGGCACCAGCAGCCAGCGCGCGATCCGCATCGAATCGTCGCGCACCTCGCCGCCGGTCTTGAGGTTGAGGAAGATCGCGCCGTGCAGCAGGAACAGCAGCCCCGTTGTCAGCGCGCCCAGCAGCGCGTACGGGCTGAGCAGGTCCCAGGCGGTGCCGACGATCTTGTTGTCCTCGTTCATCGGCACGCCGCGCACCACGTTGGCGAACACCCAGCCCCACGCGAGAGCCGGTATCCAGGAACCGATGCCGATGCCGAGATCGCAGCGTGCCCGCCAGCGCGGATCGTCGATCTTGCTGCGGTACTCGATCGCGCACACGCGCAGGATCAGCGCGACCAGCACCAGCAGCAGCGCGAGGTAGAACCCGGAGAACAGGCTCGCGTACCACTCGGGGAACGCCGCGAACATGGCGCCGCCCGCGGTGAGGAGCCACACCTCGTTGCCGTCCCACACCGGCCCGATGGTGTTGAGCACCACGCGCCTTCGGGTGTCGGAGCCCTTGCCGAGTATCGACATCAGCATGCCGACACCGAAGTCGAAGCCCTCCAACACGAAGTAACCGGTGAACAGGACGCCGATCAGAATGAACCAGAACTCTTGCAGACTCATCGCCGGGCTCCTCTAGTACGCGAACGAAAGCTGTTCGACGGCAGGTTCTTCGGCATCGCGGTCAGGCCCGGTTTCGTCGGGTCCGGCGCCGTTCTTCGTGGACGCGGCCGGTTCCGGGCCGGCGATCACATACCGCCGTATCAGGTAGAACCACACCACCGCGAGCAGGCCGTACAGCAGCGTGAACACCACCAGCGAGGTGATCACGGTGCCCGGCGCGTGGTCGGAGACACCTTGCTGCACCGTCATGCTCAGGTTCGGATCACCGGTCGGATTCGGCACCACCACCCACGGCTGGCGGCCCATCTCGGTGAACACCCAGCCCGCGCTGTTGGCCAGGAACGGGGTGGGGATCGCGATCAGGCACAGCCGCGAGTACCACTTCTGGTCGGCGATCCGCCCGCGCCGGGTGACCCAGAATCCGGCGAACACCAGCAGCGCCGAGCCCGCGGCCAGGCCGATCATGGCGCGGAACGACCAGTAGGTGACGAACAGGTTGGGCCGGTAGTCGCCGGGGCCGTACTTCTCGACGAATGCCGCTTGCAGATCCTGCACACCCTCGAGGGTGACGTCGCTGAACTCGCCCTTGGCCAGGTACGGCAGCACGTAGGGCACTTCGATGAGGTGCGTCACGCTGTCGCAGTTGTTGTGCGTGCCGACGGTGAGCACCGAGAACTTGGGGTCGGTCTGGGTGTGGCACAGCGATTCCGCCGAGGCCATCTTCATCGGCTGCTGTTCGAACATCAGCTTGCCCTGGATGTCGCCGGTGAGCACCAGCGCGACACCCGAGACGACCACCACCAGCAGTCCGGCGCGTCCGGCCGGACGCCACATCGACCGCGCCTCGTCGACTTTCGCCGGATCGCCGCTGCGCGCGTTGCGCACCATCCACCAGCCCGCGATGCCCGCGACGAACGTGCCCGCCGTGAGGAACGCGCCCGCGATCACATGGGGGAACGCGGCCAGCGTGGTGTTATTGGTGAGCACTTCCCAGATGCTGGTGAGCTCGGCGCGTCCGCGTTCGGGGTTGTAGCGCGCGCCCACGGGATGCTGCATGAACGAGTTCGCGGCGACGATGAAGTACGCCGAGGCGTTCACGCCGATGGCGACCATCCAGATCGCCGCCAGATGCAGCAGTTTCGGCAGTCGCGTCCAGCCGAAGATCCACAGGCCGAGGAACGTCGACTCCATGAAGAACGCGACCAGCGCCTCCAGCGCCAGCGGCGCGCCGAACACGTCACCGACGAAGCGGGAGTACTCGCTCCAGTTCATGCCGAACTGGAATTCCTGCACGATGCCGGTGGCGACGCCGAGCGCGAAGTTGATCAGGAACAGCTTCCCGAAGAACTTCGTGAGGCGGTACCAGTGGTCCTTACCGGTGACCACCCAGGCGGTCTGCATGGCCGCGACGAGCGGGGCCAGACCGATGGTCAGCGGCACGAAGATGAAGTGGTAGACGGTGGTGATGCCGAACTGCCACCGCGACAGGTCCAGTACGTCCATCCGACCCTCCAGCCGATCTACGACAAGTCGTAGTACAGCCTACGCCGGAGTGGCCGAAGCTCAACGTGCTCTCGGACACGACACACTGAAGATTCGCCGGGATCACCAGTCGCCGATCGCGCCCGCCCGCTCGATGCCGCGATCCACCAGCTCCACGATCTCGGCGGCGTTGTCGGGCGCCGACATCCGCAGCCCGTCCAGCGAGTTCACCCGCGCCGCCAGCGTGATGCTCGACAGCAGCCAGATGCTGTCGCAGGTGAGCAGATCCGCGGTGTACAGCGAGTCGTAGCGGCACTCCCAGCCCGCCTTCTGCGCCTCGGCGAACAGCGCGCGCTGCGTGACACCCGGCAGCACACCGTTTTTCGCGGGCGGGGTGATGAGCTGTTTGTCGCGCACGATCACCACGCTCGAGCGCGGGCCCTCCAGCACGCGGTTCTCGGTGCTGGTGAAGATCACGTCGTCGGCGCCCATCCGGTGCGCGAACCGCAGCGCCGCCATGTTGGTGGCGTAGGACAGCGTCTTCGCGCCGAGCAGCTGCCACGGCGCGGCCTGGGCCAGGTCGATCGAGATGCCGCGCGCCAACGTGACCACCGAGACGCCCTCGGTGCGCGCCTTGGCCACCCGGTCGGGCACCGGGACCACTAGCACGTAGGACGTGGGCACCGGGACGGCGGCGGCCAGATCACCCGAGGTGACACTCGAGCGCGAGGACGGTAGCTCGGCGTCGCGGCCGCGGGTGAGCACCAGCCGCAGCACGCCCTCGCGCTCGGCGCCCCATTCCTTGGCCGCGATCTCGACGGCCTCGCGCCACTTGCCGGTCTCGGGCTCGGGTAGGTCGAGCGCCTGGGCGGAACGGCGGAGGCGACCGAGATGGAACTCGATTGCGCACGCGTTGCCGGCCCGCACCAGCACCGTCTCGAAGACACCGTCGCCGCGCAGCACCCCGATGTCGTCGGCAAACAGCAACGGCGCGTCCGCATCCCGGACCGCGCCGTCGAGGGTGACAAGAACTCGATCTACCATGCGTCGAGCGTAGGCGGTAGGCGTGTGGTCCGCTCGTGTTTGTCCCGGGCACCACACGAGCCCGCCCTGGGCGCCCGATCCGCGGCGCGCCTACAGTGGATGTGTGTCCTCGGTCGATACACCCAGCCCCCTCCTCTCCGCTCCCGGCGCCGTGCCGGGTCAACCCGGCTCCCCCGACGCCACGGTCGCCTGGCACCACGGCGATCCGTTCGGTGAACAGCGGGCCGCCGCCGAGCGGGTGGCGGTGGTGGATCGCTCGAACCGGTACGTCCTGGCCATCACCGGCGCCGAGCGGCTGAGCTGGTTGCACACCATCACCAGCCAGCACATCGCGAACCTGGGCGACGGGCGCACCGCCGAGAACCTGGACCTCGATCTCAACGGCCGCGTGCAGCACCACTTCGTGCTCACCGATCTGGACGGCACGGTGTGGATCGACACCGAGCCCGAGCGCGGGCCCGCGCTGCTCGACTTCCTGCGCAAGATGGTCTTCTGGGCCGACGCCCAGCCGCGCGAGGCCACCGACCACGCCGTCCTCAGCCTGCTCGGCCCCGGCGTGGCCGACCTCACCGACGCGCTCGGCGTCGCGGAGCTGCCCGAGGTGTACGCGGCGGTGCCGCTGCCCGGCGGCGGTTTCCTGCGGCGGATGCCGTGGCCGACCGAGGATTCCTACGATCTGGTCGTCCCGCGCGATCGGCTCGGGGACTGGTGGACCAAGCTCACCGCGGCCGGTGCGGAACCGGCCGGGCTGTGGGCCTTCGAGGCGCTGCGGGTCGCGGCGCTGCGCCCGCGCATCGGGCTCGACACCGACGAGCGCACCATCCCGCACGAGGTCCGCTGGATCGGCGGCCCCGCCGAACGCGGCGCCGTGCACCTGGACAAGGGGTGCTATCGCGGGCAGGAGACGGTCGCCCGCGTGCACAACCTCGGCAAGCCGCCGCGCAAGCTCGTGCTGCTGCACCTCGACGGGTCCGCCGACGACCGCCCCGCCACCGGCGACGACGTCACCGCGGGCGGGCGCACCGTCGGGCGGCTCGGCACCGTCATCGACCACTACGAACTCGGCCCCATCGCCCTCGCCCTGATCAAACGCACGGTCCCCACCGAAACCGAACTCGTCGCGGGGCCCAGCGCCGCCGCCATCGATCCGGATTCGGTGCCGGTGGACGACGCGCCCCAAGCCGGCCGCCTCGCCGTCGACCGGCTGCGCGGGCGTTGAGCGCGGGCGCCCTACGGCCCGAAACGCTCTCGGCGCGGGCGTATCGCACGACCGTCGTCGGCGGGCGCCTCGTGGCAAGCGCTGAACGCGCACCGGGTTCACCCTGGTGTCGTCGACAAGTGGCGGGCGGGACGCGTTCACACTCGACGGCCGCGATGTCCATCGCGGGGCCCTTCGTTGTGGCTCCCGAGCATGACCCGGACTCGCATGCACAGAGTCAGCGCAGTGCGGGCGCATCGCACCACGCCCCTCCGGCCGCTGCGGCACCGCGATGCGGTCTTTCCCCATGTCACACGAGCTGAAAGAGGAGCGCCGATGACCGATCCCCGCGTGCTGGCGGTGTGCGTGGTCCACGCCGAGCTCGAAGTACCGGGTCGCGTCGGCCGCACCGCCATCGACAAGCGGCCGGTGCCCGGTCGGGTGCGGGTGGGCACGCTCGGTCTCGCGGGCGATCACGTGTGCGACACCGCGCACCACGGCGGCACGCACCAAGCCGTCTACGCCTATGCCGAGGAGGACGCGCGCCGCTGGGCCGGCGAACTCGGCCGCGAGCTGCCCGCGGGCTGGTTCGGGGAGAATCTGCGCCTCACCGGGCTCCCGGTCAGTGACGCCGTGCTCGGCGCGCACTGGCGCATCGGCGACACCCTGCTCGAGGTGAGCGCGCCGCGCGTGCCGTGCGCCACGTTCCAGCACTGGTCGGGTGCGGCCCAGTGGGTCAAACGGTTCACCCTGCGCAGCGACACCGGCTGCTATTTCCGCGTGCTCGAGGAGGGCGCCATCGGGGCCGGCGATCCCGTCGAAGTGGTGTACGAACCCGCGCACGGCATCACCGTTCGCGACGTCTTCACCGGCGCCGATATGGACCGGCTGACCCGTTTGCCGGACGTCGAGCCCACCGTGTCCGACGATATCCGCAAGCAGATCGCCCGCCACGCCCGCCGCCACGCCGCCACGGCGGGCACCACGACAGGAGCCGCCCGATGAGCGTCGAACTGGTCGAAGTGGTCCGTTCCGGCTTCCGCGAATGCGTGCACCGCGGATCGCTGGTGGTGCTCGGCGCCGACGGCGAACCCACCCACCAGCTCGGCGAGGTGCACCTGCCGATCTACCCGCGCTCCACCAACAAACCCATGCAGGCGATCACCCTGCTGCGCAACGGCTTCGAACCCGTCGACGACGCCGAACTCGCCATCGTCACCGCCTCGCATTACGGCGAGTCCGACCACGTCGCGCTGGTGCGCCGGCTGCTGGAGCGCTTCGGGTTCACCGAACACGACCTGGCCTGTCCGCCCGACCTGCCGTTCGAGGAGCGGGCCAGGGCCGCGGCGATCCGCGCCGACGGCGCCCGCCGGATCTACATGAACTGCTCCGGCAAGCACGCGGCGATGCTGGCCACCTGCGCCGTCAACGGCTGGCCCACCGAGGGCTACCTGGACGAGGGCCACCCGCTGCAGAAGGCGGTGATCTCGACCGTCACCGAGATCACCGGCGAACCCGAGACCGATCTGGGGATCGACGGCTGCGGATTGCCGATCATCCCGGTCTCGCTGGTCAACCTCGCCCGCGCCTTCGCCACCATGGCCACGGCGGAGCCGGGCAGCCCGCCGCGCCGGGTCGCCGACGCCATCCGCGCCCATCCGCGAGTGATTTCGGGCACGGACGCACCCGATCTGCTCACCATGTCGGCGACCCCCGGACTGGTGTGCAAAATCGGCGCCGACGGCGTGCACGCCGGGGCGCTGCCCGACGGGCGGGCCTTCGCGTACAAGATCGATGACGGCCACGACCGCGCCCGCATGCCCCTGACGCTGGCGATTCTGCACGCGATGGGGGTGGACTGGACCGATGTCCACACCGAGCTGGCGGCTCCGCCGGTGCTGGGCGGCGGCGCCAGGGTAGGGGTGATCCGGGCGATTCCCGGCATACTGTAGGAGACAGCACACACGGCGAAGACCGGGCAAACGGCGTCCGTTCGGGAGATCTTCCCCCACTCCTGGAAGCGCGACCGCCGGACACACGCTAAAGTGTCTGTCAGGAAGAGTATTAATTCGAACGGGGCCGCCAACACACCCCAGGCCGCCCCGCAGTGACGCGAGGGGGTCAGCCATGGGCCGTGGCCGGGCTAAGGCAAAGCAGACCAAGGTCGCACGCGAGCTGAAGTACAGCTCCCCCGCGACCGACTTCGCGAGCCTTCAGCGTGAGCTCTCGGGAAGCCCCAGCCACAGTGGCGGTGGGCTGCTGTCCGATGAGCACGACGCGGACGAGTCCCGCTCCCGCTGGGACGACGACTACGACGACGATTGGCGCCGCTGACCCGGACATAGACACGTTGTAAGGGGGAGGCCACCCGGCCTCCCCCTTACAACGTTGTCACCGGTAGCAACGCCTCTGACGGCTTGCTGTACACGAAGAACAGCGTCCGCATCACTCACGATGCGGACGCTGTCGTCGTCTGTTCCCAACCCCTAGAAGCGGGGGTGTTCGCCCAGGAGTACGGCGCGCACGGCGTCGCTGTCCTTGGCCTTCTTCACCGTGCCCAGCGTCCAGCACTCGATGTGCCGAGCGGTCAGCACGGCCAGCGCGCGGTCCACGTCCTCGGGGGCGACGACGGCGACCATGCCGACGCCCATGTTGAACGTCTTCTCCATCTCGGGGCGCTCCACCCGGCCGCGCTGGGCGATCATCTTGAACACCGGCGCGGGGTTCCAGGTGCCGCGGTCCAGTTCGGCCACCAGGCCGGCCGGGATGACGCGGGCCAGGTTGGCGGCCAGGCCGCCGCCGGTGACGTGGGAGAAGGTGCGCACGTCGGTCTCGGCGATCAGCGCCAGGCAGTCCTTGGCGTAGATGCGGGTGGGTTCGAGCAGCTCCTCGCCGAGGGTGCGGCCGAACTCCTCCACGTGGCCGGTGAGCGACATGCGGTCGATGTCGAGCAGCACCTTGCGGGCCAGGCTGTATCCGTTGGAGTGCAGGCCCGACGAGCCCATCGCGATCACCACGTCGCCCGGGCGCACCCGGTCGGGGCCGAGCACCGCGTCGGCCTCCACCACGCCCACGCCGGTGGCGGAGAGGTCGTAGTCGTCGGGGTCCATCAGGCCGGGGTGCTCGGCGGTCTCGCCGCCCAGCAGCGCGCAACCGGCACGCACGCAACCCTCGGCGATGCCGGACACCAGTTCGGCCACCTTCTCCGGGACGACCTTGCCGATGGCGATGTAGTCCTGGAGGAACAGCGGCTCCGCGCCGCACACCACGAGATCGTCGACGACCATCGCGACCAGATCCAGGCCGACCGTGTCGTGCTTGTCCATGGCCTGGGCGACCGCGATCTTGGTGCCCACACCGTCGGTGGAAGCGGCCAGCATTGGCTCCTTGTAGCCGCCCTTCAGCGCGAACAGGCCGGCGAATCCGCCCAACCCACCCTGCACCTCGGGACGGGTGGCTTTCTTCGCCAATGGCCCGAACAACTCGACCGCGCGGTCACCCGCCTCGATATCCACGCCTGCCGCGGCGTACGAAGCACCACCAGTGGGGGTCTGTTCAGTCATTGTCGGGGAAAGCTCCAAACCGATCGGGCGGATGTTGGCCAGCTCAACCTAGCTTAGCTTCCCCGCCTCCCCGGGATTTTCGCCGGTCGTGAGAGCCACACAAGGTGATCGTCGGGCCGACAGCTGGTGGCATGGCCGGGTTCTGGACGTACCCGGCGAGTTACCGATGTGCTCAACGAGATCAGTCGCCGGCTGTGACAGGAAGATCGTCTACGGCCGACTCAGTGCGCTGGCGTTGGCATTCTCCGCCAGCAGGGCCGCTTCCGGGCGGCCGCTGAGCATTCCTTCCAGAACGTTCTTGCCGATGGCGGCTTCGGTGGGGAGGGGGATCGGGTAGTTGCCGTCGAAGCAGGCGCAGCACAGGCGGGTGCGGGGCTGTTCGGTGGCGGCGATCATGCCCTCGGTGGAGATGTAGCCGAGGGAGTCGGCGCCGATGGAGCGGCGCACGTTCTCGACCATGTCGGCGTAGTCGTCGTCGGCGCCCGCGCCGTTGGCGATCAGCTCCGCGCGCGAGGCGAAGTCGATGCCGTAGAAGCAGGGCCACTTGACCGGCGGCGAGGCGATGCGCACGTGGATCTCGATGGCGCCCGCCTCGCGCAGCATGCGCACCAGGGCGCGCTGGGTGTTGCCGCGCACGATGGAGTCGTCCACCACGATGAGCCGCTTGCCGCGGATCACCTCGCGCAACGGATTGAGCTTCAACCGGATGCCGAGCTGACGGATGGTCTGGCTCGGCTGG
The DNA here is from genome assembly GCF_003315035.1 of Nocardia puris. GTDB lineage: Bacteria > Actinomycetota > Actinomycetes > Mycobacteriales > Mycobacteriaceae > Nocardia > Nocardia puris. The sequence goes on from NZ_QNRE01000012.1 coordinate 159,539, forward strand.
ATGAAGGTGCGGCCCACGTAGGCGTTCTTCATCAGGCCCTGCCCGTAGGGCACACCCGAGCCCTGCGCGTAGCCGACCGCCGCGGGCGTGCCCGATTCGGGCACGGGGATCACCAGATCGGCCTCGACCGGATGCTCATCGGCGAGCCTGCGCCCGATGTCGACGCGGGTGGCGTGCACCGAGCGACCGGAGATGGTGGAGTCGGGGCGCGCCAAGTAGACGTACTCGAAGACGCAGCCCTTGGGCTCGGGGTTGGCGAAACGCATCGAGCGCACCCCGTCGGCGTCGATCGCCAGCAGTTCGCCCGGCTCGATCTCGCGCACGAACGACGCGCCGACGATGTCGAGGGCGGCGGTCTCACTGGCAACGACCCAGCCACGCTCGAGCCTGCCCAGGCACAGCGGACGCACGCCGTGCGGGTCGCGCGCGGCGTAGAGGGTGTGCTCGTCCATGAAGGTCAGGCAGAACGCGCCCTTCAGCTGCGGCAGCAGCTGCATGGCGGCCTGTTCGATGCTGGAGTCGGCGGCGCCGTGCGCGAGCAGCGCGGTCATCACGTCCGAGTCGGAGGTGGCCCCGACCGGCTGCGGCCGCCCGCCCTGCACGGGGTTGCCGATCAGGCCGAGTTCCCGTGCGCGACTTGCCAATTCGGCGGTGTTGACCAGATTGCCGTTGTGGCCCAACGCCAGTCCGGAGCCGACGGCGGTGGTGCGGAAGATCGGCTGGGCGTTCTCCCAGGTGACCCCGCCGGTGGTGGAGTAGCGACAGTGCCCGACGGCGATGTGGCCGGGCATGGCGGCCAGCGTCTGCTCATCGAACACCTGGGAGACCAAGCCCAGATCCTTGAACACCAGGATCTGCTGGCCGTCGGAGACCGCGATGCCCGCCGCCTCCTGGCCTCTGTGCTGGAGGGCATACAGCCCGTAATAGGTGAGCTTGGCCACGTCTTCGCTCGGTGCCCAGACACCGAACACGCCACACTCCTCGCGTGGCTCGTTCTCGTCCTGGTCGGGGGTGGCTGCGAGGCTGTCGACGGGTGGTTCGACGTTGGTCACCGTTTGCTCCCTGTTAGGGCGGGCTGGGGGCACACGTCATTCTACGGGTGCGCGGCCGATCCCGATCACGACCTCCGCATACCGGCAGCAATCTCCCGTGTCGATCCCCCGCGCGAGCACGGTCGCGGCGGTACCGTGCGATCGTGGTCACAACGCGGAGCGTGAGCGGGGACGATTCGGACACACCGGCGCGCAGCGTGCCCGGTTACCTGCGACTCGGCGGCCCACCGCTCGCGGTGCTGGCCCTGCTCGCCGCCCTGCTCGGCTACATGTACCTGGTCTACGTGGCCGATCCCGAGGAGAACCTGCACCACTTCCCCATCGCCCTGGTGAACCAGGACGTGGGCGAGACACTCGGTCAGCCCGGCCAGGAGCAGCGCGTCAACTTCGGCGAGGAGGTCGCGGCGGGTTTGCGCGAAGCGGTGCCCGCCGACAAGATCGACCTGCGTGTGCTCGGAATCACCGAGGCGCAGCGGCAGATGCAGACCGGCGCGGTCTACGGCGCGATCATCATCCCGGGCGATTTCAGCAAGCGGCTGGGGATTCTCGGCGTGGGCAGCGTGGTGCCCGGAGATATCGAACGGCCGATCCTCACCTTCCAAACCAACCCGCGCACCGGCGCTTTCGCTACCGCGATCGTCAATCGCATCACCGCGCAGGCGTTCCCGCAGATCAATGAACGCGTCGGGCAGCAGCTCACCGAACAGGTCACCGCGCAACTCGCCCCGCCCGACGGCGGACCCGCGCCCGAACTGTCCGGGGCCACGCGGCTCACGCTGGCCAGTCCCGTGCATCTGGTGGCGGAGGAATACCGGCCGCTGCCCGCCGGGACCGGTGCCGGGCTCACCGCGTTCTTCTACGCCCTGCTCCTGTTGCTGATCGGCGTGGTCGGCTCGATGACGATTCACACCATGGTCGATTCCGCGCTCGGGTTCACGCCCACCGAATACGGGCCCTGGTACGTGCATTTCCCGCCGACGCCGATCTCGCGCTTCAAAACCCTGCTCATCAAATGGGGCGTGATGGCGGTGCTGGCGGTTGTCGCCTCGCTGGTCTATCTGCTGGTGGCGAAGGCTCTGGGGATGCCGGTGGACCGGCCGCTGGGGCTGTTCCTCTACAGCGCGTTCGCGATCCTCGCCGTCGGCTTCACCGGTCTGTCGGTGCTGGCCGCGATCGGGTCGGCCGGGCTGCTGGTGAACCTCATCCTGTTCATCGTGCTGGGCCTGCCCTCCTCCGGCGGCACGGTGCCGATCGAGGCGACCCCGCGCTCGGTGGCCTGGCTCGCCGAATTCGAGCCCATGCACCAAGTGTTCCTCGCCGTGCGCTCCATCCTGTACTTCGACGGCAACTGGTCCGCCGGCCTCACGCGCGGCTTCTGGATGACGTTGTTCGGCCTGTTCGTCGGCCTCGCCTTCGGCGCGATCATCACCCGCTACTACGACTACAAAGGCCTGCACCGCGTGAACCGCGCGACCACCTGAATCCACGTTGGAGCGCGGTCGTACGTCGAGCCGCGGCTCCTGGGCGACACCCGTTGCGGTGGGGACGAATCGGTTGCCGCGAGTTCAGTCGGCGCGGGCGATGGGGAGCCAGTGGGCGACTTCGGCGGCACGGATGCCCGAGGCGGTGAGGGCGCCGGAGGTGGCGGCGGTGTCGAAGTCGAGCAGGCCGGTGGCGAGGAGAAGCCAGGTGCGCGGGTCGGTTTCGACGACGTTGGGTGGGGTGCCGCGGGTGTGGCGGGGGCCTGCCACGCATTGAACCGCGACGAATGGCGGGACGCGCACCTCCACCGAATGGCCGGGCGCGGTGGCGGCGAGGGTGCGGGCGGTGGTGCGCACGGCCGCCGCCAGCTCGGTGCGCGCCGGCTCGGGCACCGTCTCGTCGCGCAACCACGCGCTCACCGCCGCCACCGCCGCCCGCATCTCCGCCGGGTCCACCACCGCTCGTCGTCCCACGCCGCCAAGGGTACCGAGACCGTCCGACTCCGTTCCCGCGCCGGCCGCCCCCGCACGTCGCCACACAATCCCCGCGACGGTCACGACGGGCCGGCTCTTCGGCCTGGAGTCCGCCCGCCCGATCCCCGACCTCGATCACGGGACACGCTGCCCGGCACCGCGCGACTCGCTCACTCCGCCCAGGGTCCGATGCCGCCGACCTTCTCGATGCGGACGTGGGTGATGAGGCCGGGTGGGGCGTCGGCGGGCGGGAAGTCGATGCCGGGTGCGGCCAGGGTTTCGGCGAGTTCGGCGAGGAGTTCCGGGCCGCCGCCCTCGGTGACGTAGGCCGTGCCGGTGACGGCGAGGTATGGGGTCATGAGTTCGCCGCGCTCGCGGGAGACGACGGTGACGGCGACGCGAGGGTCGCGGCGCACATTGCGGACCTTCTTGTACTCGCCGAGGTGCCCGACCAAGAGTTCGTCGTCACCGTCGTCGTTCGTACGCAAACCCACCCACACCAGGCTGACTTGCGGGCTGCCGTCGGGATTGAGCGTCACCAAAGTCGCATCCGCGCCGGCGCCGATCAGAGCGCGCGCCGAATCATCGAGTTTCATGCCCCGAGCCAACACCATTCACGCTCGATAATTCCCGCCCACGGACCGGCGTGGTGGACCCCAACGCCGCCGCCACGTGCGTGACCAGCACCCCGCCCGCGTTGAACGCCCAGTGCAGCAGCGCCGGGGCGGTCGCGCTCCCGGTGCGGCGGCGGAGTTCTCCGAACAGCACACCACCACCGGCCGTGACGAGCACCGTCGCCGGAACGCTGTCGCCGCCGGCGCGGGCGGGGTGGATGTGCCACAGGCCGAAGGCGGCAGCGCCCAGCAGTGGGCCTGCCTTGGGAAAAGCGTTGTCCAGCAACGGTTCCAAGGTGGCGCGGAAGATCAACTCCTCGCTGTACACCGTGCCGAACGGGATGTGCACCAGCACCCATTCGGCGGTGCTCACATCCTGATCGCGCCCCGACAACTCCCCCAACCGCGCACGCACCGACGGAATCGCCAGCGCCGCACCGTAACCGGCGAAGACCACCGCACCGGCCAGCGCACCCGCGCGCGCCCCGCGCGATGACCACCACCGCGGCCGCCCACCGAGAACCGCCGCGTACCCACTCGCGAACACCACGTTGGCCGCCGTGCGCCCCCGATGATCCATCCCCAGCCTCGGCAGGACCACATTGCTCCACAGCAGCGGAAGCGCGCACGCGACAGCCGCGTCGACGAAGCGACCGCTCCCCCTCACTTGGTCTCCCGCTCCTGCTCCTCCGCCAACTCCAGGTTGACCCGGATGCGTTCGGCCAGTTCGGCATTCCAGTCGGGGGGTTCGGTGATGGCGGCCCACCCGTCGAGCACCAGGCTGCCGTAGCGGTGGCCGTGGCCGTCGGAAACCCCTTGGGCGTTGGTGAGATCGGCCGTCACCTGCCAGAACGTGACGAACGGAGCCCAGCGCATCTGCGACGACACGTCCGATCCGCGCGGCTCGGACAGCCAATCCGGTTGGGAGAAGATGAGATCCGGCGACCACCAGACGATCGGGTCGGACGGGTGCATGAGGTAGGCGATGCGCGGCGCCCGCCACTCCGGCCCCGGCACCGCGAGATCGGCCGCCTCGGCGGCGAATCGGACCACCAGCCCGTCGGCGTAGATCGGCTGCACCTCGCGCGAGCCCGGGTCGCGGCGCGAAACGAACTGCTTCCACAGGCGATTCGAATTCGGCGGCCCCACCCACAGCGCGCCGTCCACCTTCTCCCGCAGATCGGCCAGTCCCTCGAACGCGGCTTCGGATCCCTGCGAACCCAGGCTCTCGCCGTACACGAACAGCCTCGGGCGCGAGTCGGCGGGCCGCAGCGACCAGTGCGCGTACACCGCGTCGAACAGCTCGCGCCCCGCCGCGGCCGCCTTCTCCCGGTCGGACAGGAACGACAGCACGCTCGGCAGGTACGAGTACTGGCTCGCGACGATCGCGGTGTCGCCGCCGTACATGTACTCGATCGCGCCCGCCGCAAGGGAATTCACCCAGCCGGTGCCCGTGGTGGTGACCACCACCATCACCTGGCGCTCGAAGGCGCCGGCGCGCTCCAGTTCCTCCACGGCCAGCGCGGACTGCTCCTGGTCGTTGCGCGCGGACTCCAACCCCACGTACGCGCGGATGGGTTCGCGCGCGGTGCGCCCGGTGACCGCTTCGATGCGGCTGGCCGTGGGCCCGGTCGAGACGAACCAGCGGCCCTCGAAGCCAAGGGTTTCCCACGCCGCCAGCGACTGCGGGCTGCCGGAGCGCTCCGGCTGCTGCGGCTGCACGGCGTTGGGCGAGGTGTGGTCGTTGCGCACGCTGAACGCCGAGTTGGCCACCGCGGTGAACGCCCGCGACGCGACACCGTTGAACAGCGTCACCGCCAGCACCACCAGCACCAGCGCGCCCGCGGTGGGCGCGAGCTCGCGCGGCACCTTCATCCGCCGGTTGAGCTGGCGCGCCAGGAACAGGATGATCTCGCGCAGCGTGCGGTAGGCGGCCACCACGGCCGCCGCGACCGCCAGGCTCAGGAACCCGGTGCGCAGGTAGGCGGGGGTGGTGGTGCCCTCCATCCCCATCAGTGCGGTGATCTCGCGCTGCCAGCGCGCCGACTGCACCAGCATCAGCGCGGCCGTGAGCGCCGCCGTGAACAGCAGCGCCGATTTCACCGCGTACCGCACCCAGGTCGGCGGCGCGGGAATGGTCCAGCGCGGCCGCACCAGCGAGCGGAACCCCCACTCCACCAGACAGCCGAGGCCGTAGCCGAGCGCGGCGTTGATCCCCGAGATCAGACCTTGGAACAGCCAGTCGCGCGGCACCAGCGACGGCGTCACCGACAGGGCGAAGAACACCGTAGCGACCACCAGGCCGACGTAGTTCAGGTCGATGATGTCCTCGGCGCGGCGCACCACGACAGCCACGCGGGCGCGCAGCTTCGTCAGAGTGTCGGCCTTCTCGAGCACCCGAACAGTATGGCGGTCCGCGCCGACAGCCGGACGCGTTGGCGGCGGGCCACGCGGGGCGACCGGGTAGGGATCACAGTTCGGCGCGCGGCAAATACCCACGCGCCTCGAGTATTCCTACACGGTCGCCGGACCGCCCGCTCGAGCACACTCGATGACCATGAGCACTCCAAACGCCTCGCCGAAAAGCACCTCGGCATACGTGGCGCAGGCCGCGATCGCGTTCGGCGTTAGCTTGTTCGGGGCGGGCGTCGGCATCTTCTATCTCCCACTGGACGTGTGGCAGCGCGGCTTCATGGCGATGTCCGTGTTGTTCCTGGTGACCAGCAGCTTCACCCTGGCCAAGGTCGTCCGCGACCAGCACGAGGCCAACTCCACCACCCACCGCATCGACGCGGCGCGGCTGGAAAAGCTGATGGCTGAACACAATCCGTACGAACCGAAGATCTGACCACCGCGGGCGAACACTCCGCGCGCGGGTCCGGCGACGAGGGGTCCGGGCCCGCCCGGGGGTGTTCGCCCCCTTCGGGCCGGGCGCACACCGCGACCTCCGATGACGCGCCCCGCCCTACTTCAACTCGCGCTCCCGATCCGCCGACTCCTCCAGATACGCGCGCACCCGCTCGGCCAGTTCCTCGGACCAGCCCGGCGGGTCCGCGATGGCGGCCCACGCGTCGAGCACCAACGTGCCGTAGCGATGACCGTGCCCGTCGGCGACGCGCTGCGCGTTCGGCAGGTCGGCGGCGACCTGCCAGAACGTGACGATCGGATACCACGTCATGGTGGGCGTGACGTCGGGCCCGCGCGGTTCGCGCAGCCAATCCGGTTCGGTGAACAGCAGATCCGGCGACCACCACACCACCGGATCGGACGCGTGCTGGAGGTACACCACGCGCGGGTTCAACCAGGTCTGCCCGGTACTCCACAGGTCGGCGCGCGCGTCGGCGAAACGCACCACCAGCCCGTCGGCATAGATCGGCAGCACCTCGGGTGAACCCGGATCACGCCGCGTGACGAACTCGCGCCAGAGGCGATTGGAGTTCGGCGGCCCGACCCACAGCACACCGTCGGTGCGCGCCCGCAGGTCGGCCAACCCGCTGAACGCGCCCTCCGATCCCTGCGAACCCAGGCTCTCGCCGTAGACCAGCAGCTTGGGCCGCGATTCCGGGGGCAGCGCCGACCAGCGCTCGTGCACCTTGTCGAACACCAGGCGTCCGGACTCGGTGGCCTTCTCCTTGTCGGAGAGGAACGAGAGCGCGCTCGGCAGATACGAGTACTGGGTGGCGACCACGGCGGTGTCGCCGTCGAACATCAGCTCGATCGATTCGACGCTCGTGGAGTCCACCCAGCCGGTGCCGGTGGTGGTGACCACGACGAGCACCTCGCGCTCGAATGCCTTGGTGCGCTCCAGTTCCGCGACGGCCAGCTCGGCCTGCGCTTCCATGCCGTCGGCGGATTCCAGGCCGGTGTAGACGCGGATCGGTTCGCGGGCGGGGCGTCCGGTGACCTGCTGGATGGTCTCCGCGCCGGGGGCGTAGGACACGAACCAGCGGCCTTCGGAGCCGAGGGTGTCCCACGCGGCGAGCGAGGCCGGGCTGCCGGAGCGTTCCGGCTGGATCGGTGGCACGGCGTTGGGCGAGGTGTTGCTGTTGCGCACGCTGAACGCCGAATTGGCCACGTCGAAGAAGACCCGCACCAGCACGCCGTTGCCGAGCAGCAGCGCCAGCACCACCACGGTCACCACGCCGATCGGCAGCGCGACCCGGCGCGGGATCTTCACCCACCGGACCAGCTGGTTCGTCACCCAGCGCACCAGCCACCGCAGCCCGCGGGCGAGCCCGATCACCAGCGCGCACACCGCGGCGCTGAGCAGGCCGGTGCGCAGGAAGCCCGACGTGGTGGTCGGTTCCATGTCCATCAGCGCGGTGATCTCGCGCTGCCAGTAGGCCGAGCGGATCATCACCAGCACCGCCGCCAGCGCGCACACCGCCACCAGCGCGCCCTTGGCCACGGGCACCAACCAGCCGGGACGGGCCGCGATCCGCTCCTCCACCGACGCGGGCAGGCGCACCTTCGGCGCGACCCAGCGCCGGTAGGCCCAGTGCAGCAGGCAGCCGACGCCGTAGCCGATCGCGGCGTTGACGCCGCTGACCAACCCCGCGAACAACCAGTCGCGGGGCAGCAGCGACGGCGTCAGCGACCAGCAGAAGAACAGGGTGGCGACCACCAAGCCCGGGTAGTCCGGATGGAACCAGCGAGCGAATCTGCCGCCCAGACGGGCGAACCTATCGCGTAGCTCAGCGGTTGCCATCCGAGCCTCCCTGGAGGGTCAGATTGCGCTGGCTCCGAACAGTTTCGGGAGCGTGCCCTCGTAGGCGTCGCGCAATTCGGCCATGGTAACCGAGAAGTGGCCCTGCACCTCGACGGAATCGGAACCTTGGTCCACGACGCCGATCCGGGTCCACGGCAGGCCGCGCGCCTCGCACATCTTGGTGAAACGGGTCTCCTCCGACCGCGGCACCGCGACGAGCACGCGGCCCGCCGACTCCGAGAACAGCGCCACGAACGGGTCGGCGCCCTCGGGAAGCAGGATGCGGCAACCGGTTTCGCCGGCCAGCGCGGCCTCCACCACGGTCTGCGCGAGCCCGCCCTCGGAGAGGTCGTGCGCGGCGCTGATCATGCCGTCGCGGGAACCGGCGGTGAGCACCTCGGCCAGCAGCCGCTCGCGGGCGAAGTCCACCTTCGGCGGGACGCCGCCCAGGTGACCGTGCGCGACCTGCGACCAGATGGAACCGCCGAACTCGTCGTGGGTCTCGCCGAGCAGGATCAGCGTCTCGCCGGGCTCGAGGCCCAGGCCGGTGGGAATGCGGCGGTGCACGTCGTCGATGACGCCGAGCACACCCACCACCGGGGTCGGCAGGATCGCGTCCTGGCCGGTCTGGTTGTAGAAGCTCACGTTACCGCCGGTGACCGGGATGCCGAGGGCCACACAGCCGTCCGCCAAGCCGCGCACGGCCTGCTGGAACTGCCACATCACGCCCGGGTCCTCCGGCGAACCGAAGTTCAGGCAGTTGGTGACGGCCTTCGGCGTGGCGCCGGTGGTGGCGACGTTGCGGTACGCCTCGGCCAGCGCCAGCTGCGCGCCCGTGTACGGGTCGAGCTTGGTGTAGCGGCCCGACGCGTCGGTGGCCAGCGCGATGCCGCGGCCGGTCTCCTCGTCGATGCGGATGACGCCCGCGTCGGCGTGCTCGGCCAGCACGGTGTTGCCGCGCACGTAGCGGTCGTACTGCTCGGTGATCCACTTGCGGCTGCACAGCTGCGGACTGGCCAGCATGGTCAGCAGGGTCGCGCGCAGTTCGTCGGCGGTCTTGGGGCGCGAGAGCTTGTCGGGAGTGTCGGCGACCAGCGCGTCCTGCTCCTCGGGGCGCCGCACCGGGCGCTCGTAGACCGGGCCCTCATGGGCGACGGTGCGCGGCGGCACATCCACCACGGTCTCGCCGTGCCAGGTGACGATCAGGCGCTCACCGTCGGTGACCTCGCCGATCACCGTGGCCAGCACGTCCCACTTGCGGCACACGTCCATGAACGCGTCCACGTTCTCGGGGGTGACCACCGCGCACATGCGCTCCTGCGATTCGCTGGAGAGCACCTCGGCCGGGGTCATGCCGGTCGCGCGCAGCGGCACCTTGTCGAGTTCGATGTGCATACCGCCGTCCCCGGCGGCCGCGAGTTCGGAAGTGGCGCAGGACAATCCGGCGCCGCCGAGGTCCTGGATGCCGACCACCAGATTGGCCGCGTACAGCTCCAGACAACACTCGATGAGGACCTTCTCGGTGAACGGGTCGCCCACCTGTACGCTCGGCAGCTTCTTGCGGCCGGTGCCCGACTCGTCACCGGAGAAGGTGTCCGAGGCCAGCACCGAGACGCCGCCGATGCCGTCCAGACCGGTGCGCGCGCCGAACAGGATGATCTTGTTGCCGGTGCCCGAGGCGAACGCCAGGTGCAGGTCCTCGACCCGCATCACCCCGGCGCACAGCGCGTTGACCAGCGGGTTGCCCTGATAGGAGGCGTCGAAGACGGTCTCGCCGCCCACGTTCGGCAGGCCGAGGGAGTTGCCGTAGCCGCCCACGCCGCGCACCACGCCGTCCACTACGCGGCGGGTATCGGGCGCGTCGGCCGCGCCGAAGCGCAGCTGGTCCATCACCGCGATCGGGCGCGCGCCCATCGCCATGATGTCGCGCACGATGCCGCCGACGCCGGTGGCCGCGCCCTGGTAGGGCTCCACGTAGGACGGGTGGTTGTGGCTCTCCACCTTGAAGGTGACCGCCCAGCCGTCGCCCACGTCCACCACGCCCGCGTTCTCGCCGATGCCCGCCAGCATGGACGCGCGCATCTCGTCGGTGGTGGTCTGCCCGAAGTAGCGCAGGTGGACCTTGGAGGACTTGTAGGAGCAGTGCTCGCTCCACATCACCGAGTACATGGCCAGCTCGGCGTCGGTGGGGCGGCGGCCGAGGATCTCCCGGATGCGGGCGTACTCGTCGTCCTTGAGGCCGAGCTCTTTGTACGGTTGCGTCACGTCGGGGGTTGCTGCGGCTGCGCTGACGGTGTCGACCTGCGGAGTCACGGAGTTACCTGGGTCCTTTCGGCCGGGCAGAGGGTTCGGCGAACCGGCGGAGCCGGCGGGTAGGCGAACTCGGTGCGGCGACGGACGTTGTCGCAGGGTTCCGGCGAGTTGCCCGGCTGCCAGTCTAGAGGGCGGGCGCGGCGGCCCCGCAGGTGAGGGGCGCGATCCGGGGGTGCGCGGGCCGGCTCCGGTGAAGTGCCGGTCGCTGGATTGTTGCCCGAGCGTTCGGGGCGGTGCCGCGGGCGGTGTGGTTTTGCACGGTCAGCGCGCGGTCGCGACGGGTCGGACCGGGCGGTTTGCCCCGCCGGGGTGCAGCGCCCCGACGAGCGGGCGGCACCGGATACTCTGTGCGGGTGAGCGAACGAACGGGGGTTGCGAATTCGGCCGGTGCCGCGCCCGGCGTCCAGGAGCCGAACCCCTCCTCCTCTCCGGCGGCCACCGCCTCGTCCCGGCACCTGCGGTGGCTGGCCGCGGCCCTGGCGCTGTTCCTGCTGTCCGCGGTGATCTCCCTGCTCGCGCACTGGTGGTACGGGTACATCGATCTCCAGGTCTATCGCAACGGCGCGCGGACCTGGCTGGACGGCGGGGATCTGTACGGACCGATGCCCCCGGTGTTCGGGATCGGCCTGCCGTTCACCTATCCCCCGCTGGCCGCGCTGTTCTTCGCGCCTTTGGCCCTGATGCCGTTGCAGTTGGCCGAGATCGCGGTGCTGCTGACCTCGCTCGGCAGCCTCGGCATCACGCTGTGGCTGGTGCTCGCGCGGGTGCGGCCGCAACTGGATCGCACGGTGGCGGTGCCGCTGGTGATCGCGGCGCTCGCGTTCTCGCTGTACCTCGAGCCGGTGCGCCAGACATTCGGATTCGGGCAGATCAACCTGGTCCTGATGGCCGCGATCGCGCTGGACTGCCTGGTGCGCAAGCCTTTCTGGCCGCGCGGCATGCTCATCGGGATCGCGGTGTCGATCAAGCTGATTCCGGCCGCATACCTGCTGTACTTCCTGCTGCGGCGGGACTGGAAGGCCGCGGGCACCATGGTCGCGTCGGCGATAGGCGCGGTCGGCGTCGGGTTCCTGCTCTTCCCCCGCGACTCGGTGGACTACTGGTTCCACACCCTGCACGACACCGGTCGCATCGGCCCGCCCTACTTCGCGGGCAACCAGTCGTTGAAGGGGTTCGCGTTCCGCCTCGGGGTGTCCGACGGGGCCGCGACCGCGATCTGGATCACGTTGTCGCTCATCGCGATCGCGCTGGCCGCCGTGTGGATGCACCGGCTGATCCAGGCCGGCGCCACCGTGGCCGCGCTGCTGGTCAACGCCGCCGCCATCCTCCTGGTCTCCCCGGTTTCGTGGTCGCACCACTGGGTCTGGATCGCGCCCGCCCTGCTCGTCGCCGCCGACGCCCTCGCCCGCATCCGCGTCGGCACCCGCCGCGGCCGTGGCTTCACCGCGACCGTCCTCGGCTTCACCGTGCTCTTCCTCATCGGCCCCCAGTGGCTGCTCCCCCACTCCGACGACCTCGAACTCGACTGGACCTGGTGGCAGCAGATCCTCGGCAGCAGCTATGTCCTCGCGACCTTCGCGGTGCTCGTCGTCGCCGTCGCCCTCTACCGCCCGGTGGTCGCTCGGGCGTCCGAAACCAACTCGGCCCCAGCCTGATCGGGGTCCGGTCGCACTGCCGAGTAGCCAGCCGATTCGGGTACCGGGGACGACCTTGCGCGCCGGGATGACCGAGGCGCTCGGCTCGCAGCTGCGCAACCGTGTGACATCGACGATCGCTCCGCATCTTGCGGACTCGGCCGCCTTGGGCTCAGGCGTTCACCGTGTCCGGGGTGAGGAAGGCGGTGAGGGCGGCGGCGTAGGCGGGGACGTCGGCGGTGCCCATGAGTTCGCGGGCGGAGTGCATGGCGAGTTGGGGGGCGCCGACGTCGACGGTGGGCATGCCGGTGCGGGCGGCGGTCATGGGGCCGATGGTGGAACCGCAGGGGAGGTCGGCGCGGTGGACGTAGCGCTGGAGCGGGACGTCGGCCTGGGCGCAGGCCAGGGCGAAGGCGCCGGCGCCGACGGAATCGGTGGCGTACCGGAGGTTTTGGTTGACCTTCAGCACCGGCCCGCCGTTCACCTCGATGCGGTGGGCGGGTTCGTGGCGCTCGGGGTAGTTGGGGTGGGTGGCGTGCGCCATGTCGCCCGAGGCACAGACCGAACCGGCAAGGGCCGCAAGGTATTCGGCGCGCCCACCCCCGCGCGCCAGCACGATGCGCTCCAATACCGAAGGCAGCAGATCGGATTGCGCGCCGCGATCGGACTGGCTGCCGACCTCCTCATGGTCGAACATCGCCAGCACCGGCACCGCCGCGCCGGGCTCCTCGATCGCGGCCAGGAACGCGCGCAGGCCCGCGTAGCAGGTGCCCTGATTGTCCAAGCGCGGCGCGCTCACCAGATCGGCGTCGCGGCCCACCAGCCTGCTCGGCGCGAGGTCGTGGGTCATCAGCTCCCAGCCCAACACGGCGGCCGGGTCCACCTCGGCGGTCTCGGCGACGAACGAGAGGAACGAGCGCGGCCGCTCCCCCACGCCCCACACCGCGTTCACGTGCCGCTGCGGGTCCAGCGTCACGCCGCGCCGGTCCTCGGCGAGGTGGATGGCCAGCTGCGGCACCCGCAAGATCGGCTCGTCGACGCGAATCAGGTGCTCGCGCACCGCGTTTCCGTCGCGCACGGTGAGCCGTCCGGAGACGCCCAGCTCCCGATCCAGCCACGAGTTCAGCCACGCGCCGCCGTACGGTTCCAGGCCCACCAGCTGCCAACCCGCCACCGCGAGATCCGGATGCTGCTTGACCCGCAGGTTCGGGCTGTCGGTGTGCGCGCCGACCACCCGGAACGGCGTGTCCCCGCCCGCGTCGGCCCACGCCACCAGCGACCCGCCGCGCACCACGTAGTAGCGCCCCGCCGCCTGCGGCCACGCCGCCGCCTCCGCCAACCGGGTGAACCCCAGCGCGTCCAGTTCCGCCGCGACCGTGCGGCACACGTGGAACGGCGAGGGCGAGGCATCGATGAACGCGCACAGCCCTTCGGCGGTCGCGCTGGTCGTGACAACGGGCATGCCGCCGATCCTATGCGCAGCCGCACAGCCGCGGCCCGCACGCCCGCGACGCTCCTCGGCGCATCCCCGATCCGGAGCAGCGAGCGGCCACGCAGGTCGCGACGATCCGCCTCGTCACCGGGTATCGGTTCCTGCGCCGCTGACCACAGCAAACGACAACACTCCGCATTAATCCCCTTGTATCGCACGGGTAATTGCCGGGAAACTCATCGCGATACTCCGGCGCTAGACTGTTCGGCGAGCTGGAAAAGAGAATGTCCGGTGAATTCTGGACGGAGGGGCGGCGATCATGAACGCGCCCGTGGAAATCATCAATATCGCGCCGCGCACCGGGGCGGGCGCGATCGTGGGGCCGTCGTGTGAGGCGGCCGCGGCGCTGGCGGCCGCCGAGATGAACGAGGGCACCGGCATCCTGGGCCGCGAGGTGTGCGTCACCACCATCGACGGCGGCGGGCCGCCGCAGCGCGTGGCCGACGAGGTATCCGCCCTGCTCGCCACGGGAATGGTCCACGCTATCACCGGAATTCCCATGCCGGAGAACCGCTCCGCCGTCACCAGGGCCGCGGCGGGTCGCGCGCCGTGCGTATTCGGCGTCGGCCACGACGGCCTCGACCCCGAACTGCCCGGTGTATTCATGATCGGCGAGCACCCCGGTATCCAAACGCTCGTCGCCGTGAACTGGCTGTACCGCGAATTCGGCGCGCGCCGGTGGGCGGTGGTGGCCAGCGAATACGGCTGGTCGCGCCGAATCACCCCGGCGCTGCGGACAATCCTCGCGCCCACCCACGAGATCGTGGCCGAACATTTCGTCCCACTGGGCGCGACCGCATTCGACGACGTGCTCGGCGATCCCCGTCTCGACGACGCCGACGGCGTGATCCTGCTGCTCGTGGGCGGCGACGCGGCCCGCTTCAACCGCGCGTTCACCCGGGCGGGCCGCGCCGACCGCCAGTTCCGCACCGGCCCGACGATCGATGAGAACGTCCTGCTGGCGGGCGGTCTCGACGCCAACCGCAACATCTACGTGCCCTCGCGCGTGATCCCCGACCGCCGCTGCGCGGGCGACCGCGACCTGCTGGACCGCTACCGCCGCCTGCACCGCGGCTTCGCCCCCACCTTCAGCCGCTTCGCCAACGGCGTCTACCGCTCCCTGCACGCGCTGCGCGCCGTAGCCGACGCCACGGGCTCCTTCGACACCACCACCATGCACCGCACCCTGGCCGACCGCCCGGTACTGGAGAGCGCCGTAGGAACATTCACTTTCCGAGGCGACCAGATCGTCACCCCCACCTTCCTCACTCGCGCGGCAGGCGCCGACTTCGAAACCCTCGACCTGATGTGATCGGGACCGGCGCAGCGAACATCGGAAGGTGTCGGCTCAGCTTCCTGCGACCAGTTCCAACAACCGCTTCAGCTCCGCGTACCGGCGCGCCCCCATCTTGGCCTGCAACTGGCGCTCGGCCAGTTCCTCCTCGGCCCGCACCGCCTCGACCAGCTCCACACCCAGTCTGCTCAGGCCGATCAGGATGCGCCTGCGGTCCTCCTCGGCGGCGACGCGGAAGATCAGGCCGCGCTCGGCCAGGCAGTCCGCGTGCCTGGTGGCCGAGGAGGGGGGTAGCTGGGAGCGCGCGGCCAGCTCGCTCATAGTGACGCCGGTCTCACTGGAGAGGTTGCACAGCATGGACCACTGATCGGCGGAAAGCTGCCTGGCACACAGTGCGGCGTCGAGGTGACGGAGCCAACGGTGTTCGGCGGCACGCAGCGCGCCGTGCAGCGTGTCGTATCCGTTTAGAATGGTCGTCATTTCCCCGCCTGCTTTCGAAATTCGCTCGAACAGAAGAAGAGTACCGAATGTCAGCGTTCGGCGAGAGCCCGGACGGCTCGATCGAGATCCTCGACATAGTCCCCGCGCAAGGCCCGGGCGGGATCTTCGCACCCTCCTGCGAAGCCGCGATTTCGCTCGCGGCGAGCGAAATCAACCGGGGCAGGGGAATTCTCGGACGCGAAATTCGGACCACGACGATCGACGGCGGACGCCCGCCCCGTGAGGTGGCCGCCGAGGTGTCGGCCCTGCTCGCCACGGGCATGGTGCACGCGATCACCGGCTGGCACACCTCGGCGGTGCGCCGCGCGGTCGCCCGCGTCAACGACGGACGGGTGCCGTACGTTTTCGCGATCAGTCACGAGGGACTGCCGGAGCCGCCCGGCGTGCTGATGCTCGGCGAGCACCCCGCCGGGCACACCGTGGCCGCCGTGCACTGGCTGCGCCGCGAACTCGGCGTGCGGCGCTGGGCGATCATCGGCAGCGACTACATCTGGCCCCGCGAGACGGCGAAAGCGTTGCGCCGCAGCCTTTCCGATCAGAGCGACATCGTCCTGGAACGCTACGTCCCGCTCGGCGCGACCGATTTCGGCGACTTCTTCACCCACCCCGATCTGGACCGCGCCGACGGGGTGGTGGTACTGCTGGTCGGCGCCGACGTGGTGCGCTTCAACCGCCGGTTCGCCGCCACCGGGCGGTCCGCCGACCAGGTGCGCGTGAGTCCGGCCGCCGATGAGAATGTGCTGCTCGGCGGCGGTGCGGGCGCCAACCACAACCTGTACGTGCCGTCCCGCTTCTTCCTCGACGACCGGCTCCCCGACGGCCGCCACCGCAAGGCCCGCTACCGCGAGAGGTACGGCGAGTTCGCGCCGGCGCTCACCAGCTTCAGCAACGCCACCTACGAGGCGATCCACGCACTGCGCGGCCTGGCCGAGGCGGTGGGCTCGCTGCACGTGCCGAGCATCCAGCGCGCCCTCGCCACCGGCGTGCGCTACGAGACCCCCAGCGGCCCAAGGGGTTTCGACGGCAACCAGGCCGTGCAACCCGGCTATCTCGCCAGAGCCGAAGGGGTGGAATTCGTCCTGCTCGACCGCATCTCGTGAAAAAGGCCCGGAACCAGCGGGTTCCGGGCCTTCACACCGAAAAGATCAGGCCGACACCAGGGTGTCGAGCACCGAGAGGAACAGGCCGAGCCCGTCGTCGCTCGGGCCGGTCAGCGGCTCGGTGGCGTGCTCGGGGTGCGGCATGAGCCCCACCACGCGACCGTTCGCCGACGCGATGCCCGCGATGCCGCGCTGCGAGCCGTTCGGGTTGTCGCCGGTGTAGCGGAACACCACGCGGCCCTCGCCCTCGAGCTCGTCGAGCACGGCGGCCGAGGCCTGGTAGCGGCCCTCACCCGACTTCAGCGGGATGAGGATCTGAGCGCCCGGCTCGTAGCGGGAGGTCCACGCCGTGTCCACCGACTCCACGGTGAGCCACTCGTCGCGGCAGATGAAGTGCAGGCCCTCGTTGCGGGTGAGCGCGCCCGGTAGCAGACCGGCCTCGCACAGCACCTGGAAGCCGTTGCAGATGCCAAGCACCGGCAGGCCCTGGCCGGCCGCGCGCACCACCTCGCCCATCACCGGCGCGAATCGGGCGATGGCGCCGGCGCGCAGGTAGTCGCCGTAGGAGAAGCCGCCGGGCACGACCACCGCGTCGACCTGCTTCAGGTCGGCGTCGGCGTGCCAGAGGCTCACGGCCTCGGCGCCCGCCCGGCGCACCGCCCGCGCCGCGTCGACGTCGTCGAGCGTGCCGGGAAACGTGATGACCCCGATGCGTGCCGTCATGGCAGCCGGACCACCTTCCACTCCTCGATGACCGTGTTGGCGAGCAGGCTCTCGGCGATCTGCTCGAGCTCGGCGTCGCTGACATCGTCGGCCACGTCCAGCTCGAATCGCTTGCCCTGCCGCACATCGGAGATCCCGGCGAATCCCAGGCGCGGGAGCGCACCGACGATGGCCTGCCCCTGGGGGTCCAGGATCTCGGCCTTCGGCATCACCTCGACCACGACTCGTGCCACGCGTTGCTCCTCATATGGGTGTGCGGGGTGTGTCTGAGCAGCGCGATTGGCCGCGCCGACCATGATTTGCGGCCGCGCCGACCGGTACCCGGTACCCGCGGCGCGACGGTCAAATGGTAGCCGCCGAGCCCGCGCCGCCCGCCGCCAGGGTCACCCGGCGACCGCGCCCGAGCCAATAGCATGGCGGCATGCGCATAGCCCACTTCGGTCACTCCTGCCTTCTCGTCGAGCTGCACGGTAAGAAGGTCCTGTTCGATCCGGGCACGTTCTCGCACGGATTCGAGGGCATCACCGGCCTGGACGCGATCGCCGTCACCCACCAGCATCCGGACCACATCGACCCGAACCGCATCGAGGCGCTGATCGAGGCGAACCCTGGCGCGCGCCTGCTCTGCGACCCGCAGACCGCCGCCCAGCGCGGCGGCCCCTGGGAGGCGGTGCACGCGGGCAACGTGCTCGACCTCGGCGATCTGCGGATCACGGGCGGCGGCGGCAGGCACGCCGTGATCCACCCCGAGATCCCCGTGGTCGACAACACCGTCTTCCAGCTCGGCACCGCCGACGATCCGGCCGAGCTCGTGCACCCCGGCGACTCGCTGTGGGTGCCGCCGGTCCCCGTCGGCGTGCTGGCCGCGCCCGCGGTCGCGCCGTGGATGCGCATCAGCGAGGCGGTCGACTACCTGCGGGCGGTGAACCCGCGCACCGCGTTCCCCATCCACTTCGGGATCATCCAGCCGGAAGCCCGGGGCATCTACTTCGGCAGGCTCTCCGAAATGGGGCCCGCCGGAACCGAATTCACCGTGCTGGAACCGGAGGATCAGCGCGAGTTCTGAGCGCCGCCGAGCGATCGCACGAATTCACAAGCTCCCAAGACTATTGTCTGCGGGCGGCTGAGTATTTCATTGCGCAACGTAACGTTTCGGGCCGTTCCGATATGCATGGGGTGATGCTCGGCTGTCGAACCTCAGGAGGAGAATCCATGCGTATGGTGCGGAAGATCGCGGCGGCGACGGCGCTGGCGGCAGGTGCGGCACTGGCGGGAGCCGGTGGCGCACAGGCGGATACGCTGGACTGGCTGCCGCCGCGCTGCATCGGCCTGAGCCCCTACATCGTCGACATGCCGCACGTGGGCTCGGTCGGGGTCTACCAGCGCGACGGCCGCGGCGGGCGCCCCGACATCCAGGTCGGCGACTCCCAGCACAGCTTCTGGGGCTATGACAGCCACCTCTCGGTGACCTGGACCAACCTGAACACGGGTGCGTCCGGGCTGCTCCAGGGCTCGCGCCGGGTGGGCTTCTACTCCCAGCCCGTCACCTTCTACGACGTACCGACCGGGGCCGGGCCGGTGCGCCTGGACCTGCGCGTCACCAATGTCGGCCCGGTGCCGCTGCCGCCGGTGACCTGCTCTCTGGACGCCAACGTCGGCTAGTTCGCGCCGTAGGTCGTCAGGAACAGCGCCTCGGCGAGAGCGATGTGCTCGATCTCGCTGGGATCGACGCTCTCGTTCGGGGCGTGGATGAGGCAGCGGGGTTCCTCGACGCCGATCAGCATGATCTCGGCGTCGGGGTAGGTGTCGGCGAAGACGTTGCACAGCGGGATCGAGCCGCCCTGCCCCTGCGTGGTGGTGGGGCGGCGGTAGGACGCGGCCAGCGCGGCGTCGAGCGCGGCGCGGGCCGGACCGCCGCTGGGCGAACGGAACGGCGCGCCTTCGGATTCCGGCTCGATCGTGATGCGCGCGTGCAGCGGGGTGTTGGCCCGCAGATGCGCTTCCAGCGCTTCGTGCGCCTCGGCCGGTGAAATACCCGGCGGGATACGGAGATTCAGCCGGGCGCGCGCGGTCGGCTGGATCGCCGCCGACGACCCGACCACCGGCGGGGCGTCGATGCCCAGCACGGTCAGAGCGGGCCTGGCCCAGAGCATTTCGGCGACGGTGCCGCTGCCCGCCAGATCGACGCCGTTCAGCACACCGGCGTCCAGCCGGAACTGCTTGGGCGAGTACTGCGCGCCGTCCCAGGTCTGGGTGTTGTCGAGCCCGGCGATCGTGGTGTTGCCCCGCTCGTCGCGCAGACCGGCCAGCACCTGGATCAGGGCGGCCAGCGCGTCGGGGGCGGCGCCACCGAACATGCCCGAATGCATCGGCCCGGCAAGGGTTTCCACCGTCACCACCACGTTCACGTTTCCGCGCAGCGTCTCGGTGAAGGTCGGCACGCCGACCGCGAAGTTGCCGCAGTCCGCCACCACGATGGCGTCGGCGCGCAACAGGTCGGGGTTGCTCTCCACGAATCGCTCCAGCCCGCCCGTGCCCTGTTCCTCGGAGCCCTCGGCCACCAGCGTGACGCCGACCGGCAGGTCCGGGCCCACCGCGCGCAAGGCCGTCAGGTGCGCCACCACATTGCCCTTGCAGTCGGCCGCGCCGCGCCCGTACCAGCGGCCGTCCTTCTCGGTGAGCGTCCACACCGGTGTGCGCCAAGCGGATTCGTCGAGCGGCGGTTGCACGTCGTAGTGGCAGTACAGCAGCACGGTCGGCGCACCGGGCGGCGCGGGACGCGACGCGATCACGGTCTTGCTCCCGTCAGGCGTCTCGTGCAGGCCCACCTTGGTGAGGCCCACCGCGGCCGACGCGTCCGCCACCCATTGGGCGGCGCGCTCACACTCCTCCGGCGGGAACTGACGCGGATCGGCCACCGATTTGAACGAGACAAGCTGCGCCAGATCCTCTTTCGCGTGCCCCATCAACCCGGCGACGCGAGCGCGCAGCTCGGCGGTATGCGGATCGTCGGTGGTCATGTCAGCGCCTCATTTCGTGGTGTGCTCGAGTTCGAAGGTGCGCACCTGGTCCAGATAGGTGCCGAGCCGGTCGGGACAGTAGGTCGCGATGGCCAGTTCGACGGCCATCACGGTATCGCGATCGCCGATCACCGGCCGACTGGCCGGACCGGACGCCCCGTTCACGATCGCGGCTTGATAGCGGGCCTTGACCAGCGGGTTGTCCGGGTCCGCGCAGACCAGTCCGCCGTCGTCGCCGAGGGCGGCGGCGATCACGCCGGGTGCGGGGGCGGGCAGGCCCGCATCGATCAGCAATTGGTGCAGCCGTTCGGCTTTCGCCGTGGCGATCTCGTCGTCGTGATGGTCGTCGAAGAGCACGACGCCCACCACCGCGAGCACCAGCAACAGCGCGCCGACCACCAAGTAGATCAGTCGGCGGGCCCGGTCGGGGGCATCGCCGAGCGTCATGCGGCCACCCCTTCCGGCGTCTCGGATTTCCAGCTCTCCCTGCGGAATCGGTAGAACAGGTACGGGATGAGCAGCCCGACCACACCCAGTCCGCCACCCACGATCAGCACGTACACGATCGGGGACCCGCCGCCGAACTGCGAGGGCGGCACGAACCCGATCACGAAGGCCGCCGACGCCGCAACGGTGCCGAGGCCACACAGCGCGAACAGCGCCGGCGCGCGATAGCCGCGCGGATGATCCGGTCGCAGCCGCCGCAAGCGCACGGCCGCCGCGAACATCAGCACGTACATGATCAAGTAGACCTGGGTGGTGATGACCGACAGGATCCAGTACGCGCTCGACACGTCGGGGATGAACGCGTAGAGCAGGGCGATCAAGGTGGTGAACACGCCCTGGGCGACCAGCATGTTCTGCTGCACGCCATGCTTGTTGAGCCGGGTGAGCACCGGCGGCAGGTACCCCTCGGAACGCCCGATCAGCAGCAGGCCCTTGGACGGGCCCGCCAGCCAGGTCAGCATGCCGCCGAGCGCCGCGGCCACCAGCATGATGCCCACCACCGGCGTCAGGAAACCGATGCCGAAGTGGGCGAAGAAGCCGTCGAACGCCTGCATCACCCCCGCGGTGAGGCTCAGGCTCGCCGCGGGCACCACCCAGCTGATGGCCAGCGCGGGCACGATGAAGATCACCAGCACCAGCCCGACCGCGAGGAACATCGCCTTGGGGTACTCCTTGGCCGGGTCCTTCAGCGACGAGACGTGCACCGCGTTCATCTCCATGCCCGCGTAGCTGAGGAAGTTGTTGACGATCAGCACCAGGCTGGCCAGGCCGGTCCACGCGGGCAGCAGGTGCGCGGCGTCCATCGGCGCGGCCGATGGGTTGCCCTGGGCCAGGAAGACCACACCGAGCAGTACCAACACCGATCCGGGCACCAGTGTGCCGATGATCAGGCCCATGCTGGACAGGCCCGCGACGGTCTTGGTGCCGTGCGCGGAAATGTACACTCCGGCCCAATAGACGGTGATGATCACGATCGCCACGTACACGCCGCTCGCGGCCAGCGACGGGTGGATGATGTAGGCGAAAGTGCTTGCGACATAAGCGAGCAGGCTCGGGTAGTAGAAGATCGTCATGGCGAACTGACACCAGATCGCCAGGAAACCAAGGGGTTTCGACAATCCCTCGCCGACCCACTTGTACACACCGCCCTGCCAGCCCGAGGCCAGCTCCGCCGCGACCAGCGAGGTCGGCAGCAGAAACAGCAGCGCCGGAACGAGATACAGGAACACGCAGGCCAGGCCGAACACCGCCATGGTGGGCGAGGCGCGCAGGCTGGCCACCGAACTGGTGGTCATGAGCGCGAGCGTCACCCAGGAGATGTACTTGGTGGTGACCGCCGCCTTCGTCGCCGTGCCGGTCATGCCCGCCGCCTTCCGCTCCATCCAGCTCAGGAAAAACCCATGCTCCGAACTCACGAACCACACCGCGTCTTGGCGCGATAGTAGCCGCTCAGCATCCTCGGCGTCCCGGCGAATTACTCACTTCAACAGCGGATTCGTTGCAGAATGAATCGGCAACCGTCACGTGGCAAACACCGAGCAGCTCGCTGGGAGAGGTCAGATGCCCGACGCACCGGATTTCGACGACCTGTTCGCCCTGCCCGAACTCGACGCGCCCGCGCCGCGCGACCGGTTCCCCGAGAAGGAGACCTTCTCGCGGGTCGCCTACCAGATGGTGCACGACGAACTGCTGCTCGACGGGGTCTCGCGGATGAACCTCGCGACGTTCTGCACCACCTGGGTGGACGACGAGGCGCGCCGGTTGATGAACGAATCGATGGACAAGAACATCGTCGACAAGGACGAGTACCCGCAGACGGCCGAGTTGGAGCGGCGCTGCGTGCGGATGCTCGCGCACCTGTGGCACGCGCCCGATCCGGGGACCACGCTGGGCACATCGACCACGGGGTCGAGCGAGGCGGCGATGCTGGGCGGATTGGCGGCGAAGTTCCGCTGGCGCAAGCGCGGCGGGTCCGGGATACCGAACTTCGTCTGCGGGCCGGTTCAGGTCTGCTGGGAGAAGTGAATATACGGGGGTAATTCATTCTTCCTGTTCAGAGGCGCAATCTCCCGATGACCGTAAACCGCACGCGCGCCGCCCGCCAGCTCGCCCGCCAGCTCAGCGACCGCAGCCACACCCGCGTGACCCTCGACTACCACGACAGCGTCCACACCACCGGCCGCGCGTGGCACATCCACTGGACCGACGGCCCCACCTGGCGGCAGATGCTCGCCCTCGCGGCCGGCCTCGGCCACCAGTCCCCCGGCATCGACGTCGCACAGCTGCACCCCGCGCGTTCGCACACCGCCCTCGGCGAGGCGGTATCGGTGCTCGGGTGGCTCGACGCCGACCCGGACCGCGTCCATCACTATCCCGGCGTCTGGCGCGAGTACGCCTGCGACGAAATCGCGTACCCGGAACGCGCTTCCGCGCAGTGGCGGCACCGCGGCCAAGCGCTGCTGGCCCTCGGCGAAGGCCGACTCGAGGGCGGTGCGCTCACCGCGCTCGAGACACGCGTACATGCCGCGGGCTGGGCGGCCGCGCTCGACTGGCTGGACGAGTTCGGCACCAGCGGCCGACGCCTCACCGCCATCTGAACGACGGGGACTCCGATGAAACTCACCCGCACTACAGAGATCTCACCCCCCCGCGGTGGCGAGGTGGTCTACGCCGCCCACGTCGACGGCCGCCGGATCGGCTGGGTCGGTGACGAACGCGCCTGGCGCGGCCACCGGTTCGGCGGGCGCCGATGGTGGGCCGCCTGGCGCGAGGACGGCGACACGGCCGCCCGCTGGAACACCGGCGACCACCCGCTGCGGACTCGCGCCGAGGCGGTCGCCGCGCTCACACAGGCCTTCATCTCGGGGACGTGATGCGGTCCCTGCGGGAACCGGACGCGGCCGCGCCGCGTCCAACCCTGCATGACGACACTCACCGCGTTCGTGCGCGCCAGGATCCAGGAGGAACAACTCACACCCCGCCGACGTGAGCCGGTGTGCAAGTGCCAGCGGCGTGGGTGACTAGCCGATGTCCGGGACTTCGACCCGACGCAGCGGCAGCACTGTGACCTGCGGTCCGGTCGCGAGATGCTCGAATGCCGTTGCGGTCATCCGTCCGGTGAACCGTCCCATGACCGGGGTCAGCTCTCCGTTGCCGAGGCGGCGTGCACCGTGCTCCCACAGGCCGTCATCGCCGAGGAGCCACAGGTCCCCCTGCGGATCCTCGTACCACCCGGGCTCGCTCGGCAACGCCATCAGTCCAGGATTCCCGCTGAGTTCGCCAGCGACCGCAGCGATTCCGTGGACCGGCGTTGCTGGTCACCAGCTGTGCGTACCGCGGTCTTGACCGTCTGAGAGTTTCGGAAGTGCTCCGGCGCCGCGGCTCGCGACTCCATCAGCGCCTCGATGGCTTCGTCGGTGTCACCGTTGAGCAAGTGCGCGCGGGCGGTGTCGAGCCAGAAGTACGTCTGCCGCTCACTCGCGAGGTCTTTCGGCAGCCGCGTGCCCTTCGCGATCTCGATCGCCGTCCCAGGGTTGCCGAGATCCACTTCCGCGGCGATCTGGTACAGCCGCACGTTCGTCGATCCCACGACCGTGTCGTAGACGACGCCCTCCGGGAATCGTGCCGCGAGCCGCGCGGCCTCCGCGAGGTGCGCACGCGACGCGTCGGCGTCGGTCAGCGTGGCGGTGATCGTGCCAGCACGCATGTGGAGCGTGGAGTACACCGCGGCCGCGGTCGGATTTGCCGCAACGAGGGGCTCGATCTCATCCATCGCCCGGAGCAGGAGCCGAATGGCCTGCTTCTGCGCGCCGATCCGCGCGAGCGTGGCCGCCTTCAGGTAGGCGACGGACGCGACCCGCAGCGGATCCCCGGACCGGCTGGCGGCCCACTCCATCCGTTCGGTCGCGGTCATGCTCAGGTCGCTGTACCCGAGCTTGTGCGCGAGCGAATTGGCGGCGCGGTAGGTGTCGCACAGCAGCGCGTAGGCGGGTTCGCCTTCTTCGCGCGCAGCCACCAGGAGCCGGTCGACGACATCTGGCAGGACGTCGCCGATTCGTCGGTATTTGGCTGCGCGCCTCCACTTTCCGATCTGTGCGACCAGCGGCGCGAGCTGGTCGACCGGTTCGGGCTCGAGGTCATCGTCCATCAGGTCGATGGCGGCGAGGGTGCGTCGCAGCACCGGGACGATGTCGAGAGTGTCGGTGTTCTCGACATCGTCTCCGCGCAGGAGTGATGCATCGATGCGGAGTGCCTCGGCCAGCTTCCCCACGGTGAACGTGCTCGGCGACGCCGCGCCGGAGCACACCTTCTTGATCATGCTCTCGCTGACGTTGGACGCCAGCGAGAGTTGCGCGTAGGTCATGTTGCGCAGGTGGGCGTACTGGCGCACGCGCGCGCCGAGAGACTCGCTGTCCTTCATGCCGTCTACGGTATCACCGCAATTTTGAACTTTTCTTGAACTTTCAGGGTCGGGAACAGCCTTAACGTGATCGTTGCACCCGCCGCCGGGTGAACGATCACCGATGCTGGCAGCCCCCGCATATGCCCAGCGTTGGCGGATGAATCCCAGGCGGCGGGTGCATACCAACCCGACCCGGAAGGGCCCCGATGCTGGAATCCGAAGCGCGCGTCATGGCTGCCCTGCGCAGTGGCACTCGCACCACCCGCGAGCTGCTCGCCGTGTCCGAGGTCGCCGAGAGCACCGCCCGCCGTGCGCTGAGGAACCTGTCCTGGCGCGGACTCGTCGCACCGGCCCGCGACCACTCCGGGAGCTGGGCACTCTCCGGCCGCGGCCGCGCCTGGGCTGAAACCGCCCGCGGCCGCGCCCTACTCGACGTCCCGGCCCGCGCGCGATGAGCATCCTCGCCGTCCTTGATCAGGTCTCGTGCGCGAACACGGCCTGGGCTACCCGCACACCCCGGCACGCGCACCACGCGATGCAGGTCCACCTCGACTGCACGGTCGGCGAGTGCCCCGCGAAAACGCACGCCTGGCGGATGCTCGTGCGCCTCGGCCACATCCGACCCGACTCAGGCCGCCCCCGGTCGTGAGCGGCGGACTGTCCGTCCTTTTCGAGGACGATGAGTACCAGCCGGAGGGGTGGGTCCAGCACGACGACGGCACCTGGTCCGTCGTCCTGCCGGACGGGACGGTTGTCCCCGCCGCCGAGGTCCCCGACCCCGAGCGTGAGCTCGCCGCCGCCTACATCGACGTCGACCCGATCGACGTCACCGATATCGAGCTGCAGGTGAGAGGAAGGAAGATGAACGTGCTCGGACCCGGGCCTGAGGGAAGCTCGCACGACAACTGGAACACCCAGGCGAACGCCGACGACGACGGACAGGACTGACAATGGACCAACGAATCCGCCAGCTCCGCGTCGCATCCGCAGTGCTCGCCGTGATCGTTCTGGCGCTCGCGACGGCACTCGTGATCATCGCCTAGACGGAGGAGGTACAGCGTGTCTCCACCCCCACAGTTCGATTGGCGCCGGTTCTGGATCGCCGTCGCCGCCGCCGCGATCATCGCGCTCGGTGTCGCGATCGCGATCAACGTCTGGATCCTGTAACGACGAAACCCGCCCCCAGCGCGAAGCTGGGGGCGGGTTTCGTGTATCAGCACGCTCGTGGTCGGCGATGATGTCGGCAACCACGATTCAAAGGGGAACACCACCATGAGGGCATTCGCCCTGGCGGCTCTGTCCGCCGCCGCGATCGCGATCACCGCATGCGGCACGAACGACACCACCACCGCCACCGCGTCGGCGGGCACCGACGACGAACTCGCCGCCGAGATCTCCCGCGAGGTGTACGGCAGGGAACTCGCCGACGCGAAAGCCGGCGAGGACGCCGCCCGCGCCGCCGCAGTGGAGGCTGCCGAAACGAACTGCCGGGTCATGCGCGCGCAGCTGTCCACCAACCCCGGCGAGGCGAACACCGCGGCGCTCACCAGCCTCGTCACCGAACTCCGTTCCACCGGCCTGTCCCGTGAGCAGGCGCTGCGGATGATCCGCATCAGCGCCGACTACAAGTGCCCCGAATTCATCGGCACGGTGCGGGTTTTCGAGGCCAGCAGCTAGGTGATCCGCACCCACGTGCTCGCTCCCGTTTGCACGGTGAGCGAGCTCGCCATCGCGGCCATACCCTCGACGGTGATGGCGTCGTCGTCGGCGACCGTGACACCGGTCGCGGTGACGGTGAGCGTGCCCGATCCGACCGCAGGGATGGCGATGTTCGCCCCCTCGAACAGTAGGCTGCCGTTGCGCATCAACCGCAGCCTGCCGTTGACGCTCGCGAACTGGCTGTTGTTGACCGGGATTGACGCTGCCACAGTCGCATTCGACTTGCCGCCGTTCGACACCAGGGCATGAGCCACCACCGTCGACCCGGGGTAGTTCGCAGTGTCGGCGACCCAGTTCGGGATCTGTGCGTAGGACGTTCCGAGTAACTGGGTGCCGTTCTTGGTCATGCCGCTGGGCTCGAACTGGATCGCGCTGACAACGGGCGTGTGGGCCTGCACCGACACCGTCATCACCGGCGCCGCCACGCCCGCGTCGGCATGCATCACGGGCGTGTGCGCCTGCGCGGCCACCGCCACCGCCGGTGGAGTAGACGAGCTGGCCGCCGTCACCGCCGGAACCTGCGCTTCAGCGGTCACCGCGACGACAGGCGGTGTGACCGCGATTCCCACGACGGGGACGTGCACCGTCGCACCGGCAGTCGCTGCGGGCACGGTGATCTCGCTGGCCGCGAAAACCTCCGGCACAAGAGCTGCGGTCGTGAGCTCGGCGGCTGGTGCGTAGGTGGCGATCTGGTGCGCGGGGACCGCCATCTCCACGGCGACAGCGATCAAGGGCACCTCGATCGCCGACGACGCGCTCACGGTGGGCAGCAGCGCTTCGCTGTCGATCTCGATCGCGGGCGGGGCCACAGCGATGCCGACGATCGGCGGCGGCATCATCACCGCCACGATCATCGCCGGAGCCGACACCACCTCGGCGTCGACGAAGCTGGGCGGCAGCATCTCCCACACCATCGTCGCGACCGGGGCCGGCGCGACCCGCGGCGTGTCCGGTGTGCGCGCGGCGAACTGCACGCTGGCACGCGGTGCCTGCACCGTCGCGTGCGACCGCACCACAGGAGCATGCGCCTGGACAGCGAACCCGGCGGCGGGCGCGCCGAATCCCGGCGTCACCCGAGGCACTGGCATGGCCAGCGTCAGTTTCGCTGCGCGGGCGCCGATCTGGCCCATCGCGGTGTCGGA
The DNA here is from genome assembly GCF_003315035.1 of Nocardia puris. Classification (GTDB taxonomy): domain Bacteria; phylum Actinomycetota; class Actinomycetes; order Mycobacteriales; family Mycobacteriaceae; genus Nocardia; species Nocardia puris. The sequence goes on from NZ_QNRE01000012.1 coordinate 187,715, forward strand.
CCAGATCAGCTGGCCGCCCAGGTACGCGCGGGTGTAGCGGGTGCCGTCCCGGTAGATGCGCTGGATGGGTGCGCCGCGCGAGGAGATCCCCACGTGCTGGCCCTGGTCAGGCAGCCGTCGCGGTGATGATGCCCGCGGCGTCCCACACGATTGAGAATGTGCCCGCGGTCGTCGAAATGTTTTGATCGAAGTCGACGTAGCCGATCAGCGGCCTCGTCGCGTCCGAACCCGGGCTCGAGTTGTAGACGATCGCGTAGCGGGCGGTGATGGTCGAGTTCGGCCAGCTCACGTCCGCCGCGTCCAACGTCAACGTGTTGGTGCCGGCGTTGTAGGTCGCGGTGCAGGACCCGAGCGTCGCGCCGCCGGCGGTGTAACCGGTGCCCGTCACCTCATTCGTGATGTCGCTCTTGTAGGCGTGGGTGTCCTGGTTCGGCGTGTAGCTCGAGGTGCAGAGCATCACCTTGATGACGTCGGTGTCCCAATCGATCTCCTTGTTGACGATCGAACGCAGGGCGAGCCCGTAAAGCTTTGCGCTAGCGGCCATTTCGGCCTCCCTATCCAGTCGTGAGATACAGCGTTTCGGAGTCGGGAGAGGGAATGGCGTCGTACTCGGTTTGGGTGAGGGCTTGGATGCGGGAGATCCCGCCGCCGTTGCGCACCGCTGCGGCTTCCTGCTCCGGAGGGACCGGCAGTCCTTCTTGGATGCGCGGCCAGAGCCGGACCGGCGTTTCGGAGTCGGGGATCGTGATCCGGTATTCGTGGGCGCCGACGCGCACGACGGCGGGGCCGGGATCGAGATCCGGGGTGGTGAGGACGCCGTCGACGGCCTGACCGTGCCACAGCTGCGTGGTGACCATGCCTGTGCCGTCAGCGGATTCGCGCAGCAGCAGCGCGGAGAAGGTGAAGACGGTGCGCTCGTCGGCGCCCGCGATCGACGAGATCGGCTCGCTGATAACGGTCATGACGCCGCCTCGCTCGTTTCGAGCTCGGTGACGCCGAGCATCATCAGCGCCAGGGCGTAACAGCCCTCCACGTCGACGGGCGCGGCCGGTGTGAAGGACCCGGTCTGGCGCACCAGCTGGCGGGTCGCGCAGCCGCCATCCTCCCGCCCCGGATAGACGGACACGGACGGCCCGTGCATGCCGATCGCCGGGGACACGACGACGGTCACGAACTCCCGCTCGACACCGTCCAGCACCCGGGGCGGGTCGAACCGAAAGCAGCGCGCGTCACCGAAAAACCCTGGGACGCTGACGATATGAACAGACGCCTTGGCCATTAGATGTCCTCTCCGATGTATTCCAGGACCGTTACGACACCAGCCGCGCCCGCGGCGCCGGCGCCGCCGCCACCGCTGGGGAATCCGCCGGGTTGTCCGGTGTCGCCGCCGCCGCCCGTCTGCGCCCACTGCCACAGCGCGGGGTTGCTGGTGCCCGCGGGTACGAGGCCGGAGCGGCCGCCGGTCCGGCTGCCGGACCCAGCGCCGCCACCCGCTCCGGACAGCAGATGGAACGGGGCCAGGGTCACGGATTCGCCGTCCTGGCCGGCGGTTCCGCCGGCACCGCCGCGCATCCCGGCGACCAGGCCGCCCGCGCCGCTGTTGAGCCCGCCGCTCCCGCCGGGGACCACAACGTCCATGAACTGGCTGGGGCCGCCGCCGCCACCGCCTGCCCCTCCGGCGCCGACCAGCACGCTGGTCGACGCCGGAATGTCGTCGAGCGGGATGCGTTCGAGTAGCACGGCGGCCCCGCCCCCGCCGCCGACGGCGGAACTTCCCGCGCCGCCGCCGCTGCGGATCAGCACGTCGAGACGGATCAGACGGTCAGGTCGTGTCCACACATCCGACGTTGTGAAAACGTGCATGACCAGCACAATCCGTGCAGCCACAGTTACGCGAACCGTTCGATAATGTAGGCGACACCAGCCGCGCCCGCGCCGCCGCTCGCGTTCTCCGAGCCGCCTCCGCCACCGCCGGCCGGATAGGCGCCGGCCGCGCCTACCTGCACGGCGCTCCCGCCGCCGCCACCGCCGCCGCCGGTCGCGACGACCGCGCTTGGGGAGGTACCGGGCTGGCCGGTGATACCGCCGGGCGAGATGCCTCCCTGCCCGCCGAAACCACCCACGGAATTTCCCCCTATGTTGTTTCCGCCCCCGCCGCCCCCGCCGCCTCCACCTCCGTAGAGGTCGTGCGAGGCGTAGGAGCCGCCGCCGTGGCTGCCCATCGCCAGGTCGGCGTCACCGCCACCACCCGCACCGCCGTCGCCGCCGGGGATCATGCCGACGCCGCCGAGGCCTGGGTGGCTACCGCGCCCAGCGCCGCCCCCGCCGCCGATGCCGCCGCCGAGCCCCCCGCCGCCACCGTTGCCGCCGCCCGCGGTGAGCCACGGATCCTCGCCGACGGGTCCGAGGGTGGTGTTGCCTCCACCATGGCCGGACACCCCGTTACTGCCAGTGTTGGCCGCGCCGCCCGCGCCGCCTGCGCCGATCCCGATCTCCAGCGGCAGGAAGTTCCCGCCGCCGTCCTTCGGGAGTAGCGACGCTGGCAGCCTCATCAGGTGCACCTCGCCGCCGCCGCCACCGCCCGCGCCGCCGGAACGCTGGCCGGGCAGCGCGTCACCGCGGCCGCCGCCACCACCGGCGCCGGCCGCGATCAGGATGACCTCGAGGAACAGGACTCCCTCGGACGGTGTCCAGATCTCACCGTCGGTGAAAACCCATGCGTCGCCCTGGATGATCTGCGCTTGAAACGCGGCCTCGAGATCGGCGAGCTGCTGGGTGTGATCGGTGATGATCGGTAGATCAGCAACGTACGAGTTGTTCACGATCCCGAAGATCGCTTCGATCACGGAGGCGAAACCGCCCAGGATAGCGGCGATTCCGCCCGCGATCAGCGACAGGATCAGCCCGATCAGCCCGCCGCCGAGGCCAGGCCAATAGCTGTCCGTTTCGACCTGCTGTTGCAGGTGTTCGGTGACGGCGTCCTGGGTGCGGCCGGGCATCCCCGGGATAGATCCACCCGCCGACGCGCCCCACTCGGTGCCGTCGAACCCGCCGCCGACGGGGAACGACATCTCAGATCTCCTCGGCGAGCTCCGGCGGGATCACGACAGGGCTCGGCGGCGGTACCAGCCCGGCGCGGCGCATCGCGTCGCACAGGTCGTCGGCGTACCGGCGCAGCTGCCGAATAACCTTGGCGGCCGCGCGGAACCGCTGCTGCTCGTCCTTCTGCTGCTGCTCGAGCTCTTCCACCCGCTCACGGAGGCGTTTCACCTCGCGCGCCTGGTGCGCGGTCCATGCCGTGATCACCATCGCGAACGCTGCTCCCAGCGCCTGGATCACCTCGGCGGTCAACCACGTCACGACCGATCACCACCCTCAGTGTTGTCGCGCGGCGGCACCCACGGCAGCGTCGGGTCGGTGCCGAGAATCCCGCCCTTGTCGTACGGGCGCCACGGGGTGACCTTCGACCGCGCGGACGCCATGACGCCGCCGCCGACGAGCACGCCGACGATGCCGACGACGAGATCGGCTGTGCTGGAGTCGATCACGCCGCGGGCGAGCAGGTAGGCGACGAGCAGCGCGACTGCGGGCCCGACGCGGGTGAGGAGTGGTTCGTCAGCGAGGAGCTGACGTAGCCGGTTCACCGCGACTCCCGCAGCAGCCGCAGGATCTCGTCGGTGTTCCGGCGCGCCAGCGTCGCCTCCCGGTAGGTGGCGAGCACGTACGAGATCAGGGAGCCGCGACGCGCCTTGTTCGTCGAGTCCGGCTTCTGGTCGGGGTCGTCCTTGCCGTCGAGCAGGTCGACCTGATTGACGAACCCATCCCATACGACTTCGTTCCAGATGTCGGCGAGACCGGCGCGCGTCCAGAGTTCGCCGTCCCGCACGTTGTAGAAGATCTTCTGGAACGCTTTCCGCACCTGGTGCGGGACGCCGATCTGGTGGTGAATTTCGGCGAGCCGATTGTCAGACATGTTGTCTCCCGGTGGATTCGGGCCCGGAGTCGGGCCGTCGAGGATTCGTTGGACATCGCGGCGGAACGCGTTCATGTCGATGCCGAAGGGGTCGATCTTCCCCTCGCTGCTGTATTCCTTGTGGCCGACGACGTCGCCCATCAGGCGGCCCTCCGTCCCAGGCGGCGCATGATCGCAGCGCAGCCCCGCTTGTAGGCGTCGAGCTGGACGGCCGGCCATTCCTGGCCGACGCCGTTGTTGACGGCCTCGATGCCGATCGTGTGGAAATTGGCGTTGTTCGTGGGCCAGCCAGGCCAGGAGCCGCGGCCGGCGTGCCAGCACACGCCCGCCGCGATCACCCGGAACAGGCCGTCGCGCTCGAGAACGAGCTGCGCGAGCGGGCCCGGCAGGCCGGGGCGGCCGTTCTGCACAATGCGCCAGTCGTTCGCGCCGCCGCCCGCGGTGTGGTGGCAGATGATCCCGCGGATGTCGAGGAAGTCGCCGTGCCCGCGCTGCAGCCAGCCGTCGTGTTCCAGGACCCGAAGTCCCTCGGCGCGCAGCACATCTGCGAGCCAGACCGGGTCACCCCTCCATGTCATCGGCTGCCTCCTTCTGTCGTGCGGCCTCGGCCTTGTTGGTGAGGTCTCTGATGGCCGCGAGGTACTCCGGGATCGCGGCGGCCGCTTCGGCCGCCATCTGCGCGCGCAGTTCCGGGTCGGTGGTGGTGGTGATCCGGCGCTCCATGGCCGGGTCGACGGCGGCGAGCATCTGGCGCAGCTGTTCGGCCGTCCGCGCATCGCCGGTCGGCGCCGCCGCCGCGCCCTGCGTGGTCGCCGCGTCGGCGGTGGCCTGGTGCGCGGCTTCGTATTTCGCGCGGCTGACCCACGTTTGCGGTGCGAGCCACCCTGCCTCCGGATGGTCGGTGGAGGCGATGGGCAGTTCCTCCATCGCGTCGGGGTGCAGGCGCACGCCGCGCCGCAGCAGGGCCCGCGCCCACTTCTCGCGGACGCGGGGATGGATCGGGACGAGCACCCCGTCGTTCTGGCCGGGGAATGCGTCGAGGATCGCGGTCAGCATGGTCAGCTGGTCCGCGCCTTGGTAGAAGACGGGATGCACTGCGCTCCTTACCAATTCAGGAGATGAGGTGGACGCCGATGTTCTGCATCGTCTGCAGCGCCTTGTTGAGCAGGCGTGCGCTGCGCTCGGCCATCGACATCGACGCTTTCGCGTTGCCGACGGTCGTGGTCCAGCCGTAGGTTTGCCCGGCACCGAAATCCCAGGACAACTCCATGAATTCGACCTGGTCCACGAACAGTTTGTCCGTCACATGTGAGGCGAAGGACCCGATCCGGTGCCCGATATCGAAATGCAGGCCGGGCAGGTATTCACCACCGAATCGGATGGTGAATTGGTGCGCGGTCTCCGCCCTCGTGGCGAGGAACCCCGCCCGCAGCGCGGCGATCGCGGACAGTGACCACGAATTGTTTTCCGCGCCCTGCTGGTAGATTTCCCACAGGTGCACCCACCCCAAGTTGTGGGCGCGTGAATGGTTTGTCCACTGCAGCCACGCGAATATCGTTCCGACGAGGAACGGCATGACCGCGTCCGCGACAATTGATCCGAGGCCGGAGAATCCGGCCAGCAGGAAATAGCCGATCAGCGCGGCGATGGATTCGATCGTCAGCCGGGCGAGATTGTCTGCGAGCGGGTTGTCGCCGCCCACGATGACGGACACCGCGGTCGCGGGCGCCCATGTCAGCTCCCGCGTCTCGACCTGGCTGTAGGGGCCGTCACGGATGACGACCCACGGCCGGGACGGTACGGTCCCGAGCCAGTGCCCCTGGTAGTACTCGTCGGGGTAGATCTGCTGGTCGTCGGTGATCAGGACGCGCGTATCCTCGACGAACCCGGCGAGGAACATGGCGATGGATCGTTGCAGGCCACCGGCTATTCCACCCCCGGTGCCGGTGCCGTCAGCGGCGTAGAAACCGGAGTTGTCCACGACCTCCAGGACGAGCGCGCCGTTGGCGACCTCGTCGACGCCTTCGACCGGGGAGGTTTCGCCGTCGACCGTCAGGATGCGGCGATACGTCAGGGTCAGCTGGGCGTCCTCGAGGGCGTCAGCGATGACCATGTCCATGCGGTTCATGCGCGTCGCGAGGATCGTCCACAGCGACGAATCGTCCAGATCGAACGCTTTAGCCTTGATCAAGACTTGCCAGTCCGACCAATCAAATAAATCATCCCAAGATTCGACGTTGAATGGATCGTCCGGCAATGTCCACGGATGACCATTCAGGCGAATCAAATTCATCAAAATCAGGATAGAAATTGCCCATTTTGCAGGACCGAAAATTGGCAGCACCCGCGGAAATTGGAATACCGGAATGGGCAGTGCAGGATTAGGCGGTCCGAGCATGAATTGCAAGAATTGCAAATCATCGACCCACGTAACTTCAAGATAGTGAATGCGCCCTTTGGTGACGACCTTCCAATTCTTGAGCAGTCCGGACCATCGCTTCGCGCCGCCCATATGATCGACGGTGATGACGACGTTCTTTTTCACCTCCGGGTCCTCCGGAATGGACGTCAGCCAGCGCGCGAGGTGATGATCCAGGCGCAGCCGCAGCATGCCGGGCTGCGACTGATTCTTCCGCCACGGGAATTTCCCGGCCGCCGTCTCCGGCACGCGACCCTTCAGCACCAGCCCGGGTGAGCCGTCCTCGCGGTTCATCCAGAGCCGGATGTGCGGCGGGAGGCGGCGCAGGTCGTGGTACCAGCCGCGGATCTCCTGACACTGCGCGTGCAGCTCGTCGATGTTCGCCAGCGTGGAGGTCACAGTGTCACCCCCCACGGCCGCGAGAACCGGCGCGGAATCCAGACCTTCACCGCCGCACCGGGATACGCGTTGCGCACCATCACCGGCACATCGGTCGGCAGCAGCCCCGCCCGCAGCGGGTAGAGGAAGCCGTTGCCGTCCCACCGCCCCTGCACCAGCGCACCGTTCGCGGCCACGAGCGTCGGCTCGTCCGGGTCGGTGTCGATCGACAGGTCCTCACCGGGCAGCAACAGAGGGAGCCACTCCGCCATCCGGTTCGCGTCGTCGATCGCCCGGTGATAGGGCGGCGTCGTCTTCGCGTACAGCTTCTGACCCCACGAGCGGTCCTGAAACCGCCACTGCGCGGGCGCGGTCGCCTGCGCCCGCCAACACACCTCGACATCGCCGCGGTTCTCGAACGGCAGCATGGCCTCGCCGGATTCGCCGGACTCCAGTTCCCATTCGAGGACGAGCGGGTCGGCCTCCCAGAACGGGTTCTCGCACGCGGCCGCGATCGCGAGCGTCGAATCCCGGTACAGCCACGGATCTTTGCCCTCGTACTCGGCGGTCGCGTACGCGGTCGGCTCGGTGAGCTGCCGCATCTTCAGCCGCCGGATGCCGTAATTGGTGTGCGCTTCCAGTTCGAAGACGCCGTCGCCGACCTTGCCGAGGGCCATCCGGAACCGGGAGTCGAGGTCGGCCCACGCGTACGGGTCGCGGCTCGGGTGGTGCAGCTGCACCGAGAACACGGGATCGCGGCGGTCGTACCGCATCCCCTGGTAGTGGCTGCCCGTCGAGGTTTCCAGCCAATACGTGCTGGCTGGCGCGTCGAAGATCTTCTGCGGGCCCGGCCGCAACAACGCGCCCTCGGTTTCGTCGGTGAGGTTCCACCGCGAGCCGTCAGCCCCGTTGAGGAACAGGGTCAGGAACCGGCTCATCCGTACACCGCCAGCGCGCCCTGGGCCTGCATGCCCGTCCACCGATCCTGTTCTCGCACAAGCTCATGCATGTCCATCACCGACACGGGGCCGTGGAAGTTGACCGAGTGATCCCGCGCCGCCGGTCCGGTCTGCTGGCCGGTGCTGGGCTGCCACGCCGGCGGCGCCGGTGCAGGTGTGCCGATCGCGCCGCGGATCGACTCCAGCAGCGGAAGCGCCGACTCGAACACCTCGGTCTGCCGCGGTGAGAGGACCCGCTCGGGCCGGATGGTCTGTTTGAGCATCAGCCCGATCCCGTTGGCGATACCGCCCTGGTCGTAGCCGTGGCCCTGACCCCACACCCCGACAGGGGAGCCGTAGCGGCCGACCGTGTAGCGCAGGGACGCAGCGATATTCGCGGCCGGATGCCAGATGTCGTTCGGGTACAGTGCACTCCGGTTCGCGGCGAATGTCGGGTCGATCACCTGCATCAGACCCTTGGACGGCGTGCCGTTCTTGGCGTTGATGTCCCACAGATTGATGGCCTTCGGGTTGCCGCCCGACTCCGTTCTCATCTGCGCGAGACCGAGATCCAGCCACGACGCAGGCATCGACAACGCGGACAGGACCTGCGCGAACAGCCCACGCCACTGCTCCACACCACCGGCCGGGCTGTACTCGGGGACCGCCGAGCTGGCGTCGCTCGAGCTGGAATCTCCAGTGGACGAAGACGATTCGGTATCGCTGCTGGTGGTGGGCAGGTTCTTCGGCTCGTACGCATACCCCTCACCGCTGCTGGTGGTGTCCTCGCCCTGCTGGCCGGTGAAGTGGTCGATGGCCGCGTTGATGCCGCGGTTGTAGACGTTCGACGACGACAGGATCGAGTTCTCCAGCCCGAAGAACGAGAGCAGGCCCTCGGCGAGGATCCCGCCCGCGCGGGAGAAGATCCCCTGCAGCGAGTACTCCTCCGGCAGCCCGTCGCTCCCGCCCTTTCCGCTGCCGGACTTGAGGCTCTCCTCGTAGGCGTTCTGGGCGCGCTGGTAGTCGCGGTCGGCTGCCGACTTCTGCTCGGGCGTCGAGTTCGGGTCGTTGTAGACCTGGTTGCGTTTGGTGTTGGCCTGGTCGACGCGGGCCTGGGCGTCCTCCTGGTCCAGATCCTCATTCGAGCGGCGACCGGGCAGCGGCGCCTGCGGCAGCACGGTGGCGTCCGGCCCGCCCGCGATGCCCGACTTCCTGTTCTCCAGCTTCTGGGCCTTGAGCCGGGCCTCCTCGACAGCGAGCGCCGCGGCCCGCTTGTCGGCCTCAGTGGACTTCGGGTTGGCGTTGACCCTGGTCTGCTTCTCCTCGGCGCGGGTGATCGCGTTCTGCGCCTGCTGGAGATCGATCTCGTTCTGGTCAGTCCATTCGACGGCGCCGCCGGTGGCCATCGGCCGCACCAGGCCGGCCTTCAGCGCGGCCCGGAACCTATACACCCCCTGCTGCCCGCCGAGGCGGGCGACGTCGGTGGTGTCGAGCATGTGCTCGCCCGGCATCGCCAGGATCGGCACGCTGTCGCGGCCAGGGATACCGCCGAGGATCGACCCGCCGAGAGCGCGCGGGATCGGCTGCCGCATCCCCTCCGGCTTGTTGAACTCGCCGGTGTAGGTGATCGTGACGGGTTTCGTGGCCGGCTTGGTGATCTCCGCGATCGCTGCGCGCGCAGCCTCGTCCTCCAGGACGATCGTTGCGGTGCCGTTCGGCAGCCGCTCGATCTTGTAGCCGAACTCCTCGAGGCGGGTACGCAGGGAGTCGAAGTCGCGCTGCTGCTCGTCGGTCAGCTTGATCTGGACGGTGCGTGCGTCGGGCACGCTCATCACCGCGAGCCCGAGTGCCTCAAACCTCTGCGCACCTTCGTCGGTGAGACGGAATGTGCCGTTGAGGGTGGCGTTGATCCGCCGCGCCGCCTCACCAGCCTGCCCGGTGGCGGTTTCGAGACCGTTCATCTCGCCGCCGAGGGTGGCGGCTGAATCGGCGGTGTCGGTGAGGGTGCGCTTCAGTTCCGCCAAGTCGATGGTCGTGCCGGACTGCGCGTACTGTTCGACAGCGGAGGGGATGCCCTGCAGTGCCTGGGCGATCTGCTCGTCGTTGAGCCCGCTCTGGCGCCGCGCGAGTTCCCACCAGGAGCTAAAGCCGCGCGCCTGTTCCTCCCCGACGATGATGTCGGTGATCCGGTTGTTGATCCCGGTCCGGGCGTCAGGGTCCAGGCCGAGGCCTGCCCGCACGTACTCCCGCGGGTCCACGCCGAGCGTTTCCGCCTGCTCCAGAAGGCCTCTGGTCTCTAGGTCCTTGGTGGTGCTGGCGATGGTTTCGTCGGTGACTGCGCCGGTGTGCTTGTTCAGCGTTTCGCGGAGTTGCTCGAGCTTGCGGCGCTGTTCGTCGGCGGCCGCGGCGGCTTCCTGGTGGCGGGTGGCCAGCAGGCCGATGCCGATCGCGGCGGCGCTGATGGCCAGGGTGACCCATCCGGCCGGGCCTAGCATCGCGCCGATCCCGCCGATCGCCCGGCTGAGCGCGCCCGCACCCGCGGCGCCGCCCGCCGCAGCGGCACCTGCCTGGAATTTGTGCAGGTGCTGTGTGGTGCTGGCGACGGCGCTTTGGAGGCCGAGGAAGATGGGCGCCAGCGTCTTGTACGCGAGCCAGCTGATCAGGACCGCTTTCAGGATGGAGTCGTGCTCGCCGAGCAGGTCCGCCGCGACGTTCAGGAAGGGCAGCAGGATCGCCGACCAGGTCTGTGCGGCTTCCATCACCGTGCCGAGGATCTCGCCGATGCTGGACAGGACGGGTTGCCACTGGTCCATCTGCTCGCGCGCATCGCGGAAGAACAGGCGCAGTTCGGCTTGTCCCTCAGTGGATTTCAGCCACGACGCCCACCCCTCGGTCAGCTTGTCGGTGGTCGCGAGGAACCCGTCCGTCTCGCCGCGCACCGCGCGGAAGACGCTGGCGAAGATCGCACCGAGGTTGCCGAGCACGGAGACGAACCGGTCCACCGCGGTGATGCCCTCATCGATCCAGCGCGACAGGTCCCCGGAATCGTCGGCCCGCTGCAGGAACGCGTCGAACCGGTTCGCGGCGTCGGCGAATCCCTGCGCCAGCCGGGGCAGGACCGCCGAACCTGTCCCCGTGAGGGTGCGCAGCGATCCGACCACTCCATCGATGCCGGTTTCGAGGATGCCGACCGACTCGGCGGTGTTCCCGAAGATCCGCGACAGAGTGTCCTGCGACTCCTGGTTCCCCGCCTCGCTGAGCAACGTCCGGAACAGTCCGTTGAATTCGCCTGCGACGGACTGCATTCCGCGTTCGAGTACGGGAAGCTGGTTCGTCAGCAGGTCCCCGAGTGGCTGATCGAGACCGGCCAGGGTGGTGCTGCTGATGAGTGCGCTGATCCGGTCCCACTCACCGCTGAAACTCTTTGCGGTGTCGACGATCGCGCGGCCTTCGGCGCCGAGCTTGGCGTAGGCTTCGGCGGCCTTCTCCGGCTTGTCGGAGAGGGCGTCGCCGAGCCCGTCCAGGCCGACGGAGAGCACCGACACCGCGGCTGCCGCGCCCGCGAACATGCCGGGCAGTGCGACAGCGGACTGGAGGATGCCCTGCAGGTCCGCGCCGATGCTCGCGACGGCTGTCGCTGCGGCCGGGAGCGCGGACAGGCCGAGCACGCCGACGTTCAGCCCGACGGGCCCGAACATGCCGGCGAGATTCGACCGGTTCGCGCGGACACCGACGGTGATGTTGCGGCGGTTCAGGGCCGCGATCTGGGCGGCCGCGGCCGCGGTGTCCGCGTCGACGCGCATCGTCATCCGCTTGTACGCGGCTTGCAGCGCCGCGAGTTCGGACGCGGCCATTTTTGTGTTCGCCGACACGCGCACTTCGACGCTGAAACGCATTGCGGTCAGCCGCTTTTCGATGTCGGCCTGCAGCTTCTCGTACGCGGCCTCGGTGACACCGAGTTCGACGTTGAGGTCCGCACGGATCTTCTCGAGCTCGGTTTCGAGCTTGATGATGAAATTTGTGACCTCGGGATTCAGCTCGATGTCGAGCGGGTCGAGGCCGGCCTCGATCTCGCGGAGCTTGGTGTAGAGGGCCTCGGTGAACCCCGCCATGTCCGGGTTGATCTCGATCCCGAGACGCGCCTCGACCTTCTCGAGGTCCTCGCGCAGGTCTTGCACGAATCCGCGGAAGTCGGGCTTGATCTCGACGCTGGCCGAACCGGCACTGTAGGTGGGCATCAGCCTCCTTCCGGGATCAGTTGCAGCTCGAGGTCGCGCATGTCCGCGCGCCGGTTCTGCTCACGCAGCACCAGGTGCGGGTACTCGGGTCCGGGCGCGACCGGCGCGGTAGAGGGATCGGATTTCGCTGCGATCCAGGCGATTTGGGTGAGACGGTTCTCGATCCGGTTCAGTGCTGCGGACAGCGCCGTGTACCCCTCGATGGAGGGCGCGGGGTTGTCGTCTTTCGCGGCGGCGAGCGCCGCGACGACTTCGGGATCTCGCAGCCGCGCCGCGCCGTAGGCGGTGCCCGCGCGGGCCTCCAGGCGCGGCAGCATCTCCCAGAGGTCGACCCAGTTCCGCTCGCCGCGCAGCCAGTCGTCGAGGTCGAGGTGGAGGATTTCGTGGAGGTCCCAGCGCAGCGCGGCCCCGTACCCGCCAACGACGTCTACGAGGCCGGAGTACCCCCCGGCACATCACCCGCGCCGGCGCCGAAGAAGTGATCCTGGAGCCGCAGGTAGAGGCCGTACAGGATGCGTTTGGCGTCCGGCTGGTCGTAGGTGGCGGCGATGATGCGCAGCATGTCCGGGTCGGACACCAGCGCGCCGATGAACGCGACCGCGTCACCGCGGCGCGCCGCCAGCTCGAGCGACCAGCGGACGGCGTCGTTTTCGGGCCACTTGATCACGATCGGCGGGTCGAACCCCATGTCGGGCCCGAGCACGTAGGGCTCGATGTTGGCCTCGACGAATTCGATTCCGGCGGCGCGCTGGCGCAGCGATTCGAACGCGGCGTTGCGCGCGGCCGCCGCAGCGTCGGCGGGCTTCGGCGCGGCGGTCTTCTTGGCCGGGGCCTTGCGGGCGGGAGTCTTTCGAGGGGCGGGCATGAATCCTCCTGGAAGTCCGGCGCTTTCGGGAGATGAGGGTCGTCCCGCGCCGCGCCGGTGGGGGCGCGGGACGACCTGGTGGCCGATCAGACCGGGACGGTGACCGCGCAGGTGTCGGTCAGTCCGCCGAGGGTGGCGGTGATGGTCGCCGAGCCGGACGAGACCGCGGTGACCAGACCGGACGTCGACACCGTCGCGACGGCGGGAGTGCCCGAGCCCCAGGTGCATTCGGCCGTGCGGTTGTAGCCGTTGTTGTCGATCACGGTGAGCTGCAGGTGCTCGCCTTCCTCCAGCTCCACGGCGGAGGGGTGCACGACGATCGACGATGCCGCGGTGATGAACCCGGCGTCCTCGGCGATCGCGTCGAAACCTGCGCCCGAGACGCCGAAGTCGTACAGGCCGCCCTCGTCACCGTCGCCGAAGTCGGCGTCGTCGAAGATGCCGAGGGTGAGCGGCAGGCCGAGTTCGGTGCCCTGGTTGCCGGCCATCGGGCCGCGCCGCGAGACCGCGACCTTGGGCAGCTTGAAGTACGGGTACAGGTCTCCGCTCGAACCGCGGTCACGCGCGACGAGCAGTGCGCTGTAGTAGAAGATGTCCAGCGAGGACGTCTTGGACGCGTTGAAGCCCTTGCCCGGCGACGCGGTGGTCAACGCGAGATCGACGTTGTGCCACAGGCTCAGGTTGATCTTGCGCCATTCCTGCGCGGTGTAGTCGACCGTCAGGCCCTCGCTGGTGGGGACCAGGCGTCGGGGGCCGGACGAGCCGTAGCCCTCGATCGGGGAGGTCTGCAGGTCCGGTGCGATGCTGACGGCGGCCTGCTTCTGGATCTCACCGCTCGTCAGCCAGCCAGCGGGCAGGGTTTGCAGCACACCGGAGGCGTCGCACAGGTCGGCGGGCATGTACGGTGCACCCGGCGACCACACGTGCAGCATCACCAGCCAATCCAGCGCGGTGAAGACGAGCGGGTCGTTCTTGCCTTTGAGGGCGAGGAACGTAGTCGGGGCCATGAGGCACTCCTTATGGACGTGACGGACCGCCGCGCGCACGGCGCGGTGCCCGTCGAATTCGATTCAGAGGGAGAGGGATTCGCGGATGACGGCGTAATCCGGGAGGTTCGGCGGTCGTCGCATCAGCAGCCGGAACGTCATCGGCACGAGGCGGTGGTCGGGGTTGAGCCCGGGTAGCATCTGCGGCCCTTGGATCTCCTCCGCCGAGGCGAGGTGGGTGATGCTGCCGTCCTCTCGGCGCACGTCGCCGCCGTGCTCGTACGACAACAGCATCTGCCGGAGGTACTCCAGGACGGCCCAGGAGTCGCTGCGGGTCCGGGCGATCACCCCGAACTGCACTGCGGACGGGTCGAAAAGGCCGCTGGCCATGGCCATCCCGCCGCGGTAGACCCGTACGACCGGCGTCCCGGACTCGACGAGCGCGGTGTGGTCCGCGGTCAGCCACTGCACCGCCAGGCCCTGCGGTGTCAGCATGTCGAGGAACGTCTGCGCCAGGTCCATGGCCACGAGCTCGGCGTCCGGGAACCCGCCCTCGTACCAGCCCGGGAAGACGATGGTCACAGCAGCGTCCCCATGGCGTTGAGCACCAGATTCAGGTCGTGGGCGCCCTCGACGACCGTGACCGTTTCGTCCTCGTGCTCGATCTCGTACCCGAACTCGTGCGGCAGACCGTAGTAGGCTCCGGGCCCGCCGACGAGCAGCCGCACACACCAGCGGTCGTTCCGGTCGCCGCCCACGAACGTCTCCGGCCGAGCCGAACGCGCAAGCCTCGCAGTACGTTTCGACACGATCTCGCGGTAGAGGGCTTGGGCGATCTCGCCGCGCTCCCACATCAGCGCCCGCATCTCCCGTGACATCAGCAGCGCCGTGACGGCCGGATTCGGGACCGGGATGTCATGCTGCATCCGACACTCCTCTCAGCCGCACCACGACTCCCGGCTCCCAACCGGTGAACGGGGAGTGCACCGGCCAGGGCTGACCGTCGACGCGGTACTTGATGCCGCCGACGATGACGTGGTCACCGGATCGGATGTCCGCCCCTGGCGGGCAGAGCAACTCGATCCGGGTGATCACCGAGCTGCGGCGTTCCCCGCTGGCGCGGGTGTCGTTACGGGTGACGGCGTCGGTGGTGTCGACCATGGTGATCGCGCACCCATCGACCGTGTGCGTGGTCGCCGGGCCCGGATCGCCGGTACGGTCGCGCTCTCCCGGTCGCGAGACCGTGACGGTCTCACCGGCCGAAAACATCCACCCTCCACGGCGCGGTGGGGATGGTGCCGAACTTGCGGCGCTTCCCGTGCCCGCGCAGGGCGTCCAGCTCCGACTCCTCGAAATACAGCTGGCCGGAACCCGCGGCACGGGAGCGGGTCACGGAGTATACCGACGCCGATTCCTGTTGCGCGCCTGCGGGATTGCGGTACACGCGCAGCACGGCTTCGCACACCATGTCCCGGGCCCGGTCCAGCCGGACCGGGTCGGTCGTGGTGGCCATGGATGGGACCAGAGAGATCAGCAGCGTGGATGCTGCGGTGATCTTCGCGTCCAGCCACGCGTTCCGGCTGGTCGGGATGACGCCCTCGAAATGGCCGCGGACGTCGTCCCGGGTGGCGAACATCAGACCGGCACCCCGGCGGCCTCGCAGGCCGCGATGATGTCGGCGCGCTTCCAGTCCGGCAGCACCTCAACGCCATTCGCGGTCGCGTACTCCTCCCAGACGACGCGGGACGCGGCCGGACCGGTCTGGGGCGGCGGACCGTCACCCACCGCCGCCGGCGTGGCGCCGTGCCCAGCACCGTCGTCGCTTGCGGGCGGCGGTGTCTGCGGCGGTTCAGCCGGAGGCGCAGGCGGCGCGGGCTCCGGCTCGGGTTCCGGCTCGGGTTCCGGCTCCGGCGGGCGGGATTCCCACACCGCCGGGTTGGTGATCTTCGCCCGCGCCCACTTCGGGATGTACTGGTTCGGCCCGAATTCGTGCACGGCACCGGTCTCGTCGGTGACGTGCACGTGCCGCTTCAGGCGGGTCATGCGATGACCTCGCTGATCAGCAGCTTGCGCGGGTCCCCGAGGACCGGCATACCGACCGCATCCACCGAGGCGTGCTTGCGGTAGGGGAAACCGTCCTCGCGCTCGATGACGCCGAGGATGCCCGCCGCGGTCTCCAGCTCGACCTTGTTGGCCGCGAGCTCCAGCGCGGTAGTGGGAGTACCCCACGCGGTGAAACCGAGCTCGGCCGGATTGTCCGGCAGGAACAGCAGCTTGTTCTCCGGCAGCACGCGCACCGAGGTGCCGTCGATGTCGAAGTTGCTGTTGTACTCCGCGCCAAGCGGGGGCAGGCCCTCGCCGCCGAGGATGTCGTTGATCTCGGGGATCGTGACCCGCGTGCGGCCGGCCGCGGCACCGTGCACCGCGTTGATGAACTGCTTGTTGCGCTGCAGCAGCCGCAGCACTTTGCGGCTGGTCAGGAACTGCCCCGGCATGCTGCCGGTCGTCGCCTCCCACCGGTCGCCCCACGCGACGAAATCGTCGAGTGGCGTGGAGTTCTCGACATCCGACCACAGGATCGCGGGCGCGACCATGTGGTTGGTCGGGATGCCGTAGTCGAGGACCTGGTGCACCCCGTTCTCGTTGATCTCGAGGACGCCGTCGTCCAGCACGTCGCCCCACGCGAGCTCGATGCGGTTGTAGACCTGCTCGGTGAGGTTGTCGAGATCGTTGTAGACCGCAGTGGCCAGCGACTCGACCAGAGTGCCGCCCAGGCGCGCGAACTCGAGCTGGCGACGCTCGTACTCACCCATCGACAGGGTGGCGCCGAGCGGCAGCATCCGCACGCGGTCCTGCTTGCCGGTGTCGC
The DNA here is from genome assembly GCF_003315035.1 of Nocardia puris. Lineage (GTDB taxonomy): Bacteria > Actinomycetota > Actinomycetes > Mycobacteriales > Mycobacteriaceae > Nocardia > Nocardia puris. The sequence goes on from NZ_QNRE01000012.1 coordinate 204,381, forward strand.
GCGCCGAAACCCAGTGCGTACCATCCCAGTTCCGATACCTCGCGGCCCGGTTGGTCTTGGTGATGGTCGCGAAATCGATTGTGTCGCTATCGAATTCGCGGCGCGGGAACAGTCCCGACAGCGCCAGATTCGACGGCATCGGGATGGACTGCGTGTAGGTCGCGGTCGCGTCGAGGGGGACCGGACCGTCCAGGAAGAGAGCCATCTCGTCGTCTCCTTACGACTCGAACCGGATGCCGGGCAGATCGGCGACGGCGGCGGCGTCGAGCGATCCGGGGCCGGACTGGAACGGGAGCTTGGCGGGGCTGACGAACCCATGGATCAGGCGGCCGGTGCCGACCTGGCTGGCCAGGCTGCCGTTCGCGCGACGGGCGATCACCTTCGCGAACGTGAGCCCGCGGGCGACTTCGCGGCCGTCGTTCGCACTGTCGGAGTACGGCCCGTACAGGCCCGTGCTCGTGACGCGGCCGATGACGGTGCCCGACGGGATGTAGCCGTCCGGGAAGTGCGAGTTGACGCCCGGAGTCACGGTCGCCGGGGTGATGTTCGGCGAGGAGCCGCCCGTGAACTCGTGCGCGACCGTCAGCTGGGCGACGTTGCGCTGGCCGAGCGCGTTGATGAACGTCACGGTGTAGGGGCCGCCCGCGCTGCCGGTGACGGTGACGTTGCCCGCGCCGATCGTGGACAGGCCCTCGAGCTCGTCCTCGACGGTGGCGGCGCTGGCGTTGTGCGCGATGTCGTCGGTGGTTTCGCCGCCGAACGTCGCGGTGAACGTGCCGCCGGTCGGCGACCCGGAGATGGTGAGGGTCTGGACCTCGTTGGTGCCCGCGGCGGTGAACAGGCTGATGTCCAGCGTCGCGTTGGGGGTGTAATCGGTGCCGTGGATGTCGAGTAGCCACTGCTTGTTGTCCACCTGGTAGTGGGTGGTCTCGCGACCGATGTCCGTGGACATGGTTCGCCTCCTTCATCAGGTTGTCTTGGTGCCAGTGGGGTGCCGTTTGGCGGCCATGGCCTTGCCTTGCTCGATGCCGGACTGGCCGGAGGGGCGGCCGGAGTTCTGTCCCCAATCCCGGTGCTGGGGTACGCCTGCGCCGAACTTCTGCGGGTTGCCGTAGAGCGCGGTGAGATGGCTGACGACCTTGTCGGGGTCGATCTCGCCGGTCTCGGTGGCGAACTTGCTGGGCGAGGCGATCTCGAGGAACGCTTGCAGCTGCGCCGGGTCGGTGAGGATCGTCGCGGCGGCGGCCTTGAGCTCTGCGGCCTGCAGCTTCGACCTCCACTCCGAATCGGCTGCGGTGCGCGCGGTTTGGGCGGCCTCGGCCTTGGCGGCCTCGATCGCACGCTCGGACTCGGTGCGGTTCTTGTCCTCCAGCTCCGCGAGCTTCTTCTGCATCGCGGTGACCTGGTCGGCCGTCAGCCCGCCAAAGGCGTTCACGCGGCCTTCGTGCTTGCGGGACTGCGCCTTCCAGTACGCGGCCTGCTGTTCGGCGGTCATGTCCGCGACCGGCGTGTTGGCCGGGTAGCCGGGCTCGCCGTCGCCGCCCGTGCCGCCAGTGCCACCTGCGCCGCCAGTGCCACCTGCGCCGCCAGTGCCACCTGCGCCGCCGGAATTGCCGTTGCCGCCGGCCTCGCCGGACGCGCCGAGGACGGGCCAGATCGGGCCACGCTTGCCCATGCCGAGCGCACGCAGACCAGTAACCGGGTGGATCAGATCAAGCATCGAATTCCCCTGTCGGGATTGGTGTTTCGCCCCGTGACGGGGCCGGGTGTGGGTGCCCTGACGGGCCGCCGCCGACCCGGAGATCGGCGGAACGTGTTGAGTGCCGGGTTAGAGCAGCGCTTCGAAGCGCGCGATCATCCGGCGGTGATAGCGGACCGGATCGGCTCCGGCTTGGCGGTACCGCCCTTCACCGGTTTCACGGGCACGAGTATCGGCCCGAGCTCGGAGTGCTCCTCGACCTTGTAGCGGGTGCGCTTCAGCTGGTCGCGGCCGGTGCTGCCCGCCGCGTCGTACAGGGCGTCCAGGTCCTTGCGATTCAGGGCGTGACCGGGGTCGTAGTCCGAAAACACCGGTAGCACAGTGCATTTGCACTCCGCGTGGATGGCTTTCAGTTCCGCGATCCGGTAGATCCGGTCGGCGGCCACGATGCACATGCCGCACACCCCGCCCCGCGACCGCTCGGGGTGGACGATGCGCCGGTACCCGATCACCTCACGGTCGAGATCCACGGTCTGCTGCAGCGCCTCGGTCTCCACGAGCGCACGCGCGAGCTGCAGATTCCCTTCCACGATGGAGCCGATGCGCGTCTCCGCGACGCGGGTCGCCTCGACGTGCACGCGGCCCGTCGACCGCTCGTACCGGTAGGCCTTCGCGGCGCGCACCATCACCCGGGTCGTGCGCGAATCCTCCACGCGCACCGCGCGTTCGACGCCGCCGGCGTACTCGACGTGGACACGGGACCGCGCCGCTGACGTCGGCCTGTCGTAGCGGACGCGGGCGCGCCGCTCCCCCGCACTCGGCTCCGCCCGCACCGGATCAACCTCGGTATCGGTATCGGTGGCCGTTTCAGTTCGGGCGCCGCGCACGTCGTCGGGGATCTGCGCGGAGACCCGCAGTCGCGCGCCCAGCGCCTCGAGCTGAGCTGTCTGCGCGGCCGCAGTGGCGGTAGCGACGCTGCGCTGCGCGGAGATCAGGTGACGGCCGGCCGCCTCAGCGAACGCGGTCACCTGGTCGTCGTCGTAGGGGTTGGTGGTGCGCCACAGCGTCGTGATCGCCTCGACGACCGTCGTGTGGACGCCGTCGACGACCGTTGCGAGCGCGTCCGTTGTCGCGGCGAGCTGATCGAGCAGTTCCGGCCGCACCTGCGCTGCCGCGTAGGCTGCCGACGCCACGACCATCGCCTCCGAGTACGTCAGCGCCGCAACGGGTTGCGTCACGCGGCCGCGCCCGATCCGTCGCCGGGCTCGTCGTCATCGCCGGGTTCGGAGCCGTCGCCGGGCTCTCCGGGCGCGGGCGGCGATGTGGGTGAGTTCGTGGCCAGCGTGAGCAGCCGCTCGGCGTTCAACTCGATGATGTTCTGCTCGGCCTCTTCCGGCTTCATGCCCCAGATCCGGATCAGCTGGCTACGCGTCGAGAGCACACCACGGGACTGCGCGGTCGCCGAGCCGCGGTCGGCGAGACTGTTGTTCTCCAGCACGCCCCACTGCAGTTTCAGGCCCGCGCCGCGCGCGGCCTGACCCGCCATCGCGAAAGCCATGCGCAGCAACATCTTCAGACCGGGTTCGACGCGGGCCCGCCGGTCACGCACTTTGAACTCGATACCCTCCCTGGTCAGGGTGGCACCTTCCGCGGTCTGGTTCGCCGAATCGGGCGCGAACATGTGCAGCGGCGTCGACGTGAGAACGCCGAACTCCTTCACATCGTCGCGCTTGGCGTTCAGGATGCCGGTCAGGTCGGTCGGCGCGGACTCCCAGAACTTCACGCCTTCCGGGACGCGCCACATCGCGCCCGGGTCGCGGCGGAACATGTCGGCCCAGAACTCGTCGTCGACTTCCGGCAGGTCGCTTTCCTCGTCGCTGTCGCCCTCGAGGTCACCGATGACGGCCATCTGCCGAAACGACTGGTACCAGGTCAGGACGATCCGCTGCAGCGTGGTGTCGTTGATCCGGTCCAGCAGGTCGATGTGCTCCTCGAACTCGCCGAGCCCGTTCTCGTTGAGGAACTGGATGACGGGTATGCCGCCGAGATCGTCGATCCCGACGACCTGCTCCGGCTCACCCTCCCATTCCCACTTCGCCAGGTGCACAACACCATTCGGGTGCAGCGACCGCTTCGCCGTGTACCGCCACCCCGGCAGAAACAGGTGCGCGGTCTCGGTCCCGAGCAGCTCGTCGACGCTGCGCACCATCGCCGCGCGCAGAATGTTCGGGTTGGCGGGGTTCGGGACGCCGATCGCGTTCCGCGGATCCAGCGCGGTGATCATCGGCCGGCTGTCACTGCCCGGCGCCGACGGCACCACCAGGGCGTACGCCTCACTCATCGCGAACAGGAAGCCGAGCAGGTCCTGCACCTGGACCTGCAGGTTCGAGACCTCGGCGATCTCGGCCGCCAGGTCGTCACCGCCGACGTCGCTGTCCTGGTCGGTGCTCGCACCGACTAACACCATCCGGTCCCGCAGCGCCCGCACCGGAATGGGCGCGTAGTTGCAGCGCGCCTTGCGCATCACGGCCTGGAAAACCTCGGTGTAGTCGGCCGCAACCTGCGGAAGCGGCGGCCGCCCTGTGTAGTACGCCCACAGCCGCTCGAACCGCTGGCGGCGGGTCTCACGCACCTCCCGCGGCGCGCCCGGAGGGGTCCACGGCTGCGGCTCGTACCGGTCGAAACCGGCCATGAGCTGCTGGAACCACCAGTCCGGGGTGCCTTGGTCGGGTTTGAGCTCCACTCGGTCACCGCCTCCCTGTGATGCGTGCAGCGCGGCGGCCGCGGCGCTTCGCCGGTGGCGCGGTCAGCACGTCCATGCGGGCCTGCCACGCGAGGATGAGCGCCATCGCGGCGTCGAATTTCCTTGTCGGGTGCAGCTTCTGGAGGATCCACAACCGCTTGCCGTGCTCATCGAGCAGGTTGATCTCGCGTTTGCCCGCGTTGCCCAGATGGCGGGTCAGGTTCGGGTCCCCGTTGTGGCTCACGCGGCCGGTGTCGATCGCCTCGATCAGGGAGCCGATCGCCGCGACCATCGCACGCTGCCGGTTCGTCCACCACTCCTGCACGATGTCGCCCCACCTCGCTGACCATTCGCCGACCGTGTTGTTCCAGTGCGGCGGGTCGGCGTACATGCGCATCACGCGGTAGCGGGTCATGATCTCGGCGAGTTTCGCGGTCACCTCGGCCTCGTCGACTTCCCAGTCCTCGTCCGCGTCGTCCGGCCGCTCCCACAGGCCCACCAGCTCCGCGAACCCGGTGTCCACGTCGACCATCACCAGCGCGGTGGAGTCCCGCATACGTGCGCCATCGAAGCCCAGCACCACGCGGGCCCGGCGCGGTATCTGCTCCCCGGTCAGCTCGAGCGGCTTCCACTTCCGCACGTCGAACGCCTGCGCCGCCGACTGCGTCCACCGGTTGGTCCACACCCGCTCCAGGTAGGTCTTGTCGGCTTTCGGTCGATCCCACTGCGACGCAATGCCTTCGATGTCCGACCATTCGGCCACGTCCGGGCCGGACGCTTCGGTGATCGCCTCCACGCGGTCCTCGAACTTGTCCAGGTCGTAGCCGTCGGACGCCTGGCGGTGGAAGAAGAAGAACGAGGGCCGCTCGACCTCGCCGCGCGCGATCTTCTCGGCCTCGAAGTACTCGTCCTCGGCAACAGAGTCCTGGCCGGGTTGGCCGGCGGTGGTCGCCGACATCATCCACGGATCCTCGAGCGGCCGCTTAGGCAGGTTCGCGATCATCGTTTCGACCGCGGCCTTGTGGTTCGGCAGGTACAGGCGGTGCGGCTCGTCGATGCCCTGGAACGTCGTCCGCGCACCGTCGCGCGCGTTCGGCGCGCCGGCGATCGGCACGGCCTTGCCATCCGGTCGCCCGGCGTCGATCCGCACGATCCGGTCCAACCCGATATCGAACAGCTCCGGGTCCGCGCCCTCTTTACAGATCACCATCAGCGCGCCGTACGCGAGCTCGGCGACCTGCTCCTGGGTGTTCGCCAGCAGCGGGATGTAGGGGTCGCTCACCGGACGGCCCTGCCGCAACGTCCCATCCCGCTCGAACCCGTTGAACCGCACCGGCGATTCGGGATGCAGTTCGGCGTAGGCGACCCACGCCATCATCTCCGTCTTCGCTGAGCCCTTGCGCACCGAGATCCCGCCACGCTGGAACCGGCGCCGGCCTTCCCGCGGATGCCCTCGCGGGAACACCTCGTAGGCGCGATAGATCCAGAACCGCTGATCCGAATTCAGCCGCGCCGGTTGTCCTTTCAGACTGCCGGGACCGAATACCGCGCGCTCCTCGATGAACTCGCACACCTGGTCCCCGAGAGTGGGCCACGGCTCATCGTCCGGCGGCGGGACGATCAGCAGCACTACGTCACCTGGCGCATCGCCTCACGCGGATCCGGTGCTGCGCTCGGCCGGCGCCCGGCCCGCCGCGTCGTCGTCCGCTCCTCCGCAGCCTCACCGCGCTCGATCTCCCACTGCAGCGTGCGCCGCGCCATCGGCGTCAGCCCGCACTCCCGCAGCAGGTGCCGCGCCTCGGTCGCGCTCGTCACGCGCGACGCCGCCGAGGTCCGGTCGTCCCACACCTGCTGCATCAGCCGCGCGGCCAGGAACAGGGTGTGCCGATCGGACTCGGTCCACTCCGGCGCCATCGGCGAGGACCAGCAGTCCTCCCACCACGACAGCACCGCGGGATGCCAGCCCACGTGGTCGGGCAGGTCCGGGATCGTCGGGTTGCTCACCGGCCGCAGGGTCGCGCGGGTGGTCGTCTTGTTGCGGCGCTGCCGGAGGCCGGCGGGTTTGGAGGCGGCCACGAACACCACCTCCCTCCTGGTGCTGGCGCGCGCCGCGACCCCCGTGGTCGTACGCGGCAGATTGTGCAGAGCGTCCCGCTGCTTGCCTGACCTGGGGCGGGGGGGTCCTACCCCCTGGGGGTAGCGGTTGGGCGCTGGTCAGTGGCCGGCGGTGGGGCGGGCGCGGTCCTGGTTGGTCTTGGTGCGGTGGCAGTGGGGCCAGTTGCGGTCGTGGACGGCGCGGTAGTTGTCGAGTGTGTCGGGTCCGCCCTGGTGCTGTGGCTGGACGTGGTCGACGGTGTCGGCACCTGGTTGGCCGCAGAGGTAGCAGGTCCAGTTGTCGCGTTCGAGGACGTGCTGTCGGTCGCGGTCCCAGTTGGCCGGCCGCTGCCATCCGCTTGGGGTGGACCACGGGTCGGGTTGGCAGTCGGGGCAGTAGCGTGCGCTGCGGATGAGGTTGGTGCAGCCGTGTCCTGGGCAGCGTCGTGGTGCTTTGGGCATGCGGCCCGGCCTAGAGCCAGGGGTGGCCGGTGAGGCGGAGGGCCAGGCGGACGAGGTGCAGGTGCAGCTGGTCGAGCAGTTCGGTGAGGCGGCTACGCATTGGTGTGCCTGGTGGTGGCGATGTGGGGTCCGCGTTCGTCGAGGCGGCAGCCGCTGTCGAGGTGGGCTGCGATGATGACGGCGGTGCTGACGATGGTTTCGGCGGGTGTGGGTAGGGCGGGTTGTGTGGGGTCCAGGCGGCCGATGCCGAGTGCGTCGATGAGGTTCTGTGTGGTGTCGCCTATGGCGATGGTGACGCGGTAGGCGTGCATGGCGCCGAGGGCGAGGTCGCGGCCGGAGCCGATGGCGGCTATGCCGCCGTGGGTGGGGAGTGCTTCGTGTGCGTGGACGAGCCAGATGCGGTTGCGCCAGGCCATGAGGATGTTGCCGTCGAGGCCGGCTCCGTCGTCGTTGTGGGTGACGGGCGGGTTGGCGGTGGCGAGGATCTTGGTGATCGCGGCCGCGGTGGCGTTGGCCCAGTCGTCGACGTACCGGTTGCTGGGTCTTTCGGGCAGGACGAGGTTGCGGCGTAGGAGGGGCAGGATGGCGCCGTGTCCGGAGGCTCCGAAGAGGACGGGTTCGCCTGTGCCGGTGGTGAGTGTGAGGATCTTGGCGGTGCTGGCGCGGAACACGAATGTGCCGTCGTGGGTGGAGGCGGTGTCGCATCCCATGACGACGTGGTCGTCGGTGGCGTAGGCGGCGATGATGGTCACGGCGCCTCGATCCAGTTGCTGCGCTGGACGATTCGGGGTTCGGTGCCGCAGTGTGGGCACCGAACCTGCGGGTCGTGTTCGATCTTCCAGTGGTGGAGGACGTAGGTTGCGCGGGTGGGTCCGTCGTCGACGGTGACGTACCGCTGCTCCAGTGTTGCGGCTGCCTTGGTGAGCCATTTGAACGCGGGATGGCCTTGCGGGATCACGATTTCGAGCCGGTTGCCCGGCAGTTCGGTGACGGCGTGGTCGACGTCGCCGTAGTACTCCATTACGCCGTTCCAGAGGCGGATGAGTCGCGTGCTGGTCATCGGCGCAGCTCCGGGCGCAGGAGGTGGTCGAGTTCGGCGCGGCGGCTAGCGGCTCGGGTGGCTGCGTCGAGGTCGGTGACCGTGATGTGGTGGGCGTGCAGCTGCTGCTCGGCGGTGCGGGCGCGGCGTTGCCAGTGGCGGAGGTTGACGTGGAGCGCGCCGACTGCGGTGAGTGCGGCGGCGGCGATGAGGGTGTCCCAGCGCCAGTCGCCGCTGATGAGGCCGCCGACGATCTGGAGGATCAGGGTCAGGGTGCCGTAGCCGATGGCTGCGAGGGCGGCGAGGGCGGCGATGCTGGCGAGGCCGCGCGCGAGTTCGTGTTCGCTCACCAGGTCCACCAGCCGATCGGGGCGTGGTATTCCAGGGTGCGGATGGGTGTGCAGCGCCATGTGTTGATGAGCGCGGCGAGGCAGCAGTCGAGCATCGGGAGGTTCCTCTCGGGTGGGTGGGGGTGGTGAGCAAGCCCGCCAGGGGTCGAACCTGGACCGGCGGCTTTGGAGACCGCTGCTCTGCCGGTTGAGCTACGGGCCTAGGGGTTCGCAGCGCGCAGCAGACCCGCCCACACTTCGACGCAATGGGCTTGCGGGGCCGAGCGATGTCGGCCCGTTGGGGTGCTTTGCCGGCCCTCCCGAGGCGGGCGTTTCACGCGCTGCGAACGATCGGGGAACCATCCGGGATCCCCGGATGGTTGGGGGTCAGAGGATGGCGCGGATGATGGCGCCGGCGACGTTGAGGAGGGCTTCGCCGACGAGGCCCCAGTCGACGGCGGACGCGACAGCGGACAAGGTGGACAGCATGGGGTTGCTCCTTCGGGTGGTGAGTGGGTGTTCCGTGGCGGCGGCGGGACTCGAACCCGCGACCTTCGGCTTATGAGGCCGTTGCGCTGCCGCTGCGCTACGCCGCGTCGGTTGGTGGGGCCGATTCGATGTCGGCCAGTCGGCGCCGAGCGATGTCGGCGTATTCGGGGGATCCTTCGATGCCGAGGAACCGCCGTCCTTCGAGGATGGCAGCGACGCCGGTGGTTCCGGAGCCGGCGAACGGGTCGAGGATCAGGCCGCCGGGCTGGACAGTGCGCACCAGGTGTCGCATGAGTTCGACGGGCTTGGCGGTGATGTGCTGGCGCTGTCGCCCGGTGGGTCGGGTGATGCTGTACACGCCGGGGAGGCAGGGCGGTTTGTGGTCGGGGCCGAGGACTCCGTGGGAGCCCCAGAGGATGTATTCGGCGCCGTTGGCGAAGCCGGGTTGTGGGCGGGCGCCGGGTTTGGCCCAGACGACGATGCCGCGCCACCGCCAGCCGGCCACCTGGAGTGCGTCGGAGAGCGCGGGGAGCTGGCGCCAGTCGGTGAACGCCAGCAGCTGGCCGCCGGGCCGGGTCAGCCGCAAAGCTTCACCGAGCCAGATCGATGACCAGATGGTGAACGACCGTTGGTCGCGTTGGTCGCCGCCGAAGTCGGGTAGCGCGTGCCCGGACTTGGAGTCGGTGCTGACGTACTTCTGCGCGGCGGTGCGGCTGGTGCGGTCTGCGGCGGTGACGCCGCCGGAGCAGTAGGGCGGGTCAGCGATCACGGCGTCGAATTGGTGCTCGGCGAGCTGGCGCATGGTGGCCAGGGATTCGCCGTGGACGATTCGGGAGGTGCCGATCTCGAGGTGGGTGAGGGTGCTGTCGGCGTTCATGAGCAGCGCCTTCCTGCCGTCAGATGGAGCCCCCGCGGCCCATCTGGGGCACAGAAAAACCGCCACTGTCCCGGACGTGGGCACGGGTCGTCAGCAGCGGTTTCTGGTGCAAGGGTAACTCAGATTCCCGTGTAGGTGTGCAATCTGTACACCTACACGGGCCGGAAACCGTGCACATGAGTGAGGGCCCGCCGTAGTGGCGGGCCCTCTTACGGGCTGTAGGCGGTCGGGTCGAAGAACTGCCAGCCGAGGTTTTCGTCGAACATGTGCTGTGTGCCTTCCTGGTCAGAGTGCGGTGGCGACGAGGCGGGCGAGGGCGTCCTCGTCGAGGACCCAGGCACCGGGCTGCCCGAGTCGGTTGAGGGTGTCGGGGTCGTGGCGGGTCGGGCGCGACGCCCGGCCGCCGCTGATGAGGGGCAGCTCCATCTCGCGGGTGGTGACGGTGGCCGGCTCGTCGAGCCAGTCGGCCCCGAAGTGGCGGGCCTGGTCGGCGGTGGTGAGGAGGTCGCGCACGCGGCCGGGGATGGCGTCCTCGTGCCAGCGGGCGCGCACGCGTCCGACGGTGACGGTGCGCTCCTCCAGGCCGTCGTCCTGCTGGGCGCTGAAATCGGCCAGGACGACGGGGACGCCGCCGCGGGCGAGGTGCCATGCGGTGGTGCGGTCGCGGACGGTGGCCCAGCCGCGGGCGTGCATGGCGTCGACGACCCGCGCCCAGGTGGCGTCGCCGACACCGGCGCCGCGCAGGTACACGGTCGGGGTCGGTGCGGGAGCGGCGGGTGCGCTGCCGTCCTCGCTGCGCCCCAGGATGCGGGTGATGCGGTCGCGGCTCTGGCTGCCAAGGGCGCGCGCGGCCGCGCGGTGGGACAGCGGTCCGACCGGCTGGACGGAGTCGCGGACTGCGGCAGCGAAAGCGGCCTCGGCGTCGAGGACTGCCTGCTGGGCGGCTTGGATGCGCTGCGCGGCAGCTACTTTCGGGTCGTCATACTCCTCACCCTGCGCCTGAGCGACGAGCCACGCGACCTGATCGTCGGGTGCGTCGATCTCCAGGTAGGGGAGGCCGTTGAGCTCGGCGCTCCACAGCTCCTCGGGCACGACAATGGCGTAGGTATCGGTGTCAGCGTTGTCCCACGCGCCGTGTTCGTCCAGGAACGATACGACTTCAGGCGATTCGAGGGCGGGTATGCCCTCGACAGCGAGACCGTACTCGACGCCGGGGGCGTCGGTGGTGGTGTTGAGTACCACGATGGTGATGGTCATGATGCCTTCCTGGGTTCGGTGGGATCACACGCACTCGGTGCAGCGGCCGCGCCGGTCGAGCGGCTGGCCGCAGTAGTGGCAGCGGCCGGTCGCGGCCGGGGCGGGCAGGCCCATGAGGTCGGCGACGCGCATCGCCTGCCGATCGCGGGTCGCCGGGCGCTTGGCCGGCGCGGGCTGCACGGCTGCGGGTTTCGCGGCCTGGCGCGCCTTGGCGGCGGCCTGGCGGGCGGACAGGGTCGCGTACTCGCCGGAGCGCTTGAGGGTGATGTGCTCGGCCGCGGACTGCTCGGCGTCGGCCCGCTTCCACAAGCCGCCCCACGTGCTGACCCCGCCCCAGGGGTCGGTCACGCGCACGGAGAACGGCGCGTCAGCCATCCGCCCGGCGCGCTGCCGCTTCTCGGTGATCTCGACGTCGAACTCTTCGGCGGGCGGGGCGTCTGCGATCTCGACGGTGGGGGCGACACCGGTGGAGGTGATGCGCTCGATGATCTCGCGGGCCTCGGTGGCGTCGGCGGTGACGTAGTGGCCGCCGTCGGGGTGGGTGATCGTCCAGGTGGTCATCGGGTGCTCCGATCTCGGGTGAGGGACCATCTCCCTCTCGGTACGGTAACCATACCACTGGCACGGTCAACTCACAAGTGGCACGTTCGCAGTTCCAGTGGTACGATTACCGTACCGCCAACGAACAGGGAGCCCGAGATGACCACCATCACCGCCGCCGAGACCGCCATCCTCCGCGCCCTGGCGGCCCAGCTCGTCGAGCTCACCACCACCGAGGTCACCCGGATCGCGGGCGCCGCGCTCACCACCGCTCGCCGGGTCAAGCTGGCCGCGGCCCGCCTGATCCACTCCGTGCGCGTGGGCCGCACCTACCTGCACCTGATCACCGACGACGGCGCCGCGTTGATCCAGGGCCTGGACGCCGCCGCGATGCCCGCCGACCGCACCGAGGCCGCGATCCGCGCCGCTTACGCCGCGCTGGGCGGGGGCGCGGTGGCGCTGGCGGATCTGCGGGATCGGGTGGCCGCGCCCCGCGCCGAGGTTGACGCCGCCCTGGCCCGCCTCGCCCGCGCCGGTGCGCACGTCCGCTCCGAGGCCGACCAGAAGACGCTGACCGACCGGGACCACGCGGCGGCGGTGGTGCTGGGCGGGACGGCTCGCCACACCCTGCTGATCGCGGGGTGACCCGCGCAGGACAACTGCCCCTGGCCCGGAGGTCCGGCCAGGGGCAGTATCGGTACTTAACGAAACGAATTATCTGGTGCGGCCCTGGACGACGGCCGCGATGAGTTCGGGCGTGCAGCCCACCGCGCGCGCCAACGCAGGGTAGGTCCAGCGATCGGGGTCGGTCGCCCGCAACTGCCGGATGAGGCGGTTGCGGGCGGCGACGTGCTGCGCGGCCTGCTGCTTGCTGATCCCGGCCGCCTGGTGGTGTTCTCGCGCCTGTTGCGCGCGGATGTCCATGCTCAACCTCGCGCGAAGTCGGCCAGCAGCGTCGGGACAGCGGCGTCGAACCCAGCGACGTCGAGCATGCCCGCGTCGTCGGGGTCGGCGATGCTGAACCCGGTAGAGGTCATACCGACCACCACCAGCTTCGCGTTCGGGTTCACCTCGCGGCGGTAGCGGGCCAGCGCCTGGTGCGGGTGCACCGAACCCGACCAGGTCTCGCTGTCGGTGTAGATGGAGAACACGTCCACCTCGAGGCGCTTGTCGAGCGCGTACAGCATCGGCAGGGCGCAGTCGGTGCGGCCGAACGGCAGGTTAGAGGTGGTGCGCATGACGTCGTCCAGGCGCTGCCGCGGGCTGATCGAGAGCTCGGAGAGCCCGGTCATCCGGCGCTGGGCGAGCCCGATGGTCGCGCCGGAGAACCCGACGAGCTGGTGGAACGGCTCGGTGCGGGCGGTGACCATCGCGATCGCGGCCGAGGCCTCGCGCGCGCTGAGCGGCATCCCCGAGATCGGCGCCATCATCGACCCGGACACGTCCAGCGCGAGCAGGTGCCGGACGCGGGTCGGCTCGACAGCGTCGAACGCGGCATAGAACGCGGCGTCGAGCGCGTCGACGATCGGCGCCGACGGCGACCACGTGTTGGTGCCGCGGGCCGCGCGGCCGGCCGCGTAGGTGCGCAGCGCGACGAGCACGTTCACGGGGTGCACGCGCGCCTTCCGCAGTCGGTCGCTGTCGGCGAGCTGGCCGGCCACCTGGCGGGTCCGGCCGCCGAGGGGTGCGAGGAGGCCGAGGTTGGTGAGACGGGGCAGCTGCCGCATCAGCGCCGTCTGCGGGATCCCGTTGTCCAGCAGCGCTTCCCACACGGCGGGAGTGTTGAGCGCGGTGTCGGGCAGCATCTCCCACGTGAGCCGGTACTCGCGCACCAGGTTCGGCAGGTCGGTGACCGGGGTGGTCTGGGCGCGCTGGAAGCCCTCGACGAGGCGCAGCCCGTCCAGCGATGCGCCGCGTCCACATGCCCAGTCGAACAGCCGCTTGCGGGCGGGATCGTCGGTAGCGGGGTGGGCCAGGCGGAGCAGGTCGCGATGGGACCAGCCTTCGCGCTGCCGGTACTTGACCATCTGGTAGGCGACGTCGTCGACGGAGACAGGTGGGTGCCGGTGCGGGCGACCAGCGGCAGCGCGTCCAGTGCGGCGCGGCGGCCGTCGACGTCGCCGAGGGAGGCGGCCGCGGCGAGCGCGAACAGTGCGGGGTTCTGCTTGGGCGCGCGGCCGGAGGTGGAGATCGTGACGATCTCGGCGACGAGGTCCGCGGTACGGTTCCGGGCGAACTCCAGGGTGACTTCGCCGTTGTCCTTGGTGAGTTCCTTGTCGCCGACGTAATAGGTGCCGCCCTCGGTGCCGAGGGTGAGGAATCGGCGGAGCCGCACTGCCGGGGTGACCTGGAAGGTGTAGCCGCCGGCGTTGTTGCGGGCCTGGCGGGGGTCGGCCTGCTCGTTCTGCGGAGTGGTGCGGGTATTGATTCCGGCCAGGATGTCGCTCATCTCGTCCTCGTCTCGGCCCCCGATAGGGGGCGTGTCGTAGGTTTTCGCGAGGGAGAACGGGCGTGTGTGTCTACCGGGTTTGATCTCCCCAAAAGATAACCGGCAGAGTCCGGCCCGTTTCCGTTCGCGAGGTGCAGGAAGCGGAAGTACGGGCGTGGCATGCCGACCGGGGTTAGCGCTCTAGGCCGCTTGAGCTACAGCACCTTTCGGTACCGGCGGGATTCGAACCCGCGTCCTCTCCATTAGAAGTGGTAACCGACCGTCTCCGGCCCGCACCACCGCTTCCTGCTGAGCGATTCGGAGGTGGGCGGTCGTGTTATGCCAACCGGGTTTTAGGTGCTCTGCCAAGCTGAGCTACACCCCGTCTTCCGACGGGGTGACGGGATTTGAACCCGCGACCACCCGCTCCTCATGCGATAACCGGCCGTCTCCGGCCCGCCCACACATCCGAACTGCTTACGTCGGGACTGTAAGCAGTTACAGCGATCGCGGCAAACCACTTTCCTGGACACCTCCTGTTGTCAGGAGGCTTTCCGGTGCCACCAGGACTCGTAGGTGTCGGTCAGCCACCGGTCTATCGCGGCGCGGTCCGGATGCGGCGGCAGGTCGGAGGACTCGGCGAGTTCGTCGAGTCGGGTGAGGAGTTCGGTCGCGCGGTCGAGCGCCTGTTCCTGGGTGTGCTCACCGCGGCGCAGTTCGGCGAGCCAGGTACGGTCCGGCTCCGGGATGGGCAGGGTGATGCGGCCGGCGGTGAGCAGCTCCACGCCCTGCAAACCGAGGCGCACCATGTGGTACGCGAATTTCGTGTCGAAGCCGCACACGTCGACGAGCTCGGGACGGTTGGTGTGCTTCTTGGACTTTCGGCCGAGCAGCTGGTCGCGCTGCCTGACGAGGTAGCCGGCGAACCGGGCGGCGGCCTGGCGGGAGATGAACCGCTCCGGATGCGCCTGGATGTCGGCGCCGATGTCGCTCGTGACGGCGAGATCGTGCGGAGGCAGGAACATCAGCAGCAGGATGGTGGGGTTGCCCTGGGCGGCGAGGCGCGCCCACTTGCGCAGGCTGTAGATGGTCAGGTCGAGGTCGCCGGGCCCGGACCGGACGCCGGTCGGCCGGGTCCGGTACTGGTATTGCTCGAACGCGCTGATGCCGATGACGTGGGTGGGCGGTTCGATGCACACGCCCATTTCGTCGCGGTCGGCGGCGCCGGTGCTGACACCGTGCACGCTGGACCCGTATTCGCCTCGGAGGACGGTGTTTTCGAGGGCGATGCGGCGGGCTTCGCTGCTGGAGTGCGGGTTGCCGGTCATGCTGCGGGGTTGCCTTTCTGGTTCTGGCGCAGGGCCAGGGCGAGCGCGTCACCGAGGCGGTAGACGGCGACGTCGGCGGCGGAGATGCGGTGGTCGGTGATCCGGGCCCGGCCGTCGTTCTCGATGTGCTGCCAGCCGCGGGGTTCGAGGCGACGCGATTTGTGGGCCCAGTGGTAGAGGGTGCGTTTCGGGATCGGCGCGCCGATGGCGGCGGTGACGCGGACGAGGTCGGCGACGGTGTAGAGCTGCTGCTCGGCGGCCGCGCGGGCGGCGGCTTCGATCTGGGCGACTTCGTACTGGGTGCGGCAGCGGCCGCACCGCACCCAGGTCGCCACGCGCCCGTTGTCCTCGACGACGGCGCGCAGCGGGTGCCCGCACACGAGACCCTGCCGGTCCAGCACCGCCTCGCAGGCACCGAGGTAGCGGCGCTCCACCCTCCGATCGATGAACACCTCGACCGCGCGGGCCGCTCCTATGACGTCGGAGTAGATCTGTTCGGCGTAGTCGTTGGCGCGCAACAGATCCGGGTGCAGGGCCAGCCAGGCGGCGGCGCGGGCCGTCGCGTCGGGCAGGGCGGGCGGCAGTGCGGCCGCGGAGCGGTCCGCGACCACGGGGCCGCGGAGCTCGGTGGCCACCTCGATCAGGTACGGGTCGTCGAGGTCCACCTGGAGGCGGTGTTCCTGGGAGATGACGCGCGTCCAGGTCGTGATCGCGGTGACGAGGCGCCGGCGAGCCCGGTCGCCTTCGAGGACGGTGCCGCGGCCGCGGGCGGGACGTACCGGCAGCGGTGCTTCGGCGGAGCGGCCGCCGACGTGGCCGGAGGTCATGCGGGCCAGGCCGGCGCGGGTGATGTCCCACTCGGCCAGGAGCGCGGGGACCTGGTGCAGGTCAGCGACGATGGCGAGGCCACACTCGCCGCAGAGGGGTGCGCTGTCGCCGACAGGCCGCGAGCAGACACGGCACTCGGGCGCGCTCACCTCGCACCGCCACGATCATCGCCGTCAGGGCGGAGCATCCGGCGCACCCACGCCTCGCCCTCGCGGCGAGGTCCCTCGCTCGACGGCGTGAGCCCGTTATCCGGCGGCCCGGCCACCCACAGCATGCCGGAGCAGGGATCCGGGTCACCGGGGAACCATCTCGGGAACGTGACCGACGTGTAGGCGCTGACGCCCCACGGGAGGGCGAGGCGCCGGGCGGACTCCCCCACTGGCAGCTGCAGTCGCGGCGGCCGGTAGAACCACGGCAGCTCGGTGTCCGTTGGCAGCAGGGAGACGAATCCGGCGTAGTCCGTGAAGGTTTCGCCGCACATAGGGCAAGTGGCGTATCCGAAGTGGCCGACGACGACGGCGAATCGGTCACGGGCGGCCTGTACGCAGGCGTCGCACTGGTGCCCGGTGGTGCATCCGTGCTGGTCGTACCGGATGGTGGCTGGGTGGTATTCGAGTCCGTGGGTGGCCGTGTCGTTGCAGGCGGGGTGGTCGTAGAGGCTGTCTCGTGCTTGCTCGGCTGTGATGTTGTCGATCAGGGCCAGGCACTTGTCCAGGATTTCTCGGGCGAGTTCGGTCGTCAATCGTCAGTCCTCCTCGGGCACGGCGCAGTCGTGGGCGAACTGGTGGTCGGCGCAGTAGTAGTTGCCGCAGCCCGGTTCGTCAGGGTCGCGGTGACCGTCCGGGTTGCGGCCGCACAGGTGGCCGAGCCCTCGGTCGATCTGAGCCTGGCAGCCAGGATGATCGCACGCGGCTTCGACGGCGTACCCGGCCATGCGGCCGTCGGGGAGCTCGTATCTGGCGTATCCCACGGGGTCAGTCCTTCCAGGTGACTTCCAGCCAGAGCGCGCCGGGTAGGCCCTTCGCTGCTGGCGGGTGGATGATCGGTTCCGGTTTCGCCATCCAGCGCGGGATGTCGTCGGGCACCATCCCGTAGCCGGGGTGCTTCGCGGTGCCGGCGGCGAGGGCGTCGCAGATCGGTTTCAGGGTCGCGACGAGGTTGTCGGTGTCGCGGCGGCCGTTGTCGCGGGGCCGGTAGTGCAGTTGCACGGTGACGTGCGCGACGCCGCGCGGGAGGCGGGCGGCGGTGGCGAGTGTGTGCGTGGTTTGGCGCACCTCGCGGACAATCCGTGCCTTGGCGAGCGCCGCACCGCGTGTGAAACCTCGGTCGTTCATCGACAGCGGGGGCCGCGTCCACGGCAAGTCGATGCGGGTCACCGGTCGGCCTCCCGCCAGGAGGTGACATAGCGGCGGACGATGGTGAGCGGTGGTGCCGGGTAGTAGGCGGCGGCGTGCTGGCGGAGGGCTGTCTCGTGCGGGCTGGTGACGATCATCTCGACGTGGCGAGGGCTGCTGCTGTCGTTGCGGCCGCCCCACTCCACAGCGGTGGGCAGGAGGCCAGCGTCCGCGAGCGCGGTCACGATCCGTTCGGCGCGGGCGCGGTGCGCGAGCTGCATCACCCACTCCAAGCTGGCCCAGCGCATCCCCGTGATGCCGCGGCTCTCCGACCATTGGAGGAACAGGCTCTCGGCGATCACCTCGGCGGCGTGGGCGCGGATCTCGTCGGCGGGCTCAGGCATGGTGCTCCATCCTGTTCGGGCAGGTGATGCCGGTTTCGGAGGTCCAGGTGTTGGGGTGCCCGCAGGTGGAGCAGACACCGAAGAACCCGTGCTGGATATGTTCGGTGAGGACCCAGCGCGTCGCCTCAGTGGCGCCGTGGCGGAGTTCAGGGCGGTCGCGTTCCCGATCGGGGAGCGCCCACCGACCGAACGGCTCAGGCGCGGCGGCAGACTCAGGAGCCATGGGACATCCCCTCCCAGGCTCGGTCATAGTCGTCGGCCATGTACCACAGCGGGCAGCCCGGCACTCTCGGGCCGACCTGGATGCCGTCGGTGACCACGACCCTGATGCCGTCCGGGGTGTGGTTCCAGTAGCCGCCGAACGCGAGTGGCGCGGTGTCGCGGTGAATCTCGTCTGCGAAGTCGCGCAGGTGGCGGGCTATCCGCGCCCGCCACCGGTCAGGTATCCGCGCGTACGCGGCGCACAGGCACGGCCGCCCGAGCGCGGCGCGCCCCTTGCACACCTCGGCGCGGTAGAGGTGGGCGGCGCGGCGGTGGGTCTGATCAGGCATCGGGGTACTCCCAGGTGACCAGCTTGGGATGCCAGTAGCCCTCGGAGTCCACGGACTCGCAGAACTGGCGGAGGTCGGCCCTGGCTACGGTCGCGTACCACGCGCCCGGCGGGTACGCGCCGGGCCGGAAGCCCTCCCGCACCATGACCCTCTGCCGGTCCCAGTGGTGGGAGCCGATCCACGAGGATGACCCCCACTCATCGGCACGGTCGAACCGGTCGGGGTGGGCGTGCTCGTAACCGGCCTCCAGCTCGGCGCGGGTGCCCCACTGGATCGGGGCGTCCACGACGGAGGAGTAGACGACGTAGAAGTCCTCGTCGCGGCTGGGTTTGATGATCGTGTGTCCCATCAGGGCTCCTCTCGTTTGGCGTCCTGCGGATCCCACAGGAGTTCGATGGGGAGGTCGACCCGCTCGAATCGGGGCAGGTCGAGGTCGAAGCAGCAGTCGCCGTTCGGGTCGATCCACCCGTCCGACGTCCGCTGATAGATCTGGCCGGAGGAGACCTGCTTGACGAAACTCCCCACGGGTAGCGCGTCCTGCTCCTCGAGCGTCACGATCACGCGGACGGGCCGCCAAACAGAGGCTGCGTCGGCCGCGTTCTGATTGCCTTGCAATGCGATTCGCTCACCGGCCGCGCGGAACAGGACGTGCAACCATTCGCTGCTGTCGGTTGTGGCGACCTCGGTGATGTAGCCGTGCCGCATCGCGATCAGATCTGCCTGCGCCCTGTTGGCGGTGCGGATCGTGGCGGCGACGTCGTCCCACGATCCGGCGAGTCGGTTGTCGAGCGCACCCATCTCCCAGCCCGCGGTATAGGACTCGTCGTCGTGCGGGCCGCCCGCTGATACGACGGTCACGAACGGCATCACCAGGCCGTACCCATCGGTCTCTTCAGGCATTGCGGTCCTCTCGGTCGGCGCGCGCGATCGCCTCGGCGGCGCGCGCGCTGATGTGGCCGGTGCTGGTGTCGGCCTGGGCGGGGCGGGGCCGGTGGATGGGGCAGGCGCGCATCACGTCGGCGTCGTCGGGGGTGAGCCAGCCACGGCGGCAGTCGTAGGGGCAGCGGTCTGGGATGTCGTCGCCGGTGCGGTCGAGGGTCATCAGTCCACCTCCGTCGCCCGGGCGGGCTCCCAGCCGCCGCCGGGGCGGGACTGGACCGCCTCCGCGATGTGGTCTCCACCGGCGAGGTGTGCGGTGAGGGCGTGGTCGATGGCGGACTGCGCGGTGGGGTGGATGTGGTAATCGATCTGCCCGTCCACGTGCTCGACGCGCACGGCGTACTCGACGGCGTCTGTGCGGTCCGCTTCGTCTGTGCGGTGCACAGACGGGTCGGGCTGTACAGACGCCTCCTCGGGTGTCCACAGAACGGTGACGACACGGTGCAGGCGGAGCAGCTCGGCGCTCCACCGCTGCGCCCCGCTCCCAGAGATGCACCAGACCACGTGCCCGCTGTCGTCCACCCGAGTGGACTG
>NZ_QNRE01000013.1:0-149800 GCF_003315035.1 Nocardia puris
CCGGTCGCGGTCGGCTACCTCCGCCAGCCCCTCCTCGACCCCGCCGCTGTCGAGGCGCTCGGTGTGGCGATGCGCCGCCGGGCCGAAGCGCTCGGGTACCGGTGGGGCGGGCTCTACCTCGACCGCACCCAGCCCGGCGATCAGCCATCGCAGACGCAGGCCGCACTCGCGCGGCGCGTGCGCCGCCAACCCGAGATCTGGACCGTCCTCGTCCCCGACGACACCCACCACCCAGGCCTACCGGCGGCGGGCGGGCCTCGCAGCGTACGCATCGCCACCGCGCACACCCCACCGCCAACCGCCCGAGATCCTGAGAAGGAGGGCATCGTCCGATGACCCGCAGTTGAGCCCGCGCCACGCGAACCTCCACCCGCGCACCGGCGGCCACCGAACCCGGCGGCGTCGAGCCGTGGGACGCGACCAGCTTCCTCGACACGCTCACCAGCGCGGACGAGCCCGCCGCACCGTTGTTCGCGGGAGTCCACGAGTTCCTCACCCGCTACCAGCACCACCTCCACGATGCCGGGGACGAGCCGCGCCGCCACGGGATCGACGCACTGTTGGCAGTGACCCGCGCCATCGACAACCTCGCGTGGGCGCACCTGCGCGCGGTCGCCCTCGGCCGCGACCACCCCGACACCACCACCGCGTGGGCCGCCGTGGACAAACACACCGCCCTCGCGCACGAGACCGTCACCGGCGTCCGTGCCGGGCAGCGCCTGCGTCCGCCCACCACACCGCCCTGAACCCCCTGTCTCTCTGCCGATTTCTCGAAAAGGAGTCCCCTTGACCAGCCGCACGAAGCTCCACCTGGTGGCAGGCGCGCTCGGGCTGCTCATCTGCGTGTTGTGGCCCGCACCGGTACTCGCCGCGCCGGTCCCCAGCGGTCGTGACCAGCCCCCGATCCACAACCCCGCCGCCTGCCCGAACACCACCACCGACCGCACGGTCACCGGCAACGGGCCCGGCAGCACAGCGGATGGGCCCGCAGCCATCCTCGGCTTCCACCACGCCTACTACACCCAACGATCCGGGACCGCCGCCCGCGCGTTCACCACCCCCGACGCGGACCTCCCCGCAGCCGAGACGATCCAACGCGGCATCGACCACACCCCAGCGACGCACGCCTACTGCGTACACATCACCCCCGCCGCCACGCCCGCCGAACAACCGGGTGGTCAGCGGTGGGCGGTCTCGATCACCGTCGCCGACGACCTGCGCACGCTCAACCAGCACATCACCACCCGCACCGAGCACGACCACACCCTCATCACCACCATCGAAGCCGCCTGAATCACTTTCAACCACAACATGATTGGAGAACAACTATGTCTGTGAACGTTGTCTCGCCGAGCCCGGAGTTCGTCGCCTGGCGGGGTAATCTGTCCAGCGAGTTGCAGCAGCGCATGGGGCAACTCGAGTCCGACGCGACCGTGTTGCGCTGGTTCGACCCGGCCCTGGTGCCGGGTCTGCTCCAGACCCGCGACTACGCTCGCGCCATCCTGAACCCGCTCCTGGCAGCGGTCGACAATGACGGCGACGTGCCCCCCGCGCTCGAGGAGCGGCTGGCCCGTCAGCGGCGGTGGCGGGCCTCGGACACGGTGACGCATTTCCTGGTCGCCGAGCAAGCTCTCCACACCCGTGTCGGCGACACCGATACCACCCGCGCCCAACTCGAGATGCTGCTGCGCCCACTGCCACCCACCGTCACCCTCGGCATTCTTCCCCGGACCACGCAATCCTCCTCGTCCGCAACGAATTTCATCGCCTACGACGACACCCACGTCGTGGTCGAGACCGTCACCGGCAAGCTCGTGTTCACCGACCCCACCAATATCGGTGACTACCTGAGCGTGTTCGACACTCTCGGCGGTCACGCGGTGTTCGGCACCGACGCCGAAGCCCTCATCCACGAAGCCCTCACCACCCACCAGTAACCACCACCGGCCACCAAAGGCTTGCCGACCCTGCCGTGGAGGATGCCGACCCCTCCCTCCCTCGGCACCGGCACGCGCTGGGCGGGGTGAGGGAAAGGCTTCCGGGACAGCGGCATTGCTGCGGGAGACTGCCCGCTGCCGCAGCGCTGTCCGGGAACACCACCCTCACAACGCGGCACCCCAATCCGGTGCGAACCCTCTGATTCGCACGAACCGAGAGGACCACTATTGGGTTTGGCTGATGAAGAAGGCTGGGATGATCCGACACCCATCCAGCGACTCCGACAACGCTTGCTCGAATGGGAGACACTGTCGCCCGACCACGCCCACAAGTTGTTGAGCGCACCGATCCCGGCCGCGTTTCCCGAGGACGGCTACCAAATCAGAAGGGCCTGTATCGAGTACCTGCGGTTGATCGGAGACCCGCAATGGCAGCAGCGTATGGACGACCTCGACCGGGTCGGATTCCACCGCTACTGGGCCGACTACGACTCCGCGGAATGGGGGGCCTTGGCGCGAGCCCACCACCCCGCTCCAGCAGTACCTGAACGCACTGAAATTCTGCGACGAGAACGCCCGGATACAGACAGCTACCCAACTACGCAACCACGGAGCCCCGGCCCCCGTCGCGGCGGACGGACAACAGATCCGGCGAGCCTGGTGCCAACTACGAATCCTCATCGGCGACCCCCGAGGCCACCACCTACTCACCGCCGTCGAGAGTGCTGACCAGAACCCGACATCGGGACGGTGACGGCGTGTTCAACAACCTCAAACGGTCTCGACACCGGCCTCGCAGTCCTCCCCCGTACCACCATCCGTGCCAGGAGAAGCAAATTGATGACCTCGCGCAGCACCCACCGCCCCGACGAAACCGACGCAGAGCAGTTCTATAACGGCCCCACAGACGCGGTATTCGACTTAGCTCTGCTGCGGCAGGCGTACGACCACGTCCTCGGCCTCATCGAACCGATGACCACCGAGCGAAACGGCGAGCCGTTGCGCTGTATATCCCTGACTCACCGTCCCGGTGCCGAGGATCTGCTCGCCGACGGACTGGTCAGCCAGTTCACCCCGAACGGGACCATGCGTTATCACGAGCGCGAGTTCTCCTGTTTCAACCCGATGTTCAGCGACACCTACTTCGCTGTCGTACATCAAGCGGTCTCCGCGCTCATGCCGATCGGTCGGATGCGGCTGATGATCCTGGCACCGGGCACAGTCCACCGGATGCACGCCGACGCCACCAAACGCGCGCACCTGGCCATACACACCGACCCGAACGCCTATCTGGTCGGGCCGGACGGCCACGGCCACCACATCCCCGCCGACGGCAGGCTGCGAGTGTTCGACACCCGCGCCCAACACACCGTGTTCAACGCGGGCACCACCGACCGAGTACACCTGCTGATGTCGATCGCTGACACCGAACGCCTGCACCATTCAGTTCTTCTCACCTGCGGGTGGCCGCGATGACGATCCTGACCGGAGTCGAGATCCAACGTCAGCGTGCGGCCGGGGCGATCACCATCGAGCCGTTCGATCCGGCGCGTCTGAACCCGAATTCCTACAACTTCTCTCTCGGTGACCGGCTGCGCGCCTACACCGCACCGGTTCTCGATGCCCGTGTCGAGAATCCGAGTATCGAGATCTCCATCACCGCAGACGGATTCGTCCTACGCCCCGGCCAGCTCTACCTCGCCGCCACCGCCGAAGTCCTGGGCGGTACCGGGTTCGCGCCGACTTTCGCCGCCCGGTCGAGCATTGCCCGGCTCGGGCTGTCGATTCACCTGTCCTCCGGGCTGGGCGATATCGGCTACATCGGCCAATGGACTCTGCAACTCGTCGCGACCGAGCCGGTGCGGGTCTACCCGGGCATGGAGATCGGGCAGATGATGTGGTGGACACCAGTCGGTGAAATCAACTGCTACACCGGCAAGTATCAGGGCTCGCGCGGGCCGCAGACCAGCCGATCCTGGGTCGGGCTCACCAGCGACCTGGCCCGGGAACGCTTTCCCGGACTCGGCGACGCGCAACTCAACGAGCAGCTTGTCGGGGCGAAGTGCGCTCGTCTCGGTGAGTTGTCCGCGCGAGTACCGGTTCCCCCGCTGATCGCGGTCCCGGCCGGCGAGTTCGCCGCGGTGATCGAGGACGATGTCCTCGCGGGTGTGGAGGCGGTGTTCGCGGACTTGCGGGCAACTGTCGGTGCCGAAGTCCCGGCGCAGGTGGCCCGGTTGACCGACCTGATCGCCGATATCCAGCTCGGCAGCCCTGCGCAGGAGTTGCTGGCGGTCCGGCTCGAGGAGGTGTTCGCGGCGGGGACTCGGTTCGCTGTCCGGTCCTCGGCCTTGTGTGAGGACTCGACCGACACCGCGTACGCGGGCGCCTACGAGTCGGTGCTCGACGTCGCCGACGAGGACGTGCCCGAGGCGGTCGCTGCGGTGTGGCGTTCCTACTACTCGCTCACCGCCGTGAGCGCGCGGCTGCGCGCCGGTGACCTGGACCCGACGCCTCGGATGGCGGTGATCGTGCAGGTCATGGTCGAGCCCGAGCAGGCCGGGATCGCCATGACCGGCCTGGACCCGGCCGTCCCCGACCAGGTTCGGATAGAGGCCGTGCGCGGTCGGGCCGACACCTTGGCCGCCGGTGCCGCTGTGCCCGATCACGACGGGGTCCTACCCCCGTCAACCGTCGCGGAGGTCACCAGGTTGGTCGAGGCCGCGCGCGAGGTGCTCGGCGTCGGTGACGTGGATATCGAATGGGTGGAGGCTGGTGGTGTTGTCTCGCTGGTGCAGGCGCGCCCGAACACCGCGCGCCGCCGCCATGGCTCCTATCGGAGCGAGATCGCGGTCGTTCCCCTCTACCTCGAACCCCTACCCGCCGATATTCCACTCGGGCCGATGACCGGCCCTGTCGGCCACTTCACCAGCAAACGCGGCCCCGCGATGCGGCGCGCGCACGAACTCGGAATCGCGATCGGCTCCGCTGTCGTCGTCTACCTGCCAGCCGACCCCGACCATACCTGGGCGGAGGATCTCGCCCCGCTGCTGCGCGAGGCGATGACGGCACCGGAGGTGATCGTCGATGTCAGCGAACAGCAGCGCCAGATCGTCTGCAACACCGACGATCTCGTGGGCGAGCTGCAATGGTTGCACGCCGCCGCGCCCGCCGGTGAGCCGTTCACCGTGCTGGTTCGTGACTACGTGAAGGGCCAGCGTGGTCTCATCACCCACCCCGCCGACCCTGCCACCGGCGAGATCGCCGCCGAATCCTCCGACGAGGGTCTGCTGGCGATGAACCGTGGCTTCGCCTCCACCACAAGCCTGGCCCTCATGCCGGACTCACCGAGCGAGGCGGCGCTCGCGGTCACCGGCGGCGAGACGAACCTTGCCTTGATCGCCCGGCTGGCAAGGGACCTGGCCGTGATGCAAGGCCCCACGGTCATCGAGTGGGTCATCGGCACCCGCGGCGAGCTGTTCTACATCGACCACACCGTCCTCACCGGTCCGACACACAGCCACACGCAACCGCGCATGATCGCCGCAGGCCGCGCCACCGGACACGTCGTGCGGGTGGTCAACGACGCCGTGCTGGAACAGCTTTCGACGGGCGCGGCGGTCAGCGTGTCCGGCGCGCAGATCGACGTCCACCAACACCGCGCAGTCGCGGAGATCATCACCCGCATCGAGGTCATTCGATCCAACGGAGGACGGGTGATCCTGTCGGCCCGGCGACCCTACGCGGTGCTGGCGGCGCTGGTCGGTCTGGTCGACGGGTTCGTCTTCGACCTGGCTTCGCAGCTGTGTCACCTCGGGATCGTCGTGCGCGAGCACGGTATTCCCGCCCTCATCCACGAAGCCGTCGATGGCGACGTGCTCACCCTCGACAACGGCACCGTCCTCACCCACGGAGATTCCCGATGACCCGATCCAGAACCCGGCTCGCCCTCATCGGCCACTCAGGCGCCGGTAAATCCACCACCGCCCAACTCATCACCCACGCCGCCGATTCCCGTGGCCTCCGTTGCGAGGTGGTCAAGGTCGCCGCGCCGCTCTACGACCTACAACACGCCTTCTACACCCGCCTGGGCCGTACTCTCCCACCCGGCCAGCAGGACCAGCAGCTCATGGAAACGCTCGCCCTGTGTCTACGCGACCGCGACCGCGACTTCCTCGTCCGGGACTTCCTCGCCCGCGCTGAAACGAGCTTCGCCGACATCGTGATCAACGACGATGTCCGCTCCTACAACCACGACCTGCCCCGACTGCGCGACTCGGGCTGGACCGTCATACGAGTCAGCGCACCCGCCGAGACCCGTAAGCAACGGCTCGCCGACCGGGGCTACCTCACACTGTCCGACGCGTCCACCACCGGTGTCGAGGACGTACACGTCGACATCGAGATCACCAACGACACCACCCGGCAAGACCTCGCCGTGCGTGCGCGCGCGGCGCTGGACCAGGTGTTCTCATGCTGACCGGAGCCGAGATCCGGAACGCGCGGCACCGCGGCGAGCTTGTGATCGAACCGTTCGACCAGCACCTGGTCTGTGCGAACTCGATCGCGTTCCGCCTCGGTGCCGAACTCCTGTCCTACCCGACCGGCATCGAACTCGACCCGCACCGCAATCCCGAAGCCGATCAGACGACCATCCCGCCCGATGGTGTCGTGCTCACCCCCGGCAAGCTGTATCTGGGATCGACCGCCGAGACCATGGGCGGGCTGCGCTACGCCGCCACCCTTCACGCCTGCCGGTCGGTATCCTGCCTCGGGCTGCGAATCCAATTGTCCGCACCGTTGGGGCATTGCGGCGCGGTCATCCCCTGGACCCTCGAACTGCGCGCGACGCTGCCGGTGCGCGTCTACGCGGGGATGACGATCGGCAAACTCGCGTTCTGGCCCATGCAGGGCACCCCCGCCCACTACCTCGGCCGCTACCGCGATTCGCGCGGGCCGGTGCGCTCGCTCATCGCCGCCTGCCCACCAACTTCCCCAGTGATACCGTCCGCCGGATCAACCCCGGCGTATCCGACCACCGACCAGCGAGAGGCCGCCCCACTGTGAGCATCGACGTCATCATCCTCACCTACAACAGCGCACAACACCTGCCCGCCGCCGTCGCCTCCGTACGCGCCCAAACCGCCGCCGACGTCACGATCACCGTCATCGACAACGCCTCCACCGACAACACCCTCCAGGTCGCCCGCGATCTCGGGCTCACCCCGATCGCCAACCCGCACAACATCGGCTTCGGTTCCGCGATCAACCAAGCCGCCGCCACCACCCACGCCGACTACCTCACCCTGCTCAACCCCGACGCCGAACTCGGCGACCCCAAAGCCCTCGAGGCCATGGTCGCCACCCTCTCCGACCCGCAGATCGGGGTCGTCGGCGCACGCATCCAGACTCCGGACGGCGAGCCCTACCCTAACGGCCGACGCTTCCCCTCCACCGCCCTCGCCGCCCGCCACGCGATCATGAGCGTGCTGCGGCCCGGCAGCAACGCCGCCAGCGCCGAATACTTCGGCCCCGCCATCGGCAACCCCGACGCCGACCAGGAGGTCGACTGGGTATCGGGCTGCTGCCTGATGATGAAACGCCCACTCTGGGAACAGATGCGCGGCTTCGACCCGCGCTACTGGATGTATCTCGAAGACGCCGACCTCGCCTGGCGCCTGCGCGAACACGGCTACACCACCGTCCTGTCCGGTCCTGCCTGGGTCACCCACCACGGCGGACAATCCAGCAAGTTCCGACGCAACCGATCCCTGTGGCACCACCACCGCAGCGCCGCCCTGTTCTACGCCCGCACCCGCACCGGCTGGCGACGCATCCTCATCCCCGCCGCCGTCGCCTTCCTCGGAATCCGGCTCGCGGCGCTCGTCGCGCTCAATACCGCCCGCCGTCTGACCGGCCGCGACTGATTGACTCGGAGTCGACCATGGCCTACGCATCCTGCTGGCTACTCACCGGCACCTGGCACGCCCGCTACCGCCAACCGGGGCACAACCTCCCCGGCGACACCATGTTCCGCGTGCTGCCGGTGACAGCGAGACCGGGCTACGCCACCGCGCTTGTCAACTGGGACGACACGAGCCGCCAGCACACCATCTATAGGCATGCCGGCCTCCGGACGCTCGAGCGCTTCGACACCACCGGTGTCGAGGGATCGGTCCAGCACGACGTGATGCCGCTGGCCGTAGTCGCCGCCGACCTCCGGCAGCGAAGCTGGGTGGTGTACGCGCCTTCCCGCCTCACCACCGAGGCGGGCCTGTTTCACCGCGTCACCGAGATCACCCACGCGTTCACCTTCGCCGAGATCGATAGCGCCACAACGACAGAGCCCTCGGCAGAGGTCCTGGCCGAGGTGGTGGACCGACTGCCGGAGTTCTCGGCCAGAGTGGGCAGCCACGAGTGCTGGTACCACACCATCGACGCCGGGGTGGAGTACGAGCACAAGTTCACCCTCGACCCCGACACCGACATCTACACGCTCACCCGAGGCATCGCGGCCGAGATCGGGCGCGGGGAACCGGCCTACCTGCGACCGGAGTTCGCCAACGCCTTCGAGATGTGGCAGTTCCACAACTACATGTTCGAGGTCACCGGGCCGACCTCGGCCGACTGCGGGTACGCGTCCTTCATCCCCCGCCGTGCGGGCGGTCACGTCATCAAACGCAAACGGTTCGCCCACGATGGGTTCGCCCGCTACGAGACCAAAACCACTGTCACCGAAGAACTCACCGACACGGCGCAGATGCTGTCCTACCTGCACCAACACCTCGGCCTGGAGGCCATCTACCTCGGAGAGTTCATCCGAACCAGATTCGACAACAACGTCGAAAGCGTCAACACCGGCCACATCTACTCGATCATGGCCGACCGCTGCGAATTCCCCGAACACCCGGGCACCGTGCTGCAACAGCTCGAGATCGAATACCTCCGATCCCGAGGCAGCGAACGCGACTCACGAAGGGAGATGATCGATGAACTCGGCTCCATCCGACACTGGACCAGCCAACACCTCGCAGACCACACGATCCCCGCGAAACCGAGCTACCTGTCCAAATACACATTCCTCCGCAGACTGACCTTTCCGGGCCCACCGAGAGCGACAGAGCGCACCTGATCCCAGCCATCAGATTGCCGGGTGGTGCACCGACTCCAGCCCCACACTCACACAGGCGAGCAGGGCGAGGACCCGCCCACTCCTCGCCAACGCCAGTTACATGTTCACTGGGGTGAGCGCATGTGCAGGAACCCACTAACGGTTTCGACACCCGGCAGGGCCGCGAACTGTCGGATCGACTCACGTATCGCCTCCCTGAAGCGCGACCGCTTCGAAGCCGGTCCACCGTCTCAACAACCGGCCACTTTCAAGGTGTCGAGAAACCCTCCGGTCGCCGCCACCAGCGCTCGCATCGTCTCCAGGGCATCCAGTTGGATGTGCGTGTAACCGGGCACGACGAGCACTTCGTGGTAGGCGGTCCCGCCTTGCCCCTCTGCCGTGACGGTGCCCATTCCCGGCAATGGCCGGGGCACAGTCTTCTTCGCGAGCACAGCCCCATCTACCAGGGGCTGACCTCCGTTGGGGAGCTCGGTGAGCGTCATGTAGCTGCGATCCAGTGTCGCGGCAGCACGGTGAGCGACAACGTGGATACCCCGGTGCTTGTCCAGGT
Organism: Nocardia puris; assembly: GCF_003315035.1. GTDB lineage: Bacteria > Actinomycetota > Actinomycetes > Mycobacteriales > Mycobacteriaceae > Nocardia > Nocardia puris. Next base: position 9,617 of record NZ_QNRE01000013.1, read on the forward strand.
TGACCAGCTTGTGCAGCAGAAACAGCTGGTGGTCATGCGGAACGGGAGAATGGAACGGCTGGACCGCGTCGATCTCCGCCCAGACGGCTTGATCCGCCCATGGGTCCGCGGGGTTCACGTACGTAGCGGCCTGAGCCGACCACTTACTCTGATCATCGATGACAGGAAACTGGATCTTCTTCTGCTGAGCCTCGGTCAGCCCTGGATGCCGCGCGAGGATGTGGCCGAAGAGGGCATGGTCGAGGGCTCCTCTCAGGTTGGTCAGCACGTCTCCAACCATGAGCCCCCATCTCTCCGACGGAGGCGCCGGGTTCACCCTCGCAACCGTCTCGATGATCACTTGCTGAGAGTTGAGTGGATCGTTTCGGGTCCTGACGACGAAGCGGATTGCCTCGCTGTCGCGGTACTCCTGCAAGCTCGACGCGAAGATGTCGAAATGCTCTGTTGCCCTTGACAGCTTGGCGAATGCGCTCCTCATGCACGAAGCCTATGCGGAGGGTGTGACGTGACGCGGTCGATCACCGTCCGTCACACCCCCGATCCGCACCGACTGCGAGCACTAATGTGCCCGGTCGACCGACCTCAGAGCAGGCCGAGTTGCCCGCTGGTCGCCTTGTGAGCGGCGGCAGCTAGTTCGGTGATGAAGTCCCGTGGAAGGCCCAGCTCGTTGGTGTGAAGCGCCATGACCCACTTCAGGGCGACCTTGCGGCGTCCTTCAGCGCTGCTGGCGGATCGGAACTGGTCTGTCGCTGCCAGTGATGTCGCCAGCTCCGGCAGCCGTTCCTCGAGCTCGTCAACCAAGTCGATGCGCTGTTGGTTGAGCAGACCTTGAGCGCCCTGGATGATTTCGATGAGTTTCCATCGGTCCCCGCGCTCGAGGATTGGCGCGAGAGCGGGTAGGGCACGAGCCGCTGTCTCGTGTTCGAAGCGGGTCCGGGCGCGCCGGAACGCGGGATCACTCGCCAACGCTTCGACCAGCCCAGTGACGTCCACAGGGCTATCAGGACCGTTCGAGGTTTCGGCGAGAAGGGCGGTGACAGTGTTGTCGATTTCTTCCAGGTCATCGGCGAACGCGGTGTCCTGGCTCCAGGAGTGCGGAACCCCGAGGTGAATGAAACCCACGTCGATTCGGTGGGTGTACCCGTTGATCCTGCGCAGCGCCCGCAGACTCGAATCGCGGGCTGCGCGGTCTTCCGGCTCGATCTCGAGTTGCTGGATGCATTCCACGATGGAGTCGGTCTCGATGAGTTCGCGATCAAGATACAGCGCTGATGCACCGAGCCTGACCGCGATCTCGACAACGTCGGAGGCGCTCATTGTCGAGCCGAGAGTAACTCCGCTCGCTTCGACGGTGGCGGGGGTGATGACAGCTAGCCCGTGGCTCAGCGCCGCGCGTTCTAGCTCGGCGACCGACTCACCGAGTACGTCTGGGGTGGCTACGTCCAACTCTGCTGCGATTTCAGCAAGGTGGTCCAGTGTCATGGCGGGCACCGTAGACCTTCCCACCGACAAGTAGATCTTTCGCCACGTCCCAGTCGAAGCGCTCATCGCCGAACCCCTGCCAGCCCACGCCCAACTGCACCGGTCAAGTCGCCGTGACCTTCTTGTTCGCGTTCGGGGGCTAGGCATCGCTGGTGGCCGCCTAGCTCCTGGGCGAACTGCCGCGATCACCGAGACCGACACATCACCCGAACACCCGAATCTGGCTCAACCAAGCGCGAAATCCGTTTCTATCACCAGTTGGCCGGAGCAAATCCCCAGGTCGCCCGCGTTCCCATCTTCGATGTGCCCCGCCGAGGAGTCGAACCTGCGACGCGTGTCGGGCAGTAGCCCGCTGACACCGTCTTCCGACTCCATGGTGGAAGCCCACGTGCGTGGCGGTGAGCGATGCCGAGATCGACGGGCGCGTAGCAGCGCGGTGTGGGAGGCGGTGCGCGGGGTCAGCGACTCGCCGCGGTGAGCAGGCTCCGCAGATCGTCGCGGTCACCATTCGCGCGTGGCGAGATGACGCGCGATTCATCCTGTCCCAGAACAGATGTAGCGGGCCATCTGTGCATCGATTGCGCCCCGGCCTCCCACCCGCGTTGGTGGGCCACGCCGCCACGGTGAACGGCAACGAATTCAACCCGCGCCAAACTTACACCAAGAATTCAGCATGAATGCCCGTGATCATCCGTGCGCGGGCGCGCGTTCGGAATCGGCGTCATCGCAGGTAGATCGCCCAACGTGATCCCCCGTGACAGGCTGTGAACATAGATCGAACCCCGAACCAACAACAGCGGGTTCGGGGTTCGAGTCCCTGATGGCGCACTCCACTCGATAGCAGGCCCATGCCCACGGAGGGCGTGGGCTTTTCTCGTTTCGTCGTGTTTTGCGGGGGCGCAGCCCCCGCGCCCCGCCCGGAGGGGCTTCGCCCCCCGGACCCCCTATTGTGGCTGGGTGCGTTGGGCGGGTGTGTCGCGGATTGTTCTTGGGTGTACGCCTGAACGCCATCGTGACTGGTCGCGTTCGTGGGGAATGTCACGTTTTGGTGGGTGGACTTCGGGGGGTTGCGCACCTCTCTCTGGTCCGCCGGGCGACGCACGGCGGATCTCGTCCATGAGTAAGCGGTCCCGTGTTCGCGAACGGGTGGCGCGTCGCTCGTGCACCGGGGTGGTCGGTGCGTCACCAGTCGCTGAAGCTGTGGCGAGTTTGCCTGCCCCACAACAGGAATGAAGCGTCGCGCTGCCGCCGGATCGGCCACCCGGTCAGCGACGGGGCCCGAGGGCCGCGGCGAGACCGTTGAGGCGCAGGGTGGTGCCGCCGCGCAGGTGGGGGAAGTCGGCGCTGCCGTCGCCGGTGCGGGCGAGGAAGGTGACCTGCTCGGTCCACGTCAGGAGACTCGTGCCGGGGGTGTCGTCGGCGAAGAGAATGGTGGCCAACGACGCCCAGCGCGGGATGTCGTCGACGGTCGATTCGTAGGCGAAGACGATTCGCCGGTCCGCGACGATATCCAAGTAGTGCGACCGGTAGGTGAGGCGTTCCGGTGGCGAATCCAGCACGGCGAAAGTGCTGTGCGCTTCTTCGCCGCCGCCGACACGGAACTCGTGGCGGTAGGTCGCGTCCGATCCGGGCAGGCGGAACCAGCGTCGGCGGATCGGCTCGTCCGCGAATGCGGCGAACACCGATGCCGTTGGGGCGTCGAAGTGGCGGGTGAGGGTGAAGCTATGGTGCCGGACGTCCAGCGCGGGATGCGGCGGCGAGACGGCCTCCGTATGAACATTCTGGGCTGACATGTCGCCTCCTCCGCGCCAGCCCAGGGGGCAATGGCTCGTCGGTAAGGAACACGGACGGTGCCGCGATCCTTCCCTCGCGACGAAATCGCCACCTCCATAGATGAATTCGCCTACTGTCGCCCTGAGGACGGCCGGACCCGAGTCCAGCCACGGACGGTCGGCGGCACGGCCTGGCCGACTCAGGAAGAACAAGCGGCCGCGGATCAGTTCGGGGTGCGAGTCAGGGCCGTTCGACGGTGGGGAGGATTTCGGTGAGGTCGGCAGTGCCGGGCAGCCAGGTCGGAGCGGCGGTAGTGCTGGGCCCGGGGTGTTGCGGAACAGCACCACGCGTCATTCTCCGGGCGGCCCGCTGCGCGACGAGTGATTGGACGGCGTTGGCGTCCGGGTTCAGCGTGGACCGGGCGGATGGGATCATGCCGGCGATCGCGCGCAGCAGGACGAGGGTGCCCAATGGCCGGGGTGCGTGATCCGGGCGTTATAGAAGGTGGCTCCAGAGGGTCGAATCGGCCCCCCGGAGTCCGGATTGCCCTATCCGTGGCGCCTGTTACACGACTTCTTCTGTGACCTCGGGCACAGGATGTTTACCCGCAAACTCCCTGCATAGATCGCGTTTCGATAACGGCTTCCTGGGCTTTTCAAGATCGGTGACCCCATCCGTTCAACTCTCGTTCACCCGCCGTTCACCTTCCGTGACCATTCTGCAATGCGGGTCGAAGAAGAGACCTGAAGTCGGTTCGACCGAACGAGAACTGAACATCAGTCGGAATCGGCCGGGAGGGCACAGCGCCCCGAGAACGGCACCTTCCGACTTCGCTCCACCGTAGTGGAGTTCCGCGCGACGTCGCGGGGCGGGGCCCATGCGCCCGCCGCGACTACCCCGAGCCAGGGGCGCGTTCCGGGGACCCGGTGTCCCCCACAACCAAATCCACACAACAGCACATCGATCTCTGCCCGACGAGCGCTCCGCGCGCCCGCCGCCGGATTCGTGCTGCCTCGCGCGGCCCGGACCCGACCCTGTCCCCGAACAAGGAACGATCCAGATGCCTGACAGTCGCCTTTCCACCCTCCGCCGCACGACCCTGCGCGAGGGACTGACCTTCGCCGTCGCCGCGGCCGGAATCGTGGCCGTCACCGCCTCCTCGGCGGTGTCGGTGGCCGACGACAGCACCGCGCCCCGCGTCGCGATGATCGCCGAGCAGGAGCAGGCCGAGCCGGCCGAACTGGTCGCCGAGGCCGCCCCGGTGGCCGAGCCGGTCGCGGAGGTCCCCCAGATCGACGAGCTGATCGCCCAGCCCGCGCCGATGCCCGAGCCCGCCCCGCCGGTGTACGAGAACAACCTGGACGGCTGGATCCGCCAGGCGCTCGACATCATGCGCGCCAACGGCATCCCCGGCAGCTACGAGGGCATCCACCGCAACATCCTGCGCGAGTCCTCGGGCAACCCGCAGGCCATCAACCTGTGGGACTCCAACGCCGCCAAGGGCATCCCGTCCAAGGGCCTGCTCCAGGTGATCGACCCGACCTTCGCCGCCTACCACGTGCCCGGCACCCCGTTCGACGTGTGGGATCCGGTCGCCAATATCGTCGCCGCGTGCAACTACGCCGCGCACCGCTACGGCAGCATGGACAACGTCAACGGCGCGTACTGATCCACGCCCCTCGAACGCCCCGCCCCGGCCCCGGCCGACGGCGGGGCGTTCGTCGTAGGATGCCCCCGTGGCCGATTACGCGCACACCGACGCGTCGGTCAGCCGCCGGGCCGAGAAGGCCCGCCGCTTGGCCGTCTACCTGTGGGACCGCGACATCAGCGGCGCCGAACTCCGCGACATGCCCGCCGCGACCCGCCGCAAACTGGCCCGCGCCGCCGACACCAACCCCCCCAGCACCGACGAGACCTGGCACGCCGTGGCCGGCCTCCTCGACGAGAAGAACGCCTGGGCCGACCGCCACCCCGCCCACCCCGCCGCCCGGCGCGCCCACGCCGACGAGAAACTGCTCTGGGTGAAGCCCCCGATCACGCCTTGGTGAACCGGCATTCGGATCTCCACGGACCCGTGTGCCAGGTCCTGTCGTTCCGTGTCATCGTCACCCTCGAAACGACCTTGGCGCACGTCTGCGACCCGCCCGCCGCCCTGCAGATCTTGACCGAGAACCTCGTTCTGGGCAGGGAGTTCGCCGAGCCACCGGTCGGACTGGCGCACCTCGGCGCCTGTCTGGATCGCCTCGCCACCGGTCGGGTCGAAGGAAAAGTCCTCATCGACCCCGCGGCCTGAACGCCCGAGATGGCTGCCACCACCGCGATCACGAGGATCGGCGCTCAGTCCCGATGACCGTACAGCGTGAGGGTGTCCTCGATGCAGCGGGTGAGGAAGGCGTCGTCGATGGGTCTCCCGCCGACCAGAACGCGGAAATACAGTGGTGCGGCAAGGGTTTCCAGGACCGGCGCCGGTTCGGTGTCCGGCGGGAGTTCACCGCGCTCGATCGCCCTGGTGACCACCGGCGAGCTGAGCTCGAACCGGTCGCTCCAGAACCGGCGCCGGGCCGCGTCGACCTCGGGATCGGCCGAGAGCGCGATCGTGGTCCCCACCAGTCGGCCGATCCCCGGCTGTTCGATCAGGTGCGACACCTGTTCGGCGAGCACCCGCAGATCCGTGCGCAGCGCGCCGGTGTCGGGCAGTGGGTTCGCCGCGGCGGCCAGTTCGGCGAGCGCCGCGGCGATCAGCGCCGTACGGGTGCCCCAGCGGCGGTAGATCGTGGTCTCGGCGACCCCGGCCCGGGCGGCGATGTCGCTGACGGTCAATCCCTCGATGCCGTGTTCGATGACCTGGTCCAGGGTCGCGGTCAGCACCGTCCGGCGCACCCGCGCCGAACGGCCCCCGGTCCGCTTGCGCGGGACCGGGGCCGAGGGGATCTGGTCGTCGGCTTCGCGGCCCTGCTCCATGGTCCAAGTTCTACTCGACCGGTACGCGCGTGCCCACTCCGCGGGCCGGGACGCGCGGCCACGCGTGCTCTCAGCGCAGGCAGGCGAGATCCAGTTGCCGAATTCGCACGCCAGATGCCGGACTCATGTACAGCGCGGCGGCCACCTCGTCGGCGAGGGTCGCGAAGGCATCGATGCTCGGCGATATAGAGCTTGGGCAGCGCCGCGGGGCACGCGACTTCGAGCTGGCTGCAGAACCCGTCGGCGGGCTCGTCACGGAATTGGTGGATACTCGAGCGCGAACTGGCGGTGTCGGAACGGATCACCCGGATCGCGGTCGCGACGAGCCGGGGCCGAGTCAAGTACTCGGTCACCCATCTGCGAGCGCCGGGCCTGTCAGCCGAACGATTCGCCGCCTGGTTCGAGAATCTCGTCGTTGTCGACGACGAGAGCGCGATGAACGCCGCGTGCCCGGATCACTACCTGCTACGGGGTTTGCCCGACGGACGCCAGGAGGTGGTCGAGACCACCGGCGGCTCCCCCGCGGCGACCCGCTTCCTCGTCGACTATCGGCTCACCGACGACATCACCGCCCCGGTCGACCCGGCCTATCCGGTCCAGATCGCGGGCACGGCTCTGCTGGACGACGGACTGGTCATCGGCGGAGTCCGGCACCAGTTCCGCGACCGCGACGGCGCGCTGGAGGCACTGCTGAGCGTGCAGTTCCCCGCCGCGGTGCCCGCCAGGAACATCCACCAGCACCAGTGGCACCTGGCGTGCGAGTTCAGCAACTGGCTGACCGCGTCGGCGCCGTTCGCTGCGATCGCGCGATGACCCTCACCAGCGAACGCACCGCTGGGGCCTGCGCGCCATATAGGAGGCCGCCGTGAAGTACGTGGCGGCCGCCGAACGAGCTGTCATCGACGAGATCCCGCGAATCCGCGAACAGGCGGCGCGGAGACCATCGCGGATCACACGTCCGCCAGGTCCGTCGTCTCCTCGACGGTCGCGCTCACCCGATCCGACAACGACCGCAACGCCGCCCCTTCGGCGTCGGAGAGCTGATCGATGAACAGCCGGCGCACCAGCTCCACATGGTTGGGCGCCGCGCGCTCCAGTGCTGCACGACCCGCCGGGGTGAGTTCGACGACAATCCCGCGGGCGTCCTCTTCCGAGGGTTTGCGATCGACCAAGCCGCGCGCGGCCATGCGGGCCAGGTGTTTGGAGAGGCGGCTCTTCTCCCAGCACACCTCGGCGGCCAGATCCTTGGCGCGCAGGCGCCCCTCCGGCGCGGCTGAGAGCGAGACCAGCAGTTCGTAGTCGGCCGCCGAGAGGCCGTCGCGGGCGAGCCCGGCGGCGAGGGCCGCGTCCATGCGCTGGCGCAGCCGGATATAAGCCTGCCAGGTCCGCTGCTCGTCGTCGTTCAACCATCGCACCACGGGAATGATCCTAGTACGCATATGGTTGACATGGACACCAACTGAGGGAACCGCAACAGGAGGACCCCATGCCCGCCATCGCCGTCGACAACATCCTGGTCCTGCCGCGCCTGCCTCGCCCGGACGAGACCCTGCGCCGGCGACCCGTCAAGCAGGTCGTCACCGCGCACAAGCAGCGCGAGGGTGCGGGCTTCGAGGTGACCCGTCCGTTCCCGAGTGTGGACCTGCGCACCGCCGACCCGTTCATCCTGCTCGACCAGATGGGCCCGGTCACCTACGAGCCGTACGAGGCCAAGGGCGCGCCGTGGCATCCGCACCGAGGCTTCGAAACCGTCACCTACATGCTCGACGGCACGATGGTGCACCACGACTCCAATGGTGGCGGCGGCACCATCGGCGAGGGTGACACCCAGTGGATGACCGCGGGCTCGGGCATCCTGCACGACGAGGTGCCGCCGGAGGAGCTGGTCGTCACGGGCGGGCTGTTCCACGGCATCCAGCTGTGGGTGAACCTGCCGCGCGCCATGAAGTTCGCGGCGCCGCGCTACCAGGATCTGCGCGGCTCGGAACTCACGCTCGTCTCCTCGCACGACGGCGGCGCGCTGGTGCGGCTGATCGCCGGCGAAGTGGGCGGATTCGAGGGTCCGGGATCGACGCACACGCCCATCGCCTACGCGCACGCGTCGGTGAGCCCGGGTGGACAACTGGAAACGCCGTGGCCGCAACACTTCTCGGCGATGGTGTACGTGCTGTCGGGCAGCGGCACGGTGGGCGAGGACCGCAGGCCGGTCGCCGAAGGTCAACTAGCGGTTTTCGGCCCCGGTGACGCGATCACGGTCGCGGCCGACGATCGCCAGCACAATCAGACCGGCGATCTGGAGGTCCTGCTACTGGGCGGGCAACCGCTGCGCGAACCCGTCATCCAGTACGGGCCTTTCGTGATGAACACCCGCGAAGAGATCATCCAGGCCATCGAGGACTTCCAGTCCGGCCGCATGGGCAACATCCCCGCCGAGCACCTGACGGGCAAGCGCCTCGGCACATAACCGCTCCGTGCTGCCATCCCCTATTCGCGCCGATTAGGGGATGGCTCGGTTGACAACGGCGCGGCCCGTCGCGACAGTGGGTGCGGCGCCGCTCGTCGGGCGCCGAACAACCGACCGCAGCACAAACAGAGGAATACATGAACGTTCGCCGGCTCACCGTCAGCGTCGCCGCGGTGGGACTCACTGTCCTCGCGGCCCCGGCCGCCCTGGCCAACACCGGTTCCGCGGGAACCGGCTCTTCCGCCATCGACACCGGCTCGGCCGCCACCGGGTCGGCGGGCCTGTCGCAGACCGGCTCCGCGGGCGGTGCGTTCCGCAACTGCGACGAGGCCCGCGCGGCCGGTCGCGCCCCGATCTTCCGCGGGGAGCCGGGCTACGGCCCGCACCTGGACCCCGACGGCGACGGATTCGCCTGCCCGACGGTCTGATTCACCGCCGACAGACGAGAACCCCCGGCGCGGCTCGCACCGCACCGGGGGTTCTGTCGTTGATCGGGTCAGCGGAACAGCTTGACGAGCACCAGGCCCACCACCAGCGCACCCGCGCCGATCAGGCTGTACTTCACCTTGGGCTCGTTCAGCTTGGCGACCACCAGGCTCTTGGTGTCGTTCGCGATCCGCTGCGGATCGGCGCGCACGGCGATCTCGTCGAGGGTGGTCGCGAGCCGGGCTCGGGCCTCCTCGATCTCCCGCTCGATCCGCTCGGTATCCCTGGCCACGTCTGTCCTCCTGTCGATGGGCGTGCCGCCGGGCGCGGACCGGCCGCGGTGTTCGCACCGGCCGAGGTCCGCCTGTCAGCGGGGCTCGCGCTCGAGTGTATCGGTCCGGCGTCGGACCGGTCCGATACCGTGCACAGGGTGACCAACCAACGACTCTCCCCCGGCGACACCGCCCCCGCGTTCACGCTGCCCGACGCCGACGGCAAGGAGGTCTCGCTCGCCGACTACCGCGGCCGCAAGGTGATCGTCTACTTCTACCCCGCCGCGTCCACACCCGGTTGCACCAAGCAGGCCTGCGACTTCCGCGACAACCTCGCCGAACTGAACGAGGCCGGCCTCGAGGTCCTGGGCATCTCTCCCGACAAGCCCGCCAAACTCGCCAAGTTCCGCGACGCGGAGGGCCTCACCTTCCCGCTGCTGTCGGATCCGGACAAGGCGGTGCTCACGGCCTGGGGCGCCTTCGGCGAGAAGACGATGTACGGCAAGACCGTCACCGGCGTCATCCGCTCCACCTTCCTGGTCGACGAGCAGGGCCGCATCGAAGTCGCCCAGTACAACGTCCGCGCAACGGGCCACGTCGCCAAACTCCGCCGCGACCTGTCGGTGTAGTAGCAAAGAGGGTCACAGATAGGATCTGATCATTATCTATTTACACATATGGTCTCTTGGGAGACTATATGTGTATGAGCGAGATGACGACCTCGCAGGCGGCCGAGCTGCTGGGTGTCACGCCACGGCAGGTTGCCCGCATGGCATCCTCCGGTCGGATCGACGTGGCAAGACGCGTCGGACGAACCTTGCTGGTCGATGCCGGCTCGGTACATCGACTCGTCAGGCAGCGCCGACATCCCGGGCGGATATGGACTCAGCGCACGGCATGGAGTGCGCTGAGCCTGCTGTCCGGATCCGATCCCGTATGGGCGTCTTCTGCCGAGCGGACCCGGCTCATTCACCGGCTCCGGAGAATGGCCCCGGAGGAGCTCACTCACCTGAGCGCCAACCGAGCTGTCGTCCATCGCTTCCGAGGTGACTCGGAAGCCACGCACGACCTGCCGAACTACATCGCGGTGACCGGATCGTCAGCAACACGGCACCCCCTCTGGCAGCGCTTCGAGCTGACCTCCGAGCCGACAGGAGTTGATGGGTACGTCCCGGCATCCGAGCTGGAACCGCTGGTCGACCACTTCCACCTGGTCCCCGACCCAGCAGGTGAGATAGCGCTCCGCACAACAACTTTCGAGAGCGCATTCCTCGGCGGCCACACTCCGTGGGCGGCCGTCGCTGTCGATCTGACCGAATCGCTGGACACCCGCGAGAGTCGGGCGGGACACAACGAGCTCACCGAGTTGCTCGAGAGGATGCGTCAGCATGACCGATAGCACCGCCCGCGCGCGCTGGCGTATTCCGGCACCGGCGGGCGGCTGGGGTCCACCATGGCCGCAGGTGACCGAGCTCGTCTCCGTATTTCCCGGCGACCTGTGGACATTGGTCGGCGGCCTGATGATCCAAATCCACGCCGTACACGCCAACCTGCCGATCCACAGGGCGACCATCGATATCGACATGGTGTTGCATATCGAAACCGGTGCAACAACGTTCGGCCAGGCACGGTACGCACTGGAATCAGTCGGCTATGAGCTTCGCCTCCCGGACACCCGGAAGGCGCCCGTGCACCGATTCCTGCGGGGACACCAGCAAGTCGATGTCATGATCGCTGATCACCTGGCGCCGAGCCGTCGCCCGACCGTGGCCGGCCACGAGGTATTTCGCATCCCGGCCGGCACGTCAGCTCTCCGCAAGACCGTGAACTGCGACATCGAAGTATCCGACGGCCAGACCATCACCGTGAGTGTGCCCAACGTTTTGGGCGCGCTGGTTCTCAAAGGTGCTGCCTACCTCGAGGATCCACGCGACCGAGACCGCCATCTCGACGATGCGGCCTTGCTGGCATGCGCGATCGCCAACCCACGCGCGTACGCCCGCGAGATGTCGGGAAGCGATTCCCGACGGGTCCAATCCCTCGTCACGCAGTTGCGCGATCCATTGCACAGATCATGGTTGGCCGTTCCGCCCGAACTTCGCGAACGGGCTCGAGATGCCCTGATCGCTACGGTTCGAGCCCCGCACGGGCAACCGCCCGTGCGACGACTCGGCGAGAGGTGAGTGTTGAGCGATGCAGCGCCCAGTACAACGAACTCCGCCGCGACCTGTCGGTGTAGTCAGCGTCCATAAGAACTGAGGAACGCCTCGTAGCCGTCGAGTAGGCGGTCCAGGCCGAAGACGAAATCGGCTTCCGCCCAGTCGATGTCCTTGTTGTCGAAGGCGCGCTCGGCGAACGCGGCCAGCAGCGCGGGGAATCGCTGCGGGTCGAGCAAGTGACGCATCGGCTCGTCGAAGTCGATTTCGGCGTCGAGGTCGGCGGCGATGTCGCGCGCCATGCGCCGCCTGCCGATCACGTACAGCGACAGGTTCATGACCAGCTGTAGTTTCACCGATTCCGGCACCGGCACGCCGGACAGCGTGCCGAGCCCGGCCTCGAGCCACGCCATGTTGTTGGGCCCGAGCGGCGGCGTGCCGAGCGGGATGTCCAGCGCCCACTGGTGGCGGCCCAGCACCTCGTATTCGGTGCGCCCCCACAGCGAAAGCCCTTCCCGCCAGGACAGTTCCGGCCCGATCTCGGGGGGCAACCCCACCACGCGGTCGAGCACCATCTCCGCCAGCGTGCTCTTGCTGTCCACGTACCGGTACAGCGACATCGCGGTGAAGCCGAGTTCGCGCGCGACGCGGTTCATCGACATCGCCGCGTAGCCCTCCGCCGCGCCGACGGCGATGGCCGCGTCGAGGATCTGGTCCAGCGTGAGCCCGCGTCTGGGCCCGCGACCGCCCTCGCGCTCCAGCCCCCACATCAACGCCACCGACTTGGGCAGCACCTCTTCGCCCGGCGTCATCGCCTCGACCTCCTTCGCACACTCCGACTCTATCCGGGCCCCGGCGGGCTTCCCTTGCGCCACAAAACTATTTACTCTATAAACTGAGTTTATCTCATAAACAGTTTTGAACGGAGATCGCATGTCCCCCCACCCCGCCCTCACCGTGCGCGGCCTGGCCAAGTCGTTCGGCGCGCACACGGTGCTCACCAACGTCGACCTGGACGTCGCCGCGGGCACCGTGTACTCCCTGCTCGGCCCCAACGGAGCGGGCAAGACCACGCTCGTGCGCATCCTCACCACCCTGAGCAAGCCCGACCGCGGCGAGGTGCGCCTGCTCGGCCACGACCCGCTGCGCGAACCCGACATCGTTCGCCGCCTGATCGGCGTCACCGGCCAGTACGCGGCCGTCGACAACGTGCTCACCGGCGCCGAGAACCTGCGGCTCACCGGCAAGTTGCTGCACCTCGGCGCGGCCGAGACCCGAAGCCGCAGTGCGGATCTGCTCGCGCGCTTCGACCTCGTCGAAGCCGCCGACCGGCCCGTGTCCACCTACTCCGGCGGTATGCGGCGGCGGATCGACCTGGCGATGAGCCTGATGGGCCGCCCGCGCATGGTGTTCCTCGACGAGCCCACCACCGGCCTGGACCCGCGCAGCCGCCGCGATCTGTGGACGGCCATCCGGGAACTCACCGCCGACGGCGCCACCGTCATCCTCACCACGCAGTACCTGGAGGAGGCCGACCAGCTCGCCGACCGCATCGCGGTGCTCGACGGCGGCCGCATCGTGGCCGACGGCACGGCCGAGGAATTGAAGCGGCTGGTCCCCGGCGGGCACATCAAGCTGCGGTTCGCCGACCACGCCACCCTCGCCGCGGCCGCCCGCGCCGTCGCGAACGCCCAGGCCGACCCCGCCGAACTCACCCTCACCGTGCCGTCGGGCGGCGCGGCCGTCGAGATGAAACTCCTGCTCGACCGGCTCGCCGACGCGGACGTCACCATCGAGCAGCTCACCGTCCACACCCCCGACCTCGACGATGTGTTCTTCGCCCTCACCGGGCACCCCACCGCGGCCGGCAAAGCCGCGTGACGAGAAAGCGACCCCTCACCATGACCGCACCGACCCTCGCCGTCCGCGCCCTGCGCACCGCGCAGGATTCCGGCACCATGTTCGACCGCAGCCTGCGCCACACCCTGCGCAGCCCCGACACCATGATCGTGACGTTCGCGCTGCCGATCGTGATCCTGCTGATGTTCGTCTACGTCTTCGGCGGCGCGATGGACGTGGGACCCGGCCCCTATATCGACTACGTCGTGCCCGGCATCATCCTGCTGTGCGCGGCGTTCGGCGCCGCCACCACCGCCGTCTCACTGTCCACCGACCTGGCCGAGGGCATCATCGACCGCTTCCGCACCATGGCCATCGCGCGGTCGGCCGTGCTCGCCGGGCACGTCGCGGAAAGCCTGCTGCGCAACCTGATCACCACGGCGCTGGTGATCGCCACGGCCGTCGCGCTCGGCTTCCGCCCCACCGGCGATCCGCTGCGCTGGCTCGCCGCGTTCGCGGTGATCGGGATGTTCGTGGTCGCGATGTCGTGGCTGGCGGCCGCGTTCGGCCTGCTGGCGCGCAATCCCGAAGCGGCGAACGGGATCACGTTCGTGTTCATGTTCCTGCCCTACGTCAGCAGCGCGTTCGTGCCGACGGAGACCATGCCGACGGCGCTGCACGCGTTCGCCGAGAACCAGCCGGTCACCCCGATCATCGAAACGCTGCGCGGCCTGCTGATGGGCACCCCCATCGGCAACAGCGCGTGGCTGGCGGTGCTGTGGTGCGCGGGCCTCGGGCTCGTCGGCTACCTCGCGGCCGGCGCGCTGTTCCGCCGCCGCACCGCCAACTGACGGTCGGGCCGCACGGCCGTCGCGAATGCTCCCAAACCGTCGGGAAACCCGGGCTCCGGCCTCACCACGGTCGCCCCTGACCGCCGATCCCGTGCCGGCCCGGGTCACGTGACATCACGCTCCCACCGGCCGCACCACGCGAAATGCCCGGCATCGCCGTGATGCCGGGCATTCCGAGACTCCTGTCCTTCCGAGACGAGAGCGTCAGTGCACGACCTGGTCGGTCCCCCAGCGCAGCATCAGGCGGAAGTGGTTGTCCCACCACCGCTGTGCCTCCGGGGTGAACGCGGGCGGCAGCGGCTCGTCGCCGCGGAACGCCGGGTCGCTGTGACCGGACGACGGAATCCCGGTGCCGGGCACCGGAACCGAGTCGGCCTCGCCCGCGACCTCCGTGGGCGCGACGGCGTCCTCCAGCGCGAGGGGCCTGCTCCCCCACTGTTGCACCGCCCAGGCCGCGTCGCCCGGAACGCTCTGCGCCGCCTGTGGTTTCACCACGGGGGCCGGACCCTGCGCGGGGTGACGTTCGTCGGGCACGAGGCCTTCGGGGAGCTCACCGGGCCGCACCGTCGACCCGGTGCTCAGACCCGCCGACGAGCCGCTGTCGGACACCACGCGCGAGTCGGCGGTGGTGCGCGCATCCACCACCGTGGGCGCCGAACCGTCGAACAGCGACCAGGCGCCGCCCACCGCACCGGCCGCCACCACGCCCGCCACCGCGAACAGCGCGCCCGCCCGGCGTCCGCCGCGCCGCGCGCGGGCCTCGGGCATCGGCACGACCGCGCCCGGGACGTCGTCCATGGCGAACAGCGCCGCCCCGAGTGCCGACGCCGTGGTCGCGATCGGACACGGCAGCACGGGCGCGCCGAACCGCTCGACCGCCGCGCGCACGGCGGGAGTGTCGGCCGACGAGCCGATCAGCACCACCGCGTCGGGCCGCACCGCCGCCGCCTCGATCTGATCCAGCGCCGCGGTGACGGCCGCGCCGAGCGATTCCGGGGTGGCGCCACCGGTCTGCGCCACCGCCGTGAGCACCCGGCTGCGGGCGCGGTCGACCAGGGTGAACGCCTGGTGGCCCGGCACCACCTCGCACAGCAGCAGGTTGTCGAATTCGTCGAGCCAGGTCATCGCGCCGGACGCGCTCAGGTGCGCCGACTTCGCCGACAGCAGCGAGGCGGTGTGCCACGGCGTCGCCGCGAGCGCCGTGACGACGGCGCGGCGTTCGGCCGCGTCGCGATACGCCACGGCCGCCCCGGCTATCTCACCGTCCACCTCGCCGGCGACATGGTCCATCGCTGCATGCACCGCCGCGGCCACGTCGGCTTTGCCGTCGCCGCCGGTTTCCTCGACCCGGTGCGCGAGCACCCGGTCGGATATCTTCCCGTCGCCGTCACCGAGCGCCACCGCGTGCACGGCGCCGCGTTCGGTGGAAACGCCGAGAGTTATCACAGATCGAGCTACCACAGATTCGCCTTCCCCAGTGACCACACCGAACGGATCGCCCTCGCGTGCGTGGAGGGCGCAACCCCTTGACAAGCGGGTGAATCGAGCGCGCGATGCACGCACGCTCGGTTGGTGTTCGGAGCCGTCACGGCGGTGGATGGGTGGTGAAATGTGACAGAGTCGGACACGCAGACTCGCATGCGCGTGTTGCCCACGTGCCGGTACCGCTAGCCTGGGTCTGTGGAAGTGGACACGGAGACCAGGGCGAAGCCGGTGAAGCGACACCTGGACCCCGCGTTGGAGTTGCAGGACGACCCGCAGGAGTTGATGCCGCGCAAGCGGCCGACCCAGGAGCGCAGCAAGCGGAAATTCGACGCGCTGCTGCAGGCTTCCCGCGAATTGCTGGTCGAGGTGGGCTTCGAATCGTTCACCTGTGAGGAGGTCGCGGCCCGCGCCGAGGTGCCGATCGGCACGCTCTACCAGTTCTTCGCCAACAAGTACGTGATCGTCTGCGAGTTGAATCGCCAAGACCTGGTCGCGGTTTCGCAGGAGCTGGCCGACTTCCACGGCGAGATCCCCTCGCTGGACTGGTTGCGGCACATGAACCAGTTCGTCGACCACCTGGCCAGCCTGTGGATGACCGACCCGTCGCGGCGCGAGGTGTGGCTGGCCATGCAGTCCACGCCGTCCACCCGCGCGACCGGCGCCCTGCACGAGAAGCAGTTCGCCGAAGTCGTCTCGCAGATGCTGCGCCCGCTCACCCCGCGCACGCACCGGGCGCGGCGCACCATGATGGCCGAGGTGCTGGTGCACGTCGTGTACTCGATGCTGAATTTCTCGGTGCAGGACGAACAGTCGCACGCCGAGGCCGTGTCCGAACTCAAGCGCCTGATGGTCGCCTATCTGCTGGTGGCGGAGAAGGAATCCCGCTCCGCCAGCCAGAAGAAGTAGCGGCGCTCAGCCGACGCGGCCCTCGATGAGGTCGGCGAGTTCGCCGGGATCCTCGAGCACGACCATCGCGGCGGCGGTGTCGCCGTCGTGGGTCAGCGAGAGATGCACCCGCGCGCGCGGCAGGAATTCGGCGGCGAGCCCGTGCAATTTGATGCTCGGCCTGCCCCACGCGTCGTTGACGACTTCGATCAGCGGGTATGGGTTGTCGCCGATCTGCGGGCGGCGCGCGAACCGCGACGACGCCCAGGCCTTGAGCACCGCCTCCTTCGCCGCCCAGCGCGCGGCGTAGCTGCGCGCCGGATCGGTGCCCTTGCTCTGGCAGTAGCGCCGCTCGCCCGCGGTGAAACTCTCCCTGAGCATGGTGGTGCCCGATCGTTCGAGCTGTTCGGCGAACTCGGAGATGGTCACCAAGTCCAGGCCGATCCCCAAGATGGTCACTGCGCTCCTCGACCCTCGGTGGAGTGCGGCCGCGGCGCGGCCGCACTCCGTGTCACCCGGCCCGGCGGGTTCGCCGGGCCGCGCCGCCGGACGTACAGCGGCCTGGAGTGCAGGGTAACGGCCGGAGTTACTGCGCCGCAGTGCCTTCGCCGTCGAGTTGCCCGACGATCACCGCGCTCGCCCCGCAGCCGAACCCGTCGGTGCGGTACGCGCCGTCCGCGCCCAGCCGCGCCCGCGGCGAGAGCAGCACGTCGGCCTCGAGCTGACGCACCTGGTCGGACGGGGTGCCGTCGGCGCCCAAACGCCGGTCGGCCGGCCGCTCGTACAGGGGGGCGCCGCCGCACATGGCCTCGGCGATGCGCTGGCGCCCGGCCAGCTGACGCCGCTGCGCCGCCTCCCGGTACTCGTCGCGCCGCCCCGGCTCGATGGCCTGGAGGAACGCCTCCGGATGCACCACCGCGAGCAGACCCGACACGTGCCCGAAGCCGAGCGAGGTCACCAGGCCCGCCTTGAGCGGGAACCGGTCGCCGAACCGCAGCGGCTGCCGCGGCCACACCAGGTGCGGGTAGGCGCGCATCTTCTCGTCCACGCAGTCCAGGCTCCGGTTCGGCGGCACCACACCGTTTTCCAGCACCTGGCACAGGCCGATCAGCTGGAACGCGGCGGCACCGCCCTTGGCGTGGCCGGTGAGGCTCTTCTGCGAGACCACGAACAGCGGCGCGCCCTCGGAGCGTCCGACCGCGGCGGCCAGCCGCTCGTGCAGCTCCGACTCGTTGGGATCGTTGGCGGCGGTGGAGGTGTCGTGCTTGGACACCACCGCGATCTCGTCGGGGCGCACACCGAGCTTGCGCAGTTCGGCGGCGAAACGGCTTTCGCGTCCGCCGCGGCCCGCGCCCAGCGCGCCGAGGCCGGGCGCCGGGATGGAGGTGTGCACGCCGTCGGCGAAGGACTGCGCGTAGGCCACCACGCCCAGCACCGGCAGGCCCATCTCCAGCGCCACGTCGCCGCGGGCCAGCAGCACGGTGCCGCCGCCCTGCGATTCCACGAACCCGCCGCGGCGGCGGTCGTTGGCGCGCGAGAAGTAGCGGTCGCTGATGCCCTTGGCGCGCATGGCCGCCGAGTCGGCGGTGGCCGACATGTCACCGAAGCCGACGATGCCCTCGATGCCCAGATCGTCGTAGCCGCCGGCCACGACCAGTTCGGCCTTGCCGAGCTTGATCTTGTCGACGCCCTCCTCGACCGACACCGCCGCCGTGGCGCAGGCCGCCACCGGGTGCACCATCGCGCCGTAGCTGCCCACGTAGGACTGCACCACGTGCGCCAGCGCCACGTTGGGCAGCGCCTCCTGGAGGATGTCGTTCGGGCGCGGCTCGCCGAGCAGGTTGTCGATGTAGAGCGAGCGCATCGAGGACATGCCGCCCATGCCGGTGCCCTGGGTGTTGGCCACCAGGCTCGGGTGCACCCAGCTCATCAGCTCGGCGGGGCTGAACCCGGAGCTCACGAACGCGTCCACCGTGCAGGCGATGTTCCACAGCGCCACCCGGTCCACCGACGAGGCCATATCGGCGGAGATGCCCCACACCGTGGGATCCCAGCCGGTGGGGATCTGGCCGCCCACCACGCGCGACAGCTTGGCCTTGCGCGGCACCCGGATCTCGGTGCCCGCCTTGCGGGTGACCGACCAGTCGCCGGAACCCTCGACGGGGGTGATCACCGTGTGCTCGGGATCGGCGGCGTGGAAGGCGCGGGCCTCGGCCTCGCCGCCGACGGTGAAGGTCAGATCCTTGTCCAGGAACACCGAGGTCATCAGCGGCGCGGTGTTGTCGACCATGGCGGCGTCGTCCTCGTAGCGGCGCACACCGCAGCGGGCGACCACGACGTCGTGGTAGCGCTCGGCGAGCTCCGATTCCGGGACGTACTCGCCGGATTCGGCGTCGTACCAGCCGGGCTTGGGCTCGTTCTCCCAGACCACCAGGCCGGTGGTCCACGCCAGTTCCAATACGCCCGCCGCGGACAGTTCGTCGGAGACCTCCATCTCGAAGCGGGTGCGCGAGGAGCCGTACGGGCCGAGTTCGGCCGCGCCGACGATGACCACCATGTCGGCGAGATCGGCGGCGACCTCGCCCCATTCGGGCACCGGCAGCGCCGAGCTCACGGTGGGCGGCGCGGGCAGCGCCGGAATGGTCACGGCCGCATCGGTGTCGGCTTCGTCCGCGGCGGCGGCCTGCTCGGCGGCCTGCTTGGCCAGCGCGGGCAGGTCCAGCTTGGCGCGGGCCAGTCCGCCGGTGAGGTCGATCTGCTGCGGGCCGGTCGCGGTGACCTGCCGGGCCCGCGAGGTGCACCACTTGAGCAGTTCGTCGGCCATCTCGGCGGTCGACCAGGTCTGCACGCCGGCCGCTTCCACGGCCTCCACCATCGGATCGTTGTGGCCCATCAGCCCGGTGCCGCGCACCCAGCCGATCAGCGCGTGCACCAGCGTGACCCGCGCCGCCCACGACTTCTCGGCGCGCCACTTGGCCACCACCGCGTCCAGCGCGGCCTTGGACTCGCCGTAGGCGCCGTCGCCGCCGAACATGCCGCGGTTGGGCGAACCCGGCAGCACCACATGCAGTTTCGCGTCCACGTCGTGGTCGGCGCCGAGCTTGGACAGCCCGCCGATGAGGCGTTCCACCGACCACAGCAGCACGCGCATCTCCATCTCGGCGCGCGCGCCCGCGTCGGCCAGATCGCCCGCCACGCGGGGCGCGGCGAAGGGCAGCAGCAGCGTCGGGGTGAGGGCGTCCTTGACCTTCACCTTCGCACCGCCCGCGGTCTCCACCTGTTCGGTGCCGACCCAGTCGATCAGGGCGTCCACGTCCTGGTAGGAGGCCATGTTCGCGGGCACCACCCACAGCTTCGCGCCGTCGCGGGCATTGTCGCGGTAGAGCTGCTTGTAGAAGGCCAGGCGCTCGTCGCCGAGGCTCGAGGTGGTGACCACGACGGTCGCGCCACCGGCGAGCAGCTTCGCGGTGGCCGCCGCGGCGATGGAACCCTTGCTCGCGCCGGTGATCACCGCGACGTCGTCGGACCACAGGCCCGCGTCCTCGGTGTTCAGCGCGGCCTCGGCGATGCGGGCGTAGCGGCCGGCCAGCACCGAGCGGGCCTCGTGCTTGGCCTTCTCCCGCCACCAGTTGGCCTGCGCGGCAACGGCTTCGCCCGCGCCCAGGTAGCTCTCGACCGAGGCGTCGGCGGAGTCGGCGTCGTCGAGCAGCCACAGCCGGGCCAGGTCCTCGCGGGCGGTGGCCCAGCGGTCGTCGATCAGCACGGCCTTGCGGGCGTCGAAGGCGGGCGCGACCAGACGCGGCCAGTCCGAACCCAGTTCGGCCGAGACCAGATCCACCAGCGAATCCGTGGTGGCCTCCGGCGCGGACGCCTGCTCGGCCAGGCCGAGCTGTTCGAGGATGACGCGCGCGGCCGAGGCCAGCACGCCGTCGCGGCCGGTGATCTGCTCGGTGAACTCGCCGAGCGCGGCTGCGTCCACGGTGGCGCCACCACCGCCGCCCGCGCTGGGCAGCGAGACCGCGACGCCGCGCCGCGCCGCGACGGCCTGCACGGCCGCGTCGATCGCCGCGTCCACCGAGGCCGCGTCGCCCAGCGCGCCGGGCACCAGTCCGCCGAGATCGCCGCCGCGCACGCTGGCGCCCTCGCGGGTGCCGAGCGAGACCTCGGCGGTGACGTGGCTGGCCCAGCCGTCGCCCAGTTCCCACACCTTCTTGACGCGTTCGGCGACGGCGGCCGGGCGCTTGCCCGACGGACCGAACACCTTGCGCAGGTGGTCGTTGATGGCATCGGAGAGCACCGAGCCGAACGGCTTGTAGGTGCGCGCCAGCCGGTCGACGGTGGCCGCGAGCGCGCCCATATCGGCGTCGGCGGCGCCGTCGATCGCGCCGAGCGAGAGCTCGGAGCCGAGGTCGACCAGCAGCTGGTTGCGGCGCGAGGAGACGCCGTCGCACAGGCCCTCGATGGTGTCCACCGGGCCGATCTGGTCCAGCCGCAGCTTGGTCCACAGCGCGATGAGCACGCGGGTGGCGTCGGCGGCGGTGAACGCGATGTCGTCGGGGCGCGGTCCGCCCGCGCTCGCCGCGGGGGCGGGCGCGGCGGCGGCCACCGGGGCGGCGGCCTGCGCGGCCGGCTCGGCGACGGTCTCCTCCGGCTCGTCCACGTGGGCGGGATCGGTGTCGGTGGAGTACACGATCGCGGCTTCGCGCTCGACGTTGAGCACCTCGACGGTCGCGGTGCCGAACGCGGGCAGCTTGAGCGTCTGGCTCGCCAGGTTCGCCACGGTCGGCGTGGCGCCGAGACCGATCTCCACGAACCGCTCGACCCCGAGGCCGCCGTGCGCGGTGTCGGTGAACAGCAGGTCCTGGGTCTCGATCCAGCGCACCGGGCTGGCGAACTGCCAGGCCAGCAGTTCGATCAGCACCACGCGGCACAGCTCGGTCGGGCGCGCGGCCCACGACTCGAAGTCGGCGAGCACCGCGGCCAGCGGCTCCGAGGGCACCAGATCGGCGATCTCGGCGATGAACGCGCGCTCCAGCGAGAACGGGCGCGGTACCAGGTTCGGGATGTAGCGGCCGACAAGGACTTCCGGGTGCAGATCCTCGGGCAGCAGCTGCTCGAGCTTGTGCCGGAACTCGGGCACGCCCTTGCGCAGCACCGTCGAGTGGAACGGCACGTCGATGCCGGGCACCAGGATGAACGCCCGCTTGCCGCCGAATTCGGCACGGCGGCGGTCGATCTCGGTCTCCAGCGCCTCCAGGCCCGCGACCGTGCCCGCGATGGCGTACTGCGAGCCGCGCAGGTTCAGGTTCACGACCTCGAGGAATTCACCGGTGCGCTCGGAGATGCCGGAGACGAAGTCGATCACCTCGTCGTCGGGCAGGCCGATCTGCGAGGGGCGGATGGCGGCCATCCGGTAGTCGCTGCGGCCCTTGGCATCCCGGGGCACCAGCTCGTGCATGGCCGAGCCGCGCTGGAACACCACCTCGAGCACCGCCTCCAGCGGCAGCACCCCGGCCACGGCGGCGAGCGCGTTGTACTCGCCCACCGAGTGCCCGGCCAGCATCGCGCCCTCCACGAAGGCGCCCGCCTCGCGCAGCTCCGCGACCTGCGCCACGCCGAGGGTCGCCATCGCGACCTGGGTGAACTGCGTCAGGTGCAGCACGCCGTCGGGGTGGCGGTGCTCGACGCCACGCGCCTTGAGGTAGGTCGGGTTGTCGCGCACCACGGCCAGGATGGAGAAGCCCAGCGCCTCGCGGGTGTGCTTGTCGGCGCGGTCCCAGATCTCCTTGGCGGCCTTGGACCGGGTGCGGGCGTCCAGGCCCATCCCCTTGCGCTGGATGCCCTGGCCCGGGAACGCGTAGACGGTGCGGGGGGCGGCGGTGCGGCCGGTCGCGGTCATCACCAGGTCGCCGCCGGTGCGGCAGGAGACCTCCACGATCTCGGCGCCCGCGTCCACGGCGACCCGCTCGACGCGCACGTCGATCTCCGCGCCGGGGCGGACCATGCCGAGGAAGCGGGTGGTCCACGCGGTGAGAGTCCGTGCGGGAACGGAGCTTTCGGCGTCCACGGCCGACACCGCGTGCTGCGCGGCGGCCGAGAGCCACATGCCGTGCACGATGGGGCTGCCCAGCCCGGCCAGCTTGGCGGCGTTGTCGCTGGTGTGGATCGGGTTGTGGTCGCCGGAGACCGTGGCGAACGCGTCCATGGCGCGCGGCGCGACGATCGTGACGTCGCGGCGACGGCGGCGCGGGGTGTCGGTGGCCGACTCCGCGGTGCCCGCGGCGCGCGGCGGATCGGTGAGTTCGCCCGCGCCGTTGCGGCCCCGGATCGCGAAACGCTCGGTGAGCTGAGCCAGCGGCACCACGTCCAGGCCCTGGTCGCGCATCTCGCCGACACTCACCCGCACCTCGACCACGCGGCCCAGATCGGTGTCGAGCACCGAGGCCGATTCCGCGCGCACCACGAGAATGCTGGTGGTGGTGGGCAATTCGCGCAGCAGCTCGATCCGGTGATCCAGGTGGACCAGGTCGAGCATGCCCTCGATCACCGACGCGGCGTCGGCCGTGCGGGTCGCGCCCAGCACGGCGAACACGGCGGGCCAGCACGCGCCGACCAGCACGTCGGGCACGGTGCGTCCCAAGGTGCTCAGGTTCGCGGGCAGGCCCGAGCCGGTGACGCCCGCGTGGTCGGCGATCAGGTCCGGGGTCCACGCCACGTTCACGTGCGCGGCGCCGCCCTTGACCTCGGGCAGCGACTGCCCGGCCGCGACGGCCAGCAGCGCCGACATGGCGGCCTCGGCGTCGTCCTCGGTGATGACGGGCGCGCCGCCGTTGTAGCTGGAGGCCGGCACGGTGATCCGCAGGCGCACCGCGTCGCGGCGCAGCAGCGGGACCGTCAATTCCACGTAGGCGTGGTCGGATTCGGGTCCGGTGGTGGGCGTCAGCGTGGCGCCGGTGGGGCGGTGCACCGCGCCCTGCTCGTCCACGGTCCACTCGCCCAGATCGCCGAGGCGGTGGATCGGGTTGAGCGTGGTGCGCCCGGCCCACTGCACGTCGGGGGCGGCGAGCACGACGTCGAGCACACCGGAGGTGACGCCCGCGCGACGGCGCCCGTCCACGGCGGCCGGGACGACGCCCGCGCGCACCAGCGAGTACGCGGTGTCCTGTTCGAAGCGGTCGAGCAGTTCGCCGACCGGCTCGTCCACGCGAGTGATGCCCGCGACGGACACGGTGCCCGGGATGACGCACACCTGGTCGGCCGAGTAGCGCGGATCGTGAGCCTGCCACAGCGAATCCGAGCGCCACCAGCGCCGCACGTCGGCGTCGACGACCGGCACGAAGTTGACCGGCTTGCCCGGCGTCTTACACAGCGATACGAAGAACGGCACGTCGGCCGGGTGCAGCAGGGTCCGCTCGGCGGACGGGTAGCGCTTGCGCAGCGTGCACAGCGCGTCGACGGGACGCTCGAACGCGTCGTCGTCGGCGAACAGCGTGGCGATCTCGCCGCGGTCGGCCGGGTTGAGCCGGGATTCGGTGCGGCGCACCATCTCCGCGAAACGGTCGCGCCAGCTGATGTCCAGCCACACCGAGCGGGTGGCGTCCAGGATGGCCTCGCCCAGATCGCTGCCGCAGTCGAAGTCCTTGCGGCGGTCCAGCCCGACGGCCAGTTCGACGTAGCGCTCCAGCCACTCCGCGTAGGTCATGGTGGCGACGTCGCCGAAGTACGGCTTGGCGGTGGCGTCGAGCGCCTCGATGATCTCCGCGCGGCGGGCGGCCACGGCGTCGGCGTCGCCCGCGACCTCGTCGAGCAGGCGGCCGGTGCGCGAGGCGGCGTTGTCGATCTCGTGGATGTCGGCGCCCAATTGGCTACGGCCCGAGGCCATTCCGCCCGAGGCGGTACCCGCGCCGACCCAGTCGGGGGTGCCGGGGGTGTCCACCAGCAGCTGCTTGACCTCGGGCGCGGTGGTGGCCTCGAGCGTCGCCATAGCGGCGGTGCCGACCAGCACGCCGTCCAGCGGCATGGCCGGATAGCCGTGCGCCGTCGACCAGGCGCCGGTCAGGTATTCGGTGGCTCGCTCGGGGGTGCCGATGCCGCCGCCGACGCACACCACCACGTTCTCGCGGTTGCGCAGTTCGGCGTAGGTCTCGAGCAGCAGGTCGTCCAGGTCTTCCCAGGAGTGGTGCCCGCCGGCCTTGCCGCCCTCGATGTGCACGATCACCGGGTAGTCGGGCACCTCGTCGGCGATGCGCAGCACCGCGCGGATCTGGGCGACGGTGCCCGGCTTGAACGCGACGTGCGGAATGCCCACCTCGGTGAGCTCGCCGATCAGCGCGACGGCTTCCTCCAGCTCGGGGATGCCCGCCGTGACGACCACGCCGTCGAACGGCGCGCCCGCGCTGCGCGCGCGCTGCACCAGGCGCTTGCCGCCCAGTTGCAACTTCCACAGGTAGGGGTCCAGGAACAGCGAGTTGAACTGCACCGCGCGGCCGGGGTGCAGCAGCGTCTTCAGCTCGTCCACGCGGTCGGCGAAGATCTGCTCGGTTACCTGGCCACCGCCGGCCAGCTCGGCCCAGTGGCCCGCGTTGGCGGCCGCCGCGACGATCTTCGCGTCGACGGTGGTGGGGGTCATGCCCGCGAGCAGAATCGGCGAACGGCCGGTGAGGCGGGTGAACGCGGTCTCCACCACGATGCGGCCGTTGGGCAGGCGCACGGGCCGGGGCGCGTGATCGGCCCAGGCGCGCGGCACTTCCGGTGCGGCGCCCGGCGTGAGCAGGCTGCGCTGGCCCGGCCGGGTCGCGGCCGCCACGATACCGACGCCGGTGCCCTTGAGCGAACCGCCGGTGAGGCGGGTCAGCAGATCGCCGGGGCCGAGGTCCAGGATCCACTCCGAACCGGCCGCGAGCGCGCCGTCGACGGCCGCCACCCAGTCCACCGGATCGACCAGGATGTCCTGCGCCAGCGCACCCGCCAGCTCCGCGTCGAGCCCGCACTGCCCGGCCCAGCCCGACACCATGTCCACGGTCTCGGCCAGCGCCGGGTGGTGGAACGCGACGTCCACCGCGAGATCCTCGAACACCGGCGCGAACACCGCGCCGCCGCGCTGCTTGGCCTCGCGGGCGCGGGTCTGCTCCTCCTGGATGCCCGCGCAGTGCTGACGCACCCGCGCCAGCTGGGCGGGCGTGCCCGAGAGCACGGCGCGCCTGCGCCCGTTGCGGATGGAGACGACCGGCGCGGCGGCCGGGTCCACGCCGGCGGCGACTTCGGCGACGACCTCGGCCAGCACGGCCGGGTCCACGTTCGACACGGCGACCATCGGGGAGCGCTCCCCCACCGGCATCAGACCGCGCCTGCGCGCGACGAGACTGCCCGCGGCGCCGATCAGTTGGGCGATGGCGAGGAGTTCCGCGTCGCGCGTGCCGCTGTGCTTCAGCGATTCGGCGGCCAGGCGGCCCTGGGAGTGCGCGATCACAGCGACGGGCGCGTGCTCGCCCGGATCGAGTCCTTGCAGGCGCAGCGCGCGCAGCGCGGCCAGCTGGGTCAGCAGCACACCCGGCATCGACACCGCCGAGGCGCGCAAGATCTGCTCCGACGGCGCGGCCGAAGTCTCCCCCTGATCAGCGTCGGCGAGGTCGTCCTCGAGCATCCACGCGACGGGGTCGAACCCGACGGGACGCACGACGAGCAGTTGTGCCGCAACGGGTTCCAGCAGCGCGGCGGCCTCGTTCACCAGTGCGGTGAGCTCCGGCTCCAGCGCGCTGTCGCGGCCGATCTCCTCCAGCTCACCCAACCACCGCGCACCTTGCCCGCCGAAGGCCAGCGCATACGGAGTGCCGTTCAGCAAACGATCCAGCAGCGGGGCGCGGCCGGCCACCTTCGCGTTCGCGGCGGCTCCGGTTTCGGTGCTCTTGTTGATCGTCAAGACGCTTCGACTTCCTTCTCCTGGCGACATGCCCGTGCCGGCACGCCGCTGCGTCGGGGGTGCGCGGATGTTCCTCAACCTGTGGGCCTGATGGGCCGAGAATGACACAAAATCATGAGGAAATCCTCACGTTTGGTGGCTCGTACGCCGAGTCACACGCAAGTTTCCCGTACGCAGGTACCAGAATCCGAGAAAACATGACCCCTCCTCATGTTTGAACCCGCAGGTCCCTCTGGTTACCAACGCGTAGGAAACATGAGTGCCCCTCATATTGAGCGTTATGGGATCGTTATAATCGCTGGTGAGGTTACCGGTGAGTACTTCGTGGGCGGCCCCGGACCGCTCGCCACGTTCGACGAGAAGATCGCCGAGGTGAAGGCCGACCTGCGGACTTCCGCCGCGGCGCTCGCATTCGGCTCGCAAGAGTCCGTCGCCATCGTCGAGCTCTTTCCGAATCCGGGTAATCCCGCCCTCGCCGACGCGTTTCCGTACGTCGGAGTCGAGCCGACCCCGCACCGCTCACCCAGTTCGACACCGCGAAGAACATCAGCGCCCGAGCCCGCTGGGCCGCCGGCAACGCCATCGGCGACGTACCATCCGCACCCACCTAATTCGGCGAACTAGCCCCATCGCCACCAACCGTGACGTCGGGGGCGACCGGCAGATGGTCATCTCCCGGCTCGGCGAAACCCGTAACACGTTCGGCCACCACGCGGCCCTCGCGGGATTGGTCCGCTGCGCCGCAAAGGCCCACCCGGAATTGCCGTGCACCTCCGGGCACAGGACCGTCAGGGATCAGGGGAAGGTCTCGACGCACACGAAAATGGTGGAGCCCGTACAGTTTCGCCTGTGTCCGTGAACATTCATCTATCGCTGTACATCGAGAAGCTCGCCTCCCCGGACGAAGCCGACGCCGTCGAGGTCGCGGTGCAGAAGGTGTTGAACGACCACGGGATCGACTCGTGGATGTGCATCGGCGTGTTCCACGACCCACCTTGGGTCAAGGCGTGCAGCGAGCACGGGCCGATCATCGTGCGGGGATTCGCGGAGTGGAGCAAGACCTTCGAGCGTGATGTCACCGCGGCCATTCTCGGCGTCGCGCCCGAGGCGAAGATCGATCTGGAGTGGGGCTACCCGGACGAACGTTGAACCGCGTGGCTCCGCGCGGGTCGCGGCATGGACGGATGTCCCGGCCCGCTGAGTGACTGTCCCGGGTGACCCACCGACTTCGCGAGACAGCGCCACCGCCGCCTTCTCTTCGGCACCGAAGGCGGTGCCCGGCTGCGCGGGAACACCACGGTCGGCGCCGAGGTCGACCTCACCGTCATCGGCGACGCCGAATTCGAAGTGCTCGGGCCGGGCGATGTCCGCGAACCGTGCCGGATGCGATCATCCGACGTCATCCGGGCGCCCGGCGCCACCGATGTCGAGGAGACGGAGGTCGCTGATCGAACTCCGCGCACCGGATCTGCCGCGGCGGTACGCACCCTCGCGCCGCACGACAAGCTGCGACCGTGGCTCGGACTCGTCGTCGGTGCGCCGACAGGTCTCGCTCCGCGGGGCCGTGCCGCGCAGCGGTGCGCGCGGTGCGAACGGCGGTTACCGCGTCGGTGCCCCGAATCGCGGTCGGGTGCGGTGTGGAATCGCAGCGTCACTCGCTTGTTGCCGAGGTGTGCGGCGGCGCGAGCGAGCAGGGCAAGGCGCGCCGCGCCTTGCTCGGTGGTCGGTCGGTCGGGGACGTCGTTCGGATCGACGACGACGTCGATATCGGGGTGTTCGAGTCGCTCACATTCGGTCACGACCCTCGTCGGCGACTTGCTCGAACTCGCCGGGACGCGAACGGATCACCACTGCGCCGACCGATCTGCCGCATCGGTTCATTCCGGTAAGTGGTCGGGAGAGTCGGGAACCGGGATCTCGAACTCCCAGGCACCGATGAGACCCGGACGGGCGACTGCTCGGCTGTGCACATGCAAGTAGTCCGCCCTGGAGAGTTCGATCGCGCCGAGGGACGTGAGGTGGCCGGTGGTCATCTGGCAGTCGATGAGGGGGAAATCCCAGGCGGCCAGCTGGGCGCAGAGCCAGTAGAGCGCGATCTTGGAGGCGTCACGGGCGCGCGAGAACATCGACTCGCCCGCGAAGCTGCGGCCGCGGGCGACGCCGTAGAGCCCGCCGAGGAGATCACCGTCGCGCCACACCTCCACCGAGTGCGCATGACCGAGGTGGTGCAACCGAAGATAGGCCGCCATCATGTCGGGGCCGATCCAGGTCCCGTCGTCATCGGCGCGCGGCGCGGCGCACTGCGCCATCACCTCGGCGAACGCGCGATCCATGGTCACCGTGTAGTCGGCATGGGCGACGGACCGGCGATAGGACCTAGTCACCCGCAGATCGGTCGGCACCAGCACACTGCGCGGATGCGGGCAGTACCAGTGGATCGTCTCGCCGGGGTTGTACCAGGGAAAGATGCCGGCGGAGTAGGCGCTCAGCAGCCGCTCCGGCGACAGATCCCCACCCACCGCGACCAGTCCGGTCGGATCCGCGAGCTCGACAGCGGGGAAAGGTTGGTCGGGATCGACCAGAATCATCCGCATCAGGCCGGTCGCATCGGTCACCGGACAGAGAGTACCGACCCGAGCCCCCGACCTCACATGCTGATCCGCCGCGGCTCAGTCCATGCCGCAGATCGCCTTGCACCCGGCGCATCGGAAGTTCGCGAAGACGCGCTGGCCCGGTACCCCTACCACCGGGCCGGCCGCGCGCAATGCCGCGTAGTGCGGATACGGACCGAGAATCGCTTCGATACTGAACGAGATTCTCGCGCGATACCGCAGGATGGAATGTCAACCGCCATGGGAACTCCTGTGCGTGGACTTGCTGGACAGAGCCGGGCAGCTCGGTACACGGGTGTGCAGGGAGGAGATCGATCGGGAAGCCGCCAGCACGGTCTTGTCCGGTCGCACGATCGCGGCGCTCGCACGCCCGCGGCGCAGCCATTCGCCGAGCTCGGAGGAGGCCGGTACTACCAGGATCGCGGCGCCGCGCCGGTCGAGTTCGGTCCGCTGTTCGCGGGTGAGCGGGGTGACCGCGACAAAGAGAAAGCCCCCGGCGGCGATCTCGTCGATCCGCGTGCCGTGGTCGACGACGCAGTTCGGACACAGCGATCCCGCCAGGTCGAACGGCCGAGATCCCCGTCGCGCAACGAACATCGACCGAGACAGGCGCGGTGTGACGCTGTCAGTGACCGCGGAGCTGATGACCGGGACGTGGCCGAGGAGCGGCCACAGGTGCGTGCGGGCCATCTCCCCCGCCGCCCCGCTCGCCATCACCCTTCCGACGACGACAGCCAGACCGATCATCGAGGTCACGTGCGGTTTACGTTCGGACTGATAGGTATCGAGGGCGGCGTCCGGCAGTTCCGCGCGCAGGACGGCGACCAGCTTCCAGATCAGATTCTGGGCGTCACGGAGACCGGCGCCCAAACCCTGCCCGATGAATGGCGGCGTGAGATGCGCGGCGTCACCGAGCAGAAAGATCCTGCGGTCCCGCCATCGGTCGACCACGCGGGCGCAAAAGGTGTACTCGGCGGACCGGATCAGCGTCAGCTCGGGATCTCTCACACCTCTCAACCAGGGGGACACGAGCGGCTCGAGGGTGTCGAGCGTGGCGTACTGATCCGCGGATTCGTTGTCCCGGAGACGGAACTCCCAGCGGTAGCGTGACGCGCCGATGCGCATGTACGTCGCGGCGCGTTCGGGATCGCACACCTGGTGGACGCCCTCCCACCGCCCGAGATCGGCACCGGTGGCGATGTCGACCACCAGCCACCGCTGCGCGAAACCCAGGTCGCGCATCCGTGACCCCATCGACGCGCGCACGACGCTGTTGGCGCCGTCGCAGCCGAGAACGAAGTCCGCTGTGACAGCGTGACGTTCGTCTGTCTCGGCATCGCGAAACAGCACGCGAACGCGATCACGCAGGTTCGCCACATCGAGCACTTCGCACCCGCCCCGGATCCGCGCCCCCTCCGTCGCCTCCAGTCTCGACCGCAGCAACCGCTCGAGATCGGGCTGGTCGAACATGTTGGCCTGCGGGAATCCGTGCCGCATCCGGTCGGGGTCGCGGCGGAATTCCGCGAACGTGGCGATGGTGGCGTCGACCAGCCGGAGGCCGAGGCCGGGTCGGGAGATCCCCGCGAACTCGTCGCCGAGCCCGAGGTCGGCCAGTATGCGGTATACCTCGTCATCGAGGTGCACTGCCCGCGGCCGCGGGTACACCTCGTCCCGGCGATCGAGGATCAGGCACTCGATGCCGTACCGCGCCAACAGCAATGCGGCGGTCATGCCGGTCGGGCCCGCCCCGACGATCACGACCGGGTAGTGCTCGATCCGGCCTCGCTCACCGCTCATACCGCACCCTTGTGCGCTGAACGCCGAGGTCGATCGCGCCGTCCGGTGTCGAGACCGTCAGCTCCAGCACATCGCCGTCGTGCAGGTAGTCCGGGTTCGATGCCTGCTTGGCGAAGAAGATCTTCCACTTGAGCGCGGGCGGGATCAGTGACCCGAGGATCTCGATGGGTTTGGCGGGCGCCTTCAAGGCGGTGCCGCCCGGGGTGCCGGTGAGCAGCAGGTCGCCCGCGTCCATGCGCTGGAATCCGGTCAGGGCGCGCAGGGTTTCGAGTGGGCCGTAGATCATGTCTGCCACCGTGCTGTGCTGGCGTACTCGGCCATTGACGCGCAATGTCAGGCACAGATCGTGGAATCTGTCGAACTCGCCTGCTTCGAGCAGCAGCAACACCGGGCCGACCGGTGTGAAGGTGGGATAGGACTTGCCCTCGTAGAACTGGGTTTTGGGTAGTTGGACGTCACGGGCGGAGACATCGTCGGTGATGACCAGGCCGGCGATGAAGGCTTCGATGTTCGACTCGTCGAGTGCGGTGCCGACGGGCAGCGGCGCGCCGATGACGAGCCCGATCTCGATCTCGTAGTCCAGCAACCGCACGTGCGCCGGTTTGACGATGTCGTCCTCCGGACCGCTGATGGATCCGGACGATTTGCGGAAGAATGTCAGCGGAACGGTCGCCGGGTTCATCCCCGAATCCCGCACGTGCGAAACATAATTGGTCATCTGCGCGACCACCCGGCACGGTGCGGTCACCGGGGAGAGCAGCGCCAGGGTCTCCACCGGCGTGGTGCCCCTGCCGTGGCGAGCCGCTTCGATCGCGGCGCGGTCGGCCAGCAGTTCACCGGTGGTCGCGGCCTCGCTGTCGATTCGGACAGCCCCGTCTGGGGTCAGCACCCACCATGCGTCGATGGTGCGCACCACGGAAATGCTCATGACCCGGCTACTTTCAGAAGGCCCCGCAAGCGCTGGGCGTCGAATTCGTTGTCTCGGTGTAGCGACGAGAAGATGGAGCGGAGTTCCTGCAGCGAGTTGCGACTCGGTGCGATGCCGAGGAAGTCCTTGGTCACCGGTGGGCCCCACTGCGCCAGTCCAGAGGCCGTCATCGGTGCCCAGCCCGGTTCCAGTGAGCTGTCGAACATGTCGCCGTCGCTGAAGTGCTCGACGAGGAAACCGTCGGGATCGCGCCAGTAGTCGAAGATCTGACTGCCCTGGATATGCCGTCCGATTCCCCAGGACCGGCGATAGCCACGCTCGGCCAGAAACTCGCCACCGGCCGCGAGCGCGTCGAGGTCGCACACCTGATACGCCGAATGCACGTAACGATCCGAGGGGCCGAGCGTCATGGCGAGGGTGTGATGGTCGGTCGGCGTGGTCCCGCGGTCGCAGCGGATGAAGGCCATCACCGGCCCGCGTTCGCGCTGTCGGTCGAAATACAGGAAATCGCTCACGATCAGGCCGAGATGTTCCAGATACCAGTTCAGGTTCTCGAGGAAGCGGGTGCGCGCGAGCACGACATGGCCGAGCCGCTCGACGCGGGCCGGCGCACGCGGAGGCCGTTGCGCCGCGTTGATCCGCGCGGTAGACGCACCGACGTTGAGTGGGCGTGCGGGCTGGCCCGGCAGCTCCGGCAGCCGATGCGCGCCCGCCACGACCCGTACGGTCCCACCGCCCGGATCGTGCAAGGTGACGCCCATGCCGCCGATGCTCTCTGGTAGCCGTCGCACTCGATGACCTGTCGCCTCGGCGAGCCTGAGCAGGTCGGACCCCTCGGCGGCCTGAAACGCCGCGCCCGCGAAGTGGGAGCGCCCCGCCTTGCGGACGATCACGCACGGCGTGCCCGCCTGCGTGCCGCGCAGGTGCATCTCCTCCGAGCTGCGGTAGGCGACCGAGAACCCGAATGCCAGCGCGAACGCTTCAGCCTTCGGCAGGTCGGGCTTGCCGAACTCGAGCCAGGCGAGGTCAGCGACCTTGATGATCGGGCTCCTGGTACGGCCGGTGTGCTCGCCCGGCAAGGCGCCCTGGTCGACATGCAAGTCGCGATGGGTGTCGCTGTGGCCTACCGACATCTCGCCTCCTCCTCAGCGCTCGAAGATTACTGACGATATCGTCAACTATGACTATTCGTTCAGTCAAGAGTTCTGAGCGATTCGTCAGATTTGAAGGTGGACTAGGATCACGGCAGTCCAGCGCCTCTACCGCCAGAAGGTTGACCGACGACGATGTCCCCCGCAGCGAACAGGCTCGAACGCCGCAAAGCTCGCACCCGCGCGGCCTTGATCGCGGCCGGGCAACGCTTCATCGCCGAGGGCAGGCTCAACGCGCCGATTCTCGAGATCACGCAGGCCGCGGACGTGGGAATGGGCTCGTTCTACAACCACTTCGACAGCAAGGAAGAACTGTTCGTCGCGGCGGTCGACAGCGCGCTGGAATCATTGGGCGCCTACCTCGACGCGCTCACGGCCGACCTCGCCGATCCAGCGGAGATCTTCGCCAAGTCCTTCCGGATCGTCGGCAGGCTGTTCCGGCTACAGCCCGATCTGAGCCGGGTCCTGATCAACTCCGGCGCCTCGCTGATCGAATCCGAGCACGGTCTCGCGCCGCGCGCCGCGCGAGACATCACCGCCGCGACGCGCGCCGGACGATTCACCGTCGAGGACATCGCCCTGGCCATGGCGCTGGTGACCGGATCACTACTCGGCCTCGGCCGCCTGCTGCTCCAACAACCCGACCGGGATTGCGCCGCGACCGTAGATGCGATGACCGTCACTATCCTTGTCGCACTTGGCCTCTCGCGTGAAGACGCCCAGGAACTGTGCAGCAGCCCCATGCCGATGGACCTCATTACCACGGCCGACGACCCGAACCGAGAAGTTCGCAACCTCTCGGGGTGATGTCCTCCGGCTCCCCGAGTTCACCCGGATTCCGCGCGCTCGACGGTCGCTTTGCGGACACAGCAGCCCGTGGCGAGGATGCCCGACGAGCAGTGCGCGGTCACCGACAGACAGCCCGACCCGGCGGCGCAGGCGGTCGGGCACACCGAAGAAGCGACCGGCCGTTACCGCGACCGGGCCATCCGGTGATACCTGGGCCAGCACCGCGCCGGAGCCCAGGCAGATCGGCGACAGGCGCCTGCCGGGGAGCCATCCCAACGCGGTGAAGCAATGCTTGTCGGCGATCCGGCCCGCCTCACCGACCGTGCACAGCCCGTACACGATGGCGGGATCAGCGGCCCGAACCAGAACTGGCGACAGCACCGGCGAGCGCTGGGCGGCGCGGCCCAGCAGCGGAGTCCGGATGGTATGACGGGCGGGATCACCGGCGATCACCGCCGCCAGCAAACCCTCCGAACGTCGCCGACGGGCCGGAATCCGGCAGATCTGCCAACAATCGTCGCAGGTCAAGGGTCGTTTCCACAGGTCATACCTCGCGTGTCAAAGGGCCCTCTAACACGTGGCACGGAAATCCGGCACGTATGACGTGGATCTGTGCGCGAGAGGGGACTTGAACCCCTACGTCCTAGGACACCAGAACCTAAATCTGGCGCGTCTGCCAATTCCGCCACTCGCGCTTGATGGTACGACCGTCCAAACTCTACCGGCCGAACGCGCGAATCCGAAGCCTCTGTGGCGAGTGTCGTACTCACCGGTAACCCGACCTGGGCTTTTGTCGCCGGACCGGTCCCCAACATGAGGGGCACTCACGTTTCACAAGATCGAGAACCGCGCGAAGCTGCGGAATCACGGGCGGGGTGGACGCATGTGTCCGAGCATTCTGGTACCCGCGTACCGCGATCGCGACGTGGCACGCAAGGGCTGGTCGTGACTGTCCGTCGCACGCGCGACGCACACGACCGCCCCGACCGCGCAGGCTTCGGCCACATACGAGTCCTCGCTGTTCCGTTCGCCGAGTCACGGCGCACCGCGGACATCGCCGGCCGCCACAGCGTTCGGAACGAAGGCATCCGCCGGAGACCGACAGCGCCTCGGGAGGGGCATGCGGCGGTCCCGTAGGGCTTCGGCATTCGGCGCCAGGCTCGGTCCGACGCATCGCCGACGACATGCGGCACCTCGTGGAGGCCGGTTGGGGCACGGAGCTTCCGCGTCCACGGCGGCGCACCCCCGCTCGAGCGGTGGATCGGAAAACTTTGACGCACAGCATCATTCGAGCCACTGGTCCCGTTCTCCCAGTCTGCGCCGTGGTCGCGAATGCCGGCGGCTGCTCCGACGAAGGGGACGAGATCCAGCGCCTCACCGACTGCGCGGACATCGCCTTCCCCGAGAACACCGACGTCGTCTGATACGAAGGCGACAGGGAATTCAGGGAATCCACCTCGACAGCCGTAGTCTCGACATCCCCCGCGACTCCGTCGACGAATTCAAACAACGATCCGGCTTCACCCAGTTCGATCCCGCGATCCCCAGTCGTGGAAGTCCTCCTGGAACGCGACAGGAATGACCGACCAGGTCTCGTCCGGCACCGGGAACGAACACTCGGTGGAGGGCTACCGGGACCCGCGACGGTACCCTCGTCATCCATGAGCGACCGCGCTCTCCACCCTCTCACCGCAGCATCTCCGTGCTCACCACCGACAACAACTGCAACTTCTCGTAACTCTCGCTTCCCGGCGTGGCCGTGTACACCAGCAGCAGGTGGGACTGGGTGGGGTCGAGGAGGGTCTGGCAGTGGAGGTCCATCGTTCCGACTTCGGGGTGGCGCAAGCGCTTCACCTCGCGGGGGCGCACGCCGACTTCGTGGGTGTTCCACAGGGTCCGGAATTCGTCGCTCTCGGCAAGCAGCAGGTCGGCGTAGTGCGCGGCGCGGGAGGCGGGACCGCGGCGGGCGGCGGCCTCGCGGAGGCCGGAGACGAACAGCCGGGACAGGAACGGGTGCTCCTCGGGCGCGTACAGGTCGCGTTCGGCGGGGTCGGTGAACCAGCGGTAGCCGATGCTGCGGGCGGGGCCTGTGAGCCGGGTGGTGTCGCCGGTCAGGGCTTTGCCGAGCGGCGTCTGGCGCAGGGTCTCCCCGAGTTCGGTGACGATCTCGGCGGGTGTGTCGTGGAGGCGGTCGAGGATTCGGAGCAGGCCGGGACTCACATGGTCGCTGGTCTCGCCGCGCACGGGCGGCTGGTGGCCCGCGAGATGGAAGAGGTGGTCGCGTTCGTCGAGAGAAAGGTGCAGGCCCTGCGCGATCGCGGCGATCATCTGTTCCGAGGGCTGGGGTCCACGTTCCTGTTCGAGTCGCGCGTAGTAGTCGGCCGACATGTGGCACAAACCGGCGACCTCCTCCCGCCGCAGCCCGTTCGCTCTGCGCCGCTGCCCGCGCGGCAGCCCGACATCCTCGGGCTGCAACGCCTCCCGGCGCTGCCGGAGGAACCCCGCCAGCCCCGCACGATCGATCACCGGAATCCTCCTTTCGCGATTGGCCTCGTTTCTACCCGCCGAGCCCCGCGTTATCCACGGATCGAGAGTCCCTGGATGTCGCGTCACGATCCGACCACCGTGAAAGCAGGACGTCAAGCACGCCGCGGCCGTCGTCCAGCCCCGAACGAGGAGCAGCAGCCATGCCACGCACACATCCCGACATCACCATCCCCGACCTCACCGGCAAACGTGCCGTAGTGACCGGCGCCAGCGACGGCATGGGCGTGGGAATAGCGGCGCGCCTGGCGGCCGCTGGTGCGGAAGTGGTTCTGCCGGTGCGCAATCCGCGCAAGGGCGAGGCGGCGCTGGTCGCGATCCGGCAGCAGAACCCGACGGCCGCGGTGTCACTGCGGGAACTCGACCTGTCGTCCCTGACTTCCGTCGCGGCACTGGGTGAAACGCTGCTGGAGGAAGGCCGCCCGATCCACCTGCTGATCAATAACGCCGGCGTGATGACCCCACCGGATCGCCAGGTCACCGCCGACGGCTTCGAGCTGCAATTCGGCACCAATCACCTCGGGCACTTCGCGCTGGTCGGCCACCTCCTCCCCCTGCTCCGGGCCGGCGCGGCCCGCGTCACCTCCCAGATCAGCATCGCCGCCAACCAGAACCGGATCAATTGGGACGACCTGAACTGGGAACGTTCCTACGACGGCATGCGCGCCTACAGCCAGTCCAAGATCGCCTTCGGCCTCTTCGGACTCGAGCTCGGCCGACGCAGCAGAGCCCACGGCTGGGGCGTCACCAGCAACCTCTCCCACCCCGGCGTCGCTCCCACCAACCTCCTCTCCGCCCGCCCCGAACTCGGACGCACCGACGACACCACAGGCGTGAAACTCATCCGTTGGTTCTCGACGCGCGGAATCCTCTTCGGCACCGTCGAATCCGCGAAGCTCCCCGCCCTGTATGCCGCCACCTCCCCCGCCGCGCACGGCGAACGCCTGTACGGCCCCAGCGGAATCGGGCACCTGGGCGGCCCGCCCGCCGAACAGAAGATCTACAGCCGGTTACGCAGTCTCGAAGAAGCGCACCGTATCTGGGAGATCTCGGAAGAACTCACCGGGGTCACCCTCACCTGAGCTTCGGATGCCACTCGGCAACGCCGGGCGCGAGGTCCGCACGAGCATGGAGGTTGGAGGACACTGCGCTGTCGTGGGCCGCACCCCAGACCGGAGCCCGTCCCGACACATGGGTAGCTCATTCACGAGTCCAGGCACACCACCCACGACTACTGTCGACAGCGCAAGAACGACAAGGCGACGCCACGGCATCCCGGCCGTCCCCACCTTCCGCAACGCTCGAACCCGCTTACCCAGGTAGGAGATTCGAATGGTGACCATTATCGGTGGAGGTATCGCCGGAACTGTTCTCGGTGGCGCGCTGGCCCGGCAGGGTGAACCGGTCACGATGTACGAGCGGCAGCGGCGGGGCGCCGAGGGTGGCGCGTTCCTGTTCGTCGACGGGCGCGGGCATTCGGTGCTGCATGAACTCGGGGTCGCCGACGAGGTGGTGGACGCGGCGTCGTTTCCGGTGACCGCGCTCGAGTACGCGGGCAGCGATGGTCGACGGGCGGCGATGAGCCGCGGTCACCGATTCTGGCTGCACAGCTCGCTGATGCGGGTGCTGGGCGAATTCCTCGGTACGTCCGGCGCGGACGTCCGGTATGGGCAAGCAGTCACGGGCGTGGCCCTCGACGGGGGCGAAACCCGGCTCACCCACGGGGACGGGTCGTCCGGCACCGCCGACGGCACCGTGATCGCCGCCGACGGTATCGACTCCGTCGTCCGGGCGCGTCTGGAGCCGGATCGTGTGCCGGTCTACGCGGGCGATGTGGTGCTCTACGGACGGACGGAGGATCCGCTCGCGCTGGACACCGACGCGCAGATCCTGCACTTCTTCGCCGAACTCGACGAAACCGGCAGCGCCGCAAGTACATTCGGGCACATCTGGCGGCCGGGTGATGCCGCGCACTGGTTCATCCGGATCGCCAGGGACCCGCTGGACGGGCCGGACGACCTCGGTATGCGACCCACCGAGGAGTGGCGCGACACCGTCCTGCGGGCCACGCCGTCGATCACTGACATGGTCGAAACCCTGCTGGACCGCACCGATTCCGTGCACGTCAGCAACGCTCGCGACGTACCCCTCGACACGGCCGCGCCGCCCACCCTGCCGGTCCTACTCATCGGCGACGCGGACCACGCCATCACCCCCGCCGCCGGTGTCGGCGCGCGCGACGCGCTGGAGGACGCGCACGCCGTCTACACCGCGCTCACCACGGGAACCTGCCCTGCCGAAGCAATGTCCTTGCGGCGCACCACCATTCTCGAGGACCGGCAACGCGCCCTCCGCAACCGAGCGTCGGTGTCGCGGTAGGCGTTTCGTGCAGCCTGCCGCCGGATAGCGGTGCTCGACCGTCCGCGCGGCGCGCCGACACCTCGTCCGCATCGAAGCGCGGCGCGCCCGCCACGAGTCGGTGGCGAGCCCAACCCACCCGCGTCAAGGTGCGCACCCGGCCATCGCGGCGTGTCCTCCTCGGATTCCCCACCGAGATCGAACCACCCCGAGGCTCGTCCGGCCCGCCACCACCGCCACACGGCGTACGCACCCCGGCAGCCGGGCCCGCGACCAGCCGGGACAGCAGCACCGCGAGGCCGGTCGTGAGCCGTGAGCCACGCCGGCGCCGAGCCGGACTACCCGCCGTCCACCACACTCACCCCACCAACGCCACATGCCCCGTCACGATCCGGTGCAGCAACCGCGCCGCTGTCCGAGCCGTCCGGTTGTCCACATCCAGACTCGGATTCAGTTCCGCCACATCGACAACGGCCAACTTCCCGCTGGCGGTGACGTAGTCGCACACGGATTGGATCGTCGCGAGCGGCACCCCGAACGCCGCGGGCGCGCTGACGCCGGGGGCGACGGCGGCGGGGAGCACGTCGAGGTCGATGGTCAGGTAGACCAGGTCCACGCCGGCGAGGAAATCGTCCACGAACGCGAGGGCGTTCGACTGTCCGCAGTCTTCGTCCAGGAGGTAGCGCACACCGTAGGTCGCCGCCGTGTCGAACAGGATCTTCGTATTGCTGGGCTGACTGATCCCGATCACCGAGTACTGGACCGAGTCGCCGTCGGCTTCGAGGATCTGCCGGAACGGCGTGCCGGAACTCGGCACCGGGTCGGGCCGCAGGTCGAAATGGGCGTCGAGGTTCAGGATTCCGACGCGAGTGCCCGGCGCTCGGCGCGTGGACCCGGCCAGCCCGAGGTAAGTGCCGTAAGCGATTTCGTGCCCGCCACCGAGGACGACCGGGAAGTGCCCCGCGTCCAGCAATGCGGTTACCCGCGAACCCAATTCGCGCTGTCCCTCCTCGAGCCGCTCACCGGCGACCGCGACGGTCCCCGCGTCGATCGCACGGAGCGGTGCGGCGAGAGCCATCGGCGACAAGGCCGAACGCAGCGCGTCGGGTCCCGCGGCCGCACCGCGCCGGCCCTTGTTGCGCCGCACGCCTTCATCGCTGGCGAACCCGACGAACGCGCACGCACCCGGCGCACCGCCGGGCTCGTAGGGTTCGACGATCTGATGCCAGCGCAGATGCTCGGGAGCGGTGCCGTCGATACGGCCGGACCAACCGGAATTCATGACACCTCAGTTCGTGTGGACGAGTGCGCCACCGCGCCACACCCGGCTGATGAGCGGCACGCCGGGACGGTAGGCGAGATGCAGGTACGAGGGAGCGTCGAGCGCGATCGCATCGGCGCGCGCGCCCGGGGACAGAACGCCGATATCACTGCGGCGCAAGGCTTTCGCCCCACCGGCGGTGGCCGCCCACACGGCCTCGTCGGGGGTCATCCGCAGGTCGCGGACCGCGATCGCGATGCAGAAGGGCAGGCTGGTGGTGTAGCTGGTGCCGGGATTGCAGTCCGCGCCGAGCGCGACGGTGACCCCGGCGTCGAGCAGCGCGCGGGCGTCGGGGTAGCGGGAGCGGGTGCTGAAATCCGCACCGGGCAACAACGTGGCCACGGTGTCGCTGTGCGCCAAAGCCTCGATGTCGTCGGCGTTCACGTGCGTGACGTGATCCACCGACGCCGCACCGAGTTCCACCGCGAGCTGCACGCCCGGCCCCTGGCGCAACTGATTGCCGTGCACGCGCGGCACGAGACCGTGTGCCATGCCCGCCGTCAGCACCGCGTGCGACTGATCGCGATCGAACGCGCCCTCCTCGCAGAACACGTCGATCCAAGTCGCATGAGGAGCGCACTTCGGGATCATTTCGCCAACCACCATCGCCACGTAATCGTCGGCGCGCCCGGCATATTCGGGTGGCGGCACGTGCGCGGCCAGCAGCGTCACCTCCTCGGTGAACCGTCCCGCCACCTGCACGCTGCGCAACTCGTGCTCGACGGTCTGGCCGTAGCCGGACTTGCATTCCACCGTGGTACTGCCCGTGCGCACCGATTCGTCCAGCAGGCGGCGCACATTCGCCGCCAACTGCTCGTCGGTGGCGGCGCGGGTGGC
Source organism: Nocardia puris (assembly GCF_003315035.1). Lineage (GTDB taxonomy): Bacteria > Actinomycetota > Actinomycetes > Mycobacteriales > Mycobacteriaceae > Nocardia > Nocardia puris. Next base: position 50,467 of record NZ_QNRE01000013.1, read on the forward strand.
TTCGATGGTGGTGCGGATGCCGCCCGCCGCGTACTTCTGCCCCGACATCCGCGCGGCGAATTCCTCGGCCCGGTCACCGGCGAATACCAGGTGCGAATGGGATTCCACGAATCCCGGCAGCACGGCCCGCCCGTCGAGATCGTGGGCGATGTCGGCGGCCGGGGCGTCGGCGGAGTTCCCGACCCAGGCCACCACGCCGTCCTCGAAAACCACTGCGGCGTCGCGTCTTATCCCGAGCCGCCCCTCCCCCACGGTGGGATCGTTGGTCACCAGGACACCGATTCCGGTCAACGCGGTGGTCGACACCTCAGTTGCTCCTCTCTCGCCGGGTACGGGACGCGCTCACCGCGAATCCTCCCCGGTGAGCGCGCGATCGGGCGCGAACTCCGAGGACACGCCGCCGTCGGCATGGATCGGGTGGATTGTCCGGACCGGCCCATCGCGGGTCCCGGGGCCAGAGCAGCACCGAAGCCAGGCCGGCGACGATTCCCGTGCTCGCGCCGGGGTGCAGCGTGAACCGACCCGCGGCGCACCGGTCGCCGCCCTGTACCACGTCGATGGCGCGGCGTTCCGGGGTCAGGAGCCCTGCGGGCGTCGTCGTTCTTCATGACATCGGCTTTCTGCGGCGACAACGTCGGAGAGGCGCGGCGTGCGGTGGATCACGCCATGAGGGATATGTATAAACCTGTATATACAACCTGTCAAGCGTTGCCCGGAATTCGCCACGGGCGGGTGATCTTGCATCATGGGTCGCCGCCCCGTGCGGATTGACAATCCTGTATAGACAGGCTTATACATGTAGCCGTGTGATGCGGCGCACAGAGCGCGCCGCGGTCGTATCGCTCGCACTTTTCCGCCCTGAAGATTCCGGGAGATTGGTTTGAACAAGCCCGCCGCCGTGCTTACTCGCGGTCTCACCGCACGCCATATCCGCTTCATCGCGCTCGGGTCGGCCATCGGCACCGGGCTGTTCTACGGATCGGCGGAGGCGATCAATCGGGCGGGCCCGTCGGTGCTGCTGGCGTACCTGATCGGCGGCGCGGCGATCTACATCGTGCTGCGGGCGCTGGGCGAGATGGCGGTGAGCAATCCGGTCTCCGGCTCGTTCGGCGAGTACGCGACCAAACACCTCGGTCCGCTCGCCGGCTTCATGACCGGCTGGACCTACACCTTCGAGATGCTCATCGTCTGCCTCGCCGACGTCACCGCGTTCGGCGTGTACATGGGCTTCTGGTTCCCCGACGTCCCCCGCTGGATCTGGGTGCTCTCGATCATCTTCTTCATCGGCGCGCTCAACATGCTGCACGTGAAGGTGTTCGGCGAGGTGGAGTTCTGGTTCAGCCTGGTCAAGGTCGTCGCGATCCTCGCGATGATCGCGGGCGGCATCGCGATCCTGATCTTCGGCTTCGGCATGCACGACACCGGCACCGGCGTCAGCAATCTGTGGGCCGACGGCGGGTTCTTCCCCAACGGCATCGGCGGGTTCGTGCTGTGCTTCGCCATCGTGATGTTCGCCTTCGGCGGCACCGAGATCATCGGCATCACCGCGGGCGAGGCCGAGAAGCCCGAGCGCACCATCCCCCGCGCCATCAACACCGTCCCGGTGCGCATCATGCTGTTCTACGTGCTCACCCTCGCCGTGATCATGGCGCTCAACCCGTGGCAGAGCATCGGCTCCGAGGGCAGCCCGTTCGTGCAGATCTTCCAGACGCTCGGCATCGGTCCCGCCGCGACGGTGCTGAACATCGTGGTGATCACCGCGGCACTCTCGGCGATCAACAGCGACATCTTCGGCGCGGGGCGCATGATGTACGGCATGGCGCAGCGCGGGCAGGCGCCGGGGGTGATGCGGCAGGTCTCGCGGGGTGGCGTGCCGTGGATGACCGTCGTCATCATGACCGCGACGCTGCTGGTCGGCGTGCTGCTCAACGCCCTGATCCCGGACAAGGTGTTCCTGGTGATCGCCTCGCTGGCCACCTTCGCGACCATCTTCGTCTGGCTGATGATCCTGCTCTCGCACTACCGGTCGCGCCGCCGGATGAGCCCCGCCGAGGCCGCCGCGCTGAAGTTCCCGGTGCCGTTCTGGCCGTACGGGCAGCTGATCACCATCGGGTTCCTGGTGTTCGTGATCGTGGTGATCGCGTTCGACGCCGACAGCCGGGTGGCGCTGTTCGTCGGGGGCGGGTGGTTGGTGCTGCTGTGGTTGGCGTATCGGCGGTGGGTGCGGCCGCAGGGGGCTGCGGTGGTGTCGGGAGGCGGGGCCGGGTCGCCGGACGGCATGGTGGCCGCAGCCGTCGACGGCACCGTCGCATTCGACAGCACGCGCACCGCACCCGCCGACGTGGCCGACACCGCGAGCAGCGGCGATTCACCCGGGGGCGTCGTCGCCGCAGCCACCAATGGCACTGCGGCGCTGCACAACAAGACCGCGGCCGTCGACCTGACGTCCAGTGACATTTCGACGGCGTCCCCGGACTCCGCACCGCTACGCGGCGGCACCAGGGCCGCCGCCCGGCACGGGGCGACCGATGGCGACCCGTCGATCCACGATCGCGTCTGAATTTTCCTGAACCACCGAGCATTTCGAACGGAGAGACATTGTGAGCATCGAAAGCCTGCCGCACGCCCGGCATTCCGCGGACGCCGGCGAGCCGGTCATCGTCGGGACCGGTCCGGTGTCGCCGGAGGACGTGGTGCGCGTCGCCAGGGGCGGCGCCGGGGTGGTGCTGTCCGAGGAGGCGCTGGCCGCGATCGGCGAGAGCCGCAAGCGGATCGAGGCGCTGGCCGCCGATCCCAAACCGGTGTACGGGGTTTCGACCGGATTCGGCGCGCTCGCCGTCCGTCACATTCCGCTGGAGCTGCGTAAGCAGTTGCAGCGGAGCTTGGTTCGCTCGCACGCGGCCGGGTCGGGGCCCGAGGTGGAGCGCGAGGTGGTGCGCGCGCTGATGCTGCTGCGGCTCTCGACGCTGGCGACCGGGCGCACCGGCGTGCGGCCGGAGGTGGCGCGGATCTACGCCGCGCTGCTCACCGCCGGCATCACCCCGGTGGTGCACGAATACGGCAGCCTCGGGTGTTCCGGCGATCTCGCGCCGCTGGCGCACGTGGCGCTCGCGGTGATCGGCGAGGGCACGGTGCGCGACGCCGACGGCGAACTCCTGCCCGCCGCACAGGCTTTGGCGGCCGCCGGGATCGAGCCCGTCGAGCTGGCGGAGAAGGAGGGGCTGGCGCTGATCAACGGCACCGACGGCATGCTCGGCATGCTGGTGCTGGCCTGTCACGACCTGCGCCGCCTGCTGCGCCTGGCCGATGTGACCGCGTCGATGAGCGTGGAGGCGCTGATGGGCACCGACAAGGTGTTCGCCGCCGATCTGCAAGCGCTGCGCCCGCATCCCGGCCAGGCCGCCGCGGCCGCGAACATGACTCGGCTGCTTCATGATTCGGCGATCATAGCGAGTCACGCGACGCCGGACTGCACCGTCGTGCAGGACGCCTACTCGCTGCGGTGCGCACCGCAGGTGGCCGGCGGCGCGCGCGACACCCTCGCGCACGCCGAGCGTGTCGCCGCGTGGGAATTGGCCAGCGCCGTCGACAATCCGGTGGTCACGCTGGACGGGCGCGTCGAATCCAACGGCAACTTCCACGGCGCGCCGGTCGCGTACGTGCTGGACTTCCTCGCCATCGTGGTCGCCGACCTCGCCAGCATCAGCGAGCGCCGCACCGACCGTTTCCTCGACAAGGCCCGCAACCACGGCCTGCCGCCGTTCCTCGCCGACGATCCGGGCGTCGACAGCGGCCACATGATCGCCCAGTACACCCAGGCCGCCATCGTCTCGGAGCTCAAGCGCCTCGCCGCACCCGCCAGCGCGGATTCGATTCCGTCCTCGGCGATGCAGGAGGACCACGTGTCGATGGGGTGGTCCGCGGCCCGCAAACTCCGCCGCGCGCTCGACGGGTTGACGCGCGTCCTCGCCATCGAAGCGCTCACCGCCGCCCGCGCCCTCGACCTGCGCGCTCCCCTCACCCCCTCCCCCGCCACCGCCGCCGTCCGCGCGGTGCTGCGCGAACGCGTGGCCGGGCCGGGGACGGACCGCTACCTCGCACCCGAAATCGAAGCGGCCGTGGAACTCGCCGCCTCCGGCGCCCTCGTCGCGGGCGCGGAGTCGGTGGTCGGCCCACTCGACTGACCCCCACCGCACGAAACGGCCGACGGCACAACGCCGCCGGCCGTTTACGTCTGCGATCCAGCGTGCTCCCGGCGCCCACCCGCTAGACGGCGACGATGTTCAGCAGCGGACCGAATCCCTTGAAGTCGCCGGGATGCCGGGGAGGCAGCGGCAATGCGTGCCACTCCGCATAGTCGATGCGCGGAATACGCGCACTGGTGCGCGCGAGCTCGGAAACCGGAACGAACCCCCGCCAGGAGAGTGGCTTGAGTTCGGCTACCGGTTGACCGTCCCGCGTGATCGTGAAACTCTCGCCGGCCTCGACCGCGGCGCACCCACAACAGAACAACCCCGGAACCGTCCATACGGTTCCGGGGTCGCGAACTACCGAACTCAGCTCTCCCACATGGGAATACGTACCCCACGCTCACGCGCCACATCCGCGGCGTGCTCATACCCCGCGTCGACGTGGCGGATGACGCCCATACCCGGGTCGTTGGTGAGCACGCGCTCGAGCTTCTCGGCGGCCAGCGGCGTGCCGTCGGCGATGCAGACCTGGCCGGCGTGGATCGAGCGGCCCATGCCGACGCCGCCGCCGTGGTGCAGCGACACCCAGGAGGCGCCGGAGGCGGTGTTGAGCAGGGCGTTGAGCAGGGGCCAGTCGGCGATGGCGTCGGAGCCGTCGCGCATGGCCTCGGTTTCGCGGTACGGGGAGGCGACCGAACCGGAGTCGAGGTGGTCGCGGCCGATGGCGACGGGGGCGGAAAGTTCGCCGGAGGCCACCATCTCGTTGAATTTCAGTCCGGCGCGGTGCCTTTCGCCGTAGCCGAGCCAGCAGATGCGGGCGGGCAGTCCCTCGAACTTCACCTTCTCCCCCGCCATGGTGATCCACCGCTTCAGGTGCTCGTTCTCGGGGAAGAGTTCGAGGATGGCGCGGTCGGTGGCGGCGATGTCCTTCGGGTCGCCGGAGAGCGCCGCCCAGCGAAACGGGCCGAGCCCCTCCTCGAACAGCGGCCGGATGTAGGCGGGCACGAAGCCGGGGAACTCGAACGCGCGGTCGTAGCCGCCCTTGCGCGCCTCGTCGCGAATGGAGTTGCCGTAGTCGAACACCTCGGCGCCCTTGTCCAGGAACCCAACCATCGCCTCGACGTGCTTGGCCATCGACGCCTGCGCCTGCTCGGTGAACCACACCGGGTCCTGCTCGGCCTTGCGGTGCCAATCCTCCAGTGCCACACCGAGAGGCAAGTAGGAGAGCGGGTCGTGCGCAGAGGTCTGGTCGGTGACGATGTCGATGGGCGCGTCCATCGCCAGCAGCCGCGGAAACACCTCGGCGGCGTTGCCGACCAGGCCGATCGACAGCGGCGTCCGCGCGTCGCGCGCCTCCACGGCGCGGCGCAGTGCCTCGTCCAGCGAGTCGGCCTTGGTGTCGAGGTAGCCGTGCGCGATGCGCCGGTCGATGCGGGCGGGATCGACGTCCACGCAGATCGCCACGCCCTCGTTCATGGTCACCGCGAGCGGCTGCGCGCCACCCATGCCGCCCATCCCGGCGGTCAAGGTGATGGTGCCGGCCAAGGTGCCGCCGAAACGCTTGCGCGCCACCGCGCCGAAGGTCTCGTAGGTGCCCTGGAGGATGCCCTGGCTGCCGATGTAGATCCACGACCCGGCGGTCATCTGGCCGTACATGATCAGGCCGAGCTGTTCGAGCTTGCGGAACTCCTCCCAATTGGCCCAGTCGCCCACCAGGTTCGAGTTCGCCAGCAGCACGCGCGGCGCCCACTCGTGGGTGCGGAACACGCCCACCGGTTTGCCGGACTGCACGAGCAGTGTCTCATCGGATTTCAGCGTCTTCAGCGTCCGCACGATCGCGTCGAACGCCGCCCAGTCGCGCGCGGCCTTGCCGGTGCCGCCGTAGACCACCAGGTCGTCGGGGCGCTCGGCCACGTCGGGATCGAGGTTGTTCATCAGCATCCGCAGCGCGCCCTCCTGCTGCCAGCCGAGCGTGCTCAGCTCGCTGCCGCGGCTCGCGGACACCGGACGGGGGCCGGGGACGTCGCTCATGAGTCTCTCCTCACATGTGGTTACGGCTAACACCGAGTCTGTGGTCCGGGTCACGAAAATCCGGGGATACGTGTATAGTCCTGTATATACAACTAACTGTCAAGCGAGCCGGGCGGACGCGGTGGCGCCTCCGCCGGAAGGTAGTGACATGAAGGCGACTTCGACGGATTCGGCCGCGGCCCCGCAGGTCCGCGAGCGCGACACCTGGGACGAGCGATTCCTCGCGGGCAGCACCCTGGACCGCGACCGCGCGCTGCACTACACGTCCGCGATACCCGCGGGCTATAAGCAGGATCGCGATCCCGAGCGCGCCACCGACGACGTCACCCGTCTCGAAGGGCTCACACCCGATGCGCTGGACTTGCGACTCGAACGCGCGGCAGACACCTCGGGCGAATGGCGGCTGACGCTCTACGTCGGCGGCCGCGCGCTCACCCTCAGCGAAGTGCTGCCGATTCTCCAGAGCCTCGGCGTCGAAGTCCTCGACGAGCGCCCCTACACCGTCGCGAACAGCGCGGGCGTCACCTGCCGGATCTACGAGTTCACGCTGCGCTACCCGGCAAGATCGTTGCCCGAACCTCTGGACGAGCGCGATTTCGCCGAGCGCTTCACCACCGCGTGCGCCGCGATCTGGCACGGCCGGGCCGAGGCGGACAGTTTCAACGAGCTGGTGGCCCGCGCGGGCCTGAACTGGCGGCAGGTCGCGGTGCTGCGCGCCTACGCGAACTACCTGCGCCAGGGCGGTCTGCCGTACAGCCGGACCCATATCGCCACGGTACTCGGCGAACATCGCGCCCTGGTGCACCGTCTGATCGAGCTGTTCGAGGTGTCGTTCGATCCCGAGCGCGTCGACCCGGCGGCGGCCGGCGACCTGACCGCCACCCTGGACGACGAGATCGCCGCCGTCCCCGGACTCGACGCCGACCGCATCCTGCGCGCCTACCGCAACGCCCTGGCGGCCACCCTGCGCACCAACTTCTACCGCGACGTCACCGAGGGCCGGGAATGCTTGTCGTTCAAGCTCGATCCCCGCCGCATTCCCGAATTGCCGCTGCCGCGGCCGCATTTCGAGATCTACGTCTACTCGCCGCGGGTCGAGGGCGTGCACATGCGGTTCGGCAAGGTGGCGCGCGGCGGGTTGCGCTGGTCGGATCGCAAGGAGGACTTCCGGACCGAGGTGCTGGGCCTGGCGAAGGCGCAGGCGGTGAAGAACGCGGTGATCGTCCCGGTCGGGGCGAAGGGCGGATTCGTGGTGAAGCGTCCGCCAGCGCCCACCGGTGACGCCGCCGCCGATCGAGAAGCGCTGCGCGAGGAAGGGATTCGCTGCTACCGCACGTTCATCGGCGGACTGCTCGACCTCACCGACAACGTGGATCTGGCGAACGGCGCGGTGCTTCCCCCGGCGCGGGTGGTGCGTCGCGACGGCGACGACAGCTACCTCGTCGTCGCCGCGGACAAGGGCACCGCCACCTTCTCCGACCTCGCCAACGAGGTCGCCGCCGAATACGGGTTCTGGCTCGGCGACGCGTTCGCCTCCGGCGGCTCGGTCGGCTACGACCACAAGGCGCTCGGCATCACCGCCAAGGGCGCGTGGCGCAGCGTGCGGCGGCACTTCCGCGAGCTCGGAATCGATACGCAGGCAAAGGATTTCACGGTCGCCGGGATCGGCGACATGAGCGGGGACGTGTTCGGCAACGGCATGCTGTGCAGCCCGCACATCCGGTTGGTCGCGGCGTTCGACCACCGGCACATCTTCCTCGACCCCGATCCCGACGCCGCGAGGTCGTTCGCCGAGCGGGCGCGGCTGTTCGCGCTGCCCCGCTCGTCGTGGGCCGACTACGCGCCCGAGCTGATCAGCCCGGGTGGCGGCGTCTGGGAGCGCACCGCCAAGGCCGTGCCGATCGCGCCGCAGGTGCGCGCGGCGCTCGGGCTGGCCGACGGCGTCACGACACTGACGCCGCCGGAGCTGGTGCGCGCGATCCTCTGCGCTCCCGTCGACCTGCTCTGGAACGGTGGCATCGGCACCTACGTCAAGGCGGCCACCGAATCCCACCTGGACGTGGGCGACAAGGGCAACGACGCGGTGCGGGTGGACGGCGCGCAGCTGCGCGCCCGCGTGGTGGGCGAGGGCGGCAATCTGGGGTTCACCCAGCTGGGCCGCATCGAATTCGCCCGCGCGGGCGGGCGGATCAACACCGACGCGCTGGACAACTCCGCCGGTGTGGACTGCTCCGATCACGAGGTCAATATCAAGATCCTGCTGGACGGACTGGTCGGCTCCGGACGCCTGGACGCGGCGGCGCGCAACGCGCTGCTGGCGGAGACGGCCGGGGAGGTCTCGCGACTCGTCTTGGCCGACAACGAATCCCAGAACGAACTCATGGGCACCGGCCGGGCGCGCGCGGCCGCGACGCTGGCCGTGCACGGGCGGCTGATCGAACAACTGGAGGCCACCCGGGGGCTGGACCGCACGCTCGAGGCGCTGCCCACCAAGAAGGAGATCGCGGCGCGCCGCAAGGCCGGGCAGGGGCTGACCTCCCCGGAACTCGCCACGCTGCTCGCGCACGTCAAGCTCGCGCTCGCGGCGGATCTGCTGGCCGGCGACCTGCCCGACAGCGCCGCCTTCGCCGACGACCTCGCCGCCTACTTCCCCGCGCGCCTGCGCGAGAACTACGCCGACGCCATCGCCGCGCATCCGCTGCGCCGCGAGATCGTCGCGACCGTGCTCACCAACACCGTCGTCGACCACGGCGGCATCACCTACGCCTACCGGCTCGCCGAGGAATCCGGGGCCGACAACGCCGACGCCGTGCGCGCGTTCGCGGTGGTGGCGGCGGTCTTCGACCTGCCCGCGCTGTGGCGCGACATCCGCGCCGCCGGCCTGAGCGCCGACCTCACCGACGAACTGATCGTGCTCAGCAGGCGGCTGCTGGACCGGGGCGCGCGCTGGATGCTGACGCAGCGGCCGCAACCCCTCGCCGTCGGCGCGGAGATCCGCCGGTTCTGCGACACCGTCGCCGCGCTCACCCCGCACATCGCAAGCTGGCTGACGGGTCGCGACGCCGAATCGCTCGCCGCGCGCACCGACGCCTTGACCGCGCGCGGCGTGCCCGCGGACCTCGCCCGACGGCTCGCGCTGCTGCTCGACCAGTTCGCGCTGCTCGACATCATCGAGGTCGCCGAATTGTCCGGGCGCCCACCGCGGGACGTGGCCGAGGTGTACTACCTGCTCGGCGACCGGCTCGAGGTGGTGCCGCACCTGGTCGCGGTGTCGCGACTGGAACGCGGCACGAAATGGAACGCGCTCGCCCGCGTGGCGCTGCGCGACGAGCTGTACGCCACCGCCCGCGCCATCTGCCGGGACGTGCTGCTCGACAGCGATCCCGGCGAGCCGGCCGAACCCGTGGTGGGCCGGTGGGAGCAGCGCAGCGCCGCCCGGCTGGACCGCACCCGGCGCATCCTCGGCGCGATCGCCGAATCGGGCGAGGACGATCTGGCGGCGTTGTCGGTCGCGACCCGGCAACTGCGGGCGCTGGTGCGATGATGGGCGCACAGAGGAGCGCAACGGCTACGGGGCACGCCGCCCCGGAGCCATCGGGAGCACGCGCGCGTGCGGTGAGAGAACGGATGCCGGTGGTGGGGATCGAAGTGGTCGACGCGGAACTCGCCGCGCTGTACGGCGGGCTCGGCACCGAGGTCGCCGCCTACGAACGGGTGAAGCAGCTCATCACCTCGCAGATCAAGGGCGGGCGGTGGCAGGAGGGCGATCAGATACCGTCCGAGAACCAGCTGGTGAGCGCGCTGGGCCTGTCGCGGATGACGATCAACCGCGCGCTGCGCGACCTCACCGCCGAGGGCGTGCTCAACCGCGTCATGGGCGTGGGCACCTTCGTCGCGCCGACGAAGAAGGCCTCGCCGCTGTTCGAGGTGCGCAATATCGCCGACGAGATCTCCCAGCGCGGGCACCGGCACCGCACCGAGGTGATCTTCGTGCGCGCCGAGGACGCCGACGAAGCGCCGCCCGTGCTGCGGAACACCGTGCGCGGCAAGGTGTTCCACTCGCTGATGGTGCACTTCGAGGACGACGTCGCGCTCCAGGTGGAGGACCGCTACGTCAACCCCGCCGAGGTGCCGCAGTACCTGGAGCAGGATTTCACCGCCACCACCCCCAACACCTACCTCAGCCAGGTGGCCCCGCTGGTGCGCGGCGAGCACATCGTGGAGGCGGTGCTGGGCAGCGCCGAGGAGTGCCGCCTGCTCGGCATCCCCGAGAGTGAACCGTGTCTGCTGATTCGTCGCCGCACCTGGTCGGCGGGCGGGCTGGTCAGCGCCGCGCGGCTGGTGCATCCGGGGTCGCGGAACCGGTTGGAAGGCAGTTTCGGGACCGGCGACTGAGCGCGCGGAATCCCGTCGCCGGCCGAGCGGAGTCCGCGCGCTCACCGAAGCCGGATGGGATAGTGCCGCCTGTCGCCCACTCGCGGAAACAGCAAGGGCGGGGTGCGCATTCGCACACCCCGCCCGATATTTGTTCAGCTGGGGCGGCCTACGTCCGGTAGGCCGCCGCCGCACGATCCGCTGTGGTCACCGTAAAGGTGACCGCCGAATCAGAGCGTCCAGGGCTTGCCGTACGTGGTGACGGTGCCGCCGTCGGAGCTCTTCACGGTGACGAACGGCCGGATGTTGGTCGGGCCGACCACACCGGTGACGGTGCCGTGGAAGCCGTGCATGCGGATGAAGCCCTCGTCACCGGAGATCTCGCCGGTAGCGGCTTCGATGGTCTCGATACCCGGGCCGAAACCGACCTCGAGCTCGACACCGGCCTGCGGGATCAGGCTGTCGAGAGTCACAGCGCCGCCACCGTCGAGGCCGAGCTCCAGCTCCAGACCGGGGGTGGACCATCCGAACGAGAGCTTGCCGTCGAACGAGGCCGGGAAGCCGACCTGGTAACCGATGGTGATCTCGCCCTCGAAGTCCTCCGCGCCGTCGCCGCTGATCTTGAAGGCGGCGGTCCCGTTGTGGAACCACTCACGGGTCAGCGGGTTGCCATCCAGCGGCGGGATGAACTCGATCAGGGTGTCTTCCTGGATCGCTTCGATCGTCAGACCGGCGCTGTCGACGATATGCGCCCTGCTGTCGATCTCAGCGGATGCCGGGCCATTGCCCAGCGTCAGGCCGATCGCAGCTGCGGTCGCTACGGTCAGCATGCGGAACACGTTGCGGCTGCCGCGACGGGTCGTTCCCCTCATGTAATTGCCACCTCATCAGGTTTTCTTGCTCAGCCTCGGCCGTCGAGACCGACGCGTCCCCATTTCAGGACCTGGGGAGCGTCTTCCATGAAAGCGAACGGCAAACAATCAGCACTCATACCCGAGGTGAATCGGCAAACAACCCCGAGCGAACCATGACGGGAGCCGAGGTCAGCGAGGTACGGGCCGGGATCAGAAAGCCGGAGATGCGGTGGAGTCGCGGACCTCCAGGTTCGGGAACAGCACCTCGTGCCGGTCGGCGTCCCGGCCCGCGACCCGCTCCAGCAGCAACGCCACCGCCGTTTCGCCGAGTGCCGGTCCGCACTGGTCGACGCTGGTGAGACGGGGGCGCACGCGGGCGGCCAGATCTGTGTTGTCGTAACCGACGACCGATATCCGCCCGGGGACGTCCACGCCCAGATCGAAGGCCCGGTCGAGGACGTCGACGGCGAGCAGATCGTTGTTGGTCACGACGGCGGTGGCCCGCCCCCGCAGGATGGCGTCGATCGCTTCGGTTCGGCCCGCGCCGAGCGGGACCGGTCGAGCATCGAGCGGCTCCAGACCGGCGCGCCTGAGCGCTGCCTCGTAGCCACGGCGCCGCGCCAGTGCCGCCGGGCGCCGTGATGCCGAGGCGAACGCGATGTGGCGGTGCCCCAGCCCGATCAGGTGATCGACGGCGAGCCCGATGCCCGCCTCGTCCTCGTTGGCTACCGAATCGAGGCCGGGCGGCGTGTCCTCGGGACGGCCCACCACCACCACCGGCGTCTCTTTCGCGGCGGCGGCCAGTACGGCGTACTCGACACGCGAACTCACCACGACGATGCCTTCCATATTGAGGCCGAGCATGGCGTTGAGGTGTGCGGCCATCCGGTTCGGATCGCGACGGCCGTTGGCCAGGAAGGTCTCCAGGCCCACGGCCTCCGCCGCGGTCTCGACGCCCAGCGCGACCTCGGTGTGGTACGGGTTGCGCAAGTCGGTGACCAGGACGCCGATCTGACCGGTCCGGCCGCGCACCAACGCTCGCGCCAGCGAGTTGGAGCGGTAGCCGAGTTCGTCGGCCGCCTGCACGATACGGGCGCGCGTCGCGTCGCTGACCCCTTCGTCACCGCGCAGGGCAAGGGATACCAGCGATTTCGAGACGCCCACCCGAGCGGCTATGTCGACGATCGTCGGGCGGCGCGTTCGGCGGATGGTCATAGCCCTATCTTGGCGATCCCTCGCGCGCGGCGTGCGGGAGCCCGGCCGCGCCGACGGCTACTGGAACGTTCCAGTCGGGTTCACTCCTCGTCTACAGGAGTCCCCCTTTCCGTTCAGAGAACGGCTCCACGCTCGTCAAGTCCCAGCCCACGAACACATCTGGAGTAACGCCACCATGACTTCGGGCCCACCCCTGCACTCCCCCGCGCTCGATGCGGAGCCGGTGCCGAACGCGCTGCGCGTGCGACCGGCCGCGCTGCTGCTGGACTTCGGCGGGGTGGTCTTCGAGACCCGCAAGCGCCCGGAAGGCCTGCGTGACGCGGCCGCCCTGGTGTGTACCGAGCTGCGCCGGGCGGGCCACGCGCTCGACCCGGAGCGCGTGCACGCCTCGCTGGCCGCGGGGCTGGCCGCACTCCGCCACTGGAAGCACGCCATGAGTCGCACCCGCGAACCCGCGGAGCTGACCCATCGTGCGCTGTGGGAGGACTTCCTGCTCGCCGATCAGCCCGCATCGATCCGGGCGAGGGCCGCGGGCGATGCGCTGCACCTCATGGCCGCGATCAATCCGCTGCTCAACGATCACGAAGTGCGGCCCGGCGTGCGCGACTTGCTGAGCACAGCACGGGATCTCGGCATTCCGGTCGGCATCGTCAGCAACGCCCATTCCGGCCTGGCGCATCGCCGGCTCCTGCGCCAGTTCGGGCTCGCCGATCTCCTCGCGGTCCAGCTCTATTCCGACGAGGCGGGCATCCGCAAGCCCCACCCCGGCATGATGCACCGCGCCGCCGCCGCGCTGGCGACGACGCCGGACCGGTGCTGGTATGTCGGCGACACCCAGGATCGGGACGTGCAATCCGGACGCCGGGCCGGGGTGGGCGCGGTGATACTCACCCGGAGCAAGCACACCGACAGCCCGCCCTTCGCCGTGGTGGAGCGTCCCGATGCGATCTTCGACACGCCGGAGCAGCTGCTCCCCCTGCTCCTCGAAGCGCGGCCCGGACCACAGACGCCACCGCGACCGGTGTCACCCCGGCGGCCGGGTACGCCGAAAGCGCTGCTGCTCGACCAGGGCGGTGTCCTGACCTCGTCGGTGAAGACACCGCAGGCGATCGCCGGTTTCGCCACCGAGGTCGCGATTCGGCTGCGCGCCGCCGGACATGCGGTCCCCGATCACCAGATGGTCGCGGCACTCGACCACGCGCGCCGCGCCTACCAGGCCGGCAAGCGAACCGAGCGGATCGGTGACCGCTACCCCGAGGTCACCCCGGCGAAGTTCTGGGGCGAGTTCGTCGCACCGCACCTGCCCGCGACGGCGCGCGACTGGCTCCTGGCCGAATCGACGGAACTCACCTTCGGCTACGCCCAGGCCAAGAGCAGCTGCCAGGTGCGCGACGGCGTGTCCGAACTGCTGGCCTGGTGCCGGGAAGCGGCGATCCCGGTGGCGATCGTGTCGAACACGATCTGCGGCCGCAGCGGGCGCCGTCGCCTGCGCGAGGCCGGCGTCATCGAACTGATCGGCGCGTTCGCCTATTCCGACGAAGTCGGCTACCGCAAACCCGATCCCGCGCTGGTGCTCGCCGCCACCCGGGCACTCGGCGTCGACCCGGCCGACTGCTGGTTCGTCGGCGACAAGCCCTGGCGCGACGTAGCCGCGGCCCGGGCCGCGGGTGTCGGCACGGCGGTCGTCGTGCGCGGCGGCGCGCCCGCGGACGACGCGCTCGCCGACGGGCTCGCCGCCGATCGGCCCGATCTGCTGCTCGACTCGATCACCGCGGTGCACGAAGCGTTGCGCGCCGCGATCGAAGGCTCACCGGCCACCGCTGTTCCCGCTCGACCCACCAGTGCAGAAAGTCAGTCATGAGTGACATCTCCGCCCGTTCCCGCACCGTGCCGCGTCCCCAGGACATGACGTCCTCGCAGAAGCTGATGGTGTTCGTCCTGTCGATGACGCTGTTCGGGCTCGCCAACATCCTCACCGAGGTGCTGCCCGAGTTCCGGGTCGGCCCGGTCGAGCTGTCGGTCTCCTACCTGGCATTCGTCCCGGTCGTGATGGTCAGCTTGTTCAACCCGCTCTACGCCGCGCTCGGCGCGCCCCTCGGTGAGATCGTCTTCGTCGATCTCCTGATGGGCAACTTCTCCGGAATCGGCGAGGTGGAAGGCTACCTCCAGCTCGCCCTCGGTTTGTACGTCGCGGGCTCGCTGGTGCGCGATCCCCGCCGCAAGTGGCAGGTCGCCACCGCCGCCATGGTCGCGGTCGCGATCGACAAGGGCATCGGCGGCCTGGTCGACATCACCAAGGTCTGGGTCGGTGTGGAGGACGCCGAATACGTGGAGGGCCTGCCGGAATCGATTCTGCTGCTGGAAGGTTTCGCCTTCGCGTCGGACTTCCTCATCAGCGGTGTCGTGTTCGGCGCGATCCCGGCCGCGTATCTGGCGGCGCGTCTGTACGGCAAGATCGAACCCCTCATGGGCATGCGGCCCCGCGATCCCGCGGAGCCGCTGGCCGGGCGGGCCCGCCCGAGCGCCGCGTTCATCGGTCTCGGGATCCTCCTGATGCTCGGCTCGGCGTTCTTCGCGTTGCTGGAAGCGGCGGACGTGCAGTTCGGCGTCTGGGAACCGGACTTCCTCGACGAGTACGGACCGAACTTCCTGTGGGTCGGCGTCGCGGCCGCGCTGCTCGTATTCGGTGGGATCGTCGTCGCCGCGCGGGCTGTGGCACGCGAGAACAGGCCGGAACGGGAGACCGATCAGTGACCGACGTGATCCGGGTGGAGGGATTGTCCTTCCAGTACCCCGGTGCGGAGCAGACGAGTCTGACCGGGGTGGATCTCGCGATAGAGCGCGGTGATTTCGTGGCGGTCGTCGGGAGCAACGGCTCGGGCAAAACGACGCTGTGCAAGAGCTTCAACGGGCTGATACCGCATTTCTGGTCGGGTGAGTTCAGCGGCAAGGTCACCGTCGACGGCGTCGACACCCTCGACGCCTCGGTCGCGGCGCTCTCGCATCGCGTCGGGTACGTGTACCAGGACTTCGGCAATCAGCTGGTCCGGCCCTCGGTGCGCGACGACGTCTGCTTCGGCCCGCTCAATTTCGGATTGCCCGACTTCCGGGCCAGGGCCGAAGACGCCATGCGGCTGCTGGGCATCGACCACCTCGCGCCCCGCTACATCTGGGAACTGTCGGGCGGGCAGCAGCACTTGACCGCCCTCGCCGGTGTGCTGGCCATGGAACCGGCGGTCATCGTGGTGGACGAACCGGTCGCCGAACTCGACCCGGCACGGGCGGAGGAGACCTACCGGATATTGGCGCGCGTGAATGCCGAACGCGGAACCACCATCGTGGTCATCGAGCATCACGCTGAGTTCATCGCCCGGTACGCCCGCAGCGTCGTGCTCATGGCCGATGGCGCGGTGCGGTGGCATCTGCCGGTGCGCGAAGCACTCTCGCGCACCGGTGAGCTGGCCGGGCACGGAATCCCGGCCCCGCAGATCGTGTCCGCCGTCGCGCGGCTCGCACCCGAGGCCGAGGTGCCGCTCACCATCGAGGAGGCGCGCGACGCCCTCGTCGCCGCGGGCCGGAGACCCGTCGCGGGACGTACGACCGAAGCCGCGGCTACGACCGAAGCCGCGGCCGGAACCTCGGCGAGCGATCCGGTGGTGGCCACGCTGACGGGGGTCGGTCACGGGTACCGCGATGTCCACGGCGCGCGGTCGGCGGTCCTCGACGAGGTGAGCCTGAGCCTGCGCGCGGGCGAACGCGTCGCCGTGGTCGGATCCAACGGGGCGGGCAAGTCGACGCTGCTGCGGCTGCTCACCGGAATCATCGTCCCTCGCACGGGGACCGTCGAGGTCAATGGTGTGGACACCCGTTCGGTCCGGCCGGCGGAGCTTGCCGAGCACGTGTGCTATCTGTATCAGCATCCGGAGCAGATGTTCCTGAAGGACTCCGTGCGCCAGGAGATCTCGATGTTCCCGGCCCAGCGCGGGCGCCCCGGCACCGCCGAGCTGGTGGATCGGGTCCTGCGTCAACTGCGGCTCACCGAACTCGCCGAACGCGACGGGCGAACGCTGTCCGGTGGCCAGCAGCGCCGCGTGACGCTCGGCATCGGACTGGCGATGAGCCCCTCGCTGCTGCTGCTCGACGAACCCACCTCCAGCCTGGACGTGAGCACCCGCCACGATGTCACCGCCATGCTGGACACCCTCTCCGAGCACATCCGATGTGTGATGGTGGCCACCCACGACATGCAATTGGTGGCCGAGTGGGCGACCAGGGTGCTGGTGCTCGACGGCGGCCGCGTCGTCGCCGACACCACGCCCGCCGCGCTGTTCGACACTCCTGAGCTCACCGAGGCGGTGCGGCTGATCCCCCCGCAGATCAGTCTGCTGGGCAGGTCGCTCGGCATGAGCCCGCCACCGCTGTCGGTGGATGCCCTCGTCGCCGCCTGCTCGCCCGCCGACCTGATCGGAACCACGACGTGAACCGGAAACCACGCGATGTCCTGTCGGTGGAGTGGGTCAAGCTCGAGCTCCTCCGCACCGCCTACGCCACCCGCGGCGGTCTGCTCTCGCGCCGCGATCCGCGGGTGGTGCTGTGCTGGTACCTGGTGTTCGCGGTGGTGCCGTGGCTGACGCACAATATCGTCACGCTCGGGGCGCTGTTCGCCCTCACCGCGGTAATGGTGCTGCTCAGCCGGGTCGGCCCCCTGGTGCTGGGGCTGTTCACCTTCGGCCTCGTCATGGAGAGCGTCTACTTGTTCGCCGCGGCATGGTTGTTCGACGGCGATCTGCGCACCATCATGTCGCTGCTCACCCTCACGTTGAAGCTGGGCGTCATCTCCCTGGCGAGCATGGCGGCGTTCGTCTCGCTGGATCCGGAGAAGCTGTCCAACGCTCTGGTCAGCCTGCACGCGCCGCCGCTGCTCAGTTTCGGCGTGAGCTACGGCTACCGCATGCTGCCGGTCATGATGGACGAGTTCAACACCATCATCGACGGCTATCGGCTCCGCTCGGCGCCGCCGGCCCGCCGCGGCATCCTGGGCTGGCGCTCCCTGCACCACCTCGCGATGATGCTGGTGCGCAGCTTCTACCCGATGATGCTCAACACCGCCAAGCGCACTCGAACCACGGTGGAAGCCCTGGAAACACGTGGTTTCACATTCGCCGGTGAGAGCGCGCTGGGGCGCGAGATCCGGTTGAGCGGACTCCGGGTGGGGCCGGCGGACATCGCGTTGGTCATGGTCACGACGGTGCTCCTCGTCAGTGCCTTCGTGCTCGGCGGCCAGTTCCCGGTCTACTCCCGGAACTTCTGACAGATGCCGAGACGGGTCCTGGCGGCGCGGGCCGAGTGGCCGCGGCGACTCAGCGATCCAACCCCAGCAGAACGTCGTGCAAGTCGTCGACGCGGGCGCGGATGCCGTCGAGGACCACGCCCACCTCGGGGCGGCGCAGGGTTTCGGCGCGGGCGACCATCCAGTAGGTGAGCCCGACGGTGACCTGGTCGGGCAGGACGCGGACCAGGTCGGGGTGGCGGTCGGCCATGAAGCAGGGCAGCAGGCCGATGCCCGCGGCGGCGCGGGTGGCTTCGACGTGCACGAAAACGTTGGTGGAGGTGACGGATTCGCGCATCGGCGGGGTGAAGCGCGCGGCCAGGTCGAGGGCCTTGACCTGGAGCATGGCGTCGATGAAGTAGACGAAGGAGTGGCGGGCGAGTTCGGCCTCGGTCCGCGGGAATCCGTGGCGGCGTAGGTAGTCGGGCGCGGCGTACAGGCCCAGGCAGTAGTCGGCGAGCCGTTCGGCCCGCGCCCGCGGCACGTCGGGCTGGCCGACCACGATCTCGATGTCCTGGCTCGACCGCTGCTGGGAGGCGCGGCGCTGGGTCGAGACGATCTCCACCTGGATCTCCGGATGTTCCCGCTGCACCTCGGCGGCGGCGGGCGCCGCGACGTAAGCGCTGAACCCGTCGGTGGCGGCGATCCGCACCACGCCCCGCAGCACCGGCGGCCCGGCCGGATCGGCGGCGAGCGAGCGCACCGCCGATTCGACCGCCTCGGCGGCGGTGAGCGCGGCGCGCCCCAGATCGGTGAGCTCCCAGCCGCCGGTGACGCGGGTGAGCACGCGCCCGCCGAGCGTCGCCTCCAGCGCGGCGATGCGCCGGGAGATCGTCGTGTGGTTGATGCCCAGCTCGGCCGCGGCCGTGACGAACCGCCCGGAACGCCCGACCGCGAGCAGGACGAGCAGATCGTCGGCGCTGGGCGGGCGCGCGGACCCGGGCGAACTCGCGGACATATCTGCATTCTCGCAGATATGTCCTGCACATCTGGCCATTGCATGGGCGTAAATGCGCACCGATACTCGATCCGAGATAGACGTGTCGCCGATCACATTCGATCGGCGACCGTGGTTCGGATCACGAGGAGAGCAGGATGCGCGCGCAGAACGCACCGGGGCGTAGCGGCGAGCCGGCAACGGCGCCGACCGGATTACGGCGGGTGGTGACCGCCTCCATGGCGGGCACCGTCGTGGAGTGGTACGAGTTCTTCCTCTACGGCACGGCCGCGACCCTGGTGTTCAGCAAGATCTTCTTCGCCGAGGGCACCAGCGAGCTCGACGCCATCCTGGCCGCGTTCGTCACCTACGCCGTCGGATTCGCCGCCCGCCCGCTCGGCGGCATCGTCTTCGGCCACTTCGGCGACCGGTACGGCCGCAAGAAGCTGCTCCAATTCAGCCTGCTCCTGGTCGGCGGCGCGACCTTCCTGATGGGCTGCCTGCCCACCTTCGGCCAGATCGGCTACTGGGCGCCGACCCTGCTGGTGCTGCTGCGCTTCATCCAGGGCTTCGCGGTGGGCGGTGAATGGGGCGGCGCGGTGCTGCTGGTCGCCGAGCACAGCCCGAACCGCAGCCGCGGATTCTGGGCCAGCTGGCCGCAGGCGGGCGTGCCGATGGGCAACCTGCTGGCCACGCTGGTGCTGCTGGCGCTCACCTCCACCCTGTCGGAGGCGGCGTTCCTGAGCTGGGGCTGGCGGGTCGCGTTCTGGCTGTCGGCGGTGGTCGTGCTGGTCGGCTACTACGTCCGGACGAAGGTCACCGACGCGCCGATCTTCGTGGAGGCCCAGCAGCAGGCCGAGCGGGCCAAGGCGAGCTCGTTCAGCGTGGTGGAGGTGCTGAAGCGGTATCCCCGTGGCGTTTTCACCGCGATGGGCCTGCGCTTCGGCGAGAACATCATGTACTACCTGGTGGTCACGTTCACCATCACCTACCTGAAAGTCCAGGTGGGCGTGGACACTTCGGTGATCCTGTGGTGGTTGCTGGCGGCGCACGCGGTGCACTTCTTCGCGATCCCGCTGGCCGGGCGGCTCAGCGACAAGATCGGGCGGCGGCCGGTGTACCTGGCGGGCGCGATCACGGCGGGCTCCTGGGGCTTCTTCGCCTTCCCGATGATGGACAGCGGGCACAACGCCGTCATCATGGCGGCGATCATCATCGGCCTGGTCTTCCATGCGCTCATGTACGCGTCGCAGCCGGCGATCATGGCCGAGATGTTCCCGACCCGGATGCGGTATTCCGGTGTGTCCCTGGGCTATCAGGTCACCTCCATCGTGGCGGGCTCGCTGGCGCCGATCATCGCGGTGCGCCTGCTGGACTCGTTCGACTCGGCGGTGCCGATCGCCTGGTACCTGGCCGCGGCGTGCGCGGTGACGGCGATCGCGGTGATCGTCGCCCGGGAGACCCGCGGCGTCGATCTCACCGACGTGGACGAGGCCGACGCGGCCGCGCTGGCCTCGGGACAAACGCCCGCCGCGGTGACGACAGCCAGTGCGGCCCAGCGCGATTCGGCCCGGCGCGATGCGGCGCAGGTGAGCGTCGAATGAGCACGCTGCACGGCAGGCACGCCCTGGTCACCGGCGGCGGCAGCGGGATCGGCGCGGCGTGCGCGAAGGCGCTGGCCGAGCGCGGCGCGAAGGTCACGGTCGCCGATATCGACGCCGACCGCGCCCACGAGGTCGCCACCGCCCTCGGCGGCACCGCGTGGGCCGTCGACCTGCTGGCCACCGACGCTCTCGAGGACCTGGCCCTCGATGTCGACATCCTGGTCAATAACGCGGGCGTCCAGCACATCGACCCGATCCCCGAATTCGATCCCGCGCGGTTCCGCGCGCTGCTGGCCCTGATGGTCGAAGCACCGTTCCTGCTGATCCGCGCGGCGCTACCGCACATGTACGCCAACGGTTTCGGCCGGATCATCAATATCTCCTCGGTGCACGGCCTGCGCGCCTCGCCCTACAAAGCCGCCTATGTGACCGCCAAGCACGGCCTGGAGGGGCTGTCGAAGGTGACCGCGCTGGAGGGCGGCCCGCACGGCGTGACGAGCAACTGCGTCAATCCCGGCTACGTGCGGACACCGTTGGTGGACAAGCAGATCGCCGATCAGGCCCGCACCCGCGGCATCGCCGAGAGCGAGGTCGTGGAGCGAATCCTGTTGACCGAGAGCGCGATCAAGCGCCTGGTGGAACCGGGGGAGGTCGCCGCGCTCACGGCGTGGCTGGCGGGGCCGGACGCCGGGATGGTCACCGGCGCGTCGTACACGATGGACGGCGGGTGGAGCGCCCGCTGAGGCGCCGCCCGGGAAACTCAGGAGGAACACCGATGCGACCGCAGTGGACGCCGTCCGACCGCGACCTCACCGAGGCGACGATCACCGACTTCGCGCGATTCGCCGAGCGCCGCAACGACATCGAGGCTCCCGACTATGCCGCGCTGTGGCGCTGGTCGGTGGACGATCCGACCGGATTCTGGCGCACGCTGTGGGAGTACTTCGAGCTCGGCGACATCGCCGGCGAGGTCCTCGCCGATCCCGCCATGCCGGGCGCGCGGTGGTTCCCGGGCACCCGGGTGAACTACGTCGACCGAGTCGTGCGACAGGCCCGCACCGATCGGCCCGCACTCATCGCACTCCGCGTGGACGCCCCCGCGCAGGAGATTACATGGGACGAACTTCTCAGTGCGACAGCTTCTTTCGCACACACCCTGCGATCGCAGGGTGTGCGCCCCGGCGACCGTGTGGTCGGCTACCTGCCGAACATTCCGGAGGCCGTCATCGCCTTCCTCGGCACGGCGGCGGTCGGCGCGGTGTGGAGCGCGTGCGGGCAGGACTATTCGGCGAAGGCGGCACTGGACCGGCTGGGTCAGCTGGAGCCGGTGGTGCTGGTGACCGCCGACGGATACCGCTTCGGCGGCAAGGTGTTCGACAAGCGGGCCGATATCGCCGCCCTGCGCGACGGGCTGACCTCGGTGCACACCACGGTGGCGATCACCCGGCTGGGCAACCGGATTCCGAACTCCGTGCCCTTCGCGGAGGCCACAGCGGGCTCGCCGGGACGGGCCGTCGTCACCGAACCGCTCGCCTTCGACCACCCGCTGTGGATCGTGTTCTCCTCCGGCACCACCGGCCTGCCGAAGGGTATCGTCCACGGCCACGGCGGCGTTCTCGTCGAACACGTGAAAGCCGTTGCCCTGCAATCCGATATCGGACCGGACGACACCTTCCTCTGGTACACCAGCCCCAGCTGGATGATGTGGAACTTCCAGGTGGCCGGCCTGCTCGCCGGGGCGACCATCGTCACCTACGACGGCAGCCCCACCCATCCGGCGCCGGATTCGTTGTGGCGGATCGCCGCCGAACACCGCGTCACCGTGCTCGGCACCAGTCCCGGCTACGTGCTGGCCTGCCTCAAGGCGGACGCCGAACCCGGTCGCGACCACGACCTTTCGGCGCTGCGGCAGATCGGCATCACCGGCTCCGCGCTGCCGCCGAGTTCGGCACTCTGGTTGCGCGACAAGGTCGGCGAGCACATTCCGGTGAACTCGATCAGCGGTGGCACCGATGTGGTGTCGGCCTTCGCGGGTGGCGTCCGCACGGTGCCGGTATGGCCGGGCGAACTCTCCGCGCCCTACCTCGGCGTCGCGCTCGACGCCTACGACAGTACGGGTGAGCCGGTGCGCGGCGAGGTCGGCGAACTCGTGGTCACCGCGCCGATGCCGTCCATGCCGGTCCAGTTCTGGGACGATCCGGACGGAAAGCGTTATCACGACGCGTATTTCGACACCTATCCCGGCGTGTGGCGGCACGGTGACTGGATCACGATCACCGATCACGGCAGCATCGTCGTGCACGGACGCTCCGACTCCACCCTCAACCGCCACGGCATCCGCATGGGCAGCGCCGACATCTACCAGGCTGTCGAACGCCTGCCCGAGGTGGCCGAAGCGCTGGTCATCGGCGTCGAACAGCCCGGCGGCGGCTACTGGATGCCGCTGTTCGTGGTGCTCGCCCCCGACAGCACCCTCGACGAGGAGCTGACCACCCGGATCAAGGAGGTCATCCGCGCCGAGGCCTCCCCGAGGCACGTCCCGGACGAAATCCTCGTCGCACCCGCCATTCCGCACACCCGCACCGGCAAGAAGCTCGAAGTGCCGATCAAGAAGTTGTTCCAGGGCGCCGATCCGGCCCGGGTGGTGGAACGCAGCGCGGTGGACGAGCCCGCCCTGCTCGACTGGTACGCCCGGATCCGGCCGCCCGCGCTCCGATAGCCCTGCGGCTCAGCGCGATTCGCTCGGGGCCGGGATCGAGTCCAGGGTCTCGAGCACTTCGCGGCACCAGTCGGCCCAGCTCCGCTCCATCGACAGCCCGGCCTTCAACACCATGTGCCGCAGCGCGTCGCCGCCGTCGGCCGGCGCCGCGAAATCGCGGTCCTCGATCTCGCGGTAGAGCGCGTAGGTCCGCTCGTGCACGTCCAAGTGGTGTTCGACGGCGGCACGGACGCTTTCGTAATCGCCCGTCGCGGCGGCCGCCCGCAACCGCACGATCAAACCGTCGCGCAGGCGCGACGGATCGTCGGTCTCGCTCACCCAGTCGCGCAGGGCCTCGGCGCCCGCGGGGGTGATCGCGAAGATCTTCGGCTGCCCGCGGCCGGGCGCTTCCGGCTGCGGGACCTCGGTGACCAGCCCGCCGGTCTTGAGCCGGTCGAGCTCCCGGTAGATCTGCTGGTGGGTGGCGGGCCAGAAGTACCCGAACGCGCGGTCGAAGCGGCGAGCCAGCTCGATACCGGTCGATTCACGCTCGGTCAACGCGGTCAGGATCGCGAACTGGAGGGCCACCCGCCCATCGTAAAGGGGTGCGCGGGGCGCTCCGGGTGACGGCCGCCACATCATTGTGCAACTAGTTGCACAATGGGTGCGCGCGCCCTACCGTCGAGGGAGCGCGCTGCCTCCCACCACGACTTTCGAAGGACATCCCATGGCCCTCCCCGCCGTCCTGTCCGACCGGCTCGCCCTGCCCGTCGTCGGCTCGCCCCTGTTCATCGCCTCGGGCCCCGAACTCGTCATCGCCCAGTGCCAGGCCGGGATCGTCGGCTCCTTCCCGGCGCTCAACGCCCGCCCCGCCGCCCTGCTCACCGACTGGCTGGACCGCATCACCGAGGAGAACGCGGCCTACGCCGCCGCGCATCCCGAGGCCGTCGTCGCGCCGTTCGCCGTCAACCAGATCGTCCACCGCAGCAACGACCGCCTCGACCACGACATGGCCGTGATCGTCGAGCACCGGGTCCCGATCGTGATCACCTCCCTCGGCGCGCGCCCCGAGATCAACGACGCCGTGCACTCCTACGGCGGCATCGTGCTGCACGACGTGATCAGCGACGAGTTCGCGCGCAAGGCCGTGGCGAAGGGGGCCGACGGGCTGATCGCCGTCGCCGCGGGCGCGGGCGGGCACGCCGGCACCCAGTCGCCGTTCGCGCTGGTCCAGGAGATTCGCGAATGGTTCGACGGGCCGCTGCTGCTCTCGGGCGCCATCGCGCACGGCCGCTCCATCCTCGCCGCCCAGGCCGCGGGCGCCGACCTCGCCTACATCGGTTCGGCCTTCCTCTCCACCGCCGAGGCCAACACCGTCGACGGCTACAAGCGGATGATCGTCGACTCCACCGCCAAGGACATCGTCTACAGCAACCTGTTCACCGGCGTGCACGGCAACTACCTGCGCGGCAGCATCCTCGCCGCCGGTCTCGACCCCGACGCGCTGCCGGTCTCCGACCCGTCGGCCATGAACTTCGGCTCCGGCGGCAACACCGATGCCAAGGCGTGGAAGGACATCTGGGGCGCGGGCCAGGGCGTCGGCGCGATCAAGGCGAACGGCACGGTCGCCGAACTCGTCGCCACCCTCACCGAACAGTACGACGAGGCGGCCCGCGCGCTCACCGGCAAGCTCGGACGCGTCACCCAGGCCGCCTGATCGGGCCGACCGTGCTCGGCTCGCCCAGCACCGGCCGAGCCCGGTTCGTCGGCCGCGCTCGACAGCCCGCGCTGGGCGAGCGCGCCGACACACGGTCTCCCGGAGGGCGGGTTCCGGTTCGGTGCGGACGAAACCGGGCGGGTTCGCCGATTCTCGGAGGTGGTGGGCGTGGAACTCGCGTTGGCACTGGGTTGAATACCAGGTGTGGGATGTGGGTTCGGCTGCTGGTTGCACTGCCCCGAGACCTTGGTCGAGATGGTCCAACTCGACCTGATTGGTCCGTACCGCTAGGGGATTTGCCGGCCCGGCGGACGGGTGCCACCCGCTGCTGTGGCGAGATGAGTGTTGATGCGGTTGAGCAGGTTGAACAGCTGCGCGCGTTCGTCGTGGTCGAGCGGCGTCATGATGTGTTTGTTGACGCCGTCGAGGACACGGTCGAACTCGGCGAGGCGGCGCTCGCCGTGCTCGGTGATGGTGATGACGTTGCGACGCTTGTCAGCGGGGTCGGGCGCGCGGCGAACCCACCCGCCGTCTTCGAGGTCGTTGCGAGGAGACTCTCATGACCAGCATCGATGCGTTGATCCGCAGCCTCGCCGACCGCGCTGAATTGACCGAGCTCATCGCCCGCCACAGCCTGTGGGTCGACGAGGGATACGCCGACACCGGCCAGCTTCTCACCGAGATGTCGTGGTCACCTCCTTCCGCGGGGAGGCGCACGGTATCGAGGCGCTCACCGCCCTCGCGCGCAAGGGGCATGACGCGTACGCCCGCACTCTGCGCAGCAAGTGCAACCTCGTCATCGAGATCGACGGCGACACCGCGACGGTGCGGGCGCACGACGTCGCCGTCTACGTCCTCGACGACAAGACCGAGGCCCTCGCGGCCGCGATCCACCGCTACCGAGCACGCCGCAGCGCCAGCGGCTGGCGTTTCGACCGACTCGACGTGTCACCGGTGGCGCGGACCGAAGCGCTGGCTCGGGCTCTGAAGGCCGATCGGAATCGAATAAGGTATGCACCGAATGCTCCGGGCCGCAGCAACCTGCGCCGTCGCCCTCACTCTCGCCCTCACCGTCACCGCCTGCGGCACCGACCCACGGCCTCACCCGAGGGCCGCACCTCCACCACGACAACGAAAGAGGACGCCATGTCCACCGCTGCTTCGACCGCAGACCGCCTCGAGATCGCCGACCTGTTCACCCGCTTGGCCCGTCTGCTCGACGAGCGGCGGTGGGACGATGTCGGCACTGTCTTCGCCGACGATGTGAAGGTCGACTCACCCCGAATTCAAGTCCGCGGTATCGACAAGGTCGTCGACTTCATGCGACAGGCCGAGGTCGACGGGGAACACACCCAGCACACGACCACCGACCTACTGGTGAACGTGAACGGCGACCATGCCGCTGCCTCGTCGAACTCGATCGTGTACTACTACCGCGACGGCCAGCCGCCCCACCAGACAGGCGGTCTCCGGCAGACCTGCACCGCAGTACGGACTTCGGCGGGCTGGCGACTCAGCGAGATCCGGATTACGCCTGCCTGGATCCGCAAGGAATGATGCCTGCTTCTCAACTGCGAGCATGCCAACCGACCCCGACGCCCGGCGGCGGCGATAGCAACTGGTGAAATCCGATAGTTACCAGCCAAATCAAGGCGTACTCGAAACTGCCGGATTTGCACAGGCTGACATGAGGCGATACCAACTCGACCTGGATCACGCTCTCAGGGAACCTGCACGTACTCCAGCAATTTCGATTCCGCGCCATTCCGTCCGGCGGGCCGGAACTCGCTGCAATCACAGGACCGGCTCGACCGCAGCCGCCCGACCGGCGACGGACTCCGTCAGACTGGTGGGCGATGACAGGCACAACGAAGACCGACCGGCCGAAGCGCACGCGGCCCACCAATCGGCGGGCGACGATCCTGACCGCCGCGGCCGAGGCGTTCGCCCGGTCCGGCTATCACGAGACGTCGATGGCCGATATCGCCGCCGCGGTGGGCATCTCGTCGGCCGCGCTCTACCGGCACTTCCGCAACAAACAGGATCTGCTCGGCCAGTGCCTGCTGAGCGGGCTCGACGCCACCATCGCCCGGCTCGACAGCGCGGCGGCCGACGACCCCGGGGGCGAGCGAGTACTGACCGAACTCGTCGCGATGGCGCTGGAGCTGCGCGGGCTGCCGAAGCTGTGGCAGCTGGAGTTCCGCAACGTGTCCGCGCGGGACCGCCGGGCGGTGCTGGTGCGGGCCGCGCGCTTGACCGGCTATCTGCGCGAAGTCATCCGCCTGCGCCGACCGGACGTCGCCGAGCCCGAGGTGGAACTGCTGAGCTGGTGCGCGCTGTCGGTCGCCGTCAGCCCCTCCTACCACGGCGTCGACCTACCCGCCGCCACCTTCACGGCGGTCCTGAACGGCGCGGTACTGGAGGTGATCACCGCGGACCTGCCCGCGGGCGGGCACATCGCGCGCGCGACCGGCCCGAGTCCCGTCGCCGCCGGCCCCGCGGAGCTGGAGAGCTTCACTCGCTCGGAACGGATCATCGGTGCGGCCGCCCGCCTGTTCAACACCCGGGGGTACGCCGCGGTCGGCATCGAGGACATCGGCGCGGCCGCCGGGGTCAGCGGGCCCGCGCTCTACCACCACTTCGCGGGGAAGGCGGAGGTGCTGAACGAGATCATCGAACGCACCGACCAATGGATTCGCCTGTACACCTCCCGTGCGCTGGCGGAGGGCCGCGACGCCGCGCACTCGATGCGCCTGCTGCTGCGGTCCTACGTCCGCTTCGCGATGGACCACCCGGACCTGCTCGGCACCACCGTCAGCGAGGCGGGCCACCTTCCGGCGCCCGAAGCCAGCCGGTTCCGCCGCACCCACCGCGACGGCGTGCTGAACTGGGCGCGGCTGTTGCAGACCGCCCGCCCGGAGCTGTCGTTGCCGACCGCGCGGGTGTTGATCCAGGCGATGTCGACCGTGGTCATCGACACGGTGCGCAATCCGCGCGCCACCCGCCGCGAAGATCTGCTCGACGCGCTGGTCTCGGTGGGCGACCGCATCGCGTTCTCCGCGCCCCGCTCGCACGGACAGCCGGTGGCGATAACCGTTTAGCGCTCGTTAACTTGCGCCCGAAAATAGAGTGAATAGTGCGGCAGTTCGCACGATCGGTAATGCAGATCACTTAGTAGCCGATAACTTACGGTTGCGACACCCGGCGCGCGTCCGACAGACTGTGCGCACCGGGGCACACCTCCGCGCCCCGGGTTCACCCCGCCCGTGCCATCGGGCGATTCGTCGGGAAGGGCAGCGCCGGTGGGCCATTACAAGAGCAACGTGCGAGACCTGGAGTTCAACCTCTTCGACGTGCTCGGACTCGAAGAGATCCTGCGCACCGGAACGTTCGGCGATCTGGACGGCGCGACCGTGCGCTCGATGCTGGCCGAGGCCGCCCGCCTGGCCGAGGGACCGGTCGCGGCGTCGTTCGCCGAGACCGATCGGCACCCGCCGGTCTTCGACCCGCAGACGCATACGGTGCGGCTGCCGGAGTCGTTCAAGCGATCGGTGCGCGCCTGGTACGACGGCGACTGGTGGCGGGTCGGGAAGTCCGAGGAGGTCGGCGGCGTCGCCGCGCCCCGCGTAGTGGCCTGGGCCATCAGCGAATTCGTGCTCGGCGCGCAACCGGCCGCCTACATGTACCTGACCGGTCCCGGCATGGCCGATATCGTCCACGGCCTCGGCACCGAGGAGCAGCGCCGCTGGGCGAAGCTGGCGGTCGAGCGCAACTGGGGCGCGACCATGGTGCTGACCGAACCCGACGCCGGCTCCGACGTGGGCGCGGGCCGCGCCAAAGCCTTTCCGCAGGAAGACGGCTCGTGGCACATCGAGGGCGTCAAGCGGTTCATCACCTCGGCCGACTCCGACGACCTGTTCGAGAACATCGTGCACCAGGTGCTCGCCCGCCCCGAGGGCGCGGGCCCCGGAACGAAGGGGTTGAGCCTTTTCCTGGTGCCCAAGTTCCACTTCGATTCCGAGACCGGCGAAATCGGTGATCGCAACGGGGTTTTCGTCACCAACGTCGAGCACAAGATGGGACTCAAAGCCTCGGCCACCTGCGAGCTCACCTTCGGCGGCCACGGGATTCCCGCCAAGGGCTGGCTGGTCGGCGAGGTGCACGACGGGATCGCGCAGATGTTCCGGGTGATCGAGGAAGCGCGGATGATGGTGGGCACCAAGGCCATCGCGACGCTGTCCACGGGCTACCTGAACGCGCTCGAGTACGCCAAGACGCGCGTGCAGGGGTCCGATCTGACCAAGATCGCCGACAAGACCGCGCCGAAGGTCACCATCATCGCCCACCCCGACGTGCGGCGATCGCTGATGACGCAGAAGGCCTACGCCGAGGGGCTGCGCGCGGTCTACCTCTACACCGCCGCTCACCAGGATCCCCTGGTCGCCCAGCATGTTTCGGGCGCCGATCCCGAAATGGCCGCGCGCGTCAACGATCTGCTGCTGCCCATCGTCAAAGGCGTCGGCTCCGAACGCGCCTACCAGTACCTGGCCGAATCCCTCCAAATCTTCGGCGGCTCCGGGTATCTCCAGGACTACCCGATCGAGCAGTACATCCGCGACGCCAAGATCGACTCGCTCTACGAGGGCACCACGGCCATCCAGGCCCAGGACTTCTTCTTCCGCAAGATCGCCCGCGACCGCGGCACCGCCCTGGCCCATCTGGCGGGTCGGATCCGGGAGTTCACCGACTCCGGCACGGGCGACGGCCACCTCAAAGCCGAGAAGGTACAGCTGGCCTCGGCCCTCGACGATGTCCAGGACATCGTCGGCAAACTCACCCAGCACCTGTTCGCGGCGCAGGAGGATCCGGCAGCGCTGTACAAGGTCGGACTCGGCGCGGTGCCGCTGCTGCTCGCCGTCGGCGACCTCCTCATCGGCTGGCGACTGCTGGTCGCCGCCGATATCTCCTCCGCCGCACTCGAGCACGACCTCAGCACCGACGAGCGCGCCTTCCACGAGGGCAAGATCGCGGTCGCCTCGTTCTTCGCCACGACCGTCCTCCCCCGCCTGAGCAGCGACTGGGCGGTGATCTCCCAGCTCGACGCCGAGATCATGCGGGTCGACGAGAAGGCCTTCTGATCACCGGGGCCCCGCGTTGCCGGTCGCGCGGCAGAGTAACGCGGGGCCCGTGTCAGCCGCGCTCCCAAGAGTGCGCGCAGCCCCTCCCGCCGAATCGCACCCGGGACAGGAACACGCAAGAGGAGCGCGATGCCAGCGGCCGCCGCGCCTGCGACGGCGACCACCCTCACGGCCGACCCGCCTCGGTCGCGCACCGGAACGCGCCCACCACCCGCTACGCTGCACGCGGTGAGTGAGAAGCGGATCGACGGGCGGGCGCTGCGGTACCAGCATCGGCGGCCCGAGCTGCTGGCGGCGGCGACGGAGTACGTGCTCGAGCACGGCGTCGGCGAGCTGTCGCTGCGCCCGATGGCGCACGCGCTCGGCGTCGGCCACGCCACGCTCATCCGGCACTTCGCGACGAAGGACGAGCTGGTCGCCGAGGTGCTCACCAAGATCCGCACCGACTTCGAGGCGCGGTTGCGCTCGGATGAAGTGCGTTCTGCCGCTTCGGGAATCGAGCTGTTGCGCCGGGCGTGGGAGCGCTTGTGCCAGCCGAGGGAACAGCGGCAGTTCCTGGTGTTGTTCGAACTGGTCTCGCTGGCGGTGCACGGGGACGAGCGCGGCCCGGCGGTGCGCACGCTCGTGGACGACTGGCTGCACCTGATCACGGAGGCGCTGGTCCGCCACGGGTGGGCGCGCGACACCGCACCCGTGATCGCGACGCTGATCCTGGCGCAGGTGCGCGGCCTGCAACTGGACCTCCTCGCGACGGGCGATCGGGAACGGGTGGAGAGCGCGTTCGACACGCTGATCGCGATGCTGGACGCGCTCCCCCACGAGAACCGCTGACTCAGCCGGCGAACGGGTCCACCACGCCCGTCATCCCCACCGCGGTCTCGATGACCGCCGCCGCGTCCAGCACCCGGTCCTCCCGGAACGGCGCGCCGATCAATTGCACCCCGACCGGCAGCCCGCCGACCACACCACCGGGTGTCGCGACGGCGGGCAGGCCGAGCGCGTTGGCGGGCATGATCGGGCGCATGACGTCCAGGGTCACGCCGGGGTTGTCGAGATCCCAGCCGTGCGGGAAGGCCGGTTCCGGCCACACCGGCGAGAGCACCACCGGGTAGGTCTGGAAGAACTCCTGCCACAGGCGGGCGAGCCGTCGCCGGGTGACGAACAGGTGGATGTAGGCGTCGAGATCGAGTTGCGGAGCGATCTCCGCGAACGCGTGAAGCATCCGTAAACCGTCTGCGCCCATGACGTTTTCGAGCAAAGGCCGCACGGATTCGAGTTCGGTCATCAGCAGTGATCCCCAGAGTTCCCGCACCGCTTCGTATTCCGGCGGCGTGGCCTCCTCCACCTCGTAGCCCGCCGCCGCGAGGTGCGCGCCGGCCCGCCGAACCATCTCGGCGACAGCCGGATTCGTCGTCACCCCGGGCGGTTCCGGCAGCAACGCGACCCGGACCGGTCCACCGGAATCGGGGAACGTCAGCGGCACCGGCAGCGCACCCGGATCGCGCCGATCCGGGCCCGCCATGATCTCCAGCCCGAGCCGGACATCGGCCACCCGCCTGGCCATCGGGCCGTGTACGGCCATGAGCTGGAAGGACAACGGCCAGTCCTCGGGCAGGGTGGCGTCCGCCCACGGCACCCGGCCCGGCGTGGGCTTGAGCGCCGAAATTCCGCAGCAGTGCGCGGGATTGCGCAGCGACCCGCCGATGTCGTTGCCCGCGCCGAGCGCCGACATCCCCGCCGCCAGCGCCGACGCCTCGCCACCCGACGATCCGCCGGCCGTCACGCCCGCGTGCCACGGATTGCGGGTCAGGCCGCGCAAACTGCTGTCGGTGGACACGCGTAATCCCATGTCGGGCATGTTCGTTCGGCCGATCACGATCGCGCCCGCCGCGCGCAGCCGCTCGACCAGCGGCGCGTCCACGGCGGGCACGGCCGCGGCGAAGGCGGCCACACCCTTCGTGGTCGATGTGCCCGCCACGTCGATGTTCTCCTTCACTGTGACGGGCACGCCGTGCAGCGGACCCAGGTCGGCGTCCCCGGCGGCGATGCGCCGGTCGGCCTCCTTCGCCGCGGCCAGCGCTTCCTCCGCGAGCACCACGACCACCGCGTTCAGCTCCGGGTTGACGGCGTCGATCCGCGCCAGGTGGGCCTCGATCACCTCCGTGGACGACACCTCGCCCGACCGGATCATCCGCGCGAGTTCCCCCGCGCCCCTGTTCCACAACGTGTCCGCCATCCCAGCTCCTCGCACTTCGGCTCGACACCGCGCACGCCCGCTCGAACAGCGACGTGAACGCGGTCACACCAAAGTAGCAGAACCGAATGGTTTGCCAAACCGATCGGTTCAGGTCAGCCGTCGATAATGCGCAGCGCCTTCATCCGCGCGTACAGCGTCGTCCGGCTGATGCACAGCTCGGCGGCGGCCCGGCGCTTGTTGCCTTCGCACCGGCGCAACGCCTCGACGATCACGTCCCGCTCGGCGCGCTCCCGATCCGACAACCGGCGCGAGAGCGACGCCGTGCGATAGCGCGCCGGCAGATCGTTGACGGTGATGTCACCACGACGGCGATGTTGAAGCGCGTGCGCGAGAACGGCTTTCATCTCGTGTAGGTTCCCCGGCCAGCTCTGCGCGCCCAGCATCTCCAGCACACTGGGCAGCAGCCGGACCTCCGCCGACGGATCTAGTTCGCGCACCATGCGATCGGCGAGCGCGGCCACCTCCGCACCGCGATTGCGCAGCGGCTCGAGCTCCACGCGGTCGGGGCACATCGCCGCGAGCGCGGCGGCCCCACCGCTCAGCGTCGCGGGTGGCAGGCAGGTGAGGATCAGGCGGGGCCGCGGCCTGCGCTCGATCGCTTCGCGCACCACGTCGGTGACGGCGTCCGGCAGCGCGTTGATGTTCTCGACGCACACGGTGCCGGTGGGGCGGCGCAGGCGCTCGGTCAACCGGCACACCCACTGCCGCTCGCCGACGGCGGCGAGATCGGAGCAGTTGTGGAACTCGACCTCGTCGGCGCGGGCGAGCCGGCGCGCCTCGGTGCTGCGCCCGGTGCCGCGCTCGCCGGTGACGAGCACCAGATCGGGCACCACCTCGACGGCAGGGGCGCAGCGGTCGCGCGGGGCGATCGCGGGCACCGCGCGCGAACCCTCGACCGGGTCGAAATGGAACAGCGTGCCGACGCCGGCGCCCGGCACCCGCATGACCCGCACCCGCACCCGCGCGCCGGACGCGACCGCCACCTCGGTACTGCTCGGACGGCCGGTGGCCTCCTCGGCCATGATCCGCAGCACCGCGTAGTCCGACGGGCCGAGCAGGTCCAGCGCCGCCTTGTTGGTCAGCACGATGTCGTCGCCGATGGCCGCGATCGCGCGCCGCTGGCCCGACACCGACTGGAACGCCGCCAGCAACACCCGCTCCGACGCCTTCGCCTGGTCGAGCAGCAACTGCTCGATATCCGCGGCGGCGCGCGTGAGGAACGGCGCGAGCAGCGGCGAGGCGGGCGCGTCGGCGCAGGTGATGTCGAGCACGCCCTCCAGACGCCGGGTCACCGGATGCCAGATCGGGTGGCCGTAGCAGGTGAACTGCTTGAAGGGTTCGATGAAGTGCTCCGCGCCGTCGACCACGATGCCGCGCCGCGTCTCCAGCACGGTCCCGAGCGCGTTGGTGCCGACCACGTCCTCCGCCAGGCTCACCCCGTCACGCACGCCGAGCGCGTCGAGCGCCGATTCGAAGCGCGGATCGTCGAACCACCGGTAGACCAGGCGGCACTCGCGGTCGGCGAGCAGCAGGCTGTAGGAGGAGCCCGCGAGCGTGGCCGACAGCTGATCGATGACCGTGGACGCGGCCTCGAGCAGCCTGCTGCGCGGATCGAATTCGGCCACCGCCCCAGGCGTGAACCCGTGGAACTCGGGGTGCACGCCACACATCCGCGACCGGCGCCACGACAGTTCGATCTCCGGGCGCCGCGCCGACGTCCCGGACCCGCCGTGCCGCGTCGTCATAGCGAACTCCTCGCGCTCACCCGTGGCACCTCGCCTCACCGATGCGCCACGGCACTCCATTGTGCTCCGCGTCACTATGACCGCGTACCCCCGATTGTGGGTGACCGGACGGGCGGCGGGGTGTTCAGATCCTGAACACCCCGCGCGGCGACCGCTCTGGTGAGCACGCAGGAACTCCGGCGGGAACCCAGAGCCCGGCCCGTCGGCTGGCGGCCCGACCGGCGAGACGCCCTAATTCGCGTGGACGACTATCCCGCGGATGTTCTTCCCGTCACGCAGATCCTGGTAGCCCTGGTTGATGTCCTCCAGCTTGTACCGGGTGGTGATCAGTTCGTCGAGCTTCAGCTGTCCCGCGTCGTAGAGTCGCAGCAGTTTCACGATGTCGTACTGCGGGTTGCAGGAGCCGAACAGGGTGCCGGTGATGGTCTTGCCGCCGAGGGTGAGCAGGGCGCCGGACACGTGGATGGTGGCCTGGGCCGGGTCGGCGAGCCCGGTGACCACCACGGTCCCGCCCTTGCCGATCGCGTCGAACGCCGCCGACACCACCTCCTCGGTGACCGTGCCGACGGTGATGATCGCCTGGTCGGCGCCCTGTCCCCAGGACAGTTCGGTCACCTTCGCCGCGGCCTCCTCCGCCGTCGCGAATGCGTGGGTCGCGCCCATCTTCAGCGCGGTGTCGCGTTTGAAGGCCACCGGGTCGACCACCACCACGAACTTCGCGCCCGCGTGCACGGCGCCCTGCACGGCGTTGATGCCGAGTCCGCCGATCCCGTAGACGACGGTGATGTCGCCGACCCGCACATTGCCCGCGTTCGTGGCGCTGCCCCAGCCCGACGGCACACCGCAGCCGACCACGACGGCCGTCTCCAGCGGCAGCCACGGGTCGATCTTCACCACCGAGTGCTGCGAGATGGTGGCCCGCTCGGCGAAGGTGCCGAGCATGCACATCGCGCCGAAATCCGTTGATCCGGAATGGAATCGGAAGGTGCCGTCGGGCATGCACCCGTCCAGGATGGTCGCGCCCATATCGCAGAGGTTCTGCCGGCCCGAGGAGCAGTAGCGACAGGTGCCGCAGTTGGGGATGAAGCTGCACACCACGTGGTCGCCGGGCGCGACCTTGGTGACGCCCGGTCCGACGTCCTCGATCACGCCCGACCCTTCGTGCCCGCCGACGATCGGATAACGCGGCGGCAGGTCGCCGTCGGTGAGGTGCAGGTCGGAGTGGCACAGGCCGGCGGCGGTGTAGCGGATGAGGACTTCGCCGGGGCCGGGCCCGTCGAGGTCGAGTTCCATGAGCTCGAAAGGCTTTCCGGCATCGAGCAGAACGGCGGCGGTGGTTTTCACGGTGTACTCCCGGGTGTCAGAGGGCGACGTTGACGGCTTTGGTTTGCAGATAGAGGTCCATCGCGGCGGCGCCGAGTTCGCGGCCCCAACCGGATTCCTTGTAGCCGCCGAACGGCAGCGCGGTATCGAAGCCGTTGTATTGGTTGACCCACACCGAACCGGCTTTCAGATCCCGCGCGACGCGGTGCGCCTTGGAGATGTCGCGGGTCCAAATGCCCGCGGCCAGACCGTAAACGGAATCGTTGGCCGCTCGCGCGACCGGGGCGATCCCGGTTTCGGCGTCGAACGGCAGCGCCGCGACGACCGGCCCGAAGATCTCCTCGCGCACGATGCTGAATTCCGGTCGCACATCGACGAATACGGTGGGCTGCACGAAATAACCCTTGTCGCCGAATCGCTTTCCTCCGGTGAGCGCGCGGGCACCGGCCGCGAGTCCGGCCTCCAGATATCCGGTGACGCGGTCGAATTGTTCCTGCGAAACCAGCGGGCCGAGTTGGGTTTCCGGGTCCAGTCCCGGCCCGATCTTCACCGCCGCGGCCGCCTCGGCGACGGCCGCGGTGAAATCGTCGAAGATCTTGTCTTCCACGAACAGTCGCGTGCCCGCCACGCAGCACTGGCCGTGGTTGAACAGCCACGCGTTGAGCGAGCCGGTGACGGCGGCGTCGAAATCGGCGTCCGCGAACACCACGTTGGGGCTCTTGCCGCCGAGTTCCAGCGACACCTTCTTCAGATTGCCCTTGGCCGCGTCGACCACCAGTTTGCCGACCTCGGTCGACCCGGTGAACGCGACCTTGTCGACGCCGTCGTGCGCCGCGAGCGCCGCCCCGGCGTCACCGAAACCGGTGACGATATTGACCACGCCCGGCGGGAATCCGGCCTCCTGGAACACCTCGCCCAGCAGCAATGCGGTGAGCGGGGTCTGCTCGGCGGGCTTGAGCACCACCGTGTTGCCCGCCGCCAGCGCGGGCGCCAGTTTCCACGCCGCCATCAGCAGCGGGAAGTTCCACGGGATGATCAGCCCACACACGCCGACGGGTTCGCGCAGCGTGTAGGCGTGGAATCGACTGCCGGGCGGGGCGAACGGCATGGACACGTTCACCGTGGCGCCCTCGATTTTGGTCGCCCAGCCCGCGTAGTAGCGGAAAACGTCGGCCGCCCAGGCGGTATCGACCGCGGTGGCGATGCCCGCCGACTTCCCGTTGTCGAGGGATTCGAGTTCGCCGAATTCCAGGGCGCGTTCGGAGAGGATGTCGCCGACGCGCCAGATCAGGCGTTCGCGCTCATTGGGTTTCATCCACTGCCAGGGGCCGCTGTCGAACGCGGTGCGCGCCGCCCGCACCGCGCGGTCGATATCGGCGGCACCGCCGTGCGCCACGTCGGCCAATTTCTCGCCGTCGGCCGGGTTGGTGGTTTCGAAGGTGCGGCCCGAGGCTGCGTCGACCCATTCGCCGTCGATCAGCAACCGTTTCCGCTCGGCGAGAAAGGAGCGGATATCCGCCCGGATCGGATATTCGGAGACGACCGTCATCGAAGACCTCCCTGGTGTTGATGTGACACCACGGATACTCCGCCGTTTTCGCGGCGATCCCGTGTTCAGATTCTGGACAATGCGGGCGCGGTGGGGTGGGTCGCTTCGCAGACTCCATCGCTGTGCGTGGCCGCGCGAAGTGCGGAGTTGGGCGGCGAACCGCTCGGACCAGGAATATCGTGGGCGGATGACGCCCGAAGACCCGCCCTGGGAGCCGCCACTCGCGGGCAGCGAAGCCGAACATCTCGTCGGCGCGCTCGACCGGTTGCGCGCGACGTTCCGCTGGAAGACCGACGGGCTCGACGCGGCCGGGTTGAACGCCCGGATCGGCGCCTCAACCCTCACGCTCGGCGGGTTGCTGAAGCACATGGCGCGGGTCGAGCGCGAATGCTTCGCGATGAAACTGCACGGTGCGTCGCCCGGCGCGCCGTGGGAGACCGCGGACTGGCGCGGCGATCCGGACTGGGATTTCGATTCCGCCGCCGACGACTCCCCCGAGTATCTCTATGCGCTGTGGGACGAGACGGTCGAGTGGTCGCGCTCGACCCTCGCCGCCGCTCTGGCCGACGGTGGTCTGGACCAGCCGATCGCCCTCACGCCCCCGGACGGCGCCGCGGTCAGCCTCCGGCGACTCGTCTGCGACGCCATCGAGGAGTACGGCCGCCACACCGGGCACGCCGACCTTCTCCGCGAGGCTGTGGACGGGCGCGTCGGGGAGGATCCGCCGCACGATTGGCGGCCGGGGCACCCAGGCTGAGTCAATCAGCTTGCTTGCCCTGCAAGACTTTCAACCGATACGTGCCGTGGGACTCGGCCTCCGCCGATCGAGACCGAGCCAGACGACGTTGTCCCGCAAGGCTTTCGACCGACGCTCGCCGTCGAAACAGCGCGAAGCCGGCCCTGCGCACTGCCGGTCACGGCGACGGCAGGCGGCATCCTGAAAGGGCACTGCCCGACGTACACCGTCGACATGGCGAGAAGTCCGCTCCGCTCACTGCCGGTCAGGGCGACGCCAAACGGCATCGTCCTGGAAGGCGGCGGGGTTCGGCGGCGGAGCCGGTTGCGCCCACGGCGGGGCCGCGGGCGGCTGAGCGGCACCCGGGTGCGCCGCCGCGCCTGGGTAGAGCGATGGCGGTTGGTATCCCGGCGGCGGACCGGCCGGGTCCCTCCTGCTCCCTCGGGAACTCAGCACACGGATCGCGACGATGATCACGGCCGGAACCGCGAGCACGATCACGAGGATGGCCAGCCACCGCAGATAGCGCATCAGTTGAAGCGCCTTGTCCGAGAGCGGTGGCGCCTCCGGCACCGAGTCCTGCGCCAGGACCACCCGGCGACATCGTGAACAACCAGGAACGTCGTGCTCACCGCAACCCCCGACGACCGCCGAATACTTCGACTCCCATCGTAAGTCGCTCCTCCGCGTTCGGATACTCGAGCACCGAAAACTACCGGGCCACAGGAATACCCCGCGCCGCGCCCGACGTCCGAATGAACATGTACAGCCCGGAGAACAACAGTCCGAGCAGCGGAAGCAGCGGAATGTACGAAACCCACGCCGGCCCACTCGCCGCCAGCGTGACCGTGGTGACGAGCACCGAGATCACGAAGGCCGTTGCGAGCCAACGATGCCACTGCCGCACCCCACTCACCGCCCGTCCACCACGCCACCACCCCACCAACAGGGACACCCCGGAGACGAACAGCACGGCGAGCGGAAGCAACGGCACGTAGGACATCCACTCGGGTCCCCCGGCACCCAACACCACGACGGTCACGACCACAACCACCGCGAACGTGACGCCCATCCATCGATGCGTCTGACGAACCCGCTTCATCGGAACCTCCTCAACCGACCGGCAAACCCGCGCTCCGGCACAGCACCGGGCGGGACTTCGATACGAACGACGCTAGCGACGTCCCCTTGACCAGCGCTTCTCGATTCCTGATCGGTTGCGAAGTCCCACGGACCGACACCTGAGCACCCAGCCCCGAGCCGTCGAGCCGCGCGTCGAAACCGCTCAGCGAACTTCGCCGGTGAGCGTCACCCTCGGCACTACTTCGGCGACGGATACGTCAGCCCCTCACACAGCCAGTCCGGCTGAGCGTCGATGAAGTCCCACAACGACTCCGAATAGCTCGCGTCCCCGCGAACCTGGTCGGTGAGATACCCCACCGTAAGCACCCAAGCCCACGGCGTGTTCGTGAAGATCGCCTTGTCGGACCCGCTGCGCACCTGCGGCGGCGCCTCGACATCGATACCGTGGTTGCGATTCCAGATCCGGCCATGGTGCGCACATACGTTGCGCAGCACCGACATCGACCGGAAAATCTTGCGCGACGCGCGATGACTGATCCCGAACCGCTCCGCAAGCGGCTTGAACACACCCTCGGCGTCCGCGATCAGGCCGTACAACTTGGAACTTGTCCCCAAGGAGAAGACCTCCACCGCCGCCCAGATCGGCACCGGCTGGCCCAGCCGCCGATGGTGCTGGACGAACCGCTCCGTCGATCGTTCGAGCTCATCGTTGATGCTCTTGATCAGTGCCTTCTTCGTAGAGTCGCCGCCGTCGTAAGTGGTCTCGTATAGGTAGGAGTCAGGTCCGGTCGATTTCGCCACCAAGTAGGCCAGCTGGGACCGGAACACGATCTCGAACTCTGCCAGGCCGGCTTGCAGCCGGACGGCCAGGTGCCGGTCGAAGTCGTGAGCCTGCCGGATCTTGGCGAAACTCGCCTCAGCGGTGAACCGATTCTGCTGGTTGACCGGATCGGCCTGAAAGTACCGAAAAGAGCCACTCACCCGGTAGTAGTTGTGGTCCTGGAGGAACCGGCGAGCGTCGACGGCTTCGGCGTCGGTGAGCGACAACCCGTTGTCGCGCAGCTTTTGAACCTGCTGGTCAAGGCTCAGAAAGGGCTTCACCACGGTGAGGGTAGTAGAAAGCCCGCCGAAGTAAGGAAGCTTGCGCTCTAGCCTTGGCGGGCATCGTTGTTACGAACAATACCAGAGGCCCACAACATCGGAAACTGGCGAGTCGCGGCGG
The DNA here is from genome assembly GCF_003315035.1 of Nocardia puris. Lineage (GTDB taxonomy): Bacteria > Actinomycetota > Actinomycetes > Mycobacteriales > Mycobacteriaceae > Nocardia > Nocardia puris. The sequence goes on from NZ_QNRE01000013.1 coordinate 90,469, forward strand.
AAACTTGTGATCTGTGCCACTTGTCCTGATCTGTGTCGCATCCTTGGCCCAGGTGAGCCGTATCGAACCCACCCCTGGCCAGATATCGGAGCCGCACGCTGGTTCCCGCGAATCCGCACCGAACCGCCATTCGAACCGGCGGGGTGCACAGCCCGAGCTATTCGTGTGACCCACGCGTCGCCGGGAGAGGTCCCCTACCCCTCCGGTAGTGACGCCGTGATCGCCTCCCACGCCGCACTCGCATGCGGGCAGATGGGCCCGGTCTGGGTCAGCACCGTGACGCAGCGGTTGCTGTGGTCGTAGAGCTCCACCGAAGACGCGGGGCCGGCGGTGCCGTGGGTGTGGGTGACCCAGCATTCGGCGACGAAGGTGGGGTCGAGGGCGTAGCGGGCGGCGCCGAAGACGACGGCGAAGTGGGTGGCGGCGAAGTCGACCATGGCGGCGCGGCCGCGGTGGAGCTGGAGGCAGCCGCCGCCGGGGACGGCGAGGGTGAAGGCCAGGCTCATCTCGGTGAGGCGCGCCAAAAGGTGTGGGACGACACGGGATTCGATGCGGCGGGCGCCGGTGAAGGGCAGCACGCGGTAGCGCTCAGGGGTGAGCGCGTCGAGGTGGGTGATCTGGTCGGCGTCGCTCCAGTCGACGGTCGACCAGTCCAGCACGTCGGCGGTCTCGGGTTCCTGCGCGGGCGTCGCCTCCAGCGCTCGCACCACCATGCGGTCCGACATGGGCGTCAGGTACGCGCGGTGGGTGCCGGCCCGGTCGGCCAGCGTCAGCGCGCGCGACGTGAGGAATATGTCGCCCACCAGCCCGGGATTCACCCGCAGCGCGATGCTGCGCTCCCCGCACCGCAGCGCCTCACTCGGCAGCGCGGGCGGTTCGTACTCGCCGGTGTGGCTGAGCAGCGCCGCGTCGTTCGCGGTGACCGACACGACGGTGCCCAACGCGGGCAATGCTTCGGCGACCGTCCTGGGCCCGGCGCCGAGCGGCTGCGCTGGGCAGTGCTCGCAGCGGCGGCCGTCAGTACACATCGCGAACGTATCGCTTCTCGCGCTTGAGGCTGTTGACGTACTCGTCGGCGTCCTCGGCGCTCAATCCGCCGTGCGTGGCGACGATCTGGTGCAGCGCCTTGTCCACGTCCTTGGCCATGCGCGTCGCGTCGCCGCACACGTAGAAGTGGCCGCCGTCCTGCAACCAGGCGTACAGATCCGCGCCGTGCTCGAGCATGCGCGTCTGCACGTAGATCTTCTCGGCCTGGTCGCGGGAGAACGCGAGGTCGAGCCGATCGAGCAGCCCGGCTTCGTGCCAGCCGGTGAGCTCGTCGGAGTAGATGAAGTCGTGTTCGCGGTGCTGGTCGCCGAAGAACAACCAGTTGCGCCCACCCGCGCCGCGCTGTTCGCGCTCTTGCAGGAACGCGCGGAAGGGCGCGATGCCGGTGCCGGGGCCGACCATGATCATCGGCACGTCGTCGGCGGGCACACGGAACGACTTGTTGGGCTGCAAGAAGATCTTCGCGCCCGCACATCGGTCAGCTAGGAATGTCGAACAGACACCGCCGCGTTCGCGCCCCGCGTTGTGGTAGCGGACGCCGGCCACGGTGAGGTGGATCCGCTCCGGATGGGCCAGCGAACTGGACGAAATCGAATACGCCCGGTGCACAAGCGGTTTGAGCAGTCCGACGAACTCCTCCAGGCTCAGCGTGTCACCGCCGATACGCAGGATGTCGAGAATGTCCTTCCCGTACAGCCAGCGGTCCAGCACATCCTTCACCCCGCCGCGCACCACGTGGGAGAGCTCCTCGTTCTCCGCGCGATGCTCCACTTCGCTGAGCAGATCTTTTGAGGGAGTGCTGATCTCGTAGCGGTGCCCGAGCAGCTCGCCCAGCGGTTCGCCGTCGACCAGCGTGTCGGGCGAGACGCGGAAGTGCTCCGCGATGGCCTCGACGAGCGCGGGGTCGTTCTCCGGGAAGACGGCGAGCGCGTCGCCGGCCTCGTAGTGAATCCCGCTGTCCGCCAAGGCGAATTCATAGTGCCGGATCTCCTTGCCCGAACCGGGACCCGACAGCACCCGGTTCACCGGCACCTGCGCCGGGAACGGATTCTTGCGGGTCCAGCCCGACCGCGCCACCGTGCTCGGCGGCGGCGTGCCCGGAGTGCCGCTGGCGCCCGCGAGGGTGACCAGCGTGCCGACGGCGCTGCGCACCCATTCGGCGGCCTGCGTCTCGTAGTCGATATCGCAGTCGGCGCGGCCGATCACGCGGTGCGCGCCGAGCTGTTCGAGCCGGGTGTCGATGAGCTTGCCCGCCTGACAGAACCCGTCGTAGCCGGTGTCACCGAGCGCGAGCACGCCGTAGGCGACGCCCCCGAGTCGCGGCGCCATATCGGAAGACAGTGCCTCCCAGAACAATTCGGCATTATCGGGCATCTCACCCTCACCGTAGGTGGAGGTGACGATGAGGACGTACTTCAGCCCGGCGAACTGGTCGAGCGCGATCTCGTCCAGCCCGCTCACCGTGGCGTCGAAACCCTGCGCCTTCGCGGCCGCCACCACGTCGTTGGCAACGCCCTCGGCGTTGCCGGTCTGGGTTCCGTAGAGCACGCGCAGCGGCGGGCGGGGCGCCGAGGTGTCGGCCACGGCCGCGGGCGGCGACGCGACGTTCATCGCGATGCGCGAGTGCAACCCCGCCAGGAAGCCGGCGAGCCAGGCGCGCTGGTCCTCGTTGAACGGGGCGTCTTCGGGAATGTAGGCGATCTTCATGCGCTCTTCACGGGGTCAGCGGGGACGGACATGGCGACGACGGGGATGGCCTGGTGGCAGAACAACTCCTCGAAGGAGGGCAGGCGGCCGATCCTGTCGGTGTTCTTGGTGCTCTGGAACAGGATCCAGCCGTAGGTGCCCGGACTGTCCATGGATCGGACGTTGCGCTTGCTCAGCGCCTCCTTGTAGTCGGTGAGGCGCTTGTTCGCGATGAGGACGGCCAGATCCTCGTCGCTGAAGCCGTCGATCGCCTCGCGGGCGTACTTCTGCAACTTCTGGATGAGGAAGAAGTCCTCGGTGAGGATCAGGTTGCGCACCGCCTTGCCGATGCGCGGGTCCTGCACGTCGCCCACCCCCGGCATCCGCGAAAGTGCCAGCTGCTGCGCCATATTCAGCACCGTGTAGGTGTTGAGCAACGCGTACATCTCCTCGGTGTCGGTGTCGCCGTATCCCGGCACCGCACCGCCGAGGACGACGCCGCTGTCGCGGTAGGACACCTTGAACTTGCGCACCTGATAGCCCGAGAGCGCGGCGGCGAGTTCGTCCAGCAGTTCTTTGCGGGTCTTGGCGGCGAGGATCGCGTCGGCGTCCTGGTACTGGAGCAGAGCGCGCGGCATCGCGTAGACCAGGTGTGTGCGGGTGGTCTCCCAATCCTCCAGCAGCGCACGGCCTTTCACCGAACCGGTGACGTCGGTGTGCCATTCGAGCAGGGTGCGGGCGGCGACCTCGTGGAAGGGCGCGTCGGCGATCGGCAGCACCAGCACCGAGTCGGCGCTGACCTTCGACGGCAGCTGACCTTCCGGGTCGTACTGGTAGAGGAACCCGCCGCTCATGCCGTTGGCGACGCCCTTGCCGAAGCCGCCGATATTGAGTACCGCGCCGTTGGTCATGTACTCGCACAGGAATTCACCGGCGCCCTCGACCACGGCGCTCGCACCGGAGTTGCGCACGGCGAACCGGTCACCGGCCTGCCCCTCGACGAAAAGCCTTCCGCCCGAGGCGCCGAACAACGCGAAGTTGCCGATGAGCACGTTGCCGCCGTGGGCGTCCGAGCCGCCGCCCGGCGAGCGCACCGCGATGGTGCCGCCGCCCGCGCCCTTGCCGACGCCGTCGTTGCAGGTACCGGTGTGGGTGAGCACCATTCCGTCGTTGCAGAACGCGCCGTAGCTCTGGCCCGCCGATCCGGTGGTGGTGATCCGCACGCTGTCGGGCAGCAGGTAGCGGCGCCCGCGATCGTCGGTGGCGACGGCGGGACCGTCCGCGCCTTCGTGATTGAGCATCCGCTCGATATCGATGGCGAGCTGTCCGCCGACGCTCTTGTTCCGGTTGGTCAGCTCTACCGGGGGCAGGTCCACGCCACCGAAGTCCAGGCGCGCGAGGAACGCGTCGTCGATCGAGTAGTCCTTCTCCATGTAGATCGGGTTCTCGACGACGAATTCCTCGGCGACGGCGAGCATCCGGCGCAGGTCGAGCCTGCCGATGCTGGACGGGTGGTCCAGCAGATGCAGCAGGTCGCTGCGCCCGCGCGCCTCGCGCAGCGACCGCAGGCCGAGCGTGGCCAGGATCTCGCGCACCTCGTGCGAGATGTTGAGCAAGTACTGCGCGAGCGCGCGCGGATCACCTTCGAACACTTCGGCATTGGTGGTGAGCCCGGCGGGACACTTGATATTGCAGTTCTTCGCCATGACGCACTTGAGCATCATGAGCGCGGTGGTGCCGAACTCGAAGCTGTCGGCGCCCAGCAGCGCCGATTTCACGACATCACTGGCGGTCTGGTGCGCGCCCGAACATCGCAGGGTCACCTTCTGGCGAATACCGTTCTCGCACAAGGCCTGATGCACTTCGGCCACACCGATCTCGGCGGAGCGGCCCGCGTACTTGAGGCTCGTCACGGCCGCGGCGCCGGTGCCGCCGGTGTTGCCCGCGACGTTGATGACGTCGGCGCCCGCCTTCGCCACACCCACCGCGATGGTGCCGATGCCTTCGGAGGACACCAGTTTCACGATCACCCGCACGCGGGCGGCCTTGCAGTCGTGGATGAGCTGAGCCAGGTCCTCGATCGAATACGTGTCGTGATGCGGTGGGGGCGAGACCAATTCGACCCCGGGTGTGCCGCCGCGCGCGGCCGCGATCTCCACGGTGACCTTCGGCGCGGGCAGCTGGCCGCCCTCACCGGGCTTGGCGCCCTGGCCGATCTTGATCTCGAGTTCCTCGAGCATCGGGTCGGCCAGATACCCCGCCCACACACCGAACCGGCCCGACGCGAACTGCTTGATGCGCGAACCGCGAATGGTGCCGTAGCGGGTGAGGTGCTCACCGCCCTCACCGCAGTTCGACATGCCGCCGACCATGTTGGTGCCGTGCGCCACCGCCTCGTGCGCCGGTGCCACCAGCGCGCCGTGACTCATCGCGCCTGAGGCCAGGGTGCGGGTGATCTCGCTGGCCGGCTGCACCTGGGCGAGCGGAATGGAATCCGGCGCGGTGCGGATCTTCGCCAGGTAGCGCTCGGCCTGACCGGTCGCGTGCAACCGCAGCTCGGCGTCCACGATCTCGAAGCTCTGGATCTCGTCGCCGAACCGCGCCTCGAGCGAATGCGCCAGCGCCGCAAGGCGTTCCGGGCCGTGGCTCAGCCGCAGTACGAAGGCGCCCTCGCGGTTCTCACAGGACAGGCCGCGCGCCTGGAAGTCGTTATTGCCGAACCGCGCGAAGTGCCCCATCTCGCTGCGGAATTCGTCGGCGGTGTGGACGAAGTTCACGTCGGCGGGCAGCGCCAGCACGTCGCGCAGCGCCGCGGGACGGCGGGCGCGCTCGGCGTTCATCGACCGCACGAAGTTCCGGTAGCCCGGCGTGATGTCGAAGCTGTCGATGGCGCGCGGGGTGAGCTCGTCGAAACTGGTGTTGCGGTACGCGTCGTCGTCGAGACCGAACGCGCCCTCGAGCTGATTGAGCGGCAGCAGCCGCAGGAAGGTGGCGTCGGCCATATCCGGGTTGTCCGGGCGCGCTTCGTCGCCGAAGGAGATGGATTCCTCGGTCATGTCCACGAATCCGCGCACGGCGGTGGTGCCGTAGGAGTGGCCCGCGCCTTCCGCGCGCTCCTTGAACAGGCCCAGCAGCGGGACGTCCTTCTCCCCCGTCACTTCGAGCGCGCGGGCGTGCCAGTCGGCCACGGCGGCGGCGATGGTGCCGAACCCGACGCCCGCGACGGGCGAGATGACGTTCGGGAAGTACTTGTGCAGCACCGGATCCGCGGTGTCGAGGTAGTTCGGCTCGAAGAACTCGCCGCCGATGTAGCTCTCGGCGGTGCAGAGCCCGACCCGGCCCATCGTCTTCATCAGCGACTTCTCGGCCGCCTTCGCGAAATGCTTGAACGCCTGATCGGCCTCGGCGCCGTACTTCTCCTCGGCGCGCATCCGCACCGCCAGCGGATACACCGCCGACGCGCCGAAGCCGAGCACCGCGGCGACGTGGTGCGAGGAGCACAACTGGCCGCTCTCCGCGATCACCGAAACCCGCAGGCGCAGGCCCTCTTCGATCAACCGCTGGTTGAGCGCGGAGATCACCATGATGAGCGGCATGGCGGCCCGCTCGCGCGACACGTGGCGGTCGGTGACCACGGCGATGCCGCCGGTCTCGCGCGCGAAAGCCTCCACCTCGTCGCAGAGTTCGTCGATGGCGCGCACCAGCGCCTCGGCGTTCGCGGCGGGGTCGGTGGTGTCCACCCGGTAGCGCATGCCGAACCGGCGCACGGGGGTGTGGTCCTGCTCGCGGATCCCGAGCATGTCCAGGTGCGTCAGGATCGGCGAGGGCACCACGATCTGCGGCGCGGGCTTCGCGCCGCTGTTGGGCTTGGCGCCCAGCGCGACTCGCAGGGTCATGCCGTCGGCCTCGCGGATGCTGTCCAGCGGCGGGTTGGTGACCTGCGCGAACCGCTGCGAGAAGTACTTGGCGACACCGCCTTCCTGATCGGAGAGCGCGTTGATCGCCGCGCCGTAACCCATCGCCGAGATCTTCTCCTGGCCGGTGGCCAGCATCGGATCCATCAGGAACTTGAAGCTCTCCTGGTTGAGCGAGTAGGCGACGTAGCGCTGGTGGCGGTCCAGATCGCCGTCGTAGCGCGCGGGCGAACCCTGGTTCGCGGGCGGCACGGGCGGCAGATCGGCGATGTTCACCCGCGCCTCGGCCAGCATGGCCGGGTAGTCGTGCCGGGCGGCGAGCATCTCCAGCGCTTCGGTGGTGGTGTAGGAGCGGCTCTCGGCGTGGTCGTAGTAGAGCATGCCGCCCGCCTCGATGCGGCCGCGCTGCACCACCTCCTCCGGCGAGAAGTACACCTGACCGGCCTCGGACATGACGCCCAAGTACTCGGCCGTCTCCACGGTGCGCAGCGGGCGCAGGCCCAGGCGGTCCAGGCGCGCGCCGATGATGGTGCCGTCGCCGAAGATCAGCGCCGCGGGGCCGTCGTTCTTCTCTTCGTAGAGGCTGAAGTACTCCAGCATGGCCGTCACGCGCGGCGAGAGCGTCCTGTCGTTCTCCCACGCGGGCGGCATCATCGCGACGACTGCGGTGACCAGGTCCAGGTCCTCCTCGAGCACCCGGTTCTGCAAGGTCTGGTCGAGACGACAGCTGTCGGACTGGCCGACCGGGCGCACGATGGCGCGGTTGCGAGCGCGCGCGAGGGCGTTCTCGGAGAGCCGGTTCTTCTTGTCGGTGTTGAGCTCGCCGTTGTGGGCCATCAGGCGGAACGGCTGCGCCATGGTCGCGTTGGGCGCGGTGTTGGTGGAGAACCGGGTGTGGAAGAACATCGAGTGCACTTCCATCCGCGGGTCGGACAGGTCGCGGAAGTAGGGCACCACTTCGTGGGAGTTGAGACGGCCCTTGAGCACCTGCGTGCGCGCGCTCAGCGACAGCGGGTAGAGCCCCAGCAATTCCGGGCGCGTGTAGGCGACGGCTTCGATGTCCATCAGCGCGTCGTGGATCTTGCGGTCGGAGTCGGCGCGGAAGACCCACTGCCGGATGGGCAGCTGGTACTTGACCGCCGCTGGGCGAATGGCGGTGTTGTCGACGGGCACGTCGCGCTTGGCCAGGATCGCGAAACCCTGCGCCAGCAGCGCGTCCTCGATGACCGCCTCGGCCTCGGGGTGGTAGGCGGTGTCGGTGGGCAGGAAGAAATTGCCCACGCCGAAGTGCCCGAGCCGCAGCTCGTGGCCGGTGACCTCGGAGAAGAAGCGCACCGAGAGATCCAGATTCACGCCCGCGCCGTCGCCGACGCCCTCGGAGGACATACCGCCGCGGTGCGGCACCGCGCACAGCGCCTCGTGCAGCTTGCGGATCACCTCGTGGGTCTGGACGCCGTCCTTGCGGGTCAGGAACCCGACACCACAGCTGCTCTTCTCTTGATCCCGGTCATACAGTCCCTGCAAACGACGTACTCCTCACCCAGCGCCGCGAACGGCGCACCCAGCGTGACTTCGTCTCTCGTCCGTTGAGCGACCGCCCTGGCCGGCGCGGGAGTTACCGCGCGGAACCGAGCCGACGGGGTGCCGGCGGAAAACCGACCCCAAAGTCGGCTAAGCATAGCCTAGCCTAACGTCCCCTTCGCCCGATCGCCGGTGGGGACTGCGTCACACCGCCGCGCGCGCGACCCGGCCAGCGGTGCCTACCTGCGATTTCGCCGCGTTTCGCGCCCTGAAACCGTCAGAACCATCACAACCGTAGCCCCTGTGGAGCGTCCGTGGGGAAGCGACGTTTCGCCCCTCATAACTGTGGGCTGCCGCGGGTCCGGCTCACCGGGATAGCGTCGGTGCGACGAGCCGACCCGGATAGCGCGCAGGGACCGACAGAGGGAGCGAGCCGATGACCAGGATCCGAGCGATCGCCGCCGGGGCACTCGTGATCGGGGCGGTGCTCACCGCCGCGCCCACGGCCGCGGCCGAACCGGCGGTGCCGGTGACCCCCGCCGCCACCGACCTCGCCACCTACTCCGCCGAATGCGCCGCGGGGCTGCTCGCCGGGCTCGTCGCCGCCCTGACGACCGGGTCTTCCTCGGCCGTCGGCTGCCCGACCTGAGCAAAACTCGGACACCGCGTCCGCGCGTAAACGACTACAGCACAAGACTTTTCGATCGGGTTCACGGCCAAGCGCGGAGCAGGTCCTCTGGCCCCCAGTGCGCGGCGATCGGCAGGCCCTCCTCCACCCCGGAGCGCGAGACCACCACCAGCGGTGTCTCGTACCGCGTGCCGGGCACCGAGAGTACGCCGCGGGTCAGGGCGTCGTAGTCATGGCGATCGAAGGGCCGGTCCTCCAGCCACTTGATCGATCCGACGAAATGCACTGAGCCGGCGACGGGTTCGCGGTCGGCACCCACCAGATCGATCTCCGGATTGTTCTGCCGGTTCCACCAGCCGCCCACCGCTTCGGTCTCCGGCCAGCGGGCGTCGGGCAGGAGGAGGAGCAGGGATTCCCTGATCACCGGCTCCACCGCGCGGCCGCGCCACGATGTCCAGGACCGCTCGATCCGCTCCAGCGCCACATCCCCGCGACCACGTTCGACGAGCGGAATCCCGCGTGCCAGAAAGGCCAGCCAGAATCTGAGGTAGGAGTCCGCTATTCGATAACGCTTGTTCTTGCCGTCGGGATGTGTGGACAGGGGCACGTCCGCCGCGACAATTCGCTTGGCCTGCAAGGTGTTCAGCAGTGGCGTCAGCGTGCCCGCGGGTAGCGCGCCCGCCCCGCCCGCGGCGGCCGCTGTGCTCACGGAGGGACGCCGAGGCCGCGATCAGGCCGGGCGCGCGGCGGACGAGGTGTTGGCGCCCCGAGGAAGCCACCGGGTCCAGTGGCCTCGATGCAGTCGAATTCCCCTGCTGGGGAAGGCTATTCGACGGTCGCCGTAGCCACCGTATACCCCTTGGGGTCGCGCCAGGGTTGACCAGGGTGTGTGGTGAACCAGGTGTGGATGTCGGTGGTGAGGGCGGCGAGGATGGCGCTGCGGTGGGGGTGGTCGGGGGTGATGCCGCAGAAGGAGAAGAGGGCTTCGGCGAAGCGGAGGAGGGGGTCGGGGGTGTGGAAGACGAGGGCGTTGTCGTAGCGGCGGATGTGCAGGTCGGTGAACACCTCGCCCATCATGTCGGGCAGGGTGGTCGAGTCGACGGCGTTGAGCAGGCCCGGGGTGGGCGAGATGCCGTGTTCGGCCGCCCGGTCGAGGACGAGTTGCCTTGTGCGGGCGCAGGTTCCGGCGTGGTTCACGACCACCACCACGCGGCCGCCCGGCCGGGTGACGCGGCGCAGCTCGCGCAGGGCGCGCTGCGGGTCGGGGACGTGGTAGAGCATGTGGCGGGCGGTGGTGGCGTCGAACTCGGCGTCATCGAACGGCAGCGCCTCGGCCTCGCCGAGCACAGCCCGCACGTCGGGCAGCTGCGCGGTGGCCGTCACCATCGCGGCGGAGCTGTCGAGGCCGACCAGCCGCCCCCGGTGCCCCCGCTCGCGCAGGTCGGCGAGGAATCGTCCGTCACCGCAGCCGATATCGGCCAGCGCCTCGGATCCCTTCAGCGCCAACGCACCCAGCACCGCCGACACCGGGTCGTCCGGGCGCTCGCTGTGTTCGCGGTGGGTGTCGATCCGTACCTGCAAGGGCGACAGGGTCGCGTATTCGGATGCCAGGGTGGGTCCGCCGGTACTCATGCTGATGTCCTCCTCGGTCGGGCGATGAACGGGGCGGTGCATGGGACAGCAGTGGCGACCCGGAAAGGAGTCGCCCGGACATCACGAACTCGGTCGGATCATCCGATCGGACCGGCACGCGACACCGCGGCAAGGATACCGGCGGCGTCGCCGATCCGGAGCACTTCGACACCGAAGCACACGCCGGCGCCATCCCGGCGCAGTGCAACGAGAGACGAACCCGCTCAGGGCTTCTGGTACACGTCGGGGATGCCGTCGTGGTCGTCGTCGCGAGATTGACGCTCGGTGATGCGGCGGTACGTGCGGTTGCGACTGGTGAGGACGACGGCGGCCAAGGCCGCGGCGGTGAGAGTGCCGATGAGAACGCCGATTCGGGTGTAGTCGCCGCGGGTCGGGTCATCGTAAGCGAGCGCGCCGATGAGGAAGGAGACGGTGAACCCGATGCCGCCGAGCAACGCGATGCCGATGATGTCGACCCAGGCGAGGTCGTCGTCCAGTTCAGCCCGGGTGAGTTTGGCGGCGAGGTAGGTCGTGAGGGTGATGCCGATGGCCTTGCCGAGCACCAGACCCGCGATGATGCCCAGGGTGATGCGGTCGCCGAGCGCCGTGACGAACGCGTCGGCACCGCCGATGGTGACGCCGGCGGCGAAGAACGCGAACACCGGAACGGCGACGCCCGCGGAGAACGGGCGGATGAGGTGTTCGAAGCGCTCGGCCAAGCCGTGGTGCTGGTCCGTGCCCTCCCCGCCGTCGCGGGCGAGGACCGGCACGGTGAATCCCAGCAACACCCCGGCCACCGTCGCGTGAACACCGGACTCATGGACGAGGAACCACGTGAGCGCCGCCAACGGTATCAGCAGCCACGGGCTGGAGATACGACGTTGCACGGCGACCGCGAACGCGGCCAGGGGCAGCACGGCCAGCGCCAGATAGGTGGTGTTCAGGTCGTCGGTGTAGAAGACCGCGATGACGGTGACGGCGAGCAAGTCGTCCACCACCGCCAGGGTCAGCAGGAACGTCCGCAGCGCGGCGGGGAGGTGCGAACCGAGAACGGCGAGAAGCGCCAGCGCGAAGGCGATATCGGTCGCGGTGGGCACGGCCCACCCGGACAGCGCGTCCCCTTCGGAGGACAGGTTGATCGCGACGAAGATGAGAGCCGGGACGATCATGCCGCCGACCGCGGCCGCGATCGGCAGCGCCGCGCGCTGGGGATCGCGCAGATCGCCCGCCACGAACTCGCGTTTGAGCTCGAGCCCGACGACGAAGAAGAAGATGGCCAGCAAGCCGTCCGCGGCCCACGTGCCCAGCGTGAGGTCCAGGTGCAGGCTCTCGGGTCCCACGCGGATGTCGCGGATCGTGTCATAGGCGGCCGACCACGGCGTATTCGCCCAGATCAAGGCGACGGCGGCGGCGACGATCAGCAGCGCGCCACCGACGGTCTCGGTGCGCAGGATCGCGGCGACGCGCTGCGCTTCGGGCCAGGAGCCCGGCGCGAAGAGACGTGGGCGAGAAGTAGGTCGATTCATGCGAGGCGTCGAGTCGTGGGTTCGGCGGACAACGCGCGAGATGCGCCCGTGATGGCCATGAACAACCTTTCGCCAGTCCTACCCGGGCCCGTCTCGGGTCGGGTTGCCGACCAGACTTCCCGGCGCTCCGCCTGTAAAGATGCCGTATACATCGGTCGATGCGCAAACCGGATGGTCAGTTGTGCTCCACGTCACGACGGCGTACGCGGCCCCCGCTCGGCTTCACAGTGTGTCCGGCGCCGGAGAGCACCCGCGCCGCTGCCACCGGGTGGGCGCGCCCCGGCCCGGCGACGTCATACTCCGCGTTCGCCGGTCGCGCGCGAGGTATCGGCGTATTGGACGACCAGGAGTCGATCACCGGCTCGCAGGGGCCCGATCTCATGCGAACCCACCCTCAGCAAACGCTCGGCACGGACGACGCCGAGGACTGTGTCGTCCGAATTGTCCACCGAATCGCCGATTTCGCCCGGTTCGACAGGCCTGCCTCCCAGAGCGAGCCCGGAGGCGGGCGTCAGCAGGTCCTCGATGATCTGGACCGCGTGCGGGTTGGATATCGCCACCCCCAGCAGGCGACCCGCGGTTTCGGAACCCACTACCACGGCGTCGGCGCCGGCCCGTCGCAAGTGACGGGCGCTCTCCGCGTGGCGCACCACCGACACCAGCCGCGCGGTGACGGTCAATTGCCGCGCCGTCAACGTGATCAGCAAGGCGGTGTCGTCGCGATCGGGGCAAACGATCAGACTGCGAGCGGTGTCGGCGCCCGCGAGACGCAGCACTTCGATGGCCGCCGCGGAGCCGTGGATCGCGATCAATCCGCGCGCGGTCGCCCGTTCCACGGCATCGGGGTCGGGGTCGACGACCACGATTCGCGAGGGGTCGGCACCGTCGAGCATGATGGCATCGGCGGCGGCCCGGCCTTTCGTCCCGAAACCCGCGATGACGGTGTGATCGCGAATCCTCCCGCGCCACCGGTGGATTCGATACGCCGCGCGCGAGTTCTCGGTCAGGGCGACCAAAGTGGTGCCCACCAGCACAATCACGAAGAACAGGCGCAACGGGGTGACGACGAGGACGTTGACGAGTCGCGCTCGCGGGGTGAACGGCGCGATCTCCCCGTAGCCGGTGGTCGACAGCGACACGGTCGAGTAGTAGGCCGCGTCCAGCAGGGACACGTGGTCGTCGTGGTCGGTGTAACCGTCGCGGTCGAGGTAGACGGCGAGGGTCGCGAGGCCCAGCGCGGCGAGCGCGTAACCGAGTCTGCGCACGATGGCGCGCACCGGATTGACTTGGGCATCCGGGATTCGCAGCAGCCCCTGCCCGGCGGTGAGGTCCGGGGCCGTCGTCCCGGGTCCGGACTCAGGGCGCCGAGACACGGCTGCCGAGAGGTGGTTCGGCCGATCCCGCGTGGACCCCGTCGTACCGTGGCCCCCAGGCCCGGGCGATACCGCCGTGGCGCACGCGCACCTCCCTCGATCGGTCTCGGTTGTTCGTTCTCGCGCAGAACCTCGCCGACCAGGCTTCCCGGCACACCGGAGGCGACGCTACCGCAACACTGACGCTTTCGCGCGTAAGGATGGCGTAAGGAAACCGCCCCGGCGACGAACGCCGTTGTCACCGATCGCGACTGGGCCGCTGGGCGTGCCATCGATCGAACATGACGGGCAACTCGGCGGCGAAGAATTCGAAGAAGTCGCGCATGTCGGCCAGCCGGTGCCCCGCATCGGTGTCCGCGCCCACGAGTCCGATGCCCTCCGAGGCGGTTTCCGCCCACATCTTCATCAGGCGGTCTCGTTTGACGAAGCTGGCGTACCAGAGGTCGTCGTACAGGCGGTAGCTGTCCCGGCGCTGCCCGGGGACGCGTTCCCTGGCGACGATGCCGACCTGGTCGAGGTAGCGCACCGCACCCGAGACCGCGGCCGGGCTGATCGACAGCGTCTCGGCCAGCTCCGCCGCGGTGAGCCGGCCGCTGTCGGCGACGATCATGGCGGCGAAGACCCGCGCCGGCGTGCGCGGCCACCCCATCTCGGCCAGACCGAGGGCCAGTTTCTCGATGAACCGCACCCGGTCGTCGGAGGTAGGTGAGCCCGTGTCGTCCGCCATGCCAGCGCCTTTCGTCAACCGGGTGTGTCAGTGAACAGTTCCGCGCGCCGCCGTTGCCAGCGGCGCATCGCGTCGGGGACCTCCGCCCGCATGAAACGGTAGTACTCCAGCGTCTCGCGTACCCGCTGGCCACCCGGTCGCGCGTGGTCGAGAAGTTCCACCCCGTCGCTCAAGAAACGGATCGAACGATCGAGCGCCTCTTGGCGGTGCATGGTGATGGCGTACCAGACGTCGTCGTCGTACACGCGGTAGGTGTCGGTGCGCGCGCCAGGCTCACGCTCGCGACCCAGCAAACCGATCTGCACCAGGTGGCGTACCGCACCCGAAATGGCGGCGGCGCTGACCCGCAGCCCCGTGGCCAGCTCCTGCGCGGTGTAGCGGTCGGCGTCATCAGCCAGGACGTACGCGAACACCCGGGCGGACATCCGCGGCATGCCCGATTCGGTGAGCAGCAGCGCGAACTGCTCCACGAAGCGGAGGACGGCCTCCTCCTGCTGGTCCACGCTTGCGCCTCCGTCCCGATCCACCGATGCGTGCAGGTACATCATACAGTTCAGATAGTTCACAAATTCGTGAAAAGACTGTAGCGTTGACTCTCATGGATACCGCGATCGCAATCTCCGGATTGCACAAGTCCTTTGGTTCGACGGTGGCCCTCGACGGACTCGATCTCGACGTCGCTCGTGGCGAAGTGCACGGCTTCCTCGGCCCCAACGGGGCGGGCAAGACCACGACCATCCGCACCCTGCTCGGCCTGTTGCGGCCGACCTCCGGATCGGTGAACTTACTCGGCGGCGACCCGTGGGCGGACGCGGTCGCACTGCACCGCAAGCTGGCGTACGTTCCCGGAGACGTCGAGCTCTGGCCGAACCTCACCGGCGGTGAGGCGATCGACCTGTTCGGCAGGCTGCGCGGCGGGCAGAACGCGGCGCGACGCGAGGAGCTGATCGAGCGCTTCGACCTCGACCCCACCAAGAAGGGCCGCACCTACTCCAAGGGCAATCGGCAGAAGGTGGCGCTGATCGCCGCGCTCTCTGCCGAGGTCGAGCTGTATCTGCTCGACGAACCTACCGCGGGCCTCGACCCGTTGATGGAGGTGGTGTTCCAGGACGTGGTGCACGAGTTGAAGACCGCCGGTGCCACGGTTCTGCTGTCCAGCCACATTCTCGCCCAGGTCGAGAAGCT
Source organism: Nocardia puris (assembly GCF_003315035.1). Classification (GTDB taxonomy): domain Bacteria; phylum Actinomycetota; class Actinomycetes; order Mycobacteriales; family Mycobacteriaceae; genus Nocardia; species Nocardia puris. The sequence goes on from NZ_QNRE01000013.1 coordinate 105,708, forward strand.
CGCCGACCGGGTCAGCATCATCCGGCGCGGGCGCACGGTGCAGTCGGGAACCCTCGCCGAGATGCGGCATCTCACCCGCACCTCCGTCGAGGCGGTCACCGCGCGCCCGGTGGAGAACCTGGACGCACTCGCGGGGGTGTACGGCGTCGTGACGGAGGACGACCGTATCCGCTTCGACGTCGACGGCGCCGCGCTCGACGAGGCGATCGCACGACTCGGTGCGGCCGGCATCCGGTCGCTGACCAGCCATCCCCCGACTCTCGAGGAACTCATGCTGCGCCACTACGGTGACGAACTCGCCGCGAGTGGCAACGGAGCGGGCAAATGACCACCACCTTCGCACCCGGCGCGGCACGGCGCAGGCTCCCCACCGAGGAGGAAGCGCTGACCGGCACGGTCGTGCTCGTCCGGTTCGCGCTGCGCCGCGACCGCGTGAAGCTGCCCGCGTGGATCGCCGGCATCGCGTTCATGGGCTTGTACTACGCCGCGGCACTTCCCCAGATCTACCGCACCGACGAGGACTTGCGCGCGGTCGGTCGGTTCGGCCAGGGCGTGGTCGGAGCATTGGTTTCCGGGCCCGGCTACGGTCTGTCCGATCCCAGCGTGGAATCCGTGATCGTCGGCATCTACGGGCTGTACTTCCTGCTGCTCGCCGCCCTCATGAACATCCTGCTGGTCTCGCGGCACACGCGCGTGGAGGAACAGAGCGGCCGGGCCGAACTGGTGCGCGCCGACGTCGTCGGTCGCCACGCCCAGCTCACCGCCGCCCTGCTGGTCGCGGCGCTCGCGAACGCGCTGCTGGCCCTTGCGATCGCGGCGGTCTTCCCACTCACCGGCGCGTCGGGCGCGGACGCCCTGCTCTTCGGCGCCGGCGTCGGCGCGGTGGGACTGGTGTTCGCGGCCATCACCGCCGTCACCGTGCAGATCACCGAATACTCGCGCGCGGCAGCCGGTTTGGCGGGAGCGGCGCTCGGGGGCGCCTACGTGATCCGCGCCGCCGGTGACGCACTGCGCGAAGGCGGCAGTGCTCTGTCGTGGTTGTCGCCGCTGGCCTGGTCGCAGCAGACGCGCGCCTATGCCGACGGGCGCTGGTGGCCACTGGCATTGTCGGTGGCGCTCGCCCTCGGCGCTGCGGCGCTGGCGTACGCCCTGTCGCGCAGGCGCGATCTGGGCGCGGGTCTGGTGCCCCCGCGGCCCGGGTCGCCGACTGCGGCGCGGTGGCTGAATTCCCCTGTCGCGCTGGCCTTCCGGTTGCAGCGTGCCAGCTTGTTCGGATGGGGAGCCGCGCTGGCCGCCGGCGGCGCGCTCTACGGCGGCATCGGCGACGCCGTCGTCGACTCGTTCGACGATCTGCCCGAGGAAGTCGTCGCCGTCATGGGCGGGGACGCGAGCCGAATGCTCGACGGATACGTCGGCACCATGGCGCTGTTCGACGCTCTGCTGGTTGCCGTCTTCGCGATTCTCGCCGTACAGGGCCTACGCACCGAGGAGACGAAGGGGCGAGCCGAGCCGGTACTGGCCACCGCGGTCTCCCGCCGGAGCTGGTTCACCTCCCATCTCCTGGTCACCGCCGCCGGAGTCGTCACACTCCTGCTGGTCACCGGTGCGGTACTGGGCTCGAGCATCGCGCTGTCGGTCGGCGACGCGGACTACCTGTGGGAGGCCATCGCGGCCCATGTGGTGTACGCGCCCGCCGTCCTGCTGATCGCGGGTGTGGCCGCGCTGCTCTACGGTGTCGCCCCGGCGGGCATCGGAGTGACGTGGGCGCTGCTCGGCTTCGGCATGATTCTCGGGTTCTTCGGACCGATCATGGACCTGCCCGCCTGGGTGTCCGGCCTCTCGCCGCTCGAGCACGTCGCGCGGCTGCCGATGGAGCCGATGCGGTGGCAGGGGCCGCTGACCCTGACGGCGCTCGCCGCGGCCGCCGCGGCGGCGGGTCGCGCCGGGTTCGGCCGACGAGACCTGGACATGAAGTAGCCCGTCGAACCAGCCTGTCCGCTCGGCCGAGCGGACGCGCACCACGCCACCTCGTCCGACGTCACCTTCCATCGAAAGGACCGCCGTGGCCATCGATCCGAGCAAGACCACATCGGCCGACGCCGTCAGCGTCGAGCACGTGAGCAAACGCTTCGGCCGGACTGTCGCGCTGGACGACGTCACCTTCCGGGTGCGACCGGGTGAGGTGTTCGGCTTCCTCGGCCCCAACGGCGCGGGTAAGTCGACCACGCTCCGGGTGGTGCTGGGGCTCATCCGCCCGGACCGAGGCGCGGTCCGTGTGTTCGGCGTGGACGCCGGAGACGTCCGTATGGCGCACCGGCTGCTCGCGTACGTGCCCGCCGATGTCGCGCTGTGGCCGCGGCTCACCGGCGCCGAAACCCTGGAGCTGCTCGCCCGGGTCGGCCCGGATGTCGACGTCCGGTATCGGGACCAGCTGATCGATCGGTTCGCCCTCGACGTGGACAAGCCCGGCCACGCCTACTCCACCGGGAACCGGCAGAAGGTCGCCCTCGTGGCGGCGTTCGCCACCCGCGCGCCGCTGCTGGTGCTGGACGAGCCCACCAGCGGCCTCGACCCGCTGATGGAGCGGGAGTTCCGGCACTGCCTGAGCGAAGCCCGCGACCGCGGTCAGACCGTGTTCCTCAGCTCCCATCAGCTCGCCGAGGTCGAAGCGGTGTGCGACCGCGTCGCGATCCTGCGGAGCGGGCGGCTGGTGGAGATCGCGGGGCTGCCCGAACTGCGTGAACTGCGCCGCACCGTCGTTGAGGTCACCTACCGCGGCAGCGCGCCGCGACTGGCGGACTCGCACGGCGTACAGGACGTGGAACAGCTCGATGAGGACCGGCTGCGGTTCACCCTCCACGGACCACCGGCGCCTATGCTGCGCGCACTCGCCGACACCGAGGTCACCGCCCTGTCGCTGCGTGAACCGGGGCTGGAAGAGATCTTTCTCGGCTACTACGGTCAGGCGCGCCCATGACCGCCTCGGCACGGCTCGGCGATCCGGTTCGGGCGGTGATCGGCGCGTGCATGCGGCAAGTTTGGGTGAGCACGTCGCTGGTCACGGTCGTCGCCGCGGGAATGTCGGCGCTCGTCGCGGCCCAGTATCGAACCACCTTCGCCGAAGCGCTGGATCAGAACTCGATCCGGGCGCTGGCCGACAACCCGGCGATCCGCACCCTGTTCGGCGCACCGCTGGCCCTGGACGACCCCGGCGGGTTCACCGTCTGGCGCACCGGTACGCCACTACTCGTGCTGGTCGCGGTCTGGGCACTGCTCGTAGGCACCAGGATCAGCCGCGGTGAGGAAGCGGCCGGGCGCTGGGAACTGCTGGCCGGTGGCCGGGTACGCCTCACCGATCTCGTCCGCGCGTGTCTGATCACCCTGACCATCGCCGCGTCGGTGATCGCGATCGCCGTCGCCACGGCGCTCGTCGCGGCCGGCACCGACGCCACCGGCGCCCTTATCCATGCGGCCGGGATGTTCGGCACCGCCCTCACTTTCGCCGCGCTCGGACTGCTCGCCGCGCAGCTGTTCGCCGCCCGCACCGCGGCCGTCACCGCCCTCGCCGCCGTCGTGGGCACGAGCTTGCTCGTCCGGATGCTCGCCGACGGGATTCCCGCCGCGGCGTGGGCCGGGTGGCTGTCGCCCTTCGGGCTCCACGCGCTCTCGGCACCCTACGCGGGGAATCGGTACGCACCCGTGGTCCTGCTGATCGTCGCGGGTATCGCGGCCGCGGCCGCGGCCATGTTCATCGCCCGGCGGCGCGATCTCGGCGGCGGCGTGATCGCACTGTCCGGCACCCGGCCGCCCAGGACGCGTCTACTCGGCTCACTCACCGGATTCGCGCTGCGCCGCGCCCTCGCACCCACCACCGCGTGGGCGATCGGGGTCGCAGTGTACTTCGGCCTGGTCGGCGTGCTCATCGCCTCGATCGTGACCTTCCTGGGCGAGAACCCGCGCTTCGCCGAACTCGCCGCCGACGCTGGATTCGCCGGGCTGGACTCAGCCACCGGGCTCGCCGCGGCGATGTTCGGTCTTCTCGCCGTCGCCGTAGGCCTCTACGCGGTCACTCGCGTGGCCGTCCTGGCCGACGACGAGAAGGCGCGCCGCTGGACGACTGTCTACTCGCTGCCTGTGGGCCGTCCGCACGTCGTCGGCGCCGAGCTCCTGGTCACCGCCATCGGCGTCGTCGCGCTTCTGCTGACCGCGGCACTGAGCATGTGGGTGGGGGCAGGAGTGGCCGGGACTTCGCTGACGTCGGGTGACGCGCTCGCCGGCGCACTCAACACCGCCCCGGTCGCCTGGCTCGGACTCGGTGCCGCGACCGCCGCGTACGGCTGGTACCCGAGAGCCGCCGCCGCCGTCGGCGCGCTGCCCGTAGTCGGCGGCTTCCTCTACGACGTCCTCGCTCACAGCATCGACGCGCCCGCCTGGGCGCGGGCGGTCACCCCGTTCGCGCACTTGGCGGCCGTGCCCGACGATGCGCCGGAGTGGATCGCCACCCTGTCCTTGACCGCCGTCGCCGCGGCGCTGACGATCCTCGGGCTGATCGGCCACCACCGTCGCGACCTGCACACCTGATCACCCGCAACAGAATGGCTCGTGGGAGCGGACCATGTCGCGGATCACCGGGACCGGCACGGTGCCGTTCGGTCACATCGGCCGTGGTCGGCAGATCTGCCGCCGGGAGCGACCGAAGGGGTGCGGGTACGGCGGACGGGCCGCTCAGCGCGGGTTTTCCCTGACCGGGGCTACATCTGGCGAATGATCCGGTGTGCGTCTCGCGGGCGATGCCCAGCGGCCGTCCGGCGAATTACCGTTCGGTCGATGGAGACTGCGGGCCCGCGTCCGATATCCCCGCTCGACCGGGCGACCGGGGAGTCTCGTGTTGACGACAGTGGAGAAGAGTTCATGGCATCTATGGCGTTTCGTCGCATCATGCCGCTCATCGCGGTCATCGGCTTGGCAGGCGGGGCGGTGGCCTGTGATGCGAGTCCGGCATCGCCATCTCGCGGGCCGCTGTCGGACACCGCGCGCGCGGCGGTGCGGCAGGTGCTGGACGCCGCGGTAGAAGCCGGAATCCCGGGGGTTCAGATCGTCGTCACACAGCAGGGGCGGGAGTGGAGCACGAGCGCAGGAGTCGGCGACCTCGCCACAGCGGCCCCGTTTCCCGCGGACGCGCACGTACGAATCGGCAGCAACACCAAGGCGTTCGTCGCCGCTGTCGTGCTGCAACTCGTGGCGGAGGGCTCGGTGGAGCTGGATGCACCCATCGCGCGCTATCTGCCCGGCGTCGTCGAGGGCGAGGGTATCGAAGGCGATCGCATCACCGTGCGAAACCTCATGCAACACACCAGCGGTTTGCCGGAGTATCTCGAATTGCCGGAGCTCCAGGGTGATTCGGATGACCTGCTGACCAGATACTTCGATACCGCCGACTTGGTCCGCCGCGCCATGGCCATGCCCGCGCGTTTCCGGCCGGGCGACCGAGCGGAGTACACCAACACCAACTACCTCGTAGTCGGCTTGCTGGTGGAGCGCGTGACCGGCCATACGATCGCCGACGAGGTCGCTCGCCGCATCACCGACCCGCTGGGGTTGCGCGAAACGTACTTCCCCGCCGCCGGTGATACTGGAATCCGCAGCCCGCATCCACAAGGCTACGAACAGGTCGGTGGAAGACCCCTCGACCTGACACATTTCGACCCGTCTTGGGCCGGCAGCGCGGGCGCACTGATCTCCACCGGATCCGAGACCAACCGATTCTTCACCGCCTTGCTGACCGGAAGCCTGGTGGCGCCGAACCAACTCGCCGACATGCGCGCCGACCCTCGCCCGCTGACCAACCGTCCCGGCTACGCGTATGGTCTGGGCTTGTCCCGTCTCCCGGTCCCGTGCGAGCTGGAAGTCTGGGGTCACGGCGGTTCCGTGCCCGGTTTCCGTACCTTCAACGGCGTCACGCCGACCGGCCGCGCGGTCACCGTCATCGCCAATCTGCGCCCCGAGGACCCCGCCATCACCGCCACCGCCCAAAGGGTCTTCGACACCGCGATCTGCGTAGCCGACTGACGGACGGCAAGGTGACCGTGACGTGACCAGGAGTTCTCGGATATCAGCCGACCGTCACCAGGGCGGGCCGCCGCTTCTCACGCGGGCTCCGGCCGCGCTTCCCGCCGATGTCCGGCGACTGACGCGAGACGCGGCCGGGGCGTCGGCGCGCAGCGCGCGTCGCGGTCACCACGCCGATCCGGCCTCGGCGCGGGCGGACCGGTCGTTCAGCGGTCGTGAATGCCCGCCAGCACTCGGGCGATCCGCTCCAATGCTGTCGGGGAAGTCATCTGCCAGTGGGTGACCGGGAGTGGGTGGTCGTGGATTCGACCGGTCACCGAGGATCGCCACGAATCGGCCGGCGGGTCGGCCGGCGGGTCGGCGGCCGCCGTGAAGAACTGGAGATCGCCGTCGAAGGGACGGGGGCGGTACTCGGCATCGAGGCTCGCCGAGGCGAGCGCGGCAGTGACGATGCGCTCGAGATGGGCGGGGTCCATGGACGCGAACGGTTCCGGCAGACGCCGGGAGACGACTCGCGCGACCGTCGCCGGAATGCTTTCGGCGCCAGGGTCATCCGACGGTCCCACGTCGGCGGCTTCCAGATCGGAGCAGGCGCCCCCGTGAGTGCGCCGGAGATCCCAGAGGGACACATCGCGGACGGGGGAGCCGGGGACGCCGACTCCCGCCAGGCCACCCAGGAGGTCCGCGAGCGTTACCCCGGTGGCGGTGTAGTCGCCGACGTGACGCAGGCGGCTGTCGAGCATGGCCAGTAGGGCGACCTGTTCGCCCTCGTCCTGGAGCTGAACCGCCATCGCGTGGGCGAGTACGCCGCCGAGGGACCAGCCCAGCAGGTGGTACGGACCGTGCGGCTGCACGGTGCGGAGGTGGTCGACGTAGACGCGCGCCCAGTCCTCGATCGAATCCGGCAGGGGCGCTTCCGATCCCAGCGCCGGGGATTGGAGTCCGTAGATCGGGCGGTCCAGGTGGGCGGCGAGACCCGCGAACGACCAGGCGATCCCGCCGATCGGGTGGACGCAGAACAGCGGTTCCCCGGTGGCGGACGGGCGTAGGGGCAGCAGGATGTCGAATGCCGAGTCCGGTGCTGTCGAGCGGCATTCGGCCGCGATGGCCGCCGGAGTGGGCGCGGTGAAGATCCGGGAGACCGGAACCCGTTCGGCGACAACATCACTCAACCGAGCGGCGAGCGTGGTCGCGAGCAGTGACGTGCCGCCCAGCTCGAAGAAGTTGTCGTCCAGGCCGATCCGATCCACCCGCAGCACGTCCGCGAAGGCCGCGCAGACCGCGATCTCCAGCGCGGTGCCGGGAGCGCGGTAGGCGCGGGTGGCCAGAGGCGGCGTGGGCAACGCGGCACGGTCGAGCTTGCCGACGGAGTTCAACGGGAGTTCGTCGAGCACGACGATCGCGGCGGGCACCATATGGGAGGGCAGACTGCGGGCCGCCCAGGTGAGCAGCTCATCGCCCTCGAGCGCGCGACCGGGAGCGGGCACCACGTAGGACACCAGAACCGTTGCACCCGCTTGATTCTCGCGTCCGACGGTTACGGCCACCGCGACGTCCGGGTGGTCGAACAGCACGGCGTCGACCTCGCCGAGCTCGATGCGGAACCCGCGGATCTTCACCTGGAAGTCGGCGCGACCGCGATACTCCAACTCGCCCTCGGCATTCCAGACCACCATGTCGCCGGTGCGATACATCCGCGCGCCGGATTCGAACGGGTTCGCGACGAACCGCTCGGCCGTGAGGTCGGGCCTGCCGAAGTAGCCGCGCGCCAATTGCGCACCGGCCACGTACAACTCGCCGGGAACGCCGGGCAGCACCGGGCGCAGGCGGGCATCCAGCACGTAGACCTGGCTGTTCCACACCGGCGTCCCGATCGGAAGGTTGCCGGGGCACCGCACGCGATGGCTGGTGATCGACACGGCCGCCTCGGTGGGACCGTACACGTTGTACAGCGCGGCGTCGGGCGCGACGCGGGCGACTCGCTCCGCGAGCACCGGCGGCAGCGCCTCGCCGATCGCGAGGATGCGTCGCAGCGACTTCGGGAGCGCGCCCGCTGTCAGGGCGTCCAGCATGGACGGCACGGCGTGCAGGGTGGTGACGTCCTCGCGCGCCATCAGCTCGTTCAGATACTCGGGGTCCCGGTGGCCGTCCGGCGCGGCGAGCACCACCCGTCCGCCGCACACCGCCGCCGACCAGAACTCCCAGACCGACAGGTCGAAGGTCGCCGCCGTCTTCAACAGCACGGCGTCGTCAGCGGTCATGCCGAATTCGGCTGTCTTCCAGCGCAACTGGTTGACAATCGCCTCGTGCGTAACGGCGACGCCCTTCGGGCGGCCGGTCGAACCGGACGTGAAGATCACGTAGGCCGTGTGTGCCTGCCGCAGCGGCACGAGCCGGTCGGCGTCGGTGACCGGGCCGGCGTCCACCGCCGCGAGATGCAGCCGGTCGAGGCGCACGACGGGGACCCGCGCGGTGGTGAACGCGGCGTCGGCGTCGGTGAGCACGCAGATCGGCTCGGCCGTCTCGAGGATGTGGTCGTGGCGCAGCGCGGGCTGGTCGGGGTCGATCGGCACGTACGCGCCGCCCGCTTTGCTCACCGCGTACATGGCGATCACCAGGTCCGCGGAGCGCCGCAGCGCGAGCGCGACTCGCGATTCGGCGCGGACGCCCGTGGCGATCAGGTAGCGCGCCAGGCGATTCACCCGCGCGTCCAGATCGGCGTAGGCGGTCGCGGTGCCGTCGGCCGCCACCAGCGCGATCGCGTCGGGCGTCGCGGCGACCGTCGCGTCCAGCAGGGCGACCAGGGTGGCGGCGGGGACCGGGTGCGCGGTGCGGTTGCGATCGGTGAGGATCAGGGCGCGCTCGCGCGGGGTGAGGAGGTCGATGTCACCCACGCGCACGCGCGGTCGGCCCGCGACGATCTCCAGCAGCCTGGTGAATCGATCGGCGAACTCTCGCACGGTCGACTCGTCGAAAAGTGCTGTCGCGTAGGTTATGTGGCCCGTGATGCCCATCGCGCGCCCCTGCTCGTCGTAGCCGTCGGCCACGATCACGTGCAGATCGAACTGCGAGAGTCGTCGATCGGTCTCCCACGGGGAGACGGTCAGGCCGGGCAGCGTCATCGGCGCGAGGGCGAGGTTCTGGAACGACAGGCCCACCTGGAACAGCGGGTGCCGCGCGGTGGAACGCGCCGGGTTGAGCACTTCCACCAGGCGCTCGAACGGGATGTCGGCGTGAGCGAAGGCGCGCAGGTCGGAATCGCGTTGGCGGGACAGGAGTTCGGTGAAATCGGCGTCGTGATCCACGTGAGTGCGGAAGACCAGGGTGTTGACGAACATACCGATCAGGTCGTCCAGCACGGCGTCACCGCGACCCGCGACGGGGGTGCCGACCGCGATGTCGTCGGTGCCGGACAGTTCCGCGAGCAACACCGCGAGGGCGGTGTGCACGACCATGAACAGCGTAGCGCCGTGCGCCCGGGCGAGATCCGAGAGCGCGGCGTGTGTGGCGGCGTCGACGCGCAGCGGCACCTGCCCGCCCGCGAAGGACTGCACCGCCGGACGCGGGCGATCCCTGGGCAGTTCCAGCTGATCGGGCAGCCCGGCGAGGGCGTCCCGCCAGTACGCGAGCTGAGCGGCAGCGGCGGAATCGGGATCGTTCTCGTCGCCGAGGACCACGCGCTGCCACAGGGTGTAGTCGGCGTACTGCACCGGCAGCGGAGACCACGCCGGTGCGCGCCCTTGGGTCCGCGCCAGATAGGCGGTGGCCAGATCGCGGACGAGCGGGCCGCCGGAGAAGCCGTCGGCGCTGATGTGGTGTACCACCAGCGCGAGCACGTACTCGCCGTCGGTCACACCGAACAGCACGGCGCGCAACGGGACCGCGTCCGTGACGTCGAAGGTGGTCGAAACAACCTCGGCCACCGCCGATTCCACGTTCTCAGCTTGTGCTACTTCGAGCGTCGGCACGTCGCGGTGCTCGATCGGCAGCACGACCTGCACCGGCCCGTCCGCACGCTGCGGATACACGGTGCGCAGGATCTCGTGGCGGGTCACGAGATCGGTGAAGGCGGCGCGCATCGCGTCCACGTCCAGATCGCCGGTGAGCCGGAGGGCGACGGGGATGGTGTAGGCCGTCGAGGTGGTGTCGAACCGGTTGAGGAACCACATCCGCTGCTGCGCGGGCGAGAGCGGAATGTCTTGCGGCCGTGGGCCCGCGACGAGTGCCGGGCGGTTCTCGGCTCCTGGTGCGGCCGCGAGTTCGCGGGCACAGGCGGCCACGGTGGGCGCGGTGAACAGGACGCGCACCGGGACGCGGGTGTCGAGCGCGGCGCCGAGCCGGGCGGTGACGCGGGTGGCCAGCAGCGAATTGCCGCCGAGGTCGAAGAAGTTGTCGTCGGCGCCGACGCGCTCGACGCCCAGCACCTCGGCGAAGACCTCGGCCACCAGGTGTTCGGCGGTGGACGAGGGTTCCCGATAGGCGCGCGCCGCGAATTCCGGTGCGGGCAGGGCCTTTCGGTCGAGTTTGCCCACCGGAGTCAGCGGGAGCGCGTCGAGGACGACGATCGCGGACGGAACCATGTGCGCCGGAAGTGCGCGCGCCGCCCATTCGGTGAGCACGTCGGCGTTCAGATCGGAGCCGGTCACATAGGAGACGAGTGCCGTTGCCCCGCTGGCATTCTCACGCCCGATGGTGACGGCGATGTCGACACCGGGATGCGCGACGAGGACGGCGTCGATCTCGCCGAGTTCGATGCGGTAACCGCGGATCTTGACCTGGAAGTCCGTGCGGCCCAGGTATTCCAACTCCGGTCCGGCGGGCGTCTCGAGCCACCGGACCAGATCGCCCGTGCGATACATGCGCTCGCCAGGCCTCCCCCAGGCGTCGGCGACGAAGCGCTCCGCGCTGAGAACCGAGCGCGCGTGGTAGCCGCGGGCCAGCGCGGGACCGGAGAGGTACAGCTCGCCGGTGACGCCGACCGGCACGGGGTGCAGGCGGCTGTCGAGCACGGTCGCGCGCAGGCCGGGCACCGGGCGGCCGATCGTGATCCGTTGCCCCACGGTCAGAGTCGTGTAGGTCGCGCCGACCGTGGTCTCGGTGGGGCCGTATCCGTTGACGAATCGGCGGCCGGGCGCCCACTTCTCGAGGAGTTCGGGGGTGGTGGCCTCGCCGCCGGCGGAGACGACTTCCAGGTGGTCGAGGTGCGCGGGGTCGAGGGTGCCGAGCAGCGTCGGCGTGATGATCGTGTGGGTCACCCGCTCCGTGCGGAGGAGGTCGTGCAGTTCCGCACCGCCGACGATATCGGGGTCCGCGACGACCACGGTGGCCCCGGCGTGGAACGCGGTGACCAGCTCTTCGACGGACTGATCGAAGCCCGGCGAGCACACGTGCAGCATGCGGTGGTGCTTGCGCAGCCCGAGTAGGCCGGTGGAATGTGCGACGAGGGAGGACAATCCGGCATGAGTGACGGTCACGCCCTTGGGGAGTCCCGTCGAGCCGGATGTGTAGATCACGTAGGCGGCGTGCGAGATACGCAGTGGTGCGAGGCGATCCGCGTCGGTGATCGGCTCGTCCGAACGGGTAGCGCACACGTCGGTCAGGGCGGGATCGTCGAGCGTCAGCCAGGTGACCGCGCCGGACAGGCCGGGCGCGTGCTCGGCGACAGTGAGCCCGAGCGCCGCGCCGGAGTCCTCGACCAGGTAGCGCACCCGTTCGGCGGGGTGGGACGGGTCGATCGGCAGGTACGCCGCGCCGGTTTTGGCGACCGCCCATATCGCGACGATCATCTCGTACGAGCGGCGCAGGGCCAGTGCGACCACGGTTTCGGGACCGGCGCCGCGCGCGATCAGGACGCGGGCCAGTCGCGAGGACCGGGCGTCGAGCTCACCGTAGGCGTATTCGCGACCGGCGGCGCGCACCGCTGTGCGGTCGCGTCCGAATTCCACACCGTGGCAGAGCAATTCCGGCAGCGTCGCGGCGGGCGGAGGTGTGCCGCCGTTCTGCCGGGTCAGCTGTTCGTGCTCGTCGCCGACGAGGACCGGCAGGTCTCCGACGGGAGTCTCCGGGTTCTCCACCACCGCGCCGAGCAGGCGCAGGAAGCGGCGCACGAGAAGATCGGCACCCGCGTCGTCGAAAATGTCACGCGAGAAGGACATCTCGCCGTGCCCCGCTTCCGGCAGCGCCATCGCCAGATCGGCGGCCGCGTCGGGCGGTATCCGGTACGAGAGCGACACCTGGAACAACGGATGCCCGCCTGGTGCCCGTGTCGCCCCCGCCAGGTCGACCAGATCCTCGAACGGGATGTCCGCGTGCGCGACGGCGTCGAATTCCGTGCGGTGCGCCTCGCCGAGATGATCGAGGAAGCCCGCCGCGCGATCCACCTTGCTGCGCAACACCAGTTCGGCGTGCACCCCGCCCGGCACGGGCGTGCCGATCGCCAGATCGTCGGAGCCGGTCAGCCGTGCCAGCAGCACCGCGAGCGCGGTGCGCGCGACCGCGAATCGGGTGACGCCCGCGCGGTCGGCCAGCGAGTGGACTCCATCGCGGATCGTTTCCGGGACGGTGAATTCCAGGCGACCGCGAGGCGTGTTCTGTCGAATGTGCTGATGCTCGACCGGCTCCGGGTATACGACGTGGCCATCGACTCGGCCCGAGATTCCCGACAGGTCGAGGCGTTCCGGTAACCCTGCCAACGCCGTGCGCCAGTAGCGCGACCGCGTGAGCGGATCGCCCGCGTCGGTGGTTTGCAGCAGCGCGATCTCCGCCGCGGCCCGGTCGGCGTCCGCGACGAGGTCGCCGAGCACGCGCCGCAGGCGGGCGGCCACGGCGCGCGCGGCCTCCTCGGACACCAGGTCGCGGCGGTACTTCACCTGCACCACCAGCGTCTCGTTCAGGAACACGAGCACGGTGATCGGGTAGTGCGTGTGGTCCGAACCGCGCAGGTCGTCGATGCGCAGGCCGTCGAGCGCGCCGCTCGCGTGCCGCAGCCCTTCCTCGTCCACCGGGTAGGACTCGAAAACCAGCATGGTGTCGAACAATTCGCCCAGGCCGGTCACGCGCTGGATGGCGTCCAGGCCCAGGTGGTGGTGGTCGAGCAGTGACGCCTGCTCGACTTGCAGCTCGTCCACCAGGTCGCGGGCGGTCTTGTCCGGTGCGAACCGCACGCGCACCGGGATGGCGTCCACGAACAGGCCGATCATGTCGCCGACGCCGTCGAGCTGGGCGGGCCTGCCGGAGATGGTGGCGCCGAACACCACGTCGTCGCGCCCGGTCGCCCCCGCCAGGACCAGGCCCCAAGCCGCCTGCACGACGGTATTCGGGGTGACCTCGGCGGCGGAAGCGTAGGTGGTCAGCGCCGAAGTCTCGGTGTCGCTCAGCGCGAATTCGCAGAGGCCGAAACCGTCGCCGGTGGGCGCGGGCCAGGTGAGTTCCGGACCGAGCAAGGTCGGGCTCACGTCGCTGAGCACCGTCAACCAGGCCGCCCGCGCCGCCTCCCGGTCCTGGCGGGCGAGCCAGCGCAGGTAGTCGCGGTAGGGCCGCACGGCGGGCAGCGGCACGGTGTCGCCGCCGGTGGCGTACAGGACCAGCAGCTCCTTCATGAGCAGCGGCATGGACCAGCCGTCGAGCAGGATGTGATGACCGGTCAGCACCAGGTGCGCGCAGCCGGGACCGGTGGTGTACAGCGTGAACCGCAGCAGGGGGGCCACAGCTGGGTCGAAGCCGCGCCGCTGTTCGGCGACGAGCAGACCGGGCAGCTCGGCCTCCTCGACCTCGCCGACCACGCGCCACGGCACCGCCACGCGGTCCGCGATCACCTGCACCTGGCTGCCGTCGGCGGCGGTCACGAACGCGGCGCGCAGATTGGCGTGCCGGTCGAGGATGGTCTGCGCGGCCCGGCGCAATCGGTCGACATCGAGGTCGCCGCGCAGGCGCGCCGCGAGCTGGATGACGTAGGCGTCGACGGAACCGTCCAGCAGTTCCATGAGAACCCGCAGCGAGCCCTGGAGCGGCGAGAGCGGGAGCACATCGGCCAGCTCGCCGTACACCCGCCGCCAGCCGTCCAGCTCGGTCTGACCGGTCCGCACCAACGGCACGTCCGACGGGGTGAGACCGCCCGCCTCCGGGTGGTCCAAGTGGGCGGCGAGCGCGGCGAGGGCTGCGGTCCACTCGTCGGCCAGCTCGCGGACGTCGGCCTCGGCCAGCAGGTCGCCCGCGTACCGGAAACTCGCGTCCAGCACGGTGCCCGCGTCGGTGTCGGCCGCGAGGGCGTTGATGTCGACGACCGTGGACAGCGGCATCGTGCGGGCGTACTCGATCTCGAACTCGCCCAATTCGGCTGTCGGCAGCCAACTTCCGTCGCCGACCTCGCCGGTGGAGGTGCGGCCCAGGTAGTTGAAGCCGATCTGACCGATGTCGCCCGCGAGCGCGTCGGCCGCGGCGGGGTGCAGAGCGCGCAGCATGCCGAAGCCGATGCCCTTGTCCGGCACGGCGATCAACTGTTCCTTGACCGATCGCAGAATCGCGGCGAGCGCGGCGTCGTCGGCGTCCACAGGGAAGGGAGACAGATCGAGCGAGACGGGGTACACGCTGGTGAACCAGCCGACGGTGCGCGTGAGATCGGCGCCGGGAACGACCGTTTCTTCCCGCCCGTGACCTTCCAGGCGAAGCCGCGTGACCGGGGTGTCGAGGCCGCGCCGCGCCCGCCACTTCCGCACCGCCAGGGCGAGCGCCGCCAGCAGGCCGTCGTGCACACCGCCGCGATAGCGAGCGGGCAGCGCCCTCAGCAGCGCCTCGCTCACCCCGGCGGGAACGCGGACGGTGAACGACCGGACCGTCGCCTCGGTGTCCACGGCGCCGTCGAGCGCGCGAGAGCCGAACAGCGGATCAGGTGTCGCCAATATCCTTTGCCAGTAGTCGATTTCGTCGGCACGCGCCGGTGCCGCGTCGACCAGGGCGTGCGCCCAGCGCCGCAGGGACGTGCCGACCTCGGGGAGCGAAATCCGCTGCCCCGCAGCGTGTTGTGCCCACGCCGTCACGAGATCGGGGATCACGATCCGCCAGGACACGCCGTCGATCGCGTAGTGGTGCGCCGCAATCGCGAGCACGTCGCGGCCGCCGGGTCTGCGCACCCAGGCGCAGGCGATCATGCGACCGGCTGCGGGGTCGAGGGTGGACAGCGCGGAATCCATTGCCGCGCCGCCGATATCGGAGGACACTTCTCGGGCCCACGCACCCGGCTCCTGCACAGCATCCACGTCCCCGACCCCGATCGGTGCCGGTGTCGTCGAGTCGCCACGAGCAGCGCGCGGTGGAGCGGACGGGACCTCGAGCTCCGAAACCAGTGCGTCCACATCGACCGCACCGACAGGCTGAACCTCGAACCGCCACCGCCCGTCCTCATTCGACACCCGCGCACGCAGGGCGTCGTGGCGATCGACCACCGCACCGAGCGTGGCGACCAGGCCCGCCCGGTCGATGCCCTCGGGCAGGGCCAGAACCATCGTCTGGGCGAAACGGTTGTGCACGCCGGTGGCGAGGGATTCGGCGAGGATCGGCGTGAGCGGGACGTCACCGACGCCGCCGCCGGGCAGTTCCGCCAGCACCGTGGCCGCCGTACCGGTCGCGCCCGCGACCCGGGCGAGCGCGGCGACGGTGCGCTGCTCGAACACATCACGCGCGGTGAAGATCAGACCCGCCGCTTTGGCGCGCGACACCAGCTGGATGGACAGGATGCTGTCGCCGCCGATCGCGAAGAACGAATCGTCCACCCCCACCTCGGGCAGGCCGAGCACCTTGGCGAACAGTTCGACCAGCCGAGCCTCGACCGGGTTCAGCGGCGCACGCGACGAGGTCGTCTCGAAGACCGGCTCCGGCAACGCTTTTCGATCAACCTTGCCGTTGGTGGTCAGCGGCAGCGCGGCCAGCACAACGACCGCCGCAGGCACCATGTGCGCGGGTAGCACGGCGGCGGCGTGCTCGGTGAGCGCGGCGGTCTCCACGGTCCGGCCCGGTGTGGCGACCACGTACGACACCAGCGCCGTCGCACCGGAAGTCGTCGCGCGGGCCACGGTTACGGCGGTGGCGACATCGGCGTGCGCGGTGAGCACGGCATCGATCTCCCCGAGTTCGACGCGGAATCCCCGCACCTTCACCTGCTCGTCGCCGCGACCGACGTACTCGAGCGCGCGCCGGCCCGGCGCCGCCGAGCGCCAGCGGACGATATCGCCGGTGCGGTACATCCGCGCACCCGGCGCGCCCCAGGGGTCGGCGACGAACCGCTGCGCGGTCAGGCCGGAGCGGTGCCGGTAGCCGCGCGCCAGCCCACCGCCCGCCAGATACAACTCGCCCGCGACACCCGGCGGCACCGGCTTCAGCCGCGCGTCGAGCACCAGCGCCGACATGCCGCGCACCGGTTCACCCACCGTGATCGGCTGTCCGGCAACGAGTTCGGCGTAGGAGGAGATGATCGTGGTCTCGGTGGGCCCGTAACCGTTGAGGTAGCGGCGGCCGGGCTGCCAGGCCGCGAGCAGGTCCGGCGTGGTGACATCGCCACCCACCGACAGCACTTCGAGCGCGTCGAGCCCGGCGGGGTCGACGGTGCCGAGCACGGCCGGGGTGATGATCGCGTGCGTGACGGCCTCCGCGCGCAGCAGCTCGCCGAGTTCCCCGCCACCCGCCACCTGCGGCGGCACCACCACCAACGTCGCGCCGGAGGCCAACGCGCACAACCACTCCAGCACCGAGGGATCGAAACTCGGCGCGCAGATGTGCAGCATCCGGTGCTCGGCAGTGATCCCGTAGCGGCGTACCGCCTCGTCCAGCAGACCGCCCAGGCCGGCGTGGGTGACCGTCACGCCCTTGGGCACACCGGTCGATCCGGAGGTGTAAATGACGTAGGCCGGGTTCGACATACGCAGCGGCGCACGGCGATCCGCGTCGGTGACGGGAGCGTCCGAGTAGGCGGCGCAGGCCTGGTCGGTGGCCGGATCGTCCAGCACCAGCCAGTCGATATCGCGCGGCAGGCGGTCGGCGTACTCGGCGACGGTGATGCCCAGCGCCGCACCCGAGTCGATCACCATGTGCCGCAGGCGATCCGCAGGGTAGCCGGGGTCGAGCGGAATATGCGCGCCGCCGGCCTTGGCGACAGCCACTACCGAAGCCACCATGTCGTAGGAGCGGGGCAACGCCACGGCGACCAGCCGCTCCGGACCGATACCGCGATCGATCAGCAGGCGCGCCACTCGCGAAGTGACCGAGTCGAGTTCGCCGTAGGTGACCGACCGGTCGAGGTATCTCACGGCGACGCGGTCGCGGCCGAAGGCGACACCTCGGACCAGGAGATCCGGCAGCAGGCCCGTGGCCATCACGTCGTCCGGGGCGACCGAGGTGAGTTCGGCGAACTCGATATCGGCCAGCAGGGGCAGGTCGCCGAGAGGCGTCCGAGGGGCCGCGACGGCCGCGCCGAGCAGACGCAGGAAGCGCTGGGCGAACACCGCCACGGTGCTCGCCTCGAACAGGTCGCGGTCGTAGGTGAGCCGCGCGGCGACACCGGATTCGGTCTCGCGGACGTGCAGGGACAGGTCGAACGCGCTCGCCGCCAACGGGATTCGCTCCCCGGACGACACCATGACCCGCGCCAGAGGGTGACGGGGGCCGTGCGGCTCGTGGCCGAGCAGCCGCAGCACCTCGGCGAGCGGCAGGTCGGCGTTCGCGAAGGCTTGCCGGACAACCTCGTCCGCACGCGCGAGCAAATCGGCCATCGAAACATCACCGCGCACATCGGTGCGCAGGATCAGGCTGTCCTCGGCGTCCGACGTCTCCGGGCCGGGGGCGAGCGCGGCGATCGCGATGTCCCCGGCCCCGGATAGTCGCGCCAGCAGCGCGGCGAATGCCGCGTACGCGACGGTGAAGACGGTGGTGTCGTGGGAGCGCGCCAGTTGTTCGAGTGCGTGATCGACGGGGAAGTCGAAGGAGCCCGTGGACGCCGACATCGGCGAAATCTGGTGATCTACCGGAAGATTCAGCTCGACGGGCAGGCCGTCGAGCACCGAGCGCCAGTATCGGGTCCGGCTCAGCACATCCCCGCGCCGGTCCAGCGCGGCGTCCACTTCGGCGGGCGTGCGCTCGGGCGCGGCGACCACCTCGCCCAGCACCGCCCGCAGTCGGTCGGCCAGCGCTCGCGCGGCTTCCTCGGTGACGAGGTCGCGGCGATGCTGGAGCCTGACCCGCAGCTCGCCGCCGAGCTCGACCTGCACCGCCACCGGATAGTGCGTGACGTTCACGCCGTGCAGATCCGCGATCTCCAGACCGTCGATGGACCCGTACGCCTGGCGCAGTCCCTCGGCGTCCACCGGATAGGACTCGTAGGCCACCAGGGAGTCGAACAGCTCCCCCGCCCCCGCGATCCGCTGGATCTCCGCCAACCCGATCTGGTGCCGATCCAGCAGCGAAACCTGTTCCGCTTGCAGCGCTTTCAGCAGCTCGCCGACGGGCGACGCGGCGTCGAAGCGGACTCGCACCGGCAGGGTGTTGGCGAACAGGCCCACCATGTCGTCCACGCCGTCCACCTGCGGCGGCCTGCCCGACACCACGGCGCCGAACACCACATCGTCCCGACCGGCGCCGGACGCCAGCACCAGGCCCCACGCCGCCTGCACGACGGTGTTGACCGTGATTTCGTGCGCCGAGGCGAACGCGACCAGCGCGGCCGTCTCCTCCGCCGACAGATCCGCCGCGCATTCCCCGTGCCCCTCCCACGGCACGGAAGGTCGCGGCACTACCTCGGTCAACCGGAACGGATGCAGACCCTCGAGCGCGGTGCGCCACGCCTCCCTGGCACCGTCACGGTCGTAGCTGGCCAGCCACGCGAGGTAGTCCCGGTACGGCCGCACCGGGGCGAGCAGCGTCGAATCCCCGTCCGCCGCATAGGCGATCAGGAGTTCCTTCATCAGCAACGGCATGGACCAGCCGTCCAGCAGCAGGTGGTGCGCGGTGAGCACCAGGTGCATCCGGCCGGACTCGGCGCGGTACACCGTGAACCGCAACAGCGGTGCGACGGCGGGGTCGAATCCCGTAACGGCCTCCGCCGCAAGCAGTTCCGTGGGTTCGGTGTCGGCCGCCTCGGTCACCCGCCACGGCACCGGCAGCCCCTCGGCGACGATCTGGACCGGCACGCCCTCGGCCGTCGCGCCGAACGCCGACCGCAGCGCGGCGTGCCGATCCAGCACCGCCTGCGCCGAACGGCGCAACCGGTCCAGATCCACCACACCCGACAGTTCCACTGCCAGTTGCAGCAGGTACGGGTCGCGATCGTCCGAAACCTGGGTCAGGAACAGCAATCCGCCCTGCAACGGCGCGAGCGGCAGCACGTCGGACAGGCCGGGGCGCTCCCGCTCCCAGATGTCGATTTCGGCCTGGGTGACCTGGACCAGTGGAACGTCCGACGGCGTCAGACCACCCGCGGCGGGATCGTGCGCGTGCTCCGCCAGCACCGTCAACGCGGCGATCCACGACTCCGCCAGCTCGCGCACGGCGGCCTCGTCGAGCAGGGCCGAGGCGTAGGAGAACGAGGCGGTCAGGCGCGGGCCGTCGGCCGAATCACCTACGATCGCATTGATATCCACCACCGCCGCGGCGGGCATGTCCGCGTCCGGAGCGGGTGCGGGATCGCCCCATTCGGCGGTCGGCAACCAGCTGCCGTCCGACAGCGCCTCGGGCACCTCGCCGGAGGAGACGCGGCCCAGGTAGTTGAAGCCGATCTGGCCGAGCGATCCCTCCAGCGCAGCGGCACCCAAGTGGCGCAGGATGCCGAAACCGATGCCCTTGTCCGGCACGGCATTCAGCTGTTCCTTGACCGACTTCAGCAGCGCCGCCGTGGCCGCGCCACCGTGCCACGCGGCCCGTGCGTCGAGACCGGACAGGTCGAGCGCCACGGGGTACATGCTGGTGAACCAGCCGACCGTGCGCGTGAGATCGGCTCCGGGGACGGCGCTTTCCTCACGCCCGTGCCCTTCCAACCGCACGCGGGTAGCGGGTGCGTCGACACCACGTGCAGCGCGCCACGTGCGCACCGCGAGGGCGAGCGCGGCGAGCAGTCCGTCGTTCGCACCGGCCCGGTAGCGGTTCGGCAGTTCGGTCAGCACGGCGTGCGTGGCCTCGGGCGGCAACGTCACCGTGACGGTACGCACCGTGGCCGCGGTGTCCACCGACGGATCCGGTTCGCGTACACCGAGTATCGGGTCGGCGACCGCGAGAACATCACGCCAGTAAGGCAATTCGTCCGTGCGGTCGCTCGCCGCCTCGGCCAGGCCGTGCGCCCAGCGGCGGAAGGACGTGCCGACGGCGGGCAACGCGATCGGTTGCCCCGCCGAGTGCTGCGCCCACGCCAGCACGAGGTCCGAGATCAGCACCCGCCACGAAACACCGTCGATCACATAGTGATGCGCAGCGACCAGCAAAGCGTCGGGTCCGTCCGGCCGGGACAACCACGTGAATGCCACCATGCGCCCGGTGGCCGGATCGAGCCGGTCGACCGCGGAATCCATGGCGGCCTCGGCAATCTGGGCCGCCTCCGCACCGGGCGCCACGTCGACACGCTCGAGCAGGGATTCCGCCGACACCGCAGGCAGCGCCTCCAGTTCCCACCGCTCCCCCGTGGACCGCAGCCGGGCGCGCAGCATGTCGTGATGGTTCAGCACCGCGTCGAGCACCGCCACCACGTCCGCCCGCGCCGCATCCGGCGGCAGCGCGAGCACCATGTGCTGGGTGAAGCGCGGGAACGCACGACCGCCCGACACGTGCGCGAGCACCGCCGGAGTCGCGGGCATGACGCCCACGCCGCCGCCCGGCAGTTCCGCGAGCACCGTCGCCTGCCCGGCGCCGACCACCGCGACGCGCGCGAGGCCGGCGACCGTCCGCTGCTCGAACACGTCCTGCGGGGTGAACGCGAGACCGGCCGCCCTGGCCCGCGACACCAGCTGAATGGACAGGATGCTGTCGCCACCCGCGGCGAAGAACGAATCCTCCGCGCCGACCCGCCGCACGCCCAGCACCTCGGCGAACAACTCCGCGATCCGCGTCTCTACCGGCCCCGACGGTGCGCGCGAGGCCGCCACCTCGAACACCGGCTCCGGCAGCGCCCTCCGGTCCAGTTTTCCGTTGGCGGTCAAGGGAATAGCGTCGATCGGCACGATCATCGACGGCACCATGTGTCCGGGCAGCGTGGCGCCCACGAAGGCGGTGAGCTCGTCGGCGTCCACGTCCGTGCTGGTCAGCACGTACGACACCAGCACCGTCGCCCCCGAGGGCGCGACCTTGCCCAGCGTCGCGGCGTAGTCGACGGCGGGGTGCGCCGTGAGAGCGGCATCGATCTCGCCGAGTTCCACGCGGAAGCCGCGGATCTTCACCTGGAAGTCGGACCGTCCCAGATACTCGAGCGCGCCGTCGTCGGCGCGACGGCGCACCAGATCGCCGGTCCGGTACATGCGCGCGCCCTCGTCGCCGGCGAACGGGCTCGCCACGAACCGCTCGGCGGTGAGTCCGGCGCGCCCGAGGTAGCCCTGGGCGAGCGCGGGACCGAACAAGTACAGCTCACCGGTCACATCGGCGGGGACCGGGCGCAGCCGCGAGTCCAGCACCACCGCGCCGACCCCGGGCAGCGCGGAGCCGATGGTGATCGGCTCGCCCGGCCGCAGTTCGGAGGTGCCGGTGGCCAGGATGGTGGCCTCGGTGGGGCCGTAGCCGTTGAAGAAGGCGCGTCCGTCGCGCGCCCACCGGTCCACGAGGCCGGGGCCGAACGCGTCACCCGCGACCACCACGACGCGCAGGTCGTCCAGCCCCGCCGGCTCCACCGACTCCAGCGCGGCGGGCGTGATCAGCACGTGCGTGAGGCGCTCGCGGCGGATCAGCTCGGCCAGCTCCGGACCGCCGAAGACGGTCGGCGGCGAGACGACCAGCGTGGCGCCCGACCCGAACGCCAGCAACATCTCCAGCACGGACACGTCGAAGTTCGGCGAGCACACATGCAGCACACGCGCGCTCTCGTCCACCGCGTACCGCTCACGCTGGGCCGTGACGAGCGCGGCCAGGCCGGTGTGGGTGACGACGACGCCCTTGGGCCGCCCGGTCGAACCGGAGGTGTAGATGACGTAGGCGGGGTGCCGCTCGTGCAGGGCACGCACACGGTCGACGTAGGACACCGGATGCGCGGGCTGGGCGGCGACCGCGGCGGCGAACGTCGGATCGTCCAGGGCCAGCCATTCGAGACCGGCGCCGAGACGCTCACGGTGTTCGACGGCGGTGAGCCCGAGCACCGCGCCCGAGTCCTCGACGAGGTAGGCGATGCGATCCGGCGGCAGCGTCGGATCGACGGGGACATAGGCGGCGCCGGTCTTGGCCACGGCCCACACCACCAGCACCGATTCGGCGGAACGGGTCAATCCGGCGGCCACCACGTCGCCGGGGCCGACGCCGCGCTCGATCAGAGCGCGCGCCAGTCGCGAGGAGGCCGCGTCGAGCTCCCGGTAGGTGAGGGTACGCCGGTCGGCCGGATCCCCGGACGGGTCATAGCTGATCGCAACCCGGTCGGCGGCCGAATCGACCGCGGCTGTCAGCAGCTGACCGAACTGCGGCGCGGCCGATCTGCGGCGCCCACGACCTCGAACGGCGCGACGAACCCCATCCATCCGAGCACTGCATCCTTCACATATCGAGTTCGGCCGTTGGCCCATATCAGACCACAGGTCGGGCAATCGCGCCGTTTCAGTGTGCGTGCCCCGAGGCGTGGCCCACATCGGTACCGATGGTCACGCATATCCCCCATCGCAACCTGGTGGCGAATTCCCGGATCGGCCCCGGCGTGACCCAGACGGTCGGCGCGAGGCGCCGGGGACGCGTCAGTAACGAATCGCTACCGCGCCGACGACATCGAGACAGGGTTCGAGGACGGGAACGCCGCGCGCGATCCGCGCGGAGTGGCGGTCCTCGAGTGAGCGCCGGAGGACCGAGATGAACGTACTGATCGAGATGCAGACCCTGTGCCTGACGCGCCCGTCCAGCGGGGCCGACGCGGACTCGCTGGCCCGCTGGTACGCGGCGAAGGCGCGGCTGCACGAGCACCTGGCGGGCGAGGGCGGACCCGACAGCGGACGGGAGCGCGAGCTGGCCGCCTCGGCCCGGCGACACGCGCAGCGGCTGGCCGGGGCAAAGGTGTAGCGAACGGGGTTATCCTCGCAGAAAGGGCCGGTTCCGGCCGGCCGCGAGCACGCCCGAATCGAGGCCCGCGATGGCCGATATGCCGCCGACGCAGCGCAGAGCCGCCGCCTCGGGGATCCTCGCGGAGCTGGGCGCCGAAGGTTTCGAGGACGCGCGGGAGATCGGGCGCGGCGGATTCGGCGTCGTGTACCGATGCAGCCAGCCCGACCTGGACCGAGTCGTCGCGGTGAAGGTCCTCACCGGCGATCTCGACCCCGATGTGCTCGGCCGCTTCGTCCGGGAACAGCAGGCCATGGGCCGCTTGTCCGGGCACCCGCACATCGTCGCGGTCTTCCAGGTCGGCACCACGCGCGGCGGGCATTCCTATCTGGTCATGCCGTATCACGCGCGCGGCTCGCTGGAACAGCGCATCCGCGCGGCGGGCCCGCTGGACTGGTCGGCCACCCTGCGGCTGGGCGTCAAGATGTCGGGCGCGCTGGCCACCGCGCACGGGGCCGGGATCCTGCACCGCGACGTGAAACCCGCCAATATCCTGATCACCGACTACGGCGAACCGGAACTCACCGACTTCGGCATCGCCCGCACCCCGGGCGGCTTCCGGACCACCACCGGAATCGTCACCGGCACACCGGCTTTCACTGCCCCCGAAGTGCTGCGCGGCGCGGCGCCGACCGAGGCCTCGGATCTGTACGGCTTGGGCGCCACGCTGTTCTGCGCGCTCACCGGCCACGTCGCCTACGAGCGGCGCGCGGGCGAGCAGGTGCTGACGCAGTTCCTGCGGGTGAGCGCGCAGCCGGTCACCGATCTGGCCGAGCGCGGCGTGCCCGACGAGGTCCGCACCGTCATCGAGCACGCCATGGCCACCGAGCCCACCGACCGTCCGGAGAGCGCGGCCGCGCTGGGCGAGGAGATCCGAGAAGCGCAGCGCCACACCGGTTCACCCGTCGACGCGCTGTTGCTGCCCTCGGCCACTCCCGCCCCGCCGATCCGCGAAACAGCCACGGCCCCACCCACTCCCGCGACCAAGTACCGGCCGCCCACGCCGGCGCGCAGCCCGCTCGCCCGGAAACGGCTGCTGGATCTGCTGCGGGCCGGGGAACGCACCCGCCTCATTTCGATCCACGCGCCGAGCGGATTCGGCAAGACCACCCTGGCCGCACAGTGGCACGACGAGCTCCGCGACACCGGCGCCGCGGCGGCGTGGCTGACGGTGGACGAGGACGACAACAACCTCGCGTGGTTCCTCGCCCACCTGGTGGCCGCGCTGCGCCCGGCCGTCCCGCACCTGGCCGACGAGCTGGACCGCGTGCTGGACACCACCGCCGAGGACCCCGCCCGCGCCGTGCTGACGGCGCTGATCGACGGCCTGCACGGCGGCGACGAGCGGGTCACGGTGTTCCTGGACGACTGGCAGCGGGTCACCGCGCCCACCACGGTGGCGGCCGTCCGGTACCTGCTCGACCACGGGTGCCACCACCTGCCGATCGTGGTGACGAGCACCGCACGGCCCGAACTTCCGTTGAGCCGGTTGCGCATTCACGGCGAACTCGTCGAGATCGGCGCGGCGGCACTGCGTTTCGACACCGACGAGGTGCGGGCGTTCCTCGCGGAGGCGGGCGGCGTGCGGCTCTCGCGCGAGGAGGCCATGTCGCTGGCCCACCGCACCGACGGCTGGGTCGCGGCGCTGCAACTCGCCGTGCTCTCGCTGCGGGCCGGCGAGGTGCCCGCGCACCTGATCGACCGGCTCACCGAACATCCCGATATCGGGGAGTTCCTCGCCGAGAACGTGCTGGCCGCCATGGCACCCGAGACGCTCGACTTCCTGATGTCCACGTCCCTGTGCGAGCGGGTGTGCGGCGACCTCGCGGCCGAACTCACCGGCCGCGCCGACGCCGAGGAACTGCTGGCCGATATCTGCGACCGCGGCATGTTCCTCCAGCGGGCGGGCACCGATCGGGCATGGTTCCGCTACCACCAGCTCTTCGCCGGGTACCTGCGGCAACGCCTGGCCCACGACCGGCCCGGCGAGCTGGCCGCGCTGCACCTGCGGGCGGCCGACTGGTTCGCGCGCCACCACCTGCTCAACGACGCCGTCGAGCACGCGCTCGCCGCCAACGACCCCGAGCGGGCTGCCGATCTCGTGGAGGCCGACGGCGCCCACCTGCTGGAGCATTCCAAAATCGCGCTGCTCCAAGGGATTCTGGCCAAGTTGCCCGCGCACGCGATCCGCGCCAAGCCCGAGGTGCATCTGCTCACCGCGTGGGTGAACATCGTGCTGCGCCGCCCGGCGGCGACCGCGGTGGCACTGGAGGGTTTCGAGACCGCGCTCGCCGAAGCCGCCCTGGGCGGACCCGAAGTCGCGGACCTGCGCGCCGAAGCCGATGTGGCCAAGGCGGTCGCCGAGCTGTTCGCCGACCGGGTGGCCGGGGTGGATCGGCTGCTCGCCGACGCGCTGGCCCGCCCCGAGGCGTTCTCACCGCGGGTATCGGGCGTCGCGGCGAACGTCGCCGCGTTCACCGCGATCTACCGCTTCGACTTCGACGCCGCCCGCCGGGCCCAGCAGTGGGCGGCCGGATACCACGAGGAGAGCGGGCCGTTCGCGTCCGTCTACGGGCGGTGCTTCGCCGGGATGGCGGCCCTGCGCCAGCTGGACCTGCCCGCCGCCGAGGAACTGTTCCGCGAGGCGCTCGACACCGCGCGCGCCACGATGGGCCGCACCTCGCACGCCGCCCGGCTGGCCTGCGCCGCCTTCGGCGAATTGCGTTACGAGACCGGCGATCTGGACTCCGCCCACGCCCTGCTGGAGGAGAGCAGGGATTCGGTCACCGAGGGTGGTGGCGGCGTGGACTTCATGATCGCCACCTACGCGGTCGGCGCGCGGGTGCGCGCACTGCGCGGTGATCGCGACGGCGCGCGAGAGCTGTTGAACGAGGGGGCTTCCCACGCCGAACGCCTCGCCCTGCCCCGGCTGGCGGCGCGCGTGCGCAACGAGTGGGTCCGCCTCGGATTCGACCTCGACCCCGGCGTGGCCGAGGAAATGCTCCGGCCGCGCAACCCGCACCACGACGACGGAATCACCACCGTCACCGCCGAATCCGACGAGGACTCCGCCATCCGCCTGCTGCTGGCCGACTCCGACCCGGCCCGGCACGAGGAGGCCGTCGCCCGGGCGCGCGCCCTCCTGGAAGCCATCGACGCCGACCGCCGACCGCTCGCCGGTTTGCGCGCGCAGTTCCTCCTCGGCGTCGCACTACGGCGCGCGGGTCACGCCGGCGAGGCCGAACGCATCCTCACACCCGCGACCGAACGCTGCACCCGCCTCGGACTCTCCCGGCTCCCGCTCGACGCGGCGGCAGGGACCGGGGACTGATCCGCCATGTTCCTGCGCCGGACCCGGCGCGCCGCGACCGCTCAGGCCAGGGTGCGGTCGGGTTCGCTGCGGTAGCGGGAGACGGGGCCGTCGATGCCGAGCAGGCGCCAGGCCGCCTTGGCCACCGGGTTCATCAGTCCGACGTCGGTGCACAGGGCGCGGACGTCGCCGAAGATGCTGCGTTTGGTGGCGCGCGATTGCGGGGCGTTCCAGTAGGCGTCGCGCATCACGTGGGCCGGGATCTCGAACTTCTCGACGAACTCCTTGGGCGGGGTCATGATCATGCCGAGCATCACCCGCATGGCGACCGGAAAGCCCAGGGAGAGCACGAATTTCGGCACCGGGTGCAGGCCGGGGACGTTGCGGCGCAGGTATTCGTGCGCGAACGAGATGTGCCTGGCCTCCTCGGCCACGTGGATCTGCATGACCCGCTGCACCATCGGGTGCATGTCCTCACCGGCCCGCAGGACCGACTTCTGGAGGTGGTCGATGGGCTCCTCGCCGCCGAGCACCATGGTGAAGAACAACGCGGGGAAGTACTTCACCGCGGGCCAGATGATCATCGTGAGCTTGCGGTCGATCGAGCCCATGCCGACGACGTCCTCGCCGATGCGATTGATCATCTCCTGGAACATCATCGTGTGGTTGCACTCTTCGGCCGCCTCGTGCGTGACGTACCGGAACTCGGGATCGCCGTTGGGCACCGAGATCAGGTACTGCATGAGGCCGCGGATCAGCAACTGCTCGAAGTCCAGGCCCACCTTGGCGATGCCGGCCTGGCGCCACATCCCCATCGCGATCTGGCGCTCCACCGGCTGCGCCTTGTACCAGGGGTGGCGGCCCAGCGGGTCCTCGTCGGGCATGATCCAGCGCGTATCGGTGGGGTCGACGGCGAAATCCGGTGAGTCCCAGTCGATATCGAGGTAGGGGTCGAAGTGCCTGTGCACCGAGCCCTCGGACAGGTCGCGCAGGATCTCGTGGTACGACGCATCGGTCGAAGCGGTGGACAACATCGGCGGTGTCTCCTTCGGCAGTCGAGCTACCACCAAGGTTAGTGATACGTCGCGTCACATGCAACAGGTTTCATCGAACCGAGACCGGCGCGGGCTCACCCCTCGCCGAGGCGCACCCGCACCGTGACCCGCCCGCGCTCGTCGCGCGTCGCCACGGCGTGACCGGTCTCGTCCACGCCGTTTCGCCGCACCACGATCGGCGCGCCGTCGTCCAGGAAGTTCCGCCACCACTGCTTGCGGTCCGGCATCGCCACACCGATCAGCAGGTCGTCCCCCTTGCGCCAGTAGTTCACCGGCGTGCTGAATGTCTTGCCGGATCGCCGTCCGACATACGACACCGTCGCGAACCCCCGCCCCAGGATCCGCCCGATCACCGGCGCCTCCGTCAATGCCACCACCCCGGCATTGAACCCGCGCACCGCCCGCCGCGCCAATGATTCCGTCGCCATGAGCCCTCCGCTCACTCGAATACGTCCCGGACGGTCTCCACGGTACGCGGCCCGGCCGCAGCGTTCTCGGCGACGAACGGAGGATCACCGATGCCGTTCTCCCCCAACCCCTCACACGCCGAGCAGGCGACGGGTCTGCGACCAGAGATCGTCGAGCGACGCGGGGTCGTTGGTGAGCTTGGCGAACAGCACGGCGCCCTCGAGTTGAGCTAGGACAGCGCGGGCGGTCTCGTCGGGGGCCGGAACCCCGGCCTGGGTGAGGATGGCGGCGACGATCGCGGTCTGCTCATCGAAGACCTCCCGGATGCGCCGTTGCACGCGCGCCTCCTGGGTGCTCAGTTCGAGGCCGAGGTTGGCGAGCAGGCAGCCGCGAACCGTGCCGGTAGCGGCCTTGTCGGCACGCTGGGCGGCGGCCTGACCGTCGAGCAGCACGGCGAGGCGGTTCAGCGCGGGGCCGTCACCCTCGCGCGCCCGGATCCATTCGGGCCGTTGGGTTTCCCAGTGCCGGTCGACCACCGCGATGGTGAGTTCCTCCTTCGACGGGAAGAAGTGATAGAAGCTGCCCTTGCGCACGTCGGCGTGGGCGCAGATCTCGGCGACGCCGATGCCGCTGTAGCCCCGGTCGTGCATCAATGCGCAGGCCGCCGCGAGCAGGCGGTCGGCGGCGTCGCTGGTCCGTCCCATGACGACCACTGTAGACGACCGGTCAATTATCTGTAATAGTTGACCGGTCGTCTCTAGTCTTGAAGGAGAACACCATGCCGGAGATCACCGTGGCCGTCGCTTATCACAGCGGATTCGGGCACACCGCACGCCAGGCGCACGCCGTCGCGGAGGGAGTGGGCACCGTGGACGGCGCGACGGCCGCGCTGTGCGACGTCGGACGGCTCGGGGACCCGCTGTGGCGGACCTTGGACGAATCCGCCGCGATCGTGTTCGGCACACCCACCTACATGGGCAGCCAATCGGCGGTGTTCCAGGCGTTCGCCGAGGCCAGCGCACCGGTGTGGGCGGCGCAAGGCTGGCGGCACAAGCTCGCGGCCGGGTTCACCAACTCGGCGGGCGTCAACGGCGACAAGCTCAACACGCTGATCTCGTTGTCGCTCTTCGCCGCCCAGCACGGGATGACCTGGGTCAGCCTGGACCTGCCGCCCGGCTGGCTCTATACCGAACACGGCGACGCCGCCTCGCTCAACCGGCTCGGCGGGTTCCTCGGCGCGATGGCGCAGTCACCGTCCGACGTGGACGCCGAGCGCGCTCCCGGCCCCGCCGACCTGGCCACGGCCGCGCATCTCGGGGCGCGGGTGGCGGCGCAGGCGCTGGCGCTCACCCGCGGCCGGGCGGCGGTCGCGCGATGAACCGCTTCACCACACTGCTGGGTATCGACGTGCCGATCGTGCAGGGCCCCTTCGGCGGTGGCCTGTCCTCGGTCGACCTGCTCGCCGCGGTGTCCGAGGGTGGCGGGCTCGGCTCCTTCGGCGCGCACGTGCTGACCGGCACGGAGATCGCCGACGTGGTGGCGCGGGCACGCGCCGCCACCGAGCGGCCCTTCGCGGTGAACCTCTGGGTGCCGCAGCCCGGCGAGCCGACGGGTTTCGCCGACGCCGACCGCGACCGACTGGCTCGCTACTACACCGAACTCGAGGTGGCACCGCCCGATTCGCTGCGCACACCCGACTACGAAGAGCAACTCGCCGCTGTCCTGGCGGCCGCGCCACCGTGCGTCAGTTTCGTGATGGGGATTCCCGACGCCGGGTTCCTGGCGGCCGCGCGCGAGCGGGGCATCGTCACGCTCGGCACCGCCACGACCGTCGAGGAGGCGATCGCGCTGGAGCGGGCGGGCTTCGACGCCGTCGTGGCCTCGGGCAGCGACGCGGGCGGACATCGCGGAGCCTTCCTGCGACCGGTGCACGAGTCACTGGTCGGCACCTTCTCGCTGATCCCGCAGGTCGCCGACGCCGTGCGGGTGCCGGTGGTCGCGGCGGGCGGCATCGCCGACGGCCGTGGCATCGCGGCCGCGTTCGCCCTCGGCGCGGACGCGGTCCAGATCGGCACCGGCTTCCTGGCCACCGACCAGTCCGGCGCCTCGGCCCCCCACCGCCGCGCGCTGCGCTCCCCCGACGCCCGCACGACGGTGCTGACCAGGCTCTTCTCCGGACGCCCCGCCCGCGGCATCCCGAACCGCTTCGTCCGGGAGATGGCGCAGCACGAGGCCACGGTGCCGCCGTACCCCGCGCAGAACGCCCTGATGGGCCCCCTCCGCCGCCGCGCCGCCGCGAACGGCGACGCCGGCCTGCTCAACCTCTGGTCGGGCCAGGCGGCACTGCTGGCGGGTGCGGCCGATGCGGGCGAGTATCTGCGTCAACTCCGGGACCAAACGCGTGCATCAGTCGAAAGGCTCAACCGGGGAGACGATTTCGCTGGATTCTGAACGCGCTACGTACTCCGCGTGACGAAGTCGGCCACGGCGGATTCCAGCTGACTCAGCCCCGGTTCCTCGAGCGGGTAATGGCCCGCGTTGTCGAGCAACACGGTTTCCACGGGCACCTTCCGGATCCTGGCGAGGAAC
Organism: Nocardia puris; assembly: GCF_003315035.1. Classification (GTDB taxonomy): domain Bacteria; phylum Actinomycetota; class Actinomycetes; order Mycobacteriales; family Mycobacteriaceae; genus Nocardia; species Nocardia puris. The sequence continues at coordinate 136,389 of NZ_QNRE01000013.1, forward strand.
GGTTCGCTCAGGGCGAGCGGGGTCCAGCGGTCGGCCGCGGGCTGGGTCAGCAGGATCGGGCAGGCGTCGAAGTCCTCGGGTTCGACGGCGCGCGCGTAGGTGGCATAGCTCGCCAGGAAGGCGACCGGCAGCCAGTTCCCCGCCGACGTGCGGTCGCGCGTCATGACGCGCAGCGCGGCCGGATCGTTCACCAGCGCCGACATCTTCGCCGCCAGCGTCATCGGATACCGCACACCCCGCAGCGGGGTGCGCGCCAGCATGCCCATGGCCGGGATGCCGACGCGGGCGGAGAACAGGTCGTGGGAGGTGGCGTCGCGGACCCGGCGGTCGCGCTGCTCGAGGAACGTCATGCCGACGAGGCCGCCCAGCGTGCCGCTCGGGGCCGCGGCCGCCGCGTGATAACCCACCATCCCGCCCGCGCTCAGGCCGAAGAACACCATCGGCCGGTCGTCGCGGGCGCGCTCGTGGGCGAGGAAATCGACCACCAGGTGTATCCAGTCGTCATAGGTGGGGATCGTGCCCGGCGCGAGCACCGTGAGCCCGTACCAGAGGTTGTCCAGCGCGACGGTCTCGAAACCGCGCCGAGCCAGCGGCGCGCCGAGAATCAGAGTGAGCTGCCTGCCATTCGTGCCGACCCCGTGGTGCAGAACGACTTTCGCTGGCGCGGACGGATTCGGATAACGATCCAGGTGCACACTATGGCCGCGCCACCCCCAGAACTCCTCCCCCGGCGCGGTGTTGTCGTCGAGGCGCAGACGTTCCGGGAGGAACTGTTGCAGTTCCCGCCACTGCGGCATGTCCCGGTAGTACCGCACTGCTGTTCCGCCTCTCTGTCCGCCTCTCCGCGTTTCAGGCCGGTCGCTAGTGCAGGGAGGCTCTGGAGCCGGGCTGCCGGTGAGGTGATGTCGAGTTCGTCCGTACCCCTGGAGTTACCCATGTTCTTACGTGATCAGTTGGCGACTGATGGGCCCACACCGCTTGTTACCCGCACTGAGCAGGCACACTGCGGGTAACCCAGTCTACTGCGCACGGCTATCTCTCGGCACACGCTTGGTCTTCGCGCACGCTGTGTACCGTGGACCGGGCGACTGCTCCCGTTCGGATCGGAGGACCGAGTGCGATCACCGGTAGGCGACTACCTGCAAGAAGTGCTCGACGCCCTGGCCGATGAGCGGTCCGGTGCCGTGGCCGACTACATCCCCGATCTGGCGAACGCCGATCCCGACGTGTTCGGGGCCGCGGTCACCACCGTCGCGGGCCGCACCTACGCAGCGGGCGACGACGAGGTCGAGTTCTCTATCCAGTCCATCTCCAAACCGTTCGCCTACGCTGCCGCGCTGCTGGACCGCGGCAAGGAGACGGTGCTCGCCGCGGTCGGCGTCGAACCGTCCGGTGAGGCGTTCAACGAGCTTTCGCTGGAAACCGGGTCGCGCCGGCCGAAGAATCCGATGATCAACGTCGGCGCCATCGCCACCCATGATCTGCTGGTGGGGCCGGGGGCGAGCGTGGCCGACAAGGTGGAGCGGGCGCGAGAGTTCTTCTCCGCGTTGGCCGGTCGCGAACTGGGCATCGACGAGTCGGTGTTCGCCTCCGAACTCGCCACCGCCGACCGCAATCTCTCCATCGCCCACATGCTGCGCAATTACGGTGTGCTGCAAGACGATCCGCACGAGGTGGTGGAAGGGTACACGCGCCAGTGCTCGATCACCGTCACCGTGGGCGATCTGGCGGTCATGGGCGCGACGCTGGCCAACGGCGGCGTGCAGCCGCGGACGGGTGAGCGCCTGATGCCGCCCGAGGTGGCCAGGCAGACGCTCACCGTGATGGCCGCCGCCGGGATGTACGACGGGGTGGGCGAGTGGTTCGCCACGGTCGGCATCCCTGCGAAAAGTGGTGTGGCGGGCGGACTTCTGGGCGCGCTGCCCGGACAGTGCGGTATCGCCGTGGTGTCGCCGCGCCTGGACGCGCACGGCAACAGTGTGCGCGGTATCAAGGTGTTCCAGCGGCTGTCGGCGGATATGGGGATGCACCTGATGGATTCGGTGCCGTACGGCTCGACCGTGCTGCGCGGTGTGCACACCTCCGGCGGGGAAACGGTGTTCGAACTGCAAGGCGTCATCCAGTTCAGCGGTGGTGAGGCGGTGTTGCACGGTCTGGAATCCGATACCTCCGGCACGGCCGTGGTGCTGGACCTGTCCCGCGTGGACCGGATGAACGACGTGGGCCGCCGAATGCTGCTGGAGGGACTGCGCCGGATGCGCCTCGACGGCCGCGCGGTCGCGCTGATCGACCCCGACCGGGTGCTGCCCGACCCCGACCTCGGCGACGGCACGCTGCCCGAGATCCGCGGCTGACCCACCTGTCGGCGGGTCCTGGAAAGATGCGTGGCATGAGTACCACGGGGGACGATGTCCGCAGCTACGCCCTGTCGCTGCCGGAGACCGTCGAGCAGTTCGCCTGGGATATGCCCATCTTCCGCGTCGCCGGAAAGCTGTTCCTCACCCTGCCCGAGGCCGAGACATCGATGGCGGTCCGCTGCCCGATCCTCGACCGTGACGAACTCGTCGCCGCCGAGCCGCACAAGTTCTGGATCGCGGCGCACGAGGCGAACAACGCGTGGGTGCGCGTGCGGCTCGCCGCGCTGGACGATCGCGAGGAGCTCGAGGCGATCATCCTGGATTCGTGGACCCTGGCCGCGCCCCGCCACCTGCTCGACCAACCCTGAGCGCGGCCCGCACCGCGCTACCGGTTCACCACTCGATCGCGGCGATTCGCAAACGGCGACCGATCCGAGCGGCGCGAACCACCTCGCGCCTGGCGACCACTTGTATGGATCCGGCGAGTTCCCCACGCGGCGTCCACGCGGGGATAACCTCGATGGCATGAACGGCTGGAGGGTGCGCGGCCGGAGCCTGCGGCCGGATCGTGTGGTCTTCGACGCGCCGTTCGGAAAGAACGCCCCGCGCGGGCATCCAATTCTCCAGATAACCACCGTTCATCGGGGGCGGGCGTGGGTCGCCGACCTCGCCCACGCCAGCCGCGTCTGCCGCGAGATGACCGGCGCCGGAAGGCGCCTGGTACCTGGGTGAGAAGTCAGATCTCCCGACATAGAAATGCGGCGGCCCGGGTGGGCCGCCGCACTGGGGTCAGGGGGTCGATACAGGGCGTTTGACGTTGAGTCCGTACATGATTGCCGCGCCGAGGGCGGCGCCGACGGGCCAGGAGAGGGCGGTGATGGTCTGGGAGTCGGGGGCCAGGGCCACGATGACGGCGATCGTGCCCGAGATGCCCAGGGCGATCAGGGCTTTCGGGTTGAATCCGCGGGTGTACCAGTAGCTGCCTTCGGGGTGGTCGGAGTAGAGGTCGCCGACGGCGGTGCGCTGGCGGCGGACCAGGTAGTAGTCCACGACGAGAATGCCGAAGACGGGGCCCATGAGGGCGCCGACGCCGCCGAGGAAGTAGATGATGAAATCCTGGTTCTCCCAGAGCTTCCAGGGCAGCACCACGATGGACAGCACGGCGGTGATGATGCCGCCGGTGCGGAACGAGATGTATTTCGGTGCGGCATTGGAGATGTCGTAGGCGGGCGAGACGAAGTTCAGCACCACGTTGATGCCCACGGTCGCCGTCGCGAAGAGCACGGCGGCGATCATGACGATCGCATCGTTGTCGATCTCGGCCACCAGCGCGACCGGATCGTGCAGCACCTCCCCGTACACCTTCAGCGTGGCCAGCGAGATGACGATGGACAGCACCACGAAAGCCGTTTCGTTGAACGGGATTCCCCATGCGTTACCGCGCAGCACGGCCTTCTTGCTGGGCGAGAACCGTGCGAAGTCGGCGTAGTTCACCAGCGGCCCCGCCATGAACGACACCATCAGGAACGCGACGCCCACGAACGCCGCCACGGTCGCCCCGCCCGAGAGCGGTTCACCGGCCCGCGCGTTGAAATCGATGCTCCAGTCGGCCTTTCCGAGAATCCAGATGGCCAGCGCGATCATGCCGATCCATACCACCGGCCCCGCGAAGTCGGACGCCTTGCGCACCACTTCCATGCCGTAGTTGATGATCGCCAACTGCACCGTCCACAGCACCAGGAACGCGATCCACCCCAGCGCGGACAACCCCAGGAAGCTGGATTCCGTCCACGACGCCAGCCCCGGCCACACGCGCAACAGCAGAATCATGAGCGCCGTCGAGGCGAGATAGGTCTGGATGCCGTACCAGAACACCGCCACCACGGCGCGCAACAACGCCGGAACGTTGGCGCCGAACACCCCGAAGGCGGCGCGGGCGAAGACGGGGAACGGCACCCCGACCTTCTGCCCCGCGACGCCCACGAGGTTGCTGCCCAGCCACAGGATGAGCACGCCGACGAAGAGCGCGAGCATCGTCTGCCAGCCCGTCATGCCCAGGGCCAGCATGCCGACGGCGAAGCCGTAGCTGGCGATGCTGTGCGCCGAGGTCATCCAGAGACAGAAGATGTCCCAGGTACGCCAGGTCGCGGTCTCCTTGGTTGTCGGTGCCAAGTCGTCGTTGACCAGCGTGGAACTGCCCGGCGCGCCGCCCGGCGGCCGTACCCGAGTTTCGGTCATCGGATGATCCTTCTTGCCTAGTGCTAACTGTTCCTCGGGAACCCGAGGTCGATGCCGCCATGGCTCGGGTCGAGCCAGCGGGAGGTGATCGCCTTCTCCTGGGTGAAGAAGGCGAAACCGTTGGGGCCGTAAGCTTTCGCGTCACCGAACAGGGACGCCTTCCAGCCGCCGAAACTGTGGTAGGCCACGGGCACCGGGATCGGCACGTTCACGCCGATCATGCCGACGTTCACCTGCCGCTGGAAGCGCCGCGCCGCGCCCCCGTCGTTGGTGAAGATCGCGGTGCCGTTGCCGTAGGGCGAGGCGTTGATGAGATCGACCGCGTGCTCGAACCCTTCGACCCGCACCACGGAGAGCACGGGCCCGAAGATCTCGTCGCGATACACCGCCGAGGTCACCGGAACCCGGTCGATCAAAGTGGGGCCGAGCCAGAAACCGTTGGGATCACCGTCGATCGGCGACTCGCGCCCGTCCACCACCACGCGCGCGCGATCGGCGGCGGCGGTGTCCAGATACCCCGCCACGCGGTCGCGGTGCTCGCGGGTGATCAGCGGGCCCATATCGCAGCCGCGCCGTCCGTCGCCGGTGCGCAGCCCCTGCATCCGCTCGGCCACCCGCGCCACGAAATCGTCGGCGATGGCGTCGACCGCCAGCACCACGCTCACCGCCATGCATCGTTCACCGGCCGAACCGAACCCGGCGTTCACCGCCGCGTCGGCCGCCAGATCGAGATCGGCGTCGGGCAGCACCAGCATGTGGTTCTTCGCCCCGCCGAGGGCCTGCACGCGTTTGCCGTGCGCGCTCGCCGTCCGGTAGACGTAGTCCGCGATCGGCGTGGAGCCGACGAACGAGATGGCCGCCACGTCGGGGTGGGTGAGCAGCGCGTCCACGGCCTCCTTGTCGCCGTGCACCACGTTGAGCACGCCGACGGGCAGGCCGGCGTCGGCGGCCAGTTCGGCGAGCCAGTTCGCCGCGGAAGGGTCCTTCTCACTCGGCTTGAGCACCACCGTGTTTCCCGCCGCGATGGCGATCGGGAAGAACCACAGCGGCACCATGGCCGGGAAGTTGAACGGGCTGATGATGCCCACCACGCCGACCGGTTCGCGCACCGAGTACACGTCGACGCCGGTGGAGGCGTTCTGGCTGAACTCGCCCTTGAGCAGATGCGGCATGGACAAAGCGAATTCGACGACTTCGAGTCCGCGCGCGATCTCGCCCGCCGCGTCGGAGAGGACCTTGCCGTGTTCGGCGGTGAGAATGGCGGCCAGCGCGTCCTTGCGGGCGTTGAGCAGTTCGCGGAAGTTCAGCAGGAACCGGTGCCGCGTGGCGATGGAGGACTCGCGCCAGGCGGGCAACGCGGCGGCCGCGGCGGCGACGGCCGCGCCCACGTCGCTCGCCGTGGCCATCCGCACGCTGCGCTGCGGCACGCCCAGCGCCGGATCGTAAACCGGTGCGGTGCGGGTGGATTCGCCCGTCCAGGGCTTTCCGTCGACCCAGTGGTCGAGCACGTCGGCGGGATTCGTCATCGGATCTCCTCGGGCAGAGCGGTGAGTACTTCGCGCAGCGCGGCGGCGGCCTCGTGGACCTCGGCCTCGGTGACCACGCAGGGCGGGGCGAAATGAATTCTGTTGTCGGCCAGGAACGGCAGCACGCCGCGCGCGACCAGGTCGGCCTTGATCCGCGCCATGGCGGCGGCCGAAAGCGGCTGGCGGGTCTCACGATCGGCGACGAGCTCGATCGCCCAGAACACGCCTTCGCCGCGCACTTCGCCGATCAGCGGCACGTCCTCGGCCACCCGCGACAGCGCGGGACCGATCACGGTGCGGCCGATGCGTTCGGCGTTCGCGACGATCCCTTCGTCGGCCATCACGTCGAGCGCGGCGACGATGGAGGCGGCCGCGAGCGGATGCCCGCTGTAGGTGAGGCCGCCGGGGAAGACCCGCTCGTCGAAGGTGCGGGCGATGGGCTCGGAGATCACCACGCCGCCGACGGGCACGTATCCGGAGTTCACGCCCTTGGCGAAGGTGATCAGGTCCGGGATCACGTCGTAGCCGTCGAACGCGAACCACCGTCCGGTGCGGCCGAAGCCGCACATCACCTCGTCGAGGATCAACACGATCCCGTAGCGGTCGGCGATCGCGCGCACGCCGGCGAGGTAGCCGGGCGGCGGCACCAGGATGCCCGCAGTGCCGGGCACGCTCTCCAGCAGGATCGCGGCGATAGTGTCGGGACCCTCGCACTGCACCACGCGTTCCAGGTGCCGCAGCGCGCGCTCGCTCTCCTCTTCGGCACTGCTGGACCAGAATTCGCTGCGGTACAGGTACGGGCCGAAGAAGTGCACGTGCCCGCGCGCGTATTCGTTGGGCATACGCCGCCAGTCGCCGGTGGCGACCACCGCGGCGCCCGTATTGCCGTGGTAGGAACGGTAAGTCGAGAGCACCTTGTCGCGCCCGGTGTGCAGGCGGGCCATCCGGATGGCGTTCTCGTTCGCGTCGGCGCCGCCGTTGGTGAAGAAAACCTTGTCGAAGCCCTCCGGCGCGAGCGCGGTGATCCGCTGCGCCGCCTCGCCGCGCTGGAGGTTCGCGACGGCCGGGCCGATGGTGGTGAGCCGCGCCGCCTGGTCGGCGATGGCGGCGGTGACCACCGGATGCTGGTGCCCGATATTGACATTCACCATCTGGCTGGCGAAGTCCAGGTACTCGCGGCCCGCGTGGTCCCACACCCGGCAGCCGCGTCCCCCCGCCAGCACCAGCGGGTTCAGCGCGGCCTGCGCGGACCACGAATGGAACACGTGGGCGCGGTCGAGTTCGTAGGCGCGGGCGTCGAGGTCGATCCCCACGGCGGTCATGCCGACACCTTCGTCGCCGTGATGGCTTGCCGCAGTTGCGGAATCACGGTCTCGCCGTAGACGCGCAAGGTCTCCTCCTTGTTGTCGTGCTGCAGATAGCCGGCGAACTGGTCCACGCCGAGATCGGCCAGCGCGCGCAGTTTCGCGATGTGGTCCTCGGGGGTGCCCAGCACGCAGAACCGCTCGACGATGTCGTCGGAGACGAAGTCGGCGTGCGTGTTTCCCGCCCGGCCGTGCTGGTTGTAGTCGTAGCCTTTGCGGCCCTCGATGTAGTCGGTGAGCGCGGCGGGCACCTGTCCGGAGGTGCCGTACCGCTCGACGATGTCGGCGACGTGGTTGCCGACCATGCCGCCGAACCAGCGGCACTGATCGCGCATGTGCTGCCGATCGGTGCCGATGTACATCGGTGCGGCGACGCACATCTTGATCGAATCGGGGTCGCGACCGGCCGCCGCGGCGGCCTTGCGGACGGTGCCGATCATCCACTCCGCGATGTCGAGATCGGCGAGCTGCAGGATGAACCCGTCGGCCACCTCGCCGGTCAGCGCCAGCGCCTTCGGCCCGTAGGCGGCCACCCACACCTCCAGCGCGGAGCCGGTGCTCCACGGGAATTGCAGTGTGCTGCCGCCGTATTCGACCGGGCGCGAGTTGGCCAGCTCGCGGATCACGTGGATGGACTCGCGCAGCGTGGCGAGGGTGGTGGGTTTGCCGCCGCCCACGCGCACCGCCGAATCACCGCGCCCGATGCCGCAGATGGTGCGGTTGCCGTACGCCTCGTTGAGGGTGGCGTAGAGCGAGGCGGTGACGGTCCAGTCGCGGGTCGCCGGATTGGTCACCATGGGCCCCACCGTGATTCGCTTCGTCTCGTGCAAGATCTGGCTGTACAGCACGTACGGCTCCTGCCACAGCAGGTGCGAATCGAAGGTCCACAGGTGGCTGAAACCGTGCGCCTCGGCCAGTTTGGCCAGTTGCACCGTGCGCGCCGCGGGCGGATCGCATTGCAGTACCGCTCCGAATTCCATGGCGTCTCCTCAGATCAGGTACTGACAGGGGTCGCGGCGCACGAACTGCCCGTCGCCTTTGGCGCCCCGGTATTCGCCGTCGGACACCACGACCTTGCCGCGGGCGAGCACCACGTCGACGTGCCCGTCGATCTCGTAGCCCTCCCAGGCCGAATGGTCCATGTTCATGTGGTGGGTCTTGCCGAGGCCGATCGAGGTGTGGCCGTTCGGGTCGTAGACCACGATGTCGGCGTCCGCGCCCGGGGCGAGCACACCCTTGCGGCCGTAGAGGCCGAACATCCGCGCCGGGGTGGTGGAGGTGATCTCCACCCAGCGCTCCAAGGTGATCCGCCCGTCCACCACGCCCTGGTACATCAGGTCCATCCGGTGTTCCACGGTGCCGATTCCGTTGGGAATCTTGGAGAAATCGCCGAGCCCCATGTCCTTCTGCCCCTTCATGCAGAACGGACAGTGATCGGTGGACACCATCTGCAAGTCGTTGGTGCGCAACGCCTGCCACACCTGATCCTGGTGCTCCTCCTGCCGCGACCGCAGCGGTGTCGAACAGACCCACTTCGCGCCCTCGAAACCCGCCGCGCCGAGGTTGTCCTCCAGCGAGAGGTACAGGTACTGCGGGCAGGTCTCGCCGAACACGTTGCGGCCGCGATCGCGCGCCGCGGCCAGTTGCGCCACAGCCTGTTTCGCCGACACGTGCACCACGTACAGCGGCGCGCCGGTGAGGTCGGCGAGCATGATCGCGCGGTGCGTGGCCTCCTCCTCGAGCTGCCAGGCGCGGGCGATGCCGTGGTAGTACGGCGCGGTCTTGCCCTCGGCCAGCAGCTGTTCGACGAGCACGTCGATGGCGGGGCCGTTCTCGGCGTGCATCATGGTGAGCAGGCCGGTGTCGGCGCCGGTCTGCATGGCGCGCAGGATCTGCGCGTCGTCGCTGTAGAAGACGCCGGGGTAGGCCATGAACAGCTTGAAGCTGGTGATGCCCTCGTCGGGCAGTCGGCGCAGCGCGGCCAGGGATTCGGCGTTCACGTCGCCGATGATCTGGTGGAACGAGTAGTCGACGGCGCACTGCCCGTCGGCCATCTTGTGCCAGGTCTCCAGCGAATCCTGCACGCGCTCACCGAACTTCTGCACGGCGAAGTCGATGATGGTGGTGGTGCCGCCCCACGCCGCCGCCCTGGTGCCGGTCTCGAAGTCGTCGGAAGCCGTTGTCCCGCCGAACGGCATGGACATGTGCGTGTGCGCGTCGATGCCGCCGGGGATGACGTACTTGCCGGTCGCGTCGACGACCGTGTCGACCGTCTCGGCGAGGTTCGCGCCGAGCACCGTACTGCCCGGTTCGAGCAGGGCGACGATGCGTTCGCCGTCCACCAGCACGTCGGCCGCGCCGCGGCCGGTGGCCGAGACCACGGTGCCGCCGGTGATCAAAGTCGTTGCCATGCGCACCTCCTCGTGCTCAGGGCGCCACGATGGCGTCGTAGGAATCCGGGCGGCGGTCGCGGTAGAACTGCCAGTCGCCGCGCACCTCCCGCACCAGGTCCAGGTCGATATCGCGGATCACCAGCTCGTCGGTGTCGGTGGAAGCCACCGCGCCCACGTAGTTGCCGCGCGGGTCCACGAAATACGAACTGCCGTAGAAGGTCACCGCGTCGTCGCCGAACTCGTCGGTCTCGGTGCCGATCCGGTTGTTCGCGGCGACGTAGTACTGGTTGGCGGCCGCCGCGGCGGGCTGTTCCAGTTCCCAGAGCCGGTTGGACAGGCCGGGTTTGGTGGCCGACGGGTTGAACACCAGTTCGGCGCCGCCCAATCCGTACGCGCGCCAGCCCTCCGGGAAGTGCCGGTCGTAGCAGATGTAGACGCCGATCTTGCCGACGGCGGTGTCGAACACCGGGTAGCCGAGGTTGCCGGGGCGGAAGTAGAACTTCTCCCAGAAGCTGGGCAGGTGCGGAATGTGGTGCTTGCGGTATTTGCCCAGGTAGCTGCCGTCTGCGTCGATCACCGCGGCGGTGTTGTACAGCACGCCGGGCTGGTCCTCCTCGTACACCGGGAGCACGATCACCATCCGGTGCGCGCGGGCCAGTTCGGCGAATCGCTCGGTGGTGGGCCCCGGCACGGACTCGGCGTACTCGTAGTACTTCTTGTCCTGCACGTTGCCGAAGTAGGGCCCGTAGAACAGTTCCTGGAAGCAGATCACCTGCACGCCCGCAGCGGCGGCCTCTTCGACGAACCCCTCGTGCTTGGCGATCATCGACTTCTTGTCGCCGGTCCACGTCGCCTGGGTGATGGCGGCCTTGATTGTCGTCACCTGTCGATCTCCCTACCGAAGTTTGATTATGTTATCTTCGACGGTAAACATTTCCTGAATATTTCAGTCGGTGCCGGAAGTGTAAATCTCGCGGCGTGATCGAGAAGTGAAAATGAGCGACCGGATTCAGATCGATGACCCCACCCCCGCCGGGATCGCGGGCGCCATCGCGCGCCTCATCACCAGCGGCGAGCTGCGGGCGGGCGACCGTCTGCCCACCGTGCGGGAGCTTTCCAGCAGGCTGGGAGTCAGTCCCGCCACCGTCAGCCACGGCTGGCGGGCGCTGGCGCAGGCCGGCCTCGTCGTATCGCGGGGTCGCAGCGGCACATTCGTGGCCGAGGGCGGCGCGCGGCCCGCGGCGTCCCGGACCGACGGGATGACCCGGGGCGCCACCACGGCGCGACTGGACCTCTCGCTCGGCACGCCCGATCCCGTGCTGCTGCCCGAGATCGGGTCGATCCTGTCCCGGCTCGCCCTGGGTGCGGAGACCACCGACTATCACCAGGCGCCCGTGGTGCCGGAGCTCGGGCGGCTGTTGCAGGCCGACTGGCCGACCGGGTCGGGCGCGCTCACCGTGGTGGACGGGGCGATGGACGCGGTGGCGCGCAGCCTGCACGCGGTGGTGCGGTTCGGCGACCGGGTGATCGTCGAGGACCCGACCTTTCCCTACATCCTGGACTATCTGGATTCCATTGGCGCGCAGACTGTTCCGGTGCGGATGGACGGCGAGGGCGTGCTGCCCGCCGAGTTCGCCCGCGCGCTGGCGACCGGGGCCACGGCGGCGGTGCTGCAGCCGCGCGCGCAGAATCCGACCGGGGCGTCCATGAGCGCGGAGCGCGCGGCGGAACTGGTGGAAGTGCTACGGCGCAGCGAACATCGGTGCATGGTGATCGAGGACGATCACTCCGGGCCCGTCGTCCCCGCCGAGGACATCAGCCTCGGGCGCTGGGTGCCGGACCGGGTGCTGCACGTGCGCAGCTACTCCAAATCGCATGGGCCCGATCTACGGATCGCGGCGCTGTCGGGGCCGGAGGAGATCATCGACCGCATCGTCGCCACCCGCATGCTCGGCCCCGGGTGGACGCCCCGCATCCTGCAACGCCTCCTGCACGAGATGCTGCGCGACGAAACCGTCACCCGCACCGTCGAATTCGCCCGTGACCAGTATCAGGCGCGCCGCCGCGCCCTCGCCGACGGGTTGCGCGAGCGCGGTGTGCGCATCGCCGACGGGCAGGGACTCAACGCCTGGGTGCCCGTCGCCGACGAACGCACCGCCCTGGTTCACTTGGCGGCCAACGGAATTCGCGTCGCCCCCGGCGGGCCGTTCTTCGTCGCCGACCGCGGGCACCCCGAAGCCGTGCGCGTGACGATCGCGCCGCTGTCGGAGGGGGTCGAGGAAGTGGCGTCGGTGCTGGCGTTGGCGGCGCGGCCCCGGCAGTCGGAGTACTTCTCGCTGGGGCGGGAAGGGTAGGGGGCGCCGGTACCGTGGTGCGCATGCTGTTGTGGATCAACGGGCCTTTCGGTGGAGGGAAGACGCAGACCGCGTTCGAGCTGCACAGCCGGTTGCCGGGGAGCGTGGTGTGCGATCCCGAGGAGGTGGGCTACGGGTTGCATCGCACGATGCCGCCGGCCCTGCGGCGCGACTTCCAGGACTACCCGAGCTGGCGGCAAGGTGTGTTCGAGGTGCTCGATCACGTGGTCCGGGCGCACGACGGGGTGGTGATCGCGCCGATGACGGTGGCGAATCCGCAGTATTTCGCGGAGACGGTGGGCCGGCTGCGGGACGCGGGCAACGAGGTCCACCACTTCGCGTTGCTCGCCGACCGGGAGACGGTGATCGAGCGGTTGCGCGACCGAGGTCTCGGACTCGCGCCGGTGCTGAAGGCGGTCGGGCAGGCCGATCTCCTGCTGCGTCGCGAACAGTTCGCCGTCGACAAGCTCGACTACTGCCTCGAGCGGTTGAGCGCACCCGAATTCGCCGAGCACATCCGGACCGACACCACCCCGGTCCCGGCAGTGGCGGAACGCATCGCAGAGTCGGCCGGCTTGCGGCTGGAGCCCCGCGACGACAACCCGGTCCGCGCCAAACTCCGCCGGGTGGGGGTCACGCTCCGCCACACGTTTCGCTGAGTCTCCCGGCACTCACCGGTGTTCCTTGGCGAGAATGGTTCCGCCGCAACATCATCGGGCCATGGCGGAACACCGCTCGAGGTCCGTGTGAACGGACCGATGCCGAGCAACGTCGGCACCGCGAACAGGTGCGGGCCGAGTTTCGCTTCGCCGTCGCCGAGCACCGCGAACTGCTCGACCAGCTCGCGTGAGCCGCGTCGTCGTCCGACAGGGGCCGCGGGCGAGCCGCGCTCGGATTCGCTCCGGGGGCGAACCGGTCCGGAACGAACTGACACAACGGACGACTCGTCGTCGGTCGAACGCCGCGCCGCTCCCTCTGATCAACGCGGCGGAACGTATCGCATCCGACGACGGATCAGTTCGACGACCGTGAAGGCGTCATCGACCGCGGGCACCCCGAAGCCGTGCGCGTGACGATCGCGCCGCTGTCGGAGGGGGTCGAGGAAGTGGCGTCGGTGCTGGCGTTGGCGGCGCGGCCCCGGCAGTCGGAGTACTTCTCGCTGGGGCGGGAAGGGTAGGGG
>NZ_QNRE01000013.1:149899-223146 GCF_003315035.1 Nocardia puris
CTGTCGGAGGGGGTCGAGGAAGTGGCGTCGGTGCTGGCGTTGGCGGCGCGGCCCCGGCAGTCGGAGTACTTCTCGCTGGGGCGGGAAGGGTAGGGGACCTGAGGGCACCCTCCGTCGGTAGCGTGACGAACTCGGACCGCTATGAACTTGCGGCTGACCGACCAGAATGAAACCGACCTGCGCGAACAAGCGGAGGCCGAGGGGCGCCGCATGAACACCATCGCCAACGCGGCCATCGCCGAGTACGTGCGACGCCGGCGCCATCGTGAGTCGGTTCGAGCCGAGATCGCGTTCGCCGTTGCCGAGCACCGCGAACTGCTGGACAAGCTGAAGTGAGCGACGTCCGCTATCTCGACATCGAGGATGTGCTGGAGATCGCGTACGTCGTCACCGAAGGGTCGGCCGTCGTGCGCGACCCGGGGCTTCTCCAGGCACACGTGTTCCGTTATCGCACAACAGTGTTCGGCCAAGACGCATATCCGGGCCTGTTCGACAAGGCGGCGGCGCTGCTGGAGTCGCTGGCCCGCAATCACGCGCTGATCGACGGAAACAAGCGAACCGCGTGGACGTCGGCAGTCGTGTTCTTGGGTCTGAACGGCTTTCGAATCACGCTCGAGAACGCACCCGTACTAGAGACCTACACCTTCGTCAACGCCGTCGCGATGGGCGAGCTCGACCTGAAACAGTCGGCGACGACACTCATGAAGTTCGCCGGACCAGCCTGACAACTCGGTCCTCATTCACGGTCGGACACCGCACCCTACCCACGTCGGGGCGCTACGCGGCTATCGCCGACTGGTTCGGATCACGATCAGCGTCGCGATGGCCGGTCATACGAACGAACCCGGTTTGTCACGCGGGCGCGGGCGTGCGGCGGCGGGTGGTGAGGCGGCGGCCGATGATTCCTTGGCGGGGGGCGAAGAGGTAGGCGAGGGTGAAGGCGATGCCTTGGACGACGACGACCATGCCGCCGGGGGCGGTGTCGAGGTGGTAGCTGATGTAGAGGCCGGCGACCGAGCACACCGCCGAGATGGTGGGGGCGATGAGGAGCATGCGACCGAAACGGTCGGTGAGCAGGTACGCGGTGGCGCCGGGGATGATGAGCATGGCGACCACCAGGATCACGCCGACCGCTTGCAGGGCCAGCACGGCGGTGAGCGCGAGCAGCCCGAGCAGGGCCGCGCCGAGGAGCTTCGGGCGCAGGCCGATGGCGTGGGCGTGCGTGGCGTCGAAGGCGTAGAGGGTGAAATCGCGGCGTTTGAGGATCAGCGCCGCCAGCACCATGGCGGCGAGGATGAGGATCTGCACCAGTTCGCCGCGGCTCACGCCGAGCAGGTTCCCGAAGATGATGTGGTTGAGATCGGTGTTGCTCGGCGTCACCGACACCAGCACCAACCCGAACGCGAACAGCGTCGTGAAGACGATGCCGATGGCTGCGTCCTCCTTCACTCGGCTGGTGTCGCGCACCACCCCGATCAGCGCGACCGCGAGGAACCCGAAGATCACCGCGCCGATCGCGAACGGCGCCCCCACGATGTAGGCGAGCACCACGCCCGGCAACACCGCGTGCGACACCGCGTCACCCATCAGCGACCAGCCGATGAGCACCAGCCAGCACGAGAGCGCCGCGCACACCACGGCCGTGGTGACGGTGGTGGCCAGCGCCCGCACCATGAAGTCGTAGCGCAGCGGATCGAGGAACAGTTCGGCGAAAGTCACCGCGCTCACCCGGCTTTCGCGAACGTATCGCGGTCGTCGCCGTCCAGGCCGAACGCCAGCGCCAGGTTCTCCGGGCGCAGCACCTCGTGCGGGTCACCGTGCTTGAGCACGCGCCGCATCAAAAGCACTGCCTCGTCGGCCAATTGGGGCAGGGCGTGCAGGTCGTGCGTGGAGATCAGAATGGACACACCGGAATCGGCGAGCTCGCGCAGCAGCGTGCTGATGGTGCGCTCGGACCGCTTGTCCACGCCGGCGAACGGCTCGTCCAGCAGCAGGATCGTGGCGCCCTGGGCGATGCCGCGCGCCACGAAAGCGCGCTTGCGCTGCCCGCCGGAGAGCTGCCCGATCTGCCGCTCGGCGAGGTCGGTCAGCTCGACCCGCGCGAGCGCCTCGGCCACCGCCTCCTTGTCGGCGCGGCGCGGGCGGCGGGTGAATCCCATGTGCCCGTAGCGGCCGGTCATCACCACATCGCGCACGGTGAGCGGGAAGTTCCAGTCCACGTCCTCGCTCTGCGGCACGTAGCCGAGCACGCCGGCCTTGCGCGCGTCGGCGGGCGAACCGCCGTCCACCCGCACCGTGCCGCGATCGGGGCGCACCAGCCCCATGATGGTCTTGAACAGCGTCGACTTGCCGGAGCCGTTCATGCCGATCAGCCCGCAGACCCGGCCGGGACGCAGCGTGAGATCGACGCCGTCGAGGGCGAGCACGTCACCGTAATGCACGGTGACGCCCTGGATCTCGATACTCGGGTTCATAGCGTGGCTCCCGTCAGCGCCGTGGCGATGGTCTTGGCGTCGTGGCGCAGCAGCTCGAGGTAGGTCGGCACCGGCCCGTCGGCCTCCGACAGCGAATCCACGTACAGCACACCGCCGAACCGCGCCCCGGTCGCCTCGACCACGCGCTGCATCGGGGCGTCGGACACGGTCGACTCGCAGAACACGGCCGGCACCCGGTTGGCGCGCACGAAGTCGATGGCCGAGGTGATCTGCTGCGGGGTGGCCTGCTGTTCGGCGTTGACCGCCCAGATGTACTTCTCGGTGAGGCCGGCGTCGCGGGCCAGGTAGGAGAACGCGCCCTCGCAGGTCACCAGCGCGCGCTCGTTGGCGGGCAGGGCCGACAGGGTGCCGGTCAGCTCGTCGTGGATCTGCTGCAACTGCACCTTGTAGGCCTCGCCGTTGGCGCGGAACGCCTCGGCGTGGTCGGGGGTCAGGTCGGCGAAGGCGCGGACCATGTTGTCGACGTAGATCTGCACATTCAGCGGCGACATCCACGCGTGCGGGTTCGGCTTGCCCGCGTAGGCGTCCTCGGCGATGGAGATGGGCGTGACGCCCTCGGTCACCACCACGTGCGGCACGTCCAGATCGGCGACGAACTGCCCGAACCACGCCTCCAGGTTGAGCCCGTTGTCGAGGATGAGGTCGGCCGTGGACGCCTTGCGGATATCGCCCGGCGTCGGTTCGTAGCCGTGAATCTCCGCGCCCACCTTGGTGATCGACTCCACCGCGAGGTGCTCCCCCGCCACGTTGCGCGCGATATCGGCCAGCACCGTGAACGTGGTGAGCACGACCGGCTTGTCGTTCGCTCCGCGCGACTCCCCGCAGGCGGTCGCCGTACACACCACCCCTACCGCGACGAGCAGGGGTATGAACACGCGCACGGGCGACCACCGGTGGAGCCAAACCTTCATAGTTACGAATAGTAAAGTTCGGTTCACCTAAATCTCAAGTGTCGAGTTGCGAAGAACACCCGGTCAACGCGGCATCGCGAGCAGAATCGAGAACCGGTCGCCGCACGGCAACGCCTGGTCGAGGCCGAATCCGGCGGCGGCGAGCAGGCCCGACCACTGAGCCCGCGTCCGATCCGCCCCGCCAGCTATGACGAGCATCTCGATGTCGTCGAACTTCGAGTAGTGCCGACCGTCGCCGGGCGGGATGACCGTCTCGATCACCAGCAGCGGTGCGCCGTCGGGGATCGCGGACCGGATCACCCGCAACACCTCGACCACGCGGTCGTCGGGGAAGTTGTGCAGGCAACTCTTGATCAGGTATGCGTCCGCGCGCGGCACCCCGACAAAGAAGTCGCCAGGCACGATGTCCACGCGCTCTTCCAAACCCGCTGCCGCCAAATATTTTTCGGCGCACTCCGCCACCTCGGGCAGTTCGAGCAGCACGCCGCGCACACCGGGATTCGCCCCGAGTACGGCGCCGAGCAACGCGCCGGTGCCGCCGCCGATGTCGGCCACGGTGGCGTAGGGCGAGAAGTCGAAGGCGTGCGGTACCGAGCGGATGGCCTCGGCGTGGAAGGCCGCCGCCGCGGACCCGAACACCCGCGCATGCTCGGGATGGTCGCGCAGGTAGTCGTAGATCGTGGTGCCGAAATGCAGGTCGAACGCGGGCTCCCCGGTGGTGACGCTGTGCCGGATCCGCGCGTACGGCGACCAGAACGGATCCATCGCGAACATGATCGCGGCGGCGCGCAGCGAGCCCGGCACGTCGGCCCGCAGGCATTCCGACAGCGCGGTGGGACCGTAGCGGGTGTCGCCGTCGGCGCTGACGACGCCGATGCTCGCCGCTGCCCGCAACAGCCGGTGCAGCGAATTCTCGTGCGTTCCCGATGATTTCGCCAGCTCGGCCACCTCGACCGGACCGTCGGCCACCAGGTCGGCGATCCCGAGTTCGGCCACCGCCCCGATGACCGGCACCACCCATTTGCCCGCCAGCAATACCCCCAGTTGTTCCCTGGCGCCCTGTTCGACGATCACGAGCCACTCCTCACAGTCAGGTTTCCTGACCAGCTACGGTAAGGTAGCCTGACTCGGGTGTCAATCGAAGACAGCACCCCCGCGCCGGGCAGGCGCTTCGGACTGCTGCGTGTGGCGTTCGACCAGGCCCTGGCCGCCATCCACGCCGAGATCGCGCCGCACCATCCCGACCTGCGTCCCGCCCACCTGCAACTGTTCCGCTTCGGCGGCATCGACGGCTCGCACACCGCCGAACTCGCCGCGCACGCGGGCATGACGAAGCAGTCCATGCACGAACTCGTCACCCACCTCGAAGGCCACGGCTACCTGCTCCGCGCCCCCGGCGCGGGCGGCCGCGCCAAACTCATCCGGCTCACCCCGGCGGGCCGCGACCTGGAACGCGATATCCACCGCGCCGTCGCCCACGTACTCGAGGACTGGCAGCACCGCCTCGGCCCCGACCGCTACGACCAGCTGTGGGCCACCCTGGCCGACCTCACCGGCCGCACCGAACCGCCGCCGACCCTTTCGGAGATCCGCGCCCACCGCCCGTGAGCGCACCCGGCTCCAGGTGTGCCTCGGTACCGTCTTCGGTCACCTGCGAACGACACCGATTGCGCTGATTGCTAAACTCTGCAACCAGCGTGGTCCGGTGATCACCGGGCGCGCACGCGAGTGGGAAAGGGAGTGGCGCGGGTGCCCGGATCGAGCAGGCCGCTCTATCAGATGAAGGCCGACTTCTTCAAGACGCTCGGCCATCCCGTGCGTATCCGGGTGCTCGAGCTGCTGAGCCAGCGCGAGCACGCGGTGTCGGAACTGCTCGGGGAGATCGAGGTGGAGGCGGCCAATCTGTCGCAGCAACTGTCGATCCTGCGGCGGGCCGGACTGGTCACCGCGCGGCGCGAGGGACTGTCGGTCACCTACGAACTCACCTCCCCCGAGGTCGCGCAACTGCTGGCGACGGCGCGGGCGATCCTGACGGGCGTCGTCGCGGGACAAGCCGAGGCACTGGAAAACACGGCCTGACCCCCTCCGAGAGCGCACCAAGACCCTCGCACACAGGCTGTTTGCAGACTTTCTAAACTGAATATCTGGCAAGTTCACAGAAGGAGTGATGCCGTGTCCGACCGCAGCGCCGAAGCGACCGCCCCGACCCGCAGCGCCGCCGTGCTGTCCTGGGTCGCCGAGGTCGCCGAACTGACCGCACCGGAGCGGGTCGTGTTCTGCGACGGCTCCCGCGCGGAATGGGACCGGCTGACCGGGCTCCTGGTGGAGAAGGGCACCCTGGTGCCGCTCACCGCCAAGCCGAATTCGTTCTGGTGCGTCTCCGACCCCGACGATGTGGCCCGGGTGGAGGACCGCACGTTCCTCTGCTCGACCGACCCGAACGACGCGGGCCCGACGAACAACTGGGTCGACCCGGTGGACATGCGCACGGTGATGACCGAGCACTACCGGGGCGCGATGGCGGGCCGCACGATGTACGTGATCGCCTTCTGCATGGGCCCGCTCGATGCCGACGATCCGAAATACGGTGTGCAGATCACGGATTCGGAGTACGTGGCGGCGTCGATGCGGATCATGACCCGCTCCGGCGAGCCGGTGTGGGAGAAGCTCACCGACGCGGTCGATTTCGTGCGGTGCCTGCATTCGGTGGGCGCGCCGCTGGCGCCCGGCCATGCCGACGTGCCGTGGCCGTGCGACAAGACCAAGTACATCGCGCACTTCCCGGAGACGCGCACCATCTGGAGCTACGGTTCGGGCTACGGCGGCAACGCCCTGCTCGGCAAGAAGTGCTTCGCCCTGCGCATCGCCTCGGTGCTCGGCCGCGACGAGGGGTGGCTGGCCGAGCACATGCTGATCCTGAAACTCACCTCGCCGCAAGGGCGTACGCACTACATCGCGGCGGCATTCCCGTCTTCGTGCGGTAAGACCAACCTGGCCATGCTCGAGCCCGCGCTGCCCGGCTGGCGCGCTGAGACGATCGGCGACGACATCGCCTGGCTGCGCTTCGGCGCCGACGGCAGGCTCTACGCGGTGAATCCGGAGGCGGGCTTCTTCGGCGTCGCGCCGGGGACGAGCGCGAAGACGAACCCGAATGCGATAGCCACCATCGCCCTGGGCAATTCGATCTTCACCAACACCGCCCGCACCGACGACGGCGACGTGTGGTGGGAGGGCATGACCGACACTCCGCCCGCCCACCTGATCGACTGGCACGGGCGGGACTGGACCCCGGACTCGGGAAGACCCGCCGCCCATCCGAATTCGCGGTACTGCACCCCGATCGAGCAGTGCCCCTCGGTGGCGCCGGAATGGAACGATCCCACCGGGGTGCCGATCTCGGCGATCTTCTTCGGCGGCCGCCGCGCGAGCACCGTCCCGCTGGTCGCGGAGACCTTCGACTGGGAGCACGGCGTTTTCACCGCCTCGGTGCTGTCGTCGGAGACCACGGCCGCGGCGGCGGGCGCGGTGGGTGTGGTACGCCGCGACCCGATGGCGATGCTGCCGTTCCTCGGCTACCACGTGGGCGACTACTTCGCGCACTGGCTGCGGCTCGGCGCGGACGCCGACCCCGTGAAACTGCCGAAGATCTTCCAGGTCAACTGGTTCCGGCGCGGCGCGGCCGGTGAGTTCCTGTGGCCGGGCTTCGGGGACAACGTCCGGGTGCTGAAGTGGGCGCTCGCGCGGATCGAGGGCGAGGGCAAGGGCGTGCGCACGCCGATCGGCTGGGTGCCGCCCGTCGACGCGCTCGATCTGTCCGGATTACCGGACGGCGCAAGGGAACTCGCCGAGGCCGCGCTCGCCGTCGACACCGGGGAGTGGATCGCGGAGACCGCGTCGATCGACGAGTGGTACGCGACCATCGGCGGCAACCGGCTGCCCGACCGCTTGCGCGAACAGCTCGCCGCGCTGAAGCTGCGGCTGGCCGACGCGCGGTGAGCGCGCGGGACCTGCTGCCGCGGTGGTCCGATTGGCGGGCGGCCGTGCGCAAACCGGGTGCCGACCTGCTGTCGGGCCTGATCGTCGCGCTGGTCGCGCTGCCGCTGGCGCTCGGGTTCGGCATCTCGTCGGGTCTGGGTGCCGCGGCCGGGCTGGCCACCGCCGTGGTCGCGGGCGCGGTGGCGGCGGTGTTCGGCGGGTCGCGCTTCCAGGTGTCGGGCCCGACCGGCGCGATGACCGTGGTGCTGGTGCCGATCGTGCACCAGCACGGCGCGTCCGGCGTGCTGGCCGTCGGGCTGATCGCGGGCCTGGTCCTGATCGTGCTCGCGATCGCCGGCGTGGGGCGGGCCGTGCGGTACATGCCCGCCCCGGTGATCGAGGGGTTCACCGCGGGGATCGCGGTGGTGATCGCGCTACAGCAGTTCCCGGCGGCGCTGGGCGTCGCCGACGCGCACGGCGAGAAGGTGTGGCAGGCGGCCGCCGATGCGGTGTCGCGGTTCGCCGCCGACCCCGACCCACTGCCGCTGGTGACCGCGCTCGCGGTGGCGGCAGTGTTGCTGGTGGGTGGGCGGTACCTGCCCAAACTGCCGTTCGCGTTGCTCGCCGTCGTCGGCGCCACCGTGGTCGCGCAGGTGTTCGGGCTCCAGCTCGCACCGATCGGGGAGATACCGTCCGGATTGCCCGCTCCCACACTCGATTTCCTGCACTTCGATCAGCTCGGCGGGCTGATCGCGCCCGCGCTGGCCGTGGCCGCGCTCGCGGCGCTGGAATCGCTGCTCTCGGCGACGGCGGCGGACTCGATGGCGGTCGGCACTCGGCACGATCCGGACCGGGAACTGTTCGGGCAAGGTCTGGCGAACGTGGCGGCGCCGCTGTTCGGTGGCGTGCCCGCCACCGGCGCGATCGCGCGAACCGCGGTGAACGTCCGATCCGGGGCCCGCACCAGGCTTTCCGCGCTCACGCACGCCGCGGTGCTGGCGGGCATCGTGTACCTGGCGGCGCCGCTGGTCGCCGACATCCCCGTCGCCGCGCTGGCCGGTGTGCTGCTCGCGACGACGGTGCGGATGGTCGAGACCGCCTCGCTCGCCGCGATCGCGCGAGCCTCGCGCGGTGACGCGCTCATCATGGTCGTCACCTTCGGCGTCACGGTGGCACTGGACCTGGTGACGGCGGTGGCCGTCGGCGTCGGCTTCGCCGTGGTGCTCGCGCTGCGCTCGGTGGCGAAAGAGGCGGGGCTGCACCAGGTTCCGCTCGACGAGGACGACCACCTCGCCGAAGAGCGGTCCCTGCTGCACGACCACATCGTGGCCTACCGCATCGACGGCCCGCTGTTCTTCGCCACCGCGCACCGCTTCCTGCTGGAGCTGGCCGACGTGTCCGATGTGCGCGTGGTCATCCTGCGCATGGGGCACGTGACGGCGCTGGACACCACGGGCGCGCTCGTGCTCGAAGACGCCGTGCGCAAACTCGAGCACCGGCACATCACGGTGCTGATGTCGGGTCTGCGCGACCATCACCGCCGACGCCTCGCGGCGGTCGGGGCGCTGCCCGCGGGCGGTGACGCGCAGATCTTCGAGCACACGCCGGACGCGATCGACGCGGCGCACCGCGTACTCGCCGGCGGACTGGTGCCGGACTGAATCCCCTTATTCCATCGCGAAACGCAGCAGCGCCTGCTTGTCCCCCTGCTTGATCTTGCCCTTGCGGTTGAGCACCTCGAGCTGCCAGACGGCGCCGTTGCGGAAGGCGCGGGCGACCGCGTTGGCGTTCTCGTCGCCGAGCAGCGAGGGCCAGATGTCGGCCACCTGCTGGGAGCTGCCGCCGGAGGCGTCGTAGATCTTGAACGAGATGTTGTTCGCCTTCTCGAAGCTGGAACCCTTCTTGAAGGCGGCCGCGACGAAGACGATGGCGTCGATGCCGTCGGGCACGTTGGCCAGGGTGACGTGCACGGTCTCGTCGTCACCGGAGGCGGCGCCGGTCTGCTCGTCGCCGCTGTGCACGACCGAGCCGTTGCCGAGCGGGTCGAGCGAGTCGAGACCGGCGAAACGCACCGGTTCCGAGCCCTGCATGAGGATCGCGATGAGGTCGAGGTCCACGCCGCGCTTGCGCCGCGCCCAGCCGAGCGCACCGCCGCTCGTGCCACCGCTCGGGTCCCAGCTCACGCCGACGCTCAGCTTGGTGATGCCCGCGAGATCCGCCGCCCCGTCTTCTTTTCTGAGGGTAATCACGGAGCCGAGCGTACATGGGCTCGGTGAAGGCGGTGCGGGACAGGAGATTCCGCGAACCGGTGGTTAACGAATCGTCAATCCCGCTGGTGGACAGCGCAATCGCGCGAGCACCGAACGACGTTGCGCTACCGGTGGATACGGACAATTCGCACAGGGCCCGACCCATCGCGGGGCCGGTTTGCTGCTCACTCCTCGTCGTTGCCGCGCGCGGTGCTGAGGTTGCGGGTGATGAGCCAGGAGCCGCCTGCGATCACCAGGGCGAACAAGAGCAGGCCGCCGCCGGGCTCGGCCATCAGGATCGCCCGGCCCTTCAGATCCAGGTTGCCGTTGAGCGTGATCTGGAGCGAGCCGACGGCGAACGCGATGACGGCGGCGAAGGTCGTGACCAGTTCGACCGAGCGCAACAGCGAGCGGCGCACATTGCCGACGAGGTCCTCGATCGTCCGCTCGTGGTGGTCCAGCCGTTCCTGGCGTTCGGCGTCGCGACGGGCGGTGGCGCGGCCCTGCAAGATCGCGGTGCGCTGCGACGTGAATTGCTCCAGCAGCAGTTGATGACTGCCCCGCCAGCCGATCGCGGGCAGCAGTTCCAGCGCGGTGTCGACCTGTTCGAGCGCGGGATCGTAATGGCCGCAGAGGAATTCACCCGTAGACAGACGCAGGTGGAACATGTGGTCGCGCGGGTGCTCGCGCACCGCCTCGGCGGCGCGGGTCCGCAACAGCTCACCCTGCCCCTCGAACGGCGTGCCCGGCGCGAGGCCGTTGAGTGCGACGTCGATCGCCTCGCGGGTGCGTTCGGGCGCCTGCCAGGCTCGCTCTGGTGCCTATGCGGGTAGAAGTGCTGACGGCGGTGCACGCCGCCTACGAGCGCTACCTCCCGACGCCTGGCGCTCCCTGGCCGCGCAGACCCACACCGATTGGCGCTGGCCGTCCAGGTGGACGGTGAACTCGACGGCATCCCCACCACGCTGTCCCGGTGCGGCGCGCTCGCCGATCCGCGGGTGTCGTTGTCCGCCAACGGGACCCGTGCGGGCGCGGCCGTCACCCGCAACGTGGCGCTGGGCCGCTCGTCCGCGCCGCTGATCCAGAATCTCGACGCCGACGACGAACTGGAGCCCACGGCACTGCGCACCCTGCTCACCGCGCTGCGCGACCACCCGGACGCCGGTTTCGCGGTCGGTCCGGCGCGGGATCTGCATGCCTCGGGCGCACTGCGGGAATTCCCGATCGCGTTGCCCGACGGGCCGATTCCGCGCGGCGCGCTGGTGGACGCGTGGATCACCGAACCGGATCGCTATCACGTGCCCGTGCATCCGGCCGGGGTGATGTGGCGGCGCGACCTGCTGCTCACCGTCGGCGGGTGGAGCGCGGCGCACGGAATGGAGGACACCGCACTGCTCATGGCGGCGTCGGCCTTGGCGCCCGGTGTGGTGGTGCGCGGTCCCACGTTGCGGTATCGGAAGCACCGCGCGCAGACATCCACGAAAGTCTCTGGCTTCGAGGGGGAGGGGGAGCAGATTTCGCTTGTTCGCAGCCGAGTGGCACTTTTGCGAGCGGCTCCCCCGTGGCAGGCTTCGCCTCTCACCGCCGGTGAGTTCGCGGTCGAGTGACGCCGGGCGCCCTTTTCCCACCGGCGAGTTCGTGTCCGGCGCCCACATCGGCGGCACAGGCTGACTATCCTCGAACAGACAACCGTGTGCGAGGGTGTCGCGGGCCGGGTGGCCGGGATCGATGCCGGCGCACCGCGACAGGGTCCGGCGCGGGAGGACGCCGGGCGGACGGTATTCACAGGTCCGGGGGTGCCGGGCCCGAGCGGAGAAGGATCGCGTGCCTGAGGTTTCGGAGCAAACACGTTCGCTGACCACGCACGAACTGGTGGTGATCGCGCACAGCGGGGAGCCCGCGCACATCGTGGCGCTGTTCCGCAGCGACCACGACGCCGAATGCGACGAGGCGGGCACGGCGTGCGCCGAACCGCATACCGAGGACGTGCGGCGGGCCGACGCGCGCGGCGGGCAGCCGACCTCGCTCGCCATCCGGATGAATACGCTTGCGCCGCAGGTGGTCTCGGTGCGGATCGTGGTGGCGCTGGACAACCCGCACCACGTGTTCTCCGACGCAGGCCCGGTGGTGGTGGACGTGTTCGACGCGCTCGGCGCGAACGTGCTGAACCACCGGCTCACCGGCGTGAGCGGCGCGTCGGCCGCCGTGGCCGTGGAGCTGGAGCGCACCGAGAACGGCTGGCAGATCAGCGGGTTGAACGAGGGTCACCCCGCCGGGTTGGCCGGTGTGCTCGCCGAGAACCACCTGCGCGTCGGCGGACCGGTCGAGCACGTGCAGCCGGAGCAGGAACTGCTGCTCAGCGCGGATCGCCCGCTGCCGCTGCTGGTGAACCAGACCGTGCGGCTGCGCACCGACGCCGGGACGGATCTGCAGTACCTGCGCATGGGCCTGGGCTGGGACCCGGTCCCCGGCGCGCAGGGCAGCGACCACGCCGACCTCGACGCCGCCGCGCTGATCTTCGACCGCGACCACTACCTGCTCGACGCCGTCTACTTCGCCCAGCTCACCTCGCGCGACGGCGCGATCCGGCACCTCGGCGACAGCCTCACCGGCATCGGCAAGGGCGAGAACGAGGTGATCTCGGTCGATCTCACCCGCGTGCATCACCAGGTGGCGACCATCGTCTTCGTCATCACCTCCTACCAGGGCCAGACCTTCGAGCGCATCCGGAACGCGTTCTGCCGCGTGGTCGACGGCGTGGACGACAAGGAGCTCGCGCACTTCGACCTCGCGGGCGACGGCACCCACACCGGCGTCATCGCGGCGAAGCTGTACCTGGCGCGCAGCGGATGGAAGCTCCAGGCGATCGGGCGCCCGATCGCCGCCACCCATCCCGGTGAGGCGGTCGCGCAGCTGGGCCCGTACCTGGCCTGAGACTCAGAAGTACCGCAACCACACGTACGTCCACGCCAGCACCGAGCTCAACGCGGTGACCACCAACCCGTATTTGGTGAACTGCCAGAACGAGATCGGATGACCGGCGCGGCGCGCGATGCCGAGGGCGACGACGTTGGCGCTCGCGGCGACCGCCGTGCCGTTGCCGCCGAAGTCGGCGCCGAACGCGAACGCCCACCACAGCGCCTGCCCCGGACCGCCGTCGGGCGCCCCGGCCACCACGCCTTCCACCACCGGCGCCATGGTGGCGGTGTAGGGGATGTTGTCGACGAACATGCCCACCACCGCCGACCCGAACAGGTGGCCGACCGCGACCTGCTGGAGGCGTGCCGGGCCACCATGCGCGGGGAGCCGTTCTTCTATCCCGGCGCGGTCACCGCACTGATCCGCGAGTACCTGCACCGGGCGCGGGAGGGGTCGGCGCTGCCCGAGGCCATCCTGACCCCGCACGAGGAGGCGATTCTCAAAGTGGTCGCGGAGGGCCACTCCACCCGCGATATCGCGCGGACCCTGGTGATCAGCGCCAAGACGGTGGACCGGCACCGGGCCGACATTCTGCAGAAGCTGGACCTGCGCGATCGCCTCGCGCTGACCAGGTACGCGATCCGCGCCGGGCTGATCGAGCCGTGACCGGCGGGTCCGCCGAATCCCGCCCTCGGACCGACCGGGCGGTGTTAATGTGGTGGCCGTCACATCCCGAGCGGGAGCGTGACCTGTGTGCAGGTGAACGGTTCCCTCCGTGCACCCCGGGGTGGTAAGTGGATCCCTTGGTGCGCAACCTTTCACGCCGCCTTCACCGGCGGCAGACGCCCGTGCGGGGACGGGCGGTGTATCGCCCCGGATGGGGCAGCGAAAGTGGATGGCCAGTCGGCGCGCTCCGGCCGACGGGTGGTGGCGTCGAGGAGACCACACCCGCGGACGCGCTGTCAGTGAGGTGCCCGCATGCTAGAAACACCGATCTCGGCCCCGGTCTCCCCCGGCCCGGGCGCGATCTTCCCCCCTGACTCTCCGGCGTTCCCCGCTCAGGCGGCCGCCAATATCGCCCGTCTGCTGCCCGGCCACCCGCTGGTCGGCATCACGGCCTGGGGCCTGGACGGATTCGAAGTCGTCGGCTGGTCGTGTCGCGACGCCGCGACACTCGAGCAGGCCCAAGGCGACTACCCCGACTCCCCCGGCGCCGATGTGGTCCGCACGCACCGCCGCGTGCTGATCGCCGACCTCACCGACGAGGAACGCTGGCGAGACTACTGCGCACACCTGCACGCGCTGGGTGTGCGGTCGCTGTACTGTCATCCGCTCATCGCGGACGACCAGGTACTCGGCCTGCTCGGCCTGTACTCGCACCGCAGAAACGCCTTTCACCCCAAGGGACATGGCGTCGCGGCCCGGCTCGGGTGAACCGGACGGACAAGACCTGATAACAAGATCGGTCGTGACGACCAAGAAGTAATTCCATCCGGTAAATTCCTGAGCCAGGCGCGACAAGTCGGCACTCGGTCCAGGAGGCACGGTGGCCAGCTCACACGGCCCCGATCTACGCACGACCCGCGGCAGCGCGGCCCTCTCCCCACTGCCGGCACTGTCCTTCGCGCCGATCACCAGGCCGGCGCTGCTGCGGCGGCTCGACGCGATCGCCGAATCCCCGCGCCACCGGGCGCTGCTGCTGTGCGCGCCGGCGGGCAGCGGGAAGACCGTCCTGCTGACCGAGTGGGCGGGCACCCGGCAGGTCCGCGAGGTGGTGTGGGTCGCCCTCGGTGAGCAGCCCGACGGCGACGGCACGCTGTGGTCGGCGCTGCGCGAAGGGCTCGGCATGCCCGCGCCGCAACGCGCGCTCGGTGCGCCGGGTTCGGAGGCAGCCGCCCTGGTTGACGCGCTCGCCACGCGCGGCGACCCGCTCGTGATCGTCCTCGACGACGCCCACCTGATCACCGAGCCACTGGAACTGGCCGGACTCGAACACTTCCTGCTCCACGCGCCTCCCGGTGTCACCACCGTGATCTCGGGCCGGTTCGATCCGCCGTTGCGGTGGCATCTGCCGGGCCTGCCCGAACAGTTGGTGCGCTGGGGCGCCGAGGATCTGGCGCTCGACGGCAGTGAAGTGGAGGCGCTGTGCCGCGAGCACGGCTGCGACCTCGACGGTGCCGAACTCGACACCGTCACCGCGCTCACCCGGGGATGGGCCGCCCTGGTGCGGATCGCGGCCATCTACCTGTCCACCGCGCGCGACCGGGCCGCCGCGCTCGCCACCCTGGCCCGCCCGCCGCACGCGGTGTCGGATTTCCTGGTGGGCGAACTCATCTCCGCGCTCGCGCCCTCGCTGCGCATGTTCCTCACCTACACCAGCGTTCCGGCCGCGTTCACCGAGCGGCTGGCCGACGAGCTGACGGGCGGCGGCGCCGGACACGCGCTCTACGAGCTGGACCGGATGAGTTTCCCGCTCACCTCGGTCGTGCGCGACGGCGACATCTGGTTCGCCTACCACCCGATGCTGCGCGCGTACTTCCTGGCCGAGGCCAACCGGCTCGACGCCGGCGCGCGCGGCGAACTCCACCTGCGCGCGGCGCGGGCGCTGCGCGAGACAGGCTCGCACCGGCAGGCCGTGACCCACCTGCTGTCCGTACCCGACCCCGCGCACTTGCACGAATACCTCGCCGAGCGCGGTGTCGCGCTGGTACTGGAGGGTGACGGGCCCGCCGTCTTCGACGAATTGCACCGGCGCCTGCCCACCGCGCTGGACGACCCGTTCGTGTGGCTGCTGCGGGTGCTGGACGCGCTGTTCCACGGCAGCACCGCCGACGCGCGCAACTTGCTCGACGTGGCCGATGCGCGACGGTCGGCGCACCCGTCCTTCGCGCCGCCGGACTGGGTCGACGCCCTGGCCGTCGCGGTGACGGCCGACCTGTTCGCCGCCTCCGGCGCCCGGCTGGGCGAAGTGTCCACCGCGGCGCCCGCCGTCACGGGTCACCCCGATATCGACGGCTACCTCGCGATCCAGTCGGCCACCGCGCTGCTGGTCGAGGGTCACCCGCACCGGGCCGAGGAGCGGCTGCTCGGCGCGCTGACCTTGGCCAACCACACCGGCCACCCCCGGCTGGCGCTGCGCGCGCTGACCCGGCTGGCGTTCGTCGCGACCGCCAGGGACGCCACGGCCTCGATGCGCGAGCGCGCCGACCGTGCCCTGGCCGTCGCGTCCGAGCACCACCTGACCGGCACCACCGACGCCGCGCAGGTCATGGCGATCTCGGCGCTGGCCGCCCACCTGCGCGGCGAGGTACCCGACGCCCGCCACCTCGACGGCGCCCTGGCCGCGCGCACCGGCCAAGACGGATCGCACAGTCCGCTGGCGGGCTGGCACGGCCACACGATCGCGCTGATGGTCGACGCCGCGCGCTGCGGCCACCGGCCCGCCGCCGTGGACGCGCTGCGGCACACCACGCACCTGCTGCTGGACGAGCGGCCGGTGCCCGCCGCCACCGCGACCCTCGTCGCGCAGGTCGTCGCCGCCCTGCTCAACGCCGGGGAGGCGCGGCCCGCGCACCTGCTGGCCAACCGCGCGCACCGCCAGTTCGGCGACCTGCCCGACCTCACGGTGGCCCGGGCCATGCTGGCCGACGCCGCCGAGCACGCTCAGGCGGTGCTGGGCGCGATCGAGCCGCTGCTCGGCATCCTCGACGCCCTGCATGCGCGCACCGCGGTGGTCGCGTGGCTGCTGTACGCCTCGGCGCAGCACCGGCTCGGCACCACCGGCAAGGCGCGCGGCGGGCTGGAGCAGGCGCTGCGGCGGGCCGAACCCGATCACCTGGTGCGCCCGTTCCTGGACGTGCCCGCCGCCATCGAACTGCTGGACGTGTACTCGGGCCGGCTGGGCCGCCGCGACGCGTTCGCCGATCGGGTGCGCAGGCATCCGTCCGCCCACCACGGGCACACTCGGCCCGGACTCACCGACGCCGAGACGACCGTGCTCCAGCATCTGCCCTCGGGGCGCACCGCCCAGCAGATCGCCGAGGACCTGGGCGTCTCGATCAACACCGTGAAAACCCATATGCGCGCGATCTACACGAAATTCGGCACCAACTCCCGCGTCGCGGCCCTCGATCACGCCCGCCGCAGCGGCCTGCTCTGAGCGGTGATCTCATCCGCGACGTGTGAGGCACCAGGCCGCCGTCCGGAGCAGACTCGGTGATCACCCGCACACGTTCGCGCCGCGAGAGGAGTGCCATGGCCGTCCGCTATCAGTTCATCATCGACGGCGAACTCTCCGACCGCGCGCGGGCCGCGTTCCCCGAGCTGACCGCCACCTCGTGTCCGTGCGCGACGTCCCTGCACGGACCCGTCCCCGATCAGACCGCCATGCGCGCCGTGCTGGCGATGATCGACAACCTCGGCCTCACCCTGGTGGAGATGCGCCGGCTGCCCGACTGAGGCGGGCTCACGGAGTCGGCGGCCGGGGGCTCTCGCGCTTCCAGTCGCCGTAGGGCTCGTCGCGTTCGCGCACGGCCTCGCGGAAACCCACGGTGGCCGAACGCAATTGGAAGGCGTAGCCCTCACGGGAGTGGCGCGAGACGCCGTCGAAGACGGTGCTGATCATGCCGGAGTTGGCCACGCCCTGGGCCAGCAGCGCGCTGTTGAGCGCGAGTTTGGCCATGACGAGCTGGTTGATCGGCATCCGCGCGATGCGGGCCAGCAGCGCCTCGGTGCGCTCGTCGAGTTCCTCGGCCGGGCACGATTCCACGGCCAGGCCCCATTCGACGGCCTGTTTGCCCGTCAGGCAGTCGCCGGTGAGCAGCAGGCGTTTGGCGCGCTGATCGCCGAGGCGGTGCGCCCACATGCCCGCGGCGGGAATGCCCCACACGCGGGTGGGCGGGTAGCCGATCTTGGTGTCGTCGGCGCAGATGATCTGGTCGGCGTAGAGCGCGATATCGGTGCCGCCCGCCACCGCGAAGCCGTGCAGTTTCGCGACCGTCGGCTTGTTGGCGTGCAGCAGGCTGGAGAAGCCGCGGTTGAAGCGGCTCATCATCTGGTAGTCGACCACCGGATCCCAAGTGCCCCAAGGATTGTGGTTGCGCGCCTGCACCACCGGGTCGAGCACGGTGCCCGTCGCCTCGTCGGGACCGTCCATCGCGAGTCCGCCGCCCTCGGCGAAGATCGACAGGTCGTATCCGCCGCAGAAACCCTTGCCCCGCCCCGACACCACGATGACGTGCACGCGCGGGTCCAGATCCGCCCGCTCCACGGCCGCCGCCAGCTCGACCGGGGTGTCGGAGGTGATGGCGTTGCCGCGCTCGGGACGGTTGAAGGTGATGCGGGCGATCCGGCCGTCCACCTCATAGGTCAGCGTGCGGTACTCGATCTCCGGTTCGGCGCGCTCGCGGTCGGCGAACAGCGAGTCCGGCCCCTCGGTGAGGCCCTCGTACCAGGCGGCGGGCCGAGCGCCCGCGTGATCGGCGTTGTCGCTCAACGGATCTCCTTCGATTCGCGGTCAGGACAGCTTCGGCGTGGCGCGCTCGATGATCGCGGCGGTGTCGACGCCGGACGGGAGCGTGCCGAACACGTCGCCGCGGTCGGCGCCCAGCCTGCTCACCGTGAACGCGTCCGCCACGGCGGGGTGACCGAAACGCACCAGCAGCGACCCTTGCAGCACCTGCGCCATCTCGCCGACGACGCGCCGCGCGCGGTACTGGATCGTGTCGACATCGCTGAACTGCCCGCGCAATCGGGCGACCGCCGCGTCCAGGCGCCGGTCGGCGCCCGCCGCCGCCTCCACCTCCGCGAAGAAGGCGGTGAGCGTGTCGGGCTGTTTGGCCATGGCGCGCAACACATCCAGCGCGGCCACGTTGCCCGAGCCCTCCCACACCGACAGCAGCGGGGCCTCGCGGTAGAGGCGCGGCATCCGGGACTCCTCGACGTATCCGTTGCCGCCCAGGCATTCCAGCGCTTCGGCGGCGTGGATCGGGCCGCGCTTGCACACGTAGTACTTGCTGACGGCCAGCGCGATCCGCCGCAGCCGGTCGGCGGCCTCGTCACCCGTCACGGCGCGGTCGGTGAGCTCGGCCAGCCACAGGCCGACCGTCGTGGCCGCCTCGGCCTCCACGGCCAGATCGGCCAGCACGTTGCGCATGAGCGGCTGGTCCGCCAGGTGCGCCCCGAAGGCCCGGCGGTGCGCGGCGTGGTGCGCCGCGGCCGCGACGCCCACCCGCATCCCGCCCGCCGACCCGAGCGTGCAGTCCAGGCGGGTGAGGTTGACCATGTCGATGATCGTGGGCACGCCGCGCCCCTCGTCGCCGACCAGCCAGCCGACAGTGTCCTCGTACTCGACCTCGGCGCTGGCGTTGGAGTGGTTGCCGAGCTTGTCCTTCAGGCGTTGCAGGCGGAAGGTATTGCGAGTGCCGTCGGGCAGGACGCGCGGGACGAAGAAGCAGGACAGCCCGCCCGGCGCCTGCGCCAGGACCAGGAAGAAGTCCGACATCGGGGCCGAGGTGAACCACTTGTGCCCGGTGATCCGATAGGAGCCGTCGAGCGAGGGCACGGCCGCGGTGGTGTTGGCTCGCACGTCGGACCCGCCCTGCTTCTCCGTCATCGACATGCCCGCGATCAGACCGCGTTTCGCCGAGGGCACGCGCAGGCCGAAGTCGTATTCCCTTGCGGCGAGCAGGGGTTCGTAGGCGGCGGCCAGCTCCGGATTCGCGCGCAGCGCGGGGACCACGGCGTAGGTCATCGAGATCGGGCAGCCGTGCCCGGCGTCGACCTGGCCCCACACGCTCATCTTCGCCGCGCGGACCAGGTGCGCGTGCGGGCTCGGGTCGGCCCACGGCGCGCCGTGCAGGCCGAAGCGGACGGCCTGGTCCATGAGCCGGTGATAGGCCGGGTCGTACTCGACCTCGTCGACGCGGTGGCCGTAGCGGTCGTGCGTGCGCAGCACCGGCGGGTGCGCCTCGGCCAGGTCGCCGAGGCGCTGCGCCTCGGCGCTGCCCGCGATCCGCCCGACGGCGTGGAGGTCGTCCAGCGCGTCCGTCGCGCCGGCCCGGCGCAGCGCCTCCAGGATCACCGGCTGTTCGGCCGCGTCGTAATCCTCCAGGGGCGGAACCTGATTGGTCACCTCGTGCGTCGCCATCGCGTCACTCCTCGCCGAGTAGTCGCCGCGGCAACCGGGCCGCGACACCGGCCGTGGGCGTGTGCTCTCCCACGGCGTCGATATTGCACATGGTCACCTATGCGCTGAATTATTGCAATAGCCCGGCCGTACGAACCGCCCCGCGCGGCCGACTAGCATCGGCGCATGCCTTCGACGCCGGTGCGCACGCTCACCGCGCGCTCGGCGATCCTCAGCGCCCTGCTCGGCGCCCACCCCGCCGAAGCGCCGGTGAGCTGGATCGTGCGCATCGCCACCGGCCTCGGACTCGGCGAGTCGGCGGTGCGGGCCGCGCTCACCCGCATGGTGGCGGCGGGCGATCTGGAGCGCACCGACAGCGCGTACCGGCTCTCGGCGCGGCTCATCGACCGGCAGCGCCGCCAGGACGAGGCCATGCACCCGCCCGCCGAGCCGTGGGACGGGACCTGGCGGCTGGCCGTGGTGACCGTGGGCGCCGACGATTCGACCGATCGCGCCGCGATCCGGGAGGCGTTGCGCACCAACAAGTTCGGCGAGGTGCGCGAGGGCGTGTGGACCCGGCCCGCGAACCTCGCGAGCACGTTCGCGCCCGCCGCGCGGCGGCGGCTGACGTACTTCACCGGCCACCCGGAGGACTCCCCGCACGAGCTGTCCGAGCGCCTGTTCCGCCCCGCCGACTGGGCCCGCGACGCCTGCCTGCTGCTGACGGCCATGGCCGGCGCGACCACGATCGCCGAGCGGTTCGAGGTCGCCGCCGCCACCGTGCGCCACATCCTCGTGGACCCGATGCTGCCCGCCGACCTGCTGCCCGCCGACTGGCCCGGCCCCGACCTGCGCGACTCGTACTTCGCCTTCCGTGCGGAATTCGTCGCGTTCGCCGCGCAGCGCCGGGCCGGCTGAACAATCGGGTGGTCGCCCCGGCTGCCCACTGGCATGCTGGCGGGGTGGGTACCGGGGAGATCACGGTCGCGTTCGGCGCCGAACTGGGGGTTTTCGTGCCCGCCGCGCGGCGCGCCGGGCCGACGACGGCGCGCATCGACGGCGTGTCGACCGCGGGACACGTGGTCGAGTCACTCGGCGTGCCGCTCACCGAGGTCGGCGCGCTGCTGGTGAACGGCGCGCCGGTCGGCGCCGGGCACATCCCCGCCGACGGCGAGACGCTCGAGGTGCGGGCCGTCACCCGTCCGCAG
This sequence comes from Nocardia puris, assembly GCF_003315035.1. Lineage (GTDB taxonomy): Bacteria > Actinomycetota > Actinomycetes > Mycobacteriales > Mycobacteriaceae > Nocardia > Nocardia puris. The sequence continues at coordinate 170,783 of NZ_QNRE01000013.1, forward strand.
CGCCTGGCCGAACCGCCGCGCTTCCTGCTCGACATCCACCTCGGCACGCTGGCGCGCCGGCTGCGACTGCTCGGCATCGACGCCGCCTACGAGAACCCCGATATCGGCGACGCGGCGCTGGCCGCGCGGTCGGCGGCCGAACGCCGCGTTCTGCTCTCGCGCGACCGGGGGCTGCTGCGCAGGCGCGAGATCTTCGCCGGCGCTTACGTGTACAGCCACCGGCCGGTCGACCAGCTAGACGACGTGCTGTCCCGCTTCGCGCCCGCGCTCACCCCGTGGACGCGCTGCACCACCTGCAACGGGCTGCTCCGCGCGGCGGAACGGGTCGAGGTGGACGACCTCCCCGACCGCACGGGCCAGACCTACGACACCTTCGCCCGCTGCCTGGACTGCGGCCAAACCTATTGGAAGGGCGCGCATCACGCGCGCCTGGACGCCATCGTGGCCGACGCGCAGGAGAAGTTCGGGGCCTGAGCTCCGCTCACTCCCCCGCGCCGCGGTAGTCCTCGCCCGCGATCAACAGGTCCCGCAACCGGGCCGCGGGGTCGAGTGCGATGCCCACGGCGCGCAGGTGATGGTCGATGAGCAACCAGGATTCGGCGGTGAGCCGGTCGGCGAGGACCTCGGCGGCGTCCCCGCCGTGGGTCAGCCACCAGCGGACCGAGGCGTCGATGAGGCCGACCAGCGCGACGATGAGCCGTTCGGCGGCGGCCGGGTCGGCGCCGAAGCGCGGAATGTATCGCGTTGCGGCGGTGAAGATCTCGGCGGCGAACGCGCTGCCTCCGATGCGCGGCTGGTCGCCGCCGCGCCGGTAGTCGCGACCGACCAGGAAGCGGTACAGGTTCGGATGCTCGGCCGCCCAGCCGACGTGCACCGCGATCGGCGCGCGGATGATCTCGATGGGCGTGCCGTCGGTGTCGAAGGTGGCGCGGATGCGCGCGGTGAGGTCTTCGTAGGCGCGACGGGCCACGGCGCGGTCCAATTCCTCCTTGCCCGCGACGTGCCGGTAGACGTGGGTGCGGACCAGTCCGGCGCGGTCGGCGATGAGCCCGATGGAGGCATCGGGGCCGTGCTCCTCGATCGCGGCCATGGCCGCGTCCACCAGCGCGCGACGGCGCTCCGCGCCACCCGGTCCGCGTGCGCCCGAGCGGCGGGTCTCGGCGGTATCGGTCCAGCGCTGTCGTCCCACGTGGCTCACCGTATCGCGATCTCGCCGCCGCTCTTGTCTCGTCGCGAGTGATGGTACACACTGTACCCGTAAATACTGGTCACAAGTATTGCCAGTCGTACGCCGAGCCCAAGGAGTCTCGATGGCCGCCTACCGGTCGTGTTGGATGAACGACGATCTCGACGCGCTGCGCGACCTCGCGCGCGCGTTCTTCGAGAAAGAGGTCACCCCCAACGTCGACAAGTTCATCGCCCAGCACCACGTGGACCGCGACCTCTGGAACAAGGCGGGCGAACTCGGCCTGCTGTGCCTGTCCATCCCGGAGGAGTACGGCGGTGGCGGCGGCACCTTCGCCCACGAGGCGGTGCTGATCGAGGAGCAGGCCAGGGCGATCGACACCTCGTGGGGCCAGACCGTGCACAACGGCATCGTCGCCCACTACGTGCTCGCCTACGGCACCGAGGAGCAGAAGAAGCACTGGCTGCCGAAGATGGCCAGCGGCGAGACCGTCGGCGCGATCGCCATGACCGAGCCCGGCACCGGCTCGGACCTGCAGAGCATCAAGACCAAGGCCGTACGCGACGGCGACGAGTACGTCATCAACGGCTCGAAGACGTTCATCACCAACGGTTCCCAGGCCGATCTGATCATCGTCGTCGCCAAGACCGACACCTCCCAGGGCGCGGCGGGCATCAGCCTGATCCTGGTGGAGGCCGAGCGCGCGGGCTTCCGGCGCGGCCGGGTGCTGGACAAGATCGGCCAGAAGGGCCAGGACACCTCCGAGCTGTTCTTCGAGGACGTGCGGGTGCCCGTGTCGAACCTGCTCGGCACCCAGGAGGGCCAGGGCTTCATCCAGCTCATGCAGCAACTGCCGCAGGAGCGCCTGATCATCGCCGTCGGCGCGACCGCGGGCATGGAGGTCGCGCTCGAGCACACACTGCGCTACACCAAGGAGCGCGAGGCGTTCGGCAGGCCGGTGTTCGGCTTCCAGAACTCCAAGTTCAAGCTGGCCGAGGTGGCCACCGAGGCCAAGATCTCGCGGGTGTTCACCGACGACTGCATCGCCAAGCACATCGCGGGCGAACTGGACATCCCGACGGTGGCGATGGCGAAGTGGTGGACCACCGAGCGCGCCATGTCGATCGCCAGCGAATGCCTGCAGTTGCACGGCGGCTACGGGTACATGAGCGAGTACCCGATCTCGCGGATGTGGGTCGACAACCGCGTGCAGATGATCTACGCGGGCACCAACGAGATCATGAAGGAGATCATCGCCCGCTCGCTGTGAGCGCCGGCCGGTCGTCGCGCTCACGCGGGTGCGGCGGCCGGGCCGCAACGGCCGGTCGCCGGGGGCTGGGGCTCAGGAGCGCGCGGCGATCCGCGCCTGCACCTCGGGCCTGCGCAGCGGCGGCACGGTCTTCGGCGGCACCTTGCGGTCGGGCAGTTCGGCGAGCAGGCGCGCGGTGATCGCGGCGATATCGGCCACCGCCGCGTCGACCGCGGGACGGGTGGCCGCCGAGATGCTCGACAGCCCGCCGACCTTGCGCACGTATTGCAGCGCCGCCGCCTCGATCTCCTCGGTGGTCGCCGCGGGCTCGAGCCCGCGCAACGGGGTGATGTTTCGGCACATGACCCGAGGCTAGCGCGACCCGGTGACAGGTGCGCCGGATGCGGGGATCGCGGCCGGTGAAGACGCTGATCAGCCCGCGTCGACGGCGCGCGGTGCGCCGATTGCTGTACCTTCGATGTGAGCGGTATCCTGTCCATTCGATACCATCTAGTCTCTTTTTCTGAGCTTTTCTCGGCTAGTGGATGGCAGCACCGGCAACCTCGTTCGGATCGCGGCGCAGGGTGGGCGATCACCGGATCCGGCGGGGTCGCGGAAATCGACGCAACCGCGCGTGTCGTTCGACGAACGGGGATTCGCATGGACGAGAAGACCACCTCGGTGGGGGATGCGGAGCAGGCGGCCGAGCGGTACCGCTCGCTGATCGAGCACTCCCCCGACGCCATCTGCGTGCACGAGCGCGGCACCGTCGTCTATCTGAATCCGGCGGGCGTGCGGCTGCTCGCGGCCCGGTCCGCCGAGGAGATCGTGGGCCGCCCGGTCGCCGATTTCATCGCGCCCGACTCGATCGCCTCGACCATGGCCCGCATCGACGGACTCACCTGCACCGGCGACGCCTCCGAACGCGCCGTCATCACGCTGCTGCGCGCCGACGGCACCCGGATCCCGGTGCAGACCGTCTCGGTGCTCACCATCTGGCAGGGGCGGCGCGCCTACCAAGTGGTGCTACACGACCTGAGCGCCCAGTACGCGGCCGAACAGGCGCAGCGCAAGCTGGAACAGCACTTCACCGCGATCGTCTCCCAGCTCGAGGAGGGCGTGGTGGTGATCAGCAGGCAGGGGCGCATCGAGTCCATCAATCCGGCCGCGCTGCGCATATTCGATTGTGGCGCGGGCAGACTCGTGGGCAAGAAGCTCACCGCGCTGCCGCTGCGCATGGTCGATCCCGAGGGCGAGCCACTGCCGGTGGAGAACCATCCGGTCTCGCGCACCATGGCCACGGGCGAGCCGGTCACCCGGTTCGTGTTCGGTATCGACGGCGCGGGCCGCAGGCGCTGGCTGGCGGGCAGCTGCCGGCTGCTCGAGCCGCTGGACCGGGGCTCACCGGTGGTCACCTCGTTCACCGATATCACCGCCACCCGCGCCAGCCAGCGCGAATTGCAGTACCAGGCCACCCACGACGAGCTGACCGGCCTGCTCAACCGCTCCACCGTGCTCGCGGAGCTGGAGACCGCGCTGGCCGATCCGAAGAGCACGCTGGCGGCCGTGCTGTTCGTCGACCTCGACGGGTTCAAGGCCGTCAACGACAGCTACGGTCACCTGGTCGGCGACGCGGTGCTGCGCGTCATCGCCCAGCGGCTGCGCTACCGGGTGCGCCGCACCGATCTGGTGGGCAGGCTCGGCGGCGACGAATTCCTCGTCGTGTTGCGCGGTCCCGACGTCGACCCCGACCCGGTGCTGCGCAGGCTGGCCGAGGCGGTGGCCGAACCCGTTGTGGCCCAGGGGCATCGGCTCTCCGTGCGGGCCTCCATCGGCGTCGCGACGCGCTATGAAGACGATCGCCGCAGCGCGGCCGAACTCCTGCACGACGCCGATGTGGCCATGTACCGGGAGAAGTCGGCCGCGGCCGGATAGCGCTGCCGCTCAGGCGATGTCGGATCCCTGCGTGGTGACGCTGCGGTACCGCCTCCGGGCTCAAGCGATGTCAGCCGCCGGGTAGAGCCGGTGGATGGTGAGCGCCGCCGCCAGCATCCGCGAATTCCCCGGCTCGCCGGGGTCGATGCCGGTGAGTTCGGCGATGCGGCGCAGCCGGTAGCTGAACGTGTTGGGGTGCACGTGCAACCGCGCCGAGGCCGCCTTGCGATCCGAGCCGAATTGCAGGTGCGCCTCCAGCGCTTCGAGCAGGTGCGGGTTGCGCAGCAGCGGCGCGATGCGCTGGGCCAGCCGGTCACGCGCGGGACCCGGACGGGTGAGCTGATACTCGAGCAGCAGGTCGTCGAGGTGGTAGCGGCCGGCGGGCCGGTCCAGCAGCCGCGCCAGCGTGGCCACCTCGGCGGCCTGTTCAGCGGCCTCGGGCAGGCCCGGCCGCGCCACGGCACGGCATTCGGCGAGGAACACCGGCGTGCCGAACTGCGCGGTGAGATCGGTGGCCAGGTCGGCGTAGCGCGCGGCGTCGGCGACCGACACCTCGGAGTGGTTGGGGAGCAACGCGATTCCCGCGCTGCCGTCGAACGCGACGAGCGCGGTGCCGTTGGTGAGCGCGTCCAGGGTGCGGTGCAGTACGCGAATGCGCCTGCGCGCCAGCAGATCCGCGGCCGGGGTGGACTGCCGGTCGGGGCGCAGGTGGATGGCGAGGACGGTATAGCGATCGGTGAGCGGGGTGTCGGCGCGGGCGGCGAGCTCGTCGGCGGGCAGGCCGCGCAGCAGCGCGGTACACAGTTCGCGGCGCGCCTCGCGCTCGGCGTTGTAGATGGACTGCTCGACCTCGGTGTAGGTGTCCACGACGGTCAGGTTGATGTGCATCAGCAGGTCGAGCAGGCGCGAGCCGACGGTGACGAGTTCGTCCTTCTCCTCGGGCGTGGCCAGCGCGGCGGCCTCGGCCAGCACCGACTGCGCCGACCCGTGGATGGCCTCGATGAGGGTGGCCAGCGGGAAGCGGTCCTCGGCGTGCCGCTCGGCGACCGGCACCACGAACGCCGCCACCTCCGCCCTGGTGAACTCGCGCTGCTCCCCGATCGCCTGGAGCACGGCGCGGCCGCAGGCGTAGATGGTGGGCAGGACCTCCGCCGTGAAATGCCCGTCGGGCAGGTCGGCGGCGGGCGGTGTGGCGCCGAGACCGGCGGCGAGCATGCGCTCGGCGATCTGCGGCCACCTGGTGAGCAGACGGGTCACCAGGGGAACGTTCCCGGTGACCGGGGATGGAGCGACAACCATGGGCCGATTGTGTCGGAGTACAGGGATGAGCTCAACGTGTCCGTTGCCGTGGCCCAAACTTTGTCATGGGCGACAACCATCTGTTCGAGTACTTCGTCGGGCCGTGCAGTGACGAACGCGCTCGACCGCTCCTAGATTTACTGTTACCGCGCTTTCCGGGTGCTCCTGATCACATTCGAACGACATTGTGCCCTACGCCATAGTCGAGCCCACCCGGGTCGCGCGGACGATCGGATGGGAAGTAACGGATGTTTGCAACGACGCAACGAGCGCGGCGCGGGCTGGCCTGCGCCGCGATGATCGCGGGGCTGGCGCTCCCGCACGGACTCGGCTCGGGGGTGGCCGCCGGTGCGCCACAGGCGGATTCGGAACCAGCCCTCACGGCCTTCGCCGACACCCTCTCGGCGGGGCTCATGCCCGCGGCCGACGGCAGGCAGCCCAAGGCCATCGTGGACACCGGCAGCGCCTCGGGTTCGGCCAGCGGCAGTGGTTGGGCCAAGAGCACCGCCTCCGCGGCCGTCGGGGAAGGGCCGGAACTGACCGCGGCGCTCGCCGCGTTCGCCCACGGCCTGCTGAATCCCGACGCCGCGCCGCAGGGCGCGAACCGCTGGGACTGCAAGCCCACGGCGCAACGCCCGCGCCCGGTCGTGCTGCTGCACGGCACCTGGCTCAACGCCTTCGACACGTTCTCCTACATGTCGCCGCAGTTGGCGCGCGCCGGATACTGCGTGTTCGCGTTCAACTTCGGGCGCTCCGGGCTGCTGGAGGGCGGCGGCCTCGGGACCGTGCTACCCGGTCGTTATGGCGTGGGCCCGATGGAGGAATCCTCGCGCCAGCTCGCCGAATTCGTGGAGCGGGTACGCGCCGCGACGGGCGCCGAACAGGTCGATATCGTCGGGCACTCGCAGGGTGGCACGGTGGCCAACCGCTACCTGAAGCTCGAGGGCGGCGCGGGCAAGGTGGGCAAGCTGATCACCTTCGGCGCCACCCACCACGGCACCAGCCTGATGGGTATCGCCACGCTGGGCCGCGTCATCAATAACCTCGGCGTGAACATCCTCGGGTTCTACGAGCCGATCGTCGGAATCTCCAATATCCAGCAGGCGCACGGCTCGGCGTTCTACGCGGAGCTGAACGCGGGCGGCGACACCGTGCCCGGCGTGGAGTACACCGCGGTGGGCTCGCGCTACGACGAGGTCACCAACCCGTACGACTGGACGTTCCTGCAGGCCGGTCCGGGCGCGACGGTCCACAACATCACCTTGCAGGCCGGCTGCGAACAGGACTTCTCCGACCACCTCACGATGATGTACTCGCCGCGCTCGGTCTCGATCGCGCTCAACGCGCTGGACCCGGCCACCCACCCGGCGCTGGACTGCGCGTTCAACCCGTGGCTGGTGGGTGGCGGCGGGCGCCTGTAGCTCAGCCCTGCGCCAGGTTCCTGGCGATGACCAGGCGCTGAATCTGGTTGGTGCCCTCGAAGATCTGGGTGATCTTGGCCTCGCGCATATAGCGCTCGACCGGGAAGTCCTGGGTGTAGCCGTAGCCGCCGAAGACCTGCACCGCGTCGGTGGTGACCTTCATGGCCGCGTCGGTGGCCACCAGCTTGGCGACGCCGGCCTGCCGCGAATACGGCAGGCCGGCGTCGCGGCGCCGTGCGGCGTCGAGGTAGGTGGCGCGGGCCGAGTCGACGGCGGCGGCCATATCGGCGAGCACGAATCCGAGGCCCTGGTGGTCGATGATCTTGCGGCCGAACGCCTCTCGCTCCTTGGCGTAGGCCACGGCGTCGTCGAGCGCCCGCTGCGCCAGGCCCGTCGCCACGGCCGCGATGCCGAGCCGGCCGGAGTCCAGCGCGCTGAACGCGATCGGCAGCCCGCGCCCCTCGTCGCCGATCCGCCGCTCCTCGGGCAGGAACACGCCGTCGTAGGCGGCGGTCGTGGTCGGGACGGCGCGCAGGCCCATCTTCTCCTCGGGCTTGCCGAAGCTGAGCCCTTCGGCGTCGGCCGGGACCAGGAAGCAGGAGACGCCGCGCGAGCCCTCGCCCGTGCGGGCGAACAGCGTGTAGTAGTCGGCGCGGCCGCCGTTGGTGATCCACGCCTTCGTGCCCTCGACGCGGTAGCCGCCCTCGACGGGCGTGGCCTTGCAGCGCAGCGCCGCGGCGTCCGACCCGGCGTGCGCCTCCGACAGGCTGTACGCGCCGATCACGTTCCCCGACAACATCTCCGGCAACCACCGCTCGCGCTGCTCGGGCGTGCCATAGGCGAACAGCGGATGGCACGACAGGCCGTGCACGCTCACCGCCACCGCGACCGCCGCCCAGCGCGCCGCCAGTTCCTCGAGCACCTGGAGATACACCTCGTAGGGCTGGCCGCCGCCGCCGAACTCCTCCGGGTAGGGCAGGCTCAGCAGCCCCGCCGCGCCGAGCGCGCGGAACGCCTCGGCCGGGTAGCGCTCCTCCTTCTCGAAGGCGGCGGCGTCGGGCTCGAGCACCTTGTCGGCGATCTCCCGGGTGAGCTCGAGCAGATCGCGGGCGTCCTCGGTGGGCAACAGTCGTTCGACGGGCATCTCATCATCTCCGCGGCGGGGTGGTCGGACCCGATTACAGTACGACCGACATCTTATTACATGCAATGCAGCACGCATTTTTCTGCCCCTATACTGGGTCGATGGTTTCCGAGCTGCCGCCGAACAAGCACCAGGAGAAGAGTCTGCGCACGCGCGCCCAGCTGCTGGACGCGGCGATCGACAGCCTGGCCGAGGTCGGCTGGGGCAGCGCCTCGATCGCCGATATCACCGCGCGCGCCGGCGTCACGCGCGGCGCGCAGCTGCACCACTTCCACACCCGGCAGGAGCTGTTCACCCAGGCGATCGGGCACCTCACCGAGCGTCAGCGCCAGGCGCTGCACCGGCGGTTGCGCACGCTGCCCGCGGGAACGGCCCCGGGCGCCGTCCTGGTCGAGCTGGTGACGGCGACGTTCGCGGGCAAACTGGGCCGCGCCTGCGTGGAGCTCTACGTCGGCATCGCAGGTGAGAGCGCGCTGCGCCGGGAGATGCTGCGTGTGCAGCACGATCTCACGGTGGAGTTGCAGGACCGCTGCGCCGAGCTGATCGGACCCGAAATCCCCAGGGAGCGCCTGGAATCGGCGTTCTGGTTGACGATCAACGTGGTGCGCGGCGCGACCCTGGACGAAATGGTGGGCCGCGACCGCGCCCGCCGCAAACAGGTGCTGGCCGATTGGACCGCGCTCGCGGAGGTCGCGCTGCGCGGGTGAGGGGTTGATGGGGGGTGGCCGGAAATGCCGATTTGTTGGCCGTCGCTGTGTCCCACCGCCGCGCCGGGCGTCCCTACCGTGGGGATACCAACGCGGCGAGGAAGGTGTGCTGACCATGGGATTCGACTACGACGTGGTGGTCGTCGGTTCGGGGTTCGGCGGCAGCGTGTCGGCGCTGCGGCTGACGGAGAAGGGCTACCGCGTCGCGGTGCTGGAGGCCGGCAGGCGCTTCCGCGACGACGAGTTCGCCGAAACCTCGTGGCGTATCAAGAGATACCTATGGGCGCCGGCCCTCGGGTGCTACGGCATCCAGAAGCTCGCGCTGCTGAAGGACACGTTCGTGATGGCGGGCGCGGGCGTGGGCGGCGGCTCGCTGGTGTACGCCAATACCCTCTACGAGCCGCCGGACCGGTTCTTCGCCGACCGCCAGTGGGGCCACATCACCGACTGGCGCGCCGAACTCGCCCCGCACTACGACCAGGCCAGGCGCATGCTCGGCGTGACGACCAACCCCGCCACCACCCGGTCGGACCGGGTGATGCGGGAGGTAGCCGAGGAGATGGGCGTCGGCGACACCTATCGGCACACACCGGTCGGCGTGTACTTCGGCGGTGACGGCGTGCGGCCGGGGCAGGACGCGCCCGATCCGTACTTCGGCGGCGTCGGGCCGAGCAGGCGGGCCTGCACGCACTGCGGCGAGTGCATGACGGGCTGTCGGCACAACGCCAAGAACACCCTGGTCAAGAACTACCTCTACCTCGCGGAAAAGGTCGGGGCCGAGGTGTTTCCGCTCACCACGGTGACCGACGTGCGCCCGCTGCCCGGCGGCGGATACACCGTGTCGACCCGGCGCACCGGCCGCGTCGTGCGGGCCGGGCGGCGCGATTTCACCGCCGAGCACGTGGTTTTCGCGGCCGCGGCGCTCGGCACCCAGCGGCTGCTGCACAGGTTGCGCGACACCGGTTCGCTGCCGGGCCTCTCACCCATGCTGGGCAAGTTGTCCAGGACGAATTCCGAGGAGTTGCTCGGCGCGCGCACCCGGCGCGACGACGCCGATTTCACCAAGGGCGTGGCGATCACGTCGTCCATCCACCCCGACGCCGACACCCACGTGGAGCCGGTGCGCTACGGACGCGGCAGCAACGCGTTCGCGCTCATGGCCACCGTGCTGGTGAGCGGTGACATGCCACGCGTGCGGCGCTGGCTGCGCGCCCTGTGGCGGGCCCGGCGCGATCTGGCGCGCGCCTACTCTCCACGCCACTGGTCGGAGCAGACCATCGGGCTGCTGGTGATGCAGTCGGTGGACAACTCGATCACCACCTACACCGCGCGCGGTTGGTTCGGGCGCCGCCGGATGACGACGAAACAGGGTGCGGGTGAACCGAATCCGACGTGGTTGCCGTCGGGGCACGAGGTGGCACGCCGTGTGGCGGACAAGATCGACGGGTTCCCGCTCGGTACCGCGTCGGGGGTGCTGGGAATTCCCATGACGGGTCACTTCATCGGCGGCTGCGTCATCGGAGACAGTCCGGAGACCGGTGTGGTGGACCCGTACCACCGCGTGTACGGCTACACCGGGCTGCACATCATCGACGGCTCCACCATCTCGGCGAATCTGGGCGTCAACCCGTCGCTCACCATTACGGCCCAGGCCGAGCGCGCTCTCTCCTTGTGGCCAAACAAGGGTGAGGCCGATCCGCGACCCGCGGCGGGAGCGCCGTACCGGCGTCTGGCGCCGATTCCGCCGCGTCGCCCCGTGGTGCCGCCGACGGCGCCCGCCGCCCTACGCCTGCCGATCGAACCGGTGCGGTGAGGACCGCGCGACGCGAGATCGGTTCAGGCCCAAACGATTTTCCGCTCCCCGCGGACGACCCTCACAGGTCGGGCCGGGCGATCTTGGTGATGCGGAACCCGTCGCCCGCCTCGGTGACGCTGACGACCTGGCGGTAGGTGCGGGCGGGCTCGTCGGCTCGGGATTCGGTGATGACCACGTCGAACCGGCCGTCCGGGAGCGGCAAGATCAGCACGCAGTGGTCGGTGCCGGGCGGCACCGAGGCGATGCCCGCGTCGATGACCGCCTCGCTCGACACCGACGCGTCGGAGGTGGTGACCGCCCGCGCGTCCGCGCCGGATCGCGTGACGTAGTAGGCGTACTGGAACGCCAGCACCACGTCGGGGCCGCTGTCGCGCGAGCCGGTTCCGTTGCCGCGCACCATCTGTTCGGTTCTGGTCGGCTCGCACCCCGGTCCACCGCCGAGCACCGGATCCCCCACGGTCGCGGACTGTTTCGGGCCCGCCCCCGCCGCCGCGTACACCAGCACCACGGCCACCGCCGCCAGCGACGCGACCACGGTCGCGCCACCCACCAACCACGGCCGCCGCGGGCCGCGCGGTGGCCGCCTGCGCGCCTGCTTGCGCAGCGGTTGTCCGGGCTGGGGCTCGATCATGCCCGGCCACATCGGCACCGACGATCCGGGACGGATCCGGCGCGGGCCGGACCGGCGCGCGCGACCGCGGTCGCCGAGCTCGAACGTGTCCGACGCCATGACCGCCGCACCCTCCGTATCAATACCGTTGCGCAATAACAAGATTGCACAGGTGCGCCGGAATTGCCCGGCGAATGGCGCAGACAGGTCACCAGAGGTACGGCGGGTGATCGCCCGGCATACGGGTGGCAACGAATCGGGGCCGTCCACCGATAGTCCCGACGGGTGGAGCCACGCAACGACGCACCGGCCGTGAGAGCGCGGCCGCGCTCCCCCGATCAGGGTTCGACACAGGGAGGCACATATGCGCCAGGACCGGGCGATCGTGCGCCCCGCGACGCTACCCCGCAGTGGATTCGCCGAAAGGCACCGCGCGGCACGCGAAGCGGTACTCGCCTCGCAGCGCGGGCGGATCATCTCAGCGATGGTCGAAAGCGTGGACGCCAAGGGCTATTCGAGCACCACCCTCACCGATATCGTGGGGCTGGCGCGGGTTTCGCGCAGCACGTTCTACGAGCACTTCGCCAACAAGGAGGACTGCTTCGTCGAGGCCGTGCACACCGGCATCGACATCGTCGCCACCAGGATCGCCGAGGAGCTGGCGCAGTTGCCGCCCGGCGCCGACGCGCGCACCAGGATTCGCTGCATCGTGGTGGCCTACTGCGAAATGGTCGCCAGGGAACCGGATTTCGCGCGGGTGGTGCTGGTGGAGTCGTTCAAGGTGGATCAGGCGGCGGTGGCCTACCGCGATCTGGCCGTGGACCGGTTCGCCGAGCTGTACCGGATCTTCCACGCCCAGGCCCGCGCCGCCGATCCGGACCTGCCCGCGCTGGCCGACGATCTCATCACGCTGGTGCCCGAGGCGATCGGCGAACGGACCCGCCGCATCGTCATCGCGGAGGGCCCGGCCGCCGTCCCCGGATACGCGGACCTGTTCGTGGAGTTCGCGAATACCGTACTCGGACTGCGGGATTGACGCGGATCAGAACAGCGTCATCGGATCGCGCTCGACCGGCTCGGGCAGCGGGTCGAGTTCCGGGACGCGGGCGCGGACCTCGGCGTGGAAGCGGCGGGCCAGGTCGAGGGCCGACGCGTTGTCGGGGGTGTGCACGAACACGGTGGGCGAGCGGCCTTCTCGCAACCATCCGGCGACCGTGTCGAGCCAGGGGCGCCAGCCCGCGACGGTGCGCTCGGGGTCGTCGCGGCCGTGGTAGCGCACCATCGGATGCTCGGTCAGCGCGCGGGTGCGCCGGGGGACGCGCGGCTTCTTCGACCACGCCTCCTGTTCGGCGGCGGTCACCGGTGCGCCGTCGAACAGGACGGTGGTGTCGAAGATCGTCCACTCCGCGCCGATGCGGCCGAGCAGGCTCTCCAGCGTGGCGCCCGCGCGGTCGTCGTCGAAGAACGCACGGTGGCGCACCTCGACGCAGTACCGGTACTCACCCGGCAATCCGCGCAGGAACAGCGCCAGCGCGCCGAGATCGTTCGGCCCGAAGGAACCGGGCAGTTGCGCCCAGAGGGTGTGGATGCGCGGGCCCAGCGGTTCCATCGCGTGCAGGAACTCGCGCAGGTCGGCGTCGGTGTCCTTGAGCCTGCGCTCGTGGGTGATCGTCTTGGGCAGCTTCACCACGAACCGGAAATCCGGATCGGTCTGCGCCGCCCAGGTTTCCACCGTCCGCCGGGCCGGCGTGGCGTAGAAGGTGGTGTTGCCCTCCACGGCGTCACACCGCTCGGCGTACCACCGCAGCCTCTCCCCCGCCCCCATCTCCTTGCCCTGCCACGCCGCGTGGGTCCACATCGCACATCCCACGTGAAGCCGCATGCCGCGACGTTAGCGCACGGCGCGCGGGCCGTGTCTCCCGGAATCCCGGTCCCAGCCCTGCCGATCAGCGACATGCAGGTAACCCGGTCCTGGGGCCGATCCGCCCGGCCGACAGTCACCGCACCGCTTCCCAGGACGGTGCCAGGTCCTTCCCGAGCCCGCGACGCGGCCGGAAGCTGGCGCGTTCAGCCCGGAGCCGGAGGCCTCGGCTGGGCGTGTCGACACCTCAGCCCGAAGCCATCGGGCGGCCACGATCTCGGTTCGGATGCCGCCCAACGGCGGCCTCCCAGCTCAGCCCGGAGCCGGGGCTGCCCCGCCGCTCTGGGCCGGGCCTTCCGAGCGCGCGGATTCGGGTTCGCGGAGGCGGTACAGGAGGGTGATGGCGAAAGCGCAGCCCACGGTGACGAAGACCGCGGTCAGGCCGGGGGCCGCGCGCAGCAGCAGGCCGGGGTCGCTGTCGCGGGGCGGGGCGTCGAGCGGGCCGCCGAAGACGCGGGCCCGCACGGCGACCACCACACCGGGCACGAACAGGGTGCCGATGGCGAGGACCAGGCTCGGGCTGTAGCCGGAGACGGCCGAGGTGAAGCAGTAGCCCGTCACCACGGCCAGCGCCATGCCCGCGGTGCCCGCGGCCGCGACGGGAGTCTCGCGCGGCACGGCGGTGAGCGCGCCGAACAGGCCGAGCGCACCGAGCACGCCCAGCGCGACCATCGGGTGCGGCCACTGCGTGCCGAGCACCATGCCGCCCACGGTCGCGCCGAACAGCAGCGGCACCGTCCACATCGAGAGCGGCGTCAGCACGATGGCCCCGCCGGCGGCGGCCACCGCCGTCGCGAGCAGCACCAGCACGCCGTCGCGATCGGGCAGCAGCAGCGCCGCGACGGCGGCCACCGCGACCGTTCCCACCGCGACGAGGGCGACCGCGCTCGGCGAGGAGCCGTGGCGGGCCAGCCACTCCGACCCGCCGAGCGTCACGGTCATCACCGCGAGCACGGCCACGATGGGCCGCAGCGGCAACTCCACGGCGATCACCCGCGGGAGACGCGGCCGCCGGTTCCGCAGCGCGCACACCACCACCAGCAGCGTGGCGGGACCGAGCAACCACAGCGAGAGCGGTTCGGCGACGAACCACGCGCTCGGCCGCGCGGGCCGCTCGTAACGCGCGCCGCTCATATCCCCGAGCACGATGCTGGTGAGCGCACCGAGCGCCCCCGCGGCGGCGGAGAACGACGGCAGGGGCACGGCGGCCAGCAACCCGCCGAGCAGCGCGCCGCCCGCCATGGAGTCGATGTAGTTGAGCGTGCTCAGCGGCGCGATCGCGGCGAATCCGCGCCCGAGCAGGTGATTCACCAGCAGGGCCGTCATCGCGGCCAGCGCGATGAGCCACGCCACCATTGGCGAGTCGGCCGTGCTCACGAACACCGCGACCACCACCGCGACCACGCACCCGATGGCGGTGGCGCGCGGCAGGCTGTGCGCGGCCAACTCCATCTCCAGCGTGGTCGCGCCGCGCGCCCACGCCAGGGTGATGGGCGTGGCGAGCGCGAGTCCGCCTATCACGGCACCGAGGAACACCGTGATCGACTCCACCACCCCCGTGCAGTGTCGCACCAGGTCAAAGGTAGTTCAGAGATCGTTTCACCGGGCGCTTTTCGGGCGCACGCCCCGGTGCCACCACGTGACCGGGCCCGATCACCGGGTGCCCGCGCAACGGTCCGAGCGCGACACATGATCGCCTCCGCGCGCACACGATCAACACAACATCACCCGACAATCAGGGCACGGTCCCGACACACCACGCGCACGATGGATCCCGCGTCACCACCCGACAGCCCGGCGAGGAAGCGAGAGCGCACCGACGCCGAGCCGGGAAGTCCCGGATCGGAGCGTGCCACCGGTGAGCGCGGCCCTCGACCGTGATCGCCGGAAGTACCCAGCCGGAGCTGGATCGGTGACGTCGTTCCTTGCACCCGCGCTCGTCGCGGCGTGAACCATTTCCAACGTTGCGACGAGCGTAGGTCCGGGCGCGGGGGTGGTTCGCGCGTAGCGCGCTACTCGAATTCGCGGCCCGCGCCACGCATTTCAGGGGCGCCCGGATTTGCGGAAGAACAACACGTGTTCGTGATCGATGAGCGGCATGGTCTTGCGGAGCTGGCGGATGCCCGCCGAGGGCAGATAGGTCAGGTTCGCGAACGACTGCGTGTTGCCGAACGCGGCGCGCAGCTTGTTCTCGGTCGCGAAGTTCGCCCCGTGCGCCGCCAGCACGCCGAAATCCAACGGCGCCAGCGGTTCGTCCAGGGTGGCCGGTCCGCTGGGGCGGCCGAGGGCGGCGTACTGGGTGGCGCGGCCCTGCTCGTAGCGGCACAGCTCGTAGGAGGTGTTCTCCGTGACGGTCACCGACACCACCGGCCACTGCCGCGAAAGACGCAGCGCCAGCGGATGTTTCCCCACGGGCGCGAGTTCCCAGTTCAGGCTCATCACGGTGACCCAGCCGCCGTAGGACATCTCGATGATCACCACATCGTCGCCGAGTGAGGGGGCGGTGTTGAAGTCGGCGCGGCCGATCACCCAGTCCTCGTCGTCGGCGACGAGATAGGTGGAGCTGTCCACCAGCTCGATGTCGTCCTCGGCGTAGGCGGCCGCGACGGCCTCGCGCAGCTGGGCGATGGCGTCGCGGTCGGGACAGCGCACGGCGAGCGCACCGAAGGTGGGGCCGATCTCCAACGGCATCGACGGCGGCTCGGGGTCCTCGCCCGGCACGAGCGGGCGCAGGCCCACCAGGGCGAGCCGCCAGTTGATCTCCTCGACGGTGGACAGGTCGCCGGAGGTCTTGCGCAGGATCTGGGTCTGGGTGAGCCTGCCCGCCTGCTCGAGCGTGCGGCACTCCAGTTCGCGCAGCGCGTTCAGCGACTTCGGCGTGAGGTCGAGATCGCGGATTCCGCAGGCGCGCAAGCGGATCGACATACCGGTCGAGGTGTAGGCCGAGTAGCGCTCGCGATACATCGACAGCGCCTGCTTGCGGGAACGGCCGATCATCAAGGTGCGCAACAGCGTACTGAGGCTGGCCAGGTACTTGCCCGCCAGATCGGGATTGGCGGAGGCGAGTTCGGCGCGGATGCGCGCGGCGTCCTCGGCGGCGGCCACGGCGGCGTCCTGGTCGAGCCTGCCCAGCCACACGCCGCATTTGCCCAGACCGTCGGCGCACATGCCCGCGACCTGCGGAAAGGTCTGCGCCACTTCGCGATAGGCGTGGCATGCGTTGCGGATGGTGCTGGCCGCGAGTTCCCGGTGCCCGGTCTGGCGGGCGGCCTGCTCGAAGACGCGCAGCGCGTCCTGGAGTTCGCCCGCGAACCGCGCCGACACCTCGCCCTGGATCAGCCAGTGCAGCCGGATGCCCACGGACTCCTGCGCCGGGGCCAGCGCCTCGGTGGTGCGGTCGCGCGGCGCGCCGTTGGTCCTGGTCGCGAGCAGCGCCTTGGCGAGTTCGCCGAGCGAGGCGGCCAACCGCACCTCGGCCTCGAACGTCCGGTCCCGCGCCGCACTGCGATCCACCGCCACCTGGCGCTCGATCGCGCTCAACTCCATCGCGATCCCAACTCCCGCATCACCTTCCACACGGTCGTCCACCGGCCGCGTCCGTCGCCGAGAGTCTGCCACACCCGCGCCCCCGACGCGCCCGCGTCGCACGGATCCGCTGGTGCATCACGTGCGCGGGACCCGAGGTGTGTTGTCCTTCACCCCACACGCACCGCGGTCAACCGCCATTTGCGCCCGGTGCGCACGACGCGGGCGGCGAGGGCGAAGCGGCGGTGGCCGCGTTCGTAGCCCGCGCAGATCTCGGCGATGCGGTCGTCGACCGGGATCGCGTCGACGCGGACCAGGACGGCGGTGCCCAGTTTGCGGCGGGCCTCGGGTTCGCTCGCGGCGAGCGTGCGGACGGCCGCGACCACGGCCGGCTCGGCCACCGTGGCGAGCTGGGCGGGTGGCCTGCGGCGGTCCAGCACCTCCAACAGCAGGCGAAGGGCCTGGACGGCGAAGGTGTGCGCGGCCGCGGCGTCTTCACGGTCGCGCTCCGGCCCGTGCGATTCCCGCAGGGCGATCCGCAACCCGTCACCGATCCGCGACGCTCCCCGCGAGCGCATCCGCCGCGGCGGCTCCCCCAGCGGCGGCTCGTTGCGCGGCACCGCCGAAAACACCTCGTCACACCCCGACACCCGGCCCCCTCGACTCGAAACCCCTGACGAGAGGCCGATTCTGCCGATCCGTTCGCACCGGGCATGCGTAGTCCACTACGTGATTCCCCTCCGGCAAACCCACTCTTTGCAGGCAGAAAATCGGACACTCCGGCTGGAATCCGCCATCGACCTCGGCGTCGAGACCGACCGGTCACCTTGCGAGTAGTCGGTGTCGCCCCGGTGCCGTGGGCTGTTTCACTCGGCAGATCCATTCCGCACGTTGCCGGAAGCGCACCAATTGCAGCACCTCACTCCGCGCGCTCACCCCTCCTCGACGCCCAGCACCTCGCGTCCGATGACGCCCGCCAGCACCTCGGTCGAATACGCCATGAGCTGGCCCGCTTCGGCGTCGCGGAGGTGGCGTTGGATGGGTGAGCGCTTCAGGTATCCCGAGGCTCCGCCGACGCGGACGCCGAGTTGGGCGACGTCGACGGCGACCTTGTTGGCCAGGTACTTGGCGCGGCCCATGGTGGGCAGCGCGGCGGGAATCGCGTTGTCCGCCAAGTCGAGTGCGCGCTCATAGAGGGCGTGGGCGGCGGCGAGGCGGGTCTGGACGTCGGCCACCTCGTACTGCACCCACTGCTGGTGAGCCAGTGGCGCGCCCAGGATCTCGCGCGACCGGGCGTGCTCGACCAGGGCGTCGAGGGCCGCGTCGGCGATGCCGAGGGAGATCGCGGGCAGGCCCGCCGGGATTACCGCGAAATCGCCGGGACCCGGTCGCCTGCCGCGATATTCGGCGCGCAGCACGGTCCGGTCGAACGACAGCAGTTGGCTGCGGGTGGCGCGCAGGCCGAGCGTGTCCCAGATCGGGATCACCGACACCGTGTCGTCGGGGACCACGCCGAAGAAGGTCGGCTGACCGTCGACAAGGGCGTTCACCAGCAGGTAATCCGCGATCTCCGCGCCGGAGACGAACCGCTTCGCCCCGGTCAGCGTCCAGCCGCCCGCGCCCGGCTCGGCCACCTGCTGCGGTTGCAGAAACCTGTTGCCGCTGGCCGGTTCGCTCAGCGCGTTGGCGAATCGCTTGCCCGCCAGGAACTCTTCGGCGAAGAACGAACCCATGGTCTCGGCGGTGATCTCCGCCAGCGCGACCCCCGCCCCCGCGTGCATGGTCCAGATGGTCGCGATCGACGGGTCGGCCGCGGCCAGCGTGCGCACCACCCAGCCGAACGCGCGATAGCTCAGCCCGGTGCCGCCGACCCGATCCGGCAGGACGGCGCGATCGAGCCCCGCCTCGTGCAGGGCCGCGAGGTGAGCCACGGGAATCTCCGCCCGCTCATCGAATTCGGCTGCGGTGGCGCGGAATTCGTCGGCCAACCGCGCCACGCGCGCGAGCGGCTCCCGTTCGTCGGCTCGGACCGGGAATTCGAAAGAATCGGTCACGGTGAACACTCCGTTCACTGGATCGGCGGGACGTTGCCAGGGTAGGCGGCGCGTCGCGCGCGGGGGTCCGAAACGGGCTCGGCGGGCGGTAGCGGATGCCGCCCGATGTGGACCTCGCCGGGCGAACGCGCACCGCCACACCTCGCGGGCATCAGATCGGCGTGACCGGCGGCAACCGCCACGTCCCCTCGATCGCCTCGGTGTGCGGCGCGTACATCCGCAGCGTCAGCGAGAACGCCCCCTCACGCGGGATCGGCAGCCAATTGCCCTGTGGCACAGCATCACCCGGGTCCTCGTGCTGGATCGCCAGCTCCACCGACCCGTCCGGTGCGGGCACCACGGGCACCTCGTGACCGATCGACTGGATACCCGCTGCGTTCGGCACCAGGCGGTCGTCGGCCCCGTACGCGGTGAGCGACCAGAACGCGTCGACGGGCGGCAGCGCGCCCGCCTCGAACCGCAGACGGAACCGGTTCGGCACACCGTCGGAATCGGCGTCCCCGAAGAAGGTCGGATAGATCGCATCCTGAGGAAGGTTGGCGCCCAAACCTTTTCGCGCGACAGCGGCGCGGTGCAGATACTCGGTGCCGTACACGCCGGTGCGCGGATCGAAGGACCACCCGTTCTCCAGCCGGGTCTGCGGATCGACGTAGACGCCGATGGTCTGGGTGGCGTCCCGCACCACCATGCGCAGATCCTCCTCGGTGAGTCCTTCGATCCGGCCGCCCGGTTCGACGCCGATCCTGGCGAAGCGCGCCATCGCGGGCGCGTCCACCGGCGCGGGCGGATCGGTGCTCATCCGCGCGCACAGGCGGTCGAAGAACTCGCGCGGGTCCATGCGCGCGACGCGCTCCGCCGGGGTCTCGTCGGTCGGCGGCGGAGCGGCGGTCGAGGCGGTCTCGCGCCCCGCGACCCAGTCGCTGAGCGTGGCCACCCGCATCTCCTGCTGGATCGCGCGCACGGCGGCCACGTCGTCGGGCCCGTTCACCTGGATGCGGCCCAGCAGCCAGACCGTCGGGGTGGGCATCGGCAGCGGCGTGAGCCCGGCGGGCAGGTCGCCGGACCACCCCGGCCCGGTGATGACGTAGGTGTAGGGCGGCGTCGTGGTGCCCGGCTGCACCTGGGGACGCATGCCGCTCGGATTGTGCACGGTGTTGGACCACGCGTCCATGAATTGCAGCAACCAGAACCGCCCCGGCTCCACCGCGGGCATCCGCACCACCACCGGCTCCTCGGAAAGATCCAGCCACGCACTGGAATACAGCGTGTCGAGGTTCATTCGCACCACGTCGTGGCGTTCCGGGGTCGGCGGCGCGGTGGCGTGCCAGAGGCGATCGGCGGGCGCGACGGCGAGCGAGGCCGTGCGCGTGACGTCCATCAGGACGAAGGGGTACCCGAAGACGTAGGCGTCGTGGGCGATCGCCCGGAGTTCGCCAGAGGCCGCCGTGGTCGTCTGCTCGGCCCGTCCGCAGGCCCCGAGTCCTGCGGCCAGCGCCACGCCGGCCAAGCTCAGTACCGTCCGTCGCGCGATGCCGCGCCGCACGCCGGGGTCCGGATCACCTTCCCGCTCATTCATGTGCCCGCGAGTATAGCCACGAATTTGCCAGCGAACCGCGGTACGGGCGGATCAGGGGTCGATCAGCAACGCTCGAACCGGACAACTGTCCACCGCGAGGTGTGCCAGGTCGGCGTCCGCGTCGGCGACCGGACCGGGGCTCGGCACCACCACGCCGTCGGGGCCGACGCGCAACAGCTCGGGCGCCAGCGCCTCGCACATGCCGTGCCCCTCGCAGCGGTCCAGGTCGGCGAGCAGTCTCACGCGCGGATCCGTTCCAGCCGGAGGGGCAGTCCGTCGGCGGGTGTGGGCCCCGTGCCCGCCACCAGCGGGACGCGATAGCCGGACGGCACGGTCCAGCGATAGCGCAAGAGCATCTGGTGCATCACGGCTTTCACCGTCATCCCGCCGAAGTACAGGCCGATGCACTTGTGCGCGCCGCCGCCGAACGGCGCCCACGCGAAGCGGTGCGCTTTGTCCTCGCGGCGCTCGGGCGCGAACCGGCCGGGATCGAACGCGTGCGGGTCGCGCCAGTACTCCTCGGTGCGCATCATGGAGTACGGACCGCACAGCACCAGCGTCCCCTGCGGGACGTAGTGGCCCAGGATGTCGGTGTCGCGCAACGTTTCCCGCACCTGCTGCGCCACCGGCGCGTACATGCGCAGCGCCTCCTTGAACGCCATGTCCAGCGTGGGCAGCCGGTCCAGGTCGTCGTAATCCAGCGCGTCCTTGCCCAGGGCGCGCGATTCGGCGCGCAGCGTCTCCTGCCAGTCCGGGTGCCTGCCGAGTTCGTAGGCCAGCATGGAGGTGGCGATGGTGCTGGTGTCGTGCGCGGCCATCATCACGAAGATCATGTGCTGGACCACCTCGTCGTCGGTGAAGGCGTGCCCCTCCGCAGTGGTCGCCCGGCACAGCACGCTGAACAGGTCGGTGCCCGAACCCGCGCGCTTGGCGGGCAATTCGCGGCGGAAGTACTCCTCCAGCACCGCGCGCCCGCGCAGCCCACGGGACCAGACCCCGCCGGGCACGTTGGTGCGCACGATCGCGGCGCCACCGCGCACGGCGTCCTCGAAGGCGTGCCCGAGCCGGGCCCCTTCGGCGCCGAGTTCCGCGCCGGCGAACACTTCGGTGGCCTGTTCCAGCAGCAGCTTCTTGACTTCGGTGTAGACGGGGAAGTCCGAGGCGGGCCGCCACCGCGCGATGCCACGGCGCAGCAGCGGCGTGGTGAGGTCGAGGTAGCCCACGAGACGGGGACGGGTGAAGGCCTGCTGCATGATCCGGCGATGGAAGAGGTGCTCGTCGAAGTCGCGCAACAGCAGCCCGCCGCGGAAGAACGGGCCGATCAGGAACTCCCAGCCACGCTGCGCCGAGAACACCTTCTCCCGGTCCAGCAACACCACCTCGAACGCCTCCGGACCGACGACCACCACGGCGGGCCGCCCGAGCACACCCATCCAGCTGACCGGACCCAGTTCTTCGAAACGCCTGCGGGAGAACGCGATCGGGTCGGCCAGCGTCTGCAAGGTGTAGCCGATGCCGGGCGGGCCGAAATCGCCGGGCGTCGGGCGCAACCCGCTTCCCGGCGGCGGATCGGCGAGCGGACGCGGCCGCACGGGGTAGCGCCCGACGACGCGGGCTCCCGCGCGCTGCACACGCCAGAAGAACCGGGTTCGCAGTTGCCTTGCGCCGTCGGCGACCTGCTGGGGCGGGTGCATGACCGTCTCCCTTCCGCGACTCTGCGTGTGATTCAGACCATATCGGAAACGCGCGTTTCCGTAAACAGTTGTTTCCCAATTACGTCGTGTGAAAAACTGCGAGCGTGACCCGGGCATCCACCGGCACCTACCGAGGTGCCTCCACCGCCGAGCGCCGCGAGGACCGGCGCAGGCGCCTGCTCGACGCCGCACTCGACATCGTCGGCACCCACGGTCCGGCCGCGCTGACCGTGCGCGGGGTGTGCGAACAGGCCAAGGTGGGCCCGCGCTTCTTCTACGAGGCGTTCCCCGATCTGGACACCATGGCCTGCGACCTGCTGGTCGACGTGCAGACCTCGGCGCTCACCCGCGCCCGCCGCGCGGTCGCCGACACCCGCGGCGCGCCCGCCGACCGCATCCGCGCGGGCGTCGCGGCGCTGGTCACCGACCTCACCGACGACCCGCGCCGCGCCAAGGTGATGCTCGCCCAGACCTACGGCAGCGAGGCGCTGATGCGCACCCGGTTCGCCGGGATGCGCGAGGTGGCCACCACCATCATCGAGCAGACCCGGCTGGTGCTCGACCTGCCCGAGGGCCAGGACACGGCGGTCGCGGCCACTTCCCAGCTCATCACCGGCGGCGCGGCCGAGTTGATGCTGGCGTGGCTGGACGGCGAGCTGCCCGTCGACCGCGACGGGCTGATCGATCTGCTGGCCGAGTTCGCGATCGCGATGATCGACAGGTTGCCCGAGGTGGCGCGGCGCACCAGCGATCCGGCGTAGCGGCGGCGGTCGAGAGCAAGGCGCCTCGAAAACCCTTTCGGCCGAACGCATCCCACCTGGTCACCGCCTCGGAATCATCGCGGCTTTATTTCCGATCGGTTGAAACATGGTGCGGCGGAATGTCTTTCACCACACCCCGGTGATCAATCGGTAACGGCCACGTAGCCGAGCCGATACACTGATTTACAGGTCGGTCGTCCTCGGAAATGGCGCACCGGCCCCGGGTACACGATGTCCCCACACCCCAAGACCGGCTGTTCTCTTCTGAAGACGTTGGGAGGCACGATGATCCACCAGCTCTACTGTCGCGCGTACCCGCGTCCCACCACCGGAGGTGCGGAATGATCGAGAGCGCGTACGCGGCCGCGGCGCAGGACACCACCGGACCCCGCCTCGGCGACCCCGACACCCCGGGCAACCTGCTGCCCGGCAACCGCATGTGGAGCGTGTCCGCGGTCGTCGTCGAGGCCGACGGGCCGAGCCCGCGCCACGGCGTGGTGGCGGGCGCCGACCTGGGCGACGCCGCCGAGCAACTCTGTGAATACCTGCCCGAGGCGCACAGCGACGGCGACTACTACCTCGTCGCGCGGGAGGTGCCGCTCGTCACCCACGGCCCGCGCAGCGGCGGTCAGACACCGCGGCGCGCCTGGGTGAGCCCGATCCGCCGCGACGACGCGGGCCAGGCCACGTTCGGGCGCTGGATGCGCGCCGAGGAGCATCCCCACTTCCGGCAGCACCCGCGCGTCACCAACTGAGCGGGGCTCAGGCCGTGCTCCGCAGGCGGTGCTCGGCCACGTGCACGCGGTTCGCGCATCGCGTGGAGCAGTAGCGCCGCCTGCCGTTGCGGGAGGTGTCCACGTAGACGGTGTCGCAGCCCTCGCGCGCGCAGCGGCCCATGCGCCCGGCGTCCTCGCAGAACAGCGACGCCAGTCCGGCCGCGGTGTAGGCCTTGACGCGCTCGTCCATCGGGGCATCCTCTCGTGCGTAGTGCAGATGCGGGGCGCGGCCGTCGTGGGTCGAGATGTAGGGCTGGCTCGTGGTCTCGGCCAGCAGTTCGTTGAGCGCGCGCACCGAAGGCCGCTCGAACACCTCGCGCAGCCGCGCGATCCAGCGGCGCAACTCCGCGGACTGCGTCGCGTCGAGGGTGGTGATCGGCTTGTAGCCCGTCTCGATCAGCACCTCGCGCATATCCGTCCTCGGGTCGGCGTTGACCAGGAGCGCCGCGAGTTCGGCCGCCGTGCCGCCGTAAGGGTTGAAATGCATAAAGCCATTACATCAGGCTGGACGCATGCTCGCTACCTGCCCTTCCTGCTCCTGGCCCTCGCCCACCCTGGTCTCCGCGCACGGCTCGGTCCGCTACCTGCGCTGCGTCTGCGGACAGTGGCTGATCAGCGAACACGGCACCGTGGTCGCGCTCGCGGGACGCGGCGGGTTCACCGAACCGGCCGTCGACTGCTGCTGAGCCCCCTCACCTGGGATTACAAATGCGATAATGCGCATGTCTGCAAGATAGGCTAGGCTTCCCTCCGGCATCCGCCACGGAGGAAAGGGTTCTCGATCATGGGAGATCATTGCGCGACGCCGTCGCCGGGGGCATCCGCCGCCGATGCCGACGGGCACCCGCGCGAGCGGCATTCCCACGATCACCACGGACACGGCCGGCACGGGCACGACCACGGCGTCTCCGCCGATTCCGACCCGCGCTGGCTGGGCGCCGCGCTCACGCTGATCGTCACGTTCATGGCGGGCGAGGTGGTCGTCGGCCTGATGGCCAACTCGCTCGCGCTGCTCACCGACGCCGCGCACATGCTCACCGACGCCGCCGCGATCGCGCTCGCCCTCGTCGCCATCCGGCTGTCGAAACGGCCCCCCGGCGGGCGCTACACCTTCGGCTACAAGCGCGCGGAGATCCTGTCGGCCCAGGCCAACGGCATCACGCTGCTGCTGCTCGCGGTGTGGTTCACCTACGAGGGCATCCACCGGCTGATCGAGCCGCCCGACGTGGCGGGCCCGCTCGTGTTCTTCACCGCGCTGCTCGGCATCGTGGTCAACATCCTGGCCGCGTGGTGCATCAGCAAGGCCGATCGCAACAGCCTCAATGTCGAAGGCGCGTTCCAGCACATCCTCAACGACCTCTACGCCTTCATCGGCACGGCGGTCGCGGGCGCGGCCGTGTGGCTGGCCGGATTCGCCCGCGCCGACGCCATCGCCGCGCTCGTGGTGGCCGCGCTGATGGTGAAGGCGGGCTGGGCGCTGGTGCGCGAATCGGGGCGCATCTTCCTCGAGGCCGCGCCCGCGGACCTGGACCCCGACGCGATCGGCGCGCGACTGGTCACCGTCGGCCACGTGACCGAGGTGCACGATCTGCACGTCTGGGTGATCACCTCCGGCGAGCCCTCGCTGTCGGCGCACGTGCTGGTCGAAGACCGGGCCGACTGCCACGCCGTGCGCGCCGAGATCGGACGCGTCCTGCACGACGAGTACGGCCTCGAGCACACCACCCTCCAGATCGATCACGCCACCGAGGCGGACGCACCGCCGCCGGAACTGCACTGTGCCGAACCACACGGCCGGGTGCATCGCGCCTGACCAGCCCGCCGCCCCGAGCGAATCGGGCGAATCGGGCATCGAGCGGGGCTCGCGCGCGGGGTGATCCGCGCGGGGGCTGGTGTTACTGTGTCTCAGGTCCGGTGGCCGGACGAGCCGGTTGCGGCGCGGCCACCCGCGGTACCGCGACACGCCGGAACCGCGCGGGGCCGAAGAGCATCTATCGTGGAAGCGGGGCCGCGCCTCGCACGGGGCGGACGGGCGAACCGGTCCGTCCGCGGTATCGCTGGTTCGAAGGTAAGAGGGGCGCTCGACATCGGCGAGCGCTTCGGGCAGATCGGGAAGGTAGCCAGGTAGCGAACACATGACGATTCACACCGCAACGGGATCGGTGACCACCAATCTCGCACTGCTGCCAGGGTTCCTGGACCCGGTGAACCTGCTCAACTCGTTCGGCACCTGGATGCTGATCGGCCTGCTACTGGTCGTCTTCATCGAATCCGGTCTGCTGTTCCCGCTGCTGCCCGGCGATTCGCTGCTGTTCACGGCGGGCCTGATCGCGGCGTCGAAGTCCACCGAGATCGCGCCGTTCGCGCCGATCGGGGTGCTGCTGGTGCTGATTCCGATCGCGGCCGTCCTGGGTGACCAAGTCGGGTACTTCATCGGCTCGCGCGGCGGCACCGCCCTGTTCAAGAGCAACGACGCGCGCATCTTCAAGAAGAAGTACATCGACGAGTCGCACGCCTTCTTCGAGAAGCACGGCCCGATCACCATCGTGCTCGCCCGCTTCGTCCCGATCGTGCGCACCTACGCGCCGCTGGTGGCGGGCGCGGCCGGGATGAAGTACCGGATCTTCGTGACCTACAACGTGCTCGGCGGCGTGCTGTGGGGTTCGGGTGTGACCTACCTCGGCTACCTGCTCGGCCAGATCGAGTTCGTGCGGGACAACATCGACTACATCTTCCTGCTCATCGTCGCGGTGTCGGTGATGCCGATCGTGGTCGAGGTCGGCAAGCGCATCCTGGCGCGCCGCCGGGGTGAGCCCGCCGCGGAGGCGGAGGAAGTTCCCACCCGCTCCTGAGTTCTCTTCCCGAACGCCCCGGCCCGCACGGCCGGGGCGTTCGCGTTTTCCGGCGGGTTGACCTTCAGGTTGGTCGAAGTCCCATGATGGCCGGGTGCCGAACTCCGAAGAGCTGATCACCATCGGCGCGCTCGCGCGGGCCAGCGGCCTGACCGCGAGCGCGCTGCGCTTCTACGACGACTGCGGATTGTTGGTGCCCGCCGAGGTCGACGCCGTCACCGGGTACCGGTACTACACGCGGTCCCAGGGCGAGCGCGCCGCGCTGATCCGGCGGTTGCGCGGTGTGGAGGTGCCGCTGGACACGATCGCGCGGGTGCTCGCGGGCGACCGGGATCTCGCGGGACGGCTGCTCGACGAACACGCCGCCGCACTGGCGCGCCGCGCGGCCGAGGCCGCGGCGGTGGCGGCCGAGGTCAAGTCGGCGTTCGCGGCGAGCGTTGTCGCGGTGCCCGGCCCGGCGCTGGCCGGGGCTCTGGCCCAGGTGGTGACGGCCGCGGCGAGCGGGGATTCGGTGCTGGCCGGTGTGCTGATCGAATCGGACGCGACCGCGCTCACCCTCACCGCCACCGACCGCTACCGGCTCTCCACCCGCGGGCTCGCGCCGGTGCGCGCGAGTACCGACCGCTGGTCGCGCGTGGTCGAGGCCGCCGCCCTCGAACCGCTCGACAGGTGGTTGTCGGGTGCGGGAGAGATAGTGCTGACGCCGACCGACCACGGTGTGCAGTTGTCCGACGGCGGAATTCAGCGGCATTGCGCGGGCATCGCCGAGGAGTATCCCGACTATCGCGCGGTGCTGACCGGGCTCCCCGAGGTGCGTACCCGCGTACTCGTGCAGCGAGCGGAGCTGCTCGCACGGTTGGAGACCGACGCCGAGGCGCTGACCTTCGACATCACCGGTGGCGAGCTGCGTCTGGCGGGGAGCGCCCTGCCGGCGGCCGTCACCGGGGATCCGCTGCGCATCACCTTCTCCCCCGCCGTGTTGCGGCCCGCGATCGACACCGCCCTCGGCCCGGAGATCATGCTCGACCTGGCCGGCCACGACCTGCCCGCCGTGGTCCGCTCCGCGACCGACGGCGCGCTGACCAGCCTCGCCATGCCGATGCTGCCGCCGGGCCCGGTGAGGGCCGATGGCGTGTCGCTGGACCCTGATGACCGATGACCACCACTGCGGAACGCACGTGTCCTGCGCCCCCTCGAAACCGCCCGTTCCGAAAGGACTCTCGATGACCGACCCCACCATGAACGCCATCACCGCCGCCGTCGAACGTGGCCGCGCGGGTGAGCGCGACGCCGCGCGCACCGAGCTCACCGCGCTCTGGCGCGAGATCGGCCCGCTCGGCGACGCGCTGCACCGCTGCGCGCTCGCGCACTACCTCGCCGACCTGCACGACGATCCCGCGCGGGCGCTGACCTGGGATATCCGCGCCCTCGACGCCGCCGACAGCGTCACCGACGAGCAAGTGGCGGCCGCAGGCGCGGGCCCGACCGCGCGCGGCTTCTCCCCCTCCCTGCACCTGAACCTGGCCGACAACTTCCGCCGCCTCGGCTCCTTCGCCGCCGCCCGCGACGAACTCGCCGCCGCCCGCGCCCACGTGGACGCGCTCGCCGACGACGCCTACGGCGCGATGATCCGCACGGCGCTGGACGAGATCGAGGCCGACATCGACGCGGGCCGGACCGAACCCCGGGCTTCCGCACCTCGCTGAGTAGGGGCCTGCGCGCACGTCGGCCGCGCGCTGCCGCCCCTGCCTGCCGTCGAGCCCATGGCCTGGTGATCGAGCCGTCGCAGGGCGATGGTCCGATCTGTGGAAGCACTCGACGGAGCGCCGCGACTGGGCCCTACGCCCAGTCCGGTTCGAGCCGATCGTCCCCCGTCGTCCGGTGAGCCGCTTCTTCGGCGTCCGTGCGCACCCGGGTGGGCAGGGGATCGAAGGGGGTGAGCGTCATCCGGTGGTCGGTGCGACGGTAGCGCCAGGTGCCTGCGACCTCGCCGTCCACCAGGATCGCGCCGGGGGCCGAGACTGCCCGCCACACCTGGGCGCGGCGGGTGGTGTCGGGGACGAGCAGCGCCCGGTCGGTCTGCCGCAGGTACGGGTCGTGCGCCGGGACCAGCGCGACGCCCTCGGCGGGCGGCGCGGCGACGAGCTCGTCCACCAGCCGTTCGGGCAGTTCGTAGCGGTGGCCGTCCACGCGGACGCGGACCAGCGCGAGGTCCGGATCGCGCCAAGCCTCGTCCACGTCCGCGCCCAGCCAGTCGCGGAACAGCGGACGGGTGATCGGGCCGTTCACCCGGAAAAACGCGCGCAACAGTTCGCCCCGCGATCCGGGCCGGTCCGAATCCGGGTGCGGCGGGGTGGGATACAACAGCGTCGTGCGGGTCTCGTCCGACGCCAGGACGAGCTGCGCCTGGCGGCCCGCGGCACGGAACACCGCATCGCCAACATGCTCGGCACCACACCGCTCGCACCACGCGATGTGCTTACGCGACACACGACCGGTGACGGCCGTGCTCGCCTCTCCTTTGCCGATCGGTGCGACGACCACCTCGCGCAATGCCGCCGCCACTTCGGTCACGGCGTCGACATAGTCCGCGCCGCCTTCATCGCTGTCGACCGGGGCGAGCGCGTCGCGCAGGAAGTCCATGTGCTCGAGCCGGTGGGCGTGCGGCGCGCCGCGCACCGTCCACCACACGATCAGCGGCCCGGCCGGCGTGACGGTGCGGTCGAGTGACTCCCGATCCGCCCGCACCCGCAGCGACTGTCGCGCGCCGTCGCCCCGGCTGTCCTGGAACCCGAGCAGCAGCAGGTCGTCCCACGCGGCCTCGCCGGCGAGTCCGTGCGCTCGCCAGCGATGGCCGAGCCATCGTGTCCGGTCCAGTGCGGTCGCGGCGGGCATGTCCGCCTCCGTCCCGGCGACCCGCCCGGCCGCCTACTAGGTCGCGTCGGTGCGCCAGGTGGACACCGCCCAGATCACCACGATATTCAGCGCGATGATGAGCAGCGACCAATACGGGTAGTACGGCAACCACAGGAAGTTCGCGACGATCGACAGCGCCGCGATGATGACGGCGGCGACCTTGCCCCACGTGGTGCCGGTCATCAGCCCGAGCGCGCAGACCACGAGGACGGCGCCGAGCACGATGTGGATCCAGCCCCAGGCGGTGACGTCGAACTGGTACACGTACTCCGGCCCCACGACGAACAGTTCGTCCTCGGCCACCGCGGAGATCCCCTCGAAGATCTGGAGTAC
The DNA here is from genome assembly GCF_003315035.1 of Nocardia puris. Lineage (GTDB taxonomy): Bacteria > Actinomycetota > Actinomycetes > Mycobacteriales > Mycobacteriaceae > Nocardia > Nocardia puris. Next base: position 200,558 of record NZ_QNRE01000013.1, read on the forward strand.
GCCGACGGTGAGGAGCAGGATCGCCGCACCGATCGAGGTGCCCGCCGCGATGCCCTGGCGGACCGGATGCTGGGTTTGGGGAGTGGTCATCTGCATGCCCTTCCGCGAAGGAGAATCCTGGATGTCCATCCCAACCGGTACCGCCCGGTGATTCCTCACCCGTTCCGGGTGAACAACGCCGGTGGGCGCGCGGGCGGAGGGGCGGTCAGCGCTACCAGGTCCGGAACCCGCAGCGCGTCTCGACCGCGTCCCGGTGCCGGGCGTGAGCTCCGGCAAACGAACGTCACCCGATCGGATGAGCGAACCGCTCGCCCGCACGGATTCCGGCGCCGAGAGAAGTAAGAGCGCGGATATCAGTGAGGTCGCCGTGGACCGGGCGCTGGCGCGATGCGGGGTAGCGCGACCTCACCGCGACGCGAGCATTCGTGCGTCCTCTCGCGCGACCGGCCGCAGCGACTTGTCCAGATTCGTCCGCAGCGTGGTCGCCGAATCGAGCAGGTAGTTCTGCCGCACCCGCCACGGATGCCGGTCACCCTGGCGCGGGAAGTCGCCGATGGAGCGCTGGACGTAGCCGGCGGCGAGATCGAGCAGCGGCCGCTCGGCCAGCTCACCGCGCACCTGCGGCACCACCGCCGGGTAGCCCTTGGCGTCCATGTGCCGCAGCACCTTGCAGACCAGGCGGGAGGTGAGATCGGCGCGCAGCGTCCACGACGCGTTGGTGTAGCCGATGCACACCGCGAAGTTGGGAATGCCGGTGAGCATCGCGCCCTGCCAGACGAACTGCTCGGACAGCGGCACGGGCACACCGTCCACGGTCGGGGCGATCCCGCCGAACGCCTGCAATCGCAGCCCGGTGGCCGTGACGATCACGTCGGCGGGCAGCACCCGGCCCGACTTCAGCCGGATGCCTTCCGGCACAAAGGTTTCGATGTGATCGGTGACCACCTCGGCCTTGCCCTTGCGGATCGCGCGGAAGAAGTCGGCGTCCGGCGCGGCGCACAGCCGCTGATCCCACGGGTCGTAGGTGGGCGTGAAGTGCTCGGCGACGGCCTTCTCGTCCTTCAGGATTCGCGTCGTGAGCCCGGTGAGGAGTTTGCGCGCCGAGCCGGGACGGCGGCGGCAGTACTGGTAGAAGCCGATGCTGAACAGGATGTTCTTGGTGCGGATCACGGTGTGCGCCAAGCCCGGTGGCAGCACTTCACGGATCTTGTCGGCGTACTTGTCGCGGCCGGGCACGGCGCTGATCCAGGTGGGCGAGCGCTGCAACATGGTCACGTGCGCGGCGCTCTCGGCCATCGAGGGCACCAGCGTCACGGCGGTGGCGCCGCTGCCGATCACCACCACGCGTTGACCGGCGTAGTCGAGGTCCTCGGGCCAGAACTGCGGGTGCACGATCCGCCCGGAAAACGTGCCGGCGCCGGGGAATTCGGGCGCATGGCCGCGGTCGTAGTCGTAGTAGCCCGCGCAGGTGTAGAGGAACCCGCAGGTGAGGGTGCGCTCGACGGTGCGGCCGTCGGCGTCGCGCTCGGCCAGCGTGAGCGTCCAGCGCGCGTCGGCGCCGGACCAGTCGGCGCCGATCACCTTGGTGCGGTAGCGGATTCGGCCGTCGATGCCGTGTTCGGCAGCCGTCTGCCGGATGTAGCGCAGGATCGAGGGCCCGTCGGCGATGGACTTCGCGTCGCGCCACGGCGCGAACGGGTAGCCGAGGGTGAACATGTCGGAATCCGAGCGGATGCCCGGGTACCGGAACAGGTCCCAGGTACCGCCCATGGCGTCGCGCGCCTCCAGCACAGCGTAGCTCTTGCCGGGGCATTCGGTCTGGAGCCGGTAGGCGGCGCCGATGCCCGACAGTCCCGCGCCGACGATGACGACATCCAGGTGTTCCGGGGCGACAGCGGTCTCGGTCATGGCACCAGTGTGCGGGAGAACCGGCGGTCATGCTTGACTTCACACGACAAGTATTTGACTCTGTACGACATGTCGGTGATCAGATCGGCCGGATTGCGCGGCTTCCGCGCCGCCGTCGCGGAGCTGGGCGGCGACGCGGAGGAGTACGCGATCGCGGCGGGCCTGCCCGTGGCGGCGCTGGACACCGACGAGCTGCTGGTGTCCGATATGGCGGTCGCCGCGGCCTTCGAACTGGCCGCCCACCACCTGAACCGCCCGGACCTGGGCTTGTTCATCGCGCGCCGCCAAGACCTGGACATGCTGGGCCCGCTGGCGCTGGCGATCCGCAACTCCCCCACCCTGGGCGACGTGCTGGAATGCACCTCGCGCTACCTGTTCGTGCACGCCCGCTCGCTGAGCCTCACCCTGGAGCCCGACCCGTACGGCGAACGCGGCGTGCTCGCCCTGCGCTACGGCGTGGCGCCCGGACTGCCGAACCCGGTCCAGGGCACCGACGTGGGTCTCGGGTTCGTGCACCGCGCCATCCAGCGCCTGGTGGGCGAGCGCTACGGGCTGCGCTCGGTGGAACTGCCGTACCACCCGCCCGCGCCGCTGTCGGCCTACGAGGAGTTCTTCGCCGCGCCCGTGCGCGTCGGCAGACCGGCCGCGATCCTGCGCATGCCCACCGCCCTGGCCGCCCGCCCGCTGACCGGCGGCGACGAGCACCTGCACCGGCTGGCCATGGCGTTCCTGTCCGCGCAGACCGCCGACGCGGGCCCCGCCGTCACGCCGCGCGTGCGCGCCGCCGTGCGCCAGCTGCTCGGCACCTCCGCACCCGAGATCGGTTCGGTGGCAGGGCTTCTCACCATGCACCCCCGCACCCTGCAACGCAGGCTGGCCGTCGAGCACACCACCTTCGCCGCCGTGCTCGACGAGGTGCGCCGCGACGAGGCGCACCGCTACCTCACCACCACCGATCTGCCGATCGGCCAGATCGCCTCGCTGCTCGGCTTCGCCGAACAGGCGACCTTCACCCGCGGCTGCCGGCGCTGGTGGGGCCGCACGCCCACCGGCGTGCGGCGCGCGCGGTGATCAGTCGGCCTGCTCGACCTTGCGGACGGCGTCCAGGAAGAGCTGGTCGAAGACCGCCTGATCCACCGCATCGCTGAGCGCGCCGACCCGCACCACCACGGTGGTGTCGCGCAGCACGGCCATGCCCATGTACGCCACCGAGGTCAGCGGGCGGCCCTCGCCGACAGTGGAGGTGCTCGAGGAGCGGTAGACCAGCGAGTCGATACCGTCCAGATCGCCCGGCGAAGCCAGGTTCTCCACCTTGGCGACGGTGCTGATCTGGCGCCCCTCGACGGTCGACGTCACGGTCACCTCACCGCACTTGGCGTTGCCGTCGCGCACCGTGGCCAAGTCGCCCGCGCCCTCGGAGACGAACTCCATGAACATCAGCCCGGCCTTCTCGTCGGTGGCGCCGATGATCTCGGAGTCCGAGAGCAGGTCCTTGGTCGCGGCGCTCAGGTCGGCCTGGGTGGTGGCGCACTCCTCGGGGGTGATGGTGGAATTCTGCTGCGCGCCGGTGAGATCCGCGGCGGCGGCCTCGAGACGCTCCTTGGGCAGGTCGACTTTCTTTGCGTCGCCGGGAAATTCGTCCGCGGTGAGCAGCAGCTGGTCGCGCGGCGTCTGGGGCGGTGCGGAACTCGCCGACTTCTCGTCGTTGCCACCGCATCCCGCGACGAGCAGAACACCCGCCGCGATTCCCGCCACTACACGCACACGCGAAGACCGCATCTTGATCATGCCGGTCAGCATGCCAGTCGCCCTCCGGCCGCGCGGGCAGTAGCCCCATTGACGGCGCCGTCACCCATCGACGACACTGTGCGCCTTGGGGATCGGCGTGGCCGGACATCGGGCGGCGCCGGACATCGCCTCTAGGAACCTCGGCCGCGTGGGCCTAGACTTCTGCCCCGAGTATCGACTCGGAAGGGGTCGGAGTGGACACTGTCCGAGAGGTGGCCGAAGAAGGCAAACGCCTCATCGACCGGACCTGGCTGGGCGAATTGGAGCGCGACGACGCGGTGCACCGGTTCGTGCAGGTCGGCGACGGCATGGTCTGCCCCGACACGGCGGGCGAGATCATCGACGACGGCGTGCGCTGGCTCGACGCCAACGCCACCCGCCTGCGCATCCTCGGCTGGTGCGCCCTGTTGGAAGTACCCATCCTCGGAGGTTTCGCAGTGCTGTCCCTCGCGTTCGGCGACTACCTGGCCGCCCTGCTCGCGCTCACCCTGCTCGGGGTGATGCAGTTCGCGCACCGCAAGCTTGTCCCGCATCCGGTCCCGGTGCGCAGGCCGCGCCGCGTGCGTCACTGACCGCGCGCCCGTCCGGGGATATCCTCCGGGTATGGACGAGACGGGCATCGGAGATCCGCCGCACGAGCCGCACGGGCAGGGCTTCGCGACTCGGCTGAACTGGTTGCGCGCCGGGGTGCTCGGCGCGAACGACGGCATCGTGTCGACCGCGGGTCTGGTGGTCGGTGTGGCGGCCGCGACCACCAACACGACCACGCTCTTCACCGCGGGTATCGCGGGCCTGTCCGCGGGCGCGTTGTCGATGGCGGTCGGCGAATACGTGTCGGTGAGCACGCAGCGGGATTCCGAACAGGCGCTACTGGCCAAGGAGCGCAAGGAATTACGCGACTATCCCGACTACGAGCTGCGGGAGCTGGCCGAGATCTACGAGGCGAAGGGCCTCACCCCGCAGACCGCCCGGCAGGTCGCCGAGGAGCTGACCGCGCACGACGCGTTCACCGCCCACGCCGAGGCCGAACTGCGGCTGGATCCGACCGAACTCACCAATCCCTGGCAGGCCGCGCTGTCCTCGGCGGTCTCGTTCACCCTCGGCGCGCTGCTGCCGCTGCTGGCGATCCTGCTGCCGCCCGTCACCGCGCGCATCCCGGTGACCTTCGTGACGGTGCTGGTGGCGCTGGCGCTCACCGGGTCGATCAGCGCGCGCCTGGGCGGGAGTCCGCGGCGCAAGGCGATCCGACGGGTCGTGCTCGGCGGCGCGCTGGCGATGGTGATCACGTACGGGATCGGGCAGGTCGCGGGCGTCGCGGTCTGACGTTCTGACCTTCGCCGCGCGCGGTGTCGATTCGATATCGGCTCTTGCGCGAGGGCAGAGCCTGTGGCCTACTTGAACTCATACAGTCGACTGACTGAGTTCAGGTGGCCGTCCCGTTCGCGACGGTCTTCGCGATGCGATCGGCGAAACGCGACAGCCCTCGGCCCGTGCGGCCGGGACCACGGAGGTACAGGATGAACCCGGCGCAGACGAACGGTGATTCGGCCACGGTGGCGGTGGTGGGCGCGGGGCTGGCGGGTCTGACCGCCGCGCGCGCACTGCACCGCGCGGGCGTCGACGTGGTCGTGCTCGAGGCGGCCGGCCGCATCGGCGGGCGGGCGCTGACCGAAACCACCACACTGGGGTCGCGGGTGGACCTCGGCGGTCAGTGGATCGGGCACGACCACCACCGGGTCATGGCCATGGCCCGGGAGTTCGGCGCGACGCAGTACCCCATGCACACGAACCCGCTCCCCACGGTGCTCGACGGTGACCGCACGGTGCCGGTGGCCGCGCCGGGGGCGCTGGTCGCCTGGCTCGCTCTCGGTGCGGCGGAAGTGTTGTCCCGCACCGGAGTTCCGGCGGGATGGAACAACGCGACGCTGGGTGCGTGGCTGCGGAAACTGCCGTGGCACACCCCGCGCCGACTGCTGGAGGTGATCGCGGGGACCTCGTGGACGGCCGACCTCGACCGTTTCTCCGTGACGGCCGCGACGAAGTTCATCCGCCACCAGGGCGGGCTGCGGACCATGCTCGCGACGGCGGGTGGCGCGCAGGACGCCCTGCTGGTCGAAGGCATCGGCGCGCTCGTGGACGGGCTCGCCGCCGAACTCGGGTCGCGCGTGCGCACGGGGCAGCGGGTCACCTCGATCCGGCGCGATGCCGACGGTGTCACGCTGCGGACGGCCACGGGCACGGTGCGGGCCACGAAGGTCGTCGTCGCCGTCCCGCCGCCGGTGGCGCGGCAGATCTCGCACGAACCGCCGCTGCCGCCCGAGCGGCTCGCCGTCGAGCGGAACACCTACATGGGCACGGTGTACAAGGCGATCGCGGTCTACGACCGGCCGTTCTGGCGGGAGCGCAAGGGCGGCGAGGTCATCGTGCTGGACGCCCCGGGCCGCGCCGTCTTCGACACCTCACCGCCCGACGGGCCGGGGCACCTGTGCGTGCTGGTGCCGGGGCCGGAGGCGCGGACGCTCGACGGGTTGGATCCGGTCGCGCGGCGCGAGAAGATCCTCGGTTCGCTGGTCGGGCATATCGGACCCGAGGTGCTGAAGCCCGTCGATTGGCACGAGAAGGCCTGGCACCTGGACGAATTCGTGCCCGGCGGGTACACAGCGCTGCCGGAACCCGGGACCGTCGAAGGGTTCCCGTCCGCGGTGCCCGCACCCGTCAGCGACATCCATTGGGCCGGTGCGGAAACGGCCGCCGACCACGCGGGGTACTTCGAAGGGGCGATCGCGTCCGGGGGTCGGGTGTCGCGGGAAGTGCTGGCGGCGTTGGCCGATCGCGAACAGGGTGCCGCGGTAGGGGATTCGACGGCGGGTTGAGTTGTGCGCGCCATTCCCGGTGTCAGCGGCTGACTTCCAACTCGAGCAGATGGCGCAGGTGCCGGACTTGCCGGGCGGCCGTCGCCGGTGGGCTCGGGGCGATCGAGCCGTTCGGGCGTTCGACGAGCGCGGCTCCGAAGCTGCCACCGGTCCGGCCCGTCGACCGGGTGAGTCGAGGCCCGGCCCGCGGTCGGGTTCTCGCAGAACAGTTCTCCCGCAGGAGGCTTCCCAGCGCGCGGCCGAACCGACACTCGGCGGCACCCACCGCCGGAGAATTCGCGGTGCCCGCCCTGCTTATACTGCGGTGATCCCCGAGACCGATTCCGGAGGAGACCCATGCTCTTCCTCGATCGCCGGGCGGCGGGCCGGCGGCTGGCCCAGCGACTGCCGGAGTTCCGCGGTGGTGACACGGTGGTGCTCGGCGTGCCGCGCGGTGGGATTCCGGTGGCCTACGAGGTGGCCGCCGCGCTCGGCGCGCCCCTGGATGTGGCTGTGGTGCGGCGGCTTCGGGTGCCGCACCGTCCCGATCTCGCGTTCGGAGCGGTCGGGGAGGACGGCGTCGCGGTGGTGGACGACCGGGTTCTGATGCGCGCCTACGTCTCCGACACCGGTCGCGCCCAGGTCGAGTCCGAGCAGCGAGAAGAGGTGTCGCGCACCGCGATCCGCTACCGAGGCGGTGCGCCGCGGCACACGCTGTCGGGCCGCACCGCCGTGATCGTCGACGACGGAGTGCATTCCGGTTCCTCCGCCCGCGCGGCCGCGGCGATCGCGAAGTTCGCCGGGGCACGGCGCGTCGTCCTGGCGGTGCCCGTCGGCCCGGCCGCCACCCTCGCGGCTCTCTCCCGCCACGTCGACCACATCGTCCACCTGGCGCGCACCACCACCACCGAGCCGATCGCCCACCACTACGGCGATTTCACCGCTGTCGACGACGCCCACATCTGCGACCTCCTCGACGCCGCCGCCTCCGACCTCCGCCACCGGGCCGTGTGAGCGTCCTACCCGAACGCGGGCAGCACGAACCGCTCGATCGCCGCGCGCTCGGCCGCCGCGTCACCGGCCGGCCAGAGCAGCATCGAGAGCACGACGCGCACGATCCAGCGACCGGCGTCGGGATCGCGTGCGCCGGTGAGGTCGGAGGCGGCGGCGGCCAGGCGCGGATTGCTCGCCAGGAACCGGTCGATCTCGCGCGGCGCTGCGGCGTCGAGGAAAGCGGTGGCGACCCGATCGGCGCGTATGACCGCAAGGGCGGCGGTGATGGCGCCGGTGATCCGTTCGGCACCGGTCAGATCGGCGACGGCAGTGGCGATTCCGGTGGCGATGCGGGCCGTCGCACCGGCGAGCACAGCGGCGCGCAAGGCCGCCTTGCCGCCCACGTGCCGGTACACCGTGGCACGGGAGCAGCCGGCTCGCGCGGCGACGTGATCGATGGTCAAGCCGGTCATGCCGTGCCGGGCGATGAGGTCGGCCGCCGCGGCGTGGATGCGCTCGACGGCGAGGGCCGCGCGGTCGCCGCCGGTGAGCCAATCGGTGTGCGTCGGCACGGTGAGACCTCGATTCAGCGCTCGATACGGTTGAGAAATTTTGTCTCATGACGAGACGAATGGGAAGAGGTGTGCGGGGTTCGAGCAGGTCGGAGCACGACGCCGAGACGAGACCTCACCTGCCGTTTCCTTCCCCGAATCTTACTTTTCCGCGGGCATTGACGGGGTGTGTTCCGACAGCGAAATCTGGTGGGCGACATCGCTGCCGGAACGTGGAAAGGCGGAGCGGATGACCCGCGTTGTGAACCTGTTCGACCCGGGGGCGCTCGACGATCCCTACCCCCTCTACGACCGCCTTCGCGCGTCGGAGCCGGTGCACCGGGTCGCGGACACGAACTTCTATCTGGTCGGATCCTGGCCGCTCGTCACCGAAGCCGTGACCCGCCCCGAGGACTTCTCCTCGCACCTCACCGGCGCGCTGGTACACGCCGCGGACGGGTCGATGACGGTGTTCGACCTGGACGGTGACGGGAGTGCCGTGCACGTCCTGGCGACCGGTGATGATCCGGTGCACCGCGACCATCGCAAACTTGTGCTGCCCGCTCTGGTCGCCAAGCGCGTCCGGGCGCTGGAGCCCGTGATCGAGGCGACGGTGCGGCGGCTGTGGGACGAGGGCGTCGACGGCGGGCGAGTCGAATGGATGTCGGCGATGGCCGACCGGCTGCCGATGACGATCGTCGCCGGACTCCTCGGCCTGCCAGAACACGACGTCGAGAGCCTGGCCGGCTGGGGGTATCTGTCGACCGAACTGCTCGGGGGCGTGCTCACCACCGAGCGGCTGCCCGCGGTGGTGACCGCCTCCGCCGAACTCGCCGGCTACCTGCACGCGGCGTTCGCAGCGGCGCGAAAAGCGCCGGGCGACAACCTGATCGGCGACCTGGCCCGCGCCTGCGCCGAAGACCGTCTCGCTCCCGATGTCGCGGTGTTGATGTTGGTGCAGCTGGTCGGCGCGGGCGGTGAGTCCACGGCCGGACTGCTCGGCAACGCCGCCCGCCTTCTTGCTCTGGATCACGGGCTCCAGCAACGGATTCGGAACGACCTCGACCTGCTGCCCGGCTTCCTGGAAGAGGTGCTGCGTCTCGAATCGCCGTTCCGCACGCACCACCGCCACGTCGTCACCGACACCGTGCTAGGCGGCACTCCCCTGCCCGCCGGCAGCCATCTCCTGCTCCTCTGGGGCGCCGCCAACCGCGACCCCGCCGTCTTCCCCGACCCGCACCTGCTCCGCCTCGACCGCCCCACCGGGCGCACCCACCTCGCCTTCGGCAAGGGAATCCACTTCTGCGTCGGTGCCGCCCTGGCCCGCCTCGAAGCCCGCCTCACCCTCCGCACCCTCCTCACCCGCACCCGAGGCTTTCACATGTCCCCGGAACCCGAAGCCGCCCAATGGATCCCCAGCATCTTCGTCCGCCGCCACAGTCGCTTGACCCTGGATCTGGAATAGATGGACGCGCTGTTCGACCATCTCGGCCCCGAGCGTGGGAGGCCTTTACGACCACCGCCGAACAACTCCGCGCCGAAGGCGGCGCTGCGGCGCCAATCGAGCGGCTCACCACCGAGTTCGGACCACTGCCCGCCACCACCATCGACACTATCCGCAACGCCGACCTCGAACAGCTCCGAACTTGGACCATCCCCTGCTTCACCGCCGCGACGGTCGAGGAAGTCCTCGATCTGATCGAGTAGGGATTTGACACCTGCCGGATCGTGGCTCAGTGCGGGTGTTGTTCCGCGTAACGCTCTCGTTCGGCGGCTCGGCGGCGCGCCTTCTCCTCGTTCTCCAAGTCGGCCGGGAAGCCGTGGGCGGTGAGGCGGTGGGCTCGGTTCATCGGCATGTAGGCGACGATGTAGAAGAGGGCGAGCAGGACCGCCAGCAGGACCATCGAGGCGCGGAGCCAGAGTTCGCCGGGGAACAGCAGGAAGATCGCGAACAGCGGGGTGAAGGGCAGCAGGCCGCGCACGATATGCCGGGCGAAGGCGTGCTTTCCGGTGAGGTCGTTGCGGACCCAGTCGCGCAGGGAGTCGGGGAGGCGGCGGCCGAAGACGTAGCCGATCCATTCGATCGGGTTCGGGCGGCAACGCGTCATGCCTGTTCTCCTTCCGCGAGCACCGAACGGCGCGCGGCCTCGTTCACGCGGGTGAGCACCTCGCGCAGTTCCTCCAGATCGGCCAGGCTCACGCCGAGCCGTTCCACCACGGCGGGCGGAATCTTCTCGGCCTCGGCCCGCAGGGCGGCGCCCGCCTCGGTCAGGTCGATAACGAGGTTGCGTTCGTCGCGCGGATCGCGCCCCCTGGTGATGAGCCCCGCCGCCTCCAGCCGCTTGAGCAGCGGCGACAGCGTGGGCGAGTCGAGCTGGATGGCGTCGGCGATCGCCTTCACCGACATCGGCGCCTCGCCCCACAGCGCCAGCATCACCAGATACTGCGGGTGTGTGAGGCCCATCGGCTCCAGCAGCGGCCGGTAGACGGCGAGCACGGCGCGGTTGGCCACCGCCAGCGCGAAACACACCTGCCGGTCGAGCCGCAGCGGGTCGTCGATCTCCATGAGCGCACTCCTTCGGGGTCCCGGCTAGATTAGCGCATGAATAGTTAGTGCATTAAGTATCTGTGCGGGACATCTCCCCGACCGAGGCGGCGGGCGCGGTGGTTAGCGTGGATTCATGCCCGTCACCGTCGCGCGCCCGCGCGTCCACGAACTCGATGCCGTCCGGGGTTTCGCGCTGTGCGGGATCCTGGTGGTCAACATCTGGCAGATCACCGGGATGCGCGCCACCGACCCGACCGGCTCGGCCATGGACCCGCTCCGGCACGTGCTGTCGGTGCTGTTCGAGGGGCGGTTCTTCCCGATCTTCTCGTTCCTGTTCGGCCTGAGTTTCGCGATGTTCCTGGACGGCCCGGCGCAGCGCGCGGACCGGCCGCGCCTGGTGCTGGTGCGCAGACTGGTGGCGCTGGGGCTGATCGGCGTGATCCACCTTCGGTTCCAGCCGGGTGAGGCGCTGCTGCCATACGCGATCGTGGGGTTGGTGGTGTTGTTGCCCGCGGCCTCACTGCCACGCTGGCTGATCCTGGTCGGCGGACTGGTCGCGACCGTCGGCGTGGCGCTCACCCTCGGTGGCGGATTCGGCCTGGTCCCCGGACTGTTCCTGTTGGGCATGGCCGCCGCGCGATACGGCCTGGTGGACGATCTGCGCGACCGCACCTGGCAGATCGCGGCGGTCTTCGCCCTGGCCCTGCCCGCCGCGATCGTGATGAGCGTATGGGAGTGGCGCACACCGTATCTGGAGCTGTGGACCAGCTCGGTCGCTCCGATCGCCGGACTGCTCGGCGCGCTCACCTACATCACGGGCCTACTGCTGTTGCTGCGCACCGGATTCGGCGACCTTCTCGCGGAAATCCTTGCCCCGCTGGGCCGTATGGCGCTCACCAACTACGTCACCGCCACGGCCCTGATCCTCCTCGCCGACCGCTACCTCCACCTGGAAGGCACCACCCGCTACCCCACCCTCCTCGTCCTCGCCGCCGGCATCATCCTGCTCCAAGCCGTCCTCAGCCACCTGTGGCTGACCTGGCTCCGCTACGGCCCCCTCGAATGGCTCTGGCGCTGCGTCACCTGGTGGCACCTGGTCCCGATCCGCGAACCCCGCAACCAAGGCATCGCCTCCATCGGCCTCCCCCGCCACTGACGCAGGCGGCTTCCTGACCACCCGAATTCGGGGATGGGCGGCGCGGCACGGGGTGTTGCGGGGTGGGGGCACGCAGACTGGATGGTCATGGACCAGTTGGTGCTGATGTTCGTGCTGCTGTTCGCCGCGATCCTGGCGGAGCCGCTGTCGCGGCGGATCGGGGTGGCGTCGGCGATCCTGATGACGGTGTTCGGGTGTGTGGTGGCGCTGATCCCGTTCGCGCCGAAAATCCACATTCCGCCCGATCTGATCCTGCCACTGGTGCTGCCGCCGCTGCTGTACGCGGCGGCGCGGCGCACGTCGTGGCGGCAGTTCGCGGAGAACTGGGGGCCGATCGCCCTGCGCGCGGTCGGGTTGGTGGTCGCGACGGCCGCCGCGGTCGCCGCGGTGTTCCATGCCTGGTATCCCGGGGTGCCGATCGCGGCGGCCATCGCGCTGGGCGCGATCGTCGCGCCGCCCGATCCGGTGGCGGCGACCGCGCTCGCGGGCCGGCTCGGCCTGCCGCGCCGGCTGGTGGTGGTACTGGGCGGGGAGGGCCTGTTCAACGACGTCACCGCGATCGTCATCTATACCGTCGCCGTGCAGGCGGTGGTGACGGGTGAGTTCTCCTCCGCCGAAGCCGCGGGCGAATTCGTGGTCGCGGCGGTGGTCGCTATCGCCGTGGGCCTCGCGCTCGGCTTCGCGGGCACCACGTTGACCAAGTACCTGGACGAGGCCACCTGGCAGGTCGCGCTGAGCTTGCTGCTGCCGTTCGCGGCGTACGGGATCGCCGAAGCTTGGCACGGGTCGGGAGTATTGGCCGTACTGGTCAGCGCGCTCTACCTCACCGACGCCGTCACCGAGATCGGCGACCGCGACTACCGCTTGGTCGGTGAATCCTTCTGGGAGATCATCGAAATGCTGTTGAGCGGCTTCGCGTTCGGCCTCATCGGCCTGGAACTGGCCGCGGTGCTGGAGGTCACCGGCGACGACTGGCCGCGCCTGCTCGGCGTGGCGGGCGCGGTGATCGCGGCGGTGGTGCTGTTGCGCCTGGTCTGGCTGCTGACGACCTGGGCGATCGGGCGGCTGTGGTGGCGGGCGCGCGACCTGGACGAACCGCAGACCTGGCAGGAAACCATCGTCACCTGGTGGGCCGGCATGCGCGGCGTGGCGAGTGTGGCGCTGGCGCTGGCCATTCCGCTGCTCATCGCGGACGGGACCGACTTCCCCGGGCGCACCGAGATCCTGTTCACCGCGTTCGCCGTCGTCCTGTTCACGCTGCTGATCCAAGGCCCCACACTGCCTTTCGTCGTCCGACTCACGGGCGTGCAGGCGGACACCAAGAGGGAACGCGAACTCGAACGCCACCTGTGGGAGCGCGTCGTCGGCGCCGAACTCTCCCGCCTGAAGGAACTCGCGGCGACCGAGGACCTCCCCGACGAGGTCTACGAACGCATGCGCGATCAACTCCGCCGCCGCTTCGCCAAGGCCGACCCGCAAGCCGCCGACGAGGACGCCCGCGCCGCCGCGGCCCGCGACTTGGAGTTCATGAAACGGATGACCTCCCTACGTGAGGAGGTCGTGGAAGCGGGCCGCCGCGAAGCGCTTTCGGCCCGCCGCGAACCCGGCATGCCCCCGGACCTCGTCGACCGCGTCACCAAACGCCTGGATCTCGGCCGTTCCCGGTGACGAATCCGCTCCCGCCCGGCACCGACCCCCGCGCGAGTGCTTTACTCGACGCTCACCGCGAGGAAGGGGCATCGTTGGCGGACGCTGGGTGGCATCGGGGCGGCGAACACCTGGTGCGCGCGGTCTCGTGGACCGGCGGCTCACCACACCTGGACCTCGTCGAGACGGCCACGCACACACGAATGTCCGTGCCGCTGCTCGGCACCCGGCTGGCGTTCACGGTGCGACCGGACGGGCGCTACTGCGTGGGGCGGTTCGCGTTCGGGCGCTCCGGCGACGGGCGCTACCGCCCGTGCCGCGACCGGCGGCTGGTCACCGCGGGCGATCAGTGCGAGACCTGCGGCGCGGACGACGAGTTCCGTTTCATCCACAACGCCCACCGGGGCGGCTACCTCCCCGACAGCCTGCGCGAGTATGTCGCGCAACCGCATTGGGTGTACATCGCCACGTTCGCCGACGCCTCGTGCAAGGTCGGCACCGCCGCGCACAGCCGCAAGCGCGCGCGGCTGGACGAACAAGGCGCGGTGCGCGCCACCTATCTCGCGTGGGCCGAAGACGGGCTGGCCGCCCGCGTCTACGAGGACCGGCTGACCGAGGTGCTCGGCGTCACGCAGGCGAAGCGCCGAACGGCCAAGGTGGCGGCCCTGGTTCGGGCGCGCAGCGCCGCGCGGATCGAGGCCGCGCACGCGGAGACCGTCGCGGCGGCGCGCGAATGCCTGGCGGAGTTGTCGGCGGTCCTGCCCCTCGAGCCGTGGCAACCGCCCGCCGAACACGCCGAATTCTTCTCCGCCGGGGCCGACGAGTACCCGCACACGCTCGCCTCGGGCCCGCACTGCCTGACGGTGCGCGCCATGATCGGCGGCGCGGCGCTGGTCACCGTGAACGACGACGACGCGCCGTTCATCGCCGACCTGGGTGCGCTGAAGGGCCGGCGGATCGTGCCGGGCCCGGTCCTCTCGCCGGAGACGGTGACCCAACTGGGCCTGTTCTGACAGCACTGCCGGCCGCGCGAGAAACACCTCGGCGGCCATGGGAAACCCGACTGAAGAACGGTCGAAGGCAATTCTTCCGTGGATACCGGGCGTCGGCACCGCGATCGACCCCCACGGAATGGCCGGACATCGTGCGCGACAAACGTGGACTACGGCGGCGGGGGCAGCGGAATCTGAATCCCGGGCAGCCCCGGCAACGGAATGACCACCGCGGGCGGCGGGGGCGGCGCGGGCGCGGGAACCGGGACAACGGGTTCCGGCTCCGGCGGCGGAGGTGGCGCCACGGGCCGGGGGGCGGGCTGCGGCGCGGGCGCGACGGGTGCGGGAGGCGGGGCGGGCGCCGCCGCCACCTGCTGCTGCGGCACGCAGTTCCACCCCTCCGGCGTACGATCCCAGCGCGCGGCGATCCCGTCGTGCGAGCAGTCGTCGCCGACCTGGCGCGGCGCCTGCGGGATACAGATCCACTGACCGTCGGTGGTGCGGCCCCATTCCGCCACCAGCCCGCTGTGCGAGCAATCGCCGCCGACGCGTCGCGGGTCGGCGCGCTGCGGTTCCGGCACGCACATGAGCTGACCGTCCTGCAACTCCCAGCGCGCCACGATGCCGCCCGCCGAACAGTCGCCGCCGACCGTGCGTACCGGCGACAGCGACGCCGGATCGGTGGGCCGCGTCGTGTACGACGGTGCGGGATTGCGCGGATCGTCACCGTCCTGCCCCGCCCGCAGGAACAACCCGATCGCCACGACCACGGAGAGCGCGGCGGCGATGGCGGCCGCGATGATCAGCACACGGGTGTTATTCGGCCCCTCGACGCCGTACGGCGCGGGGTCGCCACCGGATCGCACCATCGCGCACCACCTTCGCTGCCGACCGGAAATCCGTCTCGCAAAGTTGATCTTTCCCGGAGGTTACCCGAAGGTCGCTGATCTTCGGATCACCTTTGAATGACGATATTCCCGCAGATCAGGGCACATCGCAGGGATAGCTGATGAGCTACCGGACCGTTATCTGATGGCCACGCGCACCTGGACGGCATCGTCATCGGTCCCGGCGAGGGCCTGGGACAGCAGCGCACTCAGATCCAGCTGCGGCCCGCCCGCCACGACCGCGTCGGTGAGCGGACGCAGTCCGGGCAGGATCTCGCGCAACTCCGGTCCGGTCTCGCGCAACCAGGCGGTGAGCCGCTCGAGGAACGGCACCACCCCGTCGCCCGTCAGGTAGGGATCCATCCCGCCGTCGGCGGTGACCAGGCGCCCGACGGCCTCCACCAGTTCGTCGAGCGATGCGCCGAATCCGACGAGCGCGGGCGCGCCGGCACTGGTCGCGGGCCCGGCCCACTCGATGTCGGCGGCGGCGAGCTGGAAGCTGTTGAGCAGGTCGGCGATGCGCGGCGTGCGGGTCATGATGGTGGCGGCCAGCAGATCGCCGGTGCGCGCCAGTTCGGGCATCACGGCCTCGGTGCCGTGCAGCGAGGTGCTCAGGGTGTCGACCAGGGAGCCGACCACGGCCGGGTCCAGCTGGTTCATGGTCTGGGTGACCAGGTGCGCGACCTGCGCGATCGACAGCGGCGTCCGCACGTCGGCGGTGTCGAGGCGCTGCCCGTCGGTGAGGTACGGGCCGCCGGTCCCCTTCGGCACGAACTGCACGTACGGCTCGCCGAGCGCGGACAGGTGCTCGATGGTGACGACGCTGTCGGTGGGCACCCGATGCTCGGCGTCGACGCGGAAACCGACCTCGACGCCGGCGGAGGTGCTGTCCACCGACAGCACCTCCCCCACTTCGATGCCCGTCAGCAGGATCGGCGAGCCCACGCCGAGCCCGCCCGAGTTCTTCAGCACCATGGTGGCGTGGGTGTGGTCGGCGAACGGGTCGGCGCGCACGACGCCGAAGGTGAGGTAGGCCGCGCCGAGCACCGTGATGGCCGCGATGCCGCCGAGCGAGGCCAGCGAACCGATCTTCATCGGACGGCTCCGATCATGCGCAGGGTCTGGATGATCCGGTCGATCTGGTCGGACTCGGCGACCGGGCTCGCGGCGGCACTCACCCCGGTGACGTTCACCTTCGGTCCGTTCTCGACGAACGGGATGATCTTGTCCCGCAACAGCGCGATCAGCATCGCCAGGTTGGACGACTGCCGCAGGTCCAGCGGCCCGCCGGTCGCCAGCGGCACGAAGGCCCGCGCGGCGGCGTCGCCCGAATTTACCAGCGGGGCAAGCCATTCCAGCGACTGCCCGACCGGGCCGAGCGCGGCGAAGATCTCGGTGACGCCGTCGATGGAGCGCGCTACCGCGTTCATCTGCGCCACCGCGTCGTCGCGGAAGATGTTGTCCAGCTCGGGCCGGATCTCGCGCAGCACTTGAGCATTGCTCGCCAGGCCGAACAGCAGCGCGTCGACCTGGTCCAGGTTCGCGGCCAGGTCGGCGGCGTCGGCGCCCATGACGCCCGCGATGCGCGCGGTCTCTTTGGGGTCCTGCGGCAGTACGGCGTTGAACCGGTTGATGATGTCCTGCATCTGGCCGACCGCACCGCCCTGCACGAAGAACGCCATGGCGGCCATGGTGTCCTCCAGCTGCATGGGCGGTTTCGTGTGGTCGAGACCGATGGTGCCGCCGGGTTCGAGCAACGCGTCGAAGCCGGACGGCGGTGTGGTGAGCGCGATGTGGATGTCGCCGAGCACCGTGTTCTGACGCAGTTCGGCGATGGTATTCGTGGGCAGGTCAACGGATTCCGCGATGTCGGTGGTGACCACCACGTAGCCGCCGCGCCCGTCCGGCGCCTCCGACGCCGGGACCACGCGCACGTCCCGCACCGTGCCGACCTGCGCGCCGTTGGCGATCACCTTCGCACGGGCGGGCAGGTTGAGCACGTTCGCGAACTCGATCTGCAACCGGTAGGTCGGCCCCGACACCGAGGTCCCCGGCACCGGCACCGTCGACGGGTCGAAACCGCACCCGCCCACCGTGACCGACGCCGCCACGGCGAAAACCATTGCCGCCCTGCGCAGCACACGCGTCCTCATCGGCCACCCGCCATTCCCGGCACCAGCTGGATCAATTCGACGTTCACCAAGCCGTTCTCGGCGCCCGCGCAGCGCCCCGGCGCGACGGCGTTCACGGCGGCGCACACCTGTTCGGCGTCCGCGTACGGGATCGCGACCTTCGGCGGGGCGTAGGTGATGCCCGGCGCGCCGGTCTCCGGGTCGATCACGCCGCGGAACGCGGAGACGAACACCGGTGTGGTGAGCACGATCTCGCGCAGCGATCCGACATTGGCGCGCAACAATTTCAGCATCGGCACCGCGCGGTCGAGCAGGCCGAGGATCTCGCCGCCGAAGGAGGTGGTGAGGTCGTTGAGCATCGGCAGCACTTCGCGCAGCGCGTCGAACAGCCGGGCGCCGGGGCGCAGCAGATCGTCGCTGGCCTGCTGGAGCACCGGGCCGACCCGCACCAGCATGCTCTCCAGATCACCCCAGTGCTCGTTGACCTTCTTCGAGACGGAGGCGAACGCGTCGAAAATGCCCGCCAGATGGCCGATGTCGGCGTCGGCGGCGTTCAGCGCCGATCCGAGCTCGCGAATGAGCTCGTTGATCTGCGGACCGGTGCCCGCGCTGGCGCGGTCCAGCGCGGACAGCCCGTCGGCCAGCGACGTCGGCCGGGACGGATCGGGTCCCACGATCTGATCCGACAGCTGGGCCAGCGCGGTGAGCGTCTCGGTGAGGCTCTTGGGGGTCAGCGTCTTGGTGATGCACTGACCGCTGTCCCAGCGGTCGAGGTTCTGCCCGCTCGCCAGCACCGCCAGGGCGCGGTCGGCGACGACGGTGTCGGACACGGTGGTGGCGGAGGCGTCGGCGTAGACGGGGTAGTCGGCGTCGACCTCGAAGTCGACCCGCACCTCGGGCCCCTGATTGCGCACCGAGGTGACGGTGCCGACCGTGATGCCGCGCATGGTCACCTGATTGCCCGCGTACAAGCCGATGCTGTCGGACATGATGGCGCAATAGGATTCGGTCTTGCGCAGCGGGTCGAACGCGAGGACGTAGCCCACCACGGTGAGCACGGCGATGAGGACCGCACCGGCGATCGACATGAACGCCTGCGTGCCGAGCAGCTTCTTCAGCATCAGCAGTCCTTCCCCGGCACCGGCACGCACACGCCGGGCAGTTCGGCGCCCGGCGGGGCCTGCACGGTCTCCCCGGAGCGGTCGAGCACCAGCCCCTCCTCGGGAATCACCAGCCCGCGCAGCTTTTCGGCGAGCTGCTGCGTACTGGCGATCACCGGTTCGAGCTGTCCGCTCATCTCCTCCAGGCGCGGCACGGCGCCCATCAGCTCGGCCACCCGCGGCTTCAGCGTGCTGTCCCAGGTCGGCGCCAGCGCCGCGATCCGCTCGACCACGCTCACCAGCAGCGCGATCGACTCGCGCAGTTCGGCCCGCTTGTCGATGAGCACGGTCTCGAGCACGTTCACGTTGTCCATCAACCGGCCCAGATCCGACTTGGCGCCGTCGTAGGCCGTCACGTATTCGTCCAGCACGGCGATGGCGCTGGACACTTGCCCGCGCTGGCGGTTGATGGCGTCGACGTAGGAGCCCAGCGTGTCGAGGGTGGTGCGCAGGGTTTCCGGTGCGCCGTCCAGCGATTCGTCCAGCGCGGCGAGATTGCGGCGCAGGGTGTCGCCGTTGAGTTCCCGCAACGGGGTGGTGGCGTCCTGGAACGTCTCGATCAGGCTGTAGGGCAGGCGAACCCGGTCGGCGGGGATCACGCCGTCGCCGAGCGGGGCGGTGCCCGCGGGGTGCAGCGCCACGTAGTGGCCGCCGACCACGGTGAGCATACGGATGTCGAGGGAGGTCTGATCCCCCACGAAGACATCGGATTTCACCGTGAACCGCATGACGACCCGGTCGGGCTTCAGGTCCAGCGACTCCACCTGGCCCACCGAGACACCGGCCAGGCGCACTTCGTCGCCCACCTTCACCGACTGCGCCTCCGCGATCTCGGCGGTGTAGGTGGTCTTGCCGAACGGCACCACATACAACATCGCCGCCACCGCGACACCGAGCACCACCACCAGCGAGCCGGCGATGCCGAGCCGGATCTCCTTGCGCCGCTTGGCCGCGTCGTCCAGGATCGGCCGGTCGCCACCGAACCAGCGCGAGATCACGCGTTGCATATCGCCACCTTCTGTCCGGCGATCAGAACCTGCACCGGCACCGGCACGTCGGCGGAACCGTTGGCGCAGGCCGGTTTCCAGCCCGCGACGGTGCGCGGCAGCGAATTGTCCACGGCCTGGAGCAATCCGGGCAGCCTGCTGAACACCTCGACCGCCTGCTGCGGGTCGGGGAACAGGGCGCGGATCTGCGCGTCGAGCGCGGCCGCACCGTCCTGGTCGAGTCCGAGCGTGCCGAGCAGGCGATCCAGCGGGCCGAGCACCGAGGGCGCCGACATCGCGAAATCGGCCAGCCCGCCGATGTTCGTGCGCAGCGATTCGAAGATGTCGCTCAGGCGCGCCAGCAGCGGCACCAGGTGGTGCACCTCGCCGCCGACCTGCTCGGCGATCTCGGCCATATTGCGCACCACCGTCGCGATGACGTCCTGGCGGTCGCCGGCGTACCGGCTGAGGGTGCCGATCGCCTCCATCGCCGGGCCGATGCCGGTGCCGTCGCCCTCGATGACCGCGAGCATGCTCTCGGTGAACTGGTTGACCGCCTCCGGCGACAGCGTCGCCAGCACCGGCTTCAACCCGTTGAACAGGCTGGTCACGTCGAACGACGGCACCGTCATCTCGGTGCCGATCCGCGTGTTCGGGGCCAGGGGCACACCGGGATTCGGCTGCTGTTGCAGGTCGATGTAGCGCTGGCCGGTGAGGTTCTGGTACCGGATGGCGAGCTTGCTGTTGTCGTAGACCGGCGTATCGGTGCGCACGGTGATGCGCACCTTCGCGCGGTCCCCGTCCAGGCCGATGGCCTCCACCTTGCCCACCTGCACGCCGTACATGCGCACGTCGTCGCCGGTCTTGAGGCCGTTGGCGTCGGTGAACAGCGCGTCGTGCGCGTGCGTGTCACCGCTGACCGGCCGTTCGATCGCGGCGAGCACCAGGGCCAGCACCACCGCCATCAGGCCCGCGAACAGTCCGAGCCGCAGGCCCGCGCCGCGCACGGTCATCGGGCACCTCCCTGTCCGAGCAGCGGCACCGCGATACCGGGAACGCCGCGCAGGTCGACCTCGAGATTCAGCACGGGTCCCTCCGGGGTGTTCGGCATGGCGCGGCCCAGCCGCTCCAGCAGGGTGCGCAGGTCGTCGGCCGACTGCTGCGGGCGCGGCACCATCTGCGCCAGCACCGCGAGCAGCGGGGCGAGCATGTCGGTGGCCTCGGCGAGTTCGTCGCCCGCCGCGCTGACCGTGGTGGACAGGCCGGGCAGGATCGATCCGGTCAGCACCGCGACGCCCACGTCGAAGCGGTCCCGATCGGTGTGCAGGATGCGGATGTCGTGCAACTGGTCCAGCACCTCGATGGTGGCCCCGGCGAAATCGCCGCCGCCGTCGAAGGCCGGGCCGAGCCTGCCGAGCAGTTCGTTCGCGGGCATGGTCTGGTTGTCGGCGATGGTCTGCGCCACCGTGATCAACGCCTGCACCAGCGGGGTGAACGACTTGAAATCGGCGGAGAGCTGGGCGATCACGGTCGCCAGCCGCGGGCTGAACGCCGACTCACCGACTTGGGAGAGGCTGCGCAGGATGCTGCCCATGGTGGCGTCGTAGACGTTGCCGGAGTTGGGGCCGGTGAGGTCGATGACGGCGTTCTCGCGCAGCGGGGCGCCGCCCGGCCCGCGCTTCAACGCCAGTTCGCTGATGCCGAACAGGTTGGCGGGCGCGTAGTCCACCAGCATCGAATCGTCGATGCCGTGCAGCCGGGATTCGTCGAGCCGCAACGAGATTCGCTGCGTGCCGCGCGCGGCGGGCGCGATCTCGGTGACCTCGCCGACCAGCACCCCGTCCAGGCGGACCTGGGTGCCCTCGGTGACACCGTCGCCGATCAGCTCGGTGTGCAGCGCGACGCGCAGGCCCTCCTCGGACCGCAGCGAGCGGTACAGCGAGGTGGCCAGCGCGATCACCAGGATGAGCGCGACCAAGATCAATCCGACTGTGCGCGCGCGATTCTTGTTCGCGGCGACGCCGGGCAAACCGTAGTTAGGCATCCCCTACCCCGTGAAGCTGATCGCCGTGTTGAAGCCCCACAGCGCGATGGACAGCACCATGTCGATGGCGATGATCGCCACGAAGCTGGTGCGCACCGCCCGGCCCGACGCGATGCCGACGCCCTCGGGGCCGCCGGTGGCGAAGAAGCCGTAGTAGCTGTGGACGAGAATCACCACGGTGCCGAAGATGGCGACCTTGATCACCGCGGCGATCACGTCGAATCCGGACACGAACTGGAAGAAGTAATGGTCGTAGACGCCGGCGGACTGCCCGTGCACGAGCGTGATGAGCCCGCGGCAGGCCAGGTAGGCCAGGATCAGCGCGATCAGGAAGGTCGGCACGATCGCGATGGCGCCCGCGATCACGCGGGTGGTCACCACGAAGGGCACCGACCGCAGGCCGAGTGATTCGATCGCGTCGATCTCCTCGGAGATGCGCATCGAGCCGATTTCGGCGGTGATGCGGCAGCCCGCCTGCGCGGCGAAACCGACGGCCGCCGCGATGGGCGCGAGTTCACGGGTGGTCGCGTAGGCGGAGACGATGCCGGTGACCGGGCCCATGCCCAGCATGTCGAGCGTGGCGAAGGATTCGACGCCGACCGACGCGCCCATCACCAGGCCGAGCACGATCATCATCGGCACGGTGCCGCCGCCGACCACGATGGAGCCGCGACCCCAGGTCATATTCGTGATGGCGCGCATGGTCTCGGCGCGGTAGCGCTGCAAGGTGAGCGGCACGGCCGCGAGCACCTGCCAGACGAAAACCGTGACGAAGCCGAGCGAATCGACCGAACGCATGATCCGGCTGCCGCGGCGGAAATAGCGCGCGAGCGGGGCGAGTCCCTTGGGGACGTAAGGGGATACGGCCATCACGCCAACCTCGTCGGCAAGAACATCGCCGTCACCTGCGTCAACAACAAATTCACGCACACGATCGACACCACC
>NZ_QNRE01000014.1 GCF_003315035.1 Nocardia puris
GCACTGACATTCATCGACACACTATTGAGTTCTCAAAGAACACACGCACACCCATCCACACCAGAATCACCCGGCACTTCAGAGAGGCAACTTTTTCTCAGCTTAGCCCGACCAACACCCAGAACCAAATCCAGGAACCAACCGAACCAGTGTGATCGCCAGGCGCTCCTCGTCCTACCTCGTTTCCCTGGCTGGCGTTTCCGCTCGGCCCCGGGTCGGTGTCCGTGTCGCTCTGACTTGGATAAAGTTACGTTGCGCTCTGCACGATGTCAAATCGCCTGGTCAGAAAGGGTTTTCGTCGGCAACTAGATCAACACCGCGCCGGGGAGAAGATCAATCCGGGGCGCCGACCCGCTCCACGAGCCCACCGAGTGCCTGGAGCTGCTCGACGAAGTTCGGGTAACCGCGGTCGATGTGGAAGACGTCGTGCACTTCGGTGGTGCCGTCGGCGACCAGGCCGGCCAGCACCAGACCCGCGCCGGCCCGGATGTCGGAGGACCACACCGGCGCCGAGGACAGCCGCGGGATGCCGCGCACCACCGCGTGGTGACCGTCGGTCCTGGCGTCGGCGCCCAGGCGGATCATCTCCTCCACGAAGCGGAACCGCGCCTCGAAGATGTTCTCGGTGATCATCGAGGTGCCGTCGGAGATGGCGGCCAGGCCGATGGCCATCGGCTGCAGGTCGGTCGGGAAACCGGGGAACGGCAGGGTCGAGAAGTTCACCGCGCGCGGGCGTTCGGGCTGCACCACGCGGAAACCGTCCACGTCGAAGGAGATCCGGGCGCCCGCGGAACGCAGTTTGTCCAGCACCAGGGACAGGTGCTTGGGGTTGATGCCGGTGACGCGGACGTCGCCCATGGTCATCGAGGCGGCGATGCCCCAGGTGGCGGCGACGATGCGATCGCCGATCACGCGGTGGTCGGTCGGGCGCAGACGCTCGACGCCCTGGATGGTCAGCACGGAGGTGCCCGCACCGCTGACGCGCGCGCCCATCTGCACGAGCATGTTGCACAGGTCGACGATGTCGGGTTCGCGCGCGGCGTTGTCGATCACCGTCTCCCCCTCGGCCAGCACCGCGGCCATGAGGATGTTCTCGGTCGCGCCGACCGACGGGAAGTC
Organism: Nocardia puris; assembly: GCF_003315035.1. Classification (GTDB taxonomy): domain Bacteria; phylum Actinomycetota; class Actinomycetes; order Mycobacteriales; family Mycobacteriaceae; genus Nocardia; species Nocardia puris. The sequence continues at coordinate 1,120 of NZ_QNRE01000014.1, forward strand.
GAGGCGGATGCGGGCGCCGCGCAGTTCGTCGGCGCGGGCCACCACGCAGCCGTGCTCGATCTCGCTGGTGGCGCCCAGCAGGCGCAACCCCTGCTGGTGCATGTCGAGCGGGCGCGATCCGATCGCGTCACCACCCGGCAGCGCGACCACCGCGCGCTTGCACCGCGCCATGAGCGGACCCAGCACGCACACCGACGCGCGGAACTGCGTGACCGCGGGAAAGTCCGCGTGGTACTTGGGCTCCGCGGGCGTGGTGATGGTGACGACGGAGCGGTCGCCCGGCGCGTCGTCGGAGATCACGACCTCGCACCCGAGTCCGCGCAGCACTTCCGCCATCAGCGGAACGTCGAGGATGTCGGGGCAGTTCGTGATCGTGGACGTGCCCTCGGCGAGCAGGGCGGCGGCCATCAGCTTGAGGACGCTGTTCTTCGCGCCTCCCACTGCGACCTCGCCGACGAGCCGATTGCCCCCGGTGACCAGAAACCTTTCGCTCACACCGGCTAGCTTATCCACCGTCGGCGCCATCCCGGTGCGTGTACGCGATCCCGGTGTCCTGGCACACGATCGGCGGCCGGCGCGGCCGGACTATTTCTTGCCGCCACCCGGCCGCCAGAGGATGTCACCGTCGGGATTGGTGTATCGGCTGAGAATGAACAGCAGGTCCGACAGGCGATTGAGGTACTTCGCGGGCAGCGCGCTCGTGTCGTCGGGGTGCGCCGAGACCGCCGCCCAGGCCGAACGTTCCGCGCGCCGGGCCACCGTGCGGGCCGTGTGCAGCAGCGCCGCCAGCGGGGTGCCGCCGGGCAGGATGAACGAATTCAGCGCGGGCAGTTCGGCATTGAACTCGTCACACCAGCCCTCGAGCCGGTCGATGTAGTCCTGGGTGATGCGCAGCGGCGGGTACTTCGGATCCTCGACCACCGGGGTGGACAGGTCCGCACCCGCGTCGAACAGGTCGTTCTGCACCTGGCGCAACACCGCGAGCAGCTGCTCGGCGGGCTGTCCCAGCGCGATGGCCACGCCGATCGCGGCGTTCGCCTCATCACAGTCGGCGTAGGCGACCAGACGCGGATCGGTCTTCGACACGCGCGAGAAATCGCTGAGGCCGGTGGTTCCGTCGTCGCCGGTCCGCGTGTAGATCCGCGTCAGATGCACACTCACCCTGCCGAGCCTAGCCGGGCAGGCGCCGGTGCACCTCCAGCGCGAGGCACAGCTCGGCCACATCGCGCGGACGAGACAGCGATCGGCCGGTGCGCTCCTCGATCCGGCGCAGCCGGTGCCGCACCGTGTTCGGGTGCACGTGGATCCGGGCCGCGGTCTCGGCGGCGGAACCGCCCGCGTCGAGCCAGGCTTCGAAGGTCGCGATCAGGATGTCCCGGTCGTCCTCGGGCAGGGCGTCGAGCGGACCGAGCACCGTCTGCCCGATGCGGTGCATCACCTCGGGCGCGCTCACCGCGGCGACGGCGAGCGGGGAATCGTCGAAGACCTGCACGAATTCGCCCGGCGTTCGCGCTTTGCCGGTGATCGCCAGGCGCGCGAAACGCAGCGCCTCGCCGGTGTCGGCGAGATCGGCGAACGCGGGGCTGAGCCCGACCCGGGCCGACGCCCCGGCGCGCAACACCTCCAGCAGCACGTCGTGGCAGGCGGGTCTGCGCAGGTGGACGATGCCCACTTGCAGGTCGGGCAGCAGCCGCCAGGCGGAACGGATGTCGCGCGCGTCGAGCCGGTTCGCGATCTCCGGCAGGCCGGTGCGGCCGATCGCCGGCACCTCCGCCGCCACCACGACGTACGGGCCCGAGGTGGGCAGGCGCAGCGCGTCGGCGGCGTCCCAGAGATTCTGCGTGTCGGTGATCCGGCCGAACAGGATCGCCTCCACCAGCGCCGACCGCTCAGCCTCCCGACCGAGGATCTGCGAGGTCAGCTGCTGCCGGTACGCACCGGTCATGGCCTGGGTGAAGGTGTCCATCGCGACCATGATCTGGGAGATCGCCGTGAGCACCGACTCGGTGTCGACATCACCGCGGCGGCGAGCCTCGGCCAGCGTGGTCTCCCAGATGAACCGGAACCCCACCCGGTAGGCCGCCATCACCGCGGTCAGCGGTACTCCCGTCACCGCGCGCTTGGTCCCGGTGTCGATCGCGATGGCGACGTCGGGGTCGGTGGCGCCGGACAACGCCTCGAACACGTAGGTCATGTTGTCGACGCAGCTGCGCCGCAATTCCTCGGTGGTGACGATGCCGGGATTCGAGCGGTAGAAGTCGACGTCGCGCCGGATGACCTCCGCCATCGCGGCGCCGAGCTCCTCGACGCGCACGAGCAGGGACTCGGCCAGCCGGACGATGCTCGGATCGGGCGCGCTTCCCATGCCGACACCATAGGCCCGATGTGCCCGCGAACACTCCGGGATGCCCGACGTTGTTCGCGCCACCATCGAATCCGATCTTGTCCCGGATCACGCTGGAAGTGTCCGACGACCAGCCGCACCAGGGAGCATCCGCTTGACGACCGTGACCGAGAACCCCAGGGAAGACGAACTCGCCGCCCCGCTCGACCTCCTGCTGATCAGCTCCACCCGCAGCTTCGCGGGACGGATGCTGCCCGACCGTTCCTGGCTGCGGATGGGCGCCGGACTGGCCAAGCGGTCGGGCACCGTCGCGGGCCGCCTCGGCCTGCTCACCCGCGAACTCGTCGACGTGGCCGCGGGCCGCTCCGAGCGCGCCCCCGCGCGCGCCGACAAACGCTTCGCCGACCCCGCCTGGCAGCACAATCCGTGGATGCGCCGGACCATGCAGGCGTACCTGGCCTCGGTGGACACCGCCGAGCGACTGTTCGCCGACGCGGATCTGGACTGGCACGACCGGGAGAAGCTGCGGTTCGTGCTGGACAACCTCATCGAGGGCCTGGCGCCGAGCAACAGCCCGGTGATCAGTCCGCTCGGATGGAAGGCGCTGATCGATACCGGCGGTCTGTCGGCCGTGCGCGGGCTGAAGGCGTTCGCCCGGGATATGGCGAGCAAACCGCGGGTGCCCGCGATGGTGGAGCCCGACGCGTTCACCGTCGGCGAGACGGTGGCGCTCACCAAGGGCGCGGTGGTGCTGCAGACCCGCATGTTCGAGCTCATCCACTACGCGCCGCAGACGCCGACGGTGCGCCAGATCCCGCTGCTGATGGTGCCGCCGGTGATCAACAAGTACTACATCATGGACATCGCGCCCGGCCGCAGCATGATCGAGTACTTCCTGTCCCAGGGCCAGCAGGTGTTCACCATCTCGTGGCGCAATCCCCAAGCGCGGCACCGCGATTGGGGCCTCGATGCCTACGGCGGCGCGCTCGTCGAGGCGCTCGACGCCGTGCGGGCGATCGCCGGGACGCCGAGCGCGCACCTGCTCGCGACGTGCTCGGGCGGCATTCTCGCGTCGATGGTCGCCGCCCACCTGAGCGCGATCGGCGAGGGCGACAAGATCGCCGGCCTCTCCCTGGGCGTCACCGTGCTCGACCACGACCGCGCCGGGTTCGCCGCCGCGGCGATGAGCGAACGCGCCGCGCAGGCCGCGATCCGGGCCTCGGCGCGACAGGGCTACCTGGACGGACGGGCGATGGCCGAGGTGTTCGCCTGGCTGCGCCCGACCGATCTGGTCTGGCGGTACTGGGTGAACAACTACGTGCAGGGCCGCCCGCCCGCCGCGTTCGACGTGCTGTTCTGGAACGCCGACACCACCCGGTTGGCGGCCGCGCTGCACCGCGACCTGGTGCTCATGGGTCTGCGCAACTCGCTGACCAGGCCGGGCGAGGTGAGCATGCTCGGCACCCCGATCGACCTCGGCGCCGTCACCGCCGACGCGTACGTGGTGGGCGGTGTGGCCGACCACATCTGCCCCTGGCAGGCCACCTTCCGCAGCGCCCAGTTGCTCGGGTCCAAGGATGCCACCTACGTGCTGTCCTCCAGCGGCCACATCGCGTCGCTGGTCAACCCGCCCGGCAATCCGCGCGCGTCCTTCCGCGCCGGGCCGGTCGACGCCGAAGGTCCCGACGAGTGGAAGGCGAGCGTCGAGAAATCCGCCGGTTCGTGGTGGCCGCACTACGCGGCCTGGCTCGGCGAGCGCAGCGGACCCCAGGTCGAGGCGCCGCGGGCGCTGGGCGGCCGCGGATTCGAGCCCCTGGCACCGGCGCCCGGCACCTACGTCCACCAGAAGTGAGAAGGAGACTCCCCATGAGCACACATCTGACCGATCCCGCCGAACTGCTCGACCTGGTGGGCGAGAACCTCGGCACCGGCGACTGGCTCCAGATCACCCAGGGCCAGGTGAACCTGTTCGCCGACGCGACCGGTGATCACCAGTGGATCCACACCGATCCCGAACGGGCCGCCGCCGGACCCTTCGGCGGCACGATCGCGCACGGCTACCTGACGCTCTCGCTCGCGCCCGCCGCGATCTCCGAAGTCCTGACCATCGACAACCTCACCGCCGCGCTGAACTACGGACTGGACAAGGTGCGCTTCCCCGCCCCGGTCCCGGTCGGGTCGAAGCTGCGCACCACGGTCACCGTGCGCGCCGCGCGGCGCAAACCGGCCGGCCTCGAGGCGGTGTTCGGGCTGACCTTCGAGGTGGAGGGCAGCGAGCGGCCTGCGTGCGTCGCCGATGTGGTGGTGCTGTACCGGTGACGCCGACCTACGTCGCCGCGGGCGGGCAGCGGATCCGGGTCGACGTCCGCCCCGGCACGGGGGCGCCGCTGGTGCTCTGCAACGGCATCGGCGCGGCCTACGAAGTGCTGGAACCTTTTGTCACGCAGCTGGATTCGCAGCGGACCGTGGTGCGTTTCGACGTGCCCGGCACCGGCGGATCGCCCACCTCGGCCCTGCCGTACGGATTTCCGTACCTGGCCTGGGTGCTGGGCCGGGTGCTGACGGCGCTGGACATCGGCGTGGTCGACGTGCTCGGGCTCTCCTGGGGCGGCGCGCTGGCCCAGCAGTTCGCGTTCCAGAATCCGCGCCGGTGCCGCAGGCTCGTGCTGGTCGCCACCGGCACCGGGGTGCTGATGGTGCCCGCCCATCCCCGGGTGCTGGCCAGGATGGTGACCCCGCGCCGATTCCGCGACCCGTCCTACGCCGCGTCGATCGCCGCCGATCTGTACGGCGGCACGGTGCGCGAGCGCCCCGGCGAGGTGGCCGCACTCTTCGGCGCGCAACCGCACGCCGGATCGAAGGCGGGCTATCTGCACCAATTGCTGGCCGGATCGGTGTGGACGAGCCTGTTCGCGCTACCCGCGATCCGGCAGCGCACGCTGGTGGTGGCCGGCACGGACGATCCGATCATTCCGATGGTCAATGCCAGGATCATGACCGGGCTGCTCCCCCACGCGACGCTGCACCGCCATCCCGGCGGGCATGTCGACCTGGTGACCAACGCGGGACGGCTCGCACCGGTGATCGAGGCGTTCCTGGACGAATCGGACGGACGACCGTAACCGCTAAAGGCCGGGCATCCGGCGGGTGCGATCGCTCGGGCGCGACTCCACCCAGGAGAGGAAGGCCGCGCGGGCGCCGCGGTCGAGCGCGAGCTCGTAGCTGCCCTCGGCGTCGGAGACCTCGGTGACGATGATTTCGTCGGTCATGATGTCGTATTCGTCGCCGCGCGGGCCGCGCCGGTCACCCACCTCGATGCCGCGCCTGCGGATCGTCGAATCCGGGCCGAGCTTGAGGCTGGTGAGCTTGAAGAAGACGAGCCGGTCCTCGTCGTAGCGGATCAGTCCGTGCCGCCAGCCGTGGCCGCCCTCGGCGGGCAGGACCCGCAACAGCGCGGCGGTGCCGCCGCGGCGGATCATGATCAGGCGGTAGACGGAGACCAACGCCAGTGCGAGCAGCAGTAACACCAGAATGATCAGTACAACCATCCCGGTCTGCAATGCTGTCCCGTCCTTTCGCTGGGCGCCGTGTCGAACGGTGCCGGATACCCAACCGTTGCGACATTCAAACACGAGTCTACAAACGGTCCCGCAACCGGGCCTGAATACCGTTGTCGGCGGCGAAGATACCTTCGCCGCCGACAACGGTGCCTATTCGAGAACCCTTGGGGTCCTAGGCGTTCGCGACCTGCTCGACCGCGCGCACCCGGCCCTGCGCCGCGCGCAGTTCCTCATCGGAGGCCGAACCCTCGGCCAGCACCTTGCGCGCCGCGTCGACGTCGACCTCACCGGCGAACTCCGCGGACTCGGCCAGGATCCGGACCGTGTTCGCGGTCACCGAGAAGAAACCGCCGTGCACGGCCGCGACGATCCGCTCGCCGTCGACGGGCACGATATTGACCGTGCCGCCCTCGACGAGCTGGCCCAGCAGCGGCTCGTGGCCCGGCATGATGCCGATCTGGCCCTCGGTGGTCTGGGCGCTGACAAACGTCGCCTGCCCCGACCACAGCCGCCGCTCGATCGCGACGAGATCTACTGACATGTCTTTAGTGGACTCAGCCGCCATGAGTGACTACTTTCCGGCGATCTTCTTCGCGGCCGCCTCGACATCGTCGAGACCACCGCAGGAGTTGAACGCCTGCTCCGGGAAGTGGTCGAACTCGCCCTTGCAGACCCGGTCGAAGTCGTCGATGGTCTGCTCGAGCGGCACCACCGAACCCGGCTGACCGGTGAACTTCTCGGCCACGATGAAGTTCTGGCCGAGGAACTTCTCCAGGCGACGGGCGCGGCCGACGAGGACCTTGTCCTCTTCGGAGAGCTCGTCCATACCGAGGATGGCGATGATGTCCTGCAGTTCCTTGTACTTCTGCAGGATCCGCTTGACCTCGTTGGCCACCGCGAAGTGCTTCTCGCCGACGATCGAGGCCTCGAGGATTCGAGAGGTCGAGGTCAGCGGGTCGACGGCGGGGTAGATGCCCTTCTGCGAGATCGGGCGGGAGAGCTCGGTCGTCGCGTCCAGGTGGGCGAAGGTGGTCGCCGGCGCCGGGTCGGTGTAGTCGTCGGCGGGGACGTAGATCGCCTGCAGCGAGGTGATCGAGCGACCACGGGTCGAGGTGATGCGCTCCTGCAGCTCACCCATCTCGTCGGCCAGCGTGGGCTGGTAACCGACGGCCGAGGGCATACGGCCCAGCAGGGTCGAGACCTCGGAACCGGCCTGGGTGAAGCGGAAGATGTTGTCGATGAACAGCAGCACGTCCTGGTGCTGCACGTCGCGGAAGTACTCGGCCATGGTCAGGGCCGAGAGGGCGACGCGCATACGGGTGCCCGGCGGCTCGTCCATCTGGCCGAAGACGAGGGCGGTGTCCTGCAGGACGCCCATCTCCTCCATCTCCAGGCGCAGGTCGGTGCCCTCACGGGTGCGCTCGCCGACGCCGGCGAACACCGACGTACCGGAGAACTCCCGCGCGATACGGGTGATCATCTCCTGGATCAGCACGGTCTTGCCGACACCGGCGCCACCGAACAGACCGATCTTGCCGCCCTTCACGTACGGGGTCAGCAGGTCGAGCACCTTCACGCCGGTCTCGAGGATCTCGGTCTTGCCCTCGAGCTGGTCGAAGCTCGGCGGCTTGCGGTGGATGCCCCAGTTCTCGCCGTCGCGGCCCAGGCCGGGGGTGTCCAGGCAGTCGCCGAGGGCGTTGAAGACGTGGCCCTTGACGACGTCACCGACGGGCACCGAGATCGGCTTGCCGGTGTCGGTCACGGTCGCGCCGCGGACCAGGCCGTCGGTCGGCTGCATCGAGATGGTGCGGACGATGTTGTCGCCGAGGTGCTGGGCGACCTCGAGGGTCAGCGTCTTGGCCACCGAGGGCAGCGTGATCTCGGCGTGCAGAGCGTTGAACAGCTCGGGGATGGCACCACGCGGGAACTCGACGTCCACGACGGGGCCGATGACCCGGACGACGCGGCCCGCGGCGGCGCCGGTCCGGCTCGTGTTGTCTTGAGTGACAGCTGCGGTCATTTGGATTGGTTCTCTTCCTGCGCTTAGTCGCGGTCCGAGCTCGACGCCAGCGCGTTCACGCCGCCGACGATTTCGCTGATTTCCTGCGTGATCTGGGCCTGACGCACCGAGTTGGCTTCGCGCTGAAGCACACTCGCCAGTTCGTTGGCGTTGTCGGTGGCGGCCTTCATTGCGGTGCGCCGAGCGGCGGACTCGGATGCCGCTGCCTCGAGCAACGACGCGTAGATACGCGTGTTGACGTACTTCGGCAGAAGTTCCGCCAGCAGCACGTCGGCGTCGGGCTCGAATTCGTACTGCGCCTGCGCCTCGGTGGTGGCCGAGTCGGACATGAAGTCCTCGCCCACCTCGATGCTCTCGTCCACGAAGCTCACCTGGATGGGCGCCAGGCGGCGCACCTCCGGGGTCTGGGTGAGCATGGACACGAACCGCGTGTAGACCACGTGCAGTTCGTCGACACCGTCGATGTCGCCGGTCCCGTTCGGGTGCGGCACCTGCCCGTCGGAGCCCGCCATGAAGGCGGACACCAGGTGGCGGCAGGCGGCCGAGGCGTCGGTGTACTTCGGCTGCTGCGAGAAGCCGGTCCACGCCGACACGAACGGACGGTTGCGGAAGGTGTAGTACGTCAGGCCCTTGTTGCCCATGACGTAGAGCACCGGCTCTTTGCCCTCGCCACGCAGGGTGACCATCAGCTCTTCGGCGCGCTTGAGCACGTTGGAGTTGTAGCCACCGCACATGCCGCTGTCACTGGTGATCACCAGGATGGCGGCCCGGCGCGCGTTCGGGCGCTCGGTCAGCAGGGGGTGCGAAAGGTTCTTCGACGCGCTGGCCAGTTCCCCGAGGACCTTGGTGATCTCCTGGGCGTACGGCTTCGCGGCGGCGACCCTGGCCTGGGCCTTGGAGATACGCGAGGTCGCGATCAGCTCCTGGGCCTTGGTGATCTTCTTGATCGAGTTCACACCACGAATGCGGGAGCGCAGTTCGCGCAAGCTAGCCATTTGTCGTCACTCCCTTCATTCGCTGCGTAGAGATGAGTCGCATCGGTTCCGAACCCGGCTTACTTCTCGAGCTTCTTGCGGGTGACCGACAGGGACTCGACCTCTTCGTGCGCGAGCTCGCCCGCGGCGGCCTCGTTCACCACGCGGGTGCCGTCGGAGGCCAGGAAGCCCTCCTTGAACTTGTCGGTGGCCGCCTTCAGCGCGTCGCCGTTCTCGGCGTCGAGCACCTTGCCGCCTTCGATCGACTTGTAGGCGTCGGCCGCGCTGGTGTGCAGGTCCTCGAGCAGTTCGCGGTTGAACCGGCGGATGTCGGCGACCGGAACCGAGTCGTAGTAGCCCTGGTCGACCAGGTAGATCGAGACGATCTGATCCTCGACCGAGACCGGGGAGTACTGGTCCTGCTTGAGCAGCTCGACCCAGCGGGCGCCGCGCTCGAGCTGGGCCAGCGAGGCGGCGTCCAGGTCGGAGGCGAAGGCGGAGAACGCCTCCAGCTCGCGGTACTGGGCCATCTCCAGACGCAGCGAACCGGCGACCTTCTTCATGCCCTTGGTCTGGGCGGCGCCACCGACGCGGGAGACCGAGGTACCGACGTTGATCGCCGGGCGGACACCCTTGTTGAACAGGTCGGACTCGAGGAAGACCTGGCCGTCGGTGATGGAGATGACGTTGGTCGGGATGAACGCCGAGACGTCGTTGGCCTTGGTCTCGATGATCGGCAGACCGGTCATCGAGCCCGCGCCCATCTCGTCGGACAGCTTCGCGCAGCGCTCCAGCAGACGCGAGTGCAGGTAGAAGACGTCACCCGGGTACGCCTCGCGGCCCGGCGGGCGGCGCAGCAGCAGCGAGATGGCGCGGTAGGCCTCGGCCTGCTTGGTCAGGTCGTCGAACACGATCAGGACATGCTTGCCCTGGTACATCCAGTGCTGGCCGATGGCCGAACCGGTGTAGGGGGCCAGCCACTTGAAGCCGGCGGAGTCGGAGGCCGGGGCCGCGACGATGGTGGTGTACTCCAGCGCGCCGTGCTCCTCCAGCGCGGCCTTCACGCCCGCGATGGTGGAACCCTTCTGGCCGATGGCGACGTAGATGCAGCGGACCTGCTTGCTCGGATCGCCGGTCTCCCAGTTGGCCTTCTGGTTCAGGATGGCGTCGATCGCGACGGCGGTCTTGCCGGTCTTGCGGTCGCCGATGATCAGCTGGCGCTGGCCGCGGCCGATGGCGGTCAGGGCGTCGATGGCGGTGATGCCGGTGGCCAGCGGCTCCTCGACCGGCTGGCGCTCCAGCACGGTCGCGGCCTGCAGCTCGAGCACGCGGCGCTCGTCGGCCTCGATCTCGCCCAGGCCGTCGATCGGCTGGCCGAGCGGGTTGACGACGCGGCCGAGGAACTTGTCGCCGACCGGCACCGAGAGCACGTCACCGGTGCGGCGGACCTGCTGGCCCTCTTCGATCTCGGCGAACTCGCCGAGGATGACCGCACCGATCTCGCGGTCCTCGAGGTTCAGCGCCACGCCGAGCACGCCGCCGGGGAACTCCAGCAGTTCGTTGGCCATCGCCGAGGGCAGGCCGCTGACGTGCGCGATGCCGTCGGAGGTGTCGGTGACCACACCGACTTCCTCGATGGAGGTCTGGGGGGTGTAGCTCTGGGTGTAGCTCTCGATCGCGCTACGGATCTCGTCGGAGGAGATCGTCAGCTCCGCCATGTTCTGTCCTGCTCTCGCTGTCTGGTCTGGAATGTCGGGGGGTGGCGCTGGATTACGCCAGTTCGCGGCGCAGCCGCTCCAGTCGGCCGGTGGCGCTGCCGTCGATGACGTCGTCACCGACGCGCACGACGAGCCCGCTCAACAGGCTCGGGTCGACCTGCACGTGCACCGTGACCGGCTTGCCGTAGATCCGCCGCAGGGAGGCGGCCAGCCGCTCCCGCTGCTGCGGCGCCAGGTCGATCGCGGCGCGGACATGCGCGACGATCTGCTCACGCCGGGCCGCCGCCAAGTCGGACAACTCGTCGATGGCCACGCCGAGGGAACCGCGCTGCCTGGTCACCACCTGTTCGGCGAGGGTCACCGTGATGGGCTCGGCCTTGCCCGACAGCAGCCGCGCGATCAGCTCGCGCTTGCCCTCGGCGGGCTTGCCGCGGTCGGAGAGGGCCTGCTCCAGCTCCGGGTTGTCGGCGATGATCCGGCCGAGCCGGAACAGCTCGTCCTCGACGGCGTCGAGACGGCCACGCTCGGACGCCGACTCCAGCAGGGCTTCCTGCCCGAGCAGCACCAGGGTGTCCACCAGGTCGGAGGTGCGGGACCAGTCCTGCGCCACCGCGGTGGTCAGCACCGCCTGCGTGGCGGCGCTGACCTTGGCACCGAAGACCCGCTCGCTCAGCTCGGCGCGCACCGAGCCGGGCACCGACACGTCCGCGAGCGCAACACGCAGCGAACGCTGGTCGTCCAGCACGGCGACAACGGCGAACAGTTCCGAGCCCGTCGTGGCGGCAACACTGTCGCTTCCGGTCAGAGCGGCCCGAAGCGCCTCCCGGGACCGGGAGCTGGCCTCGCGGCTCGCTGCGTACATGCTTCTCACTTTCGCTGTGTCCAATCTTGCCTGGACGGGACGGCCCGCGCGGTTGCGCTCCGCTTCCGCGTCCGGCCGTCGACCCGCTGCGGCATGGTTACCTTCCGACCCCGATGCCGGCGTCGGACTCGTCGAGCTCGGTCAGGAACCGTTCGATCGAGGCCGCCTGCTTGGCTTCGTCCGACACCGACTGACCGATGATCTTCTCGGCCAGATCGACGGCCGTACGGCCGACCTCGGAGCGCAGTTCGGTGAGGATCTGCTGGCGCTGGGCCTCCAGCTGGGCGTGGCCCGCGGCGACGATGCGGTCACTCTCGGCCTGCGCCTCCGTGCGCAGCTGCGCGAGGATCTGCTGGCCCTGGGTGCGCGCTTCCTCGCGGATGCGCGCCGCCTCGAGGCGGGCGTCGGCCAGCTGCTGCTGGTACTGCTGCAGCGTCTGCTGGGCCTCTTCCTGAGCCTGCTCGGCGCGGGCGATGCCGCCTTCGATCTTGTCGGAGCGCTCGTCGAGCACCTTGGTCAGCCGCGGCACCACGTACTTGTAGAACAAGAACCCGATGATCGCGATGCAGACTATCGACCAGACGATGTCGTAGGTCGCGGGGAGGAGAGGATTCACATCCTCTCCCTCCGCTGCGAGTACTGAGTACTGGTACATCGGAATCAGAAGATGAAGCCGGCGACGAGGCCGATCAGGGCCAGGGCCTCGGTGAACGCGATACCGAGGAACATGTTGGTGCGGATGGTGCCCTGCAGCTCGGGCTGGCGGGCGATACCCTCGATCGCCTTACCGACGACGATGCCGACGCCGATGCCCGGGCCGATGGCGGCCAGGCCGTAGCCGACGGCGCCCAGGCCGCTCAGCGTCGACTCGGTGGCAGCTTCCTGGGCCAGGTACGAGAGGCTCATGAGTCTTGTTTCCCTTTCTTTTGCTCACCCGCCGGTCGGCGAGGTGTAGCAGGTCTCCGGTTTGGGTCGTACGGTCGGGTCAGTGGGAGTCGGCGTGCTCGGCCAGGCCGATGTACACCGCGGTCAACAGCGCGAACACGTAGGCCTGCAGGAAGATGACCAGCATCTCGAACAGGGTGAACGCGAGTCCGGCGAGCAGCGAGAACGGCGAGAACACCTTCATCCACGCGGTGGCGTCGAACAGGAAGTACCAGGTCGCGCTGAAGAACAGCACCAGCATGATGTGGCCGGCCAGCATGTTCGCCATGAGTCGGACGGTCAGCGTGAACGGGCGCAGGATGAAGGTGGAGACGAACTCGATCGGGATGAGCAGCACGTGCAGCGCGGGCGGCACGTTCGGGACGACGATGCTGCTGCGCATGTAGGTGAAGAAGCCGTACTTCCTGATGCCCACGTAGTTGAACGTGATGTACGCGATGGCCGCCAGCACGATCGGCATGCCGATCCGCGCGTTGGACGAGATGTTCAAGCCCGGGATGATGCCGGAGAAGTTCAGGAAGAGAACCGTGAAGAAGATCGTCGCGATGAGCGGGAAGAACTTACGGCCGGTCTCCTTGCCGAGCACTTCTTCCGCGATCTGTTCCTTGACGAACACCAAGCCGATTTCGGCGACGTTCTGGATACCGCGCGGAACGAGGCGGGGGCTGCGGAAGGCCACCAGCATGAAGATGACCAGCACCGCGGTCATCAGCAGCCGGACCAGCATCAAACGATCGAGTTCGAACGGCGTTCCCTCGAACAGCAGAGCTGGAGGGAAGAAGTCGGTTAGCGACGGCGCGTGGAACTCACCCGCCGCCAAAGTGGTGACGCTCAGCGTTCTCTCCCGTGTTCGGGCCGCGGGTACGGTCATTCCCGCGGTTCGATCGGACATTGACGATCAATTTGGGTCGACTCGGGTCGGCTCGAAGTTCGTCAGCAGCTGCGCGGCATCCCGCTCGGGCGTCTGTACGTGTGTCGGCGACATTCGTCGACATGCAGAACCGGAACCCTCGGGCCCGGCACGGCAGTTAGCATAGCGGTACTCGGCAGGATCGTGGTGATCCCCCCTTTGGTCGCTTGCTTACCAACACTTTACCAAGCTATCTACGACGCTGTGTAGGGGGGTGAGTCAGTCGAGCGTTTCGTCGGGGGTGGAGTCGCCCGCAGTCGTCGAGACATACGGAACCTTCTGTCGCAGAACGCCATACGTCTCCGCGCCGAGCACGATGATCAGCGCGCCCACCACCGTGAGGAACAGGGTGACCCGGTCGTAGAAGTCGAACCGGTTCAGAATCGCCACCGAGATCAGCACCAGCAGCACCTTCAGAACCCAGCTGACCAGCATGACCAGGCCCGCGGTGCTCGGCGGCAGCTTCGCGCCGTAGAGGATCACCGCGGCGGTGGTGAGGATGAAGACGCCGCCGATCGCGGCGCCGAGCAGCGCGCCCCACAGACCGGGCAGGCCGGCCGCCAGCGAGCCGAGCGCCGTGCTGAGCACCACCAGAATGGCGAGTCCGATCAACCCGTAGCGCAGTGCCGCCTTGAGCGGCGCGTCGGGACCGGGGATCGGATTCGGGGTGAAACTCACGGTAGCGACTTTACCTACCGGTCTCGCCGGCCTCCCGGCGCTCCCCCGGGCGCAGGCCCGGAATGGCGGTGACCACGAGCGCGAACACCAGCCCCGCCGCCACCAGCAGCACCACCAGCCTGCGGTCCATCAGCGAGGTGCCGACCGCGCCGAACGCGAGCACACCCACCCACAAATAGATGAGCAGCACCACCCGCCGGTGCGAATGACCGATCTGCAGCAGGCGGTGGTGCAGATGCATTTTGTCCGGGGTCGAGAAACTCACGCCCGCGCGCACCCGCCGCAGGATCGCCAGCAGCAGATCCAGCACCGGAATGAACATCACGGCGCCGACCAGCAGGATCGGCGAGAGCAGACCCACGATGTCGCGCGGGCCGTATCCCTGGAGCGGAATACGACCGGAGGCGCCCGTGGAAATCGAGGCGAGCATGAGGCCGATCAGCATCGATCCGGAATCGCCCATGAATATCCGCGCGGGCTGGAAATTGTGCGGCAGGAATCCGGCGCAGGCGCCCGCCAGCGCGGCGGCTAGCAGCGCGGGCGGATAGGTGCCCACGTCGCCGCCCTGTTCGTAGAGCAAACCGACGGAGAACACGAAAACCGCGGCGGCGCAGATCAGTCCGAGCCCGGCCGCCAGACCGTCCAGGCCGTCGACGAAATTCATGGCGTTGATCAGCGTGACCGCCACGGCCACGGTGACCAGGCCGCCCTGCAACGCGTCCAGCACCACGGTCGAGTTGTTGAACGGGTTGTAGATGACGTACCAGCTCAGGCCCATCACGGCCATCACGCCCGCGGCCGTGACCTGCCCGGCGAATTTGGTGAGCGCGTCCAGGCCCCAGCGGTCGTCCACGATGCCGACCAGCACGATGATGGTGGCCGCGACCAGCACGGCGGGGATGTCGGGGGCGTAGTCGAAACCCCGGCGCAGGGCGGGCAGCTGGTGCGCGAACAGCACGGCGGCGACCACGCCGATGTACATGCCCACGCCGCCCATGCGCGGGATCGGGGCCACGTGCACATCGCGTTCGCGGGGCACCGCGACCGCGCCGAAGGCGATGGCGAGCAGACGGATACCGCCGGTCGCCAGGAAGGTCACCGTCGCCGAGACCAGCAGCACGAGCAGCAACTCGCGCAGCGGGACCACCGAACCCGACCCGAAGACCGGCGCAAACGCCAGATTCATGCGACCTTTCTCCCGCTCACCGCGCGGGCACGTCGGTCAGCTCACCCGGCGACATGCCGAGCACCTCGGCGATCTCGGTGACCGGCACCGCGCCCTCGCGCAGCACCCGCGGGCGATCCGCGGTCAGGTCGACGATGGTGGAGGCGACGGCGTGCGTGGCCGGGCCGCCGTCCAGATACACGCCCACCAGGCTGCCCAGCTGCTCGCGGGCCTCGGCGGCGGTCTTCGCGGGCGGCTGCCCCGACACGTTGGCGCTCGACACCGCCAGCGGGCCCACCTCGCGCAGCAGGTCCAGCGCGACGGGGTGCAGCGGCATCCGCAGCATCACCGTGCCGCGCGTGTCGCCCAGATCCCACGCCAGCGAAGGCGCTTGCTGCACAACGAGACTCAGCCCGCCCGGCCAGAACGCGCGGATCAGCTCGCGCGCCTGCGGACGCACCGAGAACACCAGCCCGTCGATGGTGTGCCACGACCCGACCAGCACGGGCACGGGCATATCCCGGCCGCGCCGTTTGGCCGCCAGCAGATCGCTCACGGCACTGGAATCGAACGCGTCGGCCGCCAGCCCGTACAGCGTATCGGTGGGCATCACCACCAGTCGCCCGGACTTCAGGGCGCTGGTCGCCGCCGACATCCCGGCGGCGCGCGAGTCGGGGTCCGCGCAGTCGTAGACGGTACTCACGCGCCCCATCCTGGCACGAGGGTCGGCCTCAGGTCACAAGTGGGTCGAGCTGACGAAGCGGGGCTTTCCCGCGAAGTCCGGGTGTTCGACCACATCCGTAAACCCCCCATGCTCTCTGAGCAGGGCCGCCAGGGCCGACCCGTTCGAATCGTCGTGCTCGATCCCCGTCACCCCGCCCGACCGCAGGAGGCGGGCGATGTTCGGGATCATCCCCCGCACGACGTCCAGCCCGTCCGGCCCGCCGAACAAGGCCAGGTGCGGATCATGGTGCGCCACTTCGGGTTCCAGGATCGCGTCGGACGGGATGTAGGGCGGGTTGGCGAGCAGGACGTCGACGGTGCCGTCCAGTTCGGTGAGCAGATGCGGGTCGGTGACGTCGTCGGCGTGCAGGGTGATGGGGGTGTCGCCGGCGGCGATGCGGGCGTCGGCGTTGCGGCGGGCCCAGCTCAGCGCGGCGGGGTCGAGTTCGACGGCGTGCACGCGCGCGTCGGGCCTGGCGTGCGCGACGGCGAGCGCGAGCGCGCCCGACCCGGTGCAGAAGTCGACGACGACGGGTTCGTGATCGTGCGGCAGCGTCTCCAGGTGCGCCAGGGCCCACGCGAACAGCAGTTCCGTCTCGGGGCGCGGCACGAAGACCCCCGGCCCCACCTCGAGGTCGATCTCCCCCATCGCGGCCAGCCCGGTGAGGTGCTGCAGCGGCACCCGCTCGGCACGCCTGCCGACCAGCGCGCGGTACTCGGCCACGAAATCGGCCTCGACCAGCGGATGCATGGCCAGGCGGGTGCGTTCGACGCCGAGCAGGTGGGCGGCCAGCTGCTCGGCGTCGGACCGGGGGCTGTGCACGCCCGCCGCGGTCAGGATCCGCACGGCGTCGTTGATCTCGGGGCGCAGCGGGGCACGGTTCACGTCCTCACTGTGCCCGAGATCGGGCCGGGTCACGGCGCGATTCTCCGGAATGCGCGCGTCACTCGGCCGCCATGCGTGCCTCGCGGTCGGCCTTGCCGAGCGCGTCGAGCAGCGCGTCCATGTCACCGTCCAGCACCGCGTCCAGGTTGTGCGCCTTGAAGCCGATGCGGTGATCGGCGATGCGGTTCTCCGGGAAGTTGTAGGTGCGGATGCGTTCGGAGCGGTCCACCGTGCGAATCTGGCTGGCGCGCCCTGCGGCGGCCTCCTGCTCGGCCTGTTCCTCGGCCAGCGCCTGCAACCGGGCCGCGAGCACCTGCATGGCGCGGGCCTTGTTCTGCAGCTGGGAGCGCTCGTTCTGGCAGGTCACGACGATGCCGGAGGGCAGGTGTGTGATGCGCACCGCGGAGTCGGTGGTGTTGACGCCCTGTCCGCCCTTGCCCGAGGAGCGGTAGACGTCGATGCGCAGGTCGGATTCGTCGATCTGCACCTCGGCGACCTCGTCGGGCTCCGGGTAGATGAGCACGCCCGCGGCGGAGGTGTGGATGCGGCCCTGCGATTCGGTGACCGGCACCCGCTGTACGCGGTGCACGCCGCCCTCGAACTTGAAGCGCGACCACACGCCGTCGCGGCCGGGCTCACGGCTCTTGATGGAGAGCGTGGCCTCCTTGTATCCGCCCAGGTCGGAGAAGGTGGCGTCGAGGATCTCGACCTTCCAGCCGTGCCGTTCGGCGTAGCGCACGTACATGCGGGCCAGGTCGGCGGCGAACAGCGCGGACTCCTCGCCGCCTTCGCCGGATTTCACCTCGAGCACCACGTCGTCGGCGTCGTGCGGGTCGCGGGGGGCGAGCAGATCGGCCAGGGTGGCCTCGAGCTCGTCGACCTGCTGTTCCAGGCCGGGGATCTCGGCGGCGAAGGCGGCGTCGTCGGCCGCGAGTTCGCGCGCGGCGGCCAGGTCGTCGCGCGCCGTCTCCAGCTTGCGGTAGGTGGCCATGATCGGGGCCAGCTCGGCGAAGCGCTTGCCCACGCGGCGGGCGGCGCCCGGATCGTTGTGCAGCGCCGGATCGGCCAGCTGCGTTTCGAGTCCCGCGTGCTCGGCCAGGATGTCGTCGATCGCGGACGGCTGCGTCATGGTGGTGCTTCCCTCTCTGATGCCCGGCGTTGCGGGTTCGGCGTCGCTGATCAGCGGTCCGCGACGGGACCGGCGAACGCACCGACGCCCGGCCTGCGGATGCAGAACCGGGCGTCGGCGAGGAAGCTACTTGGCGTCGGCGTCGGCCTTCTTGGCGGCACGCTTGCCGTAGCGGGCCTCGAAGCGCGCCACGCGGCCACCGGTGTCCAGGATCTTCTGCTTGCCGGTGTAGAACGGGTGGCACTGCGAGCAGACCTCGACGGTGATGTGACCCGACTCCTTGGTGCTGCGGGTCTGGAACGTGTTGCCGCAACCGCAGACGACCGTGGTGTCGACATACGTCGGGTGAATTCCTGCCTTCATGGGTGTCCTCTCGATAGTGGTCGCCGGGTCGCCACACGGGCGTGAACCGGAACCGACTTAGGCGGGATTGTCTGCATCGGGCGCAGACGCACAGCGGTTCAGTATGCCAGAACCCCTGACACCCAGCCAAAACACCCTAGCGCGTGCATTTGTTCCACAGGCTCACCCTCGATCCGAGCGCACCATCCGCACCCTCCCGACCACCGCGGGGAGGGAGCCCGACGACCGACCGTTCGCGCGCGCCGGCGCGCCAAAAACACAGCCGCGTAAACCCGGCCCTCGGGCTCGCTCCCAACCTTGTTCCTAGGACGCCCCTGAGGGTGGGGGATGTCGTGCCAATAACACTGCCGTCTACCCCTAAGACGAGTAGCCGACTACTCATGAATACGAACATAACCGTTCATATGGTTGCTGTACGTCGAGGACTCGGGGCATCGGCGTCGTCGGGAGGCCGCGGGCCTCCGCTCCCCGTTTCACCTCCGGTGTGCCCAGTGCCGTGTGCGCCCGGCGCGAGTGCGATCGCGCCGACGACATGAGACAGAGAGGAGAAACCCATGCACAACAGGGTCGCCCTCGCGGTCTTCGCCTTGCTGATACTGGCCGTGACGGCGGGCTGGTTCACCGCGCCCGAGTCCGCGCCCGCGGACTACCCGGCCTACGCGGTGGTCACCGAGGACACGAGCGCCGGGGCATCCGGCGCCGAATCGACCGGCCTGACGGGGTTGATCGGCTGCATGGTGCTCGGCGCGGCCGCGATCGGTCTCGTCTTCTTCCGCCCGTACACGCCGAAGGGGCCTCGCCGTGGCGGAGCCCCTTCGGACGTGCGACATGTCGCGGTGCTACTCGTCGAGCGCGCCCGGCGCGGTCTTGCTGACCGACATCAGGAACTCGAGGTTGTTCTTGGACTTCTTCAGACGGTCGATCAGCAGATCGATCGCCTGGTGCGAGTCCAGGCCAGACAGTACGCGGCGCAGCTTGTGCAGTACGGCCGCCTCGTCCGGGCTCAGCAGTAGCTCGTCCTTGCGGGTACCGGACGGGTTGACGTCCACCGCGGGGAACACGCGCCGCTCGGCGATCTTGCGGTCCAGCTTGAGCTCGGCGTTGCCGGTGCCCTTGAACTCCTCGAAGATCACCGTGTCACCGGTGGAGCCGGTCTCCACCATCGCGGTGGCGATGATGGTGAGCGAGCCGCCGTTCTCGATATTGCGCGCCGCGCCGAGGAACCGCTTGGGCGGGTACAGCGCGGTCGAGTCGACACCACCGGAGAGGATGCGGCCCGACGCCGGCGAGGAGTTGTTGTACGCGCGGCCCAGCCGGGTGATCGAGTCCAGCAGCACCACAACGTCTTTGCCCATTTCCACCAGGCGCTTGGCGCGCTCGATGGCCAGCTCGGCGACCGAGGTGTGATCGCTCGGCGGACGGTCGAAGGTGGAGGCGATGACCTCACCCTTCACCGACCGCTGCATATCGGTGACCTCTTCGGGACGCTCGTCGACCAGCACCACCATGAGGTAGCACTCGGGGTTGTTGGTCGCGATCGCGTTCGCGATGTCCTGCAGGATCGTGGTCTTGCCGGCCTTGGGCGGCGACACGATCAGGGCGCGCTGGCCCTTGCCGATCGGCATGATCAGGTCGATCACGCGGGTGGTGAGCTTGTTCGGCTGGGTCTCGAGCCGCAGGCGCTGGTTCGGGTACAGCGGGGTGAGCTTGCCGAACTCGGGGCGCCGCTTGGCCGCTTCGACGTCGCCGCCGTTGACGGTGTCCAGCCGCACCAGTGGATCGAACTTCTGGCGCTGGTTGGACTGCTCGCCGTCGCGCGGGGCGCGCACGGCGCCGGTGATGGCGTCACCGCGGCGCAGGCCGTTCTTGCGGACCAGGTTCATCGACACGTACACGTCGTTCGGCCCGGCCAGGTAACCCGAGGTGCGGACGAACGCGTAGTTGTCCAGCACGTCGAGGATGCCGGCGACCGGCTGCAGAACGTCGTCCTCGCGGATCTCGAGCTCGCGGGCCTCACCGCCGCCGCCCTCGCGGTCGCGCCCACGACGGCGCTCCCGGAACCGGCGACCGCGACGGCCGCGGCCGCTCTCTTCGTCGTCGCCGCCCTGGTTGCGATCGCCCTGGTTGCGCTCACCCTGATTGCGCTGCTGCTCACCGTTGCGGTTGCGGTCGCCCTGGTTGCGCTCGCCGCGCTCGCCCTGGTTGCGCTCGCCCTGGTTGCGGCGGCGCTCACCGGACTCGGCGTCGGACTTCTGCTCCTCGGTGCGGGCGTCGGCGTTGTCGCCACCGCCGGAACGCGCCTGGTCACGGCCGCGACGCTGGCGACCCCGGCCACGCTGACCGCCCTCGCGGCCGGACTCTTCGGTGGTCTCGGCGGGCGCGGCGTTCTCGGACTTCGCGGGCTCCGCCTCGGCGGGGGCCTTGGTCTCGGGCGCGGGCGCGGCGGCCTTCTCGGCGGGCGCGGCTTCCTTCGCCTTGGACTCCTCGGCCGGGGCGGACTTCGCCTCCGCAGCGGGGGTCACATCGAGAGCCGCCTGCTCGGCCTTCGCCTCCGCGCGGGCGGGCTTGTCCGCCTTCGCGGGCTTCCCCGCCTGATTCTCCTTGATGGCGGCGATGAGATCGCCCTTGCGCATACCGGAGGTGCCTCGGATACCGAGTTCCCCCGCGAGCGCGCGCAACTGCGGCAACAACATTCCAGTCAGCCCCGATCGTGCGACGTCGGTTTTTTCGCTCATCTTCGAAATCTGTCCGGATTCACTTTCGCGGCCGCCCGAGGAACTTGGGTTGGTATCCACCCCGGGTGTCGCGAGCAGGTCCGTATCTGTCACGGAAATCCTTTCCTTCCCTCGACCGCCGTGTGCTGTTTCGAGGGTTCGTCCGCAGTCCGGGCACGGTGCCGGACTCGGTATGCCGTATCGCCTGCCCGCCGGACCGGAGGCTTCGCCACCGGTTGTGAAAGGTGGGAGAGATCATTCCAGTTGCGCGGCTACGCAGTACCCCCATGGCCTGGAGGCTCGAGCCTGGAGCCTGCTGGAGCGATTGCCCTGATGAAGCACCGGCGTCTGATGCGCACGATGTACGGACTTGCCCAGGATAGCTGGCGACCGCGAGGCTCGGCAAGGCGGACTCGCCGTCAGCCGGCCAGCACGCCCTCGGCGAGTCCCGGCTCCACCACGCGCAGCCCGTCGGCGGCCGCGAGTTCGCGGAGCTCGGCGGGGAATTCGCCGGTCCCGAGCGCCAGCACGGTGGGTCCGGCGCCCGACACCGTCGCCGCGATGCCCGCCTCGCGCAGCCGCTCGATCCACCGGGTGGTGAGCGGTAGCGCGGGGGCACGCTGGGTCTGGTGCAGCCGGTCCGCGGTGGCGGGCAGCAGCAGGTCGGGGCGCTCGGTGAGCGCGACGACGGCCAGCGCCGCGCGGCTCACGTTGAACGCCGCGTCCCCGTGCGGCACCGTCTCGGGCAGCAGGCCGCGGGTGTGCGCGGTGGACGAGCGCACCTGCGGGATCAGCACCACCGGACGCAGCGACGGATGCGGCGTGAGCCGCACGGCGCGGTAGGACCGGCCGTGGTCGGCCACGTCGGCGCCCGCCGCGGTCTCGGTCCAGGAGACCACGATGCCGCCGAGCACGCTGGCCGCGGCGTTGTCGGGGTGACCCTCGAATTCCGAAGCGAGCTGGACGAGTTCGTCCGCATCCCCACCCAGCGCGGGGTCGAGCTTCGCCGCCAGAGCACGCCCGGCGGCCAGGCCGCCGACCACCGCCGACGCCGACGATCCCAGCCCTCGCGAATGCGGAATCGCGTTGCGGCACACCACATCGAGGCCGTCGGCCCACACGCCCGCGGACTCCAGCCCGCGTTCGATGGCCCGCACCACGAGATGCGAAGGGCCCCATGGCACGTCGTCGGCGCCCTCACCCTCGACGCGAATGGTGAGCCCGGAATCGGTGGTGCGCACCTCGATCTCGTCGTAGATGCCCAAAGCCATTCCGAGCGTGTCGAATCCGGGTCCCAGGTTGGCGCTGGACGCGGGCACCCGCGCGGTCACGGTGAGCCCCGCGGGCAGCGTCCTGGTCATCACCTGGCTCTCGCGCGCGTTCACTCAGGCCAGCTCGAGTCGGGCGGCGACCGCGACCGGGTCCACCGCGATCGGCTCCACCTGCGGCATGCCCAGCAGCGCGGTGTCGGGGTCCTTGAGTCCGTTGCCGGTGACGGTACAGACGACCGTCAGCCCCGGCTCCAGCCAGCCCTCGGCGCGCGCGGCCAGCACACCGGCCACACTCGCGGCCGAGGCGGGCTCCACGAACACGCCCTCGGAGGCGGCGACCAGGCGGTACGCGGCCAGGATCTCGTCGTCGGTGGCCGCGCGGAACGCCCCGCCCGACTCCTCCTTGGCCGCCACGGCCCCGTTCCACGAGGCGGGCGCGCCGATCCGGATGGCGGTCGCGATGGTCTCGGGCTCCTTCACCGGGGCACCGTTGACCAGCGGCGCGGCGCCCGCGGCCTGCACGCCGAGCATGCGCGGCAGACCGGCGGTGATGCCGTCGGCGTGGTACTCGCGATAGCCGCGCCAGTACGCGGTGATGTTGCCCGCGTTGCCCACGGGCAGCGCGTGCACGTCGGGCGCGCGGCCCAGCACGTCGCAGATCTCGAACGACGCGGTCTTCTGGCCCTCGATGCGGGCCGGGTTCACCGAGTTCACCAGGCCGACGGCCGGGAACTCCGCGGTGACCTTACGCGCCAGCTCCAGGCAGTCGTCGAAGTTGCCCTCCACCTGGATGATCTGCGCGCCGAGCATGACCGCCTGAGCCAGCTTGCCCATCGCGATCTTGCCCTGCGGGATCAGCACCGCGCAGCTCATGCCCGCGCGGGTCGCGTAGGCGGCGGCCGAGGCGGAGGTGTTGCCGGTCGACGCGCACAGCACGGCCTTCTGGCCGCGGTACTTGGCGTCGGTCATCGCCATCGTCATGCCGCGGTCCTTGAAGGAACCGGTGGGGTTCGCGCCCTCGACCTTGAGGTACACCTCGCACCCGGTCAGCTCGGACAGGTGCGGCGCGGGCACCAGCGGGGTGCCGCCCTCGAACAGGGTGACCGGCTCCCAGTCGGCCGCGCCCGCGAGCCGGTCGCGGTAGGCCGCGATCAGCCCCGGCCAGCGGGAGTGCACTCCCGCCTGCGGGGCGACGCCGGTGGTCTGCCCACCCGATGCCGTTGTCATTCCTCGGTGCCTTCCAATCTCAAGACGCTGGTCACGGACGTGACGGACGCCATCTCCGCCAGGGCTGCGACGGTGTCCGCGAGCGCCGACTCCACGGCGTGGTGGGTCACCACGACCAGGCGCGCACCCTCGCCGTGTCCCTCTTGGCGGACCGTCGAGATGCTCACCCCGTGCTTGGCGAACTCGCCCGCCACCTTCGCCAGCACGCCGGGACGGTCTTCGACCTGGAGGTTGACGTGATAGCGGGTGGGCGTGTCGCCGATCGGCGCGATCGGTAGCTCAGCATAAACCGATTCGCCCGGAGCGCGGCCACCGTAGAACTTGTTGCGCGCGGCCATCACCAGATCGCCCAGCACCGCCGAGGCCGTCGGGGCGCCACCCGCGCCCTGGCCGTAGAACATCAGGCGGCCCGCGTTCTCGGCCTCCACGACCACCGCGTTGAACGCGCCCGACACCGCGGCCAGCGGATGCTTGCGCGGAATGAGCGCCGGGTAGACGCGCACCGACACCCGCTCCTTGCCGCCTTCTTCCGGCGAGGGCTCGCCCGCGACGCGCTCGCAGATGGCCAGCAGTTTGACCGTGCAGTTCACCGCGGACGCCGTCTCCAGGTCCTCGGCGGTGATCTTGGAGATGCCCTCGCGGTACACATCGGCCGCGGTCACGCGGGTGTGGAAGGCCAGCGAGGCCAGGATCGCGGCCTTGGCGGCGGCGTCGTAGCCCTCCACGTCGGCGGTCGGATCGGCCTCGGCGTAGCCCAGCCGGGTGGCCTCGGCCAGGGTGGCCGAGTAGTCGGCGCCGGTCTCGTCCATGGCGGAGAGGATGAAGTTGGTGGTGCCGTTGACGATGCCCACCACGCGGTTCACCCGATCGCCCGACAGCGACTGGATCAGCGGGCGCACCACGGGGATCGCGCCGGCCACCGCGGCCTCGAAGTAGAGGTCGGCGCGATTGCGCTCGGCGGCGGCCGCCAGCTCGCCGGTGTAGTCGGCCAGCAGCGCCTTGTTGGCGGAAACCACGGATTTGCCCGCGTTCAGCGCGGCCAGGATCAGGCCGCGTGCCGGATCGATGCCGCCGATGACCTCGACGACCAGATCCACGTCCTCGCGGGCGACCAGCGCCGCCGCGTCGGTGGTGAGCAGATCGGCGGGCAGGCCGCGATCCTTGTCGAGGCTGCGCACGGCCACGCCGCGCAGCACCACGGGGGCACCGACGCGCGAGCGCAGGTCGTCGGCGTGGTCGCGCAGGATGCGCACCACCTCGGTGCCGACGTTGCCCATGCCGAGCACCGCGACGCCGATCGGGCGATCGTTACCCCAGGTCCCGTTCTTGGCCACTTCGGTCATCCCTGTTCCACCTCCAGGCTCAGCAGATCCGCCACCGTCTCCCGGCGCAGCACCAGTCGCGGCTGCCCGTCGCGCACGGCGACGACCGCCGGACGGGTCAACTGGTTGTATCGGCTCGACATCGAGTAGCAGTACGCGCCCGTCGCGGCGACCGCGATCAGGTCACCCGGGCCCACATCGGCGGGCATCCAGGTGTCACGAATGACGATATCGCCGCTCTCGCAATGCTTTCCGACGACGCGCGCGACCACCGCCGCGGACTCCGAGGACCGCGAGACCAGGCGGCAGTCGTAGTCGGCCTGGTACAGCGCGGGGCGGATGTTGTCGCTCATACCGCCGTCGACGCTGACGTAGCGGCGGCGCAGGCCACCGTCGAGCGAGACGTCCTTGATGGTGCCGACCTCGTAGAGCGTGACGGTGCCGGGGCCGGCGATGGCGCGGCCCGGTTCCACCGCGATGGTGGGCACCGGCAGTCCGGCCCGGTCGGCCTCCTCGGCGACCAGGCGGCGCAGCTTGGCGGCGAACTCGTCCAGCGGCGGCGGATCGTCGTTGGGCAGGTACGAAATACCCAGTCCCCCACCGAGATCCAGAATGGCGATCTGGGCGGTGCGCTCCACGCCGAACTTGTCGATGGCCTCGCGCAGCAGGCCGAGCATGCGGCGCGCGGCGATCTCGAACCCGTCGATCTCGAAGATCTGCGAGCCGATGTGCGAGTGCAGGCCCACCAGGCGCAGGTTGTCGGCCTCGAACACCCGCGCCAGCGCCTCCATGGCGTCGCCGCCGGCGATCGAGAAACCGAACTTCTGATCCTCGTGCGCGGTCGAAATGTATTCGTGCGTATGGGCTTCCACGCCCACGGTGACGCGGACGAGCACGTCCTGCACCACCCCGGCGCGCCCCGCGACGGCCTCGAGCCGCTCGATCTCGTAGAGCGAGTCGACCACCACGTGACCCACGCCCGCCGCCACCGCGGCCTCGAGCTCGGGCACCGATTTGTTGTTGCCGTGCAACGCGATCCGCTCGGCCGGGAAGCCCGCGTTGAGCGCCACGGCCAGCTCGCCGCCGGAGCAGACGTCCAGCGAGAGCCCTTCGTCGCGGATCCAGCGCGCCACCTCACCGCACAGGAACGCCTTCGAGGCGTAATGCACCTTGGCGCCCGGACCGAACGCGCGCACCATATCGCGGCAGCGGGTGCGGAAGTCGTCCTCGTCGATCACGAACAGCGGTGTGCCGAACCGCTCGGCGAGCTCGCGCACCGGCACACCGGCCAGGCGGACCTCGCCGTCTTCACCGCGAGAAGCGTTGCGCGGCCAGACGTTCGCGGGCAGATCGATCATCTGCTTCGGATCGGACGGCCGCTCCGGCAGGGTCGGCGCGTGGGGGATCTCGGCGTGCCTCGGTCCGGCGGGGTGCGCGCTCATCGGTCTTCCTTCCTCGCCGAACGCGCGGTACACGCGGACGGATTCGTCTTCTGGGTCACTACATGCGCTCCGGCGCGCTCACACCGAGCAGGCCCAGGCCGTTGGCCAGCACCTGGCGGGTGGCCTTCACCAGCTCGAGCCGGGCCGAGCCGAGCGGCGTCACCGGCTCGTCGCCCTTGGGCAGCACCCGCATGTCGTCGTCGGACTGGAACGGGTGGTAGGCCCCGGCCAGCTCCTCGAGGTAGCGCACCACGCGGTGCGGTTCGCGCATCTCGGCGGCGGTGGCCACCACCCGCGGGTACTCGCCGAGCGTGCGGATCAGCTCGCCCTCGCGGTCGGAGGTCATCAGCGCGAAATCCGGTGCCACGGAAGCGAAGTCGAACGCCGCCGAGTTGTCGATGATGCGGCTGGAGCGAGCGTGCGCGTATTGCACGTAGTAGATGGGGTTCTCGTTGTTCTGCTTGGTCCACAGGTCGAGATCGATGTCGATGCTCGAGTTCACCGAGGACCGCACCAGCGAGTAGCGCGCCGCGTCCACACCGATCGCCTCGACCAGGTCGTCGAGGGTCACCACGGTGCCCGCGCGCTTGCTCATCCGCACGGCCGCACCGTCTTTCACCAGATTCACCATCTGGCCGATCAGCACCTCGACGGTGTCGGGATCGTCGCCGAACGCGGCCGCGGCGGCCTTGAGCCGGCCGATGTAGCCGTGGTGGTCGGCGCCGAGCATGTAGAGGCACAGGTCGAAGCCGCGGGCGCGCTTGTTCTGGAAGTAGGCGATGTCACCGGCGATGTAGGCGGACTTGCCGTCGCTCTTGATGACGACGCGGTCCTTGTCGTCGCCGTACTCGGTGGAGGCGATCCACCAGGCGCCGTCCTTCTCGTAGAGGTTGCCCGAGGCCTTCAGCTCCGCGACGGCCTTGTCCACCGCGCCGGAGGCGAACAGCGAGCTCTCGTTGAAGTAGACGTCGAAGTCGGTGCCGAACTCGTGCAGCGTCTCCTTGATGTGGGCGAACATCAGCTCCACGCCCTCGCGCCGGAACACCTCGTGGCGCTCGTCCTCGGGCAGGTCGAGCACACCGGGGTTGTCGGCCACGACCCGCGACGCGATGTCCTCGATATAGGCGCCCGCGTACCCGTCCTCGGGGGTCGGCTCGCCGATCGCGGCCGCGACCAGGGAGTTGGCGAACCGGTCGATCTGCGCGCCGTGATCGTTGAAGTAGTACTCGCGCGTGACATCGGCGCCCTGCGCGGCCAGGATGCGGCCCAGCGCGTCGCCGACCGAGGCCCAGCGGGTGCCGCCCAGGTGGATCGGACCGGTCGGGTTCGCGGAGACGAACTCCAGATTGATCTTGGTACCCGCCAGCGCCTCGGCCCGGCCGTACGACTCGCCCGCGGCCAGGATCTTCTGCACGATCGCGCCCTGCGCGGCGGCCGCCAGCCGGATGTTCAGGAAGCCCGGACCCGCGACCTCGGCGGCCTCGATACCCTCGGCCGCGCCCAGCGCATCGGCCAGCCAGCCGGCCAGCTCGCGGGGATTCACTCCGGCCGGCTTGGCCACACGCATGGCCACATTCGTGGCATAGTCGCCGTGTTCGGGGTTGCGGGGACGCTCCACGGTGACCTCGTCGGGCAGGACCGCCGGGTCCAATCCACGTTCGACGAGCACCTTCGCCGCGGTGGCGTGAAGGAGATCTGCAAGGTCAGCTGGAGTCACGAGTCTCTATCCTATGGTCTGGGCAGGTGTACGCCGACGGGCGGGCACCGCCGCGGACCCGTCCGTAACGAACGACACAGCCGTTCACCACATCGAGAGAGCAACGGAGCAATGCCGAGTAGCAAGAACGCGTCGAAGTCGGCCAAGGCCGTCCGCGCCGCCGGAAAGAGCTCCCCTTCCGGCCGGAAGGGCGGTGGCAAGGGGCAGCTGACCACGAAACGGCAGGTCCCCTGGCTGGCCATCGGCGCGGGCGCGGTGATCGTCGCGTTGATCGGCGCCCTCGCGTACAACCTGGTGCCCAAGTATCAGGAGCAGGCCGAGCTGGAGCGGTTCACGCCCAGCGCGGAACGCCAGGACCCCTCCGATCAGATCGCGGGCGTGACGAAGGTCGACTACGCCTCGGGCGCGGGCAAGCACGTCACCGAGATCCAGCGCGTCGCCTACGACCAGACGCCGCCGTTCGGCGGGCCGCACGATCAGGCCTGGGCCGACTGCACCGGCGTGGTGTACGGCAAGCCGATCCGCACCGAGAACGCGGTGCACTCGCTCGAGCACGGCGCCGTGTGGATCACCTACAACCCCGACAAGGTGAGCTCCGACGGTGTCGACGCGCTGGCCAAGCGCGTGGAGGGCAAGCAGTACACCTTCATGTCGCCCTACCCGGGCCAGGAGTCGCCGGTGTCGTTGCAGTCGTGGGGCCACCAGCTGAAGCTGGACAACCCCGACGACGAGCGGATCAACCAGTTCATCACCGCGCTGCGCCAGAACCAGTACACCTACCCCGAGGTCGGCGCGGCGTGCTCCAACCCGTACTTCGACCGGGAGAACCCGGCGCCGTTCGATCCCACCCCGCCCGGACCCGACGCCATCCCGATGGACGGCGGTGACATCGTCGCCGATCCCGCCGAGCTCGGTGGCGTGCCGAACATCCCGGGCGTGCCGAGCATTCCCGGCCTGCCGGGCGCGCCGGGCGCGCCGGTGATCCCGGAGACCCCGCCCACCGAGGGGGCGACCGAGTAGTGACCGGCGAATCCGGCACCGAGACCGGCTCGGACCACGCGTCCGATCCGGGTCCGCGGGGGCAGCGCACGGCGCTGCTGGTGCTCGGCGTGATCGGGGCCATCCTGATCGGTTTCGCGATCGGCACCCTGGTGCGGTTGCCGCTGGACGGCCGCGCCGAACCCGACCCGAGCCCCGTCGACGTCGGCTTCCTCCAGGACATGTCCGTGCACCACGCGCAGGCGGTCGAGATGGCGGGCATCGCGCTGCTGCGCTCCACCGACAACGAGGTGCGCAGGCTGGCCTACGACATCATGACCACCCAGCAGAACCAGGTCGGCCGCATGCAGGGCTGGTTGCAGATCTGGGACCAGCCCGCCCAGAGCGTCGAGGGGTTCATGGGCTGGATGAGCGAATCCGGCGGGCACCACGGTGGCGGCTCGGCCGGGCACTCCGGCCCGGTGTCGGCCATGCCCGGCATGGCGTCGGCGCAGGAGCTGGCCGCGCTGCGGCAGGCGAACCCGCCCGAGATCGACACCCTGTTCCTGAGCCTGATGCTGCGCCACCACCAGGGCGGCATCCCCATGGCCGACTACGGGGCCCAGCACGCGTCCACCACCGCGGTGCGCACCCTCGCCGCGCGGATGTCCGAAACCCAGCAGGCCGAATCCGCCCTGCTGACCACCCTGCTCACCAACCGCGGCGGCACCCCCCTCCCCCTCGAATGACCACCTGGCGGGCCGGAACCCCCCGGCCCGCCACCCTTTTTGGCGTCCGCCAACCCGATGCGATACGCTGACCCGGCCCGATCGGACACTCTCCGACCGAGCCCTATCCCGCCCTCGTAGCTCAGGGGATAGAGCGTCTGCCTCCGGAGCAGAAGGCCGCAGGTTCGAATCCTGCCGAGGGCACAGTTGAGAAAGAGCCCCTGACCTGTTCGAGCGGTCAGGGGCTCTTCTCGTCTATGCCGTCAGTCGGCGTCTCAGGCCAGTTGGCACGACTTCTCAGACAGGTGCGCCCGAACCCAGCTGCTACCGCGACCTGCACCCATCCGTCCTCGGTCCCATCAAAGACATTGGATTGGGCCGGTTTTCGCGAATCGCACAGTCAATCTCCTCGATCGACAGCCGCCAGAGCCTCGCGGGCGACCTCGGGATAGCGGCGGATTGCGGCAGCGGCACGAGCTCACCGACGGTACAAGGCGTGCACTGGCACGCTCGAACGCTCGGATCAGCGTGTTGCCGAGCGTCTGACGCGACGACGGACCGGGCCATCCTCAGAGCATCAGAGTGATCTGGGTCACTCTTTCGGAAGTGTGTCGAAAGCGCCCCCGCGGCTCCGACCTCCTGGTGAACGAGCCCACAAGGGGCCAGAACGGAGGAGTAAATCATGGGTCAGGTCATTTCGAATCTGTCGATGTCGCTGGACGGGTTCATCGAGGATGCCGACGGCAGCGTGGACAGGTTGTTCGAGTGGTACACGGCGGGGCCGGTCGAGACGGACTCGGCCAACGAGCGCATCTCGTATCGGCAGTCCGAGGAGGATGTCGAATCCTTCCAGGAGATCGTCGGCCGGATCGGCGCGCTGATCGCCGGCCGCAGGCTGTTCGATGTGGCGAGCGGGTGGAACGGTATGCACCCGACCGGCGTACCGGTCGTCGTGGTGACCCATCACCCGCCGACCGCCGACGAATTCCCTTACCCCGAAGCGCCTTTCACCTTCGTCACCGACGGCGTCGCGAACGCGATAGAGCGCGCGAAGGAACTGGCGGGCGACAAGGACGTGGTGATCGCGAGCCCGGACATCGCCCGGCAGGCCTTGGACGCGGAGCTGCTGGACGTGATCACCGTCGACCTGGTGCCCTACCTCCTCGGTTCCGGTACACCGTATTTCGCGAATCTCGCCGAGAAGCAGATCCGCCTCGACAACCCGGTCGTCCGGCCCGGCAATCGCGTCACGCACCTCAGCTATCGGGTGCTGTACTGAATTGCCAACGGGGAGTAGCCAATATCGCCCAGCTCGGCCCCGACGCCGTTCACCGCCGCTCGGGCGCGTTTGCGACAGCGCGGTCCGCGCGGGGATTGACCCGGGTCAGCTTCTCCGGATTGCTCACGGCGTAGATGTGCCGGATCTGCTCCGTCTCGGGGTCGATCTCGAGCACACCTACCCCGTACGGCTTTCCGTTCAGTAGGGCGACGAGGGACAACTCACCGTTGACGTAGTCCGGATAGATGTCGAGCGCGCCCGCGGTCTTGGCGTAGAACGGCCCACCGGTGAGGAGGCGGGCGACCTTCGCTGCGCCGTGGATGGGCCGCAGGGCCGACTGCGTCCGGCCGCCGCCGTCCGAGAGGAACGTGACGTCCGGGGCCAGCAGTCGCAGTAACGCGTCCAGATCACTGCCGAGCTGCGCCTCCAAGAACTGCTCGGTCACCCGCCGCTGCACGGCCGGGTCGGCCCGGAACCGCGGTCGGCGCGCCTGCACGTGGGACCGGGCCCGGTGCGCGAGCTGGCGCACGGCGGCGGGCTCGCGCCCGATCATGGCGGCGATCTCGGTGTGCGGATACCCGAACACCTCGTTGAGCACGAAGACCGCGCGCTCGAGCGGCGTCAGCGTCTCCAGCACCACCAGCATCGCCAGGGAGACGGCTTCGGTGCGCACGGCCGGATCGTCGCCGTCCTCATCGGTGATCAGCGGCTCGGGCAACCACGGGCCGACGTAGGTCTCGCGCCTGCGGGCGATATCGGCCTGTCGGGACAGCGCGGCGTTGATCGCCACCCGCACCAGGTAGGCGCGCGGGTTGGTGATCTCGGGGGCGCCGGGTCGCCGCCGCGGCATCCACGACAGCCAGGTCTCCTGCAGCACGTCCTCGGTGTCGGCGACGGTGCCGAGCAGGTTGTAGACCAGGGCGAACAGCAGTTCGCGGTGTTCGGCGAACTCTCGGGTCGCCGGGTCGGGATCGGTCACGGTGGCCTCCTGGTGACGGTGTCGATCATAGGAGTGCCCTCGGGGCGCTAAGTGTGACAAACGGCCCGATTGTGTGATGCGCATCGCACACTGTCACGTTCGGGGCCCCTCCGGACTCCCATTCGTATCGCCGCGACTTCGCGGTGGGACTGGAGGAGGCAGCCGTGTTGGAGAGAACGACGAGTCTGTGCGCGCGTCACCGGCGGGCGGTGCTGGTGGTGGCCACGATCGCGATGCTGCTGGCGGGGATCGCCGGCGCCACCGTGTTCGACCGGTTGAAGAGCGGCGGATTCGACGACCCCGGCGCCGAATCCCGCGCGGCCTCCGACGTGCTGCGCGATCAGTTCGGGCAGAGCCCGCCGAACCTCGTCCTGCTGGTCCGCACGCCGGGCCCGGTCGACGACGCGGCACCGGCGGCGACCGCGCTCACCGAACGGCTGAGCGGCGAGGCCGACGTGACCGGCGTGCTGTCCTACTGGACGACCGGCCAGCCCGCGCTGCGCGGCGCCGACGGCGACAAAGCGCTGGTCATCGCCACCATCCTGGGCGATGAGGACCACGTGGGCGACCGCATCGCCGAGCTCGCCCCGCGCTACGCGGGCGCCCACGACGGGCTCGAGGTCGCGGTGGGTGGCTACGCGATGTTGCAGCACGAGATGGTCGAACAGGCGGAGAAGGACGCGATCGCGGGCGAGGCCATCGCGTTCCCGATCACCCTCGTGGTGCTGCTGTTCGTGTTCGGCAGTGTGGTGGCCGCGCTGCTGCCGCTGCTGATCGCGATGGTGACGGTGGTGCTGACCACGGGCGTGGTGTGGTTGCTGGCCGGGCCGCTCGAGTTGTCGGCGCTGGCGATGAACGTGGTGACGCTGCTCGGCCTGGGTCTGGCGATCGACTACAGCCTGCTGGTCGTGAACCGCTACCGCGAGGAGCTGGCGGCGGGAGACGAACCTCTCACCGCGCTCGCGACGACCATGCGGTCGGCGGGGCGGACCGTGGCCTTCTCCGCCGTCACGGTCGCGGTGGTGCTGGCGGGGCTGATCTACTTCCCGCTGCCCGCCGTGCGCTCGATCGGCTACGCGGGCGTCGCCGTGGCGCTGATCGCCGCGCTCAGCTCGCTGACCGTGCTGCCCGCGGTGCTGGCACTGCTGGGCAGGCGCGTCGACAAGTGGCGTATTCGCAAGGCGCGCAAGCAGTCCGGTGAGTTGCACGAGGGGCGCTGGCATCGGCTCGCGGTGTTCGTCATGCGTCGGCCGGGGACGGTCGCCGTCACCGTGACGGCGCTGCTGCTGGTGCTCGGGTCACCGTTCCTCGGGCTGAAACTCGGCTTCCCCGACGAACGTTCGATGCCGGATTCGTCCAGCGCCCGCCAGGTCGCCGAGGTCGTGCGCGACGAGTTCGACACCAACGAGCAGAACGCGCTGACCGTCGTCCTCCCGCGCGTCGACGGGGATCT
Organism: Nocardia puris; assembly: GCF_003315035.1. GTDB lineage: Bacteria > Actinomycetota > Actinomycetes > Mycobacteriales > Mycobacteriaceae > Nocardia > Nocardia puris. The sequence goes on from NZ_QNRE01000014.1 coordinate 34,507, forward strand.
CGACGGCTACGCCGCGCGCCTGTCGGAACTGCCGCACGTGGATCGGGTCGACACGTCCACCGGCAGTTACGCGGGCGGTGCTCGGGTGCTGCCACCGGGCGAGCTGCACACCCGCTTCGCGGCCGACGGCGGCGCCTATCTGACCGTCGTGCCCGACACCGGCGATCCCGAAACACTGGAGGCGCTGGTCGGCGACCTCCGTGCCGCCGACACCCCTGGCGACGCCCTGGTGGGCGGTATCGCGGCGGTGAGCGCCGACGCGACCGCCGCTCTCGTGCAACGACTTCCGCTCGCGCTGGGCACGGTGATCGTCGCGATGCTGGTGCTGCTGTTCCTGCTCACCGGCAGCGTGTTCATCCCCGTGGTGGCGGTGCTGTTGAGCTGCCTGAGCCTCACCGCGACCTTCGGCGCGCTGGTGTGGATCTTCCAGGACGGCAACCTCTCCGGGCTGCTCGGCTTCACCGTGACCGGCACGCTCGCCGCGACGGTGCCGGTCATGCTGTTCGGTGTCGCGTTCGGTCTCGCGATGGACTACCAAGTGTTCATGCTCGCCCGCATCCGCGAGGAGTACGAGCGCACCGGCGACCCCAGCGCCGCCGTCGCCCTCGGCCTGGAACGCGTCGGCCGGATCGTCACCGCCGCAGCCGTTCTCATCTCGGTGGTGTTCCTCGGATTCCTGGTCTCCGACATCACCTTCATGAAGGCGTTCGGCATCGGCCTGCCGCTCGCCGTCCTCGCCGACGCGACGCTGATCCGCGGGTTCCTCCTGCCCGCCGCCCTGCGCCTCGGCGGTCGCCGGACCTGGTGGGCGCCGGGACCGCTGCGGAACCTGCATGCGCACTTCGGCATTCGTGAGGAGGAGCGCCCTGCCGAACGGGAACCGAGCCGGGTTCCCGGCTGATCGGCCCACCCTCCTCCGAAGCGAAGTGCCCCGGTTCGGCCGGGGCACTTGCGCGTTCAGAGCACGACATCAGATGGCTGATCACCTGGCCCTGTCGTGACGATCTCGCCCGGCGGCATCCGCACGGCGGAAAGGCCCGTGCACCGGGCCGACTGCCTGGTCTTCGCCACCGGGTCCAGCGCCAGGCACTCGAGGCGACATCACCCCATCTAATCCGGCCGAGGCGATGTCGCCGACGGTTCGACGGCGATGCCGGCCTGAGCCGGGCGCTGGTGACCGCATTCGAGTTCGGCGCCCGCCAGGTCGCGAACAGTGCAGCCACGAGGGGACGACGGCCAGACGACGAGCCCATCCTCACGCCACGACACCTCGAACCGCTCATCCCCGGTCGCGTCGGATTCGATGGTGATCGCATCACCCGGTCGCATCCAGTAGTCCTCACCCCACGCCTCGAGCCAGACCACGAGCGTCTTGTCCGAGAACGGGTTGGACAACAGGATTTCGGGCACCACCAGAGCCTAGATGCCGTGAGATCACAGCGGCCGCGATGAACCTTCGGACCGATCTCCCCCGATGCCCGACGAGAAACCTCGCTCGGCTGGCATCGAACCACGGACGGGTTATCGAACTCAACTGGGCAGCTAGCCGAGTTCGATGGGTTGTGGTTCCTCGGGTGCGATCAGGCGGATGAACTGGTGCTCCCTGCGCTTGCGCCCTTCGAATCGGTCCTGGCTCTGCTCGGTGCGGACGAGGATACGTAGCGAGACATCCCAATCGATGTCCCGCTTCGCGATATCGGCGGGAACTCGGACGATCGGGATCGCTCGTTTCTTGCCACCTGGTCGCACGAGGATCTTGGCGAACTCGTCGCTGATCTCGACGGCGGCCAGCACACCCACGATGGTCTCGATCGCGGTCTCGACTGTGGGGGCGAACAGTGCCCTGCCGTGTTCCCGTCCGCGTCGGGTGAGGCTGGGCCGCCGCTCGCTTCCATCGGACAACGACATCTGGATCTCGAGCCCGGCATCGACCTTGTCGAGGGACTCGATGAGCAAGCGCAGCCGCTTGGCCAGCTCCGGGCTGATGCCCTCCAACCCGTCGGGACCGGCCTCCACTGCGCCGTGGAGATCGCTGACTCGAGCCAGCGCTGATTCCAGCGGGGACGGCCGGGCTCCCGGCTGCTCGTCGTGATCGGCTACCGTGGCGCCGAGTGCCTCGAGGGGCAAGTATCAACCGCTCTCCCCCTTCGGTCCCCCATCAAGTCGGTCGGGCCTCGCTCATGAATGTCAGCGGCCGCACAAGCGCAGAAGCCATGGGCCCATGATGCGTCCCGCCCTGCGAATCCGATCCCACGATATCCCATCTCACCTCGGTCTTCGAGCACTCCCGGCGACTCCAGGAACTCGCAAATCCTTGCAGCGGAGGCAGTTCGGTCGCGGGGCCAGGTGCGGTGTGAGGCCGACCGCTACCATCCCCACGACGACCTCCTCCTCCTGCCGAGCGAGTGCGCGCAACGAGATCGATGCCGTGCCGGATGCCGTGTACGAGCACATCCGCATCACCCGGGACCGGCTGAAGGCGCGGGCGGAGTCGGTGTAGTTCCGGGGTACTCGGACTGCGCGTTCACGCCGTGGCTCGACGGTGGCGGCGGACGGCGCTAAGCCCTTCGAACAGATCTCCCCTGATGCGCGACGAGAATCTTCCTCGGCTGGCATCGTGGGGCGGGACAGGTGCGGTCGGCTGCGTCGAGGGAGAGGACCCCATGAACGTTCGTATTCGCCGAGTCGGCCTCGCTGTGGTGCTCGGGGCGGTTCCGGTGCTGATCGGGACCGCGCCGAACGCGTCGGCGGCGGTCACCGGTGTGACCGTGGAGCAGCCCGCCGAAGGGTTGCGGACCGGGTGCGTCTACACCGTGACGGTGGACGTGGACGCGCCGGTTTCCGAGGCCGGTGAGGTGACCGTCGGGATCAGTGGTGGGCCGGTGCCGGGGACTGGGGAGCGGCTCGGGGTCGCGGTCTATCACCCGGAGAGCGGGACGGCGACGTTCGAGTGGACGCCCGCGTACGTCGGCCGACAGAACGTCTTCGCGCAGCAGTTCAAGCCCGGCCAGGTCACCTCCGCGAGGTACGTGACCGTCGACGTCGTCGGGCGGGGCGTGAACACCGGCAGTTCCTGCCTGCCGCTTCCGTGAGCATTTCCGGGCACCCGTGGTGCGGTTGGGAACCCTGAGATCCGGACCGCCCGGCTACCATCCACCCATGACCGTCTCCTCCCCCGCCAGCGCTAGCGCGCGCATCGAGATCGAGGCCGCACCGGATGCCGTGTACCAACTCATCACGGATCTCGGTGTGCTCGCCGAGGTCGCCGAGGAGGCCACGGCGATGCGGTGGGTCAGGGGTGGGGCGGCCGCCGAGGGCGCGAAGTTCAAGGGCAGCAATCGGAATGGCCGGCGGCGGTGGTCGACCACCTGCACGGTGACGGAGGCGGAACCCGGGCGGGCGTTCGCGTTCGACGTGGACTCCGGTCCGCTGCCCATCGCGCACTGGCGCTACGAGTTGACGCCCACGGCGACCGGTACCGCGGTCACCGAGAGCACCTGGGATCGGCGGCCGACGTGGTTCCACCGGCTCGGCGGGTTGCTCACCGGTGTGAACGACCGGGCCGCCGCGAACGCCGAGCACATCCGCGTCACCCTGGATCGGCTGAAGGCACGGGCGGAGTCGGTGTAGTTCCGGGGTACTCGGACTGCGCGTTCACCCCCGTGACTCGTCGGTGGCGGCGGGCGGCTCTAGGCCCTGGCCCTGGTCATCTCGACACCGGCTTCGGCGTTGCGGTAGCTGCGCGCCACCAGGGCGGCGCGCAGGTACCACAGCCCGGAGGACTGCGCCGGATCCAAGCCGGTGAGCTGGGCGATGCGCCGGAGCCGGTAGTCGATGGTGTTGGCGTGCAGGCCCAGAGTGCGGGCGGTGCGCTGCCTGCTGAGGTCGTTGCCGAGGTGCAGCCGCAGGGTTTCCAGCAGTTCCGGCCGGTCGTCGAGCGGATCGAGGACTTCGCCCAGGCGTTCGCGGCCCGGCCCCGGCCTGGTGAGCTGGTATTCGACCACCAAGTCGTCGAAGCGGTAGAGGCCGGGGGCGTTGCGCAGCCGCTGCACCATGTCCAGCAGTTCGTGCGCCCGTTCGGCCGCCTCCGGGATGTCGGGGGTCTCGGCCTCCAGCACGGTCGCGGTGAGTGGTACCTGCGCCGCCGAGGACAGCCCTCGGACCAACTCGTCCAATACCTCCGGCGTCACACCGGCCGCAGGCAGCAGCACCGTGCCCCCGCCGGTGCCGAGCAGTGAGAGGGCGCGTCCCGAGCAGCGCACCGCCAGTTCGGATTGCACCCGCCGCAGCTTGCGCCGCGCGACCACCTGGTCGACGCGGCTCAGCTGTTCGTCGGGGTGCTTCGGAATGTCCATCGCGAAAATGAAATACGAGTCCGCGATGGCGATGCCGCCCGCGCGAACCATCGGCGCCGCGGGCTGCCCGGCGAGCAGTGCGGAGGCCACGGTGTGCACGGCCGCGTGGTGCTCGGCCACCGCGGCGCGATGTTCGCGCACGTAGGAGTCGGCGAAGGCGGCGTCGACGACGGATTGGCAGGCCAGCAGCCTGCGCACGGTCTCGACCAGGCGCGCGAGGTCCGCCGGCGCCGCCGCGTCGAGCACCAGGTCCAGGCCGATCCGGAACCCTTCGTGCACCGCGCGGTGGATGACGTCGATCGGTATCCCCTCGCGCGCCCAGTCCGCGCCCGCCCGGCGCACGCGCTCCAGCTTCTCGGCGGTGTCGTAGCCCTCCAGCGCCCCGTGCACGAACTCGAGGCAGGCCCTGGTCACCGCCGTGATCTCGCCGCGCAGCACATCGCCCGGCAGCACCCCGCAGGGCGCGAACTTCTCCGCGAAACGTTCGACCAGGCGATACGCCAGACCGCGCGTGTCGCGCAATGGATCCGAGATCGGAACGGCGGCGAGGGTTTTCACGGGCGCACCGAGGGTGGACGGCTGACTGATCATGCGCGGCTCCGGCATTCGGTTCTGGATCATTCGGCGGTGTCGATCAGTTCGCCGGTGAGCACCCAGCGATCTCCCTCGAATCGCTGGATGCGCATGGCCTCCATCGGGAACCCGTCACCGGGCCCGGTGCGCAGCGTCACACCGGGCTGCAACAGGCCGATCTCGACGTCGGACAGGTTGCGCACGGCGTCGCGCAACCCCTCCCGCGTGGGGCAGGTCGCCGACTCCATCGCCTTGTGGAAGCTCTCCGCGGCGGCCCAGCCGACGGAGGTGTACTGGTCGGCCGGATCGGCGTCCGGCGCGTAGGCGGCGAGTTTCTCCTTGTAGAGCCGCATGCCGGGATCGTCGTTCCATTGCGGGTCGGCGGGGTCCTTGCTGAAGGCGGCGCTCACCACGCCCTGCACGTTGGCGAAGCCGACGGGTTCGAGCACGGTGCGCGAGTTGGCCACCATGGACACGATGTGCAGCGGATTCCACCCGGGATCGCGAGCGTCGGCGGCGAGCGCCTGCGAGGCGAACTTCGGCGTCGAGAAGTTCAGCAGCACATCGGCTTTCGAGGTGGCGAGATTGCGCAGCTGCGGATCGACGGTCGGATCGGTCACCGCGTAGCTCTGCTCTGCGACGATGCGGATATCGCTGTCGCGCACCGACTCCCGGAAGCTGTCGAGCAGGTCCTTGCCGAAGTCGTCGTTCTGGTAGAGCACCGCGACCGTCGCGCCGGGGCGGTGCGTGCGCACGTATTCGGCGAAGGCGCGCCCCTCGGCGCGGTAGCTCGGCTGCCAGCCGATCGTCCACGGATGATCGGTGTCGGCGCCCCACTTCGTCGCACCGCCTGCGACGAACACGTGCGGGACCTCCTGCTGGCCGACGTAATCCCAGACGGCCGAGGAGGTGGGCGTGCCGAGGGTCTGGAAGAGCGCGAACACCCGGTCCTGCTCGACCAGCCTGCGGGTCTCCTCGACCGTCTTCGGCGGCTGGTAGCCGTCGTCACGCACGAGGTATTCGACCTGGCGGCCTGCGACGCCGCCGCGCTCGGCGTTCACGTAATCGAAGTACGCCCGAACGCCTTTGGGCATCTCCCCGTACGCCGACGCCGGTCCCGAGAGCGGATAGACCCCACCCAGTTTGATGGTGGTGTCGGTGATGCCCGTGACCTGCTGACCCCGGCAGTCGCCCGAGCCGAGTGTGTCCGCGCCCTCGCCGCGTCCGCCGCACGCGGTGGCGGTCAGCAGCACCGCCGCGGCCAGCATGCCGGCCCTGATCACCTTGTCAAGCATTGTCTTTGCCTTTCCGGAGAAGAAACCCGACCCGGCGCGTGAGGCGCTCGGCGAGCCCGGCGAGCCCGCCCGGCGCGAGATACATGACCGCGATGATCGACAGCCCGAACACGACGCCGGGCGCGGCCTGGTTGACGTCCTGGGCGAACCCGGGCACGTACATCACGAAGAATCCGCCGAGCACCGGTCCCCAGAGCGAACCGAGCCCGCCGACCACCAGCCCGGCCAGCAGTGTGATCGACAGCGTGACGGCGAACGAGTCGGGCGAGACGTAGGCGATGACCCAGGTGTAGACGCAACCCGCGACACCGGCGAGCATGGCGCTCCAGGCGAACGCCAGCGTCTTGTAGTGCGCCGCGCGTACGCCCATGACTTCGGCCGCGGTCTCGTTGTCGCGAATGGCGTTGAGCGCCCGGCCCACTCGCGACCGCCGCACACCGGCGACCACGACCACCCCGGCCAGGGCGACGACGAGGGCGAGCAAGTACAGCCACTGGTCCTCGGCGAGCCCGGTCCACGCGGGCGGGCTCGGCTTGTCGAGCGTGAGCCCCATGGACCCACCGGTGACGGACTCGAATCGCTTGAGCAGCGGCACCAGGAAGATCGCGATGGACAGCGTCACCAGCGCGAGATACAGCCCGCGCAGCCGCAGCGCGGGCACGCCCAGGGCGAACCCCAGCACGAAGGTCACCACAGCCGCGACGGGAATGGTCAAGGCGTAGTGCGTATCCCAGCGATCCATCATGACGGCCGCGGTGTAGGCGCCGATCGCGAGGAACGCGCCGTGCCCGAGCGAGATCTGACCGGCCTGGCCCACCAGCAGGTTCAGCCCGAGCAGCGCGGTGACGTACACCAGCGCCATGGCGAGCTGGAAAGTGTGGAACGGGGTGAGCTGGAACGGCGCGACACACGCTGCGGCCAGGAGCAGCCCGATCAGTAGAAGCTGTTTACGGGCCAACAGCCCGGACAATAGTGAGTTCCGCTCGACTGCCGGGACTTCCGGTGTGGGAGTGGTGGTGACCATCTCACTCATACCCGCTCCACCGCCGCCCGTCCGAACAGTCCCTGCGGGCGCATCAGCAGGACGGCGAGGATGATCGCCAACGGCACACCAATTTTCAGTTCGGTGCCGATGACGTCGACGTAGGCGCCCGTGAGGGTTTCCGCGACGCCGACGATCAACCCGCCCACCACGGCGCCGACCGGACTGTCGAATCCGCCGAGCGTGGCCGCGGCGAAGGCGTAGATCAGGACGCCCGCCATCATGTTCGGCTCGAGGAACAGCAGCGGCGCCGACAGCACCCCCGACACCGCGCCGACCAGGGCGGCCAGACCCCAGCCGAGGCCGAGCACGGCACCCACCCGGATGCCGACGAGCTCGGCCGACTGCGGATTACACGCCACCGCGCGCATCGCCAAGCCGATCCCGGTGTAGCGGAACAACACGTAGAGGCAGGCCATGACGATCGACACGACGGCGATAACGCCCAGACTGCCCCAGCCCACGGTCACCCCGCCCGCGCGGAAAGCGCCGTCCGGGAAGGGATTCGGGAAGGCCTTGACCTGGTAGGACCAGATCCAGCCCGCCGCGGCGTGCACCGCGAAGAACAGGCCGACGGTCACGATCACCACGGTCAGCTCCGACCCGCCCTCGACCGGCCGGATGACCACCCGTTCGATGAGCATTCCGGCGACGAACGACACCGCCAGCGTCACGGGCAGCGCGACCCAGAACGGCAGCCCCGCCTCGGTGCACTGCCAGGCCAGGAACGCCGAGAACATGGCCAGCTCGCCCTGGGCGAAATTCACGATGCCGGTGAACCGGTAGATGAGCACCAGCGCCAGCGCGAGCCCCGCGTAGAGGGCGCCCGCGCCGATCCCTTCGATGACCTGCTGTAGGAATCCGGCCACGGTCACACCCGGTATCCGAGGTAGGACTCCGCGACCTTGTTGTCGCGGCGGATGTCGGCGGCGGTGCCCGACAACACGATCCGCCCGGTCTCGAGCACGTGCGCGCGATGGGAGATGCCGAGCGCGAGATGCGCGTTCTGTTCGACCAAGATCACGGTGATCCGTTCCTCCTTGTTGATGGCGCCGACGATGTCGAACAGCTCTCTGGTCACCAGCGGCGACAGGCCGAGGGACGGTTCGTCCAGCAGCAGCAGGCGCGGGCGCAGCATGAGGGCGCGGCCGATGGCCAGCATCTGCTGCTGGCCGCCCGACAGCCCGCCCGCGGGTTCGCGCAGCTTCTCCTTCAGCACGGGGAAGAAGTCGAAGACGCGCAGCAGATCCGCCGCCGAGCGCACCCGATCGCGCCGGGTGTAGGCACCGAGGCGCAGGTTCTCCTCGACGGTGAGCGGGGCGAAGGTGCCGCGCCCCTCGGGTACGTGGGCGACACCCATCCTGGCGATGGATTCCGTTTTGCGCCTGGCGATGTCGACGTCGTCGAACTCGATGGAGCCCTCGGTGCGCACCATGCCGCTGAGCGCGCGCAGGAGCGTGGATTTGCCCGCGCCGTTGGGGCCGAGGATCGCGCAGATCTCGCCCCGCGCCACGGTGAAGCTCAGACCGTGCAGCACTCGAGCGTCGCCGTAGCCCGCGCGCAGATCGGTGACGGCGAGGAACGCGGTCATGCGGCGGTGCCCAGGTAGGCGGCGACCACGTCGGGGTGGCGTTGCACGTATTCCGGTGCGCCCTCGGCGATCACGCTCCCCCGGTCCAGGCAGACCACGCGGTCGCAGGTGCCCATCACGAATCCCATGTGGTGTTCCACCACGAGCACCGTCAGCCCGAGGTCGGCGCGCAGGGCCGCGAGCCGGGCGGCGAATTCGTCCACCTCGCCGTGGCTGAGGCCGTTGACCGGCTCGTCCAGCAACAACAGGCGCGGGCGCACGGCCAGCGCCCTGGCCAGCTCGACCCGCTTGAGCGTGCCGAACGGCAGTCCCGCGGCCGGATGGTCGGCCACCTCGACGAGGTCGAGCCGCGCCAGCACCTCCTCGACCTCGGCGCGCAACGCGCGTTCCTCCCGGCGCACGCGCGAGAGCCACAACCCGGCCGTGCCGAACCCCGCGCCGCCGCGATGGTGCGCACCGACGAGCACGTTGTCGCGCACCGACATGCGCGGGAACAAGCCGAGATTCTGGAACGTGCGGGCGATGCCGATCCCGGCCAGCGCGTGCGGACGGATCGTGAGCAGGTCGGTGCCGTCGAAGACCACGGCCCCGTGGTCCGGGGTGTAGCGGCGGGTCACGCAGTTGAACAGGGTGGTCTTGCCCGCGCCGTTCGGGCCGATCAGGCCGACCATCTCGCCCGCGGCGACCGCGACGCCGACGTCGGAGAGGGCGGAGATGCCGCCGAAGCGCAGCGTCAAACGGGATATCTCGAGCAGCATGTGTCCTCCGGCCCGCGTCCGAGACGTGGGAGCGGGCGTACCTGGGGCCGTCGGCGCGACAGCGCCGGGTGAATGGGACACGGTCAGCGTAAAATCGCAGCTCGGGGGCCACATCGGACGCCGAGGACCATTTTCGCCGCGCCGGTTTGTCCACGGCGGACAGTGCGCGGGCGACCAACGGCGTGTTGACACACCGGCCGGTCCATGGATAAATCGCCGGGTATGTCAGCCGGATCACACCGGGGTCCGGTGTCGGAGACGATGCTGGCCGAGCGCACCAGAATCGTCGGCGAGGTGTTCGATCACGCCCACGACATGGCCGATGCCGGCCTGCGGGCGATCATCGCCCAGATCCCGGCCTACGCCGACCGCGACGAGGTATTCCTCGCCGACGTGCACGACCAGCTGACCCGGCTGTGCCGGACGGGGCTGGCGGCCCTGCTCGACCATCGTAAGATCACCGCCGACGACGTCGCCTACGCCCGCCACGCGGCGGCCCGGCGCGCGCAGGCCGGGCTGACCCTGGTCGACTACATCAACGCCTTCCGGCTCGGCCAGCACGCGATGTGGCAGTCGCTGATGAACTACGCGGGCGCATCGGAGGCGGGCCGGGAGGCCGCGCTGTCCATGGTCGTACCGCTCACCCGGTACTGCGATCTGATCAGCACGCAGGCCGCGAACGCGTATCTCGAGTTCCAGCAATACCTTTCGGAGGAAGCCGGACGCGACGCCCGGGAGCTGGTGGAGACGCTGCTCGACGGCGCGTTCCCCGAACGCGGGCCGCAGTACGCCACCGCAGCCGCGCACGGGCTCGGCACCGACGAACCGGGGACGATGGTGGTGGTGACCGGCCGGGTTCTCGACGCCACCGACAGCACCCGACACCAGGTGTCGGCGGCGATCGCGCGCACGGGCGTGAACGGCCTGCGCACGCTCTCGGTGGTGCGGGGCGGGGAGATCGTCGCGATCCCGGCGCTCGGGCGCAACGGCTCGGCCGAGGACCTGTGCGACCGGCTGCGCGACACGGGGGACAGGCTGCGCGCCGAGGGCGTCACCGTGGCGCTGGGTGTGAGCACCGTGGCGGCCGAGGCCGCCCAGCTGCCCGCCGCCTACCAGGAGGCGCGCGGGGCGCTGGACCTGCTGCCGCAGGCCGGGGGCGTGCTGGCGCTGCCCACGCTGACGCCACTGCGCTACCTGATGCTGCGCGCCGACGACACGGCTCGCCGGTTGGTCGACACCCGTATCGGCGCCGCCCTGGCCGACGACCTCGCGCGCGGCGGGATGCTCACCGCCACCGTGCGGGCCTTCGCCGAGGCCGATATGAACCTGCGCGCGGCCGCGGAACACCTTCGCGTGCACCACAATACGGCCAAGTACCGGGTGCGCCGCATCCAGGAACTCACGGGCCGCGACGTGCGCCGCGTCGCGGACCTGGTGGAACTGCTCGTCGCGATCGACCTGCTCGCGCCACCCGGCGCTACGTCCACACGTCCTTCGCGATGATCATCGTCACCGCACCGGCGCCGTCGTGGCTGTGCCTCGGTTGTCGGCGTAGCGGCGCGCGATCAAGTACTCGGTGACGGCTCTGGCTCCGGAACGCTTCGTGATCGGGGTCGAAAACTGTTCTGCGCACGGGGGTCTCAGAGACGGCGTCCGCCGTCGGCGTAGAGGGTCTGGCCGGTGACGAACGCGGCGTCGTCAGAAGCGAAGAAGGCCACCACGTTCGCGATGTCCTCGGGCTCGCCGACCCGCCGCAGCGGCGTGATCTCGGCGGTCTTCGCCTGCAACTCCTCCGCCGTGAGGCCGAGGCGGGCGGCGGTCCGCGCGGTCATCTCGGTGGCGATGAATCCGGGCGCCACGGCGTTGACGGTGATGCCGAACGGACCGAGTTCCATGGCCAGGGTCCGGGTCAGGCCTTGGATGCCCGCCTTGGCGGCGGCGTAGTTGGCCTGGCCGCGGTTGCCGAGCGCCGAGACGCTCGAGGTGTTGACGATCCGGCCGTAGCCCTGGTCGACCATGGACCGCTGCGCGGCGCGGCAGCACAGGAACGCGCCGCGCAGGTGCACGGCCAGGACCGTGTCCCAGTCGTCGGCCGACATCTTGAACAGCAGGTTGTCGCGCAGCACGCCCGCGTTATTGACCAGGATGTTCACCGGCCCCAGCGCGTCGGCGGCGCGCTCGAACGCGACGGCGACCTGGTCCTCGTCGGTGATGTCGCAGCCGAGCCCGAACGCCGTGCCACCCGCGGCGGCGATCTCGTGGGCGCGCTCGGCGCAGGCGGCTTCGTCCAGGTCGGCCAGCGCGACCGCGACGCCGTCGGCGGCCAGGCGGGCGGCCACGGCGGCGCCGATGCCCCGGGCCGCGCCCGTCACCAGCGCGACACGGCGCCGGTCGATGTCATTGCCGGACAACGTAGTTCACTCCCTCGTGGTCGGGTCCGAGAGCGCGGCCGAATCCGGTGGAAGAACTCCGGCGATATTCGCGGCGGCCCGAAACCGTACGGCGTTAGGTTATGGTCGAGCACGCTATCCTAACGATGTTCGGTAAACAAGCGGTCCGGCCCCCGGTGCTGGGTTCGACCGGGTCCGGTGGCGCGAGGAGGAGATGGGCGATGGCGAGGCCGCGCGTGCCCCTGCTGAGCCGCGACCGCATTCGCGCGGCGGCGCTGGCGCTCATCGACCGCGACGGTCTCACCGAGCTGTCCATGCGCAAGCTGGCCGCCGAACTAGGGGTGCGGGCCGCCTCGCTCTACGGGCACTACCCCACCAAGGACGACCTGCTCGACGACATCGCGCGCGAGATCATGAGCCACGTGGACGCGTCCGCGTTCGAGGGCGGCGCCTGGCGGGCGGCGCTGGCGTCCTGGGCGCGCTCGTTCCGGGCGGCGCTGGCCGCACATCCGAATTTCGTTCCGTACCTGGCCACTTCCGGCCCCGGACACCGCGACGGGGCGCTGCGCGCCGCGAACGCCGTGCACGGCGGACTGGTCCGCGCGGGCTGGCCGCCGCGCCGCGCGACCATGATCGGCGCGGCCACGCGGTACCTCGTGCTCGGTTCGACGGTCGGTTCGTTCTCGCGCGGTTTCGCCGACGACGCCGACCTCTACCGGGACCGCTACCCCCACCTCGACCGGGCACATCTGCTGCGCGAGAAGGCCGACGAAATCGACGCGGAGAGCTTCGAACTCGGCCTCACGGCGTTCCTCGACGGTCTGGAGACCCAGTTCGCCGCACTGGGGAAACGCCGGGCCCGGCGGCGCGCCACCCCCGACGCCGCGCGCTGATCATCGGAAGCCGTTCAGTCCTCGGGGAATCCGACGGCGAAGCCGATGGCGATGATGACGCTGCTGACGATCGAGAGGGGCACGAGGGTCCACATGGCGGTCACGGTACGGCAACGACGCGCCAGGGGGTCGCGGTTTCGGCGGATGCGGGGTGTTCATTCGGTTCGGTTACCCTCGCCGGCATGAACTGCTGCGGGGTATCGCGGAGGTCGGTGCTGGGCGCGGTCGCCGGGCTCGCGGTGGGAGCCGCGGCCGGGGTGGGTTCGGCTCGGGGGCAAGGCGTTCCGGTGGTGGCGACGGATCTCGAGGTCGTCACGGTGACCGACACCTCGGCGGTGCTGACCTGGACGACCAGCGCGAACGGGCAGCCGGTGGCGACCGGGACCGAAGTGCGGCTCGGACCGGCCGACGCGCTGGGAGCCCCGCCGCAGGTGTTCGAGGATCCCGAGCCGACGCCGTTCCACTACGCGGAGATCGACGGGCTGGAGCCGGGGCGGCGATACAAGTTCGAGGCGTGGTCGCAGGGTGCGCGCGCCACGCCGGCCGCGTCGCTGGTGACGGGATCGCCCGGCACACCGGAAGTCACGGGTGAGTTCACCACGTTGGTGCCGCCTGCGGGCCGGTTGCTGCGCACCATCGCGCTGGCCAACGACGTGCACTACGGCGAGGAGGTCAGCGGCCTGCTCGTGGGCGGATTCCCGCCCGGGTTCCGGCAAGTGCCGCAGCTGCCGCCGTACCCGGACGTCATGCTCGACGCGCTGCTGGGCGACGCCCGCACCCGCGGGGTGGACACGCTTATCGTCGCCGGCGACCTCACCGATGAGGCGCGCCCCGGCGAAACCCGTTCCGTCCGCGAGAAACTCGACACCTGGGGCACGCTCGGCCGCGACTGGTTCGCGGTGCGCGGCAACCACGACCGCCCGCACCGGGGCGAGGAGTACGCGGCCTGCGCGCCGCTCGGCGAGTACCGCGACTGCTTCGGCGATCTCTTCGCGCCCCGTCAGCAGTTGGTGACGGCGGAACTGGGTGGGTTGCGCCTCGTCGGCCTCGACACCGCCGATCTGGACGGCGCGGGCGGACGCATGGACCCCGCGCAACTCGACCACCTCGACCAGATCCTGCGCGCCGACCCGGATCGCCCGACGTTGATGTTCAGCCACCACCCGGTGACCACCGAGTCGGGGCTCACGAACATCGCGGGCCCCGGCTTCGTGCTCGACGGCCCGTCGGCGACCGCCCTTCAGCGCACCTACGAGCGCGCACCCGGCGTCTTCCTGCACCACAGCGGCCACACCCACCGGAATCGCCGCACCCGGCCCGACGCGCCCATCGCCGTCGAGTTCCTGGAGGTGGCGGCGGTGAAGGAGTACCCCGGCGGCTACGGGCTGCTGCGGATCTACGAGGGCGGCTACATGGTGAACTTCCACAAGACCCGCACCGCGCACGCCCGCCAGTGGAGCGCCACCACGCGCGGCCAATACTTCGGGTTCCTGCCGGAATACGCGCTCGGCACGTTCGCCGACCGCAATCACGTTGTGGCGCGGGATTTCTCGGGTCTGCGCTGAGAACAACCCACCCCCGCAGGCCTTTTCGACAGGGAAATCCGCCGGCACTCCGATCCGGAAGTGGCGGTGTCCGGACCGGGGCACCGGCGGACGGCGCACCCTTACTGGAGCGAGCGGCGGGAATTGAACCCGCGTAAACGGCTTTGCAGACCGTTGCCTCAACCACTCAGCCACGCCCGCCTCGCCACCGAGAATGGTGCAACTCGGGCACGCGCGCCAGGGTTGCGCTCACCATGATCGAAAGGGCCCGGCGCGCGCCCGTGCGATGATCTGGGGCATGTCCCGGCCACGACCGCTCCCGCTGGACCCGATCGAGGAGGCCCACCGCCAGTGGGTCGGCCACGGCTGGGGCGATGTCGCCGACGGAATGGCGGCCGTGACGTCGCTGGTCCGCGCCCAGCAGATCGTGATGGCGCGGGTGGACGAGGCGCTCAAACCGACGGGCCTGACCTTCTCCCGCTACGAACTGCTCATGCTGCTGAGCTTCAGCAAGACCGGCGCGCTGCCGATGGCCAAGGCGAGCGCGCGGTTGCAGGTGCACCCGACGAGCGTCACCAACACCGTCGACCGGCTGGAGGCGGCCGGATTGGTGGTGCGCGTGCCGCATCCGAGCGACCGCCGCGCCACGCTCATCGAGATCACCGACGCCGGAAGGGAATTGGTGGCAGAGGCGACCGAGCAGCTGAACGCGAAGGTGTTCGCCCAGCCCGGCCTGCCGTCGGACCGGCTGCACACCCTGCTGCAGCTGCTGGCGGAATTCCGCCACGCGGCGGGTGACTTCGACGCCGGGGGCGAACCGGCCCACTGGCGCGCCGAACGCCGCTGAGCCCGCCATACCGGACGGTCCGATACGCCTCGCGCGCGTCCATCGGGTAACACTCCGGCATCCTCCGGGCGAATTCGCGGCGGCGTCGCCTTGGCAGCGCGGGCGAAAGGGTCCACCATGGAGTCCATGGTGCTGGTCCTGGGGGTATCGGCGGGCGCTGGCGGCGCGCGTGCGATGTTGACGCATTCCGATCAGCCGCATCTCCCTGCCATCGACCGGTGCCACGTGCCCCGCCGCGCCGGCGGCAGCGTCGAGGAGGCCGTGTTCGACGCCATCCGCCGGATGCGCGCCAGCGCCGAGCGCCGCGACGAGATCATCACCGGCACGGCCGTGACCTGCCGCTGCCCTCTACATGCCGACGCGATCCGCGCCGCGGCCGGCCGCGAGCGGATCACCATCGTCGACGAACCCCTCGCCCAGCTGCGCTACCTGCGATTCACCGGACAGCTGCCCGATCGCGGAACGGTCATCCTCTACGACCTCGGCGCGTCGGGGCTCACCGTCACCCACGCCGACTGCCACACCGACGCCATCCTGTCCGGTAAGCGCAGTACCGTCCTGGGCGGCGACGGTTACGACGCGCTGCTGCGCTGGCAACTGGCCCGCGACGGCGTGCTCACCGACCGGGTGACCAGCCGCAGGCACCGCGAGGCGCTGAGCAGCGCGCGCGTGGTGACGGCGCTCGATCCCGGCTCGGGCGGGCGCGCGGTGGTCACCCGCAGCGATCTGGCCGAGCTGTGCGCGGCGGGCATCCACCATTCGGCCTCGTTCGTGCGGCAGCTCATCGAGGAGACGGGCGTGCGGCCGCAGGCGCTGGTGCTGCTCGGCGGGTGCACCCGCAGCCCCAGCGTGCGGGCCGAATTGGCCGAGCTCATCGATCTGCCGGTGGTGTACGACCCGGAACCGGAGTACGTGTCGGCGCGCGGCGCGGTGCTGCTGGCCGCCGAACGCACGTCGGGAGTGGTGCGGATGGCGCGGTTGCGGGCGGGCGCGGGCCTGCCGGGACTGTCGCCGTCGCACGCCGGGCGGCGCAAGGTGGTCGCCGCTGTCGCCGTCACCGCGGCATTGGGCGCGACCGTCGCGGGACTGCTCGCCGTCGAGCGGACGCCCGCCGCACCGCCCGGCGGCGGCACGCCGACCCAGTTCGAGGTCGGCACGCCGGGCTTCTCGGGCAACTGAGACCCCCGTCTTCGCCATACTGAGCCGATGGCGCACGAACGACGCGTGGAGGCCGCGCTGCGGCGGTTGACCGACGACGGCGTCCTCGGCGAGGACCAGCGCGCGGCCGTGCTCGCCGCCCTCGCGGCCGAGGAGGACGCGGCCCGGCCGACGCCGGGCAAACTGGTCGCCGAGATCGCGGCGTACGTGGGCGCGGGCCTGGTGCTCGGCGGCGTGCTGCTGTTCCTCGCCGCGTCCTGGGACGATCTCGCCCGCGCCGGACGCGTGGCGGTGCTGGCCGTGGTGACGATCGGGCTCATCGGCGGTGGCGTGGCGCTGGCCGGCCGGGACGCGTTGTTCGGCCGTGCCTTCACCTCGACCGTGCGCACGCGGCTGGCCGCGGTGCTGTTCGCCTTGGCGGCGGCCGCGGTGGCGGGGGCCGTCGGGGCCGGTCTGGACGATTCGGGCAACGACACGTCGTGGGTGATCGCGGTGAGCGCGGGGCTGGTGGCGGCCGTGATCGGCTACCTGGCGATCCCGTCGGTGGTGGGCATGCTGGCCTGCGCGGGTTTCTCGGTGGCGGTCGCGAGCGGGCTGGTCGGCGACGTGTTCGGTCTGCGCGACCCGGGGCACGGGGTGGCGCTGTTCGTGCTCGGGCTCGTCTGGTTCGCGCTGACCAGGGCGGACGCGTTCATCGAGGACTGGGCGGGGTACGCCATCGCGGTCGTGGTCTCGGTGGTCGGCGCGCAGATGGCGTGGACGAACGATCTGCTGCTCACCGTCGCGTTGACCGGCGTGGTCGCCGTGGTCTGCTTCGCCCTCTACGCCACCGACCGCTCCCCCGTGCTCATGATCGGCGGCGCGGGGTCGGTCGCGCTGGCCGTCGCACAACTGATCGCCGAGCACACCGACGGCCTGCTCGGACCGGTCCTGTTGCTGCTGGTCGGGGCCGTGGTGCTCACGACGGGCGCGATCGTGCTGACCCGCTCGTCCCGGTCGGAGTAGATCCGCGCCTCGCGTCGGCTCCGGGCGGATCATGACCGATCACCGGGGTGAAGGGCCGCCCGTGCGGGGCGCGATCTCCGGGTTCCCGCCGCACCGACCTCCCAGTGGGATGGGTCACATTCGGCCCCCGCCCATTATTTACTTGGATGTCCAACTATAGGATGACCGCATACCGGGGCGGCATCGACGAACAGAAGGGCTGACATGGTTCGGGAACTCACACACTTCATCGGTGGACAGCACGTGGCGGGCGCGTCGGGCGCGTTCGGCGACGTGTTCGACCCCAATCTCGGCCAGGTGCAGGCGCGGGTGCCGCTGGCGAACAAGGCCGAGGTCGAGGCGGCCATCACCAACGCGGCCGAGGCGCAGCAGGTCTGGGCGGCCTACAACCCGCAGCGGCGGGCGCGGGTGCTGATGAAGTTCCTGACGCTGGTGCAGGACGAGATCGACAGCCTCGCCGCGCTGCTGTCGTCCGAGCACGGCAAGACCCTCGCCGACGCCAAGGGCGACATCCAGCGCGGCCTCGAGGTGATCGAGTTCGCCACCGGCATCCCGCACCTGCTCAAGGGCGAGTACACCGAGAGCGCGGGCACCGGCATCGACGTCTACTCCATGCGCCAGCCGCTGGGCGTGGTCGCGGGCATCACGCCGTTCAACTTCCCCGCCATGATCCCGCTCTGGAAGGCCGGTCCCGCGCTGGCGTGCGGAAACGCCTTCGTGCTCAAGCCTTCCGAGCGCGACCCCTCGGTGCCGCTGCGGCTGGCCGAGCTCTTCCTCGAGGCCGGTCTGCCCGCCGGCGTGTTCAACGTGATCAACGGCGACAAGGAAGCCGTCGACACCCTGCTGCACGATCCCCGGATCAAGGCGGTCGGCTTCGTCGGCTCCACCCCGATCGCGCAGTACATCTACGAAACCGCCACCGCGAACGGCAAGCGCGCCCAGTGTTTCGGCGGCGCGAAGAACCACGCGATCGTCATGCCCGACGCCGATCTCGACGACGTGGCCGACCAATTGATCGGCGCCGGTTACGGTTCCGCGGGCGAGCGCTGCATGGCCATCTCGGTGGCGGTGCCCGTCGGCGAGGAGACCGCCGACCGGCTGGTCGCCAAGCTCACCGAGCGGGTGCACAAGCTCAACGTGGGCCGCTCCGACGATCCTGGCGCCGATTTCGGCCCGCTGGTCGGCAAGGACGGCGTGGACCGGGTGAACAACTACGTCCAGATCGGCATCGATGAGGGGGCCGAGCTGGTGGTGGACGGGCGCGGCCTGACCGTCGAGGGCGCCGAGGACGGCTACTTCGTGGGCGCGACCCTGTTCGACAAGGTCACCGCCGACATGCGGATCTACCGGGAGGAGATCTTCGGCCCGGTGGTGAGCGTGGTCCGCGCGAAGGACTACGAGGAGGGCCTGCGCCTGGCCAACGAGCACGAATACGGCAACGGCGTCGCGATTTTCACGCGCGACGGCGACACCGCCCGCGACTTCGCGGCCCGCGTGGAGGTCGGTATGGTCGGCATCAACGTGCCCATCCCGGTGCCGATCGCGTACTACACCTTCGGCGGCTGGAAGCGCTCCGGGTTCGGCGATCTGAACCAGCACGGCCCGGACTCGATCCGCTTCTACACCAAGACCAAGACGGTGACGCAGCGCTGGCCCGCGGGGCTGAAGGAATCCAACGCGTTCGTCATCCCGACGATGGAATGAGCCCGATGTTCACCTTGAACGACGACGAGCGCGCGATCCGCGACACCGCGCGCCAGTTCGCCGACGAATTCCTGGCGCCGCACGCGCTGGAATGGGATGAGCAGAAACACTTTCCGGTCGACGTGCTGCGCAAGGCGGGCCCGCTCGGGCTCGGCGGCATCTACGTCGGCGAGGACGTGGGCGGCTCGGGGCTGCGC
This sequence comes from Nocardia puris, assembly GCF_003315035.1. Taxonomy (GTDB): domain Bacteria; phylum Actinomycetota; class Actinomycetes; order Mycobacteriales; family Mycobacteriaceae; genus Nocardia; species Nocardia puris. The sequence goes on from NZ_QNRE01000014.1 coordinate 53,859, forward strand.
AGGCTCGACGCCGCGCGCATCTTCGAGCAGCTGGCGACCGGGTGCCCGTCGATCGCGGCCTACATCTCCATCCACAACATGGCCGCCTGGATGATCGACGCCTACGGCACGCCCGAGCAGCGGGAACGCTGGCTGCCCGGCCTCACGGCGATGGAACTGCTGGGCAGCTACGCGCTCACCGAGCCGGGCGTCGGCTCGGACGCGGCGGCGTTGCGCACCAAGGCCGTGCGCGACGGGGACGACTACGTCCTCACCGGGGCCAAGCAGTTCATCTCCGGCGCGGGCGCCAACGACGTCTACGTCATGATGGTGCGCACGGGAGACGAAGGGGCGCGCGGTATTTCGGCGTTCATCGTGCCCGCCGACACTCCCGGACTGACGGTGGGGCCGAACGAGCGCAAGATGGGCTGGAACGCCCAGCCCACGCGCCAGGTGATCTTGGAGGACGCCCGCGTGCCCGCGGCCAACCTGCTGGGCGGCGCGGGCGAGGGCTTCCGCATCGCCATGAACGGCCTCAACGGCGGCAGGCTCAATATCGCGGCCTGCTCGGTGGGCGGGGCGCAGGCCGCGCTCGACAAGACCGTGCCGTACCTGGCCGGGCGGCACGCGTTCGGCGCGCCGCTGCTGAAGAACCAGGCGTTGCAATTCGAACTGGCCGATATGCGCACGGAATTGGAGGCGGCCCGCACGCTGCTGTGGCGGGCGGCGGCCGCGCTGGACGCGGACGCCCCCGACAAGGTCGAGTTGTGCGCCATGGCCAAGCGTTTCGCCACCGACGCCGGGTTCGAGGTCGCCAACAAGGCCCTGCAATTGCACGGCGGCTACGGTTACCTGGCCGAATACGGCTTGGAGAAGATCGTCCGGGATCTGCGTGTGCACCAGATCCTCGAGGGCACCAACGAGATCATGCGGGTGGTCGTCGCCCGCTCGGTCGTAGGAGCAGCATGAGCAGCGAACCCGAAGTCCTCATCGACAAGCGCGGCGGCCTCGGGCTGATCACGCTGAACCGGCCCAAGGCCATCAACGCGTTGAATCATCCGATGGCGCTGGCCATTTCCGAGGCGCTGCGCGCCTGGGCGGACGATCCCGACGTGCGCACCGTCGTGGTCACCGGCGCCGGTGAGCGCGGCCTGTGCGCGGGCGGCGATATCGTCGCGATCTACCACGACGCCAAGGCGAGCGCGAACGACGGTGCGACGGGCGCGGATTCGCCGTCGGGCCGGTTCTGGCGCGACGAGTACGTGCTCAACGCGCTCATCGCCCGCTACCCCAAGCCCTACGTCGTGGTGATGGACGGCATCGTGATGGGCGGCGGTGTCGGGCTGTCGGGGCACGGCAGCCACCGCATCGTCACCGAGCGCTCGAAGATCGGGATGCCCGAGGTCGGTATCGGTTTCATCCCCGATGTGGGCGGCACCTATCTGCTCTCGCGCGCGCCGGGTGAGATCGGCACCCACGTCGCGCTCACCACGGCGCGGATGACGGCGGGCGACGCGATCGCGACCGGTTTCGCCGACTACTACGTGGAATCCCAGCACATTCCGGCGCTGATCGAGACGCTGGCGACCGAGACCGCCGAGGTGGCCATCGGCAAATTCGCCACGGCCGCACCGGAATCCGCGCTGCTCGCCCAGGCGGGCTGGATCGACGCCTGCTACGGCGCCGACACCGTGGAGGAGATCGTCGCCCGGCTGCGCGCCCACGACGCGGCCGACGCCCAGCGCGCCGCCGACGACATCCTCGCCAAATCCCCGGTGGCGCTGAAGGTCACGCTGCGCTCGCTGCGCAACGCCCGCGCGCTGCCCGCCCTCGAACCGGTGCTCGACGAGGAGTACCGGGCCTCGGTGGCCGCGCTCGCCTCGCACGACCTGGTGGAGGGCATCCGGGCGCAGGTGATCGACAAGGACCGCGACCCGAAGTGGAATCCGGCCACCCTCGCCGAGGTGACCGAGGATCAGGTGGCGGCGTACTTCGCCGGGCTCGGCGACTCGGAACTCGGACTCGCGGCACCGGAGGCGCAGCAGCCATGACCAAGAAGATCGGTTTCCTCGGACTCGGCCACATGGGCGCGCCCATGGCGGCCAACCTGGTGAAGGCGGGCTACGACGTGCTCGCCTACGACCCGGTGCCCGCCGCCCAGGAGCAGGCGCGCGCGGACGGTGCGACCGTGGTGGACACCGCCGCGGCCGCCACGGCGGGCCGCGAGATCGTGATCACCATGTTGCCCAACGGCAAACTCGTCCTCGACGTGTACGCCGAACTGCTGCCGGCCGCCGCGCCGGGCACGCTGTTCATCGACTGCTCCACCATCGACGTGGCCGACGCCAAGGAGGCCGCCACCCGCGCGGTCGCGGCCGGGCATCGCGCCCTGGACGCCCCGGTCTCCGGCGGTGTCGCGGGCGCGGCCGCGGGCACGCTGACGTTCATGGTCGGCGGTGCGGCGGAGGATTTCGCCGCCGGGCTGCCGGTGCTGGAGGTGATGGGCGGCAAGGTGGTGCACTGCGGCGACGCGGGCGTGGGCCAGGCCGCCAAGATCTGCAATAACATGCTGCTCGGCATCTCGATGGTCGCGCTCTCCGAAGCGCTGGTGCTCGGAGAGAAGCTGGGCCTGAGCCACCAGTCCTTCTTCGACGTGGTGTCCACCGCGTCGGGCCAGAGCTGGGCGCTGACCAGTTACTGTCCAGTGCCGGGTCCGGTCCCGACCAGCCCCGCGAACAACGACTACCAGCCGGGATTCGCCACCGCGCTGATGACCAAGGACCTCGGCCTGGCCGCGAACGCGTTGCGCGCCAACGGCGTCGACGGGCAGCTCGGCGCGCTGGCCGCCGAGATCTACACGCGGTTCAACCAGGAGAATGCGGGCAAGGACTTCTCCGCTATCGTCACCGATGTTCGTAACCGTTCCGAGCACGAGGTGGACCAGTGACTGCATCGCACAGCGATTCCGTGGACGAGCCGGGCGGGCGCACCTTCGAGACGATCCTGCTGGAGCGCAAGGGCCGGGTCGCCTGGATCACGCTGAACCGGCCGAAGGCTCTCAACGCGCTCAACGCCCAGGTCCTCGACGACGTGATCGCCGCGCTCGACGAGCTCGAGACCGACGACGGGATCGGCGCGGTGGTCATTACCGGCTCGGAGCGCGCGTTCGCGGCCGGCGCCGATATCAAGGAGATGCAGCCGCAGTCGTACATGGACATGTTCATGAACGACTTCTTCGCGCGCTGGGACCGGCTGGCGAACTTCCGCAAGCCCACCATCGCCGCGGTGGCGGGCTACGCGCTGGGCGGCGGCTGTGAGCTGGCCATGATCTGCGACATCCTGCTGGCCGCCGATACCGCCAAGTTCGGCCAGCCCGAGATCAAGCTCGGCGTCATCCCCGGCATCGGCGGCTCGCAGCGCCTGACCCGCGCCATCGGCAAGGCCAAGGCGATGGATCTGGTGCTGACCGGACGGAACATGGACGTCGAGGAGGCCGAGCGGGCCGGGCTGGTCTCGCGGATCGTGCCCGCCGCCGAACTGCTCGACACCGCGCAGGAGGTGGCCGAGACCATCGCCTCGATGTCGCTGCCGGTCGCCATGATCGCCAAGGAGTCGGTGAACCGCTCCTTCGAGACCACGCTCGCCGAGGGCCTGCGTTTCGAGCGGCGGGTCTTCCACTCGCTGTTCGCCATCGAAGACCAGAAGGAGGGCATGACCGCCTTCGTGGAGAAGCGCCCGGCGAAGTTCACCAACCGCTGACCGCGCGCACCGGCGCGTGCCGCACCCACCCGGTGCGGCACGCGCCGTTCGTGTTCTCAGCCCAGTCCACCGCCCACGGCCAGCCACTCCACACCGAGCAGCGGTATCCCGCCCACGCTCAGCTTCGGCAGCACCCGCCGGGTGCGGTCGGCCTTCGTCCGCCGGCCGCGCGGTGCACATCCGCGTGCGATTCGAAGGCTCATCGGCGCTACCTCCACGGGGGGATCGGTCCCGCCGTCCATTGGAGCGCGGCTGTGACCGCGCGTCGCGGGTTTCACTCGCCCCGAACACAACCGTTGCGCGGCGGTTTCCCACACTGTGATGCCGGTCACCGTAGAATGGTTTGACGTCCTAGTATTGGGCGTTGAAGGACTCATCGGAGGGTTCCCGTGGCCGATCACAGCGCGCTCCACTCCCCCGTCCGCGCCGTGCGCTTCGTGACCTCGGCGGCGCTGTTCGACGGCCACGACGCGGCGATCAACATCATGCGGCGCATCCTGCAATCCCAGGGCGCGGAGGTGATCCACCTCGGCCACAACCGGGCCGTGCACGAAGTGGTAGCCGCCGCCATCGAGGAGGACGTGCAGGGCGTCGCGGTCAGCTCGTATCAGGGCGGGCATGTGGAGTACTTCGAGTACCTGGCCGCGGCGTTGAAAGAGGCGGGCGCGGGGCACGTCCGGATCTTCGGCGGCGGCGGTGGGGTGATCGTGCCCGAGGAGATCGAGCGCCTCGCCGCGGCGGGCGTGCGGATCTTCTCCCCCGAGGACGGCCAGCGGCTCGGATTGCCCGGCATGATCAACGAATTGGTGCGCACGTGCGATGTGGACCTGTCCACCGAGCCGCCCGCGCTGGATGCGGTACTCACCGGGGAGCGGGCGGCGTTGGCGCGGGCCATCACCTGTCTGCAACAGGACGCGCTCCCTGATCCGGCGCGCGACGGTCTGCTCGGCGCGGCGCGGTCGCGGCGGGTGCCCGTACTCGGCATCACCGGCACCGGCGGGTCCGGAAAGTCCTCGCTCACCGACGAATTGATTCGCCGGCTGCGTTCGGACCAGCAGGACAAGCTCCGCGTCGCGGTGCTCGCCATCGACCCCACGCGCCGGCGCGGCGGCGGCGCGCTGCTGGGCGATCGCATCCGGATGAACGCGCTCGACGGCGCGCACGTCTTCTTCCGGTCCCTGGCCACGCGCGGGAATCGTGAACTGCCACAGGACCTCGACACGATGGTCGCCGCCTGCCGGGCCGCCGGGTACGACCTGGTGATCCTGGAGACGCCGGGCATCGGTCAGGGCGATACGGCGATCGTGGACCACGTGGACGTGTCGCTGTACGTGATGACGCCGGAGTTCGGCGCGGCCTCCCAGCTCGAGAAGATCGACATGCTCGACTACGCCGACGTGGTGGCGATCAACAAGTTCGAGCGCCGGGGCGCGGCCGACGCGGTGCGCGACGTGTCACGCCAACTGGTGCGCAACCGCGAGGCGTTCGGCGCGAACCCCGAGGACATGCCCGTCTTCGGCACCAGCGCCGCCACTTTCAACGACGACGGCGTGACGGCGCTCTACCAGCATCTCGTCGCGCTGCTCGCCGAGCACGGCCTGCGCGTGGAGCCCGGCACGCTGCCCAGGGTCGACACCCGTACCTCGACCCGGTTCGCGCAGCTCATCCCGCCGGCGCGCACCCGCTACCTGGCCGAAATCGCCGAAACCGTGCGCGATTACCACCGCGCGACCGCCGAGCAGGCTCGGGCGGCGCAGCGCGTGCAGCGACTCGAGCAGGTGCTGGCCGAGCTGCCCGGCGACACCGCCGTGGCCGAGCTGCTGGAGGCGGCGCGGCGCGATCTGACTCCCGAGAACGCCGACCTCCTGGCGCGGTGGCCGTCGGTGGTCGAGTCCTACAGCGGTGACGAGCAAGTGGTTCGCTTGCGCGACAAGGAGATTCGCACGCCGCTGCGCCGGGAGTCGCTGTCCGGCAGCGGCATCGCGCGGGTCGCGCTGCCGCGCTACACCGACCACGGGGAACTGCTGCGCTTCCTGCGCGCGGAGAACCTGCCCGGCCGATTCCCGTTCACGGCGGGGGTGTTCGCGTTCAAGCGCGACAACGAGGACCCGGCCCGCATGTTCGCCGGGGAGGGCGATCCGTTTCGCACCAACCGGCGGTTCAAGGTGCTCTCCGAACACGCCGAGGCGACAAGGCTTTCCACCGCGTTCGACTCCGTCACGCTGTACGGGCGCGATCCCGACGAGCGGCCCGACATCTACGGCAAGGTGGGCACCTCGGGCGTCTCGGTGGCGTCGCTGGACGATATGAAGGCGCTCTACGACGGTTTCGACCTCACGGCGCCCACCACGTCGGTGTCTATGACGATCAACGGTCCCGCCCCGACAATCCTGGCGTATTTTCTCAACACCGCCATCGACCAAGCGCTGGAACGCTTCTCGGCCGAGCACGGGCGCGAACCGACACAAGAGGAGGCCGCCGAGGTCCGGGCCCGCACGCTGGCGACCGTGCGCGGGACGGTACAGGCCGACATCCTCAAGGAGGACCAGGGCCAGAACACCTGCCTCTTCTCCACCGAGTTCAGCTTGCGCATGATGGCCGATATCCAGGAGTGGTTCGTGCGCAACGGTGTTCGCAACTTCTATTCCGTCTCGATCTCCGGCTATCACATCGCGGAGGCCGGCGCGAACCCGATCAGCCAGCTCGCCTTCACCCTCGCCAACGGATTCACCTACGTGGAGGCCTATCTCGCGCGCGGGATGCGCATCGACGACTTCGCGCCGAATCTCTCCTTCTTCTTCTCCAACGGCATGGACCCGGAGTACTCGGTGATCGGCCGGGTGGCGCGGCGCATCTGGGCGATCGCCCTGCGCGACCGGTACGGGGCGAACGAGCGCTCGCAGAAGCTCAAGTACCACATCCAGACCTCGGGGCGGTCCCTGCACGCGCAGGAGATGAACTTCAACGACATCCGCACCACGCTCCAGGCGCTGATCGCGGTGTACGACAACTGCAACAGCCTGCACACCAACGCCTATGACGAGGCCGTCACCACGCCCACCGAGGATTCGGTGCGCCGCGCGCTGGCCATCCAGCTCATCATCAACCGCGAGTGGGGGTTGGCGATGAACGAGAATCCGTTGCAGGGCAGCTTCCTCATCGACGAACTCACCGACCTGGTGGAGGAGGCGGTGCTGTGCGAGTTCGAGCGGATCAGTGAGCGCGGCGGCGTGCTCGGCGCCATGGAGACCGGCTACCAGCGCGGCAAGATCCAGGACGAGTCCCTGCTGTACGAGCGCCGCAAGCACGACGGCAGCCTGCCGATCATCGGCGTCAACACCTTCCGCAATCCGCACGGCGAGCCGGACCGCAAGCTCGAACTGGCCCGCGCCACAGCGGAAGAGAAACAATCTCAGCTGCGCCGGGTGCGCGAATTCCGTGACCGCCACCGCGACGCGGCACATGCGGCGCTGGCCCGGCTCGACGCCGTCGCCCGCACCGACGACAACATCTTCGACGTCCTGATGGACGCCGCGCGCGTCTGCACCCTCCAGCAGATCACCGAGACGTTCTTCACCGTCGGCGGACAGTACCGCCGCAACGTATGAACCGCGCCCGGAAATCCCTGGCGCGTCAGAAGATTCGGACTTCAGGGATGGAGTCCATGAGCGGGGCCCATTCCGGGTACTTCGCGAGCTTGGCTTCGTGCGGCGCGCCGATCTTGGCCAGCAGGTCCGGATCGGGGTCGTCGGTGATGGCGGGACCGACCCGCATCCGGCCGTAGTAGGGCAGGATCTCGGGATCGCCCGCCAGGTGGACGGGGTCGTAGAGGTAGCGCTCGAGCGCGTCGAGATCGTCGAACGCGACGACCAACCCGTGCGTGTAGCCCTCCTCCGGGGCGCCGAGTCCCCGGCCGACCGCGCCGCGATCGCCGCGGCGGCGGTGCGCACCTTCCTGTGCGCCTGCGGGCCCGAACACACCGGCCGGTGAATCCGCCCTCGCGCGGGCGGCGCGGCGTGTGACAATCGCGCCCATGGACGACCTGGGCGACCTTCGCGTCATCGATGCGCACATCCACCAGTGGGACCCGCTGACGACGCCGCGCGATTTCAGCACGCTGGCCCGGATGTTCCGGTACCTGCCGCTGCCGCTCGACCTCGTCGCGCACCTCGCCCCGCGCCGCGACCGCGAATTCGTCGGTGACCCAACGGCTTATATGCATCCCTACCTGCCCGCCGACTACCGCACCGACGCGGGCACGGTGCCCGTGGACGCGATCGTGCACATCGAGGTGGAGTGGACGGGCGCGAAGGCCGACGAGACCCGCTGGGTGGAGAGCCTGCCGTTCGGCATCGACACACCCCGGCTGGGCGCGGTGATCGGCTCGGCCGACCCGTCCGCCGACGGTTTCGCGGCGCTGCTGGACGCGCACCGGTCGGCCTCGCCGGTGTTCCGCGGCATCCGCACCATGATCGCCCGGCACCCGGACCCCGACGTGCGCTCCTTCGACCACGCCGAGGGCGGGCTCACCTCGCCGCGCTTCCTGGACGGGTTCGCCGAACTCGCCGAGCGCGGACTCTCGTTCGAGGCGTGGGTGTACTCGCATCAGCTACCCGACGTGACCGCCCTGGCCCGCCGCTACCCCGAGGTCACCATCGTGCTGAACCACCTCGCCACACCGGCCGGGCTGTTCGGCAAGGTCGGCAAACACACCGGCGCCAACCCCGGCGAGCGGCGAAAGCTGTTCCTGCGCTGGCGCGACGACCTCAGCGCGCTGGCCGAGCACCCGAACGTGGTGGCCAAAGTGAGCGGGTTGACCATGCCGATCCTCGGCCACCCGGTACCGCCGCGCGGCACGCCGACGCCGGTTTCCGAACTGGTGGACCGGATCGGGCCGATGATCGCGCACGCCTACGACGTGTTCGGTGCCGAGCGGCTGCTGTGGGGCTCCAATTTCCCGGTGGACCGGCCGATCACCTCGGTGGGCAACAGCGTGCGAGCTGTCGCGGAGTCGCTCACGAACCAGGGCGCCGAGCTCGACGACCTGGTGCGGGTCTTCCGCGAGACGGCGCGCCGGGTGTACCGCGTCGAGCCGGAGTAGCCCGCCGGGGCCGTTGACAACGCCCGACCCGCCGCGCCTAATTGAGGGCAGGTGCTGCCACACCGCGTGGACCGCTCCGCGCGCGGCGGGCATCGGGAAGGAGCGACGATGACGTCCACCGATTCCCTGGACGGGCGCGCGTACGAGACCGTCATTGTCGGCGCCGGGTTCTCCGGAATCGGCGCCGCGATCAAACTGCGCGAGGCGGGCTTCGAGGATTTCGTGCTCCTCGACGACGCCGACGGCGTGGGCGGCACCTGGCACTGGAACACCTATCCCGGCGTGGCGGTGGACATTCCGTCGTTCAGCTATCAGTTCTCGTTCGATCAGCGCTCGGACTGGTCGCGGGTGTACGCGCCGGGCCGGGAGTTGAAGGCCTACGCCGAGTCCTGCGTCGACAAGCACGGCCTGCGCCCGCGCATCCACTTCGGCACCACCGTGACCAGAGCGGAGTTCGACGAGGGCCGCCGCGTGTGGGTGTTGCGCACCGAGGCAGGCGAGGAACTCACCGCGCGCTACGTGATCAGCGCGACCGGCGTGCTCACCCGCCCGAAACTGCCCGAGATCCCCGGCGCCGCCGACTTCGCCGGCCGCACCATGCACACCTCGCGCTGGGACCACGGGCAGAGCCTGCGCGGCAAGCGCGTGGCGATCATCGGGACGGGCGCGTCGGCGGTGCAGGTGATCCCGGAGATCGCGCCGGAGGTCGCGCACCTGACGGTGTTCCAGCGCACGCCGATCTGGTGCCTGCCGCGCCCCGACCTGCCGCTGCCCGCGCCGCTGCGCCTGGCGCTGCGGGTGCCGGGCAGCCGCACGGTGACCCGGCTGGTCAGCCAGACCTTCGTGGAGCTGACCTTCCCCGTCGCCGCGCACTACCACAGCTCGGTGCCCGCGGCCGCGCTCGGCGAACGGCTCGGGCTGGCCCACCTGCGTAGGCAGGTGCGCGACCCGGAGGTACGCGAAAAGCTCACGCCCCGTTACGCTCTCGGCTGCAAGCGGCCCAGCTTCTCCAACGACTACCTGGCCACGTTCAACCGCGAGAACGTCACCCTGGAGACCGATCCGATCGAGCGGATCACGCCGGAGGGCGTACGCACCGCGGCCACCGAGCACCCGGTCGACGTGATCATCTTCGCCACCGGGTTCAAGGTGATGGAGTCGGGCAACATGCCCACCTACGACCTGCGCGGCGTCGACGGGCGCGATCTCGAGAAGTGGTGGGACGAGCACCGGTTGCAGGCCTACGAGGGTGTGAGCGTGCCCGGCTTTCCGAATTTCTTCTCCGTGATGGGTCCCTACGGCTATAACGGGTCGTCGTATTTCGCGCTCATCGAGAACCAGGTGCGCCACATCCTGCGCTGTCTCACCCACGCCCGCGACGAGGGCGCGACCCTGGTCGAGGTCACCGAGGAGGCCAACGACCGGTTCTTCCGGGAGATGCTGGCGCGCCGCGGCGGGCAGGTGTTCTGGCAGGATTCGTGCGCGGTGTCCAACAGTTACTACTTCGACAAGCACGGGGACGTGCCGCTGCGGCCGTCCACGACCGTCGAAGCGGCTTGGCGCAGTGGGCATTTCGATCTGGACGACTACCGATTCGCGTCGTAGATCCTCGACGACAGGACCTAACCGCGCGGCGCGGCCGCCGCGATGCGCGCGGTCAGTTCGGCGCGGGCGGTGACCAAAGAGGGGCCGTACCAGGTGAGAAGGCGGCCGGGCACCAGGGCGACCGGGATGCCCGGGAAGGCTTCGGGGCCATCGTCTTCGGTGAAGACGTAGGGCTCGTCGGGCAGGACCGCGAGGTCGACTTCGCGGACCAGTTCGTCCTGGGTGAGGCGGGGGTAGCGGTCCGGGCGGTCGGCGTGCACCAGGCGCAATCCGAGGTGGCGGGCGAGGTCGCCGGTGAAGGTGTCACGGCCGACGACCATCCACGGGTCGCGCCACACGGGGATCACAGTGTTGCGCACCGGGGCGGAAGGTGTTTCCTTCCAAGACTTCTCAGCGACTGAGAGCCATTGGGGCGGTGCGACTCCCAGTGCGTCGGCGAAGAGACGGCCCAGCGAGTCGAATGCCTGCCGGAGGGTCTCGATCACGGTGACCCACACCGGGATTCCCGCCTCACGCAAGCGTTCCACGTCGAGTTTGCGATTCTCCTCGTGGTTGCACAGCACCAGATCGGGCGCGAGTTCCACGATGCGCCGCACGTTCGGGTTCTTGGTTCCGCGCACGCGCTCCACCGCGAGATCGGCCGGGTGCGTGCACCATTCGGTCGCGGCGACAAGCAGGTCCGGGCACGTCACGGCCAGGGACTCGGTCAACGACGGGACGAGCGACACCACCCGGCGCACGGGGCGCGCGATGCGGACCGCGGTGCCCATATCGTCGAGCATCGAAAGTTCTTCGCGCCGTGCGTGGTTCACGGCAGCACCTGGCTGTAGAGGACGCGGAGCTGTTCGGGCGGCACCTCCGGCAGGATATTGCCCGCGCCCAGCACGAGCAGGTACAGGATCTGCGCGGTCCGTTCGGCGGCGTCCGGTTCGTAGCCGTCCTCGGCGAGCAGTTCGCGCAGGAAAGCGAGGCGGGTCGCGTCGACGCGCTCCTTGGCGGCGGCCGCGACCGGATCGTCCAGCGCCCACGCGCGGACCGCGACCTCGAGGCGGGCCGGTTCGCCGTCGGCGAGCACCAGATCCATGAGCAGGTCGAGACGGCCGCGCGGAGCGAGGTGGTCGGCGGTGCGGACCTCGCGGATGTAGCGCAGCGTCTGCGCCTCTTCGAAGTGCGCGAGCAGCGCCTGCTTGAAGCCGGACATGCCGGCGAAGTGGTGGTAGAAGGACCCGGTGCTCAGACCGGTCTCGGCGACCAGGCGGTCGATGGTGAGCGCGGTCGGCCCCGCCGCGCCGAGGATCGTCAGTCCGGATGCCAGCCATGAGGTCTTGCCCGCCACGGCCGCCAGTCTATAACATAAATTTTGTTATGTACGCTGAATCCGAGCTTGTTCTGCAGGTAGTTCGGAAGCCCATCCCCGGAGGACGCCATGTCCGACTCATCCACCACCACCGTTCGCTGGGCGCTGCCCGCCCACACCGCGGGCGCCGCCCTGCTCGCCGTCATCGGCGTCGCGCATCTGCTGATGATCCACGTCTTCAACGGCGCCGACACCCCCGCCGAGGAGACCATCAACGAGCTGTCGAGGCAGGCGACCACGCCCATGTTCGAGGGCGGGCGGGAGGTCACCGTGTTCGGTCTCAACACCGGTTACAGCGTCGGCATGGCCGTGTTCGCCATCCTGTTCGCGCTGCTCGCCATGGTCGCGGCGCGCGCCGCGCCGCAGCTGCTGGGGCGCTGGTCGCCGTTCAACGCGCTGTGTTTCGCGGCCGCGGGCGCGACGTTCTGGATCGCCTGCCTCTACTTCCCCGAGCCCGTCATCGTCTTCGCCGGACTGGCCACGCTGTGCTTCGCGGCCGTCCTGGTGGCAGGGCAGCACAAGGGCAGTGGGCGGACAGCGCTCGGGCGTATCCCCGAGCCCGCCGCCGGCGCACACTGAAAGTGGCACCCGGCGCCGAGACGCACCGGCCACCAGCGCCCCGGGCGGGATCCGCCCGACGATGCCCGGCGGCGCGGCCGGCCTCGTTGCCGGGTGCCTGCCATTTCCCGCGCCACCGTCCGCCCCCGCGACCCGCAGACCGCGGGGCGGAACAGCCGGGCGATCCGCTCGGTCGTCGGACACCAGTGCGCCCGCCGACCGAGCGCGGATCGAATTCCCTTGGTGCGCAGCGCCTTTCCGGCGCTCGTCGGCGAGTCCGGCTCAGCGGCGCAAACGTTCGTACAGCGCGTCGAGTTCGCGGGCGCCGGTGGCCGCCACCGACTCCTCCTCGGCGCTCGTGCGCAACGCCTTGCGCAACAACACCGGGTCCAGATCGTCTACCGCCGAACGGTATTCGACCTTCGGGAGGTCGGGCGGCACCAGCTCGTCACCGTACAGATCCGCCGCCACGGCGTCGGGGGATTCGCGTTCGATGCCCGCGATGAGGGTGTCCAGATCGAGTCCGCGCAACGTCAGGATCTCGCGCGGGCGCTCGTCGAGGCGTTCGGCCACCAGGTAGCAGACCGCGGCCACGTGCTTGCACGGCCAGCCGGGATCGGGACACGAACAGCTGAAGTCCAATTCGGCGGCGGTGGTGGGCAGCAGGTGCGGGCCCAGTTCCGGCGGCAGCTCGCCCGACGCGATCGCCGCAAGCATGCCCGGCGCACCCCGGATGGCGTCGATCAGCAGTTCCACTTCCTCGGCGCGCAACGGCCGCACCGCGAACACCGACGTGAACGGACGCGGTTGGCTCCCTTGCACTTCCGCGACCACCGCGCCCGGCTCGATCCGGTAGTTCACCACCTGCCCCGACCGCGCGTACGTGCGCCCGCGCGCCAGCCGGCCCGGCTCGGCCATCGCCTCCACGGCGTCGATCAGCGCCTTGCCCCACCAGGTGCGCCCGAAACCGCCGCGGCGGCTCTTGGCCGCCACACCGCCGCGCACCGGCCTGCGCTTGCCGTACTTGCCGAAATCGTCGAAATCGTTCACTCCCCCACCGCCTCCGTGCCGAGGGTGAACAGGTCGCGCAGGTCGTCGGTGCTGAGCTCGGTGATCCAGTTCTCCCCCGCGCCCACCGCCAGATCGGCGAGGCGGCGTTTGCCGTTGATCATCTCGTCGATCCGCTCCTCGATGGTGTCCACGCACACCAGCTTGCGCACCTGCACCGCACGCCGCTGACCGATGCGGAACACCCGGTCGGTGGCCTGGTTCTCCACGGCCGGATTCCACCAGCGATCCAGGTGCACCACATGATTGGCGGCCGTGAGGTTCAACCCGGTGCCACCGGCCTTGAGCGACAACAACATCAGCGGCGGACCGTCCTCGGACTGGAACCCGGTGACCATCTCGTCGCGGCGGCGCTTGTCCACGCCGCCGTGCAGGAACGGCACCCGCGCGCCGAAACGCTCGGTCAGATACGGCGTGATCAGCTCGCCGAACTCGCGGAACTGAGTGAACAGCAATGCCTTCTCGCCGTCGGCGAGCACCGCGTCGAGCACGTCCTCCACCAGCGCCAGCTTGCCGGAGCGATGCCTGCCCCGCCCCAGCACGCCCGACCCGTCGCCGAGGAAGTGCGCCGGATGGTTGCACACCTGCTTCAGCCTGGTCAGCGCGCCGAGCACGGCGCCCTTGCGCGCCATGCCTTTCGCGCTCTCGAGCTTGTCCAGCATGTCCTCGACCACCGCCTGATACAGCGCGGCCTGCTCGACGGTGAGATTGGCGCGGACGGTCATCTCCAGCTTCTCCGGCAGGTCCTCGATGACCGCCGGATCGGTCTTCACCCGGCGCAGCACGAACGGCTTCGTCACGAAACGCAGTCGCGCCAGCGCGTTCTGGTCGCCTTCGCGTTCGATCGGCACGGCGAAGCGCGCGCGGAAGGTCTGCGGGCTGCCGAGCAGTTTCGGCATCGCGAAATCGAGCAAGGCGCGCAGTTCCTCCAACCGGTTCTCGACGGGAGTTCCGGTGAGCGCCAACCGATGTCGCGCGCGCAACGCGCGGGCGGCGCGCGCTTGCCTGGTGCCCGCGTTCTTGATGTGCTGCGCCTCGTCCAGTACGACGCGTTCCCAGTCGCGTCCGCTCAGTTCCTCGAAATCCCTGGCCAGCAAGGAATACGTGGTGAGCACCAGGTCGGCCTCGCCCACGGCGGCGGCGAAATCCTCCCCCGTGCGCCGACCCGACCCGTGATGCACGAGCACGCGCAGGCCGGGGGCGAAGCGCTCCGCCTCGCGCTGCCAGTTGCCCACCACCGACATCGGGCACACCAGCAGCGTGGGACCCACTGCCTCCGTGGCGTTCTCGCGTTCGTGGACGAGCAGCGCGAGCACCTGCACCGTCTTGCCGAGGCCCATGTCGTCGGCGAGGATCGCGCCGCACCCGATGCGGCTCATGGTGGCCAGCCAGGTCAGGCCGCGCCGCTGGTACGGGCGCAACTGCGCTTTGAGGCCGCCCGGGGCGGGGACGGGCGCGCGATCGCGGTCGGCGTCGAGCAGGTCGGCGACCCAACCGGAGGCGGTGACCTCGGTGATCGGCACGCGGTCGACGCGGTCGGTGGCGAGGCGGCCGATCATGTCGGCGAGGGTGATCGGGGAGTCGTCGGTGTGCGCGGCGACGTAGCGGGCGGCCGCGGCCAGCGCCTTGTGGTCGGCCTGCACCCACTCCCCGCGCAGGCGCACCAGATCGGACTTCGCGCGGATCAGCCGGGCCATCTCGGCCGGGCTGAGCACGTGGCCGCCGAGCGCCAATTCCCAACGGTAACGGACCAATCCGCGCATCCCGACCGTGCTCTCGGCGGCCGGGACCGCGCTCTCCACGCGCAGCCGCAGCGACGGTTCGGTGATGTTCCACGCGCGCGGCAGCAGCAAGCGCACGCCCGCCTCCTGGAGGGCGTGCACGCCGTGGGCGACCAGGTCGGCCACCACCGCGGTGGGGAGCAGCAGATCCATGCTGTACGGGTCGCCGGGGAGGTCGCGCAGCCGCGGGTAGGCGCGCTGGGCGGCGCCGAGTTTGTCGACGGCGGTGCGGATGAGGGCCGGGTCGCCGTTGAGCGGAACCGGGGTGGGCGCCTCGCCCTCGACGCGCAGGCACACTTCCAGCCGCCACAGCGGCGGGTCGTCCTCGGCGGCGGGTTCACCGTCGGGTTCGCACAGGCGCAGGACCAGTTCGGGTTCGTCGGCGGTGAGGCTGGTGCGCCAGCGTTCCAGGGTGTCGGCGAGCTGGTGGCTGCCCGAGTCCAGCGGCTGGTCGCCGACCAGGGCCGCGAGCAGCGGGTGGACGGGGGGTGGGGCGTCGGCCAGTTCGCGGGCGATCGGGTCGGTGAGTTCGGCGACCAAGTCGGCGAGCACCGCCGCCGGACGCCCCGCCACCGCGAGCGCCGGCGGCGCCACGGCCGCGAGTTCGGCGAGCCAGGCCCGCTGCCGCGCGCCGCCGACCAGGCGCCACCGCACCCACCACTGCCCGTCGGCGCGGCGCAGTTCGGGGACGACGCGGCCCGCGCGCGCCCAGCGCTCGATGCCGCGCGCGACGTGGGCCAGGAAGCGCAGGTCACCCGCGACGCTCTCGGCCGGAAGACGCTGGAGCAGGGCGTTCGCCGCGGCCGCGGGAGCCATCGCGAGGGCAGGGACCTCGGCCGGACCTTGCGGCGTCAGCACCTCGGCGCGGTGCCGGAAGCGCGCGGTGCGCAGCCGGGCGCCCAGCGGGTCGGGCACACCGGCGGGCACCTCGCCCTCGGTCCACAGCAGCAGACCGGACCCGGGAGACCACAGTCCGTGCAGCATCCATCCATCCAAGCAGGCCGGTCCGACACCGCCGTACGGCCGGCGTATCCGGCGGGCGCGGTCTTCGTCGTCGCGGACCGCCGGAATTCACGGCCACCGCTGCACGGGGCAGGACGATTTCCGGTGGGCGGCGCGGCGGTCGCCAAGCGGGCGAAAGTGGAACATACTGGGGTAATTGCTGGTCACGAGTCGTAATCCGCAGCAAGCTTCTAGGAAGCGGAGGGCAGCAGCATGACGATTCTGCTCCAGGTACTCGAGCAGAGCTTCACGCCGACCACGCCGTGGGAGCGCCGAAAATTCACCTTCGTCGACGCGGGGAAGATCGTCGGCATGCGGCTGGACGGACAGTCCGGCGTGTGGCTGGATCTCTCGCGCCCCGGTGAATCCCAGCGCCTGGCCCGCACCCTCGATCCGCGTGAGGCGGTCACGTTCCTGCTCACCACGTTCGCCAAGATCGCCGAGTGCGAGGAGCGCGGCGGTTCCTGGCTGATCGGGCACGACGGCGTGCACACCGAATCGATCGCGGCGACCAGATTCCCACCGCGCGCGAGCGAGATCGCGGGAGATGATCTGCTGGCGCGGGCCTGGTTGTGAGGGGCGCGAGGTAGGGCCGCTGCGGCGTGGCGTGGGCGGCGTGTCCGGCGTGCCGTGGGGCGCCACGCCGGAGGCGGCCGTCCTTGTCGGGGTGCGCGTGTAGAACTGGCTGCGTGCGCCCGGTTCTCGCCCGTCTGTTCGCCGTGCTGGTCACGGTGGTGCTGGGTGCTGCCGGGTGCGCCTGGTGGGACGGGGCGTGGGTGACGCCCGCGCCGGGAAGTCCCACACGGGCGCAGGTGGAGGGGTTGCTGGCGGGGGTGCGGGTGGTGGAGAAGCGGGTTCGGCCCGGCGGGTACGAGAGGGGGTGCCGGTCGGGGCAGGGGTGTGTGTTCGGCCCGTCGTGGTCCGACGATCACGACGCGCCGGGCGGGCACGACGGCTGCGACACCCGCAATAACGTGCTCGCCGCCCAACTGCGCGAGGTGCGGTTCCGGCCGGGCACCCGCGACTGCGTGGTCGAATCGGGCACCTTCCACGACCCCTACACCGGCGACGCCGTTACATTCGACAAGTCCCGCGCCCGCGAGGTCGAGATCGACCATCTCTTCCCGCTGGCAGCCGCCTGGGATCTCGGCGCCTCCACCTGGCCCCCGGCCCGGCGCCGGGCGTTCGCCAACGACATGGAGACCAACCTCGTGGCCACCACCGCCTCGGTCAACCGAGACAAAGGCGACCGCACCCCCGCCGACTGGCTACCACCTTCCCGCCCCAACCACTGCTACTTCGCCGGCCGCTACCTCACCGTCGCCACCCGCTACGACCTCCCCCTCACCACCGCCGACCACGAAGCCCTCACCAAGGTCGCCCGCACCTGCCCCTGACGCCGCAGAGCGGGGCATCCAACGCCCACCGCCGGCACCAGGTTCAGCCGCGCCCCTCGCGGCCATTCGCACGTCTGATTCATCAGATCTCCGCAGGTCACCACCGACCCCTCGCACGACCCGCGGCGATTGGCCCCTTATTCACCTCGGTCAGTCGCCGGTGGCTACGGGACGTTTCGGGTCGTTGGACCATTGGGACCACGAGCCCGGGTAGAGGGTGGCGGGGATGCCGGCGGACTCGAGGGCGGCGATCTGATGGGCGGCGGTGACGCCGGAGCCGCAATAGACGGCGATGGGGCCCGGGGTGAACGGGGCGAAGCGGGTGCGGAGGGCTTCGGCGGGGAGGAACTTGCCATCTGCATCGAGGTTTTCGGAGGTGGGGGCGCTGCGGGCGCCGGGGATGTGGCCGGCTTTGGGGTCGATGGGTTCGACCTCGCCCCGGTAGCGTTCGGCGGCGCGGGCGTCGAGGACCACACCGGGCCAGGTGGCGACGGCGTCGGCGTCGGCGACGGGCATACCACCCGCGCGCAGTTCCACGTCGCCCGGTTCGGGGTCGGACTCGGCGCCGGTGGCGAGGTCGCCGCCCGCGACGGTCCACGCGGGCAGGCCGCCGTCGAGAATGCGGACGTCGGCCAGGCCGCCCCAGCGCAACAGCCACCAGGCGCGCGCCGCTGCCATCCCACCGGTCGCGTCGTAGACGACCACCGGATCGCCGGCACGGATCCCCCAGGAGCGCGCGCACTTCTCCAGGTGCGTGATGTCGGGCAGCGGGTGGCGGCCGCGCGCGGGCGAGGGCGGCGCGGCGAGTTCGGTCTCCAGGTCCACGAACACCGCGCCGGGGATGTGCCCGGCCAGGTAGTGCTGCGGACCGTCCGGATCACCCAGCGCCCACCGCACGTCCAGCAGGCGGAACTTCTTGTCCGCCAACGCTTCCCGAAGTTCTTCCGCAGAGATCAGTACCGCGCCCAACCCAGCTCCTAGTCCAGTCCCGTACGCGCGCCGACCCGTCCACCCTACGCATCGGGGACCGGTCGCGCGGGCACTCCGCCGCATACCCACTCCCCCATTCGGTCCAGTTTCGGCGCACTGGCAGGCGACAGCGCTCCCCCACGGCGGCAGGATGCGGCAATGACCGAAGTTTCGTCGCCGACGCGCGCGCCGGAGGAGGAGCGCGCCGGGCTCGCGCAGGCGATCGGGGCGGGGGCCGTGACGGCGCTCGTCGGGTTCGCCAGTTCGTTCGCGGTGGTGCTGGCCGGGCTCAGCGCGGTGGGCGCGACGCCCGCGCAGGCCGCGTCCGGCTTGCTCGCGCTCTGCGTCACACAAGGCGTCGGCATCGTGGTGCTGAGCGTGCGGTACCGGATGCCGATCACGCTGGCGTGGTCGACGCCGGGCGCGGCGCTGCTGGCGGGGACCGGCGCGGTGGCGGGCGGGTGGCAGGCCGCGCTCGGCGCGTTCGCGTTGACCGGCGCGCTGTTCGTGCTGACCGGTCTGTGGCGGCGGCTGGGCGACCTGATCGCGGCCATTCCGGTGGAGATCGCGCAGGCAATGCTGGCCGGGGTGCTGCTGCCGATGTGCCTGGCGCCGGTCCGTGCGCTGCCGGTGAGCCCCGCCGTGGTGATCCCGGTGATCCTCGTGTGGCTGGTCCTGCGGCGGTTCGCGCCGACGTGGGCGGTGATCGGGGCGTTCGCCGTGGCGACCGTCGGCGCGGGCGTCGGCATCGCGGCCGGCCACCACGACCTCGACCTCGCCGCGATGGCCCCGACGGTGGACATCGCCGCGCCGCACTGGAGTTGGCAGGCGATGATCGGCATCGCCGTCCCGCTCTACATCGTCACCATGGCCTCGCAGAACATCCCGGGCGCGGCGGTGATGCGCTCGTTCGGCTACGCGGTGCCGTGGCGCGCGGCGATGACCGTCACCGGTCTGGGCACCCTCGCGGGCGCGCCGGCCGGTGGGCACGCCATCAACCTGGCCGCCATCAGCGCCGCCCTCGCGGCCGGGCCCTCGGCCCATCCCGATCCGCGCCGCCGCTGGGTGGCCGCCTGCACGGCGGGCGCGACCTACCTGGTGCTGGGGCTCGGATCGGCCGCACTGGTCACGCTGGTGGCGGCGGCGCCGGAGGGCACCGTCGAAACCGTCGCGGGCCTGGCCCTGCTCGGCGTGCTGGCGTCCGCGCTCGCCGGTGCGCTGTCGGCCGAACGGCATCGCGAGGCGGGCATCGTCACGTTCCTGATCGCCGCCTCCGGAGTGGCGTTCCTCGGCATCGGCGCGGCGTTCTGGGCGCTGGTCGCGGGGCTGGCGGTCCGCCGGGTGCTCACGCGCGACCGAGCAGGGTGAGCGGGTCCTCCAGCAACTCCCCGACCGTCGCCAGGAAGCGGGCGGCGAGTTCGCCGTCGATGAGCCGATGGTCGAAGCTGAGGCCGAGCGTGGTGACCCACCGCACGGCGAGCTCGTCGCGCACGACCCAGGGCCGCCGCCGGATCGCGCCGAGGCACAGGATCGCCGACTCCCCCGGATTGACCAGCGGCACACCCACATCCACGCCGAACACCCCGACGTTGGTGAGCGTGAACGTCCCGCCGCGCAGGTCGACGGGCGTCGCCTTCCCGGAACGCGCGGTCTCGGCGAGCCAGCCGATCTCCCGGCAGAGTTCGCGCAGTGAAAGCGACTGCGCCTCTTTGAGATTCGGCACCAACAGGCCGCGATCGGTGGCGACGGCGATCCCCAGGTTCACGTAGTGCCTGGTGACGATCTCCTGCGCGGCCTCGTCCCAGAAGGCGTTCACACCAGGGTATTCCGCGATCGCGGCCAAGGTCGCCTTCGCCACCAGTGCCAGCGGAGTGAGCGTCAGCTCAGCGAAGGACGCGGTACTGCGCAGGTGGTCGAGCAACTCCATCGAGGCCGTCACATCGACGGTGACGAACGCGCTCGCCTGCGGAATCTGCCTGGCACTGGCGGTCATCGCGGCGGCGGTGCGCTTGCGGACACCGGTGATCGGCGTGCGCTCCTCGCGCGCGGCGGGCCGGATCACCCCGGCGCCCCGGTTCTCCGCGACGGAGGTCTCCACGACGGCATTTCCGCTCACCTTGGCCGGGGTGCCGGGCGGTGACACCGGCACCGCGCCCCGCACGTCCTCGACCGTCACCGCGCCGTCCGGTCCGGAGCCGGCCACGAACCACAGGTCGATGCCGAGTTCCTTGGCCAGTTTCCGCGCGGCCGGTGTGGCGGCGGCGCGCGCTCCCTCGCTGCGAGGCTGCACCGGCGCCGCACGCCGTCGCGACACCGTCTCCTCCTCGGGCCCATAGCCGACCAGCACCGCCGTGCGCCCGTCGCTCTCCGGCGCGGCCGCCACGCGCACGCGAATCAGCGGCTCCCCCACTGGCACGGTCTGCCCGGGCTCCACCAGCAGTTCCTCGACCCGCCCGGCGAACGGCGACGGCAGCGCGACCACCGCCTTGGCCGTCTCCACTTCCGCGATGGTCTGATTCAGCTCGACGGTGTCGCCCACGCCGACCGACCACGACACGAGTTCGGCGTCGGCGAGCCCCTCCCCCAGATCCGGTAGCCGGAACTCCAGGACGTGAGCGTCGTCGTCCACGTGCACACCTCTCGGATCGGGCCGTCAGGCGGCGAGCGTTCGATCGACCGCGGCGAGGACGCGATCGGGATCGGGCAGATGGTGCTTCTCGAGCTTAGCCGGGGGGTAGGGGATGTCGAACCCGCCGACGCGCAGCACCGGCGCCTCCAGCTGATAGAAGCAGCGCTCGGTGACGCGCGCCGCGATCTCCGCGCCGAGCCCGGCGAACACCGGCGCCTCGTGCACCACGACGAGCCTGCCGGTCTTGGCGACCGACGCTTCGACGGTCTCGAAGTCGATCGGCGAGAGGCTGCGCAGATCTATCACCTCGATCGAATGTCCCTCCTCGGCAGCGATTTTCGCCGAGGCCACAGCCGTCGCGACCGTGCCGCCGTAGGCGACGAGCGTGGCGTCGGTACCCGGGACGCAGACGCGCGCCCGGTCCAGCGGCAGGTCGGGCTCGGCGTCGAAATCGACCTCCGCCTTGTCCCAGTAGCGGCGCTTGGGCTCGAAGAAGATCACCGGATCGTCCAGCGAGATCGCCTGCCGCACCATGTGATACGCGTCGGCGGGCGAACTCGGCGACACCACGCGCAGTCCGGCGGTGTGCGCGAAGTACACCTCGGGCGACTCGGAATGGTGCTCCACGGAACCGATTCCGCCGCCGAACGGGATGCGGATGGTCAGTGGCGCGGTCACCTTGCCGCCCGTGCGGTAGTGGATCTTGGCCACCTGGGAGACGATCTGGTCGAACGCGGGATACACGAACCCGTCGAACTGGATCTCGCACACGGGCCGATAGCCGCGCAGCGCCATGCCGAAAGCCGTTCCCACGATGCCGGATTCGGCCAACGGCGTGTCGACCACCCGGTTGTCGCCGAAATCCTTCTGAAGGGTGTCGGTGACGCGGAAGACACCGCCGAGTCTGCCGATGTCCTCGCCCATCAGGACGACCTTCGGATCGTCCTCCAGCGCGCGGCGCAGACCCGCGTTGAGGGCATGGGCGAACGTGGTGATCACGACCGGACTCCTTCTCCTCGCGCGGGTACCTCCCCGGGGTCGCCGGTGAGGTACTCCGCGTATTCCCGGCGCTGCTCGGTGAGCGGCGCGTGCGGGGTGGCGTAGACGTGGTCGAACAGCGCCGACGGCGCGGGGTCGGGCATCTCGACCGTGGCGGTGCGCAGTTCGTGCGCCACGGCGTCGGCGCGCTCGCGCACCGCGCTCTCGAAAGCGCTGTCCCACAGGTCTTCCCGCTCCAGCAGGCGGCGTACGCGGTCGATCGGATCGCGGCGCTTCCACTCCTCGGTCTCGGCGGCCGAGCGGTAGCGGGTGGGGTCGTCGGCGGTGGTGTGCGGGCCCATGCGGTAGGTGAGGGCCTCGATGAGCGACGGGCCGCCGCCGGCGCGGGCGCGCGCCACGGCCTGCCGGGTGACGGCGAGCACCGCGAGCACGTCGTTGCCGTCGACCTGGACGCCGGGCATGCCGTAGCCGTAGGCGCGGCGCACGATCGGCGTGGCGCTCTGCACGCGGACCGGCGCGCTGATGGCCCAGTGGTTGTTCTGGCAGAAGAACACGACCGGCGCGCTCCAGCTCGCGGCGAACACCATCGCCTCGGCCATATCGCCCTGGCTGCTCGCGCCGTCGCCGAAGTAGGCGACGGTGGCGATCTCCGCGCCGTCGAGGTGGGCGGCGTAGGCGTAGCCCGTGGCGTGCAGGCCCTGCGCGCCGACCACGATGTTCGGGTTGGTCATGTTGACCGCGTCCGGGTCCCAGCAGTGATGCGCGACCCCGCGCCACAGCCGGGTGAGATCGCGCGGCGCGACACCGCGGCAGTACGCCACCGCGGTCTCGCGATAGCTGCAGAACACGTAGTCGTCGGGGTGCAGGGCGCGCGCCGACCCCACCTGGGCGGCTTCCTGGCCGAGCATCGGCGGCCACAGCCCGAGCTGGCCCTGGCGTTGCAGGGCGGTTGCCTCGGTGTCGATGCGGCGGGTGACGACCAGGTCCTCGTAGAGGCCGCGCAGCCGGTCGGGGCCGATGTCGGCAACCAGCGCGGCGTGTTCGCGGTCCAGGACGCGGCGGCCGTCGGGCTGCACCAGCTGCACCGGGTACGCGGGCTTCTCGACCATCGTGGATCGCCTCCTCCACCGGGTGCATGTGTCCTACCTCACAGCATCCACGCGAAAGCGGACTGCGCAAGTGGCCTCCGGGCGGATGGGCAGAATGCTCAAATCCGACCGCCCGTGTGGTGCCATACTGCGTTGTATGCCCAGTAAAGACCCCGCCGAGGCGACATTGGACGCCACCGACGCCCGCCTGTTGCTCGAACTGGTCGCCAACCCGCGCGCGACCGGCGTGGAGCTGGCCAATCGCCTCGGACTCTCCCGCAACACCGTGCAGGCGCGCCTGTCGCGCTGGGAGTCCAGCGGCGTGCTCGGCAGCTTCGAACAGCGGGTGCGCCCGCGCGCGCTCGGCTACCCGCTGGCGGCCTTCGTGGCGGTGGTCGTCGACCAGCACCGCCTCGACTCGGTGGTCGACGAACTCGCCGAGGTCCCGGAGGTCACCGAGGTCTGCGGTATGACCGGCCTGACCGACCTCACCGTCCGCGTGGTCGCCAGGGACGCCGACGACCTCTACCGCATCGCGGGCCAGATCCTGAAGATCCCCGGCGTGGAGCGCACCAATATGGCGCTGGTCATGCGCGAACTCGTCGGCCCGCGCACCGCGCCGCTCCTCGACCGCCTCGCCGGCTCGAACTGACGCGCGGGGCCGCCCGGACCGGAGCGGTCCTACTACTGTCGGGGCATGGAGACTTCGGGCAAGGTCGCGATCGTCACGGGGGCGGGGGCCGGCATCGGGGCGGCGCTGGCGCGACGGCTGGTCGACGGCGGGGCGCGGGTCGTGGTGGCGGACCTGAACGCGGACGCCGCCGCCGAGGTGGCCGGCGGGATCGGGGCGAACGCCGTCGCGGTGGGCGGCGATGTGGCCGACGAGCAGGTGATCCTGGCGTTGATCGAACGCGCCGAGGCCGAATTCGGGCCCGTGGACCTGTATTTCGCGAACGCGGGAATCGGGGGCGGGCCCGGACTGGAGAGCACCGACGAGCAGTGGTCGGCGGCGCTCGAGGTGAACGTGCTGGCCCACGTGCGCGCGGCCCGACTGCTGGTGCCTGGCTGGGTGGAGCGGGGCGCCGGGTACTTCGTGACGACCGCGTCGGCCGCCGGGCTGCTCACTCAGATCGGTTCCGCGCCGTACTCGGTGACCAAGCACGCCGCCGTGGGTTTCGCGGAGTGGCTCTCGGTCACCTACGGCGACAAGGGCATTCGGGTCAGCTGCGTGTGCCCGATGGGCGTGGACACGAAACTCCTGAGCGGCGACCTGATTCCGGACGACGCGGAAGCCGCCGCCCTCGCGATCAAGGCCGTGACGACGGCGGGTGCGGTGCTCACCCCGGAGCGCGTGGCCGAGGACATCGTCGACGGCGTCGCCGACGAACGGTTCCTGATCCTGCCGCACCCCGAAGTGCTCGACATGTACCGGTTCAAGGGCTCGGACTACGACCGCTGGCTCGCGGGGATGCGCCGCTTCCAGGACGCGCTGCGCGGGTGAGCCGCCCGGTCAGCGCTCCCGCACCCACACCTGCGTGATCCCCGACTCGGCGGGCGCCTCGATCGCGCGCGGCTCGGTGCGCGCCAAGCGGTACCCGAGCCGCCGCGGAATGGCCGCACTGCGCACATTCGCCTCGTCACAACGGATTTCGACCTGCTCGACGCCGGGCAGCGCGAGCGCGAGGTCGGTCAGCGCGGCGGCGCAGCGGGTGATGATGCCGCGCCCGGTGTGCGCGGCGTGGCACCAGTAACCGATCTCCCGCACCTGCGCCGTGCTGCGGGCGTGCACGCCGATCCCGCCCAGCACCACCGCGCCCCCGGCGTCGAAGATGCCGTAGTTGCAGCTGCCGTCGGCGGCGGGCCAGCTCAGCGCCGCGGCTTCGCCGAACGCGCGCTGGCTCTCCACTGTCGCGGGCTCGGCGAGCCATTCCATCCACGGATGGAGGAGATCGAAGGATGCGTTGACCGCCTCGAGCCGGGGCAGCAGATCGCCCGGGTCCGCCCACCGGCGGACGAGCAGATCGCCCACGTCGATCCGCTGCGGCAATTCGGTGCTCGCCACGATGCCCATCACCCCATGGTGGCCCCCGGCACGCGGGTTCGACAATCGAGTTTCCGGGCCGCGCCCGTCACGAGCCCAGCAGTCCCGCGATTCGGCTCGTCACGGCGCGATCGGCCGGAGAGCCCTCGATCCTGTTCCCGGTGCACCCGAATTCCGCGCCGCGCGTCCGGCGGCGGATCACGCTCGCAGCAGGTCGGCGATCCGCTTCGCGACCACGCCGTCGGCCAGATAGCCCTCGATCCCGTGCCGGTTGCCCGTGAAATTCGCGACGCCCCCGTGGTTTTCGATCAGGGGGTCGGTGGGGAAGAACTCGGTATCGAGCGGACGCAGCGCGACGATATCGGCTTGGTCGAACGCGTTCAACCAGGCGGCCAGCCGGTGCGGATAGTTCACCGGCGCGGTCAACCTGCCGCGAATGGACGGGACACCCAGCGGCGAGCCCAGGGTGATCAGCCCGCGGCAGGGCCCGCGGCGGTGCGCCGAGCGCAGCACGTTGTAGGCCACCACGGACCCGAGCGAAGGCCCCACCGCGACGAACGGCTCGTCTCCGAGTTCCGCCTCGACGACCTGGTGCACCGCCCGCCGCACGGCCTCGTCGGTGACGTAGAGCGACACGTCGCGCAGCCAGGTGTCGATCACGCGGGCGTCCAGACCGGGAATCCGCGACAGCACCCGCGCCGCCAGCACCCAGCCCCAGTTCTGCGGATCGCGACTGCCCACGGCGTCCAACTCCGCAACGATCTGTTCCTCGGTGACGCCCGCCGCGGCCACGACGTCGGCGAGGATGGCGCGTTGGGCGGCACCGTAATTCGGCAGCCCGTCACGGGGCCGCGCGCCGCGACGTCGTCGGGCAGGCCCGGTTCGGCGCGGTCCACCAGGCCCGCGCGTCTGGCCGCGAAAAGCACTGCGGGATCGACAGGCGGCTCGGAACCGGGTGGGGCGCTGCCCAATGCCGCCGGACGCGGCACAACAGCGGCGCCATAGTCCATCGCCACGACGCGGCCCCGATCCACCACCACGGCCGTCGACCGGCCGGTACCACGCTGACCAATGTCGCTGTGCCGTCGCCGAATTGGAGTACACCATCGGTGGCGCGTCGCGCTCCCGCGTCCGGGTGAGCCGGAATGAGCGCGAGCACAGTCCCGTCGGCACCGTCGCCCCGCTGGTCGGCGAGTTCCCACCCTACGACCGTGACGTGCGCGACCGCCGCGCTCCGCACCGCGATGTAGGCCGGAGTCACGTCCCGGTACCAGCTGTAGTCCGACGAGGCCGACAGCGCGCCGGCGTAGTCGAAAAAGCTTGCCAATCGGTCGGTTCGACCCCGGGCGCGGAGAGCAGCCCGTGCCCGGCGAAATAGACGATCAGCTGGTCGTAGATCCGCTCGTCGACAAGGGCTTTGATGGTGGCGAGCACCTCGCGCCGATGCACCGGCCCCTCGAGGTCGGTGTGCGGGGCGACCGTACAGCCTTGCGCGCGAGCCCACGCCGCCATCGCCGCCGCCCCCGAGGCCGCGGCCGTCAGGGGATCGAGCCCGCCGACCCGGTCCACGCCGATACAGACCGCCGCCCGCCGATGCCCGGTCGTCGTGGCAGTCATGGCACCAGTGTGCTGGCGCGCGCCGCGCGCCGCGAGACTTTGCGCCGAAACGCGGCGCGTCAGTCCACCACGAGTGCGGCGGCGGCCTCGCGGATGACGGCGGGGATCTCGACCGGCTTGCGGGTTTCGTGGTCGACGTAGACGTGCACGAAGACGCCGGTGGCGGCGAGATCGAGGTCGTCGCCCGCGACGCGGAAGATGGCCAGGTCGTAGGTGATGCTGGAGCGGCCGAGGCGGCTGATGCGCAGGCCGACGCGCAGCTCGTCGGGGAAGCTGATCGAGCCGAGGTACTGGCAGGAGGTCTGGGCGACGACGCCGAGCGCGGGCAGTTCCCGGATATCGGTGCCGGTGGCGCTCATCAGCCACGCGTTCACGGCCGTGTCGAAGTACGAGTAGTAGGTCACGTTATTGACATGGCCGTAGTGGTCGTTGTCGGCCCAGCGGGTCGGCATCGGCCAGAGCACGGGATACTGCTGCTGCGTCACCCGGCCGACGATAGCCTCACCCGGTCGAGGACAGCTCGGCGGGCGCGCCGCCCTGCCGGTGGTCGCGCGGGCTCACCCCGAAGTGCCGTTTGAACGCGGTGCTCAGCGCGAACGCCGACCCGTAGCCCACCTGGCGCGCGATCGCCTCGACGGTGGCGTCGGACTCCTGGAGCAGGTCGGCGGCCAGCGCGAGCCGCCATTCGGTGAGGAAGGCCATCGGCGGCTCGCCCACCAGCTCGGTGAACCGGCGCGCGAGCGCGGCGCGGGACACGCCGACCGCCTCGGCCAGGCTCGCCACCGTCCACGGGTGGGCCGGATTGTGCTGGAGCAGGCGCAGGGCCTTGCCCACCAGCGGATCGCCGTAGGCGTGGTACCAGGCGGGCGCGTCGGCGCGGGCGAACCAGGCGCGCAGCGCGGTGATGAGCACCAGATCGAGCAGCCGGTCCAGCACGGCGCCCTGGGCGGGCAGATCCTTGGTAGCCTCGTCGGCGAGCACGTCGACCATCCGGCCGTCGAAGTCGCCGCGGCGCAAGACCGCGACCGGCGGCAGGGCGCGCAGCAATCGCTGGCTGGCCGCCCCCGCCGACTCGTAGGTTCCGGTGACCATAACGGTCGCGCCGTCGGGATCGGTGCCCCACTGGCGGACGCCGAGACTCAAGGTCTCGCACAGGATCTCACCGTCGGGCGTCGTGGTGACCTGCCCGGGATGGATGACGATCTGCGGCGCCGTCGCGGGATCGTCGGCGACGGTGTACGGGTGCGGGCCGCGAAAGATGGCGACATCCCCGGCCTCCAGCCGGCACGGTGCCGAGTCCGCTTGGGCCGCACGGGGGTTCGCGGGCGGATCGGGGAAGACCCAGGCCGAGCCGCGGACCATGGACAGCACCGTGAGCGGGGCTTCGTCCTGGATGCGCAGCGACCAGGGCGGATCGAGCAGCGAACACATCAGGAACGCGCCCCGGGCACGGGGACCTTCGAGCAGACTGGCTAGGGCGTCCACGTGTCCAGGGTAGACGCGCGCGCATGTCGGCGGGCGATTCGTTTTCGATTCGTCTCGACTCGAACCCGCGACAGCCAGGCTGCCCATCATTTCGGGGGGCCTGCCGTTCGCGGCGCCTCACGATTCATCCCGGTACCGTCGAAACGGTGCCGGTTACTTCGATCGAGCGACGGGTTCGAGTGGCGCGGGCGGCCGTGTTCACCGTGTTCGGGTTGAACGGCTTCCTGCTGGCCATGTGGGTGGTCCACATCCCGGTCATCACCGATCGGACGGGGGTGTCGCATTCCACCCTGGGCATGTTCATCCTCGTGATGGCGGGGGCGGGCATCGTGGGAATGCGGCTGGCCGGGCCACTGGCCGACCGGTTCGGCAGCAGACGCCTGGTGGGCGCGGCCGCCGTCACCGCGTCGCTGGCCGTGCTCGGGCCCGGCTTCGCCACCGGACCCGTGTGGCTGGCATTGGCGTTGGCGGGCTTCGGATTCGGCAACGGCGCGCTGGACGTGTCGATGAACGCGCAGGCGGTGCACGTCGAGCGGGCCTACCGGCGGCCCATCATGTCGGCGTTCCACGCGCTGTTCTCCTGCGGCGGGCTGGTCGGTTCCCTGGTGGGCGCGGCCACGCTGCGCGCGGGCTGGGACGTGCGCGTGACCCTCATCGCCGCGTCCGCGCTGTGCCTGTGCGCGGTGGCCGCGAGTGTGCCACGCCTGCTCGCCGACACCCGCGCGACGGCCAAGACCGAGCCGGACAACGTCGCCGAACCGCACCCCGACGAGGTCGCCGCCACCGACTCGGCGCGCAGGCGAAAGGTGCTGGCGCTGGCCATGATCGCGTTCGCCGCGCTGCTCACCGAGGGCGTGGCCGCCGACTGGAGCACCTTGCAGATGGGCGAGCATCTGGGGGTGGGCGCCGCCACCGCCGCCCTGGCGTTCGGCGCGTTCTCGGTGACGATGACGGTGGGCCGCTTCGCCGCCGACCGGGTGAGCGCGCGGTTCGGCCCCGTCGCGGTCGTCCGATACGGGGCGCTGTTCTCGGCCCTCGGGCTCGCCGTCATCATGCTGTCGACCTGGGTGCCG
This sequence comes from Nocardia puris, assembly GCF_003315035.1. Lineage (GTDB taxonomy): Bacteria > Actinomycetota > Actinomycetes > Mycobacteriales > Mycobacteriaceae > Nocardia > Nocardia puris. The sequence goes on from NZ_QNRE01000014.1 coordinate 83,367, forward strand.
CTGAGCCTGCTCGGGTGGGCGCTGTGCGGGCTGGGCCTCTCGGGCATGGTCCCGCAGATCTTCACCGCCGCGGGCAACCTCGGAACATCCACCGCGGCAACGGATATGGCGCGGGTCTTCGCGATCGGCTACCTCGGCCTGCTGGCGGGGCCCGCGATCATCGGCTGGCTCACGGAACTGATTCCGCTCACCGCCGCCTTCGGAGTCCCGATGATCGCGATCGCGCTGTCCGGGTGGAAGGCCCACGTGGTCGCACCCGCGCAGGCGTTGACGCGGACCGAAAAGGTCACGGACGCAGGGGTATCCGACGACGTCCACTGAGTCCGGCGCGTCCGCCGTGCGCACAGCGGATCGTGAGGTATTTCCCGACCGAGTGCCGCCACGCCACCCGCTCCCGCGCCGACCAGTTCACCCGGAGCATCCGCCTATGGCCCGGCCGACCCACGTTCACCGCGACACGGGAAGTGATCATTCCGGCCACACGCCTGCGGCACAGCCGCCGCAGCCCACCGTGACGCACGCCGACGGCCGTCATCCCCGAACACTCGACTTCGATCGGTCTGGCGCGAGCTTCTCGCGAAATATGCGGCACGCATCGGTTGCGGTCGGCGCAGAACCTCGGCGACAGCGTGATGAGGGCGGGCCGCGCCCTACAAGTACATCCCCGCGTCGGGCGTCTCAGCGACGGAGTCAATGGGATCAGTCCCATCTCTCAGCGCTATCAGCTCGGCCAACGTGGCACCGTCGCCCGACACGGCGGGGTGGTCCCCGCCGAGCCAGCGGGCGGATTCGGCCGGGTTCAGGCGGCCGATCTCCAGCTGCGCCAGGCAGCGGCCCGGCCTCGTGACGGCGGGATGCAAGCGGGAGAGGTCCTCGTTGGTGGTGATGGCGACCAGGATGTCGCGCCCCTGGCCCAGAATTCCGTCGGTGAGATTCAGCAACCGCGAAAGCCCCTGCCCCGACGATGATTTCGCTTCACCGCGGATCAGCTCGTCGCAGTCCTCCAGCACCAGCAGCCGCCAGCGGCGCGGCTCGCCCTCCACCTCGGTCGCGGCGCGCATCAGGTAACCGGGCTGACTGAACAACATGTCGGGGTCCAGCACGCAATCCAGCTGGCACCACGACGACCACGCCCGAGCCAACGCGCGCAGCGCGGTCGTCTTCCCGGTGCCGGGCGGGCCGTGCAGCAGCAGCAACCGGCCGCGAATATCCTTCGGCGACAATGCCATCAACCGGTCCAGCGCGTCGCTGGCGGCCCCGGCGTAGTTGTCCCGGATCTGCGGCCAGACCGGGGTGTCGATCATCTGCGGACGCCTGCGCGGCCCCTGCGGGTGGAAGTACCAGAACCCCACCTCGATACCGTCGGACCGCGCCTGCGGCTCCTCCGCGCCTTCGGTCGCCCGGTCCAGCACGTCATTGGCCAGTTCGTCGGTGACGGCGTTGACCTCGAGCACCGCCGACCGGTCGGCCCAGCGGTCGGCCCGCAGCGTCCAGCCCTCCCCCACCGCCAGGATGGAGCGGGAATCCCCGTCGTCGATACTGCGCGCGATCACCGCGCCGGGCGGGCACAGCGGCGCGTCGACGCGCACCCGCTCCAGGTTCCGCTTCCGGTTGCGCGACTGCTCGCCCCGCACGAACGGCGAGAGCGCGAGCACGTCGAGCACGTCGCGCGGCACGAACGACGAATCCAGCGAGACGGTCCAGCGCAGCTCGTCGGCGGGATCGGGCGGGCCTGGCTCGGAACCGATCAACCGCAGGGCTTCCTTGCGTTCCAACATCTGGCCAATGATCGGCGCACCGTGGCCGCGGCGTCCACCGAATTACCAGGCCAGAACGCCGAAACGGCCCTCCACCAGCGGGTGGAGGGCCGTGCCTTCGAGTAACGCTACTGCCTTCGAGAAAGCTACAGCGCCTTCAGTTCCTCGGTGACCGCGCCGACCGACTTCTTCGCGTCGCCGAACAGCATCGAGGTGTGATCGGCGTAGAACAGCGGGTTGTCGATGCCGGCGAAGCCGGAGTTCATCGACCGCTTGAGCACGATCACGTTCTTGGCCTGGTCGACGTTGAGGACCGGCATGCCGTAGATCGGGCTGGCGGAGTCCTCGCGGGCGGCCGGGTTGGTGACGTCGTTGGCGCCGATGACCAGGGCGACATCGGTGCGGGAGAACTCGCCGTTGATGTCGTCCATCTCCTTGAGCGCGTCGTAGGAGACCTCGGCCTCGGCCAGCAGCACGTTCATGTGACCGGGCATGCGGCCCGCGACCGGGTGGATGGCGTACTTGACCTCGACGCCCTTGGCTTCGAGCAGCGCCGCCATCTCCTTGACCGCGTGCTGGGCCTGGGCGACGGCCATACCGTATCCGGGGACCACGATCACCTGGTTGGCGTAGGCCATCTGGATCGCGGCGTCGGCCGCGGAGGTGGCCTTGGCCTGCTTCTGCTCACCGCCGCCGGCACCCGGCGCGGTGCCGCCGCCACCGAAGCCACCGGCCACGATGGCCGGGATGGAGCGGTTCATGGCCTTGGCCATCAGGTTGGTCAGGATGGTGCCGGACGCGCCGACGATCATGCCCGCCACGATCATCGCGGTGTTGTTCAGCGCCAGGCCCGCCGCGGCGGCCGACAGACCGGTCAACGCGTTGAGCAGCGAGATCACCACGGGCATGTCCGCGCCGCCGATGGGCAGCACGACCATCAGGCCCAGGATGCCGGCCAGCACCAGCAGCACGACCATCACCCACGCGGGCGCGCCACCGTCGGCGGCGCCGATGCCGATCACCACGGCCGCGGCGATCGAACCCACCAGCAGCAGCAGGTTCAGCGGCTGCTGGAGCTTGCCGATGCCGATCGGGCGGCCGGGCAGGATCTCCTGGAGCTTGCCGAAGGCGATGATCGAGCCCCAGAACGAGATGGAGCCGATGATCGCGGCGAACAGCGAGCCGATGATGATGTGGACGGTCGGTTCCTCGCCGTGCTTGAACGCGGAGAACCCGGTGGTGTCGAGGAATTCGGCCCACGCGATGAGCGCGACCGTGCCACCGCCCACGCCGTTGAACGCGGCGACCAGCTGCGGCATCTCGGTCATCTTGGTGCGCATCGCGGGCGGCACACCGAGCACGACACCGACCACGAGACCGGCGATGATGAGGATCCAGTTCTCGGTGTCGCGCACCGAGATCAGGGTCGCGACCACGGCCAAGCCCATACCGGCGGCCGCGATCCAGTTGCCGCGCACCGCCGTCTTCGGACCCGTCAGGCCCATCAGGCCGTAGATGAACAGCGAGAACGCGACGATGTAGAGGATGTTGACGAGATTGTCCATGGCTTACTGCCCCGCCTTCTCCGACGCCGCGGGCTTCTTGCCCTTGAACATGCCCAGCATCCGGTCGGTCACCAGGAAGCCGCCGACCACGTTCAGGGTGCCGAACACCAGCGCCACGAACAGAATGATCTGGATCCCGATCGAGGGGTCCTCCACCTTGCCGAGCACGACCAGCGCGCCCAGCACGACGATGCCGTGGATGGCGTTGGTGCCCGACATCAGCGGCGTGTGCAGCGTGTTGGGGACCTTGGAGATCACGGCGAAACCGACGAACCCGGACAGCACCAGGATCGCGATATTCGCGAGCAGCTCGGTATACATCAGTTCACCTCACGAGTGACACAGGAGTCCGCGAGCACCTGGTCGTCGAAGTCGGGGGCGAGCTTGCCCTCGACGAGCATCAGTTCCAGCAGGGCCGCGATGTTCTTCGAGTACAGCTCACTGGCGTGCTCGGGCATGGTGGCGGGCAGGTTCAGCGGCGAGGCGATGGTGACGCCGTGCTTGACCACGGTCTCGCCCGGCTCGGTGAGCTCGCAGTTGCCGCCGGTCTCACCGGCCAGGTCCACGATCACGCTGCCCGGCTTCATGCCCTCCACCGCGGCGGCGGTGACCAGCCGGGGCGCGGGACGGCCCGGCACGAGCGCGGTGGTGATCACCACGTCGAAGCCCTTGATGGCCTCCTCGAGCGCCTTCTGCTGCTGGGCCTTCTCCTCGTCGGTGAGCTCGCGGGCGTAGCCGCCCTCACCGGCGGCGTCGATCCCCAGGTCCAGCCACTGCGCACCGACCGAACGCACCTGGTCGGCCACCTCGGGGCGCACGTCGTATCCGGTGGTCCGCCCACCGAGACGCTTGGCGGTGGCCAGCGCCTGCAACCCGGCCACACCCACGCCGAGCACCAGCACCGTCGCCGGCTTCACGGTGCCCGCGGCGGTGGTGAGCATCGGGAAGAACCGGGTCGACTCCTCGGCCGCGAGCAGTACGGCCTTGTACCCGGCCACGTTGGCCTGCGAGGACAAGGCATCCATCACCTGCGCGCGCGAAATGCGCGGGATCGCCTCGACGGCGAACGCCTGCACACCGGCGGCCTTCAGCTTGCCGATCTGGTTGTCGGCGTTGCGCGGGGCCAGGAACCCGATGAGCGTCTGTCCCTCGGACAGCTTGGCCACCTCGGCGTCGCTGGGCGGCGCGACCTTCACCACGACCTCGGCCGACCACGGATCACCGATGGTGGCGCCCGCTTCGGCGTAAGCTTCGTCGGGAATGAGCGCACCCAGTCCGGCACCGGCTTCCACGATCACCTCCACACCCTGCTTGGTCAGGGTCGGGATGATCTTCGGCACCAATGCGACACGCCGCTCGCCCGCGTTGGACTCGCGAACGACTCCGACACGCGCTCCGCGTGGCGACGAATCGCCGACGTTTTGCGTTGTCTCCACTTGTCAGACTTCCTTCTCGTGCTGGCTGTAGGGCCACCGACGGGACGATCAGGCTAAGTTACTCGCGAGTAAGTTGGCCTGAAATCCTCGCAACTGTACCTGGCTTGCGGTGAGCCTAGTTGAGATGGCGGTCACACCGCCGAGCCCGTTTCCGGCCATATGCCGGATTCGCACCGAGCCCGCCGCCCGCCGCCGACCGGGCGCGTGGCTGTCACCCTCGCGAACCCGGTCGAGATGATCGTCGTCGGCCCAGGTGAGCGCGTCCAGAACGCACCTACGCGCGGGTAGCGCACCGCCACGTCAGTGAACTGGTCAGCCGCCCGACCAGCCGCGACGGAGTGACGTGCATCATGCTCGGGCGGGGGATCCGGGTGTTCCATATCACTCGCGCGCCGTATGGTCGCGGGTGTGAACGACTGTGTCTTCTGCCGGATCGTCGCGGGCGAGGCCCCCGCGACGAAGGTCTTCGAGGACGAAACCCTGTGCGCTTTCCTGGACATTCGTCCGGTCACGCGCGGGCACACCCTCGTCATCCCCAAGCGCCACGCCACCGAACTGGAGGACCTGGACGCCGAACTCGGCGCGCACCTGTTCCGGGCCGGGCACCGGATCGCGCTGGCCGTGCGCCGCAGCACCCTGCGCGCCGACGGCGCCAACCTCATGCTCAACGACGGCAAGGCGGCGTTCCAGACCGTCGGCCACGTGCACCTGCACGTGGTGCCGCGCCGCCACGGCGACAAGATCTCCTTCGCCAAGGGCCTGCTGCTGCGCCGTCCGCACGATCCGGAGAGCACCGCGCTCGCCATCCGCGACGGGCTCGCCGCGCTCGCGGCCACCGACGGGGAGCCCGGCGCGTGACCGAGCAGCCGCCCGACCGGGCCGAACTGACCGGGCTGCTCTCCCGCCAGTGGGACGCGCTCGCCGCACTGGTCGCCGAGCTGGACGAAGACCGCTGGCGCACGCCGACGGCCCTGCCCGGCTGGAGCGTCTTCGACGTGCTCGCGCACGTGGTGGGCACCGAATCGTGGTTGCTCGGGGAGAAACCGCCGCCGCGCGACCCGCTCGCACCCGAGCGCGACGCGCGCGAACTCCCGCACGTGCGCAACGAAGTCGGCGTGCTCAACGAGATCTGGGTGGACCGGTTCCGGCCGGTCTCCGGCGCGCGGCTGCTCGACGTGTTCGCCGAGGTCACCGAGCGGCGCCGGGCCGCACTGGCCGACCTCGACGACGAGGCGTGGGCGGTGCCGACCGTCTCACCGATCGGGCGCGTGCCCTACGGGCGTTTCATGCGGGTGCGGCTGTTCGACTGCTGGATGCACGAGCTCGACATCGCCGACGCGCTCGGCGCGGATGTCGAGGAGGGCGGTCCACGCGCCGCGCTCGCGTTCGAGGAACTCGCCACGTCGATTCCGCGCGTGGTGGTCAAACGCGGTCGGGCGCCGAAGGGTTCGCGGATCGCGTTCGAGCTGACCGGCGCGCTGCCTCGCACGTTGCGCATCGCGGTGGACGAGCGCGCGTCGTACGTGGACAGCTTCGACGGCGCCGCCGACACCGAGATCACCCTGGACTCCGGGCTTTTCGTGCGGCTCGGCGGCGGACGGACGACGGCCGACGAGCACCTGGACCGGATCGCGATCACCGGCGACGGCGATTTCGGTCTGCGACTGGTGCGCAACCTCGCCTTCACCATCTGACGCCGTGCGACTCTTCCTGGCGTCCTACCGGTTCGGCGGGCACGAGGAACGGCTCGCCGAACTGGCCGGTGGGCGCGGACGGGTGGCGGTGATTCCCAACGCCTGCGACGCCTGGCCGGCCGCGTGGTCGTCGGCGGTGACCAGCGACCTGGTGCCGTTGCGCCGCCTCGGGTATCGGCCCGAGGTGCTGGATCTGCGCGAATACGTCGGGCGCGGTGCGGAATTGGAGCGCAGACTGTCATCCTTTCCGCTGGCGTGGGTGCGGGGCGGCAACACGTTCGTGCTGCGGGCCCAATTCGCCCGCAGCGGAGCAGATCTCGCGTTCGCCCGGCTGCTGGCCGACGACGCGCTCTGCTACGCGGGGTACAGCGCGGGGGCGTGCGTGCTCACGCCCGATCTGCACGGGCTGGAGACGGCCGACGATCCGGGGGAGGTGCTGCCCGCGTGCGGTGTCGAACCCCGGTGGGACGGACTGGGTTTGGTCGATCACCGGATCGTGCCGCACATCAATTCCCCCACCGACCCCGACGGGGTGGGCAACGCACTCGCCGCGGAGTACCGGGCGGCGGGCGTGCCGCACTGGGCGCTCACCGATGAGGAGGTGGTCGTGGTGGAGGGAGATCGGGTGGAGTTGTTGCGCTGAGCCGGGATCGCGCGCGATGCGCCGGCGGCATCCGCGCCGGTCACCCATGTGGCCGTCCGCGCGAAAGTGCCCGTCGGCGAGCAGGTTTGACGCGTATGCCGTCGAACGTCCCTGGCGTGGACCTCGGTGGCCGGCCAGGCTCGGCGTCAGGCGCGATCGCCGACCGGCTCGCGGTGCGGCGCCCGTTTCCGGAACACCACCCAGCGCATACAGCTGTACATGTAGATCGCCTCGCACCCGCCCGCCACCAGGCGCGCGAGGTGGTAGGGCACGCCGAGGGCGGCGAGACCGCCGCCGACGCCGAGGATGAACGCGGCGTAGTTGATCGCGACCACCACCGCGTACACCACGGCCTGGCGGCCGACCGGCGCGTGCGAGTGGAAGTTGAAGGTGCGGTTGAGCACGAAGGCGAGCGAGAACGCGCAGACGTAGGCGACGGTGAACGAGAGCGGCACCGGCCAGCCGAACCCGCTGCGAAACAGGGTCAGCAGCACCAGATCGACGCCGAAGGTGAAGCTGTTGAGCAGAGCGAAACCGAGGAACGTCGGCGCGACGATCCGGTCCAGCCCCCACGGCAGACGGGCGACGACGCGCTCACACCACCGGGTGAAGCGGTCGGCGACGAGCTCCGTCGCGGCGGTTAGATCGCGCACGCGGCCAGCGTGCCAGCGCCAGGTGTCGGGCAAGTGAGCGGTGAGCGAACGGGGAGCAGGGCGCGTCCGTGCGGCCGCATCACACCGACCCGCCGGACCGGATCGAACACAGCCATCCGGAACCTGATGCGTCCAGATCGCAGGCGTCCGACCGCGGTACGCAACTTCTACGCGTAGTCCTTCGCCGACTCCGACGGTTGGTTCAGCGCGCTCCACGCGCTCAGCCAGCGGCGGCGGGTCACGTCGTCGGCGTCGGCCAGCAGGGCGTCGAGCAGGACGCGCGGGTCGGCGCGCCAGCGCTCGGCGAGGTTGGCCAGGGCGTGGGCGTCGAACAGGCCCGAGCGGTCCAGCACGGACAACCACGGGTCGAACGCGCCCGCGTGGATCCGGCGCAGCGCGTCGTGATCGACGGCGCCATCGGCGTAGTCGCCGGCAAACGTGGCCGCGACCAGCTCGCGGTACTCCGGTGTCACATCCCCCATGCGGTCATCCTCCGTAGGGAATCAGGCAGGACCCCGGACAATGGACCCCGACGATCCGTGCACCGCACCCGTCCGCCGTCCGGACAACGGCCGATCCGCGCGCGGCGAGCCCCTGCCCCGCCGATTCTGGTCCCGCGCGGGGTGAATCGCCAATCGCCACCGTCCTACGGGCCGGTAACGCTAGCGTTGACGGGCGTGGACCTGCCTGAACTCGCCGCCGCGCTGCCCGAGGGCGCCGTACTCACCGATCCCGACCTGCTGACCGGCTACCGCCAGGACTGGGCCCGCGATCCCGACGCGGGTACACCGCTGGCCGTGGTGCGCGCCACCAGCACCGACGACGTCGCCGCCACCCTGCGCTGGGCCCATGCGCATCGCGTCCCAGTGGTGCCGCGCGGCGCGGGCTCCGGCCTGTCCGGCGGCGCGACCGCCGTGGACGGCGGCATCGTGCTGAGCACCGAACGGATGCGCGCCATCGCCGTCGACCCCGTCACCCGCACCGCCGTCGTGCAGCCCGGGCTGCTCAACGCCGAGGTCAAGCGGGCCGTCGCCGAGCACGGGCTCTGGTATCCCCCGGACCCGTCGTCGTTCGAGATGTGCTCGATCGGCGGCAACGCCGCGACCAACGCGGGCGGGCTGTGCTGCGTGAAATACGGCGTGACCACCGACTACGTGCTGGGCATGGAGGTCGTGCTCGCCGACGGCACCCCGGTGCGCCTCGGCGGACCGCGCCTGAAGGACTCCGCGGGACTTTCGCTGACCAAGCTGTTCGTCGGCAGCGAGGGCACGCTCGGCGTGATCACCGAACTCACCCTGCGCCTGCTGCCCGCCCAACCGCGCCAGAGCACGGTGGTGGCCGGTTTCGCGACGCTGACCGCCGCCACCGAGGCCATCCTCGCCATCACCGGAACGCTGCGCCCCTCGATGCTCGAGTTCATGGACACCGTCGCCATCAACGCCGTGGAGGACGAGATGCGCATGGGCCTGGACCGCGCGGCGGCCGCGCTGCTGGTCGCGCGCTCCGACGCGCCGGGCGAGTTCGCGGCACGCGAGGCCGAGATCATGGTCGCCGCGTGCGAAAAGGCCGGGGCCACCGAGGTTTTCCACACCGAGGACCCGGAGGAGGGCGAGGCCTTCACGGCGGCGCGGCGCTTCGCCATCCCGGCCGTGGAACGGATCGGGCCGCTGCTGCTGGAGGACGTGGGGGTGCCGCTGCCCCGCCTCGGCGACCTCGTCACCGGCATCGCCGACATCGCCGAACGCAACGACGTGCTGGTCTCGGTGATCGCGCACGCCGGCGACGGCAACACCCACCCGCTGATCGTGCACGACCCCACCGACCCCGACAACACCGCCCGCGCGCACCGCGCCTTCGGCGAGATCATGGATCTGGCCATCGCGCTGGGCGGCACCATCACCGGCGAGCACGGCGTCGGCAGGCTCAAGAAGGCCTGGCTGCCCGACCAGGTCGGCCCGGACGTGATGGCGCTGACCAGGCGGATCAAGGCGGCGCTCGATCCCGAGGGGATTCTCAACCCCGGCGCGATTCTGTGATCCCGCCCCGGGTATGCCGGTCCCGGGAAACATTTCCGGCCGCGAAGGAGTTGCCAGAACCATGACCACCAGGTTGGAACACAATGTGGCCGACACGCGCTTCGAGATCTATGTCGACGACGTGCTCGCCGGTTACGCCGACTACGACGAACGCACGCTGCGCAAGAGCGGTGACAAGGCGCGCGAATTCCACCACACCATGACCTTCCCCGAGTTCCGCGGGCAGGGGATCGCCGCGAAGGTCGTCGAGTACGCGCTCAACGACTCGCGCGACGCCGGCTTCGCTGTCATCCCGACCTGCTGGTACGTGGAGAAGTACATCGTGGAGCACAAGGAGTACCGCGACCTGGTCGCCGCCGCCTGATCAGGCGTGGGCGGTCTTGCCGCCGTCGATCACCAACTGGGCGCCGGTGAGATACGGGTGTTCCGGTGAGGCGAGCGTGAGCGCGAAGGCGGCGATCTCCTCGGCCGTGGCGAGCCTGCCGAGACCGGGGACGTTGGAGCCCGCCCACTGCTTCATCATCACCTGGTAGACGTCGTCGGGCAGGGACTCCATGCCCGCGGCGCGGCGCACCAGTTCGGTGTCGGTGGTGCCGGGGACCAGGGCGTTGACGCGGATGCCGTCGGCCGCGTAGTCGAGGGCCGCCGACTGGACCAGGCCCACCAGCCCGCGTTTGCTCGCGGTGTAGGCGCCGCGCCCGCCGTCGGTGGCGAGCGCGTTGCTGGACGAGGTCACCACGATGGTGCCGCCGCCGGACCGGATCATGTGCGGCACTTGGTATTTGATCGCGAGAAAGGTGCCGCGCAGGTTGGTGTTCACCACGCGGTCGAACTCGTCGGCGCTGTACTCGTGCAGTTTCTTCTGAATGGTGATGCCCGCGTTATTGAACGCCACGTCGAGCGCGCCGTAGCGCTGGACGGCGGTGTCGACGAAATCGCGGACATCGCTCTCCACCAGAACGTCCGCGCGCAGGAACGTCGCCTCCCCGCCTGCTTCGCGGATCTCCCGCTCCACCGTTCTCCCGCGCTCGACCCGTCGCCCGCAGAACGCCACCTTCGCGCCCTCGGCCGCGAACAGCCGCGCGGCCGCCGCCCCGATCCCGGACGTCGCGCCGGTGATGAGCACGACTTTGTTCTCGAAGCGGCGCTGTGCGATCGGCGCGAGCCTGGGTGGGTTGGACTCCGCGCCGAGTGCGACGCCGACCCCGGCGCCGACCGCGCCCGCCGCGATTCCGGAGGCGGCGATCGCGCCGAGAAGGCGACGGCGGGACGGGCGGGTGGATTTGGAAGCTTTTGTGGTGGTGGCGGCGCGCTCAGGGGTGCTCGCGGCTTCGCGTGGGTGGTCCGCGTTCGCGGCGGGGTTGGGTTCGCGGTCGGTCATGGGTTCAGTGTTCGGTTCGGGGCGGGTGGACGGGTCCGACCGCGGGCTCGTCTCGCGACCGCGCGGAGGAGGCTTCTCCTCCCCGGGGAGGAGACGGGCGGCGGGCCGAGCGGGCATCATGATTCGCGTGGAGGCGAAAGGTGTGGCCCGGGGTGTCGAGTGGTTGCTCGACCCGCGGTCGGTGCCGGTGCGCCTGGCCGTCCTGCTGCTCGCGGCCGTGGGGTGCCTGGCGCTGCTGAGCGCGGACGCGTCCGGAACCGACTGGGCCATCGGCCTGCTCGCGACGCTGGCGACGGCGGGCGGTGCGCGTTTCCCGCTGGCCGCCTCGCTCACCGCGACCGGACTGCTCGGGCTCGCCTTCCTGGTCGGCGACACCGGACCGCTGGTGGCGAAGATCGCGGCCGCGCTCGCGCTCGCCGAACTCGCGGCACGGCGGGGCGGGTGGCAGCCGCTCGCCGGAGCGGGAACGGTCGCCGTGGTGTACGCCCTGCACCGGGCCGACGGACTCGCCGCGACCGGCTATCGCGCGGTGGTGATGGCGGCGGCCCCGGTGGTGATCGGCGCCCTGCTGCGCGCCACCCGCGAGAATGCCGAACGCGTCCGGCGCGACGCGGCGGAACTCGCCCGGCACCGGGAACGCGAGATCGCCACCGCCCGCGTGCTCGAGCGCACCGCCATCGCCCGCGAGCTGCACGACCTCATCGCCCACCACGTGTCCTCCACCGTGCTGCGCGTCGGCGTCGCCCGGCACGCGCTCACCGACGCGCCCGCCCCCGTGCTCGAAGTCCTGGACGACCTGCACGCCAGCGGCCGCGCCACGCTGACCGATCTGCGCAAACTCGTTGCCGTCCTGCGTGATCCGGAGGGCGGCGGCGAATCCTTCGTCGCCCCGGCCGATCTGCCCGACGCCGTCGCGGCCGCCGTGGATTCCGCGCGCGGACTCGGATTGCGCGTCGACGCCGCGATCGATGAGAACCTGCCCACCGTCGACGCGCTCGCCGGCCTCACCCTGCTGCGGCTCACCCAGGAGGGCTTGGCGAACGTCCTGAAGCACGCCGGCCCGGACGCGACCGCCGAACTGAGCCTTCGGGTCGGCGCCACCGAAGCCCATTTCGACTTGCGCGACAACGGTTTTCCCCGCGGCGAGCCTTCCGGTCACGGGGTCGGTCTCATCGGCCTGCGCGAACGCGTCGAACTGCTCGGCGGCACGGTGACGGCCGGTCCCGGCGGCGACGGCTGGCGCTTGACGGCCCAGGTGCCGCTGGCGGGAGCGGCCATATGACCATCCACGTCCTCATCGCCGACGATCAGCAGTTGGTCCGCGCGGGCCTGCGCATGCTCTGCCAGACCGCGTCCGATCTCGAGGTCGTCGGCGAGGCCGCCACCGGTTCGGAGGCGGTCCGCCTGGCCGAACGACTGCGCCCGGACGTGACCCTGATGGACCTGCGCATGCCCGGCATGGACGGAATCCGCGCCACCGCAACGATTCTCGCCGCCGATCCGAGCGCCCGCATACTCGCCCTGACCACCTTCGATGACGACGACCACCTGTATCCCGCGCTGTCCGCGGGCGTCTGCGGGTTCCTGGTCAAGGACACCTCACCCGACGTGCTGCTCGACGGCATCCGCCGCGCCGCCGCCGGTGAGCGCCCCTTCGGCGCGGAGGTGCTGGACCGGATGGTGACGGCGGCGGTCACCTCGCGCACCCCGGCCGAGCCCGCCGCCGCGATCCCCGGCCTCACCCCGCGCGAATCCGACGTGCTCGCACTGCTTTCCGACGGACTGTCCAACGGCGAGATCGCCGCGCGCCTGCACATCGGCATCACGACCGTGAAGACCCACGTCACCAGCCTGATGACCAAGACCGGCGCGACCAACCGGGTTCGCCTGGCCGCCATCGGTTTACGGCACTGCGGCGGGACGTAGCCCTGAAACACCAACGGGGCGGCCCGTTTCCGGACCGCCCCGTTCGAGAGCACTCAGCCGCGCAGCAGCGCGCGCGACATGACCAGACGCTGGATCTGGTTGGTGCCCTCGTAGATCTGGGTGATCTTGGCGTCGCGCATCATGCGCTCCACCGGGAAGTCGGTGGTGTAGCCCGCGCCGCCGAAGAGCTGGACGGCGTTGGTGGTGACCTCCATCGCCACATCCGAGGCGAAGCACTTGGCGGCGGCGGAGATGAAGCCGAGGTTCTTCTCGCCGCGCTCGGCGCGGGCGGCCGAGGTGTAGACCATGAGGCGGGCGGCCTCGATCTTCATCGCCATATCGGCCAGCATGAACTGGGTGTTCTGGAAGTCGGAGATGGCCTTGCCGAACTGCTTGCGGTCCTTGGTGTAGGCGATCGCGGCGTCCAGCGCGCCCTGCGCCAGGCCGACGGCCTGCGCGCCGATGGTCGGGCGGGTGTGGTCGAGGGTCTGCAGCGCGGTCTTGAAGCCGGTGCCCGGCTCGCCGATGATGCGGTCGCCCGGCACGCGGCAGTTCTCGAAGTACAGCTCGGCGGTGGGCGACCCCTTGATGCCCAGCTTGTGCTCGAGCGGGCCCACCACGAAGCCCTCGTCGTCCTTGTGTACGGCGAAGGCCGAGATGCCGTTGGCGCCCTTGTCGGCGGCGGTCACGGCCATCACCGTGTACCAGTCGGACTTGCCGCCGTTGGTGATCCAGCACTTGGTGCCGTTGATGACCCAGTCGTCGCCGTCCTGCTTGGCGCGGGTGCGCATGGCGGCGGCGTCGGAGCCCGCCTCGCGCTCGGACAGACAGTAGGAGGCCATCTTGCCCTCGACCAGGTCGCCGAGCACCTTCTGCTTCAGCTCCTCGGAGCCGTTGAGGATCAGGCCCATGGTGCCGAGCTTGTTGACGGCGGGGATCAGCGAGGAGGAACCGCAGACGCGGGCCACTTCCTCGATCACGATGCAGGTGGCGACCGAGTCGGCGCCCTGGCCGCCGTAGGCCTCGGGCACGTGGACGGCGTTGAAGCCCGCGGCGTTGAGCGCGGCCAGCGCCTCCTCCGGGAAGCGGGCGTTACCGTCGACGTCCTTGGCGTACGGGGCGATCTCCTTCTCCGACAGCGCGCGGATGGCCGCCCGCAGCTCGTCGTGGAAGTCCTCGAGCTTGAACAGGTCGAAATCGGGGTTTCCCGCCATGGGACACACTCCTGGGTCCGTCGAGATAGTCGGCACTCAGTGCCATATCGTGCGCCAGTATACGTGGGCGCCAGGCATCACATGCGGATACCCGTGGCACTCAGTGTCAGATTGTTGGCATTGTGGGGCACGTCATAGCGTACCCAGCCGGTGGGCGAGCAGATCGGCGACCCGGCGCGCCGGCATGCCCTTCGGGAAGACCGCGACCACCAGTTCGTCGGCGTCGCGGGCGCGGGCCGGACCGCGCGGAATCGCGGCCAGCTCCACGCGCAGATCGGCGGCGCCCGCGTCGGACTCCCCGCGCACCATGCGGCGCAGCAGGTAGTTGTGCGTCGCGGTGACCGCGGCGGTGAACTGCACCCGCGCCAAGTCGGGGGCCTCGGGCAGCCGGTAACGCAGGTAATCGGTGAACAGCCGCTCGTAGCGGAACACCGTGACGATCTCGCGTTCCCGCAGCGCGGGCACCCGCCGCACCACCCGGTAGCGCCGCGCCGCGATGTCGCGCCACTGGGTGAAGCGCTCGAACACCTGCACCACCGCCTCGCACACCGCCTCCCACGGGTCGCCCTGCGCGCCCTCCAGGTACTGCGCCGCCTGCGCCAGCTGCGATTCGTGATCGGCGAAGATCACGTCCTCCTTGGACCGGAACTGCCGGAAGAACGTCCGCCGCGAGATACCGGCCGCCTCCGCGATTTCGTCCACGGTCGTCGCCTCGTACCCCTTGTCGGCGAACAACCGCAGCGCCTGATCCACGACGGTCAGCCGGAACCGCGCCGGATCGTCCCCCGCCCGCACCCGCCCACTCTCCTCACTCACGCCAGCCACCGTAGCGACCCGGGCGCCCCGGTTCGGCCGGACCGCACCGATTCGGTGCGCGACCGAGGGAACTACGGTGCCGGGCCCCCGACTCGCGCGGCACCGTCCGGGGCGCCCATGCACGCGCGGCTCCTGACGCGCGCGGTACCCGCGCACGCCGGGGGCAAGTCTTCGCCAGTGCGGACCGCGTGTTCCGCTCGTTCGGCGAAACGAACGAAACTTCATCCGGGGTGCGGCCATGCGTCAGACCGGCGCACCATCGGGCCGCCTGCGCTCGCCGCCCTCGGCCGGGGCACGGGCCTGTGCGCCACGCGTACTGCTCGGCCGATCGATACGGAACGCGATCCGGGGTCGCCCGAATCAATCACCCCGGTGCCCTTCGTTCGATCCCCCGCTCCGCTTCCCCTCCGTACGCTGGCGGGGGCGAGGGAAGGGAGTCGGTGTGGTGCTGGTGGCAGGTATCGATTCGTCGACGCAGTCCTGCAAGGTGGTGGTGTGTGACGCCGAGGACGGAATGATCGTCCGGTCCGGGGTGCGGCCGCATCCAGGTGGGACCGAGGTGGATCCCGGAGCGTGGGTGGCGGCGATGGCGGGGGCCGTGGCGGAGGCGGGCGGGCTCGACGATGTGGCGGCGGTGTCGGTCGCGGCGCAGCAGCACGGGCTGATCTGCCTGGACGAGAACGGCGATGTCGTCCGGAATGCGTTGCTGTGGAACGACACTCGGTCCGCGGGGAGCGCGGAGGAGCTCATCGAGGAGTTCGGCGGGCGGCAGCGGTGGGTGGACGAGGTCGGTGTGGTGCCGGTCGCGGCGATCACCGCGGCGAAATTGCGGTGGCTGGCCGACCGCGAGCCCGCGAATGCCGACCGGACCGCCGCCGTGTGCCTGCCCCACGACTGGCTCACCTGGCGGCTGGCCGGCGCGCCCGGTCTCGACGCGCTCACCACCGACCGCAGCGACGCCTCGGGCACCGGGTACTTCTCGGCCGCCACCGACACCTACCGCCCCGAGATTCTCGACCTCGCCCTGCGCGGACGAACGCCCCTGCTGCCCCGCGTGATCGGTCCGTTCGAGACGGCGGGAACCACCGAGCGCGGGCAGACGCTGGGGCCCGGCGCGGGCGACAATGCCGCCGCCGCACTGGGACTCGCGGCCGCACCCGGCGATTGCGTTGTCTCACTGGGCACCTCGGGAGTGGTCAGCGCGATCACCGACACCCCGCCCCGCGACGCCGAAGGATTGGTCGCCGGGTTCGCCGACGCCACCGGCCGCCAACTGCCGCTCATCTGCACCCTCAACGGCGCGCCGGTGCTCGCCTCGACCGCGCGCCTCCTCGGCGTCGGACTGGACGAGTTCTCCCGGCTGGCGCTGTCCGCACCGCCCGGCGCCGAGGGGCTGACCCTCGTGCCCTACCTCGCGGGCGAGCGCTCCCCCAACCTGCCCGGCGCCGCGGGCGCCCTGCACGGGATCACCCTCACCAACCTCACGCCCGCCAATATCGCGCGCGCGGCCGTCGAGGGGCTGCTCTGCTCGTTGGTCTTCTGTCTCGACCGGCTCGCCGCCCAGGGCGTCGCCATCGACCGCATCCTGCTGGTCGGCGGCGGCACCAAATCCCCCGCCGTCCGCGCCCTGGCCCCCGCCCTCTTCGCCCGCGACGTCCTCATCCCCGCCCCCGCCGAATACGTCGCCCTCGGCGCGGCCCGCCAAGCCGCCTGGACCCACACCAAAGCCGAACCCACCTGGACCGCCACGGGCACCCCCGAAATATCCACAGCCCTCCCCACCCCCGACGTCGTCGCACGCTACAACGACCTCCGCACCCGCACCTCCGGCCAATAGCGACACCGCGCCGTGGCTGTTCGTTTATTTCGTTTACGTCGGTTATTTCGTATGTTCGAGGGGAAAGGGGGCCGACATGACCGGCATGCACACAGCCAAGCGCATCGCTGCGGGCGAGATCGATGCGGAAGTCGCGGCTCGGGCGATGCGTCGCATCAAGGACTACCTCATGCGTCATCCCGCCGAGTCCGCGAGCCGTGCGGCCGCCGACGAATTGTCCGCCCTCGGACAGGATCTCGGCATCTGACATGGCATTCGTGGTGCTGTACGACGCGAACGGTACCGGACTGCCTGGTCGAAGGATACGAGCCCGCTGGTCGAGGGGCTGAAGCTGCCCGACCCCGACGACAGGCGCGTGCTTGCGGCGGCGATCAAGGCAGGCGCGCAGGTAATCGTCACCTCGAACCTGCGCGACCTCCCCGCCGAATATCTGGCGGACTGGAACATCGAGGCCATAGAGCCCCGACGAGATTCTTCTCGACCAGATCGCTCTCGATGACCGGGTCGTGTGGGCGTGCGTACAGCAGATCGCCGATTCGCGACGGAACCCGCCCGAGTGCGCCGAGGAAGTGCTCGGCGCACTCGAAACCGACGGAGTCGTCGAAGCCGTAGCCGCGCTGCGGGGTGGCCGGGGCTGAACTCAGCCCAGGAGTTTGGCGCGCAGGGCGTCGTCCTTGTCGAGGACGAGTTGTTCGAGGTCGGCCTGGAACTTCTCCATGCGGGAGCGCAGGGCGGCGTCGGAGGCGGCGAGGATGCGGATGGCGAGCAGGCCGGCGTTGCGGGCGCCGCCGATGGAGACGGTGGCGACCGGGACGCCCGCGGGCATCTGCACGATGGAGAGCAGGGAGTCCATGCCGTCGAGGTACTTCAAGGGGACGGGGACGCCGATGACGGGCAGCGGGGTGGCGGAGGCGACCATGCCGGGCAGATGGGCCGCACCGCCCGCGCCCGCGATGATCACCCGCACACCGCGCTCGGCCGCCCCGCGCGCGTAGTCCAGCATGCGCTGGGGGGTGCGGTGCGCGGAGACCACGCCCACCTCGAACCGCACACCGAACTCCGACAGCGCCTCGGCGGCGGCCTCCATCGTCGGCCAATCCGAGTCACTGCCCATGATCAACCCGACCCGCGGTTCGCTCACGCCCGCACCTCGCTGCGCTCGGTCATGCCTCGACCACTCCCTCACTCATGCGGATCCCATCCGTCCGTCCACACCGCGTGCGACATCCAGTGCGCCGCGCGCTCGGCCTTCTCCCGCACCGCGGCGACGTCGTCACCGAGCACGTTGACGTGCCCGATCTTGCGGTCGGGCCGCTCCCCCTTGCCGTAGAGGTGCACCTTCGCCTCGGGCATCCTCGCGAACAAGTGGTGCAGGCGCTCGTCCATCGACATGGCCGGGGCCTGCGGAGCACCAAGGATATTGGCCATCACCGTCACCGGCGCGAGCGGGCTGGTGTCGCCCAGCGGATAGTCCAGCACCGCGCGCAGATGCTGTTCGAACTGGCCGGTGCGAGCGCCGTCCATCCCCCAGTGCCCGGAGTTGTGCGGGCGCATGGCCAGCTCGTTCACCAGCAGCTCACCGTCGTGGGTCTCGAACAGCTCCACGGCCATCGCCCCGACCACGCCGAGTTCGGCGGCCAGGTTCAGCGCGAGGGTCTCCGCGCTCGCCGCGAGATCGTCGGGCAGGTCGGGCGCGGGCGCGATCACCACGGCGCACTGCCCGTTGCGCTGCACGGTCTCGACCACCGGCCAGGTCGCGGCCTGTCCGAACGGCGAGCGCGCCACCATGGCCGAGAGCTCCCGCTTCAGATCCACCTTGGCCTCGGCCAGCAGCCCCACACCGTGCGCGAGCTGATCGGCGACGATCCGCTCGGCCTCGGCGGCGTCGGCGGGCATCCACACCCCGCGCCCGTCGTATCCGCCGCGCACCGCCTTCAGCACGAACGGCCAGCCGTGCTCGTCACCGAAGCGCACCGCGTCGGCGACCTCGGTCACGGGGGTGAAGGCGGGCACCGGCAGGCCCAGCTCGCTGAGCTTGGTGCGCATCGCCAGCTTGTCCTGGGCGTACACCAGCGCGCTCGGCGGCGGCAGCACGTTCACGCCCTCGGCGACCAGGACCTCGAGGTGCTCGGTGGGCACGTGCTCGTGGTCGAAGGTCAGCGCATGCGAGCCGACGGCGGCCTTGCGCAGGGCGGCCAGGTCGGTGTGACTGCCCAGCACCACCTCGGGGCTGACCTGGGCGGCCGGGTCCTCGGGGCGCTCGGCGAGCACCCGCAGCCGCTGGCCGAGCGCGATCGCGGCCTGATGGGTCATCCGCGCCAACTGGCCGCCGCCGATCATGGTGACGGTGGGCAGGGCGGAACTGTCGAAAGAACGGGTGGTCACGTCTACCAATCTTGTCATGTCCGGCGGCAATCACCGCTACCGGTACACTCGGCTCTCGTGTCTTTCGTCGACGACGTGGTCAACGTCCTCCCAGCGCCCCTGCGGGAGATCGCGTACCGCCATCACGAGCTGATCAAGTTCGCCATCGTCGGCGCCACGACCTTCGTGATCGACAGCGGAATCTTCTACGCCCTGAAATGGACGGTGCTGACCGAAAAACCGGTCACCGCCAAGATCATCTCCGGTGTGATCGCGGTCATCGCGTCCTACATTCTCAACCGGGAATGGTCGTTCAAGAATCGGGGCGGACGGGAACGCCATCACGAGGCGTTGCTCTTCTTCGGAGTGAGCGGCGTCGGTGTGATGTTGAGCAATATTCCACTGTGGATCTCGAGCTACGTGTTCGATCTGCGCCAGCCCAACGTGAGCTTCACCGTCGAGAACCTCGCCGATTTCTTCAGCGCGTTCATCATCGGCAACCTGCTGCAAATGGCGTTCCGCTTCTGGGCCATGCGCCGCTGGGTGTTCCCCGACGAAATGAGCGCACTCGACGCCGAACTCGAGGAACTCATCGAAGAAGAACAGCTCGGCCGTAGCTAGCGCGGTTCCGGGACGCCGGCGGCCACCGGGCGCCGGGGCGCGGAGTAGCCGAGGAAGACGGCGAACAGGGCGGGGCGGCGGCGTTGCAGTTCCAGGCGGCCGCCGTCGGCCTCGACCAGGGCTCGCGCGAGCGCCAGGCCCACGCCCGTGGAGCCGCCCGCGGAGAAGCCGCGGTCGAAGATGTGCGGGGCCAGTTCCTCGCGCACGCCCTCGCCCTCGTCGGCCACCTCCACGCACACCAGGGGTTCGCGGGCGTTGCCGGGGCGCACCGTGCGCACCGACACGGTGCAGGTGCCGCCGCCGTGCATGAGGGCGTTGTCGATCAGCACCGCGACCGCCTCGCGCAGCCGGGACGCGGTGATCGGGGCGCTCAGCGATTCGTCACCGGTGAGGACCAGCGTGCGGCCCGCCTCGTCGAACGGGTGCGTCCATTCGGCGACGATGCCGCGCAGTTCGTCCATCACCGGGATGGGGTCGCGGTCGGCGGCGTCCTCGTCGCGGGAGGCGCGCACCAGATCGTCGATGGCCTCGGTGAGCCGGTCGACCTGCGCCATCGCCTCCTCGGCCTCGTGCACCACCTCCGGGTCGGGGTGGGCGGAGAGCTCGTCCAGGCGCAACCGCACCGCCGTCAACCGGCTGCGCAGCTGGTGGGACACGTCGGCCACCAGCGCGTGCTCGCGTTGCAGGCGGCCCGCGATCTCGACGGTCGCCGAATCGAGCACATCGGAGACGCGATCCAGTTCGGCGATGCCGTGCCTGCGCGGATCAGGACGGAAATCACCCATCGCCAGCCGCGCCGCGCGCGCGGCCACATCGCGCAGCGGGTCGGCGACCCGACGCGCGGTGACCACCGCGACGGTCACCGCCGCACCCAGGGACGCCAGCACGGCCGCCGCCACCACCGCGACGGCCTGGCGCTGCCTGGCCTGCATCGGCGCGGCGGGCACCTCCAACCGCAGCGACCCGTCGGTGCCCATCGACAGCGACTCCACCAACGGGTCGGCCACCGTCTGCGCGCCCACGTCCATCCGGGCGGCGTTGTCGCCCGGCGTGGGGTAGACGATGGTGAGCCTGCCGTTCTCGGGCACCAGCGGGCGCACCGACCGCACGTCCAGCCCGCCGTGCACGAGGCCGTCGGCGCGCTCCTGGGCGATCACCTCGACGGCGATCCGATCGAGCCTGCTCTGCAAGTCGTTGCGGGTGATGTCCTCCACCCACAGCCACGCGGTGTAGGTGAGGGGGACGCCGAGCACGATGGTGGTGATGGTCAGCACGGTCAGGATCGACCGCAGGATCCGCCTGCGCACGTCAGTCGGTGTTCAGCCGGAAACCGACGCCGCGCACGGTGACGATGCGCCGCTCGGCCATCGGCCCCTCGTCGCCGATCTTGCGGCGCAACCACGACATGTGCATATCGAGCGTCTTGGAACCGCGCAGTTCGGCGTCGCCCCACACCTCGCGCAGGATGGTCTCGCGCGGCACCACCTGGCCCGCCCGGTCGATGAGGACCTTGAGCAGTTCGTACTCCTTGTTGGCCAGGCCCACCTCGACGCCGTTGACCAGCACCCGGCGCGCGGCGGGTTCCAGCCGGATGCCGCCCACCTCCACCGCCTCGTCGCCGATGCCGCTGCGCCGCAACAGGGCTCGCACGCGGGCCAGCAGTTCGGCCAGGCGGAACGGCTTGCCGACGTAGTCGTCGGCGCCCGCGTCCAGCCCGACGACGAAATCGACCTCGTCGGTGCGGGCGGTGAGCATGAGCACCGCCAGATCGGCGCCGCGCGCCCGCACCTGGCGGCACACCTCGAGCCCGTCCATCCCGGGCAGGCCCAGATCGAGGATCAGCAGGTCGTGATTGCCCTCCAGGGCGCGGCGCAGCACGGCGGGCCCGAAGCTCTCCACCGTGACCGAGTAACCCTCGCGCCCCAGCGCGCGCGACAGCGGCGCGGCGATGGCCTCGTCGTCTTCGGCCAGGAGTACGGCGGTCATGCCAACAGATTACGGACGGAGGCGCCGCGCGGGCGGCAACCCGTCAGTGGTCCGGTGCGCCGTAGGTGCGACGGCCCGCGTGGCGGTCGACCTCGAAGACCTGGTGGTAGAGCAGCGAGTGCACGGCCTGCACCCGGGGGATGTCGTCGAATTCGAGCGGCTCGTCCGAGGACGACGCGATGATCAGCGTGCCGGTGCCCAGCATCCGGTCGAACAGTCCGTGCCGGAACTGCACACTCGAGATGCGGCTCATCGGGATGTCGGTGCCGACGTGGGTGATGACGCCCTGGCGGATCAGCAACCGCCGGTCGGTGATGATGAAATGCGTTGACGCCCAACTGATCAGCGGCCCCAGGAAGCGCCACGCGACGATGCCGACCCAGGCGGCCAGAATCAGCGCGAGCACCACCGTCTGCCCCGTACCCTCGATATTGCGGTACGCCAGCCCCCCCGCGAACCCGGCCAGTGCCGTGGCGACGATCAGCGTCACGACGGGCCAGAACAGCATCTTCCAATGCGGATGGCGGTGGAGTATCAGCTGCTCGTCGGGCGCGAGCACGTCCTCCGGATAACCCATGCCCGAAACCCTACCCCGCCCGAGATGCCAGAATGGCTGACACCGCCGCGCCGTGTGCTGCACAATCTTCAGCCTGGCGGGGACGTTTCACCCCATTGCCTCGCATAGCGCTGGACCAAGTTCTCTTCTGCTCGACAAGCTCGATCCCGACTTCGGACGACAACCGCTCGGCTAGACGTGGAAACGACTGTGGAGGCGTGTGTGACCAAGGATCTGACCCAGCTGGAAATCCTGACCGAACTCGAACCGGTGGCCGAACAGAACCTGAACCGGCACCTGTCGATGGCCAAGGACTGGCACCCGCACGACTACGTGCCGTGGGACCAGGGCCGCAACTTCGCGGCGCTCGGCGGCATCGACTGGGACCCCGAACAGTCCCGCCTGAGCGAGGTCGCCAAGGCGGCCATGATCACCAACCTGCTCACCGAGGACAATCTCCCCTCCTACCACCGCGAGATCGCGCAGAACTTCTCCCTGGACGGCGCGTGGGGCACCTGGGTGGGCCGCTGGACGGCCGAGGAGAACCGACACGGCATCGTGATGCGCGACTACCTGGTGGTGACGCGGGGCGTGGACCCGGTCGCGCTGGAGCAGGCGCGGATGATCCACATGACCAACGGCGCGCACGCGCCGCAGGATTGGGGCGGGTTCCTGGTCAACGTCGCGTACGTGACGTTCCAGGAGCTGGCCACCCGGGTGAGCCACCGCAACACCGGCAAGGTGTGCCAGGACCCGATCGCCGACCGCATGCTCCAGCGCGTCGCGGCCGACGAGAACCTGCACATGATCTTCTACCGCAACCTGTGCGGCGCGGCGCTGGACCTGGTGCCCGACCAGGCGATGACGGCGCTGACCAGCGTGCTCACCAATTTCGTCATGCCCGGCCACGGGATGCCGAACTTCCGGCGCAACGGTGTGCTGATGGCCAAGCACGGCATCTACGACCTGCGCCAGCACCTGGAGGAAGTGGTCAACCCGGTGCTCAAGAAGTGGAACGTCTTCGACCGCAACGACTTCGGGCCGCGCGGGGAGAAGGCACGCGAGGAGCTCGCCGCGTTCGTCGAGAAGCTCGGCCAGGACGTGGTGAAGTTCGAGGAACAGCGCGACCGCATGTTCGCCAGGGAGGCGGCACGGGGCAAGCTCCAGCCGGTGTGAGCCGAATTCCGTTGGGGCGGTGGTGAATCGCGAGGTTCACCGCCGCGCCGCTCAGTACCCCGCGCGCAGGTGGGTGACGTCGCCCGCCGATACCGCTTCGCCGTCGATCAGCAGGCGGCCCGCGGCGTCCACATCCGCGGCGACGCCGGTGAGTTCGCGTCCGCCAGGCAGTTCCGCGCGGACCTCCTTGCCGAGGGTGGCGCAGCGGGCGCGGTAGGCGGCGGCGAGATCGGCGGTGTCCCAGGCGACCTCGCGCCAGGCGGTGAAGCGGCGGGCGAATTCGGTGAGCAGGGCCAGGGCCAGGCGGGTGCGGTCGGTATCGGTCGCACCGGCCAGCGCGAGCGAAGTGGCGTGCGGGACAGGCAGTTCCGGCTCGGTGAGGCTCACGTTCACGCCGATGCCCGCCACCACGGCGGGCACCCCGTCGGCCGCGCCGACCTCGGCGAGAATGCCCGCCACCTTGCGATCGCCGATCAGCACGTCGTTCGGCCACTTCAGGGCGGCGTCCACGCCGGCGGCGGTGCGCAGCGCGTCGACGGCGGCGACGCCGGTGAGCAGCGGCAGCCAGCCCAGGGCCGCCGGGTCGATACCGGGCAGCCGCACCAGCACCGACAGCGCGATCTGCGCGCGCGGCGGGCTCACCCAGGTGCGCGCGTGCCGCCCGCGTCCGGCCTCCTGGGTCTCGGCGATCAGCGCCCGGTGGTCGGCGTCGGCGTCGCCGGCCAGCGCGAGCAGGTCGGCGTTGGTGGACCCGGTGGACTCCACCACGTCCACCCGCGAGAAGAACGCGAGTTCCGGCGACTCGCCCGGCGCGCGCCGCAGGCGATCGGCGTCCAGCGGCGACCGGTCGGGGGCATCAGTCGAAGGCGTCACAGTCGTGCACGCTACTCGCCCGCATCGCCCGCGCGGGGCAGGTCAGCCCGCCAGGTCGTAGGTGTCCGGCCGGTCGGGCGCCGCGACGACCACGGTCACCACCACTGCGTGCCCGGACGCGAACGGGGCCGCGCCGGACAGCGTCATGCTGCCCGGCGCGGCCCCCTCCGCCACACCGTCGCCCCGGTCCGCGTCGGTCTCGGGATCGAGGATGGTCGGTTCGGGATCGGTGATCCGCCACCGGGTCCACGAGGCCGCCGCGGCGTGCTCGTGCACCCGTCTGCTCCACTCCCACATCAGCCCAGCTCCCCCTGCCTTTCAAGCCGAAAAACGAACGCACTCAGGCTAAGTGGGCGGGGGGCTCCGGCGATACCGATTTTTCGCGCGCCGGCCCGGGTCACGGCTTGTGACAAAGCACCGAATCCGGTGGCCGACCTGGGCTTTTCTACTCATCGGTAGCCCGGGCGCGGTTCCGGAAGAGCACTGGTACTGGTTACACTCCGAGCCATGACGAGTGTCCAGCAGCAGTCCGCTTCCGGTTCGGCGGGCGAACCCGATATCCACACCACCGCCGGAAAGCTGGCTGATCTGCGGAATCGGCTGGAAGAGGCGACCCACCCGATGGGTGAGGCCGCGGTCGACAAGGTCCACGCCAAGGGCAAGATGACCGCGCGCGAGCGCATCCTCGCACTGCTGGACGAGGGCTCCTTCGTGGAACTGGACGCGCTGGCCCGCCACCGCAGCGTCAACTTCGGACTGGAGAACAACCGCCCGCTCGGCGACGGCGTGGTGACCGGCTACGGCACCATCGACGGCCGCGACGTCTGCATCTTCAGCCAGGACGTCACCGTCTTCGGCGGCAGCCTCGGCGAGGTGTACGGCGAGAAGATCGTCAAGGTCATGGATCTGGCGCTCAAGACCGGCCGCCCGCTCATCGGCATCAACGAGGGCGCGGGCGCGCGCATCCAGGAGGGCGTCGTCTCCCTCGGCCTCTACGGCGAGATCTTCCACCGCAATATCCAGGCTTCCGGCGTGATCCCGCAGATCTCGCTGATCATGGGCCCGGCCGCGGGCGGTCACGTGTACTCGCCCGCACTCACCGACTTCGTCGTGATGGTCGACCAGACCAGCCAGATGTTCGTCACCGGCCCCGATGTCATCAAGACGGTCACCGGTGAGGAAGTCACCATGGAGGAGCTGGGCGGCGCGCACACCCACATGACCAAGTCCGGTGTGGCGCACTACGTGGCCTCGGGCGAGCAGGACGCGCTGGACTACGTCAAGGATCTGCTGTCCTACCTGCCGAGCAACAACCGCGCCGAGGCCCCGCGCTTCCCGGCCACCGACCCCATCGAGGGCGCCATCGAGGACTCGCTCACCGAGGAGGACCTCGAGCTCGACTCGATCATCCCGGATTCGCCGAACCAGCCCTACGACATGCACGAGGTCATCCGCAGGTTGCTCGACGACGACGAGTTCCTCGAGGTGCAGGCCGAGCGCGCGATGAACATCATCGTCGGCTTCGGCCGGGTCGACGGCCGCAGCGTCGGCATCGTCGCCAACCAGCCCACCCAGTTCGCCGGCTGCCTGGACATCGACGCCTCGGAGAAGGCGGCGCGGTTCGTGCGCACCTGTGACGCGTTCAACATCCCGATCATCACGCTGGTCGATGTGCCCGGCTTCCTGCCCGGCACCGGCCAGGAGTACAACGGCATCATCCGGCGCGGCGCGAAGCTGCTCTACGCCTACGGCGAGGCCACTGTGGGCAAAATCACGATCATCACCCGCAAGGCCTACGGTGGCGCCTACGACGTGATGGGTTCCAAGCACATGGGCGCCGATGTGAACCTGGCCTGGCCCACCGCGCAGATCGCCGTCATGGGTGCCTCCGGCGCCGTCGGATTCGTCTACCGCAAGCAGTTGCAGCAGGCCGCGAAAGACGGCGCCGACGTCGATGCGCTGCGGCTCGAGCTCCAGAACGAGTACGAGGACACCCTCGTGAACCCGTACGTCGCCGCCGAGCGCGGTTACGTGGACGCGGTCATCCCGCCGTCGCACACGCGCGGCCAGATCGTGTCCGCGCTGCGACTGCTGGAACGCAAGATGGTGACCCTCCCGCCGAAAAAACACGGCAACATCCCGCTGTGAATCAGCGATACCCTCGGTAAGCCGCGCACACTGGTTGCTGAGAGGCAATGAGTGGATCCGAGGATGACCATCGCGTCATCCCACCCATCGGGTGAACACACAGCCGCCCGATCGAGCTAGAGGAAGGATCTGGCACTGTGACGACCGTGGCAGATGAAGACGTGTTGACCGCCGCCGAGTTGGATCTCACGGTCGAGGAGATCGCCGACGAGGTCGAGGTCGAGGCGCCGAACGCCGTGCAGGCCACCCCGGCCGCCGAGCCGGACGGACAGCCGTTCCTCCGCATCGAGAAGGGCGCGCCGAACGACCTCGAACTCGCTGCCCTGGTGTGCGTTTTCAGCGCGGCGGGCCAGGATGCGCCCCCCGCGCCCACCGGCCCCGCCGACGCGTGGGGCAGGCCCACCCTGATGCACCGCGGCAGCTCGCCGTTCTCGCCGTACGCCTTCCCGCAACTGTCGCACCTTCGGTGACGTCCACGCTGATCCTGGCGTCCGCGTCGCCCGCCCGCCGGGAGGTGCTCCGCTCGGCGGGCATCGACCCGGTGGTCCGGGTGTCGGACGTGGACGAGGACGCCGTGGCCGCCGCGCTGCCCGCGGACTCCGGCCCGCAGACCGTCGTGGTGGAGCTGGCCAAGGCCAAAGCCGCCGCGGTGGCGGCGGCCGTTCCCGACTACGACGCCGATTGCGTTGTGGTGGGATGCGATTCGATGCTGCTGGTGGACGGCGAACTCCAGGGCAAACCGCACACCGCCGAGGTGGCGCGCGCTCGCTGGACCGACATGGCCGGTCGCAGCGCCGATCTCATCACCGGTCACTGCGTGCTGCGGTTGCGCGACGGCGCGGTGGTCGCGCAGGCCGTCGATTGCAGTTCCACCACCGTGCATTTCGCCAAGCCCGCGGCCGACGAGCTGGACGCCTACATCGCCACCGGCGAGCCGTTGCAGGTGGCGGGCGCGTTCACCCTGGACGGGCTGGGCGGCTGGTTCGTCGACCGGATCGAGGGCGACCCGTCCAGCGTCATCGGGATCGGGCTACCACTGCTGCGCAGGCTGCTCGAAGACGTTGGGGTCGGTATTGCGCAGCTGTGGCGGCACACGGCCTCCTAGCGGCGGCGTGCGGGGCGGCTCGGCGGACGGGTCGGCGCCCACCGGCACCGCGGCGCGCTCGTCCTGATCGCCGCAGCCGGTCGATTCCAGCCGCGCCAGGCACAGTTCCGGCTCCACGAACGGCAGCAGCCGCACCGACACGCCCTGGGCGCCGCAGCGCTCCAGCGCTTCCCTCATGAGTCCCAGGTGCACCCCGCACACCACGTCGGAGTGCGTGCGGGCCAGCTCGCGCAGCGGACAGGCGGTCATCCGGATGAGCACACTGCGCTCGTCGTCGGCGGCCGGATCGCGTTCGGGCGCGAACCCGAGCTCCGAGAGCACCGTCACGGTGACGTCTTTCGCGTCCTCCAGCGTCTCGGCGGGGTGGTCACCCACATCGAGTTTGCCGCCCCACGCACGGCCCGCCGCGATGCCCGCCTCCTGGCGGTGGCGCGGGTCGGGGCCGAGCTGATCGGCGAGCACCTGCGCGAGTTCCTGGTAGCCGACCGATCGCTGCACCGCGCTGTAACCGATGCGCGGCCTGCCGCGCCCGCGGGGCGGCTGCTGGAATTGGCGGACCAGGGATTCTTTGGTGAGAACATCCAGGTGGAAACGGACCGTGGTGACGTGCTGTCCGGTGATCCTGGCCAGCTCCTGCGCGTCGAGAGGTTCGCTTGCGCCACGTAGGATCGCGAGCAGTCGCCGCCGCGGCCAAGAATCGGACATAGCTCACCCCTCCTCCCGGGAGACTTTATCGGATGAGGGTGCGATTTATTCGCCCATTCAGCCGATTCGTGATCTGACACCAGTTTCACAAACGCCCCACATTTACCATCTCCTGTGAGACCCGAACCGCCGTTACCACCGACCACCTCGTGTGAAGGACCCGAATCGTGCCCGTAGCCCCGGACTCTCATCCCTCCTTCGGTGCGTACGCGCATCCTCACCGACTGGTAACCACGGAGTGGCTGTCGGCAAACATCGGCGCGCCGGGACTGCGGATCGTCGAGGCCGACGAGGACAGCCAGTTATACGACATCGGACATGTGCCCGGCGCGGTCAAGATCGACTGGCGAGGTGATCTGAACGATCCGGTCACGCGTGACTATATCGACGGCGCGCGTTTCACCGAACTCATGCGCGCGAAAGGCATCTCCCGCGACGACACGGTGGTGATCTACGGCGATCGCGGCAACGCGCAAGCGGCGCACACGCTGTGGCTGTTCACCCTCTTCGGGCACGAGGACGTGCGGTTGCTCGACGGCGGCCGCGACGTGTGGATCTCCGAGGAGCGCGACACCGTCTTCGACACCCCCGACCTCCCGCTCAGCGACTACCCCACGGTGCGCCGCGACGACGAGATCGCCCGCGCGTTCCGCGACGACGTGCTGTCCCATCTCGGCAAGCCCCTGCTGGACGTGCGCTCCGCCGAGGAGTACTCCGGCGAGACCAGCCCGAAGCCGGACAACCCCGAGGACGCGGCCCTGCGCGGCGGCCACATCCCCACCGCGCTGAACATCCCCTGGGACCGAGCGTTGGCCTCCGACAAGCGTTTCCGCTCGCGCGCGGAACTGGACGAGCTCTACGGCGCGCTGAACGGCGCCGAGGATCTGGTGGTGTACAGCCGGGTCGGCGAGCGGTCCAGCCACACTTGGTTCGTGCTGACGTACCTGCTCGGCTACCCCTCGGTGCGCAATTACGACGGGTCGTGGACCGAATGGGGCAACTCGGTGCGTATGCCGATCGTCAGGGGGGATGAACCGGGTGAGGCGCCTTCCGGAGCGGGCCGCAAACAGCGCGCCAGGTAGCACGTTCGGCACCGGATGTGCGGGAGTGTGATCCACGACCTACTGTCGAGTAGGGCTATCCGAGTTCGGCGTCTGTTGGCAGACTGCCTACACTCGCCCGAGTCGCAGATTTGCGTCGTGGAGACGCGTCGTAGATTTGTGGAACGGGCGCGGAGCCTGTGCGGCGCGCCGCCCCTCACCGGGGACCGGGCCGTGCAGCCCCATCCCGCGAAGCGACCAGAAGATTGCAATCAGGAGGCTCAGTGCCCAGCCATGCCAGCGCGCGGATCACGAAGGTACTCGTAGCTAACCGAGGCGAGATCGCCGTGCGCGTGATCAGGGCGGCCAAGGACGCGGGGATCGCCAGTGTCGCGGTCTACGCCGAGCCCGACGCCGACGCCCCGTTCGTCAAGCTCGCCGACGAGGCGTTCGCCCTCGGTGGCCAGACCTCCGCCGAGTCCTACCTCGTGTTCGACAAGATCCTCGACGCCGCCGCCAAGTCGGGCGCCGACGCGATCCACCCCGGCTACGGCTTCCTGTCCGAGAACGCCGACTTCGCCCAGGCCGTCCTCGACGCCGGGCTGATCTGGATCGGCCCCTCGCCGCAGTCCATCCGCGACCTCGGCGACAAGGTCACCGCCCGCCACATCGCCGAGCGCGCGAACGCGCCGATGGCCGCGGGCACCAAGGACCCCGTGAAGAACGCCGACGAGGTCGTCGCGTTCGCCGAGCAGTACGGCGTGCCGGTGGCCATCAAGGCCGCGTTCGGCGGCGGTGGGCGCGGCATGAAGGTGGCCCACACCATCGAGGAGATCCCCGAACTGTTCGAGTCGGCCACCCGCGAGGCGGTCGCGGCGTTCGGGCGCGGCGAATGCTTCGTCGAGCAGTACCTGGACAAGGCCCGCCACGTCGAGGCCCAGGTCATCGCCGACAAGCACGGCAACGTCGTGGTCGCGGGCACCCGCGACTGCTCGCTGCAGCGCCGCTTCCAGAAGCTCGTCGAGGAGGCCCCGGCGCCGTTCCTGTCCGACGAGGTGCGCTCGAAGATCCACGAGTCGGCCAAGCGCATCTGCCGCGAGGCGGGCTACTACGGCGCGGGCACCGTCGAGTACCTGGTGCAGGGCGAGACCGTGTCGTTCCTCGAGGTGAACACCCGCCTGCAGGTGGAGCACCCCGTCACCGAGGAGACCGCGGGCATCGACCTGGTGCGCCAGCAGTTCCGCATCGCCGAGGGCCACGAGCTGTCCATCAAGGAGGACCCCACCCCGCGCGGTCACTCCTTCGAGTTCCGCATCAACGGCGAGGACGCCGGCCGCGGCTTCCTGCCCGCCCCCGGCCCGGTCACGGTGTACAAGGAGCCGACCGGCCCCGGCGTGCGCGTGGACTCCGGCGTGGTGCAGGGCAGCGTGATCGGCGGGCAGTTCGACTCCATGCTGGCCAAGCTGATCGTCACCGGCGAGAACCGCACCCAGGCGCTGGAGCGGGCGCGCCGCGCGCTGGCCGAGTACGAGGTCGACGGCCTGGCCACCGTCATCCCGTTCCACCGGGCGATCGTCGAGGACCCCGCCTTTATCGGCGACGGTGAGAAGTTCGACGTCTACACCAAGTGGATCGAGACCGAGTGGAAGAACACCGTCGAGCCGTACGCGGGCGCGGGCGCCCCGGCCGAGGACGACGAGGAGGATCTGCCCCGGCAGAAGGTCGTCGTCGAGGTCGGCGGCCGCCGCGTCGAGGTGTCGCTGCCCGGCAACTTCTCCGTCGGCTCCGGCGGTGGCGCCGCGGCGGGCGCGGGTGTGATCCGCAAGAAGCCCAAGCCGCGCAAGCGTGGCGGCGCGGGCGGCGGCGCGGCCTCCGGTGACGCCGTCACCGCGCCCATGCAGGGCACGGTCGTGAAGGTCGCCGTCGAGGAGGGTCAGTCCGTCGAGGCGGGCGACCTCATCGTGGTGCTCGAGGCCATGAAGATGGAGAACCCCGTCAACGCGCACAAGTCGGGCGTGGTGACCGGGCTCGCCGTGGAGGCGGGCGCCGCCATCACCCAGGGCACGGTGCTGGCCGAGATCAAGTAGATCGGCCGGCACCGACGAGGGCGGGCACGGACAACGAGGTCCGCGCCCGCTCCTATTTTTGTGGGGGGCCGTGCCGACCGTCCGGTCCGAACGCACGGCAGGCGCGAACAAGCCGACTTCTCCGCTCGGTGTGACAGGCGTTGCGCCGACACCCGGGGCTGCCATAACACCGCCGATTCGGGCAACAAGCCCGCGCTCTAGGCGGCCATAGCGCGGATGCCCAGAGCGGCGGCTCGCATGTATCCGAGTCGCCCAGTCTGCCCCGTCGAGGTGACCGCAGAGGCCGACGGTGGAGGGGCGACGCGGCGCCCACCGATCACGGCATGCCCCGGCTCCTCGGCCGACGTATCGTGGTCGGGTGACCAGTCCTACTGCCGCCGAGGTCATCCGCGCTCGCGCCGCGTCCGGGTCGCGCGACGACGGGCATCGGCTGATGCTCGTGATCGAAGGCGGCGGCAGTCGCGGGGTGTACTCCAGCGGGATGGTGCAGGGCCTCGAGGAGCTGGGGCTTTCCGGGGTGTTCGACGCCGTGTACGGCACGTCGGCGGGGGCGATCAACGGGGCGTGGCTGCTGTGCGGGCGCGCTGTGCCGGGCATGCGGTCCTGGTCGAATCCGGACATCATGCGGCGGGTGATCGATCCGGCGCGGCTGATGCGGGGCGGGGCCGCCTTCGACGTGCGCTATCTCGTGCACCGCGTCTACGACGGGCTCGAGCCGATGGACTTCCCCGCGATCCTGGACAACCCCACCACCCTGCACCCCATCGGCACCGACGTGCGCACCGGGAACGCCATCGACCTGCGCCCGCACATCTACGACAAGCGCAGCCTGATGCGCGCGCTGCGGGCCAGTGCCAACCTGCCGATCCTGGCGGGCGGGCCGATTGCCCTCGACGGCGTGCTCTACTTCGACGGCGGCATCGCCGAACCGATCCCCATCCACAGCGCCGTCCGCGCCGGCGCCACCCACTGCCTGGTGCTGCGCACCCGCCGCGCGGGCGAACCGCGCCCGCCCGCCTCCCGCCTGCACTCGGTGGTCGGCGGCAACTACCTGCGTCTGCGCGCCCCCGGCGCCTACCGCGCCTGGCTGCGCCGCCCCGAACAGGAAGCGGCCGAGGAGCGCCTGCTGGCCGACCTCGGCGACGCCGCCCTCCAGATCCACCCGCCCGCCGACTCCCCCACCGTCGACGGCACGGCCCGCGACACCGCCCTGCTCACCACGGCGCTCCACCACGGCCGCCGAGCCGTCCACGACGCGTTGGGCGCGCTGGTCGCGGGCGCCGACTCGTCGTCCTGATCGGCCGGTTCCGAACATCCCGTGGGGGAGGGAGGTCGCGTCGGGGACAGGTTGGACGACGTCCCAGTGCTCGACGATCAGACCGTCCGCCAGGCGCCAGATGTCGACGACGGTGACGTCGTGGTCCGCGCCGGGCGGGGTCATGCGGTAGCGCACGACCACGTGGTCGTCCTCGGCGATCACGCGCGCGAGTTCCAGGCGGGCGCCCGCGACGGGCGCGTGGGTGATGTAGTCGATGAAAGCGTCTCGCCCACTGGGGTTTCCGAGGCTGTGCTCGAGGACGTCCTCGTGCAGGAGTGTTCGTAGGACCTCCACGTTGCCCGAGGCGAATTCGCGGAAACCGTCGATGATCCGTTGTTTGTTGGTGCTCTCCATGAAGGAGACTGTCGCCGACGGGATTCCGAGTCGTCCATTACCCCGCAGGTAATGGCGGGGGGCACGGCGCCGGCGCAGACTCGGGGTATGACGACCGGTGGGCCTGCGGGACCGACCATCCGACCGGGCACGGTGAGTGTCGCAGGCGATGCCGCGCTCATACCAAGGGGATCGTGACGCCGCCGGAGAAGACGAAGTCGTGGAGTTCGAGGTGGGTGGGGGTGGTGCCGGCGGGGACGTCGAAGACGAGCACGGCGTCCACGGTGTTGCCGGGGTCGACCTGGATCGGGTAGCCGAAGCCGCGTTGCACGGATTCCCAGGCGGTGGCGGTGGTGTCGTGCTCGAGGGCGGCGCCGGTGCTGTCGCGCAGCTTCTGGCCGAACGGCACGAACCAGCGGCCCTCGTCGGAGATGTTGCGCACGCTCAGCGTGACGACCAGGAAGGTGCCACGCGCCGTCTGCCATCCGACCCGCGACACGCCGGAATCCACACCGGTGACCGCGAATTCGAACTTGCCGTCGCGTGCCGGACCACCCGCCTGCGCCGGTGCGCCGGGCGGTGTGTCCTCGACAATCGCCGCGGGCGGCGCGGTACCCGGCTCGGACTCTCCGCTCCCCGCCGCGATCAGCGCCAGGCACCCGATCGCGAACACGAACGGCGCCAAGAAGATCACGAGCAACGCGGTGAGCGCCTTCTTCAACACTCCCCCACGCTTGCGGCGCGGCGGCGGCTGCGGTCTGCGGGGCACCAAGTACGCAGGGCCGCGCGACGGCCACCGCCCCGCCCGCGCCTTACGCCGCAGGTACCACCGCTTGCCCGCCGGGACCGGCGCAGGCCAACCGTATCCGGGCGCCGGGCGGTACGGTCGCGAATCCACCCATCCCACAGGCGGATTCCCGCGCGGGTCCACCGGGAGCACGCCGGTCCCGCGAGACACCGCCGGCGGAGCGGTGTACCTCGTCTCCACTCTCGTCGCCGGACGATCCGGCTGCGCAAGAACTTTCGTCCCCTGCGGACCGGCAGAGGCGACCGACGGCCGATTGCCCGAGCCGGGGGTGGGCGGACCCACCGCATCGGGCCCACCGACTCGCGTCAGCGGAAGTCCCGGCTGGGAATGAACCTTCGTACCTTGCGGGCCGAGGGCTCCTGAAGGGTTCGGCACCGCAAAGCCCGCCATCGCAGCACCGGATGCCGACTCGAAATGCGCAGCCGGAAGACCGCTCAGCGGAGCCGGATTCGCACCGCCCGGCTCGGCGGGGCGAGGTGTCCCCGAGCCCGCTCGCTCGGACGATCCTCCAGGCGAATCCGCCCGACCCCCGACCACCGCATACACTGCCGCCCGCACGAATTCCCCTGCGCGCGCGGGCCGTTCGGCAGGCTCTTTCGACATCCCCCGCGCGATCACGTCGTCCAGCGCGGCGGGCACGTCCGGGTTGTGCGCGGAGGCGCGGGGCGGCTCGGTCATCAGGTGCCCGTGCATCTGACGGGCGGGGTCGGTGTCGCCGTAAGGTCTTCTGCCGGTG
This sequence comes from Nocardia puris, assembly GCF_003315035.1. Lineage (GTDB taxonomy): Bacteria > Actinomycetota > Actinomycetes > Mycobacteriales > Mycobacteriaceae > Nocardia > Nocardia puris. The sequence goes on from NZ_QNRE01000014.1 coordinate 118,181, forward strand.
AGACATTCGTAGAGCACGCAGGCCAGCGAATACACATCCGAGCGGGCGTCGGCGTCCCCGGAGAACCGTTCCGGCGCCATATATGCCCACGTGCCGATCGCCAGACCCGTGGTGGTCACGGAGGTTTGGCCGGTCACCCGGGCGATACCGAAATCGATGAGGTAGGTGAACCCGTCGGGGCGCACGAGGATGTTGGACGGTTTGACGTCGCGGTGCACGAGCCCGGCCCGATGCGCGGCATCCAGCGCTCCCGCCACCTGCCCGAGTATCGCGAGCGCGGCGCGCGGATCGAGGGTGCCGTGCGCGGCGAGCCGGGCCGCCAGATCGGTCCCCTCGATGTAGTCCATCTCGATGAACAGCCGTCCGTCGATCGCGCCGTGCCGGTGGATCGCGACGATGTGCGGATCGCGCAGCGCCGCCGCCACTTCGGCCTCGCGCGCGAAGCGCTTGCGGTAGTCCGCGTCGACGGCGAGTTCGGCGGGCAGCAGTTTCAGCGCGACCGCCCGCCCGGATTCGGTGTCGTGCGCCAGCCACACCTGGCCCATGCCGCCGCGACCGAGCAACCGTTCCAGCCGATAGCGACCGAATCGCGCCGCTTCCATCGCGCACCTCCCGGTCACCGTCGACGTACCGGACCCGCGGCCACCCGACCCGCGAGTCCTGCCTGGAGCGTACCCGCGCGCGGGCCCGCCGGGCTGTGAGCCGCCCGACTCCCGCGCCCTCGCCCGTCCACTAACCTGGGCGTATGGACCAGCCACCCGACATCCGGATCGGCACCGAGGAGCGGGAGCGGGCGATGCGGCGGCTCTCGGACAACTTCGCCGCCGGACGGTTGAGCGTCGCGGAGTTCGACGAGCGCAGTGCCGTCATCGCCAACGCGCGCACCCGCGGTGAGCTGGAACCGGTGTTCTCCGACCTCCCGCCGGAGCCGAGTCAGGACAAGGCCCCCGCTCGCCGCGATCCGGCGCTGCTGGGCGATTGGCCGGAGCGGGTGATGGCGGCGATCCCGATCGTCGCGGTCATACTGTTCTTCGTCACGGGCAGCTGGCTGTGGTTCCTGGCGATCCCGCTGGCCGGTGCCCTGCTGTTCGGCAAGCGACACGGAGGGCACTGATGGAACCCGTCGAGATCAACGCGGGCACCTGGTATTTGCGCGCGCTGCGCGCCGACGAGCGCATCGACGACCGCCCGGCCCTGGCCGACGGCGGCATCACCGACCCCGAGTACGTCGCGCGGCGCACCGCGGGCTGGGACGCCGAAACCCACTATTCGTGGGCGGTCTGCGAACCCACCACGGCGGAGATGGTCGCCGAGATCGTCGTCACCCCGGCCGCCGACGGCACCGCCGACCTCACCGGGTGGTCGCGCTCCGGCTACGAACCCGCCCTCGAAGCGGGCAGCACCGCCGTGAGCCGCTTCGTCACCGGCGGACTGGGACTGCGACTCCCGCGGAACTGAGCCGCGCCCGCCCTCATTCCACCGAGCGCAGCACCCGATCCAGCGCGTCCACCGCCGCGTCCAGTTCCGCAGCACTCACGGTGAGCGGCGGGCGGAAACGGATCCCGCGCTCCCCGGTCCCGAGGATGAGCACGTGCTCGCGCTCGCGCAGCGCGGTCACCACCGCGTCCCGCAGTTCCGGCGTGGCCAGCGTGATCGCGCACATCAGCCCGCGCCCGCGGGGTTCGGTGACGCGCGGATGGTCGGCGGCCAGCCCGGTCAGCCTGCGCAGCAGGTGTTCACCGAGCGGCCGGGAGCCCTCGATGAGGCGATCGCGCTCGATGACCTCGAGGATTCGCCGGGCGCGCACCATATCGGTGAGGTTGCCGCCCCAGGTGGAATTGAGCCGGGAACTCACGGCGAACACGTTGTCGGCGACCTCGTCGACGCGCCCGCCGGCCATGATCCCGCACACCTGGGTGCGCTTGCCGAACGCCACCACATCGGGTTCGAGGCCGAGTTGCCGGTAGGCCCAGGTGGTTCCGGTCATGCCGACGCCGGTCTGCACCTCGTCCAGCACGAACAGCGCGTCGTTCACGCGGCACAGTTCGGCCATCGCGCGCAGAAACTCCGGGCGCAGGTGCCGGTCGCCGCCCTCGCCTTGAATGGGTTCGGCGATGAAACAGGCGATATCGTGCGGATTCTCGGCGAACGCGCGCCGCGCCCGGTCCAGCGCGTGCGCCTCGGCGGCCTCGATGTCGCGACCGTCGGCCAGGTACGGGGCGTCGATGCGCGGCCAGTCGAACTTGGGGAACCTGGCCGTCTTCACCGGGTCGGTGTTGGTGAGCGACATGGTGTAGCCGGTGCGCCCGTGGAACGCGCCGGTGAGGTGCAGCACCCTGGTGCCGAGTTCGGCCGGGCGGCCGTGCGCCTCGTTGTGCCTGCTCTTCCAGTCGAACGCGACCTTGAGCGCGTTCTCCACGGCCAGCCCGCCGCCGTCGATGAAGAACAGGTGCGGCAGGCGCGGATCGCCCAGTACCCGCGCGAAGGTCTCGACGAAGCGCGCCATCTCGACGGTGTAGATGTCGGAGTTGGAGGGCTTGTTCACCGCCGCCGTGGCCAGTTCCGCGCGGAACGCGGCGTCGTCGGCCAGGGCGGGATGGTTCATGCCCAGCGCGTTCGAGGCGAAGAACCCGAACATGTCGAGGTAGGTGCTGCCGTCGCGTTCGTCGACGAGACGGCAGCCGCGGGAGTTCTCCAGATCCAGCACCAGATCGAACCCGTCGGCCAGGATGTGCGCCGACAGGATCTCGTGTACCCGGGTCGCGGGGGTGACCGGTGCCTTGTCACCACCCGATCGGGTGCGTTCCAGTTCTAAGGTCACACCCGTAGGGTACGGAAATTTTTACGAAATCTCCACGGATAACTGGAGGAAGTACGCTCAATCGCTATCTGTCATAGAATGTCTGCAGGATGATGGTGCTGCGCGTGCGGACGTTGGCGGTCGCCCGGATCTCCTGGAGCAGTTGTTCCAGGTGGCGCGGCGAGGCCACCCGGACCAGCAACACGTAGCTCTCGTCGCCCGCCACGGAGTGGCATGCCTCGATTCCCGGGATATGTTGCAGGACAGCGGGGGCATCATCCGGCTGCGACGGATCGAGAGGAGTGATCGCGACGAATGCCGACAGCAGTTGTCCGAGCGCCTCGGGATCCACGTTCGCCGTGTAGCCGCGGATCACACCGCGCGCCTCCAACCTGCGTACACGCGACTGAACCGCCGACACCGAGAGGCTCGCCTTCTCGGCCAGGTTCGATAAGGTGGCGCGACCATCGGCCATCAGTTCACGAATCAACAGGCGATCAATGTCGTCGAGTACGGGTTTTGCCGGTGTATCCGCCATCAGCGAAGGCTAACCCAGCAACAGCGACTCGTGGAGGAAACTTCGACTCGTTCACTTCCGGCAACCCGCTAGCACCGAGTGCCGACCCAAAGCCGATGTGGAGCAATCGATGACGAACACCCTGAACGACCGTCTGACCCGCGACCTGTCCGGACGCGCCACCAACATCCTGCGCGCGCTCGGTGCCGAACTGCCGCCACCCGGCGAACTCCCAGCTCGCACCCCGATCACCGGCGGCTTGCTCACCACCCTCCCCGCCACCATGCCCGCCGACGCGGACGCCGCGATCGGCCGCGCTGCCGAGGCGTTCCGTGGCTGGCGCACCGTGCCCGCGCCCGTGCGGGCCGCCGTGGTGCGCAGGCTCGCCGAACTGCTCACCGCGCACAAGACCGAACTGGGCGAGCTGGTCACGCTGGAGGCGGGCAAGATCGGGCCCGAGGCCGTCGGCGAGGTGCAGGAGATGATCGACGTCTGCGAGTTCGCCATCGGCCTCTCGCGGCAGTTGTACGGGCGCACGATGCCCTCCGAGCGGCCCGGTCACCGGCTCATGGAGACGTGGCATCCGCTCGGCGTAGTCGGCGTGATCTCCGCGTTCAACTTCCCCGTGGCCGTGTGGGCGTGGAACACCGCCATCGCGCTGGTGTGTGGCGACACGGTGGTGTGGAAGCCGTCGGAGACGACGCCGCTGACGGCGTTGGCGTGTCACTCCCTGCTGCGGCGGGCGGCCGTCGATGTGGGCGCGGATCCCGAAGTGCACCAACTGATTCAGGGCGGCGCCGAGGTGGGCGCCCGGCTCGTCGACGACGAACGCGTCGCGCTGCTCAGCGCCACCGGATCGGTGCGGATGGGCCGGACCGTCGCGCCGAAGGTGGCGGCGCGGTTCGGGCGATGTCTGCTCGAGCTCGGCGGGAACAACGGGGCCATCGTGACGCCCACCGCCGATCTGGAATTGGCCTCGCGCGCAATCGTGTTCGCGGCCGCCGGCACCGCCGGGCAGCGGTGCACCACGCTGCGCCGGTTGATCGCGCACGCCGACATCGTCGGCCCGCTGCTGCGCCAACTGGAGAACGCGTACGGCCAACTGCCCGTGGGCAATCCGCTGCACGAAGGCATGCTGGTGGGACCGCTGATCAACGAATCCGCCTACACCGCCATGCGTTCCGCGCTGGACCGTGCGCTCTCCGACGGTGGTGAACTCGTCTGCGGCGGCGAGCGCGTGGATGTCCACGGCGACAACGCTTTCTACGTGCGCCCGGCCATCGTGCGCATGCCCACCCAGACCGGCGTCGTGCGCGACGAGACCTTCGCCCCCATCCTCTACGTGCTCACCTACCGCGATTTCGACCACGCCATCGCCCTGCACAACGGCGTCCCCCAGGGACTCTCGTCCGCGATCTTCACCGCCGACCAGCGCGAAGCCGAGCGCTTCCTCGCCGCCGACGGATCCGACTGCGGGATCGCCAACGTCAATATCGGCACCTCCGGCGCCGAGATCGGCGGCGCGTTCGGCGGCGAGAAGCACACCGGCGGCGGCCGCGAATCCGGCTCCGACTCCTGGAAGGCATACATGCGCCGCGCCACCAACACCGTCAACTACTCCCCCGACCTCCCCCTGGCCCAGGGCATCAAGTTCACCTGAAACCGCCCCTGACCAGGCGATTAGGAACTTCCTCCGCCCCCTGTGTAGGGTTGTACTTACCGACGCGGGGTGGAGCAGCTCGGTAGCTCGCTGGGCTCATAACCCAGAGGTCGCAGGTTCAAATCCTGTCCCCGCTACTAGGGAAAGCGGCCCGGAACACTTGTTCCGGGCCGTTTTTCGTATGCGTGGACCGCGTCACGCGCGGGGTAGTAGGGGCGGGCCGGCTCGTTGAGGGCGAGCACGTTGGTCGCGCCCGTGGTGGTCGCGGCGAACGCGACCTCGGTGTGGGTGGACAGCGCCTCGGTGACCCCGCAGCATCCGCATCACCGACCCGGACGGTGTCGTCCTCCAGATCCAGGAGATCGATCCGGAGACCGTCCGGCGGTCCCAGGAGTCGCTGTCGCCGTCATACGGCGGTGAACGCGCTCAGCCGCGCGCGGCGGCGCTGAAGGCCGGCAGGACCGTGGCGGTGATGTAGTGCGCGGCGTCGGCACTCGCGACGCGGCCGGCGTTGACTTCCTCGGCCGCGCCGTGCATGACGCTGTGCAGGGTGCCGACCAGCCAGGTGGCGGGGAGGTCGGTGCGGAACACGCCCTCGGCTTGGCCGCGGATGAGCAGGCCGAGGACGCGTTCGGCCGGTTTGGCGTGCAGGGCGCGAATTCGGCCGGGCGGCAACGTCTTCTGCGCGGCGACGAGCAGGGCGCGTGAGCGTTCGACGAGCTGCCAGCTCGACTCGATCAGCCGTTCCAGCGCCCGCTGCGGGTCACCGGACAGGTCCACGCCGGTGAGGGCGGCGTCGCCCTGTTCGAGGGCGGCGACCAGCGCGGCGTCCACCAGGTCGGCCCTGGTCGGGAAATGCCCGTACAGGGTGACCCGGCCGACCCGCGCCTCCCGGGCGATCGCCGCGACGCTGGTGTCCGGATCGCGGCCGAGGCAGGTGATGGCGGCGTCGAGGATCGCCTCGCGGTTGCGGCGCGCGTCGGCGCGCTGATTCGGCGCCTGCGGTCTGCTGATCTGACCCGCCCGTGCGGACATTCGCCCTCGCCTTCACTCTTGTCGAACACCGGTGTACGAGTTACCGTAGCATCATTGAACTCGAACACTGCTGTTCGACTTAAGTGGGAGGTGCGGTATGACCGAGCGGAGGGCACATGTGATGGTCGGCGACGAGACCGAACGGACGCCGGGCGGGACGATGGCTCACGCGAACCCCCGACGGCAACGCATGACCGGCCCGTTCGCACGGTTCGCGTGGCACTACCTGGAAATGGTGCTGGCCATGACGGTCGGGATGCTGCTCGTCCTACCGGCCCTCGAACTCGCGACCGGCGGCCTCCCGGACCGGCCGGAGATCGACAGCCTGCTGATGGCCGCCAGCATGTCGGTCACCATGGCGGCCTGGATGTGGTTCCGCGGGCACCGGGCCCGCCCGATCGTGGAGATGTGCCTGGCCATGTCCGCCGGCTTCGTCGTCCTGTTCCCGCCCCTGTGGACCGGACACCTCGATGAGATGGGCCTGATGATGGGCGGCCACATCCTCATGCTCCTCTTCATGCTCGCCGCCATGCTCGCCCGCCGCGACGAGTACACGGTCTCGCACAAACACCATGCGGCACGGAAGTCGTTGCCCGAGAACGGCTCCCACGACTGACCCCGATACGACGGAAGCCACCTCTGATGTGGCGGGCTCGGAGAATGAAGGTCGACAGGCCCGGCGTCCGCCCGGAGATTCCCGAGCGATGACCTACCTGTCATCGGGTTCCCCGTCGCGCCCCGCCGCACGTGCCCGCCCGAACGGGTCGCACTCCCCATCCTCGAACAAGCCGCGAGTATCCACTCGGAACTTCCGGTCATCCAGCACGGGAGCCCCGGCAAAGGCGGCAACCACCCGCTCCTTCGAGACGAATCCCGGACGCGGACCGATCGGCGTGACAGTTGCGACCCGGCCCCCAGACATGTTCCGAGCGTAGCGTCGATGCCCCCGGGTGCGGCACGAAAATCTTTGGCACCCTTCAGATTCTCGTGCCGGTGGGCCGGCTCCACAGGCCAGGGGCGAGTAGCGACGTCCGGTCGAGTGGGAGCAGGCCGTCGTCGCATTCGCGCAACCGCTCGTCGATGGTCCGCATCTCGCCGCGGCTCTCGATGAAGCCCTCGGAGGCCGCTCGCCGCAGGATGCCGACCGTATTGACGACCCGCAGACCGCCCACCGAGCGCCCCTGCGCCCGGAGACGTTCGAGTCGTTGCGCTTCCGCCGTGGCCATGACGGCACCGGCGTGAACATCGATGACGACGGTGACCGCCGCGCCTGTGCGCTCGGCGGCTGCGACGGCGTGCGCGTTCGCCGAGATCTCGATCCAGTTCGGCGTCAGCTTCGACCAGATCAACTCCACGCCCTTGAAGCGAGGATCGACTCGGGCTTTCCGAAGCACCTCGGCCTCCACCGTCTCCGGGGTGCTGAGCTTGCCCAGCACCTTGATCAGCTGGCGTTGCCTATTGGTGGCCAAGAAGTTCAACGCGGGCCCGGCATCTATGACGGGTCTGGCGTTCATACTTCGCCGCCGTCACCCAGATCGGCGTCTTCGAGTTCGTGGAGGTCGAGGTCGGCGTCGGGTAGGTCGTCGGGGTCGCTCCACTCCGGGACGAGTGTCCGCGGAGTGAGGCCCGCTGCGGTCAATTCCCGTTCGACGGAGGCGACATCGAGGCCCCGGAGCGTGGCGATCGTCTGGATCGAGACCGTGTTTCGCATCCACCCGGCGATGGCCCGCGCCAGCAAGCGCTGCGGGGCGCGCCGCTGGTCGGATTCCCGTTGCATGGCCTGGTATTGGTCCGACCAGCCGAATCTCGTGGCCAGCCGCGGTGCGGTTTCGCTCATGAACCGTGTCTTGGTGGTCGGGTCGATATGACCCGACTGCTCCAAGGCGATCGCTGCGATCTTGGGTGAGACCTGGAACCACTGGACGACCTTCGACAGCACCGCCAGGTCGACGGCTCGGCCATCGATGAGGTCCGCGAGACCAGCCGGCGGGATCAACAGATGCCGAGCGAAGACGTTGGCCCTGATCTCCGTCGGGCTCGCGGAATCGACGATGGGCGCGGCCGACCAATCCGCGAACACGACGTGGGCGAGTTCGTGGGCGAGGGTGCTGCGTTGCCGCATCGGGTGCCGGGTCCGCGCCACCGCGATGAATACTCGCCCCCGAGGTCCACGACGCATGGTCATACCGTGCTGGTCCGGTTCGGTGTCGAGGATCACGACATCGGCGCCCACCGTCTGCTAGATCAGCGTGACCAGGTCACCGAGCGGCTGCGCACCGAGATGGTGCCGCGCGCGGAACCGCTCCGCTGCGTCGCGGCCCTCCGATTCGGCGGTCATTCGGCCACCGGGATGCCTTGTTCATCGAGATAGGCGTCGAGTTCCAGGAAACGCAGCATCTGCTCGTACATGGAATCCATCGCGGACCCGTTCGCGGCGCGCGCCGCGCACTGCACCTCCCCGGCCACGGCGGAGGTTCCGGTGAGTTCGCGCAGGAGCACACCCGTGGCGTGCGCGATGGCGACGAGTTCGTTCATCTTCGCCACGCGATCGCCGGCGATGGTCCGCGACAGCGTCGGCTGGGTGATACCGGTCCTGGCGGCCATCTCGCGCTGACTCAGTCCGGCGGCGGCGCGGGCGCGATCGATGCGGTCGCCGATCGACAGCTCGCCAGTCATGCCCACACCTCCTGAATCAGAACATCGATACTGATTCAGTAGGTACCCGGACGAGCGTGAGCAACGATCGAACCGGGTCAGTCGGACTCCGCGGGAATCGCTGTGCCCACGATCCATTCGTGGCCGAAGGGGTCGCGGATGCGGCCTTGGCGGGCGCCGTAGGGCTGGTCGGCGACGGGGAAGACGGTGTGGCCACCGGCGGTGGTCATGCGGGCGGCGAGGGTATCGGGGGTGTCGGTGGTGAGAGTGAGGAGGAGGCCAGGGCTGCCGAGTTGGTGGGGGTCGCGGTCGTATTCGTCGGAGTCCTTGAGTTGGAACGTCGGGCCGTCGGGTAGGGCGAGTTCGGCGAAGACCACACGGCCGGAATCGTTGTGGCGTTCGAGGACGGTGGCGTCGAAGACGGTGGTGTAGTACTCGATCGCCGCGGCGGCGTCGCTGACGACCAGTTTCGGAGCGATCCTGTCGATAGCCATGGTCGTGAGTATTGCCGCGCGCGATGCGGGTCGGCTTGGAAAATTGGTACACGATCGGCGAGTGCTGGGCCCGAGCTCGAGCGGTCGGCGAAAGGGCGGGTGATCGACCGCGACGCCGTTCGATAATTGAGCCGGGATGGGCCGCACTGTATGACACGCTTGATCCATGACGGCCATTCCGATCGGGGAGCTCGCACACCACGCCGCGCGGGCGAAGGCGTTGGTCGAGTCCGGTGAGACTGTCGACATCATCGAGCGCGGCGAGGTCGTCGCACGGATCGTGCCGGTGGACCCGACGCACGACCGACGGGTCCGATCGGCCGCCGTAGGGCACCGGCGGCCGGCGTTCGGAGGTCGGCCGGACCTGCTCACGGAGGTTCGCCGCCGGATCGCCAACGAGCCGATCGACGCCGGCCGAGTGAACGCCGCGCTGCGGGAGCTACGGGACGGCGAGCGGTACTGAGGAGCCCCGGATCCTCGGCATGCCGGTGAGGCTCCAGTCGGTGAGCCCCCGCTGATTCGGGCGTTGCGGTGGCCGGAGGTTCGGTCACGGATGTGGACCACGGCGAAACGCCTCCGGCCCGCGACATGTGCCGCGAACCGGAGGCGCTCACCCGACCCCTACACCCGACTCACCCGGGTCCGTTCCCGGACGGGAGTTGCGGTCGAAGGGCGGACGCGGCCCCATGGTTTGGCCACCGACAACCAGACCGCCGCGATCAGCGCGATGGTGGAGACGATCGGCGGGTCACTGCGCGCCGGATTCCGCGCCGACCGACCCGGATTCGAGGTGGTCGCCGAGTGGGCGTACCCCCGCGACGCGCGAGGCGCGCGGTCGTGATCACCGTGCTCGTCGTGGACGACCAGCACCTCGTGCGGACCGGATTCCGCACGGTGCTCGATCTCGAGGATGGCATCACCGTCGTCGGGGAGGCCGACAACGGGCTCACCGCCGTGGAACGAACCCGTCTGCTCGACGAGTACGTGTACGAGGCGCTCAGCGCGGGCGCCAGCGGGTTCCTCGTCAAACATGCCTCGGCGGACGCGCTCGTGGACGCCATCCACACGGTGGCGCAGGGCGACGCCCTGCTCACACCGAAGTTGGTGCAGCGGCTGATCACGCGATTCGGCCCCGCCAACGGTCCGGCCTCGGCGAGCAGGCCCGCGACCCGATCGCTCACCGAACGCGAACGCGAAGCGGTCGCCCTTGTCGCGCAGGGCTTTCCAACGAGGACATCGCCCGCCGCTGGGTCGTGAGCAACGGCACCGTCCGCACCCACGTCAGCCGCGCGATGACCAAGCTGCACGCCCGCGACCGCGCCCAGCTCGTCGTGATCGCCTACCGCGCCGGACTGGCGAACCCGGACTTCCTCGGCGAAACCTGATCCGCGCTAGTCGGTCTTCGTATCCCCTGTCGACAACCGCACCGTCCCGATCACGAAGATCGCCAGGCACAGCGCCGCGAAGTAGAGCAGCGAGCCGGTCGGCCCGCCGAACAGGGTCTTGATGGTCGACATCTGGCCCACCCCGAGTTCTCCGTTCTTGAACGGGGACAGCCGCTGGAGCATGATGCCGAGGTCGCCGGGCACGAAGGTGACGAACACTTCGACGCCGAACTTCCACAGCAGCACGATCATGACCACCAGGCCCGGTTTGGGCAGCAGCGCCGAGAGCCCCAGGCCGAGCGCGCAGATCAGCATCGTGAAGATCGGCACGCAGATCAGCAGGCGCACGCCCACCGACGAGAACGCGTCGACCTTGCCCCACACGTCCGGGAACAGGCGCGGGAATCCGCCGACCAGGATGAACGTGGTGAGCAGCGAGGTCACACCGGAGATCGCGCCGAACACGATCAGCTTCGACACCGGCAGCAGCCAGCGCCGCGCCTGGATGCCGAACGCCGTCTCGACCGTCTTGTCCTTGAACTCCGCGCACAGCGACGTGACGCCGCCCGACATCAGGATGAAGGTGGCGAAGATGAGGATCCAGTAGGTGGAGTTATTGGTCTCCATGCCGCCGGAGCCGTTGAACGCCTGCTCCTGGGTGGCCTTCGCGATGCCGAAGTTGATCAGCACCGGGATCAGGATCGCCAGCGGAACCACGGTGTACCAGAACGAGTTCCGCCAGGAGAGCTTCGTGAGCTCGCTGCGCACGGACCGCGCGAGATAGGTGGCGAGCATCAGCGCTCACCCCCGCCCGCGGCGTATTCGACGCTGCCGCGGGTGAGGTCGACGTAGGCCGACTCCAACCGCCGGGGACCGGTCCCCTTGGCCACCAGTTCGTCCTTGCTCGTATCGGACAGCACTTTTCCCTTGCCCATGACGACGATCCGGTCACCCGTGATCTCTACTTCGGTGAGATTGTGCGAGGCCACCAGCAGGCACTTGCCCTCGGCGGCCAGGCCGACGACCAGCTCGCGCAACCAGAGCGTGCCCTCGACGTCGAGACCGTTGGCCGGCTCGTCCAGCACCAGGGTGCGCGGATCACCGAGCAGGGCCGAGGCGATGCCCAGCCGCTGCAACATGCCGTAGGAGAACCTGCCGACCGAGCGGCGCGCGACCGCCGCGAGCCCGACGCGCTCGAGCACCCGACCGACGTTCGCGGCGGGCACACCGCCCAGGCGCGCCTGCCAGAGCAGGTGCTGTTCGGCGGTGTGCTTGGGGTTGCGGGAGAACGCGCCGAGGCTGAACCCGATCTCGCGGATCGTGTCGCGGAACTCCAGCAGCCCCTTGTCGTTGATCGCGATCGCGCCGGAGGTGGGGCGGGTGAGACCGGCGATCATGCGCATGACCGTGGTCTTGCCCGCGCCGTTGGGCCCGAGCAGGTAGGTGATCGAGCCCGCCTCGGCCTCGAAGCTGACATCGTCTACGGCGACGTTCTCACCGAAGCGTTTGGTAACGCCGCGAACGCTGATCATGAAGGAAATCCTGGGTTACGGGTCGGGGTGCCACACCACACGACGGAGCGACGCTCCGTGCGGCAGGTTAGGACAGTCGATCCTAAGCCGAGCGCGATCGCGCGATATCAGGCGGGGATCAGGCTCGCCGCCGAGGACCGGCGCAGCTTGCCCGACGGCGTCTTGGGCAGCGCGCCCTTGTGCACGATCGTGACCACGGCGGGCGCGATGCCCACGTCGGCGTAGACCGCGCGGGCCACTTCCTTGCGGATGCGCTCGCTCTCGTCGGCGTCGGCCGCGAAATCGGATTCGGCGATCACGGCGATGCCCTCGCGCGCCATGCTGGGCAACCGGACGGCCAGCGCCGCGACGCTGCCGGGACGCACACCGGAGACGCCGACCGCCGCGCGCTCCACCACGGTCGGCGAGATGTTGCGGCCCGCGACGATGATGACGTCCTTCTTGCGGCCGGTCACCACCACCTCGCCGGTGCCGTCGACGACGTAGCCGAGGTCGCCGGTGGACAGCCAGCCCTCGGCGTCGAGCGCCGAGACGTACCCCTCGGGGCCGAGGTAGCGCCTGGTGACGGCGTCGCCGCGCACCAGGATGTTGCCCACGCGGTCGGCGGGCAGGGTGTCGCCGTTGTCGTCGGCGATCTTCAGTTCGAGGCCGGGCACCGGGACGCCGAGCCGCAGGAGGGTGCGCGGGCGCGTCACCTCGTCGCGGCGCACGACGCTGTCGGCCTCGGCCGAGTCGGCGTCGATGACGTCCACCGTGTAGCGCTCGGCGGCGGCGGTGAACGACACCGCCAGCGTGGTCTCCGCCATGCCGTAGGCGGGCATCAACGCTTCGGCCTTGAAGCCGAAACGCGAAGCCTCGCCGAGGAATTCGAGCAGCGTGGACTCGTCGATGGCCTCCGCGCCGTTGACCGCGACCCGCATGGTCGACAGGTCGTAGGCCCCGTCGGCGGCGCGGCGCAGGCGGCGGGCGAGCACGGCGTAGGCGAAATTCGGTGCGGCGGTGAATGTTCCACCGAAGCGCGTGATGAGTTCGGCCCAGGAGAGCGGATTCTGGAGGAAGCCGAGCGGGGTGATCATCACCGTGGTGGCCCCGGCGAACAGCGGGGTCATGAAGGTGCCGATCATGCCCATGTCGTGATAGAGCGGCAGCCAGCTGACGACCACGTCGTCGGCGCGGAATCCGGCGGCGGCGACCATGGCCAGCTGGTTCTGGTGCAGGTTCGCGTAGGTGATCGCGACGGCCTTCGGCACGCCGGTGGTGCCGGAGGTGAGCTGCAGGACGGCGACGTCGTCCTCGGCGGTGGGAACGTGCGCCAATTCCTCGGTGCGAGCGGTCAATTCGTCGATCGAGACGAAAGGCACGCCGATATCCACACCCTGCACGGCCTCGGTGAACGGCGCGCCGACCACCACCACGCGGGCGCCCAGCATCTCGATCACCGCGCGCGTATCCGCCACCCAGGTCTCGAGATTCGTGCGCGGGGTGGGCTGATGCAGCATCGTGAAGGCCGCGCCGCGCATCCAGGTGGCCTGGACGGTGACGGCCACGTCACCCGGGGTGCCCGCGAGAATGGCGACGGAATCGCCTGGCTGCACCCCGGCCTCGGCCAGACCGCCCGCGACCCGGCGTGCCGTCGCGCGCACCTGATCCCAGGACCGGAACGTCAGATCCGACGCGTCCACACCGCTCCACAGGCCGTTCACCTCGGAAGCAGGCTGCTCGAAAAGCAACTCGGTAATTCTGCTCATTGGGGTTTCCATCTCTTCCCGCACGGCGCTTCTGCGCAGAGGACACCCCGGCGTCGAATGGGTTGTGTTTCCGGAATTACTTTCCGGGACGCCGGGATGCGGCCGGATTTATTCCGATGTACCTGCTTCGCGAAGCACCCGGTCGAAATGCTCCACAAAGATGTCGGTGTATCCTGCCGGCAGTGCGGCGGGGTCGATCACGATGCCGAACGACGTCTTGTTGCCCAGGATCAGCGCGGTCACCGAGAGCGAATAACCCGCCAGCGGCGACAGCGGCGTCAATTCCGCGATCGGCTTTCCGAGCACGGAACGAATCCGCGAGAATCCGGGATTGATACCGATATGGATATCGGGGCTCATATGCGCCAGGCCGGCGGCCGCGATCGCCCGCCGCACGGCCCACGGCAGGCCGGGCGCGGTGGCGGGAGCGGCCGTCGTGAGTTCCGGGCGGCGCTTGTCGATGGTGGCCAGCTGCGTGCGGCACCGGTCGACGTGGCGGGCCAGGTCGGTCTCGTTGCCCAGCAGGTTGAGCGGCGTGACCACGACCGCGTTGCCGGTGTGGCGGAAGGCCGGATCGTTGGTGACGGGCAGCGTGACCCGGATGACCTCGGCCTGGTTCGACGCGGCGGGCGGCGCGATGCTCACGGTGCGGCCGATCGCGGCCAGCAGGAATTCGTGCACGGTGGCGCCGTTGCGCTTGGCGGCGCGGCGCAGCTCGCGAGTGGACGCGCTGTACAGGGCGTACTCGCGCTTGCCGGACTTGGTGAGCTTGGGCCAGCCGCGGCCCTTGCGGCCCGCCGCCCACTGCTCGTTGAACGCGGCCTTCGCCTCTTTCAGCACCTCCGGCTCGACTTCCGGGCTGCGGAAACGCGGCGTGGTCGCGAATCGCTCGAATTCCGTGAGCTCTTCGGGAGTGCCGTCGGCCAGCAGCGCGGCGAACGCGGCGCCCGCGATGCCGTCGGACACGGCGTGGTGCACGCGCAGCAGGAAGAACTGCGCGCCGTCACCGCGCGGGGTGAACATGGTGATGTGCCACAGCGGTTCGGGCCGGGGCAACGGCGTCTCCAGCAGCGCGGCGACCCGCGCGCGCAGATCGGCCCCGTCCGCGTACTCGACGGCCGTGAGATGCCGTTCCACGTCGACCTTTTCGGCCAGCACCACCTGCGGCTCCCGCCAGCGGCCGTCGCGGATGCCCATGCGGAACAGGTCGAACAGCTCGCTGCGCTCGCGCACTCGCTCGCGCACGTCGGCGACGGACAGGTGCGGGCCGTCGGCCGCCAGCTCCAGCGCCATCGACCAGTGCATCGGACGGCTCTTGGTGTCCAGGTGCAGGTAGGTGTGGTCCGAGGGCGTCAATTCCGTGACGGCGGACGTGGTTTCGGTATTCACCGGGGTGCTCATGACTGTTCCACCTTCGCGAACATCTGCGCGTAGCGCTCGTTGTCGGGCTTCATGGCCGCCGCCACCAGCTCCCACAGCACCTCGTCGGTGCCGCCGCCGACGCGGGCCAGTTTCATATCGCGGTACCAGCGTTCCAGCGGCAGGCCGGTCTGCAGGTAGCCGATGCCGCCGAAGATGTGCAGGCACTCCGAGGCGACCTCCTCGCCCAGGCTCGCGGCGGAAGCTTTCAGCGAGGCGGCCGTGCGCAGGTTGATACGGCCTTCGGCGGCAACGCCTTTCAGTGCGTAGCGCAGCAGGTCGACGCGCGCTTGCAGATCCGCGACGCGCAGGCGCAGGGCCTGGTGGTCGTAGAGGCGCTTGCCGAACTGGACACGGTCGTACATCCGGGCCAGGCTGACGCCGAGCATCACCTCGCAGGCCGCGGCGATCTGGCCCGCCACCGAATAGCGCTCGTGGGCAAGGCCCCAGCTGATCACGGCCAGGCCGGTCGCCGGGCGCGCGATGAGCGCTTCCTCGGGGATCCAGGTATCGATGGTCACCGGGGCGGTGTCCAGCGGACCCGCGCCCAGCTTCTCGTAGGGGGTGCCGACCTGGACCTGTGAGATGGGCACCGCGGCCAGCGCGACGTTGCCCGCATCGCCCGACGAGCCGCTGGTGGCGCTACGGCCGACGACGAAGATGTAGTCCGCGATCGGCGAGAGCGAGACGAACTTCTTGTGCCCCACCACCCGGTAGCCGTCGCCCTCGGGCTCGATCATGGTCCGCGCGTTCTGCAGATCCGAGCCGCCCGACTCCTCGGAGGCGCCGATGCACAGCACCTTCTCCGTGGCGATGGCCTGCTCGGCCAGCTCGCGCAGGAAGTCGTTGCGCCCGAAGCGGCGCAGGATCGCGATGGCCGAATCGTGCAGGCTCACACCGACGCCGATGGCCGCCGAGCCGAGCGCGCCCAGCTGGTGGGCCAGCGCGAAGTGGTGCCCGAGATCGGTGAGCTTGCGGTCCTCCCACTTGCGCGCGAAAACCCCGGCGGCGCCGAGATGTTCGAGCAGTGCGCGCGGGAACTTCTTGTCCAGCTCGGCCTGTTCGGTCCAGGCGACCACGCGGTCGTCGAACGCCTTGGCGAGCACGTCGTCGTAGGAAGTGTCTGTCACTGGTGAGCCCTCTGATCCGGCCGGTCCGCCGACGCGTTCGCGAGGACCCGGTCGAGTTCCTCGTGGATGCGCGCGACGGACTGCTCGTCGAAAAGATCGACCTGATAGGCGATCTGCACATCGGTGTGGTCGGCGTGCAGGAACGCCTCCACGGTCAAAGGGAGCAGGGCGTAGCCCTTCTCCGCGAGTTCCCAGGTGGTGGTGCAGCCGGGCAGCTGGGGTCCGTCGATCTTCTGTTCGAGGAACAGCACCAGCGATTCGTACGGCCGCGCGCCACCCTGGACGCGCCGCGCCGCCTCGGCGATGTGGTCGTAGGGGTGGTTCCGGTGGCCGAACGCGGTGTCGGTGACGGCGCGCACGTGGGCGACCAGATCGGCGAAGGAGTCGGTGTCGGCGCCCACGCGCAACGCGATCGCGTTGCTGAAATTGCCGATCAGCGAACCCATTCCGGATTCCTCGCGGTTGGCGACCGCGGTGCCGATGACGATGTCGCGCTGACCGGTGAGCTGCCGCAGGGTGCGGTAGTACGCGGCGAGGAACACCGAGAACGCCGGCGTGCGCAGCGCGGTGCTCAGCGCGCGCAGGTTCTTGTCGGCCGCCGCGCTCAGCGTGCGATCCGAGCGGGCGCCGCGTTCGGAGACCGTGGCGGGCTGCCGGTCGTAAGGCAGGCGCAGCGGTTCGACGCCCTCGAATTGCCGCTCCCAGAAACGGATGTCGTCGGCGTGGTCGCGGTCGGCGAACCGATTCTGTTCCCACTCCGCGAAATCCGCGATCTGCAACGACAGCGGCGTGAAGTCGAGTTCGGAGCCCGGCGCTTCTTTCGCGCGCACGTAGGCGCTCTCCAGATCGCGAGAGAGGACGGGCAGCGTCATGCCGTCCCAGGCGATGTGCTGCAACGCCATCACCACGGCCGTCCTGGGCTGTCCCGCGTCGTCGGGCGGCAATTCCACGAAGGTCAACCGCAGCGAGGACTCGGTCACCAAGTCGAACGGTTCGGTGCCCGCGGCGGCCATCACCGCGCGCAAGCGCGCGTCGGCGTCGGCTTCGCCGCGCAGGTCCAGCGCGGTCACGCGCGGCGGAAGGTCGTCGTGGATGCGCTGATACGGCGTGCCGTCGGCGTCGGCGTGATAGGTCGTGCGCAGCACCTCATGCTTGCGGACCAGCGCGAGGAAGGCGCGCCGCAGCGCGTCCTCGTCCACCGCACCGGTGAAAGTGAAAGCGAGGCAGAGGTTGTGGGCCGAGCTGTCCGGCGCCTGGACCTGGTACGCCCACACGGCGCGCTGCGCGAACGACAGCGGCGCCCGGCCCGGATCGCGCCGGGCCGTGACGCCCGGCGCGGCCGCGATGCCGGCATCGCTGAGCCGGGCCCGCATCGCGGCCTGAAGGTCCTCTAGTGACGGCACTGGTTCGTTCCTTGCCCGATCAGGCTCGCGCCGCGGCCAGGTCGGCCGACGGATCGGGAACTCCGGCGACCTCCAACAGGATTCGCGCCACCTGGGTGAGCTGGCCGGGCACCTCCTCGCGCTCGACGAGCCGGGCCGCGAAGCCCCGCACCGTCTTCGCGCTGAACACGTCGGTCACGCCCACGCCGTCGATGGCGAGCAGGCCGCGCACGTTCGCGACGAACGTGGTGGCCAGGATCGAGTTGGCGCCCGCGTCGAAGAAGTCGGTGGTCACCCCGATCCGGTCGATGCCGAGCACCTGGGCGGCGATGTAGGCGATCGCCGCCTCCAGCGCGGTCTCCGGCGCCACGTACTCGGCGACGGTGCGGCCCTCGGCTTCCCGCTCCAGCACCGCGCGGATGGCGGCGCGGTCGATCTTGCCGTTGCTGGTGAGCGGCACCTGCTCCAGGAAGTGCAGCACGTCGGGCACCATGTACTCCGGCAGCAGTTCGGCCAGGGCGGCGGCCACCGCGACGGTGTCGACCACCCGGCCCGCCTCGGCGCCGACCACGGCCAGGCTCAGCCGTCCGGCGACGACCGCCGCCACCGCCTCGCCGACCTCGGGCCGGGTCTTGGCCGCGGCCTCCACCTCACCCAGTTCGACGCGGTAGCCGCGGATCTTCACCTGGTGGTCGGCGCGACCGAGGAAGTCGATGGTGCCGCCCGGCAGGTAGCGGGCCAGATCGCCGGTGCGGTACCAGCGGGTGCCCTGCGCGGTGACGAACCGGTCGGCGGTGCGCTCGGGATCGCCGCGGTAGCCGTCGGCCACGCTGACGCCGCCGATCCACAGCTCGCCGGTGACCCAGTCGGGGGCGTCCTCGCCGCGCTCGTTCACCACGCGGCAGCGCACGCCCGAGAGCGGGCGCCCGTACGGCACGGCGGTCCACTCGGCGGGGAACTCGTCGGTGACCTCGTACACGGTGGAGTGGATCGCGGTCTCGGTGGTGCCGCCCAGACCGGCGAAGCGCAGTCCGGGGACCCGGGCCCGCATGCGGGCGGCCATGCCCGCGTCCACGCGGTCGCCGCCGGTGATCACCACCCGCAGGCTGCGCAGCTGGTCGGCCGAGGCCGCGTCGAGCAGCATGCCGATCAGGCCGGGCGCGCAGTTGAGCACCGAAATCCGGTGCGCCGCCACGAGTTCGGCCCAGGCGGCGGCGTCGCGCACCTTGTCGGCGTCGATGCAGACCAGCGCGCCGCCGAGTGCGAGCGGGCTGAACATGTCGAACACCGAGAGGTCGAACTCCAGCGCCGAGAGGCCGATGGTGCGGTCCTCGGCGGTCAGGCCGAATTCCTCGGCGATGGCGTCGAGGGTGTTGGCGGCCGCGCGATGGCTGACCTCTACACCCTTGGGTTCACCGGTGGAACCGGAGGTGAACAGCACGTAGGCCAGCGCGTCGGGATCGGGCACCACGGCCTGGTCGGCGCGCGGACCGCTGATCGACTCCTCGAAGACGATCCGCGAGATGCCTTCGGGCACCTCGACATCCGCGCCGGTGACCACGGCGCGCACCAGGCCGCGGGAGAGGATGCGGTCGCGGCGCGCGACCGGCTGATCGGTGCCGACCGGCAGGTACACCGCGCCCGCGGCGAGCACGCCGAGCACCGAGATCACCTGGCGGTGGCCCTTGGGCACGATCACGGCGACGGTGTCGCCGGTGTTCACACCCGCGGTGATCAGCGAATTCGCCAGCGAGAGCGCCTGTTCGGCGACCGCGCCGTAGGTCAGTTCCTCGCCCTGCGAGGTTACGAGCGCGACGCGCTCGGGGTGCCGGGCCGCGCGCTCGAAGAACTCCGCGTGCAAGGTGCGCGGCGCGATGGACGCCGAGGTGGTCTCGGCGGCCTCCCGCGCGGCGCGCTGCTCGGCGGGCAACGCAATGGACAGCGGGGCATTCCAGTCGGCCTCGGGCGCCAGCAGGCTGTCGAGCAGGGCACGGAACTCGGCGAACATCGACGCCATGACGCCCGCGGGCAGCGCGTCGCGGCGGGTGTCCCAGTTCACCAGCAGTCCGCCGCCGACCTCGGCCACCTGGGCGTCCAGATCGACCTGCGGGCCCTGCGACAGAATCCACACCGGGCTGCCGAACAGGCGCGTCACGCGTTCGGAGAACAGCTCGCCCAGGCCCAGGCCGGAGGTGAACACCACCGACGGCGTGACCGCCGACCCGCGCAGCTTGCCCAGATCGCGCAGCACGTCCAGGCCCTCGTAGGT
The DNA here is from genome assembly GCF_003315035.1 of Nocardia puris. Lineage (GTDB taxonomy): Bacteria > Actinomycetota > Actinomycetes > Mycobacteriales > Mycobacteriaceae > Nocardia > Nocardia puris. The sequence goes on from NZ_QNRE01000014.1 coordinate 138,207, forward strand.
GGCGTGCGCGGCGCAGCTGTGCAGTTCGCGCTGGAGGCGGCGGGCGCGCGCGACCAGCGATTCGCTCGCGCGGGCGTCGACGTCGACCAGCACCGAGTTGGTGAAATCGCCGACCACCTGGTCGATCTCGTCGTGCACCGGCTCCCGGTTGAACAGCGGCAGGTTCAGCAGGAAGCGCTGGCGCGCCGACCAGCGCGCGATCACCTCGGAGAACACCGAGGCCAGCGTCACCGCCGGGGTGAGGCCGTGGCCGTGGGCCAGCGCGTACAGGCGGGTCTTGTCCTCGGGCTCGAGCCGGTGGTGGAAGCGCACGCTGCGCGACGGGTCGGCGCGGCGGGCCTCCGCGATGGTCGGCAGTTCGGCGGTCTCGGGCAGGCTCGGCAACTTCTCGGTCCACCACCGCCGGGCGGCCTCGTGCTCGTCGGCCGGGATCCGGTCGCCGCGCTCGGCCAGGTACTGCCGGAAGCTGTAGCCGACCGGCGGCAGGGCGCCGTCGGATTCGTAGGCGGCGGCCAGGTCGTCCAGGATGCGCCGGTAGCTCATGGCGTCAGCGGCGAGCATGTCGACGTCCAGGTGCAGGCGGTGCTTGCCCTCGGGCAGCAGGGTGAGCACGAACTCGACCACCCGGCCCGCGGCCACGTCGAGGAGCTGGTGGCTCATGCGGTCGCGCATGGTCTCGAGTTCGGCGTCGGCGTCGGCGGCCTCGCGCAGGTCCACCACGCGGAAGAAGGACTCCGGCGGCTGGGCCAGGATGCGCTGTTTGCCCGCCTCGCCGAAGGCGGAGCGCAGCTGGTCGTGGCGCGAAACAACCTGCGCGACGGCGCGTTCCAGGCGATCGGGATCGGCGCCCGCGCCGTCGAACTCGACGTACAGGTGCGCCGCCACGCCACCGAGGGCCTGCCCGGACTGACGTCCGACCCAGTAGGCGTGCTGCATGGTGGCCAGCGCGAATTCCTCGTCCTCGGCCTCGGCGGCAGGGTCGGCAGGGTCGGATTCGGCCGGAGCCGGGGCCGGGGACGGGGACGGGGACGGAGCGGACTCGGCGGGCGCGGAGCCCGCGCCCAGCAGGGCGGCCCACGCCTCGATCGTCGGCTCCAGCGCCAGCTGCGAACTCTGCACCCGGTAGCCCTGGCGACGCCACGTGCCGGACAGTTTCATCAGCAGCATGGAGTGCAGGCCCAGGCGGACCAGATCGTCACTGTCGCCAATGGAATCACCGGGAACACCCAGCAAGGCCGCGACATCAGCACGTAGCTGGTCTTTCGAAAACACGTGACTCCTCGGATCAAAACCTGATACTTAGGCTAGGCTTGCCTAGCCTAACATGCTGAAACCTGGGCCCGGCACGGCCCGGGCAGCCCCGCGACGACTCAGGCGCTCGCCGCCGCGCGGACATCCCCGAACAGGTCTCGCAGCGGCCGGTCCAGCGCCGCGGGCACCCGCACGACGAGGTCGGTCACCACCGCCGCGGCGCGGCGCGCGTAGGCGTCGTCCAGGACGTCGGTCCGGTACTCGACCTCGAGGCGCACCTGGTCGTCCTCGGTGATCTCGAACGCCAGCGCCAGCGGGTAGTGCACGACGCCCTTGAAGACGGTCTCGCAGCTCACCCGCGCGCCCTCCGGGATCGGCACACCGCGCAGCGGGGTGTTCTTCACCAGCGCCATCACCTCGGCCACCGGGAAGCGCCCGCCGCCGCCGCGCAGCGCGGTGAGGATCGGCCCGTAGTCGACCGAGGAGAACTCCATCGCGCCGTAGACCGTCGACACCGCTTCGCGCAGCGCGTCTTTCGTGCTCGCCGCCGGATCGAAGGTGAAGCGCATCGGCACCACGTTGCCGCAGTAGCCGACCTTGTCGGCCGCCTCGCCGGGCTGCCGGTTGTCGGCGGGCACCAGCAGCACATAGTCGTCGGCGCCGGTCAGCGCGGCGATGCTCAGCGCGGACACGACGATGAACAGCGCGTTGGGCGTCGCGCCGATCTCGCGGGCGACGCCGGCCAGCGCGGTGACCCCGGCCCGCTCGATCGGGTGGGTGAGGTAGGCGCCGGGCCCCTCCCCCATCACCGAGAACCAGCTCTCCTCTGGAGTGGTGGTGGGCAGCTCGCCCGAGAGCGGATAGCGAATGCCTTCGGCCGCCCAGGTGCGCACCGCGTGCTGCACCGCGCGGTCCAGCGTGGCGACCGGGCGCGGCGGGGCCTGGGGCGCGGGGGCCTCGGCCGCGCCGGGGCGCGCCACCAGCTTGCTGAGGATCGGGGGCAGCGCGGTCTCGTCACCGGCCAGGTGGTGCAGCACGAGAACCATGGACACGCCGCCGTTCTCGCCCGCGTAGGCCCGCGCGCGGATCGGCGGGTCCTCCCGCAGCCGGAACGACGCCGTCGACAGCGCCACGGCGGCGGCCCGCACGATCTCCTCGAACGACCGGCCCTCGGTGTTCGGTTCGGACTCGGGCATCGAGCCCCACTCCCACACCCGGCCCGGCACGACCCAGCGCCCGTCCCAGCGCCTCGGCTCGCGCCGCGCCACGCCGTCGTCGCCGACGGTGACGACCGAGCTGAGCACCTCCGAGGCGTTCACCAGCCGCTCATAGGCGGCGACGACCTCGTCGAGGGTGTAGGAGTCGTCGAACTCCAGCAGCACGCCGTAGTTGTGCGAGATGGAATCGGGGTCCAGCTCGTAGATCTTCCACATCCGGCGCTCGGCGATGCCCATGCCGCCGTCCGACTGCTCCGGGCGCGCCCGCTCGGCGGTCGCGCCCCGGCCGGCCGCGAGGCCCGCGTCGGCGAGCCGCTGCCGCATCAGCTCGCGCTGCGCGTCGGTCAGTACGTTCATGCTTCTCCTAGCCGTGGAGGGTGGGGGCCGGTCGTACCGGCCGCCGGACGGCGGCACGGTCGACGACCCACGCCGAGGGCCGTTCGGCGGTCTCCGAATCCGGTCGTCCACGGGCGGGGTCCGCCCTGCGCGCGGATCGTGATCGCGGGTCGGCGCACCCGGAAGTTAGGGTGCACTAACCGCACCCGTCGAGCATAGACCATCCCGACCGGGGAGCAAGAGGCTCGAGTGTGAGGAAAAACCCGCCGCGACCGCCGGAACGACGATCGGGTGGCCCGCACACCCGTGGAGGCGTGCGAACCACCCGATCGGAGAGAACCGGTGACCGCGGTCGAGATTCACTTCCGGCCGCGGGCCGTGGGTCGGCTCAGTAGTCGAACTGCGGGTTGCCCGCGCAGGCGACGTTCTCGCAGAACTTCTTGAAGTCGAACTTCCACAGACCGCCCTCGCGCTGCAGGTAGAAGGTCGCCGAGGTGGCCGGGAAGCCGGCGATCAGGCCCTCGCCCACCACGCTGAGCGAGTCGCCGTTGATATTGACCGGCCCGACGGCACGGCCCTGGATGGAGAAGAAGTCGTAGGCCTGGCTGAACGACATGTTCTGCTCGACGATCGGACGGGCCTTCTCACCGCCGAGGGTGACCGCCACCTTGTCGTTGATGGAGACGTTGGGGTTGTAGAACGCGGCGTACATCCGCTCGAGCTGCTGCAGCGAGGGGACATCGTCGCGGATGTAGAGATCGGCGGCCTTCGCATCGCGGATCAGCACGTCCGCCGAGGCGGGCTGGGCCACGCCCAGGCCGAGCAGGGCGGCCAGAATCGAAACGACAGCGACCTTGATGAGTTTTGACATGGCAACCTTCATTGACCAGTAGAAACAGAACCGGCCGGGGACGAGGTCCGCCACCTGGCGACCACCCGCGACATCCGCCGAGCCCGCCCGTGCGAGCTACCGGGGAGCGAACTCGTCGAGATCACCCGCACCCGGTAGCCGCGTAAGTTAGGCCAGTCAATCCTAATTAGCCGCGCTTCGGTGATCAAGCCTCAGGTCCGCCCGGCCTCCGGTATGTAAGGGCTCTCACAAGCACGGCGTCGACCGCATGGCGGTGCCCGGCGAATTCCCGCGAGCCCCGGCCCCGGCCCCGCGAATTACGTTGTCAGGCAAACTCGATTCGCAAGACTCGGGCACGCGGGTGCCGACGCGACGACGCCGATGTCACTGTCGCGACATCGGCATCGGGTCCGGCGGAACTACCCGGTGACGGTCGCCTTCGCGCGGATGAGGTCTTCCAGATCACCCACCGAAGCGGCCTCCGACATCTCCTTCTCGGTCAGCTGCACGCCGAGCCGCTCCTCGATGGCGACCACGCCGATGGCGAAGGCCACCGAGTCGATGCCCAGGTCCTCGACGAGCAGCGAGGACCGGGAGACGTCGGTGAGCGAGAGGTCGAGGTCTTCTTCCAGGATGCTGTTCAGCGCGTCGCGAATGTGGTCGTCGGACATAGGTACTCCTTGTTGTCTGCTGCCGGGACTGGCCCGGCAGGTGCACCACCGGAGGTGCGTGGTCACGGGTGAGCGGGCTGCGCTCTACTTGACGATCTCCTCGTCCGTCACGCCGAAGCTGGTGAAGGCCGTGTTGCGCGGCAACCGGTACACCTCGCGGCCGAGCACGGAGTTGAGGATCTTGGCGTTGCGGACCGCGCCGATGTCGAGGTTCGGCGCCGAGACGCCGACGGCGTGCGCCTCGGCGTTGGCCACGAAGATCCGGCCGGACAGCGCCTCGTCGGCGGCCACGGCGTGATTCGCCTCGACCACCGGGCGCCCGCGCGAATCCCGGCGCAGCCGGTCGGCGACCGGGGCCAGGAAGTCGGTCTTGCGCGGCCGGTAGCCGGTGGCCGCGATGACGAGATCCGCGGTGTGCGCGAGGCGCGCGCCGGTGTCGAGGTGCTTGCCGCGGATGCGCAGCCTGCCGTCACCGAGGGTGTCGAGGCCCTCGACCGCGACGCCGTTGCGCAGTTGCACCGGCGGGAGCTTCTCCAGCAGCTGACGGCGGTAGAGCAGGTCGTGCAGCCGCTCCAGGGTGTCGGAGGAGATGCCCTTGTGGAACTGCCAGTGGCCCGCGCGCACCCGGTCGCGGGTCTCCTCCGGCAGGCTGTGGAAGTAGTCCATGTACGCGGGCGTGGTCATCTCCAGCGACAGCTTGGTGAAGTCCAGCGGCGCGAACCACGGCGTGCGGGTCCACCACCGCACGGCCGGGCCGCCGCGCAGGTTCGCCTCGAGCAGGTCGATGACGATCTCCGCGCCCGACTGGCCGGACCCGATGACGGTGACCGCGTCGGCGCGGTGCGCGGCCTCCTGCTGGAACAGGTACTGCGAGCTGTGCACCAGCGCGGGCGAGTCGGTGGACAGCGCCGCCGGGATCGCGGGCTCGGTGCCCACACCCACCACGACGTGGCCGGCGTGGATCACCGACGCCTCGCCGCCGCTGGTCACCGACACCTCGAAGTGCCCGGCGGCCTCGTCCCACCGGACCGCCTCGACGGTCGTGGAGAACCGCAGCGAGGTGAGCTTGCCGACCGCCCACAGCAGGTACGCCTCGTACTCGCGCCGGGTCGGGAAGAAGTCCTCGCGCACCAGGAACGGGTACAGGCGGTCGACGTCGGCCAGGTAGGCCAGGAACGACATCGGATGCGTCGGGTCCACCAGCGAGACCAGGTCGGACAGGAAGCTGACCTGGAGCTTGGCCTCGTCGAACATCAGGCCGGGGTGCCAGCGGAACTCCTCGACCGAGTCGACCACCAACACCTCGACGTCCTCGACCGTCGAGGCCATGGCCGCCAGGCCGATATTGAACGGGCCGCACCCGATCGCCAGGATGTCGACCTTCTGGACTTCACTCATGGATCTTCACCATCTCGTCGCGCTCGGTGTTCAGGCCTTCGGACTCCACTTCCAGGCCCACGCGCAGCAGTTCGTCGAACAGCGAATCGATATCTTGCTCACTGGATTCGGGGTTGAGCAAGGTGAGCTTCAGGCAGGTGCGCGGTTCACCCTCGCCGTGGATGCGCACCTGGGTGCGTCCGATCAGGGCCTTGCCGGAGCTGATCAGGCGGCGGCGCAGTTCGGCGTTCACCTGGTCCAGGTCCAGGTCCTCGCAGCGGTAGCGGAACACCACCGTGGTCATGGTGACCGGCGCGACCAGCTCCAGCTGGAGCTCGGTGCCGATGCGGCGCTCGGCGAAGCGGGCCAGCTCGTGGCAGGTGTCGAGCATCTCGCCCAGGCCCTCGCGGCCGTAGGCCAGGAAGGTCGCGGCCACTTTCAGCACGTCGGGGCGGCGGGTGGTCTGCAAGGTCTGGCCGAGCAGGCCGCCGAAACCGGCCTCCACGTCGTCGTCGGGGTTCAGGTAGGCGACCGAGCGGCTCAGCGAGGCGAAGCGCTCCTGGTCGGCGAGCAGCAGCACGCTGGCGGCGGCGGGCTGCCAGCCGACCTTGTGCAGGTCCAGGGTGACCGAGTCGGCGCGCTCGATGCCCGTCAGCAGTCCGGCCAGGTTGTCGGAGAACAGCGAACCGAAGCCGTAGGCGGCGTCGACGTGGAACCACACATTGTGCCGGGCGGTGATCTCGGCGATCTCGGGCAGCGGGTCGACCGAGCCGAAGTCGGTGGTGCCCGCGGTCGCGACCACCGCGACGGGGGTGTGGCTCTCGGCGAGCTCGGTGAGGATCTGCTCGAGGGCCTCCGGGATCATCCGGTGCTCGGAGTCGACCGGCACCGGGATCGCCGCCGCCTCACCCAGGCCCAGCGCGGCGCACGCGCGGTGCACCGAGAAGTGCGCCACCCGCGAGCAGAGCACCACGGGCCGGGGCAGGGCGCTCACGCCGTTCTGCCGGATGTCGATGCCGAGCTGCGCGGCGCTGTAGTCGCGGGCGATCAGCATCGCCAGCAGGTTCGAGTAGGACCCGCCCGGCCCGAACACGCCGCCGGCGGACTCGGGCAGGCCGGCCAGCCGGGCCAGCGCGCTGACGGCCCACTTCTCGATGGCCAGGGTTGCGGGGCCGGAGTCATAGGTGTCCAGCGAGGCGTTGGTGGCGCTGGCGAGCGCGTCGGCCACCACGGCCACGGTCAGCGGCGGCGGCTGCAAATGCGCCGCGCACAGCGTGTGGGTCAGGTCCAGGCCGTAGGCGGCGATCAGATCGGCCAGGCGCGCCAGCGCGGCCGGTTCGCCGAGACCGCTGTCCGGGATGCGCTCGGGCCCCAGCGCCTCCGCGACCACGGTGAGCACCTCGGCGGGATCGCCGGGCGGCAGCGGCGCCCTGTGGTGGCGATGGTCGGAGACCGCGGCGGCCAGCTGCGCCAGTCCGCTGCCTGCGGCCGTCCAGCCGTCGCCCGGGTCGGCGAACTTGGATGGCCTTCCCCAGGGGGAGGTGGATTCATGTGACACGGAAAGCCCCACTATTACGTCGGATTGCATCGAGAACGAACTTGTTTCGGCCGAGGTGGTCGGCCCGCGGCGATCGGGCGTGGCTACCCCGGCGTCGAGACCGTCACGTCTCTCCTCGCGCCGGGTCGTGCGCGGATCCCGTGCGAGCGAGCCGGTAGCCCGCGGACCCGGAGGCCCGCTCGAAAACCGCACGGGGGTGGCCGGATTCGCGCAGGCGCGCCCAGTCGCTCACGAGGGGCACGAGTTCCCCGCGCGCCCACCGCGGCGCCTGGTCCTGGAACCAGGGCGAGCGCGGATCGCCACTGACGCCCAGCGGCACGATCCAGCGGCTCGCGTCGCGGTCGGCCAGATCCCAGACGTAGCGGGCGGCCGAACCCAGGCTGCACGCGTGCGAGAACCCGACGGCGCTGCCGTTCGCGAAGACGCATTCGGCGTCACCGCCCAGCGGCAGCCGGTCCGGCCGGATCCGCGCGGACAGCTCGGGCAGCTTCGGCGAGAGGCCGGCCAGATCCAGGCCGTGCAGCGGAGTGAGCACGTGGACGCTGCCCCAGGTCGGGACCGTCTCCTGCTCGGCGAGGTGCGCGGCGACCGCCTCGAGGGCCTCGGTGAGCAGCCGCTCGATGTCCACGCCGACTTCGGGCGCCAGGCGCAGCACCGAATCCAGCGCCGCGGCCAGGCGCGTCTCCACCACGAACCACGGGTTGAGCACCGGCGAGAACAGGTGCGGCTCGGACAGGCCCGCGAGCGCTTCGTGGCGGGCGATGGCGCGGACCAGGCGGGTGCGCACCTCGGCGAACGCGTACGCGTCGGTGCTGTCGGCCCGCATCTCGCCGTGCCAGGCGAGCAGCGCGCGGCGCAGTTCCTCGGCGGCCGGGCTCAGGCCGGTGAGCGCGGGCAGCCGCCCGACGAGCACGTCGGCCTGTTCGTTGGCGACGTCGCCGTGGATGCGCTCGCACGCGTCCACGGTGACGGCGGAATCGGCGTCGAGCAGCGCGCCGATCCGCGCGCCGCGCGCGGCGGCCGCGCATTCGGTGGTGACCGGTTGCAGCGGAAGCGAATCGGGGATGCGCTGGTTGGCGATCACCGAGTAGCCCGGCACGCTCGCGTCGAACCCGTCGTCGTGCACCGACGGCGTGACGTAACCGCGCCACCGGTAGCGCGCGTCCCAGCCCGGCACTGGCAGCCAGTAGTTCTCGTGCGCCCGCACCGGGATCTTGCCGACCACGTGGTGGGTCACCCGGCCGCTGGTGTCGCCGATGACGATCCGGTTGACCGGTTCGACCCACCCCGCCATGGCCTGCTCGACATCGCCCACCGTCTTGGCGAACAGCACGTCCAGCGCGGCGTCGAAGGTGACCTCGGGGTCGTTCAGCATGGGCGAGCGCAGGCTCACCGCGAACGCGGCCTCCGGCCCGCCGAACAGCACGGGGCCGTTGCCGGTGACGACGATCTCGAGCTCGACCGGGTCCCCGTCGCGCACCAGGATCCGCTCGCGCCGGACCTCTGCGGGGCCCACGCCCTCGGCCGATTCGACGAGCACGCCGTCGCCCGAGCGGGTCAACCGTTCGACGTAGAGGTCCTGATAGTCGGCCATCGCGTTGGTGATGCCCCAGGCGACCGTGCCCGCGTGGCAGAAGTGCGGCACCCCGGCCACGCCCGCGAAGGAGAAGCCGACCACGTCGAATTCGGGGCAGGCCAGGTGGATCTGCTGGTAGATGCCGGGCAGCTCCAGGAAGCGGTGCGGGTCGCCCGCGATCAGCGGCGCACCGGTCGCGGTGCGCGCCGACGCGACGCCCCACGCGTTGCTGCCCGACAGCGGTTCGCCGAACGATTCGCCGGGCGTCTCGGTGCCCGTCCCGGTGAACTGGGCCAGCAGGTCGGTGAGGAACGCGTCGTCGGGGTAGTCGGGCACGGTCGGCAGCGCGACGTCGACGCCTTCGCAGTCGAACTGGCGCAGCGCGTCGGGGCCGAGCGCGCGGGCGGCGTGCAGCCGCCACAGCTTCGTGGTGAAACGCCCGAAGAGGATGTGGTGCAACAGGAACACCGAGATCGGGGTCCACGGTTGCCACGGCGTCGGGCGGTGCCCGAACTCGGTCAGCTCGAGCGCGTCGGCGGTCTCCACCGTGGCGCTGACCCCCTCGGCGAAGGCGGCCAGCAATCGCCGCGTGCGCTCCGAGGACGCGTCGTGGACGCGGCGGGCGGCGCGGTCCAGCTGCGCGCGGCGGACGAACTCGTCCCAGCCCACGCCGTCGACGCCGAACACCTCGGCGGTGCGTCCCTCGGCCCGCAGGCGCAGGAACTCCAGCTGCCAGGCGCGGTCGACGCCGCTCGCGTACCCCTGCCCGAACAGCGCGCCCTCGGCCGAATCCGCGACGATGTGCGGGACGCCCTGGGCGTCCCGGATGACCTCCAGTCCGGCGGTGGTCACGAGACCGCCACCTCCTCGGCGCGCGCCCGCGCGGGCGCGGGGCGATGGGCCGCGATCGGATTCACCAGTTCGTGGTCGGCGTCGACCAAGGTCGAGTAGGAGTCACCGAGGTTCACCATGCGCCGGTTGTTGGACAGCTGAAGGCGATTCATGTGAATGGCTTTGAAGGTCGGCGCGAACAGGTCCCATTTCCGGAATTTTTCCGACATATCGGGGTGCTGCTCCTGGAATTCCACGACGGCGCGCGCGACGACCGACCAGAAGTCGGCGTCGGCGAGCAATCCGCGCGCGTGCAGGATCAGCGCGAGGTGGCGCAGGTAATCGTCGAACACGTCCGAGAGCACGCCCATGTTGCGGATCTCGTCGGCCTCTTCGGTCACCGCGCGGCGGCAGGTGTCCGGAATGCCGTCCGGCGCGGCGAAAATGGAGACCTCTTCGCCGATGTCCTTCAGGATGCCGCGCACCGGGACGCCGCCGTCGAGCACCAGGATCAGATTCTCGCCGTGCGGGGAGAATTTGAACTCATACTTGTACAGCAGGTACATGATCGGCTGGAGATAGCAGCGCAGATAACGGGCCAGCCATTCCCCGGCGGGCAGGCCCGAGCGGCGGATGATCGCCTCGACCAGCGGCGTGCCGAGATGGTCGACGTGCAGCAGTGCCGCCATCGTGGTGAGCTGCTCGTGCTCGGCCACACGCGGCACCGGGCTCTCGCGCCACAGCGCCGAGAGCAGCTTGCGGTACTCCGAACCCGGCTGGGTGAGGGCGTTGTAGGTGGTGCTGCGGTAGCCGATCGCCGCGACCTCGTAGATCAGCTCGAAGCCCAGCGACTTCAGGTACGGGTCCCCGCTCACCTGGCTGCGGACCCAGTCGTTGATCAGCGGGGTGGTGCGCATGTAGTCGGCCGACATGCCCCGGGTGAAGCCCATGTTCACGATCGACAGCGCCATCTTCACGTAGTGGCGGGCCGGATTCGACACGTTGAACAGGGTCCGGATGGACTGCTGCGGCTGGTACAGGTCCGGCGCGTCGCCGACCTTCACGATCTTGCGCTCGGCGATGTCGACGGCGTAGATGCGCGCGATCTTGTGCACCCACTGCCAGGGGTGCACCGGCATGTAGTAGTAGGCCGCCGGGTCCAGGCCGCGTTCGGTGAGCACGGCGTCGAAACCGGCGAGCGTGTCCGCGCCCAGTTCGCCGCGCACCAGGCTGTCGTAGTCGACGCCCGACACGGCGGCGAACTCGGTGTTCTCGCGCAGGACCGCCACCCAGGTGAGCGGGAACCGCCCGCCCGATTCGGGGGCGTAGCGCTCCACGTCGTCGGCGCTGAAACCGAGCCGCCCGGCGTTGGCGACGATGCAGGGGTGACCCTCGGTCATCGTGCGCTCGATCGTCTGGAAATCGGCTTCGGCCAGTTCGGCCGCCGCGATCCGCCGCGCGTCCGAGCGGTTGGTGCTGATGGTCAGGGTGTTGGTGAATTCCTCGAGATATTCCGGCAGCGACTCCGCCGGAATGCCCAGGGAGCCCGCGAGATCGACGATCAGGGCGAGGGAGTCGACGCGCAGTTCCACACCGTCGCGGATCCGCCGCAGCGACGATTCATCGATGCTCCAGCTGTCCAGCGCGAGGATCTCGGCGCGGAATCGGTACTCGGTGCGGCCGTCGTCGGAATACACCACGAACAGGCCGGGCGACAGTTCGGCGGGATGCACGAAACGCTCGTGGCAGAACTCGGACAGGATCTTCTTCGCGATTCTGGCGTTGTAGATCTGCCAGAACGAACGGGCGTTGGCCTCGGTACTACTCAAAACGCTGCCTTCTCAGGAATCGGAACGCTGATCGACGGTTGCGAGCGAGCGCCCGTTGTCCGTCACGCGAATGAAATTCGCGCGGGTGCAGTAGCTGAGTCGAGCCACCTTGTCCGCCACCGGGTAGTCCCCGGCGACCACGAAGCCGACGGCGGCGTTGAGCGCCTGCACGTCCAGGTTGCGCACATCCGGTTCGACCACGACGCGCTCGGCGCCGAGTTCGAAGAACGCGGTCCGCATGATGTGCAGCATCACGTTCCCGGTGAAAGCCGGGAGCCGTCGATCGGTGCTGGCGACCAGCAGGTGCATGCCGATGTCACCCGGCTCGTGCACGTACCCGGTGCCCGGTTCGGCCAGGTCACTGGTCGCGGGGTTGTAGAGCTCGAAGAGGAACTGCGGTTCGCCTTCGAAGTACCCGATGCGCATGCCGAAGCGCGGGTCCGGATCGGCGCCCGCCTCCCGGATCAGCTCCTGGACGTCGGCCACACTGCTGTTGAGCATGCCCCAGTAGGCCGACTTCGGGTGGTTCAGCCAGCCGTGGGCCACCACGGCGTCGCGGTCGACATCCATCGGCCGGGACTCGAAGTGGTACACCGGCGCCGTCACGCTCTGCGGACCGGGCGCGGGGGTGTCCCATTCGCCCGCCACGAGCAGGTCCAGCAGGCGCACGTAGTAGTCGAACATCGACCGCGCGGTCTTGGGCGCCAGGTCGGGCGTGCGCACGCCCCAGTTGACCAGCAAACCGCCGGACACCTCGACGACCTTCGCGTCGAGCAGCATCTGCGGGGCCTGCGAGACGATCCAGGACGGCTCTCCCAGCACCTCGGCCACCACCGGCGAGAACAGTTCGCCGAGCCCGAGCGCGCTGGTGAACACCACCGGCGACACCACCGGTTCGCCGAGTTCGCGCAGCACATCCAGGCCACCGGCGGTGCCGCGACCGGCCGCCTCGTGCATGGCGGCGCGCATCCCGCTCGCGCGCTCGGCCAGCGGCTGCTCCTCGGCGAGGTCCACGTCCACCACGATCGTGGAGGTGAAGGTGCCGACGACCTCGTCCACGTCGGGGGTCACCGCGTCGCGGTCGAACAGCGGCACCGTGAGGTGGAAGCGGCTGCTGGCCGAGAACGCGCCCACCGCCTCGGCGAACGCGGCCGCCATCGCGGCGGCGGGCGTCACGCCGCGCCGGCGGGCGCCCTCTTCCAGGCGCTGCCGGGCGTCGGCGTCGATCAGGTGGTGCAGGCGCAGGATCGCGGGCGCGGCGTCGGCGGCCGCTGCGTTCACGGGAAGTTCGGGCGGGCCGGGCAGATCGGCGATCCGGGCCTTCCACCAGGCCACATCGGCCTCGCGCGCACGGCGTTCGGCCGAGAGCGCCGGGAAGGTGACGCCCAGCTCCGGCAGGTGCTCGCCCAGGTAGAGCCGGGCCAGGTCGTCCACCAGCACGCGGTAGCTCATGGCGTCGGCGGCGGTCATGTCGACGGCCAGATGGACCCGTCCGCGACCTTCGGGCAACAGGGTCAGCTCGGCGCGCAGCACGGCGCTGTCCTCGACCGGCAGGCTGCGGTCGGTGCCCCGCTGACGGCGCTCTTCGAGGGCCTCGGCGACCGCCGTGGGCGACTGTTCGCGCAGATCGTGCACACTCACCGCACCGGCTTCGGCGACCTGGGTGCTGTCGTGCGGCGGGCGGACGCGCAGCATCGGGTGGCGCTCCAGCAGCGCGGTCACGGCCGCGCGGAAACGCTCGGGATCGAGGGCCGGGCCGTCGAATTCGACGTAGAGGTGCGCCGCGCCGCCACCCAGACCGTGGTCGCGGGAGCGTCCGGTCCAGTAGGCGTGCTGGGTGGTCGCGACCGGGAACGCGGCGGCCAGGTCGGCGTCGTCGAATTCGACTGCGGCGGCGTCGCTTTCGGCGATCCGGCGCTCGGCCAGCAGCGCCGCCCAGGCGGCGAGGGTCGGCGCGGCCGACAGGCGCGCCAGATCGATGTCGTAACCGAGGCTGCGCCAACGGCCCACCAGCCGCATCATGCGCAGCGAGTCCAGGCCCTGTCCGATCAGGTCGCCCTCGGGGTCCACGGCGTCGGGCGCAATCCCCAGGACCGCACCGATGTCCGCCCGGAGATCAATCTCCGTACTCGCCTCGGGACGAGTAACCACCATCAGAACGCCTCTCGCAGATCAGGACCATCACCTGATTAGTGCACCCTAAAAAATTAGGGTGCACTAACTGGCCATCCGAGCATAGCCAATCGCGACTACGGGACAAGCGCGCTGCGCTGTGACAAACAACCGCCGCTCTCGAATTGAGCCTCAGGCAAGCTTAGGCTACACTAACCAGCCGGTCACCCGGGACCGCTCCGCGCGGGAATACCGGAACCGCCGAAAGGAACAACCGCCGCTCGCGCCCGGCATCCCGATCGTTCAGCCGGCGCTCATCGAGGTTTGCCCCGTGCCGATCCGCCACCCAGCGGCGTCGTGCCGGCGGGCCCAGAACTCGGCGAATCGGCCCGACGCGGCCAGCGGATCCCGGACCGTTCCGTCCTCCACGATGCGCCTGCCTTCCAGAAAGTCAGGCGCCACCCTTGGCCAAATAGTCGGCCGGGTCGTACTGAAGGCGCAGCCGCGCGATCCGGCCGCCCTCGAAAGTGAAGAACTCGGCGAGGCGGGTCGGGCCGCCCGGCATGTGCGCGTCGTAGAGGGTCGCGGCGCCGTCGTGGGTGAGGACTTCCTGGAGCAGGTCGATCCTCTCGACGTTCGCGATGAATCCCTTCACTCCTCGCAGGAACGGCTCCACACCCGCCACCGTCCCGGCGATCGGTCCCTCGAAGACGAGGTCACCGATGAGCAACGGCGCGAGTTGCGCACCGTCGCCGTACTTTTCGATGCCGCCCGTCAGGACGTCGTAGTAGTCCCGCAACACCTCGGGTGCGTGCTCGCTGACAACAGCCATGACCTTCTCCTCGGATCTCGCCGTCCGGTTGATAGTTTAGAATTTAAACCTATTGGTAGATTTTCTCAACCAACTTGCTAGACTCGGAGGGTGCGTTCGTACAACCAGTACTGCTCGATGGCCCGCGCCCTGGACCTGGTCGGGGACCGGTGGACCCTGTTGATCGTGCGGGAACTGCTCACCCAGGGCCCGTGCCGTTTCGCCGATCTGCGGCGCGGCCTGCCCGGCATCGCCAGCAATCTGCTCGCCGACCGGCTCCGCGAGATGGAGGCGACCGGTCTGCTCGTGCGCACCGAGGAACCGCCGCCGGTCGCGGCGACGCTGATCCGCCTCACCGCGCGCGGCCGGGACCTGGGCGGCGTGGTCGGCGAGCTGACCAGGTGGGGCGCGCCGCTCATGGCCACGCCGCCCGAGGACGACGAGTTCCGGGTGCACTGGTTCGCCCTGCCGCTACGCCATTTCGCCCGCGACGGGGCCCCGGACGAACCCCCGGTCACGGTCCGGCTGGGCGATCTGTCCGACGGGTGCGATGTCCTCGCGGGCGGCGGCCGCGTCGACGTGCGCCCCTGCTCGACCGACCGGCAGCCCGACGCCACCGTTACCGCCCCGCCGCAGGTATTGATCCGGCTGTTCACCGGGCAGATCTCGGTGCGCAAGGCCCAGGCCGAAGGGCTGACGGTCAGCGGTTCCGTCGACGCGCTCGAACGCGTCCTACCCGAGAGAGGTGAACGCCGTGCCCGCCCGAGATGACGTGCCCCATGTCGATTTGCTGGACCGGATCGCCGCGGACTTCGCGGACGATCCGGAAGTCGCCACCGGCACCATGTTCCGCAGCCCCGGCCTGCGCGTCGGTGGAAAGATCTTCGCGTTCCTGGGATTCGAGGGCGAACTCATCGCCAAGCTTCCCCGCGAGCGCACGGAGGAACTGGTGGCATCCGGCGTCGCCCGTCGCGTGGTGATGGGCAAACGCACCATGCGCGAATGGATCGAGTTCCCGCCCCGCCCCGACCGCGACGCGACCCTGGCGCTCTGGCGCGATATCGCGCGCGAGGCGCATCGGTACGTGGACGAGTTGCGCCGCGCGGGGTGAGAGGGGGTGCGCTGCTAACCGCGAACCGCGAACCTCGAAAGAGCATTCCCCTCGTCGATTGCTTGTGCCCGAGGGGCTCTCGGCACCGGCATCGTCGCCCCGACCGGCCGACCGCATGACCGGCCGACCGCCCCGATCCTCAGCGGCGAGTCGTCCGAGCGCCGAGTTCACCGACGGCCATCACCACGCCGCCGATCGCGAAGACCACGAAACCGCTGGTGAAGTCCTGGTGCGAGCTCTGGGTGGAGATCGCGGCGAACCCTATGAACCAGCCGACCGCGGCGATGAAACCGCCTACCCAGAGGCAGGCTTTGGTCCACATCGGGGCCGCGCTGAAATCGTCGGGATGCGGGGCACCGTTCGTGGTGATGGTCGTGACGGTGTTGTCGCGGCCGACATTGGTACCCGAACCGATGACGAGCTGCCCGAAGGTGTTCTGCCCCTCGATCGTGACCTGGCCGGTCAATTCGTCCAGCCGGGTGCGCAATTCGGAGATGTCACGGGCGAAATCCGGATCGTCCTCGGCCGCTTCCTCGAGCGCCGCGGCGACCCGCGCCCGCGCGCTGACGCTGTCGGTGTTGCGCGCGAGGTCGGCGACCGCCCGGCCCCCGAGCTTCGCGGTGACCAGTTCGGTGAGCGCGCCGAACGCCCGATCCAGATTCTCGTCCACCCACCGGGATCCCGCTCCCCCGAGCGCCGCCGCGAGATACCCGGCGATCGCTGCCGCGTCGAACATGCCCACCTCCAGGGGCCGCACCGGCAAAAGATACTCCTCACATCGCGGGGACCCGCGCGCCCGTTTCAGGAACTGAGCAACGCTAATTGGTTTGGCGCCGAGGCGGATTCACCGGCGCTCGGCAGCGGCGTCCGAGCGATGCGGGGGCGATCACGCGCGGACGTGGCATGGTCGCCCGGCAGCGGCGGCCGAGCGGGTGCCGGCGATCACGCGCGGGCGTCGCACGGTCGCCGGCCGCCGGTCCGCCCCGCGCCGGGCTGCCGTACGCGCGCGGGCGGTGGGTCCGCGTGAGATTTGCCGGGCCCAACCGCACGCGGACGTGTACTGTGGTTCTCGGCAACTCACGAAAGATTGATACCGACCGTCGCGAATTCGAGCCGCCTGCCACCCCCCGAAACCCGAACGGTACGGCCGCGTCCAGCCCGTCGAGCACCCGCTCCGGCCGTGGACGCCCCCCGCGCTCACGAACGAATGCTCTAAGGAACAAAAGGAGTATCGAGATGAACGACAGTCAGCCGAGCCTTTTCAGCCACGTGCCCGCTGCCGCCGAGCAATACCCCACCCCCGCCGCGGACATCGACTTCCGCCCCACCTTCAGCAGCCCCAACCGCCCGCGCACCACGCGCGAGTCGACGGACGGGGAACTCGGCCGCTGAACCCGGAGGTCGCTCCGCAGGTGAAAACCCCTGCGTAAGGACAACACCGGCGCGGTTCTCGTCACCTTGTTGAGTCATGCTCGCTCTCGGGCGGTTTCGGTCCGTATGCCGTGGTCAGGCCGTCGGCCAAGGAGCGATCTACGGCGTCGGCGTACCCGTCGATGAGCGCCCGAACGTCGCCGTCCGACGGGCCGCGCGCGAGCCGACCGGCAACTCGGCCACCGAACGGCGGTAATCGTCGGCCCGCTCGAGGCCGGACGCAGCCGTCGCCGGACCGCACGTGCGCGCTTCGGCTCCGTCCGAGAGGATTTCGGTGAACCCGGATTTCGGGAATCGCCGACGATGGGTTGGCGAATTTCGATGTGCGCACGGCCGATTCGGGGGGGGCGACCAAACGAACTGGATCGCCGACTCCCCCGTGATCTCGAGAGAACATGGGTAACTCATCGGGGGCGGGCTGACCCAACCCACTTCCCTCCGAGAGACGGCAGCTCGAGTCACCCCACACCTGGCGCAGCCGCCTTATACGCGGAGAGGCGGGACAGCAACTCAGCGCAAGGCATCGTTGCGGCGCTTCGGGACTTCGCCGATGCGGCGGCCCCGGCCGGTGACCTCGTGCGCGTGTACTACCTGGAGTTGTACGGCGGCAAGGTCACTGCGGCGAGCAAGCAATACACCGGCACCCGGGCGATCGGCTACCGGCTGTTCGACGTGGTCGAGCTGGCCGACTACGCATCGGTGCTGCGCCGCCTGCTCGCCGACATCTCCGCGTGGCGCGACGCCGGCGGGCAGCCGTTCCTGGACGAAACCCGCCTCGCCGCGGCCGCGGAACAGGCGGGCCTCGAACTCACGCCCCGGCTGTTCACCGTGGACGCCGCCGACCTCCCCCGCGACGTCGCGGCGACCCACGAACTGCTGGCCGACCGCCTGCCGGTCACCCGCTGCGGCCTCGACCAGTCCGCGGGCGGCCACCCCGAGGGCATCGTCCTGCGCACCGAGGACCGCTCGGTCATCGCCAAGGCCCGCTTCGAGGACTACGCGCGCACATTGCGCCGCAGGGAGCGCGCCACCGCACGCTGAGGGTGCCGACGCGGCACTTCCCACCCAACCCGAAACGGCCCGGACCATGCAGGTCCGGGCCGTTTCCTTGCTCGGCTCGGCGGCGTCACGATCCCGAGCCGGGTCCTGAGGTCAGCAGGCGGGCGGGTCGATTCCCAACTCGCGCAGGCGATCCCGGTACTGCGCCACGTTGGCGAGCTTCACGTCCTCGTACCCGCGCACCATGTCGGGCAGCCCGGCCACCTCGACGGCCCGGTCGTACCCGGCGGTGTCGAGACGCGCGGCCAGATCCTCGATCGTCGCGGTGTAGTGGGACAGCAGTTCTCGCTCCACGCGGCGCACGTGGGCGTAGCCGAAGGGGTCGAACTTGGTGCCGCGCAGGCGCTTCCCCATCGCCAGCAGCCGCAGCGTGAAGTGGCTGCGCGGCGCCATGCCGATCTTCTTGGTGCGCCCCATCGCCCGCAGCACCGGCGGGTGCAGACGGTAGGTGAGGTTGGCGCCGTCGGGCACCTGCGCCGCCACCTCGGCCAGGAAGGCCGGGTCGGTGAGCCGGCGCGCCACCTCGTACTCGTCCTTGTAGGCGGTGAACTTGTAGAGCCCGCGCGCCACCTGCTCGCTGAACTCGGTGCGCTCGGTCACCGCGCGCTCGGCCTCCCACACCCGCTGCACGGTGCGCACGTATTCCCGCGCGACGGCCGCGTTCTGGTAGCCGACCAGTTCCGCCGCGCGCAGCTCGACCAGCCGTCGGGTCTCGCCCGTGGCGGTGAGTCCGTCGAACAGGTTCGCGGGCAACGGAATCGGCGTCGGCTCCGGCCGCTCAGGACGGGTGGCCGCCGCGAACTCCTCGGGCCGCGCGATCGCCAGCCGTCCCCAGCGGAACGCCTCGATATTGGCCGCCACGGCGACACCGTTGATCTCGATGGCCTCCTCGATCGCCGAGGCGGGCAGCCGCAGCCCGCCCACCTGGTAGGCCGCGCCGACCAGCATCAGGTTGGCGGCGGCGGTGTTGCCGAACAGCGTCTCGGCCGCGGCGAGCGCGTCGAAGGAGTGCAGCGAGCGCGACACCTTCGCCAGCCGCGCCAGCAGCAGCGACTCGTCGGGGTGCGCCACCGACTTGTCGTAGACCATCGCGCCCGTCGGGGTGCGGCTGGTGGACGCCACCGCGATGGTCGAGTCCGCGTTGCCATAGGCGAGGTTCTTGTTGTCGGTGGCGGCGAGCAGGTCGAACGCGATCACGCAGTCCGCCGAGGCGGGCGCGAGCCGGTTCGCGGGTTCGAGCGCACCCCCGGCGAACCGCAGGTGCGACACCACCGGACCGGCCTTCTGGCTCAACCCGATCTGGTCCAGGCTCGCCACCTCGTACCCGGCGCGCATGGCGGCGGTGGCCAGCACCTGGTTCACCGTCACGATGCCGGTGCCGCCGATGCCGGCGAGGAAGACGTTCTGCGTGCCGGTCGGCGGCGCGAGCGCGAGTTCGGGCAGGCGCGGCGGCTCGGCGCGGCGGGCGCTCTTGCGCTTGCGCGGCTGCTCGGGCAGTTCCACCGTGACGAACGACGGGCAGTCGCCGTCCAAGCAGCTGTAATCGGTGTTGCAGGAGGTCTGGTCGATGCGGGTCTTGCGCCCGAACTCGGTCTCCACCGGCTGTACCGACAGGCAGTTCGACTTCACACCGCAGTCGCCGCACCCCTCGCACACGGCCTCGTTGATGACCACCCGGGTGCGCCGCGTGGGCAGGGTGCCGCGCTTGCGCTGGCGCCGCGCGTCGGCCGCGCAGTGCTGGTCGTAGATGAGCACGGTCACGCCGGGGATCTCGCGCAGCATGCGCTGCGCCTCGTCGAGCCGGTCGCGGTGCCACAGCAGCGTGCCGGGGGCCAGATCGCGCTTGCGGTAGCGGCCGGGCTCGTCGGCGCAGACCACGATCCGCCGCACCCCTTCGAGATGCAGTTTGTGGGTCAGCTTCGGCACGCCGATCGCGCCTTCGGCGTCCTGCGCGCCGGTCATGGCGACCACGTCGTTGTGCAGGAGTTTGAAGGTGATGTTCACCCCGGCCGCGACGCACGCCTGCACCGCGAGCTGCCCGGAGTGGAAATACGTTCCGTCGCCGATGTTCTGGAACAGGTGCGGCACGTCGGTGAACGGCGCCTGCCCGATCCACTGCGCGCCCTCGCCGCCCATCTGGGTCAGCCCGGTGACGGCGCTGTCGGTGCGTCCCGACATCGTCACCATGGTGTGGCAGCCGATGCCGCCGCCCGCGAGCGAACCCTCCGGCACGGCGGTCGACCGGTTGTGAGGGCATCCGCTACAGAAATACGCGGCCCGTTTCGTGGACAGCACCGACAGCGACAATGGTTGCGGCAGCGGGCGTTTCAATTCCAGGTAATCGCCGAGCACGCGGCGCAGCGGTGCCGCGATCCGGCCGGAGGTGAGTTCACCGTTCGGGCTGAACAATTCGCGCCCGCGCGCGTCCCGCTTACCCAGGATGGCGGGCGCGTCGGCGGTGCCGTAAAGGATTTCGCGGATCTGCGTTTCCACGAACGCGGTCTTGTCCTCCACCACGACGAGCCGCTCGAGCCCCTGCGCGAAACGCCGGACACAGTCCGGGGCAATGGGATACGGCATGCCGATGCGCAACAGCCGGACACCCGCGCGCATCAGGTCGTCGTCGGTCACCCCGAGGTCGGTGAGCGCCTGGCGCACCGCGTCGAAGGTGGTGCCGGTGGCGGCGACGCCCACCACCGCGCGCGGCGGATCGACCTCGATCACGTCGAGTTCGTTGCGGGTGCTGTAGGCCTTGACCAGCTCCCAGCGCGGCCCGTAGAGGTCGGCCTCGGCGATCACGCTGTCCGTCGGTGCGGCCATCGGACGCTGCCGGTAGACGAACGGCTTTCCCTCCCATTCGATCTCGGGCACCACGATGTCGAATTCGCCGACCGAACCGTCCACGGTCCAGGCGCCGTCGGCGACATCGGCCACGATCTTCAGCGCCACCAGGCACCCCGAGGCCCGCGACAGCGCGACACCGTGCAGACCCATGGTGATGATCTCGCGGGCGTTGCGCGGGAACAGGACCGGGATGTTCATCGCGGCCAGCGACCGTTCGCTCACCGCGGGCACGGTCGAGGACTTCGACGCGGGATCGTCACCCACCAGCAGCAGCACCCCGCCACCCGCGTTGGCGCCGTACATGTTCGCGTGCCGTAGCGCGTCGGTCGCCCGGTCCAGGCCGGGCCCCTTGCCGTACCACACGCCGACCACGCCGTCGTGCGTCGAATTGCCCGCGGGGAGCCGGCCTTGGCTTCCCCACACCGAGGTGGCGGCCAATTCCTCGTTCAGGCCGGGCACGAAGGAGATGTCGTGTTCGGCGAGCACCTTCGGCATCCCCGACAGCATCCGGTCCACCCCGCCCAGCGGGCTGCCCTGGTAGCCGGACACGAAGGTGCCGACGCGCCGTCCGGCGCGCAGGTCGCGCACGTGCTGTTCCACCAGCTGGCGGGCGATCGCCTGCACGCCGGTGAGCACGACGGTGCCCGAGCCGACGCGGTAGCGGTCGGCGAGGTCGTAGGGCGCGGTGCTCAGATCGCGGTCGGCGAGTTCGGTCATCGGTCACTCCTGGATTCCGGCGCCGGTGGGCGCCCGACATCGTTGAGCATCTGGTGCCGATATCCTGTCCCGAGTAAGCGAGATGAACAATAGTTGGATTTGAACTTGCGCAATGTGCACTGTTTCGACGAGACCAACTGGGCACTCACTGCGCAGGATGTGACATCGCTGTGACCGCGACCACTCCCCGGGCCCGGGCCGACCCCCGACGGCCGCGCTGGAATCACGCGAAACACCCGGAACCGGTGCCGCGCGAACCGGAACCTGTTTCCGGTTTCGGTAGCACACGCGAATAACTCGTGCATACGGGGCTCTATGGTGCCGCGGCGGTTTCCCGCCGGTCGGCGACCGTTCCCGTTGTATTGCGTGGCTGATCTTCCACTGGCTAGGGTGGCTTTCCGACGACCGGTGCGGCGCCGTCGTCGGCCTTTCCCGGCCGTTATTCGCAAGGGGGGCAGCAATGCCCAGAAGTAGGCAAGATCTTCGGTGATCAGCAAGAGAATCCAACGGCTATTACCGAGCGGCGCACGGGAAGGTGGGATACGGGCATTGCTGCGCGCGCCACTGGGCGTGCGCACCCGATTGCTGGCGATCGTTCTCATCCCCAGCCTCGCGCTCATGTCCATCGGCGTCGTCACCGCGTGGCAGTCGGTGACCGACAGCCGCACCGCCAAGGACTGGGCCGAGATGGCGGGCGCCACCACCACCCCGGCCATCCGCATGGTGGAGGCCGTCCAGGACGAGCGGCGCGCCACCGTCCTGCACCTCGCCGGCGACCCCGAGGCCACGGCGGCGCTGCCCGTGATCCGGCAGAACACCGACCGCGCGCTGGCCGCGCTCACTGCCCGCGGCGACGTCGCCGCCGCGCTGCGCCCCGATCTGGAAGCCGAAATCGTCGGCTACCAAACGCAATACGCCCAGTTGCCCGCCCTGCGCGGGGGGATCGACGGCGGCGCCGTGCCCGCCGACCAGGTGTTCGCCCTGTTCAGCGAGACCGTCGACACGCTGGTGCACATCACGCTGATGGCCTCCGGCGTCGCGCCCGACGCCGACCTCGCCGTCGAGCTGTACAAGGCCATGCACCCGCTGCGCGCCGCCGAGGCGATCTCGCGCGCCAGCACGCTCGGCGCGGCCGCGCTGCTCACCGACGGTTTCACCGAGGCCGAGCGCGTCCAGTTCGACGGCTATATCGGCGACAGCCGCGGCGAGATCGCCTACGCGCGATCGGTGCTCGTCGGCGCCCGGCAGGAACAGTTGCAGGCCACCCTCGCGAGCCCGGCGTGGGGACAGCTGGTCGCGATGGAGGACGCGATCATGCTGCGCGGCATCGACGTCGAGTCCGACGACACCTCGGGTGCGGGCAGGCAGTCGCGCACCACGCAGAGCACCGAGACCGAGCCGCTGCCCCTCGGCGCGGCCGAGTGGCAGCAGGCCGCCACCACCGTGCGGTCCGAACTGCTGAAGCTGTGGGAGGACCAGAGCCGCGACCAGCACCGGATCGCCGCGGCCGAGGGCGCCGAGTTGGAGCGCGAAGCGCTGTGGGGCGGTGCCGTGGTGCTGCTGATCGCGCTGCTGGCGTTCCTGGCGGCACTGCTGCTGGCCAACCGCTTCGTCGGCCGCATGCAGAAGCTGCGCCGCGACACCCTCGAGCTGGCCGACGAACAACTGCCCGAGACCATCCGCAAGCTCGGTGAGGGCGGCGCGGCCGAGGGGGACGTCGAGATCGCGCGCCTCGAATTCGGGCGCGACGAGATCGGGCAGGTCGCCGACGCGTTCAACCGCGCCCACCGCGCGGCCGTCGCGGCGGCGGTGGCGGAGTCCAAGACCCGCGCGGGTGTGGCGTCGGTGTTCCTCAATATCGCGCACCGCAGCCAGGTGATGGTGCATCGCCAGCTGGTGCTGCTGGACAAGGCCGAGCGTCAGGAGGAGAACCCGGAGCGACTGGACCTGCTGTTCCAGCTCGACCACCTGGCCACCCGCGCCCGGCGCAACGCGGAGAACCTCGTCATCCTCGGCGGCGAACAGCCCGGCAGGCGCTACCGCAACCCGGTGCCGCTGATCGACGTGGTGCGCAGCGCGGTGGCGGAAAGCTTGGACTACACCAGGATTCACACCGGCAAGCTGCCCGACGTGCGCGTCTCCGGCGTCGCCGTGACCGACCTCATCCACCTCATCGCCGAGCTCACCGACAACGCCACCGCGTTCTCCCCGCCGGAGTCGCGGGTCGAAGTGGCGGGTGTCCCGGTCGGCAAGGGGATCGCGCTGGAGATCATCGACCAGGGGCTCGGCATGTCGGAGGCCGAGCTGGCCGAACGCAACGCCCTGCTGGGTGACCCGCCGGACTTCAGCGTCGCGACCCTGTCGGGCGACGCGCGCCTCGGGCTGTTCGTGGTCGCGAAACTCGCTGTGCGGCACGGGATCTCGGTGCGGCTCACCGAGTCCGACTACGGCGGGGTGAAGGCGATCGTGCTGGTGCCGACGGCGCTGCTCACCACCGAGTCGACGCCCGACGAACCGCTCACGCCGCCCGGCGGTGCGGGAGGCTACGGTCCGGGGTCGGGTGCGGGGACCGCGACGGCGGTCGCGGAGCCGCGGACCGAAGTGCGCGTCGAGGCCGCGCCGCCGTCGGACGGGCGGCCCGCACTGCCCCGCCGTCGTCGGCAGGGTGCGCCGGGGGCGGAGCCCGCACCGTACGGGGCGGCGTATGCGGAAACGTCTGCGCCGAAGGCAGATTCGGGTTCCAACGCGCCGACCGTCGCCGGTGATTCGACCGCGCAGGGCTCGGTGAGTTCGGAGGACCGAGGCGCGTCGATCGAGTCGGTCGCCCAGATCCCCCCGACTCCGGGTACCTCGGCCGAGCCGACCGACCAGGACACCGCGATGGGCGATGCGCGACCCGCACTGCCCCGGAGGAACGCGAAATCGTCTGCCGCCGAGTCTGATCCGAAGGCCACTCCGGCCCGCGAGGGCGATTCCGTATCCGGTGCTGACGACGCCGGCTCGGAAGGGTCGGGGCCGTCGGCCGGCGCGGCGGTAACGGGCGAATCCACGTCGACCGCCGGTCGTCAGACCGCGCAGGTGGACGACCAGCTCGCATCGGGCGCTTCGACCACGGATGCCGCCTCGGCGGTCCACGGCGGCGGCACCCTCGACCTGCCCGGCGCGACCACCGGCCGACCGGACGGGTCCGAGACACACAGCGGAGCCGAGGGTGAAAGCCACGGTGCTGTAGCCGGATCCGGAGTAGACGCCGGCAACGAGGGTGAGCCGGCGCGTTCCGGCACCAACGCGACGCGCGAATCCGCCGATCCGGCTGACACCGGTAACACGGCCGCCTCGGCGCTCGGGTCCGCTGATCCAGCGAACATCGGCGACGCGATCGCCCCAACGCGCAGGTTCGCCGATCCGGCTGGCACGGGCAACACGACCACCCCGGAGCACGAATCCGCTGATCCGGCTGGCACGGTCGGGCGAGAGGCCCGCGCTGTCGGTGAATCCGCCCCTGCCGGGAGTGATTCGGCGCGCAGCGCGTCGGCCCCGGGCACCGGCGCCGCCGACGGGTTCCGGTCCGGCTGGGCGCTCGCCGACCCGGACGCGACGGACGACGGCCCGGATTCCGGTGCGCCGGCAGCCGATCACGAATCCGGCCCGGCACAACTCGACGCCCCCTCCGGCGCCGCGACGACCGACGACGGCTGGACGTTGGCGCAGCCCGGGGAGACCACCGCGCAATCGGGCTGGGTGCGCCACCGCGCCGGAAACATCGGCGGCAGTGGCGCGTTCGGCCCGGCGGTGCCGGTGACCCCGACGGCCGGACCCGGCTCGAGCTATACCGCGCCCGGTGGCGTGCGGGGGCGCACGGCCGAGCAGGCCCGGGATCTCATGGCGGCCATCGAGATCGGCACCCGCCAGGGCCGCCGCAAGCGCGTGGACGTGAATCCGACCGAAACCGAACACAACCCGCAGGAAGGCGCCGGTGACGACCTCCAAGCCCCGTAGTCTCGACTGGCTGCTCGACGACCTCATCGAACGGCTGCCCGACGTTCGCTACGCCGTCGTGCTCTCCACCGACGGCCTGCTGCTCGGCCACGGCTCGGCCATGGACCGGGCCGACGCCGAACGGTTCTGCGCCATGGCCTCCACCCTGCACGGGGTCGCGCGCAGCGCGGGCAACCACTTCGAGGCGGGTGGCGTCTGCCAGACCGTGGTGGAACTGGACCGCGCCGTGCTGTTCATCACCGCGGCGGGCGATAACGCGTGCCTGGCGCTGCTCACCGCGGAGACCGCCAATATGGGCATGGTCGCCTACGAGATGAACCAGACGGTGCAGCGCGTCGGCGCCCACCTCTCGGTCGATCCGCGACCACACTCGCTCGACGGGTCCGGCTTCCCGAGGCCATGAGCGAGGAGCGTGAGTCCTGGTTCGACGAGGAGGCCGGCCCCCTCGTCCGCCTCTACGCGGTCACGCGCGGCCGGTCCGGCGGCGTCCGCCACGAGTTGAACATGCTCACGCTGGTGGCGCATTCGGGGTCGCGCGCGCTGCGGCGCACCGAACCCGAGTACGCCGAGATCGTCCGCCTCAGCCGCACGCCGCAGTCCGTCGCCGAGATCTCCGCCCGCCTCGGCCTGCCCCTCACCGCCACCAAGATCCTCGTGGGCGACCTCATCGACGACGGCGTCCTCGACCACCGCGATCCCGACCCCACCCCCGCCGCCGGCTCCCAGCAGATGGACATGCTCCGCGCCGTCCTCAAGGGCATCCAGTCGCTGTGATCCCCGCCGGACCGTAGTTTCGTCTATGGAACGGTGCGGAGATCCGCGTGTTCGTGGAACGGATGCTCGCACGCCGGTCGGCCGAGTGCGCGGCGTAGGGAGACGAGCCGCCGCACTCGTCCACCGTTCGGGCCGAAGCTGCCAGGCTCGCTGCCGTAGTGCTTCTACTGCGGTTCCGGTTGGCAGCGGGGGCAGAAGTAGATGCCGCGTTCGCGTTGGGTGATGCGGTCCGAGGGCGGGGTGGTGTCGCCGAGGGGGCGGACCTGGATGCGGGTGCCGCAGCGTTGGCAGGGGCGGCGCTGGCGGCCGTACACGAGCGGGCGCCACGGGGGCTGGTGGGCGGCCTTGCTGAGCACGCGGTGGGCTTCCTCCGTGAGCGCCAATAGATCCGGGACCCGCTCGACGGGGGTGGCGGGGTGGACCTTGCGCAGGAAACAGATCTCGCTGCGGTAGATGTTGCCGATGCCGGCCAGGTTGCGCTGGTCGAGCAGGGCCAGGCCGATGGGTTGCGCCGGATGGGCCGACAGCCGCCGGACCGCCTCGGCCGCATCCCAATTCGGGCCCAGCAGATCCGGGCCGAGGTGATCGACCGCCGTGTGCTCGTCGGCGCGGCGCAGCACCTCCACGGTGCCGAGCGAGAAGCCGACGGCCTCGGTGTCATCGGTGCCCAGCACCACCCGGGCGGTGACGCGCGGCCTGGTCCAGCGCTCCCCGGTGCAGTACGTGCGCCACTCGCCCTCCATCTTCAAGTGGGTATGAATGCTGGCGGTGGAGGTGCGGATGAACAGGTGCTTGCCGTAACTGCCCACCTCCTCCACCAGATCACCGGCCAGATCCACCGTGGCGTACTTCGGCACCCGGAAATCACTGCGCACCAACGTCTTCCCGGCCAGCGCGAGCCGCAGCCGATCGGCGGTCAGGAATACGGTGTCACCTTCGGGCACCACTCACCCCTTTCGCGTGCCCCGCCATCCCGCTCACACCTGCCTGCGCAAACGCAACCCACGCGGTGTCGCCGCGAACCCCGCCTCGGTGAGGAATGTGGCGAAGGTGTTGCCATGCACGGATTCTCCGTCGACGCGATCGATCACCAGCGAATCCACCTTGCGGTGGCGCACCAGCCCGGCCAATGCGGCGGCGGCCGCGGTGCGCACGTCGGGGTCCTCGGTGAAGGTGAGCAGGGTCTTGCCGCCGCGCTCCAGGTACAGCGCCAGGTCGCCGTCCACCAGGACGACCAGCGCGCCCGCCTTGCGCCCCGGGCGGTGCCCGCCCTCGGCGTCGCCCTTGGGCCAGGGCAGGGCCGCGCCGTAGGGGTTGGCCGGATCGCACGCCGCCAGCGCCACCGCTTTCGGGGCGCGGTGCGCGTCGGCGCGGTCGTCGAAGGAGCGCAACCGGTCGACCACATCGGTGGTGGAGAATTGCGCGCCGCCGAGTGAGTCGATGAAATACCCACGGCGACAACGGCCCCGGTCCTCGAACTCGGTGAGCACGCGATATATGAGCGCGAAACCGCCCGCCACACCCTCGCTCTGCACCGACCCCCTGGTGAGCACGCCG
Source organism: Nocardia puris (assembly GCF_003315035.1). Classification (GTDB taxonomy): domain Bacteria; phylum Actinomycetota; class Actinomycetes; order Mycobacteriales; family Mycobacteriaceae; genus Nocardia; species Nocardia puris. Next base: position 166,118 of record NZ_QNRE01000014.1, read on the forward strand.
TAGCGTTCGAGCAGGGTGTCGGCGGTGGCGTGGGCGCGAATCGTGTTGTCGGCGACGCGGTCCGGCAGCAGCGACCAGCGGCCCGCGACGGCGGGCGGTCCGGTGCGGGTCGGCATGCTCGGGCGCGGCAGGTACGCGCGTCCGCGCGGGGTGCGGCGCGGTGAGCGGTGCGCGGTGGTGGTGCGCGCCGTTCCGGACAGCAGCGCGCGCACCGGGGCGAACGTGTCGCCGGACACCACACCGGCCCACACCAGTTCCCATAGCGCGGCGGCCACGGCGGTGTCGTCCAGCACGCCGGTGGCGTCGGACAGCTGACGGAAGAAGTACGCGCCGCCGCCGTGCAGAACCGGTGGAAGACTTGCCGTTTCGGCGCTCGGCGCGAGCGAGGCGCCCAGCGCCTCCAGCAGGCGCAGGTGAGTTTCGGAGAGTTCGATCTCGTCGGGCGGCGGGAGGGTGAACCCGGCCTGGTCGGCCAGGTGCAGCGCGATCCACCCGTCCTTCGCGGTGATCGCCCCGTGCCCCGACCACAGCACCTCGCCCGTCGCGGTGAGTTCGTCCAGCATGGCGGGGCTGTAGTCGGTGACCCGCGCGGGCAGCACCAGCGACTCCCAGGCCGACGCCGGAATCGGCACGCCCGCGAGCTGTTCCACCACGGCCGCGACACCGTCCACGCCGCGCAGTTCGCCGGTCCCGACGTGCTGCCAGGCGGGCAGGAACCGGCCCAGCGCCGCCGTCGGCACCGGCTCCACTTCATGCCGCGCGGCGGCCAGCGACCGGCGGCGCAACCGGCGCAGCACCTGCGCGTCGCACCACTCCCCACCGCTCGTGCCGGGCGTGAATTCGCCCTCCACGACGCGTTTCTCGGCCACCAACCGGAGCAACGCGGTCGCCGCCACGGCGGGCCCGATCCCGAACCGCGCCGCCACCGCCTCGGTGGTGAACGGCCCGTGCGTGCGCGCGTATCGGCCCACCAGGTCACCGAGTGGATCGGCCACCGGCTCGATGAACGCGGCGGGCGTGCCGATCGGCAGCGGCACGCCGAGCGCATCCCGCAATCGCGACGCGTCCTCCACCGCCGCCCACCAGGCGCGCCCGGCGAATGAAACCTCCAGCGCGCGTTTCGCTTTCGCCAGTTCCGCGAACCACTCGTGCGCCGCGTCGAGAGCGGCCCGCTCGGCAAAACCAGCCGCCCTCGCGGATTCCCCTGTCGCGGAGCCGGATTCAGGATGAACCTGAACCCCGGCGTGGTCTTCGTCGGCCCACGCGGCCGCACCCGACACGACGCAGCGGGCCGCGGCCTCCTCCGGCGTCAGCGGCCCGAGCAGGCGCAGCAGGTCGGCCAGACCTTCGGCGTCGCGGGCGTGGCGTTCGGGGGTGAGGCGCTGGAGTTCGCGTTCGGTCTGGTCCAGCACCGCGGGGTCGAGCAGTTCGCGCAGTTCCACGCGACCCAGGAGTTCGGCGAGCAGGCTCGAGTCCAGGGAGAGGGCGGCGGCGCGGCGCTCGGCCAGCGGACTGTCGCCCTCGTACATGAACTGGCCGATGTAGTCGAAGAGCAGGGCGCCGGCGAACGGCGACGGCGTGGCGGTCTCCACTTCGATCAGTCGCACCTGCCGCCGCGCCACCCGGCCCAGCAGATCGCGCAGGCTCGGCAGGTCGTAGACGTCGCGCAGGCATTCGCGGACCGTCTCCAGCAGGATCGGGAAGTCGGGGAACTTGCGCGCCACATCCAGCAGCTGCGCCGACCGCTGCCGCTGCTGCCACAGCGGGGCGCGCTTGCCCGGATCGCGGCGCGGCAACAGCAACGCCCGCGCCGCGCACTCCCGGAACCGCGACGCGAACAGCGCGGAGCCGCCGACCTGTTCGGTGACCACGTCGTCGATCTCGTCGGGCTCGAAGACGAACAGTTCGGCGCCGGGCGGGTCGTCGGTGGTGTCGGGCAGGCGCACCACGATCCCGTCGTCGGAGGCGGTCGGCGCGGCGTCCACCCCGAACCGTTCCCGCAACCGCGACCCCACCGCCAGCGCCCACGGCGCGTGCACCGGCAACCCGTACGGCGAGTGCAGCACCAGCCGCCAATCCCCCAGCTCATCGCGGAACCGCTCCACCAGCAGCGTCCGATCCGTGGGCAGCTGCCCGGTCGCGGCGCGCTGATCCTCCAGCAACGTCACCAGATTCGCGGTCGCGTTCCCATCCAGCCCCGCCCGCGCGACGATTCCGGCCAGCCCCTTGGCGGAACCCCCTGCACCACTTCGCTTTCCAGACTTGCCAGGCGGCCGGCCCGCACCACCGGCATCACCCGCACCCGCACTGACGCCAGTCTCCGCCTGCCCGCCCCCACCGCGCACGCCCCCAGCAGCACTCGCCGACCGACCCTGCCGAACACCGGCGGACCGCAGTTCTTCAACCCCACCGGAATCCGTTGCCTCCCGCGCACTTCCGCCGCGCTCCAGCTCCGCCGCGAACGCCGCCGACTCCCGCCCCGCCACCCGCACGAATTCCCCCAGCGCGGCGCCCAATTCGGCCGGGCGGCCGAGACCGTCCCCGTGCCAGAAGGGCAATCGGCCGGGCTGTCCGAACGCCGGGGTGACGAGCACCCGGTCGAAGGTGATCTCCTCGATGCGCCAACTCGTCGCGCCCAAAGCGAACACGTCGCCGACACGCGACTCGTACACCATCTCCTCGTCGAGTTCGCCCACCCGCGACTGCCGTTCGCCCACCATGTACACCGCGAACATGCCGCGGTCGGGGATCGCGCCGCCCGAGGTGACGGCCAGCCGCTGCGCGCCGGGGCGTCCAGTGAGGGTGCCCGCGTCGCGGTCCCAGACGAGCCGGGGACGCAGCTCGGCGAACTCGTCGGACGGGTAGCGCCCCGCCAGCAGATCCAGCACCGATTCGTACGCCGAGCGCGGCAGTTCCGCGTAACTGCCCGTGCCGCGCACCACGGTGAACCAGGCGTCGACGTCGAGGGGTTCCAGCGCGCAGGCCGCCACCGTCTGCTGGGCCAGAATGTCCAACGGGTGCGCGGGAATTCGCAACTCCTCGATCTGCCCCGACACCATCCGCTGCGCCGCCACCGCGCAGTGGATCACGTCGGTGCGATGCTTCGGGAACAGCACCCCGCGCGAGATCTCGCCGACCTGGTGCCCGGCGCGCCCGATCCGCTGCAACCCGCTCGCCACCGACGGCGGCGCCTCGACCTGCACCACCAGATCCACCGCGCCCATATCGATGCCGAGCTCGAGACTGCTGGTGGCGACCACACACCGCAGCCGCCCGCTCTTGAGATCGTCCTCGATGACGGCGCGCTGCTCCTTGCTCACCGACCCGTGGTGCGCGCGAGCCAGCAACTGCTCGGCCCCGCGATTCACCTCGGTGGTGGAACCGAGCTGCGCGGGCGGCGCGACCGGGCCGCGCGGCTCGGGGTCGGTTTCCAGGCGGGTGGCGTACTCCTCGTTGAGCCGGGCGGTGAGCCGCTCGGCGAGCCGGCGCGAGTTCGCGAACACGATCGAGGACCGGTGCGCCAGCACCAGATCGACGATGGCCTCGTCCACGTGCGGCCAGATCGAGCCGGGCTGGTCGGACTCGCCGGGCTCGGTCATATCGGGCACCGGCACGCGCACCGACAGGTCGAAGGTCTTGGGCGCGGGCGGCGACACGATGGTGATCGGTGCGCGCCCCACCAGGAACCGGCCCACCTCCTCCGGCGGCCGCACGGTGGCCGAGAGCCCGACGCGCTGGGCGGGCCGCTCGGTGAGCCCGTCCAGCCGGGCCAGCGAGAGCGCCAGGTGCGACCCGCGTTTGGACCCCGCGATGGCGTGCACCTCGTCGACGATCACGGTGCGCACCGTGCGCAAGGTCTTCCGCGCGGCCGAGGTGAGCAGCAGGAACAGCGATTCGGGCGTGGTGATGAGGATGTCGGGCGGCTTGCGCTGCATGGCGCGGCGCTCGGCCGGACCGGTGTCGCCCGACCGCACACCCACGGTGATCTCGGGCGGTTCGAGACCCAGGCGCTTGGCCGTCTGTGTGACTCCCACCAGCGGCGCGCGCAGATTGCGTTCCACGTCCACGGCCAGCGCCTTCAGGGGCGACACATACAGCACGGTGGTGCCGTCGGCGATCTCCTCCGGACTCCGCGCGGCGAGCCGGTCGATCGCCCACAGGAACGCCGAGAGCGTCTTGCCCGACCCGGTCGGAGCCACCACCAGGGTGTGCTCCCCCGCCGCGATGGCCCGCCACGCCCCCAGCTGGGCCGAGGTGGGGGCCGGGAACGCACCGTCGAACCACTCGCGCGTCGCGCGGGAGAACTCGGCGGTGGTGAACGAGGGCATGGGATCAGTGTGCACCCGCCCACCGACACCGCACCCCGCACAGCCCTGTTCACCTGCGGAATTCCATCCTTCGGCCCGCGCAGCGTCGTACGCTTCCCTGCGTGCGGAAGGTGCTCAGACTCGATCTGGTCAGCCATGGCATGACCGAGGCGACGCGCAAGGCACGGTTCCCGGTCGACGAGTCCCTCACGGAGGCGGGCCGGCGCGCCCTCTCGTCGTGCGCTCCCCTCGGCGCCGCCCGCGTCCTCACCGGACCGGAGCGCCGCGCCGTCGAGACCGCCGCGCAGCTGGGGCTGACGGGTGAGCGCGACGCCCGGCTGCGCGATCTGGACGCGGGCGCGTGGCGGGGCGGCGACCTGATGACGGTGCCGCAGGACGAGCTCTACCGGTGGCTCACCGACCCGTCCTACAAGGGCCACGGCGGCGAATCGGTGACCGAGCTGATCGAGCGGACCAGGTACTGGATGGCCGAGATCGCCTCCGAGGGCATGTCCACCGTCGCCGTCACCCACCCCGCGGTGGTCCGGGCGGCGCTGCTGGTGACGCTGGACTCGCCGCCGAAGTCGTTCTGGCGGATCGATGTGCCGCCGGGGCACGTCACCCGCCTGCACTATCGCGGCGAGTGGACGCTGCACTTCACGCCCTGACTCAGCGCGCCGGTTCGCGCACCGCGCTCAACAGCAACCGCACCGCGTCGGTGACCACCCGCGCCGACACGGTGGGGTCGATCGCGCGCTGGATGCCGACGCCGAGCCCGAGACTCAGCACCGTGGCCGCGGCATCCTCGGGCGACAGGGGCAACGACAGGCCGAGATCGTCCGCGAGCGTCTGCAATTGGGCCGCGACCGTGCCGCGCACCACGTCCAGCGCCGAGACCAGCGCGGCCCGCAGCTCCGGATCGTCGCGCGCGACGGTGGCGAACTCGAATTCGAGCATGGTCCAGCCCACGTCGCCCAGCGTCCGCTCGGCCCAGGACTGGAAGCGGGCGAGCCGGGCCTCGAGGTCGTCGGACCCGGCGAGCAGGTCGGTCACCTCGGCGAACTTGGTGGCGTGGATGAGCGCGAGCACCTCGAGGCACAGCTCCTTCTTGGTGCGGAAGTTGGAGTAGACCGCGCCCTTGGAGTAGCCGGCCTCCTCGGCGACGCGCTCCATGGAGGTTTTGGCGTAGCCCTCGGCGAGGAACAGGTCGCGGGCGGTCGCGAGCAGGTCGGCCCGGGTGCGGGCCTGACTCTGCGACCTGGTCAGTCGTGCCATGCCGGACATTCTACGTACCGCCAGATTTCAAATACCGGGAGAATTTGAATTCTGCTAGTGTGCGGAACCATGGGTAACAAGAATGGGCCACAGCGGCGTGGTCTCGCCATCGGCTGCGGCGGCACGGTGGGCGCGGCGTGGATCGTGGCGGCGCTGGCCGCCGTGCGCGACGTGCTCGACTGGGATCCGCGCGAGGCCGAGGTGCTGCTGGGCACCTCGGCGGGCGCGGAGCTGGTCACCATGCTCGGCAGCGGAATCTCCGTGGACGAACTCGTCGCGATGCAGGAAGGCCGCACCACGCGTCCCTCGCTGCTCGCGCACCTGCGCGACGCACCAGGCCGCTTCCCGCCGCTGCCGCGCCCCTGGCCCGCGTCTCCCCTCCTGAGCCTGCGCGGAGCCGGCTCGGCGCAGCGGGTGCTCACCGCGGGCAGCGGGCTGCTGCCGACCGGCCGCGGTGACGCGAGCTGGTTGCAGCGGCTCGCCGAAGCGCTGAACCCCGGGCGGGAGTGGGTGCCGCATCCGGCGACCTGGCTCGTGAGCATGGACAACGCGTCCGGCGAACGGGTGCCGTTCGGCGCGTCCTGGGCGCCGCCCGCGACCCTCGGCGCGGCCCTGCGCGCGTCGTGGGCGATCCCCGGCTGGTTCCCGCCCGTCCGGATCGGCGACCGGCACTACGTGGACGGCGGCGCGGGCTCCACCGCCTCGGCCGACCTGCTCGCCACGGCCGGACTCGACGAGGTCGTGGTGCTGGTGCCGATGGCCTCGACCGAACCCGTCCCCGCCACCGGCCCCGGCCACTTCCTGGAACGCCAACTGCGCGACCGTATGAGCGCCCGGCTCGACCAGGAACTCACCGTGCTGCGCGCGGCGGGCGTGCGCACCCTCGTGCTCGGCGCGACCGCCGAGGATCTCGCGGTGATGGGCCCCAACTTCATGGACGGCCGTCGCGCGCGCGACACCTTCCGCCACAGTCTGCGCAGCACCCGCCGCGCCCTCGAACAAGGAGTGTTCGCGTGAGAATCCTCGGTCACGGTTATCCCGATATCGACCTGCGCGCGGCCACCGTGCTGATCACCGGCGGCGGGCGCGGCATCGGCTTCGCCACCGCCGAGCGCTTCGCGAACGCGGGCGCCGCGGTGGCGATCGCCGACGTGGACGCCGCCGCCGCCGAGACCGCGGCCGCCGCGATCGGCGGGCGCGCCTACGCCCTCGACGTGCGCGAGCGCGAGCGCTGGGACGCGGTGGTCGCCGACCTCGGGCGGGTGGACGTGCTGGTCAATAACGCGGGCGTGATGCCGGCGGGCGCGTTCCTGGACGAGCCCGACGCGGTCGGTCGCGCGACCGTGGACATCAACGTGTGGGGGCTCATCCACGGGATGCGCGCCGTCGCGCCGGGGATGCTCCAGCGCGGATTCGGGCACATCGTGAACGTCGCGTCGCTGGCGGGCAAGGTCCCGATCCCCGGCCTCGCCGTCTACAACGCGAGCAAGTTCGCGGCCGTGGGGCTCTCGGCCGCCACGCGCCTGGAATTCGCGGGCGGCGGGGTGAGCGTGAGCTGCGTGCTGCCCTCGGCCGTGCGCACCCGGCTCTCGTCGGGGCTGACGCTCGGCAAGGGCCTGCCCACCGTCGACCCCGAGGACGTGGCCGCCGCCATCCTGCGCACCTGCCAGACCCGCGCCGCCGAGACCGCCGTGCCCAACTATCTCGCCCCGCTCGACATCGCCCTGGCCGCCGCACCCGAACGCGCCGTCCACCTCGTCCGCCGCCTCTTCGACGGCGACCGCGCCCTGCACCCGGCCGACGCGAAGGTCCGCACCGAGTACGAACAGCAGGTGCGCGCGATCACCGACCAGCCCGGCTGACAAGTCGTTACTCACTCCAACCGGGCGCACCCTGACAGCGACGTCAGGGTGCGCCTGCCGTATACCTCCCGGCAGCGTCGCAGCCGCGGCGACGACCTCACCCCCGCCGGTGTCGAGATCCAGCACCGAGCGCACCCCACTCAGCCGGGCCGGCAGCAGACGCGCGAAGCCCCATGGCGGGCGTTCCTCCGTCACGCGCCAGTCCAGCCAGCCGAACCCCCAGCCGCTGACGTCCGCCGCCTCGGCCGGATCCACGAGGTTCGCCCGCCGAAGCTGTTGCGCGCGTTTCTCGTTCACGCCGTCGCCGATCGTGCACGACGGCCGGAAATCTCTGCGTGCGGGCGGTCGCACTGCCAGTTGCCGATCAGTTGCTAACAATCGCGCGCCGCGGGACGACAGGCTGAGCGGCGGAACGATGATCACCCGACAGGAGCAGCGACGATGACGAGCCCGGCGGCGGCGCGCCCGCGTCCCCGGTTCGCGGTTGCGGCGCGCGTGTGCGCGGCACTGACCGCGACGGCGGCGACTCTCGCCTTCAGCTATCTGCTCCTGCATCAGCCGCCCTACGCGGGCACGCCGGAATCGCCCAGGCCGGGGATCATCGTCGGGCACCAGCCCGCACGATAACTAGACCGGTCGTCATAATCCGAGGTACGGTGGGCCGGTGCCTCCTCGTACCGACTCGCGGCAGCGGTTCATCGACGCCGCCGCCGACCTCTTCCACACCCAGGGCTATCACGCCACCGGACTGAACCAACTGGTCAGCGCCGGCGGCGCGCCCAAGGGCTCGCTCTACTTCCACTTCCCCGGCGGCAAGGAACAACTCGCCGCCGAAGCGCTCGCCAGATCGAGCGAACAGTTGCGCGACCTGCTGGCCGACGCGCTCGCCGCGGGCGACACCGACGCGGTGGTCGAGGCGCTGGCCGAGAACCTGCGCGCCTCCGACTTCCAGCGCGGCTGCCCGCTGGCCACCGTCGCACTGGACGCCTCGTCGGCGAGCGAACCCATCCGGCAGGCGTGCGCCGAGGGATTCGAATCCTGGCGCCTGGCGATCGCGGAGTTCGTGCGCCGCAAGGGCATCGAGGCCGCCCGCGCCGATGCCCTGTCCGTGCTCGCGCTCAGCATGATCGAAGGCGCGCTGCTGCTGGCCAGGACCCAGCGCGATCTCACACCGTTGCGGGTCGTCGCCGAACACCTGCGCACCACCTTGGAAAGCGAGCAGCCCTGATGCGTATCCATCATCTCGACGGCGGCACCATGCGTCCCTTCGGCGGCGGCCTGCTCGACGGCGCGCCCGGTCTGCTGCGGCGGGCCGCAATGGTGTGCCACTGCCTGCTTCTCGAATTCGACGACCGGCTCGCGCTGCTCGAGACGGGCATGGGCGAGCAGAGCGTGCACCGTCCGGCGGACTGGCTCGGCCGCCGGTTCGTGACGCTGACCAGGCCCGTGCTGGACCCGGACCGCACCCTCGTGCGGCAGATCGAAGCGCTGGGCTACCGCCGCGAGGACGTGCGCGACATCGTGCTCACCCACCTCGACCTCGACCACGCGGGCGGGCTGGCCGACTTCCCGCGCGCCACCGTGCACGTCTACGACGAGGAACTGCGCGCGTTCCAGGGCGCGCACACCGCGCAGGAGCGATTCCGTTACCGCGCGGCACAATTCGAGCACGGGCCGCGCTGGCGTTCCTACGCCGACACCGGCACCGAATGGTTCGGATTCGAGGCCGTGCGCGACCTCGAGAGCCTGCCCGGTGTGCTGCTGGTCCCGCTCGCCGGCCACACGCGCGGGCACACGGGCATCGCCGTCGACACCGGTGCGGGCTGGCTGTTCAACGCGGGCGACGCCTACTTCCACCCCGGACAACTGCTCCCCACCCCGCGCCAGCCCCTCGGCATCACCCTGTTCGAGCGCGGCGTGGAAACCCTGCCGGGCCCGCGCCGCGCAAACCAGCACCGCCTACGCGAACTCGTCCGCGACCACGGGGACGAGGTGCGAATCTTCTCCGCCCACAACGCCGCCGAATTCCACGCCTTCCAGACCGCTCCGGCCACCTCATGATCCCCGCCGCGCGAGCCGATCTCAGGATCCCGACTCGACTTTCACATCAATGTGAGGCATTACGTTGGCGCACAGGACAACACAGCATTGGACCGCCGGGGAGCGCGGTGACAGCCTCTCTCCGACGTGTCCGTAGCCCATCACACCGCGTGGGCCAGCGCGCCCCTACCCGTCGGCGGGCACCGGCTCCAGAATCTCGGGGCGGGGTTCCGGTGCCGCCACGCGCAGGGCGTCGGCGGAGGCGTCGTCAGGCTGGGTCTGGGAGCGGATCTCGGCGTCCACGCGGGCGCGGTAGGTGCTGATCTCGCGGTCGATCTCGGCCTCGTCCCAGCCGAGCACCGGGGCGACCAGCCGCGCCACCTGTTCGGCGCAGTCCGCACCCCGGTGCGAGTACTCGATGGAGATGCGGGTGCGCCGGGCCAGGATGTCGTCCAGGTGCAGCGCGCCCTCGGCCGCCGCCGCGTACACCGCCTCCACCTGGAGGTAGGACGGCGCGTCGGTGATCGGTTGCAGCAGTTCGGGTTTGCCCTGCGCCATCGCCATCACCTCGTCGATGAGCGAGCCGTAGCGGTCCAGCAGATGCTTCACGCGGTACGGGTGCACGCCGTAGGACTCGGCCAGCTGCACGGTCTGGTTCACCAGCGCGAAGTACCCGTCCGCGCCGAGCAGCGGCACCTTCTCGGTGATCGACGGCGACACCCGCGCCGGAATGTCCTGCGCCGCTTCATCGACGGCGTCGTAGGCCATCACCCGGTAGGTGGTGTACTTGCCGCCCGCGATGGCGACCAAGCCGGGCGCGATCCGCGCGACGGCGTGCTCCCGCGAGAGCTTCGAGGTCGAATCGCTCTCCCCCGCCAGCAGCGGCCGCAGCCCCGCGTACACGCCGGTGATGTCGGCGGGGGTGAGCGGGGTGACCAGCACCTCGTTCACCCGTTCCAGCAGGTAGTCGATATCGGCTTTGGTGGCGGCCGGGTGCGCGAGGTCGAGGTTCCAGTCGGTGTCGGTGGTCCCGACGATCCAGTGCGCGCCCCACGGGATGACGAACAGGACCGACGTCGCGGTACGCAGGATGATCGCGGCGTCGCTGACGATCCGGTCGCGCGGCACCACGATGTGCACGCCCTTGGACGCGCGCACGTGGAAGCGGCCGCGATTGTGCGAGAGCGCCTGCACCTCGTCGGTCCACACACCGGTCGCGTTGATCACCACGTGCGCGCGCACCTCGCCCGAACGACCGTCCTCGCTGTCGCGCAGCTTGGCGCCCACGATGCGGTCGGCCTCCCGCAGGAATCCCACGACCTGCGTGGACGTGCGGATCACCGCGCCGTAGTGGGCGGCCGTGCGCGCCACCGTCATGGTGTGGCGGGCGTCGTCGACCACGGTGTCGTAGTAGCTCACGCCGCCGACCAGCGAATCCCTGCGCATGCCGGGCGCCAGTCGCAGCGCGCCCGCCCTGGTCAGATGATGCTGTCCCGGAACGGATTTCGCGCCGCCCATGGTGTCGTAGAGCACCAGGCCCGAGGCCACGTACGGCCGCTCCCAGACCCGGCGGGTGAGCGGGTAGAGGAACCGCAGCGGTTTCACCAGGTGCGGCGAGAGCGTCGAGAGCGCCAGCTCCCGTTCGCGCAGGGCCTCGCGGACCAGCCCGAACTCCAGCTGTTCGAGGTAGCGCAGGCCGCCGTGGAACATCTTCGACGACCTGCTCGAGGTGCCCGACGCGAGATCGCGCGCCTCCACCAGGGCCACCGACAGGCCACGGGTCGCCGCGTCCAGCGCGACACCGGCGCCCACCACGCCGCCGCCTATGACGAGCACGTCGAAGTGCTCCTTGCCGAGCCGTTCCCAGGCCGCGCGCCGCTGCTCGGGGCCGAGGAACTGCGAATCCGGTTTCTTGGTCATGCTCGACACCTCCACACCCAGCGCCCTCATGTCGCGGGTATCGCCTGGCACGTGCTCGGGTTACAGGCTATGCGAACCGCCGGGTCTCGTCCCCGTCGGCGGGTCCAGGTGTGTCGCGGTGGTCACCGCGCGCGATGCGGCCCACGGTCGGGGCGGCGTTTAGTAACCTGCTGCAATGCGTCGCTATGTGGCCGCCATCGATCAGGGCACGACATCGAGCAGGTGCATCGTCTTCGACCAGGGCGGCCGCGTGATCGGGGTGGCCCAGCGCGAACACGAGCAGCTCTTCCCGAAGCCCGGCTGGGTCGAGCACGACCCCGAAACCCTCTGGCGCAACACCGAACTCGTCCTCGGCGAGGTGCTCGGCCGGCAGTCGCTGAGCGCGGCCGACATCGCCGCCGTCGGCATCACCAACCAGCGCGAGACCACCGTGGTGTGGGAGCGCGCGACCGGCGAGCCGATCCACAACGCCATCGTCTGGCAGGACACCCGCACCGACCGGCTCGTCGGCGAACTCGGCGGCGAGCACGGCCCCACCCGCTACGCCGACCGCACCGGACTGCCGCTGTCCACCTACTTCGCGGGCCCCAAGCTGCGGTGGATCCTCGATCACGTGCCCGGCTCGCGGGAACGGGCCGAGGCCGGGGAACTGTGCTTCGGCACCATCGACTCGTGGGTGCTGTGGAACCTCACCGGCCTGCACGTCACCGACGTCACCAACGCCTCGCGCACCATGCTGATGGATCTGCGCACCTCGAGCTGGGATCCGCGGATCTGCGCCGAGTTCGGCATCCCGGAGGCGATGCTCCCCGAGATCCGCAGTTCCTCCGAGGTGTACGGGGAGATCACCTCCGGCCCGCTGGCGGGCGTTCCGGTGGCCGGCATCCTCGGCGATCAACAGGCCGCCACCTTCGGGCAGGCCTGCCTGTTGCCCGGCGAGGCCAAGAACACGTACGGCACAGGCAATTTCATGCTGCTCAACACCGGCACCACGCCGGTGTTCAGCAAGCACGGCCTGCTCACCACCGTCTGCTATCGGCTCGGCGACCAGCCCGCGGTGTACGCGCTGGAAGGCTCCATCGCGGTGACCGGCTCGCTGGTGCAATGGTTGCGCGACAACCTGGGCATCATCGCCTCCGCCGACGAGATCGAACCGCTCGCCCGCAGCGTCGAGGACAACGGCGGCGCCTATATCGTGCCCGCCTTCTCCGGGCTGTTCGCGCCGCGCTGGCGCCCGGACGCGCGCGGCGTCATCGCGGGGCTCACCCGTTTCGTCAACCGCGCGCACCTGGCCCGCGCCGTGCTGGAATCCACCGCCTTCCAGACCCTGGAGGTGGTGGACGCGATGCGCGCCGACGCCGAATCCCAGCACCTGGACCTGGAACTGACCACGCTGAAGGTGGACGGCGGCATGACCGGCAACGACCTGCTCATGCAGTTCCAGTCCGACGTGCTCGACGTGCCCGTGGTGCGCCCGGTCGTCACCGAGACCACCGCACTCGGCGCCGCCTACGCCGCGGGCCTGGCCGTGGGCTACTGGCCGAGCACCGACGAGATCCGCGCCAACTGGGCCGCCGACACCACGTGGCGGCCGACCATGGCGGCCGAGGACCGCGCGCGCCGCATCGCGGCGTGGAACAAGGCGGTGGAGCGCACGTACGACTGGGTGGACTGAGCGCAGGGCCGAGACGGCGTGCGGCCGCACTCGCCGCGCACCGGCGTTCAAGCGGCCGATCCGCGGACGCGTTGCGCTGTCCGAGCGCCTGCCGCCGAACCCGGAGTGCGCGCCGCTCAACCCAAGCGCCTGCGGCCCAACTCACGTGCCTGCCGCTCAACCCACACGCCCGCCGCCCAACGCACGCGCCTTCCGCCCAACCTGGAGTGCGCGCCGCCCAACCCACAGCCGCTGCCGCCCAACCCACACGCCTACCGCTCAACCCACGCGCCGACCGCTCAACCCAGGTGCCTGCCACCACCCAACCCACGCGCGAACCGCCGAGTCCAGGCACGTGCCGCTGATTCGTCCAGCGCCGAGGCGTATGGACCGCTGGGACCGCGCTACCCCGCGTGCGCCTGGGCGAGGCGGTCGATCGCCGTCTCCAGCGTCTGTGCGTCGGAGGTCGTGAAGCACATGCGCAGCGAGTGCCGGTAGCCCTCGCCGACCGCGAACGCCGAACCGGGCACGAACGCGACGCCCGCCTCCAGCGCTCGGGGCAGCAGGGCGCCGGTATCGGTGCCGTCGGTGAAGTCGGCCCACACGAACATGCCGCCGGTGGCGTCGGTGCAGGTGATCCGGTCGCCGAAACGGGTGCGCACCGCGTGCACGAGCGCCTTGGCCCGCTCGCCGTAGGCGGCGCGCACGCGATCGACGTGCGCGCTCAACCACGCGTCGTCCGAGAGCAATTCGGTGGCGATCTGCTGGGTGAGCGCCGAACCGCACAGGTCCGCACCCTGTTTCAGCAACTCGACCGCGCGGCACACCGCATCGGGCGCCACCATCCAGCCCACGCGCAGGGTGGGCGCGAGGATCTTGGACACGCTGGAGAGGCGAATCACGGTGGGCGAGAACATCGCCACCGGTTCCGGTGTGGGTTCGTCGAACCACAGCTCGCCGTACGGGTCGTCCTCGATCACCCAGAAACCATGGGCGACAGCCAGTTCCGCGAGTTCGCGGCGGCGGCGCGGGCTCATGGTGACCCCGCCCGGGTTGTGGAAATTGCTCACCGTGTGAACCACCGCGGGACGTTCCCCACGCGCCAGCAGCTCGCGCAGCGCGTCCACGCGCATGCCCTCACCGTCCAGCGGCACCGCGACGATCCGCGCGCCCGCCGCCCGGAACACTTGCAGCGCACCGACATACGCCGGGTCCTCCACCACGGCCAGCGCGCCGGGATCGAGCAGCACCTCGGCGAGCAGCGAGAGCGCCTGCTGCGACCCGTGCGTGACGAACACCTCCGAGACCGGCACCGGCCGCCCGAGCCGCGCGGATTCGCGGGCGGCCAGCACGTCGCGCAGCGGACCCCAGCCGGGCGACTCGGTGTACTGGAGGCACCCGGCCCCGGCGAGCGCCGCGTCGGCGGCCGCGGCGATGCGCTCGCGCGGCATGAGCGCCGCATCGGGCAGCCCGCCCGCCAGGCTGACCACCTCGGCGCGGGTGGTCAGCTTCAGCAGGTCGCGGATCGCCGAGCTCTTCAGCGTGGCGAGTTTGCCCGCCAGCGGCGGCAGGGTCGGCGACATGGGAAACCTCCGGGGGTACGCCTCGGTCAGCGATACCCCACTGTCGCACAGTGTGACCACGATATGAAATTACATTCCCACGATATGAGACTAGCTGGCGCTCTTGGTGAGAATGGCGGTGAGCAGCGTCTGTCCGTCCCTGGTCACCGTGGTCACGATCTGCGGGTACACCGTGGTGATGCCGTCGGGGTTGTGCTGGGTGAGCGCGACGTCGTAGGTGTCGGGCGCGGTCTCCGTGATGCGCAGGCAGTGCGTGGTGCCCTGCGGGATGCTCTCGTCGATCGCCTTCTGGATCTCGGCGGCCGGGGAGAAACGCCCGTCCGGAGCCACGAACTGGCGCACCCGCTCACCACTGCGGTCCACGTAGAACGCATACTGGAAGCCCAAGATCGCGTCCGGCCCGTTGCTGGTGCCGCCCTTGCCGTTGCCGACCACGACGTTGCCCTCCCGGCTGGCGGGGCAGCTCAGCGCAGCCGCGGTGGTCGACGGGGGCGGGGGCGCGGCCGTGGCGTCGCCCGGCTCGTCGTCACCGCCGCCGAGGGCGACCACGATCACGACGAGCGCGATCACCACGGCCAGCGCGGCCGCCACACCGGTCACGATCCAGCGCATATTGCCGTTCGACCCGCTGCTCGGCGGCGCGACGGGCGCGCTCGGCGCGAGACGCTTGGCGATCGGGTCGTCGACCCAGGAGAGACCGGAGCCGGCGGCACGCGACTCCGCGGGCGGCTTCGGTACGTCGCCCGAATCGGTGGGGCTCCACCAGCGCTCCGAACCACCACCGGCCGGGGGCGTCGGAGGCGGGGGCGTGCCCGTGGAGTAGCGCACCGTGGCGTCGGTGGCGTTGTCCGCCTCGGGCGCGGGCGGCGGTGCCGGTCGCGGCGGTGGATTGTCGGGGAAGACCGTGGTCTCGGGCGCGCGGTACTGCGGCGGAGGCGGGGGCACCGGCGGAGCGCCACCGTCGGCGGGACGCCAGCCCACCTCCGGGTGATCACCGGGCCACTGCGCACCGGCCTCGCCCAACTCGGGACCGCCGAAATCGCGCACCGGCGGCCCGAAGTCGTTCACCGGCGGGCCGAACGCCGACCCGGCGTCTTTGTCCCTGGCGTCGTCCTCGGAGCCCACTGCCAATCCTTTCCCCTGAACACACGGGTGGGGCGGTCGCGAACGACCGCCCCACCCGCCGACAGCTCATCTCAGTACTGGAACGAACCACCCCACTGGGTGGTCACACCAGCGACGTTGACCGTCTGCGGCGCCAGATCACCCGCGGGCACGATCGTCGGCAGTTTAACCTGCGAGGCGGCCTCCAGCGCGGCCGCTCCGCCCGGCTGCTGGGCGATCCACTGCTCGACCGCGGCCTTCGCCAGATTCACCTGGGTGGTGTCGACCACGAAGGAGCTCTGGTTGTCGGGCAGGCCCTCGCCACCGGTGAAGCTGGCGACCTTGATGGTGTTGACGTCGACGAACTCGACCGAGACGCCCGCCTCACCGCGACCGGTGGGGGTGCTGTAGCCGATGGTGCCGACGTAGCCCGCTTCGTTGCTGAAGTGGTGGGTGTTGGCGACGTGGCCCGGCAGCAGTGTGCCGCCGTCGACGCTCGCGCCGATCTCCTGGTGCGGACCGGTCATCTCGACGACCGGCGCGGCGGGGGCGGCCTCGTGGCGCGGGGCCTCCCAGCGCGGCTCCTGTACCAGAGTGTCGGCGCCCGACGGCTGCTCCGGCTGCGCGGCGCTCGCCTCGTCGTCCTCGTCGGCACCCGCGGCGGGGGCGTCCGGGTTCTCGGCCTGCCCGCCCTCCGGCGCGTCCGGCGAGGTGGTGCCCGGCTGCACCGGCGTGGGCTCGGCGCCCTCGTTCTCGGTGTTCGCGGCCGGCTGGCCCGGTACCGGCAGCGGCGCGACGCGCGGCGGGGTGACACCCGGCTGCGTCGGCGTGGCCAGTCGCGGATCCTGCGGCTGCTCCGGCATGACCTGGTTGGGGTCCGGGGTGCTCACTCCCGGCTGGCTCGGGGTCGGGTTGTTCTGCCCGCCCTGTCCGGGCCGCTCGCGCTCGTCACCCGGGGTGTTCTCGTCACTCTCGCCGGTGCCCGGCTGGGCCGGAGCGGGAGTGGTCGGCGTGGTCGGATCGTTCGGAACCGCCCCCGCCGGCGCCGCCAGCAGCGTCGCCACCGCGGCCGCTGCGGCCAGTGGCAACGAGGTGCTAGCCATCGCTCGCTGCGCCCGACTCGGCTTACGATGTTTCACTTTTCCGCCAATTCCTTCCCGGGTGCGACCGTGGCGGTCACACTCAGCCTGTCCCTGCGAGACGGCACTCGATCGCCGGACGACCCTGGGTCGTCCGCTGTCCGGTTCGGGAAAGAAAACATCCCCCACACCAGTACACGCGACCGCCCGCCGATCGCATCTCTGCCGGGGAGTCAACCACAACTACGCCCCCGGGGCAACGCGGTGAAATCCCCGTGCAGGCAACATCACTCAATCGAGGTCGTCGTGGCGCATGAGCAGGCGCGCCGCCTCGGTCACCGATCCGGTCAGCGACGGGTACACCGAGAACGTCTGCGCCAAGTCGTTGACCGTGAGGTTGTTCTGCACCGCCAGCGCGATGGGCAGGATCAGCTCCGAGGCGATCGGCGCGACCACCACACCACCGATCACCACGCCGGTCGCGGGGCGGCAGAAGATCTTGACGAAGCCGCGCCGCAGCCCCGACATCTTGGCCCGCGGATTGGTGTTCAGCGGCAGCATGACAGTGCGCGCGGGCACCTCACCGTTGTCGATCGCGGTCTGGCTCACGCCGACGGTCGCGATCTCCGGGCGGGTGAACACCGCCGAGGCCACCGTCTTCAGACGGATCGGGCTCACGCCCTCGCCCAGCGCGTGATACATCGCGATGCGGCCCTGCATGGCGGCCACCGAGGCCAGCGGCAGCAGGCCCGTGCAGTCGCCCGCGGCGTAGACGCCCGACACCGAAGTGCGCGAGACGCGGTCCACCCGCAGATAGCCGCCGCGGTCGAGTTCGATGCCCACTTCCGCGAGACCGAGATCACTCGTATTGGGAGTGGAGCCGACCGTCATCAGCGCGTGCGTGCCGCTCACCGTGCGGCCGTCGGACAGTTTCACCACGATGCCCTCGGCGGTGCGCTCCACCGCGTCGGCGCGCGCGTGCTTGACCAGTTCCACGCCGCGCTCGGCCAGCGCCTCCTCCAGCACCAGCGCCGCGTCGGCGTCCTCGCCGGGCAGCACCCGGTCGCGGCTGGACACCAGCTTCACCCGCACGCCCAATTCCGTGTAGGCCGAGACGAATTCGGCGCCCGTGACACCGGAACCGACCACCACCAGGGTCTCCGGCAGTTCGCGCAGGTCGTAGAGCTGGCGCCAGGTCAGGATGCGCTCACCGTCGGGCTCCGCGCCCGGCAGCACCCGCGGGCTCGCGCCCGTCGCGATCAGCACCACCTCGGCCTCGAGCACCCGCTCGCGTTCCGCGCCGCCATCGGCGCGCACCAGCAGGCGGTGCGGGCCACGGCCCTGCGCGGCGCCGGTGAACTCGGCCCGGCCCGACACCACCGTCACCCCGGCCGACTGCAGCTTGGACCGGATGTCGGAGGACTGGGCCAGCGCCAGCGCCTTCACGCGGGCGTTCACCTCGGGCAGCCGCACCGCGGCCTGGCTCGGGTCGAGCGTGATGCCCAGATCCTTGGCCCGGCGCAGATCCGTGCGCACTCCGGTCGAGGCGATGAAGGTCTTGGAGGGGACGCAGTCCCACAGCACACACGCGCCACCGATGCCGTCGCGGTCGATCAGCGTCACCTCCGCGCCGTGCTGGGCCGCGACGAGAGCCGCTTCGTAACCGGCCGGTCCGCCGCCGATGATCGCAATGCGGGTCATGGATACCTCCGCTCGGGCTGTCGACCGGGATCTCCGGTACCGGGCACAACGTTAGTGGTCGCGGCGTCGTGAGCCGCACCGTGCCCGGCGAACACGGCGTCATATGGGCGGGATACGGAAGATCCCGCGCGGTTATTGGCTACGCTCTTGCACGTGCCGATCTACGCCGCCTACGGGTCCAACATGGATCCGTCCCAGATGCTCGAGCGCTGCCCGCACTCCCCCATGAACGGGACCGGATGGCTGGAGGGCTGGCGACTCACCTTCGCCGGCGACGACATCGGGTGGGAAGGGCCGCTGGCCACGGTCGTCGAGGACCCGGGCTCGCGCGTGTTCGTGGTGCTCTACGACGTGTCCCCCGAGGACGAACAGCGTCTGGACCGCTGGGAGGGTTCGGATTTCGGCATCCACAAGAAGATCCGCCTGCGCGTCACCCCCAGCCCCGGCAGCGGCACCGAACCCCGCCTGGCCTGGCTCTACGTCCTGGACGCCTACGAGGGCGGGCACCCCTCGGCCCGCTACCTCGGCGTGATCGCCGACGCCGCCGAAAAGGCAGGCGCGCCAGAGGAATACGTGCACGGTTTGCGCACGCGCAACAGCCGGAACGTGGGACCGGGGAACTTCTCGGGGTAGGGGCGCTCCCCGGGACGAGCCCGGGGAGCGGCAAACCGGCTAGCGCGGCGGCTGTTGCAGCACGATGTTCGTCAGGACTCGTACGCCTACCGCGAGGGCGCGTTCGTCGATGTCGAAAGTCGGCTGGTGCAGGTCGAGCTGGTCGCCGTGGCCGGACCAGACGCCCAGGCGCGCCATGGCGCCGGGGACCTCCTCCAGGTACCAGGAGAAGTCCTCGCCGCCGCCGGACTGCGGAGTGTCGGCCAGCGCGTCGGGGCCGAGGGCGCGGATGGCGTCCTCGAACACGCGGGTCGAGTGCTCGTCGTTGACCACCGGCGGCACGCCGCGGCGGTAGTTGAGCTGGTAGCGCACGCCGGTGGGGGCGAGCAGGCCGTCGACGATCTCGTGCACCATCGGCTCCAGCAGCGACCACGTCGCGTGATCGCCGGTGCGCACCGTACCGGTGAGCATGCCGGTCTGCGGAATCGCGTTGGGCGCCTTGCCCGCCGACACCGCACCCCACACCATCACCGTGCTGGTGCGCGGGTCGATGCGGCGACTCAGCAAGCCGGGCAGCCCGGTGATCACGGTGCCGATCGCGTACACCAGATCGCTGGTCAGGTGCGGGCGCGAGGTGTGGCCGCCCGGCGAGTCCAGCACGAGTTCCACCGTGTCGGCGGCCGAGGTGATCGCACCGACCCGCACGCCCACCCGGCCCACCTCGAGGCGCGGATCGCAGTGCAGCGCGAAGATCCGCTCCACACCCTCCATCGCACCCGCGGCGACCATATCGATGGCGCCGCCAGGCATGACCTCCTCGGCGGGCTGGAACACCAGCCGCACGCCGACGGGCAGGTCGGGCACCTCCGCCAGCGCCAGCGCGGTGCCGAGCAGGATGGTGGTGTGCGCGTCGTGGCCGCACGCGTGCGAGACGCCGGGCACGGTCGAGGCGAAGCTGAGCCCGGTGAACTCCTGCAACGGCAGCGCGTCCATATCGGCGCGCAGGCCGATGCGCGGACCCTCCGGGCCGATATCGCAGATCAGGCCGGTGCCGCCCGGCATGCGCTGCGGGTTCAGGCCGGCCTTGGTGAGCCAGGTGGCGACGAACTCGGTGGTGGCGAACTCGGTGCGCGACAGTTCCGGGTTGGCGTGGATGTGCCTGCGCCACTGCACCAGGTCGTCGGCGTGCTCGACCAGCCAGCCGTCCACCAGGCGGCGCGCCGTCGTCGCGGAGTCGGCCCTGCCGGGAGCGTCGGGGACGAGACAGGCCGCGGCCTTGGGTCCCGTCGCCCGTGCCGAGGCGTTCGACAGCGCGGCGCTCGCGGGACCCTCCGCGATACCGCGTGCCGACGCCTCGGGGCCCATGCCTCGCGCCCCCGATCGGCCGGAAGTGCTCACCGAATGTCCTCCTGTCGTTGGAGCAGTCGTTGCAACAACCTGTCTCTGTGTTCTTCATCGCGGGCGACGGCCACGGCGGTACGCGCGAGCGCGATCGCCCCATCGATGACCGCACGATCCGCCGAGGCGTTGACGCTCGCCGCGGCGAACTCGGGCTGATGCGTCACCGCTGCACCGGCGTCGATGCCGATGACCGGATGGATGCCCGGGATGACGTTGGTGACGTTGCCCATATCGGTGCTGCCGAGCGGGCGCCGCGCCTCGAGTTCCGGTGCGATCGGCACCCGTCCCAGGCCGGCGATCTGCTCGCGATAGGCACACAGTAGTGCCGGATCGGGCGTCAGCTCGGTATATGTGGGCGCCAGCGTCCGGATTTCGTGGGTGCATCCGGTCGCGAGCGCACCCGCCTCGAAACAAGCCGATGCGCGTCGCATCAGATCGTCGAGGGCCGCGGAGTCGACTGCGCGCAGGTAGTAGAGCAGTTCCGCACGGCCGGGCACGATGTTGGGGGCTACGCCGCCGTCGCCGACTATACCGTGAAGTTGCTGGCCGGGCTGGAGGTGTTGACGCAGCAAACCCAGCGCCACCTGCGCGACGGTGACGGCGTCGCCCGCATTGCGGCCCATCTCCGGCGCCGCGCTGGCATGCGCCTCGCGCCCGTGGAAGACCACGCCCAGATCGGCCAGCGCCAGCGATCGCGCGCCCGCGATGTCGTAGGGACCGGGGTGCACCATCATCGCCATGGCGATGTCGTCGAACGCGCCGCGCTCGAGCATGAGCACCTTGCCGCCGCCGCTCTCCTCGGCGGGCGTGCCCAGCACCACGACGGTGAGTCCCAGCGCGTCGGCCACCTCGGCCAGGCCGAGCGCCGCGCCCACCGCCGACGCCGCGATGATGTTGTGCCCGCAGGCGTGGCCGATCTCGGGCAGCGCGTCGTATTCGGCGCAGATCCCGACGGTCAGCGCGCCGCTGCCGAAGCGTGCTCGAAACGCCGTGGGCAGCTCGGCGACACCGGTCTCGATCTCGAAGCCGCGTTCGGCCAGCGGCGCGATGGTCTTGGCGACGCTGCGCGTCTCCTCGAAAGCCAGCTCCGGTTCGGCGTGGATGGCGTGCGACAGGTCGACGAGCCGGTCACGCGCCGCCCACACGGCGGCGTCCGAGGTCGCGGCGGCGTCGTCGGCGCGGACGGCGCGCGTCGCGCCGCTCGTCTCCGGTGGCCCGCTGCGCGGTGGTGGCATGGCACACAGTCTGGCACTGCGCCGCGCGCCCGTCGCATCGGTGTCGCCCGGCGCGGGCGTGGCCGGGCTCAGCCCACGGCGAACGCCAGGTTCTCCGGGCTGGTCGGCACCGCGAGTCCGGCGAGCGCGTCGGCGTGCAGCGCGCGCTTGATGATGGGCAGGTTCGGCTTGCGGTTGCCCACCAGTGCCGCGGCCCGCGCGACGGCGGCGGGCAGCAACGCCTCGGCGTCGGCGGCCTCGTCCACGATGCCCGCCGCGATGGCCTGATCGGCCGGGAAGCGGTGGCCGGTGGTCATGGCCTGCACACACACCTGGTTGCTCAGGCGATGGGTGAGCAGGGCGTTCATGCCGACGGTGAACGGCATCCCGAGGTGCACCTCCGGCAGGCACCAGAAGCCGCGGTCGGCGCGCATCACGCGGAAGTCGTGCGAGGTGGCGAGCATGGCGCCCGCGCCGAACGCGTGCCCGTTGACGGCGGCGACGGTGGGCAGCGGGAAGGTCAGCAGCCGCGTGTAGACCGAGTGCACCTTGTCCAGGTAGCCGTGCATCTCGCCGAGGTTGCCGAACAGCCAGTCGGTGTCGAGGCCGTTGCTGTAGAACTTGCCGGTCGCCGTCGTCACCAGCGCCGCGGGCCCCTCGGAGGCCTCCACGGTGTCGAGCAGCCCGTGCAGTTCGTCGATCCAGTCCGGGTGGAAACGGTTCTCGCTGTCGGTCTGCCCCTCGTTCCCGAGGTGCAGCACGAACACATCTCCCTGACGATCCAGATACGGCATGCGTGCAGCGTATAACCCCGCCGGACCAACCCCTACTCGCGGGTAGCCCCGGCCGGGCGGCACTCGGCAACACCTCGGCACAGCAACCCCGGACGCGCCCCGACCTGCTGCGAAAACGCAAGATCCGCGCTCTCCCCGCCACCCCGGGGAGGGAGCCCGACGACCGACCGTTCGCGGCCGTCTCGCGCCAAAAACACCGGGCACACCCGCCCCCGGGCTCGCCCTACCGTCCGCGTCACCCGTGCGCAGAGGCTTGCCCCGCCCATCGCCGTCCACCCGCCGCCGGGGGCACCAACGCAGCCGCCGGGGGCACCAACGCAGTAGTGTGGCGGCATGCTTGCCGAACAGGCCGCGGAGGCGATCGCCGAACGTACTGGAGTGCCGCGTCACCGGGTCGCGGTGGTGCTGGGGTCGGGGTGGCAGGAGGCGGCGGCGGAGATCGGCGCGCCCACCGCGTCGGTGCCGATGCCGGAGCTGCCCGGGTTCGGGACGCCGAGCGCGCAAGGCCATGTGGGCGTGGTGCATTCGGTCGCGGTCGGCGCCACCCCGGTGCTGCTGCTGATGGGCCGCCAGCACCTGTACGAGGGCTACGAGCCCGCGCAGGTGGTGCACCCGGTGGCGGCAGCGGTGGCCGCGGGCGCGGAGGTCGTGGTGCTGACGAACGCGGCGGGCGGTATCCGTCCCGGCCTGCGGGTCGGCGAGGCCGTGCTGATCAACGATCACCTGAACCTCACGGCGCGCTCCCCGCTGACCGGCGCGACGTTCGTGGACCTGGTCGACGCCTGGGATCCGGAGCTGCGCGCCCTGGCCCGCGAGGTCGATCCGAGCTTGACCGAGGGTGTGTACGCGGGTCTCATCGGTCCGCAGTACGAGACG
This sequence comes from Nocardia puris, assembly GCF_003315035.1. Lineage (GTDB taxonomy): Bacteria > Actinomycetota > Actinomycetes > Mycobacteriales > Mycobacteriaceae > Nocardia > Nocardia puris. The sequence continues at coordinate 189,540 of NZ_QNRE01000014.1, forward strand.
CCCGCCGAGATCCGCATGCTGCGCACCGTCGGCGCCGATCTGGTCGGCATGTCGACGGTGCTGGAGGCCATCGCGTGCCGCGCGCTGGGCGCCCGGGTGCTCGGCATCTCGCTGGTGACGAATCTGGCCGCGGGCGTGACGGGTGAGCACCTGTCGCACGCGGAGGTGCTGGCCGAGGGCCAGGCGGCGGCGCCGCGCCTGGGCAAGCTGCTGCGCGGCGTGCTGGAACGGCTGTAGATGCTGCGGTTCGGGACGGCGGGCCTGCGCGGCCCGTTGCGCGAGGGCCCCGACGGGATGAACGTCACCACCGTGTCGCGCGCGACGGCCGGTGTGGTCGAGTGGCTGCGCGGGCGCTGCCTGGGCGGTGGCCGCGTGGTGGTGGGCCGCGACGCCCGGCACGGTTCGCACGATTTCGCCACGGCCACCGCGGAGATCTTCGCGGCGGCCGGTTTCGACGTGACGCTGCTGCCGCGTCCGCTGCCCACGCCGGTGGTGGCGTTCGCGGTGCGCGAGCTGGGCGCGGTGGCGGGGGTGCAGATCACGGCCTCGCACAACCCGCCCGCCGACAACGGCTACAAGCTGTACTTGGACGGCGGCTCGCAGCTGATCGCGCCCGCCGACACCGAGATCGAGCGGTGCATCGAGGCCGTCGCCGAGCCGATCGACCGCGCGCCGGTCGAACCCGCCGGTGACGGCCTCGCGGCGCGCTATCTCGACCGCGTGGCGGGACTGCCCGCCGCGATCGGTGGTCCCGGCGAGCGGGCCGAGGTCCGTGTCGCGCTCACCCCGCTGCACGGGGTCGGCGGCGAGCTCGCGGTGGGCGCGCTCGTAGCGGCCGGGTTCACCGATGTGCACGTGGTGGACGAGCAGTTCGCGCCGGACCCGGACTTCCCGACGGTCGCTTTCCCGAATCCCGAGGAGCCGGGCGCGGCGGATCTGCTTCTGGCCCTTGCGGATCGGGTGGACGCGGATATCGCCATCGCCCTCGATCCCGACGCGGACCGTTGTGCGGTCGGTGTGCGCGGCCCCGACGGCTGGCGCATGTTGCGGGGCGACGATACGGGCGTCCTGCTCGGCGACTATGTCTTGCGCACAGCGCCGCCGGACTCGCTGGTTGCGACCACAGTCGTGTCCTCGCGACTGCTATCGAAGCTGGCCCCTGCCCGTGGCGCTCGCTATGCCGAGACGCTGACCGGGTTCAAGTGGCTGGCCCGCGCGGGTGACGGCCTGGTCTACGCCTATGAGGAAGCGATCGGCCACTGCGTCGATCCGGCGACGGTGCGCGACAAGGACGGCATCTCCGCCGCCGTGCTGGCGGTCGACCTGGTCGCCCGGCTGAAGGCGCGCGGCCGCACGCTCCACGACGACCTCGCCGACTACGCGGTCGAGTTCGGCCTGCACGCGGGCGACCAGGTCTCCCTGCGCCTGGCCGACGCCGACGCGGCCGCCGCCGTGGTGGCCCGCCTGCGTACCGACCCGCCCGCCGATATCGCGGGCGAGCCGATGAAGTGCACCGATCTGCTCACCGTGCGCGGCCGGATGCGCACCGACGCGCTGATCTTCGAGGGCGACACCTCGCGCGTGGTGATCCGTCCCTCGGGCACCGAACCGAAGCTCAAGTGCTACCTGGAGGTCGTGGTCCCGGTCGACGGCCACGCGGCGCTCCCCGAGGCGAGACGAGCCGCCGCCCAACGCCTCTCGGCGCTCGCGGAGTTCTGCCGGGCGCTGTAGCGCGCACTCAGCGCGGACCGAACTGACGGTCCCCCGCGTCGCCCAGTCCGGGCACGATGTAGGCGTTCTCGTTGAGTCCCGCGTCCACGGCCGCCGTCACCAGGCGCACCGGCAGCCCCGAGTTCTCCAGCGCGGCAATGCCTTCCGGCGCGGCGACCACGCAGACGGCGGTGATGTCGGTGGCGCCGCGGGCCGCGAGCAGTTCCAGCGTGTGGCGCATGGAGCCGCCCGTGGCGAGCATCGGGTCGAGCACGTAGACGGGGATGCCCGCGAGGTCGGCGGGCAGCGACTCCAGGTACGGCACGGGCTGGTGGGTGGTCTCGTCGCGGGCGATGCCGACGAAGCCGACCTGGGCGTTGGGCACGAGTTCGGCCGCCGCGTCCACCATGCCGAGCCCGGCGCGCAGCACCGGGACCAGCAGCGGCGGTTGCGCCAGGCGCACACCCTCGGTCACGGCGACCGGGGTGGCGATCTCGTAGCGGGTGATCGGGGCGTCCCGCAAGGCCTCGTAGACGAGCAGGCCGGTCAGGTCGCGCAGGGCGGAGCGGAAGACCGGATTCGGTGTGCGGGCGTCGCGCATCGTCGTCAGCAGGGCGGCGGCGAGCGGATGGTCCACGGTGTGCGTGCGCATGAGGGAACGATAAGGTCGTCGGCGAGCCGGATGCCGGACCACCGCAGAATTTTTCCGATGCGAGGGAACCGAACGGGAAGGCCGCGCGTCGAATCAGTTGGATGACGTACTCTGCCTGGGAACGAACAGATGGGGGAAGCACAATGGTGAAGTTTTCGGCCGATACCGAAGGTATCGCCGCCTATGCCGCTACCGCCGGGACGATGGCCGGTGAGATGGCCGGCGCCGCCGCGAACGCCGCGGGCGCCTCTCCCGCGCTGCTCGGCCCGATCATGGGGCTCATCGGCGGGGATTTCCTGGCCGCCTACTCGGCCGCGCACGCCGGCCACGTGGCCTCGATCGCGCAGCTGTCGGCGGTGCTGTCCAGCATGGGCGGGGCGGCGGCGGGCGCCGCGACGGTCCTCACCGAGACCGACCTGAACAACGCGGCCGCCCTGCGTTCCGCCGACGTGGACGGGTGATCGGCGTGATCGACGTCAACCTCCTCGTCAAACCCTTGCTGGACCTGTTGAGCAGCTTCGGGACGGGCGTGATGCCCAGCGACGGTCCCTCGGCCTCGCTCACCTCCACCTCCTCGGTGCTCGACCAGTTGCACCAGCTGGGCAAGAACAGCATCAACCAGATGAACTCCGCGTGGGACGGCGTCGCCGCCGACTCGGCCACCTCCAAGGCGCTACGCGTGCAGACCTCCTCGGCCACCATCTCCGACCGCGGCAACGAGATGGCCACCGTGGTCGACGCGGCCGCCGCCGAGGTGGAGACCGGCCAGAAGGACCTGAACACCATCGTGCAGTCGTTCGTGAGCCAGGCGACCGCGCTCGGGCCCACCATCGCGACGCCCGCCGGATTCACGGTCCTGGTCGGCAGCGCCATCGACCACCTGAACCAGGGCCTCGGCGTGGTCGGCCGGGTGCGCAGCGAGCTGGACACCCACACGGCCTCGATGAACCAGCTCACCCCGGCACCGTCCACGCCGGCGGTCTCCTCGCTTCCCGGCGCGGTCACCAACCTCGGCAACTCGGGCCTGCAAGGCCTCACGGGCATGGTCGGTCAGGCCGGTTCACTGCTCTCGTCCGTGGGCAGCACGGCGGTGCAGAGCGCGTCCAAGACCAGCACCCCGAGCGGCAACCAGAGTTCCCCCAGCTCGAAACTCAAGAGCGACAACAACTCGTCCGGCGTCACCAAGGACGGCGTCAAGGTCACGCTGCCCGACGGCAGCGTCGTGGAGGCCCCGAACGAACAGGCCGCCACCGCCGTCGAGAAGGCGCTCAGCGCGGTCGGCACGCCGTACGTGTGGGGCGGCAACACCCCCGGCCAGGGCATCGACTGCTCCGGCCTGACCAAGTGGGCCTACGGCGAGGCGGGCGTCGAACTGCCGCGCCTGGCCCAGGAACAGCACATCGGCCACCAACAGGTGTCGCCGGGTGACCTGATGCCCGGCGACCTGGTCGTCTGGGATGGCCACGTCGCCATGGTCGTCGGCAACGGGCAGCTCGTCGAGGCCGGCGACCCGGTCTCGGTCAGTTCCATCCGAACGGAGAACATGGGTATGGAGTTCTACGGGTTCTACAGGCCGACGTCATGACCGAACAATCCAACGGCCAGATCCCCAACGTCACCCTCGCGGTCAGCCAGAACCGGTCGGGCACCATCGCGGTGCGCGCCACCGACCAGGGCATGCCCGTCGAGATCAAGTTCGAGCGCAGCGAATACCGTTACGGCGCACAGGCTCTCGCGAACGAGATCCTGCGCCTCACGCAGCGCTCCGCGATCGCCGCGCGGGCCCGCCGCCGCGAGATCCTCGCCGAATCCGGGATGCCCGCCGACATCCTGGACCGGCTCGGGCTGCCCACCCGGCAGCAGGCGGTCGACGAGCTGGACCGTATCGACGACGCGGATACGGGTCCGACGAGCTGGATGAAGCCGGTATGAGCGAGCGGAGGGCACAGGCATGAGTGCGGAGATGGACGCGCTCGTCGCGAACGCGACCCAGAAACTGGAGGCCCTGGAGGCCGCGCTGTTCGGGCTCAAGCAGGTCCGCGGGCGGTTCACCACCGAGGACGAGTCCGTCACCGTCGAGGTGAACAGCGAGGGCGCGCTGGTGGGTCTGACCTTGGCGGAGTCGGTCACATCGATGGCGCCCGCCGAGGTGAGTCAGCTCATCGTGTGGGCCTGCCGTCAGGCCTCCGAGGACGCGGGCGCACAGCGCTCGAAGGTCGTTGCGACACTGAACGAGTCGTTCGCCCCGGAGGCGAAGACCGCGCCCGGCGGGGCCGGATAGTGCCCGACGCGGAAGGTCGATAGGCTTCCGCACATGGCTTCTGGAGACATCGTCCCGATCGAGCTCGGCCTGACCGACGGCGATCTCGTCACCCTGTGGGCACCGCGCTGGCGCGACGGTGACGACGAGTGGATGGCGTTCCTCGGACACGAGGATTCGCTCTATGGTTTCGAGACCGTCGCCGAGCTGGCCGCGTTCATCCGGACCGACTCCGACAACGATCTGATCGACCACCCCGCGTGGAAGGTCGTCGTGGGTCTGTCGGCGGTGGAGCTGGAGCCGGAGGAGAACTTCACCTTCGACCTGATCGGCGTGCCCGAGCTGGCGGCGGGCGATCCCGATGTCGACACCATCGCCGAGCTCGAGGACACCCTCGGCATGGTGCGCAATATCGGCGAGGTGTGCGAGCTGGAGGTCGTCACCAAGTTTTTCGGCTCGCATCCGGTGCTCGGCGCGCTGCCCGGCGGGGTGAGCGCGTTCGTCGGCCGGGACGGCGAGGAGCTGTGGGACCAGATCGGCGCGGCCATCGCCAAGGACTGGGACGCCGTCATCGACGCCATCGACGGCGTGGTCGCCACGCCCGAGGTGGACGCGGCGGCCGTCTCGGTGGCCGAGGCCGAGCTGCTGGCGGCCGAGGAGAACGTGGTCGACGCCGACGACGCGGCCGAGAGCGACGAGGACGAGTTCGAGCCCGTCGACCTGGACGAGGACGACGAGGAGGAAGAGGACGAGTCGTTCTGGCACGAGGTCGGCATCGACCCCGTCAAGATCATCACCTCCGACGGCACCTTCTTCACGCTGCGCTGCTACCTCGACGACGAGCCGGTCTTCCTCGGCTCCGACGGCGAGATCACGGTGTTCACCTCCGAGCGCGCGCTGGCCCGCTACCTGGCCGACGATCACGACCACGACCTGGCCCGGGTGAGCACCTACGGCGAGGTGCAGACCGCCGCCGTGGACGGTTCGCTCGAGATCGAGGTCGACGACGAGAACGTCTACGTGCTGCCCGGCCTCGCCGACGACTTGGCCGAGGGCCCCGAGGCGGTGGACACCGAACAGCTGGACCTGGCGGTCGAGCTGTTCACCGACGCCGCCGACTACGCCGAGGACGACGGTGTGGAGGTGGCGCTGGCCAAGTCCACCCCGCTCGGCTGGTACGTCTCCTACCTGCTGGAGCCGGACCCGGCGCGGATGGCGCCGAACCCGCCGTTCCAGGCGGAGGCCCAGTCCTGGCGGGAACTGGAACGCGCCTTCGAAGCGCGGCTCACTCCGCAGTAGCGATTCCCCTTGGGGCCGTGTTCCGCACGGCCCCAAGGCTTTTCAGCGCAGCTGGATCCAGATGTGCTCGGCGCGCCCCAGCAGCCGCTCGTCCGCGCCGTACACCGCGGTCGACGAGTAGCGCTTACGCCCCTGCGTGCCGTGACTCTCGCCCACCACGACGCAGGTCTCCCCCACCTCCGGCAGCGCGTAGACGGCGCCGGTGATCGACCCGAGCAGCGCGGGCGACTCCAGCATCCCGGGCACGGCCCAGCCGCCGGGGCAGTCCAGCGCCGCCCAGAGCAGCGTGGCGTCCACCGGCAGCGAGGCGTCCGGGGTCCACGGCGAGGCCACCACACCTTCGGCGACGCGTCCCGGTTCGATGCGCAGTCCGTCGGGGCGGGCGTCGCCGCACACGAAGCAGTGCGCGAACATGTCGTTGGTCTCGTAGGTGCCCGCCGCGCGTTTCGCGACGTCGAGCGCGACCGGCTTCGGCGCCTCCCGCTCGAACGTGCCGGGTCGCGACTCCGCGATCAGGCGCTCACCGTCGAAAAGTCGCCCCTCGTGTAACCGCAGCGACGTCTCCAACGGCACCGGGCTGCGCAGCATCACGGTGACCTCGGGTTCGTCTCGCGCTGCCGCGACGCGGCCCGCCACGTAACCTCCGTTGCCGGAGTCGGGCGGGCCGTTGAAGCGGGCGGGGATCTGCACAATCGTCACAAGATCCCACGATAATCCGGCCGGTCAGCCGAGCAGCACGGCGTAGCCCGGCTTGATGATGTCGTCGATGATGCGCAGCCGGTCGGGGAACGGGATGAACGCCGACTTCATCGCGTTGATGGTGAAACGCTCCAGATCGCTCCACCCGTACCCGAAGGTCTCCACCAGCTTGAGCATCTCCTCGCTCATGGAGGTGTCGCTCATCAGGCGGTTGTCGGTGTTGACGGTGACGCGGAAGCGCAGCCGGGCCAGCAGGTCGAACGGATGTTTGTCCAGCGAGGGCACCGCGCCGGTCTGCACGTTCGACGACGGACACAGCTCCAGCGGGATCCGCATGTCCCGCACGTAGTTCGCGACCAAGCCGAGCTGGGCATCCTCCACCGCGCCGGGCACCACGATGTCGTCGGTGATGCGCACGCCGTGGCCGAGGCGGTCGGCGCCGCAGAAGGCCAGCGCCTCGTGGATCGACGGCAGCCCGAACGCCTCCCCCGCGTGGATGGTGAAGTGGGCGCTGCTGGCGCGCATGTATTCGAAGGCGTCCAAGTGCCTGCTGGGCGGGAAGCCCGCCTCGGCGCCCGCGATGTCGAAGCCGCCGACGCCGCGGTCGCGCCAGCGCACCGCGAGTTCGGCGATCTCGCGCGAGCGCGCGGCGTGCCGCATGGCGGTGAGCAGGCAGGTCACCAGGATCGGGTGCCCTGCCGCCGCGGCGGCGGCCTCGCCCTCCCGGAAACCGGCGAGGGTGTGCTCGACCACCTCGTCCAGCGTGAGCCCGCGCTCGAGGTGCTGTTCCGGCGCGAAGCGCACCTCGGCGTAGACCACACCGTCGGCGGCGAGGTCCTCGGCGCATTCGCGCGCCACCCGGCGCAGCCCCTCCGGCGTCTGCATGACGGCGACGGTGTGGGCGAAGGTCTCCAGGTAGAGCTCCAGCGATCCGCTGTCGGCGGCGTCGCGGAACCACGCCGCCAGCGCGGCCTCGTCGGCGGCGGGTAGGTCGTCGTAACCGCAGTCGGCGGCTAGCTCCAGCACGGTCGCGGGCCGCAGGCCACCGTCGAGGTGGTCGTGCAGCAGCGCCTTGGGAGCCTGGCGGATCGAGGCGAGAGTGAGGGGCATCGGTCCTGTCATGACCACACGTTAGCCGCGCCGCGCCGAATCGGCAGGGGACTCTCCCCGTGGCAACCATCTCGTTGCCGAACCACCACCGAACGGTCCAGAATCCGTCGCGGGCGAGTCACTCGGGGTGGCGCGGTGCATCGGGCGCATTCAGCGAAATACACTGCGATGCAAAGAAATACGCCCTCATTGATCACCCGGTTCGCGCGGTTCTCCCGTCGGAAATGGCCGAACTTCTATCCGGGCGTGGTCACCGCGGCCCCTTCGTCCTCCGCACCGTGCGAGTGACCGCCGCCTCCTCGGGGCGTGCGTGTGGCACGCCCGCCCGCCGTGTGGTTCCCAGGTCGCTCAGCCGATGCGGTCGAGAATCAGCGGCGCGGGCGGTGGCGCCACGGCGCCGATCTCCACCGCGTCCTCCAGCGCGGCGAGCGCGGGCGCGAAGGCCCCCGGGGTGTCGGTGTGCAGGGTGAGCAGCGGTTCGCCCGCGCGGACCGGATCGCCGGGTTTGGCGTGCATCTCGACGCCCGCCCCGGCCTGCACCGGGTCGCCTTGGCGGGCGCGACCGGCACCGAGGCGCCAGGCCGCCAGGCCCACGCCCATCGCGTCGAGGCGGGTGACCACACCGTCGGCGGAAGCGCGAACGATCTCGGTGTGCTCGGCGCGCGGCAGCGGTGCGTCCGGATCGCCGCCCTGCGCCCGGACCATCGCGCGCCAGTGGTCCATGGCGCGCCCGTCGGCCAGCACCCGCGCTGGGTCGGCGTCCACGCCCGCCAGCGCCACCATCTCCCGCGCCAGCGCGAGCGTGAGCTCCACGACGTCGGCCGGGCCGCCGCCGGCCAGCACCTCCACCGACTCCGCCACCTCGAGCGCGTTGCCCGCGGTGCGCCCGAGCGGGGTGTCCATCGCGGTGAGCAGCGCGACGGTGCGCACCCCCGCGTCGGCGCCCAGATCGACCATGGCGGCGGCCAGTTCGCGCGCCGCGGCCGCGTCCTTCATGAACGCGCCCGCACCCACCTTCACGTCCAGCACCAGCGCCGCCGTGCCCTCGGCGATCTTCTTGCTCATGATCGAACTGGCGATGAGCGGGATCGATTCGACCGTCCCGGTCACATCGCGCAGCGCGTAGAGCCGCTTGTCGGCGGGCGCGAGGTCGGCGCCCGCCGCGCACACCACCGCGCCGATCGCGGGGTCGGCCAGGATCTCGCGCATCCGGTCCACCGGCACGTCGGCCCGCCAGCCCGCCAGGGACTCCAGCTTGTCCAGGGTGCCGCCGGTGTGGCCGAGCCCGCGCCCGGACAGCTGCGGCACCGCCGCGCCGCACGCCGCCACCAGCGGCGCGAGCGGCAAGGTGATCTTGTCGCCCACCCCGCCCGTCGAATGCTTGTCCACCGTCGGCCGCGGCAGATCGGTGAAGTCCATCCGCCGCCCCGAGGCGATCATGGCCGCCGTCCACCGGGCCGTCTCGCGCCGCGACATCCCCCGCCACACCACCGCCATGGCCAGCGCCGCCATCTGCTCGTCGGCCACCGCGCCGCGGGTGAACGCGTCCACCACCCAGTCGATCTGCGCGTCCGACAGCTCCCCGCCGTCACGCTTGGCCCTGATGATCGAAACCGCGTCCAGTGCCGTCACATCGGCAAGTCTGTCACGACACTCCGTCGTCCCTGGTTCCTGTCGGAACCTTCCGATAGCCTCGCGGCATCATTCGAAGCAAGAGGGAATCATGAGCTACCTCGGCATCGACCATCGCGTCACCGGCCTCGACCGCCACCTCACGAAACTCGAGCACCCGGTGTCCGATTTCGAAGAGACCGTGCTCCGCGACATCAGGCGGGTCACGATCTTCACCACCCGCCTGGCCGAGCAGAACACGACCCTCGGCTATGGCATCGCTCAGATCATGCGGCACCTGGGACTACCACCCATCACGGTCGGCGCCGTCGCGATGCCCACCGAGGCCGAGATCGACGAGTCGTTCGAAGCCGACTGCTGAGGCCCTACCGCTGCCCGGCGGCGAGGTCGTCGGGGCCGAAGGCGTCGGGCAGCAGTGCGCTCAGGGTGGTGGGGCCCGACCGGTGGTCGACGAGGAGTCCGGGTCCGCCGTGTTCGTAGAGGACCTGGCGACAGCGGCCGCAGGGCATCAGGATTTCGCCGCGGGAATCGCTGACGGAGACCGCGAGCAGACGCCCGCCACCACGCGCGAATAGGTTACCGACGAGTACAGTTTCGGCGCAGAGGCCTAATCCGAGTGAGACATTCTCCACATTGCACCCGCTCACAATGGCGCCTTCCGCGGTGAGAGCAGCGGCGCCCACCGGGAAGCGCGAGTACGGAGCATAGGCATTGCGCATAACACGAATAGCGTTGTCGCGCAGGTCTTTCCAATCAATTTCCGACATCGCGCACCTTCCGCGCCAGCACCGTCACCGGGCCGTGCGGAACCCACCGCACGCCCCTTTTCGCGTCGAGAAAGGTAAACCTAACCCGGCCCATTGTCGCGCAACGCACGGCACGCCGAATTAGTTCCGCGAATGCGAGGGGATTAGAGTCCACAACAGATCGGTTCAGGTTCCCGGCGGCGGGTCGATGGAACAGCTCAGCACAGCCACCTGGGCATTCGCCACCTCCATGCGGTCGGCCCAGGACCTGACACCGGGTCCATCAACGACGTTGGAGGCACCGCACTCTATGACCACGATCGAAGCTCCGGCCCAGCCGAAGCGGAAGACGCTGTACCGAGGCGACCCCGGAATGTGGTCCTGGGCCCTGCACCGGATCACCGGCGCCACCCTCTTCTTCTTCCTTTTCGTGCACGTTCTGGACACCGCGCTGGTCCGCGTCAGTCCGGACATGTACGACCAGGTCATCGAGGTCTACAAGACCCCCGTCGTCGCGCTGATGGAGATGGGCCTGGTCGTCGCCGTCCTGTTCCACGCGCTCAACGGCGTCCGCGTGATCCTCGTCGACTTCTGGTCCGAGGGCCCGCGCCACCAGCGCCTGATGCTGTGGATCGTCCTCGCCATCACCGCGGTCGTCGCCGCGGGCGCCATCGGCCGCATGTTCTTCTACCTGCTGACGGAGCACTGATCCCTATGTCTGCACCCGTTCTCGGCAAGTCCTACGATCGGCCCGCCAGCCTGGATCTGCCCCGCACTCCGCGCGCCAGGTCCAATAACAACTTCGAGAAGTACGCGTGGCTGTTCATGCGCTTCTCCGGCCTGCTGCTGATCGTGCTCGTGCTCGGCCACATGACGATCATGCTGCTGCTCGACGGCGGCGTGAAGCGCCTCAACTTCGCCTTCGTGGCCGGTCGCTGGGCCAGCCCCTTCTGGCAGATCTGGGACCTCACCATGCTGTGGCTGGCCCAGCTGCACGGCGGCAACGGCCTGCGCACCATCATCGATGACTACTCCCGCAAGGACTCGACCCGGTTCTGGCTCAAGACCGCGCTGGTCATCTCGATGATCCTGGTCATGGGCGTCGGCACCTACGTCATCTTCACCTTCGACCCCAACATCAGTTAGGAACAGGCGACCTCGATGAGTGACTCTCGACCGATTCAAGAGCATCGCTACGACGTCGTGATCGTCGGTGCCGGCGGCGCGGGGATGCGCGCCGCGATCGAGGCGGGTCCCCGGGTGCGAACCGCCGTGCTGACCAAGCTCTACCCCACCCGCAGCCACACCGGCGCGGCCCAGGGCGGCATGTGCGCCGCGCTGGCGAACGTGGAAGAGGACAACTGGGAGTGGCACACCTTCGACACCGTCAAGGGTGGTGACTACATCGTCGACCAGGACGCCGCCGAGATCATGGCCAAGGAGGCCATCGACGCGGTGCTCGACCTGGAGAAGATGGGTCTGCCGTTCAACCGCACGCCCGAGGGCCGCATCGACCAGCGGCGCTTCGGCGGCCACACCCGCGACCACGGCAAGGCCCCGGTCCGGCGCGCGTGCTACGCCGCCGACCGCACCGGCCACATGATCCTGCAGACGCTGTACCAGAACTGCGTCAAGCACGACGTGGAGTTCTTCAACGAGTTCTACGTCCTGGACCTGGTGCTCACCGAGACCGAGCGCGGTCCGGTCGCCACCGGCGTGGTCGCCTACGAGCTGGCCACCGGTGAGCTGCACGTCTTCCACGCCAAGTCGATCGTCTTCGCGACGGGCGGCTCGGGCCGGATGTACAAGACCACCTCCAACGCCCACACCCTGACCGGTGACGGCATGGCCATCGTGTTCCGCAAGGGCCTGCCGCTCGAGGACATGGAGTTCCACCAGTTCCATCCGACGGGCCTGGCCGGCCTGGGCATCCTCATCTCCGAGGCGGTCCGCGGCGAGGGCGGCATCCTGCGCAACGCCGACGGCGAGCGGTTCATGGAGCGCTACGCCCCCACCATCAAGGACCTCGCGCCGCGCGACATCGTCGCCCGCTCGATGGTCCAGGAGGTGCGCGAGGGCCGCGGCGCCGGTCCGAACAAGGACTACGTGCTCATCGACGTGACCCACCTCGGCGAGGACGTGCTCGAAGAGAAGCTGCCCGACATCACCGAGTTCTCCCGCACCTACCTGGGCGTGGACCCGGTGGTGGAGCCGGTGCCGGTGATGCCGACCTGTCACTACGTCATGGGTGGCATCCCGACCCGCATCCGCGGTGAGGTGCTGCGCAACAACACCGACATCGTCCCCGGTCTGTACGCCGCGGGCGAGTGCGCGTGCGTGTCGGTGCACGGCGCGAACCGCCTCGGCACCAACTCGCTGCTCGACATCAACGTGTTCGGCCGCCGCGCGGGCATCGCCGCCGCCGAGTACGCGCAGCGCGCCGAGTTCGTGGAGATGCCGGAGAACCCGGCGCGGATGGTGCAGGACTGGCTGGCGCTGATCCTGTCGGATCACGGCAACGAGCGCGTCGCCGACATCCGCACCGAGCTGCAGGCCGCGATGGACGACAAGGCCGGTGTGTACCGCACCGAGGACAGCCTCAAGGAGATGCTCACCGAGATCCACGTGCTCAAGGAGCGGTACTCGCGGATCACGGTGCAGGACAAGGGCCGTCGCTACAACAGCGATCTGCTCGAGGCCGTCGAGCTCGGCTTCCTGCTGGAGCTGGCGGAGGTCACGGTGGCGGGCGCGCTGAACCGGAAGGAATCGCGCGGCGGCCACGCCCGCGAGGACTACCCGGACCGCGACGACGTCAACTACATGCGCCACACCATGGCGTACAAGACGGGACCGGAGCTCAACTCCGACATCCGCCTCGACTACAAGCCGGTCGTGCAGACCCGTTACGAGCCGATGGAGCGTAAGTACTGATGACTGCCGTTGCCGAAACGCCCCAGAAGGCCGCACCGGTCCCCGAGGGCTCGACCATGATCACGGTCAAGATCGCGCGGTTCAACCCGGAGGACGAGCTGGGCCAGCACTGGGAGTCGTTCCAGGTGCCCGTGCTGCCCACCGACCGGTTCCTGAACGTGCTGATGTACATCAAGTCCTACCTGGACGGCACGCTCACCTTCCGCCGGTCCTGCGCACACGGCGTGTGTGGGTCGGACGCGATGCGCATCAACGGTGTGAACCGGCTGGCCTGCAAGCTCCTGATGAAGGACATGCTGCCCAAGGGCGACAAGGAGCTCACCGTCACCGTCGAGCCGATCCGCGGCCTGCCCGTGGAGAAGGACCTCGTGGTGAACATGGAGCCGTTCTTCGACGCGTTCCGCGCGGTGAAGCCGTACCTGATCACCTCCGGCAACGAACCGACCCGCGAGCGCATCCAGAGCCAGTCCGACCGCGCGCGGTTCGACGACACCACCAAGTGCATCCTGTGCGCCTGCTGCACCACCTCGTGCCCGGTGTACTGGGCCGACGGCAGCTACTTCGGCCCGGCCGCGATCGTGAACGCGCACCGCTTCATCTTCGACAGCCGCGACGAGGGCGCCAGGGAGCGCCTGGACATCCTCAACGACATGGAGGGCGTGTGGCGCTGCCGCACCACCTTCAACTGCACCGACGCGTGCCCCCGTGGCATCGAGGTCACCAAGGCCATCCAGGAAGTCAAGCGGGCCCTGCTCTTCACCCGCTGACCCACCCGGTTCCCGCGCAGGCCGCCCCGTCGAAAGACGCGGGCGGCCTGCGTCGTTCACGCCGCTCAGTCGTATGGGTCGGCGACCGACCACCGCGCGCCCGCGACGACGACATGGTCGAGGAACCGCAGGCCCACGGTGTCGGCCGCGGCGCGCACCAGGGCGGTGGCCGCCCGGTCGGCCGGACTCGGGTCGGCACCGCCGGACGGGTGGTTGTGCACCAGGGCGAAGGCGCGGCCGTCGTGGCGCAGCACGGTGTTGAGGATCTCCCGCACCGGGACCGCCACCCGGTCCACCGCGCCCTCGGCCACGAAGACGCTGCGGCGCACCCGGTTTCCCGCATCGCACACCAGCACCAGCAGCCGTTCGGACCGCGCGCCCGCGAACAGGGGCCGCGCCACCCGCGCCACATCGGCGGAGCGGGACAGCAGCGGCGGCGCGTCGCGCACGCTGTCGGCCCGGCTGGCCAGCTGGAAGGCCGCGATGATGGCGGCCGCCTTGGCCACACCCACCCCGGCCCAGCGCGACAGTTCCTCGGGGCGCGCCGCCGCCAGCCCCGCGACACCGCCGTGTTCGGCGAGCAGTTCGGCGGCCACGTCCAGCGCGCTGGTGCCGCGCCGCCCATGCCGCAACAGCAACGCGAGCAGCTCGCTGTCGCTCAACGCGTGCGGTCCGAGGGAGAGCAGCCGCTCCCTCGGACGCTGGCCGACGGGCAGCTCGGCGATCGATACCGGCATCAGTCCCCCTCGCGTGCGGTGTGGTCCCCGAATCATGCCAGTGGCCACCGACAGGCCGGGTGAACCGGACGAACGCGACCCACCGGCGCGCGCCGCGACGGGGCCATCGGGCAGACTGGTCGCGAGCCGGATCACGGGGAGGCGAATGGTGCTGGAGCGCAGGAGAATCGACGGCCGGCGCGGGAGGGGCGCGGCGATTGCCGCGCTACTGCTGGCGATCGCGGGGTGCGGCGGCGCGGAACCCGCCGCCCCGCCCGCGCCCACGCTCGACCGGTTCTACGCGCAGCAGGTCACGTGGGAGAGCTGCGACGACTACGCCGGCGGCGAGGGACTGTCGGCCGAGGGTCTGGACTGCGCGCGGATCGACGTCCCGCTCGACTACGCCGACCCCGACGGCGAGGTCGCGCGCATCGCGATCTCGCGGCTGCCCGCCGAGGGCGCGCGCCTCGGCTCGCTGCTCACCAATCCCGGCGGCCCCGGCGGCGCCGGGCTGTCGCTGCCGAGCACGCTGAAGGACACCCCGCTGCCGCGGCACTTCGACGTGATCGGCGTGGACGTGCGCGGTGTCGGCGCCTCCTCGCCGCGCCTGGTGTGCCGGTCGGAGGAGCAGATGCGCGAGGACGCGATCGGCGCGAGCTCCACCTGGGTGTTCGGGGAGGTCGACCAGCTCGAGGAGGAGAGCGAGGACTACGCCATGTCCTGCGTGCACGGGTCCGGGCGCACGCTGCTCGCCAATATCGGCACCGTCGACGTGGCCAGGGATTTCGACGTCATCCGCGCGGTGCTGGGCGACGAGAAGCTGACTTACCTGGGCTTCTCCTACGGCACCCGGCTCGGCTCCACCTTCGCCCAGATGTTCCCCGACCGGGTGCGCGCCATGGTGCTCGACGGCCCGATCGACCCCGCCTCCGACATCGACGACCCGGTGGCGAGCAACGCCGCGTTCCAGCGCGCGTTCGAGGAGTACGCCACCGACTGCGCCCGCGCGCCGGACTGCCCGCTCGGCACCGACCCGTCCCGCGCCACCGAGAACTACCTGGCGCTGGTGCGGCCGATCCTGCGCGACCCCGCGCGTGGCCTCGCCGACTACGCCACCGTGACGTCGGCCGTGACGGCCGCGCTGTACTCCCCGCTCTACTGGCCCGACCTCACCGCGGCGCTCACCACGTTGCGCGACGGCGGCGCCACGGGCATGGCCGGGGTGACCACGCTGTCCGACGACTACGACGAGGGCGTGAGCTGGGATGTGTACCAGGCGGTGCGCTGTCTGGAAGACACGCGCGTCACCGACCGGGCCGTGGCCGCCGCGCGGGAACGCCGCGGCCGGGAGGCGGCGCCGATCTTCGATCCCGGCCCGGAGTTCGACACCAAGGCGCTCGACGAGTGCGCGTTCTGGCCGGTGCCGCCCAACTGGCAGCCGCACGTGCCCGAGACGCCCGGTCTGCCGAAGGTCGTGGTCGTCGCCTCGACGGGCGATCCCGCCACACCGTACGAGGGCGGGGTGCGGCTGGCCCGGTCGTTCGACTCCCCGCTGATCACCGTGGAGGGCACCCAGCACGGTGTGTCGTTCCTGGGGCTCACCTGCGTGGACGAACCGGTACTCGACTACCTGGTCGAGCTCACCCTGCCGTCCGACACCCGCTGCGCGACACCGTGATCGCTAGGCCGGTCAGCGGTCGGCGTCGATGACCGGGGCGGGCAGCCCGACCAGGGCGCCCGCGGCCAGTTTCTCGATGTGGTGCAGCTGCCGCTCGTGCACGACGATGCGGCGCAGCGCCTCGTTCACGGTGGCGTTGCTGGTGGACGTCCCCATGATCGCGGCGGCGGCCGCCAGCAGTTTCTGGTCGAGATCGATCCGCACGGTTCGCATGCGTCCTCCTTCACGCTTTCGCCATCTTGCGTCATGACCCTGGCTCATGTCCGGCAAATCGCGTTCTCGGCACTCGCGCGGCCGTGCCCGGGTTTCCGGCCACGGCGCCGGATGAGGGCCGGAGCCGGCCGGTCAGCTAGGCAGTTTGCGCAGCTGGGCGCGCCTTCGTTGTCGAATCGGACCGGCGGTGCTTGCATCGAAGTATGTTCACCGAGGCGCAGTTGTATTCGCCGGTGACCCGCCGCGTCGACGGCGACGTGACGGTGCACCTGAGCGACGAGCATCCCGGCGTGCACGACTCCGCGTACCGCGCTCGCCGCAACGCGATCGCCGCCATGGCGCTGGCCTACACGCCGGGCGAACCCGCGCCGAGGATCGCCTACACCGACGACGAACAGCGGGTGTGGCGCATCGCGTCCGCCGAACTCGCCCGCAAACATCGCGAGTACGCGTGTGCCGAGGTGCTGGCGGCCGCCGAGCGGCTCGCCCTGCCCGCCGACCGCATCCCGCAGCTGGACGAGGTGTCGGCGGCGCTGGCCCCGCTGACCGGCTTCCGCTACGTGCCCGCCGCCGGCCTGGTGCCGCTGCGCGAGTTCTTCGGTTCGTTCGCCGAGCGGGTGTTCCACTCCACCCAATACATCCGGCACCACTCCGCGCCGCTGTACACCCCGGAGCCGGATGCCATCCACGAGATTGTGGGCCACGCGAACCAGATCGCCAGCCCGCGCTTCGCCGCCCTCTACGAGACGGTGGGCAACGCCGTCACCCGGCTCACCACGGAGACGGCGTTGAAGTTCCTCGCCGACGTCTTCTGGTTCTCCTTGGAGTTCGGTGTGGTGCGCGAGGGCGGTGAGGTCCGCTGCTACGGCGCGGGCCTGCTGTCCTCCTACGGCGAGATCGAGGAGTTCCGCCACGCGGAGCTGCGCCCGCTGGACGTGGTCGCGATGGGCACCGCCGTCTACGACATCACCCACTATCAACCGGTGCTGTACTGCGCGGAGTCGATCGCCCAGATCGAGGACGTGATCGGCGGATTCTTCGAGTCCATGGACGACGACACCCCCTTGCGTGCGCTGCGCGACACCAAGATCGCTTGACTCACAGCGTGATACAACGGCGCGCCCGTTAGGCTCGCCGGTGATGACGATCCCGCCCACGCACCGCCGCACGGCGCGCCGCCTCGCGAGCGTGCTCGCCGTCGTCGCCGTGCTCGGCGGCGCCGCGCCCGCCTTCGCGACGCCGTCGACCACCACCACGACGCCGTTCACCACGCCGAACACCGACGCGTGCCCGCAGCGCACCCAGCCACCCGCGCCGGTCGACTCCTCCGAGGTGCCGCGCCCC
Source organism: Nocardia puris (assembly GCF_003315035.1). Lineage (GTDB taxonomy): Bacteria > Actinomycetota > Actinomycetes > Mycobacteriales > Mycobacteriaceae > Nocardia > Nocardia puris. The sequence goes on from NZ_QNRE01000014.1 coordinate 207,297, forward strand.
GGGCAGCCGACGCCGAGTCCGCTGCCCGTTCCGGCCACGCCGATCGGCGGCCCGCGGATGGGCGAGTGCGGCGTGGTGCTGCCCGACGGCGCGCCGTCCGCGCCGCGCGACCTGTCCGCGACCGCGTGGCTGGTGGCCGATCTGGACACCGGCGAAGTGCTCGCGGCCAAGGACCCGCACGGGCGCTACCGCCCGGCGAGCACGATCAAGGTGCTGCTGGCGGCGGTGGCCTTGCGGGAACTCGATATGAATACCGAGGTCGTCGGCACCCAGGCCGACGCCGATATGGAGGGCACCCGGGTGGGCATCGGCCCCGGCGGGCGCTACACGAATCGCCAGCTCATGCAGGCCCTGATCATGGCGTCGGGCAACGACGCCGCGCACGCGATCGCCGCGCAGCTCGGCGGCGACGAGGCGACCGTGCGGCTGATGAACGAGCGGGCGAAGTCGCTGTCGGCGCTGGACACCCGCGCCGCGACCCCGTCGGGACTGGACGGGCCCGGCATGAGCACCTCGGCCTACGACCTGGCGGTGCTGTTCCGCGACGCCATGACCCTGCCGCTGTTCGCCGAACTGATCCGCACCGAGCAGGTCGACTTCCCCGGCTATCCGAAGAACCCCACCATCCTCGACGACACCGACCACCCGGGTTTTCCCATCGGCAACGACAACCAGCTGCTGTACAACTACGAGGGCGCGCTGGGCGGCAAGACCGGGTTCACCGACGACGCCAGACAGACCTTCGTGGCCGCCGCGCAGCGCGACGGGCGCAGGCTGGTGGTCACCCTGTTGCAGGCCGAGGTGGAGCCGTCGCGCCCGTGGCGCCAGGCCGCCGACCTCCTCGACTACGCCTTTGCCCTCCCGGCGGCGACCTCGGTGGGGACCCTGCCGGGGCCCGACGCACCCACCGAGGCCGACGTGGTGCTGGCCTCTCCCCCGCCGAAGGACACCGCCGACATCCTGGCCGGCCCGCCGCGGGAGCGCGAGCACGCGGGCCTGCGCACCATGCTGGTGGTGGGCGGCATCATCGCGATCCTGGTTCTCCTGCTGGGCGCGCGCTCGGTCAACCGGCGCAAGCGCTGACGCGACGCCGGTGCCCACCCCTCGCTGGGCACCGGGCGGCCGCCACGATGGATCGCGTCGCGATCCCCGACCCGACACCCGCACCCAGCGGTGATGTCGCGTCAACATATAGGACGCGGCGAGGTGCGCTCCGGTTCCACGAAGTTCGGCGAGTCTTCCGGCCTGTCAGTGCCGGCGGCGGAACAGGCCCAGCCCCAGCGCCGCCAATGCGCCCGCGCCGAAGTACGTGGCCGCCGAACCGAACGACGCCGCCTGCGTCACCACGCGCGGCTGGATGACGGCGGGCGGGGGCGGCTCGACCTCGGCCGCGCGCAGGTTGTCCGACGCCGTCGCCGCCCACGCCGTCGCGAACAGCAGGATCCGATAGGTGATGTAGCTGAACACCATCAGGCCGATGATGGAGCCGAAGGTGGCGCCCGCCGGGCTGCGCAGCACCGTCTGCAAATAGAACGACGCGAGGTACTTGAACACCTCGAACGCCACCGCCGCCAGCAGCGCGGCCTTCGCGGCGCTGGCCAGCGTGACGGGTTCGCGGGGCAGCCGCGCGATGATCCACGCGAACACCGCCCAGGTCGCGATCACCGCGAGCACGATGGACAGCACCGTCAGCAGCACGCGCGCGCCGGGCATGCCCGACAGTCCGAGGGAGACGAGCAGCCGCGCGCCCAAGGTGCTCGAGCCCACCGCCGAGAGCCCGAACGACACCACGAACGCCACGCCGAGACCGAGGAGCGCGCCGAGGTCGGAGAGCTTGGTGACGAACCAGTTGCCGTCCTCGGTCTTCTGCTCCCACTGTTCGGTGAGGGCGGCCCGCAGGTTCGCCATCCACCCGAGCCCGGTGTAGAGGCCGCCGAGCAGGCCCAGCACGCCGACCGTGCCGCGAGAACTGACGGCCTGGTCCACGAGCTGGTTGACCTGATCGCCGAACTCGCCCGGGATGAGCTCGACGATCTTGTCCTGCAACTCCCGGAACAGCTCGGGGTTACCGGCCAGCACGAAACCCGCGATCGCGAAGGCCACCATGAGCAGCGGGAACAGGGAGAGCACGGTGAAATACGTGATGCCCGCCGCGTAGTAGTCACCGCGCTGACTCTGGTAGCGCCCGCCGGCGCGGACCAGGTGATCCAGCCACGGGCGGGCCTGCACCCGCCGCTCGACCGCCGCTTTGATGTTGTCGATCACCTGCACCCGCTCGCCCCTTCGACGCCTGCCCCCGCACGCGTCGTACCCGGCCTAGCGGGTCAGGAAACCCACCCGGTCGTAAACCTGTGCGAGAGTGTTGCCGGCGATCTCCCGCGCACGCTCGGCCCCGGCGGCGAGGATGCGGTCGAGTTCGCCTTGATCCGCGAGATACTCTTCCACCTTCGTGCGCAAAGGCGTGACAAATTCCACCAGCGCGTCGGCCACATCGGCTTTCAGGTCGCCGTAGCCCTTACCGGCGTAATCCCGCTCGAGCGTGACGATCGGCGTGCCGGTCAGCGAGCTGAGGATCACCAGAAGGTTGCTGATGCCCGGTTTGGCCTCCGGGTCGTAGCGGATCTCGCGCTCGGTGTCGGTGACCGCCGAGCGGATCTTCTTCGCCGTGATCTTCGGATCGTCGAGCAGGTTGATCAGGCCCGCGTCGGTGGACGCGGACTTGCTCATCTTCGCGGTCGGATCCTGCAGGTCGTAGATCTTGGCGGTGCCCTTCACAATGTGCGGCTCGGGCACCACGAAGGTCTTCTTGAAGCGGGTGTTGAAGCGCTGCGCCAGGTTTCGCGTGAGCTCGAGGTGCTGGCGCTGATCCTCGCCGACCGGCACCTGGTGCGGGCGGTAGAGCAGGATGTCGGCGGCCATCAGCACCGGGTAGGTGAACAGGCCGACGGTCGCGTTCTCCGCGCCCTGCTTGGCGGACTTGTCCTTGAACTGCGTCATCCGGCTCGCCTCGCCGAAGCCGGTGATGCAGCTGAGCACCCACGCCAGCTCCGCGTGTTCGGGCACCTGGCTCTGCACGAACAGCGTCGACTTCTTCGGGTCTATGCCCAGCGCCAGCAACTGGGCAGCGGCCGCCTTGGTGCGCTGGCGCAGTTGCTTGGGGTCCTGCGACACGGTGATGGCGTGCATGTCGGGGATGAAATAGAGGGCGTCGTAGTCGTCCTGCATCGTCACCCAGTACTGCAGCGCCCCCAGGTAATTGCCGAGGTGGAACGAGGAGCTGGTGGGCTGGATCCCGGACAGCACGCGCTGCTTGCGTTCGGCGGCCGGGGCTGGTGCGGGGCTCGACATGCCCCCGATCTTTCCATGCCGTTCAAACGGATTTCCGTGCCGCCCGCGCCCGGGTGTCCACACCGGGCATGCTGGGCCGGCCGGTGCGCGCGAGGGCGCGTTCGCGGTCGGAGACCAGCCGGTACAGCGGCGCGCTGGGCCCGGCGAGCTTGTCGCGCAGGACACGGGGCGCCAGCGGCGGCGCGAGGTGGGCGGTGCGCACGCCGCGCGCCAGAGTGCGGAAGGCGAGTTCTTCGGCCGCGCCCCAGCGGATTCCGTACATCTCGCGGATCCTCGGCGGCAGGCTGCCCTGGATGAGCAGGTAGTACGCCGAAGTGACATGCCGCAGGGGCATCCGCTGCGGATAGGGCACGCGCTGTCCGGCGAGGTAGGAGCCCACCAGCTTCGCCTCGTCGGTGAGGAACAGTTCGTCCGAGCCGAGGTAGGCGTCGAAATACGCACGGAAGGCGGGGTAATCGGCGGGCGCGGCCTCGCGCGGCATGCCGAACAGCTCAGCCCAGCGGACGTAGTCGCCGTACAGGCCCGCACGCTCCCCCGCGGTGAGCGGACGAACGAGCAAGTCGTGCATGACCTCGGCGGAATCGAAGGTGAAGGCCATGGTCATGAACATCAGGTGCGGATCGAACGCAGAGTACGGCGTGCCCGCGGGGTGGTGCGGCCCGGCGTCCTCCGGGAGCGCGCCGCGAACCGTCGCGTGCTTCTTCGCGGTGAACGCCAACGCCCGATCGGCTTCTTCTTTGGTGCCGAGGAAGACGGCTTCGAAGAGCTTTCCGGTGAGCGCGAGCCGGGTGTATGGCGTCGCCCGGTGTTCGGTGTTCTCGGCGGTCCCGACATAGAGGCGCGGATGCACGGTGCCTATGACCAGCGCGCGCTGACCGTAGGTGACTCCCACCGCCCGCTTGCGCATCACGCGCCGCACGACGGAGTCGTCGGCGAAGTATCCGGACATCGTTGTCTCCCTGCTCACGGGCCGGTCGCGACCGGTTCGGATCATCTGGCAACAGCATCCACCAGATTCTTCTTTCTGGCAACACCCCATGCCAGAATTCAGACCGTGCCAGAATCGTCGGTGTGACAGCGCAGCGGACCTACGGCGGCATCTCCGCCGACGAACGCAAGGCGCAGCGCCGGACCGCGCTGCTGGACGCCGCGCTGGACATCATCGGCACCGACGGCCTGCCCAAGCTCACCGTCTCCGGGCTGTGCGCGGCGGCGGGACTCAACGAGCGCTACTACTACGAGAGTTTCGACAGCCGGGAGGCGGTGCTCGCCGGGCTGGTCGACCGGATCGCCGAGGAACTGGCGGCCGCCATCGTCGACGCGCTGCGCACCGCGCCCGCCGATTCCCGGGGCATGGCGCACGCCGCCATCTCCGCGGGCATCCACGTGCTCACCGACGATCCGCGCAAGGCGAAGGTCGCGCTCGTCGCGGGCATGGCGACGCCGGAACTGCGCACCCGCACCACCGACACCATCCGCGCCTTCGCACGCATGGTCGCCGCCGAGGGCATCGACTTCTACGGCATCACCGACGAGCAGCCCGATCCCGCCATCGACTTCCGCGCCACCTACCTGGTGGGCGGCCTCGTCCAGACCCTCACCAGCTGGGTCCAGGGCGAATTACCGCTCACGCGAGACGAACTGGTCGAGCACACGACGGACGTCTTCGTGCTGCTGGGCGAGGATCTGGCGCGCCGGCTGGGCTGAGGTGGCGGGCGAGTTCCCAGTGCTTGGAGCAGGACCGGTGCAGGGTCGCCTCGTGGAGTGGAGTCGGAGCCCTCTCGGCCCATGCGCGAGGGCGTAGACATTCGCGGCGACCGTCCAGGGCGTGGTCGCCCAGCGCGTCGTCGCGCGCGAAGCCGGTCACGCCGCCTGCCGTGGATGCTGACCAGCTCGGCCGCGGTCGCGAAGGGCTCAGTCCAGGCTCAGCGGCACCACATGCGGCGAGGCCGCGGGCCCCTGGCAGACCACGCGGAACAGCACGTCGCGGCGGCGCCAGTAGTCCGCGCAGTCGCGCATGGCTTCGGTGAACCAGCCGCGCTCGTCTGGCTGTTCGGTGAGCAGATCCGCCGAATCACGGATCACCGCCACGTATCCGGCCGCGTCGCCGACGAAATCGTCCAGGTCGCGCAGGCATTCGTCGAACGCGTCCTTGTTCGCGCCGAAGTAGTACGGGAACTGGAAGGCGGCGGCCCATTCGTCGAAGACCCCCGCGGTGTCGCGCATCTTCGGCCCGCGCAATTCCCGCACCACGTACCCGGTGGGCGCACGGTAACGCACCTCGCTCAGCTCCGGCGCGGCGACCGGCAGCGCGCCGACGACGGCGTCGGCCGGGGCGGCGGGCGCCTCCGGCGCCGTTTCGCGGGCCAAGAACTGCGAGAGCGGAACCGTGCGGGTCATCAGCGCATCCTCGTGAAGGTCTCGTAGTGGTCGCCGGTGTACCAAGCCGAGCCGTCGCTGCCGGTGACGATGCGTTCGGCGTCGCGGGAGCGGTTGCGCTGCTTGGGATTGACGTCCCACTCCTGATAGGTGATCTGCCTGCCGGAGCTGTCGGTGCGCGGCAGGTCGCCGTCGCGGTTCATCCAGCGCTCACCACCCTTGGTGCCCGGCGAGTTCGCCGAATCCGGCCAGCGGCCCGCATCGATCTCGGCGAGCGTGGCCCAGGCGCGATCGGGTACGCCCGCGACCTTGGTCGGGGTGGCGGCGGGACTGTCGGCGGGGCGGGGCGCAGAGGTGGCGGCCGGTTTCGCGGTAGTCGGCGCGGCCGTGTCCGTGCCGGAGTCCCCGCGGCCGAACAGCAGCCCGGCGACCACCGCCACCACCAGGACGCCGAGGGCGGACACCAGCCGCCAGGTCTTCGGGCTCATCGGTACTGCACCGTGACGGGCGCGTGGTCGGACCAGCGCTGATCGTAGGAGGCGGCCCGCTCCACCACCGCCTGCTTGGCCCGGTCCGCGATCGCACCGCGCGCCAGGTGGTAATCGATGCGCCACCAGATCGACTCGGTTCTACAATGAGAATCACCCTTGACCAGGGAAGGAACCGGGATGGAACCCCAACTACGCGCCTTGCTGGTAGCGCGGCTATCAGTCATGACAGACGAATCTACGTCACCGACGCGTCAGCTTGAGCACGGTCGAAACGTCCTGACTGCTCGTGGATGGTCCGAAGCGGGCACCGCAGTAGACCTAGACGTATCCGCCACCAAGTACTCACCGTTCGACCGGCCGGAGCTGGGCAACTGGTTGAAGAACCGAAGCCACGAGTTCGATGTCATCGTGGTGTGGAGGCTTGACCGTCTGGTCCGGTCGTCCAAGGACCTCGCGGACCTCATCCACTGGTGTGGTGAAAACGGGAAGTCGCTGGTGTCGGCAACCGAGGGGTTCGACCTTTCCACCCCGTTCGGAAAGGCAATGGCGACGATCATTGCCGCCCTTGGTGAGCTGGAGGCCGGAACGCTGTCGACCCGCGTGAAGGATTCACACAACGCGCTGAGGAAGATGGACCGGTGGTCCGGCGGGCAACCACCGTACGGGTACCGGATCGTTGAACACGAGCGAGCCGGTAAGACTCTGGAGATTGACCCGGTCTCGTCCAAAGCCGTCCGGATCATGGGTGAGATGACCCTAGCCGGTAAGTCTCAGTGGGAGATTGCGGCACGGCTCACCGCCGATGGCCTCCCGACCCCCGCGCGGTACTACCACAAAGAGGGGGCCAAGCGTAAGACTCCGGTTTCTGATGTATGGAATCAATCCAGCGTGGGAAAGATCCTTGGCTCGCCCGCGACCCAGGGTTACAAGCTCATTGGTGCATCCAAGAAAGAACGCAGGCTTGCACGCGGCTCGGACGGGATGCCGATTCGATACACACCTACCGGCATCTTCTCGGACGAAGAATGGACCCAGATACAGGAAAAGCTACGGAACCGCTCACGCACTAGGGAGCGGTCGCACGGTGCCGCGCCCCTTCTCGGAGTCGTATATTGCGAACGGTGCGGAGACCGGCTGTACCGCGTAATTACCTCGAACCCGAACGGCCGCAAATATTCCTACTACCGATGCGTACCCAAAACCGGCAAGCCCCGATGCGAGGGAGCATCCTTCTCGGAATCTGCCGTGCAAGAACTGTTGGATGCGCTGGTATTCGAAGAACTCGCCGCATTGCCGGTAACCGAACGCAAGTTCATACCCGGCGAAGACCACACCGACGAGCTACAAGCGGTTGACCGCGCGATGACAGGAATCCGGGACGAGCGCGACACCGGGTTGTACGACTACGAAGGTGGACACGATGAATACATGGAGCGCCTGACAGCGCTAGTGGAGAAGCGGAAAATACTCCAGTCGCTCCCCCATCGTGAGGCGCAATATATCGATGAGCCGACCGGCGAGACCTACGCACAGGCGTACGAACGGATGGACCAGGAGGAACGCCGGACACTCCTACTCAACGCCGGGATTCGCCTGTATATCCACAGCATGGCCCCGCCGTCGTGGCGGATTCACATCCCCGAAGATGCGATGAGCAAGGCTTTGGATATTCCGGAGGCCGACTTGAGCCAGCTCCGAACAGACTATTTGAACCGACCGCCGACGCCCGAGGAAGAAGCGCAGACCCAAAACCCGCATCCCGAGTGGGATGCGGTGCGTACCGCCGAACGATACGGGGAGGACCAAGAATGAAGACGATTATCGCGAGTCCGTGCTTCATAGTTGCCGAAGCACACGCCGACCGGCTGAACGTTTACCGTTCTCCGCTCGTTAAGGCACGTCACTCTTTGTTCAACCCAGTGTCGGAATACATCGCCGAACACGGACTGGTTCTTGCAGCATCCGATACATTCGAGGACGACGAATGGATGGGTGGCGCGGTCATCTCTGAGCTGTACACCAGGCCCGATTTTCGAGCCGAGTGGCTCACGCTTGAATTGCACGCCGACATATTCGAACCCTGCGCGTTGTGCGATCACTTCCACGACACGGATACTGTTCACCACATGACCGAGCCGGACCAGTGCGAGGAGTGCAGCGGCTTCCACCGGCACTGATCAAACAGCTAAACCCCCGGCAGGCTCGGGCCTGTCGGGGGTTCGTTGTTTCTAATCCAGTGAGGACCTACCGTGCAGGCTCGCTTGAGAGTCTCGCTGTCGCGGTGCCATGCCTTGCCCTTCCCTGCGAGCGTCGACCCTCCGCCGGAACTCATCCAACGGCGTATCCGACGCAGGCCGGGCCGGTTCTTCGAGTTCCTCGATTTCCCGCGCGAGATCCGCAATCACCCGGACGTACTGTGGCGTGACTCCGGGCGACGCCTGATTGAATCGCTCGATGGTTTCAGACTTGAGCTGCCTCAACTGGGCAAGTCGTTCGCCATGATCTTCTAGTGGCATCCCTGCCCCTTCCTATACGCCACAGCCGGGCCGTGGCTAGGCGGGCTTCCGCGCCGCCGTTGGCCTGAAAAAGGCCCCTAGCTGCCACGCCAAGGGCCGAATGATTCGTTTCCGATGCCCCCTTACCCCCACCCCTGATACCAGGGAGGTACGGGCCTGAATGCCGAGAGCTAGGCCGCTAGGCCGGGGGAGGGGGCAGCCCCCCAGGGGGTCCCTTCCTGTCCACCGAATAGCCGCACAAACGGACTGAAATCCTCATAGGGTACCCGAAGGCACCCGAGGAATTCGGTTGCGTCCGGCAGGGTGGTGTATCAGCCGGATCGTCCGGTGTGACCGGCGTGTCGTAGCCGGAAAGGAGATGGCCACCGCGTGATCCTTCAAG
>NZ_QNRE01000015.1 GCF_003315035.1 Nocardia puris
AACAGGAGGACACCACCCCCGCAGAACTCACCGCCTGACCGAACAACCGATCACGCGGTGACCAACTCCGTTACACCACACCCCAGGACTTGACCTAGTCCCGTCTCGGGCCGTATGCCGTATGGTCGGCTTGTTGAGGTCGTAGGAGAGTTTCGAGGGCCTCGGTGATGGCGGGTGCGGCCGACGGCGGCGCCACCCCGCACCAGCGGCGCCCGTCACCGCTGGGTCATTCGGCGGCGGGTGATGTTGGGCGCCATCTGGGGTCAAGAGCGATGCCACCCAACCCGCGTTGGTGTGCTGCAACAGCACATCCACACCGATGGTGAGTTCGAGGCCGTCTGCGGCATCACGTTCGGCACGTGTAAGGCCCATGATCAGGTCAGGGGTTGTATCGCTCACGCTGCCGATCCTGCCCGATCGGCAGCGTGATCGGGGCTCATCGTTCAATCTCGGCCGCCACCCCGTGGCCAGGCAAGCGGCAAGGAGCACGAGGCCGCCGCGCCGCGGGCGAAGTGGGGCAAGCCGGCGGCGTGGAGTTCAGCCACCACGGTCGCCGCCGTTCCGTGTTCACCTGATCGGCTACGAGATCGGGCACGACTCGCGGCGTCGCTGGAACAGTTGGTAGCCGACGCTTCGACCGTCATCTGCTGACGCGAATGGCCTCAAGGATGTTCCGTCATTCTGCCCGTATCTGCTGGCGAGGTTACCGAAAGGTGATTCATGGCTTCATATTCGCACTCTTCGGTGGTCGAGGAATTCCGTGGGTCGTATTTCTTCCTGTCCAATTTCAGCAGGCATCCTGTGCGCTGGGAGGGCCGGCGGTTTCCTACTGCCGAGCATGCGTTCGCAGCTGCCAAGACCACCGATCCCGGTTGGGTCGAGCGCATCCAGGCTGCCCCTGATCCGCGGTCCGCCAAGGCATTGGGCCGTGAGTGTCCGTTGCGGCCCGGCTGGGACGACGATCGCAGGCGTGTGATGGCCGAGATCGTCGCATCGAAGTTCAATCACGACGGCGCGTTGATCGAACAGTTGCTCGGTACCGGAACACGGTTGCTGATCGAGGGCAACAGTTGGGGGGATCACTTCTGGGGGCGCAGTGTCCAGCGCGGAGCGCGCGTCCCGGTTGGTGCCAACCACCTCGGACGCATCCTCATGCAGGTACGGCGCGGCCTGTCCGGCCGCCCGGATTCCGCCTGGACGCGGGTAGCGCTCACCGGGCATCGCGAACACCTCATCGAGCCGCAGGATCGTGCATGGGTCCGCGGCGAACTGCGCCGGCTCGCGGTCAAGCTCCGCGACCAGCACCACACCGAGGTCGCCGCGTCCGGGTTGGCTACCGGCAGCGACCAGTGGTGGGCCGCGGCTGCCATCGACGCCGGGCTCGACGTGTGGGGTTACCAGCCCTTCCCCGGCCAGGCCGCCAACTGGAGTCCCGATCAGCAGGTCGACCACACCAACATAGTTGCGGCAGCCGCACGACTGGTCCTGGTCAGCGAGCAGTACGACACCTGCGCCTTTCAGCTGCGCAACCAGCTCCTGCTCGGTGACGCCGACGCGATCATCGCTGTCCACGACCGTCGAATCACGCAGGGAGGCACCGTCTCTGCCCTGCGCTCCTACGCGCAGGGCATGCCGGTCATCACCGTCGACCCTGCCACGCGCACGACCACCCTCCGCACGGTTTACCGCACCACCGATTCCGCCGTGCCGCCAACCCTTTGATTCTCTGCGCACCGCCCGTATCGGGGCGTGAGTCCCCAATCCACGACATCGAGGAGGTCGCCTGTGCGCGCACCGATCCCACCACGCCCGGACCCTGCCGCCGGTCGGCACGTGACGCGCGGATGGTGGAAGATTTCCCGGCCCTGCTACGACAAGTGGTGGCGGTGTCCCGGCTGGAACGGCGGCGGCCCGCATTTCGCTCGCCGCGTTCTGTGCACTGAGAAGGGGACCGGGTTCATCACCTTCGGGATGGACAAGGCCACGTACCACGCGCTGCCTGTGGGCACTCGCTATCCGCCTCTGTTCGCGCTCGGACGCTGTGATGGATGCGATGTCATCGTCCTCCCGCGTTGGGTCCGGCGGTTGTCGGTGCCGCAGTGGTGGAACCAGCTGCGCTCCTGGTGGCAGTACCGAGGCGAACCCAGGGTGTGGGTGGAAATCTATCGGCGGCGTATTCGCCGCTGTCTCAGCCATTTCCGGCCCACAGGCAGCGATCGGGATTGACGGGTGGACAGACCGGCAGGGTCGCGCTGGCGGCGGTCGCATTGGGGCTGCACCAGTGAACGCGGCGGAGGACGCCATCGCTCTCGAAGACCGCTGGTCCTGACCGACCAAGCCCGCGCGGTCACCGCGCTCCTGGGTCGCGGCCGCAGCCGATTCCCACCACCTCCCGCGCCGTGCGTCCCCTGCGCCGTGCGTCGCTCGTCCTGCGTCGCATCCGACCCGTAGCGAAGGAGCACCTGTTGATTTCTCGAACCCCCATGACCCCGCTCGGGTGGGCGGTGCTGGCGCGGGCCGGGCACATCAACCGCAGCGCAACGCATCGGTTGATCGATCGCTACGGTCTGCCAGCGGCCGCGGCCCGGCTGGCGCGCGGTCACGACGGATTCCCGGCCGGCCTTGCCGAGTGCGCCCGGTGCGATCTCGACCGCGCCGCCGCGGCGGGTGCGGTCCTGCTGACCCCCGCCGACTCGCGCTGGCCTCGCGCGCGGATGAACCGGCTCCGCGCGCACCGGCCGCTGGCGTTGTGGGTGTCCGGGCCTCTCGGGGCGTTGTCGCGGCCGAGCCGAGTGGCACTCCTCGGTGAAACCCCCGTGGCTGAACTCGCTGGCGAATTCGTCACGCGCGGTGTCGATGTGGCCCTCAGCGGCGACGCGGCCAGCGTGCCGAGCACGCCGGAGGCCGTCGGTGCCGGTGTTCTCGCTGTGTGTGGAGGTGGCCTGACGGCGGCCGATACAGGTTCACGGTCGGTCGAGGTGTATGCGAGTCGCCGCGCGGTGCTGGTCAGTGAAGCGCCGCCGGGCACGCTGGCGGATTCTGCGTCGCAACTCAGCGGGCATCGACTGCTCCTCGCGCTGTCCGACGCGGTCGTGATCAGCTCCGCGGGCCGGGGCATCGTCGCGAATGTCCGGGACTGGGCGGCGTTCCTGAACCAGCCGGTCCTGACCATGCCCTCGGCCACCGTGGCGGGCGCCGCTCCGGTCGGTCCCGGTCTGGTGGAACGCGCGATCACCGCGGCGACCCAGCACCTGGCGTCCGCGTCCTGACCCAGCCCGAAATCCCGGCCCGCGACGGACCCGCCGTACCGCGACCCGCTCGCCGACGCGGCCATCCTCGTCCGTGCCCCAGCCCACGTGCACCCAGTCAACGGCCGTGTTGCCCGCGGCGCCGCCTCATCGACCTCCAGGACTTCGTGATGAACCGATCTGATACACGACCACACCGACGCAGAACCATCGATGTGACAGGCCAACCGGATTCGGTCGAGAGCCCGTACTCGGTGGTGCAGTGGCACTGGCAGACCTACACCCTCCAGCGTCAGCCCTACACCGTCGTCGCGCTCGCGTCCGGTGTCCGCGCGGAACCCTCGGCGCGGATCATCGCCCGCGCCGCGGTCGACGTAGTGGTCGACGTCGGCGGGGCCGTGGATTTCCTGCGGTCACCGGATCGCCTCGTCGAGATCGCTCGCGTCGTGGTCGGAATGTTCGGCGCGTACGCCAGCGACAGCACCCCTTTCTGGGACTTCATCATCCAGCGTGACCCGACCCGCGCACCCGACATCGAGCTGCTGGTCGTCACCGCCACCATCGACGGCACCGTCTGTCTCGCGTGGGCCGGTCGCTGGCGCGCGGTCGTGCTCACCCGCTCCGACCATGTGCACGAGCTCGATCTCACCGCGCGCCCACCCCACGCGTACGCTGCGACACTGTCGCAGGTGGAGGATGCCGACAGCGGTCTGATCCACCGTGATCCCGCCCGCGAGGGCGACCAGCCTGCGCTGCTGGCGGTACTCAACGCCGTGGCCGCCGAGGTCCTGCCGACCGCCGCGATCGGATACGCCCTGCGTTGGGCACCCGACACCGACACCGCCGCCGCCTGGCTTCGACGGTGGGCGCGCCGACTCACCCCCACCACGAGCCCGCCCGCGACGCACGCAATCGACGCCATGGCCGTCGTTCTGAGCTTTCCGTGATCGGCGACCACCGCGCACCGGCCGCCGCGCGCGATACGCCCGCACGCCAGGTCAGTTTGTTGCCGCGTTCGGCGCGCTGATCGTCGAGCCGGGCCATGACGGCCCGGCTGTACCGCTCGCGCGTTCCGTCGCGCGCCGTTCGTGTCATCCGACGTTCGTATTCCCATTCCGTATTCGAAGGAGAGCCTTGTGGCTGGAGATACCACCCTCACTGTGATCGGAAACTTGACCGCCGATCCTGATCTGCGAGTGACCCCGGGAGGCGTCGCGGTAGCGAGCTTCACCGTCGCCTCGACCCCGCGGTTTTTCGATCGAATGTCTGGCGAGTGGAAGGACGGCGAGGTCTTGTTCCTGCGCTGCAACATCTGGCGCGAGGCCGCGGACAATGCCGTGGCCAGCCTGGTGCGGGGTTCGCGGGTGATCGTACAGGGGCGGCTCAAGCAGCGCTCCTTCGACACCCGCGAGGGCGAGAAGCGCACGGTGGTCGAGCTCGAGGTCGACGAGATCGGTCCCTCGCTGCGATTCGCCACCGCGAAAGTGTCCAAGACCAGCAGCGGTTCCTCGACCCGCGTGAGTCCCGCAGCGGACCTCGTCGGCGCCCGCGCCGGTGGCGGGGACGATCCGTGGGCCTCATCGGCATTCGGGGCCGGGGTGTCCGGAGACGGGCTCGATCAGCCCCCGTTCTGATCGTCGAGCCCGGGTTCGGGTGGTGGTGGGGCTGTCCGTCTGGTCGAGCGCCCCGCCTTCCTGAAGGGCTACCAGGTCGGCGCTCGCCGCGGCTGCGGGCCCGCGCCGGTCGGCAACCAATTCCGCGGGCGCGACGTTCGCTGCACCGCCGCCCGTGCGGTGCTCTGCGCACGGAATTGGTTCCCGCCCCCCTGGCGCGTTCCCTTCGCCGCGTCGCTCACCGGCCTGGTCCACGCCCTCCAGGCGGGTCGCTCGACCAGCCGCCCATCCCTCGTGCTGATGCTGCGCGTGGCTGGGTCACCGAAACCTCCGACGAGAGGACATTCCCATGTCTGAGCTCGCTACCGCCTTCACCACGGTGTCGGATCTGCTCGACGCCGGACGTCACGACGAAGCCCGGCGCGTGTTCGCCGACGCTGTCGCCGAGCACGCCACCGAAGCCGATCTCACCCGCTGGGGCCAGCTGCTGAAGGTGTTCACCTCGATGCCGTACCCGGTTGCCAGGGCCTACCTGCGTGGGGTGTGGCGCAGCGCCGACCCGGAGGTGCGGGCCTGGCTCGACCGCAACGTCTCCCGGACCGATCCGTGCCTGCACCGGCCCGCGGAGCCCGACACGTGGCGGCCCTGGCTGTACACCGTGCCGCTGGTCGCGGCCAGCTACCCCGTCCGGCGCATGATCGCCACCGACGACACCCCCCGCACGTACGGGGTCACGCCCTCGATCCCGACCGAGATCGCGGCACGGCGCGCCCGCCGCAAGCCAGAGCACATCGACGCGATCCGGTCCAAGCGCCGCCCCGTCCGCGAGCCCTACGTCGTGCGCGACTACATCTGGAATCAGTTCCTCGTCGACGCCGCGCCCGCGTTCGAAGCGAGCCCGTGGGATCGCGTCTACGTCGAGCAGGTCGCCGACCAGATCCGGCTCGAGCGTGACCGCCGTGGCCAGCGCACCCGCGAGGACTTCGACGCCGTCGCCGTGGCCAACCGGCGCACCGGTCTGCGGGTCCGCACCGACGACCGACCCCAGATCCTCTACGGCGGCAACGACATCGACTACGACACCTTCGCCATCAGTACCTCCCCGGTGTGGGTGTGCGTGTACTGCTTCGCCGAGCGCGCGTGTGCCGACCATTTCCAGACCGGGCCCGACGGCGCCCGGCTCAGCGACGACGGGCTGTGCGCGCAATGCCGTGACACCGACCGACCGGGGATCGCGCCGCTGGCGCCCGGATTCACCCTGGCCGATGAGGTCGGTGCGTACTGCCGGTTCCTCGCCCAGCACTACCCCGCCGCGGCGCGCGGGGTGCTCAACTCGCTACGCCTGCGCAGCAGCAGCCTGCGCGTGCGGGGGCTGCTCACCGCGTTCCTTGACCAGTTCGACGAATCCTCGACCGAGATCGCACAGGTGATCCCGCTTCAACCGGTGGCCCTGCGGAACGGGCGCTGCTTGGCCTGCCACATGCCCGACGAGATCATCGATGAGGACGATCTGTGCGACGAATGCCGCACCAAGTACGCGGCTGCGGTCCCGGCCTGACTCGGACCGGTCCCACAGTTCTCCGGTCCGCCGCGGTGTCATCGCCCCGCGGCGGACCGGATCGCCACCGGCGCACGCCCGATCCACCCCTGCGACAGTCCGCCACCGACACGTGCTGCACGCTGCGTGTCTGCCCCCGGCTGCGCCGCCATCCGATCCTCCGCGGCCGAGCACTTCTCGAAGCCGTGTTCGCCGCGTGCAATCTCGAGCACACCGGCCGCAGCGACGACGTACTCGGCCTGGACGTCAGCCGCCTCACCCGCTCACTGTCGGTCGGAGATGTCGCCGCCATCGACGACCGCTACTACGCCTGTAGTCCATGGGACTGGTACCGCATCGACACCCCCTGACCACCGGGCCTGCACCCCGTCCACGCGCCGTCCCGGGGTGCGCGGCACCAGGCCTCGCCCTTGAGCATCCGCTCACTCGAGTCCACCGCAAGCAAGGAGCGGTCCAATGGGATAGGACGGCGTCCGTATCGATCCACGCGCCGCATTGCCGCAGATCGCCTTGACCGAGTTCAGCCACGTCGTCGGCGGCCGGATCGTCGCCTACAACCACTCCAGGACGGCAACCAACGATCGCGTCATCTACGCCGCGGTCGCCGACCCCGACCGCCACACCGTCGACGCCTTCGTCATGCTCTACTACCGCGACCGTGACCACGAGGGCGCGGCCATCATGGTGTACAAGCCACTGCACGAGAACGCAGGCCCCTGCGCCACCCACGGTGTCTCGGCCCGTGTCCTGGACGCACTGACACCGACCACCAATCCCGACGCCCGTCGATGGCGCGCCGACGCCATCGCCGACCGGAAATGGGTCGCCGAATTCCATCGCGCACACCGCGAGGATGCCGCCGACCTCGCCGGTGCGGTGGTCGAGTTCGCCGAGCCCGTCGCCTATCCAGGGACCGGACTTGTCGACTGTGCTCGTCTCGTCTCCCCACCCGCGTCCTGCCGATCACCTTCCGCGACGCCGCTGGCAACCCCTGCGTCGTCGAGCATCCCACCGTGAGCGCACCCAAGAAACTGGTACCTCCACCGCTACGTCGTCCTCGGCTAAGGTCGTTGACGGAACGGCAGACTTCGCTTCGGCACCTCGCACCGACCGACCCGCATTCCCGTGCTCGGCTGAACTAGTTCGCCCGAGCGCCGACTGGCCGCACTCCTGCCGCCGTCTGCCGCGACCCTCCGTTCACCCGGCTCGAACGCGCTGCGCGGTGTCATCGCGCCGCGTCGCCGCGGACCGACCCGCCACCAGCGGCCAGCGCGCCTTCGCGCTGCCCCCGGTCCACCTCCATCCCCCGAGCGCACCCTCTCGCCGCCTACTCATCACCCTCATCCGATCACCCCGCGCCTCCGTTCCCACCCACCGTCCCGATCCAACCCCTCACCCCGACCTCCTCACCCCTCCGCCACCTCTACTTTTCTCCACATACCTCTTGCATCCAGGGTAACAATCCGATAACGGCCTGGTGATTTTACTTTTTTGGTGTTTTCAGCGTCATTCCGAGTCCTTTCTTTTTTCTAGTTTCGGGGGTGAATAGGGGGGTGACTGCGACGATTCACAAGATCGTGGCGGGGACTGGTTATCTGTATTACCTGCGGAGGGTCGCTGCCCACGATGATCCCGGCCGGGGGCGTTCTGCGTTGGCGGACTACTACTCGGCGCGGGGGGAGTCGCCGGGACGCTGGCTCGGGTCGGGATTGGCCGCGCTGGGGATCGCGGTGGGCGAGGAGGTCACCGAGGCCCAGATGCGGAATTTGCTCGGAATCGGTGTGCATCCCAACGCCGAACGGGTGGAAGAGGATCACTTCGACGCGCAGATCGGCGCGGGCGCGAAGCCGAAGGACGCGCGCCGGGACGCGCAACGCGCCGCCGAGTTGGGGAGTCGTTTCCGGGTCTATCCCGACGTCACCGACTACCGGAAACGCTGCGGGCAGGCGTTCGCCGCGCACAATATCGCGCACGGCGCGGCCGCCGACACCGACATTTCCGACGATACTGCGGCGCGTATTCGGACCGAAGTCGCACAACAAATGTTCACCGAACAGTATCGGCGTGGCCCGTTGGATGAGCGGGAATTGTCGGCGTGGGTGGCGTACGCGGTGCGGCCCACCGCGGTCGCGGTGGCCGGATTCGACGTCTGTTTCTCGCCGACGAAATCCTTTTCGGTGCTGTGGGCGGTCGCCCCGAAAGCGGTCGCCGACAAACTCGAGCTCGCCCACCGGCGCGCGGTGGGCGACGCGCTCGAGTGGCTCGAGACCCGCGGAATCTATACGCGCCTGGGTCGCAACGGTGTCCGCCAGGTCGACGTCGAGGGTGTCGTGGCAATGGCGTTCGAGCATCGCGCGAGTCGCGCGGGGGACCCCGACCTGCACACTCACGTGCCGATAGCCAACCGTGTCCGGGTGCGGGACGGTCCCTCGGCGGGGGCATGGCGCACTCTCGACGGGGCAGCTCTCTACCAGGTCGTGGTCGCGGTCAGCGAGATCTACAACACCCGCCTCGAGCACCACAGCGAAGACTTAGTCGGTGTCGAATTCGCCGATCGGCCCGGCACCGATCCACCGATACGCGACATCGTCGGGGTTGCGCCGGCACTGATGCGGCGCTGGTCGAGCCGTGACGCCGCGATCACCGCGCACCTCGACGCGGCCGCCGCTGCGTTTCAGCAGGCCATGGGGCGTGAACCGACCGCGGGCGAGGTCTACGAGCTGACCCAGCGCGCGATCCTGGCGACCCGGCCGGCCAAGCCCCCGCAACGCACCCGCGCCGAGGAACGCCAGCGGTGGCGCGCCGAGGCGATCGAGGAACTGGGCAGCCGAGCGGCGGTGGCCGGCATGGTCGCCGAGATGCTCGACCCGGTCCGCCCGGCCCGGCCGGCGCCCAGCGCGAACTGGATCGCCGCCACCGCCGCCCGGGTGGTGGCCGCGGTGTCGGCCAAACGAGCGATCTGGCGGCCCCACCACATCACCGCCGAAACCCAACGCCAGCTACGCGGCGCGATCGCCCCCCGCGACTGGCCCCGGCTCTCGCGCGCGGTCGAGGACGCCGCACTGCGCGCCGACGATGTGATCGCACTCGGTGATCCGGACGCGGCAGTCGAGCCCGGGCTGCGGGCCACGCCGGCCATGTTCCGCCGCCGCGACCACACGCTTCTGCACACTCGCGCCGGCACCCAGATCTACACCAGCACAACAGTGCTCGGCATCGAAGCTCGCCTGGTGGCGTTGGCGACGCGGCGCGGCGGGCGCACCTTGGCCCCCGGCACCGTCGCCGCGGCGATCGACCGCTACACCCGCGCACACCCGGACCGGCCGCTGCTGGCCGGGCAGATCGCGCTCATCGAAGCGTTCGCGACCTCCGAGCTGCGGATCCGCACCGCCGACGCACCCGCCGGATCGGGCAAAACCACAGCGATGCGGGTGCTCACCGACGCCTGGCACGACAGCGGCGGCAGCGTGCTCGGGCTCGCGCCCACCGCGACCGCCGCCGCGATCCTGGGCGAGTCGATCGGTGCGCGCGCCGAAACCGTTGATCGGCTGCTGCACGTCCTGAGCCAGCACGTAGCACGGCCGGACAACCCCGCACAGTTCACCGAACACCCGCCGCCGCTACCGGATTGGGTCCACCGCATCGGCACCGGCACGCTCGTGATCGTCGACGAGCACGTCCTGCTGCCCGACCGCAAACGTCTGCGTCTGCTGCAGTTCCTGGATCGCGTCGGCGCGACCGTGCGCTGTGTCGGGGACACCGCGCAGCTACCCGCCATCGACGCCGGCGGCGCCTACGCCGACATGGCCGCCGCCTCACCGGAGCCGCCGCTGACCCTCACCCACGTCGTCCGTTTCGCCGACCCTCGCGAAGCCACGGCCAGTCTGAGCATCCGCGCCGGTGATCCCCTCGCGCTGGGCTGGTATCTCGACGAGCAGCGTGTGCACGGCGGGCACCGCGGCTCGAGCCTCGATGACGCCTACACCGCCTGGCGCGCCGACATCGACGCCGGGCGCGACGCGGTCATGCTCGCGGCCACCCACCGCGACGTCACCGAGCTGAACCGGCGCGCCCGCGACGACCGGCGCGCCCGCGACGGCACCGAACCCGGACCCGAATGCGTACTCGCCGACGAACTGCGCGCCTCGATCGGGGACGTGATCAGGACCCGCGAGAACGCCCCCCGGCTGCGGTTCGGGCTCGACGACTGGGTCCGCAACGGCTACCTGTGGACCGTCAACGCCGTCGGTGAGGACGGCAGTATCACCGCCACGCACCGCCGCGACGGCCGCGACACCGGCCATCAGGTCGTGCTTCCCGCCGACTATGTCGCCGCGCATGTGCACCTCGGCTACGCGACCACCATCGACTCCGCCCAGGGCATCACCACCGACACCGCGCACGTCGCCCTCACCGGAGCCGAGTCCCGCCAGCAGCTCTACGTCGCGCTGACCCGGGGCCGCTACGCCAACCACCTCTACCTCGCCACCGCGCTCGCTGGCGCTGAAGGCGACGAATACGGTCTCGGCGCGGCGTGGCCGCGCACCGCCGTGGAGGTGCTGACCGGCATCCTCGACCGCGATCGGCACGCGAAATCAGCCCACACCACCCTGCGTGAGGCACTCGAACCACGCGCCCGACTCGGCCACGCACTCGACATCTACCTCGACACCGTCGCCATCTATGCGGAGAACACCGTCCCCGCCCAGACGCTGGCCGCGATCGACTCCGCCGCCGAAGCCGTGCGCGCCGGTCTGTCCCGCGCGCCCGCCTGGCCGGTCCTGCGCGCGCACCTGGCGCTGCTCTCACTCACCGGAACCGACCCCGTCATCGCCCTGCACGAGGCCGCCGCCGAGCGCGAACTCGACACCGCCGATGACCCCGCCGCGGTGCTGGACTGGCGTCTGGACCACTCCGGCGAGCACTCCGGAACGCTCGGACCGCTGCCCTTCGCGCGCGTCTGGCCCCACGGAATCGACCTCACCACCAGCCCCGACCTCGCCCACATCGCCGCCCGCAGCGCCGTCGTCACCGCACTCGCCGACGAGATCACCGCCACCGCACACACCTGGACGGGCACGACCGCACCCGCCTGGGCGCGCCCGTTCCTCGACACCGACCGCGCCCTGCTCGCCGACCTCGCCGTGTGGCGGGCCGCGCTGCATGTGCCCGACACCGACCTCACTCCCACCGGACCGCGCCGCTACCCGGTCCGTGAACGCCGCCACCAATCCCATCTCGATACCCGCGTGCACGCCGCGATCGGCGACCCGAACCGGCCCGCCCACCGCTGGCAGCCCTGCGCCGACACCATCGACACCCGTCTCACCGACGATCCATCCTGGCCGGTGATCGCCGACCGCATCGACACCGCGGCCCGCTCCGGCCTGCCGATCACGACCATGCTCACCACCGCCGCGGGCACCCGGCCGCTGCCCGACGAACTACCCGCCGCCGCGCTGTGGGCGCGGCTGGACCTCGAACCCGCCGGACTCGACGCCGCCAGCGGCCCGCTACGCCCCGCCTGGACCACCCAACTCGCCACCATCCTCGGCGCCGACACCGCCGCCCACGTCCTCGCCGACACCGCCTGGCCTCGCCTGGTCGCCGCCGTCGACACCGGAATCCGGCACGGCTGGACACCCACCGACCTACTCACCACCGCCCACGAACTCATCCTCACCGCCACCACCGACGACACCCCGCCCCTGCGACCCCACCAACTCGCCACCGCCCTCACCTGGCGCATCGACGCCCTGCTCCACGCCGACACCACACCCGAGGAAACCCCCATGCCCGAACCCGAACCCACCCCCGAACCCGGCCCGACACGCAGCCCGCACGAACACACCCTCGCCGAGATCGCCGCCCTGCTCCACGCCGGACACCTACGACAAGCCCGCACCCACTTCACCGCCGCCACCGCCCGCCTCAGCGACGAGCAACGCGACATCCTGCACCGCATCACCGAAACGCTCTACCGCTACCCCTACACGACCGCCGTCGCGCGCCTCCGCCACGCCGCCGCCCATCTCCACCCCGACCACGCCGACCTCATCACCGCCTGCATCCCCGACACCGACCCCCACACCTACCAGCCCCCACCCGCACAACCCGCGCAACCCGTCCAACCCCACACCCGCCGCACCGCCCCCGACCGCCGCCGCGCACCACGCGACCCCGCCCACACCCGCGCCGAGCAAGACACCCAGCAATACTTCGATCGCCGCGCCGACATCGACGACCGGCCCGGCCACTATCCGATACCCGACACCTGGCACGAGGAGCGCTACTACCGCGCACCCCAACGCACAACCGGCGTCATACAAAGTGACCAGCAGCGCTACCCGGACACCGACGCCGGCCCCGACACCGACCGCACCGCCACCGCCCCCGCACGCCACCTGCCGTGCGTGGACTGCGGCCTCGACCGCCCCCGCATCGACTCCCACCCCCAGCCGCCTCGGCGCAGCGACGACGGACTGTGCGGCGAGTGCCGCGACCTCGACCGGCCCGCCATCCCCGACCACGACCCGAAACACCACATCGCCGCCCGCTGCACCCACCTAGCCTCCCTGCACCCACCCGAACAACTCATCGGCCTACTGCACCGCGACTGGCGTATCGCCGCCCCCGACCAGCGCGCCGCGATCACCACCTGGATCGACACCCACCCCCGATATCACCCGCTGCGCCGGCTCACCGACCACGAACTCCACCAGCGCATCACCGAACTCGAACAACACCTCGCCCTCGCCGGCACCGACGACTACCTGTACTCACCCGCCAACCCACCCACACCCACCACCGACGACGACCGCGCCCGCCAAGCAATCCGCGCCGCCCGCACCGCCGAACACCGACGCGACCTCGCCGAGCAACGCGTCCTCGACGCCGCCGCCGAAATCGCCCACCACCAACGCGCCCTCGACACCACCCTCGAACACCCCCGCACGCACGGGAACCCGAACCAAGACCCATTCCCCGATCGCCACCGCACCGACCGCGAACTCCTGCAACGCGCCCTCGACGACGCCACACGACGCCACCAGCAACGCCTCCAGACCCGCACCGCGGCCCGCCGCCACGCCCACCGCACCCACCAGCAAGCCACCCTGCTCGCCGGCGCACCCGACACCTGGGACGACACCCTCACCCGCACCACACCCACCGCTCGCCCCACCCACACCGACGACAACCTCGACGACATCCGCGACCGACTCGACACCCTCCACCGCGAACGCCGCCGCCGCGACAACCCCACCAGCCCGAACCCCCAGAGCGAGGACCCCGCGCAACTTCAAGCATCGCCCGAGTACCCCGACCCCGAACCGAATACGACCGCACCGCACAACGACCACGGCCTGGCCCCCGAACCCTGACATCCGCACCAGCGAACCGCGCAGAACGGATCGAGCGCGGTTCGCTCCACGACCGGGCCGCTGCGTCAGCGCGCTCCGGACCTTACGGCTCAGTGATGATCGGGATCCACCGGCCAGGAATCAGCAGGCGTGGGCGAGGTTGGCCGAGGAGCAGATCCGCACACAGCTGCATCAACTCGAGCACGGGGAAGGACGAGTTCGACCCCAAGATGTTGCGTGCCAAACGCCCTGCCTACCAGCCAGGCTGGACCATTACCGGCGACAGCTGAGCCCGCCGCGGCATCGACAGCCACGCGGCAGGCCGCCGACTATCGCGCGATCCCGCGATCGGGTCCTCGACCGCGGGTGAGACGGGCGCGCAGCGGCTGCGAGGTCAGGTAGTTCGTCGTCGAACGGGGCGCGGTCACCGCGGCTTCGGGAGGGTGGGCAAACCCGGCCCTCACCGCTTCCATCTGCGCGACCCGGTCGGCGGCTTTCGCCCGGCGGGTGGCCTTGTGCAACGCGATCCACGCGCGTTCACGCACCTCGAGCATCGCCTCGAAGTAGCGGTCGCTCCACTCACCGCTCTCCAACTCGCGGTCGAGCCGGGTGAGGTGCTTGTTGAGCTGATCGGCCCGCCACGTCGACGGCGTCGGCACCCGGCGTAGCTCCTCGATCACCTCAAGGTACTGATTCTCCAATGTGGTGTCGTCCATGGCGTTCTCCCCGCAGCAGCCGATGTTGCGATCAGATTAGGCAACCCGTCGCCGCCGCGCGGACACGATGCGGCGACGGGCCGTCACCGGGTCAGGACCCGAGGTCCTCGTTCAGGACGAAGGTGCGCTTCTTCGGTGGCTCCATGAACGAATCAGCCAGGTCGGCGTACTTCTTCTTGAACGCGGCATTGTCGTAGGTCGTCTTCTGGAACGGCTCCCACAGCTCCGGGTGTTCGGCTTGGGCGCGGGCGGCGTTGAACCAGCGCACCGAGTCGGCCTTGTCGAAGGTCGCGATCCCGGCGATTCCACGGTTCTTGCCGATCGCGAGCATGATCGCCCGGCGCAACGGTTCGGCTTCGGCGTTGAGCCGGCGCAGGTCGGCTTCGATCGCGACCAGGCGGCGATGCGCGGCCACGACGTCTTCGGACGCCTCGATCACGGTGTCGTCGTTATCGACGGTTTCCAGCTCGGCCAGCTCGGCTTGCTGGGCCAGCTCGGCCGGCAAGACCTCGTCGAGGTAGCGGCGCAGCTCGTCCATTCCGGCGCGGACCTCGTCCTCGGTCAGCCGGTAGACCTCCTTGCGGTGCTGGCGCAGCCGCGCGACCCACAGGCGTTTGAGGAACCGTTCGCCCTCGAGCGGGTGGTCTGTCTCGACGTAGTCGAACAGCTCGAGCTTGCCCGAGGATCCGGTGCGCAGCGAGCTCTGCCGCTGCGACAGAGTCGTCGCCTTGCCGATCTTGAACAGCGAGCCGGTGTCGTACTGCGAAACATAGGTGTAGCCCATCAACGTCCCCTGCCACGTGAAATGTGCTCTCGCCCAACCGAGAACACGACCAGATCCACATGGTCGCACCAGCCACCGACAACTTTCGCCGGAACCAGATCGCCGGGTTGGGTTGCCGCAGTGGCTATTCCGGTTGCTTGCCGATCACCTGTGCCAACAGGGTGCGGGCGCGGACCTCGGCGTCGGCGCGGTCACCGGCGCCCTGTTCGTCTCCGTGGCCACCACGATCTCGCCAGATCTGCTCGGCGAGGAATCGGGCGTACTGTTCGGCTTCGACCTCGAGCAGCTCACGGGTGTGCTGGGCGCGCGCGGCCGCCGCCTCGACCGGGTGCTCGCGCTCCCATTCGGCGACCGCGCGGCACTGCTCGCTCAGCAGCCGCGAGCGGCACGCTCTCGCGATCCACCCGGACAGGTCACCGTCGGCCGCGGCCTCGACTTGCGCCATCAGGACATCATCGAGACATATCAACGTGGTCGCCATCGGCCAACGATAGGCCGCCACCGTGAACGAGTCGGGTCGATCGGGGCCCCGAATCCGCAGGGCTGGGCGAAGATTGGCCGATGGGCTCACCCCAGCGATTCACACTCACCGACCAGGGCCTTCTTCCCACCGGAACCGATGTCGCGGCCGTGCTCGCCGAGGGCGACGAACGGGCACTTCACGCGGTATGGAACACCTACCACCATCGACGCACTGCGCGCGATGTCCTCGACGCCATCGATGAGGGCGATTTCTCCAGCGGGTGCACCTTTCCCGACGATGCCCACGCCGCCGACGCGGCCCTGCGCGAACATCCGGTCGTCACCCCGGCTCAGGCGTTGGAGGCCAATAGGCGCCTGGTCGCCGCGCTCACCGGCAACCGGTGGCAGGTGATCAGCGACGCCCGCGCGGGCGGGGACAGCTGGTCGGCGATCGGATCGGCCCTGGACCTGCCCAACACCGACGAGCAGCAATGGTTCACCCGCAAGACCCGCGAACACGCCGAACACAGCCACAACCGGCGCGAGGTCGACCGCGCCGAGATCGCCGTGCACTTCAGCGATGACCGTCGGGACCGCTAGGTTCGGGCGCGGCCGCCCCGGAGGTGGGGCGCCGCCGTGCCGGTCGCGCGGTCAGGCCGAGCGCGGCGGTGATCGGCATCCCGGTCATCCCCGGCCCCGCCGCGCGGCGCAGGTGGCCGGGCAGCTGAATCAGCAGACCGTGCAGCAGCGCCCCGGCCTGGGCCCTACGCAACAAGGTGATGGTGTGGTAGGTGTAAACGCTGACCCGTCATGGCCTACCAGGTTGGCTTGCCATCGTGAAGGTATGCGACGTGGTTGGTTTCGCGTGCGTGGAGTGCTGCTGTGACGCGTGAGTACACGTAGGGTCGCAGGCGCTGTTCAGCGTGTTCGGTGGTGACGAATTCGAATGCGTCGAGTTCGTCGTCGTTGAGGTGTAGTTGCTGGATTTGTTCGATGGAGGGTTGGCCGATGTCGAAAACAAACATCAGTGAGTCGTCCCAGACGTTGTGTGGCGAGACCCAGTCGATGCAGAGCAAGGACAGGTGGGTGTCCAGGTGGAGTCCGAGTTCTTCGCGCAGTTCGCGGCGTAGGGCGTGGTCGGGGGGTTCGTTGGCTTCTGCCATGCCGCCGGGTAGGTCCCAGTCTGCGTCAGCCCCCAGGCGATTTGCTGCCGACTGGGGTGCTCGTCGGATGTCCCCCTGTTCTCAGGCGGGGGGACATCTTCAATTTCGGAGTGATTCCGAATCTCCTTGCACTGCGTGCGATCTGCCGCGCTCATGGATTTGAGCGAAGCGCGAAATTGGCTTCCGGCTGGACTGGGGCGGTGCAGGCGGGCTTCTGCCGAGCGGAACGGACGAATTCATGCCGGACTCTCCCTCGCTAGTTCTATAGGTTCCCATGTATCTAAATGATCCACCTGCGGCAATCGGTCGGCTATCGCACACAACTAGTGGCCATGGACGAGCCGCTGATACGTCCCGGGGGAAGGGATGTATCAGCGGCTCGATGTGGCGTAGGCCTGGCGCGGTGCGCCATCTACGCGTCGGGCCGATAGGGGGAATCGGCCCTCGGCACCCACATTACGCTTCGATCAGCAAATGTGAAGCATTCTCATCTGGAAATTCTTGTCACAACGACACGGCGGGTATCAGTGCGGGATCGCGTCGATCAGTCGACGAGCACCCTGGCGCAGCAGATTCGAGCCGATGAAGAATCCCAACGCATCGGGGTCTTCGGCGACCCCCCAATCCTGAGCATCGAGCCACTGAGAGCCGTCAGCGGAGAACACGGTCCCGCGCAATTGGATCCGTCCGCCTGGCGCATCGGTGGCCAATCCCGCGATCGGGGAATTGCAGTGTCCTTGCAGGGCGTGGAGCATCGCCCGCTCGGCGGCAGCGTGACGGCGGGTGCGGCCGTCGTCGAGCTGGGCGGCCAGCGTCAGCAGCTCGGCGTCATCGGCGCGGCACTGCAACGCGATGATGCCCGCTCCGATGGGCGGGCACATCTCCTCCACGGTGAGGGTTTCGGTGATGCGGTGCTGCTGACCGACGCGGTGAAGACCCGATACCGCGGCGATGAGAGCGTCGAAGTGCCCTTCGTCGAGGCGAGCCAGCCGCGAATTGACGTTGCCGCGCAACGGCTGGATATCCAGGTGTGGATGCCGCAGCTGCAATTGCGCCCTTCGACGGACCGAACTGGTGCCGACGACAGCACCGGCTGGCAGGTCGGCCAGCGCCAACCCGGATCGACTGATCACCGCGTCGTGGACGTCCTCACGGGGCAGGTACGCGGCGAAGGCCAGTCCCTGCGGAATGGGGATGTCGCCTGGGATGTCCTTGAGGCAGTGCACCGCCAGGTCGGCGTCACCGCTGAGCAGCGCGGCGTCGATCTCCTTCACGAACGCGCCCTTTCCCCCCAGGGCGGCGAGGTCGCCCATCCACCGGTCACCGGCAGTGGTGAGCTTGACGAGTTCGGTGTCGGCGCCGAGCGCGGCCAGGCCGGCGGCGACTTGCTCGGCCTGGTGTACCGCCATCGGGCTCGACCGGGTGGATATCCGAATGGTGCGTGACCGCGACATGGCGGGCACTCTACTCGGCCCGCTTCGTGCCGACGATCAGACCGCTGTCCCAGTCCAAGACCGAGAGCAGAAGCGTTGTCTCATCGCCGATTTCGCGCATCAGCTGGTCGACGCGCGCCTGATGATCGGCTGGCCAGGTGTGCTGGGGCAGCAGGTCGTCGACGACCCAGATACCGCCCGGCGTGAGCCGAGACAGCAGCTGATCCCGGTCGTGGAACTTCCCCGGTCGGCAGTCGACGAACGCGAGGTCGAACATGCCGTGGTCGCTGGCAAGGAACTCACTGGCGTCGCCGATATGTGTGGTGACTCGGTGGTCGCTGCCCACCACGTCGCGGGCGATCTCAGCGACCGGCGGGTCGGCGTCGACGGTGACCAGCCGGGCGGTGGAGTCCATGCCGTCTAGCAGCCAGGCCGCGCCGACTCCCACCCCGGTGCCGAGCTCGAGGATGCGGCCGCCGGGCTTCGTCGCGGCGAGCGTGCGCAGCAGCGCGCCGGTTCGGTCCGTACACGACATCTGGAATCCCGCGGACAGTGCGCGTCGCTGGGCGTGGATGACCAGCGGCGGCACGGTGATCGGTGGTGCGGTGAGAGTGGGCATCACTTCTCCTCGGTGAGCAGGCGGGCGGCGCGGGTCGCGTCGTAGGTCATGATCAGGTCGGCGCCTGCTCGCTTGAGCGAGCGCAGGTATTCGAGCAGGACCGCATCCGAGGCGGTCGCGAACATCTGGGACTCCCCCAGTGGTGAGAACGCGGTCAGCGGAACGTGGGTGCTCGCTCGCAGTTTGGTCAGCACGTCGATCGAGGTCATGGCAGGCTGGACCAGTGCGGAGTCCGCGCCCTCTCTGATCCAGCGCTCGGCCTGCAATAGCGCGAGTCCGGCGCGGTCGGGATCGATCTGGAAACCTCGTCGGTTGCCGCGGCCGGGTTCGGTGTTCATCGCGGATTTGTAGGCGGTGAACAGGGCGCTGTCGAAGATGACGCTGGGGGTGATCGCGACGTCGCCGAATCCTCGCTCGTCGAGGACGCGTCGGATCTCCATCACCGAGCCGTCGAGTACCGCTGCCGGGCCGATGATGTCCGCGCCGGCCTGGGCATGCAGCGTGGCCATCGACGACATCAGGGTGTAGGTCGCGGCCAGATCGGTCCGGCCATGGTCGTCGAGCACGACGCATTCGCCGGTGTCGGTCCACGCGCAGCCACATACCTCGGTGGAGATCACCATTCCCGGAACCGCCGCACGAACGGTCTGGATCGACTGGACCATCAGGTTGTCCGGGGCGATGGCGGCGGTGCCCGCAGGGGTCTTGTTCTCGACGAAGGCGAACAGCTTGATCGCATGAACGCCCAACGCCCACAGTTCGTCGGCGAAGGCGGGTAGACCACTCAGCCGTACCGCCGTCGGGATGTGACGATAGGTCTCGGGGCTTCGGTGGTCCGGCTGCACCAGCACCGGAGCGATCAGGTCTGCGGGCGTGAGCAGTTCACGGTGCAGCAGCGCCCTGACTCGGCCGCGGGCACGAGTAGGGGTGACGCCAGTTACCTCGCGGCGGGCACGGACGGGAATCGTAGTGGTCATCGGCGGTGTCTCCTTGTCGGATGATGGTCGAAACGTGTTCGGCATGAGTGGATTCAGGACTCAGTAGCTGCGAGTCGGCAGTGGCGGCGATTGCGGTGTGCCGTGCTAGTAGGTCCCGGTCGGCGTCGAGGATCTGAGGATGGCGCTGCGGCAACGCGGGGCCTTTGCCAGCGAGCAGTTGAACAAGCGTTGATCGGCTGGGCCGACAGAAGCAGGACGTCGGGGGCATTCACTGCAGGCTCCCCCGCGGGCGGTCGATCGGTTCCTCGTCACCGAAGCGGTTGAACAGCAGCTCGTGGAGGGCGTTTGTCGGCGTCATTCGGCCTGCGCGGATTTGTGCCCGCAGCGCGGCGCGTTTGCAGGCACAGTCCTCGGCAGAGCACGACTTGTGCTTCTGGGTGAGTTCGTGGGCGCGATCGGCGGACAACGGCCGCGCGGGTGCGCGGTGTGCGAGATCCGCGTGTATATCCGATACCGAGATTCCGTGCGCGTCTCGCGACCACCACATGTTCATCGCGACGAGGACGGCGATCCCGACTGTCAGGACGGCCCCGACGACGAGTGCGGTCATTGCTGTCTCGCCGGCGCGACGCAATCCAGAATTGCTTGGGCAACTACCGCTCCGGACGGCAGTGGCGCGGTCGGCGGTTCGACCCAGTACCGCAGGTTCTCGTGCCACTCGGTGGGCGCAGGCAGCGCGATCTGTGTTCCGGAGCGGGCCAGTGCTACCTGGTGCCGGAAAAGCCGGGCGCAGGTGACTTGGTCGTTGGGTGCGTTGCCGGTCACCAGTAGCGTCCAGCGCTTGGAGCGGGGGTGCGAGATCACCGGGCCGAGGTCGATCTGCCTGGCACGCAAGTGATTACGGACTTTGGTCGCCAGTTCGGCGGGCATGGTCAGCCCCGCCAGGCGGCTGTTGGCGACGACGATGAGCCGCCCTAGGTCCACCTGGACACGCGCGTCGATCCCGTGCGCGCGGTAGAACTCGCAGTGCGTGTGCAGGGCCGACGGCCCTGCTGCCGACGAGGGGTGCTGTGCTTCCGCAGCTACAGACGTCATGGCTGCCCCCCTCAACTGCCCAGAGCGACAGGCGAACCAGCGGTGCGCGACCAGCCACTGGCCACGGCCAGTGCCCGACCCAACAACCACGACCGGGACACCGATACCGGATATGGCTCCGGCTCGGCGGCGGTCCGGATCGGAATCCGTGACATCTCGGCGACGTCGCACAACTCCAGCATTCGAGCCGTCTCATTGAGTGTGAGGCCGATGGGCCGCACCATCGCTTCGAGTTCACGCCACCGTGGGTCGGCTGGGGGGAGCGGCAGAACCTCGCTGATCGTGTCGGCCAGGACGATCAGTGCCAGCGCCTGATCGGCGGTGAAGGTTCGGCCCCGCATCGGCGGACAGATCCACCGCCCCGCCCCGACCGCCACCGCGCACACCGCCGACCTGTCGGTGCGAATCCCCTTGCAGTCCATCTCGACGGTCATCTCGGCCCGTCCCTCCGCGATGTGGCTTGGTGAGGCGCGCGTCCGGCGCCACTATTGGACTATGCCACTTTAGAGGCCAGTGGCATAGGCCACTTGGTCGATGACCGAAAAATTTTCGGAGAGCGAGATCAGAGGGTGATCGGATATTCCTGACGGAACGTCCACGTCGACGGAGGGTAGACAGCCTCGTCGACTTGCAGCGGAGTCTCACCGGGACCGTAGGCGACCAGCCAGTAGACCAGCACAGCCGATCCGTGGTCGAGCCGGAGATAGTCCGCCTCGGCCTCCGTCGCGACGCGGGCGCTGACCTGATCGCGAGCGAATGACGCACGCAGTCCCAGCGTTTCAGCCAGATACCGCAGTGTCCCTCCCCGAATGCGCTCCGGGGTCAGCAAGGCCGGGGCAGTCTCCGCGAGCTCGGCCGGGAACCAGCTGGTAGAGAACTCGATCGGACGGTCGTTGGTGATGAGTCGGCACCGCCGAATGACCTGGGAGTCCGGGTCGATTCCGAGCGAGCGCGCGACATCGGCTGGCGCGTCGACGATTCCGACACTCGGAAAGCTGACGCTCTCCGCGTCGCTGTACATCGTGCCCAACGCGGCCGCACGCTCATACCGCTCGCGAGCACGTGGCGCCGCCGCGACGTCACGCACGATCGTGCCCGACCCCACGCGTGACTCGACCAGGCCCTGCGAACGAAGGACCGCCACCGCACTGGATGCGGTCGGCCGTGAGACGCCCCAGCGTTTGGCCAGTTCCCGTTCCGAGGGCAGCTTGTCGCCGGGCCGCAGGTCGCCGCGAACGATCTCGTCACGCAGCGCGCTGGCGATTTGCTTGTACGGCGCTGCGACCTGCTCGATGTTCGGCACAGCAACTTCCTCTCGTGGGCGACCTAGTACCCTAGGCCACTAGCCACATTAGCCACTTTTTCGCTCGACGACAGTAGGCAGACTCATGAGGAATGCAGTGGCCTTCGCCGCAGGTGGTGGCGGGGATGCCATCTCCGCCGCCGTGCTCGGACATGCGCTCGCCGATCAGATTGCAGTCTCGGCCATCATGAGCTGGTCGTGGGACCGGCTGCTCATGGACCCCTTGCCCGGTCCACGCAGTGCAGCCGACTTCGACGGTCTGATCGACCATGGATCCGGCCTTTACGAGGTCGGACCGAATGCCAGCCTGAACACCGGGGGGCTGTCGACACTCCCCCGCCTCGCCAACCATACGAACGTGCCGATGCTGTTGGCTGATCCGGAACACGGCGCCGTGGGACTGAGCCGTCAACTGAGGCGGGCGGCGAAGGTTTTCAACGCAGACCTGCTACTGGTGGTCGATGTCGGAGGCGACATCCTGGCAGCCGGACACGAACCCGGCCTGCGCAGCCCACTCGCCGACTCGCTCGCCCTGGCCGCGGCCGTCGGGACCGGATTGCCGACGGACGTTCTTGTCACGGGACTGGGCCTCGACGGCGAGCTCGCCCTCGACGAACTCGAGCATCGGCTTGCTCGACTTGAGGCCGCTCGGCTGATCGATCTGCAGCCGCAGGACGCCGCCGAGCTGGACGGCGTGTGGCAATGGCACCCATCTGAGGCGAATGCACTGCTTGCCGTCGCCGCGGCAGGCTGGCGTGGACGCGTCGAGTCTCAACGCGACACCACGATCGTCGTTGACGGCCGCTGCACCACGGTCTTCCGCGTCGAGGCGGGCCGACTCGCCAACGACTCGATCGCTGCCGACCTGGCCTCAGTCGGCACCCTCGACCACGCCGAACAGCTAGTCCGTGCCCGACGGGGCATCAGCGACATCGACATCGAGCGAAAACGGCTCGTCGTGCGGCGCCAGCCACGCACTTCGGGCCTTGACGCGCTCGACTTCCTCGACCGATACGTTCAGGATGCCGCGAATCGCGGGACCGACGCCCTGACCATCCGGCGTGTTCTCGAACTCACTGACGCGACAAGCCCCACTGCTGCCACGACCATCCGCGAACACCTTCGCCGGCGCCGACCGGAAAACTTCCTGCCACCCCTATATCTCACCTCGCCCTGCCCAGGGCCGGCGACTGTCGAAGGCCAGTAACGCACTGGCCTGGGGTCACTTCGGGGACGGAGGCCCATTCGGTCCAGCTCGGCGCCATCCGAAGGAGTCCGTCGGTGACCACCGTCCGTGTCGAGATCACCGGCGGCCTGGCGGTCGTCGAACCGGCTGCGGCACTGTCGTTTCCGCTGCGGTGGCTAGCGCCAGACGCTACGACGCAGGCCGCTCACCTGGGAATATGCGCGGGTCACCGTCGCCAACGGGGTGTCGCATGCCGTATCGTTCGAACGTATGTGCGATGCGATCGGCGGCGGATGAGTGCCCCGGCGCGCCGGTCCGGTGCGCTGGATCCGGCGCTGGCGGGTCGGTCGCGCGACGAGCAGCTGGCGGAGCTGCGGGGCCGCATCGCTCGGGTCGACGGCCGGATCGGCGCGGGCGCGCGGGCCCGGGTACGCGCGGCCGACGTGCTCGAGGTGCCCGGCGCCCTCGGCGACGTGCTGCCCGACGGCGGGCTCGCGCGCGGAACGACAGTGCGGTGCGGGCGGGGCAGCGTGCTGACCGGCCTGCTCGCCGCGGTCACCGGCGGCGGCCGCTCGGCCGCGGTCGTCGGTGGTACCTCCCTGGGCCTGCTGGCAGCCCACGAGATGGGCGCGCAGCTCGATCGACTGGCCCTTGTTGACCCGACGCGCGGCGACCCGGGTGAGGTGGCGTCCGTGCTGCTGGACGGCCTGGACCTCGTTGTGCTCGACGTCGACGACATCGTGGTGCCGCCCTCACGCTGGAAAGTCATCACCGCGCGGGCCCGCGCGAGCGGGTCGGTGCTGATCGTGTCCGGACGGCACGTACGCACACCGGGCACGAACCTGGATCTGTCGGCGCATCCGATCGGCTACACCGGCCTGGGGCGGGGCCACGGCCGCGTCCGCGCGGTGCACCTGGAGGTGACCGTCACCGACCGCGCCGGACAACCGCGTCGTTCCCATCTGACGCTCGCCGCGGCCGGTGACGGTAGCGTCCGGTGGGAGCCTTACGCGGCACCCGCCCAGGCCGTGCATCCGCGATTTTCGCGTACCGGGTGAGCTGGCGAGGACTCGAGAGCGATCGATCCGCCGCTCCACGAGGTCGCTCATACTTTCCCCTGAGGCGTCGGTGCAGTCTTGGGCTGCGATCAGAGGGTTCGCCTTGGAGACAGTGTCTGCATGGCGATGCGGCCAGGCTTGGCCCATCCGCGTGCCAGTCATACTGTCCCGATGATCTTTTTCGCCTGTGCCGCGTGCGAGCAACCGCTCACCGGTGACCTCCGAGAGTCGCAGATGTTCCCGGCCAGGCACGGCCGGCGCGCGACAGCCTAAGGCGTGGGGCGGCGGCCGCGGCGGGGCGAGGCCGCGGCCCGGCGGGGTCGCAGCGCGTAGGCCGGGACGAGTTGATCGGCCAGGACCAGCGGATCGCGGCGGCCGTCGGCGTAGGCGATCGAGTAGGTGACGCGACCCATCCACCAGCCGTCGACGCTGGGCACCCAGTGGCTCAGCCACCCCGGGCGCTCGCCGCGCATGTCCAACCCGGCCCCGTTGACATGGCAAGGTGCGCCCGGATCCCGGATCAGCACCGCGTCCAGCCGTACCCATACCGGCCTTGGAGCCTGCACCACGGTGCGAGCGAAATGCCCTGTGGCGTCCGGATACAGCAGTTCCGGCTCGGTGCCCTCGGTCCTGGGCGCACTGGGATCGACCCGCGGGGTCGGCACGTCGGCGGACGGCGACATTTCGGCGCCATCGGGTGTCGACGTTGGTCCGCCCATCGGATCGCCACCCTCCGATCTCGAACGCATGTTCGATAGAATACCGTACGGTTCGCTCGTCGCGCCGAGTCCTTCGCAGCGTTTGCCGTACGTATGCTCGGATGATGGTTCGTGTACCTGCGCCGATGCTGGCATCGCCGGGAACTCTGCCTTCTGCATCTCCTATCTGGGCATTCGAGATGAAATGGGACGGGCAGCGGGCGATTGCGCGTTGCGACGAGACCGGTTGCCGGTTGTGGAGCCGGAATCTACGTGAGGCCACCGGCTCCTACCCCGATCTAGCTGCGGCTCTGGCTGAGACCACGGCGGACCTCGGTGACGGGCTGTTGCTCGACGGCGAGATCGTCGCCCCCGATCCCGATACCGGGGCGCCCTCGTTCGCACGTCTGCAGCGCCGCATGCACACGCGCCCCACACGGGCGCTGCTCGACGAGATCCGCGTCGAGTTCGTCGTTTTCGACCTTCTCGCTGTGGACGGGGTCTCCACGATGGATCAGCCCTACCTGGCGCGCCGGGCGCTCCTCGACCGGCTCGCCGTCGAGCGCGGCCGGGTCCGGGTGCCGCCGTTCTGGACCGATTTCGATCCTTCCCATCTGCTGGACGCCGCCGAGCAGGCCGGTCTCGAAGGGGTCGTCGCCAAGCGCACCGATTCGGTATACCGGCCGGGTACGCGCACCCGGGCATGGATCAAGTCGCCGATTCGTCGTAGCGCGGAGGGGATCGTTGCCGCCTGGATCGAGGGCACTGGCGCGCACTCCGGCACCGTCGGATCGCTGGTGCTCGCCGCATACGATGTTGGTAGTGAGGGATATCAGAACGTGCGGAATGGGCTGGTGTTCATCCGGTTTGGCCGCTTGCCCGGAACTTTGGCCGGGCGGTGAGGGGAGGGCATCGATTTGAATCAGGACTGAGAGCAGGTCGGTGAAGCCCCGGTCATCGGTGAGTTGTGTGTTGCGGACGCGGAAGACGCCAATGGGTTCGAAGCGCCCGGGTCGCCGGTCGGTGTGATGCTGGGGGATTCGCCGTTGTGGGTGCCGTAGCACGTCGTGTGGGTGGTGGTGACCCGGTTGTCGTCGTCGGCGGACTGCCAGTAGATGTCGCCACTCAGGTCGAGGAACGCGGTACGAAGGCTGTTGTAGAGCTGTTGTGCACCCGCCACTTCGGGCTCTTACAGGCGATCGAATCGGATGCTCACGGAGGTGCGGGTCAGTCGCTGGGCCAGTTGCGCAGTGCCTGGTCGGCGACGATGTTCAGGTCGGCGCGCGTGGCGCCGCTGGCAGCCTGCACCGAGATACCTTGCGCGATCGCGGTGAGGTAGCGCGCCAGCGCATCGGGGTCGGCATCGGGGCGAAGGTCGCCGTCGTCGCGGGCGCGTGCCAATCGTGCGCGCAGTGCGGCGATTCCGGTGTTGCGTCGGTCGGTGAGCTCATCGCGCACCGATTCGTCGGCCGGGCCGCATGCCAGCGCGGATTGCACGAGCAGGCATCCGTGCGGGGAATCGGGTTCGGTGTATTTCTCGGCAGCGCCGTACAACAGGGCTTCGGCGACGCCGCGGGCGGTGGGCGCGTCGAGCGCGCGGGCGGTGAAGGCGCCCGGTCCTGTGAGGTAGCGGTCGACCGCGCGTCGGAACAGGTCTTCCTTGTTGCCGAACGCGGCGTACAGGCTGCGTCGGTTGATGTTCATCGCTTCGGTCAGCTCGGCTAGTGAGGTTCCTTCGTAGCCGTGGCGCCAGAATAGGCGCATCGCGACTTCGAGTGCGTCGTCGACGCCGAACGAGCGTGGTCTGCCGGGTGCCACATCGCCCTCCCCACATGGTTTTGGAATATCTCCGGCCGAGCGTTGGTTGTCCCGTCCACAACCAATAGTAACCGATCGGTTCGTATTTATGGGCCGGTGAAGGAGCGGATAGTGGGCGTGCAGATGGCTTTCCCGTTGGTGGGTAGGACGGCGCTGGTGACGGGCGGATCGCGTGGTATCGGCGCGGCGATCGTGGACCGGTTGGCCCGGGATGGGGCAAAAGTGGCGTTCACCTATTCCGCGTCCAAAGACGATGCGGCCGCGTTGGCCGAGCGGATTGTGGCTCGCGGTGGCTCGGCGCTGGCGATCCGCGCAGACAGCGGCGACGCCGTAGCTGTGCAGGAGGCGGTGGCGGCCACCGTCGCCGAGTGGGGTGGACTCGACATCCTGGTGAACAACGCCGGCGTTGCCCATGTGGCGCCGCTCGAGGAGTTCCCGCTCGAGGAGTTCGACCGGATGTTGGCGGTGAATGTTCGGGGCGTGTTCACCGCGATCAAAGCCGCAGCGCCACATCTGGGGTCGGGTGGTCGGATCATCACGATCGGCAGCATCAACGCCGACCGCGTACCGGTGCCCGGGATCGGGGTGTACTCGTTGACCAAGGCCGCCGTCGCGGGCCTCACACGGGGATTGGCGCGCGAGCTCGGGCCGCGCGGGATCACCGTGAACACGGTCCAGCCGGGCCCGACCGCCACCGACATGAACCCGGCGACAGGCGATTTCGCCGACGCGATGAAGTCGATGATGGCTCTCGGGCACTACGCCCAGCCCGCCGACATCGCCAGTGCGGTCGCCTACCTCGCGCGGCCGGAGGCACGGTTCGTCACCGGCATCAGCTGGGATGTCGATGGCGGATT
This sequence comes from Nocardia puris, assembly GCF_003315035.1. Classification (GTDB taxonomy): domain Bacteria; phylum Actinomycetota; class Actinomycetes; order Mycobacteriales; family Mycobacteriaceae; genus Nocardia; species Nocardia puris. The sequence goes on from NZ_QNRE01000015.1 coordinate 27,911, forward strand.
CGCCGTCTGAGATGGCGCGCAACCACGGTCTCGGGTGCCGCGAAGGAGGCGCCCGAAACCGTGGCTGCTGTCAGGGTGTTTCAGCGAGATGCGGCCTGTTCGATGACGGAGACGACCGCGTCGGGACGTGACACCAGCGAGGCGTGGGAGGCGGGAACCTCACTCACGTGCGCGCCGATGCGCTGGGCCATGTGCCGCTGTGAGGCAGGCGGGATGACACGGTCGTGGCCGGACACCAGATACCAGCTCGGCACCGTCGACCAGGATGTCGGTCCGGACGGTTCCAGGTTCGCCGACAACGCGAGCGAGCGTTGGTGGGCGTTCATCGTGGCCGCGGTCGCGGCATCGACATCCTGGGCGAAGACCTCGTGGAAGGAACCGGGGTCGACGTAGCCGTCGAGGTTCTTGCCGGCGATCCCATCTGGGTCGTCGACCGGCGCGACCATCAGCACCGGCGGAAGCAGGCGGCTGCCGGGGAACCGGATCGGATCCAGTGCCAGCTGGGCCGGTTCGCCCTGGGCCGGGGCGAACGCCGCGACGTAGACCAGCGCGGTCACGTCGGGGTCGGCGACGTTGGTGATGACGGCACCGCCGTAGGAGTGGCCGACGAGCACGATCGGACCGTCGATCGTTGCCAGGGTCTGCTCGATCGCGGCGGCGTCGTTGCCGGGTCCGCGCAGCGGATTGTCGGGCACCACGACCCGGTGGCCGTCGGCGCGCAATGCGGCGGCGACGCGGTCCCAGCTGGTGGTGTCGGCGAATGCGCCGTGCACCAGCACGATCGTGGGGTCGGGTTCGGCGGCCGCGGTGGTGGCCGGAGCCAGGACCGCAGCCGCGGTCAGGACGATCGCGACGGCGCCCGCCCGAGGTATATGAGTCTTCCTCATCAGGATTCTCCTGTGGTTGTTCGAGCGGGGCGGTCAGGCGAGGAAGGCCAGCAGAGGCTTGTTGACTTCCTCGGCGTGGGTCCACAGCAACCCGTGTGGGGCGCCGTCGATTTCGACGTACTCGGCGGTGGGCAGGGCGGCGTGGAAGGCTCGTCCGGTCGCGTCGATCGGCAAGATGTTGTCGGCGGTGCCGTGGATGATGAGTGTGGGGACATCGATGTTGGGGATGTCGTGGCGGAAGTTGGTCGGCCAGGTCAGTGGCGCGGCTGCCGAGGCGTAGGCGCCGGAGCGGGCGGCGGTGTTCCAGGAGTTGCGTACCGCTTCCTCGGAGATACGGGTTCCGAGGTTGGTGTCGAGGTTGTAGAAGGTGGCGAAGAACTCGGTGAAGTAGGCGTAGCGGTCGCGCTTGACCTTCTCGGAGATCTCGGCGAAGAACTCATACGGCGCCACGCCGGTGGGGTTGTCTTCGCTGGCGATCAGCCAGGGTTCCAGAGAGGCGATGAACGCGACCTTGCGCAGGCGCCCGCTGCCGTAGCGGCTGATGTAGCGGGCGATCTCGCCGGTGCCCCATCGAGAACCCGACCAGGCTCACATTCTCGAGGTGGAGGGTGTCGATGATCGTGGCGAGGTCATCGGCGAAAACGTCGTAGTCGTAGCCGGTGGTGGGCTGGCTGGACTCTCCGAACCCGCGGCGGTCGTAGGTGATGACCCGGTGACCTGCTTCGAGCAGGGCGGTCTGCTGCTTTTCCCACGAGCGGCCGTCGAGGGGGAAGCCGTGGATGAGCACGACCGGGTCGCCGTCGCCGTGGTCTTCGTAGTAGAGGTCGATGTTGGTGGTGTTCTCGGTGCCGACCGTGATGAATGACATGCGGAGTCCTCGTGAAAGGAGTGTGGGTTCAGTCGATTTCGATGAAGTTGCGCGACGGCAGCGGCCCGCCGGGGAATTCGTGCAGCGCGCCACCGGTGGTCAGCGCGCCCAGGTCGACCCCCACGAACCCGATCAAGTCGATCAGTGCGAGGACCTTCTTCTTTGCGTCGTCGTGATCGCCGGAGACGAACAGCACCCGGCGGCCGCCGTCCAGTGGCGGCCCGGCCGCATACGTTGGTGGGGCGAGGTGGTTGAACGCTTTGACCAGCTGCGCACCGGGCGCGAGGTCGGCGACGACTTCGCTCGAGGTGCGCCCGCCGAGGTCGGCTTTGACGAATCGAGGTGCCTCGATCGGGTTGGTGCAGTCGACGAGCGTGCGTCCCGACCAATCCGGCACCGCACCGAGTGCGGCGGGGACCCGGCTCCACGGGACCGCGCAGAACACGACGTCTTGTTCGGCGGCCTGCTCCGGCGTGCCGGCGCGCATCCCGTAGCCGAGCCCGGACAGGCTGTCGGGACCGCGACTGTTGCTGATGACGATGTCGCAGACACCGGTCGCGGCGAAGACTTGGGCGACCGAGTGCCCGATAGCGCCGGCGCCGATGAATCCCAGTGCCGCCTTCACCGGGGACCGAATCCCTTGGCGTCGAGCCACTTCAACGCCAGGTCAGCAACATCGGTCCACCCGGAGTCGATGGTCAGCGAATGGCCACGGCCGTCGAACTGGTAGAACTCGGTGTCGGCACCGGAGTGCTCATACAGCTTGAACGTCGCCCGCGTGGACACGTCGGGCACGGTGTGGTCGGCGGTGCCGGACACGATCAGCAGCGGACCGCGCTCAGCGTTGTCGGTGTCGACCTTGGCTGGCGAATGCGGGGCGAAGTTGGCGAAACCTGCCTCGAACAGGGGCTTGCCCGGTGAAGGGATGCTCCATCGTTCCCACAACGCGTCGGATTCCTCCGGTGTGAGCGCGTTGCCGAAGCCGTAGCGGAACTGTTTCGCGGTAAGGGCCTTGGCCTTGTTCTTGTTCGCGGGGTTGCCCAGGACCGGAAACGCCGACTTCAGCTGAGCGAACGGCAGTGGTTTGACACCCTTGATCGGCGCGGGGTCGATTGCGATCGCACCGGCGATGCAATCACGGCCGAGAAGTTTCTCGGCCAGCAAGCCTCCGAAGGAATGCCCGATGACCACCGGCGGGCTGTCGTAGCCGCGCAGCAGTTCGGTGAAGTGCTCGGTCAGCTCGTCGATCCCGAAGCCGGCCTGGGCCTCGGGGTTGGCGCGGGTGGCTTCGATGGTGTCGGCTTCTCCGGGCCAGGCTGGTGCGCTGGCTCGGTAGCCGCGGTCGGCGAAGTAGGAGATCCACGGACCCCAAGCGAGCTTGGATATCCACAGACCATGCAGGAAGACGATGTCGGTCATGATTCCTCGAATCAGCGCAGGCGAAAGGCGACGAGGGCAACGGTAGAGCCGCACAAAGGCCAGAACTTGACCGAGAGCGAACCCGCCGCAACAAACTTGACCGAGAGCGCACGGGCTGGTTCCGCGACCACTGCGTGCGTGGTGGAGCGGGCATACAGTCGAGATGTCTCCGCAGGCGGAAGGAACTTGTCATGGACATCGCCGATCCGTTCGGCACCGAGCTGGTCGACTGCCTGCTGCGCCTGACCACCGACGCACCCCGAACCACCCAACCCCGCTACGACAAGTTCGACGACTTGTTCATGGCCGTGGACTCCTTAGGGGTGCCGTTCGAGGTCGACCGAACCTGGCGACACATCGCCGAGGATACGAAGGAGTCATTGATCTTCGGGTTTCTCGACCTCGGTCAGCAGCGGATCATGCAGAACGGGCGCGAGGTGTTTCTCACCGCCGGCGACTTCGCGTTGCTGGACACCACTCGGCCCTACAGCATCGAAACACCCATGCACTTCGCGACCCGCACCTTTCAGATCCCGAAACAGGCACTGGGCTTGGACGGGGTAGATATTTCGCATCTGACCGGCACCGCGATGCGGCAAAGTCACGCGTTGAGTGCGTTCCTGATCCCGTACCTGAACCGTCTCGCCGATGACACCCAGCCGCTGCATCACAAGACCCGCCTCAAGCTCGCCCACAACGTCACCGACATCCTCGCGACTCTCATCGGGGAAACCCTCCATGAAATGCCGCTCGAGGACGCAGCCCGGCGCACTTTGGTGTTACGGGTCAAGACCTTCATCAACGCCCACCTCGACGACGCGACCCTGTCACCGGTGACGATCGCCGCCGCACATCGGATCTCGGTGCGCTACCTGCACAAGATCTTCGCCGCAGAAGACACCACCGTCTCACGCTGGATCCTGCATGCCCGCCTCGAACGGTGCCGCGCGGTGCTCGCCGCCCACGACCGGCGCGAGGTCACCATCACCGACCTGTGCTACACGTGGGGCTTCGCCAGTCCCGCCCACTTCAGCCGCGCATTCCACAATGCGTACGGCATGCCACCGCGGGAGTGGCAACAACTGGCCCGAGCACGAAGGCGGCGATGAACACCGGAGCGAACCCCCACGGACTGGCGCTCGAACCCGAGGCGCAGGCATTCACCGAGGCCAGCGAGGTGATCCCATACCTCTACACGGTGCCACCCGAGGCCAAACGCAAAATGCTCGACGAACTCCAGGCCCGTCCTACCCCACGCCCGGACGCCGACGACCAGTGGTACCTCGTCGACGACCGTCCCGACGCGCATCCGGCCGTGCCGGTACGGATCGTGCGGCCCCGCAACATCACCGGGACACTGCCGGTCCTGCTGTTCATCCATGGCGCGGGCTGGGTCATGGGCAACGCCGCCACCCATGACCGCCTCGTGCGCGAACTCGCCCACGGCGCCCGCGTCGCTGTCGCCTTCCCCGAATACACCCTCTCCCCGGAAGCCCGATACCCCACAGCCCTGGAACAGTGCTGGACGGTGGCAACCTGGCTGACAAAGGAGGGCCCCGGCCTCGACCTCGACCCGACCCGGATGGGTGTGGCCGGTGATCAGATGGGCGGCACGATCGCAGCCGCGCTCACCCTGCTCGCCAGCCGCCGCGGCGGCGTGGAATTCCTGCACCAAACGTTGCTGTACCCGGCGACCGCCGCCGGGTTCGACACCGAGAGCTACCAGGTCTTCGCTACCGGCTACGCTCTGCGAGCCGAGGGCTACCGCGACTTCTGGAATCAGTACTGCCCGGACGAGGCCGCGCGCCTGGAACCCACCGCGGCGCCACTGCAGGCCGGCCTGGATGAACTCGCCGCTCTCCCGCCAGCACTGGTGATCACCGCCGAAGCCGACTGCCTGCGCGACGAAGGCGAGGCCTACGCCAGCGCACTGCGCCGGGCTGGCGTACCAGCATTGGCGACCCGCTACTCCGGTGTCACGAACGCCTTCATGATGCTCGACGTCATGCGTGGCACGCTCGCTGCGGACGCGGCCATCACGCAGGCAGCACACGCTATCGGTGCGAACCTTCACTCGTGAACGGCGTCGTTGTCGGATGATTCGTGGTGCGTTGAGCCAGGGCAGCCGCGTACGAACGCCGTTGACCGACTTCTGCTATCCAGCCCTGGGCGGTTACGACATCGAGGCCCAGGAGTGCAGATAGCACTGCGGCAGGCAAGTGACTCGCGAGGTCCATCAGCGCCGTATTTCGGGCGGTTTGGGCGGAGATTCCCAGGCGTTTGAGGCGGCCGTTCAGGTGGTGGCTGCTCATTGGTGTGCCCGCGCGCAGACCGGGGAACAACCAGTCGTGATCAGTGACGCGGGCCAGTGCGGCCCTGCCGCGGTAGCGGTTGACGACCAGGTCCAAGGCCAATTCGTCCAGTGGTGGTGGCAGCTCGATCGGTTCGCTACCCAGAGCCAGGCATACGTGGCGGCCATCGATGCGCTGGCTGATGGCATCGGTGCGCAGCCTGACCACGCGCCCGGCGGGCTGGGCGAACAGCAGCAAGAGGAGTCCGGCGAATCGGTCGCATCGATCGATGGTGGTGTCGTGCAGCAACGATCGCACCAGATGCCACCGGTGATCGTCGGAGATTCCGCTCGGGGGCTGGGGTCGCGGATGGGCCGCTACGACAAGACCGCGGCGGCAGTGGTGTCGTTCGGTCGCCCAGGACACGAAGTCGCGGGCGAGGTTGGCCGACCGATCGCGTGCTTGCCATTCGTCGATGTCGTGCTGGGTGAGGTCTTCGAGTCGACCACCGAGTTGGTGAGCGACTTCGAGCAGCCCTATTGCGCGGTTGAGCTTGCTGCGTGCGTAGACCGCTTGCGCCTGCGTCAGTGGACGAGTGCCCGATTGTGCGCGGAGTCTGCGCAGCAGGCGCCAGTTGGTGTAGCTCCGTAGGAGGCGTTGCTCGTCGGAGTCAGCGATCGTGGCGAGGGTTTCATCGAGCTTCTCGGTGAGGGCACACAGGATTTCGTCGCGCGGTTCGAGCAAGCCTGCGCACACCAGCGCATCACGCAGTGGCCGTAACGCTCGCTGAGCGCGGAACTCGTCGAGGAGTTCGTGGGTTATCGGGCGGCCGTCTTCGCGTAGCTGTTTGAGGAGCTGGTAGCCGCCCCGATACTCCAGATAGTTCAGAGTGCTGTCGGCATCGGACCGGACCAGCGCGGTGAACACCGGTTCGAGCCGATCGATGATTCCGCTGTCGTCGCCGAGCAAAGTGTGTAAGTGCGCGATACAGACGCAGCGTTGACAGTTGCCGAAGCGGTACAGACGCTCCACGTGGCCACATCCCTGGCAAGCTTTGAACGATTCGGGATGTTTGCGGTAGCAGACCGCGCAGCGTGGGCCATCGGACAGCGTTACGCACACGCGCAGCATTCGGTGACAACCGCTGACGGGACCCCGGTAGTCGGTCCACCGCGTGTGAGAGCCGGTTATCGGTGGATGCAGGTTGTGACGGGACCCCGGTAGTCGGTCCACCGCGTGTGAGAGCCGGTTATCGGTGGATGCAGGTTGCAGCGTATCCGGCTGGGGTGTTGTAGCCCAGGGCGTGAGGTTCCCCCGCTTTCTCGGAGGGCTCTGACTAGGCCCGGTCGTGGAGTCCGGGCGGCGGTGCCGGACGGGCTTCGAGACCTGGCCTGTGGTCCGATAGGGGCCGGAAGGAGTCATTCGTGGCAGCACCGAAGAAGTACCCCGATGAGTTGAAGGCGCGGGCGGTTCGCCTGTATCGGGAGTCGGACCCGAAGCCGACGATCCGCAAGCTCGCCGAGCAACTCGGGGTGCATCACGAGGCGTTGCGGAACTGGATCCGCCAAGCCGAGGCCGACGCCGGCGAACGTGAGGATCGGCCGACGACCGACATGCTCGCCGAGAACCGCGCGTTGAAGAAACGGGTCGCCGAGTTGGAGCGGGTCAACGAGATATTGCGTTCTGCGAGTGCGTATTTCGCCTCGGAGCTCGGCCCGACCCGGCGGTGATCATGCGGTTCATCGAACAGAACAGCCAACACCCGGTCGAGCTCCTACTACGGGTCCTGGGCATCGCGTCCTCGACCTACTACGAGTGGCGCAAACGCGCCGCGCAGCCCTCGGATCGCCATGTCGAGGACGAGAAGCTGCTGGCCGAGATCGTCGACATTCACACCAGCTCCGGCGGCACGTACGGATCACCGAGAGTGCATGCGATGTTGCGGCGCAGAGGAATTCGCGTCGGCCGCAAACGGGTGGAACGGCTGATGCGGGCCTCGCGGTTGCAGGGCGCGTTCTTGCGCAAGAAATGGCGACTCAGCTCGACCCGGCAGGATCCGCGAGCCAGACCTGCGCCGGATCTGGTCGAACGCGACTTCACCGCCGACGCACCGAACCGGTTGTGGGTCGCCGATGCCACCCGCATCCCGTGCGGTCAGGGCGCGTTCTGGCTGGCGGCGGTGCGGGACGCGTTCTCCAACCGGATCGTCGGATGGAAAACCTCCGATCGCTGCGATACCGAGCTGGTGCTCGGTGCGATGGAATACGCGGTCTGGAGCCGGGAGATCCGCGACGGACAGCTGATACATCACAGCGACCGCGGCTCGACCTACACAGCCATCCGATTCGCAAACAGGCTGGCGGACAACGGGATAGCGCAGTCGATGGGGTCGGTCGGTGACAGCTATGACAACGCGTTGATGGAGAACTTCTTCTCCACTCTCAAGACCGAGCTGGTCTATCGGCGGAGCTGGCGTACCCGAGATGAGGCCGAGAACGCCTTGTTTGCCTACATCGACGGCTGGTACAACTCCCAGCGCATCCAGAAGAGGCTCGGCTGGCGATCACCGGATGAGTTCGAAGCCGGTTACGATTCACAGGTTCCAGCCGGAACCAGATAATCCGCTCTCCGGATTAGCGGGGGAACCTCAAGTCCACCAATCCAGCTGCTGCTGGTAGACCTGCGGTGGTGTCAACTGCCGTTGCCAGCGGGTGTAGTCGCCGGGGCTCGGCGGGGGTGGCCCGATCTCGTCGGGGGCGCGGTAGGCCAGGGCCAGCTCACGCAGCAGCGCGCGCCACGAGCGGGTGTCGCACACCAGCTCGTCGGCGACCAGGACCAGCAACAGGACCGGGCCGGCGCCGACCAGTGTCCACTGAGCCAGCGGCGCACCGCCGGTGTGGTCGAAGCGCGAACCCGCGAGCGCGTCGAGCGCGCGGCGGCGGGCGTCACCGGGCCCGGTCACCGGGGTCGGGTCGACATCGAGCACGGGCCGGGGGTGGATCAGTTGCTGCTAGCCCGCCGGGGTGTGCCGGATTCCGGTGCGCAGCGCGGGATGTCGCTGCCCGATGAGCGCCAACGCGGTCAGCAGCCGGGCGGGGTCGGCGCCGGTGAGCACCACCGCGTGGGCGTGGCGGCGGTGCGTCGCCGGGCCGGTGCGCGCCGCCAGTTCCAGGCGGGCTCGCTGCTGGAACGACACCGGATGTGCCCCCGGTGCGCGGGTAGCGGGGTCGGCGCTGACCGTCGGGACCGGCTGGGCAGCCAAGACGGCCGCCGCATCCCCGATCCGGGGATGGGTCACCAGCAGATCCGGCGGTGCCCCGTACGCGCGCAGGACCGCGAGCACCGCGGCCGAATCGGTGCCGGTCCCACCGAGGCGCACGAAATCGGTCCCGCCACCGATCCCCGAGGCCGCGACACCCACCACCTCGGCCACCGCACGACACAACGCCGGCACCACCATCCCGGCCCGCGCTTCGCGCGCGCGGGCATGCCGGGTGAGGGTGCGCACGCTCGACCGCGCACTGGATCCCCGAAGACCTTGCCCGCGTGCGCCTTCCGACGACCCGATCGTGGCGCTGCCGGCTGTCGCCGGGTCGGTGGTGGTGCGTCCTGTCGTGCGGCCTCGGGCCATAGGTGAAGTGGGTGTCGTGTCCTGCATTCGCTCAGCCCTCCTTGAGGTAGTTCTCTTTGAAGATGTCCGCACCGGGCAGGGGCTTGACAGCGAAGGCGGCGACCAGGGTGGGCAGGTGTTCGGCGAGCACTTCGCGGTGGGCGTGGCGCTGGTCCTGGAAAGCGTCGAGCTCGGCGAGGGTCAGGTCCCTGTTGCGCTGGTACCACGTGCCGTGCTTGTCGATCGCGGCGCAGGTGTGTTCGCCGAGCAGCGCGGTGAGCAGTTCGCGCCCGCGGGGATCGAGGGTCAGGCTGCGATCGGCGGCCAGGCAGGCGGCCGCGATCCGTGTCGCCGCCGCCTCGGAGCGTGCGATGGCGGCGCCGTCGAATCCCTTGACATCGAGCCGTTTCCAGTCCGACTGGGCGATCGCGTCGCTCACGCCGCGTTCCCGGACTGCCAGCGCGACGCTGCCCGGCCAGGCTCCCGCGGTTCCGGGCAGCCACACCTGTGCTGTGTCGTGGCGCCCCGCCGCGAACTGGAGCAGATCGTTGGCGCCTTCGGCGGTCCGGATGGCGCGCGCGGCGCCGACCCAGTCCGGGATCCGTGAGACTCGTCATCAGGATGTCAGTAGCAATTCGTCATGGCAATGTCAGTGATTCCGGGTTTCTTACCTGCGGGTACGTGGTCGAATGCTGGGCAGTGTTCTGACGGTGGTGCCTGACCGGGTTGTGGTGCGGGCCAAGGTTTCCGGAGGGCCGTTCAGGTGGTCGACGCGGCGGGTCGTGCTCTGCGGCGGGCAGCGGTGGATCGGTTGGCGGTGCTGGATCAGTATGGGGATCTGACCAGCGAGCATGTGCGGTTGACGGCGCAGACGCTGGGTGTGGCGGAGCGGACGGTGTGGCGGTGGGTGGCCGCGCGCCGGGCGGCGACGCCGATGGTGCACGAGCGGGAGCGTTTCCGGCTCGATCAGCAGTTGCGGATCCGGTTGGCGTATTGGCGCGGTAACGCCTCGGCGCTGCATCGGGAGCTGAGGGAGCAGGAGCGTAACGGTGGCCCGCCGGCCCCGAGTTTGTCGACGTTGCATCGCGCGATCCGCCTGGATGTGTCCCCTGGTGATCGGGCGGGGTTGCGGGCCGGGGAGCGGGAGCGTCGGCGCTTCGATGTGTTCTTGAAGCGGCCGTCGACCTACCGCAATGCCGAGTGGGAGGCCGATCATGTCGAGGCCGCAGTGGAGGTCGATGTGGGTGATCGTCTGGTCAAGCCGTGGGTGACGTGGTTCGTGGACCGGCAGCATTGCGTGATCATGGGGGCGGCGGTGACGCCGAGGTATCCGAATCGGGAGGCGATTCTGGCGGCGTTGCGGGCTTCGATTCTGCGCACGCCGCCGTACGGCCCGGCGGGTGGGTTGCCGACGCTGGTCCGTATCGACCAGGGCAAGGATTTTCTGTCAGGCACCGTGCAGGAGGCGTTGGGTGCGTTCGCGGTGCGGGTGGTGGATCTGCCGGGCTACACCCCGCATTTGAAGGGGGCGGTGGAGACGATCAACGGCGCGGTCGAGGACATGCTGGTGTCGGGAATGCCCCGCTATACCCATGCTCAGACCGGTATCAGCGGCGCGGTGATCGATCCCGACGCCCCTGCGTTGCCGTTCGAGGTGTTCGTCGCCGACCTGCTGGGGTGGATCGATGAGTGGAACACCAGCACCGATCATGACGTCGACCGTTTGGACGGGTTGTCGCCGCTTCAGTCGTGGCTGGCGGATCCGACTCCGCTGCACGAGGTGGAGCCGCAGATGCTGTGGATGTTCACTCTCGCCGACGACCGCGCCCACCGCAAGATCACCACGAAGGGCATAGCCCGTGGCCGTGGCCGCCACTATGTGGCCGAGTGGATGGTGGGCATGGTCGGCACCACGGTGCGGGTGCGGTACATGCCCAATCACGACCAGGAGATCGAGGTGTTCGACGCCAAATCCGGTGTGCATCTGGGGACGGCCGTGCTGTCGGATCAGGCGTCGCCGGAGATGATCGGTCGGGTGCGCCGGGCCCGTGACCGCAAGGCGCGGCGTTTGCGGTCGGATCTGGCGGCGGCGGAGAAGGCGCGGCGTGCCCGCTATGCGGCGGTGACCTCTCCGGAGCCGGCCACACGGTTGGAGGCGATGACGGTCGCCGAGGCCGAACACGAGATCGGTGAGTATTTCGAGGCCGAGTTGGCGCAGATGTCGCGGCCGTTTCTGGTGCCGTTGTCGGCGCCGCCGCCGGATTGGGTGTCCCCGGTCGATCTGGACGCACCCGATGCGACGCGGAAGACGTCGAAGCCATGACGCCGGAATGGGTTCCGGATCCGGTGGACGCGCGGGCCGATCACTATCTGGGGTTGGTGGGGGCGCGGGTGGTCGCGACGGATGCGTTGATGATGGTGCACGACAATCTCGCCGATGTGATGGCGGCGAAGGCGATGATGTGCGTGCACGGTGACGCCGGTCTGGGCAAGACGCTGTCGGTGAACACGTCGCTGCGCCGGCTGGCGCCGGGGTTGGTGTGCCGGGTGCAGTTCCGGGCGCGCCCGACTCCGCGCGATATCCGGTACACGCTGTTCGAGGCGCTGGGGGTCGGCGGGACACCGCCGAAGAAGCCGATCGAGTTCGATTCGGTGCTCAAAGATGTTCTGGCCGAACGGTTCCGGATTCTGGTCTGTGATGAGGCGCAGTGGCTTTCGCGGGAGTGTTTCGAGTATTGGCGGCATCTGTGGGATGACCGGCGCACCGATATCGCGATCGTGTTCGTCGGCGGCGGGGACTGCTATGAGGTGCTGCGCCGCGAACCGATGCTGAGTTCGAGAGTGTATGTGTGGCAGGAGTTCCGGCGCATGCCCGTCGAGCAGGTCTTGCGGGTCATTCCCGCCTACCATCCGATCTGGGAGCACGCGGATCCGGAGGTGATCGCGTTCGCCGATTCCCATGCCGGACACGGCAATTTCCGGTCCTGGGCCAAGATCACCGCGCACGCGGCGGCCACTCTGTCCAAGACCGGCCGCGAGGTGGTCGACCGTGACGTGCTCGGGTACGTGTTCTCCAAGATCAGCGGACGGTCGCGGTGACCGGCCCCGGCGAGTGGGGCGATGACGGCCTCGCCGAGGGCGTGGACCGGCCGGTGCCGCCGGTGACGCTGTTGTTCGACGCCGCCGACGATGCGGCGGTGACGCGGGCGTTGCTCGATGCCGGTGACCCGGCGACGGGTGCGATCACCGTCCATCCGACCCCGGGTGCTGCGGGCAGTGACGGGGTGGCGCACGCGGTGCTGGTGGCGTTGGGATGTTCGCCGCGGCGGTTGTCCGAGCAGCGGGTGTCCGGTGCCGAAACAGCCTGGCAGGCGGCGACGGCGTGGGTGGTGGCGCTCGAGATCGAGCAGGTGATCGTGCTGCGCGCGCATCGGCTGGCCGCCTCAGCGATCGAACGGCTGCTGGTTTTGCGCCGCTACACCGGGGTGCGGCTGGTGTTGGTCTGCCACGGTTGTGCTCCCACCGTGGTGGGCGAGATCCTGCCGCCGCAGGTGGCACATCGGGTCATCACCGACGTCGGCGATGCGCTGAGCGGTGTGGCGGTGCGCGCGGAGAGCGCGCCGATCGCGTTCGAGGCGGTGTTGCCGCCGGTGCCCGATGCGGATGTGACGTCGTTTCGCGCCGACTGCTTCCGGAGTCTGTCGGCGGCCGATTTTGCGCGCGTGGATGCGGTCTACCGGCGTGGGATGGCCGCGGCGTGCCGGTGGATGGCGACGGTGCCGATCGGCGAGACGCCGACCGGGTTGGAGTTGCCGCAGCATCTGCGGTCGCTGTTCCCGGTCGGGCTGAGCCCGAGGGAGATGGCCGACGGTGCGGCGCTGCTGGCCAGCCGCTACACCCCGCACGAGCTGCGGACTCTGGCGGCCGGGCTGCTGTGCGTGGCCGCGCCGCGCGTGGACGTGCGGCTTCCCGCGCGGTTCGGCGACCACGCTGTGGTGCAGCGGTTTCTGGCGGAGTTGGTGATCGAGAGCCCCAGCCGTCGGCACACGCTCACCCTGGTGCGCGGCGCGCAGGCCGGATGCCTGTTGCACGGGCTGCTGCTCGAGACCCCGCCGTCGTTGTTCATCGGCACCGGCCCGGGGTTGAGCACCGTCGCGGTCACCGGGGAGGTGGTGGCGGCGATCCTCGCCGGGACGGCCAGCCCGGTCCATGCCGCGGCCGTGGCGACCGCCTTGTTCACCGCGTTCCCCTCCCCGACGCTGAACGTGATCCCGATCAGCGCCTTGTCCGCCGATGCGGCGGTGCTCACCGTGCCCGCCGGCGGTTCCCGGCCGCCCTCGCGGGACCGGCTGCCGCGCCGGACCTGCGTCGTGGCGGTGCCCGCGCCGGCGCGGCCGCTGTTGCACGCGGCCCGGGTGTTCGCCCGGCTGCGCGGCACGCCCACCGATCGGGCGTTGCTCGGCGGTGGCGTCGGGTTGTTGTCGCGGCATCTGCACCCGGTCGCCGAGGCCTGCGGCATCTCGCTGCCGGTGACCTCGTCCGCCGATTCGTCCTGGCACACCCAGGTGGTGGCGTGGTGGGTCGGGGCCAACCTGCACCACCGCGGCGACTGGACCGTCCGCGACCCCACCCAGGGGTCGCGATGAACAATCCTGGTCGCGAACCCACGCGAACCCCGGACCGGCGCGGGATTCCGGTGGAGCCGGCCCGCCTGAATTTCGACGCGATCCGCGCCCAGGCCGCACGGCTGGGTTTGTCGGAGGACGCGCTACGCGGCGCCAGCGGCGTCTGGCTGCGGGGACTGGAAAGCGACCGCGACCAGCGCACGGTGACATTGACCGTGCTGGCGCGGCTCTCGCGGGTGCTCGATCTGAGCCTGGACGAACTGGTCGACCTCGACTCGCGCGGACCCGAACCGCCAGCACCGGCCACCGCGAGCGGGGCCCAGGATGCGCACGTGGTGCTGGCTCTGCTCGCGTTGCAGGGCGGGGTGCGGATCGCCGACGTGCTCGACCGGCTGGGCTGGGATCTGCCTCGCCTGGACTCCGCGCTGGCGGTGATCGCCGATCAGCTGTCCCCGACCGCGTTACGGGTGGCGGTGACCGACGACCGGCTCACCCTGCTGATCCGCACCGAAGCGCTGCCCGAGGACGTGCGCCGCCCATTCGACGAGCTGCGCGCCGCCCACCGCCCGCTGAGCGCGCACGCGGCGGTGATGCTGCTGCGGCTGGTGTATGAGAAGGTCCTGGCCGGGTTTCCCGAGGGCGACCTGCATGCCGTGCTCACCGGCAACCAGGCCTCCCATGGCGAGGCCATCGATCTGATCGCGCGCCGCGTCGCGCTCGCCCTCACCCCGCTCGATCAGCTCGGCTCGATCACCCTCACCGCGCACCCGGACGCGCTGTTCGCCCTCGGCCTCGCCGACGAACCCGCCGCCGACGAGCGCCGTCCATAGGCACTCGGTGGGACTGGTCGGCCCTACCTCTGCCGGGGCGAATCCTGGTGTAGCACGGGCGAAATCGAGGCCACCCCGGGTGGTTCGAGGCGATCTCAGTCGATGAGGTTCTTGGCTCGCAGCGCGGCGACCAGTGGTGGATAGGTCGCGCTCTGGAGATGTTCGCGGTCGGTGGTGGACCGTAGGCACTGTTCGGCGTGGCGTGTGAAGTCGTCGATGATTGCCGGTGTCTTGTGCGCGTGTTCGGGCCTGCGGGCACGGGAGAGCACTGGCGCGCAGTCGAAGTCCCGGACGAGGTCGTAGTGCACCAGCGCACCGTCTTTGCCGATGGTGACGGCGGTGTGGTCGAAGGTGGCCAGCCCGTCGGGGAGCGTGATCATCAGGCCGCGGGTGATCGTGGTGGGCGCGTCGGGCCGGTTGGCCTGGTACACGGTGGGATCGGCCAGGCGACCCAGCGCGGGTATCCACAGCACCATGTGACCGGTCCAGCACCCGTTGGCAGCCCAATCCGGTTCGGGCCGACCGAGATTCGCCCGAACCCCGTTGGGCCAGGTGACGCTGCCGTGGACGGCGAGAGGTTCGGCGTCGATGCCGAACTCGCGCAGCGCGGGGATGAGGCAACTGACCGCCGCCAGGCAGGTTCCGGCCCATTCGCCGGCCGTGTAGGCCTGCCATGCGCGGCCGTGCCGTTCGATCACCGTAGCTTCCGGCGGCGGGTCGAAACTGAAGTTGGTGCGGCGCAGTCCCACTGCCGAAGGTGTCACCGGCGCACCGGGTATCGGTGCCTGCACCGAGTCTCCGGACCGCGCACGGCGGCCTGCGGCGGAGTTCTTCTTCTTCCGCTTCTTGCTGATGGGCGACACAGCGGCCCCTCTTTCGTCGTCGAGAACATGCCCGGACGCGCCCTGGACCGGCGCACCGGCCACCCCAGCATGCCCGGCCCCACCGACATCGATGGACGGAGATCTCTTGTTCCGAGCCCCGTCCGAGGGTCCTGTCGCTGCGCGACCGAAGACTCAGAACCCATTGCGGCACTGTGTAATACAGCCGTCCGGCAGGCTGTTCAGTCGCTGGGCGGATGACTGTAGAAGTCTGCTGCCTCGTTGACGATCTGCCGGATTCTGGTCTCGGACAGCCCTTCCGAGACCGCGAGCTGCCACGGCGTCCGGTAGTGCGATTGCCGCCAGATCCGTTCGTTACGGCCGCGGTGCCGCGACAGCCCCCAGGGGCTCGGTGGTGGGCACCATGCTCGGATGACCTCATCCGGCGCCCACACGTGCTCGTCGGTGCCCTCGATCCGAATCCAGTGCATGTCAGCCCCGTCCCGATAGCGGCGACCCATCACGCGGACGAACACGAGATCGATCATCGTCTTCCGCCGTCGTGAACAACGGTAGCGATCGACGCGACGCTGTCGGTGTGGGTTGGGATGATCGGGGCGAGGCCGCGGTCCCGTACCCCTTCGGGGCAGCGGTCGAGGGCGGCCCCGGTCAGTGGTTCCGGGGCCGTCCGTTCAGCCGGTGGGCATGTACGGCGGTTCGCGCGGGTGGGTGTGTTTCATAGGCGATCGCCTGTGAAACGCGCTCCGGTCCGGCCTCGGTCCAGGGCTTTCACTGTTTCATAGGGTGTTTCATGCGGCTGGACGTGTGAAACGGACTAATGAAACAATTCCGGGGTGAGCGATGGCGACTTCCTCCTCGTGGAGGCCCACGACTGCCCGATGTCGAGCTGCGCCGCCCCTGCTGGATCACCGTGCCGGACCGGCAAGGGCAAGGTCGCCGTCCAGTACCACACCGCCCGGTTCCGTCTGGTGCCCTCGCTCGCCAAAGCGCTCACCGTCGCGACTCCGGCGCTGCGCAAGCCCGCAGCGGTGTGGATCGAACTGCCGCGCCCGGCTGCGGCCGGAGCGGAGCAGACCGGGCATGTGTGGATCGGTTACGCCCGCGCGTCTACTGTCCGTCAGTCTCTCGATACCCAGCTCGACTCCCTGCGGGCGGCCGGTGTGGGCCGGGTGTTCGCGGAGAAGGCCTCCACCCGTGCGGTCACTCGCCCGGAACTGGACCGCGCCGTTGCGCTGGCCCGGGGGCTGCGCGCCTCCGGTGTCGCGGTCACCCTGGTCGTGCACGAGCACAAGCGCCTGGGCCGGGTATCGAGCTCGCGGCGCTGGCCGAGCAGCTCAAGGCCGCCGGTATCGGCCTGGAATTCCTCACCGGCGAGTGCAGGGCTCCCACGACCCGTCCGGGGTGGTTCACCGTGCTGGCCGCGCTGTCGGGCATGGAACGCGAATACATTCGCGACCGCACTCTCGAGGGCCACGAGTCCGCCCGCGCCCGCGGCAAAGCCATCGGCGGCGCCGCCGTCGCCGACGAGGCCATGGTGTCCATGGCGCTGCACCTGCGCCAGCAGGATCACAGCGTTCGTGACATCGCCGCCCGCCTGGTCATCACCACCGGCAAGAAGAAGGGGCAGCACCCGTCCCCGGCCACCGTCTGGCGGCTGCTGCGCGACCACGACCAGGCAGCCCCGTACGACGGCGCGGGCCGGGCCGGCACCGACACGGTGGTCGTGCCCGGTGTGCGTACCCCGCTGCCGGTCGATCAGCGCGACCCGGTGCCCGATCTGGCGCGCTACGACCAGCTGCTCACCCGTACCCCGTCCGCAGCACCGGCCGAGCCCGAACACGCTAGCGCACAACCCGATCCACCTGCCGCACCAGTCGGGCGTCCCCGCCGCGGCGAGCCGGAATCGACGCGCGCGTGGGCGGCGCGGGTGGAGCGCTGGCAGACCGCACCCGGCCCGGTCGATGAGCTGGTCGTTCTCACCCGCGATCCCGACAGCGGTGATTGGCGGGTCGCCGACCACGACGGCACCGCGCTGGGCACCCTGTCGCGGGAGGTCCGCCTCGGCGGTGGCCGGGGCCGATGGATAGCACACGAACGCCACGGCACCCGCCTCACCGGCCGCGGCCCGTGGAAGACCCGCCAGGACGCGCTGGTCGGTCTGCTCGGCTACTACATCGACCGGCGGCCGACCGCAAGATAGGACACCTCGCGGCGGCGGACACGCGAACCGCGCCTACGGACAGCATGTCTGCGCAGGTGGGAGGCTGTTGGCTATGACCGTTGTCGAGGTGACGACTTTCGAATGCCTGGTCGATATCGAGCGGCCGCGCCGGGCCGGAACCTGGTGGCGCGAGACGTACACCGGGAGCAGCGAGGAGATCGCGGCGGCGCTCGAGGGGCTGGCCACACGGATGCTCGCCGACCCGAGGGTTCAGGCCGCTGATCCTGACGACATGTGCCGATTCGAGGGCGAGTCCTATTTCCCCGACGGCCACCCACTGCATTTCTTCGGTGGCGTGCAGCTGGTGCGGCGGCTGCCGTGGGATTTGAAGGCCCACGCGGCCGCGATCCGACAGACCGCCGTCACCGGCCCCGACCCGGCGGGCTGGACCCGGCACCGGCCGTGCCAGCACCCGACGACGAACTCCGCCGGCTCGCCGGGGACCGGTTGCGCGCGTTGCTGCCCGCTCTCGAGCAGGTCCAGGACTCGCTGTCGGTGCCGGGCCAAAGCGAGGACCAGATCCGTGAGCACGGGTACGCGAGCATCGCCGCGGCCGCCGACTACATCCGCGACCAGATCGAACCCGCAGCGGCCGGTAGCCGGTCGGTCCAGGCACATGGGGGGTTGAACGGAAACTGGCGCTGTGGTGCTTCATGACGTTGGTGTCGCGAACCGGTGACCACTGGTTGCCACTTCTGTCGGATCGGCGTCCGCAGCGATGGCCAGTGAGGTCCACGCGGCCGGATCCGGTTCGCGCGGGTTGGCAACAAGCGTGTCACCTACGTCATGGGTGCTGGCGTACCAGCCGAATCCATCGACCCAGGCGAATCACCGAATCGGCGTTTCGACATCACGCATGTCGAAGACCAGGGAATGTTCCTTGGGCGCGGTGTCGCAGTACGCGAAACCTTGTGCGGGAATCGGTGGGGGCCGGGGTCTGGGTGGTGCAGGGCAGCCACACGCGCGGCAGTACCGACGCGACGTCGGCGAAGGCGCGGATGTCGTCCTCGAAACCACATAATTGGGGGCAGCTCGGAGACCACGACGATCGCGGCGTTCGCGCGTGCCACCCACACCAGAACTCGCTGCACCAGCGCGGGTTCGTCCGGGGCCAGCAGCAGCAGGTCGCCCGCAACCGGTGTCGGCGACGCGGGGCGCGGGTTGGCTCGGGCAGGTGTGGCTCACGGTGGCTGTCCGGCATGGTCTTCGTCCTACCCGTTGCTGTTCGCTTCAGCGGAGGTGGTTGGTCGTCCGGCCGGCTCGGGAAGCGAGCCGGCCGGACGCGGCATGCGCCGGTGTGGTGGTCGGAGAGCTCGTCCCGCGCGCGTGGGGCCGGACGGGTGGCGGGTGGGTCAGGTGAAGTAGTCGGGTCGGCTGACGTAGGTGTCGGTGACGAACATGACTCCGGAGGTGTTTTCGAGCAGGGGCCGGAGGCCGGCGATGAGGGCGTCGGCGCGATGATCGGGGATGACGGTGATGAGCAGTGCGAGGGTGTCTTGTTCGTTGAACAGCAGTCCTCCTTGGTGGTAGCCGTTGTGGCCCAGGCCGGAGACGCCGGAGATGGTGGTGTATCCGGTGGCGCCGGAGTGCTCGATGAGGCGGCGAACGTCGGGGGCGTCGGTTCCCGAGACGATGACTTCGATTCTGGTCATCTTCGTGAGGTCGGCGCGGGTCATCGTTGTGCTCCGTTCGTGGGGTACGGGCTCCATCCGCTGCGGGTGCGGTGGTGCCAGGGCGAGGACCGGTCGGTGCGGGCGAGGAGGGTGATCCAGTGGTTGTCGACGAGATCGCGCACCTTGGGGTTGCGAGCCACGATGGTGTCGATGCGTTCGCGTGGCGCGTAGGCGAGGACGAGCAGCCGCATCGGTTCGTGCACGAGGCGGTTCCCGACTGCCACCGATTGCCAGGGCAGGCCTGTTCGCAGGTCGCCGGCTGGGCCGGTGAGAACGCCGATGCCGCCGACGACGTTGTGGGTTGTTTTGGTGCCGGCGCCGAAGGTGTCGGGGGCGACGGTGGAGAAATAGTATTGGCAGTTGATCCATTGCGCGACGATGACCGGTGCGGTGAGGATCGTTTCCAGCGCGGTCGCGGTCGGGTCGTCGTCGGGATTGTAGGAGTGCAGGAAGCAGCGGCGGCGCAGGTCGATGCCCGCCGTCACGGCGCGTGGTCCGATGATGAACGCGGCGTTGCCGGCCAGGCCCCATTCGGGGTACACCTGCGCCCAGTCCGCGCTACGGGTTCGGGCGTGGCGGGCCGCCGCGTGCGGGCCCGGTCGGTCGGGTGCGCCGGGCAGCAGGGAGGTTCGTTCGGCGGCGAGGCGGCGTCCGGCTTCGGCCAGGTCGGTGGTGAGCCGATCGAGATCGTTGCGGTGGGTATCGGGCACCCGGTGGCGATCGAGGATGGTGACGCGGTCGCCGGTGGTGTCGTGCTCGGCGGCGACGAACCAGGTGTCGTCGGGAATGTCGATGCCGCGGCTGAGGAGCTTGCCGCGGACCTCGGTGTCGTTGAGGATGTCCACGGCGGCGCGAGCGTTCGGTCCGCCGGGGTTGCCACCGCAGGCGCCGCAGGCCAACGCCGAGTGGAAGGGGTTGTTCTCGGTATTGGCGCCGTGTCCGCAGAACACCACCAGCCGAGCGAAACCCGTGGTGAGTCCCATGACGGTGAGGGCGGTTTCGGCGATCTGCACACGCTGGTCGAGACCGAGCCCGCCGGCGGTGTCGATCACGGTGCGGGCAGGGGGCGCGATCCGGGACCGGGTGCGGGTGCGCCATCGCCGGTAGCGGCGGGGTGCGATGGTTTTCGCGGCGGCCACGGGTCCGCTCGCCCAGCCGAGGATCTCGGCGAGGGCGAACGGTGCCGCCAGGTCGGCTTTGGCGGTGTGGACCGCGTCGGTGGTGGCTGCGAGGGTGTGCAGTCCGGCGATGTGGCGCTGCGATTCGGTCAGCGCTGTCGGATCGGGTTGTTCATACAGGTCGATGTGGGGTGTCACCAGAGCCGGCGCCGCGATCGCGGGGACGCCGTTGGCGAGGGCGTGGATACGGCTGGCCACCGCGAAGAACCCCGCGAATCCGAATGTGTCGTAGTTGCCCAGCGCCTCGAGATGCCGGCGCAGTCCTTCGGAGCGGGGATCGATGCACAGCACCAATTGCGCGTCGGCGCGGGTGAGGTTCGGGGCGGGGACCGGTTGGTCCAGTTCCTCGAGCAGACCGCGGCGATAGTGCGTCTCATAGGCGTCCAGCCACACCAGCGGCCGCGAATCGACGGGCAGACGGTCGAGAATCCGGACGATCGACGCCTCGGCGTCGGGATCGAGACCGGTCGTGCCCAATGCCTGTGCCGCGCGATGGGCACGGTCGGTGGCCGTGCCCGAGGGGCGATCGGGAACGGGGGGAGCCGTCCTCGTGGGTAGTTCGGTGGTGTCGAGCAGGTGCGCCTCGTAACTGACCCGGACGGCGAGATAGTCGACCAGGTCGATGGTGGAGCCGGGTGTGTTGCTGTGCCACAGGATGTGGCTGGCCCAGCCCGGCAGCCGCGTCAGGTGGGCGCGCAGGTAGGCGATGCGTTCACCACCGTGTCCGACACCGAGTCGTGCCAGTGCCTTCGAGAGGGCATCGGCGGGGTCGGAGGGCAGGTCGCGCAGCGCGCGGCGAGCGGCTGCGGGGAGCCGGGGATCGCGGGGCGCCAGATCGGCCCAGGCCGGGTAGAAGCCCCGGGCTCGGCCGGGCAGTGTCCAGCTGGCCTGACCGGGATCCAGATACGCCGAGCACCATTTGACGGTTTGAGCGTCGATCGCTGCCGCGGTGCGCGCGCACCGGCGTTCACTCAGCGTGAGCAGCCGGCGGGCGGGGGCTGGCGGGATCGATCCGTGAACAAGGTCGGCCAACAGGATCTCAACGGCGGTGTGGACGCGCCCGTCGACCTCGACCGGCGCCGCGGCGACGGCGTCGGGGAATCGGCGCTCGAGGGCCTCACTCAGATCGGCCTTGGTGATTCGGCCGGTGGCGTGAGCGGCGCGGAACTCGGTCTCGCCGAGGGTGCCGCAGGCACCGTAGAGGTCACCGGCGATGGCGAGGGCGTCGTCGAAGGGGCGATGTTCCAGCCCGCCGAGCGGGTTGACCGCGATGAAACTGCTCAACGGCCACACCGGGGTGAGGACGCGGGCGGCCACACTGATCTCGGCCCGCAGCTGTGCGCGCTCGACCGCTCGTTGATCGACGGGGACTGTATCGACGGTGACTGTCATGATTCTCCTACCACAGCGGGAACGAACGATCTAGCGGGCACGGCGCGGCGCGAGCCACCGGTGAACGCGGTCCTGCGAGCGCGCGGACCGAGATCGCCGAGACTCAGACACGCCACATACAGGGTCTTGTGCAGCGAGGCCAGCGCGGGGACGGTGGTGACCCGCACGAGGGTGAGCGCCGCGACCACCGCGAAGACCGGGATCAGCGTCCACGCGCTCATCACCGCCGGACCCGCGGCCCGCAACGCGGGTTCGGTGAAGGCGCTGAACACCGACAGCGCACCGAGGTAGGCGACCATCACCACGACGAGCACCGCGATGAACACACAGGCGGGACCGGGCCTGCTCACGCGCCGGGACCAACCCCACACCAGGTGTGTGCCCGTCACCCACGCGAACGCCAGCAGCAACACCGTCCCGGAATGGGCGAGCCCGAACACCGATCCCCACAGCCACACCGCACCGGCGAGCGCCCCCGCGGGCACCACGAGCGCGAGCGTTCCGAACGCGCGCCGCGCGCCCGCACTGCCCAGCGGTCGCGGTGGCGCGGTGCGTTCTGCGAGATGGTCGCCGACCGCGGACCCGGACCCCAGGAAGAGCGCGGCCTTGTACATGCCGTGTGCGATCAGGTGGAACAGCGCGGCGGAGTAGGCGCCGAGAGCACATGTCATCACCATGAATCCCATCTGGCCGACGGTGGAGTAGGCCAGTGCGGACTTCACGTCGGGCCGGGTCAGCATGAGCGCGGTGCCGTAGACGGCGGTGAGCGCGCCGGCGAGGAAGGCCAGGCCCATCGCCGTGGCGTAGGAGTCGATCATCGGGTGCAACCGCAGCATCAGCACTCCGCCCCCGTTGACGATGCCGGCGTGCAGCAGAGCCGACAGCGGTGTCGGCGCGGCGACGGTGGCCGGAAGCCACCCCGCCATCGGGATCAGCGCGGAGCGGGCCACCGCCGCGACCACGAGCGCTCCCGCGATGAGCGGCCCCGCCGCCGACGTCGTCGCCGGCAACTCGAGAGCGCGCAGGTCCACGTTCCCCCACTGCACGGTGGCCACGATCACCGCCGTCCACAGCGCGATATCGCCGACGAGCACCATGCGCGCGGTCCGCGCGACCGCCACTGGTACCCACGCATCAGCGCGGTACACCCGCAACAGCCACCACAACCCGAGGCCGATCACCGACCAGGCCACGGCCAGCCCGATCAGAGTGGCGGCGGTGACCATCGCCGCGGTCGCCGTGGTGAGCAGCCCGGTCAGCGCGAGGAAGCGGTCCGCCCGGGCGTCTCCGCGCAGATACCGCCTGGCGAAACCCTGCACCACGGCACTGACACCCAGCACCAGCAGCAGCAACAGCACCGACACCCGATCAGCGTAGAACCCGACCACCACCGGCCCATCCGGGCCGATGGTCACGACCGCGTCGACCGGGCCGCGCACCGCCACCGCCCACGCGACCACCACAGCCGACACCGCAGCGAACGCCGTCACCGCGACACCGCAGCGACCGGTACGCCATCGCCCGAGCAACAACAGGCCGGTCAGCGCCGGCAACAGCACCGATACCAGCAGCAGCACACTCACTGGCCTCTCCCTCCCAGCGGACGAGCCGCTGATCACTCACCACCGCGATCACCTGTTCCCGGTGACCACCCGAACACGGCCCCCGGTGGCCACCCCGATTGCCGCGAGCAACCTCCGGGAACTCGTCGCACGCCGTCGATCACGACATAACGCGATTCAAGATACACGAAATTCAAAACGCGTATTCAAAGGTGGTAAATCACTGTCGTATGTTGTAGCGTGCGATGCGTGACGGACTGGACGTTTCTCACCAACCACGCGCGGGTGCTGCTGTGCATCGCCCGTGACGATCAGATGCAGCTGCCGCAGATCGCCGACGAGGTCGGCATCACCGAGCGGGCGACCCGGCGCATAATCACCGAACTCGAACGCGCGGGGTACCTCGAGCGCAGCCGCGACGGTCTGACCGATCGCTATCGCCTCAACGGCAAGCTGCCGCTGCGACCCCGGACGGACCGGGACGTCGCCGTGGGCGAGGTCCTCGACCTGCTCGAACACCCCGCCCGAGACGGGGCATCCGTGGCCTCGGTCGCCCGATTGGAACCGCGGCTGGTCGGCACGACCTCGGCGTGGATGGTGCTGCTGGTGCGCAGCGTCGACGATGTGGACGCGGCCGTGTCCGCGGTGAACGACTACCTGAACCATCTGCGCGAGGGGCTCTCGCCGGCGAGTCGGCACGACAGCACGCTGCTGGGGATCTGGGTTCGCGGCGACCTCGAGGAGGGCTTGCCCGAATGGCTGCACTACGAGTCGGCCACCCCTGCCGCAGCCCAGGGAAAGACATCCCGGCCGACCATGGTCGAGGCCATGGTCGGGGTCCGCAGGTCGGTGTCGCTGTCGGGACTGTGGACGTTGTGCTGGATCGACGGCCCCCTGCTGCGGGCGACCGACACCACCGACCAAGCCCGTCGGCATGTCCTCGACGCGTTCGTCGCGGCCACCTCCGAGCCTGGAGGGGCGCGCTCGGGTGACATCTTCTACGCCAGCTTCGCCGCGAGCCGCCCCTCGGCATTCATGGCCGCCGATGTTGCCGATCTGCGCGCCCGTCATCCGCGGCTGGTAGCCGAGCGGTGGTTCGTCGTCGACGACGACCAGGGCATCCAGGGGCTGATCACCTACTCCGAGATCGACCGATGACGCACCCGGCCCGATCGACGGAATTCACCGACCCTGAGACGATCTCCTACACGCCTGCGCCCGTAGCGGCGACCCAGACTCGGAGCGTCGGCCACGCCGCGGAGATTCTGCGCCGAGGCGGTTTGGTCGCCTTCCCGACCGAGACCGTGTACGGGCTCGGTGCCGACGCCGAGAACGCCGAGGCGGTCCGCCAGGTCTTCGAGGTCAAGCAGCGGCCCGTGACGCACCCACTGATCGTGCATCTCGCCGATCCTGGCCAGCTCGGCGACTGGGTCACCGAGATACCGGGTCCCGCCCGGGTGCTCGCCGAGTGCTTCTGGCCGGGCCCGCTCACCCTGGTCCTGCCGCGCAGTCCCCGCATTCCGCCCGTTGTCACCGGCGGATGCGACACCGTCGCGGTGCGGGTCCCGCACCACCCCGTCGCACGGCAGCTGCTCACCGCATTCGGCGGGGCGATCGCGGCGCCCTCGGCCAACCGCTTCGGCGCCGTCAGCTGCACCAGCGCCGACCACGTCGCCGACGAACTCGGCCCCGCCGTGGACCTCATCCTCGACGGCCGCCCCTGCCCGGTCGGGATCGAATCTACGATCATCGACGTCACCGGCGACGAGCCGATCCTGCTCCGCCCGGGCGCGGTCGGGGTCGACGATCTCGCCCGGGCGCTGGGCCGACCGATCCACACGGCCACATCCTCGCCCGGGCGCCGGGCGCCCGGGCAGCATCCTTCTCATTACTCCCCCCGCGCACGCGTGATCCTGGTCGAGGAGAGCGAGGTCGTCGACGAGGCCCGTCGGCAGCAGTCACACGGCCGGCGCATCGGAGTCCTGCGACCCCCCGCGACTACGGCATCGACCATCACCGGCAACGCGCTGGTAATCGAGGTGCCGACCGCCCTCGGCGACTACGCTCGGGATCTGTATCGGCTCCTGCGCGAATTCGATCGCCACGACTGCGAGGTCGTCATCGCCTCACTCCCCACCCGCGCGGGTGTCGGCCTGGCCATCGCGGACCGCCTCACCCGCGCCTCCGCCCCTCGCCCCGCAGGAACCGCGTCGACCAGCATATGCGCCGAGAAGGAGAAGAACCGTGTCAGCGACGCGAACCGTTCACAACCAACTACATGCGCAACTCAATTCACGTAAGACAAAATGGCAAACAGGGATCGTAGATTGTAGGGTGATCACGGTGGCGGACTGGACGTTTCTCACCAACCACGCGCACGTGCTGCTGTGCATCGCGCAAGACCCCGGGATGCGGCTACGCGACGTCGCCGACGCGGTCGGCATCACCGAACGCGCGGCCCAGCGGATCGTGGCCGAACTGGAACAGGCGGGCTACCTCGACCGCGTCCGCGACGGGCGCCGCAACCGCTACCGATTGAACCAGGAACTGCCGCTGCGGCATCCCCTCGACCGCGACCACGCGGTCGGGGAAATTCTCAGCGTCCTGACCTCCGAGCCGACGAACGCCCCCGGCCGTAGCGCATGAGCGCACCGCACCCCTACCGCGACCGCGACGTCGCCCTGGCCACCAAACACGGCAAGGAGCGGGTGCTGGCCGCCGCCCTGGCCGAACGCCCCGGCCTGACGGTGCAGGTCGCCACCGGCGTCGACACCGACGAACTGGGCACCTTCACCGGGGAGATCGAACGCCCGGCTCCACCGCGCGAGACCGCGCTGAGGAAAGCCCGCCTCGCCATGCAGGCCCTGGGGTTGCCGCGTGGACTGGCCTCCGAAGGCGCCTTCGGCCCCCACCCCGGTATCTGGTTCGCCCCGGCCGGGCTGGAAATCCTCGCCTTCGTCGACGACGATCTCGGCCTCGAGCTCACCGTGCACCACCTGGACTGCGACACCAACTTCGACCACACCGTCGTCGACCACCTCGACGAACAAGCCGCACAATTCCTGCGCACCGCTCAGTTCGGCAGCCACGCGGTGATCGTGCGGCCCAACAGCGCCCCCCGGGGCGACGCCCCGCTCTACAAAGGCATCCGCACCAACACCGAACTCGCCGACGCCGTCGCACACTGCGCGACGGCGTCGTCGGACGGGCGCGCCCGCATCGAAACCGACATGCGTGCCCACCTCAACCCCACCCGCATGCGCAGCATCGCCCGACTGGCCACCGAACTGGCCGAACGCCTCGACCGGCTCTGCGCGCGCTGCGACGCCCCCGGGTTCGGCCACATCGCCACCGAGCCCGGACTCCCTTGCAAGTTCTGCTTCACCGCTACCCCGCAGCCGGCCGCCGACATCCACGGCTGCGCCCGCTGTGAACACCGCACCAGAATCGAGCGTCACGAACTCGCAGACCCGGCGGGCTGCCCCTCCTGCAACCCGTAACGCTCATCGAGCCCCGCACTCGCCGCCCCAAGGCGCAGTGCAACTCACGCACCATCGATACGAACCGAGGAAACAGATTATGGATGTCCCCACCTGGCTGTGGGCGGTGTTCGGCGCGATCTTGACCGCCAGCCTCGTCGTCGATCTCGTGCTGCATCGCGGCCCGCACGTGATCGGCTTCAGGGAAGCGCTCCGCTGGAGTGTGTTCTGGGTCGGCCTGTCGCTGCTCTTCGCAGTGCTCGTCGCGGTCGCGGTCGGCCCGACCGCCTCGGTGGAATTCACCACCGCCTGGCTGCTCGAGAAGAGCCTGTCGGTGGACAATCTCTTCGTCTTCGCCCTGATCTTCGGGTACTTCAACGTGCCCCGCGAATACCAACACCGGGTGCTGTTCCTCGGCGTGCTGGGCGCGCTGGTCTTCCGCGCGATATTCCTGCTCCTCGGCATCGCCGTGGTGCAGCGGTTCACCGTAGTCCTGTTCGCCTTCGCCGCGATCCTGCTCTACAGCGCCTACAAACTTCTCAAAGACGACGAGGAGACCTACGATCCCGGCAAGAGCACCGCGGTACGGCTGGTACGCAAGTTCATCCCGGTCCAGGAGGAATACTCCGGCACGCACTTCTTCGTCCGGTCGGCCGGCAAATGGGTCGCCACACCCCTGCTGATCGTCGTCGCCGCCATCGAGGCGGCCGATATCGTCTTCGCCGTCGACAGCGTGCCCGCGGTGCTGGCGGTGAGTAGCGAACCACTGATCGTGTACTCCAGCGTCGCTTTCGCCATTCTCGGATTGCGCGCCCTGTACTTCCTGCTGTCCGGGATGCTCGAGCGCTTCCACTACCTGTCGACCGGTCTGGCGATCATTCTCGCGTTCATCGGCGTGAAGCTCATGCTCCAGGCGTCCCACAAGACGATCAGTACGGCGGTGCCGGAGATCCCATCGCTGGTCAGCCTGGGAGTCATCGTGGTCGTGCTGACGGTTTCGGTGGTGCTGAGCATACGTCGGCCGCTGCCGGAGCAACCCGTACAGCGGGACTCCCTGGGTACCACCGATAAGCCGGACTGATCGAAGGCGGTGACGACGCCGGGAGCGGAGGCGTTGACGCGGGATCGGCTGCGCCACGTCGATCAGCACTACATCCGTTCCGACACCATGGCTGCGGCGAACACGGTTCTGGTCAACGCTCAAGCGGGCGTGGCGTTGGCGCAGCTGTGGGGCGGCGGCCTGGTCGCCAGCGTGGACGGGATGCGGTTCGTCGTCCCGGTCCGCACGATCCACGCCCGCGCGAACCGGAAGTATTTCGGGCCGAAGAAGGGCGCGACCTGGCCGGTAAACGACCAGGCCGCGGGGCTGAACGGGATGGTGGTGTCGGGTACTCCGCGTGATTCGCTCAACGCCCTCGATGTGGTGCTGTGCGGGAAGCACGGGCCCGAGGACATCATCACCGATTCCGGATCGTATTCCGACATCGTCTTCGGACTCCTTCATCTGTTGGACTACAAGTACCGGCCACAGTTGAAGAACCTGCCCGATCAGCGCTGTGGCGCATCGACCCGGCCGCCGACTACGGGCCCCTCGACAAGGCAGCGCGCGGCCGGATCGACCTGGACAAGATCGGTGAACATTGGGAGGACATGTGCCGGGTCGCGGTGTCGATGCACCGCGGTGAGGTGTCCGGGCACGAGACCACACGCATGATCTCCCGCGACGGCAACCGCACCAGCCTGGGGTTGGCGATCGCGCACTACGGGCGCATCTTCAAGACACATCTTGCGCCTGGCCGACGACGAACCCTACCGGCGGAGGCCAAGGCGCAGGCGAACCTCCAGGAGGGCCGTCACGACCTGGGCCGCACCATCTTCCACGGGAAGAAGGGCGAGATCACCCGCACCTACCTCGACGGCATGGAGGACCAGCTCTCCGCGCTGGGGCTGATCCTGAACTGTGTCGTGGAATTCGGTGTATCTGGACCGGGCGCTCGCCGAGTTGCGCGCCCAGGACTATCCGGTGCGCGACGCCGACACCGCCCGGCTCTCGGCGTTCGTCCGCAAACATCTTCGACTGGAGGGCCACTACAGTTTTCACCTGCCCGACCTCGGCGGCAGCCACCGCCCGCTGCGCGATCCCGACGCACCCGACGACGACAGCTGAGTAACCACACCGCCTGCCGGCGCGCGAATACGTTCTCGCGTCGCATGGACCGGCCGAGCCCGGCGTTGCGGGCTGATGGTGGTGTGGCGGGTCAGGGTTCGGTGAGGCCGGCTCGGCAGCACCGGGGAATCGCTGACATGCCGTGACGAGATCTACTGACATGAGTGACGAATCCACAGCTCGCTCAACTGACAGACCAGTGCCGAGTCTCAATCCGGTTGGCCCGCATGTGTCCCTGCGCACCGGCCAGGGTTTGGCACCGGTCCAGTACCTGCCATGCCAGATTCGAGGCCAGCGGCTTGGTGAGCATCGCCAGCCGCGCACGCGCGGCTGGGGCCAGCCCCTGGGCGCGCGCGGTACGCAGCCGACGGGCCATCGAGGTCGCGGCGTAGACGGCGGCGATATCGGTGACGAGTGTGTCGATCACGTGACCGCGCTCGATCAGCGCCGGACCGTTCGGGTCGGGACGACGCTGGAGCGCGTAGTTCACCACCCCGGCCAGCGCGGCGCGTGTCATCGCCAGCGCAGCGGTGGACAGGTCACTTCGGCCGGCGGTGAAATCGCCCGCGCCGACGCGGAACATCTCGGGTTTGCTGCCCCGCATCCGGATCACGCCATCGGCGATCTGGCAATGGCGTCCGCCGAGCAACGCATCCTCGGGAACGAATACGTCGTCGAAGGTCACACGCGCGTGCGGCATCGGCGTGTCGGTCTGCGACAACTCCGTCACGCGGACCCCCTCGGCCAGGCCCGCCGCCGAGCGCAGGTCGAGCAGGAAAAGGTGCACTCCGTAGTCGGCGCGTCCATCCACCAGGCGCGCGGACACGGTCGCGACCACCGGGGTGTCGCGATCGGCGACGTTGGGCATGTTCTTTGCCGCCGCACCGCCGGTGACGGGGTCGATGTCGGGTGTCCGCAGCACAAATCCACCCCGCCCCCGGTCGCGGATCGCCAACGTCCGCACATCGGTGCGGTTGGTACCGCCGAGTTCGGTGTGGACCCGAACACCCAGCGCGGCACCGGCGTTGAGGGCTGCCAGCAGCCGCTGCTGATAGGGCGAACCGTTGCCGAGCCGTACGATCGCGCCCACGGTGAGATCGACTGTGCCGGTGAACGCCAGCATCGCCGGGACCGCGGCGACCGCCGCAGCGTCGATCGCCGCGCCCGCGAGTTCGGGGTCGGCGAACACTTCTTGCGGGGTGCGCCCGAGCGCGCCGAACAATGCCCGCAACTGCCGTGCGCCGGCGTGGGCGCGTTCATGGAAGGTTCCCGACCCGACCGGCAGATCGTCGACCGCCGCCGCGGCCGTCGCCGCCGCGGCGTGCAACTGGGCGTGCTCGCCGACTATCACCGGGCGCAGTGCTGCCACGATGTCGGGGTCGGCGGCCGCGTCCAGTCGCGGCATCCCGAGCAGGGGTGTCGTATTCATGTCACATCACCTAGCTGGTCGTTCGGTGGGCGAACCGGGTTCGCCGGGACGGGAATGGATCGGGCAGGATTGCGTGTCGGTCATCGATGACGGACCGGAGGGAACGTGACCGGCAGCCCCTGCAGCGCGCGGTGGAAGGGGCCCAGGCGCCATTGCAGCGCGGCAGGGTCGGGGATCGTGATCTCCGGTAGCTTGTCGAGGAGGTAGTCGATGGCGTCGGTGGCCACCATCACGGCGATCTTCTGGGCGGTGTCGGGGCAGCGGTGGATGCCGGTGCCGAACCCGAGTCCCCAGTCCCCGGTAACCCAGGTGCCGGTGCTCAGCGCCGGGTCGGTGCTGCATGCGGCCATGCTGACCACCAACGGCTCGTGGGTCGGCACCTCGTAACCGGCGATCCACTTCGGCGCGACCGGATAGGTGATGCAGAAATTCGCCAGCGGCGGGTCGGTGCTCAGAGTGTGCCGGACGGCATCACGAGTGGTCAGCGCGAATCCTGCTGCGCCGGAACGGCTGTCGTGGGTGAGCATCATCGCCAGCGTGTTCGTGACCAGATTCGTCAGGGGCTCGATTCCGGCGGCGTAGCAGGTGACGAGTGCGTTGATCAACTCGATGTCGTCGAGCCGCGTGTCGTGCTCGACCAAACGGGTGGCGATGTCGTCGGCCGGACGTGCCCGTTTGAGCCGCACCACTCCGATCAGCGCGTCGTCGAGCATCTGATTCACCGCCGCGGTGTCGGTGGATTCGAACATCAGAGCACTCGCCCGCGCTACCTGATGGCCGGTTTCGGCCGGGCACCCGAGCAGGGTGTTGAGTACCGCGAACGTCAGTGGCAGCGCGTAGTCGGTCAGGACGTCGGCGGTGCCGGTGGACGCGACGGCGTCGATCAGCGGGTCGGCCAGGCGCTCGACCATCCGCGAGATGGTGTTGATATCCACGCCGTCCAGAGCGTCGTTGGTCGCCCTGCGGTAGCGCTGGCGGGTCGCGCCGACCGAGCGCAGTGCGTTCGGTCGCCATTCCATCATCGGCAGTAGCGGGCAGCCCGGCGGGACGTGCCGCTGCCACAACCGGGGATCGGCCGGGAACTGGACTTCGTCGTTGAGAATCTCGCGGGCACGGTACAGATCGAGCACGAGCGTGGCCTGTACCTCCGGCGCCAGCCACACCGGCGCCAGCGCGCCCCATCGCCGGCGCATCGCCCGGTAGACCGCGTGCGGGTCGGCGGCGAACTCCTCGGTGTAGAGCGGGACTCGGCCCTCGACCTCACCCACCAGTGACATTCCAGGCCTGGCAGGAGACGAGGTGGACGAGGCGGCGGGACTGTTCAACGGGTTCACAGCAGGTGTCCTTAGGTTTGTGGTGGTGTCGTGGTCACACCGGAGTGACGGGCGGGAACGTCACCGGCAGCGCGACCAGTTCTCGATCGAATCCTTTTCCACGCCAAAGCAATTCGCTCGTTTCGGTGGCCAGCTCGACATCGTGGATGGTGTCGAGGATCTGCTCGAGCGCCGTCTCGGCGATGATCCTGGCCAGTGAGGACGCCGGGCATCCACGACTGCCCAACCCCCACGCGAGGTGCCACCTGCCGCCGATGGAGCGCGGGAGATGTTCGCCGTGAGCGCTGGATCCGGTCACCGCGGGATCGGTGTCGGCGGCCTGGATGCTGACCACCACCGGGATCCCGCGCCCGACCGCCTCACCCTCGAAAAGCTGGTGCTGGGCCGTCCACCGGGTGACCGCGGCCACCGGCGGATCGGTGGCCAGGACTTCTTCCAGTGCCGACGCCACGGTCACCGATCCACCGATCACGTCGATGTCGTCGGCGTCCTCGCCGGTGTCGGCGATCAGCCGAAGCAGCCCAGAGGCGATGACCTTCCAGGTCGGCACCGTTCCCATCAGGTGCATGCGGGCCACGATGGCGGCCACGTCCACATCGCTCAACGCCGCCTGGGTATCGGCGAGCAGTGCCGAGATCACATCGCGGGCCGGGTGCGTGCGCCGGGCCGCGACCACCGCGCCGATCGCCGCGAGCGCCCGCTCGATCCCGGCGCTCGCCGCCGCGAGGTCGGTGGCGGCACGGACCTCAGCGGCCGCGGCGGCCACGTCGCGGCCGACCTCGGGTGTGAATCCCAGCACGCCGTCCATGACATGGGTGACCAGCGGGATCGCGTACTGCCCCAGCAGATCCGCGTGGCCGTCGGCACAGACTCGGCCGATCAGCGCGCGTGCCGCGCGTGCGGTCTCAGCGCGTACCGCATGCTCGTCCACACCGGCGATGGCCACCCGATAGCCGTGCCGGTGCGCCACCGCGGACTCACCGCGCGCCGCGCTGGGCGCGAACGCCGTGGCGGGCAGCATCGGGCACCGTCCGCCGGGCGCGACCATCTGCTCCCACACACCGCTATCGGCCGTGAAAAGGTTCCCGGGGTCGTTCAGCACGGTCACGGCGAGGTCGTAGCCCAGTATCAGCAACCCCGACCCCGACCCCGTCTCGTCGAACTCGAGTGGCGCGACCGCGCCGTAGCCGGCCCGCACCGTCGACAGCACCGCCACCGGATCGCGCGCCGCTCCGAAGGCATCCGCGCTCACCACGGGCCATACCTCCCCTCGACCCGGCCGTCGTGACCCGTGTCGGGGCTGATCGCCGCGCCCGTGCCCGGATCCTGGCGTGCCCAGTGAGTGGCCGGCTCGCTACCGCTGCGCAGATGGCTGGCCTCAGGCATGGTCGGTGATCGCGACACCCTCACCCTCCCGTTCGCGGTGGGTCACCAGGGTGCGTGCGACCGCACACATCGCCGACAACTCACTGTCTTGGCTTGGTGCGCAATGGTTTTGGCGCAGCGGCTGGAGGCCGGTGGTGTCGAGGTGCAGGTCGTCGAACAGCTCGCGCAGCTGGGCGGGCGGCCGCGGAGTGTAGGCGGGTGCGGTGGTGCAGGAGTAGTGGTCCCACATCGTCGCCGCGTCCGGGTCGTCGTCGGTGCCGTCCCACCACACGAGGTAGCTGTCGGCCGCGAGGCCGCCCATCAGCCTCGCCACCGCGTCCCTGGCCTGCGACCAGGGACTAACCTGCCCGAGCACCCCGCCGGCCACGACCGCGACCGGCGCCCCGAGGTCGACGACTCTGCCGGCCGCGGTCAGGATCCGGTCGGTGTCACGCAGATCGGCGTCGAGGACCTCGACGCACGCGCCCGCGCGCACCGGCCGCAGCAGCGCACGCGCGTGGACGAGCACCACCGGATCGACATCGACGTAGACCACCCGCGCGGTCGGGATGATCGCCTGGGCGACCTCGTGAGTGTTGCGGGCGGCGGGCAGCCCCACGCCCACCTCGACGAACTGGTCCACCCCGGCCGCGGCCAGCCGGGCAACAGCGTCGAGCTGGAACGCCCGCCCCGCCGCGCACAGCGCCCCGATCGCGGGGTATATCTGCGCACACGCCAGCGCGGTCGAGCGGTCCGCCGTGACCCAGTCCTTGCCGCCCAGCCAGAAATTCCAGACACCCCGAGCATCCGCCACCGGAACGCAATCACACTGTCTTACAGACTGTTTCGTCACGGCTTGCGCCTTTCGAAGCTCGCGCATTCGGGGGCGGGGGCGGGGGTGAGCGCGGTGGCCAGCGTGCCGAGCAATGCGCCGACCTCGACCCTCGCCAGCCGTGCCGACCGTCCACCCGGATCGCTCACCAGCCGCCCCGCCTCGTCCACGCGCACCGCGATCCGGCTGTGCGTGGTTCCCAGCCCGATCGCTGCGGCCAGCGCAGCGGGCGTGGCCAGCCGCAGCGGCGCGTCCGGGCCTTCGAGTTCACGCCATCGCCGCACGTGCCCGCGCAGTTCCGGCGTTCCGGGCAGCTCGGACTCCGACAAGCGGTGGCCGACCACGCTCGTATCGGTCAGGCAGATCTCCTCCGGCAGCGTCGACGGGTCGACCACCGTCACGTCCCGCACCCGGCGCAGCACCGAGCGGGCGGCACCGGGATCCACGCCGAGATACGGATCGGCCCTGTCCCGCTCACACACCAGGGTCAGCGCGCACCGACTGGCCAAACCCAAACCCGCGCTGGCCGATTCGTCCGCGTCCAGGACGCGCGCGAGGTTCGTCAGCGGTCCAGCGCACACCCAGTGCACACGACGGCCGTAGTCGGGCAGGATCTGCGCGAACTTGCGCCAGGCGGTGGTGCTGACCGGCAGCTCGGTCTCCTGCCCGTGCCCGACGCCGGTCGGGATCCACCGCGACGGCGTGCCTTTCGGCGCGGGGGCGCCCGCCACCAGCACCACGCCGATCCGGCCGACATCGCGGATGATGTGACACGCGGTCTGTGCCCGCGTCCGATACGGCCGCTCCTGGCCCGTGATCACCAGCGCGGCGCCGTCGAATTGGCGCGCGGCCCACCACAGCGTCAGCCACTGATCCGGATCACCACCCAGCCCCGCCAGATCCAACACGATCAACTCCGGTCTCCCGAACCCCCACCGTGAACGTGGCTGGTACGCCAGACGGCGATCCGGCGCGGGCCAGCACACCGGGCTCGCCGCGCCACCGCGAACCCCACCCTCGGCGGGGCCTCGTCCCCTCCGGAATCGAGGCCCCGCCACACTCGTGCCCCCGACCATGCCGGGGATCACGAGTCGTCCCGGCGGGCGCCGGTCAGCGCGTGCACCACCAGCGCATCCAGATCCAGCAGGCCCGACCAGGAGTAGCCCTCGCAGGCCCGCACCGCCACGGCCAGCGCCTCGGTCAGGATCCCGCGCACCGTGTCACCACCGGGCAGCGGATTGAACCGGTAGGAGTGGATCGTCTCGCAAGCCTTGGTGAGGGGAACCCCGCCGAGGTCGACCATGCGGGGCGCCCGCGCGAACTGGCGGTCCTCCCAGCGGCCGCGCAGCCGCCGCAGCAGCGTGTGCTGGTTGGGGCGCATCTCCAAGAGCGGATCCACGCGCGATGGCAGATCGTGCGCGGCGAAAAGCTCGGTGCGGGCCCACAGCGGCCCCAGGGTGACCTCCACCGCGTCGAATACCCCGCCCAGATCACCACTCTCGCCGCATACCGCGATCATGGCGCCGGTCTCGATCCGACGCCCCGGGCTCAGCACCACCGGCGTCGTCGGGGCGGGCACACTCACCACCCCGACACCGAGCAGATCATGGCCATGCCACACCGGATGCACCACAGTCACCAACCGGGTCGCACGGCTCAACGCCGACCACCGGACGACCTCGATACTGCGTGGAAGCTGTTGAATCACTGGAACTCCAAACGGTCAACGTTTCAGGAATGGAATCAAGGCAGAGCGGGGATCACGTTCGCCACGGGCATCGATGACCGCGGGCGGCTGATCACGAGCCGTCGACGCCTCGGACATCGAGCACCGAGGCGACGATCGCGTCCAGATCCAGCCACGGGCTCCACCGGAAGACGTCGGGAACGGCCAGCAGCGCGATCGCCAGGGCGCCGGTGAGCGCCGTGCGCGCCACGTCCCCAGAGTTCTCGTCAGGGCCGATCCATCGCGTGTGCAGGCCGGCCTGTCCGCACACCCCGGCCAGCGACACACCCGTCACCGGGGCCTGCGCGCGGTCGTGCGCGGTATCGACCATTTTCGGTTGCAGCATCGACGGGCGGTTCACCCACCGATCACGCACCATGCGAAGCATGTCGTCGTGCCCGGGATCCGACCGCAGCAGCATCGCCTGATCCAGCACCGGAAGCAGACGGTGGCCGGCCACGATTCGGGTGCGCGGCCACAGTCGGCTCACCGCGGCGTCGGCCCGCGCGAGCATCTCGTCGTATCCCCGATCATCCAGCGCGACATCGCAGCCGAACCGAATCCGCACCCCCGCCACGTCGATGGGGGCGGGCGGGATCGCGACACCGACCACCGCGACCGCCTTCTGCTGAACCGTATGCAGGACGGTCACCAGGTCCGAGGTCGCCGTGCCGGTCGGCACCGGGGCAGGTACATCGACACGCACCACGGCCTACTCGCCCGGCGCCGGCGCTGACGACATCGCGACCGGCGACCAGCTGGTCAGGCGCTGAGACAGCCAGGCCACGAAGTCCGGATAGGTCGCGCCGGTGCTGACGAGGACGGACCGGCCTTCGGAATGATCGTCGGATTCCGTCGCGATCGGCCCGCCCGAAACCTGGTCACCGGACGCCGAATTATTCTGAATCACAAGCGAACTCCTGTGGAAGGGATGGGATGGGCGAGCGCGCAGGCCGGGCTCGATTCATGCGCTGGTTTCGGCCGCTACGCGTGCTCGCTGTGGTGGGCTGCCATACCCGCCCACCACGTGCGCGGGACATCTCGGCGGTCGCAGCCGACCGGAGACGATCGCGTCGAGAAGCCGGTCGTAGCGGACCGCCTGCTCGAGCAGCACCGACGCGCGCGGATTGCCGATCCGCAACCGATCCCCCGGCGCCACGGCGCGGGTGTAGTCGCGCACATGGCGCAGAACCTCGGTGCCGAGGCCCACGTGATGGCGGGCCGCGTGAGGTGTATCCACGGCCAGCGCGCGAATCATGCCCGCGACATACCGATCGAACCGCTCGACCAAGGTGGTGAGGTCGCGTTCGGTGTCAGCGAACACCGCATCCGCCGCCTCCGCCACACCCGGCCACCCGCGCTCGATGCCATCCACCGCCAGCATCTCCCGATAGCAAACGTCGCGCATCTGCGCGAGCACCCCGACCGGCTCCGAGTAGGCGACATCCGACTCCGACAGCTCGCCGTCGAAAACCGACCAGATCGTGCGCGCAGTAGGCATCGACGCCACCCAACCGCGCGCCGCCCGCGGGTGGTCCACGGCGGTCACCGTCGCCCTCCACCCCGTGGCGCGACACTGCGCCCGGACCGCTGGTAGTCCGGCCACCACACATACCGACAAATCGCGTACCCGATAGCCGCGAAGATCAGCAGCGCGACGACGATCAGGGCCGCAACCATCCAAGAACCTCCCGTAGTTGCAGAACACCGGCCCCGCGACGCCGCTTCGCCGATCTACCGTTGTGCCGCAACGGATTCCGTCCGACGCGACCACGAATTCCAGCGCGTGCCGTATATGCCCGCGCGGGGTCTTTCCTTGCTTTCGAGCCTGGTGGGAGATCGGCGTGGCGGGAACTGCCACAAGACTGCCCCGTGCCTCGCTCAGCCCTGCCTTTTGACGCGCACCGCCGGTGAGGGCGGTGTGGGGGCCTGTCACACTGGCCGTATGGATCTGAATGGCTCGCCGGTCACTGCTGCCGATCTCGCCCCACTGGGCTTGGTCGGGTTCGGGCACTTCACCTCTATGCGTGTCGAGACGGGGCCCGCGGTGCGTGGCCTCACTCTGCACCTGGACCGCGTGATCCAGGACTGTCGCACTGTCTTTCACACCGAGCTGGATCCGGACCGCGTCCGCGAACTGTTGCGGCGCGCGCTGACCGAGGTCGAGCTCCCGGTCATCGCGCGAGTGACCGTGTTCGATCCAGCCATCGAACTCGGAAAGACCGGCAGCCCAGCGGATCCGCAAGTACTCATCACGACCAGGCCCGCCACCAACGTCGCGCCGGGGCCGCTGCGCCTGCAGTCGGCGGTCTACGCCCGCGACGTGCCCAACGTGAAACACCTCGGCCTGTTCGGCGCGATGCACCATCGCGCTCAAGCACAACGGGCCGGGTTCGATGACGTGGTGTTCACCACTCCGGACGGCACGGTAAGCGAAATCGCCACCAGCAACATCGCTTTCATCACACCGGAGGGCACGCTCGTCTGGCCGCACGCTGATGTCCTCGCCGGCACCACGATGAGGCTCATCCACCAAGTTCTGGATGAGCCGGTCACCACCGAGCGGGTCACCCTGTCCCAGCTCGGAGTGTTCGCCGGTGCGATCGCGACCAACGCCGCCGTCGGTGTCCGCCCGGTCGCCTCCATCGACGACATCGAGTGGAAGTCCGACCATCCCCTGATCGCTGCCGTGCGTGGCGAGTACGAAGCGATACCGGCACAGCGGATCTGATACCGGAGAGGTCCCCGGAGTCGCTACGCTGAGACCCCTCCAGAGGGGAAAGGGGTCAGTCGGGCGATGATCAGCCTTGTTAGGTCGTGGACGGGATTCGAGGCCCGTGCGCTGCGAGAGGCGCGGCGAATGTCGATCAGAGATTTCGCCGCGCATCTCGGCGTTCACGAAAGGCTGATCTCCAAATGGGAGGCAGGCGGCGCCGCCATCGAACCCAGACAACCCAACCAGGCCGCGTTGGACACGTCGCTGTCCAACCTGAATAACGGCGAACTCGCGCGATTCCTCGACGCAGTGCCCAACGATCGGATACGCACCACGACCGAATCCGGGTCGGATTCGGTCAACATCGCTTTGCCGCAGTACATTCGCCACCCCATCGACGGGAAACTCGTCGTCTGGATCCCCGCAGGCGTATTCCTCGCCGGAGTCCAGAACGAGCCCGAGTACCTTCCCGGATTCCACTGCGACGTCTACCCGACCACCAACGGTGACTACAGCCGTTTTGTCGCCGCGACCGGCCACACGCCACCCCAACACTGGAACGGTGATCGACCACCGAAAGAACTCACGAACCATCCAGTGGTCTGGGTCAGCCACGACGACGCCACAGCGTACGCAGAATGGGCACACAAGACGCTGCCCACCAGCCTCCAATGGGAGAAAGCAGCCCGCGGCAGCACCGGAGCGCGGTGGCCGTGGGGCGACGCCAGCACGCCCGCCAAGGCCAACACCCGAGGCGTCGGCCCCGGCACGACCACCCCGGTCGACCGCTACGCGTCCGGATACTCCCCCTACGGAGTCGCCGACTGCTGCGGCAACGTCTGGGAATGGCAGGCCAGCCCCAGCCCCGTCGGACCCGGACGATACGAACTCAAAGGCTCCGCATTCACCAGCCCGTTCGACCGCACCCCACCGGCAGCCTTCAACGACGCCGACCACGCCATGCGCGACGACGACACCGGATTCCGCTGCGTCACAACGACACTGACCGACCCGGTCGACACCCCAGCGGCCGCGTACCGGCCCCCGCGGTCGAGTTGATGTTCGCTGCCGCATGCTCGTTACAGGTCCGTGGCTGGAGAGGACAGCACCGCTGCGACAACACGGGTCACAGAGGGGCGGAGGTTGTTGCCCGGAAGCTCAATCCACACCCGTAGCGGATCGGCCTCACCTCCGACATGCGGTGTGGGCAAGGCGATCTCGGCTCCGAGCGCTGCGACAGTCACGTTCAGGCCGAACAGCGTCGAGAACTGCCTGTCGAGATCGGCGTAGTCGTCTCTGTCCACCAGGAACGTCCAGCGGCTGGATCGAGGATGGAGGATGATGGGCCCCCGGCCCGGCTCCGTCCGGCGCAATCGGGCGCGCACCTTCATACCCAGCGCCGCGGGCATGGTCACGGCACCGATGGCACCCACAGCCACTGAAATACAGCCTGCCGTGGGGTGAATCACCGCCGGCAGACCGCAGACATCGCGATAGTACCGGCATCGGTCTACAGGGGTGTCAGAAGCTGATTTCAGCACCGCGTCCTCCAACTGCAAGGCAGCTGGGCTGGCACCCGTCCGAACCGGCAACCATGCCCAATCTGCCGCGGTTATCGTCGGCGTCGCGGCCGTCCCTCTCATCACTGATCGGGCGGACGCATCCCCGTGGAGTGGATGAAGCCGCCCCTGCCGCGACGCTGCACCTCACCGTAGGTATCAGCCGGCCACCAAACTGATAAAAAAGTATCAATCCGGCCAGGTA
This sequence comes from Nocardia puris, assembly GCF_003315035.1. Taxonomy (GTDB): domain Bacteria; phylum Actinomycetota; class Actinomycetes; order Mycobacteriales; family Mycobacteriaceae; genus Nocardia; species Nocardia puris. The sequence goes on from NZ_QNRE01000015.1 coordinate 68,121, forward strand.
CGCTGAGGTAATGAGCCAAAGCGCCCCCCAACTTGCCGAGGGGATCGGCGACCGAGTCCGTATCTACCGCGAAGCTGCCGGACTCACGCAGGTCAGCCTGGCCGAATCGATCGGACGGTCATCCCCCTGGCTGTCCCAAATCGAACGTGGTGTCTCCGGGATCGACCGCTTGACCGACATTGTGGCCATCGCCCAGGCCTGCCGGTGTCGTGTCACCGATATATTGGGGGGCCCACTCGACGCGCTCACACCGGCCCCGACGCCGCGCGGCGAACAAGTCGCCGCTGTTCGGCGCGCGATAATGCGCACTGCGCTGCCGATCGGCAGCGCCACGCGCACACCCCTGGTTTCTCTGCCAGCCGTCGCCGACCGTGTCGCTCAGGCGTGGCAGACCTGGCATTCCTCGCCGACAGCTCACCATGCCGTCGGCCGCGTACTGCCCGATCTCATTGCCGACGCCCACGCGGCCTACCTGGCCGCCGACGACCGGCGTGCAGCGGCCCGTCCGCTGGCGGGCACCTGGCATATCGCCCGGAACTGGCTGCACCACCTGCCGGAAGCCGAACTCGCCTGGGTCGCCGCCGAGCGCTCGGTAGCCGCAGCACAAGAAGCCGACGACCCTCGCCTCCTCGCTCTGGGCGCGTGGGCAATGTCTGCCTCGTATCGCCGCGCGGGACAGCAGGAAGAGGCGACGCGCGTGTGCCTGACCGCCGCTGACGAAGTTCAGCGACAGCTGGCCACCACCCCCTCCGACGACCTGCTCGCCGCCTACGGAATTCTGAATCTCGCCGCTGCCATCAGCGCAGCGCAAAGCGACGAGTCCGGAAAAGCGTGGGCGTTGCATCGTGCCGCGGAGGAAGCCGCGCGCGCGGTGAGCGGAGGCTACGATCCGTGGACGATGTTCGGCGCCGGCAACGTTGACATCCACGGCCTCGCGCTCGCCGCCGAACTCGGCGACCACGACGCCGTCGTCGACCGGATCAGCCGCCTCGACATCGACCGCGTGCCCTCCGTCGAACGCCGCTCCCGCCCACTGATCGACGCCGCCCGCGGCTACGTCCGCCGCAAGGAAGACCTGGCTGCCGTTCTCGCACTCCTCGACGCTGAGAAGATCTCCGCAGACGAAGTCCACGACTCCGGCCTCGTCCGCGAACTGGTCCGCGAGCTACTCGTCCGCGACCACGCCCGAGCGCGCCCGCACGTTCGCGCGCTGGCCCGCCGCTGCCACCTCCTCATCGACTGACCACGCACCCCTGGTGGAATCGAACACATGACGACCTGGAGCGCCTACCGCGCCGCAGACGTACTCGACACTGTCGCAACCGAACTCGCCCGCAAGGGACCACACGACCGGCTACTGCGCCGCGCCGCCGCCGGCCTCGTGACCATCGTCACCGAACTCTTGAACGAGCGCGCCGCAGGTGTGTACGGTCGCCGCGTCGCCCTCCTGGTCGGCACCGGGAACAACGGCGCGGACGCCACGCTCGCAGGTGCCCGATTGCGCCGTCGCGGAGTGCGTGTCGACGCGATCCTCGTCGCCGACAACGCCTATCAACCAGGCGTGGACGAACTCCGCGCGGCAGGCGGCCGCATCATCCCCGTTCACGACACGAAGACAGCCGATATCGCGCTCGCCCGCGCCGACCTCGTCATCGACGGGATCATCGGCGAATCCGGCGCCGGAGCCCTACGTGGACGCGCCGCCGAACTCGCCACCGCCATCCCCGACACCGCCACCGTCGTCGCGGTCGACCTGCCCTCCGGCATCACCCCGGACACCGGCGAGATCACCGGCCCCCACATCAACGCAGATGTCACCGTGACGTTCTCGGCTGCGAAGCCGTGCGTCCTGCTGCCGCCCGGCGCCCACGCAGCCGGAACACTCCGTATGGTCGACGTCGGCCTTCCACCCATCCCAGCCACCCCGCTCGCCCGTCGGCTCGGCGACGCCCAGATCGCCGCCCGCTGGCCCGTCCCCGCCCGAGTCGCGCACAAATACACGCGAGGCGTCCTCGGCATAGTCGCCGGAAGCGACGCCTACCCTGGAGCGGCAGTCCTCGCGGTACTCGGTGCCGTTCGCACGGGCGCGGCAGGAATAGCACGTTTCGTCGGCCCCGCCGGAGTGACCGCGCAAGTGCTCGGAGCAGTTCCCGAGGCGGTCCCCGGGGTCGGGCAGGTGCAGGCGTGGCTGCTCGGTTCCGGCGTCCAAGACGACGCCGATCAGGACGCGGCGATCGACAGGGCGCTGTCATCCGGGCTGCCCACCGTCGTCGACGCGGGCGCCCTCGAAGCTCTGGTACGCCGCCGCGCCGCCGGTGACCGACCGGCCTCCGCCGACCGAGTGCTGCTGACACCACACGCGGGAGAGCTGGCACGCATCATGAGCTGGCTCGGCCGGAACGTACCCCGCGCCGAAATCGAGGCGCGGCCATGGCATTACGGACACGAAGCCGCCCGTGAACTCGACGCGACAATCCTGGTCAAAGGCCCCACCACACTCATCATCCGCCCCGATGGTTACACCGCCAGCCAATCCGAAGCACCGCCCTGGCTCGCCACCGCCGGAGCCGGTGACGTGCTCGCCGGGATCGCGGGCGCGCTCATGGCCGCCGGAATCGATGCGTTCGACGCCGGTGAGATGGCCGCGTTCCTCCACGGCCGCGCCGCCACGCGCGCCCACCATTTAACCGGCGGCCCGATCACCGCGACCATGGTCGCCCAGGAAACACCCGCCACGGTCGGAACGGTTCTGACGGCGCACCCAGCCCGCCTTCTTCCCTAGATCCACCGCAACACAATTGGAGTCCGGTCGCACGATCATCGAGGGCCGCAGCGTGGCCTCCACCGCCGTTTACCAATCGCTGAGGTGTGTGTGTAACCGAGATGGTCGCGCGGATCGTTTGTGGCGGGATGAATCCCGCAGTGGATCTTGTCGCCAGCTGGGTGCGCCCGACATACGTGGGAGTGTGGTTACTCGCAGAGATTAGGGCTTAGAAGTGTAGTTGGGTGCATCCGTGGTGATGGCGACGTCGTGGGGGTGGCTTTCGCGCATTCCGGCCGCCGTGATCCGCATGAGTTGGGCTTGCTGCAGTTCGGGAATCGTGACGGTGCCGGCGAAGCCCATTCCGATCCGTTACCTCGCACACAGGTCGTCGACATCTTGCAGGGTCGCGCCCGGTGCGCAGGTGATGGGGTCGGAGACCATCCCCGACTCGGAGCGTTTCACGATCTCGACCTGTCCGGCTTGTTCTGCGACGGGCAGGTTGCGGTGCAGCACGCCGAGGCCTCCGTTGCGGGCCATCGCGATCGCCATACGTGCTTCGGTGACGGTGTCCATCGCGGCGGACACGATCGGGACGCTCAACGTGACGTTGCGGGAGACCCGAGTTGTGGTGTTCACGCCGCTGGGGATCACATCAGAGGCTGCGGGAACCAGCAGCACGTCGTCGAACGTCAGACCGGTCGGCAGGTCGGCAACCTCAACGCGGGAATTCATAGGGGTGGCCAGCTCCTCAGCAGGGGAATCGAGCGGAACGGTGGTCGGAGTGTAGCTGTGCCGACCACCATGTCGGTCTCGTCGGTGTGGCGCCACACCAGCAGTAACGCACTGGTCAATGACTGTTTCTCGGTGACGGCGTTGGCGCTGGATATGTTGCGCGGAACTCCTGAAAACGTCAGTCGTGACGCATCACCACTGACATTTCGAGGCTGATGGTGCGTCCCGGCGCGCGGACGCAGCGCCGACGCACCGGGCGGTACGCGGCTACTCCCTGGTCGGTCTCGCTCGCTGCCACCAGTCGATGGGCTCGCCGGATTCGTCGAGGTGGTCGATGAGGTGCGCGGTGGTCTCCACGTGCGCGCCGGATTGGTCGCAGAACACCCAGAGCTTCTGGGCGGCGCGGTGGTATCGGTGGATCACGGCGTCGACCTCGAACGCGTCGAGCTCCCCGGCCCGGAATCGGCGAACCGCCTGCTCGAAGTGGGCGATCAGCTCACCCAGTTGCGCCTCGTGATAGGCGGTGACCCGGTCACGCGCGGCCCGCCGTTGCGCGTTCGATGCCACCTGGTCACGGTACCGGCGAGGGTCTGAGCATCGAACGCGCGGCGCGGCCTTGTTCGCCGCGATTCGCGATGTGGCCGAGTTCTCGGCTCGCCGCTAATCGGATTGGGTGATGAATCGGGCGATCGTTTCCAGGCCGGGGTGGTAGCCGTCGGTGGTGTCGACCCGCAGTTCCGGTACCTCCATGCTCACCGGCACGAACGTGGGGGCCGTGTCATCGTCGGCGGTGATGGTGGCCAGGGTGCCCGGCGTCGTTGTGTGCGCGGCGGTGCGGGTTGGTCTCAGCACGGTGCCCGATCCGCTCGCGCAGCAACTTTTGCCGTGCGGTGCAATGGATGATGCGGATCTGGGCGATAGCCGCGAGCGGCATCAAATTCGGTCGCCAGAGCCGATCTTGAAACGCCGCTTCGGCGATGACGGTGACTCCGGCGCGGGCGAGCACGGTCAAGACCTCGAAGAAGGCGTGCAGCGCGGGGATATTGAGATCGTCGTACCCGGTCTCGGCGGGTGCGTCGGTGGCCATGACCATGCCCTGTTTGATCTCGTCGCGAACGATGGCGAGCACGCCGATGTCGGCGGCCAGCGCGTGGGCCAACGTGGACTTGCCGGACCCCGGAGGGCCACTGACGACGGCGAGGACGGGCAACCCCGGGGAATTGCGTTCGATGGTGGCCATGCCGCATTCTGGCACGTCAGACCCCCTCGTCGGTCCCGATGTCCGCTGTGGGCGAGGTGGTGGGTTCGGTGAAGTGGTGGTGCCGGTCGGCCCCGGTGCCGCAAGATCTCGCAGGGGTTGGCGCAGTCATCGAGCGACCGCGGCCGTGGGTCGGTTCGTTACCGGTCCGGTGTCAGGCCGAAGAAGCGACGAGCTGATCGTCGTGACGGTTCGCGCCTTACTGCCACGGGTCGATGGTGGGTACTCCGCCGGCCTCGAACGGCGAGCGGTCGCGGGTGGCGACGGTGTAGCCCGTGGCGGCCGCCGTGGCAGCGATCATGCCGTCGGCTGTGGCGATGGCCAGCCCGGCGGCGCGTGCGGCCGACATCAGGCGGGCGTATTCCGCGGTGGCTTCGAGGTCGTAGGCCAGGATGCGCCCGGCGAACGCGGGCACGGTGTGGTTCTCCAGCCAATCGGTGAACTCGTCGCGGCGCCGGCCGGTGGGCATGGCGGCGATGCCGTATCGGAGTTCGCCGACGGTGACGGCCGACAGGTACAGGGTCTCGATGGCTTGGGCGTCCAACCATGCTGTGACCCGCTCGTGCGGGGCTTTGGTGGTGGGCTCGCTGATGACGTTGGTGTCCAGGATGATCACTGGCCGAACGCCATCGGCTCGGTCGGTGTCTTGTCGCGGCCGAAGTAGGTTTCGCGTTCGTCCTCGGTGAGCCGGTTCTCTTCGCTGATGACGCCGGCGAGGAGCGTGCCGAGCTTGATCCGCTCGGGCGGTTGTACCGCCTCGGTGAGGATCGCGCGCATTTCGGCCTCGATGCTTCGGCCGTGCGCGGCCGCGCGTTGGTGAATCGCGCGGTGTACTTCGTCGCTCAGTTTCCGGATCGTCACGTTCTTCATATGCCATCACATCCCTCATCGAAGCCATCAATGATGGCATCTCATTATATCTGATGTCACCGGTGGTCGACCGGTGGAGTTGAGGGCCAGACTTGCCGCTGTTGCTCAGGTGTTTCTGCCGGGTTCGCACCGGCCTTATCGGTAGGTTGCCCTGCATGAATCCCGCCGCAGCGCTCGACGCCGAGGCCCAGCACACGATCGCATGGGTGGCTTCCCACACCGACCAGCTCAGGCAGCTCCCGAGCCTGCCCGTGCCGATCCGATTCGCCTATGCGATGAACGCCTTCACCGCGATCGGCGTGGCAGCTGGCCTGCTGTACCGAACAACCGATGACGAGACCGAAGAGCGCCAGCACTGGCACATCGTCGAAATCGGCGACGACGCACCCGATCACCTCGCCAACGGCGCAGGAGCGCCGGTCGTTCGCCGCTACTGCTACGCCGAGGATCAGCCGCTGCCGCCAGGGCTGATCACCCCCGACGCCCTCACCGAAGCGGCGCGAACCCAGCTTCGACGAGCGGCACGAGACACCGCGTCCGCGCTGAAAGATCTGCTGCACGCCATCTCATCCGATGCTTCCGTGCCGCCCGACCTTCGCCTGATCGCCACGGATACATTCCACGCCGCGAATCTGGTCTCGGCCATGTACGACGACGATCCCCGCAAGGCGCGGCTCATCTGTGAAACTTTGCCCGCAGCGCAGGAGGCGAGGCACGACGAACTCGAACAGCAATTCCACGCGCTCACCTTCGGTGGCGTCTACGAACCAACCGAGGATCGAATCATGGCGCTGGCCAAGGAATCCGGCTCCCAGCCCTGATGGGTCCGAGGCTGTATCGGTGCGCGGGCCGCGAGCAATCACGTGATTGATGTTCGCCGCCGCCGGGGCGTGGGCTGCCTTCGGCGACGGCGATTGATCCGCCGATCGGGTGGGTTCGGTCAGAGGGCCTGCGCGACTTCCTCGGCGATGGCTCGTGCGGCTTCGGCGGGATCCGGAGCGGCGGTGATCGCTCGACCGAGAACGAGAATGCTTGCGCCACTGCGAATGGCGGCGTCGGGGGTCGCCACTCGCTGCTGGTCGTGCACTGCGCCGCCGGCCGGACGGATGCCGGGGACCACGGTCAGGATGTCGGGTGCTGCGGCGCGGATGACGGGCAGGTCGCTGGCCGCGCAGACGACGCCGCCGCAATCGGCAGCGACGGCCGCAGCCACGCGTTCGTTGAGAAGTTCCGGCGATGCGTCCGGTGCGCTGGTCAGCACGGTGACTGCGAGCACGGTCGGGGCTGCGAATCCGGCGCCGCTCGCGCCTTCGCTGAGTCCCTTCACCGCGGCTTCGAGCATGGCCGTTCCGCCGCCTGCGTGGACGGTCAGGTATTGGACGCCGAGGGCTCCGAGGACGGTGCTGGCTCCGTAGACGGTGTTGGGGATGTCGTGCAGCTTGACGTCGAGGAAGACGTCCATGCCGAGATCCTGGATCGCGCGCACGGCGTCGCGTCCGGCCGCGCTGAACAGTTGAAGGCCGACTTTGGCGATGCCGATGTCGGGCTGCACAGCCTTGGCGATCGACACCGCAGTGTCCAGATCGCTGGTATCGAGCGCGATAGCCAGCCGGCTTCGGACGGTCGTGGTGGTGGGCATCGGGGCTCCTTCTATTCGTTGTCGAGGGGTGCTTCGTAGGTGTCGAAGGTGATGGCGCCACCGTGTGCGGGACGGACATTAATGACGGCTTCGAGGGGTTCGTCTGTGGCGCCGTAGGTTCCGTGGATGTGCTCGATGACGATGCTGTTCGCGCCGATTCCGAACAGTTGCTGTTCGGAGGGGTTGGCGTGCCGGGCACGGATCTCGTTGGCGGTTCGGGTCACGGTGTGTCCGGCGTCTTCGATGAGCGCGACGACCTGGATACGGTCGGCGGTCTCGAGGTCGGGGGCGGCGTGGACGACCTGTTCGGGGAAGAACATCATCGTGTCCTCGGTCGCGACGTCGTCGATGAAGGTGCGGCTGCGGCGGCGGAAGACGCGCGCCCCTTCTTTGACACCGAGCAGGTGAGCGATCGGCAGCGGAGCGCTCACCCATTCACGGCTGACGGTGTCCTTGCGGACGTTGCCGCTGACGTCGCCGGCGAAGACCAGCCCTCGGGCGGCGCGGGCGCGGGCGTAGCGGCCGTTCATCGGCCATCGGGTGCCGCGCAGTTCGGGTGGGGTGGGTACCGCCCGCATTCCGGGCCGGGCGATGACGAGTCCTTCGGCGACCAGTTGTTGGACAGCCCGCCCAGCGGTCTTCATGTTGACGTCGAAGCGTTCGGCGAGATCACCGTTGCCGGGAAATGGCTCGGCGTCGTAGTCCCCGGCGAGCACTTCGGCCCGCAAGGTGGCTGCGATCGAGAGGTATTCGGGCTGTTTGGGCATAGCACAGACGCTACCGGAGTGTTAGCGGACATCCGCACTCCCCCCGCCACCTGGTACCTATCCACCAGGTGGACAACCCCCAGGCGGATAGGTACCGTGTGAGAACCAGTTAGCCCGTGCACCGCCTACAAGCGGGGGCCACCCCAGGGCGGCCGCTGGGTGGGAGGAGAGCCATGCGCACACCGCCGATCACGCAGGAACGCCGCTGCCACTTGCCCGCCCGAAACCGCCTGCTGATCGCGCTGTGTCGCGGCCTCGACGACTCGGACCCGATCTGCTCGTGGGCGCGCGAGCTGGTGCGGTTGCACGGAACGCGCACCGAATCGCCAGATCTGGCAGCCGAATGCGACTGCCGTCGAAGCGAATTCATCACCCGGATCAACGAACTGATCACCGCTGTCGAACCGCTGCTGGCGATCACCTATCCGCCGACGATCGGCGTGCTGATCGATCGGATGGCCGCGGCCGCCGAACAGGCGATGCGTCAGCTGGTGGCGTCCGGAGCGCGCTCGGAGCGGATGCATCAGGCGTGGACTCAGCTCGCCGAGCTCGAACTCGAGTACAGCGACCTGGTCTCGGACCTGTTCTACGTCGACAAACCCATGCCAGCCAAACCCGTCCACTGACACCGGCCACAAGAGGTAGGTACACATGCTCAAGACCAGGGCCGACGCCGATCGACTCGCCACCCGGTGGGGCATCGACGCTGACGACATCATGTTGATCGCGCTCAATGCGTGCGGTCTGGACGCCGATATCGGGGTGTCGCGGTTGCGGTTTCGGCTGCGGCTGAACGCCCGTCCGGATGATCAGCTGTACATGATCTTGTCGCTGGGCCGACGCAGGTCACCGTTCAAGCTGGTCGATACCAAGGTCTTGCTGGGTGGTGAGCAGGTCGCGGTCATCGACGTCGCCGAGGCTGACGACGCGGTGCTCGGGTATTGGCGCAACGAGGGCCGGGTCCTGACGTTGAACTCCAACGCGCGTAGCGCATGCACCGGCTGCGTGTTCTGCCCGAACACCCTCGAAGAAGCCAACGACCCCCGCCTGGCGCTGGACGATCTCAACGCCTACTTCTCCACTCTGTGCGACGACCACACCGGCACAGGGCTGTCGAGTGTGGAGAAGGTGACCGTGTGCACCGGGTGCTTCCGGTTCGAACAGCTCGCGCTGACCCATCTGCGGCAGGTCCGCGAAGCGATGACCACGCACCAGTGCGGCGGGGAGATCCACTTCCTGTCCAGCGTGCCGAGCGCACCCGCCAGTGGCTAGCCCAGGATGGCTGCCTGGCCATCCTGGGTAGCAGCACACCCTGGAGCGGGACCGAGCCGTGGCAAGCCGTCGCCGTCGACGTCGTGGCGCGATTGTCCGGCGAACCCGGACGCCCGGCGAGTGCGGCACCTGTTATAGCAGCGAGCAACACACCAGCGCGGCGTACTCACGAAGACGTGCTGCGCGAAGCGGGGTTCGTCGACGTCGCCGAGTACCAGTTCCCCACACCGCACACCTGGACGGTCGATGAGTTTCTCGGGTTCTTGTGGTCGACCTCCTACACTGCCCGGATTCGCCAGGATCCTGCTCTCGCAGAAGGATTCGAGACCGACCTTCGAGCACAGTTGCTCGCCTGCGAGCCATCCGGGCAGCTGCGGGAGTCGATCGCGCACTACTACATCCTCGGCCGTAACCCAGACCCGGCGCGCTCGTTCTCGTGAGCCGCCCGCACGAAGGCGATCATGCCGGTTCACATGGCCGGCCAACCCGCCGACATCGACGCCATCAACGCCCTCGCCGCCAAGCACGGTCTGCGGGTGATCGAGGACGCCGCCCACGCGTTCGGCGCCGAGTCCGGCGGCAAGATGATCGGCCAAACCGGCGACATGGCCGCGTTCAGCTTCTACCCGACCAAGAATATGACCACCATCGAAGGCGGATTGCTGGTCACTGACGACGACGATCTTGCCGAACGGGCGCGGGTGCTGTCGTTGCACGGCATCAGCCGCGACGCCTGGAACCGGTACGCGCCCAACGGGTCACCGCACTGGGAACTGCTCGAGCCCGGGTTCAAATACAACATCCCCGACGTCTCGGCCGCGGTCGGGCTGCACCAACTCCCACGTCTGGAAGGGTTCATCGCCACCCGCGCCCGCTACGCCGACCTCTACGACCAGCTGCTCGCCGGCGTACCCGGGATCCGGCGCCCGACGCGACTGCCTGGTGTCCGCCACACCCATCACCTGTATGTGATCCAGCTCGACCTCGACGTGCTCACCGTCGACCGTGATCAGTTCATCGAGGCCCTGCGCGCGGAAGGAATCGGTGTCGGTGTGCACTTCATTTCCCTGCACCTTCAGCCGTACCATCAGCGGGTTCGCGGCATCGACCCCGGCGCAGTTCCCAGTTGCGCGGGATGTCTCGGCCCGGATCATCTCGCTGCCGCTGTACCCGAAGATGACCGTCACCGATGTCGGTGACGTCGCCGCCGCGGTGACCAAGCTCGCCACGGCCTACCACCGCTAGCGAAAGGGCGCATCCCGTGAAAAGTGAAGGCACCCAGATCATCCTGCTCAACGATCGCCGCGAAGTCCTCATGTACCTACGCGACGACAAAACCGAGATCGCCTATCCGAACCAGTGGTCTTTGCTGGGCGGGATGATCGAGGCGGGCGAAACACCGTTGGAAACGATCGTGCGCGAGATCGATGAAGAGATCGGTGTCGTGCTCGATCCCAGCGAAGTCGATCACGTCTGTACTCGTGACCTGCATTTCGGGGTCGAGCACACCTTCCACGCCCGCGTGAGTTTCGAAATCGAGGACGTCGTCCTCACCGAAGGCCAAGGGCTGCGTTGGTTCACCGAGCAGGACGCTGCGGCGACCGACCTCGCCTACGAAGACAACGCCATGCTCGCCGACTTCTTTGCGGGCTTGCCAGAGACGACCACTGCGACCCAGTAGCGCCACCGGCTGACGACCGTGGGCCCGGACCGATCAATGCCGTCGTCGCGCGGCGGGATCGGTCCGGGCCTGCCACCGGATCAACACCTCCGCCGGTGGCGGCCGTGCTCGAAGGCGCTGCGCGCGAACAACTTCAGGGTGTCGGTGTCGCGTGCCACACTGGCACAGAGATCGTGAGCGAGACCGGCCACATCAACGACGGCCGGCCAAAGGCGGGGAGGTCGCTGTGCTGTTGTTGGTCAACCAGGACACGGAGTTGTCGACCGCGGAGCAGCGGTTCGCCGAATGGGTCGGGTGGAGCCCGGCTCAGCCCGGGGTGGCGTTGCTCAACGTCGATGTTCCCCATCGTGGTCGCAGTCGCCAGCTCGACGCGCTGATCTGGACCAAGCAGCGCTGTATCGCGGTTGAGATCAAGGGATTCCGCAGTCAACAGCACGGCACGCTCGTCGTGCCGCCGAACGGGCCCTGGTTGATGGAGGACGGGCAGATCGCCGACATCTACGGCAACACCTACAACCACAACCCCATCAGCCAAGTCCGCACGAACACCTTGGCGATGAAGAACTGGGCCAGCCAGGTGACCCACCGGGGATGTTTCGTCTACGGCCTGGTCGTGGTGATGTTGCTTCCTGGGCAGCATGTTCCGTCCCTGGACGTCCACGCTCACCCGGAGAAGACCGACATCGTGGTCGAAGACTTCGACGTGTTCCGCTACTACCTCCACCGGCTGGAAAACCAGAAAGTGCAGTGGAGTGCCGACCAGGTGCACGCGATGCTGACCCGCCTGGGCGTCGCGCACCTCTACGGCGGCCGCCGCGACGTTATCGCCACAGCGCTCGGCGAGTCGACCCGCACCCAACTCACCGGCGATTCCTATCCGTTCTAGCCGCTACGCCACTGAATCGGCCACTTCTGGAACAGATCCTCGATCGGCTCCGAGTTGCCGAGGGCGCGTTCGTATTCCACGAAGCACTGCGCGAGCGCGCTACGTAATGCCCGGATCACCGCAGCGTCTCGCTCCTGCTCCTCGCCGTAATGGCGGCCATGCGAGAACTCCTTGGCCACGTCGACTCCGCTCGGTGGTGTGGCAACCGGGATGGCCAGTGGGTCCGGGCTGATCAGGTCGGGTGGGCCACCCGGGGCCAGGAACCGGCCATGGATGAGGACGTAGAACAGTTCGCCGCGCTCGGTGAACAACACATCCGAACCATGTGACCGGCCGCCGTACGGCGGCACGATCCAGCAGCGCTGTTCGTCGATCACGACGTAGCGCTTCCCGTCGACGTCGGTGACACCGGAGCTCGTACGTTCGAACAGCTTCTTGGGCCGCGCCAGCTGCAACCTCAACCCCTCGGGCAGAGCACGGAACTGCTCGGAGGCCTCGGCCAGGACATGAGTGACCTGTTCAGCGAGTGCATCCTTGGAGCGCTGGTCGGATTGCGCAATGTCGATGCGCCACTCGGCATCTCGGCGCGCCGAGGCGAGCGCATCGTCAAAATTACTCATCGCCGCAGCCTATCCCGACCCACTGACATCCATCCCCTGAGCAGGGACAATACCGCTGAACGGGACTGTTCCTCCACAGGCCCCTGTCCGCGGGCGTTTCAGTTCAGTTCAGCTGACCCAGCCAACACGATCGCGATCCCGCGCCAGATCCGGGAGGTCGAACAGCAGGTCCACTCCCAGCGGCTGCACCAGCTCGGCATCCTGCGCAAAGTCGGTCTCGCCGAGGCGCTGGCCGGAGCGCTCGACACCGAAGTCGCCCGCGCCCTGCACGATCCGCTCATCGCCAGCCAGACGGTGGCACGATCACTTCGCCACACTGGCTGCGGACCGTATTCGCCGCGCCGCGAACACGATGCCCGTCAGCGCGTGGCGGTCCCCGCGCATCGGTCTCACCAGGTGTTGCCGGGGTCATCCGATGACCGCGTTCATGTTGGTGCCCGCGCTGGTCGCGATGACGCCGCCGATCATGGCCCCGGCGACCATCTTCGGCGATTCCAGGCCGGCGGTGCCTCCGGGGACGGATTGCCGATCTGGGCCACCAGGTCGACGGCGAAGTGGGTGATGGTGTCGGGGGTCATGGTTTCCTTCCCGATCGGGCGCGGCGGGCTTGGCGGGGTCCGACGCTGCGGTGGCGGGCGTGGGTCGGTGTCCGGTTTCCGGGGGGTGAGCGCGACGGCGACCGCGGCCAGCAGCGCGACGACGATGACGGCCGTGACCAGCCATGACGTTGCCGACATCACGGGTACTCCTCGAGGTAGTTGGCCGAGAACAGCGGCGCGCGAGGGATGGCGGGTACCGCGAACGCGGTGGTGAGCAGGCGCGCGTGCGCGGCGAGGCGGGTGCGGTGGGCGCGGCGTTGGGTCCGGAACGCGCTCAGGTCTTCCTGTGAGAGGTGACCGTGCTCGTGATGCCACTGCCCGTGGTCGAGGATGGCGGTGAGGGTGACCTCACCGAGCACGTCTTCCAGGAGCTGGCGCGCGGTGGGGTCGGTGGTGTCGGCGAGATCGAGCGCCACCGCCTGCGCGGCCAGCCGGATCGCGGTGGCTTGGGCGGCCATCTCGGCCGCCGCCTCCGGGCCGGCGGCGTCGAGCCGGTCGAGGTCGCCCGCGGTTCGGTCGGCGGCGATTCCGTCTTCGCGGGCGATGAGAATGTCGGCACCCGGCCACGACAACTCGGCTCCGGGCAGCCGTGCGTGACGCAGGTCGGCGCGCGAGCCCGCCACGACGCGCAGGACGCGGTTGGCGCCTTCGGCGGTACGGATGGACCCGACACCGCCGAGCAGGTCGGCGATCCGGTTGGCGCGCAGGTGGGCGTGGGCGCCGGTGTCGTCGTGGACGGTCATGATCGCCGACAGCGCGATGTCCGACAATAACGGCTTGGCCAGCATCACCAACAGTGCGAAATCGGTTGTGCTGGTGGATGATTCACTCATCGTCGCCGCGCGCAGAGTGCGCAGGCGGCGACCGAGCGCGGTCGCGGCGTATACCGGGCCCAGCTGGGTGGCGAGGTCCTCGTCGATCGAGTCGCGGTCGATGAGCCGTACGCCGCCGACCTCGCGCTGGTGGGCGTAGGACACCAGCGCGGCGAGTGCGCCGCGCGCGGCGGCGATCGAGGCGTTACCCAGGTCCAGGCGGCCGTCGGTGAAATCACCGGCGCCGACAGCGAAGTGGGCGGAGTGGCCCTCGGGCAGGACCAGCGTGCCGTCGACGACCCGGGCGCCGGGCACGAGCAGCCCGTCGAACGGGACGAACGCGCCACAGCGCCCACTCATCGCAGCACCTCCCCACGCGCGAATTCTGTTGCGGTGTCAGGGATCTTGTGTGCACCGAGCGGAAGGCACCCCGACATCCAGGTATGGAACGCGATCAGATCGATCCGGGTCGACACCTCGACCGACGCGCCGCGAGGCACCCGATACATGCGCGCGTCCGCCGCGACACGGATCGTCTCCGCCGCGGACTCCACGACGCCAGGCACACCCAGCGCCCACGCCAGTACGAGGGGATCGGCCATCCAGCTGCCCGGCCGCCACGACGAATCACCCACCGTGCTCGACGGCCGACGCGCGAACCACCCCTCGGCGTTCGCCGCGACCACGGCCGTCTCCGTGGGCGCGTCCGGGCCGGTGAGCCATCCCACCAGCGGCGAGTCCAGTGTCAACCGCAGCCGCGAATCGTTGGTGTGGGTCGACAGCAGCAGCTTCGGCGCCGGCACCATCCGCAGGACCAGGCCCGCCGCCGCGGGGTCCAGCCTGAGATTGTGGGAGGCGCGCGACATGTCCCGATACGCGTCAAGCCATCCACCCATCTGAAACAGGGAGCTCGCCTCGGCGAGATCGGGCCTGGCCACCAGCACGCGCGCCACGTCGGTCAACGGCGCCATCCCCACAACGATCGGTGACTGCTCGCACAAGTCGACCAAAGCATCCACCACCGCCGATTCGACAGCGCCAGAAGAGATGTCGGGGACCAGATAGTCAGGCAGAACGAACCGCTGCGGCGATCCCGGCAACTCCGAGCCCGCCACTACCCGGGCGTCCTCACGCCCTAATCCGTCGAGGAAGGCGCGCAGCACACGGGCACGGCGCCCGCCCGGATCATCAGCCGACACCACCACCAGCCGATCGCGGCCCACAACGCGCGCCGCGATCCAGATCGCGATCACGTCATCGAGGTCATACAGCGCGTCGGTCACAATGACCACGACGGCGGTCGACCGGAATGCCCATGGATTCACCACGCTGCTCCTGCATCTCGCACTGGATGTTCGGAACCCGCCGCGGCTGGTTCCGGGAATGGGTTCCTAGTGAAAATCGTGGCCTGTCAGCAGCATCGGGAGGAACGGCACACTGTGGGTGTAGCGTGGGCGTACCGTAGGCATTTCCCAGTTCAGGAGCGGGAATTAGGGGCCGCATGATACGAGGGCAGGCGTGGACCGGCTTCGAAGCTGCCGTGTTGCAGGAGGCGATGAGGCAACCGGTTCGGCAGTTCGCCACGATGCTTGGCGTCGAGACCACCACGATCAGCAATTGGAGGTCGGGACTGAGCGCGGTCAAACTCCGCGCGCACACCCAATCACTCCTCGACACCGCCTACGCCCAACGAGCCACGCCGGAAGACCGGGAACGTTTCGAACAGCTTGTGGCCGAAGGCGAAGCCGCCTGGCGTGCGCGCCACGCGAAAGGCATGCAGCGCAACAACTCCGGCGCAAGCGTTGAGAACGCGCCGAGCGTTGACCCGGACACGGTGCCTGCTGCGACGCTACCCAAGCCAGCAGCGGCCAGCAGCAACGCCCCACTGGCACAGGTCGACGACTTCGCGGCCTTGGTACCTGACGTCGAAGCCGCGTTCTGGGCCGCAGGAAACGGTCCCGACTCGGGGCCATTGCGCTCGATTTCTACGCTCGTAGCCGCAACCCGGGCGGTCACGCAACTCAACATGGCCGGCGAGTACACCACCCTCGCGCTGCTTGTCGGGCCGTTGATCACCGACCTCTACCGGCACGCCCGTGAAGGCGCGGCCGAAGATCAGCGTGTCGCCTGGGACTTGTTGACTCAGGTCGCGTTCGACGCCTCGGTGGTGATGCGTGCCAGCGGACACATCTCGGTCGCCTGGACCGCCGCGCGAGCCGCCGAAGAGGCTGCACGCACCATCAACAGCGGACCGGGAGCCGCTGCTGCGGCCTTCGTCAGCAGCCAGGTCCAACTTGCGCGACCGGCCTCGGCGAAGGCCGCGCTGCATCACGTCGAACACACGGCCGCTGTCCTGAGTGCGCGAACACGCACGGCCAACGAGGTGCAAACGGTAGGGATGCTGCACCTGCAGGCGGCGCTGGCGACCGCCGCCACCGGCGGCGACCCTCGTGACCACCTGGAACACGCCGCCGAGTACGCGGCACGCCTCGACCGCCCTATCACCGCCGACAGCTCAACCATCGTCGCCAACCCCACGTTCGGCTCATCGAACGTTGCCCTGTGGAAGATGTCCATCGCTATGGAAGCCCAGGAACCAGACGTCGTGCTCGACCTGGCCAAGAAACTCCATCCGCAAACCCTGCCGACCCCGGGCAGAACTGCCCAGTACTGGGTCGAAATCGGACGCGCAGCGGCCTCGATCCGGGCTGATGAAGCCGCCCTCGAAGCCTTCTTGCGCGCGGAAAGCACTGCGCCGGAACACTTCCGGAACACCGATGCCGTGCATGATGCCCTTGCCCAGTTGATGCGGGAAGCCAAGCGTGGCCTCACCGCGGGCAAACTGGGCGAACTCGCCCACCGTGTAGGCGTAGTGGTGGCGTAGCCCACGACGGAGCCCGACGTAACTGCCATGATGGCCTCATGACAGAGCGCACTAGGGTGCTGTATGCCATCGTGACCGGCGCGTCACCCGCCGACACGGTCCGCGAACTGGTCAAACTCGCCCAATCCGACGGCTGGGACGTGTGCGTCGTCGCCTCACCGAACGGCGCCCGATTCCTCGACATCGAACAACTGGAAGCGCAGACGACTCACCCAGTGCGCTGGGAGTTCAAACAGCCAGGAACCGAGGACCTCCTGCCTCCGGCCGACGCAATCATCGCAGCGCCACTGACCACGAACTCGATGGCGAAATGGGCAGCCGGTATCGGTGACACCTTGCCGCTCGCGCTGTTGATCGAAGCCGTCGGTGGCGGACTGCCCGTCGTCGCGATCCCCCACGCTAAACAGGAACAGATGAACTTCCCGGCTGTGCGTGAGGCGCGGGTCCGGCTGGCAGAGTGGGGCGTGCGGTTCGTTCGCATCACCGACGACGGCGACACCGGACCACTCCCCTGGACGCAAGCACTGAGCGTGCTGCGTGAATCGTTAGCCGCTAACCTCCATCGGAACTAGTTGTCGCCTGCCAGGGTGCCTGGCAGCAGCCGACATGAAGGTGCGCGCCTGAAGCCGGGCATGAGCTGCTCGACTGCGGGCGTTCCACGAACAGATCACGGTTTGCGAGTCGACGCGGTCGAAGGCGGCTTCGCTGTAGGACTGGCCTGGCGCTGGGGGTGTACGACGCGGAGCCGCGTCCGGGCAGGTCGTGTCGTTGACAGGTCGGTCAGTCGGAGTCGTTCGGTGACTGTGTCGCTGCTTGCTGCGGTCAGCATGGCCCAGACCATGCCTGTGGGGTCGTGATGGTCGGTGAGGCCGCGGGCGGTGGTCGCGATCACCAGGCCGGGGTCGCCGTGGCCGAGGGCGCGATGTAGGGCGGTGCGTAGCCTCCGCAACACGATCCTCGAACACGTGGGCGCTCACAACCGGATATCTCCTCTCGCTTGTCTCGCGGCCGATGCTTGGCTGGACCGGTTCCAGTCCATGATCCAATCCGCAAGCTCATCGTGCGGAACCCGGCACACCTCGCCGGACCGATCACGGACTCGATATTCAGCCGACTTGATTTCTTCGGGTCCGATCAGAACTGACAAGGGGATGTTTAGATCTGCGAAGTCACGAAGGTGGCGGCGAAGTGGCAGGGTCAACTCGCAGTCCCACACCGCGATCCCGCGTCCGCGCAGGTTCGCGACGAGATGATGAGCGTGTTCTGTGGACAGGTGGTCAGGGAAGGACAGGATCGCGAGATCCGCGGCTCTGACCGGTTCGGCCGATGAGTCCGTCAGATCGGTGATGCGCTCGAGTCCGGTGACGGCCGCGTAGGCCGACGTAGGGAAGCCGAGGAACTTCGAGGCGAAGCTGCTGTAGTTTCCGCCGTCGCCCAGCACGACGCCGTTGTGGCGCACGACGAATGCGAGTCCGTCGTGAAACTCGCTGGCGTGTAGTTCGTTGAGGTCCGTGTCGGCGCGAATCCGTTGGCGACGTAGCTGTTCGACGAGTTGTCGCGCGCAATCGATGCCGGAACGAATCGGCTCGGGAACCGTGGTCGTGTCGTCGTGCGGACGGCGTTGCGCCAGGAGATCGGCGACAGCCACAGCGGCGGGGGGAGCGTTGTCGGCGACGAGCATCGCTTGCCGTTCGTCGACGGGCACGCGTCGCAGTCTGTCCACGTAGTCGCCGACCTGTTCGGGGCGCACGAACATTCGCACCAGATCGAACCAGATCGCGGGGTTACTGATGGTGAAGTCTGCTGCGAGGCTCGATGGCAGGAACGCGGTGACGGTGCTTATGAGTCGGCGCAGTGCGGATATCTGGTTGGCCTGTTCGATGGTGGGTCGGGTGAGTTCCATCAGACCCAGGTGGTGGAAGTATCGGCGAGGTTTGCGTTCGTATCGGAAGACCGGACACCGGTAGCTGAGTCGCTGTTCGGGCAGGCGATGAGTGCCTGCGAATCTCAATAGTGCTGGCAGGCTGTCGGATACGAGGGCCAGTTCGCGTCCTCTGCGGTCGGGAAATCGGTAAATGCGGTCACCGGAGGCATAGTGCCCGGTGGTGAAGGTGTCGGCGAATCCGACCGGAGGAACCTCCACGGCCCGGAACCCGGCGAGAGCGCATTTCTCGAACCAGCGATGTTCCACTCGACGCAGCGCGGCCGTTCGCGTGGAATCGGCGTCGCTGAAGCCGCGAGGGAGATCCGTGTGGCGGGAGGTCACGGTCATCGTCCTGGCTCTCTAATCGGTTCCAGGACAATGTATCTGAGAACGAATGTCGAGATACAGGAGGACAGTCGATGGGTACGCGGATTGTTGTCGTGTTCGGCGGTGACACGCCAGAACACGAGGTGAGTCTGTCCAGCGCGCGAGCCGTGCTGGACAACGCCGGTGCGATCGGATGGGATGTCCTGCCCGCCGGAGTGACGAAGTCGGGGCGATGGCTGGTAGGTGATGGTGCGCTGGAACGATTATGGCGCCAATCGGATCCGGATCGACTCACCAGAGGGGCGACTCCGCACGATGACATGCCAGGCGGCGGGGGCGATGCGGAGGAGTTCGACGGCCCACCGGACGCAGCCGTCTTCGATGGCTATCAGCTCGGATTCCCGGTGTCTCACGGGCGGTGGGGTGAGGATGGAACTCTGCAGGGGCTGCTCACCGCCTATGGGCTGACGCTGGTGGGCTGCGGTGCCGCTTCGTCAGCGGTGTGTTTCGACAAATCACTTGCGAAGGGTGTGCTGTCAGCGGCGGGCCTGCCGACAGCGAAAGGCGTATCCGTCCAGCGGAGTCGATACATGCGCTCTCCGCATTCGGCGATCAAGCACCTTCGTGACGTGGTCGGAGCACCCCCGTGGTTCGTCAAGCCGGTCCGTGGCGGGTCCAGTCTGGGTATTGGTCGAGTGGACTCTGAGGGCGACTTGGCGACGGCGTTGAGGGAAGCGTTTCGTTGGGATTCGGCCGCGCTGGTCGAAGAGGCGATTCCTCATCGGGAAATGGTGGTGGGTGTTGTCGGCGATGCTGGCGGGTCGTCGCTGGTGGTGTCCCCGGCCGGGGAGTGCGTGCCGGTGGGTGATCTGTATACGTACGAGGAGAAGGTGCGCTTGGGCAACCCGCTGTTCGCGTGCCCGGCGCCGATCGATCAGGTCACGGCTGCCGGTGCCCGTGAGTTGGCAGTCGGCGCGTTCACGGCGCTGGGGTGTTCGGTGTTCGCTCGGGTTGATCTGTTCCTCGATGAGCGAACCGGCTCCCTGCTGGTGAACGAGGTGAATACCATCCCGGGGCTGACCGAGGTGAGCGTATTTCCCAAGGTCATGGGTGCCGCGGGATGGGATTACCCGAAGTTGCTGACTGAGCTCGCTCGGCTGGCGGCCGACAAGTAGGTCAGCGTCGAGGTACCGCTACGGGCGTTGCCACGTCGCCGGGTCGGCTGTGACCTGCTCGCCGGTCGCGAGGTCCTTGACTTCATGACGGCCGTCGTCGGTGAACGGCGGCAACCACACGAACGGGATCGCTTTGCGGGAGGCGTAGCGAAGCTGTTTGGCGAGCTTGTCCGCTTGGTGGTACACCTCGGTGTTGTAGCCACGCTGCCGCAGCTGTGCCGCGGTAGCCAGGGCGTCGGCGCGGCGTTCGTCGGAAGGAACGACGACCAGCACGTCGGTCGGGCACTTGCGGGAGGTGTCGAGCATGCCTTCGCTCACCAGCTTGGAGAAGATCCGTGTCAACCCGATAGACATCCCGATCCCGGGGAGAGACCGGTTGACGAAGGATCCGACCAGGTTCTCGTACCGGCCGCCCGAGCAGATGCTGGGATAGGTGGGCCACCAGTCGAACCTTCCCTCGTACACGGTGCCGGTGTAGTAGTCGAGCCCGCGGGCGATGGACAGGTCCGCGACGACGAGGCCTTCAGGTAGGTCAGACAGCGAGTCCAGGACGAATGCCAATTCGTCGAGGCCTTCGACCAGAAGCTCCGACTGCACGCCGAGGGACTTGACCGCGTCGATGATCGAAGCATCGTTGCCGTGGATCGCGGCGAGGTCGAGTACCGCCCCGGCCCGGCGGTCATCCAGACCGATCTTGCCGGTCAGGATCTGGCGAACTCCGTCGGGGCCGACCTTGTCCATCTTGTCGGCTGCTTGGATGACAGCGACCGGGTCGGCGATGTCGAGGCCCTGGTAGAAGCCCTGCAGGATCTTGCGGTTGTTGGTGTAGAGGGTCCACTTCGGCAGGTTCAGCGCCGTCATCGTCTCGATGATGATGCGCGGCAGCTCGGCATCGAAGTGCAGCGGCACCCGGTCGACACCGATGACGTCGATATCGCACTGGGTGAACTCGCGGAAGCGGCCCTCTTGCGGGCGCTCACCCCGCCAGGCGCGCTGGATTTGGTACCGCTTGAACGGGAATACCAGGTCGTTGAGGTTAGCGGCGACGTAGCGGGCGAACGGGACTGTGAGGTCGAAGTGCAGGCCCAGGCGCGCGTCGCTGGAATCGTCGGGATCGGCCTGCAGTCGACGCAGGGTGTAGACCTCCTGGGAGGTCTCGCCCTTGGCTTGCAGGGTCTCCAACGCCTCGACGGATGGGGTCTCCACGGAGGCGAACCCGTAGCGTTCGAACGTGGCCCTGATGGTGTCGAGCCAATGCAGTTCGACCATCCGGACCTCGGGCAACCACTCGGGGAAGCCACTGATCGATCCTGGTTTGACGACCTGCGGACGGCTCACGATATTCCTTCGGCATCGAGGTGGGTCGCGACGCCCGGTTTTGCCGCCGAGCGCCGCGTTGACAAGGAGAATGTTACGGGGCTCCTGTAAAGCGATCTCGGTGGGCGAACACGTCACGCGCTTGTGCGAGGACTGTCGAGTACCAATCGGGCCGATCGGCGATCTCTGTGTGATGGCCGACCGCACGGTTCAGGAACAACGTCTCGAGGGTGTCGACGGGTATCTGCTTGTCGTCGTCGGCTGTCAGCCACACGAACAGGCATTCGCGCCACAGCTCCCAGTTCATCCCGAGTTCCGCCTCGCCGAGGGCGTGTTCGACCAGCTGGTCGCGCAGCGGGGCTGGGAAGCAGTCCAGCTGCGCATTTCGGACGTCCTCGCGCAGCTGGTGGGCGGTCGTGCGGGCAAGCCGCTTGATGTCGGGGTCGCGGGCCGGGACGATGAAGGTGGAGTCGATCGGAGTTTCCGCAGGGCTGGGTGTCCATCGGTCAAGGACCACCTCGCGTGCGATGCGGCGGATGTGGTGACGGACCGACGTGCTGGTCTCGGCGAACTTGCCGCCCATGCGGAACTCGCCGGCGGGGCGCGGCCCGAAGCTTCGGAGAGGGTTGCGGCGGCGCACCTCCAGCCGGGCGGCGGTCCAGTTGTTGGCCACCGCTGTCGAGGCGACGAGCACATGGAATCCGAAGCGAAGGTCGTCGGCTGTCCAGTCGGCTTCGAGTACAGCCCGCACTGCGGATGCGGAAAGTGCGAGGTCGCCACACAGCGGCTCACGAAGGTCGACTCCGGAGGCACCGGCCAAGAGCGGGTAGGTCAGCTGGTAGGTGAGGTCGCCACCGTTCCACGTCGGCGGGCGAAGAGGGTAGACGAAGTCCCGGCCGGTGTGCACGCCACCGATCAAGGCATGGACCCACGTGTAGTCGACTGCTGCCAGGTCGGTGTCGACGATCAGCGTCGCGTCCACGCCCTCGCTGTGAGCGGCCTCGAGGATGGCTTTCCCGTTGGCCCCTTGTCCGGACCAGTACCCTGTCTTGATCACTTTCTTGGGGTAGTGGGTGGGTGTCGAGAGGAAGGCGCCGGTGGTGCCGTCGACCGATGAACTGTCGGCGTTGAGGTGCGTCGCTTCCACCGGGAACGGCAAGGTCCGAAGCGCGGCATCGATATCGCTGACGACCTTGCCGATGGTGTCGGCGCCGTTGAAGCTGGGCAGTCCGATGAGAACCCGCAATGTCATTGAGATTCCTCGGTCTGGGATGACGGGATCGACCGGTCGTGCGAGGTATCGAGCCAAATCACCTCGGGCGAATTTGCCAGTTCCCCACCGGTGCGGATGCACAGGCCGTCGAAGTGGGTCAATGATCCATCGGTGATCGCACAGTGCAGGATGAACGGCAATGCGGCCGAGTCGATGGCGTGGAAGTCCGTGGCGTCGACCAGAGTGAGGTACACGATGTCGAAGGTCGACAAGTGCTCTTCGAGATGTGTGCGGACACCGGCCAAGATTGTCCCGGCATCGGTCGTGCCGGCCAGGATTGCGCGGCGGCCTGCTTCGAGCGCGTGGAACACCGAGCCCACTTCGTTCAGGCGTTCCGGTGGCAGAAACCGCAGTCTCGACGAAATCGGGATTCCCGTTCGGCGGTCCCGCACGCATGGAACGTGGCGAATGTCGCAATCGATCAGCAGATCTGTCACGGCTCGCTCGACGAGGAGGGACTGCTCGATGTCTTTCATCCCGAAATAGCTGGCGGTGGGTCGGCACAGGCTGATCCATCGGATCGCGCCGGTCACCTGTCCTCTGGACGCGTAGTCGAATATCGAACTGTTCAGCCGATGTGCCCGCTCACCCTGGTCGATGAATGTCGAGTACCCGGGGGGATACATCTCCGCGTCGTCGGAAGCGATGACCAACGTTGCGCCGCACCGCTGCGCGAGGTCGATATCGACGTCGAGGTCGTACTGGTAGACGCAGCCCTCGAAGAGCTGGATCTTGTTGGGGTAGATGGTCACGATGGTCTGATCGTTCTCCGCCGCCGATCTCTTGATGAGTTCGCCGTGGGCCGCGTGGAGCGCGCCGAGGGTGTGTATCGATCCCACGGTCGCGCCCGAGCGCCAGAGCTTGCGAAGGATCGGCCGCGCTTCGGAGACGGACCGGACCACCCGTACATCAGTCATGGGAACTCCTCATCGAGACGGCGGGGGTCGCGTCGATCACGTGGCCACGCCATTGTCCGGCGAGGTCGATCGCATCAGCCGCGTGGCGTGCGAACCCCGCACGATGTCGTATTCGGATGGCTGTTGGGGCATCGGGCGGAACCCGGGTCGCGGCTGGCGCACGCAAAAGCTCCGTAGCGACAGCGTGAACATTGAAGGCTGTTAGTAGTAGTTCGGCGTCGGGTGCGCCTTCGGCGAGATCGACTCTGGGGAGCAGGGCACTGTCGTAGCGAGCGAGTTCGTGGCACGCGGCACGTACTGTCTCGTCCTGGACCATCGAGGACACGAACTCCGCCAGGAGTTGACCTGCGAGGGTTCGATCGGTGACCAGCGCGCGCCGGACCGAACTGCGGACACGCCGATGGAAGTAGCACTCGGCATCGACGTATGAGAATGCGTCGGCCAACTGCCGAGACAACTCGTCGGTTCGACCGGTGAGGAAGGCATGAAACGCTTCGAGCGCTTTGGTTGGCGGCAGACCGGCCCACACTGCGAGTCCACGCATGGTTGTTCGGGCGTAGCCGGTGCCGGTGAGGATCTCGTCGGCCACGAGCAACTTCAAGCCTGCTCGATTGTCCTCGCGCGGCAGCGTGCTGTGTTCGAGCACTCCCTCGTAGTCGGCTGTCGGGTCCGGCCGTAGTGTGACCAGACCGAACAGGTCGCGGTCGGCGTCGTAGGTCGTGTTCGGCAGCACCCATAACGGGTGCACAAGCAGTTTCGGGAACTGCAGGTACAGCTGATCATAGGCGGCTCGGAAATCGTCGAGGGTCTCTCCGGGGAGTCCGAAGATGAGCTCCGCCCCGACATCCCCGCCCGACTCAACGATGTCACGCGCCAACTGGAACATCTCCGGTCTGCCGCGTTCGTCGCGTCCCGCCAGGGTGAGGGCCTGTTGGCTGAGTGTCTGCAGGGCGAGGTAGACGTTGGTGTGCACACCACCGCAGTGCAGGACGTCGACGATCTCGCCGACTCGGCTCGCGTGGTTCTTGGCCCAGTTGACGTGCAACGTGTGCGGAGCGCCGAATCGCTTGTACATCTCGACCACCATTTCGGCGATCTGGACGTCGTGTGGGAGTATTCCGAAGTTCGCGTCGCACAGGAAGATCGCTGGCGCTCCCGCTTCGGCGATTGTCGTCAGCTCCGCGCGCAGCCTGCCCAACTCGGCGATGCACAGTTTCTGGCCCACGGCGGCGCCCCAGAAGCAGAACGCGCAGTGGTAGGGACAGCCCCGGTTGGTTTCCCACAGCACGACATCGGCGTTGGCCAGTTCGGGTGACGGTCGCAGATACGGTGAGGGGATCTCGTCGAACGATCTGGCCCGTGGCCGAGCCGCGCTGGTCACAAGTCCACCGTCGTCGCGATAGGTGATCCCGGCGATGTCGGCGAGCTGCGGTTGCGTGTCGAGTAGCCAGTGGACCAGGTCCACGATCGTCTTCTCGCCTTCGCCGTTGACAACGATGTCGACCTCAGGGACCTGTGACAGCCAGCGCGCGCCTTGATCGGTCACGTGGTTGCCGCCGAGCACGATGGTCGTGTGTGGCAGGAGTTGCCGGAGGGTGGGAATCAGCTGCCGGTAGGTCGTGATGTTCCACCCTTGGCAGGAGAACCCGACGAGGTCGGGGGCTGTGTCTGCGATCTGCTCGGCCATCGCGACCAGGCTCGTCCCCGATAGGTAGGAGCAGATCGTGGTTCTCACGCGGTCGGCGATTTCGGGGTCCGATTCGATGGCCGCCCGCAGATACATCGCCCCGAGTGGGGTATACCGGACCGAACTCTCACCTGAGAGGTCAACCAGACTGACCTTGATCGAGCCTCGGTCGCGATCGGTTGCGATCATGTCGACTTCCGGTTGTCGCTGGCGATCAGGCCGTCGAAGTCGGTGATGAACTTGGCGATTCGGAGACTCTCGGGGTCAACCGAGGCGTCTAGGGCAGCCGAAAGGCCGATACAGCGATCGGCGAACATCAAGCCGAGCGTGCCGGTGACCCGTGCGCTCGTGAAGTCGGTTTTTACGGCACTGGCCCGGAACATGCTCAGCCCGCTCAAGTCGGCGTCGCTGAAAATCGACTGGTTGACCCTGGCGTAGGTGGCGGTGACATGTCGCAGACTCGCACTGGTGAAATCGGCGGCGAGGTACGCCTGTGTCAGGTTTGCCCCGTCCAGGTTGGCATGTGCCATGCACGCTGAGGAGGGCGGGTCGCCGATGAACGAAGCGCGGTACAGGTACGTGCGCTGCAGATCGGCTGCGGTGAAATCGCAGTTGCGAAACGTCGAGTATCGACCGGCGAACCCACTGAGATCGGCACGGGCGAAACTGCATTCGCTCGCTGTCATGCTCTCGCCGGTCGCCTCCGCGAAGTCGGCGTCGCACACGCTGACGTGCTGCCATGACGAATCGGCCAGCGCAGCGCCGACGAAGACCGCCCCGTCCATGCCGACGCGTGACCACCGTCCTCCGGACAGATCGGCACCGCGGAAACTGGCCTCGGCGAGGTGGCTGTCGAGAACGTCGATGCCTGTGGCGTTGAGCGAATCGGCGGTGATCCCCCTGCCTCGGACTGCTGACAGCCGTAGGCTCGGCAGGTGCGCGCCGGAAAGCCTGAGCCCATCCGCGGTGCTGGGACGCTGGATCACCAGCCCTTGTCCTCGTGCTCGAGCCAGGGTTAGCCCACGCACTCCGCTGCGTGTGATGGTGCAATCCCCCACCACGGCCGAGGTCAGGTCCGCGTCGTCCATCCGGCACTCGTTGAAGACCGCGCCACGTAGGTCGGAGCTTCTGGCCTGCGCGGAAGCGAGGTTGCATTGATAGAAGGTCACGCCAGCCAGTTCGGAATGATCCAGCCGTGCTTGGGACATATTGCAGCCGTGGAACAGTGCACCGGTCGCATCGATCAGCCCGCTCAAATCCGCCCGGACGAACACACTCGCCTGCGCGGCGACTGCATGGACGTAGGCTCCACGAAGGACCGCGTCGGTGAAGTTGGTTCTCTCCAGCCCGGCGCATACCAACGAGGCACCTGTTAGATCAGCGGCCGACAGATCGGTGCCGTACAACGCCGTGCGATTCAACGTCGCCTGCCGAAGGTCGAACCCCGAGAGGTCCAGACCGCTCAAATCCACTGCGGTCAAGTCCAGCCCGCGCCCCGACTCCGCTAAGCATGCTTCTGTCAGCTCGCTGACGACTTTCCGCGCGGCGACTGGGTCGTCCGAGCGCGCCGCGGCGATCACCCGCATTACGCGATCATTGTTCCGCGGCGCCTGAGCTTTTGCTGGTGGAGCGTCGCCCACCAACTCGCGCGAACCTTGTACAGCAGTCCCCTGCAACTTGCACCCCTATGCATCCAATGACCTAGCGAGTGTGCCGAATCAAATGGCCCCTACAGCAATACCTTTCACGGCTTGCTTCACGGGACATCCTACGCGCGAGCGGCATCGACCGCCGAGGTTCTCAAAGTTGCGCAATAGGCCCGGATCCGTTGTGGATCTGCCGAAATGGGGGAGCTGAGTCGACTCCCTGAGCTCAGAGGGCCGGTATCATCGGACCCGCGTGCGTGGCGCGCGGGACGGAGTGGTGCTGTGGTGCACATTGTTGTGATCGGGGCTGGCGGCGTGGGCGGCTACTTCGCTGCGTTGCTGTCAGAGCACGGACACGAGGTCACTGTGGTTGCCCGTGGCGAAACTCTCGAAGCGATCGGCAGATCGGGCATTCGAATCGAAGAGGCCGGCCATGCCCGAGTCGTCAGACCGGCTCGGGTGGTCAACTCCCACGACGAGACGCCGACCGCAGATATCGTGCTGGTGTGTGTCAAGTCGTGGCAAGTGACCGCAGCTGCGAAGGCGATCCGCCCGGTGGTATCAGCGCACACCATGGTCATACCGGTACAGAACGGTGTTGACGCAGCAGCTCGCCTGACTCACGTACTCGGCGCCGACCGTGTCGTCGCAGGAGTGTGCACTGTGTTCGCCCGGCGCACGACGCCCACCACGATCGAACGCTTGGGAGATCCGCCATCACTGCGTATCGGCAGCTTGCCTGGCGCCGCGTCGCAGATGAGCCGACTCGAAACCACCGCGTCAATGCTGGCGGACGCGGGCATCGCGTCCACAGTCTCCGTCGACATCTGGCGGGACTTGTGGCGCAAGCTGATCTTCATCTCTTCCTTCGGCGGAGTGTGCGCACTGGCCAACGCCACTGCCGGTGTCATCCGTGATCAGCCCCGAACGCGCGCACTGTTCCACGCGGCGGTGCATGAGGCAGCCGCTGTTGCCCGCGCGGCCTCGACGAAAATCACCCCCGCCGACGTCGATGACGCGGTGTCACGGCTCGACTACTCCGATCCGCGTTCCACCGCGTCCATGATGCGAGATCTCGCCGCAGGCAAACCATCGGAGTTGTACGAGCAGACCGGCGCGATCGTCCACTACGGAGAATGGCTCAACGTTCCCACACCGACCCATTCCGTAGTCTACGGCGCGCTGTTACCCCACGAACTGCGAGCACGCGGCGATCAGCATGAGCCAGACTGAACACCACCCTCCTCACGAAGGTAACAACCTCAGGCTGGCAGCGTTCTGATCCGGTCAACCTCTCCTGGCACATCAGCCGTGCCTCGACGTACTGGCACGCGAACACCGGCACGGCGGGCTCGTCCGCGCCGATGATCACGTCGAGGAACCCGGCCACGTCCCACGGCTCAACGCCCTGGTCGACTTCGGTGATAGCCGGGGCGGGGGTGTCGCGTGCTGCGGGCTCGCGTGGGGTCATCGGGAGATGCCCTCCTTCTCAGGATCTCGGATGTGCGGCTGAGTGTTCGTGGTGGCGACGACGCGCACGCCGCTACGCCCGACCGCCGCTGGTAGGCCAGGGTGGTGGGTGTCGTCGGGGACGAGGACGACCCAGATCTCGGGTTGGCGGTCCACCCGCCGCGCGAGCCGCGGCCTGCGTCTGCGACAGCAGATCGCAGGGCTCGGAGCGGTCGAGGTAGAGCCCGCCCCCACCGGTAGCCGAGCACCTCAGCCCGGTGGCGCATCGCCACACCGAGGCCCTTGACAGCTGTGGGGTCGAGGGCGGGGAGGCGGATGTAGCCGACCGCGACCGGTTCGAGCAGGATCGCAGGAGTCGCTGGTTTGCGTTGTGGGAGTGTGATTCTCATGGGCGATCGTGATCCTGTGAACGGTGAGCGTTAGGCGCTGGCTAGCAGTGTTGGCGTGGTGGGCAGTCGGTAGGTTCGCCGGTCCAGGCCGGTGACGAGATCGTTGTAGGCGTCGACCAGGACGGCCAGCTGGTCCCAGGCGCCGTGGACGCGGGTGTCGTCGGCGGGGTAGGTCATGAGCAGCCACCACGCGCGGACTTGGGTCGCGGCGATCCGGTCCACCAGCACACCCCCCGTCTCCGGATACGCCCGTGCGGCCCGGTGCGGGCTGGGGAGTCGAGGCTGCAGCCACCTGTCGATCGCCTGAATGACACGGGCTCTGCGGGAACGGGTTTCGTGTCCTGCCGGGTGGTCGAGCAGACGGGTGTGCAGGATGCCGAGTTCATGCGCCCACCCGGCGATGGGGTGCGGGCCGATGTGCTGGCCTCGGATCGCGGCGAGCAGGCCATCCTGGCCCGGCCACGCCAGATCTTCCCCGCGGCCGGGCGAGGACCATGCGGTCACGGCAGCCTCACCTCCCTGTTCGGAATGAGTGGGAGTGCTTGGTAAGAAGCAGATTTCGCCGCGTTCAGGATCTGGTCGCTGGGCGGCAATACCATTACACCCGAACCCGAACCCGAACCGGTGCCGGTGTTCGTGTCGGGGGCGCGGCGTGGTGCGGTGATCCAGTACCAGCCGGTGTGGGACGAGGTGGGCAGCGGCACCCGGCTGTCCGGAGCCAGCGTGATGACACCGCGCTCGGCCAGGGCCCGCGCGGTGAGTTCCCCGATCACCACGCGGCTGGGCCGGACCAGAAACCGCCACTGCCGACGCCGGGGATGCCCGAGTACTGCTGCGGTGGGCAGGTGTCGGGAGACCAGCCGCCCGACTGGTTCGGGCATCTCCACCACACCGAGACGGTCGCTGGTCAGCACCGACAGGTTCACGTCGTTCTGGTCCACCGGAAGCCCGAGTCGCTCACGGTAGACGTAGGCGACCTCGTGCGGGGTGACACAAGAACCGATGAATCCGCTCATCTCGGGCACGGCGTCCCCCTCCGGCTCGCCAACGCCATCCGCACCGATTCGAGCACCACCATCCCCGAGGGCCGGAAAGTGCTGCATGGTGCGGTGATCCACGCCCGCACCTGTGCGCCCCTGTCGGTGGGTGAGGGCAGCACGATCTCGTGACCGCGTCGCAGCACCTGCACGCCGAATCGCCGCAGCTGGGCGATATCCGGTACTTCCCGCAGCGGGATATCCGAGCGGACCAGCATCGTCCACGTGTGGCTGCGTGGGTGGGAGATGATCGGTCCGCCATCGCGCTGGCGGCGCTCCAGATCCAGTTTCACCGCGTGCCCGACATCGGCGGGCATCGAGATCGCCCACACCAAGTTCGTCGTGAAGCTGATCCGCCCGGTCCCATCCCGAACCGCAGCAGGCAGACCGCAGACGGTGCGGTAGTAGCGGCACCGCGAGACCGGGGTGTCGCTGGTGCCGGTCATGACGGCCACCCAGTTCCGGTGGAGCAATCCATGGACGCCTCCCTGCCAGGCTCGTCGGGTCAAAGAGCACCCGGTACCGTGGACGCTCGTGCCCGCCCACCTCCACTCCCGGCGGGCGAGCACGCCGTGCAAGGGGTCACGGCGGATTTCCCCGGTACCGGGTGCCGGGTTTCAGCCTGCCCCGCAGGAGGTTTGGTCCGGAACCGCGTTATGGCGGCGTATCGTGGGCGTATTGTGGGCATTTGCCCAGGTCAAAACGCATGCGCAGAGGTGGGGATCATGGTCAGAGGGCGGGAATGGACCGGATTCGAAGCAGCAGCCCTGCAAGAGGCGATGCGCTGTTCGGTCCGGGATTTCGCGGCGATGCTGGGCATCGAGACGACCACCGTGACCAACTGGCGGACTGGTCTGGGCAGTGTTAGACCGCGTACCAAAGCTCAAGGCATTCTCGACACCACGTATCAGCAGCGCACCACGCCCGAAGATCGGGAGCGGTTCGCCCAGATCGTGGCCGAGGGTGAAGCAGCATGGCGCCGACGGCGTTCATCCGCATCACTGCAGCGCGACTTACCCGAGCCGGTCGCGGCCATCGTGGCAGCAGACCACGACGTTTTCGAGGGGCCGTCCGAGGTGGTCGAGCGGATGCGTCTCCTTCAAACCCGGGAAGTCGATGACGCGGTGCTCGATGTCATCGATCTGGCGCTTGCCGATCTCCTTGACCGCTACGAGCTGGAGGGGCCCGTCCGCCTCGCGGGTGAAGTGCGCGCGTTGCGCCGGGAAGTCGATGCGCTACTCGACCTGTGCCGTCAGCCGCGACAATCGCAACGGCTGTTCCGGCTGGCGGGACAACTCGCCGGCGTGCTCGGCTACATGGCGGTCAACCGCGGTCGCTTCCACCACGCGGACATCTACAGTCGCGAGGCGTTGAGCGTCGCCGAGTTCATCCAGGACACCGACCTGCAAGCCTGGGCCAAGGGGACACAGAGCTTTTGCGCCTACTACAAGGGCGACTACCCCGGGGCCGTTGCGCTGGCCGAAGAGGGCATCCAACTCGCGGCTGGTGGTCCACAAGCGATTCGGCTCTACACCAACGGACTTGCCAGAGCACTGGGCCGGTTCGGCGACAGGACCGGCGTCGAGCGCGCGATCGACGCGGCGATGTCGGTCGCCTCGACAGTCGACACGCCGTCAGGCTTGAGCCCGGCGCTGTCGTTCGCGGCGTACAGCGAGGCTCGATGGAAAGCCAACGCGGCCACCGCGTATCTCACCGTGGGTGAATACGATAAGTCCCTCGCGTACGGCCGACAGGTCGAGGACCTGGTCAATTCATCGGATTCGGCATGGAGCCGTTCGTTGGTGCGATTGGATATGGCCACCGCGTTGGTGCACCAGCCGCACCCGGACATCGAGTACGCCATGGATCTCGGTATCGAAGCACTCGACGCCTCACGCCACCGTCCGATTCGCTCGGTCTGGCAACGATCCCACGACCTCGCGAACGCGGTCGCGACGGTCGACACAGGCAAAGTCGATGACTACATCGGCGAGCTGCGCGAGTGGTCGGCCAGCGCCAAGCCGATCGCTGCTCCCGGAAACCCTACGTCCCCAGCGCAATAGCGGCGCACTCCTCCCAACGATACTGATGGTCGGTCCTCCACAGGCGAACAAGCTTCACGCGATCGACCGACACCGAAACCGGCCCGATGTCGCGCAGTGCCGCGACCATCTCGATCACCGGAGCCGCCGGACGCCGCTGATTGTTGTACGCGATGCCCAAATGCGGGCGAAACCGCGACGTCGGCTTCGGCGCAGGCGTGGGGCGAACGCTGATCACGCTCGTCCGCAGCCGCTCATGGAGATCCACCAGCCGGTCCCACGGCGTCACCGACAGGCGAATTGCGCTGCGCGAGCCCGCCAACGGCCCCACCTCCACCGAGAACGACGCCAGGCCGGCCAGCCGCTGTTCGGCGGCCGTGACGAACTGCGGTAGTTCCGGGTCTGTGATGTCGTCGGCCGCGCCCACCTTCACGAGCGTCACGTGCAAACCATCGGGTGGAATCAGATCCAG
Organism: Nocardia puris; assembly: GCF_003315035.1. Taxonomy (GTDB): domain Bacteria; phylum Actinomycetota; class Actinomycetes; order Mycobacteriales; family Mycobacteriaceae; genus Nocardia; species Nocardia puris. Next base: position 100,581 of record NZ_QNRE01000015.1, read on the forward strand.
ATGCGTCGTATCGAGGCGATCCTGACACCGCGCGGCCAGCGCGACGAGTTCAGCTTCGGCGAAAGTCAGATACCAGTAGTACGCCGCGTATCCCGGTACCCACGCCTTGAGACTCCAATGATCCTCGAGCTGCACCAACTCGTTGTACGCGCGCCAATCGTTCACGCGAATCGCCTCGGCATCGGCGAGCGAGTCGGGTACGCCCGGGGGAAACGAAACGCCACCGGCCACCTCGCCGTCCATCCCAGCATCACCGTGCAGCGAGCGGTCAGCAGTGTTGAAGCGACGATTCACAACGCTGAGTCTAGGTGTGCCCGCGCGGCGGAAGGCCGCCTCATCGCATGCCCACATCCTGTCGAGCGCACACCAGCCAACGGCGGCCCCCCACCGCCGTCGAGCGCGGCGAAGATCAGTCGTCTCGCCAATGTGGGACCTGGTCACGAACCCGGCATCGCACGGCAGCCTGGCTGCCGCGCGCCGATCCGGATCGGTCGCCGGGGCGTGGTTCGTCTTGGAGTTGCAGCGGTCAGAATGGTTGCGCCGCATCGTGATCGCCGGGGTTCTGACGTACTTGCGGGTAGTGGGGAGCCGGGCGAACGATGCTCGCGGTAGAAGGGTTGATGGACTCGATGATCTCGAGCAGCCGTTGCTGGGCGGTGTCGAGTTCATCGAGTTCGGCGGCGACGCGGTCTGCCGCGCGGCGGGTTGCTCGTTGCGCTGTCCGGGTGATCATTTCACCGAGTTGGTTTCGGCTGAGTCGTTCGGTGCCGGGGCCGAGAGTGACGTCGAGGAGAGCTCCGCTGGCATTCACGCGCACGCGGACAAGCCGGTCGGTCGTTTCGGCTTCTGCTTCGACGGCCTGGATGCGAACCTTCGCCTGCTCCATCAGCTGGCGTTGCCGTGCGAGCAACTCGGTGAGCGCGGCGTCGGTGGCGTCGGTCATTCTGGGAGCTTCTTCAGGGCTCGGATCGCGGCCTTGCGGACGTCACTGCTGGTGTTCGTGACGAACGGCTCGATGAGGTGGCGAACGCCCTCTGCTTTCATCGTGCCCAGAGCGTTGAGCGCGGCGACGACAGCGCGGCCGTCGAGTTCACGGATCGCGCGTTCGCGGGCTTGGGCGGTCTTTACTTTCCCGAGGTACTCGATCAGGGGATAGCGGCCCGTTGCGTCGGAGGGAAGTTCATCGAGGACCGCAGCTATCTGTGGGAAGTGAGCTGGCGTGGCGATGCGTGCCAGGCCCTGGCACGCCCAGTCGCGTTGGGGCCGTGGCAACGGCGGTTGTCGTCGAAGCTGAGCGATGAGCAGGCTTATGACCTGGTCGCTGCCTCTGGCGGCGGGATCGATGAGGTTACGGATGAGCCCGGACCGGATGGTCGACCGGTGCTCGGTTTCCGATCCCGGAATCTTGGTTTCGAGGTTCGCCAGCCATTCCACGAAGATCGGAATACCTGCGGGGATCGTGCGCGGGCCGTTGGCGAGATCGTCCAGGGTGTAGCAGGGCACCCCGGCCGCGGCGAGTTCTTCCATGAGCCGCCGGTCGAACCCGTCACGTCCGTGAACGTAGCGGGCGGGCAGATCGTTCATCCACTCCGTACCGCCGTTCTCGCTTCCCGGGGGCATGCCGATGTAGCTAACGGTCATCGTGGTCATTTCTTATCGTTGTTGTCATCGAGTTCTTTCCGAATGAGCTGGATCTGTCCGCTGTCGATCAGCGCCTGGATCTCCGGGCTGTTGATCTTGGTTCGGTGGTCGACGACCAAGGTCATCGTGTAACCGTTCTCCTGCGCCCACTGAGCTTCAGTGAGGATCTGCTTCTTGTCAGGGCTAATCTCGTTGGTGTTCTTGACCTCAACCACCTGCTTGTTGACATCATCGACCCGGTCGGGGACCACCTCGGTGGTCTTGATACTGCCGTCAGGTTGGGTGACATCGACGTAGACGGTGCGCTTACGGCCCGCCGGGTTGATCCCGGATCGTCGTTCCCCTTCAACACCGGCAGCCTTGTTCTCGGTTTCGTTGCGGAACTTGACTTCCTCGGTGTTGCGCGGTGTGCGGTCGAGAATGGAGGACAGCACTTTTGTTCCCTCATTGACCATGCTGTAGATGACCGGTCCCCGATGACGGGACCACCCGGTCGTTGAGTCCGGGTTGTATTCGATCCAGTTTCAGTTGATGTTGCAGGCCACGGGGTGGTGGGTGTGGCTGCAGCGGGCAGCGTACTCGGCCGGGGTGAGGTAGCCCAGGGCCGAGTGCCGATGCCGATGGTTGTGCTCGGCCTTGAAGTCGCCGATCACGACACGGGCTTCGAGCACACTCGTCCAGTGGTTGCGGTTGAGGCACTCGGCCCGCAACCGACGGTTGAACGACTCGATGAACCCGTTGTTCCACGGTGTTCCCGGCGGGATGTAGACGATCCCGACACGGTCAGCGCAAAACTGCTGCAACGCATGGGAAATCATTTCCGGACCGTTGTCCATCCGCAGCACCTTCGGCGGGCCACCGCGGGTGGCGAACACCCTCTCGAGTTCGGCGACGAGCTTTTCGGCGGTGATCGACCGCTCGACCAGGTGCAGCAGCGATTCGCGGGTGTGCTCGTCGATCATCGACGCGATCTTCACCGCCCGCCCGTCGACGGTGGAGTCGAACTGGCAATCCAACGCCCACACCACCTTCGGTGCGTCGGCCTCGATCGGCGGCACCGACGAAATCTCGGCCCGCTTGCGGGGATGGTGCTCGCGCACCTGCAGGCCCTCGTCCCGCCACAGCCGGTGCACCTTCTTCAGATTCACCGAGTTGCCCTCGTCGAACCGCAGCGCCGCCCAGGCGCGCCGGAACCCGTGCCCTTGATGTGTGGTGGCGTAGGAACGCAGCCAGGCCCGCAGACCGGCATCCGGATCGGCCGGTGTCTGTGCGATCGGCAGCCGCCGATACGTAGAACGAGACAGCCCGACAACCCTGCACGCGAACCGCTCCGACATGCCCTTCACCACTCGGAGCATGTCAACGGCGCGACGCTTGGTAGCCGGGCCTAAAATTTTCCCTTCGCGATCTCCCGCAGTGCGTCCTTCTCCAGCTCGGCATCGGCCAGCAACCGCTTCAACCGGGCGTTTTGCTCCCGCAGCTCCTTGAGTTCTTTGGCCGCGTCGGTGTCCACGCCCCCGTACTGGCGGCGCCAGTTGTACATCGTCGCCGCCGACACCCCCAGCTCGGCCGCGACTTCCTCCCCGGTCTTGCCCGCCGCGATCAGCTCATCGGCACGGCGCAGCTTCCGCACGATCTCCTCCGCGGAATGCCGCTTGCGTCCTGCCATGTCACTCAGTGTCCCTTCCAGCCCTCACCAGGGCCAACAGGACTCTAATACCGGGCGGTCTCATTCATTGGGGACGGGCCATAGATGCCGGAGTTGGAACTGACTGCGTCAGCGACCTTGGTTTCGATGTTGCCCAGGCGCGCGTCGATGGCGGCGGCGTAGGCGCGCTTGTTCATCTCGATGGCGCGGTCGATGTTGCGCCGAAGGCGCGAGCCGCCGGGCAGGATGTAGGTGGGGACCTTGTCGGCCTCGTAGGAGGCTACGATCGCGGCTAGGAGCTTCAGCGACGTACGGCAATCGTCCTTGGCCGAATCCGCAGTCTGCGCGACATCCCTGCAGGCATACGACAGATACGTCGCCGCATCCGCGGTGGCCGCAATGGCGGTACAGACGTTCACGACATCCTCGACATATGCTTCGAGCACAACATCCTCGGCTTGCGCAGCCGCAGGGAACGCGCCATTTACCTCGTTGTAGAGGGTGGTGGCCAGCTCGGACTTCTTCGTGCCATAGGCGGCGAGTTGTTCACCGACCTTGCCGATGCGCGTTTCGTCGCAGTCGGCCCACACCTTGGCTACGAAATCCTCGACCAGCGACCAGAACGTCGGATTGTCCTCCTTTCCGCCGACCGACAGTTGCTTGATCGGGGGGCTTGTCACCAACGTCGAGCCCTCGGGCGGTTTCGGCGGCGCGGTCTTCGGGCCTTCGTGCGAGTTGCTCTCACTCACGTCCAGGTTGTTGCCAGCCAGGTGGATCAGAAAGCCGAGCTCTCGGGCCGCGATCGCCCCGAGTCCGCCGGCCTCGAACGCATCGGACAGGCTTTGGTCGAAACTCATCGCCCACTGCGGACCGCCATACGGATACCGCCCCGCCGACCGTGAGATATCGAGGCCCTTGTCCAAGTCCAGAAGATCGGTCTCCAGGGTCAGACTCGCCTCAATGAGCTTGCGCGCCACCAGATAGTAGTCATCCGAATCCACCGTGGTCATCGCGGTCCCCCTCGCTACCGGCCCGTCATGGAGCGGTTTGCTTCCTCGGCCTTGATGTAGTTCTCCAGCGCGGTGCTCACCCGATCGCGCAGCGCCCGCAACTGCTCGATCAGCGGACCGGTTCCGGACTGCCAGCCTTGATGCGCGGTGTCGAACGATGTTGCCGCCGCACCAGAGAACCCCAACAGGAGCGCCTCCGCGGTTCTCTTCACCGCATCGCGCTCACCGCTGATTGCGTCGATCTGTTTGTCCAGCACATCGATGAACCGCTGCATCGCCGCTAGATCATAGCTGCGCGCGGTCATGGCAGGTCGAGGCTCGATGTGGTCGAGGTGACGGTATCCGCGTTCTGATCATCCTGCTCGGTCAACGTGTTCGCTGTGGTTGTCAGGCTGGTCGCGAACTCGCTGATTTTGTCGATATGCTGGCCGAGTCTCGGCCGCAACTCCTCCCACACGGCTGAGGCATGGTCAGCGGCCGGGCCTGTCCACAGTTGCGCGAGGTTTTCGTGTTCGGCGCGTATCGCTGACAACGCCTCGTGCAACCGGAAATGATGCCCACGCAGATCCGTGGCAGCCTGCCGCAATGCCGCAGGGTCGGCTTGTAGACTGCCCTCGGCCATCGGCTACCCCCTGTCTCCGCACTGAACGGTAGCCACTGTATATCGCGACCGGCAAGGTGGGGACTCGCATGGACTGGCGGAGCACAGCCTCTCAACAAGCGCAACACGACCTTGACACACTCTTGCGCGACGCTGTCAACGCCGCCGCCCGGACTTTCGAATCCGCCGACACTTTCGATCCGTTCATGCTGGTCATCGACCTCAACGGCAACACCACGATCCGCAGTCTTCCACCCGGCGGGCCTGCCCGAACCGAGCAACAGTTCCTCACCGACGTCCAGCTCCCAGCCGACCGCCAGCAACTGCGTGCTCGCGCCGCCGTCTTCGATGTCACCGCTACAGCGCCCATTACCGGCGACGCGATCAAGGCGATCCTGGAACACCGCGACGGCGTCGTAATCGACGTCCTCGTGCCCTACACTCTCACCCCCGAACGACTCGACATCCGCCTCAACGCCGCCAACGCTGCGGTTGGAACGCCCCGGCTCTGGGCTTGACCCAAGCCCAGGCTCCTTGCCAGCGCACCTCAGACCGCCAGCTGCACTCCGTCGAGAATCGTGGTCACATCAGCGCGGATCGCGTCGGTCGCCGCAGCGTTCACCCGCCCGGTGACCATCACCGGATACACCGCCTCGCCAACCTCTATCGCAACACCCAGGTGGTCGTCACGCACCCCGGCGGGAGAGGTCGACGTCGAAGCTGCACGAATCCCACTGTGCCCGCACACATTGACCCGCTCATAGCCATCCTGCTCCCACCCGTTGTCCGCGCGCGCCAGCAGGTCCAGCCGCGCCCACGCGCCCTCCACGCTTCGCTCTGCCGCCAGTAGCGTGACCGCCACCGTCCCATTCGGATTACCGAACCGCCCTGCCACGACGTCGCTGCGGGACACTGTTAATCCCGAACCACCGCCACTGGCCGTAGTCGCCTCCTCCCACCCCTCAAGCCGAGGAATCGACAACGTGAACGGACGCTCGGACGTCGGCCCCAGAGAGAACGTAGACCCGGAGGCTGCGCCTGCCGCACACGAGTAGACCTGAGCCACTGCGGAGCCGGGCGCATTCGTCGTCGCCGTGCCCGTATCCGATGTTGTCTCCGCCGAACACCCCGCCATCGTGACGGCGCACAACCCAACGACCACCAGCCGCCGAATCCCCAACACGACTCCTTCCGCGCGCCAGCCTGTCAGACGATCACCCTAACGAGCCTCAACCACGTTTCCACTCCGCGCCAATGCCTACCTGCACTGCTTCGCGCCGTGGGCGCAGCGTCGCCCACAGCGCTCCGCAGCCCACATACGGCTCGGTGCTCCCACGCGCCGGGCTCGGGCCGCTGCTGCCGGTGCGGCAGGACCAGGCGGTGCTGGAGTGGCCGCAGGCCGGGGCGGCGAGCGTCGAGGCGCCGCTGGTGTCGTATGTGCCGCTGCGGCTGGCGGGCGGGCCGCGCCCCTACAACCGCGACAACGACGGCGTCACATCCTGCACGCCGCCGCCCAGAATCCGAGTGTCGACTCCGTCCGTGTCCTCCTCCGCGCAGGCAGTGGCTGCGATCCGTGGGCGGGCCGACAAGCACGGCGTCACCGTCGAGGTCGACGCGCGCGGCGACATCACCGACCTGCGGATCTCGCCGGCGGCGATGCCGACCTCGAACACCCAACTCAGCACGGCGATCACCGACACCTACCGGGACGCACGCAGCGAGGCAACGGCGAAGGTGAACCGCGCCCTCCGATCCGCTGACCCGCGCCTGCGCGGCCACTGAGCAACTGAAAACCGCGCGCTCGCAATCGAACACAGCGTCGCCGCGCCCGATGACCGAGGGCGAGCGCCGCTATACCGCACTCCGGCCATCCACCACCACGCGGTCGCGGCCCAGCGGACCGATACCGGTTCCTCCATGCCCAGTACGCTGCTCAGGTGATCAGCGTACGGCCACCGTCGATCTCGATCAGGCATCGGCTAGAACTGGCGCGGCAGGAGTTCGGTGATGCCGTGCTTCATGGCATCTCAGGTGCCGAGCCGACGTCCTCGGTCTGTGCGTCGTCGATTGTGCGGAGTCTGCGTGACTGGTACAGGTACGCGCCGATGAGGCGGATGAACTCGTCGGCGCGATCGTTTTCGCCGGTGAGTGCGCCGGTGAGTTTGCCGAAGGCTCCTTCGTTCAGTACCGCTGCGTCGGTGAGTGTATCTCGCAGATCGGGGGATGCCAGGAACTGGTCGATAGCGTTGTGGTCGATCTGGTCGGCGATGCGGCGGTCTTCCTCGGCCAGGCCGGCGGCGGCGATGACGAACCCCTTGATCTGCGGGTCGGCGAACTCGGCACCGAACAAGGCGTTGATCCGGGCGACCACCTCCGAGAGCAGCTCCTGCTGAGGGTCTTGCCGGGAAACGCCGGAGCCGACCCCGGTGATGCCGCGCAGGCCAGGTGTGTCCTGGTCACCGGACAGCGAGATGTTGGCCTTCCCCTGGTCGATCTGGCGAACCCGTCGCAGCTCCAGCCCGGATACGTCGACGTCGCCTCCTGCCTCCTCCGAGGGCAGCAGACGTGTCAGCTGACGCAGGAACTCCGCGAGCTTCTCCAAATCGCTGGTGCCGTAGTCGACGACCTGGGACATGAAGTCATACAGGCGCACGTAGGAGCCGCAGTCCTTCCGGAAGGTCCGTAGCTCGTCGAGCGCTTGGCTGTCCTGCTGCGACTTCGCATCCGTCCACCGGTTTACGAACTCATCACGCGCCGGAGTGACCGCGGCAGCGAGAGCGGAATGGGACTGGGTCGGCGCCCACCACGCCTGCGCGTAGCGCTCCACGTCCGCAGGGGTGTAGATCCTTGCCTGGGCGAGCTTGGTCGCGACCCGGTGCACGAGGTTCGGGTCTGTCGCCGTCTCGACGTGCGCCTCGAGGTAGTAGGTCAGGAACGCCTGGCGGACGTCTTCGGGGTCGTTGACGAAATCCAGTACGAACGTGCGGTCCTTCACCTCACCCGAACGTGCTCGGTAGGTGCGGTTGAGCCGGGACAGCGTTTGCACCGCGTGCACGTCGGGCAGCCGCTTGTCCACATACATCGCGCACAGCAGCGGCTGATCGAAGCCGGTCTGGAACTTGTCGGCGACCAGCATGAGCCGGTACTCCGGCCGACGGAACTCCCTGGCCAGATCCGAGCCTAGGCCCGGGTTCATCGAGGCCTCCGTCACGTCGGTGAGCCCGTACTCGTCGTCGCTGATCTTGTCGCTGAACGCCACAATGGACTGGTACCCGTACCCCTTCTGGGCAAGGTACTTGTCCGTCTCGATCTTGTAGCGAACGGCAGCCTGCCGCGAGTCGGTCACGACCATGGCCTTCGCGTGCCCGTCGAGCAGGTGGGCGACGTTGGCGCGGAAGTGCTCGACGATGATCTCGACCTTCTGGCCCACATTCGTCGGGTGCAGGTTCGCGAACCGCATGATCTTGCGCGAGGCGACCTTCGGATCGACGAGACGATCCACATCATCATCGACTCCTCCACCTGCGGTGATGCCGGTGGCGACGCCGCCCTCGCCGCGCTGCTCGATCTCGAAGGCGGTCTTGTAGGTCTGATAGCCGCGCAGCACATCGAGGATGAAGCCCTCCTCGATCGCCTGCCGCATCGGGTACACATCGAACGAGACCGGCTTCCCCTCCGCGGTCTCTCGCCCGAAGAGCATCTTCGTCTTGGCCTTTGGCGTCGCCGTGAACGCCAACAAGGACACATTCTTAGCGCCAGCGCGCGCCGCAGTCTCGGCAGCGATCTGCCGTTCACGAGCGGCGTCGGCCTCTACGACCTGGTTGACGATGTCCTGACTGTCGACTTGATCCTCATCGGTGACCTGCCCGCCGCCCTCGGTAAGGACTTTCTTCAGATCCGCGGCCGTCTTGCCCGACTGGGACGTGTGCGCCTCGTCGATGATCACCGCGAAGTTCCGGTCACCCAGCGTCGTGTCCAGCAGACCCTTGACATAGGGGAACGTCTGGATCGTGACGACCACGATCAGAGCCGACCCGGTCAGCGCGTCCAGCAGCGCCCGGGACTTCGAGCCACCAGAGCGGCGCACGGCCGCGGAGTCGATGACCGCGACAGTGCCGACCGTGTCATCGACCTGCTCGACCGCCTGCTGCAACTGTGCGTCGAGGACACGGCGATCGGACACGATCAGAACCTTGTCGAACACCTTCTCATTCGCCTGATCATGAAGCCGAGCGAGACGATGCGCCGTCCAGGCGATCGTGTTCGTCTTGCCCGACCCTGCCGAATGCTCGATCAAGTACCGGCGGCCTGGCCCCTCCTCGATGATCGAGCCGACGAGTTTCGTTACCGCGCGCCACTGGTGGTAGCGCGGGAACATCAGCGCCGTCGACCGCTTGATCTTCCCAGTGGCGGGGTCTTCGTCGGCCTCGGTCTTGAGGAACATCTGCGACCCGAGGATGGCCAGCCAGTTATCGCGCTGCAGGACCTGCTCCCACAGGTACGATGTCGCCGAGCCGTCGGGGTTCGGGGGGTTCCCTGCCGCGCCGGTGTCCTCGTGGCCGCGGTTGAATGGGAGGAAGTAGGTCTTCTCGCTGGCCAGTTTGGTGGTCATGTGGACCTGGTCGTCGTCGACGGCGAAGTGGACCAGGGCGCGGGTGCCGAACCCGAGTAGCGGCTGCCCTGCCGGGTTCCGGTCGTTGCGGTACTGGCTGATCGCGGTGTGCCACCTCTGTTTGAAGAACGACTTCAGCTCACAGGTGGCCACCGGCAGGCCATTGACGAAGAACACCAAGTCGATCGACCGTGTGTCCCCACGCTTCGGGGAGAAGTGCACCTGACGGACCACCCGCAGCCGCACTTTCCGGTACTGCTCGGTGACCTCCCGGTTCAGCGTCGTGGCCGGCTTGAACTGGCACATCCGCAGATGCGCGGTCGCGCCCCTGGTGTGGGAGAACTTCCGGCGCAGCACGTTCAGCGTGCCCCCACCCGAGCCCATCGGCGTGTCCAGACGAGACACGAGAGAGGCCAACAACGCCTCGCGATCCGCAGCCTCAGCAGCGGTGCCGACGCGGACAACCTTGGCGTACTCCTCCGGCTGCGTCTCCGACAGCCACCAGTGCACGTCCTCAGGCCAGATCGCCCGCTCGACGTCATAGCCCTCGTCGGTCTCGCTGTACTCCCAACCGTGCGTGGCAAGGAACTCGGCGATCTCGGTCTCGAACGCCACCTCACGGGTCCCATCCGGTGTCGCCATGGCTTTCACCCCGCCATCCGGGCAGTACGTACGTCGATCTGTCCCGTCACCGCCGCCGTGATCAACGCCGACCGCCGCTCCTTGGCAAGAGCAATGTGCTCCTCAGCCTTGGCGATCAGGGCGTCGATGCGAGACGTTGCGTCGATTAGCTCCGCGACCAGGTGGCGTTGCACTTCCAAGTCAGGCATCGGTACCCTGAGCGCCCGGAGATCCCCAACCGTGAGACCACCCTTGGTTGCACCGTTCTCGCTGCTGACGCGCCGGAGGTGCTCGTACTTCGATCGCATGATCCACAGGAGGTACTCGGGCACCCAGTACCGCTCATCAGGTTCAATGAATGCGAGATGCTGATTGATCGTGGACTTGATCCGCAGGATCGTGGCTGCCCCACGCGTCTTCCCTTGACCAGTAAGAGCGACAACGAGAGAACCTGGGCTCACCATCGGAAGGTGACACTCTTCAACAGCAGCTCGCGTGACGAACTTCGACGGCTCGTATACCTCGGGGCTATTCACGACCGACGAGTTCAGCCAGGGGACATCGCCGTCGAGCCAGTATCGGTCCTCGCCAGCACGCGGTGTGGACCCATTACCCATCCGTGTCCGACGATGCAGCTTGTCGGGACGAAGACCGTCGGGCGTCAGCTTAGACAAGATTGACGGCACCACCATGCGCCGCCGTTCCTGCAACAGCCCAATGAGCTCCTCCTGCTTCGCCACGAGCGCATCGGTCTGGGCCGTCTCACGGTCCAAGAAGTCGGTAATGGCACGCTGCTCGTCGAGAGGAGGGAGGGGGATCGTGACCTTGTTCAGGTCAGTACTCCGAATGCCGACACGGGTCACACCAGCCGCTGTGACGCCCCATTGACGTGCGACGGGTTTGGAGGCGAGCACCCAGTACATGTACTTCGGGACAGCCTTACGAGCGTCCGGCCGGACGATAGCCAAGTGGTAGCCGCAGATCAGGTCGTCCGCCTCGTACTCGACGAAGGCAGGAACGCCGATGTCGGTGGCGGTCTCGGAGTCCTTGGTGATGAGCGTGTCGCCGAGACGGATTCGGAACTTTTTGATCTGCTCGCGCGTCGCTGTGGCCTTCATGAAGTCGAGCGAGTCGACGATGGAATCATTCTTGTAGACGTCCACGTAATTGCAGAGCCTGACACATGGCTGCCCCTCGACAGCGTGTTTGTCTACATTGCTCGTCCAAGCCTGCGCGATCTCGAACAGCCGAGCCCCAGCCCATCCGCACGGGACACCTCCCAGCCATTTCTCGACTCGCTCTGCGACCGGGTCCGCAGTTTCGACGCTCACGCTTCCACCTCGCGCAGCAGCTCCATGATCTCGCCGACGACGCGCTCGAGATCTCTGTCGATCTCCGCGAGCGGTCGGGGGGGTTCGTAGGTGTAGAAGTGGCGGGTGAACGGGATTTCGTAGCCGGTCTTGGTCTTATCCCAGTCGATCCACGCGTTGTCGACGTGTGGCTTCACCTCGGCATCGAAGTAGTCCTGGACGGTCTCGTCGCGAGCCTCGTGTGTCTTGGGGTGCCCGCCCCATCCGAATGGGACGTTCTCGGTGTCTCGCAGTGCGGGGTCGGGTTCCGGCTCGCCCTTGCTCGTGCCTGAGGTGTACCGGCAGATGTCGGCGGCTTCATCGTGGATTCCGATGGTCTGCCACAGTGTCTTGCGCTGCGCGGTGGTCAGTGTTAAACCGTGATCGCCGAGGTGTTTTCCGAGCTCGCGGTTGAACTTTTCGCGGTTGAGGTACGGCTGGTCGCCGAACGACTCCAACGCCTGGCGCAGGCCGGCGATCTGGCCCAGCTTCTTGTGCTCTGTGACCGCCTCGATGGTGTCCGGTGTGCACTCGAAGCGGAGCTGAAGCGGGCGTTCGACCGTGACGGTCCAGTACGCGAAGTCTCTGTTGCTGAAAACCTTGGTCGGTACGGTGATTTCGTCGTCGACGCTCTGTGTCTCAGTGAAGGCGCGCACGATTGCTGTGCGGTGCTTGTCGGCGATCTCGACGCGCTTGGAGCCGATCGACTTGCGTAGCTTCGACCCCAGTCCCGTCGCGTCGATCAGTTGGACGCGGCCTTTGCGGTCGGCCGGTTTGGCGTTGGACAAGATCCACAGGTAGGTGGCGATGCCGGTGTTGTAGAACATGTCGTTGGGCAGCGCGACGATGGCCTCGATAAGGTCGTTCTCCAGCAGGTGGCCGCGGATGTCGGAGGGGCCAGAGCCGGCTCCGCCGGTGAAGAGGGGGGAGCCGTTGAGGACGATGCCGGCCTTGCCGCCCCGGCCGCTCTCATCGACGTCGCGCATCTTCGAGGCCACATGCAGTAGGAACAGCATTGCCGCGTCGCCGACAGCTGGCAGGCCTGGCGCGAAGCGTCCCTGACCGCCGCGGGCGTGTTCGTTCTTCACGTCGGACTCGACGGCCTTCCAATCCGTGCCGAACGGCGGGTTGGACAGGACGTAGTCGAAGCGTCGGTCCTCGAAGCGGTCGACGACGAGGGTGTCTCCTTGGCGGACGTTTGACGCGTCCTGCCCGGTGATGAGGAGGTCCGCCTTGCAGATGGCGTACGTGCGCGGGTTGATCTCTTGGCCGAACAGGGCGGTGGAGGCATCGGGGTTGAGTCCGCGCAGGTGCTCGTCGGCGATGGTGAGCATGCCGCCTGTGCCAACGGTGGGGTCGTAGATCGACCGTACGGTGCCTCGACCGCGCAGGGCTTCGGTGTCTTCCGCGTAGAGCAGGTCGACGAGGAGCCGGACGACGTCGCGTGGTGTGTAGAACTGGCCGGCGCCGTCGTTGGCGGACTCCGCGAACCGGTAGATGAGATTTTCGAACAGGTCACCCATATCGGCGTTGGACACCGCGTCCGGCGAGAGGTCGAGTTTCTCGAAGTGGCGGGTGACCTGGGCGAGCCGCTCGCGTGTGTCGAGCGTGCGGATCACATTCTCGAAGTCGAAGGACTTGAACACGTCAAGGTTCGCGGAGAACCCGCCGACGTAGTCGATGAGATTCGCGGCCAGGTTGTTCGGGTCCTGCAGTGCCTTCTGCAGCGTGAAGTCGCTCGTCGTCCAAAACGACAACCCTGCGCTGTCCGCAGTGCGGGTCTTGCGCTTCAAGTGCGTGCGCCGCTGCTGCTCCCCCGGATACTGCGCCACGATCTCGGCCATCACGTCGCGGTGCGGGGCCATCACGCACTCGAGTCGGCGGAGCACCGTGAACGGGAGGATGACCGAGCCGTACTCGGCCTCGGCGTAGGGGCCCCGCAGAGTGTCGGCGACGCTCCATACGAAGCTGGACAGGACTGACACGACGAATAGTTCTCCTGGTCTGGGAAGAGGCTGAGAGACTCGGCACATCCTATCGGCGGACCCTGACACGTCGGGGAGAACGACCTGCCCGACCTCGATCTTTCCGTGGCTGACGCGGTGGACTGATCCGGTTCGGATAGGTGTTTCCGGGGCCGCGAACGGGCGTGCTGGCCTGGCTTGTTCAGGGGGTTGGCTGCCGGGTTCCACGGCCGGAAGGAGCCGTCCTTTCGTTTCGGGAGGAGGGTTTCTGCTGGTCGGTCGGGTTTCAGACGCGCGAGTGCGGCGAGCATCAGGCTGGCTGGGAATCCGGCGGCGACGCAACCAGTCCTTTTCAGATCCACTACATCGTCGCCTGTAGACCATCGGTTAGATCTGAGTTCACGAGTTCGTCTCGTTCGGCGGCGGTGAGCCAGCGTGCGGTGGATCCGGTGGTCTCGCGTTGAATCCACAAGACGTCATCGACGGCTTCGGCAACGGCGCGGAGGTGGCTGACGACCATGACATGGCGGTCGCTTCCGGCCTGGGTCCGCAGGACGTCCAGGGCTGTGTCGAGGACCTCGGTGTCGAGGGTGGCGAAGCCTTCGTCGAGGAACAGTGATCCCAGGCGGGGGCCGCTGCGCGAGTGGAGTTCGGCGAGGGACAGGGCCAATGCGAGAGACGCGAGGAACTTTTCGCCGCCGGAGAGTCGGTTCGCGCTGTGCACGACACCGCTGCTGCGGCTGACGATGTCGAAATTCTCGGCGAAGCCGAAATCGTCGCCGGTCAGCTCGGCAAGCAGATCGCTGGCGATACTCAGCAGTGCACGGGTGTTGTGGGCGATGAAATGGCTGAGAAATTTGGCGTCGACGAGGTGGACTCGCAGTACCTCGACCGCGTCACGACGGGCTGTTGCTGCGGCGATGGCGAATTCGAGGTCGGCGGCGGGTCGCACGTGGGCCTGGGCGGCCGCCTCCGCGATGCGCAGTTCCTCGGCTTGTCGGCTTGCGGTCGTTTTGGCTTCGACCAGCGGATGCAAGGCGTTGGGAGCGGACAGATCAGCTGACGGGTCGAACCCATCGATATCGCCGAGCGTTTCGGCGATCTGACGCATCTTCGCGGTGGCGGCCTCGGCGGCGTGATGGTGCTTGTTGCTGATTTCGGCCAGCTCGCGGTTCACGGTGTCGGTGAGTTGTGCCAACGCGGCAGCGAATTCCCGGACACCGGTGATGTCCGGTTTCACCGGTCGGTCCGGAACCCGATGATCGAGGTGGTGCTCGGTGAGCGTGGAGGTGACGGTGTCTTCCCACAGGCGCAACCCCCGGTACAGGTCGGCCAATGGATTGTCGATCTGTGCGCGGATTGCCTGATCAATGGTCCTTTGCTCGACCAGGATTCCGTTGATCTCCCGCTGGACGTCGTCCCGTCGCTCGACGAGCTGCTGCACCTGCGACATCTTGTCCGCGATCACCGCCGCCGCCGCGGTCGTCTGCTCGGGGCCGATATCGCTGATCTCGGTGGGGAGCAGGGCACGGATGTGGCCTGGCAGCGCGTCGATGTCTGCTGCGGTGCGTTGGAGAGCCGCCGTGAGTCGCTTCGAATCTGCGGCTGCGGCGCGCACCGCCTCCTTGTGCCGGTCCTTGCGATTGCTCAACGCCGCGCGCTCGGCGTCGAGAATCGCGGTGTGGCTGTCAGCGTGGCGACGTAGCGAGCGGGCGTGCTCGTCGGCAGCTCGTTCGCAATGGGCGACGTCGGTGGCGATGGCGCCAGTCAGCTGATCGAGATCGATGTCGGTTCCCGGCTGGGACAACGCGGTTGTCGCGGACAGCAGGGTTGCCGCGGCGGTGACCGCATCGAAAGTCTCTGCGGCGGTGGCCAATTCAACCATCAGTCGGCTGGCACTGTCGGTGGCGTCGACAACATCGGTCCGTGCCGTCTCGAGGTTCTGTCGCAGCTGGTTCGCCTGTTCCCGGGTGAGGTCTACCGTGGCCTGCGCCCGGGCGCGTTCGTCGGTGAGGCGATTGTGGTCGCGCTGGGCCTCACGGTGCGCGGCCTTCGCCTGGCGCAGGTCGGTTGCGGTGGCTGCGGCGTGCGGGGTGAAGGACTCCGCGAGCTGGCGATGACACACCGGGCAGTCGTCGCCGGGGCGTAGATCGCTGGCGATCGCGGCGGATTGATTGCGCTGCGTCACCGCGGCGACCGCGGCTTCGGCTGCCCGTAGGGCTGTACCCGCGGCGGACTCCGCGGCTGTCAACCCGGCAGCGATCCGCTGCGACTCCGCCAGCTGGTCGAGCGCATCGTGGTGCGCGCGGGAGGTGTCGGCGGCGTGCAGCGCGGCAGCGATTGCGCCGGAGATTCCGGCCCGGAGGGTCTCCGCGCGGTCGTGGACCGATGCGGCTACACGTTCGGCAGCGTCGGCGGCTGCGGTGAGCGGTGCGGCCTGCTCCACACGAGCGGCCAGTTCTTGTTCCGCGGTGGCGATCCGGTCGCTCTCCACGGTGAGCTGAGCCGCACGTGTGCCGGCTGCAGCGCGGGCGTCGCGATGCTCCGTCACGCGCGCAGCCAGACCGTCGATAGTGACCGCGGCCTTGCCGAGCGCGACCAGTCCCTCACCAGCCTTCTCGCAGGCGGCGATCCGGCTCACCAGATCGGACTCCTGGGTCTTCGCTTCGACCGAGCGAGCGCTGAGCCCCGCAGCCTCGGTGGCGAGCTGATCCGCGAGGGGTTGCAGGTCGTCGAGAGCTGCCATGGGGTTGGCCGCAGCGTGGTCGCGGAGGCGCCGCACGGCGTCTGAGGCGCGGCCTTCGGCCAGCTGCGACATCGAGGCCTGTTCGCGTAGATCCGAGATCGAATCGAGGGCGGTGGCCAGATGCGCGGCTCGCGACTCGGACTCTGCTGCTCGCATGCCCGCATCACGCGCGGCCTGCGCCGGATCCTCCGGCATCGCCTTGCGCTTGAAGCAGGCTTGCCCGATCAGGCCGTCGAGTCGTTCCTTCTGCTTCTCGGCGAGTCGACGTGCCTCGGTCAACGAATCCGCGCCGAACAGTTCCCGGAGGCGAGCGGTGCGCTCCTTGGTGGGAGCGGTTAGGAGTTGATCGAATCGGCCCTGCGGCAGCAGTCCGACGCGCAGAAAGGTCTCATAGCCCATCCCCAGGATGGATTCGATCCGGGCGTCGACCGGTTTGGCGCGGTCGACCTCCTCACCGGTGTCGAGATTGATGAGGTGATGGCGCCCGGCATTGGGGTTGCTGGCGTGCATCGTGCGCCTCACCCGCCAGCGCTGCCCGTCGTGCCGGAAGGTGAACTCCACACTCATGGCGTCACAGTCGTCCGCGATGAGCTGGCCGGAACTGCGGGCGTCCCACGTGGTTCCGCGGAACAAAGCGTAGGTGATGGCTTCCAACAGGCTGCTCTTGCCGCCGCCGGTGTTACCCAGCATCGCGGTCAGGCCTTTGCCGGTGAAGTCCACGGTGACCACCGTGGAGTAGCTGCGGAACCCGCTGACCGTCAGAGTCAGTGGCTGCATCACCGCACCGCCGATCCGTCGGTGGCGAATCCGGGCAGCAGTCCGGCCCGGTCCACGTCGTCGAGGCCGTGCCCGTCGATGGCGGCGGTGAGCAGTTTCTCTTCACAACACGGTGCGGGATCTATGGGATCGGGTTCGCTCTGCAAGTGGGCCAGAGCGGCCATGACGTGGTCGAGGCGTCGGCCGGTCACCTCGCGGTCGATCAGATAGTCGTGCAACAGGCTTTCGGCGCTGGGCACTTCAGCGGTCGCGGCGGAACGGTCGAGGATCGGGCTGGCTGTTCCCGCACGACGCTCTTGGATGTCGATGATCGTGGCGTGCGGCAGCATCGCTGCGAGGGTTTCCGACAGCCCGAGGGTGGGGCTGTCGGTATCGACGATCGCTTTGACCCAGGCGTCTCCGACACGCCTTGCGCGCTGGGCGATCTCGTCCAACGTGCCGGTCAGCTTCACCAGCCGACGGCCGGAACTCAGCGGGACCAGTTCGATCCGAGGGTCCTTGCCGGGATCGATCTCGACCAGCACGACGCTCTTGGTGTCCTTGGTCTCGCCGAAGTCCAGCTGCAGCGGGCTGCCGGCGTAGTGGGCAGGGAATCCGACGCTGTCGATGCGTTGCGGCTTGTGAATATGCCCCAGCGCACCGTAGTCGACCAGCGGCAGCCTCGCCGCTGGCACTGCGTAGTCCGACCTCAGCGAGATCGGGCGCTCGGAGTGTGAAGGGGTCGCACCTTCCACGAACAGGTGCGCGGCGTAGACCAGAATGTCGCGAGGCCCCCGTCCGGCGCCGAGCCGCCGGTAGACCTCGCCCTGCACGTGCCGCATCTGCTGGGCGAATGATGTCGTGGCAGTGCCGGGATCGGCGAGGTCGTAGGTGAACCGATTGGGGTGCAGGTACGCCAGCGCGCCTATGCGGATGGTGTGTTCGCCATCGGCGGCGGGGTACTCGGCGACCATGGGACCGCCGGAGCCGGTGTCGGTCACGAACCTCACCCGATGGTCGGGGGTATGCCCAGCCGCATCGAGTACGTACTGCAGGAAGGTGAGGACCGGGCGGGTGTCGTGGTTGCCGGCCACGACCACGGTCGGTGCGATCCGCCCGAGTCGCCGCAGCGTCTCCGACGCCAGACGCAGATCGTCGAGGCTCGGGCGGGACCCGTCGAACAGATCTCCGCTGTGCACAATGAGGTCGGGTGCGAAATTCTCTGCGATCGAGACGATTTCGGCCAGAACGGCCGCGAACTCGATATCGCGTCGGCGGCGTCCGATGTGGCGGCCCAGATGCCAGTCGGAAGTGTGGAAGATGCGTCCGGTCACGAGAGATTCTCCGAGAAGGGGTGGACGGCTCACTATGCGCCGTCGCGGATCGAATGGGAGGCCGAGCGACACCGACCATACCGCATTCCCGGGAGAAAATCTGGAACATTCTGGAACTCTGGTATCGTCCTCGGTATGAGCGAGCCGCTGGACGTGCTGGAGAAGAACATCGCCGAGCTACGTCGGGCGATCCGGGACGCTTCCTCAGCCGGCGATGCCGAACGCGCCGCCGAGTTGCGTGCCCAGCTGCGCCGCGCGGAACGGGCCTGGGACAGCCTCGTCGAAGTAGCGGACTCCGCCCCCGGACTCGTTGCGGCAGAACCTGCGCCAACGGCGGCGGCGTCGCAGGCGACCATGCTGCCCGCGCGCGAGCACGCGCACCGGGCGTTGATGCTGTTGCAGGCACCGGCGGCGCCGAAGCTGATCGTCAGCGTGCACGAGGCGTTCTTTCCCGGCGAGCTGTCGGCATCGAAACTGTCGAGCCTGCGGCGCGACGAGGAACGGTCCTACCGCGCCGCGCCCGGCGCCCGTCCGTACTATCTGTGCCCGGCGCTGACCCACGATCTACTCGGACCTGCCCGCGCGCTTGTCACGATCAGCACCTGGTCGCTGGAACAGCGGATCATCGGCCCGCTGTCGCCGCGAGTCGGCTTCCTCGGCAGCGCGATCAACATCGCCGAGGCGGTTCGACAGGCTCGCACCACCGACACAGGCCCGACCCCGGCCGCGCAACGCCTGCTGTGGCGCTTCGCGGCAAATATTCCCGACGCGACGGACCCGGCCTCCGGCGGCGCCGCAGCCGATCCACGACGCGTCATCGATGCCGCCGCCGCGGAACTGGCCATCCACGCCCCGGCCGATCACGCCACTCGCGTGAGCTCCGCGCGGCGCGCCCGCAAACAGCTCAGCGATGGCCAACAGCTGTTCGGAGCCCAGCTACAGCAGCTCAACCAGGCGCGGTCGAGCAGCTGACGCCGCGCACGCCCACCCCCTCTACCCACCTACCCACCTCGAGGAAACCGAATCCTGTGAAGGTAGCCCCCGACAAGAGGCTCGACGTGCTGCGCGGATCCGCGGCCCGCCTGCCCTACAACGCTCGATCCCTCGCGGCACTCGAGAACAATCCGCGCTGCGCGCTGCGCGCGGTCCTGGACGCGTCGGGCTCGGACAAGAGCGCGATCGCCGCCCACGCCGGATACCCGACCACCTACGGGCAGTCCGTCTTCGCCATCACCCGCGGCAACTCGTTCGAGGCGATGGTCAAGGCGAACGGTGGCGCCGAATTGCTCCGCATTCTGCGCGAGACGCTGGAACTCGACCCGACAGAGGTCGGGCACGCCGACCTCAACGAGGTCGCCGGCGACGCCACGCCCTCTGTCCGCCACGCCAAGACCTGCCAGCAGCTCGTCGGGGTGGCACGCGGTGAGATCGAGGGCACCCTGTTTGACCACCCGATGTTGCGGTTGGTCGTGGGAGGGTACCCGGTCTTCCTCGAACCGGACCTCGTCGCCTTCCGGGTCCGCGGCAAGTTCTACATCGTGGAGATCAAGAGTTTCCCGATCATCGACGGGCAGGCGAACCCGGCGCTGCTGCGCTCGGCGACGACTCAGGCCGCCGCGTACATCATCGCGCTGCGCGCGATGTTCGCCGAGCACGGGATCGAACCGGACGCGGTGGCGGACACGGTCGTGCTGGTGGCGCCGAAGAACTTCAGCAACCGCGCCGTCGGCGCGACGGTCGACGCGTGCAAACAGGTCCGCAACCTCGCTCGCCAGCTGAGGCGGATTGAGAAGGTCGTCGACCTGGTCGACCAGCTCCCGGAAGGCTTGACCTTCGACCTGGGAGTCGGCAGTGACGGTGAGCCGCGACGCCCGGTCGACAAGCTTGTGGAGGCATTGGAGGCAGTCCCGGCGAACTACCGCCCGGAATGCTTAAGCCATTGCGAGATGGCGCGCTTCTGCCGTTCCCGAGCCCGCGAGAGCGCGTCCCTGGATGTCCTGGGCTCGGCTGTGCGTGAACAGTTCGGCGGGATCGATACCGCCACAATGGCATTGGGTCTGGCACGTGGTGAACTGATCCCGGCCCCCGACCAGGTCGAGATCGCCGCTGCGTTGCGGCATGCGGCCCGGCTGCGCGGCGAAGTGACCGCCGCCGACGCCGGAGGTGCGTGATGAGCCGTGTGTCCGCGCTCGCCCGCCTGGAAGCGATGGACAGCATGCGAGCAGTGGCGATCACCAAGTTCCAGCATCGGCGGCTGTCCCCTCGCCCACTGGTGGTGGTGCCGCTGACCATGGCGGGTGAGGCAGGAGCGCCACTGGCCGCGATCGTGGGCGACGCCAAACACGCGCCGACGCTGCTCGTGGTCGGACAACCCCGTGACCGGGTCCAGCGTTTCGTCTTCGCCGCAGACCTGGGCCGAAAAATCATGGGCCACATCAACTTCTGTCGCATTGACCGCCACGACAGCCGCACCCGCAGCGGTGAGACGCGGACGTTCTACACCGACGCCCCGCAGATCCTGGTTCCGAACCGCGGTGGCATCAAGTTCTTGGCCGACCTGGGCCGCGCCTGCAGGTTCCGCGACACCACCGGCGACTACCCGGTTCCCGACGGTGTCCCTGAGCTGGGCCGATGGTTGACCTTCCTGGCCGATTCGGCCGAACAAGCCGGCACCTCGATGCTGATGTCGGTCACCGACCTGCTCACCGAACACTGGGCGACCGGGCAGAGCAGCTTCGAGGACCAGAACCTGGCCGCGCTGATGGCCTGGATAGCGCCACCACCGGGGACGAGCGTCGAACAAGCATTGCTCGACGCGGAGAACCCGACGGTATGCCCGCCCGCCGGGCCGGCGACTGATCCGTACTTCGACAACACGCACCTCGCGCCCGCGATCAAGGACCTCGACACCGCACGCGCCGCCGGTGACACTGTGGCGCTGGCAGCCGCGCAGACAGAGCTGCGGGAACTGATCAACGAACAGATCAAACCGACATGGCGGATGATGTGGGAGGCAATTGCGCTGCTGAGAGGCCTGCCCGAAGCGCCCCGCGCCTCAAAACGATTCGCCGGTGACTGTGCTCGATTCACCAGCTTCTCCGATGCCCAGGACTCCGGCACCGCATTGCCCCAACCGACCCGCGACGGCGCTGTCGCTGCGGCCCGGCGGCTGGCTCGGCTCGAGCGCGCGCTGGCGGACTACCAGACCGATGCCGCCCTGGACGATCCGTTCGTGCTCGCGGACCTCCGCAGCATCGGCGAAGCGTTCGCCGGAGAAGTGATCGATACCGAACCCGACCGTGTCGTCCGCAGCGACAAGGGCCGGCGAGTCCTGAGGCCGCTGGTCACCATCCGTACCTTGGATCCGACGCGGCTCGCCGACGGCACCGAGCTCATCAGCCCCCACATGCCCGCCGGGCACAAAGCCACGATCGTGTCCACCGAACTCGACAGCTCCGCCAGCGTGGTCACTATCGAGGTCATCGCCGGCATGGGCACCGCGAAAACCCCGAAACCAGAGGCTATTCCCGAACTCGGGCGGTCCGTCGCCTACCTGCCCAACCCAGGCTGGCGACCCGACCCGGTGTTCCCGGACTGGGCAGACCTCCCCTGGACCCACACCAACGCCGACCTCTCGGACTCCGACGGCGTAGTTCCCGACGACGCCACCGCGGAGGAGTGGGGCGATGATGACTGACTACACGAACGCGGCAGCCGCCGCCGAGCACGCCACCACATCGATCCTGGCCGACCTGGCCGGCGACCACCGAGCCATCGTCGTGGACTCCCCGCCCGGCGCCGGAAAGAGCACCCTGGTGGTCCGCGCCGCCGGACACCTCCTCGACCACGACGAACGCCCGATCGTGGTGGCACAGACCAACAATCAGGTTGACGACATGATCCTGCGCCTGGCCGACCAACACCCGAACCTGACGATCGGCCGACTGTCCGGCAGCACCTACACCCCGCCGCGTGCTGTGGGTGTGGCGTCGACAGTGGGGAAGACTTTGGCCGACCTGTCCGGCTGCAAAATCGTTGTCGGCACAGCCGCCAAATGGGCGACCGTGCGCGACGGCCGGTTCCGGTGGGCGATTCTCGACGAGTCCTACCAGATGCGTTCGGACACCCTGTTGCAGATCGTGGAACGCTTCGATCGCGGACTGTTCGTCGGCGACCCCGGACAATTGGACCCGTTCACCATGGTCGGCACCGAACGCTGGATCGGCCTCCCGCACGACCCCACCGTGAACGGGGTGACGGTCATGCTCGACCACAACCCGACTACGCCGGTCCATACGTTGCCGGTGTCCTGGCGACTGCCCGCCACCGCCGCCCCGACTATCGCCGATGCGTTCTACCCGTTCACACCCTTCACAGCCGGCACCGGGCCCGGTACCCGATCCATGCACTTCCGCACCAGAGCACTCGGCAACACCGAACTGGACGAAACCCTCGCCACCGCCTTCGCCACCGGGTGGGCCCTCCACGAACTCCCACGTCGCCACGTCCCCCGCACCGACGGCGAAACCATCCAGGCCGCAGCGAATCTCGCCGCCCGCGTCCTCGACCGCGGCGCGGTCGCCACCTGCGAACACCACCCAGACGGCCGCGAACTGTCCGCTACCGACATCGCCATCGGCGTCGCCCACCGCGACCAAGCAGACCTCGTCCGCCTCGCCCTGAATCGCACCGGCAACCCGCACGCAGCCGAGGTCGCGGTCAACACGGCGAACAGGTTGCAGGGCCGCGAATTCGAACTGACGATCGTGGTCCACCCCCTATCCGGACGCCGCGACGCAACCGCATTCCACCTCGAAGCCGGACGGTTGTGCGTGCTCACCTCCCGGCATCGGCAGGCGTGCATCGTTGTCGCGCGGGAAGGGATTGTCGACCTGCTCGACAGTCATCCCTCCGCCGAGCCCGTGCATCTGGGCGTGCCCGCCAAGTTCCCTGATGGCTGGGAGGCGAATCAGGTGATCATGACCAAATTGGCTGGGCACCGAGTCGCGGCATGTACTCCACACTGAAATGGGAAACGACGTCGGCTGGATTCGAAGCCAGCAACACGCCCCTGCCGGAAGACCGGGCTCAACCCACCAAACACCACCGAGAGTCACCGGTGGATCCAGGCTCAGTGGGCTGATGTTGTTCAAGCTATTCATTGCGAGCGTGTCGGCGGTTTCGCCTCCGCGTAGAAGCGATACACAGCTTTACCCTGACGGACGTGGATCTCAATTCTCTCGCTGAGCTCAGCTCGGTCCGCCCGCTCGAACACCGCTGGCTGGGCGCGGGGTTCACGCGCCCGTCCCGTGAGCAGCTGAGCACGATGACACAAAGAACCAGCCCGTATATGTATTGCACAGAACTGACCGGCCTGCGGCGGGCCGGTTCGGCCCTGCTCGGGTTGCGCTACCACAGCGACACCCCACCCGCTCCAGCCGACGCCCGAAACTGGACGACCTTCGCGATACCGACACCTGGCCGACCGTGCCCACCGACTACCCTCATCCACGCGCAGGAGAGCTCCGAATCAGCCCTGATGGCAGCATCATCCGGCGTCTCGCGCCCGATGCGATACAGCCGTGTGTCAATGGCCAGTGGGTTCTCCCCGCGGGCGGCCGGTAATCGTCCCCGCTGGTGGCCAGTTGGTTGTCCCCAACGGTGGCCAGATATTTCCCCACCGGGTCAGCGCAGTGGCTTCACCCCCTCGCCGTTGGTGGCTTGAGCGAGGCGGTAGCTGTCGCCGTCGGTGACGACGACGTGTGCGTGGTGCAGGAGTCGGTCGACCGTGGCGGTGGCGAGCGTTTTCGGCATGATCTCGTCGAAGCCTGAGGGGTGTAGGTTCGACGAGACGGCGAGTGCTCGGCGTTCGTAGGCTGCGTCGACGAGCCGGTAGAACCCCTCGGCGGCATCCGGTGAGACGGGGAGAAGCCCGATATCGTCGATGATGATCAGGTCGGTGCGGATCAAGCGGGTGATCGCGCGGGAGACCGAGTCGTCGACGCGGTGGCGCCGCATCAGCGCCCCGAGGTCTTCGATGGTGAACCAGGCGACAGTGAGCCCGGCCTCGACCGCGGCCTGGCCGAGTGCTTCGCAGAAGTGGCTCTTCCCGGTCCCGGAAGGCCCGCAGATGCAGAGGTTCTCTTTGTTCCGCACCCATTCCAGGGTTTTCAACGCATCCTGGGTCGGCCGCGGGATCGACGAGGCGCCCTCGTCCCAATCCCCGAAGGTCTTGCCGGCCGGGAACCCGGCGCGTTTGCGGCGGGTCCGCAGGTTCGTGGCGTCACGACCTGCGGCTTCCTCGGCGAGAAGGACCCGGACGACTTCAGCGGGGTCCCAGCGTTGCGCTTTCGCGGTCGGGACCAGGTCGGTCAACGCGCGCCGCAGATAGGGCAGTTTCAGGCGTTTGGTGAGCGCGATAGCTTCGGCGAGCGGGTCGCCGGTCGGGCCGGTAACGCGCAAGGGGGCAGACATCAGTGATCGCTTTCGGGGTTCGTAGTGGGCATGCCGAAGTTCGACCAGGCCGAGGTGCCCGGTTGCAGGCTGTGGTTCTCGGTCGCGCGGGTCGGTTCGGCGTGGTCGCGGCCGAGGTTGTGGGTCAGGATCCGGATCAGGTCGTTCTCGGCGAAACGTCCCGCGATCGCAGCGATCCCGAGTGCCCGGTCGACTTCCTCTGGCGGGTGGAGTTTGGCCAGGGTGACCGCTTCGGCCATCTTCGCCCGGATCCTGCGGGTTCCGGCGGCAGCAGCCTCGGTCAGCCAGGCGGCGGCGCCGTCGCCGAGCAGCAGGAACGCGGTTTCCTCGGCGTTGCCCGGCCGGGGTTTGCGGTCCTGGTGATGTTCCGGCCTGGGTGGGTAGTGGTCGGGGTTGATCGACGGATTCCCTGGTGTCGACCGTTGGTGACGGGCGACTTCGGCCGGGCCGGTGTCGCCGACGGTGGTAACGATCAGTTCATCGCCATGGAAACGGACCCAGACACGGGTGTCGACCAGGTGATGCGGCACCGAATACCGCACTCCCTCAACCGAAACCGTCGCATCCCAGTTCACCCGCCGGGTCGTTCCGAACGACACCGTGAACGGTGTCTTCGGCACCGGATGCAGCCGGGTGCGTTCCTCGGCCAACGCCTCGACCGGCCGCCGCCGGGTCTCGCGATGTTCTCGAGCGTTGACCTCGTCGCAGAACTGCCGGCAAGCAGCTTCCAAAGCGCCGAAGGTGCGGTACTCGCCCAACAAGTTCGTCTCGGTCGGCACCAGATCAGCTTTCGCGATCCGCACCGTCGCTTCCGAGCCGCCTTTGGTCTGCGGATCCGCGGGAACGCAGGTCCCGATAGTCATCCCGTAATGCCTAGCGACATCCACGATTTCGGGGTGCCGGACCGCGATCCCAGCAACATGATCGGCAGTGACGGTCTTCTCGTTGTCGGTCAACGCATAGGTCGGGACCCCGCCGATCCGCCGCAGTGTCGTGTCCAGGCACGACACCACCGTCGGCAACGTCTTGTCCATCACCGGAATCACCACCCGGAACCGCGACCATGCCAACCACGCGCACCACAACTGCGTTCGGCGGCCGTCGATCACCGGGCCCGCACCCCAGTCCCACTGCAACCACAAACCCGGCTCGGTGATCCACGGCCGGAACACCCGCCGCTGACCTTCCCGCAACCGCTTCTTGACCTCGGCGACTACCCGCCGAGTGGTTCGCTCACCACCGGTGAACCCCATCGCCGTGATCCGTCGATGCACCACATCGGCTCGGATCCGGCCGTCGGAGCGCACCACCAGCTCCTCGATCTTCGGCAGGTACTCATCGATCGGCCGAGCCCGATGCTGCCGCGCCACCGGCGACTCACCCGCCGCCCGCAACGCGACATACCGGGCGACCGTGTGATGGTCGCAGCCGGCCAGCGCCGCCGCCGCACGGAACGAACCCGTGAGGTCGTACGCCTCCAAGATCTCCATGATCTCCCTACTGCTCTTCACGCCGCACGAGCCTGCCCGCACGGCAACCAGGACAAATCACCTGGGGAGATATCTGGCCATCCACGGGGAATCCGGTGGCCACCAGCGGGGCCCTATATGGCCGCCCATGGGGAGGATGTCATGGCCGCTGACAGCCGTGGCGACCGCTATATGGTGCCGACGACCGACGAGCGGGCCGCGTTGATCGCGGAGTTCGCACGTGAGTTCGCCTACAGCGCTTCCGCTTACGCCCTGCTGGGCGCCGAGCACGAGACGGCGGCCGTCCTCGCCGAGCAGTCCCCGCCCAGCGCCTGACCCGCCTCGCCCGTCACATGCGCATCATCGATGCCGCCGACGCCACCGCGTTTGTCCGCGGCCCCAGACGCGGCAGCATCGCACCACACCAGCTGCGGCACACCATGGTTCGAGGTGACCGATAGCCCGCACCAGCGCGTGTGCCTCCATCGGCGCTGCGCCGACGTCGACCAGCACCGGCATTTCGTGCAGCTGATCGCGGCCGTCCTGACCTGTGACGGCCACCTGCCCCGCGCAGGAACGATGCGGATTCATCGCGCAGGTGGAAGCGAACGTGGTATCAGTTGCGGGCCAGTAGTTCTCGGCGGGTCTCGTGCAGGTGGCGAAGGCGCCGGTCCCGGGTCCGCTGGTGGGCACTGGTGATGGCGGTGGCGAGGTGTTGGGCGCAGCGGGTCGAGGTCACGGTGTCTGTCCCGAGCTGCAGGTACCGGTCCCCGTTGGAGCCCGATGGGCAATGGTTTGGGGCGCCTATGTCCGGCCTGGTGCACGCGGCTCGGGCCTGGCTGATCAGCTGCTCGCATCCGTTCACCGCTGGGCAACCGATGACGCTCAAGTGGATTGGATCGGGCTCGATGTCGTGGAGTCCAACACCCGGGCCGTGACGTTCTACGAGCGCAACGGGTACGTCAAGACCACATTGCGGCGCCCTTACCCGAACGACTCAGCACTGACAGAAGTCGTGATGATGCAACGGCTTGGTAGCGGCCCGCGAACGGACCGCGACTGACCGGGCTCCACTGGCATGGGGGCCGAGACGAACAGGATGCTGCCGCCAGCGGCGGCGAACGCGCTGCAGTTGTCAGGGTTGTCGTCGATCAGCAGCGCGTCTGCGAAGCCGCGCCCGGTGGCGGCGAGCCACTGGCCGAAGTATCCGGTTGGATCGTGTCGTTTGAGTACGCCGAGAGCGCTCGAGCAGAGCAGCTCGTCGAAGGCAGCAGCGGCGGTCTGCAGAGTCGGTACGTCCGCACCTGCCTCCGGTGCAAGCGAGGAGGCGTTGAAGGCGGCGGCGAAGTCGCTGATGTTGTCGGTGGCCAGCACGACAGTTGCTTGTTCGCGAGCCCGGACCAGGGCACACAGGAGAGTTGGGTCGACAGGCGTAGTGGTGAGGTCGTCGGCGAGCTTCGCGCACAGTTCGTCGACGTCGAGGTGGGGATGACGCGCGGTGGCGCGGGTGAGGATCTCGCGGGTGCTCAGGCGCCCGCACATCCAGTCGCGGCCGTCGGAGTTGCCGGTGGTGAAGAGCCGCCCGAGTTCGCTGTTCAGGGCCGAATGCAGTGGATGGTCGCGGTTTTCGGTGATGCTGTGCCAGTAGGGCGCCCGGGACAGCACGCCGTGCCAATCGCAGAACACCACGCGCGGGTGTCGCGGTGCGAGCATCAGCGCGTCGAGTTCCGCGGCGGCCTGCGCAGCCGGGTTCACCGGAGGTAGACGCGGTCGGCGATGGCGCGCTCGAGGCGGTCTGCGGTGAGCAGACCGTCGAGGAGGCGGTGGTCGCCGATGTAGTCGGCGATGATGCGGCGCAGCAGTTCGTCGCCATGCTCGGAGAGGTGGACGCCGTCGCTCCACACGCTCGGCGCCCCGGACGCGGGCGCGGCCGGGGTGTTCGGGTCCCAGCCGAAACAAGTTGCGGTGTAGACGATCTCGTCCCACAGGTCGATGTAGTGCGCGTCGGCGGTCGCGGCGGCGCGGCGGGCGGCGGCGTTGTAGGTGAGCAGGTCGGTGTTGGCGGCGGGTACGTCGATGCCGGGTTCCCAGCCCATCGGCGGTTCCCCGATCACCAGGACCCGGCGCGCTCGCTGGCCGAGCAGGTCGAGCATGGTGGCCAGGTTTGCCTCGTATTCGGGCAGATCGACGGCTTCACTGTGTCGGCCTTGGTGGTGGCGCCAGACGTCGTTGATGCCGACGCCGAGGACGGCCAGGTCCCACCGGCCGCCTTCGTCGATGGCGGCGCGCAGGTTGGCCAGGACGTCGCGGGAGGTCGCGCCCCCTTCGCCGTAGTTGTTGGAGGTGATGGTGACCCAGGGGTAGAGGGTCTGCCAGGTCGTGGTCAAGGCGGTGACGTAGCCGCGGTGACGGCGTTCGGTGACCTCGACGTGTTCGCCGATCTCGGGCAGGTCGGCCTGGGTGTGCAGGCGCGGGTTGTGGGCCTCGAGGTGCTCCATCAGGGAAGTGCCGAACCAGCCGATCCGAAGTTCGGCTCTCGGCTGGCCAGGGTCGAGTGGGCCAGGGTGGCGGGCGGTGACCCGGGCCGGGCTCCCGACCGCAGTTGTGGCTGGCGGCAGGCTGGTGGTGACGACGGCGTTGGCGCCGACGCGGGCGTTCTGACCGATGGTGACTCCGGCGGCGATGGTGACCTTGTTGGAGATGATCGCCCCGGCGCCGATGGTGATGGGTGCGACTTCGAACCCGCTGGCCCACGGGGTGATCGCCGCGCCGGCGGGGACGGTGGCGTGGGTGCGGGGCCGGTGGTTGTGGTCGTGGATGTCGACCATGTTCGAGATCCCGGCGCCGGGCCCGATCTGGATGACGTTCATGGCGGAGATGACGACGTTCTCCCCGATCGCGACGTCGTCGCCGATGATGATGTGCCCGCCGGCGTTGGCCTGCACGGTGGTGCCGCGGCGGATGCTGACCCGGTCACCGACGGTGATCGTGGCGCCGGGGTCGACGAGGAAGTCAACGTCGGCAGCGATGTCACAGCCGACGCCGAGCTGGACGCCCTCGGGCAGGCCGGTGCGATCGGTGGTGGTGATGTCGGTGGTGGTCACGGTGTCATTGTCCTCGCTGCGTGTAGGGGTGTTTCAGGGCAGGTCGGCGGCGGGTGGGGTGATGAGGTAGTCGCCGATGACCACCGCGTCCAGGCCGAGCGCGGCCGCGGTCGTCAAGGCGTCGACCGGGGTTTCCACGATCGGTTGCCCGGGCCCGTTGAAGGAGGTGTTGAGCAGGACGTCGACGCCGGTTTCGTAGGCGAACGCGGTGAGCAGTCGAGCGTAGCCGGGTTGGCGGGCGGGGTCGACGAGTTGCGGGCGCAGGGTGGCGTCAGCGTGGACGACGGCGGGCACATGCTGGCGCGCTGCTTCTGTGGCGTCGTGGGCGACGATCATCGCTTCGGCGGGCCCGTGCGGGGTGATCGTCCATCGGGTGAGGTCGAGCATGCTGGGTGCGAGCGGGCGCCAGGATTCGCGGCGTTTGATCTCGCGGTTGATGCGGTCGCGGCGCAGGGGTGAGCGCGGGTCGGCCAGGATACTGCGGGCGCCCAGGGCGCGGGGGCCTGCTTCGCTGCGGCCTTGATGCCAGCCGATGATCTTGCCTCTGGCCAGCAGTTGTGCGGCGGTCGTTGCGATGTCGTCGGGGGTGGAGTACACCGCGCCGAGCTCGTGCAGCGCGGCCTCGACGTCGTGGTTGCTGTGTTCGGGGCCCAACAGCGGGAAGGTCTGGCGTGCGCCGGGCACGCTCAGGTCGCCGCGGCGGTGTGCGCCGTGCAGGGCGGCGCCGACCGCGCACCCGGAGTCCGAGGCGGCCGGTTGCACGATCAGCTCGCTGATTCCCGGTGTGCGCGCGAGGATCCCGTTGGTGGTGCAGTTGAGGGCGACTCCTCCGGCTAGGCACAGCACGCTCGAGCCGGTGGTGCGCACCGCGGTCTCGGCCAGGCTGAGCATGCATCGCTGCAGCTGCAGCTGCGCGGAGGCTGCCAGGTCGGCGGCGGGTCCGAGGTGGGCCTCGGCGCTGCCGCGCTGGGCGGGGATTCCGGCGTCGGTGAAGGCCTTGGCGTAGGCGGTCTGCAGGTCGCGGTAGTAGCTGAAGTCGCTGTAGCGGTCGGCTTCATCGGTAGCGGGTGCGAGGCCGTAGCGGGACAGGTCGAGGTGGTAGCCGCCGCGTGCTGGGCGCAGGAAGCTCAGGTCGATGACCGGGCGGCCGTAGGCGGCCAAGCCCATGAGCTTGCCGGCGTGGGTCCAGTCGCCGAGCCCGGCGTGGGTGGTTGCGGCCTGGTAGAACCAGCCCAGCGACTGGGTGAAGGGCCATTCGCGTAGCGTGCGCAGCCCGGCCGGGGTGCCGTGGTGGATGCTGGTCGATACCCCGTCGCCGGAGCCGTCGACGACCAGGACCGCTGCGTCGGCGACCCCGGCGGGGAAGAACGCGGAAGCGGCGTGGGCCAAGTGGTGGGCCACGACCGAGCACCGGCGCGGCCGCTCCGGATCGTCGATCGGGCCGAGGAGTTCGGTGATCAGGGCTTCGTCGGTGATCTCCTCGACCGGTTGCGGCCAGGACGGATTCCACGCGACGGCGACCTCGTCGACCTCGGCCCATCCGATGCCGGCACTGCGCAGGCACCACGCGGCGGCCGCGGCCGCGCTGCGGGAGTCGCGGTGGTGTTTGCGCCGGGAGAAGCGTTCCTCCTCGGCGAAGGCGACGATCCGGCCGTCGTGGACCAGGGCGGCCGAGGCGTCGTGGTGGTAGGGGCCGCCGAGGCCGAGCACGAATCCCATAGTCAAAACTCCTGTGGGGCAGTCGAAGTGGCGAGGTGGTCGGTGATTGCGGTGTGCACGTCCGTCACGGTGACGGTGTCCATGCAGCCTCCGACACCGCCGCAGGTGACCTGGTGCGCGCACGGCGAGCACCCCAGGCTCGAGGTCAGTACGGTGACGGTGTCGGCGTGGCGGGGCACCACCTCGGCGGGGTTGCTCGGTCCGAACAGCACGACGACGGGCAGGTCGTGGGCGAGGGCGAGGTGGAAGCCGAAGCTGTCCCCGGTCACCATCACCGCGCACGATTCCGGCACGGCCACGAACTCGGCGAGAGACCAGTGGTCGTGGCGGACCCGACCGACGCCGGTGTCGAGCGCGGACAGGATCTGCGCGCAGACGTGGCGGTCTTCGGGTCCGCCGGTCACCAGCAGCCGGTGCCCGTCGTCGAGCAGCCGGCGCCCCAGCGCGATCCAGCGCTGGACCGGCCACTGTTTGGTGGGTTTGGAGCCGCCGACGTTGAGGCAGATCCAGCCGCCGGTGCCGGCGAGCGCGGCCGCGACGCGGGCGCGGGCGTCTTCGGGCACCTGGAGCTGGTAGGGCTCGCCGGTGTATGGGTAGCCCGCGACCTCGAAATACAGTTCGGTCCAGGTCTTGTCGTTGCCGTGGGTGCGGAAGTCGTTCCAGGTGTTCATGGCGAAGAAGTGCCGCGCCGCCTCGCCGATCGGGTAGAGGGCGTTGTGCGGGGCGCCGTAGGCCAGCCCGGCGCGATGCTCAGCGCTGATACGTGGGACGAGCCCGGCCACAGCCGGGTCGCGTTCGAACGATAGGACCTCGTCGTAGCGTTCGGCCAGCACGGTCTGGGCGGTGTCGGGACCCCAGACCAGGACCCGGTCCACGCAGGCGATCATCTCCACGATGGGCGCGGATTCCGCGCCGACGAGCCAGGTGATGTGTGCGCCGGGGTGCTGGTCTCGGATCCGGGTGGGCAGCGGGGAGGCGATGAGCATGTCGCCGAGGCGTTTGAGCATCACGATCAGCACCCGGTAGGTCATCGGGTCGTAGTGCCCGCAGCCGGGGCAGGCCCGCCAGTGCTGGCAGGGCAGCCCGCCCTGGAAGTGCCGGCAGTCCTCATTCCAATGGAATCCCGTGGTGGACAGTGTCAGGTCGGTGCTCACGAGGTCCTCACGGTGCTGGAGTCAGCGGCGGGCAGGCGTGCGAGGTAGTCCGCTGCGGTGCCCGCGCCGGGGCCGGGCAGGTAGTGGGCGCGCAGGTCGGCGACCCGGACCGCGGCGGCCGCGGCGGGGGTGCGCTGGGTCAGCACGTCGGCCATGAGCGCGGCCAGCTCGCCCATGGCGGCGGTGTCGAACCCGCCGAATGTCAGTTCTTGGACGCCCAGGCGCAGGCCGGGCGCGCGCAGATACGGGATGTCGATGGCGTTGACGACGATCCCGGCTTCCCACAGGCGCGCCGAGGCGGTCTCGGCCGGGCAGATCGGGTCGATGTCGACCCACACCTGATGCGAGGCGGTGTGTCCGGCCTCGCGCGCGCAGACCGGGATCCCCGCGCCGTCCAAGCCTGCGGCGAGGGTGGCGGCGTTGGCGATCACCGCGGCGGCGTAGTCGCGGCCGTGCTCGCTCATCCAGGCCGTCGACACCGCTAGTGCGGCCAGGTCGGCCGGGTGGGAGTGCGAGATCCAGCCGGTGGCGTGCTCATCGATCCGGCGCGCGAGGACCGGGTGGTTGGTGGCCAGGATTCCTTTGCCGGGCGGGCCCGGCCAGGTCTTGTGCACGCTGCCCCCGAGACTGTCAGCGCCCTCGGCCAGAGGGTCCTGGAACTGGCCGCCCGCGATCAGGCCGAGGGTGTGGGAGGCGTCGTAGTGGATCACCGCCCGCTCCCCCACCGCGGCCCGGATCGCGGCCAGGTCGTGGGGGAACAGGGCCATGAACGCGTCGAGGTAGATCAGCACCGGCCCGGCGCCCGCCGCGACGCGGCGCGCGAGGACGTCGGTGTCGATGCGGCCGCCCCAGGTTGGCAGCGGCTGCCAGGTCAGGCCGAGGCGGCGGGTCACGAACTCGGTGGAGCCGTGGCCGCCGTCGGCCTGGGCCAGGCCGAACACCGTGGCGCTGGGCAGGGCCAGCGCCGAGAGCGCCACCGTCATCGCCGAGAGCCCCGACAGCGGTTTCACGCTCACCGCGCTCGCACCCAGCAGCGCGCCGATCCCAGCGCAGGTCGCGTCCTCGAGGGCGGCCAGGGGTTCGCGGCCCGGCCACGCCCAATTCGGTTGTCCCCCACTGCCGAAGCAGTAGCGGGTCAGTGCCGGGGACAGATATGCCGCGCGCGCGGCGGCGGGCAGGTCGTTCTCCGAGGCGATCAGATGCAGTCGCCCTGCGTCCTGCTGCTCGAACCGGGTCAGCGCGTCGGTGATGTCGGCGATGTTCATCGGGTCACCGCCGCGCGGCGGATCTGCGCGTGGACTGGGCCGGCCGGGGTGCGCACGGGCTGCCAGCGGGCCACCGTGGGGCGTTCGGCGCGCTCGAGGGTGACGTGGTGGTCGGCCAGCACGGTGGCGGCCAGCAGCAGGGTCGCGGTCTCGGCGAGCTCGCGGCCTGCGCAGGCGTGCGCGCCGCGCCCGAAGCTCAGCAGCCCGCTCGCGCGCCGCGCCGCCGCGGGCCCGGTGAAGCGGTCCGGATCCAGCCGGTCCGGGTCGGGCCCGGCGACCTCGACCAGGTGGTGGGTGGCTGGGGCACTGTAGGCGACCTGCCAGCCTGCCGGAATGTCGTAGTCGCACAATCGGATTGATGCTTCGGCGCGGCGGGTGGCAACGCTGTTGGGTGGGTGCAGACGCAGGCATTCGGTGAGCAGTCGGCGCAGGCCGGGCGCGGTGTCGCGCGCTTGCAACCGCGCGGGCGCGGCCACGATGGCGCGGGCCTCGTCAGACAGGCCGGCGGCCAGGCGTGGGTGCAGGGCGGTTTCGATCAGCAGCCAGGTGATCGCCGCGGCGGTGGTCTCGCGCGCCGCGATCAGCACCGCGAGCAGATGGTCGGTGAGCTGGCCTGCGGGCGGCACCACCGCGGCGGCCATCAGCTGCGACAGCATCGACGGTTCCACCTGGTGTTGCGCGCGCAACGCACACTGCGCCAGCGCCGCCCGCAGCTCCGTCGCGGCGGCCACGGCGTCGGTGTAGACCAGATCCTCGGCGCCGGACGGGGTCTCGGTACCGGCGACGAACCGCTCGAACAGCTCCCCGATCCGCGCCGCGTCCGGATCGGCGACGTCCACGCCCAGGATCGCCGACACGCAGAGCTCGAGGGTGTAGGCGCGGGCGACCTCGGTCAGCTCGATACGCGGTCTGTCCGCCCACGCGGTGACGTGCCGGCCGGCCATCTGCGCGATGCCGGGCAGATAGGTGGCGACCGCGCTGCGGCGAAGCCCGGCGGCCAGGTAGGCGCGGGTGTCCTCGTGCTCGCGGCCTCGCAGCGTGAACACCGCCCGCCGAAACAGCCGGTGCACTGCAGGGGTGTTGTGCACCGCCAGTATTCCGGCGCGTTCGGCGGCGAAGAGCTCGGCCACCGCAGCCGGGGTGAGCGCATACGCGATCGGCGCCCCGGCCGGGTTGGCCACCGCGACGACCGGGCCGAGCCGGTCAGGTTGTGCGGCAATCCATCCCGGCACCGGCGAGACCGGTATGGGGTGCACGGGTGGCGGGTTCACGGGTGGATCCCGTCGTCGACGAGGGCGGCGGCCGCGCGGGCCAAGATGGTGTCGTGGTCGAGCACCGCCGGGACGATGCGGGGCCGGCAGGTGCAGCCGACCGGCAGATCAGCGATGTCGCCGCTGGTGCTGTAGGCGACGAGGCCGTCGACGATCGTGTCGGCGCACTGCGGGCACGAGTCCGGGTACAGCGATTCGAAGTCGCTGCCGCGCATGTTGATGCACGCCACCCGCACTGCGGCGCGGGTCTGGGCGGCGCGGACCGCGTCGACGACCGCCCACAGGTTCGGCGGCCGGTAGCGGCCGCGTTCGTGCAGCCACCAGGCCACGGTGTGCGGGGCCAGCCGGGTCGGGCACAGTGTCACCCCGCCGATCCCGAGCTTGGCGACGTAGGCGGTGGAGTCGATGACGTCGGTGACCGCCTCGGCTTCGGTGAGTAGCGGCGGTCCGATCATCAGATACACCTTCGGAATTACGCCGTGGGCCTGCATCAATGCCACTGCGGCTTCGAAGCTTTCGCGGGTGACGCGGGTGTTGATCAGGGTCTCGCGCACCAGCCGGTCCGCGGACTGCAATCCGATCCCGACCTCGAGTTGCACCTCGCCGAGCGCCTCGACGAACGGCGGCAACGTCTCGGCGGTGATGAACTGCGGTAGCGACTCCACGACCAGGCGCCGGACTCCCGTCGCGGCGACCCGGGTGGCGATGTCGAGCTGCACCTGCAGGGGGATCTCGCGCGGGGCGAAGAAGCTGCCGTCGTTGTAGAGCGCCAGCATCTGGTAGTGGGGTTCACTGTCGGTGCGCTCGAGCACGGTGGCGACCTGCTCACGCAGACCGAGGTGGTCTCGGCCGTGGCCGTGGTTGTTGTAGTTGGTGAACGGGCACATCGTGCAGGTCGGCACGCTGCAACCGCCTGACATCAGGATGACCTTTTTGCGTGCGTAGGTGGCGCCGTCGCCGGTGCGGACGGTGTCGTAGTCGACGAAGCGCGGCTGCTGGGGGTGCTCGCGGTCCGGGGATTCGCGCAGCTGCCGCGACAGCACGGTGATGCGGTGGCGCAGCAGTTTCTCCCCGGTGAGCAGGTCGAGGTCGATGGGCATGG
Source organism: Nocardia puris (assembly GCF_003315035.1). Lineage (GTDB taxonomy): Bacteria > Actinomycetota > Actinomycetes > Mycobacteriales > Mycobacteriaceae > Nocardia > Nocardia puris. The sequence continues at coordinate 136,421 of NZ_QNRE01000015.1, forward strand.
TGGGGATCTCCGATCAGGGCTGCAGCGCCGGTGCGCGGCGGGCGTCGAGGAACAGTGCGTGGGCGGCGGCGGCGATGTCGGCCACCGTCACCGGGGCCAGCCCGGGCAGCGCGGTGCGTAGGCGGGTCATGTCCGCGCAGGTCCAGTACTGGTAGGCCGACGGAGCCGGGTTCGGGACCCCGATCAGCGGGATCGGCGCGCCCGCCCAGGCGGTACACCAGTCCAGCAGCTGGGCGAAGCTGACCGCGGTCCCGGAGCCGCAGTTGTAGATTCCGTGCACCGCTGGGGCGTCCAGCAGGGCCAGCAGTCGGGTGACGAGGGTCTGCACCGGCAGGTAGTCGCGCGCCGCGGTCAGGGTGTCGTCGAACAGCCGGATCGGTCGGCCGGTCGCGGCGGTGGTGACGACCTGGGACAGGATTGAAGCCATCGAGCCCTTGGTGTGCTCGCCCGGTCCGAACACGTTGGTGTAGCGCAGGGCGACGAAGTCCAGGCTGTGGGTGGCCGCGGCGCGAACCAGCGCCTCGTCAAGGCCCAGTTTGGATCGGGCGTAGGGGTTCAGCGGTCCCGAGCACCGGCGCGCGTCAGCGGGATCGGCTTCGCGGGAAGCGATTCCGTGCGGCACCCGGCCGTAGACGCTGCCCGAGGACGCGTGGATCAGGCGGGCACCCGACAATGCGCAAGCGCGGGCGACGCACACGGGCATCACCCGGTTGATGTAGCGCAGCCGCTGATCGTCGGGGGCACGGGTGTCGCTGATCGCGGCGTTGTGCACCACCACTTTGAACTCGCCGCCCCGGATCCGGTCCAGGATCGGCTCGGCCGCCGCGTCATCGATCACCGATGCCCAGGCGACCCGCTCGATTGGAGGCTGCAGGTCGACACCGGTCACGGTCCACCCGGCCGCGTGCAGCCCTGCGGCGCTGTGGCGGCCGACGAACCCAGCCGATCCGGTCACCAGCACGGTCCGCGTCATGACCGCACCGCCCGTCCGGCCGCCGCTCGCGCGATCAGCTCGCTGGTCGAGACTCCGTCGCGGTAGGGGCCGGTGACGACCAGGCCACCGCCGGCTTCCACCACGGCACGCTCGGGGAGCTCGGCGCCCACGTAGTCACCACCCTTGACCCACACATCTGGGCGCAGAGCGGCGATCGCAGCTTCGGGAGTGTCCTCGTCGAAGACGATGACCGCGTCCACGCACCCGAGTGCGGACAGCATTGCCGCGCGGTCGGGTGCCGAGATCAGTGGTCGGGCCGGGCCTTTGAGCCGTGCCACCGAGGTGTCGGAGTTGAGCAGCACAATCAGGCAATCCCCCATCGCGGCCGCCGATTCCAGCAGCGTGAGGTGCCCGGCGTGCAGCACGTCGAAGCAGCCGCCGGTGGCCACCACGCGGCCGCCGCGGGCACGGACCTGCTCGGCTATGGCCAGCGCGTCGACAGTGCGCGGGCGGCGCGGGCCAGGCAGCGGGCCGCGATGCCCGGCCACGAATGCCGTGGCCGCGGCGACCGCGTCCCGGGCGGCCGCCGACGGGATCTGGCGCCGGATCAGCCCGCCCAGCAGTGCTACCGCCAGCCGGTCACCGGCACCGCAGCTGTCCCCGTGGACCCGACGTGGCGCCGGAATCACCTGCGGGGCTGTCTCGTCAGGACCGACGAGGACCGCACCGCCGGCGCCGCGTGACACCAGCACGTGCTGGCACGCGAACGCGGTCCGGAGCTCCCGTGCCTGCCCGAGCACCGCATCCAGATCACCCGCCCGCACCGGCGCCCCGGTGAACCAGGCGGCCTCGGCCGCGTTGGGGGTGCACACGCTCGCCCCCGGGATCGGCGCCGCGCCGGCGGGATGCGGGTCCCACACCACCGGCACCCGGCCGACGGCGGCCGCGAGCAACTCCCGCACGGCGGGCATGGCCACGACGCCGCGGCCGTAGTCGGCGACCAAGACCCCGTCCGCGTCGACCAGTGCGGCTGCGGCCTGCGGGCCCGGCGCGCTGATCGGTGTGGCCGCGCAGGTGTCGTCGACCATCAGCAGCGTCTGCCCGCCCGCCCGCAGCCTCACCTTCACCGGCATCGGCCCGCCGGTCCCCAGCTCGACCAGCCGGACCCCGGCCGCCCGCAGCAGACCCTGTATCCGGGAGGCGACCTTGTCGGCGGGCCAGGCCGCGATCAGGGTGACCGTCCAACCGTCCTCCGCCGCGAGCACCGCGGCCATCCCGGCCCCGCCAGCGCGCCACTGCCGCGTCGGTGCCGACAGCACCGGCACCGGCGCCTCCGGCGACACCCGGGTGACCTCACCGACCCAGTCGCAGTCGGCCAGCACATCCCCGACCACCACCAAGTGCCCACCACCCGGACGCCGCGGCCGTCGCCGCGCACCCGCGGGCGACGCGAGCGCGGGCTCGCCGCCGAGGTTCACCGGCGTCGGGCCCTGATCGCTCGCGGCGAGCACCGGGGCGCTGGACTTGTCGACCGCCTCGCACAGGATGTGCGCAATCGCCAGATGGCATTCCTGCACCGTCGCGGTCAGCGCCGCGGGCACCGTGATCACCTCGTCGCACATCTGCGACACCGGCGACCCGGCGGGCCCGGTCAGCGCCCAGGTGCTCACGCCCAGGTCCTGCGCGGCGGCGACCGCGGCCACCACGTTGGGACTGCGCCCCGACGTCGACAGCACCAGCAGGATGTCGCCTGGGCGGGCGTGGGCGCGGACCTGGCGCGCGAACACCTCCTCGAACCCCAGATCGTTGCCCGCCGCAGTCGTCACCGCAGAGTCCGCGCACAACGCGATCGCCGGCAGCGGCGCGCGGTCGGTCTCGAACCGGACGACGAGCTCAGCGACCAGATGCTGGGCCTGGGCCGCCGAACCACCGTTGCCGAGGACCAGCAGACGGCCACCGCGGCGCGTCCGGGCCACGATCTCGCTCCCCCAATCACTGACTCGGGCCAGATCGAGGGATTCCAGCGCGGTGATCAAAGCCGCGACACGATCCGGTGTCGACGAGAGCGGTGTATCGGTTTTCAACGAGAATCCTTGCTGATGAGGTTGCGGTTCTGGTGGTGGATGGCGGCACAGGGGACGGCCCTCGTCTCGATGACGAACTCGATCACCCCAGGTCGGTCGAGACCCGCCGCATCGCGGCCTCATACACCGGGCAGCGCGGTTCATGGGTGGCGTGCGCGGTCAGCACCGAGGTCGCCTCGCCGAAACTCAGGTCCACGGTGTCGATGGATGCGCACTCGAAGGTCCTCTCGGTCCGGACCAGCGGCCGAGGCGGTGAGGAATACATCGCGCCCTCCAATGCGGTAAGGGGCGGCTCGGCCCGGGTCGATCGATGAGTACCGGGGGGTGTACTCAGATCCGCTGACGGGAGGATTCGCGCGTCCACCGGGTCCAGAGCCGCCGATATCCAGACTCGTTGCGGGCGCGAGAAGTTGCGAGGGAGTTCCGGACACCTTTCGGTGTAGTTTCACTTCACCGGTGACGGCGGAAAGACGTCGAGACGACCTGCAGGGGTGTAGTTTTCGAGAAACACAGGAATCGAACCGCGGGGGCGCGATGTCGGTTGTTCACGAGTGGAACCATGAATCGGTACGCGCGTTGGCTCGCGCGCTGAATCTGTCGACAGAGAAGTTCGCCCGACGATTGGGCGTCACGAAAAAGACCGTACTGACCTGGACCAATCCACACAGTACGGTCGAAATCCGCGCCGACAACCGCAACGAGCTCGACAAGCTGCTCACCAGCTCACCCCACTGCGTTCAGGCCCGGTTCGACAAGCTGATGGGGTTCGCGTCAGGGGCAGGTGAAACTTCGGTGCCGCAACCGATTCCGGCTACGCTGATCTCCGACACCGCCGGTGTCCACCATGACACCCACCAGGTGCCGGTCCTTGCCGCCTGCACCTCCGACGGAGAGGTCGACGCTGTGGATCTGCCGCGCCGCACCGTCATCACCGGCCTCGGCGCCTCCGCCTTCCTGGTGGTCGTCGGCGGGCCGGCGTCTGCTGCCGACATTTCGACCGCACCCGAGCCTGTTGCGAAAACACCTGCCGATTGGGTCGAACATTTCCGCACCGAATGGCTGGAAATGATCACTCGCGACAACCTTCACGGCAGCGGTTCGGTCTTGCCACGCATGGAAACCGCGCTCGCCGAGATCGGCCGGCTTCGCGACCGAAGGGCCGCTGACAGCCGCGAATTGCAGCGACTGCGCGTGCTCTACGGCGAAAGCGTCTCCTGGCTGCACCAAGACGCACGCGACTGGGACGGGGCCAGAGCATGGGCAGAGAAGGCCACCAACTGGGCGCTCGAACTCAACGACCCCGCCTGCATTTCCCTCGTCTCGATCCGCAAATCACAGATCGCCTGCGACCAGGGCGACGGCCAGGGTGCCGTGGACAGTGCGGCGGCCGCGGTCACCCACGCACCGCCGGGAACACGCTTCGGCGCCGTGGCCACGTTGTTCGCGGCCTGGGGCCACGCCCTGCTGCGTGACGCCTATTCCAGTGCGTGCGGGTTCGAACGGGCACGTGAGCTCGCCGCGGCGGCCGATCCGGACGCGGACTGGGGATTCTTCCTCGACGACGCCTACATCGACATCCACGAAGCCACCGCGCACCTGGTGCTGGGCCGCCCCCGCACCGCGATCTCACGGTTCGAGTCCGCGATCGCCGCGATGTCGGACAGCTACGCCCGCGACCGTGGCCTCTACCGCGGCCGTCTCGGGCTCGCCTATGCCGCCGCCGGTGACTCGGCGGCTGCGGCGAGAGCCAGCCTCGAAGCGATGCGGACCGGCCTGGCCACCCGATCGATGCGGGTCCTGGCACCGGTGCAGCACCTGCGGGAAGCGATGGACCCTGACAGCGTCGACCCCGACATCCAGGCCTTCCTCGGCGCCACTGACCACTGGGCGGTGCGCGCATGACCCGGCCCTACGTCCTGCATTCGGTCGCGACCAGTCTCGATGGATACATCGACGACACCAGCCCCGACCGGCTACTGCTGTCCAACCCCGCCGACTTCGCCCGCGTCGACCGCGTCCGCGCCGGCGTCGACGCGATCATGATCGGCGCGGGAACACTCCGCGCCGACAACCCCCGCCTGATTGTGAAAGACCCAGCCCTGCAGGCCGACCGGCTCGCCGCCGGGAAACCGGCACAACCGCGCAAGGTGACCGTGACCGCCAGCGGAGACCTCGACCCCGACGCGAAGTTCTGGCACCACGGCGTCGAGGACTACCCACCCCTGGTCTTCACCGTGACCTCAGCCGCCACCGCGCTGAAGGAGCGCCTAGGCGATCTGGCAGAGGTCGTCGATCTCGGGCCGGCCATCGACTTCACCGCACTGCTCGATCACCTCGGTGGCCTCGGCATCGAACGGTTGATGGTCGAAGGCGGCACACACCTTCATACGGCTCTGCTGTCGGCGGGCCTGGTCGACGAGCTGCACCTGGCACTCGGCCCCGTCCTCGTCGGCGACCAGGGCGCGCCGCGCTTCGTCAGCCCGGCAGCATTCCCTGGTGGATCCACTCGGCGCTTCCACCTCGCCAGTGTCGAGCAGATCGGCGATGTCGCACTGCTGACCTACCGCCCCAAAGAAACCAGCCTCCCGTGACTGACGTGACCGCCACCGACCACGATCACTGGATGCGGCGCGCGATCGCCCTCGCCGGCCGATGCCCGCAGGTTGCGAGCGCGTTCGCGGTCGGCGCGGTCATCGTGGTCGACAGCGAAGAAGTCGCTACCGGCTACTCCCGCGAGACCGACCCCAAGGTCCACGCCGAGGAAGCCGCACTGAACAAGCTCGACCCCGCCGACCCACGCCTGGCCCAGGCCACGATCTACTCCAGCCTCGAACCATGCTCCACCCGCGGCAGCAAGGACCGGCTCCCCTGCACCGACCGCATCCTGGCCGCCGGGATCCCGACCGTCGTCATCGCATGGCGCGAACCTGCGACCTTCGTCGAGAACTGCATCGGCGTCGAGAAACTCCGCGAGGCTGGTGTCACCGTCATTGAGCTGCCCGAGCTCGCCGACGCGGCGATGGCGATGAACCGACACCTGGACCTGTCCTAGCTTGGCAGGCGAGCAACTTGAAATCTCCTTTGACCTGGGAGGATGTCACGTCCCCTCGGCCATCAGGTGTCATTGCGGCTCGCCGCGTCATTCCCGCCTCGACAGCGCGCGATGCGCGGCCCGACCAGGCGTTCTGCGATGGACAGTGAGTACCACGCAGCGCTGGTCACCTGTGATTCCTGGATGCTGCCGATATCGGCGTGTGCCGTTGTGAAGCAGTAGCCGAGGTCGAGGTGGAAGTGTTCGGGTTCGGCGATCGCAGGGCGCGGGGGGACGCGGCCGAACTCGATGTAGACGGGGTTCTGCGACACCACGGCGATCCGGGCGAGGTCGACGCCAGTCTCTTCGGTCAATTCGCGCGCCGCCGCGCGGATCAGCGTCTGATCTGTCTGCTCTAGATGGCCGCCCTTAGGAACAATTCGCATGTCTCACTCCGCCTTCTGTCTCACTGGATCCCGGAGGGAAGCGCATGAACGGTCCGCCTGCGAACCACGCTGCAACTGTCTCAGAAGAGGCGGGAACCGTTGCCCGTTTGTGATCTTGAGGAAGCCCTGGAGCCGGATTTTTCACTTAGGTGATTCAGGCGTTCTCTCTGGCGTTGGTGACAGCACGATGTCACCCGTCGCTAGCGGATCTATGATCCCGTCCAGGACGAAGCTCTCACATCGAGACATCCTCTCGCCCAGATCAAGTGATCTCATGGGCGGTGACGAGTTCATGACCCATTCGCTGACGTCGAGGCGACTTGTGATGGCATCGGCGACCTCCAGGTGCTCTCGGACCTGCTGTGTGTCCCAGCCCTGCGGGGCCTCGAACGATGTCGCCGAAGCACTGCTTCGGCGTGGATGGACCGCCGCCGTGCAGCCGGTCGACGCCACCTGCGTCGCACTCCTCGCCGACGCCCGCCAGCGCACCGACCTGTCCGCTGTGATCAGGCTCCTGTACGATCACGACGGCCGCCTTGTCCTCGAACTCGACGAACCCCACCATCAGCGAACCGAACTCACCCCGGACTTGACCACCCGCGCGACGACGCGGGTTTCGAGGTCTGGCCGCACCATCACCCGATGCATACTGCCCGGCCGATATCCGGAACCACTTGCGCGCGAAATGATCCCGGCTACCACGGGGAGTGCGACGCTATGAGCGCAACGCGGGACCGCTGCCCAGCCGATCAACAGCAAACTCCGGTCTCCGGGCCCGCCGCGCTGCCGAGTCCGGAATATCTGATGGCCGCCTTCCGCGGTCAACTCGACGACCAGTCGCCGATGGCGCGGTGGGCTCGCGATCTTGCCGACCTGTGGGCCCAGCTCGTTGCCGCAACCCGCGCCCGCCACGACATTGGTGACCTCGAGTCCGTCCTCTGCGAGATTGCCCAGGTGGTCCGCGAGATCAACTCCTGGAGTGTCTTCTGGTTACCGCGACCGCACGGTGCACGCCGCCACACACGCACCTTCGGAGACGAGGTCAGCCATCTCGCTGGCTCATTCGCGGTGGCATTCACCGAACTCATGCGGCCGGCCCCCGACCACGCCCAGTTGCGCGAGGCGTGGTTCCACCTCGCCGAAGCCCGTGACGGCTACTCCGACCTGCTCGCCGCGACCCACGAGCGTCAGGTGCAACTGCCGGTGGTGTCGCTACCTCTGACCATCTTCGCCGCACCCTCGGCGTAGCCGCTCGCCGCACCGCGTCGACCCCGCCGAGCGTATCGACGCCAACATGCCCGAGACATCGGCGCCCACCACACCCGGAGCGGCGAACGCATCCCGCTACACCTGCTGAACGAACGTCCGCACGCCACATCGCAACCCTGCCAAGGAGTCTCATGTCCCACCTCCCACCAGCCCGACGTCGTGCCGTCACCGCACTGCTCGTGATCGAGGTCGTCCTCGTCGCCGTCAATGCCTACCTCGAGCTGAGAAACCTTCGAGCCCAATGGGGCGCACGCCGAGACGGCCAGTTCCCTCGCAGCTGACACATTGCGGGCCCCGGTTCCCCTAACCGGATCCGGAATTCTGCGCAATACCCAGCACAACGACACACGTCCCCAGTCGCCGAGGAGTGGATTCAATGCTGAACCACGAAACCCAGCCGGGCTACCTGCACCCCGGAACACTGCAACACGTCCGACGCAACCTTTACGACTGTGCGAACGATCCCGGTGAACTCGAATCCGCGGAAGTCGACAAGGCCGCATCTCTGCATCGCCACTGCTCCACCGGATGCCGAGTTCGCCAGCGATTGGCAGCGACCCACACCACAGGGCACGCACAGCGCGCAACATAGTCAAGGGCACCGGTACGAAATACCGCCATGACGGTGGCGGGCTGGCCGCATGCCCGCAGTAGGGTTTCCCACTCGAAGGGGTCACAGAGAAGGGGCTTCCACACGTTGGCCGTAACTTGCAGTCTCCGTGGCTTGCCTCTGCGCGGGTGATCAGGTCGAATTTCGCGGTGGGCGGATGCGCCAAGTAGTCGCCCCACCGGCAACCGCTCGGGCGCCCGCAGAGTTCGACCCGTTGTTGCACCAACGGCACAACAGCCTTCGGACCGCGCCGGTGAAGCGATCGTCGTCGATCGCAATTCCCGGCGCGTACCCGCATGCGTGACAATCGGAACAGAATTCGCCTGCAAGCAGCGCACGCATCCGGGCGGGCCCATTTTCGAATCATGGCAGGCGGGCTACCATTTGACCGACTCGTGCAGCGTGCAGCGTTTGCAGTCCTTCCTCGTGAGTGAACGTTCGTCGCCGGCCCGTCGCCGAAACCGCCCGCTACAATCGTAGGTGAGGAATTCTGACGGTGACGATCGACAAGGGGGAACCAATCTCGTGAAACCTGGTGCGTCGCCGGTTCGCCGCAAGCGCCTTGCCCGTTGGTCTTTGCCTATCCGGGTTCGGGACCTGTTTCTGGAGAGCTACGACGAGTCGTTGCTCAATGTGGCTGTCGCCGCGACACGCGAGGACCCCGATGGAGCCGAACTTCCTGTCGCATCCTTGTGGCGGAGTGTTGCTCGGAATCCGCGGTGGAAGCGATGGCGTGTGACTCCACAAAACGCCGAGCAGCGATTGCGGGATTTCCGCGCCGGGCTCCGATACGGTCCCCACGGCGATCGATTCCACTCGCGGCGCACGAGGCGACTGCTCCGCAGCGCGTTGCGAGAGCTGTCGCCGAATGATCCGGCCCACGGCGAGCTCGCGGCCTCCATGGTCGCACTTGCCCCGCCCCCGGACTGGGACGACTCGGTCACGTCGTAGGCGCAGGCGTGCGGTCAGCCCGTGGTCGGGATCGGTCGCAGGTGCCTCCACGGTGTGCGCAAGGCGTGGGCGAACGCGCGTCGGCTGCTGGGCCACGGGTTGGTGAGACGGCCGCTGCTGTGTGTGAACCAGCTGGGTGTGGCGGTCCACACGGTCGTGCTCAGTGCGTGGTCGAGGCGACGCTGGTAGTCCTCGGCGACCTCGACGTCGACCTCGATGGCTTGTGCTCCGATTTCGCGTCGCCACCGCAGTGCTTGGATGATGTAGTCGATCTGGTGTTCTTTCATGGCCGGATTGCTGTGCGCGGGGCTGAACGTGTTGGGGCCCGCGAGCAGAAACAGGTTGGGGTATCCCTCGATGAGCGTGCCCAGGAACGCGGTTGGCCCGCTCCGCCATTGGTGCGCGAGTACGCGGCCGTCTCGGCCATGTACCGTGATCGGCGCCAGAAAATCTGTCGCGTGAAATCCTGTGGCGTAGATGATGACCTCGGCGCGGCGGTGGCGGTCGGTGGTGGCGACGCCGGTGGGTGTGATCGCGGTGATGGGTTCGGTGACGAGTTCGACATTTTCCCGGTTGAGGGTCGGGTAGTACCGGCTGTCGAGGATGATGCGCTTGCCGCCGATCGGGTAATCGGGCGTCAGCTGCTGGCGCAGTCGCGGGTCTGTGATGGTTCGACGCAGATATCGGCGCGCCATGCGCTCGGCGGGTACCGCCGACCAGCCACGGCGCATGATCGGTGCCAGCACCACGTCTGCGGCGAGGTCGAGCGCACAGCGGTAGAGTGCGTGCGCCCCAGGGATTCTCAGCGCAGCCTGCGACATCGGGCCGAAATCGTCGCCCGGTTTGGGCATAACCCAATGCGGATTGCGCTGATACAGTCGCACGCGTTCGGCCCGTTCGGCGACGTGCGGAAGGATCTGCGCCGCACTGGATCCGGTGCCGATGACGGTCACGTCCCGGTCGGTGAGATCGACACGGTGGTCCCATCGTGCTGTGTGGAACGCTGGCCCGGCGAAGGACTCACGTCCGGGAATGTCGGGTAGCTTCGGCCGGTGCAGCTGTCCGACCGCGAACACCACGATATCCGTGCTGATCGCTTCCCCGCTGGCGGTGGTCAGGTCCCAGTACCCGGGTTCGTGGTAGGTCGCGGCGCTGATCGCGGTGTTCAGCCGCAGGACCGGAGCGAGCGAGTTCGCTTCTGCCACTCCTCGCAGGTAGTCCAGGGTGGCGGCCTGGCCGGGGTAGCGCACGGTGGCGTCGCGATAGGGCGAGTGCGAATAGGAGTACAGGTGCGCCGGGACATCGCAGGAGCATCCGGGATAGGTGTTGTCCCGCCATACGCCGCCGATGTCTGACCCGGCGTCGACCAGTAGAAAGTTGTCGTCGATGACTTCGGAGGCCCGCAACGCCGCTGCCATGCCGATCCCGCCGAAACCCGCGCCGACGACCACGAGCTGGTAGCGATGGGATCGCCGCGGTCGGCCGGTCGCGGTCGATGACAGTCGCCCGGTCATAGTGAATACCCACTGTCGAGATCGCTGAATATGACCTGACCTGACCATTCGACGCCGGTGTCGGTGTCGGTGCCTCTCGCGTCGGTCCCGGCGTACGGCACGTAATCTGCAGGAGGCGGTTCACCGGCAGCGGTATTCATCGACGCGGAGTGCTCGGTGGTCTGCGTTGTCGCCAACTTCCATGCGTCTCGGTAGTCCGTCGTGGAAGTCTGCGCCAACCGTTCCGCGATGCTCTCGATGATGTCGTGCGGAGATCGTTTCATTGGGATGAGTTCGAGGAAATAGTCGGCAGGCAGCCCTGCCTTGTTGAGGCCGAAATGTTGACGGCCCACGCGGCCGATGTCCCGCGCAGCGAGCCTTGTCCACAGATCGTGGATCTCAGAAGCGGATTTCTTGACGGCGCGGGCGAACCCGACAGTAACCCAGCGGTGTGCGCTGTGGCCCCAGATCCCCGACATGACCGCTTGTTCGTCAGGGGCATCCGAATGCAGCAGTGCGGTGATGACGACGGCGCGGGCGTGCATCACCGTCACAGCGCGCTCCATTCGTGCCGCCGCCGCAAGATCTTCGGGGGGATGCAGGACCCGGTGAGCGGCCTCGGTTACCATGTATCGACGCAGATCGCGGATATCGCCGAGCAACGCATCCAGCAAACGTTGCCGGTTGTTGGGACCGCTGGCGGTCGGCAACGATTCCGGGTCCCAGCGGTCGCCCTGCTCGCCGAGCAGGCGAGCGTGAGCTATCCAATTCTGCGGGACCCCGCCCGACAAGGCGGCCATTTCCATGCCGCCCACCAGCGACCCCGCACTGGCTTCCGCATGGATTGCCGCAAGAATTTTCATGTGCAGTCGATTCATGGAAATTTCCTTTTGCCGATCTTCCGCGCACGCGGCGACCTGTCGTGGGGCCGACGCTGTGCGGGGCCTATTTTCGTTCGAGGTCCCCGAAATCCAGCCACCCAGCGGGGCGTGGCGGCGGTGTAGGTCGAACTTTCCTGTCCCCGCCCGTCCTGTGGTGTGCGCGGTGGTCGAAGACCGGTTTGTGTGGGCGTGTGGTGTGGTCTGCTGATTGCGGGACGTCACGGTTCTGCTCCGGGTACCGGTGGTTGTGCTGGATCCATCCCGTGGTCATCCATCCCGGGGGCCGGAGTTGGGTCGTGGGTGGTGTCCCATGCGTGGCTGAGTTCGGGGGGCAGCGCCGCCTCGAGCGCGGCACCGACGCCGGGCTGGGTCACGCTGTCGTGTAAGTCGGCGGTGAGTTCGCGTGCGGTGGCGAACAGTTCGTTCACGGGCGCGGTGTGGCCGTCCGGTTCGGTCAATGTCGGGGCTCCGCGCCGACGGCGGAGTCCGATCACCGAGCTGCGGAGGGTGTCGGCGATTCTCGGGGTGGTGTATTCGCGCCATGCCGCCACGACCTCGCCTGTGGGTTCGCCGATATGGTTCTCGATCGCCGCTGCCAGCATCCCGGTGTCGGGCTTCCACGCCGGGACGTCTCGGGTCGGGGGTTTCGACAGCGTTGCCGCGGTGACCTGAGCGCGTACGTAGGCGGCGACGGCGTTTCGGCGTAGTTGCCGTGAGGCGACGGAATCGGGGTCGCCGGCGATGTCGTCGATGCCCAGGTGCCGTTCGCGGACCACCGCGAGGGCGACCATTTCGATCACTGCTGCCCGGTCGGCCCGCACGCGCGGCCACGAGCCGCGCTGCGGCACCCACAGCGGCGTCGGGAACGTCTGCGTCGGCGACCATGGGCGACCCTCGCGGCCGGCGGCGCGAGCGCGAGCCACCCACGCCCGAGGGGCGCCCCGCTCGACGGCATCGCGCTCGACATCGCGGCGGGCGAGGTCGATCCGGTCCGCCGGCCGCTCCGCCGTGGGGTCACCGTGTCCCGGCACGGCGCGGGCGCTGCGCAGCCGACCGGCCTCGGCGGCCAATTCCTGGATCCTCCGCAGATCCAGCACCTGACCTGATGCCAGGTGCGCGGCCTTCACCCACGGCGGCTGCGGTGCGCCCTTCATCGCCATGAGCGCCCCCGCTCGGTGTCGGGGTGGCGTCGTGTACGCGCGGCGCGCCGATCACGCCGGCCGGCCGAGTCCCGGGCCGGCCTCGCACCGGCGGTTCGGCGCTGGATGATGTCCGGATTCATGCGATCGCCTGGCGCTAGAGGCCCATGTCGAAGCCCGCATCCGGCCAGATGGCATCGGTCGGGTCGAAGGTCAGATCCGGGATGACAGCCCCTCGGGCCAGGCTTTTGAGATCCAGTGTCGCGACCGCCCTGCCCACCAGGTGGTGCAGTTCTTCCACGCTGGGGACCAAGACGTCGGTAGGCAGATCTTCCGCCCTCACACCCGCGCTGGCGCGCACTGCGGCCTCGTCGGCGTCGTCGAGCCACGACAGCGTGCGCCATCGTTCACGCAACCGGGTGCGGCTGAAGTTGTACACCGCTGATCTCACGGCGAGTTCCCAGCCGTCCTCGGTGGCGGGAATGAGTTCTGCGAGGTCGGCGGCACCGAGTTGCCCCGAATAGGCGAGCGCGACAATGGTTTCGCGCAGCGTTGTCACGTTCTCGCGGAGTTGGTGGCGCACGTCGGCGGGCAGCCCTGGGGCGAACCATGAATGATCGGCCTGTGCGGCGGTCGACATCTCGACAATGCTCCACATGCGTTCTGCGATGCCGTCGACGGCGCAGCGAGCCACCGGATGCTGCGGAGAATCGCCGGGCGGCAGCCAATCCGCGTTCGTGGCGCCATGGGAGGCTTCCCGATCGATCGTGCGAATCAATTCGACCGGGATTCCCTGTCCTTCGGCGCGGACGTAGAGAGCCAGCCGTGCCGCGCCGCGTTCATGCAGTTCGTCTCGCCAGGCGTGCAGTGCACCGCGATCCCCGCCGGGCCGAGCCCGAGGGAACCCCTCCTCGAGCAGGTAGTAGAACAGGATCGCCTCGCCGAACGCTCGGCGGGCCAGGCGCGCTTGCCAGTCGCGCAACTCAGCCATCAGCACGACCCCCTTCGTTCGGTGCTGTGGCGTAATGGGTTGTGGTAGTTCACTTTTTAGGTCCTGTCGCTGGTGTCATCGGAGACCCGGAGCGTGGGGGTTCCAGCGGTAGCCGTCGGTGGTGTGGTGGGTGATGTGACCGAATTGGGCGTCGGCGAAATGCACGGCGAATCCGAGGGTTCCGGGCGCGGCGAGGTCGTCGATGAGCCGGGCCGCGGTTCTGCGGGAGGCGATCGGGTCGTCGTCGGGGGCGGCGGTCAGGTCGGGGTGGGTCACCTGTAGCGGCGTGGTGAGGGCGTCACCGATCGCGGCCAGCCGCTGCCCTCGGGAGGTGACCAGGTAACCGGTGTGGCCGAGGCTGTGTCCGGGCAGGGCGATCGCTCGCACGCCGGGAAAGATCTCCTCTCCGGCGGTGATGGTCGTGACCTGCCTACTGAATCGATCCAGGAAGACTTGCGCGGTGCCGTCGGCGATCGCGAGATCTGGTCTGGCCCATTCGGTTTCCCCGACTACGACGCGGGTGTGGGCGAAGGGCCCGGGTTCCGGGGTCAGGCACAGCCAGCCGATGTGGTCGAGGTGCAGGTGGGTCACCGCGATCAGCTCGATGTCTGCGGGGTTCTTCCCGGCTGCGGCGAGGCTGTCGAGCAGTCCGCCGCCGTGTAGGGTGCCGACGTCGGTGGGGACGCTGAGTGGCCCGAAGCCGGTGTCGATCAGCATGGCCCGGTCACCGTGTTCGATCAGGAGCGCGCCGAGGCTGGCGGTGAGCCAGCCGTCGGGGTTGAGGAGGTGGGCGTGGTCGATCCACAGGTCCTCACTCGCACCGGGCAGCCACATGCCGGGGTTGAGGAGCCCGACTCCGTCGGGCAGGTAGGTCACGCGCAGATCGCCGATGAAGATCGAGCGCTGAGCGCCCGGTCGGGTGAATTGGGTCGTCGCTGAATGGGATAGCTGAGCCATGAGTGGTTCCTCCGTGATTGTGCGGGTTAGCGGGTTTTCGTGTGGGTTGGGATGGCGAGTGCGCTGTGGGTTCCGGTTCCACGCGGTCGTCGCCTGGGGCGATTTCGGCCCGGGAGGGGCGTGGGGTGCGGCGCGTCGGCTGGTCACGGCCGTTCCGCCGCGTCGAGCCCGGGTGGCGCGGTCCCGAGTCCGGTGTCGGGCACCACCCAGTACGGGTTGTCGTGATCCGGTGCGGTGTCGGCGTCTGCGCGGGCGCCGGTGTGGGGTGCGGTGCCGGTGAGGTTGGCTGCGGCGATCGCTGTCCCCGCATCGGCGGCAGAGGCTGGGCCCGTGACGGATTCGATATCGGCCGCTAGGGCCAGTGCCGTGCGGATATCTCGGGTGAGGTCGGCGTTGCTGGTGCGGACCGTTGTGGCGTCGAGGGGGTGCACTCCCGCGCTGGCGGCGGCGTGGACCCGTCGCCGGTACATGCCGGTGTCGCGTCGCGCGGCGGTGATCCACGCGGTGCGCGCGGTGTCGTCGTCCAGATCGCGCACCATGGCCGCGCCCCGGCCGATCCACTCCCGCGGGCCGCGGGTCCAGACCTGGCGCATCTCGTCGCGATCCAGCCGCAGCAGTCGCGTGATCACCAACGCGTAGGATCTGATGTCGGTCATCGCGTGGTCGAATTGCCGTGCCAACCGGGGATCTTCACGGGCGCCGAGGACACCGTGGCGAGCGTTGAGCGCGGTCATCTCCCGTAGCACGCTCACGTCCGCGCTCACGGCGGTGAGCAGTGAGTCCCGGTACACGCGCCCCACCGGCACCGCCCGATACTGCATCCATCGCCCGCCGCGCTCGGCGTAGGACTGCATCGCGGCGATCCACTCCGGTGCCACGCCCCCAGCGCGCGCGAGCTCCAGGAGGTGGTTGTGTGCGCTGATCGCGGCTTCCAGTGCCGCATACTCGGCTTGATTCATCGGCGCGGAGCCCGATTCAGCCGCGACGAGGATTCCGTGCAGCCGGTGGTGGGCGGCGCGGAGTCGGTTGAGCACTCTGCGCTGCATCGCGGTCGGCGTCACAACCTCGACCTGATGGGTCATCACGACCACCCCGCCCGAATGGTGGCCTTCAGTGTGGTTCTGGCGACTCGACCATCGGGGTCCCGGCGTGCGTTGCGCTCACGGGTTGTCTCGTGGCGGGGCGGGGCGGGGGTCATTGTGGCCCGCCGATCGGATCGGGATCGGGCCCCGGCGTGGCGTGCTCGACGCCGGTCGCGGGCTCGGCCGCTTCGTCGGCGAACAGATCCCGTTCTTGGGTGCCGGTCAGCCCGGCGTCGCGTAGGGCTGTGCTCGCAGTGTCCGGGGTGGGGTTTCGCCAGCGGTGGATGATCGCGGACCGGTCGAGGCGGGTGCGGGTGCCGCGCACCAGATCGGTTGGCTGGGTGGTCACCGGCACGTCGGTGGCGGGATGCACGCCCGCGCTCGCCGCCGCGGCGGTTCGCCGGCGCAACCCGCTGGTGTCGGTGTCGGCGGCGTCATACCATCGTGCGCGCACGACGGCGGGATCCAAGCCCGCGACCCGGGCTGCGGCGTCGGTCTCCCATGCGCCGGGGTCGCTGGTCCAGATCTCGCGTGTTTCCTCCGGTTCCAGGCCCAGGAGTTTGGTGACGATCAGCGCGTCGGCGCGTCTGTCCCGCATGACCGTGTGCAGGCGGCGTGCCGCCTGACGGTTTTCGGCGAGGCCCGCTGGCCCGTACCGCGCATCCAGCCCGGTGATCGTGCGCAACGTCGCGACGTCATGGGTCACGCGGGCGACCAGGTCCGCGCGATCGACGTGTCCGGTCGGTAGTTCGGACAACTCGCGCACGGGCGCGCCCTGGTCCGCTCCTTGCTGGATCGCGGCGATCCATTCCGGCGGGATCCCGCCCGCCAGAGCGACATGGATCAGCGCGTGCTGCCGGTCGATCTCGGTTTCCAGTCTGGCCAGCGTGCGTCGATCGATGTCGCGGGCGCTGGCCAAGGCGTGGTGCAGTCGCTGCTGTTCGGTGTTCAGTCGCCGGATCACGCTGCGCTGCAAGATGTTCAGATGGTCCGGTGACACCGGGTGCGAGACCATCACCGCAACCGCCTCGATACGCGTGCCGCTGCGGTATCAGCGTTGTCGGGCCCCTCCACATGTGCGGGCCGGCGGGGGTTCGGGGTGCTCGATGGGTTCGGTGTCGTGGTGGCAGGGTGCCCGGGAGTCCCGGGCACGGGGGCTGCTGTGCTCACGAATGACCTCCGTCGTGTTGGGTTCGGTCCGAGTCCCTGGGACTCGGCGGGAGGTCCCTTGTGCCTTGTTGGGGCGAGCATCGCGGTCCTTACCCGTGACCGATGCCGGTGCTCGCCTGTCGGGGTTCGAGCGGAGTTCAGTTCAGCCTTGTGTGTCGGTCGTTGGTTCACTCCCTCGTTCGGTGCCGTGGCCGCAAGGCCCGGAGGCGGCGCGGTCCGTCACAGCCAGTACCCGTCATCGGGTTGGATGAATTCCGTTGTTCCAGTGTCATTTTCGAGATTTTCGACGGTGATCGGGGCGTGCGGTGCGGAGGCGTGGCTGAACGTCGCCTGCGAGGTAGGGTCGTTGCCGGGTAGGTCCCGAGCCGCGCCGCCGAGGTCGGCCGCGTCGATCGCCGTGCCGGCTCCCGGTTCTGCGGTGTCCAGTTCGGTGGTGATCAGGGCGACCAATTCGCGGGGTCTCGTCGGTGGTGTGAACGCTCTGGTCCTGGTGAGCCGGATTCCGGCTTCGTCCGCCGCGATCGCCTCCCAGCCGTAGTCCCAGCCGTACGGGGATCGTGCCGCGGACCGCCATTCCGCGCTGATCCGGGCGGGATCGAGGCGGGCGCTGTCGGCGGCGGCCGCGCGGACCCAGGCGCCGGTATCGCCCCACAGCGTCTTCGGCTCAGCTCCGCTGACACCGGCCAGCCGTGCGGCCGCGACGCTGCGGCGCCACATCGCCGCCATGACGAACTCGACCGATTCGGCGGTGGTAGGGTCCTCGGCGTGCAGGCCCAGACGGTGGGCGGCCGCGTCCACTCCGGTGTACCAGCGCAGCTTGCTCCAGTCATCGCGTAGCCCGGCCAGCACGGTGGCGCGATCGGCGCGCACCGCGGGTTTGGGTAGTGCGACGCCGGGGTGCCAGATCAGTCCTGCGCGTGCGCTGTCGGCCACCTCCCGTACCCAGGCTTCGGGCACACCGGCCGCGCTGGCGAGCCGCTCGAGCGCCTCGAGGGTCGAGACGAGGGTGTCGATGTCCTCCGTTGTCTCCACGGACCGGTCTCGGCCACCGCGCCGGCCCGATCGCGAGGCCGGCTCGGCGAGTTCACGCGCCAGGCTGTGCCACTCGCCCAGGGTGCGCAGCACTTTCGTTTGCAGCGGGGTCGGCTTGGCCATCACGCCGCCTCCCTCGCTGAGGCAGTCCCCCGCAGCGCCCGGGGGACGCGGTTTACCGATGCGGTCACCGCGAGCAGCGGGATCGACTGTCGACGCGGCTGGTCGCCCCTGCGTATCGTGTCGGCCTCGAGTTGTTTCGGTCCTGTGACGGCCGGTGGCATGTGCGGCACGGTGTGGTGGCTGTCGCGGGCGCCGGGTGCGGCGCGGTCGGGGCGCAGTCGTGGTGGACTGCCGGTCACGACAGCTCCGGATCGTTGGATCGAGCGGTATCGAGATCGGTTTCGGGCCACGGATTGCATTGGTCACCTCCGGGGTCGGTCGTGGTCGGATCTGGAGAATCTTCCTGTCCTTCGCGGTGGGTGGGGTCGTGCGCGGTGACGTCGGTCACGACCGGCTCGGGCACCGCTCGGATCGGCCAGGGCGAGAGCGGGGCTGGCGATCCGGCAGGGTTGTCGCGGCCGAGTTCGGTTCGCGCGGCGGCGATCAGTGCCCCGGGTTCGGCGTGCACCGGCACGACCGCCCGCCCGTCCTGCGCTCGGATTCCCGCCCTGGTCAGTGCGCGGTATTGCGTGTCGTGATCGGGGTCGATGCTGCGCGCCGCATGGATTCGGCGTCTGGTGAGAGCACCACGATCGAGCACCCGGACGGAGTCGGTGGTGCGGGCGATCCAGTCGGATTCGCCTGTGCCCCAGAGCCGCTGCGCTTCACCAGGTGTCAGCGCGAGCAGGTCGCTCAGCGCCAGGGCACGGTTCATCCCCACCTCGATACCGGCGCTCAGGACCGCGTCCAGTCTCGCGTCCGAGGGCGGCGCCAGGGTCGGGACCACGGCTTCCAGTCTCATCAGTTCGCGCAGCCGGTCGATGTCGCCGTGCAGGGCATCCAGCAGCACCTCCCGATCGACCGGAGCCGCATGCAGGTGGGGCCGCAGCCCGGCAGGCCATCGTCGTCCCAACTCGCCGAGACGCAATGCCCAGGAACGCCACTCTCCGGGAACCCCGCCTCGAGCAGCGAGGGTGCGTCGGTTTCGCTCATCTCGAGTCCTCTGTGTCTGTGTGGAAGGTGCGGAAATCGGGGCGGAAATCGGGGCCGAAGCCGAGGTCTTCGACCGGGGTCGGGGTGCCGGGGAGGTGGAACCAGTCGGTGGGTGGCGGCTGGAACGGCAGTCCCGGCACGGGGACGTGCATGTCGGGTGTACAGCGGTGCAGGGGCCCGGCGGCGGCATCGAGGATCACCCGCATCTCGGGGTCGATGTGACGCAGGATGTAGGTCGACATCGAGGACTTGTCCTCGGCGATGCGAGCCGCTTCGAACCCGCGGTGCAGTGCCGCGAAACGGATGGCCACGCCCCGGTGTTCCCACCAGCGACGGCACCAGGTGTAATTCCCCTCGCGGGAGCTGCCGGTCAGGCGCACCGCGGTGATGGGCAGCAACCACCGCTCGGTGAACTCGGTGAAGTCGGTGAACCGCGGCGGCGGTGGCGTCTTCTGCTCGCTCGCCCCGTCCTCGCCGGTCGCTGGAGGTGGCGGTGGTGGTGGCGGTGTGACCGCGGTGCCGAAGAAGTTGTAGGGCACCGGTTCGAACGCCAGCGAGGCCAGTGGCTGATGCCGGGCCCGCGTGCAGCGATGCAACGGCCCGTTCGCGGCATCGAGAATCACCCGGAAATGCGGATCGACGTGCCCCACCAGGTAGGCGTTCATCGCCGATCCGACCTTGGAGCGGCGTGTCGCCTCGAACCCGCGGTGCAGGTGGGCGATTCGCACCGCCACCGGGCGGTGCGCCCACCATTGCGTGCACCAGGTGTAGGTCTGCTCGCGGTGCGATTCGGCCAGGCGAACCCCGATCATCGGCAGCAGCCATTCCTGCGCGAACTGCACAAAATCCCGGAACCGCGGCGCGGTCGGAGAGGGCGTAGCGCTCACCATGCCCAGACCTCTCTGCCGTCGCCGTCGCCGCCGTTGTCGGTGGGCTTGGTCAGCGTCACCGTCGCCGCGGTGCCGCCGGATCCGCCGAAGCGGGCCAGCGATGCCGCGATGGCCTCGGCGTGCGGGCTCTCGGTCCACCATCGTTTGCGCACCAGCAGCGGCTTGTGACCCGGAAGACGAATCAGCGCACGGTCTTTCGGCAGGGCGGCCAGGTCGGACACGGTCAGGATCGGCTCCGCGCGCCAGGTGAGGGTCTTCTGCGTGCCACCGGGTCCGCGGCTGCGGGACCGGTCTGCCACGTCGTGATCGCCGACGAACCGCGACCACTGCTCCAGGTAGTCGAGCACGGCGATACCGCCGCCGTAAATCTCCACCGACTGGGCGCGCATGGTCCTCAATCCGTTGACGCCCCACAGGTCTTCGCCCTGCTCGAGGACCTGAAGGATCGTGATGATCGCGATCCCGCAACCACCCGCATACGTGTAGTAGGAAGGCAATTCGCCGATCTGCGCGCAATTGGCCGCTTCGTCGAGCACCGCCGTGAGCGGAATCCGCAGCCGCCCATCAGGGCGGGCCCGCGCGATCTCCAGCGCGGCCTCGAGGATCTGCCCCACGAGCGCCGCGGTCAGCGGTGTCGCGCTGTCGGCGCCCTTCATCGACAACGCGTAGAGCGTGTCACCGCGAGACTGCACGAAATCGGCCGGTGTGAACTCCGGGAGATCGTGCACGATCTCGTCGTCGAACTCGTTGTCGACCACGATTCCCGCGCGACCGGTGCCGAGGTTCTCGGCTTCGTGGGCCCGCAGCAGCCGCCGCCGCGGCGGGGTGACCAATCTGGCGTACCCGGAGTCGGTGAGCGCGTTCAGGAACCGGCGTGCCATGTCGTACAAGCCATCGCGCTGACGCGCGTACAGCGCTTGCGATTCCAGGATCCGCTCGCCGGCACGGTCGTGCCCGGCATGACGCAGAATCAGCGCTGGTGTCTGATCCTGGTCTCGCCCAAGCCATTCCGCGACATGCAGCAGATCTCCCCGCCCCACCGCGGCCGCCAACATATATAGTGCCAACAGTTCCTGCGCGCCTCCGTCGAAATAGGAGTCCACTCGGGCGTTCGCGGCCTCTGCGGCGCTCCCTGTGGAGGCGGAGACGAAGAACGAGGCGAGTTTGCGTGCGGAGGGCAAATCTTTGACCTGACCGAGAAGATTCACCCAGAACGTCACTTGCGGTGTGCCCGTGACACCTTGCAGATCGCACAGCCACACCCGGCCGCGGCGCTCCCGCTCGCCGAGGGTGTGGCGGTAGAGGTCCGGTTTGTTGCTGGTGGCCAAGCACGCACCCCACGCCTCCAGCGTGAACGGCACCGCCCACGCCATGGTTTTCCCGGTTCGGGTGCCCGCGCAGATCGTGGCGCCCAATTCCGCGGGCAGGTACAGCCCCACTCCGCCGGAGACGGTTTCCCCCAGGTAAGGTCCCGGATTCGCGCGCACGTCGGGGGGCGCGGCAGCCAGGAGCCGTTCGGCGGCGGCCAGGTTGTCGGCCTCGCGGGCGAGGCTGATCGTGGCCGGGCGCGCCATCGTGCGTGCGGCAGCGTCGATTTCGCTGCGACGGCCTGCCGAGAGCCACCAGCGTCGCCCGGCTCCGAGTGCGCCGATGCTCATCACCAGCGCGAGAACGCTGGATTGCCACGGCCATGCCCGCTCTCCGGCGGCGACCTCGACCAGTCCGGTGAGGGGGCTCGCCACGGTGGGCCGTCCGGCCAGCCAGCCGCCGAGAATCAGCGCCACCCAGCCCACGGCCAGTACGATCACCAGTGCGCCGGTCAGCAGCAGCACCGTTGTCTCTTCGGTGTGTCCGCCGCGGTCGCGGCGGCGGGTTTCGCGTCCGAACATCGCTGTCATCCAGTTCTTGTGTCGAAAGGCAGTGAGGACAGGTGGTTACAGCTCGGCCCCGAAGCCGGACCCGGGAATCTCGACCTCGGGGGGCTCGGGGTCGACAGCGGTGTCGAGCGTGGATGTGCTCGCCGGCAGGGCGGCCTCGATCGCGGCGGCCGTCGACGGCGGGGGTGGTGGTGGATCCGTGCGCGCCGCGACCGTGCTCGCCCCGGGGTGTGGTGGCGAGGCGGTAGGGGTGAGTTGCTCGGACAGCGCCGACCACGGCACCTCTGCCAGCCCGGCGCGGCGCGCCAGATCCACCTCAGCTGGCGTGGCCCCGGCTGCGTAAGCGTGGTGAGCTGCCGCACGCAGGTCGGTGTTCAGCAGCTCGAGCGTCTCGACGTGCGCGCGGACCGTGGCGGGCTCCACACCCAGGTGGTCGGGACGGCGCGGGTCGGGGACGAGTTGCCGGGACTGTCGTGTGTGCGCGGCAGCCAGGTCGCGCAGTTCCCGCAAGGCCGACAGCCGCCTGGCCTGCGATGCGCTGGCGAGTTCGGCCTGGACCGGCGCACTGCGCTCGGGGTCGGCCATCGCCCCAGGCTCGGACGCAGCCGCCGGGTGTTCGGTGGTGAGGATGTCGTCGATCCGGTCCACGATCTGGTCGATGCGACCCGGCGGCGCTAGGGCGGCGGGGTCGGGCCCGAACAGCCGGTCCAGCACAGAGCCGCGAACGTCCGGACCGCTGTCGGCTTCGGTCGCGACGGTCGGTGGCGGGCGCCAGCGGGCTGCGTCCAAGCTGGCGTCGTCGGTGGGTGTGGGCCGCAGTCCGGTCAGTTCGCCGGTGACGTGGAGGCTGTGCCGGATCGATTCGGCGGCGTCAGGGTCGCCGTTGAGCGCGTCGAGGACCGTCTCCGCCAGATGCGCGTGTCCACGCCACAGGTTGAGCGCGGCGATCAGTTCGCGCCACTGCGGGTTTCGGTCGTAGGTGTCCGCCAGTTGCCGCGCTTGGGCGGCGAATGTGTCGGCGTGTTGCGGGCTTTCGGCGTACCGGGCCAGTTCGTGCAGGGAGAGGTACTGCCGCAATGCCGCGGTGACCTCGTCGCGTGAGGCTGCTCGCATCGTT
Source organism: Nocardia puris (assembly GCF_003315035.1). Lineage (GTDB taxonomy): Bacteria > Actinomycetota > Actinomycetes > Mycobacteriales > Mycobacteriaceae > Nocardia > Nocardia puris. The sequence goes on from NZ_QNRE01000015.1 coordinate 159,530, forward strand.
GTGGACGCCGATGGTGTGCTCACGGGATAGACCTCCGTCGTTTCTAACGAAGTCCGGCCCGCGTGGATGCGGGGCGGATGGAGGTCCCTGATGCCGGAACGGTGGTCGGCCCGGCCCCTTACCCGAAGCCGATGACGAGGACGATCACCGCGATACGTACAGTTGAACGTGGGGAATCTGTTGCGCCACTGGCCTTCCTGCGCACGATGACGTGCGGGTGTGGCCGAGGGTTCGTGTCAGGGGCTCATCCCGTGCTCCTGACGTGATGGGGGCTCGACTCCTGGTGGTGGCGTGGGTTCTTCGCCCACAGTGGCCAGTGCGGTATCGGGGCTCAGCGCGGCCGCGATCGCGGTCCCGGCATCCGTGCCGGGCGAGTCGGGGTCGGCGGTCTGTCCGGTGGCGGCGGCGACGAATTCGTTTTGGAAGGTCATCCGCGCGGCCCGCATCCACTCCGCCAGACTCGGCGGCGCCGCATCGGTGGTGCGCGCGGCACCATCGCCGGGGTCGATGTAGGGCGGCACGGATTGCTCCCCGGTGGGCATCGTGAAACTGACATACGCACTGGCCAGGCCGGTTTCGGTCGCGTTCAGCGCCCAGATGGCGTGCTGGCGGCGCACGCCTTCGGCCATGTCACCCCATAGCCGGCGTCCCTCGTCACCGGTGATCTGTACTGCGGCCGCGTGGGCGCACACCCGCTGATGTCGCAGCTGTAGCCGATCGATAAACGTTTGAGTCTTCTCGGGCCCGATGTTCAGTAGCCAGCGTCCGGTCGCCTGCCGGTCCTCGATGGCGGCCGCGATCGCGGTCATCCGGTCGAGGTGGTACAGCTCGACCTGCAGCAGGTCCGCGATCAGTTGCTCACCCTCGGTGGCGCGTATCAGCCGGTCGGGCACCAGCACCGGGGCAGGCAGTGGCGATCCTGCCAGCAACACCGTCCGGACGATGTCGCGGACCCACGCCGGGTCGACTCCGCCTTCGATGGCCAGTTGCTCGGCCAGCTCGCGCTGGGTTTGGATCGCGTCGAGCGCGGCCGCGGCCACCTCCTCCGCAGGGACATCGTCGCTTGCTTCCGCGGCGTATTTGGCTGCGCCCCGTACTCTTTCCTTCCGCTCCAACTGCGCCCAGTGCTCCACCGTTCGCAGTAGCTGGGCCTGCCAGCCGACGACGATCGTAGGTGGGCGCTCGCCTCCTTCTCGGCCGTTCACGGTTCGGAACTCCACCGCCCCGGCGTCGGCCGCTCGAACTCCGCGGTGTCCCTCCCGGGCCCCGAGCTGTGGTGGTCCGGAGTGCTCGCGTCGAGGTCGGCCGCCGGCACCGGGCCACTCGCCGTCGTGAGGGGGGAGGTCAGAGCTTCGGTGTGACCTGGCTCGCCACCCGCGCGCCGCCACGCGTCGGACGCTTGCTCGATCATCGCCAACACCGCTTCGGATTCGCGGGACGGCCCGGTCAGCTCGTCCGGGGGCGCGGCGAGGCCGAGAAGTTCCGGATGGCTGTAGGTGGTCCATGCCGCCTGGCGCTCGGCGCGACCCGACATCGACAGCACCTCCACCGTCGCGGCCCAGCCGGTGCCATCACGACTCCACAGCGAATCTCGTTCGGCCCCAGTCAATCCCCACTCATCCATCGTTCGGTACACCGACATCCATACCCGCCGCGCATTGGTGACCAGCGCTTCGCCGATGCGGGAGCCACCTGCGGGGAAGGGGTCGACGCGATGCTCGGCGGCCAGGGCGGCCATCTGGGTCATGACCCAGATATCCCGGGCGATCTCGTCGACCACCGCGGCGCGTCGCAGCGAGTCCGGCGCTCGCGGTGCCTCCCACACGCGTCGCTTGAGACCGTCGTCTTCGGCTCGGTTCAGGTCGGTGGCAGGGATGCCCACCGCGCATCCGTGGCGCCGGAGGCGTTCCAGCGTCAGCGTCGCCACGTTGAGCTCGGCCATCCAGTCACCGAACGCGCCGCGGGTGGCGTCCTCGCGGGTCGGCTCCGGATACCGGTCGACCAGCACGATGCCGACATGGCGTGCGGTGTCGTAGTAGGTGCGCAGCAACCGCACCTTCCAACCCGGCCACTCTGTATGACCCGCGTTCATCGCCGCCGCTGTGACGGTCGGTTCCGAGTGATTCATGTTGCTGTGCATACGATTTCGCCTCTCGGGTTCACAGTTCGGGCCCCCCGTGCGGTGTGTCGGGGCCAGGTGTTGTCACGGTCGGGTCGATGTCGGGGCCGGTGAGCCACTCTCGCCACTGTCGATCGGGTCCGGGCGCCGCGAACGCCTGCAGCGCCAGATCGGTCCGCCACGGATCCCCACTCGGATGCTGGCTCGCGGCGAGCAGGGCGGACTCCGCGTCGGCGAGCAGCAGCCGCGGCGCGTCGGCCCAGCTCCCGGCGCGTCCCGCTTGTTCGGCGCGTAGACCGAACAGCGCCAACGCCCGGTCGGCCGCCTGTTCCACCGAGGCGCGGGCGGCGCTGGTGTATTCGATCCCCAGATCCAGCTCCGACCGCCCGGTCCGCAGGGCTTCGACGTGGCGGGCCCAGCGGGCGGCACTTCCGTCCCACAGCTGGGTGTGCTCGATCTCGGTCAGCTCCGCGACCGCGCCGATGCCCTCGGCCAGGCGCCACCGAGCCTGCATGTTGCGCCACATTCGCTCCTCCGCGCCCATCAGCCATTCGTCCGCTCTGGTCAGATCGGGTTCGGCGGCGTGACGCCCGTCCACCATCAGGGTCAGCAGCGCCGCGCGCTGCATCCCGTAGACCTGTATGGCGATCGCCTCACGCTGTTGTTCGGCCAGCGGGGCGAGTCTGGACGGATTCATGGCGCGGGCGAGTCGACCGTCTTCCCAGGCGATTCCGGCATGCCCGAGATCGCGCGCCAGGTCGATCAGCGGCAGGGGCACACCGGCGACGTAGGCGTGTTCTTCCAGCTCGCGCCGCTCCGCTCGCAGGTCGGCGAGCCCGGCATGCCAGCGCACCAGCGCGATGTCGGCGTCGGTGTGCGCGGTCAGCGGCACCTCACCCGGTCCTCGGTCGGCCCGCCGTCGGAATTCGGCGGCACGAGTCTGGATCTGTTCCAGCAGCCGCGCCTGCCAGCGCGTGAGCCGTCCAGCGTCCTCACGCGGGGTCATAACCGACCACCTCCATCGATACCTCCGGCGGCGCGATGACCTCCGGTGGCCCGTTCTCGGCCGCCGGGATATCGGCGAACCCGGTGCGGGTGGCCAGCACGGCTTGGCCGACCGAAAGGGCGGTGTCGGGATGCTCTGCCGTGCTGAGGGTTTCGAGCTGGGTGCGAGTGGCGGCGATGATCTGATCCGGGGTCCGGCGCATCACGCGGGTGAGGTCGGAGTGGGTGACGCCGCTCTCGCTCATGACCTGCAGGACCAGGGCGTCGTACTGGTGGTCGCCCTTGGCCACGGGAAGGTACCGGGCACCGAGTTGACTGCCCCGCAGTTCGGCCAGTTCGTTGGTGCGCATGCTGATGTGCCGGTCCGAGCCAGACCAGATCTGCGTGATCTCCTTGTCGGTCAGGCGCAGGCAGTGTCCGGCCGCACCCAGTACCTGCCATCGGACACTCAAGCCGGTGGCCATGTTGCCGCGCAAAGCCGCGCCGTCCGCGCCGGTCATCAGTCCGGTCGACTCGACCACGGCGTGCAGCACCACCAGGTCGTGCAGGGTGCCCAGCCGGGCGCCGAATCGGCGCAGGTGTGCGTCGCGGTCGGCGTAGTCGTCGCTGTGGTAAACGGGATGGTCTCCCCAATCGCGGCCCCGTTCGCCCGCCAAGCGTTCGAAATGCACCGCCGCCGCCGGCACGCCCGCGATCAGCGCGGTATCCGAGAGACGATCGATCACGTAACCGAGGCGTACGTCGGCGCGCGCGTCCATCGCTCCCTCCGCGCGCATCTGCGCCGCCGCGTGGGCAGCGTGATGGATGGCATGCAATAGCTGTTTTTGCAGCGCGGAAGGGTAGTAGACCACGGCTGCTCACCTCCACCTCATGGTTCGAGCTCTGGTCCGATGGGAATGTCGTGCACGGCAAGGGGTTCCACGTCGATCACCAGCCCGGCCGGCTCCGATACCGCCTCGGTCGGCTCGGGCTCCGGGGTAGTGAGCGCGGTCAGTCCGGCGTCGACGATCGATCCCGCAGCTCCCGCGCCCGGCCCGATGTCGGGCTCGTGGTGCGCGGCGGACGTGGCCGTCTCCGCCTGAGTGGCCTGACCGATGAACGACGCCCAGTGGCTCAGATGGCGCAGGACGGTCAGGGCTTCGGCCAGGCCCCCGACGAACTCGCCCACCGCGGCACCCCGCGTCGCCGCGGCTGCCGACCGTGGGTTGGTCTGGGCGAATCCGGTGTCGCGGTAGGATTTTCCGGTGTCCTCGGCGAACCGGGCGCGGAACGCTTCGGCGTCGCGCGTCTGTTCCTCGGACAGGTCCGCACTCGCGTCGGCCGCGGCGAACGCCGCCGCGGACCGCTGCGCCGCGGCCGCTCCGGCCGCCGGATCCTCGCCCGCCTTCGCGCTGAAACCCGCCGCCCGTCTCATCGCCGCTAGACGCAGTTCCTTGATCTCACGCTCGAGTTCGAACAGCTCCCTGTCCTGGCGGAACCGCTGGCGATCGCGCTTCAGGCGCTGCCGATGGCTGGCGCTGTCGCGGCGATCCTTGCTGCGGGATTCGGAGTCTTGGCGCGCGCCCCGGTGTTTGATCTCGGCTTGCCGCAGCGACTCGGTGTCCGCTTGTGCTTCGGTGCGGGTACGAATCTCGACCCCGCGCAACTGGTTCAGATACCGCTCCTCGTCACGCTTCTGCTGTGCGTGGCGGACCCGCTGGAGGTGCTCGAGCTGTGACCGCAGGTCCTTGGCTTCGGCGATCGCCGTCGCTTGGTCGTGTGCGGCGCGGGATCGGCCGTCGGCGCCGTACGATCGCAGTGCCCCCGCGACCATCTGGGCGCTGTGCAGGGCCTGCGTGAAGCTCTGCCCGGCAGCCCGTCCGCTTTCGGCTACGGGGTCGTCGCTGGTCATGACATCACCTGTGGCCTGGACAGCGGGAACGTGGCGAGCAGTGCGTTCTGCCCTGAACACGCCTCCATTGAGGCACGATTTCCGATGAATGTAGCTGCGCAGCAATGAGTTTCGACGTCATGGAGTCCCATGTCGTCGGTGGCCGCCTGCACGCAGGCCGGTGTGACCGCCACGGACGCCACTGCGCGGGCGGTCCGCCGCGGTGTGCCTCGTGCACCCGGGGCGGGGGTCTGTTCGGTGGCGGGTGTGTTCATGTCGATCGTCCGGACCGGTCGACGTGCAGGGTGGTCAGGTCGTAGTGGCGCCAGGGCACGGGGGTGGGGTCCAGGCACGCTGCGGCGGCAGGGCTGCCGTGGGCGTTGGTGTCCAGGTCGAGGACCAGGACCTCGCGCGTCGCGGCGTAGCGCAGGCGGGCGGGCTGGATGCCGCGGCGGCGGGACAGGATCAGTCGCAAGCGCAGCGCACGCAATCCGGCAGCGGCGCGGGCGCGTCCAGCTATCCGGATCGCGTGGTGGGCGACCAGTTCCGACTGCGCGTCGGCCAATGCGGTCGCCATCGCATCCTCGCTGCCGTCGCCTTCGCCACCGACGTCGTGCTCGTCGGGGTCGTGCTCGTCGAGGTCCTCGCCGCGCAGGTGGCGAGGAAGGTGTCCCCGCGAGATCACGGTGCCGTCTTCGGCACACACCGCGAAACGCCCGAATTGCGCTGCGGCCCAGAGAGTAAGGGCCGGTGCGTGGCGTGCTCGGCGGACGAGTCGGTCGTAGGTACGGCCTCGCACCAGCTCCGCTTGCCGGATCGCTTCGTAATCGATGCCGTGCTCGACGAGTAACGCGGTGAGGAAACGCTCGTAGCGGGCGGGGTCCTCATCGAGTGCGTAGCCGCGGGCGATCTCATCGATGCGCGCTGTGCTCGCGTGCTGTTGGAGTTCGCCGGCGTAGTACTGGGCTACCCGCCCCGGCGAGAGCCGGTAGCGCAGCCGCCTCGCCGCGGCGTCTTCGCCGGTGTGGGAGCGGGTCGCAAGCCGATCGTTGCCGGTCACAGCGAGGGCTCCTCGGTAGCGTGCGGAGAGGCCGGTGGCGGCGGGCTGCCGCCGATGGTCTCCGCGGGTCCGGGCTCAGTGGTGGTGGCAGGGTGCGGGGCAGCCCACCCGGCGAACACCTCGGACAGGGCCGTCTCACGGAGCTCGGCGAGACGCCCGCGGGCGGCCGCCAGCAGATCAGCGGTCGCCTGGAAATGCACACCGCGATCGGCCGGAGTATCGAGCAGCGTCGAGGCCACATGCGTGCCGTGCCGTTCGATCCGGGGGTGGCAATGCTCCTCGGCCCAGATCTCGTCGAGCCTGCCCGGGCACTCCCACAGTGTCTGCGACAGCGCGCGCAAGATCTTGTCGCGATCAGTGGTGAGCGTGCTGACCAGCGCTCTGGCCTGATCGGTGCTCGGCTCGGCGAGATCGGTCGTCACGGCGATCAGCGAGCGGACCGCGGCAAGGTTGCGCTCATGTTGGATCACCGACGGGTGCATCCGCGACATGTGCCACGGTCGACCGGCAGGCGGCTGCCAGCGAAGGAACTCGGTCTCGATGACGGCGCCGACAAGGATCATCTGCCGATATCGCACGAATTCGACTGCGGCACACCATCTCAGACCGGCTCGCACCGCAGCGTCGAGATCGCGTGCCTCACCCACACGTTCCCAATCCATGAACAGCATCCCCAGTACCCGGACCTGATCGATCTGGCGGTCCGGCACCCCCGCCGCGCGGGCATCTTGCTCGACTTCCAGACGCATGCGCGTGCGGTCTTCGTCGCCGTAAGCTTCACTCCAGATCGGGTGACCGGCCGAAACAGCCGCGATGGCCAGCAACTCTTGACGGTGACTGTTCATGGTGGTCATCAAGTCCTCCTCACAGGAGCGGCGCGGTCGTCGACCACTGGCGGGCTGGGTCTGCACACGCGGCACCGGCAATTTCGGGCCGCGCGGTAGTGGGCCCGCGGCGGCGCAGGTCCCAGCCCTCCCACGGCGCCCGTGGTGTCACAGTGACGATTCGGCTGGTGGTCGCGGCATGCAGCAACTGCGCGGGCGGCGGCTCCGCTGGAGGTGCGATACATCGGTGTGCTCCTTTGCCGGGTGTGGTCAGCTGATGACGAGGTAGTGCGCCAGCCGCCACCCGTTGCCGGTGTCGCGCATGACGGCGGAGACCGTCATGACCCGGTAGGGCGTGGCGGTGTTGTCGACGTGGTGCACGGTCTGGGTGACGGTCGCGTCGACCTGGCACTCACCATCGGCGACCGTCGTGGTGACGGTCGGTTCGGTGATCGCGGCGCGGATCACGTCGCGGGACTCGCGCCAGGCCTGCCAGTCCGGTAGCGGCCGCACCCCCGAGGTGGCGCCGGGCGAGGAATCGGCGGTGGCCGCGAGTTCGCCGGTCAGCCACGGCCGAGCCCGCACCAGACCCGCGCCGGGGCTCTCGTCGACGACCGGCTGCCAGGAGAACATCGCGGTGAGCGCGTGCACCGCGCCGGTGAGCGCGTCGGCGCCCTCGGGCATCGGGCCCTCGATCCCGTGCTCGGCATCTCCGGGCCCATGCTGTTCGCCGCCGGGAGTGTCGCGGCTGACCGACACCACCACGGTGACGGCCACCGCCACGGCGGACAGCACGCCGAGGACGAGAAGCCAGGTTCTGCGCGTCACGGTCATCTCTCTTTCTCAGCTCAGGGTGGTGGAGTATTCGCGGGCCGTCGCGAGGATGATGTCCGCGTAGGGCCGGGTCTGGACGATGTAGTCGTGGCCGTCGACCGGAAATCCGCGGTTTCGCAGGACTGCTCCGGGCCCGGCGTTGTAGGCGGCGAGGTACAGTTCCTCGCGGCCTCCCGCGTCGATGACTTTGCCGTCGTCGATCCAGCCGTCGACCTGCGCGGCGATCTCGCACATGTACCGGCCCTGCGCCATGATCGCGTCCGCCGGGTCGAACGGGCTGAGTCGGCCGTTGCCGTCCTCATCGGTCAGACCGTAGGTCGGCCAGGTCTCCGGCATGAACTGTGAAATACCTTGCGCACCAGCCGAACTCACCGCGTTCGGGTCGAATCCCGATTCCTGCTTGCCTTGGGCGGCCAGCAGGGACGGGCGGATCTGCGGGCACAGAGTCCCAGCACGCCGGTACATCTCCTCGTATTCCGGCGGCACCCGACCCGGCGCCAGGTCGTCCTCGCCGCCGCCGGGCCCGCACTCCGAACCCGACCCCGGGCCGACGCCGGGACTGGGGGCGGCGGGGCCGGGACCGATCGGGGTGGAACCGTCGGGCAGGCCGCCGCCGCTGACCGAGACGTGGATGTGGTCGTAGTGGTTGGCGGTCGGGCTGCCGCGGTCCTCCATCATCGACGGTGACCCGGTGCCCGGGATGTACAGCTGACGCCAGATCAGGTACTCGATGTGCAGCTCGGCGGCGTGGGCCAGCAGAAATTGGGTGATCCGGTCACCCAATTCTTTGCCGGTACCGCTGCTGTATCCGGGGATCATGACGTCGACCGCGCGGCCAGCCGAGTGCTCGCCGTAGGCATCGGGTGGACGCCACCCTCCGATCGTGGTCACCTCCGGGAACCGGGCCGCGACCAGGCGGGCCACGCGCACAGCGTCGATCTGGAGTTTGTCCTCGCTGCCCACGCTGGCAGGCAGCGGCGGAAGCTCTGCCACCCCGGCGGCCGCCCGCGAGTCAAGCCCAGGAGGAACTGGGCCAGGAGCCGACGGTTCGGGTCCGGCGCTGCCGGGTTCGAGCGCGCCCGCCAGCCAGGGCATCGGGTCGATCGCGCGACCGCCACCGAGCCGGGTGCCCTCCCAGATCTCCAGGTGCAGGTGCGCTCCTCCCGGGCCCGGAGGTGAAACTTCGCCGGCGTAGCCGACTTTCGCGACCTGCTGCCCGGCCCGGACGCTGGCGCCCACCACCACGGCGGGGTCGATATCGTCGGCGAACATATGCCCGTACACCGAGGAATAGCTGGACCCGTTCACGTTGTGGTCGAGGACGATCCACGTGCCGAATCCGGTCGCCGGGCCGACGGCGGCGACCACGCCGTCGGCGACGGCGTAAATCGGCTGGCCCGCGTCGGCACCGAAGTCGGTGCCGAAATGGAATGTGCCCCACCGGGGCCCGTATCCGGAGGTCAGGGTGTAGGTGCCCTGCGCCATCGGCATCGATGTCGAGCCCGCGGGCAACGCCATTCCCGCGCCGGGGCCCGATGGCACCGGCCCGCATCCGGGCGTGTCGATCACGACCAGCAGGAGCAGCAGCGGCACCACCGCGACGACGACCGAAATCAGGGCCGCCCCAATACTTTTCATCGGTGCCCCCGATCCCGCACCATGCCCGCCTCGAATCCCGGTCGGCCCACCGTCAACGACTCCCTGTTCGGTCTGCGAGCTCCCGGGGAGTGATCCAACGGATCCAGTACGATTCGATTGCTCACCATTCGACTGGCCTCCCGCCTCCGGCCACACTTTCGTTAGTCACCATTGGCGGGCCCTCATCTCGTGGTCAAAGCGGCGGTTGGTGTTGTGGACCTCGCGGGTGCGCTCGGTGGGAGTGAAGTGCAGCCGGAATGGGGTTCCCGCGCTGTCGGAGGATTCGCCGGTCAGGAGCAGGAAGCAGCCCATTCCTGGTGGTGTGTCCTCGTCGCCGCTCGGGCTGTCGAGGTGGTCGGTGTCGCTGGCGGGAAGCGGTGCCGCCCAGGAGGTCACGAGCAATTTCGCCGTTTCGGTGATGCCGATCGAGCCTCGGATGCGTTCGATTTCGTCGGGTCCGACCGCGCCGATGATCTTCGCGCGGGCGCGGTCGAAAAGCCCGATTCCCTTCGCTTGGGACGCCGAGCTGTTGAACGAGGTCAGATCTCGTAGGGTGTGGCTGCACATGACGAGCCAGGTGGCGAACTCGCGTTGCAGCCGGGTGAGCGCGTCGACGCGGTCGACCATGTAGTCCCCACCTGCGGACAGCACTCGCCAGATCTCGTCCATCACGACCCCGAACAGTCGGGGTGGTTGCAGTTCGGCGTCGGCGAGGGCGTGCGCGGCGCCGATGGCGCCGAATCCGGCTGACCAGCACACCATCAAGACCGCGGCGAGCAGTTTGGCGTCGCCTTCGGGTACTCCGGAGACATCGATGCACACCGCGGGGCGTGAGAGGTCCAGCGGCGCCGTGGTGGGTCCGTCGAACACCTCACCGAACGGGCCCTCCGTCAGTGCGCGCAGCGAGCGCCGTAGCGGCTTGGTGCTCGCGCGGTAGGCCGCCGCGGTGTCCTCCTCGGCGTAGGCGATGAGGCGGTCGCTGCCGGTGCCGATCACCTCGAGCAGGTCCGACAGGTGTGGGGGACGCTCATGGGTGAACCCGCCGGCGTCGGGGTCGTAGAGCACGCGCACGGCCGCGGCCAGTAACACCTCCTCGAAGTCGGCGACGGGCGCACCGCGAACCAGTTCGATCAGCCCGGCCACGATGGTGACCTGGGCGGCGTGCACGCGGGCGGCGACCTCGCGGCGCTGGGCCGGGTCGGGCAGTTGCGCGACCGCCAAGCCGTAGGCACCGACGTCGAGCGGGTTGATGACCGATTGTCCGTATCCGACCGGGATGACCTGGCCGCCCAATTGCTCTACGAGGTCGCGATAGTCCGGTTTGGTGTCGCCCACCACCAGGACCGTGTCACCGGCGGCGACTCGACCGGTGATGATGCGGCGGATCAGCGAGGACTTGCCGAAACCGTTGAGCGCCAACACGAAAAGGCTCGGCGCGGTGATCAGTTTGCGCAGGAAGGCCGTCATGGGGTCGAAATGGACAGCCGCCCCGGTGATGAGGTGCTCACCGATGGGGGTGCCGAGCATCGGTGCGGCCGCACCGACGGCGAACGGCCACAGCCCGGCGACCTGGGTGGTGGTGGCCCGCCATTCCGGGGTCGCCGCGACCACCCGCGCGCGACCCCCGCCCCGGCCGCGGTAGCCGCGGTCGGACAGGCGGACCGCGCCCGCGTCGGAGTTCGGCAACGCCGGCTGCTCGTCGTCGAGCCCCCCACGACCGGCGTTGACACGTCGGTGGTCGTCGCTGGAGAGGATCCGCCGCGCCCACCATCCGCGCAGACCGCCCTCGCCCGCACGCTTCTCGGTGTCCGCGCGCGCTTGCTCGGTCAGCACCCGCACCCCACCCACCACGGTGGTGCGCGCGGGGCGCATTCGTCGAGGTCTCGGTGTGGGGCTCATATCCCGATCCGCCTCCGCCTCGGTGTGGACGCGTGCTCTGGCAGCACGATCCCCACGCCGAGCGACGCCGCGAAACTCGCGGCCTGAGCCGCGTAGCAGCGCCGCACTCCCAGCCGACTTGCCGCGCTCATCCCCGCCACCGTCGCTTCGATGCCGGGAAGATCGGCGTCGAGCCGGTCGGTGACGGTGATCAGCGCACCGAACCGGGTCAGGCCCGCGCCGCGCGCTTGTTCCTCACGCGAAGCCGCGGTGTTGGTGACCCGGATCCGCGCCGAGGCGCTGGCGATGCCGCGCTCGGTCTGCTCAGCAGCGACCGCATCGCGGAAATCGTTGTCCACCAGCGTGGTTGCCTCGGCCGCTGAGTGAAGCCGGTACACGATCGCGACGCGTTTTCGGGCGACATCCAGGCGCGGCCGGATCAGTTCTTCGAGTACGCGTTCGTTCACCGCGCCGCGGGGTGCCTCGTCCATCTCCCAGGTGATCGAGCAGCCGCCGTCGTGGCGGTAGTGGTCCCACAGGTCGTCGTGGGCGATCGGGCCCACGCTGTCCCAGCCCTGGGTCTCGGTGATCGACTCTGCGGCTGTCTCCACATCGCGTTGGGAGGCCAGGTCGTAGCGGGACCGGACCAGGGCCATCACCTCCCACGCTCGCATCGGCCGCGCGGGCAACCCCGCTCGCGCGAGCTGGGTGACCACCGTTTGCAGGCGGCGCCCGATCTCGCGCGCCTGCTCGGCCTCGTCGCGGCGGATCCGCCCGCGCCCCATCGGGCGGTAGGTGATCGCGATCCGTGCCTCGACCCGCACCCCCGGCCCGCCGGTGTCGGTCACCGCTTCGGCCATCACGTGGCGGGCATAGTCCGGGGCGTCGTCGCGGACCAGCGCCGCCACCTCTCGCTGTGGCCGCAGCCGGGTCTCCACCACGCTCTCCAGCACCGAGGTGATCGCGACCACGTCGCCGCTGCGGCTCTGCGCGGCGAGCATCTGCCCGTATTCCTCCACCCAGGCGTCGATCGTCGACTGGTCCACCAGCTCTTGTCCGCGGGGCATCACGCGCAGCACGACCGCGTAGTGGTCGGTGCGGCGGATGTGTAGCATGGCGAACCGTCGTCCACCGGGCGTCTCGTACTCGCACAGGCGTGAATCCGCCAGCAGTCCAGGTAGTTTCGCTCGCCCGGGCAACCGCGAGAACCGTCCCGCGCGATACAGCGTCTCCCCGGTCGCCGCGGCCAGGACGTACTGCCCGTACAGCAGCGCCAGTTCCCACCCCGTGCGGCCCCGGTAGGTGACCGCCATCGGCGTGAACACCAGTGCCGCGGTCACGATCGCGGTGCCGAGTACGGGCATCGGCGGCGAGGCCATGAACAGGACCATGATCGCGATGATCAGACCGAGCCCGAACATGGACACACCCCACGTGAGTCCGAAAAACCCTGCGCTGCGCGGCTTTTCCCATCTGCCGTACATGCGGATCGTCATCGCCGGACCTCCAGGGGCCCGGGCCGCTGCTGGTCGGCGGCCGAGTCGGGCGGGCGGGCCGGCGATCCTGACCCCGCCACCGAGCCCGCACCTTTGGCCAGCTGCGCGCCCACCAGCGCCGCGGCGCCGGCCTTCGTAGCCGCACCACCACCGGGAGGAACGCTCGGGGCCTGCGGCCCGCCGCCCCCGCCGCCACGTCCACCCCCACCGCCGCCGCTTGCGTTGCCTCCGCCGGGTGGTAGTGCGCGGCGCCCGCCGCCGTTGCCGCCCGGCGGCAGTGCCGGCGGCGGGGGTCCACCACCACCAGGCCCGCCGCCTCCGCCGCCGGGCGCGGATTGCCCGAGGCGGCGGCCTTCGCGGCGGGCTCCCGCCGCCGCCATGGCCACACCCGCCAGGCCGCCGGCCACCGTCGCGGCCGCGCCTCCGCCGCCACCCAGGCTGGCCGTGTCGGGGGCGACGAGCCTGATCAGCGCGGGCAGCACCAGCGCCGACATCGCCAGCAAGATCAGCCCGAGCACAGCGGTCTGCTCGCCCTGCGGATCGCCGACCGCGGTGAACGCGATCGAGTACACCAGCGCGCCGACGGGTTTCCACAGCACGAACGCCAGCGCCCAGCCCAGCAACCGCTTGTAGGATTTCGATCCTGGCCCGGTGCCCGACGCGGCGGCCGCGATCGGCAGGACCGCGACCACGACGATCAGCAGCGCCTGGCGCGCCACCAACATCACCAGCTGCACGAGCATGCTGAGCGCGGACGCCAGAAACAAGATGAACAGCATTCCGGGGCTGGTCCCCAACGATCCAGCCACATAGGACCGGTACAAGTTCGAGCCGAAGCTTTCCAGATCTCCGTCGATACTTTCGCGTATGACCCAGTCCGCGAACGCGTCTCCAGCGCGGGTGCCCGCGGTGATGACGCTGGCCAAAGCCATCGAGGCCAGCACCGCCCGGCCCAGCATCAGCACCGTTTCCTGCGCCTCCCCCGCCATCCCGCCGCGCTGGGCCAGCGTCAGGCGCACCGCGGCGAACAACAGTCCCGCGATGAGCATCAGCACCTGGATCTCGGTGGTGTAGGCGCGGATCTGATCGAGGACCGGCGCCCACCCGCCGCTGGCGTCGGCGGTCAAGTGTGGTGAGGGCAGCCGCGTCCACCAGGTCAGGGTCAGGCCCAGCAGCGCACCGAATGCTTCACCGATCCATTCGGCCAGGTCGTCGAGCGCGGAGTTCGCCACCGCGCTCGCCGCGGCGCCCGCGGCGTCGTCGACCGCACAGACCGCACCGGCCATCCCGGGGATATCGCAGAAGGGAGGGACGATCTGGTCACGGACAGTGGGGGCGGTCATCGCGGCCCGCCTTTCCACGCGCCGAAGTCCTCGATGGACATCACGTGTCGCGGTGGTGCCCAGAACTGTTCGACGACGCCGGGGATACGCACACGCCAATCCCCGTCCACCCAGACCATGGCCAGGCTCGACACGCTGTATCCACCGGCGCCGTCGCGAGTCGCGGTCTCCACGACCGCCAGCTCGCCGTCGTACCCGCCCATCAGTCGAACGCCGTCGGGCACGACGACGTAGCGGGCGGCATCGACGGTGCGGGCGCGCGCCAGCCGGTAGCGGTCCAGCAGCACCTCCACCATGTCGGGCTCGCCGTAGAAGCGTTGCCGGACAACGCTTTCCCACTCGCCGTCCGGAGCGGCGAGAGCACGGGCGGTGGCATCGAGCCCGGCCAGCGCAGCGCCTTGCGGGGTGCGCGCGAATCCCGTCGCGACCCCGCCGCTGATCCGGGTGGGTCCGTCGGAGGCCGACACCGGCAACGCCGCGCCGTCCCAGCCGCGTTGCCATTGCAGACCGGTCGGCGCGGCGCGCAGGTAGGCGGGATCGGCCGGATCCACTCGACCGGCAGCGTCCTGGGCCAGCGCGACACCGGAATCTGCACCGGTGTCCTCGAGACGGACCCCGTAGCGGTCGACCGCCGGTGGTCTGCTCGCCGTCGACGAGAACGGCGCGACCCGCGAAGTCACCGATGGGGTACTCGACGACGATGCCGACGGTGCCGGGGTGCTGGATGGTTCGCCCGGTGAGCGAACGACGATCACGAACACGGTGACGACGACGGCGACGATGAACGCGAACAACACTGCCGCCAGCTGATATTCGCGGATCGGTCGCCGCCTGCTGCGGGAGCGCTGGTCTAGGGCCACGGCAGCACCACCATGTCCGGCGGTGCGGCCGCGGCCGTGGTCACCGTGTGGTAGCCGGGGATCTCGGGCAGCAGCAGACGCCATCCATCGGCCCGCCACACGACCTGAGCGCGGTGCACGGTGACCGACTCGTCCGGGTGGCGGCTGTAGATGTCGACCTCGGCCACGTCGAGGGTGTAGCGGGCGATGCGGTATCCGAGGATCCTGGGTGCGCCGGTGGCGGGTTCGGTGATGGACACTTGTGCGCGCAGCACCGCCCAGCTGTCTCGCCCCGGCCCCTCCGCGAGCATCTGCTGCCCCACCGTCGCCCAGTCCCGGTCGTCGGCGACGGCGATCCGGACGTTGGCGTGGATGGCAGCCACGGCCGCGCCTGCGGGATTGCGGTCGAACTCGCTGGCCACCGCGCCTTCCACTCGGTGCGGTCCCTGATCGGTGATCGGCAGCTCCACGCCCTGGTACGGCCGCCAGTGCACGCCGCTGGGGGGGCGGTCGGTCGCCCAGGTGGTGCTCGACGGTCCGGCGGTGCTCGGCTCGGGGTCGCTGGCACATCCCAGCAGCGCTGCCGCGGCGATCGGTCCGGTGAACGCCAGAACCGCGATCCTGCTCGCGCGTGGGATGCGTTGTGCTCGTGAGAGTTTCATGCAGATCGTCTCCGGTTTCGGTGTCCTAGGTCGCCAGGATCGCCACAGCGATGCCGCTGGCCGATCCGGCCAGTACCGCGGCGCTCAACGCGCCCACGAGCCCTTCGATGGCCTCGTCCCGGTACATCCGGGCCACCAGCTGTCCCCCGACCCACATCACGCGCCCGATGCACAGCAGCCACACCAGCCACAGCAGGATGCCCAGCAGTTCGATCAGCGGCGCCCGCACGTCCTCGGGTAGGCGGGTCATGGCCGGTCTCCGCGCCGGTCGGTGAGGTAGGCGACCTCGAGAGCGGTCAGGACGGTATGCATCACGCGGTCGGGGTGGCTGCCTTCGACCGCGTGCCCGCCGCCGGGGATGTCGATGTGGTCGGCCCACAGAGCCTCGGCGAATCGCGCGCCGTATCCGCCGTCGACGAGGCTGTCGCACACCACCCAGGTCGGGATCTCGCGCAGCTCGCCGAGGTCGGTGGCCGACGGCGGATCCTGGGGGGCCCCGGCCGGTGGAGCTGTCGCCGCGGGGTTCAGCAGCACGAGTCCCGCGACGGCGGCGGGGTTTTCGCGGCACCGCGCCGCCGCCCACCGCTGTGCCAGGGTGCACCGGGTACCGGTGGCCACGCACACGATCGCTCCTGTCGCGTAGGTGGCGGCGGTGTCGAGGTCGGTGGGGCTCGACGCGGTGGGCAGCGCGTGTTCTCTGGCGCGGTTACAGCCGGTGCCGGGGTCGTGGCGGTGGACGGTGATCTGGGCGATGCCGCCGCCGAGACGGCTGTGCAGTCGGCTGGTTACCGGGCGCCAGGATCGCCAGTCGCCACGTTCGAGGTAGATCACAGTCGCGGGCGCGTGCGCGGCTCCCCACCGATGCACGCAGACGACCTCACCCGACGCCGAGAGCGGACCGGCGCCTGAGGCGCCAGCGCAGGGGGCTGCGGGTGTGATCGCTTGCGGTACGGTCGATTCCGCCAGCGAGGGGTCGGCGTTGCGTTCAGGGCGTGGGGTGGTGGTCATGAGGTCGCCACCACTTCGCCCATGATGCGCGCCGCCATCGTCGCGGCGACCCCGCCGATAATGGCGGCCCCCACAATTTTCGGGCTTTCCAGGGCGCCGCCGTGGAATTTCTCCCATCCGAACCGGCCGCCGCCGTAGATGATGGCCGCGATGCCGGCCAGGTTGACCAGGAACCGGAGCCAGTTCACGACCAGGATCAGCTTGTCCGATCCCGGCGGGGATACCGGGACGATCTGGCCGGGGTCGATGTCGTCCGGTGCTTGGGCGAGCAGGGTCAGCGTCTCGCTCGCCGCACTGGCCACCATGGTTGTCACTGTCATGACGGACTCTCCGAAATATGCTGTTGTGCAGAGGATTTGCGTGAGTGGGCCAGCCGGTCGACGATGTCGGCGCCGGCGCGTCCGACATCGGCGGGGACTGCGGCGCGCAGACTCGCCCGCCGGCGTGGGGGTGGGGGGTCGCCGGGGCGGAATTGGGCCAGTTCGTGTGGTTCCAGGGCGAGGTGGTCGTGCCAGCCGATGTCGTAGACGCACTCGGCCAGCTCGGTCACCGTGGCGCGGTATCGGCGGACCGGCGCGGGCACCCGGCCGGGGCGCAGTGGCATCAGGACCAGGCCGATGACCACGACACCGTCGGGGGCCAGTCCCGCGTGCCACTCCCGCAGCCGGTCGGCCGCGGCGATCATTCCGGCCATGCACACCCGGGCCACGATGATCACCCGCTGGGTGGTGCGCGCGGAGCCGGGCCAGCTCAGACCGGCGTCGGCGGCCGGTGCCCACCAGCGCGCCAGGGTGGTGGCGCCGGCGCCGCCGTGCGCGCCCATCACCGCCCACAGCGGCGGGTAGGCCCCGGTGGTCGGCAGTGGTTCCTCTCGTACCGCGGCCCGGCGCGTCGGCGGTGGCGGTTCGATGTCGAGGTCGGTATGCGGGATCGGTCCGCGATGTGTGCTCACCAGATGCAGCGCGGCACTCATGTCTGGCTCACCGCCCCTGGATATTGGTGATCAGGGTCCGCCGCGCCGCGTCGTCGGCGCGGCCGTTGACCAGTTGCAGGTAGTCGGCTCGCCGCCCATCGGGACGCAGTTCGACGAGGTGGACTTCGGCGGCGGTCGAGGTGATCGGTGTGATCCCGACGCAGTGCTCGGTTCCGGTGGGCACCGCGGTGATCGCCGCGGCCAGCGCGGCCGGGTCCAGTCCGGCCTCGGGCGCGACGACCGCCAGCGCCGCCGCCGTGTCGCGGCGCGCGTAGTAGGCGTATTGGAACGCCGCGATCGCGGCGGTCAGATCGGTTCCGTCGCTGTCGCTGTCGGTGACGGTCGCGTCCTCGACCCCGAGGCAGGCCGCCGGTTCGGCTACCACAGGGGCGCTGGTGGACGGTGCTGTCGGGTCAGCAGTCTCCACGGCCGGTCCGGTGGAGACCTCAGGGCCGGATGCGGTCGCGCTCAGGGCCGCGACGGTCGCCGCGGCCACCACCAGGACCGCGCACACCATGCCCGCGACGGCGGCCACCCGGCGCCCGGGCCGCAGATGTGACGATGTGGCCGCGGCTCGCGCAGGCAGGGTAGGGGTGATCGAGCGGGCGGTGGTGACCCACTGCCAGGCCTCGTCGTCCGAGCCGCGATCGCCGGGCGCGGTCGTCGGCGGAGCCGGATGTTCGGTTCCGGCGAGCCATTGCCAGCCCTGCTCGTCGTCGCTCATGTGCTGTCACCTCCTTCGTGTGTGGTCAGATGGGTTGGGGCCCTTCGGGTGACGCGTCAGGGACGAGGTCAGCCAGCACAGCAAGGGGTAAGGGTGTGCCGACAGATGGCGCGCGCCACCCGAAGGGGTCACGGTCCGGCGGTGCCGGAGGGGACGGTTGTCCCCGCCGGTGGCACGCCGGATGGTTTCGGTGCGCTCGTAGGCGCGGTCGTCCCCGGGTCGGGACGAGCGGGTGTCGTCGTGCTGTCGCTCGGCTCGGTGGGCGCGGCGCCCGGTGTGGAGACCGAGGGTCGGGTCGTGGCCGAGGGCCGGGTGGTGGGTTTTGGCGTCGCGGTGGTGGGGGTGCTGGCGGCGAGGTCGTCGGTGGCGGCGCGCAGCCAGCGGGTCACCGTGGCCAGGGTGGAGTCCCCGGCAGGGGTTGCCGGGGTGCGGCGGTAGGCGCCGGTGCGGCCTGTCGTGTCGCTGTAGCGGGCGGCCCCGGCGAGTTGGTAGAGCTCGTCTGGATCGGTGACGGTGCTGGTGATCGCGGTGAACGCCTGGTTGATCCAGCGCGAGGCGGTCTGTGGTGGCACCAGTTCGGCGACGGCGCCGGCCAGTTTCATCCCCAGCGCGGCGAGGGCCGCCCAGGGGCTGGTCATGCCGACGGTGGCCAGTTCGGCGACGGTGGCCGGGGTGAACACCTTGCGTGCCACCGCGATCACCGCGTGGATGCCGATGCCGCCGAGTTTGAGCAGCGCCGCGATCGCGTCGTGCCCGTCCGGGGCGGGAGCATCCGGCGCGGAGGCCTCCACCAGCCGCTGCCCGAGGCTGGCTTGGGGGCGGTAGGACAGGGTGTCCAGGGTGGTGCCGTGCAGGTCCTCGTTGATCACCGTGGTCGCGGTACGAAACGCGGTCCTGGTCAGCGCTTGTGCGATGGTGCCGATGGCGGCGATCGGATCGCCCAGACTCGAGCGTGCCGCCAGGTTGGCGACGGTGGCGGCCAGTGGGGAGTCCGCGGGGGTGTCGCACGTCGCGTCCCCCGCCGCGCACCAGTCGGCGACTCGGCCGGTCAACGCGCCGTACTCGGTGGGGGCCGCCGACTCGGAGTGCGCGGTGATCCCCCCTCCGGCCGGGGCGGATGCCAGGACCTCGACGGCGCCGACATGGGCACCGTCGGTGCCCGGCACCGCGTCGGGCGTGCGTGCGCCCGGCCGTCCGGGGAGCACCGGGGTGCCCGGCGCACGGTTCGGGTTGGCCAGCAACGCGATCGCCGCGATCCGGTCAGCGGGGATGCGGGAGTTTCCCGCGCCGATGTCGCGGGCCCACCACTGCACCGGGACGGCGCCGTGGGCGTATCCCACCGCGGCCAGCCGGGTCTCGGGGCAGCGCTGCAGGATCCCAATCGCCGTCTGCTCCAGCCGCTCCCGCGCGGCTGCGGTGGCCTGGGCATAGGGTGCCCGCGTGCCGTCCTCGTCATAGCCGTAGGGCAGATAGGTCCGCGCCACCCGCTCACCGCCGGCGGCGAGAGGACCGAGAACCACCCCGAGGACGCCGGTGTCCACCCCGACCGCGGCCTCACGCGAGGATTCGTCGGTGCCCTGCACCCCGATCACGGACAGGACCGGGCACGTAGCGCCCAGCGGCGCCACAACGCCCGGCGCCGCGCTCGCGTTGGCGGCCGCCCCCACCAGCGTCGCCGCGGCCAGGATCGCCGCCACCGCACGCAGCAAGAGAGTGGCGACTCTCGCTGGATGAATCATTGTGTCGTGCATCGCTTTTCGTGTCTTTCGCGTCGTGCGGGGCGGTTCAGGTGCTCGTGGGTGCCTGATGCAGGAATCGATCCAGGTGGGCCAGCGCCTCGGCGCGGCCGAGGACGGCGGCGCGGCCGTGGCCGCTCGGGTACTCCCGCCATATCGGCTCAACACCGCGCATCCGGTAGGCGCGCACCAGGCCGCGGGCTTGATCGGCCGGCACCACCTGGTCGTCGACGCCGTGGTAGAGATGCACCGGCACGCGCGGGAGTTCCTCGCGCGCCATCCGTTCGGAGGCCAGCACGAATCCCCACATCTGGTCGGTCCACGGGTCGCCGCTGATGCACCAATACGACAGCGGCGCAGCGAATTTCGCGCGGATCTCCTCGACGCTCAGGACAGCGGCGTCCTCGAAGGCGCTGTAGCCGGGCGCCGAGAGCACATGGCGCAGCGGGATGTGGCTGTAGGCGCGCGACAGGCCGATCATGGCCGCGACCGCCAGTCCCGACCACGGGCCCTGGGAGTGCGAGCGGGCCAGTGCGGCCAGATCGGCCACCACCGCGCCCGCGGCGATCCCGCGCAGGTCGATCTCAGGGGCGTAGCGCGGCTGGTGTTCGGCCACCGCCACCGCGGTGCGGCCACCGTCGGCGTAACCCCAGGCAAGCGCGGGCAGCGCCGGCCAGGCGACGTCGGGGAGGCGTTCCAGCGTTCGCACCGCGTCCAGCGCGGCGCGTGCGCCGGACAGGCGCGCCGGGAACCGGGCGGGCCCGAGCCCGCGTAACCCCATGCCGTGCCCGTCGGGCACGACCACGACCCAGCCGCGTACCAGTGCCGCGCCGATCTCCTCCGTGCTGGCCGAGGTGCCCGCCGCCAGCCGCTGCGACGGCGCATTGCCGGCGCCGCCCAGGCCGTGGAACGGTGGGAGGTATACCAGTGCGGCGGAGGGGGATTCGGTGTGCTCGGGGGCGATCACGATGGCCGACGCCGCGATCGGTGCGTTGAACGCGCTGCGGGAGGCGTAGACGATCTGCCAGGCCTGCCCGGCCGCGCCGTCGAGCTGCGGGACCCCGACCCGTCGCCGGCGCAGGACACTGCCCGGCGGTGTGACCGTGTCCACGATCAGTCCCTGGTAGAACAGGTCGACGCTCATCGCCCGGCTCCCGACGCGTCGGTAGCCAGCGCGATCAGCCACGCGATACCCGAGTCCAGTTGCCCGTGCGCGGCGTAGTTGTTGTGCCTGGCGACGGTGTCGAGGTAGCGGGCCCAGACCAGCGGATTGACCAGGTCGGCGTTGTCCGCGGTGAACACCGACCAGGCGGCGGCGAGCTGGCCGACGAGTTTGCCCAGTTCGAGGGGATTCGCCGCGATCGTCGCGGTGATGTGGCCCCATCGTGCCGCCGCCACACCGGGGTCGGTCGCCGTCGTGCGTGGGTCGGCGGACTCGATGAGTCGCTGCGCCAGTGTCGCCGTCGGCGCGTAGTCCACGACGGCGGGACCGACGTGGAAGTCGTTGGCCACGATCGTGTTCCACGCCCTGCCGAACGCGCCGGACAGCCCGGCGTTGATCGAGGTGAGCGCGGCCAGCGGGTTGGTCAGGTCGGCTTGGGCGCCGATGATCGCGGCGAATCGCAGCAGTGCGGCGCGCTCCGGCGCCGAGCAGGCCAGGTCTCCGTCGGTGCAGATATCGGCGACTCGACCGGTCAGCGCGCCGTAGTCGGCGGCCCCGGCGATCCCGCCACCCGCGGCCGCGGGGTTGGCGATCCGCACTCCGGCCACGGCCGCGCCGCTGGTCCCCGGCGCCGGGTCGGGCGTGAGCTGGCCGGGGCGCCCGGCAAGCACCGAAGCCCCCTGTACTCGATCGGGGTTCGAGTACAGCGCGATACCGGCGATCTTGTCGGCCGAAACCGGTCCCACACCGGCGCCGACGTCGCGTGCAAATCCTGAAACTGCCTGCGCACCTTGGGAATGTCCGGCAGCAGCGATCATCGTCGACGGGCATGTGGCGGATATCTCGACCACCGCGGCGTCCAGTTTGCGGCGGGCGTCGGTGACCGTGACGACGTAGGGGTCGGCTGCGCCACCCGGGACGATCCCGCCGAAGCCCGCACCGTAGGCGATGTAGCTGCGCTGCATCAGATGGGGCACTGCGGTGACCGCCGGGCCGATCAGCGCGCCCATCACTCCGATGTCGACGAGCGGGTCGGCGTTCGGCGAGCTCTGGCCGGTGCCCTGCACGCCCAGCACATACAGTGCCGGGCAGCCCGGTCCGATCGGCACCGACGACGCCGGCGGCGCGCCGATGCCGGCGCTGGCGGCCGCGCTGAGGCAGACCGTGGCGGTGACCGCGGCGATGTGCACGCCACGGCCGGCCCGGGTGGTCGCCGTCATTGGCCCACCCCCACACCGGCGCCGAACCCGGCGCCGACCGTGCCACCGGCGACCGCCCCGACCGCCGCAGCCGGTACGCCCGCGACCGCGGCTCCCGCGGCGGCGCCGGCCGCGGCTCCGAGCGCCGTTCCGGCGATCCCGCTGGTCACCGTGCCGATCACCGGGACCGGCACCACGGTGCCCAGTGCGGCTCCGGCGATTCCGCCGATCGTGCCGCCGATCAGTCCGCCGACGACCGCGCCCGCCGCGGCGGCCGGTGCGCCGAGCACCGTCGCCCCGGCCGCGCCACCGATACCCGCTCCGGCCAGCGTCGCGCCCGACACCCGATCCGAGCGCCCCGCCGGGATCCCGACCGAGTCCAGTGCTGTGGCGACCTGCGCCTCCAGCCCGGCTGCCGTGTCGTTGATCAGGTCCCGGCACTGCGGCGGCAACCACGGCGGAGTATCGGCCTCCCACTGCCCGATCCGGATCTTGTCCGGCGGCGCTTCGATCGGCGCGACCGGTGCGACCGGCTCCGGAAGGTGCAGTTCCTCGATCCGGATCGGCGGTGCCGGCACATCCATCGGCGGCGCCGGCCGCGACGGTGCCGCGTTGCGCACTTCCGGCGGCTGACTGTAGTACACCGGCGGATCCGGCTGCGGCGCAGCAGGTTCCGGCTCGGGAGCGGGTGCGGGAGGGGGCGGAGGCGCTGCCGTCCCGGGCTGCGGCGGGGCGGTCACGCCGGGCTGCTCGGCGATCGCGCCGGCGGGGGCAGCGGCGTGCGCCGCCCCGGCCGACAGGATCACCACCACCGGCACCGCACCGGCGAGCAACACTCGGCAACCACGCCGCACACCCGCACCCACCCGATTCCGGCCACGGTCCGCACAACCGGCCCGAAAAGGCGAGTTCCCGGCAACACCGTCACCGGCCAATTTGTTTTTCCGCATGCCAAATAGACCCTTCAACGAAGGTTGGGAATAACACAGGGAATAGATCGAATAATTCGACGGGCGCCATCTCGCCCGCGCGGCCTCCTAGCCGCATAACCGCAGCTAGGAGGCCACTCCTAGGCGGCTTTCGCCGTCAGATGAACGGCAGCACGAGCGACAGCACCTGCGCTGCCAGATGCACGCCGTTGTTCAGGACGGTCAACACTCCGTTGACTGCCCCAAGAATCACGAACGGGTCCATTGGAATCCTTTCGGGTTGCTTATCGGACGAACTCCATCCAAAACCCGTTCAGCCATCTACGCCACCCCACGAAGGGATGGAGATTCTACGGCGACAATATCTTGGTACTCGAACAGACCATTCATCTGCGCATTTGATGTTTCCAGCACCTGTTCGTTATCTTTCGGGACCCGATGTCGCGCACCAGGTTCGCGGCACCAGCACACAGCCGGCATCCAGGCAGGTTCGACGACGACGGCCCATATCGGCGGGAGATCGATTGCGCAACTGGACGTTTCACAGTTGCCGCGCGCAACCCATTCTGGTAGGAAATAAACGAGGTCTCGGGGGTAACCAATTATCGTAACGCGATCATCTGCCGTGCCGGAAGACCCAGAAAGGGGGGACCATGCCCACCGGGCGAGCCCGTCGACCCTCTGCCCACACCACGGCACCACCCACGCTCGGTGCCACGCTCAAGCAGATCCGCGAACACCGCGGCTGGTCGCGCTACACCGCCTCGCGGCGGTGCGACGTCAGCGAGACCTACATCAAGGACATCGAGGTCGGCCGCGGCAGGCCCAGCAACGAGGTCTTGGACGAACTCGTCGCGGGCTACCGCCTCGACCCGATGCAGGCACGTCACCTCTACAACCTGCGCCACACACCTGAGGACCTCGCACCACCGGACCAGCTGCGCGAACGGATCTCCTCCTCCGAAGCGCTGCGCACCGGCTTGGTCGATCTGGACCACCGCGGCATCCTCGCCGCCTATGTGGACCCGACCTGGACAATCCTGTGGTCGAACAGCAGATTTCAGCAAGCCGTCCCGGGACTGGCTGCCGACATCTCGGTGCCGGTCTGGGTGTTCTCGCACGACGGTCTTCTCGCACTTCACGACTGGGACGCCGAAGCCAAGATCGCGGTCGCGTCGCTGCGCGCAGTGGCCGGTCGGTATCGCGACTCCGTCCAGGTGCGCACCAGCTTGGCCGTCCTGGCTCGCAACCCCGAATTCCGCGAGCGATGGGCTTCGACCATCGACGTCATGTTCATCCGGCCTTCCGACGTCCCGCTCCACCTGCGCAACCCTGACCGGACCACCACCTCCTACACCTTGCGCATCTCGCCCACCGACTCGACCGGGCACATCTCCCTGCTCCAAGCCGTCGAGTCCGTCACCGCCAGCCCAGCCCTCTGACCACAAGCAACCGTGGGTGACGTTGAGCAGGCCGACCAACCAGTCGTCGGAAGGTCCGCACCTACGCCGATCCCGACCGCCCCACGGGTCGCCGAAGCCCTGCGCGAACGTCGGTCGATGGAGTCCGCGGCTGGCGAAGCAGCTGGACCACCGTCATCGGCCTGCTCGACTCGATGGCGTGATACCGCAGCGAGCTGGCACGCATCGAACGACTCCTCGACGACATCGCCGCCCTGGAGCAAGCGGCAGCCGACGACACCATCTCGCAACCGCTTCGCGATGCCACAGGCAACGAGCTCGACACCGTCTACCTCGCCCCTCAGGACGAACAACTCGACGACCTGCGCGCGGGTTGGACACTCGACTCACCGCGCTGCGGGCGCTCGTTGACAACTCCACGGGGCGTTTCAGTGTGATCCGTCGCCGGTGGTGAGGATGGGGGATGGCCCACGGTCCACGACCACAATTGCGACGAACAGGAGAGATTTCGTGACCGACTTCGACCTCGATGAACTGAACTCCGACGCGCAGTACCGGGTCGACGTGCTGGCCGCTCGTGCGGGACTGCCGTCGCTGCCGGTGTATGTGCGCGAGACCGGACTGGATGCGGCGACCAGGGTGTATTTCCTCCCGGCGCTTCGCCAGCACCGGCACCGTCCCCCCACACCGCACCGCATCGACGTACACGCGAGCACCTACGCCGAACTCGACGCGCCCTTGCGCGACGCGCTACTCGCGCAGGCGGTCGCACTCGCCAACGACCCCGCCGCCACCCAGATCCCCATCCGGGCACCATGGTGGCGCACAGCCGTGATCCGTTGGTCCGGCAACACATTCTGGTGGGTCGATCTCGTCACCCTCGCCGCGCTGCTCGTCGTCACCGCCATGACGATGTGGTCGTGGCCGGACCTGGTGGCCGTGGCGTGGATCGCCGCTGTGCTGTGGGTGATCGCCCGACTCTTCTCCGCTGCGGACGAACGCGAACTGATCCTGCGCACCGACCGCCGAGCCGCCGAGATGGCTGGGGCACCCCCGGTGCGCTACCTGCTGATGTCGCCGCCAGCACCCCCTCTCGAGCCCACGCACCGGCTGCTCCGCTGGCACCGAAGATGGCTGCACGCCGAACCTCCACTCGCCCACCGCCTCACCGCCGCGACGGCCGCCGACCCATCCGAGGACGGAGCTCCGAAATGGTGTTGACCGCGTCATTGCCGCTGACCAACGTCATGCGCGGTGCGCTGGCGGGCCCCGGTCCGCTGTACCGCACTTGCGCGAGATCCACTGCGGCACAAAGTGACTCGACCGACCCTGTACGCAGCGGCGACCTCGCCCACCTCAGACCCCCGCACTCGTTTCGCGGCCCTGCCGATCATCCGACCCATCACGAGACAGTCCTTGCCCAGCCCAGGACGCCTCGACAGGCCCCGGCCATGTGTTTCATGATTGACAACCGAGTGCGTTCATCCCTGCCGCGTCTCCGTCAGATCCCGAGGACACACGATGCTCACAGATCTGCACTGCCCGCACTGCCGCACCACCCACGCCCTGCAAGCGATCCCCGCGCTCTACGCCGCTGGCACCGGCACCGAGGTCACAACCGGTGACTACCACGGCGTCGGATTCACACCCTACGGAGCAGTTCCGGTCGTGGCCACCGCGACCCGAACGAGCACGCACTCGACCGCTCTGGCCAGCGCACTCAATCCCGGACCCGGAACTCGGCCCATCGAAGGTCTCCTCCTCTGGGGCACCCTGGCCCTCCTTCTACCCCTGATCATGCTGCTGCCCGTATCCGCGATGCTCAACGACGCCACCGAGCGGGAGGACCTAGCGCAAGCGATGGTCGTAGGCTTCCCGACACTCATCGCGTTCTCCGTGCCGACGATCGCCTGCTACTGGATAGCCCTCGCCCGCGCCAGGCAGAACCAGCGAATCCGCCGCGGCCGCCCCCTCGCCCACGCCGTCTGGGCGGCAGGACTCTACTGCCGCCGCTTCCCTATTAACTCTGTGTGTTGCAGCTGATCATGTTGCAGTACATAGAGGAGGGTGATGTCCAGGTTGTGGACGGTGCATTGGGTGTCCGCGGAGCTGGTTGCTCCGGCCGGTCAGCATCCGCTGCTGGATGAGTGGCGGGATCTTGTCGAGCGGGAGGAGTCCTTCGGGCTGGATCCGGGTGACCCGTTCATGGTGGATCCGGACTTCCGGGTGGATGCGCGTTTGACGCGCTACTTCGGCCGGTCGTCGTTTGCGAACCTTCGCAAGGCGACGAAGCGCTCGTACACCACGGATTATCGGGTGTTCTTCAATTTCTTGTGGAGCCGCGGGAAGTACTGGGACGCAGCAGATTACGATGATCTGCTCGACTTCGAGGATTGGCGGCGGCGGTCGCCGCGCAACATGCGGCGGATCAGCGGCTCGAAGTGGAACCGGGAGTTGGCGGCGCTGAGCCGGCTCTATAGGTGGGCGGTCAAGCAGGGGTATGTGGCCGAGAGCCCGGTCGGGGTCAAGACGGTCCGCAACCGCTACGGGGACCTGGTGGGGGTGGCCGAGGCGCGCGCGAAGGATGTCCGGTCCTCGAACGTGAAGTGGTTGACGCCCAGGGCGTTTCGGTTGTGGCGCGATGTCGGGCTGCGTGGTTACACCGCCGAAGGCCGCATGGACTCGTCCTGGCGCGGCCGTCACGATGACCGCAATGCCGCGTTCGCCGACCTGTTGTTGAGCAGCGGATTGCGGCTCGGGGAGGGCGGGTCGCTGTTGACGATCGAGCTGCCTGCCTCGGCGAATACGCCGCAGCGGTACGTCGAGGCCCGGCTGGCGGCGGCGGTGGCCAAGGGCAAGCGGGCTCGCACGTTCTATGTTTCGGCGACCGTGTTGCGGGAGGTCGAGGCGTATTGCGCCACGACCCGCAGAGCGGCGATCCGGCGGGCGCAAACCGGAGGCCGTTACGACGAATTGGACGATATCTGGCTGGTGGTGAAGCAGTCCGGGTGGCAGCAACGGGTGCTGCATTGGCGCGACCGGCACGGCCGGACCGGGGAACGCCGGATCGATGCGCTGGAGCCGGACGAGCGGCGGCGGTTGTTCGTCCAGGGGCAGAGCGGGCTGGAGCCGCTGTGGTTGTGGCTTGCCGAGGACGGGACCCCGTTCGGCTGCCATTCCTGGGAGGCGGTGTTCCGGTCGGCATCGCGGCGTTGCGCGGCGATGCTGACGGGGGTGGTGCCGGATCCGCCGTTCGCGACGCCGCACATGGCGCGGCATTCGTTCGCGCTCTACATGCTGGTGGCGTTGCACCGGGCGCTGGACATGCGGCTGGATCTGACGCCCGAGGAACGCCGCGACTACATGCTGCTCTACATGTCGCCCTGGCGGATGGTCAAAGACCTCCTCGGGCACGCGAGCGAACAGGTTACCCGCGATATCTACCTGGCCCCGGTCTCGGACCTGGAGGTGCGGTCACTGTTGATCGAGGACGATGATCCGGATGTCGCCGAACTGCTCGCGAAGCTGGCGGCGGCGTCGGACCGGATCCTCGATGCCGAGGTGGCCGGCTGATGGCGCGGGGAGTGCACGCCGCGCTGCCGGCCGAAGGGCACCGTCGGCCATCGGTGCTCGACGATGCCGGTCCGGTGGTCACGCACATCAGCGAGAAGGGTGATCAGCGGGCGATCTTCGACTTCGGTGCGTTGCCGGTGTCGGCTGCCTTGCAGCGATCTCTCGCTGCGGCGTTCGCGAGCCGGATCTACCCACCGGGGGAATGGCGATCGACGGTCTCGAGCACGGAGGTGTGGTTGCTGGTCCGCACGTTCACTCGATGGCTCGCGCAACTGGACCCTCCACCACAGTCCATCGCCGACATCACTCCGGCGGTCTGGAACCAGTGGAGGGTCAGTCGCCCACAGAAGCCGTTGGGACAAAGGCAGATTCGCAAGATCGCGGCACTGCTGAAGCGCGATGATCGGCTTCCCGAGGCGACTCGCGAGGCGGTCCTGCGACGGGTCGCTTACTCGGGTGCCACGGAATCGGCTTATTCGCCGGAGGAATTCGAGGAGATCAGACAGGCTGCGGCTGGCCACTTCCGGCGGGCCTGGCAGCGGATCGCCGAGAACCGGGCGCATCTGGATGCTTGGCGGTCGGGCGCGTTCGACGACGGCAGCCGCGAGTGGGTGCTGGGTGAAGCGCTCGACCATTTGGCGCGGACCGGGGATGTTCCTGTCGATGTCGGCGCGGACGGTCATCGTCGGGTCGTCGCGTCCTACCTGGACGCGCTGGGCGGGATCAGCTCGGAATGGACCTGGCGGCGGCTGTTTCTCGACCGGGTCGAGATGGTCTCGCTGGTGACGCTGATCGTGAGTGCTCACGGCTGGAATCTCACGGCCGTCTCGGAGATGGTGGTTCCGCAAGTGCTGTCCGCGTCAGCGCCGGGTGAGCCGATCGTCTATCGGGCCGAGCTGGAGAAACGCCGACGCAACGCGACCCACCGTTACGAGACCCGCAATCTGACCGACTGGGGCCCGAACTCGCCAGGGCGGCTGTTCACCCGCGCGATCGAGGCCACCGCCCCGGCCCGTGACCTGTTGCGCGCTCACGGCGCTGCGACCGATCTGCTTCTCGTCTGGCACGTTCATCTTCCTCTGCTGGTCGCCGATCGCGCTGCGCTGCTGCGCACCGGCATCGGCACCGGCAACGGCGTCGGCGACCCGGCCTTCCGTCGATGGAGCCAGGTGACCGGGGCCGGGGAGCTGAATCTGCGGCGTTTGCGGCGCACCGTGACCGTCCTGCATCGGCGCACTCCCACCCAGCACAGCCGTGACGTTCACGACAGCGTCTACGTTCTACGTGATCCAGCCACGCACCGGGGCGCCGAAGCGGTGATCGCCGAGGGGATCGCCGATGCCGTCGACCACGCCAAAGCTGTTGTCGCGGCGAGAGTTACCGATGATTCCTGCGCCGGTGACCGCGGCACCGACACTGCCACGGCGAACTGCGGCGACTACACTCACAGCCCGTTCAGCCCGCACGGATCGCCTTGCCGGGCATCGTTTCTGCTCTGCCTGGCCTGCGCCAACGCGGTGGTCACACCGCGGCATCTGCCGCGCCTGGCCTACTTGCACCAGGCACTGGAAAGCCTGCGCACCGTTCTTCCTGCCCGGACCTGGGCCCACGATTGGCGCGAGCACCACAGCCGGCTGACCCAGCTCAAGGACAGTTCGTTCACCGCAGCAGAATGGGCCGACGCGCTGACGGCGGTCAACTCCAGCGACCGCGCGACCATCGAGTTGTTGCTGCGCAAGGGGTTCGACTCGTGACCGCGCCATGGCGGCAACCAGCTCTCCCGGCTCCCGCCGATCCGGTGGTCGACCCGGCAACGGTCGCCGAACAACGCCGCGAGCTCATCCCTCGATTCGATGATCCGGTCTGGTCGCTGACATTCACCAGTGACAATCCGTCGACTACCAGCGACCGGATTCAGTGGCAGAGTTTCCCTGCGGAATTGCGTGAGCAGTTCCGTCACGCCGTCTGGGCGCTGCTGAACTTCCCGGTCCCGGACACGGTGCTCACTCGTGGAGGCTCGACAATGCGGGCGCGGCTGAGCCCTCAACGGATGTTCGACACCGCCGTGACCTGGCGGGTATTCGCAACCTGGCTCAGCGAGCGCGGCATCACCGAACTGGCCCAAGCAACCACCGATGTCCTTGCCGACTACGGAAACTACGTGGTCAAAGCTCGTAAAGTCGCGCGCAACACCGCCACGAGCCACCTCATCGCGCTGACCCGGCTCCGCGCGTTCGCGCCTCACCTGCCGACCCGGTCGCGCATCGGCGCCCCGCCCTGGGAGACCGAAGGTCTCGACGATTATCTGCCCGCGGCCACTGCCGCCGGAGAGAACTCGACCGAGCCGATCAGCCCGGCCACCATGGGTCCGCTGCTGATCTGGGCATTGAAGTTCACTGAAGAGTTCGCCGATGACATCCTCGCGGCCCGAGCCGTGGAACAACGACTGCGGCGGGTCGTTGCCCAGACACCCGACACCGACCTGCCCCGCGGGACACCGCCGGCACTGATCGCCTATCTCGAAGACCTGGAGGCAACCGGGAAACCCCTGCCCACGCACACCACCCTCCGAGCTGGCGCCGCGGCCACCTACATTGCCGCGATCACCGGCACCCCACACAAGAAGGCCCACCGCGTTCTGAAGACTCCGCGCTGGCAGCGCTATCGCAAGACCAACCCTGGACGGTGTCCGCTCGACATCCCGATTACCGGCCTGATCGAGGGCGAACCCTGGGTCAGCGCCATCGACTTCGACCAGGTCGAGCCATTCGTCCGGCTGCTGAGCACCGCGTGCTTCGTGGTCATCGCCTACCTGACCGGGATGCGCCCGAGCGAAGTACTTGCCCTCGAAGTCGGCTGCTGTCCCGAACCCCGGCCAGGCCGCGACGACAGCTCCGGCGGCCGTCGTCATCTCATCCATGCACGGCATTTCAAGACCGCCCGCGACGCCGACGGCAATCATCGCTCCGCTGGTGAGCTGCGCGAAGTCCCCTGGGTTGCTGTTCCACCCGTGGTCACCGCCATCAGGGTCCTGGAACGCCTCAACGGCCCTGCCGGACTACTGTTTCCCACCCAGCGCGGTGAAAGGCACGGCCGGTCGCTGGTTCGCGGCACCGTCGTCCAGTGGGTCGAGGGATTCGTCGGCTGGGTCAACGAGCACACCACCAGGCCCGGCCGCGGGGTCGCTATCCCCGCCGACCCGCACGGCAACATCGGCACCGCCCGGTTCCGGCGGAGCCTGGCCTGGCACATCGCTCGCCGGCCCGGCGGCCTGGTCGCCCTCGCGGTCCAATACGGACACATGCGCACGGTGATCAGCGAGGGCTACGCCACCCGTCAACGCGACGGCATACACGAGCTGCTGGACCTGGAAACCGCTCGCGCGGTCGCCGAACAACTCAGCGAGGTCCACGACGCCCTCGACCACGGAGAGGGCGTCTCCGGGCCTGCTGCCCGGCGGCTGATCCGCGCCGCACACGAGCAGCACGACCGCTTCGGCGGTCTGGTCACCACACCCCGGCAGGCCAAAGCCCTGCTGTCGGATCCGGCGCTGACCGTGTTCGACAACGCCGACGCCTACCTCGCCTGCAACTACGACCCCGGCAAGGCCCTCTGCAACCCCGCCAACGCCAGCGGGCCCACCCCAACACCGAGCCTGGACCGCTGCCGCACCAACTGCTCGAACATCGCCCGCACCGACACCCACGCCCGACAACTGCGCACAGCCGCAGACCAGATCCGCGCCCAAGCTGATTCGCCGCTCGTTCCGCAGCCCGTCGCCGAGCGGCTCAAACACCGCGCGGCCTCACTGATCGAGCTTGCCGACACCCACGACCGCACCCGCATCACAACCACCGATCCGGAGCCACGATGACCACCGACCAACGCGGCCAGATCCGCGCCGCGATCGACCGGCTGCTGGCCGGGACCCCGCTACGATCCGACGGCGCTCTGACCGTCGTGTCCCTCGCCGCCGAGGCCGACGTCAAACGCCACGTCCTCACCCACCGTCACACCGACCTCAAAGACGAGTTCTACGCCCGCGTCCGCGCGCAAGGACACACCCCCGCCAGCGAACAGCAACTGCGCGACGAGCTGGAATCCACCCAGCGCAAACTCGCCGAAGCCCGCAAGAAGATCCACGAGCTCGAACAATCCGTCGAAGCGTTCGCACGGATCGTCAACGTCCTCACCGTCGAAAACGACCGCCTCACACAGAAATCCGGCCGCATCGGCAGCCGGACCGTCATCCCGATCAACCCCGAGACGAATTGATGTCTGCGCTATCCGGCGGCCTGAACCTCGTCATCGCCGAACAACAGCAGCTGCCGCAGCGCAGTGGTGCCCGCGCCGATCCGGCGCAGGCATCGAGCGCAGGTGATTTCCGCTCGCGTCGGCGCCAAGGCCGTCGGCGACCACCCCGCGACACCCGTGTGACAAAGAAGCTCGGGCACTTCCTCGTCCTCGACCCATTGCCCGAGGCTGACCGCATGCACCCTCCGCCCGGCCCGCACCACGGCATGCACGCCAGGGGCACCGAACACTGCCCGAGTCGAAGCAGCAAGCGGAGCAATATCGGTCACGCGACCACCATACGATCCGGCACCGACAGAAAAGACTGACTATCCAGCAGCTGAGCGGCCGATGGTGATCTCTCGGCATGCCGGTCTTGCAACACGCCCAGACTTGACAGGGAACACCGATGCGGCTGCTGCTTCTGGCCCGAACCGACAGCCCCCGGAGTACCCGTCCGCGAACCCCTCACTCCCGCGGCATTCACCCACCATGTCTGGCGCGCGGGCCTCTACCTGCCGCACTGACGGCTACCACGTTGCGCCTCATCACCTGACAGTCTCCTTCCGCAGATCGGTTACGGCCCCGTGCCGCCCGTTGCGGACTTCGTCTACAGCAACGTCCAGCTACCGTTCCGTTGCCACAATCACAGCATGCTCAGTCGATAAGGGTTGGCTGCCCCGCGCGGTCGCTCGAGTTCGACTGAGGGTGGCGGCCGGAGCCCTTGTACGGTTTGATTGAGGCGAGGGATCGAGGTCAGATGCACAGCCGATGGAGAAGTATCCATGGCTACCGCGCAGACCTCCATGACCGAGGAGCGATCCGAGCCGTCCGGCTCACGCCAACTATCCGGCCCGCACGCTCGTAGCGGCAACACCCAATCAAGCGCGCTCGGCGGCAATAGGTCGATCCAGGACCCCGCAGAACATGATTGCCGTACGGACGGCCCTGCATCGCCGGTCCGCGCCAGTGGCCGACGGTTGCCCCCCGAATGGCGACATCTGCCCCGCCTCCGCCGCCGGCCATCGAAGCCGCGTCTCCCGCGCCGCAAATCACGCATGCGCGTGCACCGGACAGTCAGGCTGCGCCGACATGCCTGACCAGGATATCGCGGCAATTCTCAGTCGACTTCACTCGGAAGCGACCGTATCCGTAAGCGAGTTCGCTCAGCTCGTAGGAGTCGGCCGATCCACCGCCTATGCCGCGATAGCAGCGGGATCAATACCCGCAGTACGAGTCGGTCGGCGAGTTCGAGTTCCGTCCGCATGGGTTCTGCGCCAGCTGAACGGTTGATACATCCCCGCCAGATTACCCCTGCCACCGCGAACCGGTCCCGTTGGCGGTGTATACGCATGAATAGACAGTGTCAACGGCGCACAACTGGCGCAATTGCCGCGCTCCAGCACATCTGCGGGCGGACACACTTTGTCAACAAGATTTCACCGACAAATCTCTGAAACCGTTCCGCTGGCACCCCGAAACTATCGGCCAGCCAACGATTCCCCGACCGAAGGGACCAGTTATGCCTACGGCGAAGTCTTCCCAGGCCGACCATGACCCCGAATCGAACAGTGAGACAAGCCCGATCAAGGAGCGCGTCGCTAAGAACGGCCAGGTAACCTACACATTCCAGATCGACGTCGGCAAAAGTCCGGACGGTCGGCGCAACCGCCCGCGATTCACCTACCCGACCAAAAAGAAGGCCATCAAGGAATATCGGAGAATCAAGACCGAAGTCGACGCCGGGACATTTGTGAAACTCACCGAACTCACCGTCAACGAGGCGATCGACAAATGGATCCGAGGCCGCAGACGCGTTCGGCGTGTAACGCTCGAAGGTTACGAGTACGACCTCAAGCCGGTACGCCGCAGGCTGGGCGGAAAGAAACTGCGTGACCTCGCCAAGGATGATGTCGATGAATTGGTCGAGTGGATGCTCAGCGAAGGGCGAGTCGGGCCGCGGCACTATCAGCCGGACTCGCTTTGTTCACGGATCGCCGCGCATCTCGCCAAGCATCCCGCCGGACTTCCGGCCAGCGCGATCAAATCGGAATTTCCGGACACTGACATATATACCGCCTTGTCAGCACTCTACAAAGCGGGTCGTGTTCGGCGTCCTCGGCACGGTTTCTACATTGCCGCCGATCCGGCAACCATTTCCGGACCTCCCGGGGGCGTGAAGCCGATCACAGTGCGAACGATGCTGTCGACATTCGGCGGGGTAGTGCAGTCATTTGTCGACCAGGGCGCCCTTCCTCGGAACGTTGTAAAACTTGTCGAGCGCCCGTTGGACGAAATCGATGACGATGACGACGATGTCGAGTCAAAATCGTGGTCCCTGGAGGAAGTCACCCGGTTCCGCGAGTTCATTCGCGGGGAACGCCTGTACGCCTGCTGGCTCCTGTCCTGCTACGGTGCCCGCCGCAGCGAAGTGCTGGGGCTGCGCTGGAGTCGCATCGACGACACCAGGATTCGAATCCGACGCGGACGTGTGAAACTCCGCAAGGGCACCGACGAAGGGCTGCCGAAATCGAAACGCAGTCGCCGGGATCTGCCACCGCCAGCGGACCTCCTGGCAGCATTGAAATCGCTGAAGATCGTTCAAAAGGCGGAGTGCCTAGCCCGCGGCGAATCCTGGTCCGACGATCGGCTCGTCGCAGTACATCCAGACGGTACCCCCATCACCCCGGAGTGGTACAGCGACGAGTTCCATCGAATCCGAGAACGCGCGAAACTCAGGCGAATTCTGCTCAAGGGACTTCGCAACACCAGCGTCAGCCTGATGCTCACCTCGGACATCCCCGCGCACATCGTCGCAGCGTGGCACGGGCACCACCCTGCCGTAACGGTCGGCATCTACTCCGAGGTCGTCGCCGAGGATCTGCAGCAGGCAGGCGGGAGCCTCTTCCCGCACAACGACGGCATCTGAGCGGCAGACCACCCCGGACGCGCGGGTTCGCGCGGACGGGAACGAGATATGGTTGCCAAAGATAGCCAATGGTCTTGCAGCGGCCAGTACGCGCGTATCGGGTGGTGGGCAAAAACTGGCCCTGAGCAGATGGTTCGCGGAATCCCAGTGTGCCAATAGTGTGCCAAGACGCGCCCGCACAGGCTGGACAGGCCGACACAAGCTGGACGTTCGCGAATGTCGGCTTCCGGGCTCCGCGCGCGGCACCGAGGCGGCAATCGTGGCCTCGACCTGGCGGTTTGATGCCGATCGCCTGGTCACGGTAGATTCATCACCAATCCCCGTCAGTCTTCGCTGGCGGCCCGGACGTATAGCTCAGCGGTAGAGCACTGGTTTTACACACCAGCGGTCGGGGGTTCGATCCCCTCTGCGTCCACTCATGAAATGCCAGGTAGAAGCAATCGGCTCGGTGAGTCGGAGCACAGAACTACGACACCGCGTGGTCGCGCAGAACTCTCCGCACCTGTTCAACCGTCGCCGGCCAAGGGCAGGTTTCCAACGGCGTATCCCGCCCGCCGACGATCAGCGGGCGACCCTGGTGGTATTCGACGGCGAAGCGGTCGTCCCCCAGGGCGGTGCGGACGGTGGTGGTAATGCGCTCGACGTCGGTGCGTTCGCCGCCGGGGAGGGGGGCGGCGGCGGAGCAGCGGGCTCCTTCGGCGGCGCCGAGGAGGCGAGCGGCGGTGGTGTAGTGGCCGGCGAGGGTTTGGGCGCCGGCCAGGCCTTCGAGGGCGAGGGCGACCGCCCGGATGTCGCCGGTCTCCATCGCGGCTTCCAGTCCGGCGGAGTGGAGTTCGTGCGCGGCGGCGGCGTCGCCGCGCAGGTCGGCGATGAAGCCCAGTTCGGCCAGGACGAGCGCGAGCCCGTTGTGCGCGCCGATATCGCGCAGCCAGTGCACCCAGCGGGTGAGGTGGGCTTGGGCGTCGTCGAGTTTGCCCTGCCTGCGCGCGCTCAGGGCCAGTCCGATCTCGGCGAATCCCTCACCGAGCCAGTTGGCGTGGCTGGCGGCCAGCCGCATCGAGCGGTTGTGCAACTCGTCGGCCACGTCGAATTCGCCTTGGAGCAACGCGATTCGCCCCAGCAGGGCGAGTTTGTGCGGTATCTCGGTCCACAGGCCGAGGTCTTCCACGATGCGCAGCCCTTCCCGGTGCAGGGTCCGCGCTTCGGTGTAGCGGCCTTCGATCTCGGCGAGCACGCCCAGCGCCTCGATGGCCTTGAGCCTGCCCCAGCGGTCGCCGATCTCGGCGAACATGGCCGCGCTCTCCTGGGCGCAGCGGCGCACCACGGCGAGTTCGCTGCGCCCGGTGCGCTGCGCGGCGCGGGTGCTGAGGCAGACCGCGATCCCCCACCGGTTCTCCAACGCCCGGAACGTCGCCAGGGCGTGTCCGACGCTCTCCTCGCTCTCCTCCAGCGCGCCGGTGTACCACTGCGCGTAGCCGAGCAACCATTCGCCACGCGCGTATTCGAACAGTTCGGCGGAGGTCTCGTCGCCGGACAGTTCCACGGGCGGGAACCGGCGCGGATCGCCGTCGCCGATGAGCAGTTCGATCCCGGCCCGCCACAGCGCGGTGGTGGTGCGTTCGACCGGCCGCAGCTCCTCCCCCAGCTCGGCCAGGGCGGAGAGGTAGCGCAGCATCTCGGTCAACCGGCACCGCAGGAAGCCGTACCACAGGCTGGCGCTGACCAGCCGCATCGCCAGCCGGGCGTCCCGGCGGGCCAGCGCGAAATCGGACGCCTTGCGCAGGTTGGGCCCGTCGACGTCGAGTCGTTCGAGCTGGCGCAGCTGATCGGGTCCCAGCAGGGCAGGGCCCATCACCTCACCGAGGGCCGCGTAGTAGCGGGCGTGCCGGGCGCGCCATTCGGCGAGTTCGCCCATCGCCTCCAGCCGTTCCACGCAATAGGCGGAGATCGATTCGAGCAGCCGGTAGCGCGGCCCGTCGCGGCCCTCGTGCATGACGACCAGCGACTGATCCACCAGCCGGGCCAGCGCGGTCAGCACCTCGCAGGAGTCCCCGGCGTCGCCGAACAGCGCACCCACCGCGGCCAGCGAGCAGTCCTCGGCGTGAATCGCTATCCAGCACAACATGTCCCGCTCGGGTTCGGACAGCAGTTCCCAGCTCCAGTCGATGGCCGCGCGCAGCGAGCGGTGCCGGTCCGGCGCGTCGCGAAAGCCGCCGGAGAGCACCTGGAATCGCCGGTCGAGCTGCGCCAGCAGTTCCCGCACCCCGAAGACCCGCACCTTCGTCGCGGCGAGTTCCAGCGCCAGCGGCAGTCCGTCGAGTTTGCGGCAGACCGCGGTGATGTCGCGGCAGTTGGCGTCGTCGAACCGCAGGCCGGGCACGCGCGCGGCGAACAGCTGCGCCGCGCTGGACTCGACCAGCCGTTCGACACTGGCGGTCTCGGCGTCGGGCAGCGCCAGCGGCGCCACCGGGACGATCGTCTCGCCGCGCACGGCCAGCGGCGCGCGACTCGTCGCCAGGATGCGGCATTCGGTGCGTTCGGCGAGCACGGCCTCGACCAGCCGGGCGGCCGCCTCCACGACGTGTTCGCAGTTGTCCAGCACCAGCAGCGCCCGCCGCCCGCGCAGGAAGGCCACGATCCGGTCGATCGCGCCCACCCGCCCCGGCGGCTGGGAGCGCGCGCGGTATCCGGGCGGCGGCGCGTTGACGTCCACGCCCAGCACGCCCAGGATCGTGTCGGCGAGCGCGTCGGGACCGGGCGCGCGGTCCAGTCCGTCGAACTCGATGAACCACACGCCGTCGGCGAAACTGTCGACGAGTCCGCCCGCGATCGCCAGTGCCACCCGGGTCTTGCCGACACCGCCGGAGCCGATCAGCGTGACGAGCCGGTCGGACAGGACTTGCGCGGTGACCTCTTCGACCATCGCGTCGCGCCCGATCAGCGGATTCGGCGGTTCGGGCAGATTGTGCCCGGCCGAGAGCACCTCGCCCTCCGGCACTTCGGGCAGCAGGGCCGGGTCCTGGTCGAGGATGGCGCGGTGCAGGTCCACGATCTCGCGGCTGGGGTCAGCGCCCCTGGTCTCGGCCAGCAGCGCGCGCAGTTCGGCGAAGCTGTCCAGCGCGTCGGCGGCGCGACCGGCCCGGTAGAGCGCGCGCATCTGGATGGACCGCAGGTTCTCCCGGAGCGGATGCTCGCGCACCAGTTCGTTGATCTCGGCCACGAGCGAGCGGTGTTCGCCCAGTTCGAGCCGCAGTTCGGCCAGTTCGCTGCGCGCGGCGATCCTGGCCTCCTCCAACGTGTTCGCCGCTTCCCGGGAAAACGCGAGGTCGAGGAAGTCGGCGAAGGCGGGTCCACGCCACATCGCGAGGGCGTCGCGCAGCATGTTCACCCGCAATCTCGGATCGCTCGCGCGCTGGGCCCGTTCCACGAAGGCGAGGAACCGCACGGAATCCAAGCAGTACGGCTCGGCGCGGAAGAGGTAGCCGGTCGGCGTGGTGACGATGCAGTCCCGGCCGCCCGGCTCGGCGTCCTCGAGCGCGCGGCGGAGCTGGGACACCTTGGTGTGCAGGGAAGCGACCGGATTGGCGGGCGGGACGGCCGGCCACATGTCATCGATCAACCGGTCGACCGACAGCGGTTCCCCCGCGTTGGCCACCAGATCGGCGAGCAACGCGCGCACACGTGACTCCGGTATCGAGACGGCCACTCCAAGATCCGTAGCGACCTCGAGCGAGCCAAGGATCCCAAATCGCACGCGGCAAGGGTACCCAGGCAACACTGCGGAAAGTTGACCGAAAGTTCAACGGTTGGTTCGGAAGTGCGCCGTAAGCAGACCGGAAGCGCGATCCGACACAATTGATCCGAGTGATCTTCTCCGGCCTCGGCGGAAGCGATCCGTGCTGGTAGCGGCGAGTGCCGGGTCACCACGCGGCACCACGCCGCCCTGCCCGCAACGTCGCCGGCGCATCGTGAACGCAACGGCAGATCGAGACTTGCTGCCCTAGGGGGTACTCGTGCAGTTCAGCCTTCTCGGACCACTCGAAGTCCAGCACCAGGGGGTCGCGCTCCGCCTCGGGGGTGTG
Organism: Nocardia puris; assembly: GCF_003315035.1. Classification (GTDB taxonomy): domain Bacteria; phylum Actinomycetota; class Actinomycetes; order Mycobacteriales; family Mycobacteriaceae; genus Nocardia; species Nocardia puris. The sequence goes on from NZ_QNRE01000015.1 coordinate 199,127, forward strand.
CGGCAGCGGACCACCCTCGCCTACCTCTTGCTCCATCCGAACACCGTTGTCCCGGCCAGCAGGCTCATGGACGCGCTGTGGCCCAACGAGTCGATGCCCACGTCGGCGCGCAAGATCCTGCACAACGCGGTGTGGGGCCTGCGCAACCTGCTGCCCGACGACAGCGCGACGCCGTTCGCCCTGACCAGTCGCCCGCCCGGCTACATCTTCGAGGTCGACACCGATCTCATCGACCTGCACCGCTTCTACCGGCTCGCCGCCCGCGGCCGCGCCGACGCCGCGGCGGGCGATCTGGACTCGGCCGCGGCGCGCCTGTGCGACGCGCTGTCGCTGTGGCGCGGGTCGGCGGTGTCCGACCTCACCGAGCACGGTGTCGACTGGCCGGAGCTGACCGCGGCCGAGGACGCGCGGATGTCGGTGGCGGAGGACTACTTCGACATCGAATTGGAGCGCGGCCATCACGTCGAGGTGATCGATCCGCTCAGCAAACTGGCCGAATCGGGGTTGCTGCGGGAGCGATCGTGCGGGCAGTTGATGCTCGCGCTCTACCGGAGCAGGCGGCCCTCCGACGCGCTCGGCGTCTATACCGACTGGCGCAATTCGCTCATCGAGAACTTCGGTCTCGAACCCGGGCCGGAACTCCAGCGGTTGCAGCAGTCGATCCTGCGCCAGAGCCCCTCGCTGCTGCCCAGCGCGGCCGTGGCGACCGACGAGGCGATTCTCGAGACGCCCGCCCCGGTGACGCCGATCAACGGCGGGCCGACCGACCGGGTGACCGTGCTGTTCCTCCAGGTCACCCAGCCCGCGCCCGCGCAGGGCGACCAGCCGGTGCTCGGCGACCGCTTCCACCCGACGATCTGCGGCACCATCTCCGCGCTCGGCGGCGTCGTGGTGGGCGCGATCGGCTCGACCACGATGACGGTGTTCCCGCGCGCCTGCGCGCCCCAGGACGTGGTGGCCGCCGCGCTGCACTTCCGCGGGTGGATCGCCGCCGCCGGGATGGGCAGCGAGGCGGTGACGCCGCGGTTCCGCGCGGCGGTGGTGACCGGTGCGGCGGCCCGGCGCATCCCGCGCACCTACGCGGAGCTGCGGCGCACCGCCGGGTACGGCGACCTGTTCGACGACTGTGAGCGCCTGCTGCTCGACGCGCCGGTCGACGCGGTGGCCGTCGGCGAGTGCGCGCGGCGCGAGACCGAACATCTGATCCGGTACGTACCGCACCCGTCCGGGCAGTGGCACGCCGCGGCCGTGCACACCGCGCCCGGCGCCGCGAGCGAACCGGAGGGCGACCCGGATCCGGATGTCCGCACGCTGCTGGGCCTGCGCGACCGGGTGCGCGAGCGACAGGTGTCGCACCTGGTGGCGGTGGTCGCGCCCGCCTCGGTGAACGCGCGCCGCGCCACGCGCGGGTTCCGGCACGCGATCCGCGCGCGGCGCGACAGCGAGCCGGTGCTCAGCGCCCGGTTCGGCGGTCCCGATCCGCTGGGCGTGCACCGCACGATGCTGGCGGGCCTGTGCGATCTCCGGGCCGGGGACGCGCCCGCCGACATCCGGGCCAAGCTCGCCGAGGTCGCGGGCCATCCGTTGCGCTCGCCGAGCACGGTGCACCAGATCGCCGAGGCGCTGTATCCGCTGGCGCGCTCGCTGCCGCTCGACCCGTTCCAGACGCGCGCCGCGCTCGCCGCGTGGCTCGAATTGCTCTGTGCCGAGGCCGGATTGCACCCGACCACCCTGGTGTTCGACGACGCGCACCTGGCCGATGAGACCAGCCTGGTGTTCCTGGAGACGCTGCTCGACAGCGCCGAGCACGCGCCGCTGCTGGTGGTCCTGTCCGGTGAGACCGCGCTGGTGCGTAGCGGTTTCGTGCGCATCGCGGGGACCAGGGAGTCCACGCTGCTCACCGCCGACAGCCGGTCGCCCCGGCGCTCGGCGAGCAGGCGGCTGCCCGAGAACCACCTCACGGCCGGCGCGGACCGATCCGCGACGGCCAGCGCCGCCAGCTGAACGGGCGGCGTCACCTTCATGGGAAAGGAATTCGACCCGATGATCGAACCACTGACGATCCGGCCGGAGGACGCGCGCTACCGCGGGCTGATCTCCGGTTCCAATACGCGGTGGGTGGGTTCGCCGGACTACGTGCGCGTGGTGTGGTCCACCGAGCAGGTCGTGGACGCGTTGCAGCACGCCGTCGACGAGGGCCTGCGCGTGGTGGTCCGCAGCGGCGGGCACTGCGACGAGGATTTCACGGCGAACGCCGAGGTCCGCGCGGTGATCGACGTCTCGGGCCTGGACGCGGTCTACTTCGACGCCGAGCGCGGTGCGTTCGCCGTCGAGTCCGGGGCGACGCTGGGCCGGATCTACTCGACGCTCTACAGGGGGTGGGGCGTGACCCTGCCGGGCGGCACCTGCCCCACGGTGGGCGCGGGCGGCCACGTCGCGGGCGGCGGATACGGCGCGCTGTCGCGGTCGCACGGGCTGATCGTGGACCACTTGTACGCCGTGGAGGTGGTGGTGGCCGACGCGGCGGGCAAGGTCTCGCCCGTGGTCGCGACCCGCGAGGCCGATGATCCGCACCGCGACCTGTGGTGGGCGCACACCGGCGCGGGCGGCGGCAACTTCGGCATCGTCACCAAGTACTGGTTCCGCTCACCGGACACGACCGGTCCCGACCCGTCGCGGCTGTTGCCCGCGCCGCCGAAAGAGCTTCTCGTGTCGGATATCTCGTGGGAGTGGGACTCCCTCGACGAGGCCGGCTTCGCCCGGTTGGTGGCCAACTTCGGCGCCTGGCACGAGCGGCATGCCGCGCCGGATTCGGCGCACCTGAGCCTGTACAGCCAGCTCAAGATCCAGCACCGGGTGGCCGGGTCGTTCCGGATGAGCACCCAGATCGACGCCGACGAACCGGATGCCGAGCGGACCCTCGACGCGTTCCTGGCCGAGGTCGCCGAAGGCACCGGCGCGCGCTACAGCGTGAACGATCGCAGCCGGGTGCCGTGGTTCTACGCGGCACGGGAGTGGTTCGGGTTCGTGGAAGCCGCGATCGCGCGCTGGAAGGTGAAGTCTGCCTACATGCGCCGGGCGCTGCCCGCCGCGCAGGTGGAGGGGTTGTACCGGCAGCTGACCCGAGAGGACTACGCGAATCCGTTCGCGATGGTCGCACTCGTGAGCTACGGCGGGCGGATCAACGCGGTGGCCTCCGACGCGACCGCTGCCGCGCAACGGGATTCGATCCTGAAGCTGATGTACGTGACGTTGTGGACCGATCCGGCCGAGGACGACGCGCACGACCGCTGGGTGCGCGAGTGCTACGCCGACGTGTACGCGGCGACCGGTGGGGTCCCCGTCCCCGGCACGGACACCGACGGCTGCTTCGTGAACTACGCGGACGCCGATGTGGCCGATCCGGCGTACAACACGTCGGACACGCCTTGGCACCGGCTCTATTTCAAGGACAACTACCCGGCCTTGCAGGCCGTGAAGGCGAAATGGGATCCGCGCGACGTGTTCTCGCACCGGTTGGCGATTCGGCCGGCGTAGCCGGTGGTTCCGGTGGTCACCGAGGTGGCCGCCGGAACCTCGAGGCCCGCACCACCCGGAGGTGGTGCGGGCCTTCGCCTGTGGTGGGCGCTAGAGCGCTGCGGCCGGCGCCGGGAAGTGACCGGACTCGATGAAGAACCGCACGTAGGTGGCGAACAGTTCCGGGGTGATGGGCGGGCACTCGATGCCGCTGCCCTCGATCGCCGCCAGGGTGTCGGACACGTCGATGGCCGGGTAGAACGCGCCGGTGTCGGCGATCATCGCTTGGAACGCGTCGAGCAGCGGGACGAGCGCGTTGTCGCCCGACGCGCCGATCGCCTCGGCCCACTCCGCGTGCTCGCGGTCGGCGATGGAGTAGCCCAGGGCGCGCAACCGGTCGACGAGTTCCGGCAGCGCGACCCGGGATGGGTTGTGCAGGTGGAACGTCCGGCCCGCGGCCTCCGGGCGGCCCGCCATCTCCACGATGGCGGCACTGACGAAGTCCACGGGGGCCAGGTGGAAGAACCCACCGGGCACCGCGGGCGCGGCCTGCGCCTGGACGATGCCCTTCAGCGTGAGCCACACGAAATCCCTTGTCTGGCAGGCGCCGTGGCGCTGGTCGCCGGAGATCACGTCCACCCGGTACACCGAGACCGGCAGGCCGCGATCGCGCGCCGCCTCGATGCGTTGTTCGGCCACCCATTTGGTGCGCAGATAGCCGCTGGGCAGCGCTTCGGCGGGTCCCGTCGGATCGTCCACCGCCAGCGCCCTGCCGTCCTCGGGCGCGCCGGCGAACACACCGACCGTCGAGACGTAGTGCACCGGTACGGTCCGGTGCCGAGCGGCCAAGCGCAGAATCTCTTCGGTACCGGCGACATTCGCGTCGCGCAGGCTTTCGTAGGGGCGCAGCCAGTGCACGGTGGCGCCCGCGTGGTAGACCACGTCGATCCGCCGCGCCAGTTCATCGAACTCGGTGTCGGACAGTCCGATTCGAGGTGCCGCCAGGTCGCCCGCCACGACGCGCACCCGGTCGCGGTCCACCTCGTCGGTCACGCGGTAGAAGTCCAGGTTCGCCAGCAGCCGCCGGGTCGCGTCGGCCTCGTCGGCGCCGCGCACCAGGCAGTGCACGGTGGCCGAGGTGGTCCGGATCAGATCGCGTAGCAGGAACGCGCCCAGGAATCCGGACGCCCCGGTGAGCAGGATGTGCTCGGGACCGGCGGCGACCTGGACGACGGTGTCGGCGGGCCGGATGTCGTCGGCCAGCAGCACTTCGGCGCGGTAGTCCACCGTGGTGGCGGCGCCCGAGCGGCCGTCGCGCCACTGGTCCAGCACGTGCGCCGCCAGCGCTTGCGGGGTCGGGTGGTCGAAGGCGACCGACGCGGACAGCCGCACGGCGAGCGCGCGCTGCAATCGGTTGCGGAACTCCACCGTGGCGAGGGAGTCGAAGCCGGATTCGCTGAACGGGCGCGCCGGGTCGAGCGCGTCGTCGCCGCGATGGCCCAGCACCGAAGCCGCCTCGCGCAGAACAGTTTCCAATACGAGGGCGTGCTGTTCGTCGGGGGTGCGGTCCGCGAGGAGATCGGCGAGCGCGGCAGGCGCCGCCGCGTTGCCCGCGCTCGCCCGCTGGGTCGGCAGCAGGCCGGACAGCAGTGTCGTCGGCCGCGCGCGGATGGCCGATACGTCCAGCGGCGTCGCGACCACGGCGGCCTCGCCGCCCGCGGCGAGCGCGTCGAACAGCGCGAGGCCGTCGTCCGCGGCGAGCGGCGGGAAGCCGCCGCGCGCGATCCGCTCCTTGTCCGCCGCGTCCAGGTGCCCGCTGATGCCGCCCTCCTGTTCCCACAGACCCCAGGCGATCGAGGTCGCGGGCAGTCCGAGGCCCGCGCGATGGCCGGCGAGGGCGTCGAGGAACGCGTTGGCGGCGGCGTAGTTGCCCTGGCCCGGGCCGCCGATGGTGGCGGCGACGGAGGAGAACAGCACGAACGAGGTGAGGTCGCGGTCGCGGGTGAGGTCGTGCAGCAGCCAAGCCGCGTCGGCCTTGGGTCGCAGCACGGCCGCGAGCCGGTCCGGATCCAGGTCGGCGATCAGACCGTCGTCGGTCACGCCCGCGGTATGCACGATGCCGGTGATCGGATGCGCGGCAAGGACTTCCGCGAGCGAGTCCCGGTCGGCCACATCGGCGGCCGCGATATCGACCCGCGCGCCAGTCGCCGAGAGTTCGGCACGCAGCGCCGCCGCGCCCGGACTGTCCGTTCCCCGCCTGCTGACCAGCACGAGCCGCCGCACGCCGCGCTCGCCGACCAGGTGCCGGGCCAGCGCCGCGCCGAGCGATCCGGTGCCGCCGGTGATCAGCACGCACTCCTCGGGTCCCGCGTCCCTGGGCGTGGGCAGCGCGGCACGGGTCAGGCGCGGCACGAAGACGCGGCCCGCGCGCACCACGACCTGCGGCTCGCCCGCGCCCACCACCGCCGACAGCGCCTCCAGCGAGGCGGGCTCGTCGTCGAGGTCGGCGAGCACGATCCGATCCGGCCGTTCCGACTGGGCCGAACGGACCAGGCCCCACACCGCACCCGCCGCCACGTTCGCGGCATCGGGTCCGGCGGCGCGGCGGGTGAGCACGACAAGTGGTGCGGCGGTGCGCTCTTCGACCGCGCCCCACTGCTGGAGCAGGAGCAGCGCGCGGGTGGTGAGGTCGCGGGCGTCCGCCGCCGGGTCCGCGCGTTCGGCGTCGAGCGGGGCGAGGATCGCGTCGACGGGCTTGTCGGCGGTCGCGGCCTCGGCGAGGTCGGTGAACAGCGTCGGCTCGCCGATCTCGGGGACGGCGCCGGCGCCGCGCAGTACGCCCCAGCGAACGGGGCGGTCGGCGATCCCGGCGGGCACCCAGTCGACCCGGAACACCATGTCCGCCAGGGACGGTCGGGGTGCGTTGATGGCGACCGGTGCGCCGAAGGTTACGCCGCCGATCGTGGCGACGGGCGCGCCCGCGCGATCGGCCAGGAACAAGGTTGTCCTGCCGTCGTCGTCGCGCTCGACCAGCACTCGCAGCGCCGCCGCACCGGTCGAAAGCAGTCGTACTTCACGGAATTCGGTCGGGGTGCCCTCCCCCGCCGCCGCGAGCGCCACGTCGAGCAGCGCGGGATGCAGCCGGTACGCCGGGGAATCAGCCGAAATATCTTCGGGCAGTTCTACTTCGGCGAACTGTCCGCCCGGCGGCGGCCACTGCGTGAGGTCGAACCCCGGTTCGCCGATGCGCAGGCGCACGGAGCCGCGCGCGTGCAGCGTCCACGGACCCGCCGATCCGCCGGGCCGGGAGTGGATCGACACCTCGCGCTCCCCCGTCTCCGACGCCGCGCCCACGCGCGCCTGGATGTGCAAGTCGGCGCGGGCGGGCAGGGTGAGCGGGGCGAGGACGGTCAGCACGGAGAGCTCGGTGCACCCGAGTTCGTCACCGGCCCGGATGGCCAGTTCCACCAGCACACCGGGCGCGACGGCTGTTCCGGTGACGAGCCCGCGATGCCGCCTGGTCAGCCGTCCGGTGACAACCACCCCCGCGCCGTCGGCCAGATCGACCGCGACGTCGAGGACGGGGTGCCCCACCGAGGGGCCGAGCCCGCTCACTGTGGTGACGCTGTCGCCCGCCCAGTGCCTGGATCGCTGGAACGCGTAGGTGGGCAGAGTGATTCGCCTCGCGCCGGCGCCCTCGAAGACCTTGTCCCAGGCCACGGTGATGCCGTGGTTGTGCATGGCGGCCACGCTGGACACCACAGTGGCCGCGTCGCCCGCGGTGCGGCGCAGCACCGGGATGGAGACGTGCGCGCGATCCTGCAACGTGTCGTCGGTGAGCGCGCTGAGGATGGCGTCGGGGCCGATCTCGACGAACTTGGTGACGCCCGCGTCGGCGAGGGCGCGCACGCCGTCGGCGAAGCGCACCGTGTCGCGGATGTGGCGCACCCAGTAGCCGGGGTCGGCGTGGGCGTCGGGCGCCGCGACCGCGCCGGTCACGTTGGACACGAGGGGGATTCGCGCGCGCTTCAGGTCTATGCGGCCGGCGACGGAGCGGAAGTTGTCGAGGATGGGGTCCATGTGGTGGGAGTGGAACGCGTGGCTCACGGCGAGGCGCCGGGTGCGCAGTCCGCGCGCGTTCAAGACGCCGGCCAGCGTGTCGAGTTCCTCGATGCCGCCCGACAGCACGATCGCGCCGGGCGCGTTGACGGCGGCCACGTTCACGCCGTCGGGCAGGTCGGCGCGCACCTCCTCCTCGTCCGCGCGCACGGCGAGCATGCCGCCGCGCGGCAGCGTGCTCATCAGGCGGGCCCGCGCCGCCACCAGCGCCGCCGCGTCGGGGAGCGTCAGCACGCCCGCCACCTGCGCGGCGACGATCTCGCCGACCGAGTGGCCCGCCACGAAATCGGGTCGCACGCCCCATGATTCGAGCAGACGGGCCAGCGCGATCTCGACGGCGAACAGAGCGGGCTGGGTGATCGCGGTGTCGTCGAGGCGGTCGCCCGATTCGATGGTGTCGCGCAGCGGCCGGTCCAGCAGCGGCGCCAAGTGTTCGTGCGCTTCGTCGAAGGCTGCGGCGTAGACCGGGAAGCGCCGGTACAGCTCGATCCCCATGCCCGCACGCTGGGCGCCCTGGCCGGTGAACAGGAACGCCGTCTTGCCCGCAGTGGTCGTGACCGGTTCGCTTTCCGCCAGCGCGGCGAGGAGTTCGGCGTGATCGGTGCCGACCACGGCCACGCGGTGGTCCAGCGCGGCGCGGGTGGTCGCCAGGGAGTAAGCGATGTCGAGGGGGCGCAGATCGGGTGCGGAGGCGGCGAATTCGCGCAGCCGCTCCGCTTGGGCGCGGGCCGCGTCGCGGGTCTTGCCCGACACCAGCCACGGCACCGCGGGCAGCGTCACCGTCACCGGATCCGGTGGCGCCGGCGCGGGTTCGGGCGCCTGTTCGAGGATGACGTGGGCGTTGGTGCCGCTCACACCGAACGATGACACCGCCGCCCTACGCGGCTCACCCGTCCGTGGCCATTCCCTTGCCTCGGTGAGCAATTCGATCGACCCGGACGACCAGTCGATGTGCGGGTTCGGGGCTTCCGCGTGCAAGGTCTTGGGCAGCACGCCGCGCCGGAGGGCTTCGATCATCTTGATCACGCCGCCGATGCCGGCCGCCGCGACCGAGTGGCCGATATTGGATTTCAGGGACCCCAGGTACAGCGGCCGGCCTTCGGGACGTTCACGACCGTACGTGGCTTGCAACGCCCCCACCTCGATCGGATCACCCAACCGCGTCCCCGTCCCATGACCCTCCACCACATCAACACCACCACCCGACAACCGCGCATCCACCAACGCAGCCCGAACAACACCCTCCTGCGCCCGACCCGACGGCGCCGTCAAACCATTCGACGCACCATCCTGATTCACCGCAGAACCCCGCAACACCCCCAACACCTCACGACCCGCAGCCACCGCATCCGACAACCGCTCCAACACCACCAAACCCACACCCTCCGACCACCCCGTACCACTGGCGCCGGCGCCGTAGGAGTGGCACCGGCCGTCAGGGGAAAGTCCGCGCTGGCGCGAGAACTCGATGTATCCGCCCGGGTGCCCGTACACCGTGACACCGCCCGCCACGGCGCGATCACATTCGCCGCGCCGCAGCGACTGCGCGGCCAGGTGCAGCGCGACCAGCGACGACGAACACGCCGTATCCACCGTGATCGCCGGGCCTTCCAACCCGAAGGTGTAGGCGAGGCGGCCCGAGACCACGCTCGAGAGTTTGCCGGTCATCGAATAGCCCTCGAGTTCCGGTGGCGCGGCGAGGTCGAGGTAGGTCTGTTCGCCCGCCCCGACGAAGACGCCGGTCCGACTGCCGCGCAACGCCGCCGGATCGAGTCCCGCGGCCTCGAACAACTCCCACGCCGTCTCCAGCAGCACCCGCTGCTGGGGGTCCATGCCCAGCGCTTCGCGCGGCGAGATGCCGAAGAGCGCTGCGTCGAAATCGGTGGCGTGGTCGATGAATCCGCCGTGCCGGGTGGTCGAGGTGCCGACGTGCTCGGGGTCGGGATCGTAGAGTGCGTCCACGTCCCAGCCGCGATCGGCGGGCCACTCCGAGATCGCGTCGACACCGTTCTCGACCAGATCCCACAGCGCGGCAGCGGAATTCACGCCGCCGGGGTAACGGCAGGCCGTCGCCACCACCGCGATCGACTCGGGCGCATCGGATTCCAGTTCGGCGATGCGCTGGCGCGCCTTGCTCAACTCGGCGGTGGTCCAGCGCAGGTAGTCGACGAGCTTCTTGTCTTCGGACATTGCGGGTGTCCCCTTCTTCTGCTCAGGCATGGTCGTCGCCGACGCGGCCGAGTTCGTCGTCGATGAAACTCAGCAGTTCCGCGGTCGAGGCCGATCGCAGACTCGATTCGGCGGACTCGGGCGGCGCCGCCCGACCGTCCGACCAGCGCGACAGCAGGCCGCGCAGCCGGTCGGCGATCCGGTCGCGGTCCGGGCCGTCCACCGTGCCCGCGAGTTGCTCGAGCCGGTCCAGTCCGGCCCACAGGGTCTCGGACGGGGCGGGCGGGCGCAGCGCGTCGAGCACGAACTCGGCGAGCGCGTTCAGCGTCGGCCGGTCGAACACGACGGTGGCGGGCAGGGTGGCGCCCGTCGCCGCCGCCAGACGGTCGCGCAGTTGCACGGCGGTCATGGAGTCGAAGCCGAGGTCCTGGAACTGGCGTTCGGCGTCGATGCCCGCCGGATCGGCGATGCCGAGGACGGCCGCGACCTGGGTGCGGGCCAGGTCGACGACCTCCGCGTGGCGGCGGTCGGGGTCGAGTTCGGCCAGGCGACCGGCGAATTCGGCCGCGGCGTCGGCCGCCACGGCGGTCGGGCGGTGCACCACCACGGGGCGCGTGTCGGACGAGGTGTCACCGGTCTCGTCCAAGGGCACCGCGTGGAACTCGACCGCATTCGCGGTGAGTACCGGGTTGCCTGCGGGGTCCGTCAGCCGCACGGCTACCGCGTCGCCGTCGAGGGGACGCACACCGGCCTGGATGCTGTCGGCTCCGGTGGCGTGCAGCCGGACTCCGCGCCACACTGTCGGTGCGACCACGGTGTGACCGTCGAGCCTGCCGGGCAACGCGGCGTCGAGCAGTAGCGGATGCAGTACGAAACCGGTTGGCTCCGAATCTGTTTCCGGTGCCAGGCGGTGAGTGACCGTCGAGACGATGGCGAAGTCCGCAGCGCTCGGCGTGTCGCCGCCGCTGGCGAGTGCGCCGGTCGCCGCTGTCGCCCAGTCCGCGCCGTTGAGCCGGGCGCGCACTTCCACCTTGCGCAGCCCCGCGTCGTCGGCGGGGTGCGCGACGATCTGCATTTCGAGGTGGCGTGTATCCGGAATCAGCAGGGGGCGGGCCAATTCCAAGTGGTCGACGGTGTCGGCGCCGACCTCGTCACCGGCTCGCAGCACCGCTTCGACCAGCACCGCCGCCGGTACCAAGGTGCCGCCTTCGACGGTGTGCGCGGCGAGCCAGGGCTGGGCGGCGGGGTCGAGGGTGCCGCTGAGCAGGCTGGTGTCGGGCAGGTGCAGCACGCCGGTGAGCACCGGATGCGCGACCGGATCGAACCCGCCGCCGGTGACGGCCGCGGCCGTAGGCTGGAGCCAATACCGTTGCCGCTGGAAGGCATACGTCGGCAGTTTCACCTTCTTCGCGCCGGTCCCGGCGTAGAAGGCCGCCCAGTCGATGTCGGCGCCGAGGCAGTGCAGCCGCGCGAGACCGTCGATCAGGTGCTCGGCTTGTCCCGCTACGGCGTCGTCGGTGTCCCGGTTCCGCCGCTGCAACGCGACGGCCGGGGTGTCGGTCAGGGTGGCCAGCAGCGGGGTGAGGACCGCGTCGGGGCCGACTTCGGCGATCGCCGCGAGCCCGAATCCGGTGAGAGTGCTCGCGGCGTCGGCGAATCGGACGGCCTGGCGGATCTGGCGTACCCAGTATCCGGCGTCGACGGACTCGAGGGATTCGCCGGTCAGCGTCGACACCCATGGCAGCGAGGGCGGTGCGTAGGTCACGGATTCGGCGACAGCGCGGAACTCCTCGAGCATGGGCTCCATCAGGACGGAATGGAATGCGTGCGAGACCGTCAATCGCTTGTGCCGCACATCCAGTCGTGCCACGAGCTGATCGACGGCGTCGGCCGGACCCGAGATCACCACGGACTCCGGGCCGTTCACCGCCGCTATCGAGACCCCGGTGGCCGCTGGGGCGGAACCGTTGCCGTTCGGGTGGCCGTCGGCGGCGAGTTCGGTGAGGAGTTGTTCGACCCGCTCTTCGGACGCGGTGACGGCCACCATGGACCCGCCCTCCGGGAGCGCCTGCATGAGTTTGCCGCGCGCCACAACGAGTTTCGCCGCGTCGGCGACCGACAGCACCCCCGCCACCACCGCCGCCGCGAACTCACCGACCGAG
>NZ_QNRE01000016.1 GCF_003315035.1 Nocardia puris
TCCGCATCGTTCCCCGGGCCTACGTACGCGCTCACCATGGAGATTCCTTATTCTCGACGTCACGGTATTTTCGCGATCGATATTATTATGATTCGACAGAGGGTGTTATATTCCTTGTGGTCCTTAATTCTGTGGTCGTTAATTCGAGATCTATCAAATTTGTGAATCGGGGGATTTCAGGCGGCCTTTTTGTTGGAGTTGAATTCTGTAGTTTCATCCAGGATTGATGAATTCTTCGGAGGTTGTGCCGCGTCTTCATTGCGTGACTCTTCTGCCGTGGTCAAGAGGCTGGACAGCAGGCGGGCAAGCTTGCGGGTATCGGGCGGGTCTCGGCGGGTGTCACGTACAGAAACGCGCTGCGCCCGTGGCTTCGCCTGGCTATCCCGATGTTCGACCCGACCGGCCGGATGCTTATCCGGGCGTGGCTCATCGGTTTCCGCAGGCACGGGCTCGACAGCGGCTTCGGTCGACGAGTCGATCGGGTCGTGCCCCGATGGCAGGTTCACTCCGATATGGGGGTCGGGTCGGTTCACGGTGGTCCTCCAGTGTCCAGATCTGTCCACCGGCACCAAGGCGGTGCCGAGGCGGCCTCTACGGGTAACTCCTCGTTTTCGGCCCCGGATTGGACACACCAACCCCCGTAAACCACTCCACCGACGGCCGGTGGAACGGCCGGATTCGACGTAGTGGCATGCCCGGAGGCCCTGCGTCGCGGCGATCGAAGCACACCTCGGCGCGGGTCCGCAGGGCTGTGTGATGGTTGCGGCCTTGAGCGGCAACCGTAGGCGTGGCCAGGCTCGAGGCGCTCGATATCAGCCCGGCGCCTCGCATCGGGCAATCGGCTTCTCCGGCTGGCTAGTTGTCTTCTCGCCCCGATTCCGGGGCTGGCGGCTTCACATGTTGATGGTCATGGCCCACATGGTGGGCCTGGCACCTACTGGTAGATGGAAGCTTTCAGTGGTCGCGAACCCCAGTCGCTGGTAGTAGGGGGTGTTGTCTTCCCGGGTGCATACGAGGTAGGCAGGGGTGGCGGGAGCCGATGTCAGGCGATCGGTGATCAGGCGTGTCGCGTAGCCGTGCCCTTGGTGTGCGGGTGAGGTTCCGATGTTGGCTAGGTACCAATGTTCGGGCTGGTGGGGGTGGTGTCGATCGAGGGTGCGCCGGACGGTGATCGCAGCGAATGTGCGGCTGGTGAGGGCGGGCAGAAGGTCGGGTGCGGCACGCAGGGTGGTGCTGACGGGTTGGTCCCATCGGGCGGGTGGGTCCCAGACGGCGACTGAGCGGATGACTCCGTCGGGGTCGGTGGCGACGCGAACTCCTCCGCCGGGGAGGTGGAAGTGGCGCAGGGAGGCGGTGAAGTACCTGGGCAGGGCGCGGTGGCGCTGCTGCGGGTTGGGCCAGATCGCGCTCATGAGCGGGTCGTCGCGGAAGGCGTCGGCGAGTACCTGGGCGCAGTCGGTGATGTCCGCGGTGGTGGCGGCACGGGTGGTGATCGGCACGGCGGACTCCTGATGGGTTGGCACACTGATGGGTATGAAGATGGGGCGGTGCCCGTTCACGGCGGGAATTCATGCGGTCGACGAACTTCACGAGGATCTCAGAACCAGTGAACCCGGTGTGCACGAGGCCGAGCTACCGGACGGGTCACCGGTGTGGGTGGTCACCGGATGGGACGCGGTGACCACACTACTGGCCGATCCCCGGATGTCGGCGGCCAAGGCCGACTCCACCACCGGCTTCCGAGGCCAGAACCTGCCCGCGGCATTGGAGGCGAACCTGCTCAATATCGATGGGGAGCAGCATCGACGTGTACGGAAACTGGCGGCCGAGGCGTTCGCGCCCGCACATCACGCCTCACAGGAACAGGTGGTGCGGGCTGCCGTGACGGAGTTGGTCGACGCATTGCCGGCGACTGGCGATATCGACTTGATGGGCGGGCTGTGCGAGCCGTTGCCGCCGCAGGTGATCGGCACCTTGCTCGGGTTGCCCGCCGACAAGCTCGATGCCTTCCGTGCAGCGGCCCGGCCTCTGTTCTTGATCGACACATCGACGCACGGCGCGGCGGTGCAGGGTGCGATGGGGACGATGTTGATGCTGGTGGCCGGGGTGATCGACGACAAGAGGCGCGATCCTGGCGATGATCTGCTCTCGCGCTGGCTCTCAGCCCGCGACGGGCAGGACCGTCTCAGTGAGGACGAGTTGATCAGTTTGGCGTTTGCCGTGATCATCGGCGGATTCGAGAACGTCACCTCGCTGACGTCTGCGGTGCTGGATGAACTGGTCCGGTACCGCTGCGAGGAGGCGCGCGAGTTACTGGGGTCACCGCCGGAGTTCGCCCGGCTGGTGCGCAAGGTGATGGGTGCCGTGGCGCCGGTGAACTATGCGCTGCGCCGGTTCCCGCTGACCGACATCGATGTCAACGGAATCCGAATCCCCCGAGGACACACCGTGATCTTGTCCCTGCGGTCGGCTCATCTCGACCCCGCCCGGCGGGAACGTCACGACCTGGTATTCGGACACGGTCGACATTTCTGTATCGGTGCCGCCTTGGCGGAGATGCAAGCCGTCCATGTCGCCCGCGCGGTCTTGGAGAAGTACCCGGTACTGAAACCGGTCAAGCCGCGCGAGCAGTATCTGTTGCGGCCGTCGTGGCTCACCTATGCCCTCGCGGAACTTTCCGTATCCACCGCGTGACCTGCGGTTCGAGCACCGTTGCGGCGCGCTGTTCTAAGATCGTTGAAAGATTCAACCAGGAAGGATCAGCGACCTCGGAGATCGACGCGATGCCGAAAAGCGGATGGACGCTCATCGAAACCTTGGAGCCGGGTCGGCTCACCGTCGTTGCGCGCGATCACGAAGCCCGAGATCGAACCTCCTTCGAGCGAGCCGTCACCGACCAGCTGGGAATCGGCAAAGCCCCAGGGCACGAGGCTGCACAATGGCTGGAAGCGCTGATCGCCGACATGCGGTCGCATCCCGAAGCGGCGGCCACGCATCGCGTCCTGCGCAACGGTCACACGGTCAGCGCCCGTCTCGTGCCGGTGATCGGGCCGGACAATGCGCTCCACGGCGCGCATGTGTGGTTGGGTCCCGATGGGACCCAACCACAGCAGCGGCCGGTGTCGGCCTTCGCGTTCACCTGGGACTCCCACCTGCGGCTCGCGGAATTTCCGGCGGCGCTGACCGGCGGGACGCCGCGCTCGCAACTCACGGCACCAGAAATCTTCCGCTTCGTCGAACCAGCAGACGGGCTTTCACTGATCAGGGCGCTGCTGTCGTCACAACCGGGTGACAGCTGGAGCGGTGCGGTCACCGTAACAGTCGGCAAGAACAACAGGCCGGGTCATGTCGTCATGGCCGCTGGCACGCCCCCACAGCCTCCAGCGAAGTGGCGTGGACTGCTGTTCGAAACCTCGACTCCGATGGCCGGGATGAGCTTGGAGGCAGCGGCACTGGCCGCGATACCGCGCATATCGCAGGTCCATATGGTGCTGGTCGACATCGCCAAGATGCGGTTGATCCGCTGGATCACCGATCCGCTACCCGACGTCCAGTGGAAAGGGCAGGTCGACCAACGCGACACCCCACACCCTGACGACGTGAAACGCATCTTCGCCGCCGCCGCCGACGTGTTCACCGGCAAAGCCGAATCCGCTGAAGTGCACGATGTGCGGTTGAGGCGCCGCGGGGGTGGATGGGTTGTCGTTGACGGCTCCGGTGCCATAGTCGGAACCTCTGACGCGGGTCCCGCGCTTGCCGTGCTGCAACTGCGGGTGACAGGGCACTCCGACGAACCCGACCCGGTGGCCCCCACAGATGCAGGGCATCCCGGGCTTGACGATCCAGAACAGCCGGACCCGCTCCCGAGCTGACGGAATGTGAACACCTACCACCTCGGATAGGCGTTTGTTATGATGGCGAAGTTCTGATTCCCGGTACCAGTCTCTGACGGACGCCGGATGAGCGCTCGAGTCCTGCGGACCGAGCGTGGTCTCATCCAGGCAACCAGGGAGGGTACCGATGAAAAGCTCGCCCATTGATCAACGGCAGTCAGCCACAATGGCCGACGAGATCATCGAGTTGCCGACGAGGGTGAACCGGCTGTTCAGCACGTTCCACCCTCGCACGGAACCCGAGCAAGACCCGGCAGATGTCGCTCGCAGTGTCAGCGCCATCGTCGGCGAGACCATACTTGCCGAGGAAATCATCGCGCTGCGGACCGGCAGCACGAGCGGTGGAGTCGACCCCACGGTGCTGCAGGCCATTGCCCAGCACTTCCACGTCCTGCCGGTGTATCTCACCGGTACCTCTGACGAGGCTCGCCCCGTCGACCGCCAGTTGCGGTTGCTATCGGCGGCACGCGATGCCGGCGTCAGGCATATGGCGTTGCGCGGCAACGACATCGATATCACCGCTTTGACTCGCGAGCTGTCCAGGCTCGCGCCTCCAGACCACAGCGCAGCCTGACCAGAGGGACCGGGCCGTGCTTTACCGACACAACGCCGAATGCGAAGGAGATCGCCGCACACGCGACGCCACCGGGAGGGATGAATAGCAATGAACGACACGGCAGTACATGTCCAGGAGACCGCACGGATCGTGCCGGTGCCATGGCCGTGGGATCCGAACGAGTACGTGAAGCGGGTCGCGGAGTATCGGCAACGGCCGATCACGGTGTGCCCCATCGACGCGAATGCGTTGTCGGGAGCCGGGTGCGGGACCGGTAGCGGGTTGTGGATCGCTCGGGAGTACGACGACATCATCATGGTCGGGGCCGAAACCGAATGGCACGCTGGACACATCATCGCCCACGAGATCGGGCACATGCTCCTGGGACATGGCTCGTCCACTCCGGAGCCCGACGGTGATGTACTGCCGTTGCAGACATTGATGCCCTTACTGGATCCGGCGTCGATCCGCAGCGTTCTCTGGCGCCGGGACTATGGGACCGCCCGCGAACAGGCTGCCGAATCATTCGCCGGGTTGGTGATGGTCGAGGCGACCTTGCCGCGGCGACGACCCTCGCCGTTCCGATCCACCTTCTTCCTCGGGCGGCACCGATGACCTCGCCGATTCCCGGCCTACTGGCCTGGCCCGTGCTGTTCGCTGTCACCGCGATCACCGCCGGACGGTGGTGGCTGCTGGGCGACAAGGTCGTCGATCGGCTGATCAACCGGGCTCTGCTGGCAGCGATTGCGGGACTACTGATGCGGGAAGCGTGGGCCGAAGACCTGGCCGCGCGCCTCGTGTGGTTCGTCGGTGATGCCGAGATGGTGCAGCTGTGCCGCCAAGCTTCGTTCGGGGCAATCCTGGTATCGGTCTCCTATATCTATGGCATTGCGAAATTGTGGGACGGAGCGGACCCTGCAGATACCTGGCGTCGACAGCGCGTTTATGACCTCGTCGCCCTCTCGGCGTCCGCGGTGATCCTGATCGCCGGCACCCCCGCGCGCCGTGCCGATCAGCTGATCGACGAGGCATTGGGCTGGCCGGCGGTGATCGCGTGGGTGGCGTTCTATCTGCCGCTCGGAATCACCGCATGGGTAATCGCCCGCATCAGCTTCCGCGAGTTGCGCAGCGACGCGTTCCTGCGCGAGCGTGTGCTGTACCTGGGTGTACTTGTTCTCGCCGCCGGACTCGGGCTCAGTTCGCTCGCAATTCCATTCCAGACCGGGTTCGCCGTCGTGCAGAACCAACCGTCTGCGGACCCGGATATGAGCAGCAAAGGCTGGACCTTTTTCTTGGCCAATGTTGTCGCGTCTGCTGCAGTAGCAGTGCCGTTGGTGAGCACAATCCTCATAAGAACCGGACACGACCGGACCAGCCGCTATTGCCGCCGCCTGCAGCCCGTGTGGCGCGACCTGACCGCCAGTGTCCCCGAGATCGTGCTCGCCCCACCAGGAGATGGCGGCGGGGTGGAACCGGCGCTGCGGCTTCACCGGATGATCGTCGAGATCCGCGACGCTCTCCTGCACCTCAAGCCTTACACCACAGCCAGATACCCGGCCGGCCCTGACCGTGAGGGCATGCTGTCCTATGCAGTGGCAATTCTCGCGGCGATCGACCAGAAGAACGCCGGGCGAGCACCGCAGGACGAGCCCAGCCCCGGGCTCCAACCGGTTCGGCTCGGTCCGCGAGACTTGACCACCGACCTGAACGAACTGCTGGACCTGGCCGGTGTGTGGCCGACAGCCCGACATATCGCCTCGATCGAAACGCCCTTGAGCACTCGGTGCGCGACACCTTCGACCAGTAGGAGCACGATGTGATGGCGATGAGTCCGCCCCGGACCGGCAGGGACGAGGCGGCAGTATTGCCGCATCCGAGGTGGAGGCTGCCTGTCGTCGGTGACCTGTTCACCATGAACGTGGCCAAACCCACCCAGACATCGCGGCGGGATGCCCGAAGGCTGGGGCCGATCTTCGAGCGGCGCATCACCAATTGGCCGATGATCGTGGTCTCCGGCGCCGACCTCATCGCGGAAATCAACGACGAACACCACTGGACCAAGCACCTCGGAGTGCCCCTGCGCAAGCTGCGCCGAGTCGCCCGGGACGGACTGTTCACCGCCCGCAACGACGAACCGGCCTGGTCGGCAGCACACAACATCCTCGCGCCAGCCTTCACCCAAACAGCAATGCGTTCCTACCACCAGACGATGGCCGCCACCATCGGTGAATTGCTCGACACCTGGGGCGACACGCACCACATCGCCGACATCGCGGAGGAAATGAACCGGCTCACCCTGGAAATCATCGCCCGCACCGGGTTCGGCTACTCGTTCGATTCGTTCTCCTACACCCCCGGCCAAGCGCACCCCTTCGTCGAAGCCATGCTGCGCGGCCTGACTTACATCAACCGCAACGCCAACCTCCCCCCGCTGTTGCAGAACACCCTGGGACGGCGCGCCGCCGGGCAGCATCGCCGCGACATCGCCTTTATGCACCGAACCGTCGACGACGTGATCGCCGCACGCCGGACCAGTGGCACCGTCGGCCAGCACGACGATTTGCTCGACCGCATGCTCACCACCACCGACCCTGACACCGGCGAGCATCTCGATGCCACCAATATCCGCAACCAGATCCTGACGTTCCTGGTCGCTGGCCACGAGACCAGCGCGGGCGCACTGGCCTTCGCGCTCTACGAGCTGGCGAAGAATCCCGAGGTCGCGGCACGAGCGCGCGCCGAGGTCGACGACCATTTCCCGGGGCGCGACCGGCCGATAACCAGCTACGAGGACGTCGCGAAGCTGCGGTATCTGCGGCGGGTGGTCGATGAAACGTTGCGGTTGTGGCCGGTCGCGCCCGGTTATTTCCGCGAGGCGCGCCATGAGGTCACGATCGGTGACGGCAAATACCGCTTCCAGCAAGGCGATTGGGTATTCGTGCTCACCTGGTATGCGCACCGCGACCCGGAAACCTGGGGTCCGGACGCAGAACGTTTCGACCCGGACCGATGGGCCCCTCAGCGGCAGCGTGAGCTGGACCGCCGTCGCGTATACAGGCCGTTCGGGGTCGGGCACCGCGCCTGCATCGGCCGCCAATTCGCCAATCACGAAGTCCTGCTCACTCTCGCCCACGTCCTCCACCAGTACGAGATCCACATCGACGGTGACTACACCCTCGACGTCGCAGAGCAGATCACCCTCAAACCAGCCGGACTGCGGGTACGAGTCGACCGCCGCACGGATCTGACGACGCATTAACCGGCCGACCCTGCGATCAAGCGTGCCCGCCGTCCAGGCCACCTGTCTCAGCAAGTAGATATCGCCGGATTCAGTTTCGAGTCCGGGAGGCCGTCGATGTCGGGTGTCGGGTCGACGGGCCCTCCTTTCGTGCACCGTTGGGAGAGGCCGACCGATGGTCGGTCACATGTTCTGAGTGCAGAGCGGGTGGGACGGCGACGCCGGCTGCGTCGAGCTCGCCGAACATGGTGAACATTCGGTCGAGCACGTCCTGCTGGTGCTGGTCCAGCTTGGCGAGAGCAGCGTGTACTTGATTTCGCAGCTTGGCCCCGGTCGCCAGGGTTTCGCGCGCGTCTTGGACGATCCGCTGCAGGTGGGCGAAGAACCCGCCCCGGTCGACGTATTCGAGCAACCGGTCGGCACGCCCACGACGGGCCTTGCCCGCAATCGCGTGACGTTTGTTGTCGATCACCGCCTGCCGCAACGGAATGGACATGTACGTTGCCAGGTCGGCGGCACACAGGAGGATGCCGTCGCGGATTGCCACACCATCCACCGTGGCCGGCATCGACGCGCTCACGAGCACTCCGAGACCGGCGTGATCACGATCAACATCACGGACAAGCTTAGGAATCCACGCCGAGCTGAAGTGCTTGGTTCTCTTGCACTCCCACAAAATAGATCCCCAGCTTCGGCCGTCGACACGCACGATCTGGAGGACATCACCGCCCTTCTGACCGTTCCGAATCACCGAAATCTCATCTTCGGGGTAGCGGCGCTGCAGTTCCTCAGCGAATGCGTGCTGGTAGGCGACTCCCGTCGGCTGTGGTGGTGGCCCCGGCGAAATCTTGCTCTCAGCCAGAGCAAGCTGGTCCAGCGCCCGCTTCTCCCGGTTCTGGTACTCCAGAATCACCGGACGATACTTCCGTTCGGCCTCCTGCTGCGCCCGTTTGCGTTCACTGCGAGCGATCTGATCTCGCATCCGCGACTGCTCGGCCTGCATCTGCTCGAGTTGTTCCTGAGCCTCGGCCAGAGCGACCGTCGCGGCCTGAGCCCGCTGCTTCTCCGTTGCCGCGGTTTCGCTACTTCGCTGCGCTTGGTTCCGCAGCCGATTGACCTCGTTTCGCATCCCGGCGCGGACCCGTGTCAGGACGTCGTTCTCCATGGCTTTCTCTCGGGCAGCGAAATCCTGTTCCAGTTCGAGGCGCACTCTGGCGACCTGCGGTGCTGCGAGCTGTTCGATAAAGGCAGAGCCGAGCTCTGCGCCGCACCGTGGACAGATTGCTGCCGGCTGGAAGCAACCAAGACACTCGAACGGGCCCAAGTCCGGCCCCTGGTGGTAGGCGAGTTCAGCGGCCTCGACGATCACCTGCCGCCGCACATCCCACGCCACGTCCATCTCGAGCTCCTCCCCGCTCGTGCTCGCGCTGCACCTCGTGGTAGCCGAGCCCGTCCACCAGGATGGCAGCTCCGGATCGACCGCTGAGCGGTTATCGACGCGGTTGTGAGGCGGTGAACAGGGTGACGTCTCCGATGTCGGTCAGGTGATACTCGCCGAAGGCCGCGTCGAGTGCTGCGGCGAGGTCCGCCCGGGTGTCGTGGCGGTTGTTGAAGGCGCCGACGCGCCGGTAGGTGGTGGTGAGAAGCCGGCCGAACCCGGTGTGCGGTGTGTGGTCTCCGAGGATGGTGGAGCCGAACAGCGTGCCGTCATCCGCGAGCACCCGGGCAAGGTGGCTGAACGCAATACCCTTCGCGGTGAAATCGCCAGGGACACAGTGTAAAACGAAGTTGATGCCGATCGAGTCGTAACCCGCTCCGGCCGGGGCGGGCACTGGCTCGAGAACACTGGCGACGGTTTCGTGCACGGTGTGTCCTGCCTTGCGCAGTCGACGGGCGGCGTAGGCGAGGGAGGTTCGGTTCAGATCCGTCAGCGTGATCTCGGCGTCGTCGGGGAATCGGGTGTGGGCTGGATACCAGCCTGAACCGGGTCCGACTTCGAGGTGGCGGCGGCCGGCGTGGCGGTGATATGGGGCGAGCATGGTGTCCGCGGGGCACCGCCACCCGAATCGGTTGCTCAGCCGGATCACCCAGATGTCGTAGATGGCCAGAAACGGCAGGCAGTACGGTGCCGCCGCCCTGCGGACTGCATCGCCGGACACCGGCGACCCGGTGTCATTGTGGGAACCGCCCATCACCACCCCGTATTGTCTGCTCGTTGTCAGTCCCGGGACACAGCTTTGCACACGCCTACCCCGGTGCCCAGGGTGTTGTGGATTTCGCCAGAACCGCAGCCATTTCGGGCCTATCAGGGTGAGGCCCGGCGTTCAGTTCGGAGCGACCGCGCGAGATGTGGTCGCAGCGTCCTGGTTGCGTTTCTGGAAGCGCTGTTCGAATGCTTGCTGCAGGGCATCGTCGAGATCTTCCGCCCGTCCGATGAGCCAGCGCCGGTACAGCTTTTCCGTGGCGTCGGGGTCATCTGGGGAAACCGGCGCGGCGAGAGATTCGCCGAAGGCGATCTCGACGAGCGGATGGACTTGGGTGCCACGGTTGGCTTCGAGGACGCTCGTGACGAACGGGCCGACAATGCCGCTGATGGCATCATCGAGCTTGCCGATCGCGTTCGGCAGCTCGGCGATGGGGGCGGTTCGGAGAAACCGTTGGGCATCCAGTAGTGGCAGGAGCTGTTCGAGGCTGAGGCTGATGCTGGATGCGCCTGGCTCGAACGCGGGAGTGTCGGACTCGACCGGCACCGGTGGCCGACGGTCGTAGTAGGCGGCCCGCGCTGAGCCCTCCTGCCATCCGAGGCCGGTGTCGAACTTGGCGAAGGTACTCGGCCGCACATTGGCCGACAGCTCGCAACGGTCGGCCCGCTGCTGGGCAGGGACCGCTGGTCCGCCGCGCTGGTGCACCTCCGGCATCGTCAGATTGCCCAGCTGCTGACGCCGCTCGCGCACCATCCGGGCGAAGAACTCGTCGTGGGCTCCCATGAGCAGAACTGTACCCGTAAAGTTCGGAAAAGTCGCCATCAGGAGCCAAATCCCTCGGCATCCAGAGAAAAGTTACTGTTTTATTCTTGAAAAGTTCGAGATACGTGCATAGTTTGGGTGGTGTATCTCACGACTTGGTGGGAGGAGGGGCCGCCCCGGGGTCGTGACCGACGCAGAGAGCGAGGTAAGTCATGACTACATCGATGAACAGCCGTTCGGATGCTGCGGTGTCCGGCGCGGCGGTGGTGGCGGCAGCGCGTGCTGCCGGAGGGGGCCGTAGCTCCTCCGTGGGGATCTGGGTGATCTGGATGCGCGGCAGGCGAGTGGTGAGTTGCGAGGCGGTGTTCCGGCTCGACCAGGACATTCCAGCGTGCCGACCGGACGGGGTCGACGCTGCGGTGGTGGTTGTCGTCGCGCCGTCGCGGTTGGCCGACCCGGTGATCGGCCGTGCTGAGGTCATTGTCGACTACCTCGACGGGCAAGGCGTCGATGTTCGTGTGGTACACGCCTGCGCCTTGCATCCAGGGGCGTTGTGGACCTCGTTGCGCGGTCCTGCGGTCGGTGGGGTCATCGGGGCGACCGGACCGGTGGTGCACTCGTCTCGGAGGCATCGGTGGCTACCTGGATTCGGAGCCTGTGCAGGGCATCGTCTAGCGATGGCCGCGCTTGTCCCGTTGGCGGCGGCGGTGTTCGCAGCACCGGTTGCGCATGCGGGTCCAGTGGGTCAGCCGGGAGTGATCTCGGACCCCCGGCCAGGACAAGCGGGCGTCGTAGGCCCCGTGGTTCCGGAACCGCGGACCAGGACCATTCCTGTCGGGCCGGACCGGTCGACTCCCGATGAGAAGACCGATACCCCGGCGCCCGCTCAGATGCCGGCCCCGATCTCACCGGCACCCCAGGTCCTGCCCGAGCCGGAGGCCGTTCCCGAGCCCCGGATAGTTCCTGAACCCCACGTGTGGTCGGAGCCCCCGTCGGTGTCCCGGCCCGAAATGGGCTATGAGCCGCAGGTGGCGATCGAGCCGCAGGTGGCTGTGGAACCCGCGCAGCCAGTGGTCGAGGTATACCCGCAGCCGGGCACCAGCGACGGTTACGCCGAGGTGCAGGCGTCGGTGGTGGGCGAGGATTCGCTGCATTTCGGTGGGGTGAGTGTGCCGCGGCCAGAGGGGATGTCATCCGAGGTCGCGCAACGGGAACGCGACTGGAACGACATCGTGGTCGCCGAGGCCGCCGAGGTCTTGGATCAGGCTGGGCTGGCGGACCCTGATGTGGATGCTGCGCTAGGTGTCGGCACTGAGCCTGTGCCGCTCCCGGTGGTGGTCGCGGAGGTCGAGGCCGCGGTACCCCAGCCGATCGTCGAAGAGGTGACGGCGGTGGTGGTCAGCGAACCTGTCGCCGACGTGGTCGAGACGGTCGAGTCCCAGGCCGCGCAGGTGCTCAACGACGTGCTGGCGCAATGGCCGCCGGCGCTCGGCTGACCAAGCGGGGTGCATCGGTGATGAGAAGAATCGACCCCCAGGACGAGTCGAACGATGACCGGCAGATCGTGCTCGACGGGCCGCCGCCGACCGAAATAGCCGAATGGCTGGCCTCCGCCGGTGCACCCGATACCGCGGAAGATCGACGCTGGCTGACTTCCGAGTACCGCACCGGCGGGCCGGGTAGGGCGCGAGCCGTCCTGGGCGGCGTGGTGATGCTCGCTGTGGTCGCTGCCACCGTGGTGGTGGCAACCATGCTCATCTCCGGCATCGACGGCGTAGACCACGGTGTTGACGTGCCGATGTCTCTCACCGTCGCGCTTTCGCTTTCTCCCGGTGGCCTCGAACACGCACTCACCGTCACCGGGAGCACCGCCGCTTGTGGTCCCGAAACCATCGAGGCCACCGAAGCCGTAGCCGGGCCTCGCCCCCTACGGCCGGCCACCGGCGCAGCGGCAATTGCTGCGTTCGAGGCCGCCTACTACCACGCCCGCGACGGCGTACTCGCTCGCGAAGTCGTCGCGGCCGACGCCGCGATATCGGATGCCGCCACCATCCAGGCCGGCATCGACTCGGCGCCGCTGGGCACCACCTACTGTGCCCGGATCCGCCGGTTGAACCCCGGCTTGTACGCGGTCGAGATCACCGACACCCCGCCCGGTGCGGCACCACGGGTGTGGCGGCAACGGATCTCCACCACACAACTCGACCGGCACTCGGTGATCACCGCGATCGTGTCCGAGTAGCCGGGCCCCATCCCTGTACCCCATCGTCGACCCAACGTGACGATTGGATCGGCGACCAACAACCAAAGGGGGCGGTGACCGTGCTGATCGCACTCACCGGACTGAATCCTCACACCGGAGTGACTACTACCGCGGTCGCCCTCGCCAACGCATGGCCGGGCACGAAACCCGCTGTCGTGGTGGAGGCGGATCCTGCCGGGGGACGACTCGCGCGACTCGCCGACGCCGACCCGCACCGCGGACTGGCCAGCCTTGCCGCTGCCACCACCCAGTCACCAGGAGATTCTCCGGTTTCGACACAGTTGTGGGAGCACGTCCAGACGCTGGGTTCGGGTGTGCCGTTCCTCGCCGCACCTCCAAGTGCCGATGCCATGGCAGCGACGCTGACGGCCCCGGTGAGCATGCCCGCCGCCGCAGTCCCAAGGCTGGCAGATCTGGTGGTCATCGCCGACTGCGGTCTCGCCGATCCGGCCTCGCCCGCCACTCCGATCGCCGCTGGCGCCGACGTTCTGATCGTCGTGGTCCGTGGCGACCTCGCCGACCCCGTCCGCGCCGGCCGGCGCGTCCGCGAGGTCACCGCCGGCTGTCGGCGCTGCGCGGTGCTGCTGGTCGGCTCGGATCGCACGGGCGAGTTCGCCGAGCCTCTCGGAGTCCCGGTGCTCGGCAGGCTTCCACTCGACCGCCTCGGTGCCGAAGCGCTGCTGACCGGCGCCCGATACTCCCGCCGAGGACGCAACGGGCTCGCAGCGGCTGCCCGCGTCGTTGCCGCCGCACTGCACACACAACTGACCCCAGCACACTCGAATCCGCTTCTAGGCCGGCAACCGTCACCGTGGCCCCGGTTACCGGGCCGGTGGCGTCACGGTCTCGGGGTCTGCATCCGGGCGGATTCGCCCCGGGTGTATCGAGCCCGCCAGCCAGTTCCCGATCGAATCCCGGGCCAGGACGCCGCCCCGGCCGTATCCCCAGTAGACGACCTCGGTCTCGAGGTCACCGAGACCGGCCAGCCCCCTACGGAGACAGTGCCCGTTGCGCGTGATGCTACCCCCGTCGCCACCACGGCAAACGAATCGGCACCGGGTGGGCCGACCCTGGCAGTCGAGGTGTTCGGGCCGCTACGTGTCTGCTGGCACCGCGACGACGGCGTTGTCGACATCACCACCCACTTGCAGCCCCGGAGCCGCGAACTGCTGGCCCTGCTGACCCTGCACCCAGAAGGGATTTCCCGCGAGGCCCTGATCGCCGATCTGTGGGGGGAACGATGCCCCCGCCGACCGGTCAACGCACTCAACACCGCGATCAGCCGACTCACCGCCTCCATCAGAGACGCGACCGACGGCACGGTGCCCCGGATTCTGGCCGGCGACCACATCCGCTATCAGCTCGACCACACCATCATCGCCACCGACTACCAGCAGTTCGCTCGCGCGGTACGTCAACGCCGCCACGCGGGCAACGGCACGGAGCGCGGTGAAGCGTGCCGCCACATCATCGACACCTCCTGCCGAGGGATCCTGGCCGCAGATCTCACAGCGGACTGGGTAGCACCGATCCGGGAATCCGCCCGCCGCGACACCATCACCGCGGTCGGCGCCCTGGCCGCCACCGTGGTCGAGCAGGACCCACGCCGCGCCCTGGACCTCCTCGAAACCGCCCTCGACCACGACCCGCTCAACGAACTCCTGTGGCGCGACATCCTTCGCCTGCACGCCCGCCTCGGCGAACACACAGCCATCGAACGCACACTCGGCCTCCTGGCACACAAACTCTCCAAAATAGGAGAAGAACCCACCGCAGAAACACGAGACCTTGCAGAAAGGCTCCAAAAACAAGCCCGGCACTGAAACCGGAGTCTTCTATCCGAGATGCGTAATGGCCGAGAAAACGCCTCGGCGAACACTCGAGATGAGATAGGCGGAAACGCTGGGTCTAAGGTAAAAGCTCGTCTGATGAGGCGGAGGCGAGGATGGGGAAGTCTCTCGCCTGACTCGAGTGCGGAATCCGCGCGGGACAAAGGCTAACATCCGCCTCGGGAATTCGAGGCGACACCCGCCGCCAAGTATTGACGGTACGCAATAATAGCCAGAAGGTGTGCGTGCTTCTCGGCGTTCGTCGGGTAAGGTATTAGCCCAGTAGGGTTTGCGGATATCTGATCGCTATTTGTGGAATTCAATTGAGAATGGGATTCCGTACGGCAATTTCACGGCACAACGGGTGGATGTTCGCAATTTCTTCGGGTTGTCGGAGATCGCCGCCACGGGGGGTGCAGCTCGCGTTATCGCGGCCTGGCTGATCGTGGAGATCGTTAGGTGGGTCGTTAGGTGGGTCCATTGGCGGGTCGCTAGGTGGGTCAGTCAAATCAACCCACCCCGATGCCGCAAACTACCAGCTAGAAGCCACTATCCGACCCAACTGGCTCCCCAGGATTACCCGCAGGGAACAGAAAGAACACGTTGGGGCGGGCGTGGCCCGCTGGCGTCGCTGCCATCGTTCGGCTGGCCCTGCTGATATGACTCCGCTATTCAACTATCGATATCCGTCCTCATTCGATGCATTCCAATCGGTTTCAAATCAATAGTTTCCTCATGTACGGTCTGCTGCCGGCCTGGCCGCGTTAACGCATTCCATTCTGTGCTTGCCATGCAATTGTTGCCCTGATCTGCGGAAATTGGTTGAGAAAAGGTTGAAAACGGGGTTGAATTCCCGGGATGAGTCGAGATAGCGTCGACCCACACCCCGGGGAAACGAATTGTCAACCAATCCGAAATGACCACCGCGCCACCGCTGTGCCAGGATCCGCCGTGAGCGGCGCAACAAAATTCGTGCAGTGCGAAGGAGAAACGAGATGACTTCCCCCACCGGCCCGGCCCCCGCACCGGCCAACCGCCTCGGCAATGGCGAACTGCGCCGCATGGTCGCCAAAATCCTCACCGACAACCCCGGCACCGAATACACACCCCGCGAAGTCGCGAAACTCACCGGCCGTTCATCCGGTGCGATCGGAAACGCGATGAAAACCCTCACCGCCGCCGGACACGCCGACCAGACCAGCGCCAAACCGCTGCGCTACCGCGCCAACACGAACACCAGCAGCGCCGCGACCGGAGCCCCCACCCCGGCACCCGCCACCGGCACGCCCGCCGCAACCCCGGCCAAGCGGCCCGCCGCCCGTCG
Source organism: Nocardia puris (assembly GCF_003315035.1). Taxonomy (GTDB): domain Bacteria; phylum Actinomycetota; class Actinomycetes; order Mycobacteriales; family Mycobacteriaceae; genus Nocardia; species Nocardia puris. The sequence goes on from NZ_QNRE01000016.1 coordinate 16,070, forward strand.
GGCGCGTAAGGCCCCCGCCGCGCCATCGGGCACCCCGAGCCCGGCCCGCACCGGTTCGGCCGTGACACGGCCGAACGGGCAGCAATACCACCTGCGGACCCTGGCGGGCCGCGCCGATGTGGACGTGCTGCGCACCATGCGCGACCACGAGGTCCCGGTCCTGCTGTACGGCCCGTCCGGCACCGGCAAAACCTCGCTGATCGAGGCCGCCTACGGCGACCTTCTGACGGTCCAGGGCGACTGCGACACCACCGTCGCCGATTTTGTCGGGGAATACACGCAAAACCCCGACGGGACCTTCGCGTTCGTGCACGGGCCGCTGGTCCGCGCCATGCGCGAGGGCCGGGTGCTGTTCATCGATGACGCCACCCTCATCCCGCCGACCGTGCTGTCATGCGTGTACCCGGCCATGGACGGCCGCCGCGAGATCGTGATCAAAGCCAACAGCGGCGAAATCGTGACCGTCGCGCCGGGGTTCTTCGTGGTGGCCGGGCACAACCCCGGCGTTCACGGCGCGATCCTGTCCGACGCCCTCGCCAGCCGGTTCGCGTTCCAGGTACAGGTCGGCTCCGACTACGACCTCGCCAAACAGCTCGGGGTGGACCCGAAAGCAGTCCGCGCCGCGCGGAACCTGGCCACCCGACAGGACAAAGGCGAGATCGGGTGGGCACCCCAGCTGCGCGAACTGCTGGCGTTCCAGAAAATCGCCACCGCCACCGACACGAACACCGCCGCCGCGAACCTGATCGGGGCCGCACCCGAAGACGACCGCGCCATCGTCGCCGACGTGGTGCGCACCGTGTTCGGCACCCGGCTGGAACCCCTGGCCCTCGGCCCCCGCATCTAACCCACCCCGGCCCGCCCGAACACGCCCGGAAGGAACCCCCGCGATGACCGGCCACCTGATCGCCGACCCCACCACCACACCCACACCACCGCCCGCCACCGCCGGATGGGATGCCCTGTCTGCCGCCCTAACCGATGAAGCCCCACCGATCGCAGACCGCGACGACCTGGTCGTCACCATTGCCCCCGGCGCGGCGCACGGGCACCCGGCGGTGTTCATGCCCCACAGCGCCGCCATCGAAATCGACGGCACCCGCCTCGGCATCGACCCGGCCACCGCGCGGCCGGACCGCAACAGCGACCGCGCCCGCTACGCCGCCGTGTGGGGCGCGTTCGTCCACGAATGCGCCCACGCCCAACATTCGGTGTGGGAAGCGCCGCCGGTGGCGAATCCGGCCGTGGTCGAGGCCGCCCTGCTGTTGGAGGAATCCCGCATCGAGGCCGCCCAGATCCGTCGCCGCCCCGATGACCGGCACTGGCTGCGCGCCAGCGCGACCGAGATCGTGATCGGCGACAACGGCGGCACCGATGCCGCCGCCCAGATCCCGCCCACCGATTATGCCGCCGCCCACAACGCCGCCCTCCTGCTGGGGCGCGTGGATGGCGGCATCCTCACCGCGTCGGAATGCGCGCCCGCCGCCGGGGTCATCGAGTCCATCCTCGGCAGCGACAAGCTCGAGAAGTTGCGCGCGATCTGGCAGCAGGCCCACACCGTGGCCGACGACGACACCAACACCATGCTCGAACTCGGGCAACGGTGGCTCGATATCGTCGGCCCCGACCCGCACGCCGACCCGGATCCGAACTCGGTCCTGTCCGCCGCGATCGGTGACACCGTCACCAACATCAGCAACGCCGTTGCCGCGCAACCGGTCCCGGTCGACCCTGCCGAAGCGGCGGCCACCGCGCAACGAGAGGCCCAGCGTGCCGCACGGCGCGCGGCGGCGCGGGCGCAGAAGGTGTTCGGCAACGGCAACGGGACCGGCACCAGTGCCAGCACCCGCGCCACCCGCACGCCGCACCCGGACGAACGCGCCGCCGCCCGGGTGCTGGCCCGCGCCCTCAACAACGCCGCACAGCGCGAACGCGCCACGATCAAAACCACCTCCGCGTTGCCGCCCGGCCGGTTGCGGATGCGCGGCGCACTGGCCCGCGAAGCCCAACGCGCCGCCGGGGCGCTGCCCACGGCCGAACCGTTCACCCGGACTACCCGCAAAACCGTGCCGATCCCGCCGTTGCGGGTCGGTATCGCCTGCGACGTGTCCGGTTCCATGAGCGACTACGCCGACCCGGTCGCCTCGGCCGCATGGATCATCGCCCGCGCGGCCGAGCTGGCCACCATGCCCGCCGCTACCGCCACGGTCACCTTCGGCGCATCGGTGGCACCGATCACCTACCCGGGCACCGCGCCCGCCCGGGTCACCCAATTCAGCTGCCCCGATTTCCTGCACGCCATCGACAACGCCATCGAGGCCCTCGACGGTGCCCTCGAGCTGTCGCGCCCGGAAAACACCCGCCTGCTGGTGATCATCTCCGACGGCTACTACGACGGCAGCAACCGCGACCGCGCCCAGAAACTCCTCGATCGGCTCCGCGCCACCGGCTGTGCCGTGCTGTGGCTGGCACCCGACACCGGCACGGCACCCGACCCCCTCAACGGCGCGAACCTGCACCTGATCACCGACCCCGCTACCACCGCCCACGCCATCGGCCGCGCGGCCACCGCCGCCGTACGCACTGCCTGACTCCCGTAGCGGCAGCCAATCAGCCACCAGCGGGATCCAACTGCCCGCGCCGAACCCACCACCGAACGAAGGGGCAAGAACATGGACACCCACGGCACCACGCCAACAGCAGCGGAAGCACCCGATCCGCAGTCACCCACCGAATCCGACAGCGAAACCTTGATCGGCTCGACCACCCGGCCGATCTGGTTCCACGGCGTACAGCTACCGGCCGGAACCCTGGTCCGCATCGTCCGATTCCGCCGCGACGGCACCGCCGAGATCATGCGCACCGACGTGTTCGGCCTGTCCAAGCGTGTCGCAACGGATGCCCTCGACTGCCCATAGCGCACCGACCGAGACGAAATCGGCACACTACCAACCTCTTTAGGAGTTCGGCCATGATGAACAGCGACACCACCCCGACGGTCAACCAGGCACCGGTCAGCGCGGCGAACACCACCGGCGATCAGGTCAGCCGATTCGGGGCCGAGTGCCCGATCCGGGTCGGTGACGAGGTGACCGGTCGTGACAACCCGACATGGCGCGGCCGGGTCCGCTCCATTTACCTCAACGACGAGGTCGCGGAATGCGCGATCGAAACAGCCGACGGCAGGCGGGGCTTCGCGCCACCGTGGGCCTTGGTGCCTGCCGATACGGAACCGTCCCGCGAATGGCGAGACCGGATGCAGACCTTCAAGAAGGCCCAACGTGACCAAGCGATGGAGGCGCTGCGCCGAAAGCGGCACGAGGCCGCTGAACACGCCGAAGACCTCGCCGGGCGGCTGAACACCATCGCCACCGCACTCCGAGATGGCGACACCCCCGACCCCGGCGAACCCGTGGAAAACCTCGCCCATACCTTCGCCTTCGCGCTGCATGAAGTGACTGAACTCGATGACAGGGTCGTCGCCGCCGGGCTGTCGGCCACCGACGAGCCTCAGCGACACAGCGCCGCCGAACCGGCCGGTTCCGACGAACTGCTCGCATGGTTCCGCGTCCTGCAACAGCGCATCCGCGACGAGATCGACTGCTACAGCACCCGCGAAGACGGCACCGAGGACTCGTCTGCCTGCGCCGACCACCACGACCGGCTCGAAGCCCTGTATGCCGAGGCCAACGACACCATGGCCGCGCTCGATAGCCACCTGGACACCGGCGGGCCGCTACCCGCCGCATGGGCACACATGCCCACGCCCCACCCCCACTGATCCCACTCCGGCGGCCCCGCCACCCACCGCGTCCAAATCACCTGCGGCCACCGAAAATGCCCCGAGGAGCCACGTCATGAACTGGAACGAATCTGCGACGAGCAGCGCATCGGCCACCGGTCCTGCCCCAAGCCACCAGCACACCGACGCATTACGCGCCCAGCTGGAAGCCGCGTACGACCTGCCCTTCGGGCGTGCACGGGAACAGCGCATCACCGACCTTGTCCTCGCGATCATCACCGCCGAGATCGGCCGTCGCAATCCCTCGATCAGCACCGTGCTGCTCGACTGGGCACCCTACGGCGGGCTCGGCGTCGCCGGATTCCGCGACCACGACGGCAACAACATTCGCGACCACGAACTCGACCTCGACATCAGTTTCTACGCCAGCGATATCCGCGCCGCCGACAGCAACAATGCACTGACCCAGCCACCACACGAGCAGGGGCTATTCCGTCTCGACCTGCACGACACCATTCCCGCCGCCGATGAACGAGAAGAAGGAAACAACCGCGATGATCACACCCCGCGTCGGTGACCGCGTTCGTATCACCGGGCTCATGCCCGACGATCCCGCGCCGCTGGAAATCGGAACAATCGGAACGGTGACACGGATCCCCAGTTCATGCCCCGGCCAGATCTTTGTCGACTGGGACAACGGGAGATCACTGATCCTGCTCGAATCCGACCCGTTCGAGATCCTTCCGACGCACTCGCCGCCACAACCTGGCGATCGAGGGGCCGCTTTACCCGGCCCGGCTGCCGCCGACACCAGGAGCAGCAGACGCGGGCCATATTGACCCGCGCGGAATGCAGCACCGCTGATGCCCTGGGGCCGCCATACCAGCGGCCCCAGGGCATCGTCAGCGCCCTGTTCAGCTGTCTGCGTTCGGGTGTCCCACCACGCGCCTGGCGACCGGCTGGCCCAAATCAACTGGGGCACCCACCCCGCCGCCGGGTATGACACCGGCGAACCTGTCATCGAAGGGCCCGACTGGCGATCACCAATAGTCCGCGCCACGTCGCCACGGCGGCACGGGTACCGTCCAGCTCCCGGACTTGTCCTTTTCCCTTTCTCGCCGGAGTTCGTCGCGCTCGCGGCGAACCTGTTCGGTGATGTCGTAGATCACATCGAGGTCCGCGGTCGTGCCGCCCATCACCTCGATACCGACCATGCCGTCTTCGACCTCGTAGTCGAAGTAGACGATCTCCTCGGCAGCGTGCCGGGGGCACCCGGGGACGGTGACGATAACCTCGTCATCGAAGATCCGGACGCGCACCCGGACCTCACCGCCACCACATGGTGAGTACCCCCAGCCCAGGCGACGGGAACGGTCCGAGCCGAGCAGGCACCCGCGATTGTGGACGGCTTCAGCCGTCATGGACAGCACGGCAGCCGAGTCCAGGGCGGAATCGAGCAGGTCGCTCAGCCGCTCCCCGGTGATTCGATCCAGCCCTCGCAGCTTGACATCCACTCCGTAGTAGGCGGCGGCAACGGTCCTCCACTCGACACAGCGGATCTCGGCGTCGGCACGCACGCGCTTCAGGTCGTCGAGTACCTGCGAGACCTTCGTGCGGAATTCCTCGTTCAACTCGCTTTGGCTCAGTGTGTCTCGCTGCCAGTAGGGCACGACCACGGTCGTCGGCGTCAACTTGGCGGACTGAAGTGCGTGGACCTTCGGCAACAGCACATCAGCTGCGGCGAGGACATCCTCGCAGGTGGGATCCGCCAGGCCGTCAGGCCCCAGCTGTTCGGCATCGGCACGGCGCCAATACTTCCCGGTCCCGTCGACGCTGATCTTCAACGGACGCAGCCGTGAGTTCCTCTCGGCCTGCTCGCGTGCCTGCGCGGCCTGCTTTTCGCCGCGTCGGAGAGCTTCGGCATATTGCACGCCGTCCTCGGCTGCGATCCTGCGAGCGCGACGGCGCCGCCGCGCACTGCTGTTCTTCGGCATGTTCTCGTCCATTCCCGGCAGAGGCGCCCACGCCACCCTGCCTGCAACGAACAAGCATGCGAACAGGGGAAGTGTGAACGCGGGCCCCGGGAAGGACCTTGGCCATCAACGTCACCGAACCGGCGTGGGCGAGGCAACTCAGGCGAGAACGAGGAGCGCGTGCGCGGCCTGTCACTCCGCAGGAGAGCTTATCCTCTCGCGTGCTCGTCGAGAACCAACTTCGCCGAGACCACCATCCACGAGCAGGGGCCCGGCGTCTGCCGGGCCCCAAGCTGGCCGCCCTGTGAGGGTCCGGCCGGATTCATAGGTTCACTTGCTGTTGTCGATGCTGCTGGCGAGCGAGTCGAGAACGTCCTGGACGCCGGGGCCGTAACCGGTTTGGTGTACTCCCGAGGTGTAGAACTCGGCCGCGTCGCTGCCTTGGCGGACAAGGTCGGCCATGTCGGACAGGGCAGCGCTGGTCGCGGGGTCGGTGCGGGCGGTGAGGTCGGCGACCAGACCGGTGAGCTGGCTGGCTCCGTCTCCGACGAGCGCCGAGGCCGCGGTGGCGGCGAGGTCGGCGGCTACCGGGACGAGTCCGGTCAGTTCGAGGCCGGCGCCGACGGGATCGCCGAGGGCGAGTTTGTCGACGGCGCGCCAGGCGACTTCTTGGGCGAGACCGATGTCGGTGGCGACGCGGCCGAGGTCGACTCGGCCGATGATGCCGACGACTTGGGCGGCTACGGCGGTCCAGCCGCTGGGGTCGGCGGCTGCGGCCATCGAGAGTGCACGTGCGACGAGGCGTAGGTCGACCTGGTCGGCGATGCGAACCAGCGGGCTGAACAGGTTGTTGAGTTCGCCGCTGATGCGGTGGGTGCCGCCGATGTCTCCGGCCAGCACGGTGGGCGGCAGGCGCAGCACGTTGTCGCCGATAGCGGGCAAGTTCGCGGCGAACTCGGCGAGACCGCCGAGCACGAGGATGACCTGCCGTGTCACCGAGGAGGGATCGAGCACACCGGTCGAAGACGAAGTGGTGGTGGTGTCGTCGAGGAGGGAGGAGTTGCCGGTGAACGCGCGGCCGACAGCGGCAAGTCCGGGCGATTCTTCCGGCGAGGTGGCGCAGTAGAGGTCGCCGGCGGCGCAGACGGTGCGTACTCGGTTGGCGAGGCTGCCGAAGTTGTCGCGGGGGCCGGCGATCCCTTGCCCGTCGACCGGTTGTCCGAGCTGCGGTGTGCTCGGGTCACGGTTCGGGTCGGACAACAAACCAACGGCGAGCACTCGCGAGGCCGGAATCGGATCTTGGCTGCGGCCGATGGTGGAGGTGACGTCGCCGACGACATCGGCACCCTGTGAGTACCCGGCCATGACGACCTGAGTGGTCGGACACAGCCCCGCCAGCAGCCCGGACAGAGCTTGTACTCCACCGGATTCCGACTGCTGGTACGGGGCGGGGGCAGCGGCATAGGCCAGGGACCGTACGTCGATGTCGTTGCCGTAGCGGGCGCGCAGCCCGTCACCGATCGGTGCCAGCATGCCCACCGATCGGGTGGGGTCAGCGCCCGGATTGGTTTCGCCGGTGCCGGGCACCAGGACCGCCGTCCATCGGGGGCATGCCGCGCTGCCAGGTTCTGCGGTGGCAACTCCGGTCGCGACGGTGGTGACGGCGGTGGCGCCGACAACCACCACAGCCGCAGCCGCTACCGCACGCGCGGCGAACCGAGGGGCTGTTGCACGGTTGCGGCGGGCGGGCGCACGCCACGGTGTGAGTCGGAGATTGAACATATGGGGCTCCCAGGGACGTCGTATTCGGTCGTGCGGGTGAGTTCTCTCGCCGCACTGGGAACTCCGGGATTTCAGGGGTCTTTTGGACACAACGGGTCAGCAAAGCCATCGAGAGGAACGGACGGGGCGAACGGAAGACGCCCTTCAGCGGGTCTGACGGTGGGTATGCGACTCAAAGGGGTGTTCGGATGCGTTGCCCGGCGAATCAGGATGGTCAGGGTCGGCGCGCAGAACCCACCGAATCTGCGCCAGGCGGTTGTCGTTCGCGCGCCACAGGAGACGGGGCGATGGGGATCGGGGACGCGCGTTCGCGACGGCTGGGCGGGCATCGACGGGCGTACGTCCTGGAAATGGCGAGAGCGGGAGTAGGGCGGTTGCCCTTTGACAGGGTGGCCGCTCTACTCCCGCCGGGTCCGGGTGGTTCGGTTCAGGACTGGGAGGACGGTGCGAGTGCGAACTTCTTGGGGCGCGTGGTGGTCATCTCCGCGACCCCGGAGTCGGTGAGCCGTACGAGGGCATTGTGGACTGCGCCCGAGGACCGACCACCGAGCGCCTTGCCGATCTGGTGCGGGGTGAACTCCTGGCCCGGGTGGTCACGCAGGTGATCCTCGACCAGCCCCCGCAGTGCACCGGGAGCGAGTTTGTCCGGATGCGGCGACCCTTCGCCGGTATGACCGGCTGGTCCCGCATCATCGGTGTCGGTGTCGGTGTCGGTGTCGGTGTCGGTGTCGGTGGCCGGTTCGTCCGAAGTTGTGGCGTTGTCAACGATTTCGTCGATGTTCGGCGGGGGCGGGGTGGAGTCATCGAGATGCGAGGCGTCGGTCTCCGGTGTGCGGGGCTGAGTTTCAGCATCGTCAGGGGCTTCGCCGTCGCCGGAGGTGTCGGTGTCGGGTTCGGTGGTGGGCGCGATGCTCCAGCGGGCGGCGGCGTGGGGGTTGGTCTCGTCGGTGTGGCGGGAGATGCTGCCGTCGGCGGCCCACATGTTGAGGAGCTTGCGGGTCTTCGACTGACTGATTCCTGCGGCGGTCGCCAGTTCGGCGGCGGGTTTGGGGTCAGCGCTGATGACCGTCCACAGGGCGTCTTCGACGGCGGTGCGGGCAGATTCTGTCGTGGTGGACATGACATTCTCCTGGGAAATGGTGGCTGGTGGTGTGTTTCGTCATGTCCCGGCCGGGACGGCACCCCGGGAATTCGGATTCGTGGGGCGCCGGTCTCCATGGACGCTCGATACGGGGTGAATTGTCAAGCGGAATCGGGAACGAAGCGGTCATATCGGCGGTATGTCACTGAAATGGCCGTGACTGTCTGCATGGGAATTGATTCCGTTTCGGTGTGGTCTTGACAAACCCGGGTCTATCGAGCGTCGATGGTCGTGGAAACCCGTGGTTCGGCAATCCTGCCGATGAATGGGTGACCACCCCGGCCGGGTCGCCAATCACGATTCCCTCGATCGAACTCCGGAGAAGCCGCATGCCCACTGACCACGACAATCGCGAAACCAGCTGAGTCGCAGCATCTTCTCAAGTCGGGCTCGGGAACGACCGTTCCTGGCGAAGCTGACTGGCCCCGGCGTGGGCAGCGCAGATCATGTGCGCGATGTCGGCGGAGGGGCCCTCGTGAAATCACTCGCTACGCACAACTTTTCGGAACAGTTTGGAGACTTCTCATGGATAACACCGTTCTCACTGCAAGATTGGACGAGTCCTACACCGTCATCGGCACCAGTGAATGCGTCCACCGCATCCGGGAAGTTACTTTCCAGGTGACTTGTGTGGATGATTGCATCCATAGCGAGGGCAGAATCTGCACCGAGTGTGCGCCGTCGTGGCAGCTGGATTATGAATTCGACGAGCCGTTCCCGTTCGAGCGTGTGGCCCGGGTGACCGTCCGCGATCTGCTCGACGCGGGACACGTGCGTGTCGGCGATCGATTGGCCAGTCCCGACAGCGAGGTCACGGCGGTGATCACGGGCTGCGGTGGCTTGATGCTGCCCGACGGCCGCATCTTCACCAATCCTTCCGCCGCTGCCAACGCCGTCGGTGGTAACCGAAACGAGTAGCCCGCAGACGTGACCCGCGCGGCTCGCTTCCCTCGCGTGGGCCGCGCGGGTCACGTGCGTCGCGGCATGCATATGCGCCCGGCGCGAGCGGTGGATATCGCCCCTTCTGTGCCGCGATGCTCGGTGCTCTGCATGGCGGTTGGGTGTGCCGGGCCTATATGCCGTTGCCGCAGCATCCAGTGGTTGGCCCTCGTCCGGATGAACGTCTTCGCGGGCACCGTTTTCAGGTTCTGGGATTGTCGGGATGTTCGTGATCCCAGGGAAGGGGTTCGGCGAACAGGTGCTGGGATTTCCACACGGGGGGCGCATTCGGCGCAGATGGTGTCTTGGTGCTGGCATCGGCGGGGGTCGGCGATGGGGATCTCGACTTCGTCGATGTGGTGCACGAGTTCGGTGCCGCCGGGCGGGATGTGGGCGAAGTCCGCCAGCGCGGTGACGGTGGCCGGTAGAGTCATGGGGAAGCCTCCTGTCGAGATGTGACGGCTCGCTCTCGGACCGATCGGTCTAGAGCTGCGGTGCCGGACCGGCAGCGGGCGGCGCGAGGTCGGCGGGGCGAGTGGCCTTGTAGTAGTCATCGCCGCGCCAGCGGTATTCCGAGATTTGAACAGGCTCGTTGAAGGTCGGCGCGTGCAGCATCTTCCCGGCGCCCAGGTAGATGCTGACGTGGTGCACGTCGGCGTCGGTGCCGTAGAAGAGGAGATCACCGGGCAGGAGTTGGTCCTCGGGGATAGAGGGCCCGGTGTGGACTTGGTCGTAGGTGGTGCGTGGGATGGCGATGCCGGCGCGGGCGTAGGCGGCTTGGGTGAGGCCGGAGCAATCCCAGCCGCCGGAGACCTCGGGGCCGTTGCCGCCCCAGACGTAGGGTTGCCCGAGTTGCTGGCAGGCGAACGAGATCGCTGTCGCGGCAGCGGGACTCGCGGCCCGTAGGTCGGCGCAGTCACCGCTGCCGGGCGGTGGTGCGGTGGCGTGCGTGGAGTAGCGGTCGGCCTGGGCGAGAACGTCGCGGACGTACCAGTCGGCGTGGTTATAGGCGAAGATCGCCGCGTAGAGATCGCCCGGCGCGCCGGAATCACACAGGTAATGGGCGGCTGCGTGGACGGCGTCGTGCGGGTTGTATCGCGACGGAGGTGTCGCCCCGCCAGCGGGCAGCGGATGCCGGGCGACGACGGAGTCGAAGGTGGGGGCCAGGAACTGCATCGGTCCACCGGCTCCGGCGAAGTTCTCCCCGGCGGCGACGCCGGGCAAAGTGGAGCGGCCGTGGTCGGTTTCGATCTTGCCGATCGCGGCGAGTACCGACCAATCCAAGCCCGGACACGAGCCGGCGCCTTGCTGATACAGCACCAGCATCTCCGGCGGGATATCGGTCAGGGCCTCGGTACTCGGCGCAGTGGCCGCGCCCGGTGCCGGAGCCGGGGTGGGAGCATGGTCGTAGACGGCGACGGTGGCGACGACCGCGGCGATCACGACCGTGCAGAACACGACCGCGGCCGAACCGACACCGAGTGCTTTGGCGAACATCACGAACCTCCGGTCTCGCAGGGCGGCATCGGTGACGGCGGGTCGAGGACCGCCGGCCCACTGGTCGTGGTCGGCGCGGAGTACTGCGGGATGCTCGCCGGGGGCGGGGTGAGATGCGGCCACGAGGCGGGGAGCTGGTGCAGCGCCAGTCGTTCGCCGCCGTGACCATCGAGGGACAGCCAGACACGGTCGGCGGGGCTCGGATGTTCTGCGGTGGGATCGAGAAGATCGGCAGCGGCGGTTGCGACCGGCACCGCGCCGGGGTCGGGCAGCGTTTGCCACGTCTCGAGGAGGGCGCGGCGGGCGGTGGTTTCGCGTCCGGTGGTCGGCACCCACAGCAGAACGGGAGTGACGATGCCCGTGGAGCGGGCGAGTTCGGCGTAGCCGGCGAGCTTGCCGGCCACCGAGGAGAGGGTGATGGTGCCGAGGTCGAATTCGAGGAAGAAGTCCAGGGTCGCCCCGGTGTGGGTGTAGCGGCCGTAGGCGTCGGGGCGGACGAGATCACCCCAGAGCCCTCGGCTGCGGCCTTCCGACCACCACGCCAGCACCCGCCCGTGGCCGGGAGTTGTGACGAGGGCGGTGAACCATTGGTTGACGCCGACGGTGTGTGCGAGGTGCAGGCTGTGGGCGATAGCGAGGGCGCGCTCGTGGCGGTAACGCAGCTCACGGACCTCGATACCGGCTTCGGCGGCGACCACCGCGGCGCCGGCGGGAGCCAGGACCCAGTGCCCCGGGGCGGTGCCTCGCGCACGGAGGGGCCGGAACCGGTCGACGACCCGATACCTGTGCAACAGGGTGAGGCGGCGACGGGCTTTGATGATGGTGGGGAAGGCCAACTCGGCGAGCTGGGTGGTAGTCAGGACGCGATGCTCGAGCAGCATCCGCAGAATCCACCGATCCCTGCCGGTGAGCCGCACAGCCAGACCGGCGTGGCCGATCGCCGACGGTGCCCGGGTTGGTCGGGGTGCTCGCAGATCCCTCTGCCTATCCGGGTGATTGATCATCGCAGCAACCTCCGAGAGTTGAATTACCTTGCTAGACAGGTGAATCCGTGTGGACTCACTGGGTCAGGACAGGCGGGGATCGCCGCCACCGACCGGTGGAGCAGCAGATTTTGTGAGATCCGGCCCCGGTTCGTCGGTGTCGGGTTCTGCCGGCTCCGTGGTTGGAAGCGGTGCGGCGAGGCGAGCACGGGCAGCGGCGCGTATCTCGCGGGCGCGCCCCGGCACGGCTGGTGGCAGGGGTTGGGTGGTGAGGGTGAACGGTGGCGCCTGCTGGCCGCGGACCAAGACCCGGGCGGCGGCGTGGAAGGCGTCGAGGTGGGTCAGGTCGTGCTCGGACAACCAGGGAGTCGTGTGGCGAGCCAGGTCTCGGGCATCTTCGGGGGACGCGGTGAAGATGACCTTGTTGCGTGCATTGGCCGACACCGCCGCCCGCATGTCTGTCGGCAGCTGTCCGAGGTTTTGGTGCGCGATGACCAGAGACAGGCGCAGGCCGCGGGCCTCGGCGAGCATGTCCTCGAGTGGGGTGGCGAGGTTGAGGAAGTTGTGGGCTTCGTCGAGGGCCAGGGTGGCGTCGGGGCGCTGGTCGGGGTGGGTGCCGACGCGGGCGGTGGTGGCCTGCCAGGTGCGCGCTACGAGCAGCGATCCCATCAGGCGGCTGGTGTTCTCGCCGAGAGAGCCTTTGGGTATCCGGGCCAGGCAGATGCCGCCGTGGTCGAGCACGTCACCGAGATCGACGGTGGAGGGTCCGGCGGCGAGTGCGTCGCGTACGAATTGCCGGAACAGAAAGTGCCGCAACTTGTTCAACAACGGTCCGATGACCTGGTTGCGTGCGGAGTCGGTCAATTCCTCATACGAGGACCAGAATCCACGCAGGACGGGGTCGGTGGTGGCGCGGGTGACCCGGGTGCGGAACGCGGGCTCGGTCAACAAGCGCGGTAGATCGGTGAGGGTGGCGACGCCGGGTTGGCGGCACAGGGTGAGCAGGCTTGCTCGCAGGACGTCGTCCGTGCGCGGGCCCCACCATTGGGCGAAGGTGCGGTGGAAGATGGTGGCCAGGTTGTCGACCGCGCGGTCGGTCCCCGCTCGGTCGGCGGGGGTGTCGAGCGGGTTGAGGCAAGGCGGGCGGCTGCGGGAGTCGGCGTCGAACAAGACGACTCGGTCGGCGCAACGCCGGGGCAACCGGGCGAGGATGTCGGTGATGAGGTCGCCTTTGGGATCGACGACGACCACGCCGCGGTCCTGATCAGCCTCCTCGAGGATCAGCCGCCCCAGCAGTGTTGACTTCCCGACGCCGGTTGGGCCCAGGACGTGCAGGTGGTGGCGGGCGTCGGCGACGCGCACCGCCACCGAGCGTCCACCGGGACTGTCGGCAACGCCCAGGGGTTTCGAATACGGTCCCGCCGCAGGGATTTCCGGTGTCGGTGCGATGGCGCGGGCTCCGGCCCGCTGCACACCAGGAATGGCCGGATCATGCGGAAGATGGGCGAGTGCGGCCAGCTCCGGCACCGACAACAGATCACCGCGGCCCAGCCGCCGCTGCGAGAGCGCCGAGCCGAGCCGCCGCGTGCGGCGGTGCCGGTAGTAGTTGTGATCGGTGCAGGACCCGAACACCACCGCCAGCGCATCCGCCCGACCCCGCGCAACGGCCCGCGCCGCGACCCGGTCACCGGTATCGGGCACCGACACGGCATAGCGGATGACGGTCTCCCAGTGCGCACCACGGGCTTTACCGGCGGCGGCCCGCTGCTCGGTCGTCTCGCGCATCGCGGCCTGCCGATCACTCGACTGGGCCGCCGCCGCGGCACGGACGCGGCCAGCGCGGCGGACCGGGCCCGGGGTGAGCAGATCGAGCACCTCCCGCAGCAGCGGGATAGGCCATGCCGCACCGGTCCCGGTTCGGGTGCCGCGCCGCACGCGGCGGCCGGTGACCGGTCGCGCCAGTACCTGCACGCAGGCGGCCTGCCCGGGGCCCAGATCATCGGCGGCGGAGATGAGATCACGAACCAGGTCCGCGCCGCCGTAGTCGGTGCGGATCGGCAGTGCTTCCCGGCGCCCGAGCCGCAGCTCACCTCCGGACAGCAGCCGACGATCCTCAAGCCCAGGAGGTGTGAGCGGCGGGGAGACCGTATGGGCGGTGCGGGTGTGCGCGCCCGGCCACGCGGAGGCCACCGCCCGCTCGACCAACCCTGGCGGAATCCGGCCGGGTACCCAGAGCCGAATCGCCACCCCGTGCTCGGGGGTGATGCTGTACTCGAACCCCAGATGCGGTTGCCCGAACAGCATCCGCCGCCAGGACGGGCGCAGCTGCCCGGTCAGATGCGCCCACAGTGCCTCCGCCCCCTTCGGATCGACCTTGGGAGGCGTGAGGACGGTGACCTGGCGGGCGTCGGTGGCCAGCCGGTGCCGGCGCAGTCGCTCGGCAACCCTCGCCGCGGCGAGCACGCCCACCATCAGCCCCACAGCGATCACCGCCGCCGGACCGGTCACCACCCGTAAAGCGGTGTCGGCGAGTTCGCGCATCGCTGCGGCGGGGTCGAGCAGCAGCTCGCCCACGATGCCGTGGTCCGCCGCAAACAGCATGAGGGACATGGCCTATGCCGCCTGCACATCGACGTAGACGTCCCCGTCGCCGTCCTCATCCGCCAGTCCGGTGTCGACATCGGCGTTGTCGTCGGTGACAATCGGAGTGAACGGGGCGGGTTCGGTGATGTCGAGACCTGACTCCTCGGCATCTGCGGTGTCGGCGAGTTCGCTGGGATCGGTGGTGACCAGCGCGTGCTCCTCGACGGAGGCCATCGAGGCGAACACGGCTCTGTCAGTGCCGTCGAGAGCGATCAGCCCTTGCCCGCGGGCCGCCGACAACAAGAACTGTCGTTCTCCGTCCGAGAGCTTGAACGCGGTCGCGACCTCGTCGATCGCCTGCGGCGCTTGATGCAGCAGGATCTGGGTGGCCGCATTGGACACGATCGCCTTACCGAGTTCGGTGCCCAGCACATCCGCACAGTCCTGGGTGGCGACCGTGAGGCCGGCCCAGTACTTGCGGAACGACTTCGCGGCCCGGAACAAGAACTCCGCACCGGCGGTCTGGCGCATGATCAGCCACGCCTCGTCCACGGTCACCATCCGCGGCCGACGATTCGCCGGGTTGGCGACTCGCCGCCAGGTGGCATCCAACACGAGCAGCGTCCCGATCGTCTTCAACTCATCGGGCAGCTCCCGCAACGAGTAGGCGACCATCGCCGCATCCGGGCTGACCGTCGTCGGCCCATCGAGCAGGCCCGCGAACGCGCCCTCGCCGACGAACGGAGCCAACGACGCGGCAAGGTCATCAGCCACGGCCGAACCGAGCGCGGCCAACTGCTCACACAGGACACCCAGGGTCGGGGCGGGCCTGGTCCACGTCGCGGGGTCCTCGGTGATCCCCGCACTCGCGTAGGTGGCGGTCACAGCGGTGTCGAGCGTGGCACGCTGCGCAGCCGTCTGGTCACCGAGCAGGACCCGGATCACGGTGTGACAGAATAGTTTCCGTCGATTCAGTGCATCCGACGGTGCGGTGCGGCGGCCGTCGGGGCGGGTATGGACCTCCAAATCGAAGGGATTGAGCCGGATCCCGGGGGCGCCGAGGTGGATATAGGTGCCGCCGACCGCCTCGGTCAACGCGCGATACTCGTCTTCGGGGTCGATGATCACCTGTTCGATCCCGCGATACAGCGACCGCAGAATATCGGTCTTGACCAGGTAACTCTTACCGGCGCCGGAACGGCCGAGCACGACGGCGTTATGGTTGTGCGCCTCGGGACCGAACCGGTCGACGAACACCAGCCCGGATGCGGCGTCTCGCCCGTAGAGCACCCCTTCTGGCGATGCCGCGCGGGCCGGATCACCAACAGGCAGTTGCGGACTGGAGAACGGGAACGCCGCCGCAAGGGCATTGGTGTCGAAGGTGCGGCGCACCTTCACCAGATCCAGACCCAGCGGAAGCGTGGAAACCCAGCCCTGGGTGGTGCGGTAGGACAGATGGCAGGTGTCGACGAGCAGACTGGCTGCCAGGGCGCGGACGGCGGCGACCTCGTCGGCCAGCTCGGCTTCCGAGCGGGCGTGCACGGTCAGATACAGGCCGATTCGGAACAGTCGAGCTTCGGCGCGTGCCACCCGGGAGGACAGTTCTGCGGCATCCTCGGCCGCGACCTCCACCAGGGGATCGGTGCGGCGGCCGTAGCTGGCATCGTGAAATCGGGTCGACTCCAGCCGGGCGAGCTGGCGCCGCAGCCGGGAGGCGGCGGTGACCGGGTCGACCGGATCGATATGCAGGGCAACGTCGAGGCGGCCGGGGTGCGACAGCAGCGGAGCCAGCCAGCCGGCGGTGACCTCACGCGGATACCCGGTGACGGCGAGCGTCGCCACCCATCCTGTCCCTACTTCGAGGTGCCGTGTCCCGATCGCCAGCGAATCCGGCCCGAATCCAGCTGCGGCACCGGCGATCTGGCGACGTCGGCGACGCAGGGATCCTCGCCGATGCGGGTGTGCGTCGATATCGTCGGCCAGTTCGATATCGGTGGAGGTCTCGGTGTCCGGGCCGTCGGTGGTGATGACGGTGTGGGGGCCGGCGATGTCTGCGGAGGAGGGAACGAGACTGCCGGGGTTGCAGGCGCCGGTTACCACGGCGGTGGCCTGCGCGTCATCGAGCGGTGTCACGGTGACACCCATCGGGGCGAGGAGGTCGGCGGCCTCATGCACCCGCCGCAGTAGCCGGGCCTCCGCGGCGCGCCGTGCCGCGGCCGACAATTCCCGTCGAGCACGCCGACGCCCCGCGACCAGCCAGCCCAGCATCGCCGCCGGCGTCGGTCCACCCAGCCTGTCGCTCGTCGCCGGGAGGTCGAGGGGTTCACGCCAGACCAGCAGTACTTGCCGGTGCATCAGGTCCTCCCCGGCCGCGAGTCCGGCCAGGTGGTCGGCGTGACCGTGCGCGGCAGCGGCCAGCTCCGGTGACATCTCACCGACCGAACGCCACAGACTCTGCAGCTGGCCGGTCAGATCCAGGCGCGTCGACCGCAACAGGATCTGCACCGGTTGGCGCAGCGTGTGCAGCCAGCCCCCGAGCTGTGAGACCAGGGCATCCTGCTCCTCGGGAGTGCGCAGGGCGAGGTTGACCGTCCCGGCCGCTGCGACCACAGCCAGCCCGTCCGGGCCCAGATCGACCACCCCGACCCCGTTGGCGCTGGTGACCGCCTCGGGTAGCTGTAATGCTTTGGCCGACAAAGGCTGCGGCACCAGCGGCTTCTTCCCTCGACCCGCAGCGCGGGTGAGCCACCGTGGTGCCGTAGCGATCCCTTCGGGCGCGGCTACCAGGCGAGAAGGCCGCAGACGTTGCCGTACGGCGGCCAGCAGCAACCGGTCGCCCGACAGGCCGTCGCGGGTGGTCAAGATCAGCACCGCGACCGCGGTGCCCAGCGGGACGGCTCCGGCCAAGAACGCTGCGGGGGCGATCACTTCACGAGTTGCGGTCCACGCGAGATACAGCAGTAGCGCGGTGACCGCGAGGACTGCGAGCTGGCGGGCGGTGAATGGGCCGATCAACCGGTCTTGCCGGTCGACATCGGCAGGAATACGAACGGGCGTGCTCATCTGGGGTTTCCTCCTCGGGGAGTGCGGCGTGCGCGCCGGCGGACAGGGAGATCGGGCAGCGGCAGATGCAGCTGACGACCTGCCGGTGTCGAGGGACGTGGCGGCGGAACCGGTGGCGGCGTGCTCGCTCGCTCGGCGGGCCGGACCCGGGTCACCGGGAACGGCAGCCGGTACTGGCCGCTGCGCAGCGGCCGGTTGCCCTCATACGGATCGGGCGGATCGAACTCGAACGCCAACTGCGTGCCCTGCCGAGGACGCGGCGGCGGCGACGCCGACGCCGGTGCCGGCGCTGCGGGAGGCCCGGCAGGGGCGGGTGTCCGTCGGACCCGGGCAACAGGGATCGGCAGCGGGTACTGGCCGCGGTGATTGGCGCGAATCCCGCTGTAGGGGTCTGGCGGGGTGAAATCGAACGCGAGCTGGCGGCCTCGCGATCTCGGGCGGGTCGTCGGCCCAGGGGCGGTGCCGGGTGAGGCCGGAGCCGATGTGGTGGTGGCCGACTGCGACGGTGGTGTTGCAGGACCCTGCGTTCGCCGGACCCGGTGGACTCCTTCGAGGGGCAACATCAGCTGGCCGTCCCGCGTCGACCGTGTCCGCGCATACGGGTCGGCGCTGCCCACTGCAGCGGCGGCACCTCGGCGGCCGTTGCCCACCCTGTTGGCAGTGGCTGCGTTGCCCTGTGGGGTGGGGCGTCGAATCGCCGTGGCGGCAGCCTTCTCGCCGCTCTTGAGTAGGCCGAAGGTCTTGTAGGCGACGTATCCGCGGACCAGGGATCCGACCATGCTGCGGCCGTGGCCGATTCGCATGGTCGACATCAGCCAGAACGGGATCTTGATCAACACGCCCATCAGGGCGAGCCCGATGATCAGGCTCACGACGCCGTCCATGTTGGGCCCGAAGAATCCCCATCCTCCCGGGGTGAGGAAAACCCGCAGGGTGGTGACCAACACCAGCGACTGGACCACCTGAATCGCCAGACACGCGGCGAAGGAGCGCCACCACCAGCGAGCGATCGAGTCCAGACCAGGCAGCGCATGACACATCAAAGCCAGTGGTGCCGCTACGATCAGGATGATGGTGATCGCGACGCGCACGACGTAGGTGATGAGCAGTACCACCAGCATCACGACAAGCGCAGTTCGCAGCAGAACCAGGAAGATTCCGTTCCCGGTGACCGACCCGGTCAGTTCCTTCAGCGCGGTGGTGGCAGAGTCGGACTCGACCCCGCTACCGGCGAATGCCTCGGCCAGCGCGTTCGCGAACACGATCGCCTGGGTCGCCAGCAGCATGCTCATGGCACCGGCAATGAACCCGACCACGATCCGTGGCAGCAGTTCTTGCAGTGACCAGCGGGTCTGCAATGTTTCGCGGACCATCAGCAGGATGCCAGCGGCCACCACCAGCAGCCCGTACATGGCCAGCATCAGATGCCACGACGAGTCCCACAACTCACCGACCCGCGGCAAGTCACCGGGCTCCGGGGTGGTCAACAGTGTTTGCGACAGTAGCTCGAGCAGCGGATTGAGCGCCGAATCCACCAGGCGGGCAAAGAAACCGTCGATAGCATTCGCGACACAACCGGAGATATTGCGAATTCCGCAGTCGGAATCACCTGTATCCGACGGCTCAACCGGTACTTGACTGGAGTCGCCCGGCCAGGAGCCGCGCGGAGTAGGCGACGGAGTCGCGGGTGTGCTCGGACCTTGCGATGTGGGCGGAGGCGTGGGCGTCGGCGCGGTCGGTGCCGGTTGCTGGGGTGTCGTCGCCACCGGCGGCGGTGGCGGTGGGGCGGTGGGCTCGGCGGCGGCAGTCGCACCGATGCCAACCCCGACCACCAGCATCGCGACCACGGCCGCCACCACCCGCAACGGCCAGCCTGTTCGGGGGTTCGGTGGTGAGGTGCCGATTGGGAAGGCCGCGGTCATGGTCAGGCACCCACGATCGACTTGAGAACGGCGACGATCACCGGCGCGAGCATCGCCAGGCCGTAACCCAGGCATGCAGCGCGCAGCGCGGTCTTGGACTTCTCGACCTCGCTGGGGTCGCCGGAGGCCAGCACATAGCGGGCGCCGCCGATGGTCAGGAACACCGTCGCCAGCCCGGCAAGGATGCCGACCAGCCAGTTCCGGATATTGTCGAGTACCTGGTCGAACGACTCAGCGATGGCGAGTACCGAAACGGGTTCTGCCGCAGCGGTACCCGCGGTCGCTATGGCGGTCAGCGCCACCGCCGCGAATACCGCGATCGGGGCAAGGGCCCGCCGGATGGTGCCGGGCTGGGCCGTCCGGTGTGACGAGGTCGCAGAACGAACTTCAGGGAAACCGATCATGCGCATCGGCGATTCACCTCCACCTGGGTTGCCGGTTGTGCGGGGGCAGCCGATGTCCGCCCGCACTGGCTACTCCGCGTTTGCGAGCCACATTTGGACCTGGGAGTGTCCGGAAAATCGCCAGATCGGCCAGCGCGGGTAGTCGGCTGCGAGGTGGTGAAGGCGGTCTCCGCCGCGGGAGTACCTGTTGAACCCGACCGCCGCGGTGCGTGCTCGCCAGTGATCTCGCCGTGCCGTGTGGTGTTGTGCAGGCCGACAGCGAGGATCGCCGAGCCGAGCGGGCTGAGGGCGTACTGCCACGGCGGCACACCACGACGCCCCACACCGGGGCGGGTACGACGGCAACGGGTGAGCACCCCGCGACGGGTCAGCGCCGTCAGCCTTTTCCGTGCGGTGTCGACGCTGGGGAACAACAGGTCGGCGACCTGGTCGGCACTCAGACCCTGCTCAGCATCGAGCAGCCGCAGCACTTCCAGGTCCCGCTCGGTGAGTCGCTGTCGCTGCGCGGCCACTTCTGAGCCCTGGTCGTCGGCCGAACAGGACAGGAGTTGCAGGGCGCGGTGCTCGACGGTGCTGGTGCGTGCCGGATCGGTGGCTGCCGTGCGCGCGACCAGCCAGTCGAGGAGATCGTGTTCGCCTCGCTGGCGGGTCTTGCGCAACGCCCAGTGCGACAACCCCGTCGAATCGCTTGCCAGAGAGGTCACCGACCGCCCCTCCAGCCGGGTGGCGGCGATCAACTCGGCGACCTCGGCGGTAATCACGTTCTCCGCGACCGCCTCGGCGAGAATCTGTTCGGGATGCCCCGCCGGGGCCCACATCACCTGCACCGGTTCGTCCGCTCTGGTGTCGATGTCGGCTCCAGTGCCGACATCCGCACCGGGCACGGGGGCAGCGGCCTCCCGCCGCACCCAAGCCCGGCCACCACGGAACAGCGCCCACCGCAGTCGGAACCACAGAAACGGGCGCTCGACATCTATGCGCGGCAATTCGGCGAAGAACTCGGCCAACAGATCGGCCTCGATGTCAGCGCGGTCCTCGCGCCGGCGAGGTCCGAACACGCTGGCCATCCCCGCCAACATCGGTGCCGCCATCCCGGCACACGCCAAGGCTGCATCCGAACCGTGGGTTCGAGACCGGCCGATCAGCCACACCCAGACCGCATCCACGGTCTCGATCGGCAGCGCCGGGTCCGACAGCACCTGCCGCAACTGGCCCCAGGTATCGACCTGCCTGCCGAGTCCCGATACCTGATTCCTCACGACAGGTAGCGGGTGATCGGCTATCCGGTCGAGCGCCGACCGCACGACCGCCAGCGGCGAAGCTTCCGCATGATCCGGCCTCTCCGCAGAAATACTGTAATTCGCATTCATTGCCATTCCCCTTGCTCGAAGCGTTGATAAATCCGACTCGGCAAGGACACAGAACGGCCGCCACCAAAAAGCCTCCGAATAACCTCCAAACGACCTCGAGATGACCTCCGGCCGATCACCGATCAGCCGGATTCGACCACACGGAACCGGTACGGGAGCTTGAGCGCGGTGCCGGGAAACTGCTATCTACCAGGGGTTGTGTACGTTTGGTGGCGTTCCGGTGGCGCTGTACACCGCGCGAGAAGCTTTCGGGTGGACCGTCGAAAAATTGGCGTCAGATGTGGCGCTCTACAACTGTGGATATCGAAGATCGATCAGTCGATTTGCATAGTTTTCGGGACGGTTCGATGTCCAAAAACGGCGAATTCGTGAGGAGTTGACCAGTGCACACATCCCATGCACTGGAATCGACAAGGACCGCGCCGATGACCGAACACACCCCAGTCCGCCGCCGTCGCCACACCGGCTCGTCCGGCTCGCGCCGCGCTCCGGCGGCCGAGGTTCCCTCAACCATCTGGGCCTCCGGAACCGACCCGATCGACCCCACCGACCAATGGCCGACGCCGATCGTCTCCCGCGCCGTCACCGAGTTCTCCCGCCCCGGAGACCAAGTGCTGCTGGCGCCCCCGGCCTCAACCGCCCCCGACACACCCTTCCCGACGCCGGACACTGCCGACGTGCTCGCCGTGATCGACAGCCTCGGCCGCGACAGCCTGATCGAACGCCCCGATGCTCACCAACATCGGCCACCGCACGAAGGAGCTGTTGCCCTCGTCCTGGCCAGCCTGCTCGCTCCCGAGGCCACATCACCTTCGGCAGTCGACGAGATCGTCGCGCTCGCCGCAACCCGGTTGAACCCCGGCGGCGTGCTTGTCGTGTTCACCCGCTGCACGCACACCCGCGACGGTGTCCTGCTCGATCCGACCGGCTGGACAGTAGCCGCCGGTCAGGCCGCCGACCTGCTGTTCCTTCAGCACATCGTCGCCGTCCCGATCGCGGGCGACACCGTCGCGGCACCCGGACTCGACAACACCGGGCACGCCCGCACGCACAGCATCGTGCATACCGATATCACCGTTCTTTTGCGCCCCTGATCGCCGCAGTGGCCCTGCCGTACTGGGCCCCGCCGTACGACGCTGGGCACACGATGGCGGCATGTAGCTCCTGACCACCGAATCTCGAATCGAGGCACCTTTCGATGACCGCAACCCACAAAACGGAGAACAACATCGCCGCGGTATCGGTATGGCCGACCGCGCAGGCCGCGCCCGCTACTCAACGCACCGGCCGCTACCACCCCGACAGCGTCAAACACCCCGCGAAAATGCTGCCCGCCATCGCCGCCCACGCCATCGAGGCATACACCCACCCCGGGGACCTGGTCCTGGACCCGATGTGCGGCATCGGCACCACCCTCGTCGAGGCCCTGCACCGAGGCCGCCGCGCCATCGGCGTCGAATACGAAACCCGATGGGCCGACCTCGCCCGCACCAACATCGACCTCGCCTACGGTGCCGGCATCGACCTCGACGCTGCCGTCTACCAAGGCGACGCCCGAAAACTTCCAACTCTGCTTCCTGCCGACCTGCGCGGCCAGGTCGACCTCGTCATCACCTCACCCCCATACGGCGACTCCACCCACGGTCACGTCCGAGTCAAGCCCGGCGAAGGCGTCCGCAAGTACGACCACCGCTACGGAGCCGTCCTCGACCGCGGCAACCTCGCCAACGTCGGCATCGGCCGGCTCCTGACCGGATTCACCAGAATCCTCACCGGCGTCGCCGACTACCTCAAACCCGGCGGACACGTCGTCATCACCGCTCGCCCCTGGCGACAGCACGCCGAACTCATCGACCTACCCACCCACATCACCACCTGCGGCACCCTTGCCGGACTCACCCCCGTCGAACGCTGCGTCGCACTCCTCGGCCGCCTCGCCGACGACGACATCATCGCCCGAAGCAGCTTCTTCCAGCGCGACTTCATCGTCAAGAACCGCCGCGGAGGGCTTCCCGTTCACCTGATCGCACACGAGGACGTCATTGTGCTCGAGCGCAGGGACGTGCCAGATTCGTTGCAGCTCAAGCAAACTCATCCAAACCGGAGTTTGGTGTCGACGGCTGCCTGGGTCGACCGCAAATGGGCGGCATGAACTACGAGAATAGCCACGCGGGAGAACCGGGTTCGCCGGAACCCGGTTCTCCCTGCCTCCGGAAGCAGGTCTCGCGAGGCCGTGGCCGTGCCGGAATGGACATCGCCGCCGCGTTCTAGGATCAAGCCAGTGGGGAACGTTGTAGAAACCGCTGAGCTGGCCTCGTCATTGACAAGATGGCTCTCCGAAGTCCGGGTCACCGGCCTGTCCGCGCGGGAAGCGACAGCGTTGATCACCCAACACACGGTCCGGTGGGGGCACGCCAACGGTTGGACGGTCGACCTCGAGCGAGAGGCATTGATCGCCAGGCGTACCGGACGGCGGATGTACCACGGCCATTTGGACGTTTTCTGCTGGCGCGACGACCATTTGCCGTGCATCGCCATCGAGATCGACCGCTCGAACAAGCGATGGTCGGTGGAGAAGCTGCTCGCCGAGGCCGACACCGGCAACATCGCACTCTGGGGGCGCTGGTACGGCACGACACGAATCGCCGTGCCGGACACCGTCGGCCTCGTCGACATCAGCGCTACGGCAGGGTTCGAACGCCCCAGAAAGGAAGCCCGCCGGAGGGAACGGCGAGCGCCCGGCGCACCCGGCGCATGACCACCCTGCCGCGTCAACCGGCCATCTGTCCAGGCTGGTGTACCGGCAGGCCCGGGTTGGTGAACCGGAGGCGGGGAGCACCGAAAGGGCAGGGCATTCCGAGGTGTCGCAGGGCGTGATTATGCTCGCGCGACATGGAGCCCGCCACCGCAGCCATCGCTGATCTTGTTGCCGCGATCACGCCTATCGACGAGGTTGAACAGCAACACATCGAGCAGACACTGGCCTGGCTCGCCCAAACCAATGACATCTTCCGCCGAGTTCCACCAGCGACTCCACCGCAGCACTTGGTCGCGTACGTGGTCTTGGTCGACCCCACCGAGCGCGGCATCTACCTCGGTAGACACCGCAAATCCGGTCTCGAACTCCCGATGGGCGGGCACCTGGCTCCCGGCGAAGACCCATGCACTACGGCGCGGCGGGAAGCACGCGAGGAACTCGGGTTCGACCCGAGATTCGATGTCGTTGGGGATAAGCCCCTGTTCCTGACAGTGACTCCCACCGTCGGCCCCACCGCTGGCCATGTTGATATCTCTCTGTGGCATGTCGCTCGGGGTGACCGGGCCCAGCACTACGACCTCGATCCCGCCGAGTTCGACGGGGGCCGCTGGTGGGACCTCGACCCCACGGCCTGCCGAGCACCGATCCCCACCTCCCACGCTTCATCCGCAAGCTCGACACCGTCCTCCAACCCGCTGCCGCTCGATGACTACGCTGGTCGTCATCCGCGGTAATTCCGCGTCGGGCAAATCGACCGTCGCCGCCGGCCTCCAACGTCGCTTCGAGCACGGCCACTGCGCGGTCATCGGTCAGGATGTAGTGCGACGGCAGATTGTCCGTGAGCGCGACGAGCCCGGCGGGTGGAATATCGAGCTGATCGAACATATCGCGACACTGTGCCTGGCCCGTGGGATGGTGACGATCGTGGAAGGCATCCTCGACGCCGATCGCTACGGGGCGATGCTGCACCGTCTCGCCGACACCGCCGGCTGTGCACTCCACTACGGCTTCGACCTCACCTTCGACGAAACTCTCGCTCGCCATGCCGGCCGGCCGCAGGCCGCAACGATTCCTCCTGACCAGATGGCCGAGTGGTATCACGGTTGGCAACCCCTGTCCTACGTTGAGGAGGTCCGCATCGACTCCAGCTGGAGCCGCGAC
This sequence comes from Nocardia puris, assembly GCF_003315035.1. Classification (GTDB taxonomy): domain Bacteria; phylum Actinomycetota; class Actinomycetes; order Mycobacteriales; family Mycobacteriaceae; genus Nocardia; species Nocardia puris. The sequence goes on from NZ_QNRE01000016.1 coordinate 41,388, forward strand.
TCCATTATCGAGCGGATTCACACCGACATCCTCGCCACCGACCGACTCCGCTGACGGTCAAATGAGGCGCGGCAGGCAATATTGGATTGCCTGCTGGCGCAGTGAGTCCTGATCGTTCTGTACATGATCGTGCGCCGCCTGACCGCCGACGGCTGGCAGACAGCCCGAACAGTGCGCCTCGACGCACTCGCTGGTAGCCCCGCAGGCACCTTCTCCACCACCTACGAGCAGGCACTGGCTTGGAGCGTCGACCAGTGGAAGCGCTGGACCCGGACTCGGGCGATGTTCGTCGCTGAGGAGCACGACACAGTGCTCGGATCCGCCGCCGTGCGCGTTGCAGGAAACGGACGAAAAAGTTGTCCGCGCCGCGCATCTCGAATTGGCCGAGGGCGATAGCTTTCCGTTTGCATTGGGTCTTGAACCCGATATGAGCTGGGCGGACTATCTCCGCGCCCGGGAGGAACAGCGGCAGGGTGCCAATCTGCCGGATGGCATCGTGGCCTCCACATATCTGCTCGCAACTGTTGACGGCCAAGTAGTCGGTCGAACCTCGATCAGACACACCCTCAACGAGGGCCTACGTCGACGAGGCGGGCACATCGGGTATGCCGTGCTGCCCCAGTACAGGCGGCGTGGGTACGGTGGCGCCATTCTCCGCCGCAGTATCGTCGTTGCCCGGTCGATCGGTATCGACCGGATACTGCTCACCTGCGACGATTCGAATCTCGGATCGCGACGGATCTTCTCTGAACTGTCTGGGCTTCATTGACTGCCAGAGTTCGTCGCACTGCCGAATTGAGTCGCTCGCGGCTGCGCGACCTACAATGCAGACTGTGACTACCGTCAATCGTTGGCTAACCGACGTCGAGATCGAAAAATCCAAGGAAGAGACTCGTAAAAACGCCCAAACCACATTCCGACACCACTACGTGCCAAGAATGTATCTCAAGCGGTGGACTACCGACGGTAGCGGGGAAATTCAGGTCACAAACGTTGACACCAAAGAATCAAATTGCGTACCCATAGAATCGACAGCCGTCGAGGATAACTTCTATCAAATATCGGCACCCGACATCGATGCCGACGCAAATCCAGACATGTGGTTCGAGACCCACATGGGACGCATAGAGGGCCGGGCCGCGAACTGGCTTCGCGCGCTCGACGGTCAGCCCGATGGGAGGATCAAGGATAAAAACCTAATCTCCAACCTAGCCGTATACATCAGCCTACAAAGCCAGCGCACCCAGCGTGGGCGACAGACCGACGTGGGCATCGACGCAGCAGTGAACCGTTACGGAGCCAGCCATATTCTGAACATTACCGGCCTGCTTCCGATCTTATGTCGCGAGTACGGCATTGAGTACTCAGAAGCGAGACACCAGGCTATCGTGAATCAGATACTCGCCAAGCGGGCCGTCAGCAGCGAAACCAAGCCCAAGGCAATCGATGCAGCCATCGGCGCCTGGAAGAACGTTCTCGCCCCGCTGATTGAAAACGATCGAGACTACTGGCTGGCAAGCTCCACAGGCGATCTATTGACCTGCGATGAACCCGTACTCGGAATTCCAACGAAGCGAAACACTCGCCAGTTTCCGGTCTCGATAAGAAATTCTGAAGTAATTGTATTTCCGATCAGTCCTAATCGACTCCTAATTCTGAGCCGGAAGAATGTGAAGATCAAGCCCCCGTTCGAACTATCTTCGACTGAGGCAAAGTTTCTAAATCGCGAATTCTGCTACAACTGCAATCGGCTGGTTTTCGAAAAAAGCGGAACCTCGATCGCATCGCAGATTCAGATCCCCAACTACCCAGAGAAGCAGGACTGGTCAAGTAGCATCACCTCCGCTCCGGAGTTCGCTCGCGCCGTTCTCCTGCCGACCCGATGGACCGACGCGCCCCATTCGCCGCAGTGGCCCTTATCTCGATGGACCACTGACTAGGCCGCGTTTCATAAGCCCGATGGTGTGGGGACGGAACCCGTTGTCCGGGTTGAGAAGTTGGTGATATGGCGAGGTCTCCGGTAGTTGGTTGAACGACCAAGCACAACCGGAAACCAACCGGAGACCTCGTGAACAGCGTAACGGCAACGTGCCGTGCGGATCTGACCGATGCTCAGTGGGCGAAACTGGAACCGCTACTACCTGCTGGTATGAAGCCGGGCCGGCCACCGCGGTGGTCGAAACGACAGTTGATCGACGGGATCCGGTGGCGGATCCGGACCGGCAGTCCGTGGCGTGATATTCCGAGCGTGTATGGGCCGTGGCAGACGGTGTATGGGTTGTTCCGCCGCTGGCAGCGTGACGGCACGTGGGAATCGGTGCTGACCGCACTGCAAGCCCACGCCGATGCGGGCGGTGAGATCGAGTGGACGGTGAGCGTGGACTCCACGATCGCCCGCGCGCACCAGCATGCGGCGGGTGCGCGCCGCGACTTCGCCGGCCAGGTCGAGGCGGCGGGTGGTTTCGACGACGAACCCGCTGACCACGGGCTGGGACGGTCGCGGGGCGGGTTCACCACGAAGCTGCACCTGGCCGCCGACCAGGGGCAGCGGCCGCTGGCGCTGGTGGTCACGCCTGGTCAGTGGGCTGATTGCCCACAGTTCACGACGGTGCTCGGCGATATACGGGTGCCGCGGCTCTCGGTCGGTGGTACCCGGTCGCGGCCGGATCGGGTCCTGGCCGACAAAGCCTATTCTTCGGCGGCCAACCGTGCTTACCTGCGGAAACGCGGGATCAAGGCAACCATCCCGATCAAGGCGGACCAGGCAGCGCATCGTGTGGCCAAGGGCAACGCCGGTGGCCGGCCGCCGGCGTTCGACCCTGGTCTCTACAAACTCCGGCACGCCGTGGAATGCACGATCAGCCGCCTCAAACAGCACCGCGCTGTCGCCACCCGCTACGACAAACTCGCTGTCCGTTACCTGGCCACGGTCCGCGTCGCCGCAATCAACCTGTGGTTATCCGGCCAAGGCTTATGAAACGCGGCCTAGGAGCACGATGCGGACACCCTGGCCACCGGAGTCGGCGGCGCTACCACCTATCGATCCCCTAAAGGGGTAGCCGTAGCATCCGCCGAAAATCAGGCGGATATGGCGTAGCCGCCTGGTAGGCATCGGGTTTCGGGTTCGGCATGCGCTGTCGGCTGGTTGGTGCTTGGCTGCCGGTGTTGGTGTTGGTCGGCGCTGGTGGAGGCTGGGGTTCGTGGCGACGCGGATGTTCGCGGACGAGGAGTTGGAACGTCTGCGGGGATTCCCGGAGATCAGCCGCGAGGAGCTGTTTCGATACTTCACGCTCACGTCGGCGGATCTGGCGTTCGTGGATCCGGGCCGCGGCAGGGGACCGGCCGAACGGCTGGGCTTGGCGATCGCGTTGTGTACGCTGCCGTGGCTGGGATTCGTGCCGGATCGGCTGGTCACGGCCCCACCGGGGGCGGTGGCCCGCCTCGCCGAGCAGCTGCGGGTCGACCCGGTGGTGATCGGTGCCTATGGCAGGCGAGCCAAGACCCGCACCGAGCATGTGCGCCTGGCCGCGCGGTACCTGGGATGGCGTGCGGCCGGTGCGCTGGAGTTCAAGGAGCTCGACGAGTTCCTGCTCGCGCGGGCGATGGAGCACGATTCCCCGACTCTGTTGTTCCGGCTGGCGTGTGAGTATCTGATCTCGGCGAAGGTGATCCGGCCGGGCCCTGTCACCGTGGTGGAGCGGGTCGCCCACGCCCGGCACCAGGCCCAGACCGAAACCTATGACCGGCTCGCTCACGAGTTCACTGCGGCGCGGTGTGCGGAGTTGGACGGCTTGCTGGTCACGGACGCGTCGCTGGGGATCTCGCGGTTGCGGTGGCTGTCGACCGGGCCGGTGGAGGCGTCGGCGGCTGCGGTCCGCGCCGAGGTCGACAAGCTGGGGTTTCTGCGGGGTTTGGGTGCTGATCGGCTGGATCTGTCGGTGCTGCCCGCCGAGCGGCGCCGGTTCTTGGCCACGATGGGCCGGCGTCTGAGTCCGCAAGCCCTGGAGCGTCGGGATCCGCAGCGCCGGTATCCGATCCTGCTCACGGTGCTGGCCCAGTCGGGCACCGATGTGCTCGATGAGGTCGTGGTGTTGTTCGATCAGGCGATCTCGGCGAAGTTCGGTGCCGCCGAACGGAAGATGCAGCAGCAGCTGGCCGAGCGCGGCAAGACCGGCGAGGACCGCCAGGCGCTGCTGGACGATCTCTTGGAAATCGTCACCGACCCGACGGTGGCTGATGAGGAGATCGGCGCGCTGATCCGCGGCGAGAAGATCGGGTGGGAGCGCCTGCGCGCGGCGATCGCCCAGGCCAAACCCAGGTTGCCGCGTGATCACGGGCATCTGGCAGCGCTGGATTCCTCCTACAACTACCTGCGCCAGTTCACCCCCGCAGTGCTTGAAGCGGTGCGCTTCGCCGGCGGCACCGCCGCTACCGAGCTGCTGATCGCGGTGAACATGCTGCGCGAGCTGAACGCGACCGGGCGGCGCAAGGTCTTCGACGACGCCCCGACCGGGTTCGTGCCGACGAAATGGCGCGGCTACCTCGACGAGGCCCGAAAGACCGGTAGCGCCACCGCGTACCGGCACTACTGGGAATTGTGCGTACTGCTCGGACTGCGCGACGGGCTGCGCAGCGGGGATGTGTTCGTGCCCGGCTCGCGCCGCTACGCCGACCCGGCCGCCTACCTGATCACCACTGGGCAGTGGGAACCGCAACGCGGCGAGTTCTGCCGCCTGGTCGGGCGATCCGCCGATCCGGGCGTCGCGCTGGCGGCCGTGGTCGCCGAACTGCACGATGCGGTCGGTGAGCTGGAGGCGGTGCTGGCCGGCGGGGACGGCCCGGTCAGGGTGGACGAGGGCGGGGATCTGGTGATCTCGCCGCTGAGCGCGGAAGATGTTCCCGCCGAGGCGATCGCGCTCAAGGCCGAGCTGACCGAGATGCTGCCGTTCGCGCCGATCGTTTCCTTGTTGATCGAGTTGGACAAGCGCACCGGCTACCTGGACTGCTTCACCCACGCCGGCGGCCAGGCCACCCGGACGCCGGAGCTCAAACGCAATCTGATCGCGGTACTGCTGGCGCACTCGACGAACCTGGGGTTGACCCGGATGGCGCAGGCGTGCGGGATCACCTACGACATCCTGGCCTGGACCGATGAGTGGTATGTGCGCGAGGAGACCCTGCGCGCGGCCAACCTCGTGTTGATCGGCTACCATCAGCGGCTGCCGCTGACCGCGGTGTTCGGTGCCGGAACGCTGTCGTCGAGCGATGGGCAGCGGTTCCCGACGCGTGGGAAATCAACCACGGCCAGGCCGTTGAGCCGGTATTTCGCCAGCGAGGGCCTGTCGACCTACACCCATGTCACCGATCAGCATGCCACCTACGGCACCAAGGTGATCGTGGCGACCAAACGTGAAGCCCATTACGTGCTCGATGAGATCCTGGGCAATGCAGCGGATCTGCCGATCACCGAGCACGCCACCGACACCCACGGGGTCACCCTGGTCAACTTCGGGTTGTTCGACCTGCTCGGGATGCAGCTCTCGCCGCGGATCCGGGATCTGGGCCGGATCACCCTGTACCGGCCGGGCCCGCGCGCGCAGGCCGAGGCCCGGTTCCCGCACGCGGGCCCGCTGATGACCCGCAAAGCGAATCTCGGGTTTGATCGCCGAGCACTGGGACGATCTGCTCAGGTTGGCCGGATCGTTGAAGTTCGGGCACGCCACCGCGTCGCTGCTGGTCGGCAAGCTCTCGGCGTCGGGGCGGCAGAACACTCTGGCCGCGGCGCTCAAGGAGTACGGGGCGCTGCGGCGCACCATCTACGCCGCGAGGTACCTCTCCGATCCGGACTATCGGCGCAAGATCTCGCGGCAGCTCAACAAGGGCGAGTCGCTGCACGCGCTGCGGCGCGACCTGCTCTATGCCCATAAGGGGATGATTCGGGCACGCCATCTCGAGGACCAGACCGAGCAAGCCTGGTGCCTGACCTTGGCGACCAACGCTGTGATCGCTTGGACCACGGAGTATTACGGGCTCGCTGTCGATCAGATGCGTCGGGCCGGGCAGCGTATCGATGACGAGGTCCTGGCCCACATCAGCCCGGCCCACAGTGCCAACATCAATTTCTTCGGCGCGATCGAGGTCGACATCGACGCCGAGCTGGCCCAGCTGGGCCCGACCGGGTACCGGCCGCTGCGGGTGCGTGACACCTTGTTCTGACTGCGCGGCCGATCTGTGGTTACGGCCTGCCGGTGCCGGTCGGGCTGGTTGATGCGGTGGCTGTTGAGTGAGCGGTGAGGAAGTTGTCGACGAGCCGGGCGCAGTCGTCGTGGTCGATGGTGCGTAGTCCGGTGAGGCGGGCGAACACGATCGGGCCGAGGAGTTCGATGATGGCGAAGGTGGTGTCGAGTTCGCCGAGTGTGGCGCGGGCGTCGGGGCTGGTGAGGATCTGGTCGAACGGTCGGCGGTATTGCTCGATGACGCGGGCGCGTAGTGAGGTGAGCGCGGCCGGGTCGGTGTGGTTGTCGTCGATGGATCCCATGGCCAGCCAGGCCAGGGTGGTCATCTGTACCGGGGCCTGTTCGATGAGGTCGGCTTGGGTGGTGAGCAGCGTGAGGAGCTGCTCGCGTACCGGGGTGGTGCCGGTGGGGGCGTCGACGTGGGGGAGCAGCCGTTCGAAGGTCGCCGCGAGCAGATGGGTGGTGCTGCCGAAGTGCCGGTAGAGGGTGGCGCGCGCGACTTTCGATACGCGGGTGACCGCTTCGACGGTGACCGCCTCGACACCGCCGGTGGACAGCAGATGGGTGGCCGCGTCGAGCAACCGGTTGCGTGAGCGTGCCAGCCGCGGATCGGCCTGCTCGTCGTCCGCGGGGTGCGGGTCGGTCATGGACGCGTGTTCCTCCGGTTCGTGCCGTGCGGCTGTGGGTGTGAGTGGACTCTATCCCACACCCCGACCCCTATGATACGAATGGTCTCGCACAGAGACTATCGGTCTCTAAAGTCGGGAGGTGCCGGTGGACACGCCTGGGACGGACACTGTCGAGATCGCCCGGTGGACCCGGGCCGAGTGGTGGATGCTGACGGTGTCGTGCCTGGCGGTGGCGCTGGTGGTCGCGGCGATGGCGGCGTTGTATTCGGCGTTGCCGCAGATCGCGGTCGCGACCGGGGCCACCCAAGCTCAGCTGACCTGGATCGTCGACGGCTACACACTGGTGCTGGCGTGTCTGGTGCTGCCCGCCGGCGCCGTCGGTGACCGTTACGGGCGACGTGTGGTGCTGGTGGCGGGATTGGTGGTGTTCGCCGCCGCCTCGGCGCTGCCGCTGCTGCTGGACGAGCCGGTGTGGCTGATCGCGACGCGCGCCCTGGCCGGGGCGGGCGCGGCGCTGGTGATGCCCTCGACGCTGTCGATCCTGACCGCGGGGTTCGCCCCTGTTCATCGCGGCCGGGCGGTCGGGATATGGGCCGGGGTCGCCGGATCCGGGGCGGTGCTGGGGATCCTCGGTGCCGGGGTGCTGCTCGAACGATGGTCGTGGCCCTCGGTGTTCGTCGGGTTGACCGTGGCCGGGACGGTGCTGGCGGTGCTGGCGTGCACCATCGCCGAATCCCGCCAGCGTGAGCATCCGCCGGTGGACTGGGTCGGCGCGGGCGCGGTGGCGGTCGCGGTCGCCGCGATCGTGTTCGCCGCGATCGAGGTCCCCGCACGCGGCTGGGCCGACCCGCTCGTCGCCGCCGCGGCCGGGATCGGTGTGGCCGCGGCGGTGGCGTTCGTGGTCGTCGAACTGCGCAGCGCGGCGCCGCTGCTGGATGTGCGGTTGTTCACCCGCCGCGGTTTCGGTGCCGGGTCGCTGTCGGTGACCATCCAGTTCCTGGTCACCTTCGGGGTGTTCCTGCTGCTGGTGCAGTACCTGCAGCTGATCTTCGGTTATGGGCCGCTGGCCTCGGCGCTGGCACTGGCGCCGATGGTGGTGCCGCTGGTCGCGATCTCGGTGATCGCGCCGTGGCTGTCGAGCCTGGTCGGGTTACGGGTGATGACCGTGACCGGCCTGCTCACCATCGCCGCCGGGCTGGTGCTGGTGAGCCGGTTGACCCTGGCCGCAAACTATCCCGACCTGCTGTGGCCGCTGCTGATCATGAGCGCGGGCCTGGGATTGTGCACCGCCCCGGCGACCTATGCCATCGTCGCCGACACCCCTGAGGCCAAACACGGGGTCGCCGCCGCGGTCAACGACGCCGCCCGCGAGATCGGCGCCGCGATCGGGATCGCCGTGGCCGGCAGCGTCCTCGCGGCCGGCTACACCCACCGCATCCAGCCCGCCTTGGCCCGGCTACCCGAGCCCGCCCGCGGCCCGGTCGCCGATTCCCTGGCCGCCGCCCTGCAAGTCGCCGACCAGGCCGGACCGGTGGCCGCGCCGCTGGCCGAGTTCGCCCAGGCCGCGTTCGTGCACGGCAGCGGCCAGGCCGCGCTCGCACTGGCCGCCCTCACCACCGCCACAGCGATCGTGCTGGCCGTCCTGGCCCCCGGCCGCACGCCACGCCCGCACATGAGAACCTCTCCCCCCTCCTCACACGCCTCTCCTCGTGAAAGACGCCCGTCATGACGGCCTACCACACGATCATCGTCGACACCGACGGATCCGACCGCTCCTACCGTGTGGTCGAGCACGCCGCAGAACTCGCCCACGCCACCCACGCCCGGCTACTGATCGTCTGCGCTCGCCACCGCATCGACGAACACACACCCAAGGCCCACCTCGACCGGCCCGGACCCGAGACCTCCCCGCTGCACGGCAGCACCCCCGCCGACACCGTCCTGCGCATCGCCCACCAGCACGCCCTCGCCCACGGCGCCACCGACGTCGACACCCACATCCTGGACGAACCCGCCCTACCCGCGCTGCTGCACCTGGCCGCGGCCACCGCCGCCGACCTCATCGTCACCGCCAACCCCCACCGGTCACCACTGCTGGCCCAGCTGCTGTCCACCCCACCGATCGAGCTCGCCCGCAAAACCCACTGCGACATCCTCATCACCGCCTAAACACACTCACAGAAAGCACCCATGACCGAGAACACACCCAGCACCCACACACCCGAGCCCCGCCAGGTCCCGGACTGGATCCCCGCCTTCCCCGTACACGCACCCGACTCCGCCGACCTGCCGCCCCACCACGACCACTGCCTCGGCTGCGGACCGGCCAACCCCCACGGCCACCAGCTACGCGCCCGACGCGACACACACGGCGTCTACGCCCACCACCGCTTCGACTCCCGCCACGTCGGCGCCCCAGCGATCGCCCACGGCGGCGCGGTCGCCACCGTCCTCGACGAACTGTTCGGACTCCTGCTCTACACCGTCGGGGAACCCGCCGTCACCCGCCACCTCGCCATCGACTACCTCGCCCCGATCCTGCTCGACACCCCCTACACCCTCCGCGCCCACATCCACTCCCGCGACGGCCGCAAACTCCACCTGAAAGCCACCATCGAAAACGACCACGCCCACGTGGTCACCACCGCCACCGCACTGTTCCTCATCGTCGACGTCAACCACTTCCTCACCCCACAACAAACCCCCACACACCGATAACACCCCCTGACCTGTTCCGTAACCCGATCGTCCACCGGAACACCACGCAGAACGAACATCGGCCCAGCACACCGGTGTTCCGTAGAGGTGTTCCGCAAACTGTGCCGGTCAACCCCCGCCATCTGGAACACTTTCGGCATGGGTGAGCCGTTCCGCATCGGATACTGCCGCTGCTCCACCGACGAACAAGACGTCGAGATCCAAACCGAACAACTACTGGCGCTCGGAGCGCCGCGCGAGCGGATCTTCATCGACAAAGGGTTCTCCGGGACCACCCGCAAGAACCGGGCCGGCCTGGACAACGCACTCGCCGCCGCCACCTCCGCCGCAGCGGCCATCGACGAGCGACAGGTAGTGCTCATGCTGGCAGGTAGTTCCGTATGCGCGCCCGCATTCGCCGAGCGCAACCTTGCGGCGCTCGAAATGGCCCAGGAATTCCTCCCACTCGGCATCGGTAGGGGTGCGGTATTCCTCGCTCGGCCGCGTTCCTCGGCGCCGCGTGATGAACGCGCGGTGGCCGTTGATTGCTTCTTGTGGGTAGACGGCCTTGTAACCCATGGTGGTGGATATGTCGTTGTGACCCAGCAGCATGCGCAATGTGCGGGGGCATCCCGTTCAGAATTGCGTCCGTGGCAAATATTCTGCGCAGGTCGTGGGGCACGAAGTAGAGCGGTTGGCCGCCGGCGTCTTTTATGTCCGTCGACTCGAGTATTTCCCTGATGCATTTGCGGATCGTCGACGCCGCTATGGCTCGCGTATGGCTGCCGTTGTTCCACTGGAACAGCAGCGGAGCCGGCGTGGCCCAGCATCGTTCGGAGAGGTCATAGAAGGGGACCAATGGAATGGCTCCGTCCTTCTGCCGAACTCGGGCGATGATCGCGGATATGACATCGGCCAGCTCCGGACTGACGACGAGGAGGCGTTCCTCGTCGGTCTTGGACGGCGCGACGTGCAGCAGCGGGATGATCTGCCCTGCTTGGGGGTGTCGATACTGGATGATGCTGTGATGGCTCGTTTCGAGCATCTCCTCGACCCTGACGCCGGTGTGCCGAAGAAACTCGACTGCTGCCCAACCCCAGAAGGCACGATGGTCCTCGGCACGAAGGTGGCGGCGGCGGCCGGTCGAGTCGAAGACGCCCGTAACCATACTGAGCCGCTGATTTTCGTTTCTGCGTGCGGAGACTCTGGTGAAGGTCTCGCCGAAGACGGTGAACGGCTTGCCGGGTTCAGAATTCAACGCTGCGTCCAGTCGGAGGCGGGCCTCCTCGGTGCGGCGTTCGGCGGTCCGCACCAGAACTGGCAGCAAGGGCAGGCGTTCGCGGGTCCGCTGGTCCATGCGCGCCTTTCGGCGCGAATTGACCTTCCTGGTCGAGTGCGCGGTTTCCGACGCGCGGATGGGGCACGGAACGGCCCATCGCGGCCATCGCGCAGAATCCTCGGTAGCCCATTGCGCGATGTCCAGGTAGAACGCCCGGACTGTGGTCAGGAGTTGGAGGTAGTTCACCCGTGGGACGGTGACCTCGACGGTGGTCCCGTCCGGCAGGCGCTTATTCTGGATCTTGACGCGGAGGCGTTCTTTCCACGCATGCGCCACTTTCGGGTCGAGGTCGAGCGAGTCGATGCCTGGATGGTGTGCTTCCAGATCCGTCCAGAAATTCATAACCAGCACCCGCGACAACGAGTCGAGTGTGGTGTAGTCCAGGGCGACTTGCCGTTCCGCCAGGTAGCTGACCAGCAGGTTGCGGACCTCGGGATCAGCGACGTGATACCGATCCACGAGTCGCTCGATGCTGGATCGTCCGCCATAGTTCATGATTGCGCGCAGGGTCACCGGCGCACCCTGCGGAAGGAATCCCGCAGCCTCGAGCAGGGTGTAGAACAGATAGCGCCCCTTTCCGGGCAAACCGATGGCTATCTCCTGCTTGCGTAACTCGACACAGTCTCCGACGGTGATGTCGCGAACGCCGCCGCCCTTGGTCAGCAGCAGGACACAGAGCTGCCATCGGATGACGGGGAGGCAGGTGCTCGACCGGATTTCGGGCGTCATCGCCGTCTTGAGTAGCCCGAAACCCGACGGATCGCGATACTCGGCGATCCTAGTCGTCCAGGTTCCGGTTCGGTTGATAGTAAGCAGGAATGTCGGGCTGGGACAGATGATCCTTGCAATGGACAGCAGCATCAGCGCGGTCAGCAGCTGGGACTTGTCGCCTACCCGGCCGTGTGCCCGGTGCCATTCCGCGGCGGCCGCAGTCCAGTGCGGCTCAGCGGTTTCGGCACCGCTGGCCTGCCATCGCTGCTGCCAGGTCTCGCCAGGGAAGATCTCCAGCCTGCCGAGCAGCCTCTTGACACACAGTCTGCGACGAAAGCGCATATCGTCCGACACCGGAGGAAGCCGTAACCCCTCGAGCCGTTCAATGGTTTTCTCGACGGTCAGGGCCTGACGCGAAGCGGAAAGCACTGGTCGAGCGGGAAATTGATCCAGGATGGTCTCGGCGAGCACTCCACGCGCTTCGCGCGTCAGTTCCTGCTTTCGGCTGGTCGAACCGACCTCAGCCGTCGCTGTGGTTGTCGATGATTTCACTGCGTCCTGCCGAATATGACGTCGAGAGAACGTGGGTCGTAACCCGACGCTGGCGGCTCCGGTGGGGCTGCCGCGCGCTCGTTCTGGCGCGCGTGGTGGGCGAGCGCAGCCGTGATCACCTCACCGTGGGTAGGGGTGGTGTAGAGCTGCGTGGTCGTCAGATCGGCGTGGTCAAGGATCCACTGGACGTCGGTGATGTCCATGTCCGGGTCATCGGCCATGCGGTAGGCCGCGGTGTGCCGAAGGGCGTGGAGCGGATAGTTGGAGCCGAGCGCTTCCTGGGCGCGGGTGAACATTGCTCGGGCCGCGTGATAGGACAGCGGCCGCCAAGGTCGGCGTAGCGTGAACCAGAGTGGATGGCGGTGACCGCGGGAAGCGCCCTTGCGCCAGAGTTATTCCTGGTAGAGCCGCAGCCAGACGAACGCATCAGGCGAAGCCGGCAACTGCTGAGCTTTGCGAGAACCCTTTCGTGTAACCGTGATCAGTTGCTGGCCGGGATCCTCATCGCCCTGGCAGGCGGACAGTAGTTCTTCGGCGCGGGCGCCGGTGGACACCCAGAGCGCCAGCAGGGCGCGGTCCCGGTTCGACTTCAGTGCCGCGAACACCGTGTTGAATTGCTCGTCGGGGATCTTCTTCGGGATCCGCTTGGGAACCTTCGGCCGATAGCGGCCGACCCGCTCCTTCCGATGCGGATCCATCGGGTTGTGGTGCGCGTGAGCCCGCCTTGAGCGTCGTGAGCGGTCCAGCGGGAATGGGTTGATCAATGGGCCTTTGCCGAGTTCCAGCTGGAAGTCGTAGAACGCCCGCCAGACGGTCTCGGCGTGCGCCCGCGACGCTGGCGAGTACTTCGGTCCCGGGCTCGGCCTGCCAGTGACGGCATTGACGACCTGGCTGGGGCGGCCGCGGGGCAAACCGGGCAACTGGCCGTCGGTCCGGTGCCGCCAATGAACTCTCATCGGCTTGTCCGCCAACAACCTCCATCGTCCGAAGTCGCGCCCCTCCATTGGCGTTACTTTGTCCCACGACATGCCGATCGCGGCGAGGAACCGCCACCAGCGAAGCAGATCGCTGCCATATGACCGGATCGTCGACGGCTGCTTGTCGGTGGCCTGTAGCTCGGCGAAGTACCTCGCCGCGGGTTCGATGACCGCGCCGTTCGCGTCGAGAAGCTGGTATGGCTCCCACACGTCACCGGTCCTTTGGAGCCGACCGACGTCCGGCACAACGAGTCTCGACAGATATCGCTCGCCGCCCTCTTCGCACATGGCGAGGAAAGCTAGCAGAAACCTAAGCTGACCTGCAAGGATTACGAAGTTAGTTCAGTCAATACGTCATCGAGGCTTGCGGCGGGGTCTTGGAGGGGGTCGAGCTTTGGGCCGACGGCAGCACGATGCGACGGTACTGGATCGACTAGAGGCGCCATTGCTCGATCGTGGTCCCACCGCCGTCCCGCACCTTGGCGGTGAAGCCATTCCGTTGGCCGAACCCGCAGATCTCGGGTGTGAAATGGGCGTGCGCCTGCGTGGGCATCTCGGCAGGATGCGAGCATGGTTGCCCCGTTGGATATCCCGCGTTTGACTGCAAACGACAGATTTGTGCTCCGCTCCTGGGAGATCAGCGACCTGCCTCTGGTTCGAGAGGCGTCGAGCGACGATCACATCCCGTTGATCACGACCGTTCCGGCGGTGTACTCGCGAGAAGCAGGCGAAGCCTTCGTGCGTCGGCAGTGGGAGCGTGTATCGACCGGCAGTGGGTATCCGTTCGTCATCGTGCGGGTTGAGGACGGTCGGCCGCTCGGGTCGGTCGGTCTGTGGTTGCGGGACCTGGACGAGGGGCGTGCGATGCTGGGCTACTGGGTGGTCAAGTCCGCTCGTGGTCAGCGGGTCGCTGCGGAAGCGCTTCGAGCGGTCACTGCCTGGGCCCTTACTGACCTGGAGATCCGCCGCCTTCACCTATATGTCGAGCCCTGGAATGCCGCATCCCAGCGGACGGCTGAGCGTGTGGGTTTCCAGTGTGAGGGCCTGCTCCGCAGTTGGCAGCTGGTCGGCGAGGAGCGTCGGGACATGATCATGTATTCGATGTTGGGTTCTGATCTGTCCTGATCGGCCGCCTGTTGGCTGACCTCGGTGGGCACCTCCAGATTCGGTACCGTCGCTTACGACCATGACGGCCTCCTACTCGGTCAGGGCTACTATGACCCGCTATCGCCCGGGACGACGATCATCCCGGACGGGCTGCCGAGCGGGAAATTAGCTGGTGAAGGCCGCTGTTCGCGCGGCACTATTGTCCGATGACCGAGATCGAAATCCCGGTGTCCCGGATCGCGTGGAGCGAGCTGCCCATCTCGGTGCGAGGCGAGATCGAGAGTCGCTTGGGCGCGGGAGTGCGTTCGGGATCGACCCAACCGGGCGGATTCAGCCGCGGAATGGCATCCCGGCTAGCGATGGTGGACGGTCGCACGGTGTTTGCCAAAGCAATCCCCATCAGAGACCGTTTCGCCCACCGGTACCGGATCGAAGGCGACACCGCGACTCAGCTCCCAGCAGAGATCCCGGCACCAGCGGTGAGGTTCATGCTGGAAATCGACGGGTGGCGAGTCCTGGTATTCGACGACGTCACCGGTCGCCATCCCCGTTTCGACCAGCCTACGGAATTGGCGGCGGTGCTCGCCGTGGTCGAGGACATGGCACGGATGCTGACACCGAACCCACTACCGGACGTACCGACCCTGGCCGATGATCTCGGATCGGACTTATCAGGTTGGCGGAAGCTGGCCGGCGGCGAGCTGGCCGGTAACTTGGACGAGTGGTCGGCCCGGAACGTGGATCGGCTCGCTGTTCTCGAATCCGGGTGGGAGCGTGCCACGGTCGGGCAGACGTTGCTGCATACCGATCTTCGCGCCGACAACATGCTGGTGCGCCCCGATGGCACGGTGATGATCGTGGACTGGTCCTGGCCATCCGTGGGTGCGGCGTGGGTGGATCTGGTGTTCCTGGCGACCGCCTTCGCCCTGCATGGGGTCGATCCCGAACCGATCCTGGGCTCGCACGCCCTCACCCGGGGCGTCGATCCTGATGCGATCTCTGCGCTGGTGTGCGCGCTGGCGGGGTACTGGATCCGAGAGAGCCGTCGGCCTGGAGGGTCGCAGTCGGTGGCTCTGCGTCGGCACCGCGCCGAGTCAGGTCGCGCAACGGTTGCGTGGTTGCAGCGGCGGGTCGGGTGGAAGTGAGCGCAGCGCGGTCCGCTATGACCGGTGGTGTGAACACGAGGTACGAAGTCGAACATGCGCAGCGGATCGCCGCCGCGCATGACGACCTGGAGCGGCACGGTGCCGCGGTGGTGTCCTGGCTCTTTCCCGCGTCAGTTCGGTATGCGATTGCGGCTGAGGCCATCTGGTTGGCGGAGCAGTTGGGCGTCCGTCGGGACTTGGCTTTCGCCGAGACAGGTTTCACGCCTCGCCGGATGAGGAACGTGAGGCGGGCGCAGATCGCGGAGAGCGGAGTTGTGATCCGGGAGACGTATGCATCACCCGAGGTCGCCGAGGTTGTGGCTGCCGTGGCCGGTCAAGCTGTGTATTCATGCCCGTATGAGCCCGAACAGTTCGTGGTTACCCAGCTGGACCGGGTGGGTGACACGCATGGATGGCATTGGGACGATTACAGTTTCGCGCTGGTGTGGGTGGCCGAATGCCCGGACACCGTTGACGGCGGATTCGTCGAGTGTGTCCCGGGCACGGTGTGGGATAAGCAGCAGCCGGGCATCGAGCAGGTACTTCGTGATCGCGCGATCCACCGGCTGGAGGCCGGTCCGGGACAGGTGTATCTCATGCGGGCGAGTACGACGCTGCATCGGGTGCACCCGATTCGGCGGGGCCGCCGCACGATTGTGAACATGGCGTTCGCGGCGGAGGATGAATTGTCGCGGCCCGTATCGCACGAGACGATGGACGCACTGTGGTCCGAGCCTGGGGATTGAGCGGAGGAAACCTTGCCGGTTGAGAGCGTCACATTGGGATCAGTGGACGGTGTGCGGCTCGACGCAGCGGTCCATATGGCATCCGTTCCGGCCAAGGGGGTCGTGCTGCTGGTGCACGGGATCACTGTGGATATGGACGAGGGCGGTGGGATGTTCGTCCGCTTGGCCGAGCGACTGACCGCTGTGGGATTTGATGTCGTGCGGTTCTCGTTCCGGGGGCATGGAAACAGCGGTGGGACGCAACGCGGAGTGACCATTGCTGGCGAGTGCCTGGATCTGGAGGCTGCGGTGCAGTTCCTCCAGGGGCGGTTTCCGGGCCGGTTTTCGATTGTGGCGGCTAGTTTCGGGGCCGTGTCCACGGTGCTGTCGCTGCCGTGGCTTGCTGATGGGCTTGATCGGTTGGTGCTGTGGAATCCTGTCCTCGACCTGCGGCATACGTTCCTGGAGCCGGATTTGGCGTGGGGTGAAGAGAACTTCGGCGCGTCGCAGCGCAAACTATTGCACGACACCGGAGTCCTGGTGGTCGACGGGGAATTCGAACTCGGCCGCGTGTTGTTCAGCGAGTTCGCCCACTACGACCCACTGGCACGATTCCTCGACAGCACCGTGCCGTCGCTGATCGTCCATGGAGACCGTGACACCGCGGTCTCCTACGAGATTTCCGCTCGGGCCGCGATGTCGAGGCCGAATACGGCGCTGCGTACCATCGCTGGTTCGGATCACGGCTTCGACTCGCGGGAGCGCGAAGATCAGGCGATCTCGGAGACGGTTGACTGGCTGGTCGGCCAGGTCGCGCCCGCCTCGTGACTCCCAGGGACCTGCACGGGCCGATTCGGCTCGGTGATGATGTGATCATCGGCGAGCACTGCGTTCTGGGATGCCCGAAGGAAACGCGTCTGCGGGAAGCTCAACGTGGGCGATGGTCGGCGGGTACTCCTGTCGTGATCGGAGATCGGAGTCTGCTGTTCAACCAGGTCATCATCCAGGAAGGCACAGCTCTTGGCATGGAGTGCGTGGTAGAAGACCGGGCACGGATCGGGTACGGGTGTGTGATCGGCGACCGGACCCGGGTCGTCCACGGCGCCTACATCTGTGATCGCGTCACGATCGGCGCGGACGCGTGTGTCGCTGGGTTCGTTTGCGATGCGACGGTGATCGGTGACCGCGCGACCGTGATGGGCGAGCTGGTCCACGAGTACACGAGTCCGCATCTGGGTTGGTGGGGAGTGGATGAAGAACCGCCCGTGGTCGAGGCGGATTCGGTGGTCGGGTTTGGTGCACGAGTGGTCGGCGGCGTCCGGATCGGGCCTCGCAGCTACGTCGCGGCCGGCGCGGTCGTGACCAAGAACGTGCCGAGTGAGCACGTCGTCACCGGCGTCAATGTTCACACGCCGATCGGCGAGTGGCCCGGTAAACGTCTTTCGGCGCTGATCGAACACTGGACGGCACCGCGACCGATGCGGTGATCGAAGCCGCGCATCACCACCGAATGAAGTCGGAATTCTCGGTGTCGCTGCCGGCGTCGTCCTTCGGTCGTTGTGTGACCAGCGGCGGATCGAACGCTAGCGCGGTGAGTCGCGGTGCGAACCGTGCCCGCACATCGGGTCGTGGATGTGGTGTGTAGAGGGCGGGAAGGAACTCGTCGACCGGCACGATGGCCTCGGTGAGTTCGGTGGACAGTGCGGTACGCAGGCCACTGCGAGTGAGCAGATAGGCGTAGCTGCAGTGGCTGTAGCCGGGGTGGACGATCCCGGGAACCGGCGTAGGGGTTTCCGGCCGGAGCAGGTCGCGCCCGAGGTACAGCATGTCGAATGCGATATCGACTTCGTCGATCAGGTTCAGGGTCTGGAGAAGGCGTGGTGCGAATTCCGGTGGGAGGGTCGCGTCGTCTTCGAGGATCAGAGTGTACGGGGCTGCGCTGTGCTTCTCGGCGTGGT
The DNA here is from genome assembly GCF_003315035.1 of Nocardia puris. Lineage (GTDB taxonomy): Bacteria > Actinomycetota > Actinomycetes > Mycobacteriales > Mycobacteriaceae > Nocardia > Nocardia puris. Next base: position 59,464 of record NZ_QNRE01000016.1, read on the forward strand.
TCCAGCATGCGAGATGAGCGAGAGTGCAGCCTATTTCGCCGTATTTGAGCGGTCGATTCCACCACGGGTTGTCGGAGTCGATTTGCCAGTCGAACAGCTTGATTCCAAGCGCCTGGAGGTCGCTGGTGGCGAGTTGCCGGCCGTCGATGACCACGTCGAGGTCCGAGGTGTAGGTGACCGTCATTGCCGAAGGTAGCCGGGCGCTGATCCATGCTCGGCGGTCTTTCCGCCGTGGCAGATTCACGACATAGGTGGCGATGTCGTCCAGATTCGTCACGCCGTTTGCCCGGGGGAGCAGCGGTGATGGCAGGTGAAGCGTTTGGTGTTGTCGATCACGACTCCCCAGTTCGCGCCGTGGGGGCGGGACATGAGCAGCAGGGGCTCCATGACGGTGAGGTCGGCGACGTCGGTGATGCCGCCGACGCGACGGGCTTCGGTGACCACGACGAAGTCATCCTGACCGACGTGGTCGGAGAGGTATTCGACATTGGTGGGTCCTCGTCGTGGATCGAGTAGTGCGCGGGCCGCGCCGAGGACCCCGAGGGTGAGGCACCCGCCCAGCAGTAGCGCGGTGGTTCCCTGCACGGTGAGCCGGGTGAGCACGGCGAGGTCTTCGATCAGCTCGCCACCGGGTGTCCACCGTGGAGCCATACAGCGATTGTCCAGTTCGGGTACGACGAGAGGGTCGTCCTCACCGAGCGGATTCGCATCAAAGTAGAAGGGTAACTGCGGGAGGAACTCCCGGTATTTGGCATTCCACGGTGGGCCGCCGATCACCACGAGAACCTCGACCTGGGTATCGAAGTACTCCGAGGGCGCGAAGTCGCGCACAACCGCGGTGGGAGCGAGTTGCGCCAGTTGGGTACGGACGAAGATCAATGTGTCCAAGTCAGCGAACTTGGCATACCGCAGGTAGTTCCGATCCTGTGGTGACGCATACTCTGGACGTTCGTCCACGGGGATTTCGGAGCAGACAATGTCGACGCCACCGCCAGGACGCAGGCCCCAGAACCGGCGCACAGCATCGTAGGGATCCTGTTTGCTGGCCCGGCCGTGGTGGCTCGGGCTGCGGTCGATGGCCTGCGTCTGTGCCCCGTCAGGAGCCGACGAGATCGTTACCAGGAGATAAGCCAGGGTGTCGAGGGCTTGGTCGGAACGGCGGCGCACGGTCTTCACCGCGCACTTGAGGTGCTGGGCCAGGGACTCTTGCCTGTCGGTGAGCGTCGGGTAACTGTGGTCAGGTCGAACGTTGAAATCCACTTCGGCGTAGACCCGCTCGCTCTCAGTGAGCTGACCGATCGCCTGACGCAGGATTGCGGCGAGATGTTCGATGTGTTCGGCAGAGCCAGGCTCGACGTCGGAGTCGCGGCACAGATATGCCTGCACAGGTTCGCCGATGATGGTGAGCAGTGCTGTGGGCCGCGCCAATCCGAGTCCGCGGCGCACCCGTCTCAAGCTGTCCTTCACCTGGTCGATAGAGGGCGGCGCCAGCATCTGTCCACCTTATGTCCAGCGAAGGCGAATGCGACATCGGGTTTCCCGAGCGGCCGTACTACCTGTGTCCAGAAAATGTCCAATCCAGTCCAGGGTGTCCAGAAACTCGGGATGCAGCAGGGATAGCACATACACCGCAGTCGACAGACACTCGAATCGTGGCTGATCGAAAACCTGTTCGGAAGTAGCAGGATTCGTGCACTCCAGCCACCGTCCAGGAGACCGACGGAAGGGAAAAGTCATGTCGGAGCAAACCACCACCACGGCCGAGCGTGGGGAGTACGAAGCCCCCAAGGTGGAGACGAAAACGATGATCAGCCGCCAGTGCGACTGAGATGACAACCCTGGTCGGCCGCGGTGTGGTCGGCCAGGGACCGGCGGCAACAACAAGGGGTGGTCGAATGCTGACCTTGTACGTGGGTGATCTCCACTTTTCGGGATGGTCGATGCGCGGTCGAGTCGCGGTGGCCGAGAAGGGCCTTCCAGTGGCCGAAAGGATCGTGGAGCTGGATTGGCCGATCCGGGAAAGTCCGGACGGGGTGCTGTTCGCCGGCGACGGGACCGACGAACGCGAGGCCGGTATCGGCTGCGCGTGTGATGCCGACGAACTCGCGGAAGCCGATGTCGAAGGCATTCTGGAGGACTCCGCGATGTCGCTGCTGCCTCGGGTCCCGATTCTGGCCGACACCGAGACCGGAGCCGTTGCCGGAGATGTGGTCTCGATCGCCGAATACCTCGATGAAATCGCACCGGACTCCGGTCCCAGCCTCATGGGCACCACGCGACGCCAGCGGGCCTTGGTCCGCTCTATCTCCGCCTGGGCGAGTCACGACCTGCCGTACCTGCGCGAGGGCGCGTCCTACGCTCGCTCGCTCCGTACCGCCCCCGGCATTCCTGGGCCCGGCGCGGTGGGGCAGGCACGGTGGCTGTGTGACGTCGTGTCCGGATTGTTGGGCCGTTCGGGTGGTCCGTTCCTCGTCGGGGACTTCGGGCTCGCGGATGTGATGGTGTCGACCTACTTCCAGCAGCTCCGCGGTTGGCATATCGGCATCGACGACCCCGCCGTGCGCGACTACGCGCGTCGACTGCTGGAACGACCGTCGGTCGCTGACCACATCGACCAGGCCCGCGCAATCTACCGGGCCATCGACGAAGCCCCGACCGGGTCGCCGCAGTGGATCCTGCGCCACTACCGCTATCACCCGGGCAAGCAATTGCTGCACGACTGGCAACGCGACCGCTGCGAACGACTGGTCAACACCACCGCCGCGGAGGCAGTGCGGCTGGCTTACCGGGGTCTCGACCTCGAGCAGATCACGCAGACGCTCGCCCAAACCTATGAGGTGCCGCCGGAGCGCGTTGCTGACGACGTCACCACGTTGTTCGCGCGGCTCTCACCCGTCTGACCGTCCCCGATTCGAGGAGCATCGCGATGCCCGCCACCCTGTCCCGGGCCCTGACCCAGCAGCTGAGATACCGTGCCGACCTCGGCCTGCTGTTCGACCCACACACCGGCACCTTCCATCGACTCCGCAACGCGGTCGCCGAATCGATGGTGTCCCTGATGTTCTCCGGCGCCGATGACGACACCGTCATCGGCGATATCGCGAAGCGCTACAACGCCGCCCCCTCACGCGTCGCCGCCGACGCCGCCGACCTGGTCGCCACCCTGACCTCCCCGCAGCCAGCAGCCGTCCAGGACGACGGCCGCGGATCGTTGCTGGGCGTCGACAAGCGGTTCGACACGAAGCTGGACTTCCCGCTGCGGCTGGAAATCGAGCTCACCGCCGTATGCAACTGGGCGTGCGGATTCTGCTACAACGTGTGGAAGATCGACCCGGACATGAGCGACGCCGAGGTCCGGCGCGCGGTAAAAGCATTGCCGGAAAAGCATATTCCGACCGAGCTGGCATGCTCGATCCTCGACGAATGCGCAGACCGGGGCTGTTTCGTCATCCGCTACAGCGGCGGTGAGACACTGCTGCACCCCGATGCGATGGAGATCTTCGAACACGGTGGACGCCGCGGCCTGTACCAGGTGGTGTTCACCAACGGCCACTTCCTCACCGCCGAACGGGCGAAGCGGCTGGCAGCAGCGAACGTGCGCTGTGTCCTCGTCTCGATCCACGGCGACCGCGACACCCACAACGAACTAACCGGCCATCCCCGCGCCTATGACCGCGCGATCGACGCGATGCGACTGCTGATCGACGCCGGCATCACCGTGGTCGCGGAGATGACACTGGTCAAAAGCAACATCGACGGTGCGCTGGACGTCATCCGCGATGTGCATGCGCTCGGGGTGCGCGAGTTCGGCGTCATGCGCTACGTCCCGACCGGCCGCCACGACGACCGCTACGGCATTCCGGTGTCGGTCACCATGCCGCTGATCACCCGCATCGACCACCTCCTTGCCACCGAATGCCCCGGGATGACGGTGGCGTGGCCCTGCGCGCAGAAGGTGTGCACCTCCGATACCGACACCCCGTTACGGTCCGACGACCCAACCCTCGGATTGCGGCTGTCGCAGATATCCGGGCACTGCGAATCGGGAATGGTGTGGGGCAGCGTCTCCTACGACGGCCGATTGCGGAACTGTCCGCACTCCAACGTCTACTTCGGTTCCCTGCACACCGAACCCCTCGCCGGAGCATGGCCCGCCTTGACCGACGCCGTGCACGCAGCGGTCGCCACCAGGCCAACCTGCACCGGTTGCGCAGTCGCCGACGCCTGCCGCGGCGGCTGCCACCTGCCCAGCTTCTTCGCTCCAGCGACCGGAGTAGCGCTCGGAATGCCCGCTCTCGCCACCGATAGGATTTCCGGATGACCACGGCAACTGCCCACAACGACAACCCCTCCGTCCCCGTATCGATGCAGGAAGCGATCCTTCGTCTGCAGGCGTACTGGTCGCAGCGAGGTTGCCTGCTGGGTCAGCCGTTCAACACCGAGGTCGGTGCCGGCACGATGAACCCCGCCACGCTGCTGAGTGTGCTGGGTCCGGAAATCTGGAACGTCGCCTACGTCGAACCATCCGTACGTCCCGACGACTCTCGATACGGTAAGAACCCGAACCGCTTGCAGACCCACACCCAGTTCCAGGTGATACTCAAACCTGAACCGGGTGATCCGCAGGAGTTGTACCTGGGTTCGCTGGCCGCGCTCGGTATCGACCTCGATGCCCACGATGTGCGGTTCGTGGAGGACAACTGGGCTCAGCCGGCGATCGGGGCGTGGGGTCTGGGCTGGGAAGTCTGGCTCGACGGTATGGAGATCACCCAGTTCACCTACTTCCAACAGGTCGCGGGACAGAACCTCGACCCGATCCCGGTCGAGATCACCTACGGCCTCGAGCGGATCCTGATGGCGATCCAGGGCGTCACACACTTCGAGCACATCGCCTACGCGCCCGGCGTCAGCTACGGCGAAGTGTTCGGCCAGTCTGAGTACGAGATGTCGCGCTACTACCTCGACGACGCCGACATCGACACCACCCGTGGCCTGCTCGCCGCGTACTCGGCCGAAGCCGACCGGATGATCACCACCCGGCTGCCGGTCCCTGCGCATGTACATGTCCTGAAATCCAGCCACGCATTCAACATTCTGGATTCGCGCGGTGCGGTGAGTACAGCCGAGCGCGCGAAGTGGTTCGCGGTGATGCGCAAGCAATCCCGCGAGATCGCCGCCCTGTGGACCGACTTACGTGCGGAGGCCGGGTATCCGCGCGGAGTACACGCCCCGCCGCCGCTGGCCACTTCTCCCGTCGATCCCGCCACGATCACTTCAGCACCCGGATCGGTGCTGCTGTTCGAGATCGGCACCGAGGAACTACCGCCGCATGTCGTGACCGCGAGCATTTCCAGCGTGCGCGCCACACTCATCGAACTCCTTGATTCCACTGCCCTGCCGCATGGTGAGATCACCGTGCAGGCGACCCCACGCCGGATCGGCGTGCGAGTCGAGGGCATCGCCGATAGGGAACCCGACAGCGTGAACGTGCGCCGGGGCCCGAAGGTCGCCGCAGCCTACGATGCCGACGGTAAATCCACTCCGGCTCTCGCCGGTTTCCTTCGTGCGCAGGGTGTTTCGGCCGATGATCTGCAACGGATCGAAGTCGGCGGTGCCGAGCACGTCGCGGTCGAGAGCACTCGCGCCGGCCGTTCGGCGGCAGTGGTACTCACCGATGTCCTGTCCCGGCTCACCCTGTCGTTGCGGGCGGACAAGAACATGCGCTGGCGTGATCCGGAATTGAGTTTCTCCCGCCCTATCCGATGGCTCACCGCGCTACTCGGCGACCAGATCCTCCCGATCACCGCCGGCACATTGGTAGCGGGCCGCAGCACCCGAGGCCACCGCCAGTCCGCTACACCGACGTTCGATCTCCCTGCCGCCGACCACTATCTCCCAGTACTCGAGGCCGCGGGAATCGTCGTCGACCCGGTCGAGCGCCGCGCACGCGTCGTGTCCTCGGCCGCCGCTCTGGCTGAGGCCGCGAACGGCCGGATCGACGTCGACGGCGACGCCGACCTGATCGATGAGATCACCAACCTCGTCGAATCCCCGACCGGTATCCTGGGCCATTTCGACCCGAAATACCTCGACCTGCCAGAACAAATCCTCATCACTGTGATGCGCAAGCATCAGCGTTACCTCCCGGTCCGCTCCGGCGCGGGTGACCTGCTGCCGGTCTTCGTGACGATGGCCAACGGCGACTGCGACGCCGACGTCGTCCGCGGCGGCAACGAAAACGTGCTCCGCGCCCGCTTCGAGGATGCCGCGTTCTTCTGGAATGTCGACCTGACCATCGCCCCTGACCAGTTCCGGGCCCGGCTCGGGGCACTCATGTTCCACGAGAAGGTCGGCACCATGGCTGACCGCGCCGACCGCATTGCCACAGCGGCCTCCATACTTGGCACCCGCAGTGGCCTCCCTGCTGCTGACGCGGCCACCTTGACCCGCGCTGGTGCCCTCGCGAAGTTCGACCTCGCCACCCAAATGGTGATCGAAATGACCTCCCTCGCCGGCACTATGGCGCGCGAATACGCGACCAAGTCCCGCGAATCCGAACCAGTGGCCACGGCACTGTGGGAAATGGAGCTGCCCCGCTCGTCCGGAGACGACCTCCCCACCACCACACCCGGCGCGCTCCTTGCATTGGCAGACCGCTTCGACCTCCTGGTCGCGATGCTCGCCGTCGGCGCCAAACTCACCGGCAACGCCGACCCCTACGGCCTGCGCCGCGCGGCAGCCGGAATCCTGGCAATCCTGCGCGACCACCCCGAACTCGCCGACGTCACCATCCCAATCGGCCTCAGGACCGCCGCCGACCAACTCCGCGGCCAGGGCCTCACCATCGACCCCGCGGTCCTGTCCACTGCTGAGGAACTGATCACCACCCGCTACGAGCAGCGACTCCGCGACGAAGCAGTCGGTCCAGGACTCATCGCCGCAGTCCGTCCCTCCGCCGAGGCCCCGCATCGCGCGGACATGTTGATCGACCAGATCAGCGAAGCCAGCGAGGACAACCGATTCGCCGACCTTGTGGAAGGACTGCAACGGATCATGCGGATCCTGCCTCCCGCCGCGCCCACCACCTACGACCCCGCTAGGCTCATCGGCCCCGCCGAGCAGCAGCTCCTGACCGTGATGGGTTCGGTGCCTGTTGCCGATGGCAAGCCGTTGACCGAATGGATCCCCCACGGCCACACCCTGATCGAGCCACTGACCACGTTTTTCGACGATGTCCTGGTCATGGCCGACGACCCCGCCGACCGCACCGCACGGCTGGGTCTACTGGCCGCGATCCTGGCGAAAGCTCCAGCCGGAATCGACTGGCGAGAAGTCCACCAAATGCTGCAGAAGCGGGATGGATGACACTCGTCGACCCGGCACCGCGCAGGCGGCTGGAGCCATGGCGGATCGCGACGTCATTGTCAGACGGTCAGAGCTTCCGTCATGAGTTACCGCTGCCGCCGCGCGGGCCGCCGCCGTCAATTCGTGTTCGGCAGGAAATCGAATTCGCCGTCGCGGGCTCCGGCAACGAAGGCGGTCCATTCGCCATCGTCGAAGCGGAGCCTGATCGCGCCATCCGCAGTCTGGACGAGGGTGTCCGCTCCGTCCTTGCGGACATTGACGATGCCGTTGGCGCTGCGCGAGCCGCTGCGCGATTCGTCGATAAACGCGGTCCATGCGTGGAGATCGAAGGTGATCGTGCCGTGCGAGGGGTGCTTGCTGTGCCGCAGGTAGACGCGACTATCGCGGGGGGCGACGTCCACGCAGTTCTCACCGGCCCCGCTGTGGCTGGATGTCCGCCAGCCGGCGGAGGGGGCGACCTCGACGCAGTTCTCGCCGTTGCTGCTGTAGCTGGATGTCCGCCATTCGAGGCGGGTGCCGGTGTTCACCGTCACTCCTTGTCTGTCAGGGTGCTGATTCGGGCTCTGATGACTTCAGCGGAGTCGGACTCCGACAGCGCTGCCTCACAGAGCCGGTCAGCTGCCATTTTATACAACTGCACCTGGTCCTGTTCCTGCATGTACAGGGTGCCAGCCGGGTATTCGACATATCCGATCGATTGGGCATTGTCGAAGTTCAGCAGCATGAAGTCGCCGTCGAGTCCGTCGTGGACGGTGACGCTGAGCGGCATGATGTGCAGCTCGACGTTGTCGAGTTCCTGCAGTTCGAGTAGGCGCTCGAGTTGCGGCCGCATCACCGTAGAACCGCCGACCAGGCGATCGAGTACGACTTCCTCCAGGACGGCGCGATACCGCAGCGGGTTGTTTGCTGCGGTGAGGCGTTGTCGTGCCATCCGCGCCTCCACAACCTGAGGTGCATCGATCGGCGGAACTCTCAGGTTCCTCTGAAGAAGCGCCATTGCGTACTCGGGTGTCTGGAGCTGTCCTGGGAGCAGTGTCTGTTCGTAGGTGAATACCGAGGTCGCGAGCCCTTCGAGTCCGACGAAGGTGCGGAACCAGTTCGGGAAGGCGTCGCCGAACGGCGCCCACCAGATTGTCTGGTCGGCCTGGGACGCGAGCGCGGCGAGGCGTGTGATGTGGACGTCGTCGGCGCCATAGAGCTTGAGTAGGTGAGTTACCTCGTCAGGTTGTTGCTGATTACGGCCCGATTCGAGGTAGTTGATCTTTGTCTGGGTGCAGCCGAGGTGTTCGCTGGCCTGGCGCTGTGACATGCGGGCTCGTTCCCGAGCGTCGCGTAACTCCCGGCCGATGAGGAACCGCAGGGCATTCGGATCTGACCGGTCCCATCCTGGCGTCGTCATCGCGGCCTCCATTCATCGATCGTGCGTTAGCACCCTATCCCGCCTCTCAGGGTGGATCGCCCCATCCCTTGCGGCTGGTATATATACCAGCTACATTACTCTCAATGTCGTGGCATGAGTAACACATCAATACCGCGCACTCAGCGAGTGTTCGAGTGATCTCAGGAGTGATCAGCCATGCAACTTGTAACTGGAGCCGATACTGACCGGCTGTCCGCGTGGTATGTCGGGCAACAGTCGTGGACGTTGCCGTGGATGCAGGGCAGGACGGTGGACACCCTGGCCGCGAATGCGGCTGTTCATGCGGGTGAGGCACTACAGGCTGCGCCTCCACCCGGCGATCCCCGCTGGAGAGATATCCGCTTCGGTGCTGACGCGCTGGGGCTGACCGTCCATGAACTCGCGGTTGTACTGGGTGTCACCTGCACCATTCCTGATCTCCCACCGCGTCGTGCGCGGATCTGGCTACCGGGCGAGCGGAGGTGAGCGCGGGTGTTGTCGAACGCGGACCGAGAACCGTCGTTGATGTACGGGTACCTGCGCAAGGAACTGCTCGGTGACCACCAGAGCGATGTCGAACATCGACTGCGGGATCTGGCTGGGCTGAACGGGTTCAATATCGCGGCCCTCTTCTGCGAGACGGGCGCGGGGACCGGTGCGTTGTGGCAGTTGATGCGGGCCATCGAATCGACCGGTGCCCGCGATGTCGCCGTTCCGTCCGAAGCGCATTTGACTGCGGGCCGTAGTCAGCAGCGGACGAAGTTCCTCCACGATCTCGATGCCGTCGACGGCTTGCGTGTGTGGTGTTTGGACCTGAGCAACCGGTCGGTTGTGCTGAGCGGATTTCGCCGCAGCGTCGTCCTGCCGCGTGAGCGCACGTTGGCTCGACTCCTGCTGCGGACCGGTTCGGTGACTGTAGTGGAGGAGGCCCGCATGGACATCCTCAATACCCTGTCGAGAGCCAGGCTGCGGCACATGGTCGACGACGTCGAACACTTCGTGCTATCTGCTCTGTCCGACTTCATACCCGCAGACAGCGGCGGCAATCCGCCGATCTTCGCCGATCTCACAGCCACGCTGCCGAATCTGACCGAGTCGATCGTTCTGACGGTGTGGCTGTTGCTTCGGGGCCCGGCGTTGGAGGTGCAGGTTCTTCGGTCGCCGATGCTTTCTCTCGAACCGATCGGTCCCGACGTACTTGGCCCGGCAGCGGCTGGCCGACGCTCGCTACGCGGGGGCGCCCGAATCTCTTGGATCCGGCTGCCGATCGAGCCTGGTCAGTCACCGCTGGCGGCGGGGCGAGCATCATGAGGCGGGCATTGGGGATCGTCCGTCGCGATATCGCGGGGGTGGCGGCCGAAACGGTGGCTGCGGGGATCAGGGCGCTGGCGCGCGTGCACCGCATCCAGCTGGACGAGATCGTGTTTCGCGACTCCAGCGAAGGCTTGGTCCGGCTGCTCGCGAATCTGCCCGACTCGGTCGATTTGGTGATGATTCCGTCGGAAGCCCACTTGGGCGCGTGGATTCCCGCCGCCCGGCGCACAGCTGAGGTGTGGTCGGTCGATCGGGGCGTGTGCTGGCCCCAGGGTGAAGGCAGGACGCGGTTGATATCGCGCCCCGATCGCCTGCGGGAGATCCGATGACATCTCTCGCGGGCCACACGGAGTATCCGCTATCGGTCGACTTGGTCCGCCTCGTTCGCGAGGCCGGTTGCGACACATCGGAATCCGGTGTCGTCGTCGAGCATCGAATGCGCGGCGTCGTTGAATGCCGACGGTTCGCCTCGGTCGAAGGGGCTGGTGAAGGCACTGCCTTTGAGTTCGTACCGGCCGCTGGTGGTTTCGGTGGCGGTCCATTCCCAGGTGTTGCCGACGAGGTCGTATACACCGAATGGACTGACACCGCTGGCGTAGGTCGCGACAGGGGTTGTCGTGCCAGGGCCGGAACCGCGAATATTGCATTTGGCTGGGGTCGGTTGGTTTCCCCAGGGCCAGACGTTGCCGCGGGTACCTCGAGCAGCTTTCTCCCACTGCTGGCTGGTCGGCAGGGACTTCTGGGCCCATCGGGCATAGGTGGCGGCGTCGTCCCGGCTCACCCAGACCACCGGGTGATCGGCGATCTCACGGGCCGGAGCCGGACCGCCCCAGTGGTGGGGTGCGGAATACCCTTGGGCCGCCACAAATCTCGCGTAATCCGCGTTGGTGGTCGGGAAGACATCGATCCAGTACCCAGCCACCCATACGGGTTGGTCCTGTGGCCCCGCGAGGTAGATCCCTTCGGGAATCCAGGTCATGAGCTTGCCGTCAGCGGGATGGCGGGTGTCGGTGCGTTGCTCAGGTACGTCGGTATCGCGGGCGTCGCTGAGGACGGCCGGGGATATCGCTTCGACGAACCGGGTCAGTTCGTCGCTGCCCAGCCGCGCCAGGATGGTGTCGAGTGCTGCTTGGTTGACCGGGCGGGGGCGGATGTTCTTGCCGCCGGCCTCCCAGCGGGAGATCAGCCGAGGATTGACGCCGATGTGTGCGGCGAATTCGGTGATACTCATTCGCCGTGCGTCTCGCAGTGCGCGCGCTTCGGCGCCGGTCCAGCTGCGGACCACGATGCCCATCGCCTGTGTGCTCCCTTCCCCGAGCGGTGGGTTCCGAGCCTAGTCACAATAGTGGCGCAAAGCAGGTCAGATGCGTTGCGGGGGAATGGATTCGTACTCTGTCCGGAGCCTGGCGATCATCTCATGGTCGACGGGCAGGTCGACGTTGTCGATGCGGGCGATGGCGCGAACGCCGACCGCTGCGTTGGTCGCGACCGCGCCGTCGACATGCGGCAGTTCGGCCAGCGTGATGGGTTTGACGACGACGTCCTCATCGAGGGTCTGGCTGAGCAGGCGCATCGTGATGCCGGGAAGTACCTCGGCCTGCGGCCAGATCAGCTGGCCATCGGAGATCACACCGATATTGGAGGTCGCGATCTCGGTGATGGTCCCATCGGCCAGGGTGAACAGGACGTCATCAGCGCCATCGCGTTGCGCGAGGCGACGCTGGTAGAGACTGCCGAACAACCCGACATGCTTGGTTTTGGGCAGGTCGCGGGTGTAGACGGCCGACCGCAAAGTCAGCGGGGCCTGCGGGACGGCGGGAGCCTCCCGCGAGGTGACGAGGATCTGCGGGTCGGCGTCGGCTCCAGGTTTGCCGAGCCCGAGGTGCGGGTCGAACACAGTGACGCGAACAACCACCGGAGACGCCGTGTCCGGCAGCGCGTGACGGATGAGTTCGCGTACCCGGTCGGGGTCGAGCTCGGTGTCGAACACGGTGCGGCAGTCGCGGATGAGTCGGTCCATGTGCTGGCTGAGTCCGCGAACAGCGTGGTTCTCGACCCGCATGGACGTGAAGTGCCCGTACCCGACCAAACCCAATGCAGCGAGATCGGACTCGGTGATTGGCGACCCGTTGAGTTCCATGGGGCCAGTCTGTCATCGACCGGCCTGCCTGGAAGCAGCGCTGGGTGCTCAACGTCAGCGAAACGTCAGTGCAACGCCGTGAAGCGACAGTTCCGGCCAAGCGCCCGCACACCGATTCTGAGGTTCATGGAAACCACCGAGGGCAGGGCCGGGTTCGGTGCCCGGCCAGGCCGCTCGATACATGCGCAAGGGGTTCAGTGATGACCGACGATCTGCCGCAGCGTAATCCAGGAGCGACGTTGCCCACGCATTTCGAGCGGCTGGGCGAGGCGCTGGCAACGGTCATCGTCGCCCGAGACGAGTCCGGCGGCCCGCTAGCGCGGTCGTTCTCGTGCGACGAGGCGACGATGCGACGGGTCGCTGAGCAATTACCGCTATGGACCGGCGACCCTGCGGCCGATTGATCCGCCATGGAGCGCCGCCTGGTCGTTGACTTCGACATCCCGGGAGTGCCGGTACAGCACTACCGAGCAGAGCGGTGTGCCGCAGAGGCATTCGCCGCCGAAGCAACACGACAGGGACTGGCGCGTGTGACGGTCGACGATCTGGCGACCGACGAGATGAAACAACTTCCGTACCAGCGGCTTTTCCTACCCAGCAGAAGGGACGACCACACTGATGGACTCGATACGAGCACCGATGCGGCCTGGCATGCGGCCGATGGACCGCATGCCCGCCATTATCTGCACTGATGTCGGGCACGACCCGGACGATTTGCTGGCGCTCATCCTCGCTGCGGCGGCGCTGCCGCTGCGGCTGGTGGTGACCAGTGACGAATTCGGCGGCGGTCAACGCGCAAGGCTGGCGCGGTTCCTGCTGAACTTGTGCGGGCGAACCGGGGTCGTGGTGGTCGCCGGCGCGGAAATCGAGGGCGCGCAAGCGCGATGGGTGTGCGACGGTCTGGTGCCCGCCGGATTCCCGCCAGTCTCGGCGCCGGTGACCGGGTCGGTAATCGACGCCGTGCGCGCGGTGCTGGGCGAGACCGGGCGTGCGGCGTGGATCGGTCAGGGACCGATGAGCAACCTGGCCCACCTCTACGCCGACGCACCGGGGTTGGCGCGGCGGCTGACGATCATGCAGATGGGCGGCGGCTTCGCCCATCTGTACAGACGGCCCGATCGTGCCTCGCACAACCTGCGCATGGACCCCGCAAGCGCCCGGACGGTGCTGACCGCGCCCGATCTGGACGTAGCCTTGGTGACCTCCGATGTCACCTTCACCCCCGAGACCGCGATCGACGCGGACAGCGAGGTGTATCAGCTGCTCGCGGCGGCCAACGCGCCGAAGTGGGCGAAACTCGTCGCTGCGGGCTACGACCGATGGTTCGCCGGGGAACGTTCCGCGTCGATGGCGGCCGACCCGCTGACCGTGACCGCTGCGGCCGGGATGGGCTTCGTCGAGTTCGCCACCCATCACGTGACGGTGGCGCCGGACGCGCGCATGTACGACAACCCCGACGGTGTGGCCCTGTCCATGTCGGTGGCGGCGGACTATGCGGCGTTTCGGGCGTGGGTCACCACGGTGGTGCAGCATGCTCTCGAGGTCGGGATGCGATACGACCCCGCCTTGATCGGGCATAAGCCGGGGAACACCCGACCCGTGGCCACCGGGCACGCCATGCCGATCGGTACCCGGTAATGGCCGACAGCCTGGTGCGAGGGCACCTGAACCCGGCCACCTTGACACACACCCAATCCAATATCGGCGACTGCTTCGCCGACCCCGGCGCACTGACCTACGGCCAGGCCCTGCATGCCCAGACGCTGCACCAGTACTGCTCACCGAGCTGCGGTGTCCGCAACCGAATCGATGAACAGCTCGGGACTGCGGCCAGTGAAATCGGAGAGGCGAGCTCAGATGACTAGTCCCCGTCGCGCAGACAATGAGGCGATCGTGCTCGATCCGTCTCAGGCACACAGCGGACGCATTCACGACGTCCTGTTGGGTGCGGGCAAAGACGCCTATCTGGTGGACCTCGAGGCCGGTCACAAGCTGATCACCCACTCCCGCGCCTTTCTGGTCGCGGCCCGCGCGACACGTTTGTGGCTGCTGCGGGCCGTGCGGTACCTGGCAAGTGAACAGCTGGTACGGCAGTTCGTCGAACTCGGCAGCGGCTACCCATGCTCGCCGAACCTGCACGAGGTAGCCCGCAACTGCGCGCCGACCGCACGCATGGTCTACGTCGATCACGACCCGGTGGTCGCCGCCCACGGCCGAGTATTTCTCGCCGACGAACAAACTGAATTCGTCCACGCCGATCTGAGCGACACCGACGCCCTCGTCACCGAGATCACCGCTGCCATGGATCCGAGCGAGCCGATCGCGGTGTGTCTGTCGTTCGTCGCCGAATTCCTGCCCGACCCGGGCATGGTCGTGGACGCGGTCACGACCATGCTGCCGAGCGGCTCGTTCCTGGCACTCAGCCATATCACACGTGACGCTGATCCCGGCCCCGTCGACCGCGCGGCCGATATCTACACCGGATTCGGCATCGAATTCCGTTCTCGCAGTCGCGACGAGGTCGCGGCACTGCTGGCCGGCTATGACCTCGTCGAACCTGGGCTGGTTGCGCCACACCGTTGGTGGTCACCCCACGACGTCGACCAGCGTCGTGCCCGCAACCTCGGCTGGGAGCCGCCGCAGGCCGACGACCTGTGTTGCCGCGCCGCCGTCGGGCGACTGCGATGACGAGGTGAGCCCCGGCGAACGCCAACCCAAATGAGCATCAAATGTGCTGATGGACAAGGAGATCCGTAACCATGATCGAGGCGGGGAGACAGATGAACGAATCCGGCGCGGATCGCGTCGCGAAGTTGTCCGAAGCCCTGGAACGCACCGATCTGGACAAGGTCCGGTCGTGGGGCCAGATGGTAGCCAGCCGACTACGGCGCGGCGGGCGAGTGCTAGCCGTCGGAAATGGTGGAAGCGCCGCGCAGGCGCAGCACCTGGTTGCTGAGTTGGTGGGCCGGTTCGAGACGGAGCGCAACCCACTCGCTGCGCTCGCGCTCACCACTGACTCCGCGGTGGTGACTGCGATCGGCAACGACTACGGCTTCGACCAGTTGTATGCCCGGCAGGTCCGTGCACACGGTCGGGAGGGCGATGTGTTGATCGCGATTTCCACTTCCGGGTGCAGCACGAACGTGATCGCTGCCGCCACAGAGGCGAACGAGCTAGGGATGCTCACCTTCGCCTTGACCGGTCCCGCTGACAGCGTATTGGCGCGAGTATGCGACGAGGTGGTGTCAGTCGATTCGTCGGCGACCTCAACCATTCAAGAATGCCACCTTCTGATCGCGCACGAACTGTGTGCGGCGGTCGATGCGGCTTTGGCATCCGCCCCGTCGACGTCGCAGCCGACCGAAGCAGAGACCGCCGAGTCCGTCCCGCCGCCGACGGTTGAGCACGCTCGGCGCCTGGTGATTGTCGGTGACGTGCTGGCCGACTGTGACTGGTGCGGTGAGGTCACGCGGGTATCGCCGGAAGCGCCAGTGCCGGTGCTCAGCGCGGTGTCACGGCAGTGGCGACCAGGCGGGGCAGGCTTGGCCGCGATCCTTGCCGCCCACGATGGCTGCGAGGTCACGCTGGTGACCGCGATCGGCGCCGACGAGCCCGGCCTGCGGATTCTCAGCGACCTCACCGAGGCGGGGGTGTCGGTGATCGATCTGGGCATCGAGGCGCCGACCCCGGTGAAGATCCGGATGCGGGCACGCGGACAGACCCTGGTCATGGTCGACGACTCCGATCCGGCGGTGCCGGTGGGCGATCCGCCCCCAGAGGTCGCGCACGCCCTTGTCGAGGCACAAGGCGTACTCGTCGCCGACTACGGGCGCGGGGTAGCCGCCCAACCACGACTGCGAGTACTGCTGGCCACCGTGGCGCGGCGTGTGCCGGTGGTGTGGGATCCCCATCGTCACGGCCCGGCACCGACCGACGGGGTGAGCGTCATCGTCCCGAATGCGGAGGAAGCCGATCTGCTCACCGCCGAGGACGGAGCGGCCGGCGACCTCGACAGCGATGTCCGCCGGGCGCGCAGCCTTCGATCACGATGGCGATGCCAGTACGCGGTGGTCACCCGAGGCGCCGATGGCGCTGTCCTGGTCGGTGCCGACACCGATCCCGCGCACGTATTCCCGGCCCCACGCCGGGAGCAAGGCGATACCTGCGGGGCGGGTGATCGGTTCGCCGTGAGGCTGCTCGGTGAACTGATCGGTAATCGCACAATGTCGACAGCTGTGCAACGCGCCGTCACAGCGGCGGCCGACTACGTCGCCGGGCAACGCGCTACGGCGGGCAACCACCCGCGACCGGATGGCGCGGGTGACGGGTTCGCTGTGGCCGATCGGGTGCACGCAGCCGGTGGCCGGGTGGTGGCCACCGGCGGCTGTTTCGATGTGCTGCACGACGGGCACCGACAGCTGCTGGAGGCCGCTCGCGCCATGGGCGACTGCTTGATCGTGCTGCTCAACAGCGACGCGTCGGTGGCCAATTTGAAGGGACCGAACCGGCCGCTGGTACCGCAAGCGCAGCGGGCGGCGATGCTGACAGCATTCTCCTTCGTCGACGCGGTGCTGGTGTTCGACGAGGACACCCCGGCTGCGCTGTTGGAAAGGTTGCGTCCGCATGTGTGGGTCAAAGGCGGCGACTACGGAGCGACCGAACTACCCGAAACGGCCGTGGTGCAACGTCATGGCGGCCAAGTTGTCGTCGGCCCGTACCTGGAAGGGGTGTCGACGAGCGAGCTGATCGAACGCGCTGTCGCCGGGCGGGTGATGCAGCCATGACCCGCTCCGTGCTGGTCACCGGGACGGCCGGGTTCATCGGCGGGCATGTTGCCACCGGTCTGCATGCGGCCGGGTGGACGGTGACCGGAGTCGACCAGAATCCCGCGGCTACGGCGTGGCCGTGGGAATCGATCACCGTGGACGCTGCCGACCCAGCTGTGCTGGCTCGGATCGCTGGAGGGGAGTTCGCGGTGGTCGTGCACCAGGCAGCGGTCAGCGACACCCTCGCCGCAGATGACGAGCGGTTGCGGTGGGCCAACGCCACGGTGCCGCTGCGGCTGGCTCGCGCATGCACCGACTCCGGGACACGACTGGTGTATGCCTCCTCGGGCAGCGTGTACGGCGTGGTGCCGCACGGGGCGTCGTCCCGCGAATCCGACACCGAGGATCGTGGGCGCTGCTCGGGCCCCCTGAATTGTTACGCGAAATCCAAACTCGTCCTGGATCAGTCGATGCTGCGCCGCGCGGCGGTGTTCGGCCTGGATTGCGTGGGGTTGCGCTACACGAACGTCTTCGGTCCCGGCGAGGAATCCAAAAGCTCGATGGCCTCGATTCTGTGGCAGATCGTCACGGCCGTGGCGGCGCGGCGGCCGGTCCGGTTGTTCGACGACACCTTGACCGCCGCGCGGGACTACCTGCCGGTGCAGGTGCTGGTGTCGACGCTGGTGCGGCTGCTCGATACCCCGCAGGTCGCAGGCGTCTACAACCTCGGTTCCGGGACCGCGATCCGGTTCGAGACCTTGCTGGGCTGGTGTACGGAGTGGGCGGGCGCACCGGTGCCGCTGGTGGGGGTGCCGAACCCGATCCGTGACTGCTACCAGTACTGGACGTGCGCCGATATGCGGCGACTGCGCGCCGCGTTGCCTGGCCTGGAGCCGGTGGACACCGAGGTGATCCACCGGTACGCCCGCGACCTGTTCGACCACGCCCGCGCCGAAACCTTCGGCGTCGGCGAGCTTGTGAAGTCCCTGTGATCGGAGGAAACGCAATGTCTACCAGCACAACCGGCGTGCTCGCTGGCGAGAAGGCGCTACGCCACCGGCTCACGGCCTTGTCGCGGTCGCTGCGCGAGGTGACCGCGGTCGAGCACCTCCAAGAGCCGCGGTACATCAGCTACGACACCGTCCGCGATGCCGACGGCACCACCTACGGCCGCAAGAAGGCGATCCTGATGTCGGGCGGCTGTTCGGTGCCGACCTGCACCATGTGTCCGTTCACCAACTACAACAACTTCGGCCTGCACGGCGCGAACCCCCGGGGCTTGCGCGAGCAGGTCGCCACGCTGCTGGCACGCACCGATGACGAGCCGGACTACGACATGCTCGCCCTCTACAACGACGGGTCGTTCTTCGCCCGCCGCGAGGTACCGGCCGAGGTCCAGCTCGATATCGCCCGCCGCGTCGCGGTCACTGGTGTGCGCCGCCTGGTCGTCGAAAGCCTGCCCCAATTCCTCACGCCCGAGACCCTGGCACCTTTCGTCGAGGCCCTCGGCGATGTCGAGCTCGAGGTGGGAATCGGGTTGCAATCGGCCGACCGGCTGGTCCGCGAAACCCTGGTCAACACCCGAATCACCCGTGAGTCGTTCGAAGACGCGGTGGCGTTGATGCAGGCACACCACGTAATTCCCAAGGTGTACCTGATGATCAAGCCCCCGTTCCTCACCGACGGCGAGGCCATCACCGACGTGATCTCCTCCACCGAGTACGTGGCCTCGCTCGGCATCGGCGGAGTCACCGTGTGCCCGACGAGGCTGGCACCGAACACCGTGGCGTGGTGGCTCTACCAACGCGGGCACTACCAGGCGCCGAACCTGTGGACCGTCGTCGACGCCGTGCGCGGCGCGCACGCCAAAGCGGCGGTGCGGGTGGCCTGTATCAACATGCGCGGCACAGACTTCGACTCGGTGTACCCGGACTCCTGCGAGCGCTGCGCGAACGGCATCGTCGACGGGCTGGTGTCCTACAGCGTCACCGGTGACCTCGCCGATTTGCCCGTCACCTGCGACTGCCGGCCTGACATACGAGCGGTCGACCTCGACCATGACGCGATCCTTGCCCGCACCGCGGCATCCCTCGACGTCGGCGAGGCCACCCCGTGAAACCGCCACCTACCATCGCCGAACCACCACCAGGGTCGCACCTGCCGCAGATTCTGGCTGCTGCGCACGCTCGGCATGGCCCCGTCTTTGGTGTCGGCTCAACGACGGGGCCGCCGACGGTGTTCTGCATCGGGCCGGACTCGGTGCGGGAGATGTTCGACCAGGAACGCGCAGGCACGCTGAGGGTGTACAACACTGCGGCGGTGCAGGCGCTGTTCCGCAGAGCGGTGTTCACCCTCCACGGTGCCGAACACCTGCGGGCGCGCAGTTTCCTGTCGACCGGGTTGCGCCACGGTGCGGTCACCGCCTACCTGCCGACAATCGGCGCTATTGCGCACCGCCATGTCGCCCAATGGGCCACCCTGCCGACCATCGAGCTCTATCAGGCGGCGCGCGACTACACGATGGCAGTGTGCCTGGCCGCGATCATCGGCCTGGCCGTCGACGACCCCATCGCACAGCGGGTGCCGGACCTGTTCGACCGATTCGTCGCCGGAACCGAACTCCCACCGACCCGCACGACCGGCAGCGACCCGGCATACGCCGCCGCACTCGCCGCCGCCGAGGAACTGCGCGCCCTGCTCGAATCGCCCGCAGTGCGCATAGAGGGCAGGGCCGAGTCGGTGACCTCGAAGCTGGTCGCCGCCGGTCACGCCCCGGGCGGAAGCTTGGCTGATCATCTGCTGGCCCTGCTGATCGCCGCGCGAGAAACCACCGCCAGCCTGGTTACCTGGTTGCTGGTCGAGTGCGCGCTCGACGACCAGCTCGCCACCGCGCTCACCGCTGAAGCCCGCAGTCTGGTCGAGAACCCGTTGCAGGTGCTCCAGCACGGCGCTATCCCGCAGTTGCGGCACGTGCTGACCGAGTGCACCCGAGTCCATACACCCAACACGATCGCGACCCGGCGGGCCACTACGCCGGTGACGCTCGGCGGCTATCTGGTCCCAGCAGGCTGGCACGTCGCCTACAGCGCTCCCGTCACCCACCTTCTACCGCAGGAATATCCGGACCCGGAAGCGTTTTGCCCGCAACGCTTTCGCAGTGCCGAGGGCAGGCGCCGCGCCGCGGGGCTGCTCGCGTTCGGACGCGGCCCGCACGCCTGTGCAGGTCGCGGGTTCGCCGAGGCCACGACACTGTTGCTGGCGGCGGCTGTGCTGGCCGAACACTGGATCGACCTGCCGGCCCGACGACCAGAGGTCGGCCGATTCCAGCCGGTCCGGGCGCCAGCGGGGCCGGTCGAAGCCCGCATACGCACAAGGGAGGTGGCTGGCCGGTGAACATCGACGACATCGTCGACCGGCTCGCCCGGTTCGAAACCGCGACAGCAGCCCGGCTTCATCTGATCGCCAGCGAGAACCAGATGCCCGCCGACGCCCGGCTGCCGTATGTGAGCGCTGCCGCCGTCCGCTACTGCTTCGGCAGCGCCGAGGACACGCACTGGGCGTGGCCTGGACGCGACGAACTCGCCGAGCTGGAATCGGTAGCGGCCCACGCCATCGGAGAACTCCTCGGCGCCCAGCATGTGAACACCAAACCCGTCTCGGGATTGTCGGCGATGACGGTGGCGCTCTCGGCGCTGGCCGGGCCGGCACACACCGTGCTCAGCCTCGCCGAAGCCGATGGCGGTCACGGCTCGACACAGTTCGTCGCACACAGGTTCGGGTTGAACTGGCAGCCCCTGCCCGTCGACCCAGCCACTATGGGCGTCGACCTCGAGCTGCTGGCCTCCCAGGCCCGCCGGACCAGCGGGCCCGTGCTGGTGTACCTCGACTCGTTCATGGCGTTGTTCCCCCATGACATCGCCGGCATCCGGGCCGCGGTCGGCGAGGACGCGGTGATCCATTACGACGGCTCGCACACCCTCGGCCTGATCGCGGGCGGCGCGTTCCAGAACCCCCTAACCGAAGGCGCCGACAGCCTCGGTGGCAGCGTCCACAAGACCTGGCCCGGTCCGGTCGGCAAGGGCATCGTGGCCACCAACGATCCGAACCTCGCCCACCAGATCGACACCCACGCCGCCGGATGGATATCGCACCATCACCCCGCCGACGTCGCCGCGCTGGCGATCTCGACGGCATGGATGACCGCCCATGCCACCCACTACGCGACCGCGACCGTCACCCACGCCCGCCGCCTGGCTTACGCCCTCGCTGCAGAGGGGTTCACCGTGTGCGCGGCCGACCACGGATACACCCGATCACACCAGGTGTGGATCGACATCGCTCCCACGTGCCCGGCTGATACTGCCTCACGGCTGCTGTATGAGGCCAGGATCGTCGTCAACGCCATCCCGTTGCCCTACCTGCCCGAGCCCGGCCTGCGGCTGGGAGCACAGGAACTGACCTTCGCCGGTCTCGACGCCGCGGGTTTCGACGAACTCGCCGCGCTCATGGCGCGCGTACTCATCCACCGCGATCACCCTGAACAGGTCGCCCGCAACGTCGCAGACCTGCGCATCCGCTACGGCATCGGCGACGCCGCTGCGGCCGACCATACGGCGCAGGAGGTGCTGCGCCGAGCGTGGCGGCAGGAAGAGAGGACTTCATGAACGCCACTGATCTGCCACTGACCACCAGCGACTTCTTCTGGCGACCCGACTGTCGTCATTTCATCGGCGGCCTGCCGTGCAAGCACTGGCGTCCTTGCCCAGGGTGCACACTGTATGACCCGGTGACCCACCGCATCCTGATCGTGATGCTCAAACGGATGGGCGACATGCTCATCGCCTCCCCACTACCGGCCCGCATCAAAGCCGAACACCCCGGCGCACACATCACCTGGCTCGTCGGCGCCGAATCCGCCCCCATCGTGGAGATGATCCCGCACGTCGACCGCGTCCTGACCTGGGAGACCGAGACCGCCCACACAGTGCTCGCCGAACACTACGACGCCGTCTACAGCTTCGAACGCCACCCCGCCGTGGCCGGGCTCGTGCCCCGGATCAGCGCCGAGCACCACGCCGGCCTCGCCTACGGCGGCGAGAACAACAGCCTCTATCCGATCGGCACAGCGGCCCGGCACTTCTTCGCCATGAACACCTGGAACGACTTCCGCACCAGCGGAAACAGTAAGACGTGGACCGAGCTGTACTTCGAGGTCGCCGGCTACATCTACACCGGCGAGCCCTACCAGCTGTCGGTGCCGGACGCGGCCAAAGCCCGCGTCGCCGCGCGGCTAGGTACCAGCGGCGGCTGGGTCTGCCTTAACGTCGGCGGCTCCAAGACGACCAAGCTGTGGCCCACCGGTCACTGGGCCGACCTCGGGCGGCGACTGCTCGGCGACGGGCACCGGCTGGTCATCACCGGCGGCCCCGCCGACGCCCGCACCTGCCACCAGCTGTTACGAGAACTGGACACCGGAGTGGGCCGAGTGCGTCACGACGCCATGACCCTGCAGGAATTCGCCGCGGTCCCGGACTTCTGCGACGCGATGGTGACCGGCGACAGCCTCGGATTCCACCTCGCCCTCGCCTACGACCTGCCGGTGGTGCTGCTCCTGGGCCCGAGCAACGGCGCCGAAGTCATCCCCAAACACGCCGACAATGTCACCGCGCTGCGGTCGACTCTGCCGTGCTCCCCGTGCGCACACCGGGTCACCTGCGGCGGGATCGGCGGCTGCATGGACACCATCACGGTCGCCGACGTCCATGGCGCGGTCCGCAACTCACTGTCCACAGCCGCCGTGCGGGAGGGCTGACCGCGTGGGATACGTGCTCGGGCTCGGCGGCCCCTACCATCACGACGCCTCCGCCTGCCTCGTCGCCGACGGCCAACCCGTCGCGTTCGCCGAAGAGGAACGGTTCTCCCGAATCAAGCATCACCGCGATTCCCGCTCGGCCGCCTCCTCGGCCGCATGGTGCCTGGCCCAGGCCGGAATCCGGTGCGGTGATATCGACGAGATCGCGGTGGCCTGGAACCCGTACTGGCCGAACCCCGCCGATGAGATCACCGACCCAGACCTAATCGCTGAACTCCTCGGACCGCTCGGCACCGGCCCGGAAAGACCACGTCGACTGACCATCGTCGGCCACCACCTCGCCCATGCCGCCAGCGCCTTCTACCCCGCAGGTGTCGCCGACGCCGCGGTCATCGTGGTCGACGGCTCCGGCGACGGTGTCTCCACCAGCATCCATCACGGAACCCGAGCCGGTCTGCGATGCCTGCGAACCTTCCCGTTCACACAATCACTGGGCTGGTTCTACCAATTCGCCACCGAACACGCCGGGCTCGGCGACTGGACCCACGCAGGCAAACTGATGGGCCTGGCCGCCTACGGAAAACCGACCATCGACCTGAACTTCCTGCACCCCACCCGCGACGGCTACCACCTCGACCTCACCCCCTACGGCCTCGCACCCGAGGCCGACCACACCGCCGGCTACACCGACCTCACCTACTACCGAGCCCTGCGCCACGCCTACCGCAAGGTATTCACCGACGCCGGAATCCCGCGCCAAGCACCAAGATCGGACGACGCCCACCAAAGCCTCGCCGCCGACCTCGCAGCATCGGCCCAATTCCTGCTGCAACGCTGCCTGATCAGCGTCGTCTCCACCGCTCTGGAGGAAACCGGCGCGACCGCGCTGTGTCTGGCCGGCGGTGTTGGGCTCAACTGCACCACCAACGGCATCCTCGCCCGCACCCCCGACACCGACACCTTGTTCGTGCAACCGGCCGCCGGTGATGCCGGATGCGCTCTCGGCGCAGCCCTGGAAGTCGCGCACCGCCGCGGTGACCACACAGTGCCCGGTCCTCGCCAAGCACACGCCTTCTTGGGTCCGGCCTACGACAACCACGCCATCGAGACCGCCCTGCACGATGCCGGCGCGAACTTCACCACCCCACCCGATATCGCCGCGACCGCCGCCCGCCTGATAGCCGAGGGCAAGGTCATCGGCTGGCACCAGGGCCGCGCCGAAGCCGGTCCACGGGCACTCGGTGCCCGCAGCATCCTCGCCGACCCCCGCACCACCAGACTGCGCGACCGCATCAACCGCGACATCAAACACCGCGAACTCTGGCGGCCCCTCGCACCGAGCATGCTCGACCCGACCGGCTGGACCACCACACCCGACGGCCCGGCAGAATTCATGATCGTCGCCCACGAGGCCACACCCCGAGCACGCCAACAGATCCCCGGCGTCGTCCACGCCGACGGCACACTGCGCCCACAACACGTCGACCCCGCACACCAACCGGAATACGCCCGACTCCTGCACGCCCTCGAAGCCGAGACCGGGATCGGCGTCGTATTGAACACCAGCTACAACGGCCCCGGCGAACCGATCGTCGACACCCCAGCCGACGCACTCGCCAGCGGCGCCCGACTCGGCCTGGACGCCCTCGTGATCGGCGACTACCTCGTCACCACACCACCATCGGCACCCACCCATCAACAGCACCGACCACCGAGAAAAGGATCATGACCAGCGTGACCGACACCGACTCGATTGCCCTCACAGACCGAGTCCGCGCCCGCTACGGCGACGCGGTACACATCGGCGCCGACTGCGACATCGCCGACGACGTCGACTTCGTCGTCGACACCGACGCCACCATCACCATCGGTGACCGTGTCAGCATTCGCCGCGGCACGACCCTGCAAGCCAACACCGGCGGACACATCACCATCGGCGACGACACCGCCCTCGGCGAGAACGTCGTCCTGTCCGCCATGACCCGCATCCACATCGGACGCGGCGCAGGAATCTCCAACATGGTCGACATCCACGACCACAACCACCGCGCCCGCACCCCCGACACCCTCACCCCGGGTGAGCCCATCACCCCGTGGGCCAGCGGATTCGACACCGCTCCAGTCACCATCGAGCCCGGCGCGATCGTCGCGAACAAAGTCTCGATCACCGCCGGCGTCACCATCGGCCAAAACGCCCGCATCGGCGCCAACGCCGTCGTCACCGCATCCGTGCCGCCGAACACCACCGCCGTCGGCGCGCCCGCCCGCGTCACCGCCCGCCACCCCGGACCCCTCGACCCCGAACACCCCCGACCCCAACTGCGGATCGGCTGGTTCGGAACATCCCTGATGGAACACTACGAAGCCCACAACCCCCGCCTCGCAGTCCAAGCCGATCTCCCCGAGATCGGCGAACAGATCACGGTCACCGAATGGCGCAAACGCGGCTACGTCCATGTCCTGACCACCGGATGGTCCACCCGCTACCCATGGATCACCTTCACCACCGACAACCACGGCGAAGGAGGAGCAACCAGCCGCGACGTCCTGACCAACCTCCGAGCCGCAGTCGACGCCGGCGGCCGATGGGACCTCGCCGTCCTCGGAGTCGGCCTCAACGACGTCTGGCGACACCACCAAGGCCGGATGAGCGAAGCAGTCGGCATCGGCGAATACGACACCAACATCCGCACCGCCCTCGGGCTCCTCAGCGCCTGCGCCCGCCGGATCGTCGTGATCGGTGAACCCCCGATCGGCTGGGACCCCACCATCGACGTCGCCGCCGCCAACGGCGATCTGACCGAATACAACCAGCGCGCCCGCCGCGCCGCCGCCGACCACGACGCGGTCTTCGTCGACATCTGGGACGACATCACCTATGTCGCCACCTGCTTCGGATGGTCACCCGCCACCCCCACGGCCCCAGCCGCCGAAGCACCCAGCGTGTGGGCCGACGGAGTGCACCTCTCCGAACAAGGCGACGAAACCGTTCGACACATCACCGACCAAGCCATCACCGCCCACCGAGTCCTCGATGGCCTGCTCACCCTCGACAGGCTCGACCGCGCGACCGCGGCTCGGGAATACGCCCAGTGACCCTCGCCCACCCGGCGATCAAGACCATCGCAGACGTTATGCGAAGTGCGGACCCTCCTCGCGTCGTCTTCTGCGATTGGCACGGAGTGCTGTGCCGGAAACCGTTCTGGCACAGCATTACCGACGATCCGGATCACTCCCTTTACGCTGTTCTGAATCGAGAACTGGACCGGCTGTTCACGACAGGCAATCGGGAGGGCCGCGAATGGATGTGCGGAAAGCGCAGCTCCCGCGACATCCTCACCAACCTCGCTGCCACGCACTCGGGCCTCGATGTTGACCAGCTCCTGACGCAACTCGCACACGACATCGCCCACATGCCCGTAAACCAGTCGCTTCTCCGAGCACTGCGTGACGCCCGGTACCACTCGACCGTTGTCCTGGCGACCGACAATATCGACGCGTTCACCAGCACCTTTCACGCCGTCACGTCCAGTCATAACGAACAACCATCAGGCACGGAGACGCTGAAAGAGGCTGCCGCCGTATTCGACGACATCATCAGCTCGAGCGACACCGGCGTACTGAAATCCGAAGACCCTGAAGCCTTCTTCGGCTCCTGGCTGACCACCGCAGGGCTCTCCTTCGGCGAGGCGCTTCTGATCGACGACCGCGCCGACAACTGCGCGGCATTCGAACGATGCGGCGGTGCCGCCATCGAATGGACCCGATATCGGCTGGAAGAGCTGTCCGCCTGAACGAGCCACCGTAGACCTGCTGCCAAATGCAAACCGGAGCGTTCAACCGAGCAGCAGCAAGAACACGAAGCATCAGAAGAGAGCCGACGACCGATGGCCGGTGGATTGATCGGCCACCGGTCGAAGCCCTCTGATTTCTGTGTGGCAGGCCAGCCCCTACTTCAGCGCTTGCAGGGCGGTATGTACCTCAGCGACCTCGTCGAGCAGCATGTCGAGACGGTCGAGCAGGTCCGCCCGCCGTTGATGGGTGCTCACAACAGGCAGTTCCGAAGCCTCGCTGGTGCCGACTTCGGAGCGGTCGAGCGGCTGGTCCGTCGCCGGGGTCGTGCCCTGGTCTTCTCCGAAGATTGTGCTGCATAGTTGGCGGACACGTTCTTCGTCGTTGCGGGAGAAGCGCCACGCTTCACCATCCGAGGTGGGTGTGCCACCGAGTTCGTCCGCCGCGTCGTGGAAACGGCGGTCGTATGGTGCCTCGACTTCGACCTCGGACCCGACCGAGATGATTACACTTTGCATTGCGGAGCCCTTTCTCCGTACCTGCCCCGGTCTGGTGTTGGCCCACCAGCCGGGGCGTCTCAATTCTGGCGGATACGACGCTATATGTGCGCCCGGAGACCATCAATAGGTAATTCAGCGAAAAGATTTCCACAGCAATATTTTTCGCGAGTCCATCGGAAAACAATTTAGGGATTGGTCCTACACTTGGCGGTTACTCAGCTACCTGCGGATATGAATTCTTCGACGCATGGTGGTTCAGTTCGTGCCGTCGGCAGCCAAGGCGGCGCGGATGAGGCCGGCGAGTTCGACTGCCTGCTCCAGAGACCAGGACAGTATTCCGTTTTCCGCCATCAGGGCATGGAATTGCTGTTCGCGGTAGGGCACTCCAGGTGGTAGGGCGGCAACGTGCCAGTGGAGGTGAGCGTTGCCCTGTTGGCTGCCGAGACTGGCGATATATAGCCGTTCGGTGGGGACCACCGTTTGCAGTGCTCTCCCAACGCGGCGAACCATTCTCATCAGTCGCAGATATTCGTCTTCGTCCAGGTCGTCAACCACATGCTCATGGTGATGTTTCGGCGAAACGAGCACGTAGCCGGGCAGGGTCGGATACCGGGACAGGAACGCGATGTTCTCATCGTCCTCAGCAACGATCTGCTCAAGCTTCGAGTCGTGCTGTCCCGCGACGATGGCGCAGATGAAGCACGGTTTCGAGCGAACCCGCCGTTCATAGTCGTCGATGTCGAACGAGATGCGTTCCATGACAACGATTCTGCGCCGATCCTGCTCACGAAGGCGCCGGAACGGCACGATAATTACGCGGCGCGGTGCCGCCTGATCGGGGTGGTCGCGGTGAGCAGAAGGAGCTGAATCAATGATGTTCGACGACAAGTTGGGCGAGTTCCAGCAATGGCAGGCCAGCCCATGGGGCAGGCTGCGGTACACGGTGGCGATGGCGAACCTTGTCCGGCACCTGCCCGCCGAGCGAGGACTGGAGATCCTCGATGTCGGTGGTGGCAATGGTGTGGAAGCGGTTGAACTCGCTCGACGCGGACACCACGTCACCATCGCCGACCCCTCACCCCAGTCCCTCGCCGAAGCGAACACGATCGCCTCCGAGCGTGGCGTCCGCGACCACATCACCACATACCCGGCCGATATCGACTCCCTCGGCGCCACGCTGGGCACCGACGGCTTCGATGTCGTGCTACTGCATAACGTGCTTCAGTACCTTCCGGAGAGGGAACGCACCGCAACCATGCTGGCGGACCAGCTTCGGCCGGCTGGGGTGCTGTCGCTGATAGCACCCAACGCTGACACCGACCCACTGCTGAGTGCGGTGCGTGGCCTGGATCTGGACGAAGCACTGTGGCTGCTGGATAGCCCCACCCGGTACAGCGGCGCGTACGACACCAGAACTCACGCCTGCTATGCCGACCGGGTCGCGGCGGACCTGCGCACGGCGGAGCTGAGCGTTATCGGGAGGTACGGCATCCGCTGTGTCTGCGACCTCATCGTCGACGACTCCCGCAAGTCCGACCCGGATTTCTACAGCAAGCTCGAGCGGCTGGAACTCACCTTGTCCCACCGCGCTCCGTACACCCATACCGCACGGTTCTTCCACCTCATCGCACCCCGCGCACAGTAGATGCTCCGCACGGCGTACGTCCCGAGGCGTTCGCCGAGCCTCTCGTCCGCACGATGCGCTGCGGAGAGCGTGGGAGGCTGGGGGCCGTGACCGAATCCTTCTCCTGTCCGATTGTCGCTACGGTAACGCCGTACCAACGTGGCGGTCACCTGGATCTTTCGGCGTTGAGCGACTATCTGGATCTGATTGGGGCTGCGGGTGTCGAGACGGTCCTGGTCAACGGAACCACCGGGGAATTCGCCAGTCTGACGGTGCGCGAGCGGATCCAGGTCGCCGAGCACTGCCGAAGCAGGTGGAGCGGTGTCCTGGTCGTGCACGTGGGTGCATGCGCGGTCGGTGATGCCGTGGAATTGGCGCGCCACGCCAGCGACTTCGCCGATGCGCTGGCGGTGATGAACCCGTTCTTCTTCGCCGAGGCTGCCGAAACCGGGATCGGGGCCTACTTCCGCGCAGTGTTGCCGCACTGCCTGCGCCCGACACTGCTGTACAACTTCCCACGCCACACCCAGGCACCAATCCCACCGCGGCTCGCCGCGCAGCTGGCCGGAGAGTTTCCGCAGCTGACCGGGATCAAAGACTCCGGGAAGGACCGCTCATTGACCTACGAGTATCAGCAGATCGGCCCCGACTTCCGGGTGTATCTCGGTGACGACCGGATCGGGGCCCGGATCGCGGAGATCGGGGCGGCCGGGGTGGTCACCGGCGCCGGAGGGCCGGTCGCGGAGCTGCCGGTAGCGGTCGCAGCGGCGGTGGCGGCCGGTGACATCGAGCGTGCCCAGGCCCGGCAACACGAATTCGACCGCTACACCGACGCCCGTAAACGACTACCCATCAGCGATGTCGCCTTCGCCAAAGCCGCGGTGTCGACCCGGCTGCCCGGGTTCCCGACCCTAGTCCGGCCACCGCTGACCTCAGCATCACCCGAACATGCGCGAGAGATCCACACGGTCATGAGATCGATACTTCCGCTACTCCACCGTGACAACCCGGCGTACTGATCAGAATCCGGTTCAGTTTTCGATCACGAGATCGCACACTGTGCGGGCCAGTTCCCGAACTCCGGAATCGAGAACACCGGACCGATACCCAGTCCAGTCCGCCAACTTGGGTGCGTCGCGGGCAGAACCCCGTGCGATCATCCGCTGTCGAACCTGTTCGGTGGGCGAGTCTATCCACACGGTCACGACCGGCAGGTCCGCCTCAGCTTCGGTGTGCTGTCGCATGAAAACTCCCAACGGAAGTCCTGCGGCGCCTGCCGCACGCATGGTCGACAGGAACGGTGCGTCCAGCACCACCGGGTGGTGGGTGGCCACGGTCAGGCCGGTACGGATGAGGCTGTCGTAGATGCCCGGCGCAACGACCTCGCGGTAGGTGTCGGAATCGCGATCGAACGGATCGCCGGTCAGCCGCGTCATTACCGACTCCTCCAACGCCGGTGCGAGTGTGTCCTTGTCCAACACGACCGCGCCCATCCCCGCGGCGAGCCACCGCGCGGCCGAGGACTTGCCTGATGCGGGGAATCCGCAAATCACCATCGCACCAGTGCTCCGGATCGGTGCCGCCGCCTGGTCGAGCTGCTCGCAGACCAGGGCGGCCAGGGACGTCGACTGCTGTTCTTTCATCACCGATGGACTCCATCACACTTGCTTGCGCTGGCGAATTCAAGCCGCGTGCTGGTCACGTTGCGGGAACCGGTGTGCGTGCGCGGTGGGCGCGAACACGGCATTTGCCGGAGCAGTACAGTGCTGGTCTGCCACCGCGGCGCTGTTTCAGTGGCGCCGCGCACCCCGGTGCGGCGCAGATCCCAAGACGGTTCGGGCGACCTTCGGCAAGGCCGGGCCGTTCGGCCGGCGTCGGCGGTAGGGTGTGGCAGCCGTCCCGGTGTACTGGCCACTGGCTTTCGGTGCGCCACAGCTGGCGGTGGGTGCCGTGGTCGTCGACCTCGTAGGGTTGATAGCCGAGCCGAGCCAGTTCGGCGGCGTCGAGTCCGCGTTCGCGATGGAAGGTGTTGATGGTCGAGGCGCCGATGGCGCTGCGAATCTGGAAGCAGGGGCGTCCAGGGTGCGCGCCGCAGCGTAGGCACGGCTGGTCCATTTCGCCGTAGAACCCGCGCCAAAGCTCGCCGGTCACAGGCA
The DNA here is from genome assembly GCF_003315035.1 of Nocardia puris. Taxonomy (GTDB): domain Bacteria; phylum Actinomycetota; class Actinomycetes; order Mycobacteriales; family Mycobacteriaceae; genus Nocardia; species Nocardia puris. The sequence goes on from NZ_QNRE01000016.1 coordinate 90,332, forward strand.
TGCTTGTGGCGAGGGACGCGTGTGGTTCGGCTTCATCAGGATGAAGTGGAGTCACGCTCGCGGTGACGGGATCGACCCATTCCGCGCGAACCAGGAACGGGAACCGCCTGCGTAGCTGCTTCCATGCCCCGGATGGCCGAAAGGCGTCTGTCAGCGTTGCGTGCACGTAGTCCAGCGACCGCGTGGCGGCCGTGAGCTCGGTGAGGGTGCCTTCGACCCGGACCAGTCCAGACGGCATGAGTAGAGGGACTTCGGTGGTCGAGGTCAGCCCGTCTGCGCCGAGGTCGATCATGCAGACCGATTTCGGCGGGTCGAAATCGATGGGCCGCGGGCCGAAGTCGTAGACATAGGGCAGAGGCGAGCCCGAGTAGCGGACCGCGCGGGAGACCGCGTGCGGCCAGTGTAGGTCACCGAGCGCGACATAGTCGATTCCGGCGAACACCTCGACCGGGACCGTGTGACGGCTACCGACCCGCAACCGTTCCGGACCGCGTTCGGTGGGGTCGGCCACTGGAACATGACCGACCACCACCGAACGCGCTTCCGGACGGCCCGCCAGGTCCGCACGCACTCGCGTCATCGCGGTAAGCCAGCGATCGGCGTGCGACCGGCCCGCACCACAACCGAGCGCGGATCCAGTGAACTGCAGACATGGAACCCCGTACACCGCGACAGACCCGTGCTCGTCGTCGAACAACACCGGCCTGCCGATGCCGGCCACGCTGGTCACCAAGTGCAACCCGCCTGCGGCAGAGAACACTGCTCCGGCTCCCAGACGGATCGGTGAGTCATGGTTACCTGCTATTATCAGCAGCTGCGCGCCAGCAGCTCGGATCGCGGCGAACGCGTCCTGACACACAGCAACCTCGGCCTCAGATGGATCGGTTCTGTCGTATATATCGCCAGCGACGACCACGAGATCGACTTCCCACTCCTCTACGAGTGCTGGGATCTCCCCGACGAGTATGACCCGCTGAGCGGCCAGCAAGGGCATGCCACGCATCCGGAACCCGATATGCCAGTCGGACGTGTGCAGGATCCGCATGCGCGACAGGATATTCCGCGCCACTGACAACTCTCGCGGACCGGGGTCACAGTGCCCAGGGGTACCCGCAAGGAGTTCCAGCGGTGGGCCTTCGTGCGGCAGGCGCCGGCCGTTTCGCTGCTCCGATTACCAGCCGAAGTAGCTGCGGATGAGCAATTCGTCCGGGCGTGGCTCGGGTATATGGAGGTCTTTTGGCGCGCATCCGAGGAGTGGGTGGGCGTCTGCGGTGGGGTCGGTGGGGTGGTGGAACAGGATCAATTCGATCACTGTGTCGACGTAGGCGAGCGCCGTGGTCATCAAGGTGACCGCGAAGGTGGCCAAGTCGCCGACGGTCGTCGGTTCGGCCGACAGGACCGTGGTGCTGGCCTTCCAGACGCCGAGTTTGGCGACCTGTTGCTGGGTGAGTTTCACGTCGTCGAGCAGGTCGAGGTTTACGGCGATGGTGGTAGCGCTGCCGTATCCACGGCTCGGTACCGGCCCAGTCGGCAGTACGGCCTCATGGATGTAGTTGCGCAGTGTCGAGGTGATGTAGGCGTAGGTTCTGTATTCGACGATCCGGTCCACGATCTCACCGGCGGCGTATTTCTCGACGATGTGGCTGGTGATTAGGGGCAGAGAGTGCAGGCTCTTGGGTTCGTTCCTCTTCGGTCCCCGGCCGTCGTGCAGCCGTCTGAACAGTCGGCCGAATGTGTCGAATACTGCGGTCAGGTAGAGCAGTTCGCGGTCGAATGCCTCGCTGACCCGCTCGGTGGTATCGGCGGTAGGTGTGTGCGGCCCGTTGTGGGTCGACAGTGCGGCCAGCAACTCGTCGAGCGCGCGCAGCGCGCGCTGGGCCCGTGCCGAGATCGAGCCGAGGTCGGAGACGACATCGGTGTGCCTGCCCATCAGGGCGGCCACCATCAGGTGGCGAAGATGCGGGATGTGGCTCTCGATCCCGATGTGGTAGACCCCGCTGACCGATCCGGCGCGCAGATCGTCGTAGACGATGACGCCCGTTCGGTTGTACCGCAGGCTCAGGTTTCCCGTCATGCGCAGATAGTGACCGAATATCGGTAGCAGGTCGGGAGGGGTGATCATGGCGGCGATATCGTTGTCGGCGACTTCGGGTCGGCCCGCGGTCGGCGCCTCGGTCACCACAACGTCTAGCCCGAGTTTGAGGGCCACGGCCGCCAGCGCTGCGGCGCGGTAGCGGTCTTCCTCGGTGAGGTCGGATTCTGCCGACTGTAGGGCGTCGAGGTTGGCGTAGACGCCGAAGAACGGGCACCAGCCGCCGAAGGTCTGCTCGCCTGCGGTGTAGGTGGTCACCCAGACCTGCGACGCGTCGGCGATCTTTTCCAGTTCGCCGAAGCTGTGATAGTCCACGACATGCACGATCGCGCAATCGAGGCGCTGCCTCCACGGTTCGGTCAGATCGTCGTGTTGCTCGCCGAATACGAGGAACGCGGGCTCGATTTCCGGGCGCCGTCGCAGCACCGATACGAAGTCGGCGATATCGGGCGGCTCGGCCCCCAGGGTCGACAGATCCAGGCCGACTCGCAGCGGGCCGCGTCGCCGGGACGAGTGGATACAACGGCCGATGCTCGCCATGTGGTGCACGGACATACCTCATGAAGCGATGCTCCGGCGCGTCGTGGGGCAGTACCAGCCCCTCAGTGCCGGTCACGCCGAAAGTCTCTCCCGCCACGGCAGTCCGGCGCTACATCTGTTTCGATGACAGCGCCCGGTGTAGCGGGTCGGCCTGGTGGTGGTTCGGCCAGCCGCCTGTTCTGGTTTCTCGTCGGCGGTCGCCGTGCTCCGGCGGGGCCCGGCGGCCGTCGAACCAGCCGCGGACGGCGATGAATCGGAGCTGGCCGGGCCGTCCGCGTCTCATTCGATAAAGCCCGGCTCCATCGGCCGATGGCATCTCTACCCCAGGGGCTCATCGCCACGATCCGCCACCGACCGGTCATCCGGGCCGCAGTCTCGGAACACCTCTCCTTACGAGGCGATAGCGTAGCCACCGATTACACTCGCGCTCTCCCATGAGGATCCCGCGTGGGTATTCCGCGCCGACGAAGTGCCGTCAGGACGGTGGTGTGGTTGACGTCGAGATGGTTGCCGACCCGGGCGAGTGACCAGCCGAGCTTGTAGAGATGGATGGCGGTGTCGACCTGGTCGGGGGACAGCCCGCGGCGGCGCATCGGTACCTCGTGTCGGTGGAGGATATTGCTGACTGTGCGCCGTTCGATACCGAATCGGGCAGCCAGTTCATACACGGTTGCTCCGGCCTGGTAGCCGGTGATCAGCTCCGCGACTTCATCGGCGTCGAGTTGCCGTGCCCGCCGGGGTCTGATTCTCACCACAGGCGGTGGGGCCGATGTTGTGGGGTCGGGTAGCTTCTGGATCAGGTTTTCCAGGGCTTCCGCCTGCGTTTCAGGGCTTCTACCTGCGCTTTTAGGGTTGTAGTAAGGTCCCCCAAGGTCCACTTCACGAAACACCGCCCGACCAGCGCAAAGGCCGGGCGGTGTTTTCGTTTTTCAGGAGCGTCCCCTACTGAGCTGCCCACACTCGCCTGCACGTCCTGGTCGAGAGCGGCGGCAACCGACTCGAAGTCGCGCGGGGGTCGGTTGCCGGCGAGAGCCGGGCCGGGACCGACCCTTCCGAGTGCTCCGTGATTCCGTGAGTGTCCTCAGCTTCGGCGGATCGGCTGGGCTCGCACGCGCAAAGGGTTCGGGCGCACCATAGTTATGGTGCGCCCGAACCCTTTGATTCCGCAGTGTGCAGGTCAGAGCACGCGGGGCACGCTCGAGGGAAAGGCCCAGCCGACAGCGGCCCCGATACCTGCACCGGCGGCGGCGCCAGCCGTGGCGCCCGCGGTAGCTCCGGCGGCGCCGCCGACGACCAAGCCGATACCGCCGCCGATGATGACGCCCGCCGGGACGGTCGCGACGACAGTGGGAGCGCCGACCACGGTCAAGGCAGGCGAAAGCCCGATGAGGCCGCCTAGTGCCGCTCCCGCGGCCATGCCCGCGACACCGCCGCCGATCGCACCGACTGCCGTGCCGACGCCGGCGCCGATCGCGGCCGCGTTATCGATCGCCGCGCGCCCGCCGTCCTGGTAGGCCGGAACCTGCTGATCCTGCTCGCTGACCGGTGCGGCGGCGGCCGGTGCGGCCGCGGCTGCCACCGGCGCCACATCCATCGACTGGGCAATGGCGGCCGCTGCGTCGGTGGCGGCCGGAGGTAGCACGGTGGTTGCGATCTGCGGGCTCGTCACGGCATCGGCGATCGCGATGGGCTGGGCGGCCGCTGGAGCCGTGTACGCGATCTGGTCAGGGGTTGTGATCGAATCGGGCGGAGTCGCGGATGCGACGCCGACCGAGGTGACCGCGGTGGCCAGTGGCACCGCGACCGCGGTTGACCACATGCCAGTAGTTGCCTTGGCGTGACGTGCCCTCATCAATAATCCCTCATCAGCAGTACTTGGGCGAGCGGAGCGCTCCTGGCCTTGAGTACCGTCCAAAGGTGAATGCGCCGTGAACGGCAGGAGTCCTTACTCTGCCTGCGGGTGCCCATCGGAGCGTACGCGCAGGTGAGTTCGCTTCTCCCAGGCGGGGAAGTGCGCGGGAGCGACAGGCGGATCTGGCGTCGCTCAGCCCTGGGGAAATCCGCGCAACCAGGTGTTTCCTCGACGAACCGACCACCGGGCTCGATCCGCGCGGCCGCCGGACCATGCGGGAAATCGTCCGGGTGCTCACCGCCGACGGCGTGACCATCTTCCTCATCACCCGGTACCTCGAGGAAGCCGATCAGCTGGCCGCAAGATCGCGGTCTTCGACCGGGGCCATATCGTCGCCGAGGGCACCGCCGACGAACTCGAGCGCAGCATCCCCGGCAGCCACGTCCGGCTGCGATACGCCGACACTGCCGGACGCGATCCGCCATACATCGCCTGCGCCAGCTACGGCAGGTACCGTGCGTGACCTGCCGCGATGTCACTGCGTGATCCGCCGTCGGCGCGACGCGTCTTCTACCACGGACGGAACCGATCGCCGGTCGAGGCGGCCGTGGCGGATCCGGGCCGGCCATCCGCGGTCGATTCGCGGCGCCCTCGGACGGGTTGTGTGTAGGGCTCGGTCCGGTGACTTCCCGGTCGGGCTGTCAGCGGACCTCGTACAGGTCGGCGATTTCGAGGGCGCGAGCGCGCAAGGCCGCCCGGAGGGTTTGCGGGGCACGAACTTCGGCGTCGGGGCCGAGTTGCCACAGCGCCCATTCGGCGTGGCGGGCGTCCTGGAAGATGACTTCGAGACGTAGGCGGCCGGTCGGGTCCAGGGTCTCGGAGAGGACGGCGAGGACGGTGGTGAGAAGTTCGTCGCGTCTGGTCGGGTTCAGCAGGAGCTGGGCGGTGAGCTGGTCGCCGCCGGTGCGGAAGCGGGTGGCGCGTTCGCGCCAGATCTGGTTCAGGTCGACGCGATCCGGGCGCCGGGCAGGCTCCGGGAGTTCTTCGGCGGCGCAGATGCGGGACAGGCGGTAGGTGCGATCCGCACCGGATCTGGTGGCCAGCAGGTAGCCCTGGTCGCGGACGGTGACCAGGCCGATCGGGTCCACCGTGCGCCAGCGCGGCGACTGGTCCACGGCCGTGTAGTGGATGCGCAGCTTCCGGCCGGCCACCACGGCGCGGCGGACCACCGCCATCGCGTCGCCGGGCACGTCCTCGGCGGGCAGGCGGCGGGCGAGCAGGTCGGTCTCCGGCTCCACGAGGAATCGCCGGGCCACATCACCGGCGGCGGCGCGCTGACTTTCGGGCAGCGCGTCGACCACCTTGCGCATGGCCGAGGCGAGTGCCGAGCCGAGACCGAACACCTGCCCCGAACCGGCGGTCAGCAGTGCGAGGGCCTCCTCGTGATTCAGCCCCGTCAGCTCGGTGCGGAAGCCGGGCAGCAGCGCGAAACCGCCGTGCCTGCCGCGCTCGGCGTAGACCGGGACGCCCGCCGCGGACAACGCCTCGATATCGCGCAGCACGGTGCGGGTGGACACCTCCAGCTCGCGGGCCAGGACCTCCGCCGTCAGCCGGCCCCGCTGACGCAGCAGCAGCACCAGGGAGACCAGGCGGTCGGCGCGCATACGAGAACCCTATCGAATACACGACACAGGGTGTCGTGATTTGTCGGCAAGCTCATCGGCACGACGTCGACGACCCGATCGACGGACGTACTCGAGCGAATGGAGTTGATGTGGGCATCGAACGCACGGCGGTCAATCCGGTCACCTGGTCGGTGGAGCTGGGGTTCAACCAAGGCGAGGTCGTCTCCGGGCAGACCCGGACCCTCTACATCTCGGGACAGACCGCGATGAACAGCGAAGGCAAGCCCGAGCACGAGGGCGATATGTCGGCGCAACTGGCGCTGAGCATCGACAACGTGGAGGCCGTGCTCCGGGAGGCGGGCATGTCGGTCGCCGATCTCGTCCGGCTCAACGTCTACACGACCGACGTCGACCTGCTCTTCCAGCACTACGGCGTGCTGGCGGCGCGGCTGGGCGCCGCCGGAGTGGCGCCCACCACCACGATGCTCGGGGTGACACGCCTGGCGATTCCGGGCCAGATGGTGGAACTCGAGGGAACCGCCGTCGCGTGACGCGGCCGGCCGCTCGTGCCGGATCATCCGGCACGAGCGACCGGCCGTCCGGCACGGCCGCACTATCTCGCATCCCTGTCCGTGATCGGGCTTCGCGACCAGGCCCGGCTGACATCGATCGACCCATGTGGTCAACCGGGGGTGGTAGTCGGCGAGGAGGCGGTTCGGTGTCGTTCAGCGCCCGGCTCGCGGAGGAGGGGCGCACTACGCATCATCGCCGGCATCGCCCGCCCGTCGGATCCCACCCGCTTCCGGTGCAGCCGGACTGATCGGCGGCACCGGTTCGACGGTCGGAGTCGGGAACCCTGTCGATGCGCTCGCGTATAAATGCTGCATGGAGACTCGTGGGCCGCAGGTCGAAGAGGAGGAGGCGCCGCCGTCGATGGCGCGGTCGTCCTTGTTGCGGGAGTTGCCCAGCACGCAGCGGGGGCTGCGGACGCGGGCGGCGCTGGTGGCCGCGGCGCGGAAGGTCTTCGAGAAGCGCGGGTATCTCGACACGCGGCTCAGCGATATCACCAAGGCGGCGAAGTGTTCCGCGGGCACCTTCTACACCTATTTCGCGAGCAAGGAGGAGATCTTCGCCGCGGTGCTGGAGGTCGCGCAGGAGGACATGATGCACCCGGGCATGCCCCGGGTGGCCGAGGACGCGGACCCGGCGCAGATCATCGCCGCCAGCAACCGCGCCTATTTCCTCGCCTATCAGCGCAACGCGAAATTGATGGGGTTGCTCGAACAGGTCGCCACGATCGACCCTGAATTCGCCGCATTGCGCAGGCGGCGCGCCGAGGCATTCGTCCTGCGCAACGCGCGTAGCATCGAGAACCTGCAGGAACGCGGGCTCGCCGACGCCGAACTCGATCCGATGCTCGCCTCACGCGCCCTGTCGGGGATGGTCAGCCGCCTCGCCTACACCCATTTCGTCACCGGCTACGACGGTGCCGAACCCGCCCCGCTCGACGCCCTGATCGACACGGCGAACCGGCTGTGGATCAACGCCTTACGCATTCCTCGTAACGACTGAGCTCGGCACGCCCGGGCACGAACCTCGGCGCACCGGGGGAACCCTCCTGAACGCCGAGTCGATCGTGCGCGAGAGGCTACGGTCTCCCCTGCACAGGTCCGCCGTCAGCCACGTGCGTTTCCAGCGAACCGGCCCAGCCCGGCACCGGCCCACTCATCGATCATCGACGACTACGCGACCCTGACACCGCCCCCGGCCCGACCGGCATCGATCTTCGCCGACAACCTCCGCGATGAAGGAGCGGAGCGGCGCCCGCGCCGCGCGAACGGGAACGGCATCCCGTCGGCATCGACACCCGCCACAAACGCACGCGGCGGCGAATCCTTCGGCGCCGGCCCGAGCGAACCGCCCCTCGGCACCAGCGGCTGACCAACCACCCGCCCACGCTCAGTTCACCGAGCGGACATACGCGCGCCCACCCGAATTCCTCGACGCCGAATATGTTCGCCGGACAATAACCACCAAGGTCAACTAGCATCTCTCGATACCCGGCGCCATTATTCGGCCGAGTGTGACCGCAGCTCCACGGGAAGAGGAGAGATCGGCAATGCTCAAGGGATTCAAGGATTTTCTGCTCCGCGGAAACGTCGTCGACCTGGCGGTAGCGGTCGTCATCGGTACCGCGTTCGTCGCGATCGTCACCGCGTTCAGCAACGGCATCATCAATCCACTGCTGGCCGTGTTCGGCGGGAGCGACGAGATCGGCCTCGGTTTCTACCTGGTTGCCGACAAGCCCGCGACCTTCGTGGAGATCGGCCCGATCATCACGGCGATCCTCAATTTCGTGCTCATCGCGGCGATCCTGTATTTCGTGCTGGTGGTGCCCGCGACGCGGTTGAAGAAGCGGTTCGGCGGCGAGCCGGAAGAACCGTTGAGCGACACCGAAATCCTGATCCAGATCCGCGATCTGCTCGCCGAGGGCCGCGAGAGCGGCGGCGGCAAGCACGAGTTCTGATCCGAGAGCGGGAGCGGGCCGCGAGCAGAGGTTCGACGGCCCGCTCCCTTCGGTTCGTCCGGGTTGTCCCCTCCGAACGACCGCTACAAGCATATCGGGCGCAGCTGGGCGGAGCCCATCCGAAAAACCTCGCGCATGGCCGGAGCGAAGGCGGAGGTACGCCTAACCCGAAGTTCGAAACTATAGGAAGATAGACAACGGGCCCGCCGCTCGCGCGACGGGCCCGTTCCCACATCATCTCCGGGCGGCTAGCCCGCGATCATCAGCCGAGGCTGAAGGGCTGGCCCCACAGGGTGACCCAGCTGATGACGTTGTCGGTCTCGACCTCGACGCTCACGAAGGAGCGCGCCTGGGCGTAGCCACCGCAGCCGGACAGGCCGATGGTGGAGTCGGCCCAGGTGACCGAGCCGCTGCTGCCCTTGAACTTGTTGCGCTTCTTGTGCGACTCGCTGCCGTAATCGTCGGCCTGCTCCAGGTCGAGGACGTAGAACGAGGTGGCCTGGCCGGGGCCGAGCGACAGGTTGCCGCCGCTGCTGGCACCAGCGCCGCCGGTGACGGTCTCACCGCTCCAGTCGAGCGAGCCCTCGACACCGCCGTCGACGCCGCCGCCTGCGATGTTGACCTGGCAGCCCACGACGTAGCCGGGGAAGATGGCGCCGCCGACGTCGCCGCCGGTGCCGGACAGCTCGACCTGCGCCGAACCCGAGACCCACGCGTTGCGGTGGACCGGGGTCGAGCCCATGGACGGGCTGATGGTGGCGGACTCGCCGACCATGCGGATGGTCACCACGGTGCCATCGCTCAGCGTCTTGGTGATTTCGCCGCCGGGCAGCGGCACGAAGGTGTCGGCATTGGCGGCGCCGGCGGAGAACAGGCCCATCGCGATGGTCGCGGCGGCGCCGGCACCGGCGAGCCGCGCCACGGTCTTACGAATGCTCATTGGTTGATACCCCTCGAGGGTTGATTCGCTTCAGCGAGAAGAATGTTCGGTGGATTCGACAGACGTCAGCCGATGCTGAACGGCGCCCCGTAGAGGGAGGTCTTCGAGTAGTGGTCGCCGATGATCTCGACGACGGTGTACGCCCGCGCCTGGGCGTAACCCGCGCAACCCTGGATCTCGATCTCGGCGTCCTGGTACTCGATCGAGTAGACGCCGGGCTTGAGGATGTCCTTCGCGCTGATCTGCACGAACTTGACCTCACCCGGGCCCAGGCTCAGGCCGACCGAGCCGCCGAGGCCACCGCTGCTGAGATCGATGACGCCGGAGATGCCCAGGCTGATCGCGTCGTCACCGATGCTGACCTGGCAGCCGACGATGTAGCCGGTGTTGATCTGCGAAGCACCGTGCGTCGAGGAGTTGTTGCTGCCGGGAGCGCCGGACGGGCCGTTGTAGGGACCCACCTCGCCCTCGGGGGTGACGGTGACGTCGGCGGTGGCTTTGCCGGACACCCAGACGACTCGTCCGGCGCCGTTGGCGGCCATCGATGGCGAAATGAGAGCGCTCTCCCCGGTGCGCGTGATGGTGACGCCAGGGCCGATCTTCTCGCCGTCCGGCAACGGCACGAAGGTATCGGCGTTGGCGGCGCCGGTGGACAGCAGGCCCATGGCAACGGCCGCGGCGGCGCCGACGCCCGCGGCGCGGGCTCCGCGACGCAAACCGTTGGTGCGGTTCTCGCTCATACTTCCCCTCATCAGGTTCAAACAGTCAACCTCGACCGTCGAGGCTGGACGGGTGGTCCTCTCAGGCCCAGCTCAGTTTGTCGCCTGTTTGTTGCCAACGTGTAACCCGTTGTTATTTCGGCGCAAAGCGTGAGCCGGCCCCGGAGCCGAGCCAGGCTCCGCCGGATCGGCGTCGTACGTGCCGCTTCCGAGCCCGAAGGGACCGTGTGGTGTGGGTGGCTCGTGGCGAAGATTAAACGGTGGGTAACGACTCGGCAACGCAAAGAAATATAAAGTTCAACGTGATGTAAATCACATGAAAACAGATGTTGATATCGCTTGACGTGCATAAACCGGCGGCGAACGCATCTGAAACCGTCGAATCGAGCGGTTCACGGCGCAAGAATGCCAAGCGAGCGCTACGCGCCAGCACAGTATTCGACCGTGCCGACATCGCGGCTCATCGCCCAGCTAATGGGAAGATCACCGCTTCTCCCGAGTCATCTACGGACTGAATCAGTAGTAACTGGTCATCCGTGATGGGGCGGCACCTGCGACCGCAGCCAGTCGTCACCCGAGCCGTTCTCGCGCGGATCGGTGTCGCGCTCGTCGGCGGTCGTGTCGGGCAGCGTGTCGCCGAAGATGCGCGCCAAACGCGCGACGTCCCTCGCGCGGCGCGTTGCCTCGCGAGGGACGTCGGGAGTTTCGCCGGGGGTGGCGATCAGTCCGCCAACCCGGACAGTTCGCCGATGACCTTGCTGGCCAGCGGCGACAGAGTTGCCATCCCGTCGCGGACGGCGGCGCGGGTTCCGGGCAGGTTCACCACGAGGGTGCTGCCGGAGATGCCCGCCAGCCCGCGCGAGAGGCCGGCGTCCAGCGATCCGGCGACCCGGCCCGAGGAGCGCAGCGCCTCGCTGATGCCGGGCAGTTCACGGTCGAGCACCTGCGAGGTCGCCTCCGGCGTCACATCGCGCGGGGACATGCCGGTGCCGCCGACCGAGATGACCAGATCGACACCGCCGATGACCGCGGTGTTGAGCGCGTTGCGGATCTCCACCTCGTCGGCCTGGACCGACACCGACGCGTCCACCAGGAAACCCGCCTCGGTCAGCAGTTCGGTGACCAGCGGGCCCAGCGAGTCCACCCCTCCGTGCGCGGTCCGATCGTCGACGACAACCACCAGTGCTCGCCCTGCCACAGGAGCATCGATTTCCATGGTGCTCACCGTAGCGCCTGCGCCGAGGAGTCCGGCGGCGGCAGCGGTGAATCCGGCTTCGGACAGTCGCATCAGCGGCCCCCGTCCGCGGGCGCGCCGGTGAGCGTCACCTCGACGGTCTTCGGATTGTTGCCTTGTTCGTCGGTATAGGTGATCTGCACCTTGTCTCCCGGTTGACGTGAACGGACGGCGGCGATGAGTGCCTCGCCGGAATCGATGGGACGGTCGTCGAGCCTGGTGATGACGGCGCCCGCCGGGATGCCCGCGCGGGCGGCCGGTCCGTCGGGTACGGCCTCGAGCACCAGCGCGGCGCCCGCCTGGGGCCGCACCTTGATGCCGATCTGCGCGTAGGTGGCGCTGCCGGTCTTGATGATCTCGTCGGCGACCCGCCTGGCCTGGTCGACGGGAATCGCGAACCCGAGGCCGATGGAACCGCTCTGCTGGCCGCTCAGCTCGGAGGCGCCCAGCGTGGCGATGGCGGTGTTGATGCCGATCAGCTTGCCCTCGCCGTCCACCAGCGCGCCGCCGGAGTTGCCGGGGTTGATGGCGGCGTCGGTCTGGATGGCGTCGATCACGGGCTGCGTGGTGGGGTTCTGGCTGCCCTGGCCGCTGGTCGACACCGGACGGTTGAGCGCCGACACGATGCCGGTGGTGACGGTGCCGGCCAGGCCGAGCGGCGAGCCGATGGCCACCACCGGCTGACCCACCTGGAGGTTCTGCGAGGTGCCCAGTTCGATGGGGGTGAGCCCGGTCTTGCCCTCGACCTTGATCACCGCGAGGTCCGAGACGGGGTCCGCGCCGACCATGGTGGCGGTCGCGCTGCTCCCGTCGGAGAACACCACTTCCATCCTGGCGTTCGCGCCGCCGCCGGCCGCGACGTGGTTATTGGTGAGGATGAGTCCGTCGGAGGAGAGCACCACGCCCGAGCCCTCGCCCTCGGCGCGGTTGCTGGCGACCTTGATCATCACGACGCTGGGCAGCACCTTCTGCGCCACCGCCTGGGTGGAGCCCGCGGGCGCGTTGGCCACCGTATTCACCCCGGGGCGCGGGGCATCGAGCGCATTGGTGACGGGCGCGCCACCGGAATCGTTCCCGGCGACCAGCGCACCGACCGCGCCGCCCACACCGCCGCTCACCAGCGCCAGCGCAACCGCGCCCGCGACGAGACCGGTGCGCACCGGTTTACGCGCGGGCGGTGCGGCGGGGGCCGTGGCAAAGGCGGGAGCGGCGTAGGCGGGCGGCGGGTAGCCCGGCGCGCCGTACTCCGCGGGCTGCTGTGGGTGCCACGCGGACTGATCGGCCGGGATCCGCTCGGTCGGCGGATGGCCGGGCGCCGAGTGTTCCCCGCGGCGTTCCTGGAAATCCTCGGTCATGGGTGTTCTCCTCACGTCTGCCGACCAGCGTGCCGACGACGGCTTAGAGCCGACTGAGACCGTGCTATCAGTTTTCCGAGAGCTGAGCGGCGGACGCACCGTCGCCCTCACCGGGTAACACGATACGGATCAGGGCGCCGCCGCGCTCCGAGGTATCGATGCTGATGGTGCCGCCGTGTTTGGTCACGACCTGCTTGACGATCGCCAGGCCCAGCCCCGATCCGGGCATGGAGCGCGAGGCGGTGGTGCGGTAGAACCGCTCGAACACCAGCTCCCGCTCCGCGGCCGGAATACCGGGCCCGGCGTCGTCGACGGCCAGTTCCAGCAGTCCGCGCCCGGCCTCGCGCATGGTGACCCGCACCGTGGTGCCGGGCGAACTCCATTTGGCCGCGTTGTCCAGGACGTTGAGCACCGCCCGTTCCAGCCCGGCCTCGTGCCCGTAGACGAACCACGGGCGCAGCTCGGCGACGAACTCGACGGAACCGCGCCGCCGCCGCGCCCGCTCCAGCGCGCGCTCGGTGACCTCGCCGAGATCGATCCGGTCGTACACGGTCTCCGGCGCGTCCTCGCGGGCCAGGTCGACCAGATCGCCGACCAGGGTCGACAGCTCCTCGATCTGGGCCACCACGTCGGCGCGCAGCTCGGCCATGTCCTCCTCGGGGATGCGCGGCGCGCCGGGCCTGCCGGAGGCGATGAGCAGTTCCATATTGGTGCGCAGCGAGGTGAGCGGCGTGCGCAGTTCGTGGCCCGCGTCGGCGACGAGACGGCGCTGCCGGTCGCGTGATTCGGCCAGCGCCCGCAGCATGGTGTTGAAACTCTCGGTGAGCCTGGCGAGTTCGTCGTCGCCGGTGACCGGGATCGGGGTGAGGTCGTCGGTGCGGGCGACGCGTTCGGTGGCGGCGGTGAGCCGGGCGATGGGCCGCAGCCCGGTGCGCCCGACCGCCGTGCCCGCCGCCGCGGCCAGCACCACGCCGCAGCCGCCGACCACGAACAGCAGCCAGGCCAGCCGGTCGAGCACTTCCCTGGTGGGTTCCAGGCGCTGCGAGATGACCAGCGTGGCACCGGAGTTCGTGCGCACCGCCAGCACCCGCTGGTTGCGCACGGTGCGCAGCGAGGAGGGCAGCGTGCCGTCGGCGACGGCGAGCTCCTCCTCCCCCAGCGGCGGATCGGTGTGCTGCGGCGGGATGTAGGGCTTGTGGTCGGCGAATATCAGCGCGACGCCCACGTCGTTGGAGAACAGGCCGGCCAGGATGATCGACTGGAAGCCCATGCTCTCGAAATTGTTGTTGATCATCGTCGACGCGCGCGCCCGCAACTGTGCGTCGACGTCGGCGTAGAGCGCGCGCGCCACCATCGCGTACGCGGCGATCGAGGTGAGCGCCACCGCGATCGCCACCACCGACGCCGCGAGCAGGGTGACGCGCCAGCGCAGCGACACCGACCGGGTGAGCGGCATGGGCGGGCGCATCTCGGCCGGATCGGGCCTGCCGACCGGGGCGATCTTGTGCGGGCGGGTGGAACCTCGTGCCATCACCGGCGCCTACGGCGGAGTCTCGCGCAGCACGTAGCCGACGCCGCGCACGGTGTGGATGAGACGCGGCTCGCCCTCGGCCTCGGTCTTGCGGCGCAGGTAGCCGATGTAGACCTCGAGCGCGTTGCCGGAGGTGGGAAAGTCGTAGCCCCAGACCTCTTCGAGGATGCGGCTGCGGGTGAGCACGCGGCGCGGGTTGGCCATCAGCATCTCGAGCAGCGAGAACTCGGTGCGGGTCAGGCTGATCGAGCGGCCGTCGCGGGCCACCTCGCGGGTGACCGGGTCCAGCGACAGATCGGCGAACCGCATGGCCTCCGACGTGTCGCCCTGGTCGGGGGCCCGGCGGCGCAGCAGGGCGCGCAGCCGCGCCAGCAATTCTTCGAGCGCGAATGGTTTCGGCAGATAATCGTCGGCACCGGCGTCGAGCCCGGCAACTCTTTCGGAAACCGAATCCCGCGCCGTCAAAACCAGAATCGGAAGATCGTCACCGGTGCTGCGCAACCGCCGGCAAACCTCGAGGCCGTCCAGGCGCGGCATCATCACATCCAGCACCAGCGCGTCGGGGCGCTGCGCGGCGGCTTTCTCCAGGGCGTCCACACCGTCCACGGCGAGATCGACGGAGTAGCCGTTGAAGGTCAGCGACCGGCGCAGCGATTCCCGGACGGCGCGATCGTCGTCGACTACCAGAATGCGCATGACAACAGTCTGACCGCACCGACTGAGAGCCGACTGAGAGGGGCGTGCGACACGCCACGTCGCCGTCCGGCCGACGACACGCCGAAGCACCACCGATGACCAGCGACTTTCATCGGCGCTCGCGGTTTCCGGTCGCTGGGTTGGTTGAGATTTCGACCGAATCTTGTTCTGCGTGGCCATATTAGGGAATTGTCGAACGGGACAGTCCGGATTGCCGGAACCCACGCGGCGGGGTATGTTCCCTGCGGTAAAAACAAGACCTCGAGTTGGTTCTCAGCGGGTTGGTCCCATACTTTTCGCGAACAGCCACTAACCATCCGGGGAACCCGCGCGGAGTGGAGGCGACGGAAGCGGATGGAAGCAGCACCGCGTTCCCGGCAATTCAGGCTGTCGAACTGGTCCGTCACCCGCAAGGTCGGGATCGTACTACTGCTGCCGGTGGTGCTGGCCTCGACGTTCGCCGTCTTGCGCATCAACGACGAGCTCAACACCATCGCCGACCTGGACGCCGCGACCGACCAGGCCAGGATCATCCGGCCGATGCTCGGATTCGCCTCGGCCACCGAACAACTCGCGGTCACCACGGCCACCGTCTGGGATAACCAGGAGACCGCGGGCGACGCCGAGATCGACCGCATCGCGGGCCGTTTCGACCAGGCCGCGGCCGATCTGCAGACGGCGCTGCGCTCCACCGGCGCCTCCACCGAGGTCACCAACGAACTCGACGCCGCGCTCACCGCGGGCCGCGCCATGCGCAACGGCCTACGCAACAGTTCCCCCGTCGCCATCGGCCAGCAGGCCGACGAGGTCGCCGCCCGCATCGGCAACGCCATCGCGCGCTCGACCTCGCTGGAGGAGATCACCATCCAGCGGTACTTCCTGCAGCTCGGTGTGACCACCAACGCGCGGCGGCTGCACACCCAGCAGTACCTGCTGATCGGTTCGCCCGGCGCCGACCGCAACCCCGCGGTGCGCCCCACGGTACTCACCACCGCCGGTGGCGAACTCGTGTTGCTCGCCCAGTTCGCCCAGCTGCAACCGAGTTCCGCGCTCAACGCCAGCGTGCTGATCGACTCGGTGAACGTGCGCCTCGGCGCGTTCAGCCAGAACCTCGGCGAGCCCGCCAGCAGCCAGCCCGTCGCGGATTCGCTGCGCACCAGCGCCACCGCCTACGACCAGACCACGCTGAGCCTGGTCGACACCATCGACGAACGGCTGGCCGCGCGAACCGCCGAAGTGCGCGGCGTGGTGTTGCGCGATATCGCGATCGTGGTGACCACCCTGCTCGCCGGTCTCGCGCTGGCGCTGGCGGTCGCCCGCTCGCTCGTCGTGCCGATCCGCCGCCTGCGCCACGGCGCCCTCCAGGTCGCCCACGTCGACCTCCCCAACGAGCTCGAAGTGGTGCGCTCGGGCGGCGCCACCCCCGAGGCCACCCGCGTCGACGTGCACACCACCGAGGAGATCGGCCAGCTGGCCCGCGCCGTCGACGACATCCACGACGCCGCGCTGCATCTCGCCGGTGAGCAGGCCCGTCTGCGCCTTCAGATCGGCAGCATGTTCGAGACCCTGTCGCGGCGCAGCCAGTCCCTCGTGGAGCAGCAGCTCACCCTCATCGAGGAACTCGAGCACGACGAGGACAACTCCGAGCGCCTGCAGAGCCTGTTCCGCCTGGACCACCTCGCCACCCGCATGCGCCGCAACGGCGACAACCTGCTGGTGCTCGCCGGCACCGCGCTGCGCCGCGGCCACCTGCCGCCGGTGCCGCTGTCGGACATGCTGTGGAGCGCGGTCTCCCAGGTCGAGGACTACCAGCGCGTCGAGATCGGCACCGCGCCCGACGGCATCGTGCCGGGTGAGCCCGCCGTCGACGTCGAGCACCTGCTCGCCGAGCTCATCGACAACGCGCTGCGCTACTCGCCGCCCACCACCCCGGTCGCGGTGTCGGTGGCGCGCGCGGTGGACGGCGGCTACCTGATCGAGATCATCGACCGCGGCCTTGGCATGTCGGCCGAGGACCTGCAGACCGTCAACGAGCACCTCGCCTCCGGTGGTGAGGTCACCGTCGAGACCGCCCGCCGCATGGGTCTTTTCGTGGTCGGCCGCCTCGCCAAGCGCCACAACATCACCGTCAACCTGCGCCGCACCTCGGCGATGGCGCAGCAGCCCGGCATCACGGCGAGCGTGCACCTGCCGGGCACGCTGGTCTCGCCGGTGCCGGTGTCGGACAAGACGCCGCAGCTCACCGCGCCGCAGCCGCCGCACGAGCTGCCCGCCGAGCCGACGATCGCGCCGCCGCGGATGCTGGTACCGGTGCCGAGTCTGGCGCTGCCCGAGCACACCTCGTCGTTCGAGACCAGCGCCAGCGGCCTGCCGCAGCGCCGCCCGGCCATCCGGGTGGCGGGCCCGGCCGAGCGCGAACCCGCCATCCTCGACGTGGAGACCACCGATCCCGGCCGCGGCGGCATGCGGCCGCTGCGCAACCGCACCGGCAACGGCGCTGCCTCCCAAGCCGAACCGCTCGCCCTGCCCGCCCCGGCGCAAGAAGAGGCGAAGGTGGACGTGTGGGCCGAGACCGAGACCTACGCGATCCCCGAACCGCCCGCTCCCGCCCCCGCGGCGCCCACCGCGACGGCCGCGCAGCCGACGGTCACCGGGCTGCGACCGGTCAACGGCGAATCGCCGACGCCGATCTACCAGCGCATGGTGTCGGAGTGGCTGGTCGAACCCGCCACCGCCGCCGCGGAGCACAGCGAAGGCACCTGGACCTCCCCCGCCGACGTGGGCTGGGCCGCCGCCGCGGAGGCCAGCAACCCGGCTACCTCCGGACGCACGTCCGGAGGTCTGCCGATCCGCCAGCCCGGCGCCCAGCTGGTCCCCGGCGGGCTCGCCCCGGCCACCGAATCCAACCAGCGGAATCCTGACGAGATCCGCAACAGCTTGACCAGGCATCTCAGCGGGGTCCGCAGCGGGCGGGCCGACGCCCAGTACAACGACGGAGGGCTTGCATGACCGAGAAACCAGGCACTACGACGGACGAGAACCTGAACTGGCTGGTCACCCGTTTCACCCGGGACGTCCCGGGTGTCACGCACGCCGTGCTCGTGTCGGCCGACGGCCTGCTGCAGGCCACCAGCCCGCACCTGCCCGGCGATCGCGCCGAACAGCTGGCCGCCGTCACCGCGGGTCTGGCGAGCCTGTCGGCGGGCGCGGCCCAGCTGTTCAACGGCGGCAAGGTGATGCAATCGATCGTCGACATGCAGCGCGGCTACCTGCTGGTGATGACGGTCGGCAACGGCTCGCACCTGGCCGTGCTCGCGAACAAGACGCACGACATCGGCCGCATCGGATACGAGATGGCGCTGCTGGTCGACCGGGTCGGTTCGGTGGTCCAAGCCACCGCCCGCACCGCCGTCTAGAGCGTGCCATGTCCAACCCAGCCGGCGGGGGGCCGGTCACTCCACCCACGCGTGTTCGACCGTACGCCCTGACCTCGGGGCGTACCGAGCCCGCGGTCGACCTACCCCTGGAGGCGGTCATCGAGACCATCTCCTACACTGCCCATTTCGATTGGCCGGTCGGCGATATCCGTACCGATATCGTGCGGCTCGCGACCGCGCGCTTGTCGGTCGCCGAGATCTCGGCTCAGCTACAGCGGCCGCTCGGCCTGGTCCGGGTCGTGATCGGCGATCTCGTCGTCGCCGGGACGCTGCGTGTGCATTCGACCCTGAGCGACCAGGCGACCTACGACGAGCGCCGGTCCCTGATGGAGAGGACTCTGCGTGGACTCCGCGCCCTATAACCCCCAGCCGTACGGTTCGGCGCCCGCGATGCATCCGGCGCCGCAGGCCCCAGGCGCACCGCAGGACAACCGGACCGCCTCGACCAAGATCGTCGTCGCCGGGGGGTTCGGCGCGGGCAAGACCACCTTCGTCGGCGCGGTGTCGGAGATCGTCCCGCTGCGCACCGAGGCGATGGTGACCGGTTTCTCCGACGGCATCGACGACCTGGCCGCCACGCCGGGCAAGGAGACCACCACGGTCGCCATGGATTTCGGCCGGATCGTGCTGCCGGGCAACCTGACGCTGTACCTGTTCGGCACGCCGGGCCAGCGCCGCTTCTGGTTCATGTGGGACGACCTGATCCGCGGCGCCATCGGCGCGGTGGTGCTGGTGGACACCCGGCGCATCGAGGACAGCTTCGCGGCGGTGGACTTCTTCGAGGCGCGGGGGTTGCCGTTCCTGGTGGCGGTCAACCGATTCCCCGACGCGCCCCGGTTCCCGGTGGCCGAGCTGCGCGAGGCGCTGTCGGTGCGCCCTGGCGTGCCGATCGTGGACATCGACGCGCGCAACGCCATGGAGGTGCGCCAGTCTCTGGCCGCCGTCACGGAATACGCGATCCAGCGGCTGGCGGCCGAGCAGGGTGCCCAGCCGGTCGGGCAGGTGTGAGGGTTCGCAGTTGATCTACTTCTCCATGGGCTATTGGGTGCTCGGCCTGTCGATCCTGGTGTCGATGGCGGGTGCCCTGATGGGCTTGATCTGCGTGCGCCAGTCCACCAAGTCGGTGACGGCAAAGTTCCGGATGGTGTGGCTGGCCTCGGCCGCGGTGTCGATCGGCGGCATCGGCACCTGGCTGGCGGTCTTCGTCTCGATGCTCGGCGTCGAACCCTCCGGCGACACGCTGATCCGCTACGACGTCACCCGGCTCACCGCCGCGGCCGTGCTGGCCGTGGTGTCGGTGTTCGCCGGATTGGTGACGGCGGGCCGCGCCCCCGCGCTGCTGCGGCTGGTGGGCAGCGGCGTGCTGATCGGCGTCGGGTCGAGTCTGGCCATGGCCCTGGGGATGAGCGCGGTGCGGATCCGCGGCGAGCTGGAGACCAACGTGTTCGCGATCCTGGCCGCCACCCTGCTGGCGATCGGGATCGCCGTGGCCACACTGTGGTTCGCGCTGGGCAGGCGTTCCGCGCTCACGGTGGTGGGCGCCGCGGCGCTGTTCGGCCTCGCCGTCGCCGGAACGCATTTCGTGCGGATGGCCGGTGTGGAGATGGTGCTGGACCCGCGCGCCGCCACCCCGGAGGGTGACGACCTCTTCTCGTTCTTGGTGCCGATGTTCGTGGTGGGCACGCTCTCGCTCTCGGTGCCGATCACCGCGGTGCTCGTCGCGCCGGACCGGCGCACCGCGACCGACCCGGTCGCCGCGCCCGCGCGGCAACCCGAGCCCCCGCGGCAGTCGGCGCCCTTCCCGGCGCGCGACCGTCAGCCGCAGTTCACCCGCTGATCGAGATTCCGGCGGATTGGACTGGGGCCCATGCGTTTCAGGGCGCGGTACGGCCGATTCGGCGCCGTACCGCGGGTTCGCATCCCCTTGATGCCCACCTCGCCGACGCCGCCACCGTGCTCGAACGCGCGAATGTGCGCTACTGCGGCGGTGTCCGGCCGGTGAGCCGTTCGCCGGACACAGGGGCGGGCGCTGCCCGCCAGACCGATGCCGGGCGAGCGGAATGCTCCACTCGGCAGACCGCGCCTGGCACCCGGAACACCGCGACCGACCGACAGCGGGCGGAACACCCCGCCCGGCGGACCGACGCCCGCGGCACAACGCTCGCTCGGCGGACCGACGCTCGGCGGGCGAAACACGCCAGGCGCGGCGCAATATTCAGCAGGCGCCTTGCTGCGCTGTGAACGTGGCCGGGACAGCGGATTTCGGCCGGTGAGAACTTCCGAGGAGAGGAACCGGACATGACGCCGGAGCAGGACGCGGTGCTGCGCGATATCCAGGTCCAGCTGCGCGGCCCCGGACTGGCGGGCTGGCCGCAGCTGGGCACCGATGCCGAAGGGCGGCACCTGACCCTGGTGGAGGGTTTGGCGGCGGCGCTGCGCCGGATCGGCGAGCTGGAGGGCGATACCGAGGCCCTGCGCGCGGAGGTGGCCGAACTGCGCACGGAGATCAGCGAACTGGAGGCCACGGCGGCCGAGCTGGCGGCCGAGGTCGGGCGCCTGGAGGGCAGGCGGTGGCCGTGGCCGCTGTCGCTCGTGGAGGGGCCCGCCGAGCTGATCGGGGCGCAGCTGGCGCGGTTGGAGGCGCTGCTGCCGGACCTGCCGGGCCGGGCCGAGGCGGCGTCGGCGCCGAATGGGCGAAACTCGGAGAATTGACACGCGCGTGCCGGAATTCCGGCCGGGGCTGTCGGCACGATAACGTTCCGGCAGAAAACATTTCGGCGAGAGGCCCGAGAAATGGCGATGAGCGGGTTCCACCGGAAACCCGGGGAACCCGCCCTCGCAGATGAGGGTACCGGCACGCTCGCGCGAAATCATCAGTGCACGAAGACTTTTAATCGGCTTAAAAACCAACTCTCAGTATGTATTTCACAGTACGGCAAATCGGGGGCGCGCGATCATAACCACATCCTCGCATGTGACGCCCGACACACCGATTGCCAGTCGGTTGCCCCGACCCGCCCGACGCCCCGAGGATCGTTGCGCGCGTTCGGCGCCCGCGACGAACCGGCGCAGTTGTCGTCGCCCGGTAGGAGGCGAGCCGGGCCTCGTCCGCCCGGCGGCACCCATCAAATTTCGTCTCGAAGGACGATCGCACGGCAGTCAACGTGGTACTCGACAAGACCCATGAGGACAAGTCGCTGTCGGAGATCCTGGCCGCCCCGCCGTCGGCGCCGGCGGGGCTCACCGCGAAGCACGACGAGGTGCCGAGCTGAAGATCGAGACCATCGCCGAGCCGGCGAACAACGAGTACGTCAAGCTCGCCGCCGCGCTGGCCGCACCGGCCGGGCAGGAGGGCTGGACACGACGACGGGCCGGCGGGTGTACCCGCCGGCCCGTGAGTCGCTCCGCCCGTCCGCGATTCAGAGACGGTCCAGATCGATCAGGCCGCGGCGCACGGCCTGCACCAAACGGCGCGGCACCTTGTGCACCACACCGCCCACGGTGACCGGCACCAGGTCCGGGGCCTGCGCCTTCCACTGCGACCGGCGACTGCGGGTGTTGGACCGCGACATCCTGCGCTTGGGCACCGCCATCTCAGGACTCCTTCCCGGCGCGCACGCGCCTGCCGTACTTGCGCTCGAACTTCTCCACGCGCCCCTGGGTGTCCAGCAGGCGGTTCGCGCCGGTCCAGAACGGGTGCGAATCGGACGTCACGTCCACGACCAGCAGCGGGTAGGTGTTGCCGTCCTCCCACTCCACGGTCCGGTCACCGGTCGCGGTGGACCGGGTGAGGAACCGCTTGCCGGTGCTCGAGTCCTCGAACACCACCGGGCGGTAGTCCGGGTGGATCCCTGCCTTCACTTTCCTTCTCCTCTCTGATGATTCGGCGGCGCGACCTCGTCGAACAGGTCGGGCGCGTCCTCGCACGGGTCGGCGTGCCACTCGCCGAACGGGTCCTCCCACAGCGCGACACGCTCGGGCGCGCGCTCCACCAGCCGCAGCTCGTCGTCCTCCACCAGCGCCCAGTGCAGGGCGCGGCGGATCTCGCCGGGGTCGGCGTCGTGGGCCAGGATCACCAGCGAGATGTCGCGGTCGCCGAAGGTGTCGTCCCAGCGCAGCGCGGCCAGCGCGCGCCGATCCGGATCGGCCGCCTCGATCTCCTCGGCGTCCATCGCGGCCAGCCAGCGCCCCGCCGAGCCCACGCGCAGCCCGCCGCCCGCCGACTCCAGCCACACCACCTCGTCGGGCTGGGTGGCCAGCCACAGGCGCCCGCGCGCGGTGATCACACCCTCGAACAGCACGTCCAGGGCGTCGTGCAGGCGCGCGGGGTGGAACGGCCTGCTCGCCGCGAACTCGAAAAGCGTGACGCCGCACTCGGACCCGAGCGGCGGCTGGCCGCGCAGCAGCGGCGCGTGCGCGTCGAAGATGCGGCCGCGGCGCGCGTGCGCGGGGATGCGCGCGAGCAGGGACTCGGCTTCGGCAGCCCCCAGCGCGGTGAAGTCGTCGAACCAGCCGACCGGCGCCTCCGGCGCCAGACGGCTCAGCACCGCGCCGAGCCGTTCGCGCTCCAGCGGGTCGGCGGGGGTGGCGACCACCAGGGCGTCGGCGAAGTCGACCTGACCGACGGCCACCTGCGCGACCGTGCGGTCGTCGTCGGCGGTGGCCAGGCCGCGTTCGGCCAGCGTGTCCTCACCGGTCGCGTCGGTGAGCCACTCCTGGCCGTCCACGCAGGTCACCACGGCCTCGACGCGCACGTCGCGCCCGGCCGGGCCGTCGACGCGACCCACCACACCGGAGACCACCACGTCCTCGATGGCCTGACAGATCGCCTCGGCCTCGAAGGCGGGATCCAGCGCGAGCACGATGCGGCGCACCGAATCCCGCGCGGCCAGCGTGCACAGCAGCGGCAGCAGATCGGCGCGCAGCGTGCAGGAGACGCAGCCGTGCGCCAGTTCCAGCACAGCGCTGGAGGTGTGGGTCGCGGTGCGCACCGTGCGGCGCACGATGCCTTCGCGCAGCTCGCTCAGCTCGTGGCGGACCACGACGGTGCCGTCGCCGAGCAGCGCCGCCGCGACGTGGTCGACGCCCGCCGCGGCGGGTCCGGGCAGGCCGGCGACCAGCACCACGGGCGTCCGCCGGTCGGTCACGGGCGGGACGGGATCGGGCACTACCACCACCGGAACCCCTTTCGATAACGATTTTCATTTGCCGTCGAGCAACGGTACAGTGTCCGACAGTCATTGTCGAAAACGATTGTCATCATCCATCGGGGTGATCACCACCGGAGGGAGCCCGCATGTCGGCCCACTGCCAGGTCACCGGGCGCAAACCCGGCTTCGGCAAGTCCGTGTCGCACTCGCACAAGCGGACCAATCGCCGCTGGGACCCGAACATCCAGCGCAAGACCTACTACCTGCCCAGCGAAGGCCGCCGCATCACGCTGACCGTCTCCGCCAAGGGCATCAAGACCATCGACCGCGACGGGATCGAGGCGGTCGTGGCCCGCCTGCGCGCCCGCGGCGAGAAGATCTAGGAGTCCCCATGGCATCCAAGTCCACCGACATCAGGCCGGTCATCAAGCTGAAGTCCACCGCGGGCACCGGCTACACCTACGTCACCCGCAAGAACCGGCGCAACGATCCGGATCGCATGGTGCTCAAGAAGTACGACCCCGTGGTGCGCAAGCACGTCGAGTTCCGCGAGGAGCGCTGAGATGGCCAAGAAGTCCAAGATCGCCCGCAACGAGCAGCGCAAGGAGATCGTCGCCCGCTACGCCGCGCGGCGCGCCGAGCTCAAGGAACTCATCCGCAACCCCGCGACCGCCGACGCCGAGCGCGCTGCCGCGCAGGCGGCCCTGCAGCGGCTGCCCCGCGATGCCAGTCCGGTACGATTGCGCAATCGGGACGCCGCGGACGGTCGTCCGCGCGGTCACCTCCGGAAGTTCGGCCTCTCCCGTGTGCGTGTGCGCGAGATGGCCCACCGCGGAGAACTGCCCGGTGTGCACAAATCGAGCTGGTAAGAACCACCGATCCCGCAGAAGGAATCCCTGATCATGGCAGTCAAGCGAGCACCGTCGAAGAAGGTCCGCGCCGAGCAGGCCCGCCGCCCCAAGAAGAACCCGCTGATCGCGGCGGGCGTGGAGACGGTGGACTACAAGGATGTGAACCTGCTGCGCACGTTCATCTCCGATCGCGGCAAGATCCGCAGCCGTCGCGTCACCGGGCTCACCCCGCAGCAGCAGCGGCAGGTGGCCGTCGCGGTCAAGAACGCCCGCGAGATGGCGCTGCTGCCGTTCACCAGCCGGTAGCGAGACCTCTCCTTCCGCGCAGGCGGGGGTCCGGGTACATAACGTACCCGGACCCCCGCCTTCGTCGTTTCCGCCGCAGGTCAGGGGCCACCTGTCTCGGACACCGGAAAAGTCCGGCCATTGCACGGCTATCGATAGACCTGGGGAATCATCGGATTACTACATCCGGGCGAACTCCACGCAACCGCTCGGCGACCGCCCGGTTGACGCCCGGTGGGCGAGCAATGTCAATAGCGCATGAAGAAACGTGACCTTGATCACAAGGTGCCGTTATACAGGCGTTATAGCAATGTGATCTGACTCCGCAATTCTGGACGGGTGATACATTGATTCATACATAATTGTTGAATCACCTCTCGGGGGTGGGAGAATATGACGGCATCACGCGCCGGTCTTCAGATGATCGGAGTCTACCGGCCCGATCGCATCGTTTCCAATTCCGAACTGGCCCCGAATCTGGGGGTCGACGAAGAATGGATCATCACGCGCACGGGAATTACCGAGCGCAGATTTGCGGGGGATCATGAAACGGTAATTTCCATGTCGGCGGCGGCCGCCCGGAAAACGCTCGAGGCCACCGGGACCAGCGCGCGCGACGTCGACGTCGTCATGCTCGCGACCTCCACCTATCTGAGCAATACCCCGGCAGGCGCCGCGCTCGTCGCGGCCGAACTCGGCTGCACCGGCGCGGCCTTCGACCTGTCGGCGGGCTGCTCGGGCTACGCGCACGGCATCGGCCAGGCCGCCGCCCTGATCAATGCGGGCCAAGCGGAGAACATCCTGGTCATCGGGGCCGAGAAGTTCAGCACCGCTATCGATCAGCGGGACCGTACGGTCGCCCCCATCTTCGGCGACGGCGCCGGCGCGGCCCTCGTGGGGCCCACCGAGACCGGGCACATCCGCCGCACGGTGTGGGGCAGCGACGGCAACCGGGCGCACCTGATCCGCCAGGAGCCGAGCTGGGACGTCCTGCGCGACGACCGCACGGCGAAATCGCCGACGCTGATCATGGAGGGCACCGAGGTGTTCCGTTGGGCGACCA
This sequence comes from Nocardia puris, assembly GCF_003315035.1. Classification (GTDB taxonomy): domain Bacteria; phylum Actinomycetota; class Actinomycetes; order Mycobacteriales; family Mycobacteriaceae; genus Nocardia; species Nocardia puris. Next base: position 116,229 of record NZ_QNRE01000016.1, read on the forward strand.
CCGCGGTACCGGCAATCATCGCCGATATCGCCGCGGCCGGAGAAATCGCGCTCGGCGATATCGAGGTGTTCATTCCGCATCAGGCGAATCTGCGCATCATCGACGCGGTCGCACGAAAACTCGGCTGGCAGGAAGAATCCGTCGTCGTCGCCGACGACATCCGCCGGACCGGAAATACGTCGGCGGCGGCGCTGCCGCTGGCGATCGAGGACCTGGTGTCCTCCGAACGGGCGAAGCCGGGACAACTCGCGCTGCAGGTTTCCTTCGGCGCCGGTCTCTCCTACGCCGGACAGGTTTTCGACCTGCCCAAGGTCGCTTGAAAACCTGATATCGATATTTGTTCGAAAGTTGTTCTGCCATGACTGTTTCTTTCTCCAGTTACGACGAGCCCCTCGGACCCCGGGCGGGCCGCTATTTCGGTGAGGGCTACAAAAAGGTCGGCCCCGAACTGATCGATCTGCGGATCGCCCGCTCCACCGGCGTGGGCGCCATGCACACCGCGGTGGCCCGGCTCAGCTACCCCGGCTCCTGGTCCACCAAATCGGGCGGTGAACTGGTGCCGCACGTCAGCAGCGTCGACACCGTCATGCTCGCCACCTCGCTGTGCGACGCCGCGATCACCCACGCCCGCGATCTCGGCCCGGCCGAGTCCGCGCGCATGTGGGTGCGGCAGGCGTCGGTGCGCGCGGGCGCCGCGCCGCACGAGGATCTGGACCACATCCCGGTGCACGCCGAGGTCGTCTCCGAATCGGTGGCCGACGGCGGCGAGGTGGCCACCGGCTTCAAGTTCCGCGTCGGCAACCTGACCGGCAACCTGACGATCGTGCACCCCGTGGGCTCGGGCTCGCTGGATCTGCCCGGCGTCGATCACGTCGCGGGCCTGAGCGACATCTTCGGGCCCGCGCCGCACTACTACCTCAACGGCGTCAAGGACCACACGCTCACCGCCACCGACCTGATCGTCGACCCCGACGCGGGCCGCATCGTCAGCAGGCAGCACGTGCACAGCGGCGTCGAGGGCGGCTATGTCGGCGCCGAGTCGGCGTGGTGGAGCGCGGTGTCGCCGGTGGACGCCATCGTGGGCGTGGCGCAGCTGTCCCAGATCCTGCTCTACCAGCTGGATTCGATGACCAGGCGCGACAGCAACACCCTGTGGATGCGCAAGCTGGAATTCTTCGCCGAGGACCCGCGCCTGCGCTCCTCCGACGAGCCGTTCGACGGTGTGGTGGAGGTGCGCCGCGCCTCCACGATCGACCGCGGCGGCCAGCGCTGGCGCAGCGCCGATCTGCTGATCAAGGAGTTCCGCGGCGTCACCGGCACCACCCTGCTGGCGCACCAGCTGCCGGACTGAGCACCGGCCTCACCGCGACGGCGACCCGGTGCCCGCGTCGAACTCGCAGTCCTGGCCCAGCGCGCAGGCGGCGAGCGCGGCCAGCGCCGGGTCGCCGTCGGCGTGGCCGGTGGCGTTCATGGCCAGCAGTGCGTTGAGCAGCATGCCGTTGGCGATGAACTCCCTGGCTCGCTGCGGGGTGCAGCCGGTGCGCTCGACCACCAACGTGAACAGCGACGACACGAAGGTCCGTGCGGCGGCGGCGATCTGCGGATGCCCGGCCGCCGCGCTGAAGCCCTGGAGCAGCACGACGAGGACGTCGCGGTCCTCCACCAGATCGTTGTACACCGCGCCGAGCCGTTCCCAGACCTCCGGCGACGCGGCCACCGCGGGATCGGCGAGTTCCTCGGCGAAGGCGGTGAGCAACGCGCAGGCGGCGCGATCGAAAACCTCTTGGAACAGATCGGCTTTGGTGCCGAACATGCGCACCACATACGGCTGCGAGACCCCGGCTTCGTGCGCGACGACATCGGTGCTGGTGCCCGCGTATCCACCGCGCGAGAACGCGCGGCCCGCCGCCTGGAGAATCAGCTCGCGACGCTGCGCCGCACTCAACCTGGTCGCCGTCATATTGACAAGTTATCACCTGATTACTAGATTTTCGATGAACCCGGTGATACCGCATTCTCGAATGTGTATCCCCCACGCTCGCAAGGGGATACACGGCGAATGCGACACCCGCGATACAAGGACGCCCCGATGAAGGATGTACCCGCGCTACGACTGGCCGTGACCGGCGCGCCTCGTACGGGAAAGACCACCGTCTGCACCGCGCTCGCGCTGGCCACCGGCCTGGACTACGCGGCGGTCTCCGCCCCCCTGATCACCCCGACGACCGACCGGCGGCTGACCCCGACGGTGGACGCCGCGGTGCGCGGCTTCGAGCAGCGCGTCGATTCCGAGGCCAGGCTGACCGCCGGCTTCGTCTCCGACGGTTCGGTGCTCGAGGAGTGGGTGGCGGCCGAGGCGCTGCGGCGCACGCGCCGGATGCGGCACTGGCTGCTGGATCCGCGCGATCTGCCGTACCGGATCTTCGAGAAGCGGTATCTGATGGCCCATGCCGGGATCGTGAAGCGGCGGGCCGACGTGACCTACGACGGGTTCGTCCATCTGCGGATGGACTCCGGATCGGCCATCGACGGGGATGACCGGTTCCGCAAGACCATCGACCGAATGCTGCTCGACACCCTGCACGAAGGGACGGTTCCGTATCTAGTGATCGGGGGGTCGATCGAAGAAATCGTCACCCGGGTGGCCGGGATGTATCAGCTACCGCAGCTGATGCCGGTGCCCGACGCGGTCTCCGCAGCGCTGCGAGCCGCTTGAAAACCGCCGCCGCATACGGACTCTGAGGGGAATCCCATGGGCACACCAGGCCCGACCTCGCTCGACAAGCCATCCGACGCCACGCGATCCGACAGCGCGATCTGGACGCTGGTCGTGGTCGCGCTCGCGACCTTCATGCTGATGCTCGACCTGACCGTGGTCAACGTCGCGCTACCCGATATCCGCGCCGACTTCGATTCGAGTTTCTCGGCGCTCCAATGGATCCTGGACGCCTACGCCCTCGGCCTGGCCGCCGTGCTGCTGGCCGCGGGCTCGCTGGCCGACCGCCTCGGCCGCAAGCGGGTCTTCGACGTGGGCTTGGTCGTCTTCGTCCTGGCCTCGCTGGCCTGCGGTATCGCGCCGAACGACACGGTGCTGATCATCGCGCGCCTGGTGCAGGGCCTGGGCGGAGCGATCCTGTTCGCCGTCGGCCCCGCGCTGCTCGGCCACGAATTCCGCGGCAAGGACCGCGGTGTGGCGTTCGGCGTGTTCGGCGCCGTGGTCGGCCTGGCCATCGCGTTCGGCCCGCTGATCGGCGGCGGCCTCACCGAAACCCTCGGCTGGCGCTGGATCTTCCTGATCAACGTCCCGGTCACCATCGCGGCCATCGTCATCGGCTTCCTGAAGATGCGCGAATCCCGCGCGGACACACCGCCTCCGGTGGACTGGTCGGGCATGGTCACGTTCTCGCTGGCCCTGTTCTTCCTGGTGTACGGATTCATGGGCGGGCACAGCGAGGGCTGGGGCAGCGCGCAGATCGTCGGCAGCTTCGTGCTCTCGGTGGTGCTGCTCGCGGTGTTCGCCTGGTTGCAGATCTCGCGTCCCGGCCGGGCCATGTTCGACCTGACGCTGTTCCGCAACCGCACCTTCAACGGCCTGTCCGTGGTGACGGCGCTGTGCGCGCTGTCGGTGATGCCCGCGCTGTTCCTGCTCATCGCCTACATGCAGAACATGCTCGGCTTCGAGGCGTTCGCCACCGGCGTGCGCTTCCTGCCGCTGACGCTGCTGCTGTTCGTGGCCGCCGCCATCGCGGGCAGCATGGTCGCCAAGCTGGCGCCCTCCATCCTGGTCGGCGCCTCGCAGCTGCTCATCGCGGCGGGCCTGTTCGCGGTGCTGTTCATCGAGGTGGATTCGGCCTGGACCGCGCTGATTCCGGCGATGATCCTCATCGGCCTCGGCATGGGCGTGTTCAATCCGCCGCGCGCCGCGTTCTCCATCGCGGTCACCACCCCCGACAAGGCGGGCATGGCCTCGGGCGTGAACGAGACGTTCCAGCAGGCCGGCCTGGCCATCGGCATCGCCGCGGTGGGCGCGTTCTTCCAGGGCCGGGTGGAGGACAACTTCGCCGACTCCGAGATCGCCGCTCAGCTCGGTGACAGCGCGGGTGAGGTCGGCGCCGCCGTCTCGGCGGGCGGTCCCGGCGTGGCCGCGGGCGCGGTGCCCGAGGGCGTGGCCGAACAGGTCCGCGCCGCCGCGGAATCCGCGTTCGTCAGCGGACTGGAGAGCGCCATGGTCCTGGTCGGCGTGCTGGCCGCGATCTCGGGCGTGATCGCCTTCGTCACCATGCGCAAGGGCGATCTCGACGAGGCCGCCCTGGCCACGCCCGGCGTGCCCACCGACGACGCCGAACCGGCGAAGGTGAGCTGAACGTGGCGGCGACCGGGCCCCGCTTCGCGTTCACCGACGTGGACCACACGCTGCTGCGCGTCAGCACGCTGCACCACTTCGCCCGGCACTTCTTCACCGCGGCCGGGCGCGAGGACGTGCTGGCCGAACACGCCGAACGCATGCAGGGCCTGGCCGCCTCCGGCGCGGACCGGGAGACCCTGAACAAGAGCTATTACCTGCTCTGGGCGGGTGTTCCGGTCCGCGAGGTGGCCGAGGCCGCCGAGGACTGGCACGAGGGCATCCGCGCGCACCACCTCTATCGCGAGCCCGTCGTGCGGCGTCTGCGCGCGCTGCGCGCCGAGGGCGTGGAGACGGTGCTCGTGTCCGGATCGTTCCGCGCCTGCCTGCGCCCCATCGAGCGCGAATTACGGTGCGCGGCAACGCTGTGCACCGAACTGGAGGAACGCGACGGCGTCTACACCGGTGTGGTCGTCAAGTCCCTCATCGGCGCCGCCAAGCGCGCCGAGGTGGAGGCGTTCGCGGCCGGTTCCGGCGGGCACGACTTCGCCGGCGACCACGCCTTCGGCGACCACATCAGCGATGCGCCCGTGCTGGCGGCGGTCGGGCACCCGGTCGTCGTCCCCGTCGATCCCGCGCTGGAAACCCTTGCGCGCGAACGCGGCTGGGAAGTGCTGCGTGACGAGAAACCCTGAGATCGGAGAACGACCGTGTACCTAGTCGGCGGACAGCGGCGCGACAGCCTCAAACTGGCCATCTCGGGCACCTACGGCGTCGGCAAGAGCACGACGACCGAGACCTTGTCGATCGCCACCGGCATCCCGCGCACCCACGCGCTCACCTCCCGCGAACTGCTCATCGACCTGGCGCCGGGCAAGACCGTGATGGAGCTGAACTCGATCGAGCTGCTGCAGCTGGGCCTGCGCCGCTTCGAGGAGCGGGTGCACAACGAATCCCGCGACGACTCCTTCATTTCCGACGGTTCGGTGGTGCACGAGTGGGTGTACGGCACGGCCCGGATGGCGGTGGGCATCAACCCCGGCGCGGGCCTGCTGCTGCGCACCGTGAAGAAGGCGGCGGGCATCGGCCGCAAGAAACCGCTGATGGAGTACACCGACATCATCGGCGACATCGTCAAGGAGCGCGCCGCGCGGCTCTACGACGCCTACGTGCACCTGCCGGTCGAGTTCGAGATGAAGCAGGACGGGCACCGGCCGGTGTCCGAACCGTTCCGCATGCTGTCCGACGACACCCTGCTGGAGGTGGTCAAGGACATCGGCCTGCCCTACGAGGTGGTGGGCGGCACCGTGCACGAACGGGTTTCGCGGATCATCGAACTGTTCGACCTGGAGACCGTGATGCCGGTCGACGAGGCCATCGCGGAGGCCAAGCGCCGCGTCACGCAGGCCACGGCGGTGCTGGAGGACGACGATCGGTTCAAGGCCGCCCAGCGCAAGAAATCGTTGTGGCGCAAGCTTTCCTATGCCATGCGCTACTGACACGAACCAGTTGTATTACGCGGACGTGGGACCCCGAGCGAAAGATCCGGGGTCCCACGTCATTTCCGTAGGCGTGCGCGACGCGACTTACGGGATGGTCAGTACCTGACCGGGGTTGATCAGATCGGGGTTCGCGATGCCGGAGGCGTTCGCGATCTCCTGGTAGCGGTTGCCGTCGCCGTAGAAGCGCTCGGCGATGGCCCACAGGGTGTCACCCGGCTCGACGGTGTAGGTGCGCACCTCGGGCGCCGGCGGCGGAGGCGGGGGCACCTCCTCGGCGACCGGGGCGGCCGCGACCGGCTCCGGCGCGGGCAGCGGGTTGTCGGTGTGGGTCCCCGAGGACCACGCCGCGCTGCCGTCGGTGCCGTACAGCACCACGTTGCGGTCCGCCTGCACGACCAGGCGGTCCACGCTCTTGCCGTTGGTCTCGGTGGACCAGGCGGCGCCCTCGCCCTTGTAGAGGACGAAGTTGCCGTCCGACTGCAGGGCGGCGCGCTCGACACCCTGATCGTGGGTCTGGGTGGCCCAGACGACCGTGCCGTCCGGCTCCGACAACACGAGGTTGCCGTCCGGCTGCAGGGTCAGGGTGTACGCACCGCCGGTCAGGGACTGGCCGAGACCGAGTTCTTCGCCTACGCGCAGCGTGTCGCCCACGTTGTTCCTTTCGAAGTTTCCTGCACAGCATTCGAATCCGATGCTCGCCCATGTCCCACCGGCGCGCATCGAGGGCGAATCTACAGTCCGGACGCCGGGTTGGGGAGGATTACGCGCACGGTTCGCGGAAAGTTCACTGTGTGGGCAATGTCAAACACCCGCGAGCCCCATCGGGCCTTGGGAGCGGGCAGAATACGCGTGCGCCCGCGAGGCTAGGGTGGTCCCTATGAACCCGATGCCGCGTCGCCGTCTCGCCACCGCTCTCACCGCGCTGTTGCTCGGCCTCGCCGCCTCGGGGTGCGGCGGCGGCACCGATGACGATGCCGCGCAACCGGATCCGGCGACGAGCGCGGAGTCCACCTCGCCCGCCGCGCCGAGCGAGGTGCAGGCACCGCTCGGCGACCCGGTCACCCCCGACCCCACGATCGTCGATCCGCGCCCGATTCCGTTCACCACGTGGGCGCGCGTGGCCGACGACCGGATCGCCGTCAACTTCCAGATGGGGGCGCCGGAGTGTTTCGGCATCGATGCGACCACCACCGAGACCGACGAGGCGGTCACGGTGGCGCTGCGCTCGGGCACCCGCGCCGACGCCGTCGGCAAGATGTGCGTGATGATCGCCGTGTTCGCCACGCTGGAGATCCCGCTGGACAGGCCGCTCGGCGACCGGGCCGTACTCAGCGCGACCGAGGGCTAACCGCGGCCGACGGTGTAGGCCATCGCCTGTTCCAGGGTGGGGTCGGCGAACTCGAAACCGTTGCTCACCAGTACCTTCGGCACCATCTTGTGGCCGTGCAGCAGTTCGGCGCCCGCCTCGCCGCCGACCAGCTTCAGCACGCCGCCGGGCAGGGTGAGCAGGGCTGGGCGGCGCAGCGCGCGGGCGAAGGCCGAGGTGAACTCCTTGTTGGTCACCGCCTGCGGCGCCACCAGGTTGACCGGGCCCGACACCGAGAAGGTGAGCAGCCAGCGCACGGCCGACAGCCAGTCCCGCAGCGAGATCCACGGCACGTACTGGCGGCCGTGGCCGAACTTGCCGCCGAGCCCGAGCTTGAACAGCGGACGCAGACCCGTCACGATCATCGAATCCCAGGCCAGCACATTGGACGTACGCAGCAGCACCACGCGCACCCCACCGGCGGACGCGGCGGCCGTCGCGGCCTCCGCGTCCCGGCACATGGTGGCGAGGAAATCGGGGCCGTGCGGGGCGAACTCGTCGACGTCGGCATCACCGGTATCGCCGTACCAGCCCGCCGCCGAGGCGTTCAGCAGCACCGGCACTTTGGCGTCGGCCACCGCGCGGGCCAGCACCTCGGTGGGCTTGATGCGGCTGTCGCGGATCTCCTGCTTGTACTCGGGGGTCCACCGCTTGCCCGCGACCGGCGCGCCGCACAGGTTGATCACCGCGCCCGCACCGGCGACGATCGCACTGTCGAACTCCGAACCGTAAGGGTCCCAGGTGATCTCGTCGGGCGCGGCGGCCGCGCGGCGTACCAGGCGGACCACCTCGTGACCGTCGGCCCGCAGGGTGGAGACGAGATGCTGACCCAGATGTCCCGATGATCCGGCGACTACGATACGCATGCGTACATTCTGCCCTATGGAAGTATCCGAATGGGCGTTGCGTCACGTATGTCCGGATCGGTGATAGCAGAGCGAATCCTCGAAATGCATTGCTACCGCGCGATATAGCGGATGCCGATCGGGAAGTTCTCTCGGACATGTGACCAAAGACAGCGAGGGCGAACGCCTATCGCGTCCGCCCTCGCCGCAGAAACCTCGCTCAGTGCGCGAAGTGCCGCGACCCCGTGAGGTACAGCGTGACCCCGGCCTCCTTGGCCAGGTCGATGGTCTCCTGGTCGCGCACCGAACCACCCGGCTGCACGATGGCGCGCACACCGGCCTGGATCAACTGCTGCGGACCGTCCGGGAACGGGAAGAACGCGTCGGAGGCCGCGACCGACCCCTTGGCCCGGTCACCCGCGCGCCGCACGGCCAGCTGCACCGCGTCCACCCGGTTCACCTGGCCCATGCCGACGCCGACCGACGCGCCGTCGGTGGCCAGCAGGATGGCGTTGGACTTCACGGCGCGGCAGGCGCGCCACGCGAAGCCGAGATCGGCCAGCGTCGCCGCATCGGCGGGCTCGCCCGCCACCAGCGTCCAGTTCGCCGGATCGTCACCCTCGGCGTCGAGGATGTCGCGCTGCTGCAACAGCACGCCACCGCTGATCGGGCGCAGCTCCACCCCGGCCCGCCGCGGCGGCTCGGCGACGAGGATGCGCACGTTCTTCTTGCGCTGCAACACCTCCACCGCGCCGTCGGCGTAGGACGGCGCGACGATCACCTCGGTGAAGATCTCGGCGACCTGCTCGGCCATCGCGAGGGTCACCTCGCGGTTGGCCGCGATCACGCCGCCGAACGCGCTCACCGGATCGCAGGCGTGCGCCTTGCGGTGCGCCTCGGCGATATCGGCGCCGATCGCGATACCGCACGGGTTGGCGTGCTTGATGATCGCGACCGCGGGCGCGTCGTGGTCGAAGGCGGCGCGCCAGGCGGCGTCGGCGTCGGTGTAGTTGTTGTACGACATCTCTTTGCCGTGCAGTTGCCGCGCCTGCGCCAGGCCCGCGCCGCCCTCGTCGGCGGTGTAGAGCGCCGCCGCCTGGTGCGGGTTCTCGCCGTAGCGCAGCACCGCGGCGCGCTCCCAGGCGCCGCCCACCCACGCCGGGAACGGGGTCTCGGCGGGCTCGTCGGCCACACCGGGCGCGAGCACACTCGTCATCCAGCTCGCCACCGCGACGTCGTAGCTCGCGGTGTGCTGGAAAGCCTTGGCCGCCAACGCCGTCCGCTCGGCAAGGGTGAAGCCGCCCGCGGTCACCGCGGCCAGCACCGATTCGTAGTCGCCGCTGTCCACGACCACCGCGACCGACGGATGGTTCTTCGCGGCCGCGCGCACCATCGACGGGCCGCCGATATCGATCTGCTCGACGCACTCGTCGGGGGTCGCGCCACTGGCGACCGTCTGGGTGAACGGGTACAGGTTCACGACCACCAGCTGGAACGCCTCCACGCCCAGCTCGGTCAGCTGGTCGAGATGCTCCTGCTTGCGGGTGTCGGCCAGGATGCCCGCGTGCACGCGGGGGTGCAGGGTCTTGACCCGGCCGTCCAGGGTCTCCGGGAAACCGGTCAGATCCTCGACCTTGGTCACCGGGATGCCCGCGTCGGCGATGCGGCCCGCGGTGGAACCGGTCGACACCAGTTCGACGCCCGCCGCGTGCAGCCCGGTCGCGAGCTCCACGAGCCCGGTCTTGTCGTACACGCTCACCAGCGCCCTGCGGATCGCCTTGCGATCTTGGCTGCGCTCACTCACTGGCGTACCCGCTCATCTGGAATTACTGCCTTTCGTCCGTCGGAGACAATGCCTCGCGTCGCGACGGCGGCGACGACCTCCGCCAGCAACCGTCGCTCGACAACCTTGATGCGCTCGTGCAGGGTGGCCTCGTCGTCGCCGGGCAGCACCGCGACCGGCTCCTGCGCCAGGATCGGCCCGGTGTCGATGCCCGCGTCCACCAGATGCACCGTCGAGCCGGTGACTCGCACCCCGTAGGCGAGCGCGTCGCGCACGCCGTGCGCGCCGGGGAAGGACGGCAGCAGCGCGGGGTGGGTGTTGATGATCCGGCCGCCGAAGCGCTCCAGGAAGACCGGGCCGAGCAGTTTCATGAACCCCGCCGAGACCACCAGGTCGGGCTCGTGCGCGGCGACCGCGTCGGCGAGCGCGACATCCCAGGCCGCGCGGTCGGGGAAGTCCTTCAGCCGCACCAGGAAGTGCGGGACCCCCGCCGCCTCGGCGTGCTCGATGGCCGCGCAGGTGCGGTCGACGCCGACGGCGACGATCTTCGCGGGATAGCCGGGCGCGCTCGCCGCCTCCAGCAGGGCGCGCAACAGCGACCCGGTGCCCGAGGCGAGGACGACGACGGTGGCGGGCGCCGCGGCGGGCACCCACTGGGCGTGCGGAGACGTCAGCGCTCTACTCCCTGCGTATCGGGTGGCGGGTGGCGGAAACGAAGGCCGCCGACGTCAAAGCCTAGTCGGTGGGGGTGCGGGCACTTCCGGCCGGTGGTGGCGGCGGCGTCAGCGACGGCCGGGGGCGGGGTCGGGCTCCTGATCGGATTCGACCACCTCGGCGTCGACGATGTCGGCTTCCTGCGCGCGGGGTGGTGACGCGGTGACGGCGGGTTCATCGTCGACCAGTTCGGCGTCGAGGGCGTCGTCCTCGTCGTAGCGGTCGTCGTAGTTGTGGTGGTCGTCGTCCGCGCGGAGGTCGTCGTCGTAGTGGTCATCGTGCGCGCGGACGTCGTCGTAATCGTCGTCCGCGTAGTGATCGTCGTAGTCGTCGTAGCCGTAGTGCTCGTCGTCGTACCGGTCTCCGGCGTAGCGATCGTCGTCGTAGTCGCCCGCGCCCATATACGCCGTCCCGGCCGGGACGAGGAACCACCGGGCACAGACCAGGCCCACGTACCCCGCGACGGCCAGCCAGCCGACGCACGCCACCGCGAAGATCGGCAGGTGCACGCCCACCCGGCCGAACTCACCCAGCTCGCCACCGGCCAGTGCGGCGAGCAGCACCAGCACCACGGTCGCGATCCCGGCCGAGGTCAGCGTCGCCCACGGCGCGGTGATGCGGTCGTCGGAGGTGCGGGCGGCGTCCACACCGCCGAGCACGCCCACCGCCGCGGGAATCACCAGCAGCGCGGCCCACCAGACGGCGGCGGGCCCGGTCGGCACCGCGGCGACCACCGGCAGCGCGGGCACCGGGCCCCCGACAACGGAGAACAGGCCCACCGACGCGTCACCGAACCCGACCGTCGCGCCCATCAGCACGCCGAGCGAGCCCACCACCACGTTCGGCAGGTACGCCAGCGACAACAGCGTCAATCCGATGACGCCCCACGCGTTCCCCGCGCCGTCGTAGGTCTCGCCGATCACCGACCAGTGCGCGAGCAGCGACACCACCGTCACGGCCGCCGCGCACGCGAGCAGCCGCAGCATCGTGCGCCACGCGCCCACCGCGCCCGCGAGTGCCCAGTCGGGCACCGGCGCGAGCGCGAGCAGCCGCCCGCGCATGGTGGTCGCGATCCCGGCGCCGGCCGCGAGCAGATGCAGACCGCCGACCCAGGCGAAGGCCACCAGGGTGTTCGGCGGTTGCAGCGCCACCACCGCCGAGGCGTCCTCGGCCACGGCCGAGCACACCGCCGTCACCACCAGCGGGCCGCCGACCGCCGCGCCGACGACCCAGCCGATGTCGGCGCGCGTACTGTCCGCCCGAACCGCGTGGGCGCATTCGCGGAACGCGAGCCACAGCAGCAGCGCGGTGGGCAGCAACGGCAACAGGCCCAGCGTGGTCTTGCCGATCACCAGCGGAACCTGGTGCGCGGCCAGCCAGCTCGCGGCCATCGCCCCCGACGCGCCCGCCATCCCGCTGCCCGAGGCGAGCAAGGTGATCAGCACCAGCGCGATGATCAGCGTCAGCGCGAACGTCGCGGGCCGCGCCGCGACCAGCAGCAGCACCCGCGCGCGCTCCGGGGTGAGCGCGCCGAATCCCGGTTCGCCCGCCTCGGCCCGCGGTTCGCTACGCACGGCGGGCACCGATCCGGTGCGATTCCCGGTCCAGCGGACGAGAGTGTTCCGGGGTGGGTTCATGGCAACTCAGCGTGGCACCCTTCCCGAGTGACGAGGGGCAGGCGCGCCGCGAGCACCCACCCTGGCCGGGTAGGTGCTCGCGTGGGACCCGCATGGACTTACTTGTTGTCCTCCGACGGGCGGAACGCCTGCGTCGCGTCCGAGGCCGGGTCGGCCGGCTTCTCGCCGCCGAACGGCTGGTTCGGCTGGGCCTGCTGGCCGTAGCCCTGCTGGCCGTAGGACTGCTGCTGACCGGCCTGCGCGCCGCCGAAGTGCTGGGTGGCGGCGTCGGGCTGCTGCGCCGGGGCCGCGCCGTAGGGCGAAGCCTGCTGCGGCGCACCGTAACCCGCGGGCTGCTGGCCGTAGGACTGCTGCCCGTAGGACTGGCCGGCCTGCTGGCCGTAGGTGGGCTGACTCGGCTGGCTCTGCTGGCCGTAGGACTGGCCCGGCTGACCGTAGGTCGGCTGGCTGGGCTGGCTCTGCTGGCCGTAGCTCTGCTGCCCGAAGGACTGGCCCGGCTGCTGACCGAAGGACTGACCCGGCTGGCTCTGCTGGCCGTAGCCGCCCTGGCCGTAACCCTGCTGGCCGAAGCCCTGGCCCTGCTGGCCCGGGTAGCCGCCCTGCTGCTGCGGCGCGCCGGCCGGCTTCGGGGCGGGCGCGGAGATGATGCCCGCGTCGAACAGCACCGCGACCACCGCGACCGCGGCCTGCACGAGTGCGAGCACGATCAGCACCCACGCGCCGAACTCGGTCTTGTAACCCTCGGGCAGCGTGAAGGTCTGGAAGAGCAGGGTGAGGAAGCCGGCCACCGAAGCCGCGGCGGCGGCGCCCTTCCACTCCTGCTTGGGCAGCACGGACAGGCCCGCGAGCAGACCGCCGAGCAGCAGCAGCGCCAGCGCGGGCGGGATCACCACGAAGCCGTTATTGCTGTCACCGGTGACGGTGATGCCCCCGCTCGACGCCTCCATCACCGCGAACGGCAGGAAACCGAGCAGGAAATTGATCGCGCCGAGCGCGGCGACACCGACCACCAGCAAGAACGGCAGGCCCTTGGCATCGGAACCGGAAGCGCTCGCGCCGGTACCACCGCCGGCCGTCGAAGCGGGGCTGGCCGGTGTGGAGGGCGTCGCGGGTGTGTTGTACCCGGAGCCCCCGGTCGGGTATGACATGTCGTCGTCTCCTACGTCGAGTCGTTGTACTTCGGCTGGATCGCTCCTGACGCTACTGCACGAGCCCGCCGAGGTCACCCTCAACGAACTGGGCGTACGGCCACGAGTCGCGCGCGGGCCGCGAAAACCGGTGGCCGCCTTCCGCGATGCGAGCGGAAGACGGCCACCGGTGCGCAGCGTGCGGGTCAGGCGCTGACGCTCGCCTTCTCCAGGATCTCGCGGGCCAGCGCGGCGGTCTCGGACGGCGTCTTGCCGACCTTGACGCCCGCGGCCTCGAGCGCGTCCTTCTTCGCCTGGGCGGTGCCCGACGAACCGGAGACGATGGCGCCCGCGTGGCCCATGGTCTTGCCCTCGGGGGCGGTGAAGCCCGCGACGTAGCCGACCACCGGCTTGGTGACGTTGGCCTTGATGTAGGCCGCGGCCCGCTCCTCGGCGTCGCCGCCGATCTCGCCGATCATGACGATGAGCTGGGTCTCGGGGTCCTTCTCGAACGCCTCGATGGCGTCGATGTGGGTGGTGCCGATGACCGGGTCGCCGCCGATGCCGATGGAGGTCGAGAAGCCGAAATCACGCAGCTCGTACATCATCTGGTAGGTCAGCGTGCCGGACTTGGACACCAGGCCGATCGGGCCCTTGCCGGTGATGTTGGCCGGGGTGATGCCCACCAGCGACTCGCCCGGGGTGATGATGCCGGGGCAGTTCGGGCCGATGATGCGGGTCTTGCTGCCCTTCTCCAGGTTGTAGGCCCACGCGTAGGCGGTGTCCTGCACCGGGATGCCCTCGGTGATGACCACCAGCAGCGGGATCTCCGCGTCGATGGCCTCGATGATGGCGTCCTTGGCGAACTTCGGCGGGACGAACGCGATGGACACGTCCGCGCCGGTCTCCTTGATGGCCTCGGCGACGGTGCCGTACACCGGCAGCTCGACGGCGTTGCCCGCCTTGTCGGTGTGCGCGACGGTGGTGCCCGCCTTGCGCGCGTTCACACCGCCGACGATCTGGGTGCCCGCCTTCAGCATCAGCGCGGTGTGCTTGGTGCCCTCGCCGCCGGTGATGCCCTGGACGATGACCTTGGAGTCCTTGTTCAGGAAGATAGACATTCTCTTTGTCCTTACTCGGCCGTCGTCAGCGGGCGGCAGCCAGTTCGGCGGCCTTGTCGGCGCCTTCGTCCATTGTCTGCGCCAGCGTCACCAGCGGGTGCGCGGCATCGACGAGGATCTGGCGACCCTCTTCGACCTTGTTGCCGTCCAGGCGGACGACCAGCGGCTTGTTGGCCTCGGAACCGAGGATCTCCAGCGCCTTCACGATGCCGTTGGCCACGGCGTCGCACGCGGTGATGCCACCGAAGACGTTCACGAAGACGCTCTTGACCTGCGCGTCGTTCAGGATGACGTCGAGCCCGGCCGCCATCACCTCGGCCGAGGCGCCGCCACCGATGTCGAGGAAGTTGGCGGGCTTGACGCCGCCGTGGTTCTCCCCGGCGTAGGCGACCACGTCCAGGGTCGACATGACCAGACCGGCGCCGTTGCCGATGATGCCGACCTCGCCGTCGAGCTTGACGTAGTTGAGGTCGTTCTCCTTGGCCTTGAGCTCCAGCGGGTCGGTCGCGTCCTTGTCGGCGAACTCCGCGTGGTCCGGGTGGCGGAAGTCGGCGTTCTCGTCCAGGGTGACCTTGCCGTCGAGGGCCAGGATCTCGTCGGAGGGGGTGCGCACCAGCGGGTTGACCTCGACCAGGGTGGCGTCCTCGGCGACGAAGACCTCCCACAGCTTCTGGATGGTCACGGCCGCGGCGTCGAGCACCTCGGCGGGCAGGTGGCCCTGCTCGGCGATGGAGCGGGCGAAGGCGAGGTCGACGCCTTTGACGGCGTCGACGGGGACCTTGGCCAGCCGGTCCGGCTTGGTCGCGGCCACTTCCTCGATCTCCATGCCGCCCTCGACCGAGCACATGGCCAGGTAGGTGCGGTTGGCGCGATCGAGCAGGAAGGAGATGTAGTACTCCTCGGCGATGTCCTTGGCCTCGGCGACCAGGATCTTCTTGGTGATGTGGCCCTTGATGTCCAGGCCGAGAATGTTCGACGCGTGCGTGAACGCGTCCTCCGGGGTGGCGGCGTACTTCACGCCACCGGCCTTGCCGCGGCCGCCGACCTTCACCTGGGACTTGATCATCACCGGCTTGCCGATTTCCTCGGCGATGGCGCGGGCGTCGTCGGCCGTGTCCGTGACTCGACCCTCGGACGAAGGCACTCCGTGCTTAACGAAGAGCTCCTTCGCCTGATATTCGAAGAGATCCATGTACTCACCGTCTCGTCTGCGTTGTGATGACAACGTCTTTGTTGGCGGCCCGACGTCGGAGCGGGTCGGGTCGGACTCTAACCAGTCACATGGAGGGCCAAACGGCCACGTTCATCGTAAGTGGCGCAGGTCACGACCAGTTACCGAGGTCCCGAAAAACCGCTGGCCAAGGCTACTGATGAGTAGGCACGGACGCCGTGCCAGGTAGAACCCGAGAAGGGGCGATCTACTACATTCCGTCGTCGCGAGACCTCACTCGCGTGCCCCGAAAACAGTGAGTTATTCCGTGGCGTTACCGTGATGAATCTCACATGTTTGGACAGATCGGCCGCAGCGCTTGCGGACCCTGCAATCGTTTCGTTACCGTCATTGCGGTCGATGTCACAACTAGGTCACGACTCCGTTGTTCCAATGCTGAGGAGGACGGCAAACCTTGACGCACCACAGCGCACCGCAGTTGGTGAGCCGATCTCGAATCATGCCCGTGACCTCGCCGATATCGCCGCCCTGCCGAGCTCTCGGCGCCTCCACCCGTTTCACGATGTGGCTCCGCCGATGAATCCTCGCTCCACCCTGGCCGCCGGTGGCCGCGCGCGCTCCGGACATCGCTACCGCGACGACGACGAGCCGTTCGCCCACGCCGAGCCGAACAGACGCTCGTTCCCGTCGTCCAACCATCGCTACGGCACTGCCGCGCCCGCCGGATACGCGGGCACGCACCGCGACGCCGAGGCCCCGGCCGCCGCCTGGCAGGCCGACGCCGAATGGAACCGCCAGGACTCGTGGTCCGACGGCGGCGCCTGGAACACCGCGCGGAACTCCTGGACCCCCGACGCCGACGAGGCGTGGACGCCCGCCCCCGCGTCCGAGGGACGCTGGTCCCCCGACGCCGACAACGCGTGGACGCCCGCCGAGGACGACGCCTGGCAGCACGGCCGTGACGAATCCGGCCGCGACTGGTCCGCGCCACAGGGCGAATGGACTCCCGAATCTCAGGGCAGCTGGGCCCCCGAGTCCCAGGGCGAATGGGCCCCGGACGCGCAGGGCGAATGGGCCCCCGAGGCCGAGCGCGAATGGGACTCCGACAGCGCGTGGACCGAGGCCGGCGACGAGCGCCCGACCCCCACCGTCATTCCCGCACGCACCTCGCGCCGCCGCGGTGGCGCGCACCGGGTGCCCGCTCCGCCGACCGCGCTGAAGGGCCGCGCCGCGGTCGTCGCCGTCGCCGCGGGCGCGGTGGTCGCCGCCGGACAAGCCGCCAGCGCCTCCACCGACGAGCCGTCGCACACCATCGACTACGAGGCCGCGGGGCAGGTCCACGAGATCGCCGCGCAGTCGATCAGCCTGGCCGACCCGGCCGCCGCCGCCTCCCCCGACTCGCCGCAGATGCTCAACGTCACGGCCCCGTCCAATCTCGGTGAGTTCAACGAGATCCTGGAGAAGGGCCGCAAGTACGCCGAGGAGCTGGCCGCCGCCGAGGCCGCCAAGCTGCGCCCGCTGTTCGCCAGGTTCGCCGCGGGCAACTTCACCTCCGGTTTCGGCGCGCGCTGGGGTGTGCAGCACCTCGGCATCGACGTCGCGGGCCCCATCGGCACCCCGATCTACGCCGTCGCCGACGGCACCGTCATCGAGGCGGGCCCGGCGGCCGGCTTCGGAATGTGGGTGCGGATCCTGCACGACGACGGCACCGTCACCATCTACGGCCACATCGACACCGCCACGGTGTCGCAGGGCGAGCGGGTGCTGGCCGGCGACCAGATCGCCACCATGGGCAACCGCGGCTTCTCCACCGGCCCGCACGTGCACTTCGAGGTCTGGCTCAACGGCGTCGACAAGGTCGACCCGGTGCCGTGGCTGGCCACCCGCGGCATCAGCCTCGGCCAGATGCGCGACTGAATCCACGCGATCACTCGGCCTCAGGTCACCGGTCGGGCGCCGTGTTCGGTTATGCACCGGGGTGCGGACGGCCGTGCCCGGCTCGATCCACCGGGTGGGCGGCCGCGCATCCTCGCCGAATGTCGCGCCCTGGAATCCGCCCACCGCGGTCGCGGACTGCCGACCGGTCCGGTGTACAGCTCATCGGCTCCCACCCCGTCGCGGAGTCCCCTGTTCGGCACAGGCGGCCGTGATCAACAACGTGCATAGCGCACAGCGTCAGGTCGGCACAGCGGGAAGCGGCCGCCCGTCGCGACGAGAGGCGTTTCGCCGCTGGTGACGATTACGACGTCGCACCAGCCGACCAGTAGCCGTGGACCCTTTCCGCGCTACGTCGTGGCCATCGGTGGCACCATCGGACCGACGATGCGGCATCGTGGTCGGTACCCGTGCGGGTGCTGATCGACGCGGTGGACAGCCTTGCGCGTTGCGATGTTCGGCCAGAGAAGAGGCCACCACGCGCGCAGCACGTGAACGTGGTCGGCCCCCGCGTCGGATCGCCCGCACGCTCGATCCGGTGTGCTGATCTGCGCCCGGCACGTGCGCCTGGTCCCCGGTGTGACCACGCGCACCCGCGTGAGGAACGGCACGCTTCCCGTGCTCGGATTCGCGCATTAGCGTCGCCGATATGGCCGGTACAACGACGTACACCCAATTCCTCGCGCTGCCACCGGAAATCGTCTGGCGGGTGGTGGGCGATCCCGCGCGATGGCCGGAATGGAATCCCGCCGTCGCTTCCGTGCGCCTGCGCGGCCCGCTCGCGGTCGGCGCGGAAGGCGACTATCTGCCGCGCGGGCGGTTCGTCGGCGCGCTGCACGGGCGCACCGCGCCGCCCTTCACGATCGCCGCCCTCACCCCCGAGCGCGAACTCACCCTCGAACAGCCCGAACCCGCCGGTCGCATGCGCCTCACCTGGCGGATCGAGCCCGTCGACGGCGGCACCCAGCTCACCCAGGAGCTGAGCTTCACCGGGCCGTCCGCGCCCGCCGCCCGCGCCATCGTGGCGCGGCTGCTCGAACACGAACCCCGCGTCTGCTTCGCCCGCTTGGCGCTGCTCGCCGGCATCGCGCCCGCCGCGGGAGCGCTCACCACCGTCATAGCGGGCGGCAGCGGTGCGCTGGGCCGCCAACTCGCCGCCGACCTGGTCTGCCGTGGGCAGCGGGTGGTGATCCTGACCCGTCGGCGCGATCCGGGCCTGCCGTTCGACCAGGCCGAATGGGACGGCCTCACCGTCGGGAAATGGGTTGCCGCCCTGGAGAATCCGGGCCCCACCGCGATCGTGAATCTGGCGGGCAAGCTGGTGGACTGCCGCCCGACCGAGCGCAATATCGCCGAATTGCGCCGCAGCCGTGTGGATCCCACACGTGCCCTGGTCGCGGCCGCCGCGTCGCTGCCCGCGCCGGTGGACCGGTGGATCCAGGCGAGCACCACCGCGATCTGGTCGGACGCGGGCGAAACCCGGTGCACCGAAACGACTCCGCTGCCCACCGGGCTGCCGCAGATGACCGGTGTGGCCGAGCCGTGGGAGCGCGCCGTCGAGGGCGCGAACACCGATCACCTCACGATCCTGCGCACGTCCATCGTGCTGGACCCGCACGCGCCCGCGCTGCGGCGGCTGTGCCAGCTCACCAAGGCCGGGCTGGGCGGCCGCGTGGGGCCCGGCGACCAGTGGTTCAGCTGGATTCACGTCGAGGACTGGCTCGCCGTCGTCCGCGCCGCCCTCGGCCTGGACCCGGCGCTGACCCTCCCGAGCGGAATCCTGGTGGCCGCCACCGATTTCCCGGTCCGCAACCGCGACCTGATGGCCGCCCTGCGCCGCCACCTCCACCGCCCACCGGCACCCCCGACCCCCGCACTCCTCCTGGCCCTCGGCGCCGTCCTCCTCCGCAGCGACCCGGCCCTCGGCCTCACCGGCCGCCACGCCACCTCCACGGTCCTGCGCGAAGCCGGCTTCGAATTCCGCTACCCAGATTTGGATTCGGCCCTCACCGACCTACTCCCCCACCGCTGACGGCGCCACGGCACAACAAGCTCGGCCGCAGACCCCGGACGATTCCGAGCGGAGACACGGACAGCGCCGCCGATCGCTCTCCGGCGCACGGAGACGCGCCAACGCGCGGCCCCAACGCAACCACTCCATTCACCCCGCCCGACAACATCTTCCGAGCGAAGCGAGAACAGAACTACAGTTCGCAGCCGTCCCCAATCGCGGCCGGCCATCGAGACCTTGCCCGAACCGACCCACGTAGCTGGACCGAGCACCGTAGCGAGGCGAACCGGGCCTCGGGATCGGTGGCAGCGAGTCGTAGCGCGCCAGCAGCGGTCCGGACTCCGGGCCGGGCAGTGCGCCGAGATACCCGGGCCTCCTCGCGGCGATCCAGCGCGGCGAAGTTCGGCTCACCGCGGACCTCAGCGCACGACGGCGCCAGGCCGCGCCCGCGACATCAATGCACAGCAGCGCGCCACTATGGCTCGGCCAGCGACAGCCCCACCCCTCACGGCGCGGCGGCGACCGCCAGCCCGATCAGCGCCACCACTTTCCCCACTTCCAACCCGATGTACCAGAAGTGGGCGTGGGAGCGGGGTAGGTCTTCGCCGGCCAGGACGCGGTCGGAGCGGCGGGTGAGGACCGGGCGGACGAGCAGGATCTGGGCGGCGAGGAGGCCCACGGCCACCAGCAACCACACCCAGGTGGCAGCGGGGAGGCCGAGGATCAGGCCGGCGGCGACGAGCACCACGGCGAGCACGACCTCGACGGTGTTCAGCGCGCGGAACACCAGGCGGCCGATGCCGAGGCCGAGCGGCAGGGTGATTCCCGGCGCGCGGAACTTCAGCGGCGCCTCCAGGAACGAGATGGCCAGGACCATGCCGAGCCACACCATGGGGAGGAACCACACGAGATGCTGAGCGAGCCTGTCCACGCGCTGGACGCTACCGCCTGCCCACGGTGTGCGGCAGGGACCTACGGCCCTTGCGTCAGAGCTTGACCAAGGTCCGGCTGTACTGCGGAATCAGCCGGATCTTGCCCGCCGTGCCGAAGTCGATGGTGACCGTGGCCAGCGGGCCGAACCCGTCGGCGGAGATCACCCGGCCCAGGCCGTACTTGTCGTCGCTCACCCTGTCGCCCACTGCCAGCACCAGATCGGTGTTATTGCGCTTGGCCCCGCCCGGCGCGGGGCGGCGCGGGCCGCGATCGCGCACACCGGGCCGCTGCTCGGCCCAGCCGTCGCCGCGCGTCCAGTCGCGCTCCAGCCCGTCGTCCTCGCCGCGGCGGCGGATGCCGCGCGTGGCGGGCGAGGGTTCCAGCCTGCGCCAGTCCATCAGGTGCCCGGGAATCTCCTGCAGGAACCGGGATTCGGGATTCGACACCGGCTGCCCCCACCCGGACCGCACCACCGCGCGCGTCAGGTAGAGCCGCTGCCTGGCCCGGGTGATGCCCACGTAGGCCAGGCGCCGCTCCTCCGCCAGTTCGGTGGGGTCGCCCAGCGCCCGCATGTGCGGGAACTGCCCGTCCTCCCAGCCGGTCACGAACACCACGGGGAATTCGAGGCCCTTCGCGGTGTGCAGCGTCATCATCGTGACCACGCCCGACCCCTCGTCCGGGATCTGGTCGGTGTCGGCCACCAGCGACACCCGCTCCAGGAACGCGGCCAGCGAACCGGGCTCCGGCTCGCCGTCGGCGAGTTCGGGCAGGATGCCCTCCTCCCGCGCGGCGACCGCGTTGTTGTACGCCTCGGAGCTGAATTCCCGTGCGACGCTGACCAATTCGTTGAGGTTGTCGAGCCGCGCGCCGTCTTGAGGGTCGTCGGAGCCCTCCAGTTCGGCGCGGTAGCCGGTGCGGTCGAGCACGGCCTCCACCACGTTGCCCACATCGGGGAAGTCGGTGTCGGCGCGCTCGCCCGCCGCCCTGATCTCCTCCAGCAGGTCGAGGAAGCCGGCGATGGCCCGCTGCGCGCGGGTGTTGAGCAGCGCCACCTTCCCGTCGGCGGCGTCGCGCAGCGCGGCGGCGAACCCGATCTCGCGCTGTTCGGCGTGCACCGCGACGCACGCCTCGGCGCGGTCGCCGATACCGCGGCGCGGGGTGTTGAGGATGCGGCGCAGGCTCACCGCGTCGTCGGGGTTCTCCAGCACGCGCAGGTAGGCGACGATGTCGCGCACCTCCTTGCGCTCGTAGAACCGCACGCCGCCGACCACCTTGTAGGGCAGCCCCATGCGGATGAAGATCTCCTCCAGCGCGCGGGAGTTGTTGTTCGTCCGGTAGAACACCGCGACATCGCCGTAGTTGGCGTCGCCGGTGTCGACCAGCCGGTCGATCTCGCGCGCCACGAACGAGGCCTCGTCGTGCTCGTTGTCGGCCACGTACCCGACGATCAGATCGCCGTCGCCGGAGTCGGTCCACAGCCGCTTCTCGCGCCTGCCCTCGTTGCGGGAGATGACCGCGTTGGCGGCGGAGAGGATGTGCTGGGTGGAGCGGTAGTTCTGTTCGAGCAGGATGGTCTCCGCGTCGGGGAAATCGCGCTCGAACTCCTCGATATTGCGGATGGTCGCGCCGCGGAAGGCGTAGATGGACTGGTCGGCGTCGCCCACCACGCACAGTTCGCTCGGCGGCACGCGGGGCGCGTCGGCGGGGGCGTCTTCATCCTCGCCCAGGGCGGCGGCCGCGCCCGCGTCGGCGTCGTCGGCACCGGAGGCGTCGGCGTCGGGACGGGCGGTGTGATGGCCGACCAGTTCGCGCACCAGGACGTACTGCGCGTGGTTGGTGTCCTGGTACTCGTCGACCAGCACGTGCCGGAACCGGCGCCGGTAGTACTCGGCGACCTGCGGGTGGTTCTGCAGCAGCGCGACGGTCTCGCCGATCAGGTCGTCGAAATCGAGCGCGTTCGCGGCGCGCAACCGGCGCTGATATTCGGCGTAGACCCGGGCCACCAGGGCGGGCAGTTCGGATTCGTCGGATTCCGCGTCGGCGGCCGCCTGTTCCGGACCGATCAGTTCGTTCTTCAGATTCGAGAGGGCCGTCGCCAGCAGCCGCGCCGAGTATTTCTTGGTGTCGATGTCGAAGTCGCGGCTGATCATGGTGAGCAGCCTGCGCGAATCGTCGGCGTCGTAGATGGAGAAATTGGAATTCATTCCCGGCAGCAGCGCCGCCTGCATGCGCAGGATGCGCACGCAGCTGGAATGGAACGTGGACACCCACATGGTGTTCGCGCGTGGCCCGACCAGGCCGATGACGCGTTCGCGCATCTCGGCGGCGGCCTTGTTGGTGAACGTGATGGCCAGGATCTGACCGGGCGTGACGCCGCGGGCGGCCAGCAGGTAGGCGATGCGGCGGGTGAGCACGGCGGTCTTGCCCGAGCCCGCGCCCGCGACGATCAACAGCGGCGAGCCGGTGTGGATCACCGCGGCCCGCTGCTGGGGGTTGAGCCCGTCGAGCAGGCGCTCGGCCTCGCCGGTCTGCTCGCGGTCCCGCTCGGCGCGGCGCGCGGCCTCGTCGGCGCGGCGCTGAGCGCGCGCGGCCAGGGATTGCGTCTGGGGAGCCACCGTGATGTCCATTGCCCATCCACGCTACCGGCGGGCACCGACACACCTGAAGCCCCCGGTCAGGTGCGGCCCGCCGGCTACCTTCCAGTGAACACCCGGAAGCGGTTCGGCGCCGCGAATCCGCCCGACCCGTTCTCAGCAGATTCACAAAAACTCGTGTTTTGCTTCGGTTGGCACGCGTGGCAGACTGGCCACATGATCAGCGTTGCCGCGACACGATCGCTCCGGTTACCAACCGGATATCGGTATCGCGGATTCCGTAGCTGACCGCACGCTGCTGGGGGGACTATGGATTGCCCACCAGGTCTGTTTCACGGTGAAAGAACCGGACGGTAACGCGTGACGCGTGACAACCGATCCACGTTCTGACACGAGGAGATGAATATGAGCACCCCTGCCACGACTACCGGGTCCGACGCGGCATTGCCGCAGACCGAAGCGGAGATCGACAAGCTCCGCAAGGAGATCGATCGGCTCGATGCCGAGATCCTGGCCGCCATCAAGCGCCGGACCGAGATCTCCCGGTTGATCGGCCGGACCCGGATGGCGTCGGGCGGGCCGCGGCTGGTGCACAGCCGCGAGATGAAGGTGCTGGAGCGCTTCAGCGAGCTCGGCCAGGAGGGTCACACCCTCGCCATGCTGCTGTTGCGCTTGGGGCGCGGTCGCCTCGGCCACTGACCTCGTGTTCCCAGCCGGCGCACGGCTGAACGAACCTCGCGGTGGCCGAGAGTCCACCGCCTCCCACAGGCCGCCCCGGGTGAAGTCCCCCGGGGCGGTCCTTCCATTTCGCGCGCGCCCCGCTCAGGTCAGCGCGATGTACTTGGTCGAGAGGTATTCCTCGATGCCCTCGATGCCGCCCTCGCGGCCGAAGCCCGAGGCCTTGACCCCGCCGAACGGCGCGGCCGGGTCGGAGATCACCCCGCGATTCACGCCGACCATGCCCGTCTCCAGTCCCTCGGCCACCCGCAGCGCCCGGTCCAGATCGCGCGTGTAAACGTAGGCGACCAGGCCGAATTCGGTGTCGTTGGCGGCGGCCAGCCCCTGCTCCTCGGTGTCGAATCCGACGATCGGCGCGACCGGGCCGAATACCTCCTCGCGCAGGATCCTGGCCTGCGGCGGCACGTCGGTGAGCAGGGTCGCCGGGTAGAACCAGCCCGGTCCGCCGGGTGCCTTGCCGCCGAGGCGCACCTGCGCGCCCGCCGCCACGGCGTCGTCGACGAGTTCGCTCACGGTGGTGAGCTGGTCCTCGTTGATGAGCGGCCCGAGGGTGGTGGACGGGTCGGCGCCGGGGCCGAGCACCACCGAATCCGCCATGGCCTCGGCCAGTTTCGCGGTGAACTCCTCCCGCACGCCGTTCTGCACGTGGAAACGGTTGGCCGCGGTGCACGCCTCGCCGCCGTTGCGCAGCTTGGCCAGCATCGCGCCCTGCACGGCCGCGTCCACGTCGGCGTCGTCGAACACCACGAACGGCGCGTTGCCGCCGAGCTCCATGGAGGTGCGCAGCAAACCGTGGGCGGACTGCTCCACGAGCTTGCGGCCGACCTCCGTGGAGCCGGTGAAGGTGAGCTTGCGCAGACGCGGATCGGTGAGCAGCGGCGCGGTGACGGCACTGGACCGTTTGGTGGTGATCACGGAGAGCACGCCGTCGGGCAGTCCGGCCTCCGAGCACAGCTTCGCCAGCAGCAACAT
Organism: Nocardia puris; assembly: GCF_003315035.1. Taxonomy (GTDB): domain Bacteria; phylum Actinomycetota; class Actinomycetes; order Mycobacteriales; family Mycobacteriaceae; genus Nocardia; species Nocardia puris. Next base: position 141,020 of record NZ_QNRE01000016.1, read on the forward strand.
CGTGAGCGGCGTTTCCGAGGCCGGTTTCACGATCATGGTGCAGCCCGCCGCCAGCGCGGGACCGATCTTGCGCGTCCCCATGGCGAGCGGGAAGTTCCACGGCGTGATGGCCAGACAGGGACCGACCGGCTGCTTGTGCACCATGATCCGCCCGGTCCCCGAGGGCGCGTGCAGGTAGCGCCCGTGTACCCGCACCGCCTCCTCGCTGAACCAGCGGAAGAACTCGGCGCCGTAGCGCACCTCGTTGCGGCTCTCCGGCAGCGCCTTGCCCATCTCGAGGGTCATCAGCAGCGCGAACTCCTCGGCGCGCGCGGTGATGCGCTCGTAGACGGTGCGCAGGATCTCGCCGCGTTCGCGCGCGGGCGTGGCGGCCCACTGCTCCTGCACGGCGACCGCCGCGTCGAGCGCGCGCACCGCGTCGCCCGGAGCGGCGTCGGCGACGTGGACCAGCACCTCGCCGTCGGCGGGATTGCGCACCGGGAAGGTGGCGCCCCCGTCCGCCTCGACGGGTCCACCGATCCACAGCTGCGTCGGCACGGATTCGAGTAGTTCACTCATCGACACCATGTCCGCCAGCCTAGGCCGCGCGGGCTCGCGCGCGGCCGGGAAATCCGGACACCCGAATGCGCGCCCGCACCGTGCGCGCGGCCGCCGGGGTGAGTACCCTCGGCGGACGTGAGCAGCGACATCACCGCATCGGCGGCCTGGCGGAAACTGCACGATCACTTCGGCGCCGTATCCGGGCGGCACCTACGCGAGATCTTCGCCGAGGACCCGGAGCGCGGCCGTGCGCTGACCGTCCGGGTGGGCGATCTGCTCATCGACTACAGCAAGCACCGTGTCACCAGGGAAACCCTGCACCTGCTGGTCGAATTGGCGCGCGAGGCCGGGGTCGCCGAGCACCGCGACGCGATGTTCGCGGGCGCCCACATCAACACCTCCGAGGACCGTGCGGTCGGGCACGTCGCGCTGCGGCTGCCCGCGGGCGAGTCGATGACCATCGACGGCGCCGACGCGGGCGCCGAAGTGCACGAAGTCCTGCGCAGGATGGGCGAATTCACCGATTCGCTGCGATCGGGCCGGTGGCGCGGCGCCACCGGTGCGCGCATCTCGACAGTGGTGAACATCGGCATCGGCGGCTCGGATCTGGGGCCGGTGATGGTGCACGGCGCGCTGCGCCACTACGCCGACGCCGGCATCGACGCCCGGTTCGTCTCGAACGTCGACCCGGCCGATCTGGTCGCGAAACTGGCGGGCCTGGACCCGGCGACGACGCTGTTCATCGTTGCGTCCAAGACGTTTTCGACGCTCGAGACGCTCACCAACGCCACCGCCGCACGGCGCTGGCTGGTCGCGGCGCTGGGCGAGGACGCCGTGGCCAAGCATTTCGTCGCGGTGTCCACCAACGCCGAGCGGGTCTCGGCATTCGGGATCGACACCGCCAACATGTTCGGATTCTGGGACTGGGTCGGCGGCCGCTACTCGGTGGATTCGGCCATCGGGCTGTCGGTGATGGCGACCGTCGGCAAGGAGCGTTTCGCGGAGTTCCTGGCCGGAATGCACGCCGTGGACACGCATTTCAGGACCGCGCCGTTCGAGGAGAACGCGCCGGTGCTGCTCGGCATGCTCGGCGTGTGGTACTCGAACTTCTTCGGCGCGCAGTCGCGGGCGGTGCTGCCGTACTCGAACGATCTGGCGCGCTTCCCCGCCTACCTGCAGCAGCTCACCATGGAGTCCAACGGCAAGTCGGTGCGCGCCGACGGCACGCCGGTCCCCACCTCGACCGGGGAGATCTTCTGGGGTGAGCCGGGCACCAACGGCCAGCACGCCTTCTACCAGTTGCTGCACCAGGGCACCCGCCTCATCCCGGCCGACTTCCTCGGATTCGCCCGCCCCACCGACGATCTGCCCACCCGCGACGGCACCGGCAGCATGCACGACATCCTGATGAGCAACCTGTTCGCGCAGACCAAGGTGCTCGCGTTCGGCAAGACCGCCGAGGAGATCGCCGCCGAGGGCACGCCCCCGCACCTGGTGCCGCACAAGGTCATGCCCGGCAACCGCCCCACCACCACCATCCTCGCGCCCCAGCTCACCCCGTCGGTGGTCGGCCAGCTCATCGCCCTCTACGAACACCAGGTCTTCGTGGAGGGCAGCGTCTGGGGGATCGACAGCTTCGACCAGTGGGGGGTGGAGTTGGGTAAGCAGCAGGCGCTTACGTTGGAGCCGTTGTTGACGTCGGCCGAAGATCCTGAGCCGCAGGGGGATTCGTCGACGGATGCGTTGATTCGATGGTATCGGGAGAATCGCTGAGGGTTCGTGTCGGTGGGCCGGTCCGTGGGTTGCGTGACGGCGGGCCGGCGAATGTCCGCCCGGTCACGTCGACGCGGTTCGCGAGCCTGTAGCGCGTGGGGGTCCGTAGGAGGGGGATCGTGTTGCGGGGGCTCGCGCACGCCCGCAGATAATTCTCGGCGAACTGCGAACTGCAGGCAGCAGGCAGCAGGCAGCGAAGGGCAGGCAGCAGGCGGAGCACGATCCGATCCGCTGGGCGATCACGCTGAGCGTGTTCGAGGCGGGGGCTTGGCCCGGTGGCGAGTCGGAGTCGTGCCGTGAGCCCGCACAACCCATCGAATTCGCACATCGCCGCGAGAAGCCGCGCGGTCAGTCCTCGGTCTTCTCCGTGCCCCCGTCGTCGGGAATCTGCGCGGTGATCTCCTCGGTGGCGTTGTCGACGCGGTGGGTGATGCTGGTGGCGATGATCGCCAGGAGAGTGCCGATCACGACGAGGTCGAACACGATCTGGATCATGGTGGCGATGCGGGCGACCTGGCCGATGGCTTTGACGTCGCCGTAGCCGACGGTGCCGAGCGTGACGATCGTGTAGTACAGCGCGTCGGTACGGGTCTGCAGGCCCTCGAACTGGCCGGGGTACTCGGTGGCCAGGCGGTAGTAGAACAGGGCGAACACCACCACCACCGCGCACAGCAGCAGCAGCACGGCGTCGATCCGCTGCCCGGTGGCGCCCGGGTCGTGCAGGTAGCGCCCGATGCGCCGGAACGCCATCCACAGCAGGCCCACCGCTCCCGCCAGGAATCCCAGCAACCACAGCAGTTGCCCCGCCCAGTTGGCGGGATCCCACTCCAGCGGGATGCCGTAGAACACCAGAATCGCGCAGACCAGCGCCGACGCGGTGCGCACCGCGTACACACGCCCGGACACCCGCCGTCCCGCCATCGGCCCATGATCGCCCGGGGAGGCCGTACACAACTCACCCGAACCGGGTGAAAGATCGGGGGTACCGGACGGCCCCACGTCACCGCCGCTGGATCGGGCGCGGAGACCCGCGAGCGCACCCGGCGGTCTCGGACTCCGCCGCGATCTCATTCGATGTCGATCGCGCCTGCGCACGCGCCCGGTGAGCGCACCGCACACGGTGCGCCCGTATGAGTCGCCCCGCGCGGGTCCGATGCGGAGGACAGCTGCTGATCTGACGGGGCCGCGCTCACCAGATGGAGAAACCCCTGCACGGTGGCCCCGGGGCATCCTGCCAATCGACTCGACGAACCCTGGGGTGCGGACCGCGATCATGCCGCTGCCGGGCGCATTTGGTCGATCGGCTGGGCGCTGAGCTGTGCCGGCTAGCTGAAACATGGTCGCGGTTGCGCGCATGGGAGCAGATCCGGTGGGTCCCGCGCGGAGAGCCCGAGGGACTCGGCCCCGGCGCGGCCACCACGCCATTCACTCGGCCGGCGCGCTGGGCAATGGCGTGGGCCGCGACGTCAGCCGCCCACCACATACCCACCGTCGTCCGCGCGCAGGATCAGGTCGGCCCGGGACCGGGTCAGCGCGACCAGGTCCGCGTTGCGGAGGTCGCTGTCGGCCACTTTGGCGCGCGCCGCGTCGGGGGTGCGGCCGCCGAGGAGGTGGCGGTCGAGCAGACGACGTTCCAAGTGATCACGGTCGGCGTCCAGATACCAGCACTCATCGAGCTCCGCGCGCACCGCCGCCCACGGACCGTCCTCGAGCAGCAGATAGTTGCCCTCGACAACGGCGACGCGCTCAGCGCGGAAGACAACCCCGCCCGGGGTCGGCTCGTCCAGCGCGCGATCGAACGTCGGCCAGGGCACGGGCTCACCGAGCGGCGTCCCGCGCAACCGCCGCAGGTTCACGACGAACCCGCCGGCATCGAACGTGTCGGGCTCCCCCTTGCGCTCCACCATGCCCGCGGCCCGCAACACCGCATTCGACAGGTGATACCCATCCATCGGCGCGATCCCCGCCACCGACCCACCCAGCCCCGCGCACAACCTCTGCGCCAACGTCGATTTCCCCGCCCCCGGCGGCCCCGCGATCCCCAGCACATACCGACGCCCGAGCACCGCATCCGCGCGCTCCACCACCCGCCGAACCAGCACCCCGATCGACACACCCTCCACCACCCGGCGAATCTACCCGACGGTCCACGTTCACCGACCTTCCGGCGAACACCTACCTCAACGAATGGCTCCCCTGCCAACCACTCCACCGAACAACCACCACCAAGCAGCTTGGATTGCTCACGCCCACGACCCAGCGGGCCGCGCTGATCGGAGAACGACCGGGCAGGCTCCGGGTCAGCTCACGAAGGCGCGTTCGATGATCGCGGCGGTGTCGACGCCCGTGGGAAGGGTGCCGAAGGCGATGCCCCAGTCCTCGCCGAGGCGGGTGGCGCAGAAGGCGTCGGCGATGGCGGCGTGGCCGTGCCGGACCAGTTGCGCGCCTTGGAGGACGAGCGCCATCAGTTCGACCACGCGACGGGCGCGGTATTCGATGTCGGAGAGGTCGGCGAGTTCCTTGCCGACGCGGGTGATGGCGTCGTCCAGGCGCGGGTTCTCGCCGCGGGCCAGCGACACTTCCTCGAAGTACGCCTCCACGGTCTCGGGCTGACGGCCCATGGCGCGCAACGCATCCAGCGCCGCCACATTTCCGGACCCTTCCCAGATCGACATCAGCGGCGCCTCCCGGTACAGGCGCGGCATCCCCGATTCCTCGGCATATCCGTTGCCGCCCAGGCATTCCAGCGCCTCGGCACTGTGCGCGGGGGCGCGCTTGCACACCCAGTACTTGGTGACCGCGAGCGCGATCCGCCGCAGCGCCGCCTCGGCCGGATCGGTACCGGCACGATCGGTGGCGCCCGCGAGCCGCATCATCACGGTGGTGGCGGCGTCGGATTCGATCACCAGGTCCGCCAGCACGTTTCGCATGGCGGGCTGGTCGATCAGCTTGGCGCCGAACGCTTCCCGGTGCCGCGCGTGATGCACGGCGTACACCGTGCTCGCGCGCATGTTGGTGGCCGAGCCGATCACGCAGTCCAGGCGCGTCATGTTGACCATCTCGATGATGGTCTTCACGCCCGCACCTTCCGCGCCGACCAGCCAGCCGAGCGCGTTCTCGTACTCGATCTCGGAGGAGGCGTTGGACTTGTTGCCCAGCTTGTCTTTCAGCCGCTGGATGCGGATCGGGTTGCGGGTGCCGTCGGGCAGCACGCGCGGCAGCAGGAAGCAGGACAGGCCGCCGGGCGCCTGCGCCAGCGTGAGGAACATGTCCGACATGGGCGCCGAGGTGAACCACTTGTGCCCGACGATGCGGTAGCTGCCATCGGGTTGCGGTGTGGCCGTGGTGGTGTTGGCGCGCACGTCGGAGCCGCCCTGCTTCTCCGTCATCGACATGCCCGCGATCAGGCCCGCCTTGGTCGTGGGTTCGCGCAGTCCGAAATCGTAAGTGCGCGAGGACAACAGCGGCTCGAAGCGCGCGGCGAGTTCCGGGTTGTGCCGCAGCGCGGGCACGATCGCGTAGGTCATGGAGATCGGGCACATGTGCCCGGCCTCGGCGGTGCCCCAGGTGAAGAACTTCGCGGCGCGGGCGGTGTGCGCGCCGCGCCGCTCGTCGCTCCACGGCGAGCCGTGCAGACCGTGCGCGACAGCGACATTCATCAGATCGTGCCAGTGCGGATGGAACTCGACCTCGTCGATGCGGTGCCCGTACCGGTCGTGGGTGCGCAGCACGGGCGGGTACTCGTTGGCGAGCCTGCCCCACTCCTGCGCGGCGAAACCGCCTGCGAGCGCGCCGAGTTCGCGCACTTCGGCCTCGGCCCAGCCGGCGCCCTCGCGGTGCAGTCCCTCGAGCAGCGCGGGGTTGCGCGCCGCGTCGAACGGGACGATGGTCGGTACCTGGTTGAACACCTCATGCGTCGGCATCGGGCTCTCCTGTCCGGGTGGGGTTCGCGGCCACGCCGAGTGCGCGCGTGGCGAAGGTGACGAGGTCGGGGACCACGGATTCGGCGTGCGGCGCGGCGGCCAGCGGGCCGACCAGCACCTCGCCGATCGCGCCGACCAGGGCGGCGGCGGTGACGCGCGGGTCCTGCGGCGGCAGTGTGCCCGCGGCGACGCCCGCCGCGACCGCCGATTCGAAGGCGGCGGCGAAGGCGCGGCGGAAGTGCAGGCGCTCGGCGTCGACCACGGTGTCCACCGGTTCGACCAGCAGCACGTACGCCAGCTTCGGATTCTTCAATGCGCGCCCGGCGAAGGTCTCCACGGCGGCCGTGACCCGCTCGACGGCCTCGCCGCGTTCGGCGGCGGCCGTGACGGCGGCGACCTCGCGCGCGACCACCTTGCGGAAGACCGCGGTGACCAGCGCCGACTTGCCGTCGAAGTGCTTGTACACGGTGCCGGTGGCGATGCCGGCCCGTTTGGCGACGGCCGCCATCGACAGGCCCGCGAAACCGTCCTCGGCGAGGACGCGCGTCGCGGCCTGCACGATCACCTGCTCCTGCGCGTCCAGCCGAGCCTGGACGGCGGGGGTTCTGCGGTACGCCACCCAAGAAGTGAATCATAGATTCACTTCTTGCCGCAAGGGTGGGTGCTCGTATCGTGAGGGACGTGAGCGCCCACGATCGCCGACCGCCCGTGACCCGAGGACCGGGGCTCGCCCGGCGCGGGGCGGACACAGCGCGACACCACGGGCGAGGGGTGGCGCAAGCGGCTCGCTGGGCGGGTACGGCGCACGCGAACCACCGGAGCCTCGCACCACAAGTAGCCAGCGATATCGGGTCAGCGCACGCGCCCCACAGGAGCAGCGCGGCGCAGACGACCTCCATCACCAGCACCGCACGGCGAACCCACAACACCATCACGGCACACGCGAACCGCACAGCCCACGCGGCCGGACCAGCGCGCGCTGGATACCGGCCCGGCGGAGCGATGGCCCACGTGGGGCGCCTCCGACACCGGAGGACCCCGCGATGAGCAGGCTCACGGTCGTCGACGAGATCTTCCTCCGCACGCATCGAGGGATGGGAACGCCGATCGCGTTGCAGGGGTTGTGGCGCACGGGTGATCGAGTCGAGGCGGAGCTCCTGCGCGAGATCCACGATGTTCTGCGCGAGGGGCCGCTCGGCCGCCGTGTCGTGCGTCCCCGCATCCTCGGGGCGCGCCGCGGTTGGCGGCCGAACACCCGCGCGCACCCCCTCGCGATTCATCCCCAACCGCTCACGGGGAATGCGGTGCTCCCGTGGGCGGATTCGCTCGGCGCCGACTTGGACCCCGAGTTCGCGCCCGGCTGGCGGTTGGCGGCGGCGTCGCTCGCCGACGGTGGAACCGTTGTCGCCCTTACCTGTTCGCATGCGCTGGCGGATGCGCGCGGATTGATCATCGCGGTGGACCTCGCCCTGCGCGGCACCGCACGGGTGACCAACCAACCACTCTCCACCAGTGGGCCGGACGCAGCCGCTTCCCGCCTCGAACCCGACAGCGCACATCAGCTACAGGCCGCTGGGGAACCTCGCCTCGCCCGACAGCTGCCGACCCCCGCGCCCGCACGGGCCGAACGCCCCGCACAACACGACGATTCGGACTGGTCGGACGCTGCCCGCCAATGGTCCACGGTCCTGCGCGGCACGGCCCGCGCCCTGCGTCGCGGCATCCCACCCCGCCCGTCCGCACCGCCCGCGCGCACTGGACCCGCCGAATCCCACAGCATCGTCGTCCGCTGCCCGAGCGCCGAGTGGGACCGCGTCGCCGCGGAACACGGCGGCACCCCCAACAGCCTGTTCATCCACCTCGTCGCGAACATCCTGTGGGACAGCGGATTCGACCGCGACACCATCGACGCCAGCCTCCCCGTCGACACCCGCCACGAACCGCGCGTCGACAACGACCTCGCCGTCACCGAGATCACCGTGACCCGCGCCGACACCCCGGCGACGGTGCGCGCCAAGGCACGTGCCGCCTACGAGCACCGCATGTCCAGCCCCGACGGCATGCCGGAGGAACTGCTCCAAGTGATCCCCGACCGCTGGGCGCACGCCTTGGCGAAGGGCGCGGGCGAGCGAGACATCCTGTGCTCCAACATCGGAACCCTCCCCGACTCCCTACGCACCCTCGGCCCCCACCCCTGCACCGACGTCGCCGCCCGAGCCATCCACCCCGGCCTCGACCCGAATCACCTCCCCCGCACCCGCCTTTCGGCCTACCTCTGCGAGATTGCGGGCACCCGCACCCTCACCCTCACCACCCTCGACCCAACCCTCTTCCCCACCCCCACCACCCTCCTCACCCACACCCTCTCCACCGCCCACCCCCTCCCCCTGACCCCCTGGTGACGCGAAACTCCCGGCCGCAGTACACCAGGTCCGCATACGGTCCAGCAGTGAGGACGCGCGCTCGAGCGGCACATGCTCAGGTTGCTCGTCGCGGTGAACGCCGCCGATGTATACGAGTACGGCTAGGCGAAACCCGTTCTCACGGAGCCATTTTCACTGCACCGAAACCAGGCCGGACCGGACGAGGTTCAGAACGTCCGGCGGTACGGCGACGCCGGCCTCCACGTCGTCCCCCGTCTCCGGCGGGCCGAAGACCTGCCGGACGGGGAGCACGCCCGCCCACACGCCCCCGGTGGCGATGTCGGAGGGGTCGTCCTTCGGGCCGCCCTCGCGGACTTTCACGGAGGCTTCGGTGAGGTCGAGGGACAGGACCATGGTCGCGGCGAGTTCCTTCTTGGAGGGTGGGCGGACGCGGGCCCAGGCGCCGGGGGCGACGTGTTCGACCACCACGCGCAGGCTGTGCAGGCGTTCGGCGGGGTCGGTGACCTCCACGGCGCGCCCGCGGACGACGGCGGAGCGGTAGTTCATGGAGAAGTGCATGGCCGAGCGGGCGTAGACCACGCCGTCGACGTTGGTGACCGCCACGGACACATCACCCAGCAGAGCGGCGCGCATATTGCCGGAGCCGGTGGATCCGTGCAGGTAGAGGGTGTCGCCGTCGCGGCCGTAGGCGGTGGGCAGCACGACGGGGCCGCCACCGAGGAGCACCCCGAGGTGGCACACCATCCCGGCGTCGAGCACAGCGTCCAGGTGCGCCCGCTCGGTGCGGGCGCGCTCCTTGGACCGGGTGAGGGTGGTGCGCGGGGTCGGGGAGAGGGGGAGCCTGGTCTCACTCATGTCATCTATCCTGCGGCCGGAAGTGGCATTATCGAAGTGCCAATTCCCTGAAATCTCGACAGTCCACTTCCGAGGTGCACCGTGCTGGACGATCTCCCGCTCCCCCTCGACCGCGCCGCCCCCGAACCGCTGTCGGTGCAGGTCGCCGACGCCCTGCGCGCCGCGGCCACCGGCGGACTGCTGCGCGCCGAGGACCGCCTGCCCTCCTCCCGCGCCCTCGCCCAGCGGCTGGGCGTCAGCCGCACCGTGGTCGCCGCCGCCTACGAGCAACTGCACGCGGAGGGCTGGATCGCGGGCAGGCACGGTTCCGGCACCTACCTCACGACAGCGCCCGCTGCCGCACCCGAACCCCACACCCCCACAAAGCCAACCGAAAACAATTCCCCCGCCTACGATCTCGCCCCCGGAGCGCCCTGTGTGGAGGTCATCGACCGGGCGGCGTGGCGACGCGCCTGGCGGGCCGCCGCCGACCTGCCCCCTACCGTCCGCAAGGAACGCGCGGGCGAACCCGAGTTCCACGCCGCGGTCGCCGAACACCTGCTCCGCCACCGCGGCCTCGGCGCGGGCAGCGACACCGTGGTCCTCGCGACGGCCGGAACCAGCTCCGCCGTGGGCGAACTCGCGGCCGCGCTGCTCCGGCCCGGCGCCTCGGTCGCGATGGAAGACCCCGGCTACCAGCGCGCGGCGGGCGCGTTCACCGCGGCGGGCGTCCGGCTGGTCCCGGTTCCCGTCGACGACGGGGGCCTGCGCGTCGACCTCATCCCGCCCGACGTGGACGCCGTATATTGCACACCCGCACACCAGTTCCCGCTCGGTGCGCGCCTGCCCGCCGCCCGCCGCGTTCAGCTGGTCGAATTCGCCAGGCGGGCGGGAATTTTCGTGATCGAGGACGACTACGACGGCGAATTGCGCTACGACTCCGCCCCGTTGCCGCTGCTGGCCGCCATGGCACCCGATGTGGTGGTGCACCTCGGCACCGCGAGCAAGATCCTCTCGCCCGCCCTGGGCGTCGGCTGGCTGGTGACGTCCCCGGAGATCGCCGCGTCGGTGCTCGCCCACCGCGAACGCACCGGCACCACACCGAGTCCGGCCGGCCAGCGCGTGCTCGCCGAGTTCGCCGCCCGCGGCGACCTCGCCCGCCACCTGCGCCGACTGCGCCGCGCGCTGCCGCCCCGGCGCGAAATGGTCGTCACCGCACTACGCGGACGCGGCCTGTCGGTGCTGGGCGACGACGCGGGCTCCCACCTCGTCGTCCCGCTCCCCACCGCCGACGCCGAACAGCGCGCCGTCGAGAAGGCCCGCACCCGCGGCCTTCTTCTCGACGGCCTGTCCCGCCACCACCTTCCCGGCACCCCACCCCGCACCTTCGGCGTCCCGCTCGGCTACACAGCTCTCTCGACCCCAGACCTCACCGCGGCCCTCCCCGTGGCCGCCGCCTGCCTCGCCGAAGCATCGGCCCACTGACAGGACCACCGCGCGGGACTCGCGCTATTTCGCCACCGTCAACAGAAACGCCACATCGTCCTCGGCCTTCACGCTGTGCCGCGCGCGCGGAACGACCAGCAGATCGCCCGCCGATCCCTTCCATTCGTTCGTACCGCTGATGAGGGTGAGCGTCCCGCTCAACACGTACAGGGTCGCGTCGCCGGCGTTGTCGTGCTCGGCCAGGCTCTGGCCCGCGGCCAGACCGACGACGGTCTGGCGCAGCGCGTGGGCGTGTCCGCCGAAGATCGTCTGGGAACTGCGACCGCTGGTGGCGGTCGCGGCCAATTTGAGCTGCTGGCGGGCGACTGCGGTCAGGGATTTCTTGTCCATGGCTGCCTTTCGCAAGGTGCTGGGCTGGTGCACCGGCGTCCGGGGCGGGTGTTGGTCCGCCCCGCCGCATGTTCATGGAGTATGCCCGACGTGCCCGGCCCGCGTGCCCGGTTTGCCCGCCCGCGCAGGGTCGCGGGCGTGTCCGGGGTCAGTCGCCGGGGCGGCGCAGGTAGCGGCGCACGCGGAAGCGCAGTCCGGTGGTGGAGGTGCGCCACGGTTCGGGGTCGTCGGCGTGCCAGTCGGGGCCGATCTCGGGGGCGTACGCGTCGCCCTGCACGCTGATCTCGACTTCGGTGACCACCAGTTCGGTCGCGAAATCCATGGCGGCGCGGTAGATCTCACCGCCGCCGGCGATCCACACCGCATCGGGCGCGCTCAGCGCCAGCGCCTCGTCCAGCGAGCCCGCGCGCTCGGCGCCGGGCACCGCCCAGTCCGCCTGCCGGGTGACGACGATATTGCGGCGCCCGGCCAGCGGCCGGAACTTCGGCGGCAGCGAATCCCACGTGCGACGGCCCATGATCACCGGGTGCCCCCAGGTGACGGTCCGGAAGTTGGCCATGTCCTCGGGCACGCGCCAGGGGATGGTGTTCTCGAATCCGATCACACCGTCGGGGGTCTGCGCCCAGATCAGGCCGATGCTGCGGGTGCGCACGGCCGTGCTCACACCGCCACCGGAGCCTTGATCGCGGGATGGTGCCGGTAGTCGTGCACCGCCACATCCTCGTAGACGTAGTCGAACAGGCTGGTGGCGGGCCGCAGGCTCAGCGTCGGGAACGGGTAGGGCTCGCGGCCGAGCTGCTCGCGGACCTGGTCGACGTGGTTGTCATAGATGTGGCAGTCCCCGCCGGTCCAGATGAACTCGCCGGGCTCGAGTTCGGTCTGCTGCGCCACCATGTGGGTGAGCAGTGCGTAGCTGGCGATATTGAACGGCACGCCGAGGAACAGGTCGGCGCTGCGCTGGTAGAGCTGGCAGGAGAGTTTGCCGTCGGCGACGTAGAACTGGAACAGCGTGTGGCACGGGGCCAGCGCCATCCGGTCCAGGTCGGCGACATTCCATGCGGACACGATCATGCGGCGCGAGTCCGGACTGGTGCGCAGGGTGTGCAGCACCTCGGCGATCTGGTCGATGTGGGTGCCGTCGGGCGTGGGCCACGAGCGCCACTGCACGCCGTAAACCGGGCCCAGCTCGCCGTCGGCGTCGGCCCATTCGTCCCAGATGGTGACGCCGTTGTCGCGCAGCCACTTGACGTTCGAATCGCCGCGCAGGAACCACAGCAGTTCGTAGACGATGGACTTGAGGTGCACCTTCTTCGTGGTGATCAGCGGGAATCCGGCGGACAAGTCGTAGCGCAGCTGATGTCCGAACACGCTGCGGGTACCGGTTCCGGTCCGATCGGTCTTCGCCGTTCCGGTCTCCAGCACCAGCCGGAGCAGATCCTCGTACTGCGTATCCGTGGTCGCCACAGTGTCCCAGCCTACTGCGGTGCGGGTGCGCGCGCCCCTGCCGGTCCGGCGCTCGGGTTGCTCGACCAGGCGGCGCGCCGGCCGACCGAGCCGCGTGCGCGACGGTCTCCGGCTGTCGGTGGAGGACGCCGGTCGGGGCTCGCCGCGTACCACCGACGCCACGACCGGCGGCACCCTGGCATGCTCACGCTCATGCGTGAGCTCTACGTGATCGGCATCGGCGCCGGTGACCCCGGTCAGGTGACGATGCAGGCCATCGAGGCCATGCGCCGCGCCGACACGTTCTTCGTGATCGGCAAGGGCGAGACCAAGCGGGAGCTGGTGGAGGTGCGGGCGGCGATCCTCGCCGAGCACGTGGGGCCGGGGTATCGGGTAGTGGAGATTCCCGATCCGCCGCGCGACCGCGCGCCCGCGGACTATCGCGGCGTGGTCGAGGACTGGCACGCCCGTCGCGCCGAGCTGCTCGCCGACGCGTTCGCGGCCGAGGACGGCGTGGGCGCGATCCTGGTGTGGGGCGATCCGGCGCTCTACGACAGCACCCTGCGCATGGTCGAGCGCGTGCGGACCCGGCTGACCTTCGACTACCAGGTGATTCCGGGCATCACCAGCGCGCAGGCGCTGGCCGCGCGGCATCGCGTGGTGCTGCACGGCATCGGCGAACCGGTGCACATCACCACCGGGCGGCGCCTGCGCGAGGACGGGCTCGGCCCGGATCCGACGGTGGTCATGCTCGACGGTGACTGCTCGTTCACCGAGATTCCCGCCGACGGTGTGCGCATCTGGTGGGGCGCCTACCTCGGCATGCCCGACGAGACGCTGATCGCGGGGCCGTTGGGCGAGGTCGCCGCGGATATCCGCGAGCGCCGCGCCGCCCTGCGCGCCGCGAAGGGCTGGATCATGGACATCTACTTGTTGCGCCGCGAAGGTGTCGGACCTCGCGGGTAGCCTGGGACGCGTGCCCGAACTACCCGAGGTGGAGGCGCTGGCGCAGTTCCTGCGAGAGCACGCGGTCGGCGCGGTGGTGGGGCGCGTCGACGTGGCGGCGCTGAGCGCGGTCAAGACGTTCGACCCGCCGGTCACGGCGCTGTCCGGGCGGGATGTGAGCGGGGCCGCGCGCTGGGGGAAGTTCCTGGGGATGGACTGTTCGGGGCTGTGGCTGATCACGCACCTATCGCGGGGTGGGTGGTTGCGCTGGATCGACGAGCCGAGTCCCACACCGCCCAAACCCGGCGGTAAGAGTCCGCTCGCGCTGCGCGTGCACTTCTTCACGCCCGAGGGCGCCACGCCGGCGTTCGACCTCACCGAGGCGGGCACCAAGAAGCGCCTGTCCGTCTATGTCGTTGACGATCCGAAGCTGGTTCCCGGCATCGCCCGGCTCGGGCCCGACGCGCTCGAGCTCACCGAACCGGAGTTCGCCGAACTCCTGCGCGGCACCGCGGGGCGCCTCAAAACCGTGCTGGTCGACCAGACCCTGCTCGCCGGCATCGGCAACGCCTACTCCGACGAGATCCTGCACACCGCGAAACTCTCCCCCTTCGCCACCGCGAAAACCCTTCCGCCGGAAAAGGTCACGGCCCTCTACGAGGCGATGCGCACCGTTCTCACCGACGCCGTCACCCGCTCCGTCGGCCAAGACGCCGCCCGCCTCAAGGGCGAAAAACGTTCCGGCATGCGCGTGCACGCCCGCACCGGCCTCCCCTGCCCCGTCTGCGGCGACACCATCCACGAGGTCTCCTACACCGACCGCTCGTTCCAGTACTGCCCCACCTGCCAGACCAACGGCAAGCCCCTCGCCGACCGGCGCATGTCCCGGCTGTTGAAGTAGCGGCGCCGGATTCGACACGGCAGGAGCGGTCCTATGCGAGGTCGGGGCCTACACCCAGCTGGTCGAAAGCGTTCCTGATCGCGTCGGGCAAGCGGCGCGGATCGTTGTCGGCCATCGCGCGGCCCGCGAAGTAGCAGGCCATCCCGATCTCGGCGGCCAGCGTGGCGACTTCTCGCTCGACCCCTTTCGCCGACAGCTCCTCGACCATCCGGTCTATGTAACCCCGCTGCTTGACCAGACTGCGCGCGTGCAATTCGGGCTGTTCGGCGATCAACCGCTCGTACTCGCGATACTCCACGGGCCGCTGGACCAGCTGGGCGACGAATGCGAGCACGAGGGTACGCATGAACACCAGTACCTCGGGCAGTGAGCGGCCGAGAGACTCGGTGCCGGGCTTCGACTCGACCGCGGCGAGGGCCGCCTCCAGATCGCGACCACTGTCGGCGAATACCACTTCCTGCTTGTCACCGAAGTAGCGGAAAAACGTTGCGCGACCGACTTCGGCCCGCGCGGCGATATCCGCGACGGTGACGTGATCGAACCCCCGCTCGGCGAAAAGTTCGTGCGCCGCCTCGACGATCGCCTCGCGCGCACGCAGTTGCTTGCGCTCGCGCAGCGACATCCCCGGCTGCTCCGACCCTCTGCTCACCGCTCCACTCTAGCCAGGGCGAACTTCCTCGGATATTCTGATACTCAGTCTCACATGAGACGAGATATCATAGGAGGAATCATGCGAGTACGCGTACTCACCACCGCGATCGTCGGAGTCCTGGCACTGGTGGCCGGCATCGCGATCGGCACCACACCCTGGGCATCGGCCGACGCACAGCCCGCCGGCCGCGCCGAGGAACTGACCCGCCGGATCCTCGACGCGTTCGAACGCAAGGACTTGAACGCCATTGCCGCTCTGCTCGACGAGAACGCCTCGATCACCATCCCGCTGTCGTTTTCCGGCGCGCAGGAACCCGCCGGTCATTTCGCAGGCAAAGACGAAGTTCTCGGCTACGTCGGCCAAGTGACGACGAACTTCCGGACGCTCCGATTCATCGACCTGAGAATCAGCGTGGCCGGTGACGGGGAAACGACCTTCGCGCAGGCGAACGGGGACTTCGTCACCGCCGACGGCCGCCCGTATCGGAACGTCTACATCTACCGATTCGACTGGAAGGACGGCCGGATGCTGCACGCCGACGAATACGCGAATCCCATCACGCTCTGCCAGACATTCGACAATCTGGACTGCTGACGCCGCTGATCAATCCCCAGCGGCCCGCCCGCGCCCTCAGGTGAGGGTGGGGGTGCGGAAGCCGGACCAGGCGAGACGTTGGGGGTGGTCGGGGTCGGATTCGAGGTGGGTGTGGGCGTCGATGATGAGCGTGGTGCGGGAGTCCTCGGTGTAGGCGGGCCAGGTGGGGAGGGGGGTGCCGGTGCGGGCGAAGGAGAGCCA
This sequence comes from Nocardia puris, assembly GCF_003315035.1. Taxonomy (GTDB): domain Bacteria; phylum Actinomycetota; class Actinomycetes; order Mycobacteriales; family Mycobacteriaceae; genus Nocardia; species Nocardia puris. The sequence continues at coordinate 157,046 of NZ_QNRE01000016.1, forward strand.
GTTGTCCTGGAACTGGTGGGAGACGGCGCGCAGCGCCGCGCCGCCACCGAGGGCGGTGAGGGTGCGGCCGATGGGCCCGTCGACGTAGCCGAAGACCGGGACGAGTTCGCTGGCGTGGGTGGCGCCGTAGCCGGTGAGGTGCAGCAGGCGGGGCGCGAAGTCGTAGCGGTAGGCGTAGGTGGGCGCGTGCCGGCTGTGGCCCTCCATCGCGGCGACGGTGGGCCGCCAGAAGACGTAGTCACCGCCCATCCGCACCGCCACCTTCGGATCGGGGAACCCGGGATAGGCGGCCAGCACCCGGGATCGCGCGTCCGCACTCACTTCGCCGAGGATCTTGCGCAACCGCGGCTCGTTGGTGGGCAACTTGCCCGCCGCGCCGTCGAACAGGGTGCCCTCGTCGCGGTTGGTGCCGATGATGAGCGGTAACGGGTGCGCGACCCCGGCCGCCATGGCGTCGACCGGTGCGAGCGGCAGCAGTTCGCCGTCCACCACCGGACAGATCGGGAACACCCCCGGCCACTCGTCGGCGCCGGCGTCGAACACCCGCGCCACGGTGCGCCGAATCTCGTTGGCGGGCAACTTGATCAGCGCATCGGTGGCCTCCGACGGCGCGACGCCCAGCGCGTCCACGCAGCGGCGGGCGAACGCGCGCGCCTCCTCGGGCGTCAAAGCCCAACCGGCGGGCGGACTCTGGGCGATCGCGCGATGGAACAGCCCTTCGGCCGCCGGGCTGGCGAGCAGCGCGAGCACCGCGTTCGCGCCCGCCGACTCGCCGAACACGGTGACGTTCCCCGGATCTCCGCCGAACGCGGCGATATTGGCCCGCACCCACCGCAGCGCCGCGATCTGATCGCGCAGCCCGAGGTTGCTCTCGAAAGCCCTTTCCGGACTGCCGAATTCACCGAAGTCCACGTACCCGAACGCGCCGAGCCGGTAGTTCATCGACACCACGACCACGTCGCCGCGCACCGCGAGCCGCGCCCCCGAGTACAGCGGCACGGCCGACGACCCGGTGAGGTACCCGCCGCCGTGGATGAACACCATCACCGGGCGCGGCGACGGCGACTCCGCGACGGGGGCCGTGACATTGAGTGTCAGCGCGTCTTCATCGGTGGGTTGGTAGCGGCGCACGCCGAGGCGCGGGCCGTCCTTGTGTTGCATGGCGGCGAAACCGAATTCGGTCGCGTCACGCACCCCGTCCCACGGGCACGGCGGGTGCGGTGCGCGAAAACGCAAGTCGCCCACGGGTGGCGCCGCGTAGGGGATGGAGCGCCAGCGCAGCACGCGCCGTCCGCGAACACCGCGGACGGCACCGTCCGCGGTCGTGACCTCGACCGTGCCCGACATGTCCCGATGGTAGCTAGGAACGCAGCGCTTCCAACAGGCGTAGCCAGATCTCGCTCACCGTCGGGTACGCGGGCACCGCGTGCCACAGCGCGTCCACGGGCACCCGCCCGACCACCGCGACGGTCGCCGCGTGCAGCAGTTCGCCGACGCCGGGCCCCACGAACGTGGCGCCGAGCAGCGTCCCGGCGTGCTCGTCCAGCACGAGTTTCGCCCGGCCCGCGTAGTCGTCGCACAGCAGCGTCGAACCGGCCACGGCGATATCGAGCTCGACGGTGCGCACGGCGAGCCCCTCGCGCCGCGCGGCCGCCTCGGTGCGGCCGACCCAGGCGACTTCCGGCGCGGTGAACACGACCTGCGGCACCTGCCCGTTGTCGGCGCTCGCCACATATCGCGACCCGCTGAGCGGCCGCCCCTCGGCGCGCGCGGCGATCACGTCGCCACACACCCGCGCCTGGTACTTGCCCATATGCGTCAGCGCCGCACGGTGATTCACGTCTCCCACGGCGTAGAGCCAGTCCCCGTCGACGCCGCGGACGGTCAGGTGATCGTCCACCTCCACGTATCCGTCGGGCAGCCCGACCGTGGACAACCCGAGCCCCTCGGTCGCGGGCGCGCGGCCGGCCGCCACCAGGATCTCGTCGGCCTCGATCGGCCCGTGGCGCGTCTCGACGGTCACCGCCCCGCCGTGAATCCGACCCTCTCCGGTGTCGGCGGGCGCGATCCGGGACACCCGCTCGGGTTCCGTCCCGAACAGCACCCGCACACCCGCGTCCCCGAGCGCGACGGCTACCCGCTCGCCGGCGAACGCCTCCGCCCCGCCGAGCAACGCCTTGCCCCGGACCAGCATGGTCACCGCGGCCCCCAGCGCCGACAACCACGTCGCCGCCTCGCACGCCACGACCCCGCCGCCGACGATCACCACGCGCGCGGGCACTTCGTGCAGGTTGGTGGCGTCGCGCGAGATCCACGGCAGTGCCGCGCGCAGGCCCGGCACGTCGGGCACCGCGGCCCGTGTCCCGGTGGCCAGCACCACCGCGTGGCGGGCCCGCAGCGTGCGGTCGCCGACCTCGACGAGCCGTTCGCCCGCGAGGCGCCCGGTGCCGCGCACGATGTCGATCCCGGTCGATGCGGCCCAGTCGACCTGGCCGGAGTCGTCGTGGTCGTGCACGATCCGGTCGCGGCGCGCCAGGACTTCGGCGACGTCGACCGCGCCCGCGGAGACTCCGGGCAGTCCGCGCACCGCCGCGACCACCTGCCCGGGACGCAACAGCGCCTTACTGGGCATACACGCCCAGTAGGAGCATTCCCCGCCGACCAGTTCCCGCTCCACGATCGCGGCCGTGCGCCCGCTGCCCGCGATCGCGTACGCGGCGGCGTTCTCCCCGGCGGGCCCACCGCCGAGAACGATCACGTCGTACTCGGCGGTATCCGTCACTGGAGGTAGCCCTCGACCTGGCGCGGCGAGTTGACCTGCGCGTCGTCGGGTGAGCCGCCCGCGTCGATCCGAGCCCGCCGCTGCCGCAGCAGATCCCAGCACTGATCGAGCATGACCTCCAGCTCGGCCAGCCGCTTGCGCTCGGTCACCGGGTCCACCTCCCCGGCGGTGACCTTCGCCCGCAGCGAATGCTCGTCGTCGACCAGTTGCTTGATGCGCCCCAGGATGTCCTGTTCGGTCATGCCGACCATGCTACGGCCGAACTCCCACCCGATTGCGAAAGATTTGCGGATGACCGGACATTCCTCGCGAACTGGGCTCGCCTCCCACCACCCCAGAACGCGCCGACAACCCCGGCAACACCCGCCCCGATCGACGTCCCACATAGACTCGCCCCCATGGGTGAGCCGCAGCCGATCCTCGAACCGCTCACGCCCGCCGCGATCTTCCTCGTCGCCACCATCGACGAGGGGGGCGAGGCGGCGGTGCGGGACCTGCTCGCCGATCTGCCCGGTTTGCGGCGTTCGGTGGGGTTCCGGCTTCCGGGGGCGGGGCTCAGCTGTGTGGCCTCCATCGGGTCACAGGCGTGGGACCGGTTGTTCGCCGGCCCGCGCCCGGCCGAACTGCACGTGCTGCCCGAGTTCGTGGGCGACACGCATCGCGCGCCCTCCACGCCGGGCGATCTGCTCTTCCACATCCGCTCGGAAGTGCAGGACGCGTGCTTCGAACTCGCGATGGCGATCGGCGACCGCCTTTCCGGCGCGGCCACTTTCGTGGACGAGACGGTCGGATTCCGCTACTTCGAACAGCGCGATCTGCTCGGATTCGTCGACGGCACCGAGAATCCGGAAGGCGGCGCGGCGGTGAGCGCGGCGCTGGTCGGCGACGAGGATCCCGAATTCGCCGGTGGCAGTTACGTGATCGTGCAGAAGTACCTGCACCCGCTCGACGAGTGGCGCGCGCTCTCGGTCGAGGAACAGGAGAAGGTGATCGGCCGGACCAAACTGGACGATTTCGAACTCTCCGACGAGGACAAGCCCGCCGATTCCCATGTCGCCGTGAACACGCTGGTGGACGCGGACGGCACCGAACGCCAGATCCTGCGCGCCAACATGCCGTTCGGCAGTGTGCGCGACGGCGAGTTCGGCACCTACTACATCGCCTACGCGGCGACCCCGTCGGTCACCGAGACCATGCTCTCGCGCATGTTCGAGGGCACCGAGGAGGCGGCCTACGACCGCATTCTCGACTTCTCCATCGCCGTCACCGGCACACTGTTCTTCGCCCCGCCGCTGGACTTCTTCGACGAGCTTCCGCCGCCGCCCGCGGCGCAGGCGCCCGCCGCTCCCGAGGTCACGGTGGGCGACGGTTCACTCGGTATCGGCACGTTGAAAAGGAGCACGCTGTGAACAACCTCCATCGCGAACTCGCGCCGATCACCGCCGAGGCTTGGTCGGCGATCGAGGAAGAGGCCTCCCGCACCTTCAAGCGCAATATCGCGGGCCGCCGGGTGGTGGACCTGTCGGGTCCGCACGGCACCGACTACTCCGCCGTGGGCCTGGGCCGCACCACCAAGATCGACTCGCCCGGTGACGGCGTGGAGTCCCGTCAGCGGATCGTGGCGCCGCTGGTGGAACTGCGGGTGCCGTTCACGCTGCTGCGCGAGGAACTCGACGATGTGGAGCGCGGCGCGCAGGACGCCGACCTCGACGCCGTGAAGGAAGCCGCCCGCCGCATGGCGTACGCGGAGGACCGCGCGATCTTCGAGGGGTACCCGGCCGCGGGCATCACCGGTATCCGGGCGAGCTCGTCCAACGCCGTGATCCAGCTGCCCGAGGACCCGCGGGGCGCGCCGGAGGCGGTGGCGCAGGCGCTGAGCGCGCTGCGGCTGGCCGGTGTGGACGGACCGTACTCGGTGCTGCTGAGCGCCGATCTGTACACGGCCGTCAGCGAGACCTCCGATCACGGCCACCCGATCCGCACCCATATCGAGCGGCTGATCCCGGAGGGCGAGATCATCTGGGCCCCGGCCATCGACGGCGCGTTCGTGGTCACCACGCGCGGCGGCGATTTCGATCTGAGCATCGGCCAGGACCTGTCCATCGGCTACCTGTCGCACGGCGCCGAGACCGTCGAGCTGTACTTCCAGCAGAGCTTGCAGTTCCAGGTGAACACCGCCGAGGCCGCGGTCGCCCTGCGCGCCTGACGACCCCGGGCACCCGTATCCGCCCGCGACGCGGGTGGGTACGGTGATCCCGGAGTACGCGGGAAGCGAGTGGAGATGGCGAAGGTGCGCGCGGGCGCGGTCCCGGTCGGGCGGTCGGTCGGCTACGGCGTGCTCGCCCTGTGCGCGGTCGCCGCGGTGACCGCCGCGACCGTCGCCGTATTCGGGGTGAACCGGGTGTTCACCGGTGTGCTGATCGGGCTGGCGGTGGGCGTCGCGCTGCTGGTCGCGCTGTTCTCGCGGGATTCGATCGTGCTGGCCGACGACGCGATCCACCTGCGCGTGCCGTGGTCGGAGACGCTGGTCGACTGGGACCGCGTGGTGGCCGCGCGCTTCACCCTGGACGAGAAATCGCGCTGGTCGCTGGCACTGGATCTGGCCGGCGGCGACGAACCTCACGGCGAGCTGGTGCTGCTGGCCATCCCGCCGGTGCACGGCCCCGTGTCGGGCGCTTACGACCTGCGCAAACGCGATCAGGTGCAGCAGATCCGGGAGATGTTGCGCGCCAAGCGCGTTCCGGTGACCGTGCTGCCCGAGATCGCGGCCGCCCTGAGCGAGCACTGGAAAATCGCGCCGCCCACCCGCTGACCGCCCACGGGTGACGAGTACGGCCGCAGTCGTATACGTTGGCAGCTGTGTCGATGATGAAGGGCGCCAACGTACCGGTGCCGATGTCCGCGGTCCGCATCGAATTGGGGTGGCAATCGGGTCCGGGTGTGCCGGACGCGGACGCCTCCGCTCTGCTCCTGGTCGGCGGCAAAGTCCGCTCCGACAACGACTTCGTCTTCTACAACCAGCCCGCGCACCCGTCGGGCGCGGTGCGTCACGAGGGCAAGCAGCAGGGTCCCACGGTGCTCGACGTGCTGTCGGTCAACCTCGCGCAAGTCGAGCCGCAGGTCGAGACCGTCGTCATCGCGGCGTCGACCGACGGCGGCACCTTCGGCCAGTTCCACGGCCTGTACGTGCGGGTGCTGGACGCGAGCAACGGCGCCGAGGTGGCCCGTTTCGACAGCACCGGCGCCACCACCGAGACCGCGTTCGTCCTCGGTGAGCTGTACCGCCGCCAGGGCGCGTGGAAGTTCCGCGCGGTCGGCCAGGGCTACGACTCCGGCTTGGCCGGGCTGGCCACCGATTTCGGCATCTCGGTGGACGACGCGCCCACCCCGCCGCCCGCGCAGCAGCACACACCGCCGCCGCCCCAGCCGCAGTACGCGCCGCCTCCGCCGCCGCAGCAGTACGCCCCGCCGCCTCCTCCACAGCAGGGCTACGCTCCTCCGCCGCCCCCGCAGTACGCGCCCCCGCCGCAGCAGGGGTACGCGCCGCCGCCCGCACCGCAGTACGCGCCGCCTCCGCCCCCGCCGCAGCAGCAGTTCGCGCCGCCGCCGCAGCAGCAGTTCGCGCCGCCGCAGCAGCAGGGGTACGCGCCCCCGCCGCCCGCCGCGGGTGGCGCGCCGGTGAACCTCGGCAAGATCTCGCTGACCAAGGAATCCCCGTCGGTCTCGCTCACCAAGTCGGGCGCGACGGGCGGCACCATGCGCGTCAACCTGAACTGGACCGGCGGCGCCACCAAGGGCGGCGGCCTGTTCGGCCGGCGCCGCAGCGGCCTCGACCTGGACCTGTGCTGCTTCTTCGAGCTGGCCGACGGCCGCATCGGCTCGGTGCGCGCGCTGGACCGCTCCTTCGGCGCGCTGAACCAGCCGCCCTACATCCGCCTGGATCAGGACGACCGCACCGGCGCCAGCACCACCGGCGAGAACATCGACATCAACCTCGATTTCGCCGGCCAGCTGCGCCGCATCTTGGTCTTCACCTCGATCTACGAGGGTGCCAACGACTTCCGCGGCGTGCACGCCACCGTCACCCTGTACCCGGTGGGCAGCCCGCCGATCGAGATGACCCTCGACGGCTGCCAGGACGACTCCCGCGACGCCGTGCTCGCCCACATCGAAAACATCAACGGCGAAATGGTGGTCCGCCGCGAGGGCACCTTCATCCGCCCGCCCGCGGGCCGCCCGGGCGCCGGTGTCATGGAGATCGCGCGAATCTACAACTGGGACTTCGGTTTCAAGGCTGGGCGCGGCAAGGACTGAGCTACGGCTCCAGAGCGCGGTCCGCGACCCGGGTGCGCGCGGCGGTGTCCGCACCGTCGCGCGCCCGCCGCGACCTGCCGTGGATGCGGGGCGAAATAGTCGGCGAGCGCGTGGGGCTCGACGCTCCGAGTCAGTGCGAGCGGGCCAGCAGGGCGTCGGCGGCGGTGCGGGTGTCGCTCAGGTCGCCGGACCAGCCGAGGAGGCGCAGGGCGGCGTCGGGGATGGTGCGTTCGGCGTACGCGGGGGCCGTGCCCTCGTCGGAGCGAATGTTGATGACCGTTTCCACCAGGCGGAACGGCAGCACTTCCGCGCCCGGGATCGCGTCGTGCCCGGCGCCTTCCAGTACCGCGGCGGCGAAAGTCTCGTAGTGGACGCGCAATTCGTCGCGGCGCAGGCGGAAGGTGGCGAACCGTTCGGTACGCAGCTCGGGCAGCAGGTACAGCGCGCCCAGATTCCAGCGGGCGGCGCAGAGCTGGCGCACGTCGAACCGGGCCAGGGCGTAGAGGCGAACGGGGGCGGGTTCCGGCGCAGAGCGCAGTGTGTGCGCGAGTTCCAGAGGGCTGGCGACGGTTTCGGCCAGCAGGGCGTCGAGGATGTCGTCCTTGGCGGCGAAATGATGGTAGAGCGAGGCCTGCCGGATGCCGACCGCGTCGGCGACCGCCCGCGTGGAGGTGTTGGCGTACCCCTTGGTGGTGAACAGTTCGCCCGCCGCGTCGAGGATCTCGTCGCGCGGTGTGCGACCGCGCCGGGGTCGCTGCTGCTCTAGCCGGGGACGACCGGGACCGGGGTTTGCCACATCATCCATTCTGGCATCGCCCAAGTCGCCCGCGGCTCGCCCGGCCGGACACCGCCACCGCGCGGAGAGGTTTCTGTCACTCGACAGAAACCTGGGCAACGCAGAAGTTACCCACGTTCCCGGAAGCGATACACGGGCGACACCGGAATCGCGATCGCGGCGGCAAAACTGTCATGCGATAGGTATTTGGCCGCACGCCGAAGGATCATCATGGCCACGACAGTCGCATCACCACCCACCGCCGAGACCGACAGCGCCGATCTGGCCCGCTTCGGCTACCGACCCGTCCTGCACCGCAAACTGGGCCGCTACGCCTCGTTCGCGGCGGGTTTCTCGTTCGTCTCCATCCTCACCACCATCTTCCAGTTCTTCGGCTTCGGCTATTCGTTCGGCGGCGCCGCGTTCTTCTGGACCTGGCCGATCGTGTTCGCCGGCCAGTTTCTGGTGGCGCTGAACTTCGCCGAGCTCGCCGCGCGCTACCCGATCTCGGGCTGCATCTACCAGTGGTCGCGCCGCCTCGGCGGCGAGATCGTCGGCTGGTTCGCGGGCTGGATGATGATCATCGCCCAGATCGTCACCGCCGCCGCGGCCGCCATCGCGCTGCAAGTGGTGCTGCCCTCGATCTGGAGCGGTTTCCAGCTCATCGGCGAGGACACCGCGCTCACCTCGCCGTCGGGCGCGACCAACGCGGTGCTGCTGGGCAGCATCCTGCTGGTGATCACCACCACGATCAATGTCATCGGCATCGACCTGATGGCGCGGATCAACTCCATCGGCGTCACCATCGAGATCGTGGGCGTGGCCGCCGTCATCGGCCTGTTCTTCGTCGACGCCGAGCGCGGCCCCGACGTGGTGCTCAGCACCGAGCACGCCGTGCCCGGCCCGTACTGGGCGGCGTTCCTGGTCTCGGGCCTGATGGCGGCCTACGTGATGGTCGGATTCGATTCCGCCGGTGAGCTTTCCGAGGAGACGAAGAACCCGCGCCGGGTCGCGCCGCGCACCATCCTGTCGGCGCTGTCGGTCTCCGCGCTGGGCGGCGGCCTGATGATGCTGGGCGCGCTCATGGCCGCGCCGAGCCTGTCCGACGGCGCGCTGGCCACCGACGGCCTGGCCTACGTGATCACCGCGAAGCTGAACAGCCCGGCGGGCACGGTGCTGCTCGGCTGCGTCGCGGTGGCGGTGTTCGTCTGCACGCTGGCCATCCAGACCGCCGGCTCGCGCCTGCTGTTCTCGATGGCCCGCGACGGCAAGCTGCCGTTCGCGCGGCAACTGGCCGCCGTGCATCCGCGCTTCGGCACCCCCGTGCTGCCCGCGATCGTGATCGGCGCGCTCGGCATCGTGCTGCTCGTGGTGAACCTGGGCAACGCCGCCATCTTCGCCACCCTGGCCAGCGTGTGCATCGTCTCGCTGTACCTGGCGTACCTGCTGGTGACGGTCCCGCTGCTGCGGCAGCGCCTGAAGGGCTGGGGCCGCGGCGACGACGTGACCGATCCGTCGCTGTTCGCGCTCGGCCGCTTCGGCATCCCGGTGAACGCCGTCGCCGTGGTGTGGGGCATCGCGATGGTGATCAACCTGGCCTGGCCGCGCCCCGAGGTGTACGCGCCCGACGGCGGCGGCGGGTGGGTGCTCTGGGCCGCACCGCTTTTCGTGCTCACCGTGGTGTCGATCGGCGCGCTCGTGCGCTGGTTCGTGGTGTCGCGTCCCGCCGCGGACACCGCTCCCGCCACCGTCTGACCGATCCGTTCCACGCGGCCGTGCGCGGTGGTCACCGCCGCCGCGCACGGCCCCTCTCGAAAGGGAACCGATGACTGAAACCAGCACCGCGTCGACCGGGGGCGCCCGGGAGCATGCCAGGGCTCAGGCCGCCGCCGCGCTCCTCGCGACACCCGATCTGCCCTCGGGCGTCGATCCGGCGAGAATCACGTGGTCCCAGCGGATTCCGCCGGCCGGCTACGCCAACGTCGTCCTCGGGCGCGGCACGCGGGTGCGGTTCGCCGATCCCGCCGCGGCGGCCTGCGCGCACGTGCTGCTGCTGCGCGCCGACGCGCCGTGGGAGCGGCTGAATGTCGCAGACACGGTGAAAGTTCCTTGGCAGGCTTACCTTTCGCCGGGCCACCCGTTGCTCACCGATCAGGGACGCGTGCTCGCCACGGTGGTGGCCGACACCTCCGGCCGGCACGACACGCTGTGCGGCCCCTCCGCCGTGGCGCGCGACCTCCTGCATTCGGCCGGCGCGAAACAGGGGCTGGCGCCGCGTGACATCGCACCGACGGTGTCGTTCTTCCGCGGCGTCCGCGTGGAATCCGACGGCGCGCTCACCGCCACGGGCAGCGCCGAGGCGAGCGCGTCGATCGACCTGCTGCTGCACCTGCCCGCGATCCTGCTGGTGGCCAACGCCCCGCATCCGCTGGACGAGCGCCCCACCACCGACCTGGACGTGGTCGCCTGGGCGGCGCCCGCCGACCTGACGACCAGCCCCGGCGCCGACCCGGAATACCTACGGGCCGTGGAGAACACCGAGGCGGCCTGGACCGCCCTGACCGTGGAGGCGACGGCATGACCTCGGCATCGACCCTCACCACCGTGCTCGACGAGACCGTCCCCGCCCGCGCGCCGTGGTCGGCGATCGTGCGGGCGGGCGAGCAGCTCACGATCATCGATCTGCACGGCAACCAAGCCGTGGACTGCCTGCTCTACTCCGCCGCCGACCACACCCAGCGCTACAGCGCGCAGGCCACGATCGTCGCGCAGCGCAACATCTTCCTGACCACCGGCAGCGTGCTGCGCACCGATTCCGGCGCGCCGCTGATGACGGTCGTCGCCGACGAGGTCGGCAACCACGACACGATCGCCGGCGCGTGCTCGCAGGAGTCGAACACCCTGCGCTACGGCCACCACACCCGCCACCAGCACGCCTGCGTGGAGAACTTCCTCACCGAGGCCCGGAAATGGGGGCTGGGCAAACGGGATCTGGTGTCGAATATCAACTGGTTCATGAACGTTCCCGTGGAGCGCGACGGCACGCTCGGCATCGTGGACGGACTCTCCGCGCCGGGCAAGACGGTGACGCTGCGCGCCGAGATCGACACGCTCGTACTGGTGTCGAACTGCCCGCAGATCAATAACCCCTGCAACGGTTTCGATCCGACGCCCGTGCGCATGGTGGTCACGCGATGACCACGGTCGAGGAATACGTCGCCGCACCAGAACTCGCGCCGGTCGTCGCGTGCGCCGAGGTTGTCCGGCCGGGCACGCTCGTCACGGTGCAGGACTGGCCGGGGCGGGTCGGGTACTGGCACGTGGGGGTGCCGCCGTCGGGCCCGATGGACGATCTGTCGTTCCGGCTCGGCAACCGCGTCCTCGGAAACGACGAGGGCGCACCGGGATTGGAGTGCACGCTGGCCGGACCGGCGCTGCGGTTCACCACCGAGACCTGGGTCTGCGTGACGGGTGCGCCCGCGCCGGTCACCGTGGACGGCCAGCCCGTCGAACAGTGGCGGACCGTGCGCGTTCCAGCGGGCGGCCTGCTCGAGGTCGGCGCGATCCGCGGGCCCGGCATGCGCACTTACGTTCTCGTCTCGGGCGGCTTCACTCTCCCTGAATACTTGGGCAGCGCCGCCACTTTCACGCTCGGCCGCTTCGGCGGCGTCGACGGCGGACCGTTGCGTGCCGGGATGGAGCTACCTCTGGGCTTGGCTCGCACACCTATCGCGGCCGCCGTGCCGATGGGCGATCAACCCGTGCTGGCCCGGCGCTGGGAGGTGGCGGTCACCGAAGGTCCGCACGGCGCGCCGGAGTTCTTCACCCGCAAGGACTTCGACACCATCGTCGGCACCGACTACGAGGTGCATTTCAACTCCGACCGCACGGGCGTGCGGTTGATCGGGCCGAAACCCGAGTGGGCGCGCACCGACGGCGGCGAAGCGGGGCTGCACCCGTCGAACATCCACGACACCCCGTATTCCGTTGGCGCGCTGGATTTCACCGGCGACACCCCGATCCTGCTCGGCCCCGACGGGCCGAGTCTGGGCGGATTCGTCTGCCCGGTCACCGTGGTCTCCGCCGACCGGTGGAAACTCGGCCAGCTCGCGCCGGGCGACGCCGTGCGGTTCGTGCCGGTGCGCCGCGAACACGCCGCCTCCCCCAGGGAACTCGGCTCGGGCCGGCGCGCGGCGTGGTCCACCGTGCTGTCACCCGGCGGCGACGGTGACGACGGCGTCCTGCGCCGGGCGGACGTGGACGACGAAGTCGGCGTGACCTATCGCCGCCAGGGCGACGACGGCATCCTGGTCGAATACGGCACGATGACCCTGGATCTGGGCCTGCGCGCCCGCGTGCACGCCCTGCATCAGCATCTGCTGGCCGCCGCCCCGCGCGGCGTCGTGGAGCTGACGCCGGGTGTGCGCTCGTTGCAGATCCGGGTCGACCCGCACGTGCTCCCCGTGCCCCGCCTGCTCGCGCTCCTCGCCGAAGCCGAGGGCGAACTGCCCGGCGCCGACCGCCTGGTCGTGCCGAGCCGCACCGTGCACCTGCCGCTCTCCTGGGACGACCCGTCCACCAGGGAGGCCATCACCCGGTACATGCACGGGGTGCGGGCCGACGCGCCCTGGTGCCCGTGGAACATCGAATTCATCCGCCGCGTCAACGGATTGGCGAGCGTGGAGGAGGTGTACGACACCGTGTTCGGCGCGCAGTACCTGGTGCTCGGCCTGGGCGATGTCTACCTCGGCGCGCCCGTCGCCACTCCGATCGATCCGCGCCACCGGCTCGTCACCACGAAGTACAACCCGGCGCGCACCTGGACGCCCGAGAACGCCGTCGGCATCGGCGGCGCGTACCTGTGCATCTACGGGATGGAAGGTCCGGGCGGCTACCAGTTCGTCGGCCGCACCACCCAGGTGTGGAACCACCGCGCCACCGAAACACCGTGGCTGCTGCGCTATTTCGACCGCATCAGCTGGTACCCGGTGAGCGCGGAGGAATTGCTCGACCTGCGCGCCGATTTCGCGGCGGGCAAGGTGGACGTCCGCGCCGAGGACGGTGAGTTCCGCCTCGCCGACTACCGGGCGTTCCTGGACGAGAACGCCACCGCCATCGCCGAGTTCCGCGCTGCGCAGTCCGAGGCATTCGGCGCCGAGCGCGAATCATGGCGTTTGGCAGGCGAACTCGGCTGAGCCGATACCGGCCGGGGCGCTCGGCTCGGCTCGCTCGCCGGGCGCACCCCTCCGTGTTGACACCGGCCTCTCCGCCGTGTCAGTATCTGTATGCACATACATTGATTGCAAGTACATACAAGAAAGAGCGGGACAATGACGACCACCCAGCGCCTCGAGAAGATCGCCACCACCCCCGACTGGTACGCGCCGTACAAGATCTCGCAGGCGATCCGGGCCTACGGACTGCTGCACGTGTCCGGTCAGGCGGGCATCGACGAGCACGGCCGCACCGTCTCCGACGATTTCCTCACGCAGGGGCGGCAGGCCTTCGCCAATATCGAGCGCGTGCTGGCCGAGGCCGGGGCCGGCTTCGAGGACGTGGTCAAAGTAGGCATCTTCGTCACCGATATGGCCGCCAACCTCGACAAGGTCATCCAGCTCCGCGGCGAGTTCCTCCGCGAGCCCTACCCCGCCGACACCCTGCTCCAGGTGGCCGCCCTCGCCCAGCCCGACTGGCAGATCGAAGTCGAAGTCACCGCACTCGCCCGCTGATTCCCGATCCCGCGTTCCTGAGAGGAAAACCCTTGTCCGACAACCTTTTGCTGCGTCCCTACCAGCGTGGCGCGCTCGACTTGCCGAACCGCATCGCGATGGCTCCGATGACCAGGGGGCGGGCCGATGACGCCACCGGCGTTCCGCACCCGCTCACCAAGGACTACTATGCCCAGCGGGCGAGCGCGGGCCTGATCGTCACCGAGGGCATCTACCCCCACATCCTCGGCAAGGGTGGTCCCGGTATCCCCGGTCTCGTGGACGACGCGCAGGTGGCGGGCTGGCGCGAGGTCACCGACGCGGTGCACGCGGCCGGCGGGCGCATTTTCGCCCAGCTGTGGCATGTCGGCCGGATGACCCACCCGCTGGTGCTGCCCGGCGGCGCGACGCCGCTGGCGCCCTCCCCCGTCCGGATCACCGGCTCACGGATCTTCACCGATCAGGGGCTGGTGGAGCACGTCACGCCACGCGCGATGACGACCTCCGAGGCCGACGCCACCATCGAGCATTTCGCCGCCGAGGCGCGCAACGCGATCGCGGCCGGGTTCGACGGCGTCGAGGTCCACGGCGCGAACGGCTATCTGATCCAGCAGTTCCTCGCGGAGAACACGAACCGGCGGACCGACCGCTACGGCGGTTCGCGCAACGGCAGGCTCCGGCTGGCCGTCGATATCGTCACCGCCGTCGCGGCGGCGGTGGGCGCCGAACGCGTCGGCCTGCGCGTCTCCCCGGACAACCCGGAAAACGAGATCGCGGAACAGGATCCGCAGGGCACCTACCGGGCGCTGGTGGACGCCCTCGACCCGCTCGGCCTCGCCTACCTCCACGTGATCGAGCGCGGTGAGTACGCCGCCCTCGCCGACCTGCGACCCCGCTGGTCGGGCACTCTCATCGCGAACTTCAACGGCCCGTCCCCCACCACGCGCGACGCGGGTGAGAAAGTGCTGAGTTCCGGTCTGGCCGACGTGTTCTCGTTCGGGCGACTCTTCCTCGGCAACCCCGACCTGCCCGCCCGGTTCGCCTCCGGAGCTCCGCTCAACGACTACGCGCGCGAGCTGATCTACGGCGGCGGCGCGGAGGGGTACACGGACTATCCCGCGCTGACGGCCGAACGGGTTTGAGGCCGGGGCACGTTCGGCTGGACCGTCACCAGCCGAAATGCTCGGCCAGGTCGATGGATTCGTCGTCCCACCGCTGTTCGATGCGGCGGCGTTGCGCCTCCGGCAGTTCCGGGCGCCACCCGCAACGCCGCCAGAACAGTTCCCGGTGCTCCTGCGTCATCCGCAACGGCTCGCTCATCGCGCTCACTCCCTGCCCGCCGTGTGCTCCCCACCCACGAGTGTGAGCCTGTTCCGGCGGCGGCACACCGGAACAGGCTCACGAAAGGGGTTGCGATTCAGCGCAGGTCGCGGAAGAACTCGCGCACGTCGGTGGTGAGGAGTTCGGGCTCCTCCAGCGCCGCGAAGTGCCCGCCGCGATCGTTCACGTCGGTCCAGCGCACGATCGTGTTGTCCTGCTCGTCGAAGCGGCGGATCGCCACGTCGTGCGCGAAGACGATGACGCCGGTCGGCACACCGGAATTCACCTTCTCCACACCCCATTCCGCTTCCTGCGCGTATCCGACGTAGGCCGCCGAGCCCGCGGTTCCGGTGAGCCAGTACAGCATCGCGTTGGTGAGCAGCCGGTCGCGGTCGATGATCTCGTCCGGCTCCACATTCCGCGGGTGGGTCCACTCGCGGAACTTATCCATGATCCACGCCAGCTGCCCCACCGGGGAATCGACCAGCCCGTAGGCCAGCGCCTGCGGACGCGTGGACTGGATCGCGATGTAGCCGAACTCCTCCTGCATGAACGCCTCGACCCGCGCGATGCGGTCGCGTTCGATCTCGCTGAGGCTCGCCAGATCCTCCTCGGAGAGCGGCAGTTCCGGGAATCCGCCCACGCCGCCGTTGGTGTGCACGCCCGTCACCCGCTCGGGCGCCACGCGCGCCACCTCGGGGCTCACCGCCGCGCCGATGTCACCGCCCTGCACGCCGTACTTCTCGTAGCCGAGCCGCGCCATGAGCTCCGCCCACGCCCGCGCGATGCGCTCGACGTTCCAGCCCGCCTCGGTGACCGGACCGGAGAACCCGAAGCCGGGCAGCGAGGGAATCACCACGTGGAACGCGTCCGCCGGGTCCCCGCCGTGCGCCCGCGGATCGGTGAGCGGGCCGATCATGTCGAGGAATTCGACGATGGAACCGGGCCAGCCGTGGGTGAGCAGCAGCGGGAGCGCGCCGGGCTCCGGGGAGCGCACGTGCAGGAAGTGGATGTTCTGCCCGTCGATCTCGGTGACGAACTGCGGGTAGCTGTTGAGCTCGCGCTCCGCCGCGCGCCAGTCGTAGCCGGTGCGCCAGTACTCCACCAGGTCGCGCAGCCAGGCGGTGGGGACGCCGGTGGTCCAGTCGTCACCGGGCAGCGGTGCCGGGAAGCGGGTGTTCTCGAGGCGGCGGTGCAGGTCGTCGATCTGCGACTGGGGGATCTCGACTCGGAATTCGGTGATCTGGAAGTTCATGAGAACTACGATATTGTCAAGCTAGGACAGGTTCCGCCCTAGGCTGCCGGAAGACTGAAAGAATGTTGGAAACCTCCGCACGACTGCTGCGTCTGCTCTCCCTGTTGCAGACTCCGCGCGACTGGACCGGCACCGAACTCGCCGACCGGCTCGACGTGGACGTCCGCACCGTCCGCCGCGATATCGACAAGCTGCGCACCCTCGGCTACCCGGTGGAGGCGACCGCCGGGGTGGCCGGGTACCGGCTGGGCGCGGGCGCGAAACTGCCGCCGCTGCTGCTCGACGACGAGGAGGCGGTGGCGGTGGTGATCGGGCTGCGCACGGCCGCGGGCGGGACGGTCGCCGGTATCGAGGACAGTTCGCTGCGGGCGCTGACCAAGCTGGAGCAGGTACTACCGTCGCGCCTGCGGCACCGGGTGCAGACATTGAGCGCGGCCACCGTGACGGTGCCCGCCGGGGCGAACACCGTGGACGCCGACGTGCTCACCGCCGTCGCCGGGGCGATCCGCGACAACCATCGGCTGCGCTTCGACTACGGCACGCACAGCGGGGGCGAATCGGTGCGCACGGTCGAGCCGTATCGCATGGCGCACACCGGCCGGCGCTGGTACCTCGTCGCCTGGGACGTCGATCGCGAGGACTGGCGCACCTTCCGCGTGGACCGCCTGCGCCCGCGCATCCCCACGGGTCCGCGCTTCACACCGAAGGAGCCGCCGGAAGAGGCGCTGCCCGAATACATCTCACGCGGCACCACCACCTCGGCGTACCGGTACGCCGCCCGGATCACGCTGTACACCTCCGCCGAGGTGGCGGCCGATCGCATCGCGCCCAGCGTCGGGATGATCGAGCCGATCGACGCCGAAACCTGCCTGCTGCACACCGGATCCAACTCCCTCGACGAGATCGCCGTGTACGTAGCGCTTTTCGACTTCCCGTTCACGGTGCACGAGCCACCCGAACTCGTGGAGCGGGTGCGCACGCTCGCGGGGCGGTTCGCCGAGGCGGTGGAGTGAGCGGGCACGGCGGCGCGGACAACCGTTGGCGGTGGAACCCGGGTCAGATCGTGAGCACAGACTTCCCGGCCGCGTGCCCCTCGGCGACATGCGCCACGGCACCGGCGGCTTCGGCCAAGGGGCGCTCGCTTTCGATCACCGGGCGCAGCTTCCCCTGCGCGACCAGGTCGGCCAGGTACTCGAGATCCGGGCGCGTCGGGCTCATGAACAGGGCGCGCAGGTTCTGTTTCGCGAAAAGGTTGATGGCCAGTGCTTTTCCGATCCCCGGGATCGGGCCGAACCAGTCGCCGCCGAATCCGGCCCCCGAGGACACGAAGGTGCCGCCGTCGGTGAGAATACGCCGCCACTGCGCGAGGGTGTGGTTGCCCGCCAGGTCGAACCCCACGTCATAGCGATCGGACCGAGCGGTGAAATCCTCTGTGGTGTAATCGATCACGATGTCCGCGCCGAGTGCGCGCACGCGGTCGATGTGCCGGGTGCTGCACACGGCGGTGACGTGCGCGCCGAGCGCCTTGGCGATCTGCACCGCCGCACTGCCGACACCGCCCGACGCGCCGTTGATCAGGACGGACTGCCCCGCGCGCAGGCCGCCGACGTCGCGCAGGCCCTGTAGCGCGGTCAACGCCGAGTCCGGCAGAGCGGCGGACTCCTCGAAGCGCAGGCCGGCGGGTGCGGGCGCGAGACGGTCGGCCCGCACCGCGACGTACTCCGCGAACGAGCCGGAAATAGCTGCGCCGTAGACGGATTCGCCCACGCGCACGTCGGTGACCTCCGCCCCGGCCGCTACCACCTCCCCCGCGAAGTCGTGCCCGATCACGCGGTGCCTGGGCTTGCGGAGCCCGAAACCGAGGCGCAGGACGTACGGCTTGCCCGCGAGCAAGTGCACATCCCCCTTGCAGACCGCGGCGGCGCGCACCCGGACCAGCACCTCCCGCGCGGTGGGCGCGGGGCGCTCGACCCGCTCGACGCGCAGCGCCGCGCTGTCGCCGTAGCGCGGCGCGATCACCGCCGTCATGGTGGGGGTTCCGGCCCGCACCTTGGACAACTCCGTCATGACTCCACCTCTACTTACATCGTAAGTTCATTGTGGCGAATGCTACGCTTACGGTGTAAGTACGTCAAGGGAGGCCGGGATGCCCAAGTCCGCCGAGCGTGCGCCGCTGTCCCGCGAGCGGGTGCTGCGCGCCGCCCTGCGCTACGCCGACGAGCACGGGCTCGCGGCGCTGTCCATGCGCAAACTCGCCCAGGAGCTGGGTGTGGAGGCCATGTCGCTGTACAACCACGTCGCCGGCAAGGACGACTTGCTCGACGGGCTCGCCGATCTGGTGGTCGCCGAGATCGCGGTGCCGGAGATCGGCGGCGACTGGAAGGCGGCCATGCGGGCCCGCGCCCATTCGGCGCGCGCCGCGCTGCGCGCCCACCCGTGGGCGAGCGGACTGATCAGCTCCCGCGTGATCGTGGGCCCGGCGATGCTGCGCTACATCGACGCCACCCTCGGCTGCCTGCACGCGGCGGGCTTCACCTACATCCAGGCCGACCGCGCGTGGAACGCCATGGACAGCCACATCTACGGATTCACCTTGCAGGAGAACACCTTCCCCCTGCGACCCGACGAATACGCCACGGCCGCGGCACAATTCCTCCCCCTCATCCCCGAATCCACCCACCCCCATATGAACGCCCTCTCCCGCCTGGTCATCGACGGCACCCACCCCGGCCCCGCCGACTTCGACTTCGGACTGAACCTCCTCCTCGACGGCCTGGACCGCCTCCTCGCCGAAGGGAAGTGAAGGTCCCCGCCGTCTCCGGGTAGCCACGTCCCGCGGGCCGATGAGGGTACCCCGGTCGGCGCGGACCGTAGCGGTTCGCGCCGACCCGGTACGTCACTCCGCGACGATGAGGCGGATCTGGTCGTCGGCTTGGTCGGTGGGGTCGGCCGGGGTGGTGAACCAGTGGGTGACCTCGCCTTCCTCCAAGTCGGCGGAGAGGTCGCCGGTGGGGAGGACGGAGAGGGCGCCCGCGGTGGCGGTGGCGATGAACTCCGACAGGGCGGGGCGGCCCGCGGCGGCGGTGGTGAACGTGGTCGACTCGTAGTCGATGTCGTTCGCCTCGCGCAGACGCTGGCCCAGATCCAGCACCTCGGTCTGGGTCAGGGTGACGGGCGCGCCGTCGACCAGCTCCACAAACGCCGGGTGTTCCTCGCCGAGCGGGCGCACCCGGTCGGCGTAGGACACCGGATGGCCCGGCGCGGCGGCCAATTCGGCCTGCACCGCCGGGTCGCTCGGCACGATCCAGCCGACCGCGTCGTCCCCCGCTTCCGTCGCGATGCCGAAAGCGGCTCCGGCCGAAGCGATCTCGGCGGCACTCAGCCCGTGGGCGAAAAGCACTGCGGCACCGGCCTTCTGCACCGCCCACACGGCCACCACCGAGTCCACCGAGCGCGGCAGCGCGACCGCCACCACGTCGCCGGGCCCGATGCCCCGCCCGATCAGCACCCGCGCCAGCTGCGAGGACCGCCGGTCCAGCACGTGGTACTCGTGCTCGTCGCCGCCGTCGAGCAGCGCGGGCGCCTGCGGATCGGCCTCGACCACCTCGGCGAGCACCTTGGCCACCGTGCGCGCGCCGACCCGGTTCACCGTCTCCGGCGCGGCGGCCACCCCCGACTCGGCGAGCAGTTCGGCTCGCTCCGCCTCGTCCAGGATGTCGATATCGCCGACCGGGCGATCCGGATCGCCGGCCAGGCCCTCCAGCACTCGCATCAGCCGGGCGCCGAGGGTCCGCACCTCCTCCTCGGTGAAGCGGCTGCGCAGGTACTCGAAGCTCACGCCGAGCGTCGACTCCGCGGCCGCCTTCAGCGTCAGCGGGTAGTGCGTGGTGTTGGCGACGTCCACGCCGCGCACCGACATCCCGTCGATCGAGCTGGCGGCCTCGATGGCCTCCCGGTCGATCGGGTACGACTCGAAGACGTACAGCGTGTCGAACTGCGAGCCGGGGCCCGCCGCGCGCTGGATGTCGGCCAGGCCGACGTAGTGGTGATCCAGCAGCTCGGCCTGCTCGCGCTGAAGCCCGCGCAGCTGTTCGTCGATGGTGCCGCGATCGTCGATGCGCACCCGCACCGGCAGCGTGTTGATGAACAGGCCGACCATCGACTCGACGCCGGGCAGTTCGGCCGGGCGGCCCGAGACGGTGGCGCCGAACGTCACGTCCGAGCGCCCGGTGAGCCTGCCGAGCAGGATGCCCCACGCCGCCGACACCAGGGTGTTCACCGTGATGCCCAGTTCGGCGCAGTGCTTGACCAGCGTCCGGGTGCGGTCCTCGTCGAGTTCGATGACGACCTTGCCGGTGCGGTAGTCCTCGGCGCCGCGCGGCGGCGGGGCCAGTTCGGTCGGCTCGCGCAGACCGTCGAAGGCCGCCGCCCAGGTGCGCAGCGACTCGTCCAGGTCGCGGTGGGTCAGCCAGTCCAGGAAGTCGCGGTAACCGGCCACCGTCGGCAGCGCCGACACGTCGCCGTGCACCGCGTACAGCACCAGCAGGTCCTGCATGAGCAGCGGCATGGACCAGCCGTCGAGCAGCAGGTGGTGAGTGGTGATCACCAGGTGCCAGCGGTCGGCGGCGGTGCGGTACAGGCTGTAGCGCACCAGCGGCGGCGCGGCCATGTCGAACTTGCGTTCCAGCTCCTCGGTGAGCCGGGCGCGCAGTTCCTCCTCGCGCCGCTCCTCCGGCAGCACGGTGAGATCGACCTCGCGCCACGGCACCTCGAGCCCGTCGACCGGGATCTGCACGGACTGGCCGGCGGAGTCGGTGACGAACGCGGTCCGCAGGTTCGGGTAGCGGTCCAGCAGCGCCTGCGCGGCGTGACGCAGGCGCCCGGCGTCGACCACGCCGGACAGGTCGATGACCGCCTGCATGTTGTAGACGTCCACCGCAGCGGTGGTCATCAGCGCGTGGAACAGCAGACCCGATTGCAGCGGCGTCACCGGCCACACCTCGGCCATGCCGGGGTAGGTGCGCTCCCACACGTCGATGTCGTCCTGCGCGACGCGCACCAGCGGCAGGTCCGAGGGGGTGCGGCCGCCGACGCCCGGCCGGTCCGCCAGAGTGGCGAGCGCGGTGAGCGCGGCGACCCAGCCCTCGGCCAGTTCCCGCAGGCGGTCCGCGGGCAGCACACCCGAGGGCGCGGCGAAGCCGGCCACCAGCTCGTCGCCCGCGATCATGGCGTCGATCTCGACGACCGCACCGGCGGGCCGGCCCGGATCGGTGACGGTGACGAGTTCGGCGGGCAGTTCACCCAGGTACCGGAACGCGATCTGCGCCGTGTCGGGCTGTCCGAGCAGTGCGTGGCCGCGACCGTGATCCGGCACCGCGAGCAACTGCTCCTTGACCGACTTCACCAGGCGGCCCAGCGTGTCACCGCCGGCAAGCGCGTCGGTGAGGTCGATCTCGCCGAGGTCGATCCGCACCGGGTGCTCGATGTCGAACGCGCCGAGGGTCCGCGCCAGGTCGGCGCCCGCCGCGGCGCGCACCGCGCGACCGTCGCCGGTGCGGCGGACGAGCACAGACGTGCCGTGCTGCTCGCCGCGCCAGCGCACCACGGCCAGGGCAAGCGCCGTGACGAGTCCGTGTTCGGTCTCGCCGTGGAAGGCCGCGGGCAGCGCGGTGCGCAGCGCCTCGGTGACCTCGGCGGGCACGGTGACCCGGATCCGTTCGACGGTGCCCGCGGTGTCCAGCGCCGGGTCGAGTTCCCGTGCGCCGAGCCGGTTCTCGGCGGTGCCCGCCACGTCCTGCCAGAACGGCAGTTCCGCCTCGCGCACCTCGTCGGCGGCCACGCTGTGCGCCCAGCGGCGCAGCGAGGCGCCGACCGAGGGCAGCTCCAGCGGGGCGTCGACGCCGAATCGCTCGGCGGCGGTGGACAGCTCGGTGAGCAGCGTCCGCCAGGACGGACCGTCCAGCGCGAAACGGTGTGCCACCACGAGCAATTCGTCGGGGCGGTTGTCCGCGAAGGTGAACAGCACGAACTGCGCCACCACACCCTGTTCGGGATCGAGCCGATCGGCGGCGGCCAGGCGTTCGGCCGCCACCAGCCCGTCCAGGTCCGCGCCGTGTTCGACGCGCACCTCCCGCAGCAGCGGTTCCACCTCGACGCGCGGCAGCGCCTCGAACACGCCGTCACGCAGCCGCAGGCGCAGCGCGTCGTGCCGGTCGACCAGCACCTCGAGCGCGTCGAGCAGCGTGTACCAGTCCAGTGCGGCGGGCAGCGGCAGCAGCGCGGCCCGCGCGTAGGTCCGCGCGCCGTCGGCCAGGGCCGCGGCGACGGCGGGCGGCAGCGGCATCTCGCCGACACCGCCGCCGGGCAGTTCGGCGGGCACGCCGAAGGCGTCGGCGATGTGCGCGACCGTGGCGAGCGCGGCGACGCTGCGCTGGTCGAACACGTCGCGGACGCTGAACTCGACGCCGAGCGCCTTGGCCCGCGACACCAGCTGGATGGACAGGATGCTGTTGCCGCCGAGGCCGAAGAAATCATCGTCGGCGCCGATGTGCTCGATGCCGAGCACGTCGGCGAACACGGTGGCCACGATCTTCTCGGCCCGGGTGGACGGCGCGCGGAACGCGGCCTTCTCGAAGGTCGGCTCCGGCAGCGCGGTGCGGTCCAGCTTGCCGTTCGCGTTGAGCGGCAGGGCATCCAGCGCGACGAACGCGCTGGGCACCATGTAGGACGGCAGGTCCGCCGCGAGCGCCGACTGCAAGGCACGCTTGTCGAGTTCGCCGGTCTCCGGGTCGAGGCCCGCCGGGGTGGGCACGACGTAGGCGACGAGGCGGTCGCCGAGGCCGGGATCGTTGTGCGCGAGCACCGCGGCCGCGGCGATGGTGTCGCGGCGCAGCAGCGCGGCCTCGATCTCGCCGAGTTCGATGCGGAAACCGCGGATCTTCACCTGGAAGTCGGTACGACCCCGATACTCCAACTCGCCGTCGGCATTCCACGCCACCAGGTCGCCGGTGCGGTACATCCGGGCGCCATCCGCTTCGAAGGGGTTGGCCACGAAGCGATCCGCGGTGAGGTCGGGGCGGGCGAAGTAGCCGCGCGCCAATTGCGTTCCGGACAGGTACAACTCGCCCGCCACGCCCACGGGGACGGGACGCAGCCGCGCGTCGAGCACGTAGACCTGGCTGTTCCACTCCGGCGCGCCGATCGACACGGACGCCTGGTCGGCGTCGGTGACGGCGTGGTTGGTGATGGAGACGGCCGCCTCGGTGGGACCGTACAGGTTGAACAGCGCGGCCGCGTTGGTGGCGCGGAATCGCTGCGCGGTGTCGGCCGGGAGGGCTTCGCCGATCGCCAGCACCCGCCGCAACGAATCCGGCAGACGCCCATCAGATTCGGTCAGCAACGCATCCAACATCGACGGC
>NZ_QNRE01000017.1 GCF_003315035.1 Nocardia puris
CACGTCGCCCACACCATCAGCCCCATCGCCAAACCCAAAACCATCCACATCGTCCCCGAACTCCCCAAAACCCGCTCCGGCAAAATCATGCGCCGACTCCTGCGCGACACCGCCGAAGGACGCCCCCTCGGCGACACCTCCACCCTCGTCGACCCCACAGTCTTCGAGAATATCCGCGCCGAGAACGCCTGACCGCATCCGCACGACGAGGCCGGTGATCTTTCGGGGTCACCGGCCCCGCCGGTTGAGATCGCACAAGAGTGCCGGGAAGTCCGGCCCGCGACGGATCGGCGGCCGAATTGGCCAAAAGCGGCGGTGTTGGTGACCTCCATGTCCGCGTCCCTGGCCGGTTCGGCGCTACTGTTGCGGCGTGGGCGTGTCCACCGGGCGCGGCGGACCGCCCGTGCGCTACAACCAGAGGAATGAACCGGCGCGGCCGCGCGCCCACACGGTAGCCTGCGTGACCGTGGCGGGTGCCGCCGCGCACAGAACGGAGCCAGCAGTGCCGGGACAGGGAGAAGGGTCGACCAAGTGAGTTTCACCCAGGGCGGTAACGGGAACGACGCGCGCGACGGTCGCACGGTCACCTCGATTCCGCTGACCGACGCCAACCCCATCGGTTCCGCGAGCTTCGGCTCGCTCGTGCGCGACGCGACCGAACAGATGTCGACGCTGGTGCGCGCCGAAGTGGAGTTGGCCAAGGCCGAGGTCACGGGCGAGATCAAGAAGGGCGTGCAGGGCAGCGTCTTCTTCATCGTCGCGCTGACCGTCCTGCTGTTCAGCAGCTTCTTCTTTTTCTTCTTCCTCGCCGATCTGCTCGACATCTGGCTGCCGCGTTCGGCCGCCTCGGGCATCGTGTTCGCGCTGATGGTGCTGATCGCCGCGCTGTTCGGCTTCCTCGGCTACCGCAAGGTGAAGAAGCTGCGCGCCCCCGAGAAGACGATCAACTCGCTCAAGCAGGCCGGCTCGGTGCTGCCCGCCGGGCTGGGTGGCGCGCCCGACACGCCCGCGCTCACCAAGCGCGAGCACTGACGGCGCGGGTCGCCGACATGACCGCGCATCCGCCCAGTACGCTCGATCGGCGTGTCGGTGAACCTGCTTCCTGATCCTTCCACCGTCCGCTACGACGGCCCCTGGATCCATCGGGACGTGCGCGCCAACGGCATTCGATTCCACGTGGTGGAGGCCGAACCCGAGCGCGCGGACGCCCGGCTCGTCGTGCTGCTGCACGGGTTCGCCGACTTCTGGTGGACGTGGCGCCACCAGCTCACCGCGCTGTCCGACCTCGGCTACCGCGCCGTCGCCGTGGACCTGCGCGGCTACGGCGACAGCGATAAACCCCCGCGCGGCTACGACGGCTGGACCCTCGCCGGCGATATCGCCGGGCTCATCCGCGCGCTCGGCCACACCGAGGCCGCGCTGGTCGGGCATGCCGAGGGCGGGCTGGTCTGCTGGGCGACCGCGATCCTGCACCCGCGCCTGGTCGGCTCCATCGCGCTGGTGGGTTCCCCGCACCCGGCCGCGCTGAAGAGCGCCGTGCTGCGCGACCGCCGCCAGCGCCGGGCTTGGCTGCCCGACTTCCTGCGCTACCAGCTCCCCCGCTACCCCGAGCACCGGCTCACCACCGCCGACGGGGCGGAGGTGGAACGGCTGCTGCGCCGCCGGGTGACCGGAAAATGGTCCGGCACCGACGAATTCACCGACACCGCGCGCCGGATGCGCACCGCCATCCGCATCCCCGGCGCCGCCCACTGCGCGCTGGAGTACCAGCGCTGGGCCTTCCGCAGCCAATGGCGCCCCGACGGCCGCCGCTTCATGGCGACCGTGCGCTCCCCGATCCGCATCCCCGTCCTCGCCATGCGCGGCGAACACGACGACTACCTGCTGAGCGCGACGCTGCACCGCGGACACCGGTGGGCGCCACGCCGCAAGCTGGTGACGATCCCCGACGCCGGGCACTTCGCGCACCAGGAGAATCCGGACGCGGTAGTGGCGGAACTGGCGAAGTTCCTGGGCTGAGTTGTCGGCGCGCCGGGGCGCGCGTGTTCGGTCGTCGGGCTCCCCCCGAGGTGGTTGGGAGGGTGCGGATGGGGCGTTCTGGTCGAGCGTTGGGGTTAGCCCGGTAGTGCCCGCTCAGCTCAGGACGCAGGCTCCCGTGTCCACCGGGGCCGACACCACCGGGGCGGAGTCGAGTTCGGTGCGGACCTCGTCCAGGGTCAGGACGTAGCCGGTGTCGTCGTCGGTGACGGCGGCGCCGAAGACCACGCCGAGGACCTGGCCCTCGGTGTCGACCAGCGGGCCGCCCGAGTTGCCCGCGCGGACCAGGCCGCGCACGGTGTAGACCTCGCGCTCGACCGTGCCGTTGCGGTAGATGGTGGGGCCGGTCAGGTCGAGGGTCTCGCGGACGCGGGCCGCGCTGGCCGTGTAGGGGCCGCCGCCGGGGTAGCCGAGCACGATGGCGCTGTCACCCGAGCGGGCCGGCGCGGGGGCCTGCGGGACCACCGGCGAGACCAGGCCGGGCACCGCGAGCACCGCGATGTCCTTCGACGGATCGAACAGCACGACCGAGGCCTCCAGCGGACCGCGCGGCGTGTCCACCGACACGCTGGTGGTGCCCGCCACGACGTGCGCGTTGGTCATCACCCGCTCCGGCGCGATGACGAAACCGGAACCCTCCAGCGCGCGTTGGCAACTCGGCGCGACACCGCGGATGCGCAGCACGCTCTGCTGCAGCGACGCCGCCACGGGACTGGACAGCACGCTCGGATCGGGCGGCTCCACCGCCGCGATCGGCGCGCGGCCGAACGGCCCGATCACGTCCGGCAGGCCGGAGGTGTTGAGCAGCTTGGAGAATTCGTTGGGAACCTTGCGCAGCCAGTTGGGCGCGACCTCGTTGACGTCGGCCAGTACGCGCGACCCGTTGATCGCCGTCGCGATCGACGGCTGCGACGAGGTGGCCAGCGGCAGCGCCAGCAGCCACGCGGTGACCAGCACCGCGACGGCCTGCAGCACCGCGCCCACCACGCTGTCCACGCTGCGGGTGAACGGGTGGCGCATCCCGCTGCGCGCGGCGCGGCCGAGCACCATGCCCGCGACTTCGCCGACGATCACCAGCAGCACGATCAGCAGCACACCGGTGAGCACCCTGGTGCGGCCCTCGTCCACGTGGACCAGGATGTGCGGCGCGATCAGGATGCCCGCGACGGCGCCGAGCACCACGCCGAGGAAGGCCAGCGCCGAGGCGACGGCCCCCTGCCGCCACCCGGACGCCGCGGCGGCGAGCGCGAGCAGCACCACGATGATGTCGAGCCAAGCAGACGAACTCATAAGGTCATCCCCACCGCCGCCAGCGCCTCCTCCAGATCACGCACATCGTCGCGGTCCCAGTCGAGCTCCCAGCCCGCGGCCTTGAATATCCCCGCCAGAATCCCGCCGGTGAGCCCCCACACCAGCATCCCGTCCACCGCGAACGCGGGGCTCTGGTACCCGAACCGCCCGCGCACCAGGAACCGATTGGCCGGGTCCAGCATCTCCGAGAGGGGCACGCGCACAACGCGTTCGGTCTCGCCCTGGTCGACCACCCGCACCTCACCGGGCGTGCGCCAGTAGGCCAGCACCGGTGTGACGTCGAAACCCGATGGCGGGACGAACAGTTTGGGCAGCACCGCCAGCGGTTCCACGTGCTCGGGGATCAGACCCGTCTCCTCGCACGCCTCGCGCAACGCCGTATCGATCGGGCCGTCGTCACCGGGATCGACGGCGCCGCCGGGGAACGCGACCTGGCCGCTGTGCTGGCGCATGGTGGAGGCGCGCTGGGTGAGCAGGACGTCGGCGTCGTGCGGCACTCCGCCGGGCGCGGCCGGATCATCCTCGGGCGCACCGCTGAACAGCACCAGCACCGCCGCCTGACGCGGCTCCTTGCCCACGGTCATGGCGCGGCGCAGGGCGCGGGCCATCGTCAGCGTGTCGCTCGTGTCGGCGCCACCGGATTCGACGGCCCGGCGCAGCCACGGCGGCGTACCGGGCGGAAGCGCGATCATGCCGCGCCCTCCGCGGCCGCGCCGCCCCCGGAGCTCGAGCCCACCACCACCTCCACAGCAGAACGATCCGTCCGGCGCGCCATCACGCCCGGACTCCGAGGGCCGCCGCCACCGTGTCGGCGATGTCGTCGACCCCGGTAAACGTACGCACAACAACCTGCGCGAGGGAACCATCCGCGCGAATCAGCACCGAAATCGGCAGCACCGCGGGCGCTTCGACGGCGTTGCGCACGCGGGTGTCCGCGTCCAGCACGCCGGGCAGGCGCACGTCCAAGCCGCTCAGCCGGGCCAGGGCCTTCGCCTCGTCGGGATCGCTGTGGACGGTGAGCACGGTGACGGAATCGCCCGCGCGCTCGGCGTATTCGCGCAGCATCGGCAGTTCCTCGGCGCACGGCCCGCACCAGTACGCCCACAGGTTCAGCAGGGCGGGGCGGCCCGCGAGCGCGGCGGCCAGGTCGACGGAGGAGCCGTCGGCGAGGCAGCCGAGCGTGATCCCGGCCAGCGGACCGGAGCCGACCGCGCCGGGCACGGCGCTCGGGCACGGCGCGAGCGCGGCCTCGGCGCGCTGCTGCGCGGCGACGGGAGCGGCGGTGGCCGCGGGTCGCTCCGGAGTGGCGGGTTCGTCACCGCCACGCGGCCACAGCGCGACCGCGGCAGCGACGACGACGATCAACCCGACCAGCCCCCAGCGCAGCCCTCGTGTCACAGCCCGACCATCCCGAGCAGATGCTCGCGCTCCGGCCCCTTCACCAATTTGGCGGCGAGTTCCGGTTCGGTGGGGCCCGCGCCGAAGGACGGGCAGTCGTCGGCGAGCGGGCAGGCGCCGCAGGCGGGTTTGCGCGCGTGACAGATCCGCCGCCCGTGGAAGATCACCCGGTGCGACAGCATGGTCCAGTCCTTGCGCTCGATCAGCGCGCCGATCGCGTGCTCGACCTTGACCGGGTCCTCCTCCTCGGTCCACCCCCAGCGGCGCACCAGGCGGCCGAAATGGGTGTCGACGGTGATGCCCGGCACGTCGAACGCGTTGCCGAGGATGACGTTGGCGGTCTTGCGCCCGATGCCGGGCAGTTTCACCAATTCGTCGAGAGTGTGAGGTAACTCACCATCGTGGCGTTCGACCAGTGCCTGGCCGAGCCCGATGAGCGAGCTGGTCTTGTTCCGGAAGAAGCCGGTCGGCCGGATGTATTCCTCCAGCTCCGCGCGATTGGCCTCGGCGTAGTCGCGCGCCGTGCGGTACTTCGCGAACAGCGCGGGAGTGGTGAGATTCACGCGCTCGTCGGTGCACTGGGCGGAAAGGATTGTCGCGACCGCCAATTCGAGCGGATCGGTGAAATCCAGCTCACAGTGCGCGTCGGGGAACTCGGCCGAGAGGGTGCGGTACATGCGGCGCGCGCGGCGCACCAGGCCGAGGCGCGTTTCCGCCTGTCGCGCGCGGCTTCTCCGCTTGCGGGGCGCGGGCGTGGCGGGTTGCGCGGCGGTCGCCCCGACGGCGGCGCGCGGGGAGCCCGCGACGGCTGTCGAGGGGGTGGCTGGCACGCGTCCACCATACGGAACCGGGGCGACAAGTCGCCCGTTCAGATCGGTTGCCGTGTTCCATCTGAGACCTTCAGCGTGTTTACTCCTGGTTATGCAAGGACTCGCTGTGGTGCTCTTCCCAGTGGTGTTGATGCTGTTCGCACTGCTGATGGAGCGGGTCGAGAATCGGCTCCGCAAAATTCTCGAACCCGATCCCGAGGTTCAGCAGTACCTGGACAGGGCCAGCAACGCCGAGGTCAAGGAGTTGACCAAGGCCGGACTGCCGGCCGCCGTCGCCAAGATGCGCAGGCGCCGCAGCCGCACCGACGACCTCGACGTCGCACGCGCGAGCTGAGCGGCGGATTCGCCCGATTCCCCGATAGCGCGACACCGCGCAATCCACTCGTTACGTGGTGTCTGTCACTACGCCGGCGGATTGCCGCGTAGACTGCGCTGTTGGCCGAAGCGCTTCGGTCCAGCCCAGAGCCATTTCCCATAAGGAGCACATTCGTGGACGAGGCCCTCGCCAGAGCAGGCATCTTCCAAGGCGTTGAGCCCACCGCGGTCGCGGCACTCGCCAAACAACTTCAGCCCGTGGACTTTCCGCGCGGCCATGTCATCTTCAACGAGGGTGAACCGGGCGATCGGCTCTACATCATCACCTCGGGCAAGGTGAAGATCGGCCGCCGTTCCCCCGACGGCAGGGAGAACCTGCTCACGATCATGGGCCCCTCGGACATGTTCGGCGAGCTGTCGATCTTCGACCCGGGCCCGCGCACCTCGACCGCCACCACGGTCACCGAGGTCCGCGCCGTGACGATGGACCGGGACGCGCTCAAGTCCTGGATCGACCAGCGTCCGGAGATCGCCGAGCAGTTGCTGCGCGTACTGGCCCGCCGCCTGCGCCGCACCAACAACAACCTTGCCGACCTGATCTTCACCGACGTGCCCGGTCGCGTGGCCAAGGCGCTGCTGCAGCTCGCGCAGCGCTTCGGCACCCAGGAGGCGGGCGCCCTGCGGGTCACCCACGACCTGACCCAGGAGGAGATCGCCCAGCTCGTCGGCGCCTCCCGCGAGACCGTGAACAAGGCCCTGGCCGACTTCGCGCACCGCGGCTGGCTGCGGCTCGAGGGCAAGAGCGTGCTCATCTCCGATTCCGAGCGCCTCGCCCGCCGCGCCCGCTGACGCGGGCCGCACCCGAAGACGAGAACGGCCCGCCGCGACCAGCGCTCCACTGGTCGCGGCGGGCCGTCGTGTGCTCAGCCTTCGCTGCGCAGGTAGTCCAGCTGCGCCTTCACCGAACTGTGCGCGGCGGGCCACAGGCGCTTGTCGACGTCGGCGTACACCTTGCGCACCACCGACATCGCCCCCGCGTTCTCGCCCAGCTCCCGCAGCGCGGCGCGCACCTGGTCGAGCCGCTCGTGTCGATGCCGTATGTAGTACCGCGCCACCGGCTCCAGGTCGGGATGGTCGGGGCCGTGCGCGGGCAGCAGCGCCTTGCCCGTGCCCGCCTCGACCAACCGGTCCAGCGAGCCGAGGTAGTCGGCGAGGGTGCCGTCGGTGGAGTCCAGCACGGTGGTGCCGCTGCCGAGGATGGTGTCGCCGGTGAGTACCGCGTCGGCCAGCACGAAACTCACCGAATCACCGGTGTGGCCGGGGGTCGCGAGCACGCCGATGTCGAGCCCGGCCGCCGAGACGACCTCGCCGTCGGCCAGCGGCTCGCCCGAGCCGTGCAGGTAGGACGGGTCCACCGCCCGCACCGGGGCGCCGGTCAGCTTCACCAGCCGGTCGAGGGCCCCGGTGTGGTCGTGGTGGCGATGCGTGATCAAGGTCATCGCGATGCGCCCGTCTGTGGCCCGCGCGATCGCCTCGACGTGCTTGTGATCCTTGGGCCCCGGGTCCACCACCACGTAGTCCGGACAGTCCCGCGCGCGCAGCAACCAGGTGTTGGTGCCGTCCAGGGTCATCTTGCCCGGATTGTCCGCCAGCAGCACGGCCGCCGTGGGCGTCACCTGGCGCACGTGCCCGTACGCGGGATGGGTCAGCGTCATCGCGGTACCTACATCGCTAGAGAATCGGTGTCCGACACCCTGTCTAACGCACTTCGGCGATGAGTTCGACCTCGACGGGGGTGTTCTTGGGCAACTCGGACACGCCGACGGCCGAACGCGCGTGCGCGCCCGCCTCGCCGAACACCTCGCCGAGGAACTCCGACGCGCCGTTGATCACCAGCGGCTGATCGGCGAAACCGGGCGCGGACGCCACGAATCCGACCACCTTGACGATCCGCACCACCTCATCGAGCCCGACCAGATCATGCACGGCCGCCAGCGCGTTGAGCGCACACAGCCGGGCCGCCTCGGCCGCGGCCTCCAGCGTCACGTCCGCGCCGACCTTGCCGACCGCCGACAACTCACCGTCGACGAACGGCAGCTGACCCGAGGTGTACACGAGCGAGCCCGTGCGCACCGCCGGGATGTACGCGGCGACCGGCGCGGCCACCGCGGGCACGGACAGGCCGAGCCGCTCCAGGTTCTTCCGCCACGGGGTGGCCGCCTCGGCTGCCACTACTGCCTCGGGCGCTTCAGGTAGGCCACGTGCTGCTCGCCGGTCGGGCCGGGCAGCACCGTCACCAGCTCCCAGCCGTCAGCGCCCCACTGGTCCAGGATCTGCTTGGTGGCGTGCGTCAGCAGCGGAACGGTCGCGTACTCCCACAGGGTCACATCACTCATGGTGTGCATCCTGCCGGGCGAACGGTGCGCTCCGCCTCCCGGGTGGCGCTTTTCCGCGCCCCGTTCCGGCGCCGCTGTCTGGTACAGGAGCATCCGGAATCGGCCCGCAAACCGGATCCCCGGCACGTGATCGGGGAGTGGGCGATAGGCTCGCGAGCGTGGGAGTACCAACAGCAGTGCCCATTTCGGCGGAGCCGGGGCTGGAAACGGGTTGGCCGAAGCGCGCGGAAAAGGCCCGCTTGCACTATGTTTCGGGCAAGGGGGGAACCGGGAAGTCCACCGTCGCCGGCGCGCTCGCACTGGCGCTGGCCGCCGGGGGCAGGCGGGTGTTGTTGGTCGAGGTGGAGAGCAGGCAATCGATCGCCCAGCTCTTCGACCTGCCGCCGCTGCCGCCCACCGAGACCCGCATCGCCACAGCCGACGGCGGCGGCGAGGTGGTCGCGCTGGCGCTCGACATCGAGCACGCCTTTCTCGAATACCTCGACATGTTCTACAACCTGGGCTTCGCCGGACGGGCGATGCGCCGGATGGGCGCGATCGAGTTCGTCACCACCATCGCGCCCGGCCTGCGTGACGTGATTCTCACCGGCAAGATCAAGGAGTGTGCGGTCCGCGTCGACAAGGCGGGCAAGCGGGTCTACGACGAGATCGTCGTAGACGCCCCGCCCACCGGGCGCATCGCGAGCTTCCTCGACGTCACCACCGCCATGGCCGAAATCGCCAAGGGCGGGCCGATCGCCGCGCAGGCCGAGGGCGTCTCCCGGCTGCTGCACTCCGACGAGACGATGATCCACCTGGTCACGCTGCTGGAGGCGCTGCCGGTGCAGGAGACCGCCGACGCCGTCGCCGAACTCACCGCGGGCGATCTGCGCATCGGCACCGTCATCGTGAACCGGGCCGGCGAGGGATTCCTGCCCGCCGACGTCCGCAACCGGGCGGCGCTGGGCGAGGTCGATCGCGACGGCGTGCGCGCGGGCCTGGAGAAGGCGGGAATCACCTTGTCCCGGGAGGACTTCGACGGCCTGATCACCGAAACCGTCGAGCATTCGGCCAGGTTGGCGGCCCAGGACGCGAGCGCCGCCGAACTGAACAAGGTCGACGTGTCCCAGCTGTACCTGCCCGCCCTGCCCGACGGCATGGACCTGGGCGGCCTGTACGAACTAGCCGAACACCTGAACGCGCAGGGGGTGCGATGACCGCGCTGGACATCAACGGGATCATCGCCGATCCCACCGCCCGCGTGGTGGTGTGCTGCGGCTCCGGCGGTGTCGGCAAGACCACCACGGCCGCGGCCATCGCGCTGCGCGCCGCCGAGGTGGGCCGCAAGGTCGTGGTGCTCACCATCGACCCGGCGCGCCGGCTGGCCCAGTCACTCGGCGTGGCCGACCTGGACAACGCCCCCCAGCGGGTGGAGCTCGGGCCGGAGGCCAAGGGCGAACTGCACGCGATGATGCTCAACATGCGCCGCACCTTCGACGACATGGTGCTCGAGCACACCACCCCCGAGAAGGCCGAGCAGATCTTCGCCAACCCGATCTACCAGACGGTGGCCTCGTCGTTCGGCGGCACGCAGGAATACATGGCGATGGAGAAGCTGGGCCAGCTCGCCTCCCGGCGCGAATGGGACCTGATCGTCGTGGACACCCCGCCCTCGCGCAACGCGCTGGACTTCCTGGACGCGCCCAAGCGACTGGGCACGTTCCTCAACGGCAAGATGATCCGGCTGATCATGGCGCCGGGCCGCGGTGTCGGGCGGTTCGTGACGGGTGCGATGAGCCTGGCCATGCGCGGCGTGTCGACGATCGTCGGCGGCCAGATGCTCAAGGACGCGTCGCTGTTCCTGCAGTCGCTGGAATCGCTGTTCGGCGGTTTCCAGGACCGGGCCGACCGCACCTACGCGATGCTCTCCAAGCCGGGCACCCACTTCCTCGTGGTGGCCGCCCCCGAACCGGACGCGCTGCGCGAGGCGTCGTTCTTCGTGGACCGCCTCTCCACCGAGCGCATGCCGCTGGCCGGGCTGGTCCTCAACCGCACGCATCCGGCGCTGAGTGCGCTCTCCCCGGACCACGCGCTCACCGCGGCCGATCAGCTGGCCGAATCCGATCCGCTCACCAGCGCGGTGCTGCGCATCCACGCCGAGCGGGTGGCCACCTCCCGGCGCGAACAGCATTTGCTGCACCGCTTCACGGGCGCCCACCCCCGGGTGCCGATCGCGGCGGTGACCGCGCTGCCGTTCGAGGTCGCGGATCTGGAGGCGCTGCGCGCCGTGGGCGATCAGCTCACCGCCGCGTCCGCGTGAGCCGCACCGGACCGTAACGTTCGGTATTGAATCGGAATTGCTATAGGCCCCAACGAGACCGAGCCCGCAGATCTGCGGGCTCGGTCTCGTTTCGCGAGGGGTTACATCGCCACTTGGTGCTGGCGCTGGGCCTGGAAGAAGTCGGCCCACGAGGTCACCTCGGGATGCTGCTTGAGCAGCGCCCGCCGCTGCCGCTCCGTCATGCCGCCCCACACACCGAACTCCACCCGGTTGTCGAGAGCGTCGGCCCCGCACTGCATCAGGACCGGGCAGTGCCTGCAGATCGTCGCCGCTTTGCGCTGCGCCGCGCCGCGGACGAACAGCTGATCGGGATCCACTTCCTTGCATCGGGCCTGGGATACCCAGGCGATTCGCGCTTCGGCCTGCTCCACGTCCAATCGAGCGATGGGGGTTGTCGTATGCATTTGGTGTGCCCCTTTGCAGTCCGAACACCGGGTCAACGGCGCTCCAGAATCGCGTGCCAGCTCACAGCAACCCGAACCCCGCTGCGAACTGAACCACATTCCACTTTGAGTGTTAGCTCCATCACACTGGGTTCTCAATCTAGGTAAAGGTTGGGCTTCAGCGCAAGACCGTCTCGAGAATTTTTGGTACGACCGTCCCTCCTATTCGGATAGCGAACCGGTCGGTCGGCTCTCTTTGCGACTCGCCCGCGTGCGACACGCCGTACACGCCGGTGCGACACGCCCTGCGCGCCGCGAGGAGCGCCGGTCGCGGCGGTCCGCCAAACACACCCGAGAGCGTCGCGGAGCCACCCCGTAGTCTGGGGAACGTGCCGAACGTGCCGATCACACATACGCTCGCGAAGCTGGCGGGCAGCTGCGCGCTGGCCGCCGTGCTCGTCGCCGGGCTGCTGTTCCCTTTGGCGGGCGGATTCGGATTCGTCTCGAACCGCGCCGCCGACGCGGTCGACAACGTCGCCGCCGAACTGGTCGAGGGCATCGTCCCCGCCGTGTCGACGATGGTCGACGCGGACGGCACGCCCATCGCCTGGCTCTACGAGCAGCGGCGCTTCGAGGTGCCCAGCGAGAAGATCTCCAACGACATGAAGCTGGCCATCATCTCCATCGAGGACCGCCGCTTCGCCGAACACCAGGGCGTGGACTGGCAGGGCACCGTGCGCGCGTTCCTCACCAACACCACCAGCGGTGAGGTCCAGCAGGGCGCCTCCACCCTCGACCAGCAGTACGTGAAGAACTACCAGCTGCTGGTGCTGGCCAAGACCGACGCCGAACGCCGCGCCGCCATCGAGACCACCCCGGCCCGCAAGATCCGCGAGATCCGGATGGCGCTCACCCTGGACAAGGAACTCAGCAAGGACGAGATCCTCACCCGGTATCTGAACCTGGTGCCGTTCGGCAACTCCTCCTACGGCATCCAGGACGCCGCGCAGACCTACTTCGGCATCGACGCCTCGCAGCTGAACGTCGCGCAGTCGGCGATGCTCGCGGGCATGGTGCAGTCCAGCTCCAAGCTGAACCCGTACACCAACGAGCAGGGCGTGCGAGAGCGCCGCAACACCGTGCTGGACACGATGATCCAGAACATCCCGGCCCGCGCCGCCGAATTCCGCGCGGCCAAGGAGGAGCCACTCGGCGTGCTCCCCGAGCCCAAGGGCCTGCCGCGCGGCTGCATCGCCGCCAACGACCGCGGCTTCTTCTGCGACTACGCGCTGCAGTACCTGGCCAACGCCGGCATCAGCCGCGAGCAGATCGACAAGGGCGGCTACCTGATCCGTACCACCCTGGACCCGGCCGTGCAGGATTCGGTGAAGCGCGCGGTCGTGCAGCACGCCGACCCGAACCTCCCGCACGTCGCCGAGGTCATGTCGGTGATCGCACCCGGCCAGGACTCGCATCCGCTGCTGGCCATGGCCAGCAGCCGCACCTACGGCCTGGACCGCGACGCCAACGAGACGCTGCTGCCGCAGCCGTACTCCATGGTCGGCAATGGCGCGGGATCGGTCTTCAAGGTCTTCACCACCGCCGCGGCCATGGAGAAGGGCATGGGCATCAACTCCCAGCTCGACGTGCCCGGCCGCTTCGAGGCCCGCGGCCTCGGTGACGGCGGCGCGCGCGGCTGCCCGCCCGCCACCTACTGCGTGGAGAACGCGGGCGCCTACAAGTCGCCCATGTCGGTCACCGAGGCACTGGCCACCTCGCCGAACACCACGTTCGTGAAGATGATCCAGGCCGTCGGCGTGGGACCGACCGTCGATATGGCGGTGCGCCTGGGCATGCGCTCGTTCACCGAGCCGGGCAGCTCCGGGATCAGCAACCAGAGCCTGGCCGACATGATCAAGAGCCAGAACCTCGGCTCGTTCACGCTGGGCCCGGTCGCGATCAACGCGCTGGAACTGTCCAACGTGGCCGCGACGCTGGCCTCCGGCGGCAAGTGGTGCCCGCCGTCGCCGATCAAGGAGGTCGTCGACCGCTACGGCAAGCCGGTGCCGCTCACCCAGCAGGCGTGCGAGCAGGTCGTGGAGCCCGGCTTGGCCAACACCCTCGCCAACGCGCTGAGCAAGGACGACACCGCGGGCACCGCCGCTGCGGCCGCCCAGTCGGTGGGCTGGAACCTGCCGATGGCGGGCAAGACGGGAACCACCGAGAGCCACCGCTCCTCGGCCTTCCTCGGCTTCACCAACTCGCTGGCCGCCGCGGTCTACGTGTACGGCGACAGCCCCACCCCCGGTGAGATCTGCTCGTTCCCGCTGCGCAGCTGCGGCAGCGGCAACCTGTTCGGCGGTAACGAACCCGCGCGGACCTGGTTCAACGCGATCAAACCGATCGTGGACCGGTTCCCGCCCGCCGCGCTGCCACCGCTGGACGACAAATACGTGCGCGGCGCCAATAACGCGCAGGTCCCCGACGTGGCGGGCATGTCGCAGGCCGACGCGACCGCCGCGCTGACCACCGCGGGCTTCCAGGTCTCGGCGGTCACCGGCACCGGGCCGCCGCCCAAGGGCAGCGTGATGAGCACCTCGCCGAACGGTTCGGCGATCCCGGGCTCGGTCATCACGATCTACGTCAGCGACGGCACGCAACGCGTCGCGCCGGCTCCGGCGCCACCGCCCGCGGTGCCGAACCTGCCGCCACCACCGGCGCTGCCGCCCGGCTTCCCACTCCCACCGTGGTGGCCCCGATAGTCCAGTGAACGACGAACGGCCGACCGGAAACTCCGGTCGGCCGTTCGCGTTCGCGGATCCGGCTAGAGCCGGGCCTTCACGGCCGCGGAGATGCGCGACCCGTCGGCCTTGCCCGCGGCGAGCGCGGTGGCGGCCTTCATGACCTGGCCCATCTGGCGCATGCCGGGCCGCTCGCCGATCTCCTCGGCGACCTGGGCGATGGCGGTGTCGGCGAGATCGGCGATCTCGGCCTCGGTGAGCTGGGTCGGCAGGTACTCGTCGATGATCCTGGCCTCGGCGTGCTCGTTCGCGGCGAGTTCACCGCGACCGGCCTGGGTGTAGACCTCGGCCGACTCGTTGCGCTTCTTCGCCTCCTTCTGCAGGACGGCGATCACCTCGGCGTCGGAGAGTTCGCGCGCCTGCGTGCCCGCGACCTCGGCGTTCTGGATCGCGGCCAGCAGCATGCGCAGGGTCGACAGGCGCAGCGTGTCCTTGGCCTTCATCGCGGCGGTCATGTCCGTCCGCAGCCGCTGTTTGAGTTCCGACATGTGCCACACGGTAGCCGCTCCCGGGGAACCGGCCCACCACATTTCGCCGGTGGCCGCGCCGAGCTTGTGCGGAAACACACTCGGCGATCCGCGGCGGGCTCACCTATGCTGGGCAAATGCCCGTGATCTCGACGTCCGCCGTCCGCAGAACCGCACTGGGAGCCACCGGTGCCGCGGTAGCTGGAATCGGTTACGCCTCCCTGATCGAGCGCAACGCGTTCGTGCTGCGCGAGGCGACCATGCCGGTGTTGCCGCCGGGATCATCGAGTCTACGCGTACTGCACATCAGCGACCTGCACATGACGCCGGGCCAGAAGCTCAAGCAGCAGTGGTTGCGCGAACTGGACCGGCTGGAGCCGGATCTGGTGGTGAACACCGGCGACAACCTGTCGCACCAGAAGGCCGTGCCCGCCGTGGTGCAGTCGCTCGGCGGATTGCTCGCCCGCCCAGGACTTTTCGTGTTCGGCAGCAACGACTACTTCGCGCCGGTGCCGAAGAACCCGCTGAAGTACTTCAAGAAGGACCACCGCCGCGTGTACGGCGCGCCGCTGCCGTGGAAGGACCTGCGCGCGGCGTTCACCGAACGCGGCTGGCTCGATCTCACCCACGTGCGCCGCGACCTCGAGGTGAGCGGCATCCGCATCGCCACCGCCGGCGTCGACGACCCGCACCTGCAGCGCGACCGCTACGACACGGTGGCCGGCGCGCCCAACCCGCTGGCCGACCTGCGCCTGGGCCTCACCCACTCGCCCGAACCGCGCGTGCTGGATCGGTTCGCCGACGACGGCTACGACCTGGTGCTGGCCGGGCACACGCACGGCGGTCAGCTGGTGCTGCCGGGCTACGGCGCGCTGGTCACCAACTGCGGTATCGACAAGTCGCGCGTGAAGGGCCCGTCGAAGTGGGGCGCGCACACCCAGCTGCACGTGTCCGCCGGCGTGGGCACGTCGCCCTGGGCGCCCTACCGCTTCTGCTGCCGCCCCGAAGCCACCCTCCTCACGCTCGTCGCCGCTCCCCCGAAGCGTCCGATCTCGGACAGTGATCGTGGAGTGTCGACGTCGGAGACCGTCGCGCGCTGAGGGCGTACCGATTCGCTGACTGACGCTCGGCCGTCCTCCGGCGGCTGAGCGTTCCTTTCGTCGACCCTTCAGATCGTGCGCATCTGCGTCGCCCGAGTGTCTCGAACCGTTGCCCGGGTTGACCTTTCGCGCGGGGCGAGACGGGTCATGGGGCGGGTGTAGCAGTTGAGCTCGATCTGCAAGGCCCGGTATGGTCGCTTGCCGAAACTGGAGACAGTCGAGGAGGGGACGACGTTGAGCAGAGGGTCCGGCGAGCCGTTGACCGAGCCGATCCCCACGGGGATACACCCGGACCACCCCGGAGACGTCGCCACCGCGCTCCCCGCCCCCGACGTTCCGTCCGCGTCCAACGACATCCCCCTGACCCTGCCGGGGATCACTCCCCCTCCCCAATCCGCCATGGGCACAACGGTTCCGACCGCCCTGCCGCCCCTCCACCAAGGCCTCGGCGGCGCTCCCCGGATCTCGGCACCCGCTCCGGGGGCTGACGAGTCGCATGTGGCTCCCGTACAAGAGATTTCATCCCCGAGAGGCACGCGCACCGAGCCGGCGCCGTCCCCCGAGGCGTCGCCGCAGCCGGACCGCCCGGGGTACGCAACAACCCATACGACACCGAGGCAGACCGCGCACCCGACACCGTCGGCGCCGGAGACCGAGCGGCCCGCCTACACGTCCGCCCCGGCATTCGACGCGCACACAGCCCAGCTGAACTTCACCTCTCCCCGGTACTCGGCGCCGCAGGGTTTCCCGGCGCCTCCCGGCCCCGGAGCGCACCAGCATGAACGAACCCCGCTGGGGTGGAAGGCATGGGCCGGGGCGGTGGCGGCCGGAGTGGTGGTGGCCGGTGGGGCGGTCGCGGTGGTGGTGAGCGGCGGCGGGGAGGAGGACGCGCCCGCGATGGTGAGCGCGCTCACCGCGTCGGAGGCGTCGCTGTCGCGGCGCTCCACGTCCGTGCAGGCCGGGCCGCCGGTGGTGCCCGGGTACCAGGTGGTGGTCGCGCCCGACAACGGCGCCGCCTACGACGTGCCCGCCGGCTGGACCGTCGCCGAACCCGGCACCCCGGGCGGCTTCGGCACCCCGCCCGACGCCGTGAGCGGCAAGGGCTATGCGTTCGAGGGCAAGGACTACTGCCCCGGCTCCACGCGCACCGTCGCCTTCGTCACCAGCTCGCAGAACACCGACACCTCCGGCGCCGCAACGGAACTCGCGACCCGCACGGCGCGCGCCGCCTACGCCGACTCCACCGGCGGCGGACCCACCGGCGCACCCCAGCCCCTCGCCTCCCTCGACGGCGCCCAGAACGGCACCTTCGTCGAGTCCAAGGGCGCCATCCCCGCCTCCCAGCCCGGTTGCGCCACCGAGTACACCATCTACACCTTCGCCGCCCCCGCCGACACCGGCACCGTCGTCCTGGTCATCGCCGCCGACACCGGCGTCCCCGGCGCCGTCGACACCGAGATCGCCAAGCGCATCTTCCGCACCATCCGCCCCCACGAAGGCTGACTGACCTGCCGGTTTAACGTCTGGACCCGACCTGTTGTAAGCTACTCCAGGTTCAAGCCACGGGGTGTGGCGCAGCTTGGTAGCGCGCTTCGTTCGGGACGAAGAGGTCGCAGGTTCAAATCCTGTCACCCCGACTCGTGTGGTTGAGACACGATAGAGGCCCTGACCTGCCACTTGGGTCAGGGCCTCAATCTTTGCCCGGAATCCGTGCACAGCTCGCCAGAAGCCCTCAGGGGCCAGTCCGCCTGCGCGGTGGCCCCAACTGCCGCACCCCGTCGCGCCTCTCGGTTCCGAGTCGAATGCGGCCGGTCGGCGCGCTCACCACGACGACACACCGGGTGGGCTATCCAGCCCGCACTCGGCGGACCAGAGCGAGAGCCCCGGCGGTTACGGCAACGATTACGAGCACGAAGCCGTAATCGACCGGGGCATCACTCTTTTCCGGCGATGTTTTCGCCATCCCCCACCATCTCCTCCCTGGGCGCGGTGTCTGGACCAAATGTCCACCGCCCCTCGGCAGGAGGTGAGATCACATTGCGACAACGAATCGCGTCGTCCTATTGCGCGACAACGAATTTCGCGTCTCGCACATGTGGGCTTGTCTGGAACATCCCGAATGGACGCTTGATATCGATGGCCGAATCCTCCGATTGTCCGTCCCGGATTCCCGCACGCGGCAGCCTCGACAACGGAACCAACCGCAGCGGGCGACTGTCCGGACCGGAATCCCGCACACGGCATCCCCGTCAACGGAACCAGTCGCAGTAGGCAATCGACAGAGGGCGACGACCGTCAGCGGCTGGGCGGTTCCGCCGGCATCGGCTCCTCCACCTCCTCGGCGGGCGCGCTCGGGTGGGGCCACCAGATGGCGGCGGCGGTGATCGATACCAGCGCGAGGACGAGGGTCAGCAGGGCGATGAGGGTGGGTGGGTTCATCGGATCCTCCCGGTGGTGACGGAGGGCGCCCGGCGTCAGGTGGGGCCTGCCCGCCCGGTGGCGCAACCGGGCGGAGTGCCGATGAAGGGGCACGGTGTGGTCCCGACGCCGGGGCCGATCATCAGGATGACCCTTCAATGTGACCAGCGGGCGCACACCGTGTTGCGTTGTCCTCGCACGGCGGGACAACCATCGGTGAACTTTCGGACTCCACAGGCTGCAATACGGGGTGCGGCACGACCGCATCGAATCCGGACCGACAGCGCTCGCCGGGCGCCAACCCGTCGGCCCACCCCGCACTCGAGTATCGGAACTCGAACGCGCCTGCGATGATCGAATCGTCGTCCCGGCCTCCGAGCACCGGCGGTGAGCAGACGCTTACTCGCTGTTAACTTACGGGCACACGGCCGAAACGCGAGGTCCATAGCGTATACAGGCATGTCGACACGGGTGGCCACACTGGCCGATGCAGCGGGTAGACCGTTGCGGGACGTGGTGTATACGGCGTTGCGCGACGAGTTGATGAACGGCGACATCAAGTTCGGCGAACGCCTCACCGAGCCGAAACTCTCGGCGCGCTTCGGGATTTCGCGGACCCCCATCCGCGAGGCCCTGACGGTGCTGTGTTCCGACGGCCTGCTCCGCCGCGAGGAATACGGCTTCAGCCCCGTCCGCCCCAGCATTCCGCTCGTGCGCGACCTGTACGAATTGCGAATCACGTTGGAGCTGGGCGGTATCCAGCGCGCCATCGACAACCCCGATATCCACCACGATCACGAATTGCTGGCGACCGAGCGCAAGGCGTGGCTGGAATTGCAGGCCGACCCGCCCGCGCAGGAACCGGGATTCGTGGTGCGCGACGAGGAATTCCACGTCACGCTGCTCACCGCGGCGGGCAACGCCGAACTGGTGCGCGCGCTGCAATCGGTGAATTCCCGCATCCGCCACGTGCGCATGTACGACTTCATGGTCAACAACCGCATCGAGACCACCATCACCGAACATCTCGGCATTCTCGACGCCGTTCTGGCCGACGACCTTCAGCTGGCATATCGCCTGCTGCACAAGCACATCGGCGAATCGCTGGACGTGGTGCTGGAACGGGTGACCCGCGCCATCGCCGCGATGTCGCTGGCGACGGATTGAGGAGTACGAAGTGCAGTTCGATACGGTGCTCGTCGCCAATCGCGGCGAGATCGCGGTCCGGGTTCTGCGGTCCGCCAAAGCGCTCGGCCTGAAAACGGTCGCCGTCTATTCCGATGCCGACGCGGCCGCCGCGCACGTCGAATTCGCCGATGCCGCGGTGCGTCTGGGTCCGGCCCCAGCCGCCGAGTCCTACCTGCGCGCCGATCTGGTGATCGAGGCGGCGCTCTCGACCGGCGCGGGCGCGATTCATCCGGGATACGGATTCCTCTCGGAAAACGCGGATTTCGCGACCGCGGCCGCCGACGCGGGGATCGCGTTCGTCGGCCCCACCCCGGACCAGTTGCGCGTCTTCGGTGACAAGCACACCGCCCGTGAGGCCGCGCGCGCCGTGGGCGTGCCGCTGATCCCGGGCAGCGGTCTGCTGGAATCGGCCGACCACGCGGTGGCCGAGGCGGAGCGGATCGGCTACCCGGTGATGCTGAAAGCCGTCGGCGGCGGTGGCGGTATCGGCATGCAGAGCTGCTTCACCGCCGACGAGGTGCGCGCCGCGTTCGAGCGGGTGCAGCGCCTGGCGGCCACCAACTTCTCCTCCACCGGCGTGTTCCTGGAGCGCTTCGTGGCGCGGGCCCGGCACGTGGAGGTGCAGCTGTTCGGCGACGGCGCGGGCCGCGTGGTCAGCCTCGGCACCCGCGACTGCTCGCTGCAACGCCGCAACCAGAAGGTCATCGAGGAGGCGCCCGCACCCGGCCTCGCCGACGAGGTGACCGAACAGCTGCTGCGCACCTCGCGAGAGCTGGCGAAATCGGTCGGCTACCGCTCGGCCGGCACCGTGGAATTCGTCTACGACGTGGATCGGGGCGAGGCCTCGTTCCTCGAGGTCAACACCCGCTTGCAGGTGGAACACCCGGTGACGGAAGCGATCACGGGCGCGGACCTGGTGGAGTGGATGTTGCGGCTGGCCGGCGGCGACGCGTCCATGCTGGACGGCCTGCCCGAATCCGGCCCGGTGAGCAGCGGTTGGGCCGTCGAGGCCCGCGTCTACGCCGAGGACCCCGGCCACGACTACCGGCCCAGCGCCGGGCTGGTCACCGCCGCGGAATTCCCCGCCGACGCGCGCGTGGACACCTGGGTCGCCACCGGCACCGAGGTGAGCCCGTACTACGACCCGCTGCTGGCCAAGGTGATCACCTCCGGCCCCACCCGCGACGCCGCGTTCGCCGGCCTGGCCGACGCGCTGGCCGCCACCACCATCCACGGCGTGCATACCAATACGGCCCAATTGCGTGCCATCGCAAC
Source organism: Nocardia puris (assembly GCF_003315035.1). GTDB lineage: Bacteria > Actinomycetota > Actinomycetes > Mycobacteriales > Mycobacteriaceae > Nocardia > Nocardia puris. Next base: position 20,240 of record NZ_QNRE01000017.1, read on the forward strand.
CAATCCCACGGTCGCGGCGGCCGGCCACGTCACCACCACGCTGGCCGACCTCACCATCGCCGACCACCGCGTCGACGTGGAACGCGGCGGCACCATGACCACCATCCAGGACCACCCCGGTCGAATCGGCTTGTGGGAGGTGGGAATTCCGCCGTCGGGCCCGATGGACGACCTCTCGTTCACCCTGGCCAATACGGCCGTCGGCAACCCGGCGGGCGTCCCGGCGCTGGAGTGCACTCTGCAAGGACCGCGCCTGCGGTTCGCGACGGAGACGGTGGTCTGCGTGACCGGCGCCGACGCCCCCGTCACCCTCGACGACGCACCCGTCCCGATGTGGGAGCCGGTCACGGTCCCCGCGGGCTCGGTGCTCGACATCGGCGCGCCCGCCGGCGCGGGCCTGCGCACCTACCTCGCGGTGCGCGGCGGATTCGACGCGCCGCTCTACCACGGCAGCGCGTCCACCTTCACGCTCGGCGGCTTCGGCGGCGTGACAGGCAAGGCGGTCACGGCGGGCGATGTGCTGCACGTGGTCACCGGCCGCGACGATCTGAGCGCACCCGCCGAGGTGCCCGCCGCCGCGCGCCCGGAGTTCACCCACGAGTGGGAGCTCGCCGTCGGCCTCGGCCCGCAGACCTCGCCCGCGTACTTCACCGACGAGGACATGGCCCAGTTCTGCACACACCCTTGGCAAGTCGGCAGTCACGCCAACCGCACCGGCATCCGGCTGGAGGGCCCGAAGCCCACCTGGTCGCGCACCGACGGCGGCGAGGCGGGCCTGCACCCGTCGAACCTGCACGACAATCCTTACAGCGTCGGCACATTGAACGTCTCCGGTGATACGCCGATCCTGCTCGGCCCCGACGGCCCGAGCCTCGGCGGCTTCGCTTGCCCGCTCACCGTGGTGGCCGGGCACCGCTGGAAGCTGGGCCAGGTGCGTCCCGGTGACAGCATCCGCTTCGCGCCGGTGGACGACGAGGAGGCGACGGCCCTGCGCCGCTCCGACGAGCGCCGCGCCAAGGCCGCCGTCCCCAGCGTGTGGACCGATCCGGGCGACCGAGGGGTGCTCGGCTCGGTGGACGCGGGCGCCGACCGCCCGCGCGTGGTGTACCTGCGCGGCGGCGACGACAACATCCTCGTCGAATACGGCGAGATGGTGCTGGATCTGGGTCTGCGCATGCGGGTGCACGCGCTCTCGGAGGCGCTCGCGGCGGCCGGCCTGCCCGGCATCATCGACGTGACGCCGGGCGTGCGCTCGCTGCACATCCACTTCGATCCCGATGTGCTGCCGCAGCATCGGCTGGTCGGTACCCTCGCCGAGCTCGAGACCGAGCTGCCCGCCACGCACGATCTGGTGGTGCCGAGCCGCACCATCCGGCTGCCGCTCTCCTTCGATGACCCGTCCATCGCCGAGGCCATCGACCGCTACCGCAGCGGCGTGCGCGACACCGCGCCGTGGCTGCCGTCCAACACCGAATTCATCCGGCGCATCAACGGTTTGGACAGCGTCGACCAGGTGCGCGACACCGTCTTCGACGCCGAATACCTGGTGCTCGGCCTCGGCGACGTGTATCTCGGTGCGCCGCTGGCGGTTCCGCTCGATCCGCGCCACCGCCTGGTCACCACCAAGTACAACCCGGCGCGCACCTGGACCCCCTCCGACGCGGTGGGCATCGGCGGCAAGTACCTGTGCGTCTACGGCATGGCCTCCCCCGGCGGCTACCAGCTCATCGGGCGCACCGTGCCGATCTGGTCCAGCTACCGCCAGTCCGCGCCGTTCGAATCCGGGACGCCGTGGCTGTTCCGGTTCTTCGATCGCATCGTGTGGGAGCCGGTCACCCCGGAGGAGCTGCTCGACTTCCGCGCGGCCGCCAAGGCGGGCCGTTTCGACGCCGAGGTGAGCGAAGGCACGTTCGCCCTCGCCGACCACCTGCGCCTGCTGGAGGAGAACGCGGAGTCCATCGCCGCGTTCGAAGCCAGGCAGAGCGAGGCGTTCGAGGTGGAGAAGCAGGCGTGGCACGCCTCGGGCGAATTCGACCGCGCCAGTGCCGAACCCGCCGCCCCGGAACCGGTCGAGGATCCGCTCGCGGGTCTGCCCGCCGACGCCACCGTGGTGACCGCGCCGATGATCGGCAACGTCTGGCGGGTGGAGATCGAGGAGGGGCAGCGCCTCGACGCGGGCGCGCCGGTCGCCATCCTCGAGGCCATGAAGTTGGAACTACCGGTGCACAGCCCGGGCGCCGGTACCGTGCTCAGGGTGCTCACCGCGCCCGGCGCCAAAGTGGAACCGGGAACCCCGCTAGCAGTGATCGGAGTCGACTGAATGACCGCAGGCGTCCTGGGTGTCACCCCAGCACAGGATTCGCCCACCGAGCGGGTGGCCGCCGCCTACCGGCGCATCGCCGAGGTGGACCGGCCCGAGGTGTGGATCACGCTGCGCCCCGAGGCCGAGGTCGCCGCCGAGGCCGCCGAGGTGGCGCGCCGGGTGGCCGAGGGCGAGGAGCTGCCGCTGGCCGGCCGGCTCGTCGCGGTCAAGGACAATATCGATGTGGCGGGGCTGCCGACGACGGCCGCGTGTCCCGAGTTCGCCTACACCGCAACGGAAACCGCATCTGCCGTGGAGCGGCTGACGGCGGCGGGCGCGGTGGTGCTCGGCAAGACCAATCTCGACCAGTTCGCGACCGGCCTGGTCGGCACCCGCAGCCCGTACGGCGCGGTGCGCAATGCCGTTGACCCGGAACTGGTTTCGGGTGGTTCGTCGTCGGGGTCGGCGGTGGCCGTCGCACTCGGCGTCGCCGATATCGGCATCGGCACCGACACCGCCGGGTCGGGCCGGGTGCCCGCGGCGCTGAACGGGATCGTCGGAGTCAAGGCCACGCTGGGTGTGATCCCGGCGCACGGTGTGGTGCCCGCCTGCGCCGACTACGACGCCGTCACCGTGTTCGCCGCCGACCTGGACCTGGCGATCCAGGCCGCGGCGGTGATGGCCGGACCGGAATCGCGCGACCCGCGCAGCCGCACCTGGCCGCCGGACGTGGCGCTCGCGGCGCGGCAGCAACCGCGCCTGGGCGTGCCGCGCGAACTCGACCTGGCGCCGCTGAGCGAGGACTATCGCGACGCGTTCGCCAAAACCCTTGCCGCCGTGCGGGAATCCGGGATAGAGACGGTGGAGATCGACATCTCCGGTCTGCTCGGCGCGGCGCTGCTGCTCTACGACGGCGCGATCGTCGCCGAGCGGTACGCGGCGGTCGGCGAGTTCCTGTCCACCGGGCCCGCGGGCGCCGATCCGACGGTGGCGGCGATCATCGGCGCGGCCGCGGGCACCACCGGTCCCGCGTTCGCCGCCGATCTGGACGCGCTCGCCCGCGCCCGCACCGACGCCGCGCACCTGCTGCGAGACGTGGACGGCCTGCTGCTACCCACCACCACCGAACATCCGAGTATCGCTGCGGTGCAAGAGGATACGGTCGGCATCAACCGCCGCATGGGCACCTACACCAACTTCTGCAACCTGCTCGACATGGTCTCGATCGCCGTTCCCGGCGCACCGACCGCGACGGGCGCGCCCTTCGGCGTGATGGTGGTGACGCCCACGTTCACCGATCAGGTGGCGGTCGATCTGGCGGCCCGCGTGGCCGGGCTCGACCACGCGCCGCTGCTGGTCCGCGACGGTGTGGAGCTGGCGGTCTTCGGCGCGCACCTGCGCGGGCAGCCGCTGCACTGGCAGCTGGAGGAGATCGGCGCACGCTTCGCGGGCGAGATCGAGACCACCGACGCCTACCGCCTGACGGCGCTGGACACGGTGCCGCCGAAGCCCGGATTGGTGCGCCACGGTGCGGGGCAGGGCGCGCCGATCGTCGGCGAGCTGTACACGGTGTCGCGGGCCGGCCTCGGCGGCTTCCTCGCCGCGCTGCCCGCGCCGATGGCGCTGACGGCGGTCGAATTGTCCGACGGCCGTTCGGTGATCGGCTTCGCCTGCACCTACGACGCGGCGCTCGCGGCCACCGACATCACCGAATTCGGCGGCTGGAAAGCGTATCTGGGCCGCGCCAACTGAGAACATGCGGAAGGCCCGGCAGTTCCTCCCCAGGTCTGCCGGGCCTTCGCTGTGTCCGCCGGGGGCGCCTCCCCGCGCCGTCCGGCGGAACTCTGGGTGGGCGGGCCGGTCACCCCTCGTGAACCGGCCCGCCCCGATGTCGGGTGGGATTTTCGGCCGCTGCCCGACGGTTACCTTCGGCAGCGGGCGCACCTGCGTCGCCCGCAGCTCCCGGAAGAGCCTTCGGCGGCGTAGCCGGAGGAGAACCAGCCGGGTCGATCACCCCTCGTGGACCGACCCGGCCGGATTCCGCGACGGGACCTGTCACCCCTCGTTGGACAGGTCACGCCCCGGACTCCCACCCCGGTGGTGGTTGTCGATATCCCCCCTTCCCCCGGGTTACTGGCAGAACGCGAACGTCCCCAGTTCGGTACGGCCGTCCTTGATCAGGTAGCCGGTCGCGGCGAGGTCGGTACTCGCCACGACGTTTTCGCCGTCGGGCGCGAGCCACTCGACCTCCTGCACGACCTTGTAGGCGTTGGGGTCGTTGCGCAGGACCTCGACCTTGGTGTCGTCCAGATCGGCGGGCTTGGTGTCGGTGGCCTTGCCCTGCTCCCACTCACCGGCGCTGGAGAGGGTCAGCTGGGCGGCGTCGTAGATGACGGTGCGGTAGCGGACCTGCTGCTTCTCGTCGGGCTGGTAACCGGCCTGGGCGTAGACGATGGGCGCCGCGATCTCGATCTGGATGCGGTTGTCCTTGTGGGTGCAGGTGGCCTGGCCGGTGAGCGCGACGCCCGGCGTGCCGGTGTCGGCGGCGGCGACGCCCGAGCCGAAGACGAGCGCGGAGGCGGTGGCCGAGAGGGCGAGTGCGGTGGTCAGCTTGCCGATCATCTGTCTGGCGTCCTTCGTGGTGTCCGAGCCGGTGTGTTCCGGTGTTGTCACAAACTTTGCGTCGCGCGTCTTGGGGCACCCTTAAAAAGATCTTGCAGGGGAGAAACCGCAGGTAGATGGGGTTGTGCTAACACTTGCCCACGGTGCGAGCGATGATGGAAAAGCCTGCGACTCCCGACGATCGGAGCAACGATGGAAACCGTGGTGGTGTGGATCCTCGCCAGCATCCTGTACTGGTGGGGTCTGCTGTGAGCAATGGCCTGGCCGCATCGCCGGCCAGGCTCCCCAATCCCTGATCGGGCGTCCGCGGCGCGGCACGCGAATGACGAGAACGACTGTGCCCCGGGGCTTTCCACCCCGGGGCACCGTCGCGTTCAGCGCTTGATCAGCGCACGGTCTCGGGAACAGCCTCCTCCGCCTCCGGGAGTTCGGCCTCGTCGTCGCGCTCGCGCAGCAGGACGAGCGAGAGGGCGGCGGCGGCCAGCACCGAGCAGGCGCCCGCCACGAAGGTGACGCCCATACCGGAGGTGAACGCCTCCCGCGCCGCGCCGGTGAGCGCGTCGTCACCGAATGCCAGTGCGTCCGAGATGGATTCGCGCGCCGCGGCGGGCGCGTCGGCGGGCATGGCGCCGGTGTAACCGCTCGCGAGCACGGCCCCCAGGATCGCGACACCCAGCGCCGCGCCCGCCTGCTGGATGGTGTCGTTGAGCGCGGACCCAACGCCCGCGTGTTCGCCCGGCACCGCGCCCATCAGCGCGCCGATCACCGCGGGCATGGCCAGGCCGAAGCCGCCGCCCATCACGGCCATGGCCAGCGCGGGCAGCCAGAAGCCGGAGTCCGGTTGCAGGGTGGCGAGCAGAGCGAACCCGCCCGCGGTCACGGTGAGGCCGGTCGCGACGATCGGCCGGTGCCCTAGGCGCCCGATGAGCTTCGCGCCGATCGCGTTGAAGATCAGCACCGTGACAGCCATCGGCGTGAACGCCAGCGCGGTGCGGGTGGGGCTGTAGTCGAGCACGAATTGCAGGTACTGGGTGAGCACCAGCAGCAGACCGCCGTTGGCGAAGGTCAGCAGGACCAGCGAGAGGCTCGAGCCGGTGAAGACGCGGTTGCCGAACAACTCCAGCGGGACCATCGGCGCGTCGGTGCTCAATTCGCGAATCACGAAGCCCGCCAGGCAGATCACCGCGAGGGTCGCGGCGGTGAGGGTGCCCGGATCGGCGAAGCCGTGCGTGGGAGTCATGATGATGGCCCACACCAGGGCGGTCATGCCGACGATCGAGAGCGCCATGCCCGGCAGGTCGAACCGGCGCCACGGCCCCTTGGACTCGGGCATGAGCGCCAGCGCGGCGATGAGGGCGAACACGACGATGGGCAGATTCAGCACGAAGACCGAACCCCACCAGAAGTGGTCCAGCAGAACGCCGCCGGTGACCGGGCCGCCGACCATGCCGACCACCGCGACCGCGCTCCAGGCCGCGATCGCGCGCGGCCGCTCGTCCTCGTCGAACACGGTGATCAGGATCGACAGCGTGCTCGGCATGACCAGCGCGCCGCCGATGCCCATCGCGACACGCCCGGCGATCAGCATCTCGGGCGTGGTGGCGAGCGCGGCCAGCACCGACGCCGCCCCGAAGATCACCAGGCCGATGAGCATCACCAGCCTGCGGCCGTACTTGTCGGACAGGCTGCCCGAGGTGAGCAGTAGACCGGCGAACACCAGGATGTAGGAGTCGATGATCCACTGGATGTCCTGAGCGCTCGCGCCCAGATCGGTGGCGATCTGCGGAATCGCCACGTTGAGCACCATGTTGTCGATCACCAGCACCAACGTGCTCAGGCACAGCACGATCAGGATCAGCCAGCGCCGCGGATCGCGCGGTTCGGTCGTGTTCATGGAAAGCCTTTCCGGAGAGTTCGTTCGCACACTGTGCGGTTGTCGAACACTGTACTGTCCGCCGAACAGCGTTCGCAATAACGAACGACGTACGGGCCCCGATGAGGTGCGGCTAGGCTGGCCGCAAGGAACAGAAGGAGGGCGGATGGCAGTCGAAGACGCGGCGTTCGGGTCGGTATGGGCGCGCCCGCAGCGGCGCAGGCGCGACCAGCCCGCGCTGAGTCGCGAGCAGATCGTGGCCGCGGCCATCGACCTGCTGTCCAGCGAGGGCATCGATGCGCTGAGCATGCGCAAACTGGGCGCCAAGCTCAACGCGGGCGCGACCTCGCTCTACACCCACGTGGCCAACAAGGAGGAGATCATCGAGCTGGTCGCCGATCAGGTGATCGGCGAGCTCGCGGTGCCCGATCCGGCGGATCCGCGCGGCTGGCGCGGCGCGCTGCTCGGCTTCGCCACCGAACTGCGCGCGCTGATCCTGCGCCACCCGTGGATGAGCTCGGTGTTCGGTGAGATCGGCACGCTCTACCTCGGCCCGAACATGATGCGCAGCTGCGAGGGCGTGCTCTCCGTCCTGCATTCGGCCGGTTTCGACGAGCGCCGGGCCGACAACGCCATGAACGTGCTGATGGCCTACGTCATCGGCATCACCTCGGCCGAGGCGGCCTCGGTGGCGATCGTGCGCCGCAGCGGCATGAGCATGGCGGCCTGGATCGGCAAGATGCTCGTCGCCGGCGAGTCCGCCGCCCGGCCGTTCCCGCACCTGCACCGGCGTTACGTGACCAAACGGGGCGACGGGGCGACGGTGCCGCTGGCCGGGGACGCCTTCGTGGAACAGGTCGAGATGATTCTCGACGGCATCGACCCCGGGGTCGGCGGCTCTCGCGCGTGACGGCTGGGCGCGGGAATCCTTGTCGCACAGCGACGGAAAGGGCGCGCGATCTCCGAGAGATCACGCGCCCTTCGCGCTGACAGCGGGAGCAGAAGGGTTTACGAGGCGCCGTTGCCGTTCAGCCCGGCGCGCACACCTTCCTCCACGCGCTTGCCGAGATCGGCGTCGACGTTCTTCCAGTACTCGAACACCCGGGAGAGCACCGGCTCGCGCACGCCGGCCAGCACGTGCCCGACGATATTGTCCACCAGGCGATCCCGCTGTTCATCGTTGAGCACCTCGCGCACCAGGGTGCCCGCCTGGGTGAAGTCGCCGTCCTCGGCGTGCTGGATGTAGCCCGCGCGCAGCATGGTCGGATCGAACTCCCAGGCGCCGGGGTCGGGCGCGAGCGCCGGGTCGGCGTGCGGCCCGCCGTACGAATTCGGCGCGTACACCGGCACATCCGCGTCGTTGAAGAAGTACCGCATGGCGCCCTCCTTGGAGTAGGAGTTCACCTCGGCGGCGCGCGGCTGGTTCGGCGGCAGCTGCGCGTAGTTGGTGCCGATGCGGTAGCGGTGCGCGTCGGCGTAGGAGAACACGCGGCCCAGCAGCATCTTGTCGGGCGAGAAAGCGATGCCGGGCACCACGTTCGACGGTTCGAACGCGGCCTGCTCGATATCGACGAAGTAGTTGCGCGGGTTGCGGTTCAAGGTCCACTTGCCGACCTCGATGAGCGGGTAGTCCTTGTGCGACCACACCTTGGTCAGGTCGAACGGGTTGAACCGGTAGCCCTCGGCCTCGGCGACCGGCATCACCTGCACGTGCAGGGTCCAGCTCGGGTACTCGCCGCGCTCGATGGCGTCCCACAGATCCTGGCGGTGGTAGTCGGGATCGGTGCCGGCCAGGCGATCGGCCTCGGCCTGGGTGAGGAAGTCGACGCCCTGGTCGGTCTTGAAGTGGTACTTGACCCAGAACCGCTCACCGGCGGCGTTGATCCACTGGTAGGTGTGCGAGCCGTAGCCGTTCATGTGCCGGTAGGTCTTCGGGATGCCGCGATCGCCCATCAGCCAGGTCACCTGGTGCGCGGTCTCCGGGCGCAGCGTCCAGAAGTCCCACTGCATGTTGTGGTCGCGAAGTCCGTTGCCCGGCAAGCGCTTCTGCGAGCGGATGAAGTCGGGGAACTTGATCGGGTCCTTGATGAAGAAGATCGGGGTGTTATTGCCGACCAGGTCGTAGTTGCCGTCCTCGGTGTAGAACTTCACCGCGAAACCGCGCGGATCGCGCCAGGTGTCGGGGCTGCCCTGCTCGCCGGCGACGGTGGAGAACCGCACCAGCGATTCGGTGCGGGCGCCGGGCTGGAACAGCTTGGCGCTGGTGTAGCGGCTGACGTCGCCCGTGACGACCAGTTCGCCGTAGGCGCCCGCGCCCTTGGCGTGCACGATGCGCTCGGGCACGCGCTCCCGGTTGAACTGGGCCAGCTTCTCGATCAGGTAGTGATCGTGCAGCAGGATCGGGCCTTGGATGCCCGCGGTGAGCGACTCGTCGTCGCTGGATACGGCGGTGCCGGTGTTGGTGGTGGTCGGCTTGGTCATCTCGAAGCCTCCTTAACGGTGGGACCCAGGAAAATGGGCTGACCCGGGGGTGTCAGGGTGTGCGGTCCGTGCGCCGCTCGGCGCGGCACGCCGGGCACAGGCCCCAGAACACGACCTCTGCCTCGTCGATCTCGAACCCGTGATCCTCGCCGGGTTCCAGACACGGAGCACTTCCGACGACACAGTCGACGTCGACGACCGTGTCGCAGTTGCGGCACACCAGGTGGTGGTGGTTGTCCCCGATCCGCGTCTCGTAGAGCGCGGGTGAGCCCGCGGGCTCGATGCGGCGCAGGATTCCGGCGTTCACGCAGGCGCGCAGCACGTCGTAGACGGCCTGCGTGGACACCGAACCCAGATTCGCCCGGACCGTGGCTGCCACTCGGTCGGCGTCCGAGTGCGGCCGGGCCGCCACCGCATCGAGCACCGCGACCCGCGGGGCGGTAACCCGCAGGCCTGCTGCCCGCAACCACTCGCGGGGGTCAGCACCTCTGGTGTGCATGGGTCCCATGGTTGCTCTTTTTCTGGAATTAGTCAAGAAAAGGAGGCGGGAGTGTTGCGGGATGTGGTGATGTGATGACGGTCACTGTATCGACACCCCACGGTAGCCCGTGCGAACCCACACCGGGTGGAGCTACGCCGATGCGATGGCGACAGCCATACATCCGCCGACACGGACTCGGGCGCTCCATATACGCATCGCGACGTGGGAGTTTTCGCTCCATATACGCGTTGATCCGTCACCGGGGCGAGGGGGTTCGGTGATCATTCACTCCGGACACGCCGATGCACGCGACACGCGTAATCGGCAGTGGCGCAATAGAAATCAGCGATCGATGTGGAGACACCTCCTGCCGAGGGGCCGTGGACCGTGGTCCAGACACCGCGCCCAGGGAGGAGGTGGTGGGGAATGGGGAAACATCGCCGGAAAAAGCGAGATGCCCCGGTCGACTACGGCTTCGTTCTTTCGATCGTCGTCGTAACCGCCGGGGCCCTCGTCCTGGTCCGCCGGGTGCGGGCTAGGTGACCCACCGGGTGGAGCGTCGTCACCAGCGGCGCTCCGCCCTCCCGGCATCACATAGGTGACGGGATCGAGTGTACCTCCGGCTCCGCCCGCCCTCGCAACTCCGACACGATCCCCTCGGCGTGCCGTCCAGCGTGTCGCGATGGTGACACGGCCGTCGCCCACGCCCCTGCCCGAGGCGACGGCCGGTGCCCACCCTCGATCGGATGACGCACGCGGCGCGCCGCCATCCGGTCCGATGCCGTGCGGCCGAATTACGCGGCGGTTCAGGGGAACCCGGATGTGCGCGCCGACCGCGCGGAGATCTCGCACGCACCCGTCGGCGGCGAGGTCGTCACCCGCACGCACGCCCGGTCGACAGCGAGGTTGTCGCTCGCGCGCACGCCGGCGGCGAGGTCGTCACCCACGCTCATGCCCGATCGACGGCGAGATCGGCGCCCACGCTCACGCCCGGTCGGTGACAAGGTCGGCGCCCACGCTCACGCCCGGTCGGTGACAAGGTCGGCGCCCACGCTCACGCCCGGTCGGTGACAAGGTCGGCGCCCACGCTCACGCCCGATCGACAGGTGCGGTTGCCGCTCCCGCGCACGCCTCGTCGGTAGCACGGTCCTCGCCCACGCTCACGCCCGGTCGACAGGCGAGGTTTGCCGCTCGGGCGCACGCCCCGTCGGTGGCGAGGTCGGCGCACGCGCTCACGCCCGGTCGGCAGCGAGATCGTCGTCGGAGGCGACCGCGTCGGCGAGCGGGACGGATACGTCGGCCGCGCGGGTGGGGTCCAGGACCGCGCGGCGGGCGATGAGGGGGCGGGCGGCGCGCAGGTCGGCGGGGCGGGCGAGAGCGACCGCACCGGCCAGCCTGCCGTCGCGCAGGGCGAGGACCGCGAACTCACCGCTGTCCACGCTGCCGCGCACGACGAAGTCGTCGCCCGGCTGCCAGCGGCCCGCGAACTGGAGGTTGCGGCCGTACTGAGTGGACCAGCCCCACGAAACATCCGGTCGTGCAGGGGTTTTGCCGAGCATCGAGCGCGCGGCGGCCGCGCCCTGGGCCTGCGCGCCGTTCCAGTGCTCGTCGCGCTCGTACGCGCCCAGCTCCGGGTCGAAGCGGTTGGCGACGTCGCCCGCGGCGAATACGTCCGGCGCGGACGTGCGGTAGTGCTCGTCCACCAGGATGCCGTTGCCCACGGCCAGGCCCGCGACACTCGCCAGCGCCGTGTCGGGCGCCGAGCCGATGGCGATCAGCGCCGCCGCGGCTGACCAGTTGCGGCCGTCGCGGGCGAGCGCCGTCACCCCCGTCTCGATCCCGTCGAGGCGGTCCAGCACCACCTCGTCGTGGATCTCGACGCCGTTGTCCGCGTGCAGGTTCCGGTAGTAGTCGCCGACGGCGGGCGGCGCGATCCGGTCCAGCGGCGCCGGTCCGGCGTGCACGATCGCCACCCGCACGCCGAGCCCGCGCGCCGTCGCGGCCACCTCGCACCCCACCAGGCCGGCGCCGACGATCAACAGCGAACCGCCCGCGATGATCGCCTCCCGCAGCGGCGCGACATCGGCCGCGCCGCGCAGGGTGTGGACGTTGCGCTGCGGGCCCGGCAGCGATTTGGCCCGCGCGCCGGTGGCCAGCAGCAACCGGTCGTAGCCGAGCGACTCGCCACCGGCGAACCGCACCCGCTTGGCGTCGACGTCGACGGCGTCCACCCCGCGCCCCAGCAGCAGATCGACCTCGAGGGAGCGCCAGGAGTCGGCCGGCTCGAGCAGCGTCCTGCGTTCCTCGGCGGTGCCCGCCAGCAGTTCCTTCGACACCATCGGACGGCGGTACGGCAAGCCCCGCTCCGCGCCCACCAGCACGATCTCTCCCGTGAAGCCCTCGGCGCGCAGGGTTTTCGCGGCCGTGGCACCGGCGACGCCCGCGCCGACGACGATGATCCGTTCGGTCATGCGCGGCTCACCTCGACCATCTCGAAATCCGCTTTGGCCGCTCCGCAATCCGGGCAGGACCAGTCGTCGGGGATGTCGTCCCAGCGGGTGCCGGGCTCGATGCCGTCCTCGGGCCAGCCCAGCGCCTCGTCGTACTCGAAACCGCATTGCACACAGCGGAACAGCTTGTAGTCGGTGCTCATCGGGTTTCTCCTGTCGCGAGCGAAACGGGCTGGAAGTCGAGCTTCTCGCGGACGCCGCAGTCGGGGCAGCACCAGTCGTCGGGGATCGACGACCAGGCCGTGCCGGCCGGAAAGCCTTCGCGGGGAGCGCCTTTCGACTCGTCGTAGACGTAGTCGCAAATGGGGCAGACGTAGGCGGACATCAGCGCACCCCGTGGGCGGCCAGCACCCGGTCGCGCTTGCCGGGCTGGATGTTCACGCGGGTGATGTCGCCGTTGTAGTGCGCGAGCACGCGGTGGTCCATCACCTTGCGCCACAGCGGCGGGAAGTAGGCCAGCGTGATCATGCTGGCGTAGCCGCTGGGCAGGTTCGGCGCGCCGTCCATGCTGCGCAGCGTCTGGTAGCGCCGGGTGGGGTTGGCGTGGTGATCGCTGTGGCGCTGCAGGTGGTACAGAAAGATATTGGTGACGATGTGGTCGGAGTTCCAGCTGTGCTCCGGGGTGCAGCGCTCGTAGCGACCGGTCGCCGTCTTCTGGCGCAGCAGGCCGTAGTGCTCGAGGTAGTTCACCGTCTCCAGCAGCGAGAACCCGAAGACGGCCTGGATCAGCAGGAACGGCAGCACGCCGACGCCGAACACCGCGACCAGGGCGCCCCACAGCACCACCGACATCAGCCAGGCGTTGAGCACGTCGTTGCGCAGCGTCCACGGGCTCTTGCCGAGCCGGGCCAGCCGGGTCTTCTCCAACTCCCACGACGAGGTCAGGCTGCCCCATACGCTGCGCGGCAGGAAGGCCCAGAAGGATTCGCCGAAGCGCGAGGTGGCCGGGTCCTCCGGGGTGGCGACGCGCACGTGGTGGCCGCGGTTGTGCTCGATGTAGAAGTGGCCGTACAGGGTCTGGGCGAGGGTGACCTTCGACAGCCAGCGCTCCAGTTCGTCCTTCTTGTGGCCGAGTTCGTGCGCGGTGTTGATGCCGACACCGCCCATCACGCCGATGCTCAGCGCGAGACCGATCTTCGACAGCAGGCTCAGCCCGCCGTCGACGCCCAGCCAGGACAGGTCGGAGGCGGTCCACAGGTAGCTCGCCAGCACCAGGCTGATCAGCTGGAACGGGATGTAGGAGTAGACGCAGTAGCGGTAGTACTTGTCGTTCTCCAGCGCCTCCATCACCTCGTCGGGCGGATTCTGCCCGTCGGGCCCGAAGAAGCGGTCCAGCAGCGGCAGCAGGATGTAGAGCAGGATCGGGCCGATCCACCACCACACCGGCGAGACGGCCTGCCAGCCGAGCTGATTGAAGCCCCAGACCAGGCCGAGCGCGACGATCAGCGCGGTCGGCGGGATGAGGCCGAACAGCCACAGGTATCGCTTGCGGTCGCGCCACTGGACGGCCTGGTCGGGCGCTTCGCTTCGAGATGTCGTCATGTCTTCTCCTCGGATTTCCCGGCGGGGACGGGCCCGCACCGCGGGGGGGCGGTGGGGCCACCGGTCGAGCACTTTACAAATCGTGCAGCTGTGTCCAATTGGAATACACATCACACAAAATTGTCAATAGTGGATACAAAAGTGGCACGTGTGTACGATCGAGGGCGTGTCCGAAACGCCGAACTTCCACGCCCGGATGCGCTCGTTGCTGCGCGAGCGGATCATCGAGACCGCGCGCGACGTCGTGTCCACCGAGGGCTGGGGCGCGGTGAACATGTCCCGCCTGGCCAAGGACGTCGGCGTGAGCAGGCCAGTGCTGTACAAGGAAGTCGGCACCAAACAGGAGCTGGCCGATCTCGTCATCCGCAGCGAGGTGGAGACCTTCCTGGTCGGTATCGACGACAGCTTGGCCGCGCACCCGGACGACCCGGTGGCGGGCGTGATCGCGGCCGCCGGGTACGCGCTGCGGGCCGCGGCCGACAACACGCTGATCAAAGCGGTGCTCGCGGGGCGTTCCGAGGCCGACACCGCGCTGCTGCCCACCCTGATGACCGATCCGGAGCCGGTGCTCGGCCGGGCGCTGGCCGCCCTCACCACCGCCGTGCGCACCCGCTACGGACTGACCGAACTCTCCGACGAGGACCTGTCGGCGCGGGTGGAGAGCGTGGTGCGGCTGACGCTGAGCCACCTGTTCCAGCCGCTCGGCTCGGTCGAGCGCGCGCTCGAGCAGATCTCGGTGGTGGTCGTGAGCGTGCTGGGGCCGGTCACGGTCTGAGACCGGTGGCGCCGCACGTGTTCATCCGGATGGAGGCACGCCGTCAGCGCAGGCGCCTGCGTTTCATGTAGAGCGCCAGTTCGTCGTAACTGCCGTCGCCGTTGGCGAATTCGACCACGTTGCGGGCGGAGTCGAACCACGCGCCCGCGCTCGGCCCGATCTCCGCGAGGGCCGCTTCCAGATCCGCCATGCCGACCGGGCGGACGGTGCCGGTGCGGATCGATTCGGCCATGGCCAGCTGGGTGGCCGAGGTGCACACGTGCGCCAGGTCGGCGCCGGAGAAGCCCTTGGTGCGGGCGGCGAGCGCGCCCAGGTCGACTCCGGCGACCGGACGGTCGCGCAGGTGGTAGTGCAGGATCGAGTGCCGGGCGGCGCGGTCGGGCAGGGCGACGAGGATCATCCGGTCGAAGCGGCCGGGGCGACGCAGGGCCACGTCGACGTCCCACGGATGGTTGGTCGCGCCGAGCACGTAGACGCCCTCGTTGTCCTGGGTCGCCGAATCCATCTCGGTGAGCAGCTGATTCACCACGGTGCGCATCGTCGCCGACCCCGACATCTGGCTGCGCCGGTGGCCGAGGGCGTCCAGCTCGTCGAGGAACAGCACGCAGGGCGCGTTGCGGCGGGCCACCTCGAACACGCTGTGCAGATTGCGCTCACTGGCGCCGGTGTAGATGTCGAGGATGTCGGCGATCTCGATCGGATAGAAGTTCGCGCCGAGCTCGCCCGCGACCGCGGACGCGATGAACGTCTTGCCGCATCCGGGCGGGCCGTACAGCAGCAGCCCGCCGCGCGCGGACGTACCGAAAGCCTTGGCCAGCCCCGGGTTTCGCAACGGGCCGAGGAGGGTGAGATCGAGCTGTCGCTTGACCTCCTCCATGCCGCCCACGTCGGCGAGGGTCACGCGGGTGCGCGAGAACAGTGCGGCGTCGCCCTCGGCGGCGTAGGCGGTGGGGCCGCTATCGACGAACGCGGGCTCGATGATGCCGGCCACCTCGCTCTCGGCGGCGGCCCAGTCGTAGCCGGAAGGATCGGCGGGGTGGCCGGACGCGGCGGAATCCTCTTCGCGCGCGGGAACATCCGCGCGCCCGACGCCGTCCGTCGACGCGCGATCGCCGGACGCGGAGGTCCGAGCTCCTCCGGCCCCGACCGCTTCACCCTGCGGGCCGACGGCCCCCGTTGGGTCGGGAGTGCCCGGCTGGTCATCGGACGCAGCGGAATCCGAGTGCCCCGCAGCCGGATTCGCCAGGGCGGCGGTGCTGCGCTGGAGCAGCTCGACCACCTTCGCGTTGCCGGGCTCCTGGGTGAGGGCCGTGCCGCAGTGCGCGATGGCTTCGGCGTGCCTGCCGCGTTCGGCGAGCAGTTCGATGACGTGCAGGCGCAGCGCGAGCACGTCGGGGCTGCGCTCGACGGCGGCGAGCATCTCGGTGAGCACCGGATCGGCGGTCATTGGGTCCCCCTCCTCTGACGAAACAGCTGCATCCTAACGAGCGCCGCCGACGAACTTCACCCCGTTTCTCGCGGGAAACACCAGGCGCGCCGGGTGATCGCGCCCGTGGCAACGCGCCTTCGAATCGGCCGGGCATCCCCGCCCGGTGACAGGCGCCACAACTGGACAACGGAATAGTTCCGGACGGACGGTCGTTGATCCCCACTGTCGGCGTCCGGACAGCCCCGGGCCGCACCCTTTGTCGCTTCGAGCGACCACTCGCCGAGAGGCGCTTGTGGGACGTCGACACCCCTAGTCGTGACGTTGGCGTGACGTCCGGCGACTCAGCGCCGCCAGGTAAACCCCCGGACCTGGCGGCGTTTCGCATGTCGCGCGCCGTTCACCGAAACAGGCCAGGATGCACGACATGGCAAACCCGCACGCCCTGCGCCGCACCCTCGGACTCACCGACTCCGTGGTGATCGGCCTCGGGTCCATGATCGGGGCCGGCATCTTCGCCGCGCTCGCTCCCGCGTCCGCCGCCGCGGGTTCGTGGCTGCTGCTCGCCCTGGCCCTGGCGGGTCTGCTCGCCTACTGCAACGCGACGTCCTCGGCCCGCCTGGCCGCGCTCTACCCGGTGTCGGGCGGAACGTACGTATACGGGCGCGAGCGACTCGGGCCGTTCTGGGGGTATCTCGCCGGGTGGGCGTTCGTCGTCGGGAAGACCGCGTCGTGTGCGGCCATGGCCCTCACGATCGGCCACTACGCGTGGCCCGAGCACGCCCGGCCGGTCGCGGTGGCGGCGGTCGCGGCCATCACCGCGTTGAACTACGCGGGCGTGCGGAAATCGGCGCTGGCCACGCGGGCGATCGTCGCCGCCGTCCTGATCGTGCTGGGCGTGGTGGCCGCGACCGGGCTCGCGGGCGACCACGCGGCGGCCGGCGCGCTGCCGGATCGAATCGGTCCGCTCGGCGTGCTGGAAGCGACCGGCCTGCTGTTCTTCGCGTTCGCCGGATACGCGCGCCTGGCCACCCTCGGCGAGGAGGTGCGCGATCCGCGACGCACCATCCCGCGCGCGATTCTGCTCGCGCTGGCCCTGAGCCTGGCGGTGTACGCGGTGGTCGCCGTCGCCGCGCTGCTGACGCTCGGTTCGGCGGGCCTGGCCGACGCGGCCGACCCGCTCGCCCAGGTCGTGACGGCGGCGGGGGCTCCGGAACTCGCGCCGGTGGTGCGGGTGGGCGCGGTGCTCGCGGCGGCGGGTTCACTGCTGGCGCTGATCCTCGGCGTCTCGCGCACGACGCTGGCCATGGCGCGCGACCGTCATCTCCCGCACGCGCTCGCGGCCGTGCACCCGCGATTCGGCGTGCCGCACCGCGCCGAACTGGCCGTGGGCGCGGTGGTGGCCGTGCTGGTGGCGTTCTTCGATCTGCGCGCGGCGATCGGGTTCTCCTCGTTCGCGGTCCTCGTCTACTACCTCGTCGCGAACATCGCCGCGAGCACACTCACGGCGACCGAGCATCGGCCGGCCCGCTGGATCCCGGTGCTCGGCGCCGCGGGCTGTGGCATCGTCGCCCTGTCGTTGCCGCCGGCGGCCGTGGTGAGCGGGCTCGCGGTGCTGGGTGCGGGCGCGATCGGCTATGCGATCCGCCGCGGCCGATCCGGTTGAGCAACTGATGGATACCCATTTTCCGTACCCGCAACTCCCGGGGAACAGGGCGCGATAACCTCGTGCGGTGCGCTGCTTGCTGGCCGGTTTCACGGCGTTCTCGCTGCTCCTGGGAGGGGCTGTGGCGGCATCGGCGGGAGCCGAGCCGGTGACACCCGCGCGGTGCGAGGTCCAGACGGGTCGCGAGCCGCAGCGGGCAACTCCCGAGCAAGCGGGATTCGACGCCGACCGGCTGGCGGCGGCGCTGGCCTTCGCCGACGGCCGCAACCGGCTCAATATCCAGGTGTTCCGGCACAACTGCCTGATCGGCGAGGGCCCCGACAACGCGCGGACCGGCGGCGTCGCGTGGAACGTGTGGAGCGGCACCAAGAGCGTGGTGGCCCTGCTCGCGGGCATCGCGTCCGACCGCGGCCTGCTCGACGTGCACGCACCCATCGACGCTTACCTGCCCCCTGGCCTCGGTGATGCCGCCCGGCGCGCGATCACGGTGGAGAACCTGCTCACCGAGTCCTCGGGGATGCAGGCCTCCTCGGTCGCCGAGGGGCTCACCGCGATCGTCCCCCTCGACCCGAACAGCGCGGTGCAGGCGCTCGGCGTGCCGCTCGAGCATCCGCCCGGGACCGAGTTCTCCTACAGCCAGCGCAACGTCGATCTGCTGGCCTGGGTCATCGAGCTGGCCGTCGGGGAGCCGTTGCAGCAGTTCGCGCAGCGCGAGCTGTTCGACCCGCTCGGCATCCGGCGCGGCGACTACTACTGGGCGCGCGACCGCTCGGGCAACACCTACGGCCACGCGCACCTCTACATCCCGCCCGACGACTACGCCAAATTCGGCCTGCTCGTCGCGGGCGAGGGCCGCTGGGCCGGGCGGCAGGTGGTCTCCGAGCGCTACCTGCGCCAGGCGCTGACGCCGTCGGCCACCAATTCCTGCTACGGCTACCTGTTCTGGCTCGGGTCCGACTGCACCGCGGCGGCGGGGTTCCTCCCGGACCGGACCTACCGGATCTCCGGACTCGGCATGCAGGACGTCTTCGTGCTGCCCGACCTGGATCTGGTGGTGATGTGGACCGGCGCGTTCGGCAACGTCAGCGCGTACGGGCCGACGGGCGTACTGGAGAACACCTCGGAGCTGCCGCACGAGTTCTTCCGCAGGCTTTTCGCCGCACTGGTCGACAACCCGTTTCCGGACCCGGGCCCCTACCCCGAACCGGTGCCGGACGACGAGCCCGGCGATCTGGTGGACCCGAACCTGCTGCTCGCCGTGTTCGGGCTCGGCACCGCGGCCTATCCGGGCTGTGATGTGTTCTCCTGCTTGAACACTCGGCTCGTGCCGCCGTTCGCCGACGCGCCGCCCGGCTGCTACCTGGTGGCCTGCCTCGGGAACGACCCGCGCACGCCGGGTATCCGCTGACCTAACAACTCCTTGACAAATCATTACATTTGTCAAACTCTGGTCTGATGGCCCGCTGCTTCGCGGCCGTCGACCGAACCGGCGCCGCATGATCACCAACCCGCTGCGCCGGCTCCCCTACCCCGACGCCGCACGGGGACTGTTGCGCACGACCGTGCTGACCGTCGTCGACGAGTTGGTGCGCTCCGACGGCTGGGCCGCCACCAGCCTCTCGGCCATCGCCCGCGCCGCCGGGGTGAGCAGGCAGACCCTCTACAACGAATTCGGCAGCCGCCGCTCCATCGCCGAGGCCTACATCGTGCACCGGCTGGACGGCCTGCTCGACATGGTCGCCGAGCGCGTCGACGGCGACGACCTGGCCGACACCCTGCGCGAGGCGTTCGCGCGGTTCTTCGTGCTCGCCGACGAACCCCTCATCCAGACCGCGCTGGCCGCCGACAGCGTGGAGGTCATGGCGTTGGTGCGGGTCACCAACGAGCGCGCCACCACCCGCCTGGCCGAGATTCTGCGCACCGTCGACCCGGGCCTCACCGACCGCGACGCCCAGGTCTACGCCGACGCGATCGCCCGCACCGCCGTGACCCACGTGGTCGCACCGACCGTCGGGGCGGACGAGGCGATCGACCGGCTGACCCACCTCGCGCTGGCACTGGTCACACCGCGCCACACACCGGTCCCGGCGGTGCGCACCTGATCCCATGGGCCCCGCCCGGCCACCGTTCGGGCCGCGCCCTGGACCCCGTCGCCACGGGGAACAGCGGCGCACCACCCACCGGCACGCACCTGCCCCCGGCACGACCGCATGGTGCGGGACGCCGGTTCACCCGGCGACCATGTCCGCACCGGCCTGACCAGCTTCACAGATCGGCACTCACATCGCCCCGCAATACCGAAGGCCGCCGGAACGAATTCCGGCGGCCTCCAACAGGTTTCGCTCAGCGCTCGCTGAGCAGCACCTCGGCGATCTGAATGGTGTTGAGCGCGGCGCCCTTTCGCAGGTTGTCGCCCGACACGAACAGCGCGAGCCCACGGCCGTCCGGCACGCCCGGGTCCTGGCGGATGCGGCCCACCAGCGACTCGTCGATGCCCGCGGCTTGCAGCGGCGTCGGCACCTCGACCAGCTTCACACCGGCCGCGGCGCCCAGGATCTCCCGCGCGCGCGCCACCGAAAGCGGTTGCGCGAACTCGGCATTGATCGACAGCGAGTGCCCGGTGAACACCGGCACGCGCACGCAGGTGCCGCTCACCGCCAGCTCGGGCAGGCCGAGGATCTTGCGGCTCTCGTTGCGCAGCTTCTGATCCTCGTCGGTCTCGCCGGAGTCGTCGTCCACCAGCGAACCCGCCAGCGGGATCACGTCGAACGCGATCGGAGCCACGTACTTGTTCGGCGCGGGGAACGCCACGGCGCTACCGTCGTGCACCAGCTTCTCCGCGTCGTCCACCACGGCGCGCACCTGCGCGGCCAGCTCCTCCACGCCGGCCAGGCCCGAACCCGACACGGCCTGGTAGCTGGAGACGATGAGCCTGGTCAGGCCCGCCTCGTCGTGCAACGGCTTGAGCACCGGCATGGCGGCCATGGTGGTGCAGTTGGGGTTGGCGATGATGCCCTTGACCAGGTTGCGGGTGGCCTCGGGGTTCACCTCGCTCACCACCAGCGGCACCTCGGGGTCCTTGCGCCAGGCCGAGGAATTGTCGATGACGGTCACGCCGGCCGCCGCGAACCGCGGGGCCTGCACGCGCGACATGGTGGCGCCCGCCGAGAACAGCGCGATGTCCAGGCCGGACGGATCGGCGGTCTCGGTGTCCTCCACCACGATCTCGCCGCCGCGCCACGGCAGCGTCTTGCCCGCCGAGCGAGCCGAGGCGAAGAACCGCACCTCGTCGGCGGGAAAGTCGCGCTCCTCCAGCAGTTTCCGCATGACGGCGCCGACCTGACCGGTCGCGCCGACGACGCCTACCCGTACACCCATGGCTTATCGCCCCGTTCCGGCGTGCACCACGGCCACCTCGTCGCCGCCCAGATCGAAGGCGCGGTGCAGCACCTTCACGGCGTCGTCCAGTTCGGTGTCCTTGACCAGCACCGAGATCCGGATCTCGGAGGTGGAGATGAGGTCGATATTGATGCCCGCCTCGGCCAGCGCCTCACAGAAGGTGGCGGTGACGCCGGGGTGGCTCTTCATGCCCGCGCCCACCAGCGACACCTTGCCGATGTGGTCGTCGTAGAGCACCTGCGCGAAACCGATCTCGCCCTGCCGCCGGGTGAGCATCTCCACCGCGCGCGCGCCGTCGGTCTTGGGCAGGGTGAAGGTGATGTCGGTCTTGCCCGTCTCCACCTTGGAGATGTTCTGCAGCACCATGTCGATATTGATCTCCGCGTCGGCGACGGCGCGGAACACCTTGGCGGCGTAGCCCGGTTCGTCGGGCAGCGCGACCACGGTCACCTTGGCCTCGCTGCGGTCGTGCGCGACGCCGGTGAGGATTGCTTTCTCCAAGGGGATGTCCTCCATCGATCCGTAAACGTAGGTGCCCTGCTTGTCGGTGTAGGACGAGCGCACGTGCACGGGCACGTTGTAGCGGCGGGCGTACTCGACGCAGCGCAGCATCAGCACCTTCGAGCCGCAGGCCGCCATCTCCAGCATCTCCTCGTAGGAGACCTGTTCCAGGCGCTGCGCGTCGGCGACGATGCGCGGGTCGGCGGTGAAGACGCCGTCGACGTCGGTGTAGATCTCGCAGACGTCGGCCTCCAGCGCCGCGGCCAGCGCGACGGCGGTGGTGTCGGAGCCGCCGCGGCCCAGCGTGGTGACGTCCTTGCTGTCCTGGCTGACGCCCTGGAAGCCCGCGACCAGCACGATCGTGCCCTCGTCCAGGGCTTCGCGCAGCCGGCCCGGCGTCACGTCGATGATCTTGGCGTTGCCGTGCGCGCCGGTGGTGATCACGCCGGCCTGCGAGCCGGTGAACGAGCGGGCCTCCGCGCCCAGCGAGTGGATGGCCATGGCCACCAGCGCGTTGGAGATGCGCTCGCCGGAGGTGAGCAGCATGTCCATCTCGCGGGCGGGCGGTGCGGGCGCGACCTGCTGGGCGAGGTCGAGTAGTTCGTCGGTGGTGTCGCCCATCGCGGAGCAGACGACCACCACGTCGTGCCCCTGCTTCTTCGTTTCCACGATCCGTTCAGCGACGCGCCGGATGCGCTCGGCGGTGGCCACCGAGGATCCTCCGTACTTCTGAACAACGAGAGCCACGACAGGGTCCTCCAAGATCGACAATCAGCAGGTAACAGCCATAGAGACTACCGGCCGGACTCCGCCGCTCCGGTGACTACCTCCCTGACCTGTGGAAAAGCACACAGGCGCACGCGCTCTCGATTGAACCGGCGCGTCCGGGCAACGCGCGCGAAGATAGAGGACATGAAGAGCACACTCGTCGCGGTCACCACCGGACGGCGCGAAGTAGTGCACGACCTCACCCCGGCCTGCGCGCAGTTCGCGCGCGAGTCCGGCGGCGACGGCCTGCTGCACATGTTCGTGCCGCACGCCACGGCGGGCGTGGCGATCATCGAACTGGGCGCGGGCAGCGACGACGACCTGCTCGCCGCGCTGCGCGAACTGCTGCCCGCCGACGACCGCTGGCGCCACGCGCACGGCTCCCCCGGACACGGCCGCTCGCACGTGATGCCCGCCCTCATCCCGCCCTACGCCACTGTGCCCGTGCTGGGCGGCGAACTCATGCTCGGCACCTGGCAGTCCATCGCGCTGGTCGACCTGAACGTGGACAACCCCGAGCGCTCGGTGCGGCTGTCCCTGCTCACGAACGGGTCGTGACCCTCAGGCACGGGTGAACCAGGTGACCTGGGTGCCGTCGGCGAAGTCCAGGCGCCGGGTGGGCGTGAACCGCGTCGGGTCGAAGCCGCCGGTGAACGCGCGGACGCCATCGCCCGCGACCACCGGGTAGCCCTTGACGACGAGCGCGTCGATCTCCCCGAGCAGCTGACCGGCCAGGTTGCCGCCGCCCGCCAACCAGATGTCGAGCCCTTCCTCCTTCTTCAACTCGCGCACCAGCCCCACCGGATCACCGGGGACCAGCTCGACCGACGGATCGGCGATCTCCCCCAGGCTGCGCGACACGATGTACTGCCGCATGTGCGCATACGGGCTGGTCACGCCGATTTCCAGCGCCGGATCGTAGGTGCCGCGTCCCATCACGAGGGTGTCGAAGTGCCGGTTGGGCGCGCTCTCGGGGATGCCGAAGTACGGGCGTACGTGGGTCGGCAGCGTCTCCGGATAGTCGGCCCGGAACCACTCCTTCATATCGTCGCCGACCGGGTAGAAGTCGACCTCCCCGCCCGGCCCGGCGATATAGCCGTCGATCGAAACGCCGACGAAGTAGACGAGCTTTCGCATGCGGACCACCTTTCTCGTACTACTCTGTTTGTAGTGATTTGAACGTAGTACTACAGATGGAGTGGTGTCAAGATGCGGACGAACCCCGAGCGCAGGCGGGCGCTCATCGATGCGGCGATCGAGGTGCTGGCGCGCGACGGTGCGCGCGGACTGACGTTCCGCGCGGTCGACAAGGAGGCGGGCGTGCCGACGGGCACGGCCTCCAATTACTTCGCCAACCGCGACGACCTGTTCACCCAGGTCGGCAGTCGTTTCTACGAACGCCTCGAACCGACCGAGGCGATGATGACCAAGATGACCGACGGGCCGGGCACCCGGGAGAACCTGATCGAGCTGATGCGCGAGGTGGTCGGACGCCTGGAGGCCTTCCGCACCGGCTACCTGGCCATGCTCGAACTGCGGCTGGAGGCCACGCGCAGACCCGAGCTGCGCGCGGTGCTCACCGAGCGGGTGCGCGCCGATCTCGACTTCAACATCCGCAACCACATCGAATCGAACAACCCGGGCGACACCGATACGGTCAAGCTGCTCTACCTCGCACTGAACTGGCTGATCGTGGACCGGCTGACGCTGCCGGAGATCATCGACGCCGCCGAGAGCGAGCGGCTCATCGAGGTGGCCGTGCGCCGACTGGCCTTGTGACCCAGGTCACTACATTCGATAATGGGCCGATGATGGCGAACATTGGAGACCGACTGCTCGTCCACGGACACGTGGTGGGCGAAATGGATCGACACGCCGAGATCATCGAGGTCCGCGGACCCGAGGGCGGCCCGCCGTACCTGGTGCGGTTCGACGACGGCCACGAGTCGCTGATGTACCCCGGCCCCGACGCCGTGATCGAGCACCCGACCGCCGACTGAGACCCGCGCGGGCCGCGAGATCACCCGCGCACACAAGTTGCCGCGTGGTAGCTACCACGCGGCAGTTCGCGCACCATAGACCGCGTTGTTGACGGATGGGAACGGCGCTGGGCAGAATCGGCGAGTTGATCCACCGGGGGCGCGGAGGTACTGCATGCGCACGAAAACCGATATCCGTTTCGCCGTGGAGGCGAGCCCGGCCCAAGTACTCGACGCCGTCGCCGCGATCGACATGCTCCCGGAATGGTCGATGTACCAGGACGCCCGCGTGGCGACCCGCGACCGGGCGGGCCGCCCGCACCGCGTGTACGTCACCGCCGACGTGCTCGGCAGCCAGGATCTGCAGGTCCTCGAGTACGAATGGACCGCCGACCGCGCCTCCTGGCAGGTCGTGGACTCCTCCCGCGGCATCCGTGGCGGCGGCTGGTTCGAGGTGAGCGAAGGGCCCGAGGGCACCGAGGTCTGGTACCACGCCGAACTCCATTCCCGCATACCCCTGCCCGGTTTGTTGATGAAACGAACGGTGCAGCGCTGGAACGAAACCGTCGTGCAGAACTTCATCGAATTCGCCGAAAGTTATCCAGAAACCGAGAAATACTCTCCGGTATAGCCGTAGCGCATCGTAGCGATAGCTCATGCGCATCATCGAGCACGCTCGCTAGGGCAACGGCTTGTCGTTGGAGACCAGGTAGCGCACGGTCTTCTCGACGGGCGGCGGCCCGTACGCCGAGGGTTCCACGCGCACGCCGCCGCGCACCGCGTCGCGGATCTGGTCGACGTTCTCCCGGATCATGTCCGAGACCAGTTCGTCGGTCCGGGGGTCGTCGAGCACCTGGAACACGATGCGGAACGTGGTGTCGGCGACCAGCCGGATGATGTCGTCGTGGAACGGGACGTACTTGACCTTCCCGGCCTGCGGGTCCTTCTTGATGAGCTCGAGGATCATCTCGTCCATCTCCGCGCGGTTCTCCTCCAGCGCGGCGGCGATATTGCGGGTGTAGTGACCGGTCCGCAGCACGTGCGCGACCTCGTCCAGCACGGCGATCGTGATGGGCCGCTTGATCACGTCCACGATGGTCCCCACGAACCGGTTCACGATGGCCGCCGTGATCCGGTCGCCGAACACGCGGTCGGCGATGCGGCCCAGGCGTACCAGGATCACCACGATGCGCAGCAGCCGGAAGCCGCGGAAGATCGGGCTGGTCACCGGGATCATGCCGAGCACTTCGTACCAGTAGACGAACGGGAACGTCCACGGCCAGCCGGCCCGGCGCCACCGCCAGAGGAACTCCGCGGCGAACACCGCGCAGATCGACACGTCGGCGATCACCACGGCGCGATAGGTCTGCTCGGAGACGTCGAAGAAGGTGATCCACAGGATCAGCCCCAGCGACGCCACCGCCAGCGCCAGCATCGCGAAATCGGTCCACAGCGCAGGCGGCTTGCGCGGGTAGTCCGTCGCGGTTGGCGCCGGTCCGAATTCGTGTTCGGTGGGGACAGACACGGATGGATTTCCCTTCGACGCCGGCGTCGGATCGAGCGTAGTCGTCCACCCCCGCCGATGTGGCCGACCCGCACGGGATTTCGCGTCAGCGACCGGCGCGGATGATCTGCTCGATATTGCGCTCGGCCAGCGCGGTGATGGTGAGCGACGGGTTCACCGTGCCGGTGCTGCCCGGGATCGCCGCGCCGTCCATCACGTAGAGGCCGGGGTGACCGTGCACCCGCCCGTACCCGTCGGTGGCCTTACCGAGCACCGCGCCGCCCAGCGGATGCGCGGTGAACAGGGCGTTGGCGTCGTAGCCGAGCGCGCTGTACTCGACCAGCGCGCCGGCGCGTTCGGCGATCTTGCGGTCCACCGCGCGGGCCGCGGCCACCACCTCGTCGCGGTTGCGCGTCGGCCAGGACAGCCCCACCGCGTCGCGCCCGGCGTCGTAGCCGAACCGGGTGCGGGCCGGGTCGAGCACCATGCCCAGCGAGGCCATCGCGCCGGTTTCGAACGGAATGCCCGGGATGTACCAACTCTCCAGCGTCACCGGCACGTTCGACTCGTCGAGGATGCGGCTCGCGCTCGGCACGCCCTGTCCGAGCCCGGCCAGCGAGCTCGCACCACGCGCCAGCACCACGTCGCCGTTGGTGCCCCAGCCGTCGCCGATGTGCTCGTTGAGGTTGCCGAGCGCGCCGGTGGCCTGGGCGCGGACCAGCAGCTCCGAGGTGCCGACGGACCCGGCCCCGAGGAACAGGCGGTCGCAGGTCAGGGTGCGCGTGCCGAGCACGTCGCCGGTGGGCGCGAGTTTGGTGACCGTGACGGCGTAGCGGCCACCGCTCTCCTGTGCGATGGCGTCCACGCGGTGGCCGGGGAAGATCGCCGACTTCCCGGTCTCCTGCGCGAATTTCAGGTAGTTCTGGTTCAGGTCGAACTTGGCGCCGTTGGAGTTGCCCAGGTTCGAGCGCGCGGCCGTGGCCGAGGGGCGGCTCTGCCCGGCGAGTTCGGCGCGCAGCACATCCCACCGGAAGATCGAATCGTTGGCCAGCGGTTCGTATCCCGCCTTGCGCACCTGCTCGTCCCAGGCCCGCGAATGGGTGAACGGCGAGGAGCCGTAGATGTCGGCGGGCATGGTGCTCAACCGCAGCATCTGCCGCACGCGCGGGTAGTAGACGCGCTCGAGTTCGTCGTAGGCCACCGCGCCGTGGAAGACCTCGTCGAAGAATCGGCGCTCCGGGGCGACCATCGCGCCGGTGAAGATCACCGAACCGCCGCCGACCGCCGCCGCGCGCCACACGTCGATGCCGGGGTACTCGGTGCAGTCGAGCACACCGCCGAACTTCGCGAAGCTCATCGGCACCTTGGTCACGCCGGTGAACGACGTGCGATGCCAGAAACCGCGCCCGTCGGGCAGGTCGTCGCCGGTGAAGATCTCCCGCCATGGGTCGTTCGGCCAGCGCGAACCGCGCTCCAGCACGGTGGTGGCGACCCCGGCCTGTGCCAGGCGCAACGCGGTGACGGACGCGCCGAAACCGGAGCCGACGACGATCGCGGGCGAATGCTCCGGCGCGTCGGGGATCGGGGCGAAGATCTCCGGAACCCAGTCGCGGAACAGCCCGTGCCAGATCGGATCCGCCGCCGCGGGACGCGCACCGAACGCCGACCCCGCCGCGCCGACGAGCGCCGCCAAACCCGCGGCCCTCATGAAGGCACGTCTGTGCACCGGCCACCTCCCTCATCACGCATGGCCGAGCGCAGAATAGCGCGCACGACCCGGCGGCGGCCACACACTGTGAAACGTCACCGCGTGGACCGTCGAGCTCCGTGTGATCAGGAGTCGAACGGCTCGCTCTCCGCGTTACAGGTCGCGCCGGGCGCGGGCAGTCGCAGATCGACCAGATAGCGCTCGCGCAAGTGCCGTACGCAGGCGCCCGCGGGGCTGTGGCCGTACCCGTCGTTCACCACGACGAGCCTGGCGTTGACCATTTCCTGCTGGGCGGCGCGCGCCAGCTCGACCGGGGTGGCCGGGTCGTAGCGGTTCTGGAGCAGCAAGGCGGGCTTGTCGGAGCTCAGCGTCCACGGGCCCGTCCAGCGCTGCGGGTAACCGCCCTCCGGATCGGGCCACGCCGCGCACGCCTGCCGACCGTAGAACCAGAACGATCCGTAAAACCTTGCGCTCGAGTCGATTTCGTCGACGATCCCGGGCCAGTCGCCGGGCGCGAAGGGAAAGCTGTTGTCGGCGCAGGAGATCGCGAGGAACGATTCGAGGAAGTCGAACGTCAGCATGCCCGCGCCGAGCACCTGCTCGACCGCCGCGGCGTCACCGCGCGGGCCCGATTCCAGCTCGGTCAGCAAGGTGGCCAGCGCGGGCCAGCCCTGTTCGGGGTCGTAGAGCAGCATCGCGTGCGCCTGCGCGGCGTCCACGTAGGAGACCGGCACGGCGTTCTCGCCCTCGCCCACCGTGATCGGCCCCTCGCGCAGCCGGGCGAGCAGCGCCTCGTCCCTGGCACGCAGACCCTCGGCGGCGGTGTTGTCGACGGGCGGCGCGGTGGTCGTGGTCCACTCGGGGCTCGTAGGCGCGGCCGAGCCTGCCTTGTCACCGCGTTCGGGCGACGGCCCGGTGAGTTCCGAACGCCCCGGGTCGGCGAACGAGCACCGCTGCGCGCCCGCCTCGGCACACCGGCGGAAGAACTCCGAGCGCACCTCCTCGGTGCCCGCCGCGATGGTGGTGAGCATGGCGCGCGTGTCGTCGGTGTAGGTCTCGGGGTCGATCATCGAGGTCAGTTGCAGCGCGCGCACCCGGTCGGGGAACAGCGCGCCGTACACCTCGCCGAGGTAGCTGGCGTAGGACCCGCCCGCGTAGGTCATCTGCTCCGCCCCCACCGCGCGGCGCAGCAGGTCCATGTCGCGGGCCGCGTCCACGGTGGTGAGGTACGGGAGCAGCTCGCCGGAGTGCTCGGCACAGCCCTGCGCCAGGGCGCGGCTGTCGCGTTCGGCGGCCGACTCCTGCTCCGCGTTCGCGGGCGGGATCATCGCCGACAACCAGAAGCGTTCCTGCGCGGCGTCATCGGCGAAACAGCGCACCTGCGAGCTGCGGCCCACACCGCGCTGATCGAAGGTCACCACGTCGAACCGCTCGCCGATCTCGCCCTCGAACAGCCTGCTGTCGCGCGCCGCGTCCACCCCGGAACCGCCCGGCCCGCCGACCGCCGAGAACAGCGTGCCGATGCGGCGCTGCTGATCGGTGGCGCGCTGGCGGACCACCGCCAGCTCGATCGTGGGGCCGTCGGTGCGCGAATAGTCCAGCGGCACAGTCGCGGTCGCGCACTCCGACTCCGCCAGGCCCGCCTCGGCGCAGGGCGCCCAGTCCAGGCGGGGCGTCGGCGCGGCGTCGGCCTGCGCGACCAGCTCGGCGACCCGCGACTCGTGACCGGTCGGAGCGGTGCAGCCCACCAGCACGGGCGCCGTCGCCGCGAGCACGATGAGGACGAACTTCCACCTACGCACGGTCACCATCATCTGCGGCGGGCCCGCCCGGCGTCATCATCCTCAATGAGGACATCGACCCCGAGGTTCACCCGGCGACCCGGCGTGGGCGCGGCACGAGCTCGCCGGAACAGTTGGGGCACACGTGCCGCAACGCGCGGCCACACGCCGGGCAGAACGTGCATTCGTAGCTACAGATCACGGCCGCGCCGCTGTCGGTCACCGCCGCCGCGCAGCGTTCGCACACCGTGCGCATCTCCAGAGCCATGGGTTTCTCCTCGATGGGCTAGGTCGTCAGCAGCCGGATCACCGCGATGGTGCCGACGATCACGATCACCGCGCGCAGCACGTTCGGCGGCATCCGCCTGCCCATCCGCGCGCCGAGCTGGCCGCCGACGATGGAGCCCGCCGCGATCAGCGCGACCGCCTGCCAGTCCACGTCGGCGATGACGATGAAGATCGCCGCCGACACCGCGTTGACGATCAGCGCCAGCACGTTCTTCACGCCGTTGAGCCGCTGGATGTCCTCGTGCACGAACACCCCGAGCAGGCCGATCAGCAGCACGCCCTGCGCCGCGCCGAAATACCCGCCGTAGATGCCGGTGGCGTAGACCAGCACGAACAGGATCGGGCCGCCGTGCGCGGGGGCGGGCGCGTCGTCCTGCTCGCGCCGGCGCTTGACCCAGGCCGACAGTCGCGGCTGCACCACCACGAGCACCAGCGCGGCGATGATCAGCACCGGCACGATCGCCTTGAAGGCGCCCGGCGGCAGCGTCAGCAGCAGCACCGCGCCGGTGATGCCGCCCAGCAGGGAGGCCGTGCCCAGCTGCAGCAACCGGTGGCGCTGCCCCTCGAGTTCGCGGCGGTAGCCGATCACACCGCTCACCGAGCCCGGCACCAGGCCGATGGTGTTGGACACGTTCGCCGTCACCGGCGGCAGCCCGAAGGCCAGCAGCACCGGGAACGTGATGAGCGTCCCCGAGCCGACGATGGTGTTGATGCCGCCCGCGGCGACGCCCGCGCCGAGCACGGCGAGTTGTTCGAGCCAGGTCATGCTGTGTCCTTCTGTGCCTGCCCGAGGGGCCCTCCGTGGTTACGCAAGCTGCCTCCTCCGCGCCCTGACTCGGCCAGGCAGGTCCTTCTGTGCCTGCCCGAGGGGCCCTCCGTGGTTACGCAAGCTGCCTCCTCCGCGCCCTGACTCGGCCAGGCAGGTCCTTCTGTGCCTGCCCGAGGGCCCAGCGCGAGGTGGGCCAGCCGCCACCGCCGGGCCCCGACTCGGTCACGCGGTCAGGTCCTCTTACGTCCCGTCGGACCCCAGCGGCCCGTACAAGCGTTCAGTTCGTAGGGCACGCTAGCCCCCACCCGGCGACCCGCCCGCAATCAGGACCGGACTGTCGGGGTGGTGCGGTCGCGCGGTAAGCTGTCGGCCATCATGCAGCGGGCACTTCTTCTCGGCCGCCGCGACGGGGTCTGATCGGACCGGCTCCCGTCGCGGGGTTTCGCCGTGCCGGTCGACCCACCTTGGGATTCCACCACACCCTGGAGAATTGCAATGTCCCCCGCTGACGCCTACGTATCCGGTTCGCGCACCATCACCGCGCCCAGCAAACCGGCACCGGCCGACCAGGCCGCTTGGAACAAGCAGCGCGACTCGTCCATGCCTGCCTTCCGCTACCGCCCCTTCGCCGAAGAGGTCGAGCCGATCACGCTGCCCGACCGCACCTGGCCCGACAAGGTCATCGACCGCGCGCCCGGCTGGTGCGCCGTGGACCTGCGCGACGGCAATCAGGCCCTGATCGACCCGATGAGCCCCGCCCGCAAGCGCCGCATGTTCGACCTGCTGGTGCGGATGGGCTACAAGGAGATCGAGGTCGGCTTTCCCTCGGCCAGCCAGACCGACTTCGACTTCGTCCGCGAGATCATCGAGGACGGCGCGATCCCCGACGACGTCACCATCCAGGTGCTGACCCAGTGTCGCGCCGAGTTGATCGAGCGCACCTTCGAGGCGTGCGCGGGCGCGGCCAACGTGATCGTGCACTTCTACAACTCGACCTCCATCCTGCAGCGGCGCGTGGTGTTCCGCGCCGACCGCGAGCAGGTGAAGAAGATCGCCACCGACGCGGCCGCCCTGTGCCTGGAGGTGGAGAAGCGCTACCCCGACACGAACTGGCGCTACGAGTACAGCCCGGAGTCCTACACCGGCACCGAGCTGGAGTACGCCAAGGACGTGTGCGACGCGGTCTCGGCGATCATCGCGCCGACGCCCGAGAAGCCGCTGATCATCAACCTGCCCGCCACCGTCGAGATGGCCACGCCCAACGTGTACGCCGACTCCATCGAGTGGATGAGCCGCAACCTGGCCCGCCGCGAGTCCATCGTGCTGTCGCTGCACCCGCACAACGACCGCGGTACCGCCGTGGCCGCCGCCGAACTGGGCTACCAGGCGGGCGCGGACCGCATCGAGGGCTGCCTGTTCGGCAACGGTGAGCGCACCGGCAACGTCTGCCTGGTCACGCTGGGCATGAATCTGTTCTCGCGCGGCGTGGACCCGCAGATCAACTTCTCCGACATCGACGAGATCCGCCGCACCGTCGAGTACTGCAACCAGCTGCCCGTGCACGAGCGCCACCCCTACGGCGGCGATCTGGTGTACACCGCGTTCTCCGGCAGCCACCAGGACGCCATCAACAAGGGTCTGGACGCGATGAAGGCCGCCGCCGACGCGCAGGACGCCGACGTGGCCGACATCGTGTGGGAGGTGCCCTACCTGCCCATCGACCCGAAGGACGTGGGCCGCACCTACGAGGCCGTGATCCGGGTGAACTCGCAGTCCGGCAAGGGCGGCGTGGCCTACATCATGAAGACCGACCACGGCCTGGTGCTGCCGCGCCGGCTGCAGATCGAGTTCTCGCAGGCGATCCAGCAGCTGACCGACGGCGAGGGCGGCGAGGTCACCCCGAAGGAGATGTGGGACGTCTTCCACGAGGAGTACCTGGCCCCGGTCACGCCGCTGGAGCGGATGCGCCAGAAGGTGACCGCCTCGGAGACCGACGGCGGCGAGGACCAGATCACCGCGGTGGTGAAGGTCGACGGCGTGGAGCAGGAGATCTCCGGGCGCGGCAACGGCCCGCTGGCGGCGTTCGTCGACGCGCTCGGCACCGTCGGGTACGACGTGCGGGTGCTGGACTACTCCGAGCACGCCATGTCGGCCGGTGACGACGCCCAGGCCGCGGCCTACGTGGAGTGCGCCATCGGCGACAAGGTCGTGTGGGGCGTGGGCATCGCCACCTCCATCACCACGGCGTCACTGCGCGCGGTGGTGTCGGCGGTCAACCGGGCGGCGGGGTAGATCCCTTCCGGCCGAATCGTTTTCGGCATCGACGGCGCGGGTGATGCGTCACCCGCGCCGTCGGCGTTCGTGGAGAGAATGAGCGAAACCGGGGTTCACCGAACACCCCGCTCCGCCGTACCGCTCGCTACCGAGGCGACCTCGACCGCACCTGCGGCAGTGGGCGAAAGCTCGCGCACGAGTGGCCCGGTCGCGGCGGGCTACGAGTCGTTCTCGGTGGTCGGGATCTCGGCGGGTGCGCCCTACTCCTGCGCGCTGGCCGCCCCGGCCCCCGACCGGGTGCGCGCCGTCGCCATCGCGAGCGGGCTCGCCAGGTGGACGGCGACGACCACGCGCCGGGGACGGAGATCGGCGCGGCCGTCTTCCGGTACCTGGCTCGGCATTCGTAGCCGATCCGCCGCCCGTTTCGAGAAGGTTCCGGCGCGAGCACCCGTCCCGGGCCGGTCACACCGTGGGTCTCGGCACGACCTGCGCGGTCGTTTGCTGACCTGCTAGCGTTGGTTTGCACGCAAGCGCCGAGCTCTCTGCTCGAATCCCGGGCAGATGGGGGAACTGTGACAAACAACGACCACAATCCGACCTCTCCGCCGTGGCTCCAGAGCCATCCGGTGGACACGGCCGAACCCTCCGCATCGCATGCGGCGCAGGACGAACAGCGCGACGCGCAACCCGCCGAGGTCGCGTCGCAGCCGGGCGCGCCCGAGGCCGGTGGGGAACAGCCCGCCGCGCCCGAGCCCGCCGCCTGGCTGCCGCCGGAGCCCCCGGGTGACCCGAGCGCCGGCTTCGCGCCACCGCCCGGTCCCGTGGACCCCTCCGGCTATCCGCCCGGCTTCGCACCGCCGGGCGGTCCCGTGCCGTCCCCGCCGGGGCCGTGGAACACCGGACAGTTCCCGCAGCAGGGGCCGCAGGGGCAGTTCTCGCCCGACCAGCAGCTTCCCCCGCCGCCCGGCGAGCCCGGCGGCGCGCCGTACGGCGAATACCGGCAGGAGATAGGGCCCGACGGCCTGGTCCGCCGGGTGTCGCACGACGGGCCGGATCAGGGCCCCGCGCAGGACAATCCGAACGGTCCCATCTACAGCTGGGCCCCGCCGCCTCCGCCCGCGCAACCGATGCCGCCGCAGCAGCCGATGTATCAGGAGCCGCAGGGCGCGCCGGATCACGGCCAGCCCTGGCAGAGTGGTCCGCCCCCGCAGCAGCCCGGTTTCGAGCCCCCGCAGCAGCAGGGGTTCGCGCCGCAGCAGCAGTACCAGCCGCCGCAGCAGCACGGCTTCCAGCCGCAGCACATGCCGCAGCCGGGGCAGCAGCCCGGTTCGGTGAACGATCTGAACCTGTTGAAGCGGGCGCGCCGCGCGCCGCGCAGCGGGTGGCGCCGAGCCGTGCACAAGGCGTCCGGCGGCATGATCAACCCCGGCGAGTCGGCGGCCGACGTCGTCTACCGGGACCTGGTCGACCGCGTCAACCAGCCGGTGCGCGGCGACTACCGGATCGCGATCCTCTCGCTGAAGGGCGGTGTCGGCAAGACCACCACCACGGTCGGCCTGGGCTCCACCTTCTCCTCACTGCGCGGTGACCGCGTCATCGCCATCGACGCCAACCCCGACCTGGGCACCCTCGCCCACCGGGTGCCGCGCCAGACCCGCTCCACCGTGCGCAACCTGCTCGAGGACACCCACATCTCGCGCTACTCCGATGTGCGGGCGCACACCTCGCAGGCGCCGAGCCGCCTGGAAGTGCTTGCCTCCGAACAGGATCCGGCGGTCTCCGAGGCGTTCAGCGAAGCCGATTACCGCAAGGCGATCAGCATCCTGCAGTCCTTCTACAACATCATCCTCACCGACTGCGGCACCGGCCTGATGCACTCGGCGATGTCGGGCGTGCTGGATATGGCCAGCGCCCTGGTGCTGGTCACCTCCCCCGCCATCGACGGCGCCCGCTCCGCCTCGGCCACCCTGGACTGGCTCGACCACCACGGCTACGGCAAGCTCGTCGAGCGCACCGTGGTGGTGGTCAACGCCTCCCGCCGCGGCGCCTCCACCGTCGACCTGGACCAGCTCCGCAAGCTGTTCCTCGACCGCACCCGCGCCGTCCAGGTCGTCCCCTTCGACGACCACCTCGCCGAAGGCGCCGAAATCGACCTGGAACTGGTGAGCAAACCCACCCGCCGCGCCCTGCTCGAACTGGCCGCCATGGTCGCCGACGACTTCGGCTTCGTCGGCGCCCAGCAATACCAGGGTCCGGGGCCGGTCGGCCCGCGCTGATCGAAAACCGCCGGGGCGCAGGGGATTTCGCGCCCCGGCGGGCCAGGTCCGTGATTCACCGCGCAGGGTCGCCGGGTGGCACGAACGATCACACCCCGAGAAGACTTGTCTGCGGGCCTGTCTCGCTGGTTCCGCTGCTGCACAAGGGCACAAGCGAGTAGAGGCCAGGGAGTCTGCGCGTAGCAAGTACGCATGAAGCGGCACGAGTTCGCCGGCGAGTCAGTTCGGGCGGCCGGTACGCTCGCCGCGCAGGCGCCTACCTCGAATCCCCCAAGGCCCCAGAACATGCCAGGTTCCCCCTGCAAGTTTCGAGAAGTGGCGCGCGCATCGGGCGGGCGGGGGTTAGGCTCCCCGGGATGCCCATGGTGCGGCTGGGGCTGGAGTGGACCGGTCGCGGTGCCGTGCGGGGCGGGTGGGATGGCTCCGAGCAGGCGCTTTACAGTGGGTCGGCGAGATCAACGGTGTGGCGAAGGCTGGGCGGCGGAAGTGCGAGATCAGCGGTTGGCCGTGTCGCGGAGGACGGTACTCCGGGGTACGGCGGCGATGGGGGCGGCGCTGACGGCCGCCTCGCTCGGCTCGGCGACGGCGGCGGCCGCCCCCGGTAGACGCGTGGCGGTGCTCGGCGGCGGTGTCGCGGGACTCACCGCGGCGCACGAACTGGCCGAGCGCGGCTTCGAGGTCACGGTCTACGAGCGACGCGCCCTGGGCGGCAAGGCCCGCAGCATTCCGGTGCCGGGCAGCGGGCGCGACGGCCGCCCCGACCTCCCGGGCGAGCACGGGTTCCGCTTCTTTCCCGGCTTCTACCAACACATTCCGGACACCATGCGGCGAATTCCGTTCGGCGGCAATCCCGATGGTGTGTGGAACAACCTGATCGGCGTGCCGGAAGCCCGTTTCTCCCGCCTCGACGGCGACGACTTCCGCGTCCCCCTCGGTATGCGCGCCCGCCCCGAACCCACGCCCGACGCGCTGCGCGAAACCCTCGGCGCCGGCATCGCGACCGCCCTGCGGATGCCGATGTCGGAGGGGCTGTGGTTCGCCAACCGGCTGCTGGTCTTCAACACCAGCTGCGACGCCCGCCGCTTCGGCCAGTGGGAGTACCTGTCCTGGCGCGACTACGTGGGCAGCCGCGACCGTTCGCACGAGTTCCGCGCGCTCATCTCGCGCACCCTCACCAGCATCATGGTCGCCGCGAAGGACAACCTCGCCAGTGTGCGCACCATCGGCAACATGGGAGAGCAGTTCCTCGGCAACCCGTTCGAGGTGGGCAACGACGGCGCGCTGGACCGCGTGCTCACCGGCCCCACCAACGAGGCGTGGATCGACCCGTGGGCCGAGCGGTTGCGTGCGCTGGGCGTGCGGTTCGTGCTGGGCGCGGATGTGCGCGGGCTCGAAATGCGGGACGGCCGTGTGGTTTCGGCGCGCGTGGTGCGCGGCGGCGCGGCCGAGAACGTCGACGCCGACTACTTCGTGGTGGCGTTGGCGGCCGAACAGGCGCGGCTGCTGTGGTCGCCCGCCGTGCTCGAGGCGTGGCCCGAATTGTCGGGCATGGAACGGCTTTTCGTGGACTGGATGACGGGAATGCAGTTCTACCTGCGCCGTTCGCCCGTGCTGTCGCAGGGACACGTCGCCTATATCGACTCGCCGTGGTCGCTCACCTCGATCAGCCAGAACCAGCTGTGGACGCGCAAGCTGCCCGACTACGGCGACGGCGGCGTGCAGGACTGCCTCTCGGTGGACATCTCCGACTGGCACACCCCCGGCATCCTGTATCGCAAGCCCGCGATCGAGTGCACCCACGACGAAATCGCCCGCGAGGTGTGGGCGCAGCTGAAAGCCCACCTCAACGACCGCGGCGACCTGCTGCGCGACGACGACCTGCACTCCTGGTTCCTCGACCCGGCGATCGTCTGGCACCCCGACCGCGGTCGCAACACCAACGACGATCCGCTGCTCATCAACACCGCCGGCTCCTGGGACCTGCGCCCCGCACCGCACGGCGGGGTGCCCAACCTGTTCCTCGCGGGCGACTACGTGCGTACGAACGTGGATCTGGCCACGATGGAGGGCGCGAACGAGTCGGCGCGCGCCGCGGTGAACGCGCTGCTCGATGTCGCGGGCTCGGACGCCCCGCGCTGCCGCACGTTCACGCTGTATCGCGCCGCCGAACTCGAGCCGTTCCGCCAGCTGGACGTGCAGCGCTACGCGGCGGGCGAACCGAATCTCTTCGACGTGGAGTTCTGATCGCCCGCCGGGCACCATTCATGGGATGTAAGTCCGTGGGCGCATCCTGAAGGAGGACGATCCCCGACGTCCCTGCCTCGCTCGAGGAGATGGAGCGCGCCTACACCCTGGAGAACTTCCGCAAGCGGTTGTACTAGGGGTGTGAGCGGCCCGACCCCGGCTGTCGGCACACGCCGGGGGACCCGCACATAGACTCTCGGCGTGGCGAAGATATCGATGCGTGGGCGGATCGCCCTGCGCGCCGCGGCGGCAGCGTCGTGGGCGTCGCAGAAGGCGGGCCGCGGCAAGGGTTCGATGATCGGCGGGCTGATCGCGCTGAAGATCGATCCGACGATCATGGAACAGCTCGGCCGCGACCGCCGGACGGTGCTCATCACCGGCACCAACGGCAAGTCCACCACCACGCGCATGACCACGGCGGCGCTGAGCACGCTGGGCCAGGTCGCCACCCAGGCCGACGGCGCCAACATGGACGCGGGCATCGTGGCCGCGCTGAGCGCGCACCCCGGCGTGGCGCTGGCCGCCATCGAGGTGGACGAACTGCACCTGCCGCACGTGAGCGACGCGCTGAACCCGGCCGGGGTGGTGCTGCTGAACCTCAGCCGCGACCAGTTGGACCGGGTGGGCGAGATCAACATGATCGAGCGCAGGCTGCGGGCGGGGCTGGCACGCCACCCCGAGACCGTGGTGGTCGCCAACTGCGACGACGTGCTGGTCACCTCGATCGCCTACGACCATCCGAACGTGGTGTGGGTGGCGGCGGGCAGCGGCTGGGCCGTCGACGCCACGAGTTGTCCGCGCAGCGGCGAGCCGATCCTCTGGGAAGGCGAGCACTGGTACAGCACCGGCACGGATTTCCAACGGCCGCAACCGGATTGGTGGCTGGAAGGTACCGACCTGGTCGGGCCGGGCGGTGACCGCCACCACCTCGAACTGGCGCTGCCGGGCCGTGCCAATCGCGGCAACGCGGCCCAGGCGGTGGCGGCCTCCGTCGCGTTGGGCGCCGACGCCGCCAAGGCCGTCGCGGCCGCCGGGACCGTGCGCGAGATCGCGGGCCGCTACCGCACCGTGCAGGTCGGCAAGCATTCCGCGCGGCTGCTGCTGGCGAAGAATCCGGCGGGCTGGCAGGAGGCGCTGTCGATGATCGAGCCGACCGCGGCCGGTCTCGTCATCGCCGTGAACGGGCAGGTGCCCGACGGTGAGGACCTGTCCTGGCTGTGGGATGTGCGTTTCGAGCACTTCGAGGGCGTGCAGGTGGTGGCCTCGGGCGAGCGCGCCACCGACCTCGCGGTGCGCCTCACCTACGCGGGTGTCGAGCACACCACGGTGGCGAATCCGTTGCGCGCCATCGCTTCCTGCCCGCCCGGACGGGTGGAAGTGCTCGCCAACTACACCGCGTTCCGCGACCTCAACCGCGACTTGGAGAATCATGGGTGACTCGACCGTTCGGATCGGCCTGGTCCTGCCCGATGTGATGGGCACCTACGGTGACGGCGGCAACGCGCTCGTGCTGCGCCAGCGGCTGCGGATGCGCGGGTACGACGCCGAGATCGTCGAAATCACCCTGCCCGACCCGGTTCCCAACTCCCTCGACCTCTACACCCTCGGCGGCGCGGAGGATTCGGCGCAGCGCCTGGCCACGCGCCACCTCCAGCGGTACCCCGGCTTGCAGGAAGCGGCCGCGAAAGGCGCTCCGGTGCTTGCCATTTGCGCCGCGATCCAGGTGCTGGGTAACTGGTACGAAACCTCGTCCGGCGAGCGCGTGGACGGTGTGGGCATGCTCGACGTCACCACCTCGCCCCAGAAGACCCGCTCCATCGGCGAAGTCACCACGACACCGCTCATCGACGGGCTCACCGCGCCGCTGACAGGCTTCGAAAACCACCGGGGCGGAACGACTCTCGGCGCCTCGGCCAAGGGGTTGGCCCGCGTCACGCGCGGCGTCGGCAACGGAGTGGGCGACAGTCTCGAAGGGGCAGTGCAGGGTTCCGTCATCGGCACCTACATGCACGGCCCCGCCCTGGCCCGCAACCCCGAACTCGCCGACCTGCTGCTCTCCCGAGCACTCGGCGTGGACTCCCTGGCCCCCCTCGACCTGCCCGAGGTGGACCAACTCCGCCGCGAACGCCTCCGCGCCTGAGAGCCGGCCGGCCTTCTCCTACGCGTTGTGCTACTCGAGTAGCATTCATCGTCGTTTGTGCTACTT
Source organism: Nocardia puris (assembly GCF_003315035.1). Taxonomy (GTDB): domain Bacteria; phylum Actinomycetota; class Actinomycetes; order Mycobacteriales; family Mycobacteriaceae; genus Nocardia; species Nocardia puris. Next base: position 59,615 of record NZ_QNRE01000017.1, read on the forward strand.
TTCAGCCGTAAAGTAGCACAAACGACGGTCGGTGCGGGGTGAGTAGCAGATGCGGATCGAGGACTTCGGCCCCGGTCAGCGACCGTACGTCGTGCGAGCCGAGAACGGCTACCGGGCGTTCGTCCCGCCGTCGCTACCACCGGATCTGGCATTGCAGCCCGGTTTGGTGCGGAGGTTGTCGGGGGCCGACCGGGCAGTCGGCGAGCTGGCCGGATTGGGCCGTGGCCTGCCCAATCCCGAACTGTTCTGCCGGGCGCTCGTGCGACGTGAAGCGGTGCTGTCCAGTCGGATCGAAGGCACTCAGGCGTCGCTGTCCGACCTGGCGCTGTACGAGGCCGAGCAGCCACGCAGGTCCGAGGGCGACGTCCGGGAGGTATTCAACTATGTGCGGGCAACGGATCATGTGCTCGATCCGGATCGCCGACTTCCGCTGAGCCTGCCACTGCTGCGGGAAGCGCATCAGATCTTGCTGTCGGGCGTGCGAGGTGAGTACGCGACACCCGGGGACTTCCGCCGGACACAGAACTGGATCGGGCCACCCGGGTCCGTCATCGACAACGCAACTTATGTACCGCCGCCTCCGGAACAGATGTGGGATTGCCTGGTCGCTCTGGAGAAGTACCTCCACGCCGACGGTGTGCTTCCGCCGCTGCTGGCGATCGCCGCGGTGCATTATCAGTTCGAAGCGATTCGTCCATTTGTCGACGGCAACGGCCGTATCGGCCGCCTTCTGGCGGTGTTGCTACTGGTCGAGTGGGGATTGCTGCCGGGTCCACTCCTCGATTTGTCCGCCTACATCGAACCGCGTCGTGACCGGTACTACGACGGCCTGCTTCGCGTATCCACCGACGGTGATTGGCAGGGCTGGTTCGAGTTCTTCCTCGAAGTGATCGAAGAGCAAGCCCGCGACAGTCTGGCGCGCGCGATCCGTCTGGACGAACTCCGCACAGATCTGCGCCGACGGGTCGCGACCGCGCGCTCTTCCGGGCTGTTGCCACTGTTGGTGGACGAACTGTTCCGATCGCCGGTGATCGGTATCAACACCACGAAAGATGTTCTGGGAGTGACGCATCGGGCGGCGACCTTGAATCTGGAGAAGCTGGTCGCGGCAGGGATCCTGGTCGAGGTCACGCGGAGTCGAACCCGGTTGTTCGCCGCTCCGGAGATCATGGCCGTCATGAGCGACACACCGGCACGCGATATTCGCTGACCGGTGACACCGCACCCGGTCGCTACGGTGCTGCCCGGGTTCCGCCCGCGTCGGAGGCGTGGCCCGATACACGGCACCTGAACGGCTTCGACGGTGAGTACTACCGGCGCTCGCGAATACCCGCCCGACGCGACCTCGCGCTACGGGCGACTGGCCGCCCGTTCCAGATCGCCGATCCGGGACACCTCCGTGGGTGCCGCCGACGCGGCGGCACGATCGGGGCTACGACCATTCCCAGACTGCCTGACCCGCCCGCCCGTGGTCGCCACGAACGCGCCAGCGATCACGATCACTCCGCCGGCGAGTTGGAGGGCCGTGGGGTCTTCGTCGAGGACGGCCCAGGAGGCGGCTATGCCGACGATGGGGACGAGGAGGGAGAAGGGGGCTACGGTGCCGGCCGGGTAGCGGCTCATGAGGAAGGTCCACAGGCCCGAACCGATGACGGTGCCGAACACGACGATGTAGGCGAGGCCCGCCAGGGCGGGCCAGAAGGTGGACGCGGCAGTGTCAGCGAGGGCGCGCAGGCCGGTGGACGGGCCCTCGGTGAGCGCCGACAGGGCGAACAGCGGGAGCGGCGGGATCACGGTCATCCACAGGGTGAGGTGCAGGGGGTTGACGTCGCGACCGGTCGCGGCCAGGCGCGAGCCGATATTGCCGAAGGCCCAGCCGAGTCCGCCCGCCAACGTGAGCAGCAGCGGAAGCAACGGCGCGACGTGCATCCGGTCGGCGCCGATCACCACGATCCCGGTCACGGCCACGGCGAGGCCGCCCATCTGGGCCGGGCGCAGGCGTTCGCGCAGCAGCAGCGCGCCGAGCGCGACGGTGAACGGCGCGGAGGATTGCAGCACCAGGGAGGCGAGTCCGGTCGGCATCCCCTCGCGCATCGCGGTGAACAGGAACGCGAATTGCAGCACGCCGAAACCGGTGCCGTACAACAATAACCAGCGCGCGGGCACGCGCGGACGGGGCACGAACAGCAGCACGGGGACGGCGAGCACCGCGAAGCGCAGGGCCGCGAAGAACAGCGGCGGGAAGTGGTCGAGGCCGTAGCGGATGGCGAGGAAGTTCAGGCCCCAGAGCAGGACGACGGTCAGTCCGAGGAGGCGGTCGCGGTGGTTCACCCGTCCATCGTCGGATCGGTGAACCATCAGGACAATCGAATAATACTGTACTAATACTGTAGAAGTACTTCACCAATGGGAGGCGCGGTGCCCGCCGGATCCGGTCCGCCGATGTCGCTGGAGCGCCTGCGCGTGCTGCGCGAGTTCGCCGATCGCGGCACCATCGCGGCCGCGGCCGCCGCGCTGAACATGACGCCCTCGGCCGTGTCGCAGCAGCTCAAGACCCTGGCGCGGGAGGCGGGCGTGGCGCTGCTCGAACCCGACGGCCGCCGCATCCGGCTCACCGACGCCGGGCAGGCGCTGGTGGTGCGCGCCGACGAGGTGCTCGCCGCCATGGATCGCGCCGCCGCCGAGATGGCGCACTACCGCGGCTCGCCGCGCGGACGGGTGCGGGTGGCGCTGTTCCCGTCCGGCGCGGCGCTGCTACTGCCGCTGGTGCTGCCCGCGCTCGCGGGCGGCGACATCGACGTGATCGCCCGCGACGAGGACGTCCCGCCCAGCGGCGCGCCCGCCCTGCTGGCCGACTACGACATCGTGCTCACCCACCGTGACGAGCGCGCCAATCCCCTTGCGGGCCCGCGCATCACGTGCCACCCGCTGATGCGCGAGCCCATCGACGTGGTGGTGGCGCCGACCCATCGGCTGGCCGGGCAGACCTCGGTGGCCCCCGAGGAACTGGCCGACGAGACCTGGTTGAGCGTGCGCGGCGGGTTCCCCGTGGACGACGTGCTCGAGTCGATCGCCACGGTCACCGGAGTGCAGCCGCGAATAGCGCAGCGGCTCAACGACTTCCGCGTGATCGAGACGCTGGTGGCGGCGGACTACGGCGTGGCGCTCATGCCGCGGTTCGTGGTGGCCGACCCCGACCTGGTGATGCTGCGGCTCTCCGGCGTGCGCGCGGCCCGCATCTACGAACTCGTCACCCGGCCCCGCGCCGAACGTCGTCCGGCCATCGCGACGGTGCTGGACGCGTTCCGCGCGGCGGCCGCGCAGGTCACCGAGCGCGACGAGCCGACGGCGAGCTGACCGTCGCCCCACGGCGGGCGGTCGGCATCCGTCGACGCCGCGTGACCGGACTCGCAGACCTCACCGCGTCGCTGACGCCGCGCACAAGTCGTGGACCAACCGCATCTTCTCCAGCACTCGGTCCGGCAGCACGAACGGGTACAGGTCCTGGTGACCCATCGAGCGGTTGATCATGTTCAGCGACCAGGCCAGCGGCAGCCAGAGCTCGATGATCTTGTCGAAGCCCGCGCGGCCGACCTGGGGCCGGTCCAGCGTGGCGCCCGCCGGCGCGAAGCCGAAAGCGGCGGCGGTGTCCAGGGTGTCGCGGATGTGCAGGTAGTGGGCGAAGGTCTCGGCCCAGTCCTCGGCGGCGTGCATGGTGGCGTAGGAGGAGACGTAGTCGTTCTCCCAGCCGGGCGGGGTGCCCTCGGAGTAGTGCCGGTCCAGCGCGGCCTGGTAGTCGGCGTCGGGGTCGCCGAACAGGTCGCGGAACCGGCGTGAGGCCTCGTCGTCGGCGACCAGGACGGTGAAGTAGTAGTGCCCGATCTCGTGGCGGAAGTGCCCGAGCAGCGTGCGGTACGGCTCGTCCATCTCGATGCGCAACTGTTCGCGGTGCGCGTCGTGCGCCTCGGCGAGGTCGACGGTGATCACGCCGTTCTGGTGCCCGGTCATCACATTCTCCGACCAGCTCGACAGCAGGTCGAACGCGAGCCCGAACTCCGGATCGGCGTCGCGGCCGGTGATGGGCAGCCCGAGTTCGTCCAGCTCCATGATCAGCCTGCGCTTGGCCGCCTCGGCCTCGGCGAACGCCGCCAGTCCCGCGGTGTCGGAGTCGTGGGGCCTGGTCCTGGTGAGGCGGCAGGACTCGCACAGCACCGGGCCCGCGTTCGGATCCTGCGGGGGCGCGATCGCCTCCACGTCCTCGGTCTCGGCGGGCTCCGGCGTGGAAACCAGCCAATTGCACGCCGCCACATGGAGGTTGTCGCACAAACGGAACAGCCCGCCGTCCACCACACCGTTGCGGTGATCGACCGCGGCGTCGCCGGGGGGATCACCGATCACCACCAGCGCCCGCTGGGTGAGGCTGAATCCCAGGGGGCTGTTACACGAAAGGCAGACCGAGTTCTCGAAAGCCAGTTGCTGACCGCAGTTGGGACAAGAGAAATCGCGCACGCAGGTTCACACCTCCACCGGAGCGACGTCCACCGACACGGTAATGATGCTCTCCTTGGCGTCGGTGTAGATGATGCCACGCAGGGGCGGCACGTCCGCGTAGTCGCGACCCCACGCGACGGTCACGTAACGCTCGTCGGCGAACTGGTCGTTGGTGGGGTCGAAGCCGATCCAGTGACCGGTGCGGTCGCCCTGGTCCGGGCTCGGCAGCCAGACCGCCGCCCACGCGTGGGTGGCGTCGGCGCCGACCATGCGCTCCTTGCCGGGCGGCGGGTCGGTGGCCAGGTAGCCGGACACGTAGCGCGCCGCCAGACCGTGCGAGCGCAGGCAGGCCGCGCCGATCCTGGCGAAGTCCTGGCAGACGCCCTCGCGTGCGGCGAACACGTCGGCGACGCTGGTGGACACCGTCGTGGACCCGGACCGATACGTGAAATCGCGGTAGATGCGCGAGGTGAGCTCCCGCACCGCCTCCAGCAGCGGGCGGCCGGGGGTGAGTGATTCCGCCGCGTACGCGGTGACCTCGTCGGTGATCTCGGGTGGGCGCAGGTCCAGGGTGAACTCCACCGCGAACGGCCCGTTGGCGTGGGTCGGTCGCGCGGACTCCCACGGCAACCGGGCCAGACCGCCGGCGGGCAGGCCGGGCGGGTCCACCTCGACGGTCGACTCCGCGGTGACCACCAGTTCGCTGTGCTCGGCGGTGACGTGGAAGTACGAGGAGGTGTTGCCGTACACGTCGGCGCCGACGGAACGGTCCGACGGCACGGGTTCGATGTGGATGTCGTGATCGAGCAGCCGCTGACCGGCGAATTCGCGCGGGGTGAGGTAGGCGCGGCCGTACGAGCTGGAGACCTCGTCGGAATAGGAGTACGTGGTCCGGTGCACCACCCGGTACCGCCGGGTGGCGCCGTCGCCGCCGATCATTCGACCACCCGCGTGCTGCCCCACAGCGGTTGGATACCCACCGGCAGTGCGAGTTTCGTGGTCTCGAACGATTCCGAGACCTTCCGCAGCCGCAGGTGCACGCCGTCGAGGAGTTCGATCAGTTCGGTGCGCCGGCCCGCCTCGTCGGTGTGCTCGAGCTCGGCGGGGTCGACGCGGCGCAGCATGCGCTGGGCGTCGGCCAGGAGTCGTTGCGGGCGTGAGGATCCCGACGCGCCGGGCAAGGCCTGGAAGTCGGCCTCCAGCCGTTCCAGCTGATACGCCAGCGACCGGGGGTTGCCCGCGTCGAAGAGCAGCAGTCCGGCGACGGCGGCCAGCCGCACCGAATCCCGGTGCCTGCGGCGATAACTCACCGACGACTCCGCGGCCTGCAACACCGCTTCGATCACCACGCGCTGCGCCTCCGCCGGATAGGTTTCGGTGAGCGCGGCCGAGAGCAGCGCCGTGAGCCCGACGCCGCGCTCGATACGTTTGCCGATATCCATGACGTACCAACCGGTGTCGCGCACCAGCGACTCCGCGCCGATCCCCGACAGCGAGAGCAACGCGGCCAGCGTCAGCGAGTGCACCGCCGAGAGCGCGGCCTCCTGATCCCCTCCGGTGCCGCGATATTCGGCCAGCGCGCGGTCGACGGCGCTGAGGATCATCCAGGTGTCCTCGGAGAGCTGATCGCGCACCGCCCGCGCCGACGACCCGTAGCGGTCGATGGCGAAGGCGAGCGAGCCGGGCATGTCGCGATCGATCGTCAGGGCTTCGAGGTAGTCGTGGCCTTCGCGCGAGGCACCGGCGACGGCGGGCCAGATCGCGGAATGGGTTGCGGTGGAGGCGCTTCCGCCCGGAGCAGCGGCGCTCCCGGAAGCGCCGCCCGCGCCCACGGACGCGTCGGCCGCCCCGGCGATACCTGGCCGCTGATCGCCCGCACTCGCACGCGAGGGACCGGCACTTTCAGTGGACGTTTCGGTTTCCACACCCTCGCCCGCCGCGCGGTCACTCGCCGCCGCCTGCGCCTCCGGCATCGACGCGCGACGACGGCGCGGATCGGCCAGCACCGCGGGCGGGGCGGGGGTGACGCTCAACCGGGACAGCGCCGCCATGAGAACCGGGACCGCCTCGGCCCCTTCGAGCCACGGGCGATAGCGGTAGTCCTGGTAGCGGTCGTGGGTGGCGATGAGCAGGCGCGCCAGCGATTCGGCGCGTTCGGCGTAGCGGCCCATCCAGAACAGGTCGTTGAGCACGCGCGGGGAGCTGATCGCCTCCACCACCGGCGCGGCGCGGCGCGGCGCGCGATCCTCGTGCGGCGGTTCGGCACTCACGGCCGGGGAGGCGGCAGGGGCCGCGCGCACCCAGACGTCCTTGGCGGCCACCTTGATCACGCTGCGGGAGGGCTCGATCCGCTGGCGCAACTGTCCGAGCCCGCCCGCCATCGCCGTGTACCCGCCGCGCCGGGCCAGCGAGAACAACCGCATCCCGACGGGCGCGGCCGACAACCCGCCGTATCCGTGCACGGCCGGCGCCAGCGAGAACTGCGCGGGCTCCTGGCCGACCCACTTCCACCCTTCGGCCTCGATGCGCGCCCGCAGCTCCTCGCGCGCCTCGGCCGCGAGTTCCGGCCCGAACAGCGTCGCGCCGTCCACGGCGGAACGGAGGATCAACCGGTCCAGGTTCGCCAGCAGATGCGACCGCTGCGCGGCGTCACCGCCCCAGTACGAGGGCGCGCTCTCCAGCAGCAGTTCCTCCCCGAGCAGCGCCCGCGCGATCGCGGGCAGGAAACCGGGCAGCGCCGGGCTCTCCAGCAGTCCGCTGCCCAGCGTGTTCACCACCGTCACCGCGCCGCGCCGCAGCACCTCGACCAACCCGACCACGCCCAGATGCGAATCCGGCCGCAGATCCAGCGGATCGGAGAACTCGGCGTCCACGCGGCGCAGCACCACGTCGACCCGTTCCAGCGCGCCCAGCGACCGCATCCACAGCGACCCGTCGCGCACCACCAGATCCGCGCTCTCCACCAGCGGGAAACCCAGAGTGGCCGCGAGATAGGCCTGGTCGAACGCGGTTTCGGAGTGCACGCCCGGACTCAGCACCACCACGACCGGATCGTCCTCCGGCATCGGCGCCGACTCGATGAGCATCAGCCGCATGGCCCGCGCGAACGGGGTGAGCGGGCGCGGGTTGGAGTGCTCGAACGCCTCCGGAATCGCGGTGGACACCACGCGCCGGTCGGCCAGCGCGTACCCCGCGCCCGAGGGGGCCTGCGCCCAGTCGGCGATCGCGCGGAAGCGGCCGTCGCCCCACCGGCTGATATCGCAGGCGTGCAGGAACAGCTGGTGCCGTCCGGGGATCGTGATGCCGTGCGCCGCACGCACATAGCCGTCGTTGCCGAACACCACCTCCGGCGGCAGCAGCCCCGAGGTGAGGGTGCGGCGCGGGCCGTAGACGTCGGTGAGCACTTCGTCCAGCACGCGGGAGCGCTGCACCAGGCCGGCTTCCAGCCGGGTCCAGTCGTCGGCCGAGACCAGCAGCGGGATCGGGTCCAGCCGCCACGGCGTGGGCACCGCGGGATCGCCCGCGCCGACCTCGGTGTAGGTGATGCCGTCGTCCTCGATGAGTCTGCGCACCCGGGTGTCGAGCCTGCCCAGCCCCGCCGTGCCCAGTTCCACGAAATCGGCGCTCAGCTCCGACCACATGCGGCGCACCCGGCCGCCGGAGTCGACGAGTTCGTCGAAGTAGCCGCCCATCGGCCCGCCGCATTCGTCGTAGGCGCCGACCGCCCCGCCCTCGGCGCGATAGCGCGCGAACTGTTCGGCGATCTCGTCGCGCGCGCCCGTCATCGGTCGCGCCGCCTCGGCCACCATGCCGACCTCACCTCCGCCCCTTCACCCGCGCCCGGCGACGTCGACGCCCGGCTCACCGATCGCTGACCGGTCCCCACACCGTGCGGGCCCGGCGTAGATCCAGGATGCCCTGGACGCCGGCGTCGGTCGACTGTGCGGCCATCTTCGCACGTAGCGCGCCGGGATCTACGCGTTCGACGGTATGACCGGCGGCCTCGAAGCGTCGATTGCGCCGCGATTGCGCCGCGACGGCGTTCACCGGCGGATCGTCGTAGGCCATGCCGCCCGGGTGCGAGACGTGATAGGTGCAGCCGCCGCGCGAGAGCCCCGACTCGGTGTCGATCAGGTCGAACACCAGCGGCGCGTCCACGGTGAGGGAGGGGTGCAGCGAGTTCGGCGGCTGCCACGCGCGGTAGCGCACGCCCGCCACCTGCACATCGGCGTTCTCGGTGGCCAGCAGCGGGACCGGCCAGCCGTTGCAGGTCACGGTGTAGCGGCCGCGATCGGCGCCCACCACGCGCACCTGCACGCGCTCCACCGACGAGTCGACGTAGCGGGCCGTGCCGGTGGCCTCGGTCTGTTCGCCGAGTGTGTACCAGGGCTCGATGGCGCCGCGCAGTTCGATCTCGATGCCGCCGAGCACCACGGTGCCGATGCGCGGGAAACGGAACTCGGTGAACGGGTCGAGCCACGCGGTGTCGAAATCGATGCCGTCGGCGCGCAGATCCGCCGCGACCTCGGCGATGTCGGCCATCAGGAAGTGCGGCAGCAGGTAGCGGCCGTGCAGGTTGGCGCCGTGCCGGATCAGCCCGGCGCGCAACGGATTCGACCAGAACTTCGCCACCAGCCCGCGCACCAGCAGCGACTGCACCATGGCCATGCGGTGGTGCGGCGGCATCTCGAAACCGCGCAACTCCACCAGGCCCAGCCGCCCGCGCGCCGAATCGGGGCTGTAGAGCTTGTCGATGCAGAACTCGGCGCGGTGGGTGTTGCCGGTGAGGTCGGTGAGCAGGTGGCGCAGCGCCCGGTCGACGTGCCACGGACCGGATTCGGCGTCGCGCCCGCGCGCGGACGACGCGGTGAGCCGGGCGATTTCGGCGAAAGCGATCTCCAGCTCGTACAGCGCCGACTCGCGGCCCTCGTCCACCCGCGGCGCCTGCGAGGTGGGTCCGACGAAACGGCCCGCGAACAGGTAGGACAGCGCGGGGTGGCGCTGCCAGTAGGTGAGCATGGAGACCAGCAGGTCGGGCCTGCGCAGCAGCGGTGACCGGGCGGGCGTCACGCCGCCCAGGGTGATGTGGTTGCCGCCGCCGGTGCCGCCGTGCGTGCCGTCCACGTCGAAGGATTCGGTGCCGAGGCGGGCCAGCCTGGCCTGTTCGTAGAGGGTGGCGAGCAGCTCGGACTGTTCGGCGAAGGACGCCGTCGGCTGGACGTTGACCTCGATGACGCCGGGATCGGGCGTCACCGACAGCGAGCGCAGTCGGGGGTCGGCGGGCGGGGCGTAGCCCTCCAGCACGATCGGCAGGCCGCCGGCCGCCGCCGCGTCCTCGACCCGGCGCAGCAGGTCGAGGAAATCCTCCAATTCCTCGACGGGCGGGAGGAATACGTGTATCCGGCCGTCGCGCACCTCGGCCACGAGCGCGGTGACCGGCTCGCCGTCCGGCTCGGCGACCTCGCCGGGTGGTTCCCGGTGTGGGTCTCGCTCAGGGGTGTCGGACAGCGGGTCGCGTTCGGGGCGCGGACGCGGTTCGCTCCAGGACACGGCGTCCAGTGGCAGGCGCAGTCCGGCCGGAGAGTCGCCTTCCGTCAGCACTATTCGGCCGTGGGGCGGGTTCTCGAGCTGCCCGCGTCGCAACCGCCAGTTGGGGCTGGCCCAGGCGCGACCGTCCTCGGTGCGGTAGAGCGGCAGGACGTAGGCGCTGGGTTCGGTGATCGAATCGTCCAGTCGCCGCAGCAGTTCCGCGCGCGCCTCGGGGGAGTCGGCGGTCAGGTCTTCGTCGTCGGCGACCGGATTGCCCTCGGGGAGGCGCACTTTCCGCGCGAGGCGGGCGAGCGGGTCCTCGTAGGCGGGGCGCACTTGGGATTCGGGGAGGGCGAGTCCGGCGGCGATGTGGGCGATCAGGGCGCGTGCGGCGTGCGGGGGTACCGGGTGGATGTCGGGGCGTGGCGGCAGCGTATCTGCCCCGATAGCGTGCGTGTCGCCGGGAGCAATGCTGTCCGGTTCACCGGACGGGACAGCAACCGCCCCGACGGTCTGAGCGTCGCCGCCGCGGCCGTCCGAGTCGCCGGTGGCCGAGCCCTCTGTCCCGGCTTCCTTCGGTCCTCCGGCGAAGGGCTCTTCGGGCACCGCCGCCGCCCCTGGCACGCCGAACGGGCTGGCGAGTTCGTTGTCATCAGGCGCGACCGCTGTCCCTGAGGCGGCCAGCGGTGATGCGGTCGGCGAGGGCGTATCAGCGACGGCAACCGGAGTCCACGGGCCGACCAGCAGGTCGGGCCGGGTCCAGATCGGGGTGCCGTCGGCGCTCCACGCGAGCGCTATCTCCCAGCGCGGCAACGGTTCTCCGGGATACCACTTGCCCTGCCGGTACTGGACGATGCCGTTCGGGGCGTAGATGCGGCGCAGGCGTTCGGCGAGGTCGACGGCGCGTTCACGTTTGTGCGGGCCGTCGGCGTCGGTGTTCCACTCCGGGGAGGTCTGGTCGTCGAGCGAGACGAACGTGGGTTCGCCGCCCATCGTGAGGCCCACGTCCTCGGCGGCCATCCGCGCGTCGATGGCCGCGCCCGAGGCGGTGATGCGCTCCCACTGGGATTCGGTGTAGGGCAACGTGACCCGCGGGTCCTCGTGCACGCGGCGCACCGTGTTCGCGAAGTCGAGGGTGGCGTTGGTGCGACCGGTCGCGCCGGTGATCGGGGCCGAGGAGTTCGGGTGCGGGGTGGCCGAGAGCGGGATGTGGCCCTCCCCCGCGAACAGGCCCGACGTCGGGTCGAGGCCCACCCAGCCCGCGCCCGGCACGTAGACCTCGGTCCAGGCGTGCAGGTCGGTGAAATCGGCGGCGGGACCGGAGGGGCCGTCCAGGGCGGGCACATCCTGCGCGAGTTGCACCAGGTACCCCGACACGAACCGCGCGGCCAACCCGAACTCGCGCAGGATCGACACCAGCAGCCACGCGGAGTCGCGGCACGAGCCGAGCGCGGCACGCAACGTGTGGTCGGGTGACTGCACGCCCGGCTCCATCCGCACCGTGTACGCGACATCCCCGCGCACCGCGTGATTCAACGCGACCAGGAAGTCGATGGTGCGCGGCGCGTCGCCGGGGACGTGGGCGCGCACCCAGTCCCGTACCAGCGCGCCCGGGCCCGCGCCGGGCGATTCGTCCACGGGCCGCAGGTAGGGCTCCAGATCGGCGGCCAGCGCGGGCGGGTAGGTGAACGGGAAGTGCTCGGCGTAGTCCTCGACGAAGAAGTCGAACGGGTTGACCACCTCCAGATCGGCGATCAGCCCCACCGTGATGGACAGTTCCCTGGCGGGCGCGGGAAACACCAGGCGCGCAAGGAAATTGCCGAAGGCGTCCTGCTGCCAGTTGACGAAGTGCTCGCGCGGCGTCACCCGCATCGAGTAGGCGTCGATGCGGGTGCGCGAGTGCGGCGCCGGGCGTAGCCGCACCACGTGCGGGTGCACCTCCACCAGCCGGTCGAAGGTGTAGGTCGTCCGGTGTTCGAGCGACACCTTGATGCCCATCCCGCAAGTTCACCACACGGCGCCGGTGCGTGACGGCCCGAGCGCGGCGTTTCGGCGGACCCGCCGCCGACACACCGGTGCCGGGTCCCACCGCGGGCCGTGCCAGGATGCCAGCATCGAATCACCAGCCGATCCGTCGGGAGGTCCCATGCGCGCGATCTGCACGTTCTGCGAATCCGCCGTCGACCACTGCCACGGCACCCTCGTCGTCCACCCCACCGGCCGCCCCGAGTGCACCGACGACACCTGCCCCGACCCCGACCACGCCCGCCACGCGTTCGTCATCGACTGCACCGACATCGCCGGCGGCTGCGCCTGCGCGGCCGAGGAGGCCCGCCGTTCGGCCTAGCGATCAGCCGACGTCTTCGTCGAGATCGTCCCAGGTGGCGTGGATCCCGAACGGGGCGACCGTTTCGATCGCGAGCGGATTCGCCCGGGTCCGGTGGCCGTAGGAGGCGTACTTGCCCTCGGAATCCAGCGTCAGCATCTCGATCGACACGACCGGCCCGTCGTTGTCCACCATTCGGACGATCCAGTAGTACTGGATGCCGAATCGCGCGTACTCCGCCCGCTTGTCGATCAGGTCTGCGGTCACGGTGCTCGGCGAGACGATCTCGATGACCAGCACCGCGTCCGCGACCGTCGGCTTCAGTTTCCACTTGCCGCGCGGCTCGTCGATGCAGCGGTACACGATGACGTCCGGCCGCTTGTAGTGCAACGGCACCTCGGAGACGAGCATGTCGACATCGCGGTTGATCCGCAGGCACGGCTGACTGTCCCCGCGCTTGGCCCTGCCGTCCAACAGCGCTCGCTCCAGATTGCGGGCGACGGCGTTGTGGTTCGGCGACGGCGACTCGCAGTGCACGATCATCCCATCCTTGACCTCGATGGCACTCGCGATGTCCTCGGGCATCGTGAGGTAGTCGTCGAGCTCGACCGCGTAGGGGTACGGCTTCAGCGAAGACCAGTCGAACGCTTCCGACATCATGACCGTCCTTGGGCTGGTGGGTGCCCCAATCGTAGGTCAGCCCAACGGGGCGGAGAGGTCGCGTCGGTACGCCCCCGTACGCTGGCCGGGTGAATTACGAGCACGTGCTGTTGCCTGCCGGGGTCGTCGCGGGTGCCGAGGAGGCGGAGGGGTATCTCGCGGCGCAGGAGGGGCTGGCCGAGGCGGCGGTGGTGGCCGAGATGCGGGCGGAGGTCGAGAAGCGCGACGCCGAGCTGCCACCCGCGGACACTTTTCTGGGTGGGGATCCAGTGGGTATCGGGACCGCGCTGTTCGTCGCGAGCCCGTATGACGCCATCGGCTACGTCCGGCACCTGCTTTTCGAGATCGCGACGCCGCGCGGCTACGCCATATACGACCCGCAGCTGATGTGGCTGGTCTCGCCCACGAACCACGTGCCGGCGCTGGTCACGCACGGTGGTGCCGGGCACTACCCGTACCTCACCGAAGACGTGCTGCGACAATGGATTCCGGATCTCGCCCCGCCGAACCCCTACCTCATCGCCGAACGCGGCGACCACGACTACATCCAGACCTACCGCGCCAAACCCTCCGAGTACACGGTCGAGTACCGCGCGGGCGGCCCCGACCAGCACTACGCCACCGTGGTCAACGACCCGGCCGTGGTGATCAAGCTGATCTGGGCGTGGGCCACCGGGCAGACCAGCGCGCTCGCGGGCGTCCCATGGGAGCGCGTCGAACTCTGACCCGGCCGCACACCGAAACCAGGGTCACCAGCCCAGCGCACCGACCTGACAGTCCCGTCACTCCGAGCCGCGGCCCGGGCTCCTACCGGTCCTGTACCGCCAACCGCCCGGCCAGCGCGACGAACGACGCCCCGAACACCCGCCGCATCCACGTCACCACCGCGGGCCGCGCGAGGACGTGCGCGCGCACCGCCGCCGCGCACGCGCCGTAGGCGGCGAACACCACGAACGTGACCAGCATGAACACCGCGCTCGACAGCAGCATGCGGGGCAGCGCGTCGGGCGCGCCCGCGGGCACGAACTGCGGCAGGAACGCGAAGAAGAACAGGGTCAGCTTCGGGTTGAGCACGTTCAGCAGCACCGCCGACACGATCACCTGCCGCGACGATGGCGCGGGCGCGCCCGCTTCCGCCTCGGACAGCGCCAGCGCGCCCTTGTCGCGCAACGTCGTCCACGCCATGTACAGCAAGTAGGCGACGCCGAGGTACTTCACCGTGTGGAAGGCGACGGCGCTGGTGTTCATCAGCGCCGCCAGCCCGGTGACGGCGGCCGCCACATGCGGCACGATGCCCAGCGTGCACCCGAACGCCGCCACCGCGCTCGCGCGCACGCCGCGCGACAACCCGGCCGCCAGGGTGAACAGCACCCCCGTCCCCGGGGTGGCCACGACGACGAGCGTCGTCAACAGGAATTCGATGCTCATCCCCCGCACGCTAACCCGTCGGCGGGGACGCGGCTAGACCCGGTTTCGCGGACTACAGCGTGCGCCGCCCGGAAAGGGCACGCCCGAGGGTGAGTTCGTCGGCGAACTCCAGATCGCCGCCCATCGGCAGGCCCGACGCCAGCCGGGTGACGGTGAGACCGGGGAAATCGCGCAGCATCCGCACCAGGTAGGTGGCGGTGGCCTCGCCCTCGGTGTTCGGGTCGGTCGCGATGATCACCTCGGTCACATCGACGCCGTCGGTCTGGGTGCCGATGCGCGCCAGCAACTCCCGGATGCGCAGCTGGTCGGGGCCGACGCCGCTGAGCGGGTCGAGCGCGCCGCCGAGCACGTGGTAGCGGCCGCGGAACTCGCGCGTGCGCTCGATGGCCTGCACGTCCTTGGGCTCCTCGACCACACAGATCATGGTGAGATCGCGGCGCGGGTCGGCGCAGATGCGGCACAGTTCACCGTCGGACACGGTGCCGCAGACCGTGCAGAACTGCACGCCGTCGCGCACCTTCTGCAAGGCGGCCTGCAACCGATCGATCTCCGGCGGCTCCACCTGCAACAGGTGGAAGGCGATGCGCTGCGCGCTCTTGGGACCGACGCCGGGGAGTTTGCCCAATTCGTCGATCAGATCCTGGACCGGACCCTCGTACAACCGACCCGCCCTCGATCAGAAGCCGGGCAGACCGGGCAGCGCACCGCCGCCGAGGCCGCCGGAGAGCGGGCCGAGCTTGTCGGCGGCCAGCTGCTGGGCGTTGGCCATCGCGTCGTTGACCGCGCCGATCACCAGGTCCTGCAAGCCCTCGATATCGTCGGGGTCGACCACCTTCGGGTCGATGGTCAGCGCGACCACCTCACCGGTCGCCTTGATGGTCACCGAGACCAGCCCGCCACCGGCCTGCCCTTGCACCTCCGTCGCCGCGATCTCGGCCTGCGCCTGCACCATCGCCTGCTGCATCTGCTGGGCCTGGGCGAGCAACTGCTGCATGTCGAACTGACCACCACCGGGCTGCACGGTTCGTCCTCTCCTCGTTCGCTGCGCGGTCGCGGGCGAGCCGGTCGCACCACCGCGGGATTGCCGCGTCCCAGCCTAGTCCGCGTGCGACGGCCCAGGCGGACAGGTCGGCGCGGGAGTGCGCGCAATCGGCCGTCCCGGCGCGGTTGCCGGATCTATGCTCGGAGGGAGGTCGGGAGCACGACGATGTGAACCTGGAGACAGCCATGAGCGCGAAACGATTTCGACTGCTCGGCGCGGCGATGAGCGCGGCGATCGTCCCGAGCCTCTTCCTCGGCGGGGCGGGCCCCGCGTCCGCCGCCCCCGCGGCCGTCCCGGTCGCCGACTACGGCGGCGGGTGCGTGCTCGACCCGAACAACAAGGCGGTGACGCTGGATTCGCTGCGTTTCCGCTGTTCACCGGAGCAGGAGGACATGATCTTCCACAACGCTCCGCAGGGTGCGGTGCCGACGGGCGTGCGCGACGGCTGGGTGGTGCGGCCGAGGTATCTGCAAGGCGCGGCCTCCGGCGTGTGGATCGGCAAGACCTTCTACACCGGGCCCGACGGCGGCTTCCTCATGAACCGCGTGACGGGCGCGGGCCTCGAGGCGTGGCGGGCAGACGTGTACCGCGCGCCCGCGTTGCTCGACGGACGCCCGGCGTGGGCGCTGAACTACGCGCCGTCGCCCACGCCGCCGCTGTGGGACGAGATCCGCGAGGTCACCCCGGGCGTGTGGCTGGGCTATTCGTGGTGGCGCGGAGGGCTCCAGAACGTGCTGCTGCTGACGTTCGCGCTGGCGTGAGCTTGACTCTCCCGTTGCCGGAGGGTGTTCGCTGAACCCATGACAGCGACCGTGTCCATCGGCGAGTTCGCCAGGCTCACCTACCTGGGTGTGAAGACGCTGCGCCACTACCACGAGGTCGGCCTGCTCGAACCGGTGTCGGTGGACCCGGTCACCGGCTACCGCCGCTACTCGACCGAGCAGGTCGGCCGGGGGCACCTGATCCGCCGCCTGCGCGCCCTCGACATGCCGATCCCGGAGATCGCGGCGGTGCTGGCCGCACCCGACACCGCCGCCCGCGACGCCGCGCTGCGCGCGCACCTGACGCGGATGGAGGACCAGCTGCGCCGCACCGCCGATGTGGTGGCGTCGTTGCGCTCGCTGCTGACGCCGGGCCCCGCGCTGGAGGTGTCGTACCGCTCGGTGCCCGCGTTCCGCGCCCTCGCGATGGCGAAGTCCGTGGCGCGCCCGGAGATCGGGCCGTGGTGCGGGATAGCGTTCAGCACCCTTTACACAGCGCTGGGCGCCGCGGGCGTTGCGCCGGCCGGGCCCGGGGGCGCGACGTATTCGATGGAGTTCTTCGAGTACGACGAGGGCGAAGTCGTGGTGTTCGTCCCGATCCCCGGGGACGCCGAACCACACGCGCCCGACGGCTGCGCGGTGACCGAACTGCCTGGCCTGCGCTTCGCCGTCGCCGAACATCACGGCGATTTCGAGGATTTCGACCGCACCTACGGCGCGCTCGGCAGCTACGTCGCCGAGCACGATGTCGCACTGCCGGAACCCGTGCGCGAGATCTACCTGACCTCGCCCCGCGAAACCGGCGACACCGCCGACTACCGCACCGAGGTCTGCTGGCCCGTCGGCAGGCTCTGACGCCCGTCGGCGAAAGCCCCTGTCCCGCAATCGAGAAAGGCACCACCATGTCCTTGGCCATCGCCAATATCACCGTCGACTGCCGGAACGCGGCCGCGCTCGCCGACTTCTGGGCGCGACTGCTGGAACTCGAGGTGGATCCCGACCCCAATCCCTACTTCGCGACGGTCGGGCGGGCGGCCGGGATGTCGCCGATCCTGATGTTCATCCAGGTGCCGGACAAGACGCCGGGCAAGAACGTCGTGCACCTCGACCTGTCCGCCGCCGACTGGCGCGAGCACATCGACCGCGCGATCGCGTTGGGCGCCCGGCACATCGGCGATTTCGAGGAGTACGGCGGGCGCTGGACCACCCTCGCCGATCCGGAGGGCAATCTGTTCGACATCGGCGCGAGCTGATCGGCGCGGTTCCGGCGGTAGTGCGGGTCCGGGAGTATTCGGGGCGAAAACATGTCCGGCTCAGCGGGACTCGCCCAGGCGCGCTCGGGCGGCGGCGCACACTTCCCGTGACCCGGGGTGAACCCCGGGTCACGGTGCGGCTCAAGCCAGTTCGCGCTGGAGGTTGCCGAGGACCTCGGCCTGGATCTTCTTCAGGCCGAGCGGGGCGAAGATGCCCTCGAAGATGCCCTTGACGCCGCCCGCGCCCTGCCAGGTGGTGCGCAGCGTGACCTGCGCGCCCGCACCGTCGGGGGTGACGGTCCAGGTGTTCACCAGCGTGGAGTTGGCGTCGCGCTCGGTGACGATCGAATCCGACACCGTGACGGCCGCCTTGATGTCGCGCGAGCGCGATTCGGTGGCCTGCAGGGTCCACTGGGCCACGGTGCCCGCGCCCTTGCCGCCCTCGATCACCTTGTAGTCGCGGTAGTGCGCGGAGAGGATGCGCGGGCGCACCGTCTCGTAGTCGGCGATGGCCTCGAGGGTGCGCTGCGGATCCGCCGCGACGGTGATCGAACTGCTGGCGCTGACCTGTCCCACAATGAGCTCCTCTGTCCCGGGTGCGTGTCTCGACCGCCCCCTATCCTGCCCTGTCGCCCGCGCGGACGGTGGTGCGCCCTCGGCCTTGCCGGGCTTCCGCGTTCGATCGTTCCAGAGGGGACAGCCTGCGGAATTTCGCGTACGGGCCGGCCCTACCGGCCGCAGTACGTGCGACAGCCCGGCAACCCGCCGCCCGGCCAGCCGTGCTGAACATCCGTCGCCGCGCCGCGCCGGGCCACAGCCGGTTCCGGGTCACCATCCGACTCAGGCATCCGAGCGGCGACACCGGGCCGGGCGTCCGCAGCGCCTACTGCCATCCACAACGTCCGGTGTTCCCGATGCAACATTCCCGTGACATTTCTCGCTGGGAGATCATTTCTCGCTGGCCGGGCGTGACGGGGCGTACTAGCGTCGAGGGGTGGCAGTGAGTCTGTTGGGGAAGGCCGGTCACACTCCGGCCGCACACGAATCAGGGTTCGCCGCGCACCGAGCGGGTGTGGATCGCCTCCTGGCGAGTTACCGCGCCATACCCGAGCACGCCAACGTGCGCCTGGCCAAGAAGACCTCGAACCTGTTCCGGGCGAGGGCGAAGAACACCGCCCCCGGCCTGGACGTTTCCGGTCTGACCAAGGTCATCGCCGTCGATCCGGAGGCCGGCACGGCCGAGGTGGCGGGCATGACCACCTACGAGGATCTGGTCGCCGCGACGCTGCCCTACGGGCTGGCGCCGCTGGTGGTGCCGCAGCTCAAGACCATCACCCTGGGCGGTGCGGTCACCGGGCTCGGCATCGAATCGACCTCGTTCCGCAACGGCCTGCCGCACGAATCCGTGCTGGAGATGGACGTGCTGACCGGCGCGGGCGAGATCGTCACCGCCACGCCGGACGGTGAGCACGCCGACCTGTTCCACGGTTTCCCCAACTCCTACGGCACCCTCGGCTACGCCGTGCGGCTGAAGATCGAGCTGGAGCCGGTGCCGCCCTACGTCGCACTGCGGCACCTGCGCTTCCACGACCTGCGCGAACTCGAGGCCGCCATCGCGCGCATCGTGGACGAGAAGTCCCACGGCGGCGAACGCGTCGACTACCTCGACGGCGTGGTGTTCAGCGCCGGCGAGAGCTACCTGACGCTGGGCAGGCAGACCGACGAGCCGGGCCCGGTGAGCGACTACACCGGCATGGACATCTATTACCGCTCGCTGCAGCACGATTCGGCGCAGCCCAAGCGCGACCGGCTCACCATCCACGACTACCTGTGGCGCTGGGACACCGACTGGTTCTGGTGCTCGCGGGCGTTCGGCACGCAGAACCCGAAGATCCGCCGGTTCTGGCCGAAGCGCTACCGGCGCAGCAGTTTCTACTGGAAGCTCGTCGCGCTGGACCACAAATACAACATCGGCGACAAGCTGGAGGCCAGGAAGGGCAATCCGCCGCGCGAGCGGGTGGTGCAGGACATCGAGGTGCCCGTCGAGCGCACCGCCGATTTCATGGAATGGTTCCTGCGCGAGATCCCGATCGAGCCGGTGTGGCTGTGCCCGTTGCGGTTGCGCGACACGGCGGCCCCCGGCGCGGCCGACGAACGCCCCTGGCCGCTGTACCCTATCCAGCCGGATCGCACCTACGTCAACGTCGGCTTCTGGTCGGCGGTGCCCACCGTTCCCGGGCAGCCCGAGGGTGCGGCCAACCGCGCGATCGAAAGCACCGTGACCGAGTTCGACGGCCACAAATCGCTCTACTCGGATGCCTATTACGACGAGGCCGAGTTCGCCGAGTTGTACGGCGGCTCGGTCTACACCGATCTGAAGAAACGCTACGACCCGAACCAGCGGCTGCTGGATTTGTATTCGAAGGCGGTGCAACGCAAATGACGACGTTCAAGGACGCGCGGACCGGAAAGCTACCGGACCCGGGGATGAAGCTCAGCATTGCCGAGATCTTCGAGACCCTCATCGACGGTGAGGTCCCGATCCGCCTCACGGCCTACGACGGCAGCGCGACCGGTCCCGAGGATTCGCCCTACTCGCTGGACATCCGCACGCCGCGCGGCATCAACTACCTGGCCACCGCGCCCGGCGATCTGGGCATGGCCCGCGCCTACATCTCCGGCGATATGACCGCCACCGGCGTGCATCCCGGCGACCCCTACCCGATCCTGGTGGCGATGCGGGACATGAAGTTCCGCCGCCCGTCGGCGCTGGCGCTGGTCGCGATCGCGCGCTCGCTGGGCTGGGAGCGGCTCAAGCCGATCGCCCCGCCGCCGCAGGAGACGCTGCCGCGCTGGCGGCGGATCGCGCTGGAAGGGTTGCGGCACTCCAAGACTCGCGACGCCGAGGCCATCCACCACCACTACGACGTCTCGAACACCTTCTACGAGCACGTGCTCGGCCCGTCGATGACCTACACCTGCGCGGCCTACGGCGAGGCGGACTGGTCGCTGGAGCGCGCGCAGGAGAACAAGTACCGGCTGGTGTTCGACAAGCTGCGCCTGAAGGCGGGCGACCGGCTGCTCGACATCGGCTGCGGCTGGGGCGGCATGGTGCGCTACGCGGCCAAGCGCGGGGTGCGGGTGATCGGCGCGACGCTCTCGGCCGAACAGGCCGAATGGGCCCAGCGCAAGATCGCCGAGGAGGGTCTGAGCGAACTGGCCGAGGTGCGCCACTCCGATTACCGCGATGTGCCCGAGGGCGAGTTCGACGCGGTGTCATCGATCGGCCTGACCGAGCACATCGGCGTGCACAACTACCCGTTCTACTTCGAGTACATCAAGGGCAAGCTGCGGCCGGGCGGGCTGTTCCTGAACCACTGCATCACCCGTCCCGACAACACCCGCACCACCAAGGCGGGCGATTTCATCGACCGCTATGTGTTCCCCGACGGGGAGCTGATCGGTTCCGGCCGCATCATCTCCGACATCCAGAACGTGGGCCTCGAGGTCCTGCACGAGGAGAACCTGCGCGAGCATTACGCGCTGACCCTGCACGAATGGTGTAAGAACCTGGTCGCCAATTGGGACGCCTGCGTCGCGGAGGCCGGCGAGGGCACCGCCAAGGTCTGGGGCCTGTACATGGCCGGCTCCCGGCTCGGCTTCCAGCGCAACGTCGTCCAGCTCCACCAGGTCCTCGGCGTCCGTCTCCCCGACGACGGCACCTGGACCGTCCCCCTCCGCCCCTGGTGGGAGCCGTAGCCCCCAGGTCCGTGGCCGGGGATCGGCGGCCGGAGAAGGGGCCGATACCGGGGCCCGAGCTCCAACCGTCCGGTCGGCACGAAGCGGATCGTTGGAGTGACGGTCGCCCATTCGACCGGTGGTGATGACGTCCCACCGGCGAACCCCGCTCAGTCGAGGAGTTCGGCGAGGAAGACGGCCGGGAGGGTGTTCTCCTCGGTGTGGCCGTCGCCGTGCAGGACGCGCAGGATGGCCAGCACGCCGGGGCCCGCGTCCAGCAGGGGGCGGGTCCAGCCGAGGCGGGCGCAGGTGGCGGCGGCGGGCAGCAGCATGCCGGTGGCCTCGCCCACCCAGCCCGCCGCGGCCAGGCATTCGGCCAGCAGCAGGGCGGTGTCGAGTTCGGCGCGCGGCCTGCGCTGCTCCACCATGCGGCCGTAGAGGGCGCGGGCATGACGCACGGCCAGATCGTCGGCGGCGGACGGGTCGGCGGCGAGCAGTCCGCGGATGGCCGCGATCTCCTCCGCCTCGGCAGTCAACGCCACCGCACCTGTCGCGCGGTGCAGGCGGTGGCCCCCGAGCCGATCGGACTCGGCGTCGCGCGCGGGCTCGACCGGGAACCCCAGCCGCAACCGCTCCCCGCGGATGTGCGCGGCCAGGCGCGGCAACCGCTGGTCGGCGGCCAGGCGCGCGCCCTCGTCCAGGCGCGACGCGGCCGTGTCGAGATCGCCGAGCACCGCCTTCACCCTGGCGCCCACGACGAACGTCGAGATCAGGAAATCCACCGGGCCGATCCGCGTGACGAGGCGGTGACTCTCGTCGAGCAACCGATCGGCGGCGTCCAGATCACCGCGCCGATAGTTCAAGTCGCCGAGCAGCGCCGAGGCCACCCGCACGGCGTGTGACCGAGGCCCCGCCCGCACCCGCGCGATCTCCCACGCCCGCTGGTAGCAGCGCGCGGCGGTGTCGATATCGAGTTGCTCGTAGGCGGCCGCGCCCTGCCCGCACAACCCGAACACCGCGCCGAGCGGATCCTTGGATTCGGCGTGGTACTCCGCTGCCCAGTCCTGCATTTCGCGCGCGCCGTCGAAATCGAACTCGCACAGCCGCACGAACGTGACGAGGTTCGCCGCCGTCGACACCGTCCAGGCGGGCAGCTGATCGGCGCGCTCCAGACAGCCCGCGACCCGGTCCTGCACGCCTTCGGTGTGGTCGCGCGCCACCAGATCGGCGGCCGCCAGGACCTCGGCCTCGCACCGCTGTCGCTCCACGTCCTCGTCACCGGACGACCCGCGCGCCAGCATGCCCGACAACCGCCCGAGCGCGGTGCGCGCCGCACCGGACTGCTGCAGATTGACGTTGGCCCGCGCCACCGCCATCAGCAGCTTCGATCGCGAAGCCACCTGCTGCACAGGCAGTTTCGACACGGTGCCGAGCAGCGTGGCCAGCCGCGACCCGTCGATCAGGTCCATCCCGCCCACCTCGAGCAGGTCCAGCGCCATCTTCAGATCCGCGGCCTCCAGCGCGTGATCCACCGACTTGCGCAGCATCTGGTGCTCGGCGTACCAGCGAGAAGCCTTGCGGTGCAGCGACTTCAGCTTCCCCGGCTGGGTGCGCTCCAGCCGGGCGCGCAGATGTTCGGCGAACAGCGGCTGCATCCGGAACCACTCCGGGTCGTGGTCGATGCGGCGCAGGAACAGCTCACGCTGCTCGGCCTGCTCGAGCAGCAGTTCGGCCTCGCTGTCGTCGGACAGCGCCGCGGCCAGCGACCCCGACACCCGTTCGGTCACCGAGATGGCGGACAGGAAGTCCAGCATCCGCGGTTCCAGTGTGTCGAGCACGTTTTCGGCGAGGTATTCGCGCAGGCCGTGACTGCCGTCGGAGAGCGTGGTGATGAGCGCCTCGGGATCGGCGTCGCCGCGCAGCGACAGGCTGATGAGCTGGATGGCGGCCGGCCAGCCGTCGGTCACCTCGTGGATCCGGCGCACCTGCTCGTCGGTGAGGTCGAAACCGTTGCGCTCCACCAGGATCTGGCGCGTCTCGGCCCGGGTGAGCCGCAGCGCGGCCGAACCGATCTCGACCAGTTCGTCGTGCACCCGCATCCGGCTCACGGGCAGACCCGACTGTTCGCGGCTGATGACCACGAAACGCAAGTGGTGACAACCGTTGTCGAGCAGCGCGGCCATGGCGCGATGCGCGCCGGGATCGGTGACGCGGTGCCAGTCGTCGACGATCACGACGATGGTCTGCCCGCTGCCGTGGATCTCATCGATCAGGGTGGACACGACGTAGGCGGCCGCGTCGGCGGGGCGCTCCTCCAGCGCCTGTTCCAGGCCCGCGCCGATATCGGGGCGCACCCGGCGGATGGCCTGGACGAGGTGGGCGAGAAACCAGACCTCGTTGTCGTCGTCGTGGTCGACGCCGATCCACGCCACCGGCACCCCGCCCGCGTCCAGCTCGGCCCGCCACTGCGCGGCCACGGTGCTCTTGCCGAACCCGGCGGGCGCGTGGATCACGGCGAGCCTGCGCCGCCCGCCCGCGCGCAGCGTGTCGAGCAGGCGGGGGCGCGGCACCGGCTCGCGGGCCGGGGTGGGCGGGCGGAATTTCGTCGCGGCGGTCGGCGGCAAGGTCACCGAATTGCCGGACGGAGAAACGGTGGGGCGCAACGTCAACGGCATACTGCGCCGGGCGGTCACCAGCGACCCGGTGGTGTGGGCGGCCGACTCGCCCGCGGGTTCGACCAGCGCCGGGTCCAGCAAGGCCATCTCGTCGGGCACCTGGCCGTGCGCCTCCTGCACCGCGCGCAGCAGCGACCCCAGTTCGAACGCCGACGCGGGCCGCCGCTGCGGGTCCGTCGCCATGGCCTGCTCGATCACCTCGGCGACATCGGCGGGGATGTCCTGCTCGCGCAGATCGGGCACCGGCTGGGTGGTGATGCGCAGGAACTGCGCCACCACCTTCTCGCCGGCCTGCCGCTCGAACGCCGCGTGACCGGTGAGCAGGGCGAACAGCGTGGCGCCCAGCCCGTACACGTCCGAGCGCACGGTCGGCTCGTCGCCGCGCAGCAGTTCGGGCGCGGTGAACGCGGGCGAGCCGGTGATCAGGCTGCCCGAGGTGCGGAAGCCGCCCGGGATGCGGGCGATGCCGAAATCGGTGAGCTGCGGTTCGCCGTACGCGCTGAGCAGCACGTTCGCGGGTTTCACGTCGCGGTGCAGGATCCCGGCGCGGTGCGCGCTCTCGATCGCGCCCGCCAGTTTCACCCCGGCGCGCAGCGAGTCGGCCCAGGTGAGCGGGCCGTGATCGCGGACGAGCGTTTCCAGCGAACCCCGTGTGCAGTACGGCATCACGATGAACGGGAGGCCGGTGGCGGTCACGTCGACCTGGAGGATGTCCACGATGTTCGGGTGCCCGGAGAGCCGGCCCATGGCCTGTTCCTCGCGCAGGAACCGTTCCCGGCTCTCGATGCCGATCTCCGAGGACAGCACCTTCACCGCGACCACCCGGTCCAGCGCGGGTTGCAGACAGCGATAGACCACGCCGAACCCACCCCGCCCGATCTCCACGGCACCGGTGAGGCCCATCGACTCCAGATCGTCGGCGACCCCGAGGGGTTCGCTGCGCTGGGTGTCCGAATCGGCCGACGTCCCTTCGCGACTCGACCGGCCCGAACCCGGCTCTGGATTCACGTGACCACCTCGAATTCACATCGAATCGGCGTCACCGGCGATCGTGGCGGGTGCGGGCAACCGTCCCCGCGCGAACCCACGCGATGTCCGAATTGCCTGCGCATACTCCAACGTAGCGCGACCGCGTGCGGGTTGGGCGAAATTGTCGCGGCGCGCCTCAGCGCACGGCGAGCGCGATCACCTGGGTCACCTGGGCCGGTGCGAAATTGTCGTCGCTGACCAGGATCAACGTGCGCTCCCCCGACGGCAGGCGCGGACCCCAGGTCATGCCCTCGACGTTGTCGACGTGCGCGAGGCCCACCTCGCCGAGGTCGGCGAGCAGGCGCTTGGCCACCGGGCGCGCACCCGCCAGCGGGGCGTCGAGCACGTTCGTCGCGCCCGCCAGATCCGCCTCGTAGATCCGGATCTTGTTGCCCGCGCCCACCACGAAGGAGCGTTCCAGCACCAGCAGCCGGGCCGGGTCCAGCGGGTCGGCGGCCAGGATCGACGCCACGCCGTTGGTGCCCTGACCTGGCTCCGGACTCGACTCGGTGAACACCGGCTCCAGCGGGTAGGCGAACTGGGCCAGCGGCGGACCGAACCTGCCCTGCACCGTGATCCGGGTGAGCGCGCCGTGCGCGACCGTCGCGTCCGGTCCGTCCTCGAGCAGCGGTCCCTCCAGCGCGGTGACGAACAGCGAGCCGCCGGCGGCGAACGTCGCGGCCTCCAGCGCGGCGTTGCGGCGCGGACCGGAGTCGGGGCGCATCCGCTCGTTGTCCGGGATCGGCAGCTCACCCGCGAAGGCGCCGTCGGGGCGGGAAACGCGCACGGCGGGGTCGTCGAGCACACCGTCGGCGCGCTCGCCCTCCTGCGTCCAGAAGAAGTCGCCCGACCACGGGTCGACCCGGATCTCCTCCGGGTCCACCGATTTCGGCGCGTACGGCGCGCCGTTCGCGGAGAGCAGCGGGCGGGTGCCGGTGAACTCGACCGCGCCGAGCCCGTGCGCGCCGACGGCGGCGCGGGCGGTGTAGAAGCGCGCCGGGCCGCGCTCGGACCTGTCGTCGCTGATCAGCACGTAATCGCCGGTGGCGGGCCGGTAGTCGATGCCCGACAGCCCGCCGACGACGGTGCCCTCGAACTCGAAACCGTGCGCGATCGTCTGGTGGCCGAGCAGGCGGACGCCCGGCTGGGCATGGGCCGGTGACGTGGTCAGCGCGCCTATCGCGACCGTCAGGGCGAGAATCGAACCGATACGTCTGCGAACCGTCACGGTCCCCCACCGTATCGGCCGCGCCGGACCACAGGGTGAACGGAACCGGAAGAGTCCGCTCACCGGGACCCGCGAAAGGCGGAAGCCCGCCACCGCGAAAAGCGGTGGCGGGCTTCGCCGTTGACGCGCGTACTACTTGCGCAGCGAGGCGGGCACCTCGAAGCGGTCGCCGTACTTGGCCTTCAGCTCGTCGGCGCGGGCCACGAAGCCCTCCTGGCCGCCGGGGTAACCGACGATGAACTGGTGCACACCACCGGTCCAGGCCGGGTACCCGATGCCGAAGATCGACCCGATATTGGCGTCGGCGGTGGTCTCGAGCACACCCTCGTCGAAGCACTTCTGGGTCTCGATCGCCTCGATGAAGAGCATGCGGTCGATCAGATCCTGGATCGGCACGGTGAAGTCGGCCGTGGTCTTGAAGTGCTCGCGCAGACCGGGCCACAGGCCCAGGCGCTTGCCGTCCTCGTCGTACTCGTAGAAGCCGGCCTTCTTCAGGCGGCCCGGACGACCCTGCTCGACCAGGTAGTCGACCACGTCCTGCGCCGGGTGGCGCTGCTTGCCCATGGTGGTGTCGCCCGCCTCGGCGGCCGCCTGGGTCTCCTTGGCGATCTTCTGCATGAGCTCGAGGTTCAGCTCATCCGAGAGCTGCAGCGGCGCGGCCGGGTAGCCCGCCTGCAGACCGGCCTGCTCGATGGTCGCGGGCTCGATGCCCTCGGTGAGCATGGCGATCGCCTCGTTGACGAAGGTGCCGATCACGCGCGAGGTGAAGAAGCCGCGGCTGTCGTTGACGACGATCGGGGTCTTCTTGATGGCCAGGGTGTAGTCGAACACCCGCGCCAGCGCCTCGGGCGAGGTCTTCTCACCCTTGATGATCTCCACCAGCGGCATCTTGTCGACCGGCGAGAAGAAGTGGATGCCGATGAAGTCCTCCTGGCGCTTCACGCCGGTCGCCAGACCGGTGATCGGCAGCGTGGAGGTGTTGGAACCCAGCAGCGCGTCGGGGGTGACGATGTCCTCGATCTCCTGGAACACCTTGTGCTTGAGCTCGGTGTTCTCGAAGACGGCCTCGATCACGAAGTCCACGCCCGCGAAGTCGGCCGCGTCGGCGGTCGGCGTGATGCGGTCCAGCAGCGCCTTGGACTTCTCCTCGGTGGTGCGGCCGCGCGAGAGCGCCTTGGCCTCGATCTTCTCCGAGTAGTTCTTGCCGCGCTCGGCCGCCTCGATCGTGACGTCCTTGAGCACCACGTCGTAGCCGGCCTTGGCCGAGACGTAGGCGATGCCCGCGCCCATCATGCCGGCGCCGAGCACGCCGATCTTCTTGATCTCCTTCTGCGGCACGTCCTTCGGACGCGAACCGCCGTTATTGATCGACTGGAGATCGAAGAAGAACGCCTGGATCATGTTCTTGGCGACCGGGCCGGTCAGCAGGTGCACGAAGTAGCGCGACTCGATGAGCGAGGCGTTGTCGATGTCGACCTGCGACCCCTCGACCGCCGCGGCCATGATGGCGCGCGGGGCGGGCATGTTCGCGCCCTTGATCTGCTTGCGCAGGTTCGCGGGGAACGCGGGCAGGTTGGCGGCGAACGCCGGGCTCGACGGGGTGCCGCCCGGGATCTTGAAG
Source organism: Nocardia puris (assembly GCF_003315035.1). Lineage (GTDB taxonomy): Bacteria > Actinomycetota > Actinomycetes > Mycobacteriales > Mycobacteriaceae > Nocardia > Nocardia puris. The sequence continues at coordinate 87,396 of NZ_QNRE01000017.1, forward strand.
CCCTTCTTGTCCCACGGCTGCACGCCGCCCTCGGGGTTGGCCTTGATCCACGCCTTGGCGGCCGGGATCAGCTCCTCGACGGTGCCGACCAGCTCGTCGACCAGGCCGATCTCCTTGGCCTTGGCCGGACGGTTGCGCTGGCCCTGCAGCAGCACCTGCATCAGGGCGTTCTGCAGGCCGAGCATGCGCACGGTGCGGATCACGCCGCCGCCCGCGGGCAGCAGGCCGAGGGTGACCTCGGGCAGGCCGATCTGCGAGCCCTTCACATCGGCCGCGATGCGGTAGTGGGTGGCCAGCGCGATCTCCAGGCCGCCGCCCAGCGCGGCGCCGTTGATGGCGGCCACGACGGGCTTGCCGAGCTGCTCGAGGCGGCGCAGCGCGCCCTTGATCTCGCCCAGCTCGTCCATCAGGGCCTGCGCGTCGTCCGGGCCGACCTTCATCATGTTCTTCAGGTCGCCGCCGGCGAAGAAGGTCTTCTTGGCCGAGGTCAGCACCACGCCGGTGATGTTGTCCTTCTCGGCCTCGAGCCGCTCGACCGTGGCGGTCATCGACTTCTTGTACAGCTCGTTCATCGTGTTGGCGCCCTGGTTCGGGTCGTCCATCGTCAGCACGACGATGCCGTCCGAATCCTGCTCCCAACCGATCATGTTGGTTTCGCTCACAGCTCTGTGTCTCCTGTGTCTTTACGTCTCAGCTGTTCGGTTGGGTCAGACCCGCTCGATGATGGTCGCGACGCCCATGCCGCCGCCGATGCACAGGGTGATCAGCGCGTAGCGGCCGCCCCGGCGCTCGAGCTCGTCCACCATGGTGCCGGTGATCATCGCGCCGGTGGCGCCCAGCGGGTGGCCCATCGCGATGGCGCCGCCGTTGACGTTCAGCTTCTCGTCCGGGATGTTCAGGTCCTTCTGGAACTTCAGCACCACGGAGGCGAACGCCTCGTTGATCTCGACCAGGTCGATGTCGTCCAGCGTCAGGCCCGCCTTGGCGAGGGCCTTCTTGGCGGCCGGGGTGGGACCGGTCAGCATGATGGTGGAGTCGGCGCCGCTGGTGGCGGTCGCGACCACGCGGGCGCGCGGGGTCAGGCCCGAGGCCTTGCCGGCCTCCTCCGAACCGATCAGCACCAGGGCGGCGCCGTCGACGATGCCCGAGCTGTTGCCGCCGTGGTGGACGTGGTTGATCTTCTCCACGAAGTGGAACTTCTGCAGCGCCACCGCGTCGAAGCCGCCCATCTCGCCGATCACGGCGAAGGAGGGGTTGAGCTTGGCCAGGTCCTCGGCCGTGGTGCCGGGGCGCATGTGCTCGTCGCGGTCCAGCACGACCAGGCCGTTCTGATCCTTGACCGGCACGATCGACTTGGCGAAGTAGCCGCCGGTGGTGGCCTTGGCGGCGAGGTCCTGCGAGCGCACGGCGTAGGCGTCCACGTCGTCGCGGCTGAAGCCCTCGATGGTGGCGATGAGGTCGGCGGACACACCCTGCGGAACGAAGTAGGTGTCGTAGTTGGTGGCCGGGTCCAGGGCCCAGGCGCCACCGTCGCTACCCATGGCGACACGCGACATGGACTCCACGCCACCGGCGATCACCAGATCGTCGAAGCCCGAGCGCACCTTCTGCGCGGCCAGGTTCACGGCCTCGAGGCCGGAGGCGCAGAAGCGGTTGAGCTGGAAGCCGCCGACGGTGTCGGGCAGGCCCGCGACGGTCACGGCGGTGCGGGCGATGTCCATGCCCTGGTCGCCGACCGGGCTCACGACGCCGAGGATCAGGTCCGACAGGCGGTCCTCGTCGAGGTTCGGGAAGCGGTTGCGCAGCTCCTGGATCAGACCAACAGTCAGGTCGATCGGCTTGACCGAGTGCAGCGAACCGTTCTTCTTGCCGCGGCCGCGCGGAGTGCGGATGGCCTCGTAAATGTAGGCCTCTGTGGTCATATCGGAGTGTTCCTTCCTTGGGGTGCGCCTGCACCGCGATGTGCGGCACGGCCGCGGACAACCTCGCCGACCGGCCATGGGACCGACCGTCCGTATTCAGTTGACGGTGCTCGCCCGTGCCCGTGGTCCGCACCGCATAACGCTGTACAAATCATGGCGAACACCGGCGGACGCACGTCCCAGGGTCGCCCGTACGCCTGGGCTAACCATAGAACCTCGTCACACCGGAGTTCACGGCCACCCGTTCATACTACCGTCGTGTGCGAACTCCGGTTAACTTAACGGTGTCGAGGCGGTGGTTGTCAACCATCGAGCCGGGTCGCGCCCAGCTCGGAGCGCAGCAACTCCAGGGCGACCTCGTCGGGGTCGCGCCGGTCCTCCGGGGCCACCGGCTTGGCGGCCTCGGCGAGCATCTCCTGCTCCTCCTCGGCCGTCAGCGGGCCGGGTACCGCGGGAGCGGGCGCGTACTCGACGGGATCGGGCGGCGGATAGCTGCCCGGACCGGGGTCGTCGGGTAGGTCGGGGTAGTCGGGCGGGGGGATGTCGTCGTCGCCTCCCGAGCGGGGTGGCGGGGCGGGCCTGCCGCCGCCGGTGCCGCCCGCCTTCGCCTGGCTCGGGCGCGAATAGCGCGGCGGGGTGTTCGACTCCCGGTTACCTTCCGGAGCGGGCGGGCGCGACGGCGCCGCGGGGGCGCGAGTGCCCGCGGCCCGGTTGCCCTGGGCAGGACGATCCGTCGCGGCCCCTTGACCACCTTGGCCGCTTCGGCCACCCTGACCGCCCCGGCCGCGCGGGGCCTGCGCCGCGGCACCGGCCACCACCCACCGGATCTCGTGATCGCGGCCGAGGGCCGCGCGCACCGCCGATCGCACCGCCTCGGTATTGCGCGGATCCGACAACCGCTGCGCCAGCGGCGCGTGCTGGTGCGCGAACACGATGACGCCGTCCTCGACCCCGGCCACCGACGCCCCCGACAGCAGCGCGTGCACCGCCGCCCCGAACTCCCGCACCTTGGCCCGGATGTCTCCCCAAGCGCTTTCGACCGCGCGCCTGAGCTCTTCACCGTCCGGCGCACCGGACGAATCTGCATGCGTTGCTTCGGGTTCCGAGGGTGCGGGAGCTGCTGCGGGCATTGCCGGAGTGGGTTCGGGCGCGCCGACCGGCTCAGCGGCCCGCATGGGGGCCGACTCGAAAGCCTTTGCGGGCACGGCAGATTCGGACACCTGCGCGGTGGGCTCGGCCCGATCCGCAGATTCACCCCGCCGGACCGCAGGGTCAGCGTGCTGCGCGGCGGCCTCGGCCTGCCGGGTGGTGGGCTCCGGCCGCTGAGGGGTGGGCTCAACTCGACCAGCGGAATCAGCTTGTCCGGCGGCAGGCGCAGCATGTTGCGCGCCGGATTCAGCGCGTCGAGCGGCGGTCTCGGCACCGTGTGCGGTGGGCCCAGCGTGATGTCCGCCGGATTCAGCGTGCAGAGCGGAGGCCTCGGGCTGCTGCGTGGCGGACTCGGCCTGCCGCGCGGCGGGTCGAGCGTTCTCCTGATGCGCGGCGTCACCCGGATGGGCGGTTTCCTGCCCGCCCGCCGGCGAACTCACAGCGCCCTCCACAGGACCGGACGCCCCGGCGCCGGAGCCCGCCCCGGCCGCCCGCACACCCGCCGACGGAGTCTCCGCAGGGCCCCTTTCCGCCCCGCGCGCCGCACTCGACGCCGCCGAGTCGGGCCGCGCCGAAATACTCTCGGTCGGCACATCGGCACTCGGCCGCTCGGGCACCGGGCTCGGTTCACCCACGCGCGACTCGGGGGAGGCCGGGCGATCCTGACCCGCGGGCTGCTCGGCTCCGGCGACGCCCGGCGACGCCGAGTGCACGCCACCGGGCGGCGCCGGCGAATCACCGGCGCTCAGGTTCTGCGCATCGGGTCGCGTCGCACCCCCGGCTCGCTCATGTCCGGCGGCGACTTCCGACTCATGGGGCGTATCCGAGGCGGAGTGCTCCGCCCGCAGCGAGCCGACCGCGTCGTCACCGCGCCCCTGTCCACCACCCGAGGGACGCCGACCTGCGGCATTGTCGAGCGAATCCGGGCGGTCCGGGCCGGAACCGCTTGCGGCATCACCCTTTCCGGGGCGTCCGGACTTCTCCTCGCGCAGCGCGGCGAGCGCTTCCGCTCCGCGGCGGCGGGACGGGTCACCGCCGGACGGGCGCGGAGATTCCGTGCGCGGCGCGGCGGCCGGGGCCGCTGCCGACGGGGCGGGCACCCCGCCGGCGAATCCGCGCTCCAGGCGCTCCAGGCGTTGCAGCGTGGCGGATTCCGCGTCGGACACCGAGGGCAGCAGCATGCGGGCGCAGATGACTTCGAGCAGCAGGCGCGGGGCGGTGGCGCCGCGCATCTCGCCCAGACCCTCGTGCAGGAGTTCGGCGTAGCGGGTGAGGGTGGCGGAGCCGATGCGCTCGGCCTGCTCACGCATGCGGTCCAGCACGTCGCCGGGGCCGGAGACCAGCCCGCGATCGGCGGCGTCGGGCACCGCGCGCAGCAGGATCAGATCGCGGAACCGCTCCAGCAGGTCCACCGCGAAGCGGCGCGGGTCGTGCCCGGCCTCCATCACCCGGTCGACGGTGCCGAACAGCGCCGCGCCGTCGTCGGTGGCGAGCGCGGCGACCGCGTCGTCGATGAGCGCCACGTCGGTGACGCCGAGCAGCGCGACGGCGCGGTTGTAGGTGACGCCCTCGGGCCCGGCGCCGGCCAGCAGCTGGTCGAGCACGCTCAGGCTGTCGCGCGGCGAACCGCCGCCCGCGCGGATGACCAGCGGATACACCGCCTCCTCGACCGGCACGTGCTCCTGTTCGCAGATCCGGCCGAGCAGCCCGCGCATGGTGGCGGGCGGCAGCAGCCGGAACGGGTAGTGGTGGGTGCGCGAGCGGATGGTCGGCAGCACCTTGTCGGGCTCGGTGGTGGCGAAGATGAAGATCAGGTGGGCGGGCGGCTCCTCCACGATCTTGAGCAGTGCGTTGAAGCCCGCCGTGGTGACCATGTGCGCCTCGTCCACGATGAACACGCGATAGCGGGATTCGGCGGGCGCGTAGAACGCGCGGTCGCGCAGTTCGCGGGTGTCGTCGACGCCGCCGTGGCTCGCGGCGTCGAGTTCGATGACGTCGAGATTGCCCGAACCGCCCGGCCCGAGCGCCACACACGACGGGCAGACGCCGCAGGGCCGCGAGGTGGGGCCTTGCACGCAGTTCAGCGAGCGCGCGAGGATGCGCGCCGAGGAGGTCTTACCGCAGCCGCGCGGACCGGAGAACAGGTAGGCATGACTGATCCGCCCGGTGTCCAGCGCGGTACTCAGCGGGTCGGTGACGTGCTCCTGACCCACCACCTCAGCGAACGTTGCCGGTCGGTACTTCCGGTACAGAGCCACGGCCAGAGGTTACCGGCGCCCACCGACAGGCCGGGCGGCGACCGGCCGCCACGCGGACCCGGGCGAGCGAAGGCGCCGGACGCCCGCGAGAATGTGACATATCTAACAAGATTCCCGGCGACTTCTTCGCCCGTGCCGAACCGCTCGCGCGCGGGCGAACCCACCCGCGATCCCGCACGCCGTCCCGCGACCGACCGAACTATTTCCGCCGACCAGTCCCCTCCGCCGGGAGTCGACCGAACTCACACCCCGATTCACCGCCGATTTGCCGACATAACGAATCAATCACCGGAATCGACACGGCCGGATCGCCGTGGCTACCGTGGGCAATGGCAACTTCGGTAGCCAAACCTTCATCAGGTTGGTGACCCCGACCGGTCCCTCATCCCGGCCGGGGCACAACCTTCGCACCACATCGCCGCATCCCACCGCGCCTCCCGGAGGTCCGCGCCACCGTGCCGTCGTGTGACGAAATCGCCGCCGCCTGGCTCTCCCAGACCGACTTCGCGGGCAACACCGCCGCGGTCGGCTTGCTCAGCCGGGCGATCAATCCGCAGGAGTACGCACTCAAACGCGATTCGCTACCCGTGGCGGCGGCCGCCGATCCGATGACCGCCTCGGCCATCCTGGAACTGCTCGAACGCGGCCAGGTGCCCACCATGGCGGCGATCCGCACCCTCACCGCGCAGAACGAGATGCGCCGCGAGGCCGCGCGCATCGAGCGCCTGGGCAGACGCGCCCAGCGCAGCATCGACGAGTTCGGCAAGGTGCTGGCGCGGCTGGCGCACGAGCACTGTGCCGAGCACGGCACGGGCCCCACCCGCCGCGACATCCTCACCTCGGAGCCGGTCACCGCGCTCATCGCCGCACGAATCGGCCCGGTCGCGCCCAACGCGGTCAAGCACCTGTGGCTGGTGGAACGCGCCCAGCGCGCCGGCTGGATCGCCTTCAACGCCAGTCCGCACTCGCTGTGCGCGGCACGGCGATTCCACGCGGCCCCGTTCGGCAAGCGGGTCTCGCTGCGCCCGATGCACACGATCGGCACCCTGGTGGCGGGCTATCTGGCCGACCATCGGGACGCGCACGGCCACCCGCCGCACTGGACGGCGCTCGCGGACGAAGCGCGCGACGACCGCGGCCACCGGATCTTCCACGACACGGCCGACGCCCACGCACAGCGCCTGTGGCTCACCACGGCCGAGTGGATCGCGATCGAGGACGATCTGCCGGTGCCGGGCCGCCGCGGCCTGCGCGCGCTGTCGCGCCGCCGCACGGCCGGTGCGTGATCCGGGACACAGATCTTTTCACCCCTGGTCGCCCGTCTTACGCTGACGGCGCAACCAACGAGGGGATGTAATGCTCGGTCGGATCGCTCTGTTCGCCACCCGCCATCCGCGGGCCATTCTGCTCGGCGCGCTCGCCGTGGCGGTGCTGGCCGGGCTGTTCGGGGCCACGGCGGCCAGCCACCTGAAGTCGGGCGGATTCGTCTCCGACGACGCCGAGTCCCTGCGCGCCTCGCGTGTGCTCGAGGAGCACTTCCCCGGCGCGACGCCGAACTACGTTCTGCTGGTCGACTCCCCGGCGGGCGTGGACACCGAGGCCGCGCGCGACACCGGACAGCGCCTGGCCGAGGAGCTGCGCGATACACCGGCCGTGGAGGGCGTGCAGTCGTACTGGACGACGCCCGCGCCCTACAACACCGCGCTGCGCGGGGCCGACGGCAACAGCGCGCTGGTGCTGGCCGCGATCACCGGCGACGAGACCGAGATGCAGAAGATCGCGGGCGAGCTGACCGATCGCCTGGCGGGCACCGCCGACGGTGTCACCGTGCGCGCGGGCGGGCCCGCCGCGGTCTACAACGACGTCACCGTGCAGACCTCGCGCGATCTCGCGATCGCCGAGGCGGTCGCGATCCCGCTGTCGATGATCGTGCTGATCCTGGTGTTCGGCAGCCTGATCGCCGCCGCGCTGCCGCTGGCCGTGGGCCTGTTCGCGATCGCCGCCGCGCTGGCCATCCTGCGGCTGTTCACGCTGATCACCGACGTGTCGATCTACGCGCTGAACATGACGACCGCGCTCGGCCTGGCGCTGGCCATCGACTACAGCCTGTTCATCGTCAGCCGCTATCGCGAGGAGCTGGCCGCGGGCCGCGACGTGACCGCCGCGACCGTGCGCGCCGTACAGACCGCCGGGCGCACGGTGCTGTTCTCCGCGCTCACCGTCGCGCTGTCGCTGGCCGCGCTGAGCGTGTTCAACCTGTACTTCCTCAAGTCGTTCGCCTACGCGGGCGTGGCGGTGGTCGCCGCCGCCGCGGTGGCCTCGATCCTGATCCTGCCCGCCGCGCTGGTGCTGCTCGGACACCGCGTCAACTCGCTCGACCTGCGGGTGCCGGTGCGGCGGCTGCTGCGCAGGCCCGCCCCCACCGCGGCGCCGCGCCCGGAGGACACCGGCTGGTACCGCCTGGTGTCGAAGGTGATGCGCCACCCGATTCCGTTCGCGACGATCATCATCGCGCTGCTGCTGGTGGTCGGCTCGCCGTTCCTGAACCTGGCCTTCGGCTACCCCGACGACCGGGTGCTGCCCACCTCGGCGGAGAGCAGACAGGTCGGCGACGAACTGCGCTCGAATTTCCCGCAGGCCGACCCGGTTTCGGCGGTGTACATCGTGCTCGACGACTACACCGGCGGCCCCGAACCGATCGCGGCCTACGCGAAGGAACTCGCGCAACTGCCCGACGTCCCCGCGGTGCTCTCCAGCGCGGGCACGTTCGCGGGCGGCCTGTCCGCGCCCGCGCCGCCCGGTATGGCGACCGATTCGGTCACCTACCTGACCGTCAGCAGCGCACTCGACCCGTACTCCGAGGAAGGCGCGCGGCACCTGGAGATGATCCGGGCCGTCGAACCGCCCGTGCCCGCGCTCTACAGCGGCGCGGCGGTGATCAACGACGACGCGCTCTCGGCGCTCGGCGCGCGCCTGCCCATCGCGGCCGCGCTCATCGCGTTCACCACCCTGCTCGTGCTGTTCCTGTTCACCGGCAGCGTGGTGCTGCCCGTGAAAGCGCTTGTGCTCAACACCTTCTCGCTGACAGCGGCGTTCGGCGCCATGGTGTGGGTGTTCCAGGAGGGGCACCTGTCCGGGCTGCTCGGCTTCACCGCCGTCGGCTACCTGGTGCCGACCATGCCGATCCTCATGTTCTGCCTGGCGTTCGGCCTGTCGATGGACTACGAGGTGTTCCTGCTCTCGCGGATTCGCGAGGAGTGGCTGCGCACCGGCGACAACACGCGCGCCGTGGCGCTCGGCGTGGCCCGCACCGGGCGCATCATCACCGCCGCCGCCCTGCTGATGGCCATCGTGCTCGGCGCGATGGTCACCTCCAAGGTGTCGTTCATGCAGCTCATGGGCCTCGGGCTCACGCTCACGGTGCTGGTGGACGCCACCGTCATCCGCGGCATGCTGGCCCCGGCCCTGATGCGCCTGCTCGGCACCGCCAACTGGTGGGCGCCCGCGCCGCTGGCCAAGCTGCACGCGAAGATCGGCCTCACCGAGGACGCGGAACCGGCCGCGCCCGCACCCAGTCCGGATCTGGCGAAGAAGGGCTGAACCCGTTGGCGGAGCGGCGGATTCAGTTGACTTCCGAGGCCGGCGCGGTGAAGGTGTTGCACTCGGTGGTGAGGTTCTCGTCCACGCCCGCCTCGAACCAGTTGCCGCTGTTCTCCGGCGTGCCGTGATCGCGCGCGTCGGTGGGGCCGTCGCCGCGGCCGAACGCGTCGCGGCGGGCGACGGTGATCTGCGACGAGCTCAGCCCGCCGCCGTCCTCGGACGCACCGAGGTACATGCCGTTGAAACACTGCGCCTGCAACTCGATTCGGCGCGAGAGCTCGAGCCCGCGCGCGCTGCGGGTGCCCGCGTCCACGCGCTCGCTGTTGGCGGCGCGCAGGATGCCCGACACCGACTGCACGTGGTGGGCGTACTCGTGGGCGAACACCGAGAGGTAGACCACCCAGTTGTCCTTGAACAGATCGGTCTGCAACTGGCTGATCGGCATGTAGATGGACTTGTTGGCCGGGCAGTAGAACGCGGCGAAGTCGGTGGTGGTGCCGGTGCAGGGCGTCTTGATGCCCTGCGTGGAGGCGCTGACGTGCACGGTGGGCGGGGTGAACGGCAGTCCCGCCTGGTCGAGCACCGGCTTCCAGGCGTCCTCGAGGCACTGTTCGGCGGTGTCGAAGAACGCGCGCGCGACCTCGACATCGGTGCTCCAGCGGGTGTACTCGCAGTCGGCGGGGATGAGCGTGTGCGGGCCGGTGACCAGCGGGTTGGCGCCCGTCTCGGCGGGACCCTGGGTTCCCTCCTCGTAGGTGATCCCCGAGGACGGACCCGTCGCGCGATCATCGCGGTCGATCATGCGAAAACCGTTGCGCACCAACGCCGCGACCACCACGGCCACGATCAGCAACAGCACACCGGCGATCTTCGATCCGCCGCTCTTACGCGGCGGACGGGGCGCCTGGCCGGGCGGGCCGTAGGGCAGGGGCGGCGGCATCGGCGGGCGGTAACCGCCCTGCGGCGGATCGGCGGGGCGCCGGCCGTACCCGGGCGGCGGACCGTAGGCCGGGCGCGGCGCGTAACCGGGTGGTTGCTGCGGATATCCGGGCGGGGGGCCGTAACCGGGGCGCTGCCCATACCCGGGCGGCGGGACCGGACGCCCACCGGGTGGAACCGGTCCATATCCGTACGGTGGTTGGGTCACTCCCCCGTACCCCCTCGTCTCCGATGTTTCGCCGACAGCCGCTGACGCAGGATAGCAACCTGTCTAGAGTAGGCACCCATGCTGACATTCCGGGGGGCCGCCGTAGGCGTGCTGCTTCTCGCCGCGGCGGGATTGGCGAGCGCGCCGGCGGCCCAGAGCCAGCCCGCACCCGACGGGATCACGATTGTCGCGGATCTGAAGCTCAGCCGCGAAGGTGTGCTCGAAGTGGTCGAAGAAGTCACCGTGCCCGAGGGCGAGCACTTCACCCAATCCTTGCCGCTGCGACTGCAACTCGACGGCGATATCGAGCGCCGCTTCCAGGTCACCGACATCCAGGCGCAGGGGGCGGGCACCGCGCAGGTCGCCGACGAGCAGTTCACCATCGACGCCACCCCGGGGCAGTCGACCTACTCGTATTCGATCCACAACACCGTCAGCGACGCGCCGGGCACCCAGGTGTTCAACTGGTTCGGCGTGCTCAACACCGATATCGCCGCGATCAGCGCGTCGGTGATCAGTCCCAGCTTCGAAATGGCCATCGTGGACTGCAAACTCGGCCCGCCCGGCAACACCCGGCCGTGCGCCGATGTGCGGATCGAGGCCGACGGCGTGCTCTGGCTGGAGCAGACCGATCTGAACAAGGGCGACGCGATCGACCTCACCCTCCAGCTGCCGCCCGGCACGGTGCCCGCCAACGCCGATGTGGAGGATCTCGGTAAACCCGGGCCGTTCTCGGTGACCGCGCCGGTGCTGCTGGCGTTCGGCGCGCTGCTCGCCGCGCTGGCCGGGCTCGCGGCGTACGTGCTGCGCGCCCGCCGCGCCGACGCGGCCGCCCTCGCGGGCACCGACAGCATCGACCCGCTGCGCGAGGAGTCGGGCGAGGTGCGGTTCACCTCGCCCGAGGGCATCCTGCCCGGCGAGGCCGGTGTGCTGCTCGACGAGCACGCTGATCCGGTCGACATCGCCGCCACCGTCGTGGATCTCGCGGTGCGCCGTTACCTGTGGATCGACCGCATCGCCGAGAACGACTGGCGCATCACCAGAGTGAACGCACCCGACGATCAGCTGCGCGACTACGAAAATGCCGTCTACGAGGCGATTCTGCCCGAAGGCACGGACGCGGTGACCGTCGGCCAACTGCGCGGCCGGGTCGACCCGGCGCCCATCCGCGCGGCGATGATCGCCGACGCCGTCGACAACGGCGCGTTCACCGACCGGTCGGGGATCGCCCCGGCCACCTGGATCGGCGGCGCGCTGGTGGTGGCGGGCGTCGCCGCGACGGTCGCCCTCGCGAGCGCCGGCGGGGCGGCGCTGGTCGGCGTGGCCGTCGCGCTGGCGGGTGTCGCGACGCTGTTTTTGCCCAAGTACCTTCCGGTGCGCACCGCCCACGGCAGGCAGCTGGCCGGGCAGGTGCGGGCGCTGCAACGCGGCCTGGATGCCGTTCGCCCCGAACGGATTCCGCCGACCGACCAGGAGACGGTGTTCTCGCGCGGGCTGCCCTTCACGGTCATCGGCGGGCGCGGGGACAACTGGATCCGCGCCTTCCGCGACCTCAATCCCGCCGCCGACGCCCACCCGGGCCTCTATTGGTTCGGCGGATTCGAGCGCGACCCGAACCTGCACCGGTTCGCCGCGCACTTCCCGTACTTCATCATCGCCGTCGAAGGACTCTTCGGGGAGAACTGACGAAAGGTCCGGGCTCCCTGGGGAACCCGGACCTTTCCTCGACTGCTCAGTCGACCGCGGTGACGCGCCGCATGGCCGAGAGCGGATCGGCGTAGAGCGAGCTGAGCGAGGTCACCACCGCGGCGAACTCCTGCACCTTGCCACCGAAGCCGCTGATGCGAATGTCGGTGGACGGCAATGTGGAACTCTGCCGGAAGGCCTGCGCGACGTGCGCGATGCCCGGCCGGTACCCGGTGAACGCCTGCCCGCCCAGGATCACCCGGTCGGGGTTGAGCATGTCGCGCACCAAGGCGACGGTCTGGCCGAGCATGGTGGCGCGTTCGGCCAGCAGCTCCTGCGCCTGCGCCGAACCGCCCGACGCCGCGCGATACAGGTCCGCGATGGTGGTGCCCGCGGTGCCGTTGTGCGCCGGGATGATTCCGCGTCCGACCGCGCGCGCGTGCAGCGCCCGGTCACCCACGGTCACTTCCAAGCAGCCCCGCTTGCCGCAGGTGCATTCCACGTCGGAACCGGTCGGCAGGTGCGCGATGGAACCCGGGCCGTTGCTCGGGGTGTGCACGCGGCCGTCCAGCGTGACCGCGACACCCGCGGTCTCGCGCACGTAGAAGTACAGGCTGCTGCCGCGCTCGCCACCCTCCCGCGGTTCCGGGGTGGGGAGCAGGAGCTCGGAGGCGGCCATGGCCTCCACGTGCGGGGCCACCGAGACCGGCAGCTCGAGCACGTCACCGAGTACGGCGCCGACCTTGGCGCCCTGCCACTCCAGCTTCGGGTGGTCGACCACGCCGGTCAGCGTGTCGACGCGGCCGCCGATGGCGACGCCGGCCCAGAGTGGTTTTCGCCGGTGCCAGCGCTGTAGGAAGGCTCGCGCGCTGCGCGCCACCGTGGTGGTGGCGAATTCCTGACCGGTCTGCGGCGTCGCGATGGCGAGACCGCCGAGAATGCGGCCCCGCAGGTCGGCGGCCACGATCTTGGTGGCGGCGGCGCCGATGTGGATGCCGAGAGTGATGTAGGTGTCGTGGTCGATCTCGAACGGCACCCGGGGGCGGCCGACGGCACCGGAGGCGGTCAGGTCGGGGCGTTCCCGCAGCAGACCGGCGGTGAGCAGCGCGGACACCTGACGGTTGACCGTCGCGATACTCAAACCCGTGGTGCGGGCGGCGTTGTCGCGGGAGATCGGACCCGCGGTGGCGGCGCGGAGCACCGCGGCGGCGGGGTTGTCGGAGATACGGAGTTCCGGCGCGACGACGGGGCGCTGAACACGGACACGGCCGGTGGCAACCCGCGAAACGGATCGCTCCAGGGTGGGGATGGACATGTGAAGATTCCTCGCTGAAGACCCGCTCGAAGCGGGTCGTGCCTACACGTGCGGCGACGGTGCAGCGAGCGAGTACGGAAACCGGCTCAGCTGCGGGGGCAGCGACAACACAGTTCCCGCGTCAACGGCAGCCGAAGGCCCAGCGCGGCGGTCACATAGGTGACCCGCGGCGCGATGTGACGGCTGGCGGACATGTTCATGAAGGTAACACCCGGGCCGCCACCATTCCAAGGCCCGACCGCTCCCGGTGTTCCAGGACACACCGTTTCGCCTGGTCGGGTGCCACGCACGCGGAATCGGGCCCCGCTCGGCCGAGAGGTGTTGAGCGGGGCCCGATTCCGCGTCGTGCGGCGCGGTCGCCGTGCCTGCTACTTGGCGGGCGGGGTGAACGGCTGGTTGATCGTGGTGAAGTACTGGATCACCGCGCCGATCGCGAACGGAGCGGTCACGAAGATCTGCCCGGCGAGCGTGCCGAGGGCGCCGACCGCGAGGATGCCGCCGAGGCAGCCGATCGCCGCCGCGGGGATGAACGGGCCGAACAGACCGACGATCGTCGCCGAGGCGACGGTGGCGCCGGCGATGCCGCCGAGGACGCAACCCAGCGCGCCGCCACCGAGGCCACCGACGAGCGTGCCGATCGCGGCGCCGAGGGAGACGGTGCTGGTCAGGCGGCTCCAGGCGGCCTGCTCACGCTCGTACTCGGTCTTCCACGGCGCCTGGTTCTCGAACGGCAGCGCGACGGGCTTGTAGATCGCCTTGTCCAGCGACAACTGCGGCGTCAGGGTCGCGGTGCGGCCCGCGATCTGCGCGGCGATCGGGAACTCGAACTCGTCGAGGCGGAACGTCAGCGGCGTCCCCGCGACGGTGGTGCCATCGGCGGCTTTGATCTTCAACGCGCCGTCCTCGACCACCAGCGAACCCTGGTCGATGGAGATGATCGACTGGGTGTCGGTGCTGTCGGCGGTGAAGTTGATGACGTCGGCGGCAGGCGCTTCCGGAGCCGCGACAGCGGTCCCCGCCGTAATGCCGGTCGCGACCGTGAGCATGGCCGCGACCACGGCGAGCTTCCTGAATTTCATGTGTGCTGCTATCCCTCATCCGATGGAGCTTTCGTGACGAAAGCATCGAGCACGCGACGCCGCGGGACGAGGGAAAAACGCAGCAAGATCGGAACTGCGGCAACCGACCGGCGAACTACTACTTACCGGTTTTCTCCTTGGCCGCCGCTTTCATCTGCTTCTTGAACGCGCGCACCTCGAGCAGCGACTGTTCGTCGGTGATGTCGGCGGCCGAACGGCGCGAATCCTTTTCGGAGTAGGCGCCCGCCGCCTGCTCCCAGCCCGCCGGACGCACACCGAGCTGCTTGCCGAGCAGGGCCAGGAAGATGCGCGCCTTCTGGTCGCCGTAGCCGGGCAGATCCTTGAGTCTGCGCAGCACTTCCTTGCCGTCGGGGTCGCCCTTGGTCCAGATAGCGGTGGTGTCGCCGTCGTAGTGTTCCACCACGTAGCGGGCCAGCTCCTGGGTACGGCGCGCCATCGACCGCCCGTAGCGGTGAATGGCGGGCGGGGTGGCGCCGAGTTCCTCGAACGCCTCCGGATCGGCGTCGGCGATCTTGTGGATATCGAAGCCGTCCATGCGATCGGCGATCTTCTTCGGCCCGCGGAAGGCGTGTTCCAGCGGAAACTGCTGATCCAGCAACATCCCGGTCAGCAACGCGAACGGGTCCTCGGAGAGGAGTTTATCCGCCTCGGGTTCCTGGGCGAGACACAATGTCACGGTCACCGTCGACATCCTTTCGCGATCGTCGGCTCGTGCGGGCCCTGCGATCATCTCACCCATTTCCTACTGTGTGGTACGTCTCGGTGCCGCGTAGGCTCGGCGCATGCCACTGACTGCGGCGATTTCCAGGGACGGACACGGACCCATGAGCACTGAACCGCTGCGCCCGGACCGCTTCGACAGCGCGGGCCAGGACCAATTGGTCGATGTGCGCGACCTACAGGCCGCGCTGCCCGGTATCCATCGCCTGCGCACCTGGGCCCACGAGGCACTAGCGCTGCGCCCGGGGGAGAAGGCCGTCGATATCGGCTCGGGAACGGGATCGGAGGTGTTCGCGTTCGCCGACGCCGTCGGGCCCACCGGCGAGGCCGTCGGCGTCGAACCCGACCCGAACCTGCTGGCCTCCGCCGAGCGTCGCGCGAATCAGCTCGGCTCGGCCGCGCGATTCCATTCCGGCGACGCCTACGGCATCCCGTTCGGCGCCGACTATTTCGACGCCGCGCTGTGCGAGCGGGTGTTCCAGCACCTCACCGCGCCGGTGCGGGCGGCGAACGAGATCGCCCGCGTGTTGCGCCCCGGCGGGCGGGCCGTGGTGGTCGACGTCGACTGGGACACCGCGATCGTGCATCCGGGCGAGCGCGGCGTGGTGCGCCAGGTGCTCGACACGCTGATCTCCGCCACCACCAATCCCCTCGCGGGCCGCGCCATCCCCGGCCAGCTCACCAGGGCAGGTCTGGTGGTGGACGAGATCGGCTCCCACGCCCTGGTCCAGGACCGCGCGGCGGGGCCCGGCTCGCTCGTCACCCGCATCTCCGCCATGGCGGTGGCGCGCGGTTCGATCACCGAAGCCGAGCGCGAGGACTTGCTGCGCGACCTCGAACGCGGCGCCGAAACCGGCGACATCCACCTCTCGGTGACCATGTTCGCGGTGCTGGCCCACAAACCGAACTGACGGCGAAGGCTCCCCGCCCCGGGGAGCCTTCTCGTCCCCTTACTTACCCAGCAACTTCTCCGTGGCGGCCAGCAGCACGCAGGTCGCCAGGCCGTCCATCGCCTTCTCCAGCTCCTCGGTCTTCGGGAAGCTAGGGGCGATGCGAATGTTCTTGTCCTCCGGGTCCTTCCGGTAGGGGAAGGCCGAGCCGGCGGCGGTCAGCGCGATACCCGCCTCCTTCGCCAGGGCGATCACGCGAGCGGCGGTGCCCTCCAGCACATCCAGGCTGATGAAGTAGCCGCCCTTCGGCTCGGTCCACGACGCGACCTTCGAGGCGCCGAGGCGGTCCTCCAGGATCTTCAGCACCAGAGCGAATTTCGGCTCCAGGATGGCGCGGTGCTTCTGCATGTGCGCGCGCACGCCGTCGGCGTCCCGGAAGAAGCGCAAGTGGCGCAGCTGGTTCACCTTGTCGGGGCCGATGCTCTTCTTCGCGGCGTGCGAGAGGTACCAGTCCAGGTTCGCGGTGGACGCGCCGAGGAAGCTCACGCCCGCGCCCGCGAAGGTGATCTTGGAGGTGGAGGCGAACACGATGGGCCGGTTCGGGTTACCGGCGGTGGCCGCCAGGCCGAGCACGTCGATCACCGGGTCCGCGGTGTCGGTGAGCGGGTGCACCGCGTAGGCGTTGTCCCAGAACAGACGGAAGTCGGGCGCTGCGGCGGACAGCGAAACCAGTTCGCGCACAACCTCTTCGGAGTAGGTGACGCCGGTGGGGTTGGAGTAGTTCGGCACCGCCCACAGACCCTTGATCTGCGGGTCGGCGGCCAGCAGCTCGCCGATCAGGTGGGTGTCGGGGCCGTCGTGGCGCATCGGGACGGTGATCATCTCGAAGCCCAGCGCCTCGGTGATCGCGAAGTGGCGGTCGTAACCCGGTGCGGGACAGAGGAATTTGAGGGTGGGCTCGGCGGCCCAGCGGCGCTCGGAATCGTTGGTGCCGTACAGCATCGCGTAGGTGATGACGTCGTGCATCAGCTCCAGGCTGGCGTTATTGCCCGCGAGCAGGTTGTCGACGCCGATGCCGAGCAGTTCGCCGAAGAGGGCGCGCAGCTCCGGGAGTCCGTGCAGGCCACCGTAGTTGCGGCAGTCGGTGCCGGTGCCGTCGCGGAAGTCGCCGTCGCCGGGTAACGAGAGCAGCGCCGCGGATAGGTCCAGTTGTTCCGGCGAGGGTTTTCCTCGGGTCAGATCCAGCGTGAGCTTCTCGGTCCGGAGCTTCGCGTAGTTCGCGGTCTGGGTCTCGTGCTCGGACACGAGCTCCTCGTGGCTCATCAAACCGATCTGCGTTTGCCGGGGCATCCTTGGGCAGCCTTTCGAAGCAGCTGGGGGTGTGGTTTCGGTGGTCCGTTCCGATGTCGGGGGGACCATCGGCGGATCGCTGCCCACGTTACCCGGCGGTTGCCCGTATCAGTAGGCGTTCGCCCGAGTGAGGAGACTGGCCGATCTCCGGCCGCTGGGCCCGTCGACCGGGCCGATATATAGGGGACCCCGCGCACCCGGCAGAGCCCGTTGACCCTTGCTGCCTTCCGGCCCTGGGGGAGTTCACAGGATGCGCGCCGCGCGGGATCCGTCGGCCAGTGTAGCGGGTCACCCCCGCCCCGCCCACATCCGCCCCCGATCACCCGTCCCACCAGCACCGACACCCCCACCCCACCGACTCCCCGGCACCCATTTGGCATCCCACCGGGGTCACCCGGTATGCTGCTCCACGGAGGATTCGCCTAGTGGCCTATGGCGCTCGCCTGGAACGCGGGTTGGGTTAACAGCCCTCAGGGGTTCAAATCCCCTATCCTCCGCTCAACCGGCTGGCCGGGTGGTTCACGAACCACCCGGCCAGCCGTTGTTTCGGGGGCATGTCTGCGCGGCTCCACCCCTTCCCTCTGCCACCTTCTGACCACCGCATGTTCTGGTTTTCAACACGAAACTGAGGCCGACTCGAACCAGGGGGACCGATCATGAGCCAGCCGGGATACCGCCACCAGCCGATAGTCGTCGAACCCCGGGATGCGGCGGCGTATCTCGCCAAGATGGATCTGGACGTGGACGACATCGCGAACGCACTCGCCGCGGGCGAGACCGTTGCGGGCAACATCACGGGCTTCCACCCGTCTACCGGCGCGGGACTGGCCAGGTGGATCTACACGGTCGACAGGCTGCCGCTCGACGTCGGAGGACAGGATGTCGACTTCCGAGTCGTCGAAGCCGGCTAGGACCTTTCTCGACCCGGATCGCGTCCGGATCGCCCGGATGCGCCGAGGCTGACCAAAGTCGAACTGGCGCATCGTCTCTCGGTCACGCCCCGGACCATCGCGAAATATGAGGACGGTATGGCGCCGACCGGTGTCGCCGGTTCTCTCGGTGCTGCCCTCGACTACCCCGCCACCTATTTCTCGGTTGGTGCCCCACCGCTGATCGGCGCGAACGAGGTCCGGTTCCGCGCCGCGCGACGCGCGACCGCGCGGGAACGGGATGCCGCCGTAGCGGCCGGTGTGTCCGGGATCGAGATCGACAGGTGGATCTCGACTCGGTTCGTGCTGCCTCCGGTCGACGTACCGTCGTTCACCGGCCACGCCCCCGCGACCGCCGCGCAACTCCTGCGCGCCGTATGGGGGCTCGGAACGAAGCCGCTGCCCAACCTGGTGCAGTTGTGCGAATCCCGGGGAATCAGGGTGTACACCCTGCCGCCGTTGGCGGACGCGGTCGACGCGTATTCACTGTGGCGCGACGACATTCCGTATGTCTTCCTCCATCTCGTGCTGCACGGCGAGGAAGCGTGCGACACATCGAACCAGGAACGCGAAGCGGATGCCTTCGCGTCCGAGTTCCTCCTGCCCGCCGCGAGTGTCGCCGAATACCTGCCGAACAACCCGTCGCTCCCACAGATCCTGATGCTGCGCGACACGTTCAAGACCTCGGCGATGGCGACAGCGTTCGCCTGTCACAAGGCGGGGCGCCTGTCCGACTGGGCCTATCGGCAGACCTGCGTCGAGCTGTCCACGCGCGGTTATCGCACCTCCGAACCGGACGGTATGCCCAATTACGAGATGTCACGGGTCTTTCCGCAGGTCTTGGATCGAACCGGCGCGGTCCACGCGCGCACCATCGCCGGCGAACTGCACCTCCCCGTGAGCGACGTCCACGCGCTGACCTTCGGAACCGAGCTGCGCAGTGCGCAATCGACCGAGGTGAATGCGGAAACGGCGCGGCGCGGTCCGACCGGGCGTCATCTGCGCATGGTGTGAGCGAGCGGCGGTGTCCGCTACGTTCAGCTCACCCGTACACCCGTCACGACGCCGAGTCCAGTGTTCGGGTAGCCGCCGACGCAGGGGGCCGTGAGTCCTTCGGACAGGTTGCCGAAGTAGCGCTGGGTGTACGGGCCGACGCCGGGGCCGAGGCCGTAGGTGAGGTACACACCGACGCAGTCGACGTCGACCCCTCGGTACATATCGGTGGTGCCGGGGCAGTGGACGGTCACGCTGGTGAGATTGCGAGTTTCCACGCAGCCCGGCGGCACCGCCTGCGCGGCACCGGAACCGGCGAATACGGCGGTGGTGCTCGCGGCCAAGGCTATTCCGAAGGCAGCCGGAACGACACGGGTGAGTTTCACGCTCGAATCCTCCTATTCGTCCCCTTCGGATCGAGCGCACCATAACGGGGACCGCACCGGCAGACCCCAGAACCGGTGCCCACGATGGGACCGGGCGGCGGCTCGGGGGTGCGGTGGTGGAGGCGGTGACGCCGACCGGTGGGTTCAGTCACGGTGCGGCCGTGCGGATTCGGACCGAGCACGGTGGGCGCGCGTTCGTGAAGGTGATCGAGGGTGCGGATGGGTTGGCCGGGGCGTATCGGTCCGAGGCGGGTACGGCGGCGCGGCTGCCGAGGGAGGTGTCCGCGCCGCGCGTGCTGTTCACGCTCGAGGACGACGGGTGGTTCGCGGTCGCGTTCGAGGACCTGGACGGGCGACATCCGCGGTTCGCCCAGCCCGACGAGTTGGCGGCCGCACTGCGCACGGTCGAACGACTGGCGACCATCCTGACGCCGTGCCCGATCCCAGACGCGCCCACCCTCGACCTCGACCCGATCCTGGCCACGCACCCCGTCACCCGCGACGTCGACCCCACCACAGCTCAACGTCGTACCTGGCGAGCTCTACTCGCATGCTCAACAGCTCAACGACCTCGGCGGGCGGCTCAGGTCGATCGCCGACGCTGCGCGCACGACCACCGAATCGGCGGATCCGAGCCAAGCGTTCGGTGTGCTGGCCGACCCGATCGGATGGTTGCTGAAGGCGCAGATCCACGAACCCACCGTCGGGAAGATCTACCAGGTCGGCGACGCCGCCGGTGTCATGGGTGTTCGCGTACAAACCTGCGCGCAGGTCTACGAGACGGTCGACGTCACCGCGCGGACGGATCGTGAGGCCGAGGAGCTGTGATGATGGAGTTCGAAGTGCTCGGCGTCGAAGTCGATCTGAACCCGGATGTCGACTACGAAGGCAACTCCGCTGGTCGGCTCACCGGATTCACCCCGGCCGAGGCCCTCGTCCAGATCTCGCACGGTTTCGATTCGGACAGCATCTTCAACATCTTCTCCGGGGTCGCCGCGCTGGGTATCGACATGCTGGGTGCTGTGACCGATCCGATCGAGCGTGAGGCACTCCATCATCCGCTCGCCGGCGGCCCGTGCCGCGACCCACGCCGCCAGGGGCAGCACGGCGCCACCGAGGAGCATGGGGACCACCATGGACTGTGTGAGGTTGCGGCCGGCGAAGACGATGATCAACGCTATGCCGACGACGACCTGCGCGTACGCCGTGGCGAGCACGATTCCCCAGCGTGTCCAGTCGTCATAGGTGCGGCGACGGAGTCGCACCAGCGCCACCGCACCCGGAAGCGCCGCGCCGCCCAGGCAGATCAGCATCGGGAGAAAGCCGGCCGCACTCACGGACGATGCCCGCCGCTCGGCGGACAGCCGGTGGTCAGCGTACCCACCGGCCGTCGCCACTCGGAGCGGCACGTGTCCGGTACGTTCAGCCCACCCGCACACCCGTCACGACGCCGAGTCCGGTGTTCGGGTAGCCGCCGACGCAGGGGGCCGTGAGTCCTTCGAACGGGTTGCCGAGTCCCCCCGGTGACCCTCCTACTCCACAACCTCCACTCGGTCACCCGGCCACAGGTACTCGTAGAACGCCTTGGCGCCCTCGTGCGTCATGCGGACGCAGCCGTGCGATTCCTTTTCGATGGGGCCGACGTGGAAGGCGATGTCGCCGTTGAAGAAGGTGGCGTAGGGCATGGGCGCGTTGTGCATGGTGCTCCAGTGGAACTCGCGCTTGAACGACACCTTGAACACGCCGGGCGGGGTCTCGTAACCGCGCATACCGTGCGAGATCGGGGTGGGGCCGTAGGCGACCTTGCCGTTGTCCATCAGCCAGGCCTCGTTGGTGGACAGGCGCATGCAGGCGCGCGCCTCGGTGGAGCAGGGGGCGACCGGCACCGGTGGCGGGATGATTGCCGGAACACCCGGGATGTCGGGTCCGCCCGGCCACAGTGGTTCGGCCTGCGCGGTCGCCGTCATGGCGAACACGGCCGATGCGATACCGGCGAGCACCGCGAAGCGGGCCGCCCAGTGACGTGAACGAGTGCTGCTCATTACGTTCCTGACCTCTCTACCGGGCCGCCGACGTCGGTGTCGGCGGTAGGCTGGATGGAACCGTCGCGAGGTGAACATGATCATCGCGGACCCGGTCCGCAGCGGTCAACGGTGCGCGATACACGCGTAACCGATCCGTTGCCAGACACCGATCCGTCACCTCCCTACGGTCTCGTCGCGCCCGCGAACCCCGGTTCGGGCAGGGGCTTGCGGCGGAAGGACACGTGCCGGTGGCCGAAGAAGCTGACCACCGCCACCAGCGCCATCACCACGACGGCCGACGGAATGCTCGGCAACCCGAGCACCGAGACGGCCGCTTGGAGCAGCACCATGTTCAGCAGCAGTCCGCCGGAGTTCACAGCCACGAAGGCGCAGAAATCGCGGACCACGTGCCCGCGCACCCGGAACACCAGGGTCCGGTGCAGCACGAAGGCCACCACGATGCTGATCGCGTAGGCCGCGGCGGGTGCGGCGGCCGCGGCGATCCGGTCGCCGAACACCGCCAGCCAGAAGACGGTCAGCGCGATCCCGAGCACCGTGTTGAATCCGCCGACCACGGCGAACGCGATTTCCTGCCGGCGCACCACGCGCAGCAGCGGGCCCGGATCGGCGGTCACGGTCATCGCGCACCTACCAGCTCGGCCGGGGTGGGCGGCGCGGGCGCGGGCTCGTCCGGGTCACGTTCACGGCGGTACAGCCAGTGCAGTGCCGCGACGCCGGCCACGCCGAGCAGGGCCGCCGCGCCCCCGATCTTCCAGCCCGGCGGGCGCCACGAGAGTACGAGTTCGGCCTCGGTGTCGGCCGGAATGTCCACGGCGACAAAGGTTCGCGCGACGGTGTCGAACGGGATCTCGCGTCCGTCGAGCGTCACGCGGTAGCCGGGCCAGCCGAGGCGAGCGAACACGACGCGGCCGCCCGAATCCGAGCTGACGCGCACGCGACTGGTGGTGTCGGACTCGGCGAGCGACGTCGCCCTGACGCCCTCGGCCACCGCGATCCGCCCGTTGACGGTGGAGACGGGACCGTCGAGGCGCTCGAGCACCGCGATGTAGCGCTCGTGGCCGGGGTAGTCGACCCACCGCCAACCGGCCGGGGGTTCCTGGCCGCGCGCGTCCGGGTACAGGGCCGTGTGCAGGACCACGCGGTCGATCTTCATGAGGTCGACGATCGTCTTGCCGGTGGAGGGCTCGACGGCGAACGCGCGCCGGTAGGCGTCGGGGCAAGCACTGACATCCCAACGCATGCAGAGGAGTTCGCCGAAGTAGAAGTGCCCGTTTGGTGTGTATCCGCCGACGTAGTCGAGGCCGAGATTCTTGGCGTAGTTGCCGAAAACCAAAGAGCCGTAAGCCCCTTCGGCGGCGCGTTCGCCGGGCGGGATCAGCGCGCGGTCGGCCAATTGCAGTGTGTTGCCGGGGAAGTCGGGGAAGGCGGCCTTCATCTCGGAACGCTTCTCGGGCAGGTTCCAGCCCAGCGGCGTCGGTTGCGCGGCCGCTACCTGGAGGTAGGCGATCGGCGCGACGGTGGCGACGACGAAACCGCACGCCGCCGTGCCGCCACGGTTGCGCGTCAGCCAGACAGTCACCACACCGAGTGCACCCACCGCGAGCGCGGCCACGACATGCCAGGCGAATTCGCTCGGCGCCGCGGAAATCGAACGCACCCACAGCACTCCGATCAGGGCGGCCGCGACGAGTCCGCGCGTGCGCGCGTTCTCCACCGTCGCGCACCGGCCGAGCAGCACGCACACCAGCACCAGCAGGCCCAGCGCCACCATCGGCAGCACCCGCCCCGGCCAGCGCAGTGGACCGATCGCACCGGGACCGGCCGCCCACATCAGCGCCACCGCCGCGAACACGATCGGGCCGGTGAGCTCGCGCACCATGCCCTTCGCGCGCTCCCAGTCGATGAACGCCAGCGCGGGGATCAGGAACCACGCGATATAGACCACGGGCATCGGCTGCACGTACCCCCACCAGGAAGTGAAGGCGGGCAGGGTGCTCGGCAGGCTCGCGTTGAGCGACTCCGACCACGGCACCGTGAGCAGCGGCTCGTTATTGATCTGCGCGGTGCCGCGCCAGGTCGACTTGGCCGACAGCGCGCTCGGCAGATAGGTCGCCAACCCGGCCAGCGCGGCGCACGCCGACACCGCGAGCAGCCGCAGCGACGGCCGCCACACCCGCTGGTAGACGACCTCGCCGATCACCACGGCGGCGATCATCAGCCCGGCCTCCACGGCGGGGAACACGTACTGCACCGAGATCGTGAGGTACAGGAAGACGAACACCGGGATCGGCCCGCCGCGCCCGCGCGCGTACCGGACGCCCGACGCCCACGCGTGGGTGAGCCAAGCGGTGCCGGTGAACGCCGTCATCCAGCTGGCCTCGTCGAAGAAGAGCAGCCAGCCGCTGAACGGCAGCGCCACACCGGCGACCGCCGCCCAGGGCGCGCGCGAACCGTAGGCGAGGCAGATGCGGAAGACGCCGAGGCCCAGGATGATCGCGAACAGCAGTTTGACGACCGTGGCGTAGAGCGCGAGGTTGTCGACCGAGGGGGCGATGAGGTCGATGAGCAGTTGCGGCGGGTTCAGCAGGCCGGCTTCCTCGATGGCGTAGTTACCGGCCAGCCAGTGTTCGGGCACCAGGACGGGGAACTCGCCCGCGCGCAGTCGCTCGCCCATCATGACCCACAGCGGCGCGTACTGGGATTCGGTGTCGTCGGCGTAGAAATGCCGGGCGTTGGCGAGCAGGACCGCGACGTATCCCGTGACGACCCCGAGCGCGGTGACGATGCCCCATCCGACTGTCCCGGGCGTTGCCCGAGTTGTGCTGTCCGCCACGAGTCCCAGACATTAACAGGCGATGTGTGATCCGTGACACGGAAGCGACACGCGCGCAGCTATCGTTGGGCGTACGCGACTTCCCCACGAGTGAGGGCGACCATGCGCACACGGTTCGAATTCGACCTGCATTCCCTCGCGACGCCGGCGCAGATCCTCGAGCTGTTCACGGACTTCTCCGCGAACCGCCCGCGCCGCTGGCCCGCCCTCTCGTCCCGGCACTACCGGGTGTACGACGTCGGCGAAACCACCGCCGACGTGCAGGAAGGTCAGGATTTCCCACCCATCTCGGCGCGCTGGGTCTACGACTGGTCCACGCCGGGCCTGATCCGGATGCACGTCGTGGACAGCGCGCATCTCGCGCCGGGCAGCCTCCACGAACTCACCATCCGTCCCGCGGACGACGGCGGCAGCGACATCCACGGGCTCTGGGACAACACCGCGATCCACCCCTCGGCGCGTCTCGGCGTGGGGATGATGCGGCTGATGGGGCCGAAGTTCTTCACGACGTACTACCGGCGGGTGTTCGACGGGCTCGCGAAAGAGGGGTGAGGGACGCGCACCGGAACGACGTCTGGTGGTGCCGATATCCCCGTGCGGGTAGGTCACCGAATCGCGCCGGGCCGCATGGTTGCACCGGCCGGACAAGCGGTGATTCCGCCGCAACGATGCGAGACCGGGGTGCACGCCCGGGGATACGTGTGAGTACGCCGCCACAGCCCCGCTCGCCCGAAGCGATCGGGCGCCCCCGATCGACGGCGGTATCCCGCACGAGGAGTGGCCACTCCCGGAGTGCGCGACGCAACGGCCTTGTTTCGGGGCGCCGCGGCTCGCGGTGTCCCGCCGCCGGTGCCAGAAGGGTGAACTCGCGCGGCAGGGGTCGCCCACTGTGCGTCACGAAGTGGGCTCGGCGCCGCCGTCGCGACGTGCGCGAACCTGCGCAGTGGGCACGCCGTGGGTCGGGGCGCTGTCGCTACAGCGCACACTCACGCGCTGGGCGCGCCCGAGAGTCAGGGGGCGGCCGCGAGGGCGGACGGGACGGTCGACAGGGCGGTGCGGAGGAGGGTGGCGTAGCGGTCGAGGTCGGGGAGGTCGGCGTGGAGGGAGAGGGTGACGGTGTCGCCGAGGCCGTGGACGCCGTGGGTGAGGTGCATGACCGAGCCGAGGGCGGGGAAACCGGCGGTGAAGAGCACCGGGCCGCCGAAGGCGAGGTCGGCGGGGCCGCGGTGGACGCTGGAGACGACCGTGTGGCCGGCGAGCGCGTCGGGGACCACGTCGAGCGGGTAGCGGGCGACGTCGCGGCGCAGGATGGGCGCCGGCGTGCAGGTGGTGACGCGGTCCTGCGCGGCCAGCAGCGGGTGGCGGGCGCGGCGGCGGCGCTGGTCGAGATCGTCGGCGATGCGACGGGCTCGCGCGCGCAGATCGGGCTCGTCGGCGAAGAGGTCGATGCCCAGGCTGCGATAGTTGTTGCGCGCCCGCGCTTTCCCGTCCAACGCCATCGGCACCTGAGCGCCGAGCCGCTGCTCCCCCGCAAGGTATTCCGACAACGCGACGGACACGGCGGTGAGCACCACCACGGTCACCGTGTAGTCGGGCACCCGCAACTCCCCCGCCTGGCACACGATCATGCGCACCCGGTGCCGCGAAACCTCCCCGTCGCCAACCAGATTCACCGCCGACGGCGCGAAACCACCACCGGCAGCGGGAACTTCCCCCGCCTCCGTCAACGCGGCGAGCTCCCGCTGCGCCCGAAACGCCCCCACCCCGAACACCACGGTCCCCACCATCCGAAAGGGAAACTCCGCCAATCCCCGAACCGCATCAACCACCGCACCGACCCGCTCCGGCGAGGGAACAGCACCGAACCACGAGCGCGCGGGTCCCCCCGACTTACCCGGGGGCACAGAGGCTTCCACAGCATCGACCTCAGTCCCCTGCGGCAGGTCCGTGAAGAGGGCGCGGGCGAGCGTGGCGGCGTGACGGCCGTCGGCCAGGGCGTGTGACATCTGGAGGACGGCGACGGTGACGGGGCCGGAGGAGGTGGGGGCCCCGGTGACGGCGCGAAAGACGTGCAGGCGCCACGGGCGGTGGGTGGCGTCGACGCCCGTGGCGAGGAGGGTGCCGAGGGCGGATTCCACAGCAGGCCAAGTGCACTCGGGCAGATGGTGCTCGAAGAACTGGTCGTCGGCGAAGGCGCACGGCACCCACGACGGGTACGACAGATCGCGCGGGACTTCGCGCAGCCGCACGCTCAGATCGGGGACGAGCGCCGCCCGAGCCGCCACCCTCGCGCGCAGTTCTTCGCTCGGCACGCCGGTGTCGGTGAAGCAGTACAGGAGGAACAGGTCGTTGCGCGTGCGACCCGACAGCCAGAACATCGTCGCATCCTGCGGCGCCACCGAACCCACGGTCACGACCCTAGTCGGCGCCGTCGCGCGAAACGCACCGCACGCACGCGAAGGCCCCGAGTCGAGACGACCCGGGGCCCGTGCTGACAGTTCGGCGCGCCGCTCAGGCGGGACCGAACTCCCCCGCAGATACGCCGGTTAGGAAGGCGTCCCATGCGCGCGGCGTGAACGCGAGAACGGGGCCCTCGCCCCGCGCCTTGGTGTCACGGACCGCTACATCGCCGTCGCCGAGAAACGCCACTTCCACGCAGTTCCCGTCGGGGCCGCTGTATGTGCTCTTACGCCACACAGCGCCCGTCAGATCAACTTCCACGGCACTAGCTCCTTCGCTGCGTCGAGAACGAGATTTTCCCACTGAGAACGTTCCAACCAGCATCGGCATTCGACATCGAACACGGATGCTCCAGATGCGCCTGGTGGTAGCGCGCAACCGCCGCGGTGTCCGGCCTCCGCAGTGCGGTTCGAGGTGAATTCACCTGGCGGGTCACCCCGCGAAGTGAACCCTAGCAGGTTCCCGGGAGAATTTGCCGGTCTCTTGCCAGCCCAGCCCCCGCATTTGCCAATGTTGCGAAGTTTTGCGCGTTGCGGAAACATAGCCGGTCGATGAGCAATCGCCGAATTGCCGCGCGCGGCAAACACGGACCACCCGCGTGATTGATCCGTGATCCGTCAAACGAATCGGAGTACCCCTCCGGTGATGACGCGGAACCTCTCCACCGTGGATCATGGAACCTATGCTCGAACGCCCACGCGACGAGGCAGGTCGCGCCCGCAACGCCCGCCCACGGGACCGCTTCGGCCGCCCGCTCCCGCACGGCGCCGCCGGCGTGCCGCGAATTCCGGACGATCTGGACCTGCCGCCCCAGCAAACCTTGGACCTCGCCCAGCAACTTCTGGACGACGGTTTGGCTTTCAATGCACATGAGGTATTAGAGGCGGCGTGGAAGAACGGGCCGTTCGCCGAAAGGATGCTGTGGCAGGGTCTCGCGCAATATGCGGTGGGTCTGACACACATCCAGCGCGGAAATCACAAGGGCGCGCGGACGCTGCTCACCCGCGCCGTCGGCCGTCTGCGCGCCTACGCGCCCGAAGATTGCCGCAATTTCGACAATAGTCATGACGAGCGAGCCGACAGCGCGCCCGGACTGCCCTACGGCATCGACGGACCGGGGCTCATCGCGCACGCGGAATCCCTGCTCGCCGCGCTCGACGACGGCGCCGACATCACCGAGGCCCGGCTGCGTCCGCGCCTGCGCGCCTGACCGGCCTACCATGGCAGCCGTGCCGGACGACGCTGCCGATCCGACGCCCGCGGGCCGCTACGCGCCGAGCCCGTCGGGCGATCTGCACCTGGGCAATCTGCGAACGGCACTGCTGGCATGGCTGTTCGCGCGATCCACGGGCCGGCGGTTCCTGCTGCGCATCGATGATCTGGACCGCGTGCGGCCCGGCGCGCAGGAGCGCCAGCTCGCCGACCTCGCCGCCCTCGGCCTGGACTGGGACGGACCGGTCGTGCGGCAATCCGGACGCCTGCCCCGCTACGACGCCGCCATCGAGCGATTGACCGCCGCCGGACGCACCTACGAGTGTTATTGCACGAGAAGGGAAATCCAGCAGGCCGCCACCGCACCGCACGGCCCGATGGGCGCCTACCCCGGCACCTGCCGCGACCTCACCGAGGCCGCGCGGGCGCGCAAACGCGCCGAGGGCCGGCCTGCCGCGCTGCGCCTGCGCGCCGACGTGCACGAGTTCACCGTCCACGACCAACTGCACGGCGACTACCGCGGCCCCGTCGACGACGTGGTGCTGCGCCGCGGCGACGGCATCCCCGCCTACAACCTGGCCGTGGTGGTGGACGACGCCGAACAGGGCGTCGACCAAGTGGTGCGCGGCGACGATCTGCTCCCCTCCACCCCGCGCCAGGCCTACCTCGCGACGCTGCTCGGGCTCCCGGTCCCGCACTACGCGCACGTACCGCTCGTCCTCAACGAGGAGGGCAAGCGCCTGGCCAAGCGCGACGGCGCGGTGACGCTGGCCGACCGGCGCGCCCTGGGCAACACGCCCGAACAGGTCCTGGCACTGCTCGCCGGCTCGCTCGGGCTCGCCGGGAACACCCCGTCGCAGGTCCTCGCGCGTTTCGATCCCGCGCTGCTGCCGGGGCAACCGTGGATCGTATCGCCGGACAGGTTGTTGCAACCGTCCGGATGTCCGTAACGTACCGTTCGACACCAGATCACCCGATCACGAGGATTAGACATGACCAGCGGTGGGTACGACCCCAACCAGTATCCGCAGGGCGGGCAGCCGTACGGCGGCAAGCCCGAGTACGGGCAGCAGCCCCCGCAAGACCCGTACGGCCAGCAGCCGTACGGGCAGCCGCAGCAGCCGGGTTACGGGCAGCAGCCCGGATACGGTCAGCAGCAGCCGTACGGACAGCAGCAGCCGTACCCGCAGGACCCCTACGGCCAGCAGCAGCCGTACGGGCAGCCGCCGTACGGCGGTGGTTTCGGTGGGCCGCAGCCGGGCGATCTATGGACCCGATTCGCGGCTCGGCTGATCGACAGCCTCATCGTCGGCATCCCGTTCCAGGTCGTCAGCGTCTTCATCGGCAGCACCCTCATCAGCATCCTGCTCGCCGCCCTGTCGGCTTTGGCGTTGCTGGGCTACTTCGTGCTGATGGAGACCAGCCAGGGGGCCACCCTCGGCAAGAGGATCCTCGGCCTGCGGGTCGTCGCTCCCGGCGGTGCGGCCAAGATCGATCCCGTCACCTCGCTCAAGCGCAACATCTTCCTTGCCGCCAATGTCGTGTACTGCGTGGGCAATCTGGTCGCGCTCGGTCTGATGATCTACATCGCCGTCACCATCGAGCAGGACCCGAACAAGCAGGGCTGGCACGACAAGTTCGCCGGCGGCACCCAGGTCGTCAAGGGCTGACACCCGCGACCCGCTGAACACGAAAAGGGGCGTTCCCATCGCAAGATGGGAACGCCCCTGATTCGTCGTCGGGCGGTCGACTACCAGCCCGCGATCG
This sequence comes from Nocardia puris, assembly GCF_003315035.1. Classification (GTDB taxonomy): domain Bacteria; phylum Actinomycetota; class Actinomycetes; order Mycobacteriales; family Mycobacteriaceae; genus Nocardia; species Nocardia puris. Next base: position 117,158 of record NZ_QNRE01000017.1, read on the forward strand.
CGCCGGTGATGATCAGCGCCCAGTACAGGATGCCGAGCACGATGCCTGCGACGCCGACCCACACACCGGCCTGCGCCATGCCCTTGCCCTCTTCGTTGCCGTGCTGCTTCATCTGGTTCAGCGCGACGACGCCGAGCACCAGGCCGATCAGGCTGGGGACGAAGAAGGCGCAGCAGCCGAGCAGACCGATGATCGAGGTGACCATCGCGCCGATCGCCAGCCCGTTGGAGCTTTGCCGCGGCGCGTAGCCGTACGGCTGATAGCCCTGGGGATAACCGTAGGCGGGCGGCTGTGGATAACCGCCCGGCGCCGGACCCGGCGGGGGCTGCTGGTAGTTCGGGTACTCCGGCTGCGACGGCTGCTGGGGATACTGCGGCGCCGAGGGGTATCCGGACGGGTCCTGGGTGGGGTACTGCGGCGTGGAGCCCTGGCCAGGGGAGCCCGGCGTGACGCCCTCGCCGCCGTACTGCTTCCACCACTCGTCGGAATCACCCGCGTTCTTCATGGGTACAGCGTAGACGGGCGGGTCGGCCCAGTCCGGTGTCGATTTCGCGGGCGCGCGAGCCGCCCGGGCGCCGTGGTGCGGCCGCGACGCCCGGCTCGGGGCCCGGACCTGGGAAGATGTAGCCCGTGAGTGATCTCAAGAAAAACGAAGAACTCGACGGGCCTGGGCGCCCCGCGCCGGACCAGGTGGCATTCGCCCAGGTCGCGCGGGGGTATTACACACCGATCGTCGCGCTGTTCACCGCGACGCTGATCATTTCGAACATCTGCGCCACCAAGGGCGTGGAGTTCTTCGGCGACCAGTCGGTGACGCTGGGTCCGCTACAGATCCTGCCGATCGTCACCGACGGCGCGTTCTTCCTGTTCCCCCTGGCCTACATCCTGGGCGATGTGCTCAGCGAGGTGTACGGCTTCCGCGCCACCCGGCGCGCCATCTACTACGGTTTCGCCGCGCTGCTGCTGACGGTGCTGTGCTTCGCCGTGGTGCTCGCGCTGCCGCCCGCCGGGTTCTACGAGAACCAGGCTGCGCTGGAGAGCGTCGTCGGCCCGGTGCCGCGGCTGGTGATCGCCGGTCTCGCCGGATATCTGGTGGGCCAGCTGCTGAATTCGGCCACTTTGGTGATGATCAAGGAGCGCACCAAGGAAAAGCACCTGTGGGCCAGGCTGATCGGCTCCACCGTGGTCGGCGAGTTCGCCGACACCCTCATCTTCTGCTCCATCGCCGCCGGCGCCATCGGCATCCAAACCTGGCAGCAGTTCGTGAACTACGTGGTCATCGGCTTCCTGTGGAAGACGCTGGTGGAAATCGTGGTCATGCCGATCACCTACCGCGTGATCGCGCTGTTGAAGAAACATGAACCCGGCTACGCGCCGGTGCGGTCGGGAGCGCTGCGCTCCTGAGTTCCGGGCGTCCCGGTGCGTGCGGTCGCGCACCGGGACGTCGAAAGGCGTCCACAGGTTCGGGCTGCAACTCGGGACGGCTGTGGACAATTCGGCTGCGCGCGTTCGGCCGCGGTCGTGCTCCGAAGTTGTCCACAGGCGTCCACATTCGGGATGAGCACGCCACGGGGTCGGTCGGCCTTCACACGACGGTCGGTACCGCAGTCGTTCAGCAGTCCGGTCCCCACGTCTCGCAACGCCCGGAGCGCGGGCGGCGTGCAGGGCGGGGCGATCGTATTGCGGTGAGAGCCTCAGTGGCACAAGGTCGCGTGACCTCGCGGCACGTTCGCATGCGAGAGGGGACGACTCACGAGCTACGCGTGCGAGAACCCCAGCGGCCCAGCGTTTCCGCCTTGAACTCGTCGTAGTACCCGCCGTCGATGCTCTCGCGGATACGGTCGACAAGGCGCACCGTGAAGCGTTCGTTGTGGATGGTGCAGAGTGTGGCGGCCAGCATCTCCTTGGCCTTGAACAGGTGATGGAGGTAGGCGCGGGTGTAGTGGGCGCAGGTGTAGCAGTCGCAGTCGGCGTCGATCGGGGTGAAGTCGCGGCGGAAGCGGCTGGTGTTGATATTGAAGCGGCCGTCGGGGACGTAGATGGCGGCGTTGCGCGCGACGCGGGAGGGGTTCACGCAGTCGAAGGTGTCGGCGCCGTTCTCCACCGCGGCGAAGAAGTCCTCCGGCTCGCTGATGCCCAGCATGTGCCGGGGTTTGGCCTCGGGCAGCTCGTCGCAACACCAGCCGACGATGGCGCCGAGGTTGTGCTTCTCCAGCGCCCCGCCGATGCCGTAGCCGTCGAATTCCGTTCCCTCGGCGCCCCGTAACTCCTCGAGCTCGCGACATGCCTTGCGGCGCAGGTCTTCGTACTGCGCGCCCTGGATCACCGCGAACAGCGCCTGGTACGGGCGGTGCGCGCGGGCGGTGGTGAGGCGCTCGTGCTCGTCGAGGCAGCGCTGCGCCCACTCGTGCGTACGGCGCAGCGATTCCTCTTGGTAGCCACGGGTGTTCATGAGCGTGGTGAGTTCGTCGAACGCGAACATGATGTCGGCGCCCAGCTGGTGCTGGATGCCCATCGAAACCTCCGGCGTGAAGCGGTGTTTCGAGCCGTCCAGGTGCGAACGGAAGGTGACGCCGTCGTCGTCCACGGTGGCCAGGCGCTCCTTGCCCTTGGCGATCACGTCGTCGCTGCGCACGTCCACCGACTCCATGGCGAGGACCTTCTTGAACCCGACGCCCAGCGACATCACCTGGAAGCCGCCGCTGTCGGTGAAGGTGGGCCCACGCCAGTTCATGAACGCGCCCAGCCCGCCCGCCTCGTCCACGATGTCGGCGCCCGGCTGCAGATACAGGTGGTAGGCGTTGGCCAGCAGCGCTTGGGCGCCGAGCTCCTTCATGGTCTCCGGCAGCACCGCCTTGACGGTCGCCTTGGTACCGACCGGGATGAACGCGGGCGTCGCGATCTCGCCGTGCGGCGTGCGGATCACCCCGGTCCGCCCGTGCCGCCCGTCCAACCGGGTTCCGACGGTGAAGGAGAAATCTGCCGAGGCTGCCACGCGCCCCATCCTCTCAGGGGCGACGCGCGCCCCCGCCCACCCCTCCCCGCCTCCGGTCGAGTGGTAACACCCGGCGCGATCATCCGCTCGGACTCGGCGAGCCCCCGGTACGGTCCGGCCCCGCCCGCACCTACCCGCCGTTGCGTTGCCCGACCAGATCCGAGGGCGTCGCGTAGCACGACGACCCAGGCACCGTCACCACCCGGTCCGGAACCCCCGGCACGAGCGCAAGCGGCGGGCACCGCGACGCGCCGGTGCCGAGCCGACCGAACTCCCGCCACCGGGCCGCCGGTCCAGCGAACGGTCCGCCGACATTCACGCCCCCTGATACCACCGGAGGTGCCGCGAAACCGGGACGGCGATTCAGCCCCTCAGGCGTCGGCGGCTGCCGCCGCGAACTGCGCGCTGTACAGGCGGTAGTACGCGCCGCGTTCGTCGAGCAGGCGTTCGTGGGTGCCGTGTTCGACAATGCGGCCCGCCTCCATGACCACGATCAGGTCGGCGTCGCGGATGGTGGACAGGCGGTGGGCGATCACGAAGCTGGTGCGGTCCTTGCGCAGGGCGGCGGTGGCGTGCTGCACCAGCAGTTCGGTGCGGGTGTCCACCGAACTGGTCGCCTCGTCCAGGATCAGGATGGACGGCTTGGCCAGGAACGCGCGCGCGATCGTGATGAGCTGCTTCTCGCCCGCGCTGACGCCCGACCCCTCCTCGTCGATGAGGGTGTCGTACCCGTGGGGCAGCGCGTGCACGAACCGGTCCACGTACGCGGCGCGGGCGGCGGCGAGGATGTCGTCCTCGGAGGCGTTCGGATCGCCGTAGGCGATGTTCTCGCGGATGGTGCCGCGGAACAGCCAGGTGTCCTGCAACACCATGCCGATCCGCGAGCGCAGGTGGTCGCGCGACATCTCGGTGATGTCCACGTCGTCGATGGTGATGGTGCCCGCGTCCAGTTCGTAGAACCGCATGAGCAGGTTCACCAGCGTGGTCTTGCCCGCACCGGTCGGCCCGACGATCGCCACCACGTGGCCCGGCTCGGCGACCAGCGAGAGCCGCTCGATCACCGGCTTGTCGGGCTCGTAGCGGAACGACACCGCCTCGAACTCGACCCGCCCGCGATCCACCGGACGGATATCGGCCTGCACCGGATCGGGGCTCTGCTCCTCGGCGTCGAGGATCTCGAAGATCCGCTCGGCCGAGGCCACGCCCGACTGCATGAGGTTCACCATCGACCCGATCTGGGTCAGCGGCTGGCTGAACTGGCGCGAGTACTGGATGAACGCCTGCACCTCGCCCAGCGAGATGTGCCCCGTCGCCACCCGCAGGCCGCCGACCAGCGCCACCAGCACGAAGTTCACGTTTCCCAGGAACATGATCGCGGGCATGATCAGCCCGGAGATGAACTGCGCCTTGAAACTGGCCTGGTAGAGCGCCTCGTTGCGTTTGTCGAACTCCGCGGCCACCTCACGGCCGCGCCCGAACGCGGTCACTACCTCGTGGCCGGTGTAGGCCTCCTCGACCTGCGCGTTGACCTGGCCGGTGTACTTCCACTGGTCCACGAAATGCGGTTTGGAGCGCTTGGCGATCTGCGCGGTGACGATGATCGCCCCCGGCACGGTGAGCAGCGCGATCAACGCCAGCAGCGGCGAGATCCAGAACATCATGATCAGGATGCCGAGCACCGAGAACACCGAGACGATGAGCTGGCTCATGGTCTGCTGCAGGCTCTGGGAGACGTTGTCCACGTCGTTGGTGACGCGGCTGAGCACATCGCCGCGGGCCTGGGTGTCGAAGTAGCGCAACGGCAGCCGGTGGATCTTCTCCTCCACCTCGGCGCGCAGCCGCTTCACGGTGCGGTTGATGACGATATTGAGCAGGAAACCCTGCAACCAGCCGAACACCGACGCGCCGATGTAGAGCGCCAGCACCACCAGCAGCACCCGGCCCACCGCGCCGAAATCGACGCCGACGCCGGGGATCACGTCCATCGCGTTCAACATGTCGGCGAGGGTGTCGTTGCCGCTCGCGCGCAACTGCTCGACGGCCTGGTCCTTGGACATGCCGCTCATCGCATCGAGGTTGCGCCCGACCACGCCGTCGAACACGAGGTTGGTGGCCTTGCCCAGCAGGTAGGGCCCGAGCACGTTGAGCACCACGGACACGATGGCGAAGCCGACGATGCACCACACGTAGACCCGCTCCGGGGCGAGCCTGCGCAGCAACCGTTTCAGGGACGGTCCGAAGGACTTCGGCTTGGCGTCGGGCGATCCCGGGTTCGGCATGGCCGAGGTCATCGAGCCTCCTGCGTCCTGCGGGAGTTCCCGCACCCCGTCGGCACGACGAGCGCTGCGCCATGATGTCTCATCGAGCCTCCTCCACACTCAGCTGGGACTCGACGATCTCCCGGTACTCCGGACAGTCGCGCAGCAATTGCTCATGGGTGCCGATGCCGGCCATCGCGCCGTCCTCGAGCACCACGATCTGGTCGGCGTCGCGGATGGTGGCCACGCGCTGGGCCACGATGATCACCGACGCGTCGCGGGTCTCGGGGCGCAGCGCCTCGCGCAGGCGGGCGTCCGTGGCCACGTCCAGCGCCGAGAACGAGTCGTCGAACAGATAGACGCGCGGCTTGCGGACCAGCGCCCGCGCGATGGCCAGGCGCTGGCGCTGCCCGCCCGAGACGGTGGTGCCGCCCTGGGCGATGGTGGTCTCCAACCCGTCGGGCATCTCGCGCACGAAGTCGGCGGCCTGGGCGATCTCGAGGCAGCGCCACAGTTCCTCGTCGGTGGCGTCGGGATCGCCGTAGCGCAGGTTGCTCGCGACCGTGCCGGAGAACAGGTACGCCTTCTGCGGCACCAGCCCGATGCCGCGGCGCAGCTGTTCGAGGTCGAGGTGGCGCACGTCGGTGCCGCCGACCAGCACCGAACCGTCGGTCACGTCGATGAGTCTCGGGATCAGATCGAGCAGCGTGGTCTTGCCCGCGCCAGTGGAGCCGACGATCGCGGTGGTGGTGCCCGGCGTGACCCGGAACCGGATCCCGGACAACACCGGCTTCTCCGCGCCCGGATAGGCGAATTCGGCGAAGGCGAACTCCACCTCGCCCGGATCACCCGCGTAGGGCTGGGGCAGGACCGGCGGACGCACCGACGGCTCGGTCTCGAGCACCTCGCCGATCCGGTCGGCCGAGACCGACGCCCGCGGCGCCATCATGGCCAGGAACGAGGCCATCATGACCGCCATCAGGATCTGCATGATGTAGGAGAGCATCGCGGTGAGCGAGCCGATCTGCATCCGGCCGTCGTCGATCAGGTGGCCGCCGAACCAGATCACCGCCACCGCGGTGACATTGCTGATCAGCATGACGGTGGGGAACATCAGCGCCATCAGCCGCCCGACGCGCAGCGCCGTCTCGGTGAGCTCGGAATTGGCCACCCCGAAGCGCCAGATCTCCTGGCGCTCGCGCACGAACGCCCGCACCACCCGGATGCCGGTGATCTGCTCGCGCAGCACCCGGTTGACCGCGTCGATCCGCCGCTGCATCTCCCGGAAACCCGGCACCATCCTGGCGACGATGAACGACATGGACAGGCCCAGCGCGGGCACCGCGACCAGCAGCACCCAGGACAGGCCCAGGTCCTCGCGCAGCGCCATGATCACCCCGCCCACGCACATGATCGGCGCCATCACCAGGATGGTCGCCGACATCACGATCAGCAGCTGTACCTGCTGGATGTCGTTGGTGTTGCGGGTGATCAGCGAGGGCGCGCCGAACAGGCCGACCTCGCGGGCGGAGAACTCACCGACCCGGTGCACCAGCGCGCCGCGCAGGTCGCGGCCCGCGCCCATCGCCGCTCGCGCGCCCAGATACACCGAGAACGCGGAGGCGACGATCTGCACGCCGGTGACCGCGAGCATCCACAGGCCGGTGGTCCAGATGTAGCCGATATCGCCCTGGGTGACGCCGTTGTCGATGAGATCGGCGTTGAGGCTGGGCAGGTAGAGCATGGCGATGACGGCGATCAGCTGCAGCGCCACGACCCCCGCCAGCTGGGCGCGGTAGGGGCGCAGGAAGGTGCTGAGCAGACGGATCAACATGATGCTGGCAGGCTACCGGCAAAGATCGACGGTCGCCGTCGAGTTTGTACGCCGCATGATTCGAAAGGTCAGCGCCGCGCCCACGCGCCCGGATCGCCGGTCAGCGCGTCGACGAACCCGGGCAGTGCGTCGGCCGCGATGTCGGCGATGGAGACGTTCTCCAGGACCGCGCGGATGTTGACGCGCAACGCGATCCACACCTTTTGCAGCGGTTCGGCCGCGCCGCGATACACCACGTCCTCGGGGCGCTCCCCGCGCACCGACGCCAGCGGCCCCTCGATCGCGCGGATCACGTCGGCGACGGAGATGCGCTCGGCGGGGCGCGCGAGCCAGTAGCCGCCGTCGGGCCCGCGCCTGCTGGTGATCAACTCGGCGCGGCGCAGCTCACCGAGCACGGTCTCGAGCACCTTGGGCGCAATGCCCTGCGCCGTGGCGATGGATTCCGCCTTGATCTTGGTGTCGGCGGTGGCACCGGCGATCTCGAGCAGGGTACGCACCGCGTAGTCGATTTTCGCGGTGATGTGCACGGTCTACTCCCGGAACGTCGTCGTCGGCTCGCTCGAATCTAGGTGGTGCCGCACGCGGTCAGCACGCAGGTCGCCGCGTCGAGCAGCGTCCGCTCCAGCAGCTCTTCCGGCACGCCGGGCATGAACTCGTCCGAGGCCAGCGCCACCCCCAGCACCTCCAGCGCGGCGGCCGCGCGCACCCGCGCCTCGTCGGTGGGATCGGGACCGCCGAGCCATTCGCGCAGCTTCTGGCTGGTGTCCAACAGGTCCGGGAAGCGGTCGCCCATCGCGTTGAAGACGGCGACGGTGTCGCGCACGCACAGCGCGCCCGCGTTGCGGTGGCGCAGCAGGCCGCGCAGATAGTTGCGCAGGACGGTGCGCACGCCGTCGGCGTCGTAGGGGACGGCGTCGATGTCGTCCACCACCGAGCGCATGTGATCGACGATCGGATCGATGATCGCCATCAGCAGATCCAGCTTCGAGGGGTAGTGATAGTACAGCGAGGCCTTTGTGATTCCCACCGCATCCGCGACCTCACGCAGGCTCGTCTGATCGAATCCTTTATTCCCGAAGAGCTTCACGGCGGCGTCGCGAATCGCGATTTTTGTCCCGCTACCTGCGATAACGCTCTCGGATGCGCTCGGTCCGGCCATAGGACGATCCTCTCACCAACTGCGCGTGGGTCTCACGCTGCCACCAAAATTGAGGTTGTCCCTCCACTTAACCCCCGGGTAGTCTACCTACCGCACGGTAGGCAGAAAACGGAAGTGGAGGCGGGACCGGCAGGGCACCCCGCGAGTGCTGTCTACGGGCCATGAACCAGCACGTCACCAGACCCCACTAGGAGTAACCCCTCGTGTCCGTCTACCTCTATAGATTCGGAAAGTTCGCTTTCCGCCGGAAATGGATAGTGCTTCCGGTCTGGCTAGTCCTGTTCGTGCTCCTCGGCGGCCTCGGCGCGCAGCTGAGCAAGCCGATGAGCAACGACTTCAGCATGCCCGCACTGCCGTCCGAGCGCGCCAACGAAATCCTCGACCAGCACTTCCCCGGCATGTCGGCCGCCTTCCAGTTCGACGCCGTCACCGGCACCTACGTGATCGGCGCGCCCGAGGGCCAGAAGCTGACCGACCCGGCCAACCGTGCGGCCGTGCAGGCGTTCATCGGCAAACTGAGCCAGCTCGACATCGTCGACCACGCCGAACCGCTCGACAACCCCATCTACGTGGCCGAACAGATGGGCTGTCTGGACAACCGCGACCCGTCCACGTGCAGTGGCGCGCCGCTGAACGTGCTGGGCGACAACCCCGACACGGTCGCGGTGCTCAGCGTCCCGTTCACCATCCCCACCTTCACCGACATCACCGAAGAGCACCGCGAGACCGCCTATGACGTGGGCGCCGACGCGCGGGCCGCCGGCCTGCAGGTGGAGCTGAGCGGTTCCATCGCGCAGGTCGCCGAGCAGCCGGGCGGCACCGCCGAGCTGATCGGCATGGGTGTGGCGCTGGTGGTCATGATCGTGGCGTTCGGCGCGATCGTCGCCGCGTTCGTGCCGATCGTCACCGCGATCTTCGGCCTCGGCGCGGCCATGTCGGTGATCATGCTCGGCACCTCGGTCATCGAAGTGCCCAGCTTCACCACGTTCCTGGCGACCATGATCGGCATCGCGCTGTCCATCGACTACGCGCTGTTCATCGTGTCCCGGTACAAACACGAACTCGTCGTGCAGGATTCACCCGAGGAGGCCGCCGGCACCGCGCTCGGCACCGCCGGCTCGGCCGTCGTCTTCGCGGGCCTCACCGTCATCATCGCCCTCGGCGCGCTCAGCATCGTCGGCGTCGAGTTCCTCACCTTCATGGGTCTGGGTGGTGCGATCGCCGCGGCGTTCGCGGTGATCACGGCCATCACGCTGATGCCCGCCCTGCTCGGCGCGTTCGGCCGCTTCCTGTTCAAGCCGAAGCTGCCGCTGGTCGCCAAGCACGACCCGGAGGACGACACCGCCGTCACCCTGGGCATGCGCGTCGCGCGCCTGATCGGCAAGGCGCCGTGGGCCGCGCTGGCCCTGAGCGTCGTCCTGCTGGGCGCGCTCGCCGCGCCCGCCGCCGGCCTGCAGCTGGGCCTGCCGGGCGAGGACAGCATGCCGAAGGACTCGACCGTGCGTCAGGCCTACGAGCTGCGCACCGAGGGCTTCGGTGAGGGCAGCAACGGCGTGCTCAATATCGCGGTCGACCTCAGCCAGGTGCCCTCGGAGCGCCGCGAGGAGGCGGTGACCGCGCTGCGCGACAAGCTCGCGGCCTACCCCGATATGGACTACGTCACCGCGCCGACGTTCAACGAGGACCAGTCGGGCGCCATCCTCGACGGCGTGCCGAAGGCGGGGCCGAACGACCAGGCCACCAAGGACCTGGTGCGCGACGCCCGCGACGCCGAAGCCGAACTCAATGCGGCGTACGGCATGGAGTACGGCATCACCGGCTCCACCGCCATCTACGCCGACGTCGACCACGTGCTGCTCAGCAAGATCGCGCCGTACCTCGCGATCGTGGCGGGCGCGGCGTTCGTGCTGCTGATCCTGGTGTTCCGCTCGATCCTGGTGCCGCTCACCGCGGCGCTCGGCTTCCTGCTCTCGGTGGCGGCCACCTTCGGTGCGACCGTGCTGATCTTCCAGGAGGGCGCGCTCGGCCTGATCGCCGATCCGCAGCCGATCGTCAGCTTCATGCCGATCATGCTGATCGGCTTGGTGTTCGGCCTGGCCATGGACTACCAGGTGTTCCTGGTGACCCGCATGCGCGAGGAATACGTGCACGGCGAATCGCCGAAGGACGCGATGGTCAAGGGTTACCACCACGGCGCCCGTGTGGTCACCGCCGCGGCCATCATCATGATCTCGGTCTTCGGCTCGTTCCTGCTGGAAACCGACGTCACGGCCAAGTCCATGGGCTTCGCGCTGGCGGCGGGCGTGCTGTTCGACGCGTTCATCGTGCGCATGGTGCTGATTCCGGCACTGCTGGTGATCATGGGCAAGTGGTCGTGGTGGATGCCCAAGTGGCTCGACCGCATCCTGCCCGACATCGACGTCGAGGGCACCAAGCTGCGCGAGATCCAGCAGCGGTCCGTCGAATTGACGAAGGATCCGGTGCCGGTCGGCTGATCGCCCGGCCGCCGGACCGAGGGCCCCGCACTCACCTCGAGTGCGGGGCCCTCGCCGCTCCGGGCGGGATTCTTGATCTCGCGTCCGGGACACAGCAGACTCGAGGTGTTCGACTCTCAGCTCGGTAGCCCGTCGCCGCGGCGACGGCATGTTCGTCCGCGCGGGCGGTCGCCCCGCGCGTCCGTGACCCGCAACGGCTCGACCCGATCACCCGCGAGGAGAACCCTGTGTCCGTCTATCTGTACCGGTGGGGGAAGTTCGCCTTCCGCCGGAAGTGGATCGTCCTACCGGTATGGCTGCTGCTGTTCGTGCTGCTCGGCGCACTCGGCAACGAGCTGAAGAAGCCGATGAGCGACGACTTCAGCCTGCCGAACCTGCCCTCGGAGCGGGCGACGCAGATCCTGGACGAGCACTTCCCCGGCATGTCGGCGGCCTTCGAATTCGACGCCGTCACCGGGACGTACGTGATCGGCGCGCCCGCCGGGCAGAAGCTCACCGACCCCGCCAACGAGGAGGCGGTGCGCGGGCTGATCGAGCAGTTGAATCGGCTCGGCATCGTCGACCACGCGAAACCGCTGGTCGATCCGGTCGAGGCGGCACGCGAGATGGGCTGTGTCGGCGGTGAACCCGACGTCTCGGTGTGCAGCGCCGCGCCGCTGAACGTGCTCGGCGACAACCCCGAGACCGTCGCGGTGATCAACGTGCCGTTCACCATCGCGGGCTTCACCGATATCACCGCCGAGGACCGCGAGGCCGCCTACGACGCGGGCGAGACCGCGCGCGCCGCCGGACTCACCGTCGAACTGAGCGGCTCCATCGCGATGGAGCAGGAGGCACCCAGCGGCAAGTCCGAGATGATCGGCATGGCGGTGGCGCTGGTGGTGATGATCGTGGCGTTCGGCGCCATCGTCGCGGCGTTCGTGCCGATCTTCACCGCGATCATCGGGCTCGGCGCGGCCACCTCGCTGATCTTCCTCAGCACCTCGGTGCTCTCGATCCCCAGCTTCACGACGTTCCTGGCGACCATGATCGGCATCGCGCTGTCCATCGACTACGCACTGTTCATCGTCTCCCGGTACAAACACGAACTCGCCGTGCAGGATTCACCCGAGGAGGCCGCAGGCACCGCGCTCGGCACCGCCGGCTCGGCCGTCGTGTTCGCCGGTCTCACCGTGATCATCGCCCTGGCCGGACTCGCGATCGTGGGCGTGCGGTTCCTGACCTTCATGGGTCTGGGCGGTGCGGTCGCGGCGGCATTCGCCGTGCTGGTGGCGCTCACGCTGATGCCCGCGCTGCTGGGCGCGCTGGGCAAGTACCTGTTCAAGCCGAAGCTGCCGTTGATCGCGCAGCACGATCCCGAGGACGACACCGTCGTCACCAACGGCATGCGCGTGGCGCAGGTGATCGGCAAGTTCCCCGCCGTCACGCTGGTGCTCAGCATCGTGGTGCTCGGCCTGCTCGCCGCCCCCGCGGCCGGCCTGCAACTCGGCCTGCCCGGCGAGGATTCGCTGCCGCCCGACACCACCGTCCGCAAGGCGTACGAGTTGCGGACGGAGGGGTTCGGCGAGGGCAGCAACGGCGTGCTCAACGTCGCGGTCGACCTCGGCGACGTGCCCGCCGAGCGCCGCGCGGAAGCGCTCACCGCCCTGCACGACCAGCTCGCCGCCTACCCCGACATGGACTACGTCACCGAGCCGACGCTCAGCGAGGACGGCCGCGGCGCCATCATGGACGGCTACCCGAAGGCGGGTCCGAACAACCAGGCCACCAAAGACCTGGTACGCGACGCCCGCGACGCCGAGAGCGGACTGCGCGACGAGTACGGGATCGAGTACGGCATCACCGGCACCACCGCCATCTACGCCGATATCGACCATGTGCTGCTCAGCAAGATCGTGCCGTACATGGCGATCGTGGCGGGCGCGGCGTTCGTGCTGCTGATCCTGGTGTTCCGCTCGATCCTGGTACCGCTGACGGGCGCGCTCGGCTTCCTGCTGTCCATGGCGGCCACCTTCGGCGCGACCGTGCTGATCTTCCAGGAGGGCAAGCTCGGGCTCATCGACGACCCGCAGCCGATCGTCAGCTTCCTGCCCATCATGCTCATCGGTCTCGTGTTCGGCCTGGCCATGGACTACCAGGTGTTCCTGGTGACCCGCATGCGGGAGGAATACGTGCACGGGAAATCGCCCACCGAGGCGATGGTGCACGGGTATCACCACGGCGCCCGCGTGGTGACGGCCGCGGCGATCATCATGATCTCGGTGTTCGGCTCGTTCATCCTGGAGACCGATCAGACCGCCAAATCCATGGGTTTCGCGCTCGCGGCGGGCGTGCTGCTGGACGCCTTCATCGTACGCATGGTGCTGATCCCGGCGCTGCTGGTGCTGCTGGGCAAATGGGCGTGGTGGCTGCCCGCCTGGCTGGACCGGATCGTCCCGGATATCGATGTCGAAGGGGCGAAGCTGCGCGAGTTGCGGGAGCGGGGGAAGGAACCGGTGACCGCACCGGTGTAGCCAAACGCCTTCGGCGTATCGCCTGGCAGTAAGCGCCAGTGCCGCATGTGTGGACTGTGGTCTGGTTCGAGCGGGCCCCGCACGTTTCGTGCGGGGCCCGAATTCTTTGTCCGCGGACGATTTCCGTACGAACCGCTCACGCGCTCGCCCCGGCGGGGCGACATGTGTCGCTGCCGGGTTGCCCGGCCTCATTCACTGGGTTGTGGCAATTGGCATTCATTCACTTTCGGATTGAGTCCCATGTAATTCAGCGGACCGGCCACGGCCGAGAGCGCGATCGTGGCGAATCCGGCGCAATTGATCGGCCCACTGGTGAAATAGTTCCGCTGACCTGCGGCAAGCATGCCGATGGCCAACCACACCAGGATCAGCAGGCTCAGCACCCGCATCCCGGTATCGCGCGCAGCCCGCCCGGGTACCACTCGCTCGCGCATGATCATCGCTTCCTTCCACACCTTGCGTATGGACTGGAATACCCGTATGCCCTGCGGTTACTCGACGCCGGGCAGGCAACGATTGCGGCGCCATTTCGCAACGCCGGGCAGATCCCCCGCTCAGCGCCCGCAAACGCGGGAACGCCACGCCGGGACCGCATTTCGCGACAGGCCGACCGTTATCGAGCCGATACCGCGGGTTCGCGCGGTCGGCGGTGGGGAATCCCGGTGAGTTCCGGCACCTCGACAGCTCCCGATCGCCCCGATTGACGTGCGATACCGGTGGCCCTACAGTCGGCCCCCATGAGTCTCGAAACGCGGGGGGCGAGCTCCGCCATGTTCCACCCAGGCACCAGTTGATGGACCGCCGGCTACGTCAGCGCTATCGCCAGATGAACCCCCTCGCCCGCCTCGGCATCGCCGCGGGCGCCTTCGCGGTGGTCGCGGGCGCGGTGGTGTGGGTGGGGAACCCGAACCTGGAGTCGCAGGGATCCGGCCCGGCCACGACCGGGTGGACGGCGCCGACCGAGCCCGGCACCACGACCACCGCGGCTCCGCCGCCACCCGGCTTTCCGACGATGGACTTCCCACCGCCGATGTCGAAGGCCCCCGAAGGGCAGCCCCAGCCGGTGCCGACCAAGTTCGGACTCACCTACAGCGTGCCGTCGAGCGAACACTGGCAGGCGACGAACGACGCGGTCCTGGGCTGGTCCGACCCCGACGGCAGCAGCATCGCCACCTACGGCGCGGGCAGCCGATACCGCCACACCTACTGCCCGGACGTCAAGGGCGCCGCCCTGGCGCGGGTCGGCGTGACCGGCCGCAACGCCGTCGACATCGACACCGCCGCCCGCGAGGAGGTCGCGAAGGCCGAACGGATCTTCAGCGACAAGTCCGGCCGCAAGCCGCAGGTGGAACTGCGCGGGCCCGTGTCGTTCGAGGTCTCCGCACGCCCCGCCGTGCGCTACACGGCGGTCCTCACCGACATACCGAAAGAAACGTCCTGCGACCCGGACCAGGCGCACTTCGATATCGTCGCCACCTCCGGATACGCCTCGGCCGAAGTGGTGTTGCTGATGGTCGAACAGCACCGTGGTCTGCCGGACGCACTGCCGGACGACGACGTCGAAGCGATCATTGCGTCGCTGCGCAAGACCGAGTAGATCCGTACGGGGAGGGAATCATGGAAGAGTTCTGGGCACGACCGAGCGAGATCGCCGGCCTGAGCAAGCTGGTCGACGATCTCGGAAACGACAGCGCCACCATCGCGACATTCATCGGCGAGAACTGCCACCCGGAAGGTGAGCTGTTCACCGGCGTGATCATCAGCGATCTGCTCACACCCTTCAACGGCCTCGCCAATACGTTCAAAGTCCGGATGTCCGATATCGGGACACACAACAAGAGCACCGCCGTCGAACTGAACAAGACCGCCTGGATGTACCACGACCAGGACCAGCGGAACTACGCCGCGCTCAACGCCCACACCAGCGACGTGCCGGGCGCGACGCCCGGCGACCCCGGCCCGAACGTCGAGCGACAGGGCCAGACCGCCCCGTACGGCGCCGCCACCCAGTACCCGAAGCCGGAATCCATCACTCTCAACCCGCCGACGGTCAATCAGGAGGACACCGCCGGGCTGATCGGCGAGGTCGCGCCCTGGCTCAACGACGTCAACGAATCCATCAAGAGCGTCACGCGCATGGCGGGCAACGAGGTCGATCCGCTGGTCTGGGTGTTGAAACCGATCGAAGGCAACTGGAACGAAGTCCGCCGGATCGGCGAGTCCTACAAGGTCGCGGGCAACGCCATGGAGGCGACCGGGAAGAACCTGGAGAACGGCGTCAAGCTCGTCGGCGAACATTGGAATGGCAAGGCCGCCATCTCCTTCGAGCAGAATTGGGCCCAGCGCCAGATCGCCGCCATGAAATGGGAGGGGCCGGTCGGCCGGGTGCTGGCCGATGTAGCGGGCAAACTGGCCGACGAGATTCGCGCGGGCATCAAAACCGCCCTCACCAAGCTCAAGGAGATGCTCGAGGACTATATCGACGTCAAGAGCGTCAAAGGCATCTTCAAGAACGTGATCAAGCGGGTGCCGGGCCTCGGCCAGATCGTCGAGGTGGTGGATCTGGGCCACAAGATCTACACGATCGTGACCGCGGTGAAGGACATCGTGGACAAGATCGAGGAGACGAAGAACCGGCTCAAAGAATTCCTGGAGTTCCTGAACAATCCGACGCAGGTGGTCGCGCAGAAGCTGGAGGAGAAGGTGCAGCCCGCGCTGCGCACCGCAGCGGTCGCCAACGACCTGAAGGAGATCTCGAAGGTCAACAGCACGCTGGAGCGGCCGCGCGAGAGCTACGAAGTGGGTACCGGCAACCAACCGTGGGAGAACGGATGAATCCCCGGTGGGGGAGCATGCGCGAACCGAACGTCGATCCGGCGATCGAGGCGGCGGCAAAACGCGTGCTCGACAGCGTGGACGACCTGCGCACCGTGCGCATGCGCGTGGAGAACATGGACGTCTCGGCGATCTTGAACGAACCGACGCTCGTCACCGAGGCGTTGATGTTCGAATTCGCCGCCCTGCCCTACGCCTCCCCCGCCTTGCGCGAATACGCGCAGCGGGTCCACGCGGGTGAATGCCGCTGGCCCGATATCGAATCGCTGGTGCACCCGCTGCCGCCGGAGGTCGTGGATCTCAAATCCTCGCCGCGTTTCATCTGGCCGTGGGATCCGCGCGACAATCCGCCGCCGCCTCCCCCACCGCCGCCGCTCGCGCCGCGTCCGGCCGATCCCGGCGTCGTCGGCCCCAGCGATTGGCCGGACGATTTCGACGACTATCCGGGCGAGAAATCCTGGCTGGTCTGACCCGGCGAAAGACGCGGCCGGGAACTCACGTTCCCGGCCGCGCGCTCACGTCCTACGGACTCGGTTGCGGCACATTGCAATCCGCGATCTTCGGGTTCACGCCCATGTAGTTGAGCGGGCCCGCGATCGTGGTGACCGCGATGGTGCCGAAGCCCGCGCAGTTCACGGGGCCGCCGTCGAAGTATCCGCGCTGCACCGCGGCCACGACGCCGATCAGCAGCCAGATCAGGACGATCGCACTACCTATTCTCATGTGTCACTCCCAAGCGGTCGGCGCCACGACCCTTTGCCCGCCGCGCGCGTTCCGCGTTCCGATATCGGCGGTATACCCGGAATTCCGGGTTTCACCGGGGGATGTGCCCGGTGGGCGGTGGGATGTTGGGAAAAGTGGGGACCCCGGAGGTCACCTTGATCATGAAAAAGGCTCCGACCTGGTGGTATCAGGTCGGAGCCTTTGGCGGCCCTACTGACACAACGTTGGAACGAGGAGTTATGGGATGGACTAGCGAGGGTGCTGAACGGACTGGCAGAGTGATAGTTGCCTTGCATGGCGCGAGAGGGAAACACTTGTAAGCGATCTACCGCCGAGAGAACAATCAGCCATGACACGGGGTGAGCACTCCTTGGCCAATTCATAGATAGAAAGTGCTCACCCCGGTGTCGATCAGAACAGGCTTGACTGCTCAGCTGTACTTGCTGAGGGAGAAGTAAGTAAAAAATCCGTATGCCGTTCGCTCAGCACATCGATGAGGCGATCGAGGAAGGGGACTTGCCCTTTGACGAGCTTCTGCCTGGCTGTCTCTACATCGAACCATGCAGCGCGATCGACTTCCGGGAACTCGGCCATTTTGCCAGATCCGCGCGGCCATTCCATCTCAAAAGTGTTGCTGGAGATATTGGAAGCGTCAAATTCTCCTTCGCGTGCAAAGGCAGTAATTTTCTTTCCACTTGGCTGTTTCAAAACATCGAGCGACAAAGTTGTTCCGGAAGGTGCTGGCCTACCCAATTCCTCATTGAATTCGCGCTCGGCAACCCCCAATGGATCGTCACCATCCTCATACTCACCCTTGGGGATTGACCATCCCTGAGCATCTTTCTTTGACCAGAAGGGGCCGCCCATGTGGACTACCAGCACCTCCAGAAGCTTATTGTCATTGATACGAAAGAGTAGCAGTCCGGCGCTGAGCTTGGCCATTTCATCCTCCCAATTAGTTTTCCTACCAATATAGTAACACTGGGGTATGACAAGTTACGAGACTTCGTCGCCATCGGCGATTAGCTCCAGGTATGCTCGTCGAAGCATTTTGTAGAAATCGCTGCCTGCGCTGACCTCAAATCCAAAAGATGCAATCATCGGCGTCTTGTAAGCCTTAGTTTCTAGCTGAATCTTTCCGTTCTCGCCATGAATATCGATCATAATGGCGCTAGCCGAGGGCAGAGTATTGTGGCAGACAAGTTTGAAACGTCCGCGCATCTCGGGCGTAAGTTGAGCCTTGAACTGTACGACTCTATCCACAAGACTTTGAATCTGAGGCTTTAATTGTTCGCCCGTAAAATTGATATTTGGAGCTACGGTATCCATTAGATACTGAGCTTCAGGATTAAGAAGCGATAAGGTAACGCGAACGCCTCGATCTGCACGCGAAAGCATCTCCTGAAATGTCTCAAGGATGCTTTCTAGAGTATCCCCTGTCATAAGGTTCACGCTCACAAGGGTCAAGTCTTCCTGAGCTGAAGATATGTACGATGTAATAGACTCTCGACCTTCTCGGAACTCCCCATAGAACTTGCGAGACGGGATAAATGCGGTCACATTTGCGGCTGCCACACCGGCCAATGTCGACCACGGGACGCCCGCGATCTCCTTTGCCCATGGACCGGCATCGGGCCGGTAGTCAAGAAGCCCCCGTAATTTTTCGACGTTACGATCAAACTCCGCGTCGCTAAGACCAGGAAGGATATCTAACGCGGCGCGATGATCATCCAAGGATATCCACTTTGTCAAAATTGGATTTACTTCCAGATATCGCTGAGATGGGATACTTTCCTCGATCGAGTCGCGCACTTGCCATTCTTGTAGTGCGGGCACGACATCCGTCAAGAATTGAAGGGTGTTCAAGCTGAGCGGTCTAGTCTCTGAGAGAATCTTGAGTGTCTCGCCTTTTGGTATTCGTCCTGTGCACAATGAGAACACAACGATATCGCTTGGATCTTTCCCGTGTGAAATAAGATGTCGCAGTGCAACTTGGCATGGATTATTCGCCCAAAGGCCGCCATCGAGATATGTGCGCGTATCTGTGCCGACCATTCGCGGTGGAAAATAGGTAGGTGCAGCTGCGCTCGCTAACGCCACATCAACCAAACGGGCATCACGATCGGCTTTTGTGAACAGTCGACCCTCGTAGTTGTCCGCTATGGAGCTGGTTATGAAAATATCAATATCCACATCACCCACTCGTTTATCACCCAACTGCTTTTCGAGCTGCTTTATCAGCTCATCAGGACGATAGCGAGAGCCTCTTCGTATCAAGCCGAATCGACGAGGCTTAAAGATGCTTGCCGCGTAGTCCTGATACAGACTGTAGATATTCGAAGCCGGTTTGCCAGAGGCAAGCGCTAGACCCACTAGCGCCCCGGTAGATGTAGCTGCGATTCCATCAAATACTTGCGCCGCCGACTGCCGTGTTTGCTCCTCGAATCGCTGTAGAAATCGAGCCTGAAATACTCCCCGCACGCCACCTCCAGGTAGAGACAGCAACCGATACGGGCGCGGTTGCGATTGGATACCTTCAAGCGATGTCGTCACGGAAACCTCGACTTCAGTGAGCTGGCACACAGCAAGCGGACAGGGTGGGTCCAGATTGTAGTGTGCTAGCTTGTCGAGATCCTCAGTGCGTCATCCGCCCCGAATCCGGCACCACGCGTCCGGCCTCGATGAGCACCTGGAAGGCGACAGCCTTCCGGGCGCAGCCGTCCAGGCGGCACAGACGGTGGATTTGCATGTCACGGTGCGCTTCATCGGGCGTGAGGAAATGCTTGGGTGCATCGTGTGTCCATGAGCTGGGCCAGATCGGCGAAGCGGCGTCGGCCGGCGACTGTGTCGATCCGGGATTCCTGTCCGGCGCCAGCCTGTCTGGGCTCACGCTATCGGGATCGCGGCTCAGGCTGGTCGCCATCACCATGACACTGACCAGCAGCGCAATCGCCGCAACACCAGCGATTCCGGCAAGAAGCAGATTCAGCCAAGTCGACATCGAAGCTGCCCACTCTCACCGCGGTTTCGTACTACTCGGCACCAGGCATCCGGCCTCGACGAGCGCGTCCAGTGCTGCCGCCTTGCGCGGGCACCGGTTTGCTCGGCAGGCCACATGGAACTGCATGACCAAGTGAGCCTGGTCGGCGGTGAACGGGATCGACGGTGACTGATGAGCTTCCTGCTGAACAATCGCGATGGGGTGGTTCGTCGCAGGTGAATTGGCGGTAGTCACTGAAATCCTCCGTGGCAGAGCAAAGAATCGGCGAAACGGGCGGAGATACCCGGCACCGGGGGCGTCTCGCCACCGGCCTGCCACTCTGGCGGGTCAGTGCGCCGGATGAGGGGGTTCGGCGTCAGCCCGGTGCCGGGTACCGCTATTGACCTTGGCCCACAAGCCGTTTCGCTCGGACTGGGCGTTTGTTGGGGTACTGTTGGCTTAAAGCCGGGGTTTGCCCAGGTCAGGGTCGAAAATGCAGGGAGGGGCGGATGGTACGAGGGCGGGAATGGACGGGGTTTGAAGCAGCCGCGTTGCAGGAGGCTATGAGGAAGTCAGTGCGTGACTTCGCGGCGCTGCTCGGTGTGGATACCACCACGATCGCCAACTGGCGGAGCGGTCTCGGGGGTGTGATCCCTCGGTCGGCGACTCAGGCGATTTTGGATACGACGCTGGAGCGGCGGGCAACGGCGGAGGATCGGGAGCGGTTTGAGCAAATTGTCGGTGAAGGGGAACGCGCTTGGCGTGCCCGGCATCCGTCCGCCGTCCGGCAGGATGAAGTGTCCGCAGCGTCAATCACAGTGACCACAGCGACAAGTAGCAGCGATGTCTTTGAACCTCCGGCGGAGATTGTCCGGCGGATGAGCAGACTGCACGCCTTCGACGTTGACGAGGCGGTCATCGATGTCATCGACGTGGCGTTTGGGGATGTGCTAGGTCGCTACGAACTGGAGGGGCCGGTTCGTCTGGCGCCCAAGGTACATTCCCTGCGCCAGGAGGTCAATTCACTGCTGGAGCAGTGCCGTCAGCCGGTTCAGTTGCAACGCCTGTACAGATTGGACGGACAGCTTGCGGGTGCACTCGGCTATATGGCGGTCAACCGCGGGCAGTTCCACGCCGCGAACATGTATAGCCGGGAAGCGCTGAGGATCGCCGAGTTTATTCGGGATGTTGAGCTGCAAGCGTGGGTCAAAGGGACGCAGAGCTTCTGCGCCTACTACCGCGCGGAGTACACGACTGCGGTTGGACTTGCCGAGGAAGGAATTCGGCTCGCGGGCGATACTGCACAGGCGATCCGCCTCTACACGAACGGATTAGCCCGAGCGCTGGGAAAGATCGGAGATGTGAACGGTGTCGAACGCGCAGTTGAGGCGGCGATGTCAATCGCTTCGTCCATCAAGACGCCGCCCGGCCTGACCCCGGCATTGTCGTTCGTGCCGTATAGCGAGGCACGATTGAAAGCCAACGCGGCCACGGCGTATCTCTCAGCTGGCGACTACGAGCAGACACTCACGTACGGTCGGCAGGTTGAAGCACACGTCAATGCATCGGACTCGGTATGGAGCCGTTCGCTGGTTCGCCTGGATGTAGCCACAGCACTGGTGCATCAGCCTGATCGCGACGTCGAACATGCGATGGATCTCGGCGTCGAAGCGCTCAACGCTTCTCAGGATCGGCCCATCCGGTCGGTGTGGCAGCGTGCTCACGACCTCGCCGACGTCGTGACGATTGTTGACGCCCGCAAGGTCAAGGACTACGCGGATGAACTGCGCGAATGGTCAGCCAAAGCACGAACGGCTGCGGCACCTGACAGTGCTACGGCCGAAGAGAGATGACCGCGCACTCATCCCACTCGTAGCCGTGATCGGTGCGCCATAGCCTCACCAGCTGGACGGCGTCCACCAGCACGGTCGCGGGTGGCAAGTCGCGCAGTGCCGCAATCTCTCTGATGACCGGTGTCGCGTCGCGCGGCGTCTTGTTGTAGGCAATGCCGAGGTGCGGGCGAAATCGGGAGGTCGGCTTCGGCCGGAACTCTGGTCGCACTGTGGCAAGACTTGCGGTGAGTCGAGCGTGCAGATCAACCAAGCGATCCCAGGGTGTCACCGAGAAGCGAATCGCGCTGGGCGAACCAGCCAGCGGGCCAACATCCAGCGAAAATGCATCTACCTCGGCCAACTGTTCGGCGGCAGTTGCGACGACGGCCTCCATCTCGGATGCCGTGATGTCTTCGGCCGCACCCACTTTCACGACGGTCAGGTGAAGGCCCTCAGCCGGCACCAAGTTCAGATGCGTCGCGTCAAGGCGTGACCGACACTGCTCGACAAGACGCACGAGCGCCGGATCGGTGAAGGTCAAATACCAGTAGTAGGCGGCGTAATCTGGCTCCCAGACCTTCCGCGTCCAATGGTCGTCAAGCCGAGGCAACCTCTGGAACGCTTGCCAATCGTTAGTACGAATCGTTTCGGCATCCGTCAGTGAGGTGGGGCGCTCAGGAGGGAACGCTGTACCACCAACCGATCCGTCCTCCACCCCTGCCACAGTCACAGGAACATGCAGGTCGGTGATGTCGAGAGGGCCGGTCACAGCGCTGAGTCTAGATGAAAGATCAAGATTCGGTCTTTCCGCTTCTTCGCGGCTGGGAATCGCGGAAGTGGCGGTATGTTGTTGGTCAGCAGTGTTACTGACCGCCTTGCGTGCCGTCGCTCTTGACGACGAACAACCCGCTGGAGCTGCCTGATTTCGGTAGGTTCCAGCGAGCTGTTCGTCTACTCGTGGTGGCGAAGTGCCGTCGGGTCAGAACTTCGGCAAGTTGAGCAGGTTGTTCCTCGGATCACCATCCGGCCGAGTCTGGAGATACTTCGGCCGACCGTTGCCCGGCGTCTTCACCTCAACCGTGGCAGGCTTCGTTCCCGGCTGTTGGACGTAGGCGTGACCGCCTTTGTCTTCGATCCAGGTGACGAGTGTCGCTTTGGTGCTGGTATCGGACTTGCCGGTCCCATCTTCGATCCATTCGAGCGACTGAATGTGCTCGTGTGTGATGCCACTTTCGAGGTGGATTCTAGTGATACGGATGGCCATGAGGTCTCCGTCCTTCCGGTTGGGCTGACGGAGATGCCGGGGTAGGCATCTCCGAGCACGTCCAGAACCGGAGACTTCCCAGCAAACTGGCGCGTTTAATTAGCGCAGCGCTACGACTCTTGGTAGTTTCGTGGCCTGCCCTAGGCAAGCAGATCCACGTTGACCACGGAGCGGAAGCCCGACCAGGGGTTTCGACTCCGTGGTCGCGTGCTTGGCACAGCATATACCCGACTAATGACACGTATGTAAGTCCACGTCTACCAGCTCATTTGCGATCTGTGGATGAATCTATCAACAGGCTGTGGATAGATCGTGCCTTCGAACCGTTGTTCGATCATTTCTCCAGTCGCAGGCTGTGGATACTGGTCGGTAACTTCCAATTGTGAGATGAATCACTCCTCTTCCAAACCGGCTCCCGCAGTGCTAAGCAAACGCTTGGTTTCCGGCGATGATGTGAAGCAGATCGGAAGAAGCGATGGCCGGATCAAACAGAAAGCCGGTCAGGAGTGACCGCTTCGCCCGCCCGCATCACGTCGTCTTCCGTTTCACGGCTTGCCCTTGTCACGGCGCGGAACCAGGCGCGTTCGTGCAACGACTGATGCGGGTATCCCGCATCTCTTCTGGTTGCTGAACGCGGCAGCAGCAGGGGCACCTGTTCAACAGACTCCGACGCTTCGACCCAGCGGCATCCGCCGTGACGAGCGCCCTTCACCACGACGCTGAGGGCGCACCGGCATTCGCTGTCAGGCAGTGTCCTGTGGTGCCCGCAAGGGCACCATCATTCGGCTACCGCAAGACGGCATCCAGCGAGGTGGATGAGGGTTTGCAGGTGGGGGCGAAGGGGTGGTCGAGCGGGGGAGGCTGAAGTTCTGTTGGCGATAGCTACCAGCCTGTGCTGCCTGACCGAAGGTCCTTCACCGCGCCTTCAACGACCGCACATGGCCACGGCTGTGCGCATGCATCACACGTCGCGCCCTGTTCGGAGTTGTGGTCTCGCAGAATCTTCTGAGTCGTGCTCCACCAGGCCGCTTTCGGCCCCTTGTTCAACGGGTCGGCAAGAAGGTCAGCGACCTTGCGCAGCGCCCATCGATAGGTATCAGGGGTGATCTCGTCGGTTGGCATGGCGACAAGTATGTCTTGGGAGTGGGGTCGCTACCCCACCGCCCGCACTACCTGCACCGGCCCACTCAGTAGAATTTCCCAGACCGGCGGGCCGCACAAGGCCAGCACGCGGGAGCGGTCGTAGTCTTCGGTCTGAAGCCAAAAGATCTGTGCCAGTTGCCGGACATCCCCGGTTCTGGGTGTGGCATGCAGCAGAGCCATGTCGGCCCGGAATCCCGTCTCCTTGGTCTCGACCTCCCAGATCGTTCCGCACTTCTTCTCTGACTGGAACTGGCGTGCATCCTCCAAACTCTCGAACGCGAAGAAGGATCGCAAACATGATGGAGCGTGAGGGAATTCGTACAATCGCACCAACTCCCAAAGCAGTTCAAGCCCAGTATCCTGACTGACCGCAAATCGGTCCTCGCCGTTTTCGTTGACGATCTTGATCTGAAAGGTTCCATTCAGATATTGCTCGCCGTGACTGGAAAATCCATCCGGGAACCACCTTGGCGACGAGTTGCGCGAGCGTTCAATAACGTGACCCTCGCGGAAGTGACCGGCTCGATCGAGGTGGTAGTACGTTGGCATGGTGTTCCGTTCTGGCGGTACGGCTTCGGTGAGGCGCAGCCCATCCAGGTGGATCTGGTTGCGACCTCGTTCGGGAACGTACGCCACCGCACCGACAAGCTTGCCGCGCATCTGTAGTGCTCCAATGGAGCACTATCATTCCCCTCCAGCAGGAGGGTATCGCCCCAGGTAGATACCGGTTTCGAGGTGGAGGCGGGACGATGACCGGCGCGACGACCGCCAGGGATCGAGTTCATCGTGTTCTCGTACCCCCAAGCTTCCTGTGGGGCGAAGGCCGCAGTGCCGATGAGCCACTCTCGGAACAGCAGCGACGAACGACAGCACTGCTCCCGTCGGGCTGGCGTGTGTTTGTGGTGCCCATGAGGGCACCATCATTCGGCTCCCGTAAGTCACCGAATGCCGAGGTGGTTGCAGGTTTCCAGGTCGACGCGGCGCGAATATCGGGACGAACAATCCTGGTGGCTACATCTTTGGCTCCACAGAACATCCGCTGCTCACGTCCCACCGTCACAACGGCTCGCTGTCGGAAGCCCTCCACGGGCATCGCTCACATCCGCGACCGCCGAAAAGAAGTCATCCGCAAGGCGGCAGAAGATTGCCGCCCACTGTCGCCGGAAGCAGTCCACCATCACCGGCTTTCATCCCTATTTCCCCAAACCCGTTGCCTTGTAACAGAATTGTTTCCCGCCTTTCTTCCCAAAACCGCAAAAGGACGGTAAAATGAACCGTATGGCGACCACGCAAAAGCGCGAATAAACACAATCTTCACTCCACGAGATAGGGAGGGTCGCCGTATGGCGACCCTCCCTATCCTTGTATTCGGGTGAATCCTCCGCCGACGCGCGTCCGACCATACCGAAACGTAGTCCCGGCAAAGGAGGTCATCTATGGCAACACGAAACACCCGCAATTCTCAATCCCCACAGCGGCAGTCGCTCTCATCCCATGGCCCGAACATGCCGCCGAGCGATACGCCCCTTGGGAGCGAACCCTTCCGCTCCAAGCTGGCCCTGGTGTATCTGCGCGTCTCCACCGCCCGCCAAGCCAAACGCGACGGCGAAGTGGAGGGCTACTCCATCCCGGCGCAGCGCACCAGCTGCCACAAACGCGCTCATGAACTGGATGCAGCAGTCGAGGAGTTCGTGGATGCTGGGGCTTCGGCCCGGTCGGCAGATCGGCCGGGGTTGCAAGCGTTGTTGGCACGTTTGGCCGATCCCTCACAGCCCCCAGTGGATTACGTGATCGTGCACAAGCTTGATCGGTTGGCCCGCGACCGGGCGGATGACGTGGCGATCCTGCTGGCGATTCGCCAAGCCGGGGCGACGTTGGTGTCGGTGTCAGAGATGGTGGATGAAACCCCGGCGGGTACGCTCATGCACGGCATTGTGGCGTCGTTCGCCGAATACTATTCCCGCAACCTCTCGACCGAAGCCAAGAAGGGCATGAGCGAGAAGGTCAAGCGCGGCGGGACACCGGGACAGGCACCGATCGGGTACCTGAACGTGGTGCATCGGGTGGACGGCACGGACATCAAGAGCGTGGTCATAGACGAAGTGCGCGGCCACCACATGGCCTGGGCGTTCGAGCAGTACGCCACCGGCGATTGGAGCATCGCGGCCTTACGGGATGAACTGGAGGCTCGGGGTCTTCGTAGCCGCCCGACCAAGAAATATGTCGGCACACCGCTCTCACGCGCCCAACTGCACCGGCTGCTCAGCAATCCCTACTACAAGGGCCTGATCCGCTTCAAGGGCGTGCTGTTCGAGGGCAAGCATCCACCGCTGGTGGATGAGATCACCTGGCAACGGGTGCAAGACGTGCTCGCTGGACGCCGCATCGCCGGGGATCGCTCCTGGAAGCACGGACATTATCTCAAGGGCAGCTTGCGCTGCGAGCGATGTGGCGGACGAATCGGCTACGGCTGGAGCCGAGGCAAGGGCGGGCGCTACGACTATTTCTTCTGCCTCGGACGCCACACCGGCCGCTCGACCTGCGATCTGCCCTACATTCCGGCTGGTGCCATCGAGGACAGGGTCGCCGAACGCTGGAGCCGTATCCGGTTCAGCGACAGCGAGATAGCCGACACCCGAACGCAGATCCTCAGCGACGCCCAGGTGCTGCGCGACCAACACACCCAGCTCGCCGAGCAGCAGCGCCGTCACCTGATCCAGCTCGAACGCCAGAAGACGAAGCTGATCGACGCTTACATGGCCGACGCGATACCGGTCGAAGACCTCAAGACACGCCAGGCTGCCGTGATGGCCGAGATCGCGGACGCGCGGCGGCTCATCGCGACGGCCGACATCGAGCTGAATGAGCTGAATACCCGCCTCGACGTTGTACTGGGCCTGCTGACGCATGCCCGCACCCTCTATGACCGGGCAGACGGCACCGCCCGCCAATTGCTCAACAGCGCCATGTTCGCTTGGCTCACGATTGACAGCCACGACGTTTTAGATGCTTCGACCAGAGCCACAGGCAGCAGTGGCTGGACGCCGCAGGAACCCGAACTCGCGGGTGGGGAGCTGAGCGAGGTGGTGGGGGCGGTGTTGAGGTACCACCCGGATGTTAGTGGCACGACGGACACACCCCAGATCCACAACAACCCCCATCTTGGCGGGCTGGGGACGTTCCGACGAGCACTGTCCGCACAGCCACATCATGGAGACGGGATGGCTTCCGGGGCTGCTACGCGCCCTGGCGGGCGTACAGCGACCGGACGAGACCACGGCGCAGTCCTAGCGCCCGAAACCGGTACAACCAGGCGAAACGGGCAGAAATACGGAAACAAGGCCGGACACGACGAAACCCCGGCCAAACTTGTGTTTGACCGGGGTTCCAACGTGTACTACTTGGCGGTGGCGGAGGGATTTGAACCCTCGGAGGGGGGTACCCCTCACACGCTTTCGAGGCGTGCTCCTTAGGCCGCTCGGACACGCCACCGCCGACTAGGGTACCCGAACCGGGGCCTATCGCTAAATCGGGTGGTCAGACGGGTGGCGGCGGGTGCGGAAGAAGGTGTCGAGGAGGGCGGCGCATTCGGGCTCGAGCACGCCGCCGCGCACATCGGGGCGGTGGTTGAGGCGACGGTCGCGCACCACGTCCCAGAGGGAGCCGACGGCGCCCGTCTTCGGCTCCCACGCCCCGAACACCAGGCGGCCGACGCGCGCCAGCACCAGCGCGCCCGCGCACATGGTGCACGGCTCCAGCGTGACGGCCAGGGTGGCGCCTTCGAGTCGCCAACCGTCGCCGTGGATTTCGGCGGCGCGGCGCAGCGCCAGCACCTCGGCGTGCGCCGTGGGATCGCCCAGTGCCTCCCTGGCGTTGGCGGCGCGCGCCAGCTCGCGCCCCTCGGCGTCGAAGACCACCGCGCCGACCGGCACGTCGCGCGGATCGGCCGCGGCGGCGGCCGCCAGCGCGGCGCGCATCATCGCCGTATCGGACACCAGCGGATTCTCCGGCAGCGCGTTCATGCCGCCGATCACCGTGGCAGTTTGTCCAGCACCGCCGAGAATTCGCCCGCGAAACCGAGCCGCTGCGCGATCATGCCCAGTTGCTCGTCGGGGTACAGGTCGGTCTCGGCGAGGATCACGCTGAGCACCGGCTCCGGCAGGCCCAGGTCGGCGAGCACGCCGAGATCGCCCTCCTCCCAGGGGTCGACATCGTCCAGTTCGTCGGGGTCGATATCGGGGATCTCGACGTTCAGCGCGTCGAGCACGTCGGCGGCGATGTCGTAATCGATCGCGGCCGTGGCGTCCGACACGAGCAGCCGGGTGCCGCTCGGGGCGGGCCGCACGACGATGAAGAACTCGTCGTCCACGTCCAGCAGCCCGAACACCGCACCCGAACTGCGCAAAGCCTTCAACTCGTTTTCCGCGGCGGACAAATCGGTGAGCGCCGCCGAACTCAACGGGCTGCACCGCCATTTACCGTCTTCGCGGACAACCGCCACTGCGAACCCTTCCACGTCGTCGTAATCTTCCGACGCCGCCCTGTTCGTGCCCGAGCGCTGTGCTGCCATGGCCGCAACGGTAGTCGGCTCGAGCTCAAATGATGAAGTCGTGTGCGAATCTGTTCGGGTGACTGGCGAGCGGAAAGCACCGGTGTGTGTCCTCGGCACGGGATTGATCGGCGGATCGCTGCTGCGCGCGGCGGTGGCGGCGGGCTATCCGGCGTTCGGATACAACAGATCGCGGCCGGGCGCCGAGGCGGCCCGCGCCGACGGATTCGACGTGGACACCGACCTGCCCGCCGTGCTCGGCCGGGCCGCCGAGGCGGACGCGCTGCTGGTCGTCGCGGTGCCGATGCCCGCCGTGGCGCACATCTTGTCCTCGATCGCCACCTTCGCACCGGGCTGCGCGCTCACCGATGTGGTGAGCGTCAAGGCCCCGGTCGCCGACGCGGTGCGCGAGCACGGGCTGGCGGCCCGCTACGTGGGCGGCCACCCCATGGCGGGCACGTCGGAATCGGGCTGGCAGGCCACCGACGCCGAGCTGTTCCGCGGTGCGGTGTGGGCGGTCGGCGTGGACGAGGGCACGCACGCCGACCCCTGGCGGCGGGTCACCCGGCTCGCGCTGGATTGCGGTTCGGTGGTGGTGCCGGTGGTGGCGGCCGAGCACGACCGGGCGGTCGCGCGCATCTCGCACCTGCCGCACGTGCTGGCCGAGGCGCTGGCCGCCTCGGGCGCGGCGGGCGGGCCGCTGGCGCTGGGCCTGGCGGCGGGGTCGTTCCGCGACGGCACCCGCGTCGCCGCCACCGCCCCCGACCTGGTGCGCGCCATCTGCGAACCCAACGCGGGCGCGTTGCTCGAAGTCCTCGACGAAACCCTCGACGCGCTCACGGCCGCCCGCGCCTCACTGACCGAGCGGGGGTCGCTGGCCGACTTGGTGCAGGCCGGGCACGACGGGCGCCTCGAGTACGAGACGGTCGACCGCTGGGAGATCACCGACGTGCGGATCGGCGACCATGACTGGCTCGAGCGTCTGCGCGCGGCGGGGCAACGCGGTGGCGTGATCACGAAACCGCTCGACTGAGCTGGTCCTATATCAGATGCGCTCGGCGAGACCGGGATAGTCGAGCAGGAACCCGTCCTCGTCCACCGTGACGGTCGCGCTGGAGACCGGCGACAGCACGCTGATGCCGTCGGCGGCGCTGCTGTAGACCAGGCTCGCCTCCTGCACCAGCAGGTCGGGCAGCCGCACGTACACCACGGGGACCTGCACGTCCTCCACGGCGTGCTGGAGGCCGAAGCGGCGGATCGGCAGCGTGTTGAAGAACGGGCTCAGCACCACGTCCACGTCCAGGGCGCCGGCGAAGGTGGAGCGCACGTGGCTGCCGCCCGCGTCCACCAGCCAGTAGTTCTCCTCGTCCCTGGCGATGGAGGCGTGCCGCTCCCCCGCCGCGGTCGTGGTGCGCAGGGACAGTCGCTTGGTGGCGCCGTTCTCGTCGGTGACCAGGTCGTAGGACGCGCTGAAGGCCGGGTGGTCCTCGCAGTCGCCGCCGATCATGCGGCCCGCCGCGCGAATGCGGTTGCCGTTCAACGTCACGCGCACCGACTCCATCCGTGTCGCGTTGTGCGCTCGCCACGTGAGAATCGAGGGCCACCGGGGCGCCGCCGGTGTGCCGTCGAGATCGGGGGCAGGAATGGTCACCCATCTACGGTAAGCGACAAACGCGCCGTCGTAGCTATACGCCCGCCCGCATCACCTCGGCCCGCCGCCCCCGGCACCGGCCATCACCTGCGAATCCGCGGGCGCCGACCACACGTGCGCGCCGCGCCCCGGGCGCCTGAGCGCGACCGGGTAACGCAGGACACGTGCCCGCTCGGCCTGTCGGGTCGTTTGGATTCCGGAATCCAGCGGTACAACGGAAGGATGAAGGCTTCGAAGCTGTGGACCGTGGTCGTCGGCGCTCTCGCTGCCTGCATCGCCTTCGCGCCACCCGCAGGCGCGGCGCCACGGGTGGCGGGCGAGACGCCGCTGGCGCCGCGGGTATCCCAGATCGACGTGTATTCGCCGTCGATGGACCGGGTGATCCCCAACCGGGTGATCAAGGCGGCGGGCGCGGGGGCGCCCACGCTGTACCTGCTCACCGGCGCGGGCGGCGGCCAGGACGGCATCTCCTGGTGGGACGACACCGATGTGGTGCAGTTCTTCGCGGACAGGAACGTCAACGTCGTGATGCCGGTGGGCGGCCGGTTCAGCCTGTACACCGACTGGATCGCCGACGATCCCGCGCTCGGCCGCAACAAGTGGCAGACCTACCTCACCGCGGAACTGCCCGGCGTGATCGACGCGCACCTGGGCGCCAGCGGGCGCAACGCCATCGCCGGTGTGTCGATGAGCGCGGCCTCCGCGCTGGACCTGGCCATCCAGGGCGGTCCCCGGTACCAGGCGGTCGCCGCCTACAGCGGGTGCCCGTGGTCGTCCGACCCGCTCGGCATCGCCCTGGCCAGCGCGCAGGTGCTGCGCGGCGGCGGCAACCCGGTCAACATGTGGGGCGTGCCCGGTGGTGCGGGCTGGCGGGCCCACGACCCGTTCCTGAACGCGGGACGCCTCGCGGGCAAGACGATCTACCTCTCCGCCGCCTCTGGCATCCCGGGCGTCATCGACGAGGGCGGTGTCCCCGCCCCGCCCGTCGAGGCCATCGCCAGCGCCTGCACCGGCGCCTTCGCGGGCCGCCTCGCCGAACTCGGCATCCCCGCCATCCACCTCAACCGCGCCGTCGGCTCGCACACGTGGGGCCAGTTCGAGACCGACCTGCACGACTCCTGGCCGCATCTGGCCCGCGCCATCGGGGCGTAGACCGAGACGACAGGCCGCCGACTACACCAGCGACTCCCGCCACGCGGCGTGCAGCGACGCGAAACGTCCGGTGCCCTCGATCAATTCGCCGGGCGGTCCGTCCTCCACCACGCGGCCCCGGTCCAGCACGAGGACGCGGTCGGCGATGGCGACGGTGGAGAGCCGGTGGGCGATGATGACGGCCGTGCGGTCGCGCAGCACGGTCTCCAGGGCGCGCTGGACCTGGCGTTCGCCGGGGATGTCCAGGCTGGAGGTGGCCTCGTCCAGCACGATCACCGCCGGGTCGGCCAGGAAGACGCGCGCGAACGCCACCAGCTGCCGCTGGCCCGCGGACAGGCGGCCGCCGCGCCTGCGCACGTCGGTGTCGAATCCGTCGGGCAGTGCCGTGACGAAGTCGTACAGCCCGACCGCGCGGGCGGCCGCGCGCACCTCGGCGTCGGTGGCCTCGGGCCTGCCGAGCCGGATGTTGTCGGCCACCGATCCGGAGAACAGGTACGACTCCTGGGTCACCATCACCACGTTGCGCCGCAGGTCGGCGTCGCTCAGGTGGCGCAGGTCCACGCCGTCCAGGGTGACCGTGCCGCCCGACGGGTCGTAGAACCGGGTGAGCAGCTTGGCCAGCGTCGATTTGCCCGCACCCGTCGCACCGACCAGCGCGAGCACCTGCCCTGCCGGAATCTCCAGCGAGAACTCGGGCAGCACCGGCCCGCGCGCGTCCGGCGCCGCGCCTGCCGGGCCGGGTGCGCTGTCGTAGCCGAACCACACGCCGTCGAGCCGCAGCGTGCCCTTCGCCTTCTCCAGCGGCACCGGATCCCGCGGTTCGCGCACCGTGGGCTCCTCCTCCAGCACGCCGGAGATCTTCTCCAGCGCCGCGGCCGCGGACTGGTAGGAGTTGAACACCTGCGCGAGTTCGTCGAGCGGACCGTAGAACTCGTTGAGGTAGAGCAGATACGCCGCGAGCACGCCGACGGCGAGGTTGCCCTCCATCACCTGCCACGCGCCCACCACGATGACGACCACCGTGGTGAGGTTGCCCAGCAGCCGGGTGAGCCCCGCGTAGTCGCCCATACCGCGCATGGCGGCGATGGTGGCCGTGCGGTATTCGGCGTCCTCGGCCGCGAGCATCGACTCGTTGCGCCGCTCGCGCCGGAACGCCTGCACCGCGCGCATACCGCCCATGGACTCCACGAACTGCACGATCACCTTCGCGATCGCGCCGCGCGTGCGCCGGTAGCCGGCCCGCTGCCTGCGCTGCGCCCAGCGGGTAACCAGCACCAGCGGCACGAATCCGGCCAGCACGATCAGCGCGAGCGTCTGGTCCAGGTAGATCAGCAGCGCCGCGATGGTCACCACCGACAGGATCGCGCTCAACGCCTGGTCGAGCGCGCCCTCCAGCAGTTCCTGCAGGGTTTCGATATCGCCGGTGAGCCGGGCGACCGCCTTGCCCGAGGTGTACTTGTCGTGGAACGACACGCTCTGGCGCTGCATGTGCTCGAACAGCCGCACCCGCAGGTCGAACAGCACGCTCTGGCTCAACCTGCCGGTCAACCGCAGGAACCAGTACGTGGTGAACGTGCCAAGCGCGACGGTGCCGAGGTAACCCGCGACGGTCGTCGCCATGGGCGTCCAGTTTCCTTGCGCGCCTTGGGCGATACCGTTGTCCAGCCCGTAGGCGATGAACAGCGGCCCCGACACCATCGCCGCGTTGTCCACGACGACCAGCACCAGCGCCAGCAGCACCTGCCTGCGGTAGGGCCGCACCAGATCGAGCAGCAGCCGCCGGGATCGCTCGGCCAGCACCAGGTTTCCGGTCTGAGTGACCTCCTTGTCCTCGCCCGCGATACCGCGCCAGTCGGCCACCTCGTCGCGCTCGGTGCGCGAATCGGGTTCGGCGGGTTCGTCTTTGGTCACGGTGTCGGTGGTCATGGTTCACCTCCCATCAGTTCTCGGTAGCGGGCGTTGTGGCGGAGCAGGTGTTCGTGGGTGCCCTCGGCGGCGATGCGCCCGCCGTCCAGCAGCGCCACCCGGTCGGCCAGCGCGGCGGTGGACGGGCGGTGCGCCACCAGCAGCGTGGTCGCGCCCGCGAGTACGGTGCGCAGCCGTTCCTGCACGCGCTCTTCGGTTTCCACGTCCAGCGCCGAGAGCGGGTCGTCCAGCACGACGACGCGGCGGCGGTCCTCCTCCCCGGCGCGAGTGAGGACCGCGCGGGCCAAGGCCAAGCGCTGCCGCTGCCCGCCGGACAGGCTCATGCCCTGTTCGCCGATCCTGGTGTCCAGGCCCCACGGCAGCTCGTCGACGAAGTCCGTCGCCTGCGCGACGTCGAGCGCGCGGCGCACGTCGTCGTCGGTGGCGCCAGGATCGCCCAGCGCCACGTTCTCGCGGACGCTGGCCGAGAACAGCACCGGCTCCTCGAACGCCACCGCGACCAGCGAGCGCAGATCCGCCAGCCGCAGCGAGGCGATGTCGACGCCGTCGATCTCGACGGCGCCGCCGGTCACGTCGTAGAGCCGCGGAATCAGTTCCAGCAGCGCCGATTTGCCGCTGCCGGTCGCGCCGACCAGCGCCACCGTCTCGCCGGGGCGCACCGTCAGGTCCACGCCGGCGAGCACCTCGCGCCCGGCCGGTTCGCCCTCCGCGGGCGGGAACGCGAAACGCACGTCGCGCAAGGTCAATTCGCCCTCGACGCGCTCGGGCAGCGGCACCGGATGCTCCGGATCGGTGATGTCGAGCGGAGTGTCGATGATCTCCCAGTACCGGTCGGCGGCGGTGCGCGCGTTATTGAGCTCGGCCAGCAGGAAGCCGGTCCAGATGATCGGCCACTGCAGGAAGGTCGCGAGCGTGATAGCGGCCACCAGCGTGCCGAGCGTCATCGCGCCGTTCGCCACCGCGTAACCGCCGAAGCCGAGCGTGAAGACCAGCGCCAGCTGCGGTATGCCCACCATGGACGACCACAGCGTGGCGCTCAGCCGCGCCTTGAGCAGTTCGGTGCCGCGCAACGCGCGCGACTGCTGGGTGAACCGGTTGCCGAAGAACAGGCCGCGCCCGAACGCCTTGAGCACCCGTACGCCCTGGGTGGATTCCTCGGCCGTGGTGGCCAGATCGCCCGCCTGGTCCTGGGACCGCCGCGAGGCCACCTCGTAGCGCTGTACGAACCGGACGCACACGTACGCTGTCGGCAGCGCGGTGGCCGCGAACGCCAGCCCGATCTGCCAGCTCTGCGCGAACAGCACCGCCACACCGATCGGCAGGATCGACAGGTTGATCACCAGATACGGCCCGGCGAACGAGACGAACCGCCGCAGGGTGGACATGTCCTCCACCGCGCGCGAGAGCAACTGACCCGACTCCCACGCGTCGTGGCGCCCGATCGACATCGATTGCAGGTGCCGGAAGATCTTGGCGCGCAAGGTGATCTCGACGGCGGTGGCGGGTTTGGCGACCATCCAGCGCCTGCCCCACACGCCCAGTGCCTCGAGCAGGCCCAGCACGGCGACGAGCAGCACCGGCAGCACCAGCCCGCCGGCGTCGCGCCGCGCGATCGGTCCGTCGATGATGCGGGCCACCACCAGCGGGATGACGATCGCCGTACTCATGGCGAGGATGGCGAGCACGGTCGCCCCGATCAGCGGGGCGCGGTGCGGCCGCAGGTACGGCAGGAACCGGCGTAGCGAAGCGAGGCGGCCCGGCCGGGTGGCGGCGGGCCGCTCGAGTCTGTCGGCCTCCGATTCGGCCGACGGCAGCTCCAGCGTGACGGACAAAGCTCCCCCTCACGGTTGCGATGGATGGCGGTGTCGTGGAAAGCGGCGCCCGGTGATGTTCCCACCGGGGTCCGACAATCCAGGGTGGCACCGCACCCAGCTCCAGCCAACCGATTTTTCGCCCCCGCCGAAGGCGTTGGCTTACACCCCCGCCCCTTCGGGCTCACGGTCCAACGCGTCCGGGAACGCCTGCTGCCGGTACCCGCCGCGCAGCGTGCCCTCGATATACGCGGTGCGGCACGCGCGCCGCGCGATCTTGCCGCTCGACGTGCGCGGGATCGACCCGGCGGGCACCAGCAGCAGGTCGCGCACCGCGACGCCGTGCCGCTGGGCGATGGCCGCGCGCACGGCGTCGGCGATGGGCTCGGCGTCGAGTTTGGCCGCGCCCGTGGCCCGTTCGGCGACGATGACGAGTTGTTCGGCGGTGTCGTCCGCGTCGCAGCGCGGCCCACTGTCACCGGGCTGTTCGAACACCTCCACCGGCAGCTGGTTCGCGGGCACCGAGAACGCCGCCACGAAGCCGGGGCGCAACCCGGTGTGCGCCTCCTGCGCGGAGTACTCGAGGTCCTGCGGGTAGTGGTTGCGGCCGTCGACGATCACCAGGTCCTTCACCCGGCCCGTGATGTACAGCTCACCGTGGTGGTAGACGCCGAAATCGCCGGAACGCATCCACTTCGCGTCGGCCGGCGTGCCCTCGGCGTGGCTGCGTCCCGGCTGACGGCGGGCCAGCCGGTTGTGGAACGTCGCCACCGACTCCTCGGGCCGCCCCCAGTACCCGATGCCCATGTTCTCGCCGTGCAACCAGATCTCGCCGACCTCGCCGTCGGCGCGCTCCTCGCCCGTCTCCGGATCCACGATCACGGCCCACTGCGACAGCGCCACGTACCCGCACGAGACCTGCGCGATCGCGTTGTCCGTGCCCGGTTCCACCTCGACCATGCGCCCGGCGTTCAGCTCACCGCGATCCACGTAGACCACCTTGGCCCGGTCCTGCGCCTTGGTCGCCGAGACGAACAGCGTGGCCTCCGCCATGCCGTAGCAGGGCTTGATCGCGGTCTCGGGCAACCCGTACGGCGCGAAGGCCTCGTTGAACTTCCGCATCGACGAAACCGACACCGGCTCACTGCCGTTGATCAGTCCGATCACATTCGACAGGTCCAATTCCTCGCCGGCCTTGGGCAATCCGCGCGCCGCCGCGTGCTCGAACGCGAAATTCGGTGCGGCGGCGAAGGTTCCGGCGCCGTCGGACACGGCGGCCAGCTCCTTGATCCAGCGGTAGGGCCTGCGCACGAACGCGCTCGGCGACATGATCGTGATGAACCCGCCGCCGATCGTCGGCAGGATCACGCACAACAGGCCCATATCGTGGAACAGCGGCAGCCAGGTCACACCGCGCGAGTTCTCGGTGACGCCGATCGCGTCGATCATCTGCATCAGGTTGGTGCCCACGGCGCGGTGTGTGATCTCCACGCCCGCAGGGGTTCTCGTGGAGCCGGAGGTGTATTGGAGGTAGGCGATGCTGTCGAGATCGATGTCGGGACGCACCCAGGTGCGGCCCACCTCGTCGGGGATCGCGTCGACCGCGATGATGCGCGGGCGCTCGAGGGCGGGCAGGTGCCGGAAGAACGCCCGCACCCCGGCCGCCGCCGACGACACGGTGAGGATCGCCGACGGGGTGCAGTCGGTGAGCACGGCGCGCAGGCGGTCGGTGTGGCCCTGCTCCTCGGGATCGAACAGCGGCACCGCGATGGTGCCCGCGTAGACCGCCGCGAACAGCGCCACCACGTAGTCCAGGCTCTGCGGGGCCAGAATCGCCACCCGCCGCCCCGGCTCGGTGACCTGCTGCAACCGGGCCGCCACGGCGCGCAGCCGCACGCTGAACTGGCTCCAGGTCAGTTCGATGTACTCGCCGTCGCGCTCGCGCGAGTAGTCGATGAATCGGTAGGCGAGACCGTCCGGGTTGGCGGCGGTGTGCTGGTCGACGAAGTCGATCAGGGTCCGCTCGCCCCGGATCCTGATATTGCCGTGCTCGTCGAGATATTCGTCGAAGGTCTCGCGGATCATCGCCCTATCCTTTTCCCATGCACGCACGTACCCGTGCGGTGACACCGAACACAGATCGACACCGGAGCGACGGGTAGGCTAGCAGGTCCCCCGGTCGGAGTCATGCCGTGGACGCATGACTCAGTACCTCCCGAAGGCGATCGCGACGTTGTGACCGCCGAAGCCGAACGAATTGTTGACCGCGTAGTCGATGCGCCCCTGCCGGCAGCCGCCCTTGACGATGTCCAGGTCCACCTCGGGGTCCTGGTTCTCCAGATTCAAGGTGGGCGGCACGATCCCGTCGCGCACGCTCAGCACCGTGAGCACCGATTCCAGCGCGCCCACCGCGCCGATCGAATGCCCGAGCGCCGACTTCGGCGCGTACACCGAGGCGTGCGAACCGACGGCCTTGCCGATCGCGCGCGCCTCGGCGGTGTCGCCGATCGGGGTGGCGGTGGCGTGCGCGTTGATATGGGAGACATCGGTTTTCGACAGACCCGCGGTTTCGAGCGCGCGCGTCATCGCGCGGGCCGCGCCGGTGCCTTCCGGGTCGGGCGCGACGAGGTGGAAGCCGTCGGAGGTGACGCCCGCGCCGAGCAGCCTGGCGTGGATGGTGGCGCCGCGCGCCTTCGCGTGCTCCTCCGTCTCGAGCACCATCATGGCGCCGGCCTCACCGAAGACGAAGCCGTCGCGGTCCACGTCGAACGGGCGGGAGGCGGCCTTCGGCTCGGCGTTGCGGGTGCTCATGGCGCGCATCATGGTGAACGCGGCGATCGGCACCGCCTGGATGGACCCCTCCACGCCGCCGGTGACGACCATGTCGGCATCGCCCATCACGATCATCCGCCACGCGTTCGCGATCGCTTCCGAACCCGACGAGCACGCCGACACCGGCGTCGAAACGCCCGCCCGCGCACCGACTTCCAGCCCCACGCAGGCGGCGGGGCCGTTCGGCATGATCCACTGCACCGACAGCGGCGACACCTTGCGGTAGCCGCCGTTGTGGAACTTGTCGCGGGCGTCGATGAGCGCTTCCGCACCACCCAGCCCGGTGCCGATGGAGACGCCGAGGCGGTCCTTGTCCACCTCGGGACTGCCCGCGTTGCGCCATACTTCGCGACCCAGCACCGTCGCCATCTGCTCCACGTAGGCCAGCCTGCGCACCTCGCCGGGCTCCAGGCAGGAGGCGGGGGTGACCGCGAGGTGGCCGCCGATGCGCACCGGCAGCTCGAACTGGTCGATGAACGAATCGTCGAGCACGTCGATGCCGCTCTCGCCGTTGAGCAGGCCCTTCCAGGTCGAGTCGACAT
This sequence comes from Nocardia puris, assembly GCF_003315035.1. GTDB lineage: Bacteria > Actinomycetota > Actinomycetes > Mycobacteriales > Mycobacteriaceae > Nocardia > Nocardia puris. Next base: position 155,652 of record NZ_QNRE01000017.1, read on the forward strand.
CGCCGGCGATCGAGGTGGTGGCCGCGACGCTGGTCACCACGACATCCGGGAAGCCACGTTTACCGGACGGAAGCTGCATCAAGACTCACTTTCCTGACGTCACACGAGGGGCGGGACTGCGCATACGACGCATCGGCGTCGCAGGGCCGAGCAGGAAGAGAAGCCGTGGTCGTGAACCGGCCGATAGGCATTATGTGGGAGACCGGGCCCGCGCGCAGCAAGACACGCGAATCCGCGGTCTGACCTGGGGGTGTCGCCGTCGGCCCCGAACATGTCGGGCCCGGCCGACCGCTCGCGCAGGTCAAGTGGGTGGGCTCGGCGGGCTCGGCTGGTCGCCGCGGCAACCCTCGAGTAACGTGCTGGACGGGCGCGGTGCGCGGACTCGGCGCCCGTCGTGGGATCGCGAGAAGGGACGACTGTGACGGGCGGGCGAATGGTCGGGCTGTTCGCCGGGATCGGCGGGCTCGAACTCGGGCTCGGCGCGCACGGCTGGCACACCGATCTGCTCTGCGAAATCGAGCCGGGGGCTCGGGCCGTGCTGGCCGCGCATTTCACCGACGTGCCACTGCACGGTGACATCACCAAGTTGCGCGCCCTGCCCGCCGGAACCGAACTGGTAGCGGCCGGTTTTCCCTGCCAGGACCTGTCGCAGGCGGGGCGCACCGCGGGGATCACCGGGCAGCGGTCGGGTCTGGTGGACGAGGTGTTCCGGCTGGTGCGCCGCCAGCGCGGCCCGCGCTGGCTGCTCATCGAAAACGTGCCGTTCATGCTGCAATTGGGGCGCGGTGCCGCCATGCGCCACATCACCGCCGCGCTGGACGAACTCGGCTACACCTGGGCGTACCGGGTGGTCGACGCGCGCTCGTTCGGTTTGCCACAACGTCGCCAGCGGGTGCTGATGCTGGCCTCGCGCACCGAGGACCCGCGCCGCGTGTTGTTCGCCGACGACGCGGGCCCGCGCGAAGTCGGCGACGCGGGCAGCGATCCGTGCGGGTTCTATTGGACCGAAGGCGTGCGCGGGCTCGGGTGGGCGGTGAACGCGGTGCCAACACTCAAGGGCGGGTCGGCGCTCGGTATCGCCAGCCCACCAGCGGTGCGCCTGCCCTCGGGTGAGATCGTGACGCCAGGAATCACGGATGGCGAACGGCTGCAAGGGTTTTCTACCGATTGGACCGCGCCCGCCACCACCGTCCCCAGCATCAAGCAGGGCCACCGCTGGAAGCTCATCGGCAACGCGGTGAGCGTGCGGATGGCGGACTGGGTGGGCGATCGCCTCACCGATCCGCGCGACCCGATCCCGCACTCCGAAGAACTGCGCCCCGGCCAGCCCTGGCCCACGGCCGCCTGGGGGCGCGACGGCACCGCCTACCGGGTGCCTGTCTCGACCTGGCCCGTGCACCAGCCCTACGAGGACCTGAAGAACTTCCTCACCGACTCGCGCCTGCTCTCCGCCCGCGCCACCGCCGGCTTCCTGCGCCGCGCGGGGAGAGGCAACCTCCGCTTCCCCGAAGGGTTTTTGCTGGATGTGGAGCAGCACCTGGATCGCATGGGCGGCTGGGCGGCATGAGTGCGCGGGTCCGCGCCGGGCACGCTAGGGCCGGAAAGACTCCGGCATGAGCGAACGGCCCCGCACCGACGCCGCGACCAGCGCGCGCATGGCGCGGCAGCGGCGCACGGGCACCGATCCCGAACTCGCGCTGCGCCGCGAACTGCATCGCCGCGGGTTGCGGTACTTCGTGGACCGCGCGCCATTACGCGGACAGCGCCGCCGGGCCGACGTCGTCTTCCCGCGCCTGCGGGTCGCGGTCTACGTGGACGGCTGCTTCTGGCACAGCTGCCCCGACCACGCCACCCACCCGAAGAACAACGCCGCATGGTGGGCGGAGAAGCTGGCGGGCAACGTCGCGCGGGACCGGGCGACCGACGCCGCGCTGCGGGAGGCGGGGTGGACGGTGGTGCGCGTCTGGGAGCACGAGGACCCGGCGGTCGCCGCCGATCGTGTGCAGGACGCGTTGGGGAAGTAGGGACGCGAGCCGGGCCCTGACCGTCGCCGAGCAGCGGATCCATCTGCGAGGCATGGCCTGCGCCGCGCACCGGGAGCACGCACGCGAATGTGCCCGCCTCCTCTACCGTCGCGACGATCGCCCGTACCGGCTCGGCGGGCTGCGACCCCGTGGGCACGGCCACCGTGGCGCCCCCGCCGACTCGACCGTGATCACCTTCTGTGCGGGTGCCACTCTCCGGCCGGGCACATTCACAAAGGACTGAGACCGACCTCACGGACCCACATGGTCGAGCGCCGTCGACCTACCGGTTGCGGACGCGTACCAGACTGCGGGGCGCGTTGGCAGCCACGTAGCTGGACAGCGCCATGGCGGCGAATATCGCGAACCCGGCGATCGCTGTCGCGTATCCGATCATGGGTGGACCTCCTTCGTGAGCTTTCCGACCAGGCTGCCCGCCGGACCTGACAACAAGCTGTGCGTCCGGTGTCAAACCTGTGCGAACCGCCGGCGCACGGGCGCGGACCTACGCGAATTCAGCGAGCAGGTGTCGCGGCTGGTAAGCGCCTCGGCGGGAGCTGGTGCGCCCGGCGGCTCTCCGGCAACACGCGTGCGTGATCGGACGGCGCCCGCGGTTCGGCCGGGAACAATGGCGGAGGTGACCGAGAGCCGAGGTGCCGATCGGGTGCGCGTGGGGTCGTGGCTGATCGCGGCGGCGATCGCGCTCGCCGGGCTCTGCTACTCGTCGTGGGTGCTGGAGTTCGTGCTGCCGATCGATGCCGACCCGGTGAACTCCTTCCTCAGCGAACTCGACGCCGAGGGCAAGCCGTACCGGGAGGTCTTCGCCACCGGCGACAAGTTCGCCGGGTTCCTGCTGATCCCGGCGGCCGTCAGCGGACTGTTGCTGTTCCCGCGCCGCAGGCTCAGCACCGTCGGCTGGGTGGCGCTCGGCTGCTTCGGCGCGGCGACCATCGCCGACGCGCTGCTCCCCCTGCGCGACTGCACCCCCGGCGAGAGCGGATGCGGCGACCCGAGTGACCTGTTCCCCCAACTGCACCAACCCCACGCCCTCACCTCCACCCTCGCCGTCACCTCCCTCGCGATCGCGGTCTTCGCGTTCAGCCTCGCCGCCTTCCGCTACCACCGCTGGCGCATCCTGCGCGAATTCGGCCTGGTGGCACTGGTTCTCGGCGCGGCCGCCACCATCTGGATGCTCGTGGCCGACAACCTGCCCGGCGACTACGCCCTCGGCATCGCGCAGCGAATCCAGGTGGGGTCGATGTCGGTGTGGTTATTGACGCTGGCCGTCGCGGTGGTGCTGGAGGGGAGGCGTTGAGGGTGCGCGTCGGGCGCCGTCGTACAGGGGACGGGGCGACCGCGCGTCAGGTATGGGGCCGACCGCGCATTCGACGCGGCGGGGGCGACACGCATTCGACGGTGGCGAGCATTGACGCGGGCCAACCGCGAGTTCGGCGGGGCGAGCATTGGGCGGTCGCGCCAAACAACGAGTACCGGTACCAGGCACGGCGGTCAGCGGTCCGGTCCGAAGCACACGGCAGGTCATCGGACCGACCGCCGACAGCGCGCGATCTGAAGCGCTCGCCAGTCGAGTAGCGGGTGTGGCCGGTCCCAGGCGGAGATGTCGGCCAGTACGTCGCGGGTGGTCGCGGTCGCACTGCCGACGCGGCGAGGCGCGGCGGAATCGGACGGAATGCGGTGGCCGGATCGGTCGCGGATGATGAATGCTGTCGGCATGGGTGACCGTGTGAACATCTCGTCCGCTTCGGATTTCGAGGATGTCGTGGGGTATTCGCGGGCGGTGCGGGTGGGCGATTTCGTGGCCGTCAGCGGGACCACGGCGGCCGCGCCCGGCGGTGGTGCGGTCGGTGGCGACGACATCGGCGAGCAAGCGCGCGAAGCGTTGCGGCGGATCGCGGCCGCACTGCGGGAGGCGGGCGCGGACCTCGGCGACGTGGTGCGCACCCGGATCTTCGTCACCGATATCGCGCGCTGGCCCGAGGTGGCCGCCGCCCACGCCGAAGTGTTCGGCACGATCCGGCCCGCCGCGTCGATGTACGAGGTCCGCGCCCTCATCGCGCCCGAGCTGATGGTCGAGATCGAAGCCGATGCGATCGTGAACGGGTCGGCCCCGTAGCCGCGATCACCGACGCGCCACCCGAGGCCCTGCCACCGGGATACCTAGGCAGGGCCGCAGTCATCGCCACGCCACCCGAGGCCCCGGCTATCAGGATGCCGAGGCCTGGCTGCGGTGAACGCGATCGACCAGCGCCGAGTGCTGGGACCTGCGGGCCGAGGCCGGGCCGCGGGTCTGGTCGTGGACGGCCGCGCGGCTAGGGGTGGCCACCGACGTCGCCGGCAGTGCTCGAGCCAGGCCCGCACAACGACGTCCGAGCGGTATGCGCCCTCCCGGTAGGGTCGAATTGTGACCACCGATACACCAGACGTCCTCCCCCTCGCGCTGCTGGATCAGGTCGCCACCGCCACGACGCGCCTGCTCGACACCGCGCGGACCCTCACCGACGCCGACGTGATCGCCCCGTCCCTGCTGCCGGGCTGGACGCGCGGCCACGTGCTGGCGCACCTCTCGCGCAATGCCGACAGCCTGGTGAACCTGCTCATCTGGGCGCGCACCGGCATCGAGACCCCGCAGTACGCGAGCCCGTTCCTGCGCGATTTCGACATCGACGCCGGCGCGCCCCGCCCCCTCACCGAACAGGTCATCGATCTGGAAGCCTCCGCGGCCCGCTGGTCGGCCCTCGCCACCACCGCGCCGCCACAATCCTGGCGCGCCACCGTGCGCACCCGCGCGGGCCGCGCCATCCCCGCCGCCGAGGTGCCCTGGATGCGCCTGCTGGAAGTCGAAATCCACCACGTGGACCTGAATTCCACCTACACCCCCGCCGGCTGGCCCACCCCCTTCGTCCACCGCACCCTCACCCAAGCGACCACCGACCTCGGCCGATCCATACGGTCCCCCTTCACAATCCGCGCCACCGACACCGACTTCACCACCACCCTCGGCCCCGGCACCCCCACCCACACCATCGAAGGCCCCACCCCCGCCCTCCTCGCCTGGCTCATAGGCCGCTCCCCCGGCACCGACCTCACCGGCGACCTACCGAACCTCCCCGCCTGGCGGTAAGTGAGGTACCGGTCTGTCGACCGGGGTTTACGCCGTTGGGGCACAACATAGTTCGATGGGATACACGGCACGTGCTGCTGGCATACCTCGACGAATCCTTCGACAAGGGCGAGTACAGGATCGCCGCTGTCATCTGCCCCTCCTCGGAGGTGCTGAGTCTCGGTGCCGAGTTGGACGCGGTCGTGGAGAAGGCCGCGGCGACGTGGTCGACCGATCCGCGTGCCGAACTGCACGGAAACGATCTGGTCCAGGGCAAGAACGACTGGGCGCCGGTCAAGAAGCAGGTCCGAGCACGTATCGGCGTCTACCACAACGCGCTGAGATCCACCGCGTCCACTCCGGGACTGCGCCTCGTGCTGCGTGGCGTGGACCGGGAGGCACTGGTCCGCCGATATGCCAAGCCGTACCACCCGCACCGCGTCGTACTGGAACACGTCCTCCAAGCGGTCGATTCCCACGCACGCAGGCTGGGCAGCCGGTGCTGGTCATCGCGGACGAGGTCGAGAATCAGGACAGTCACCGCAAGAGCCTGTGGGAATTCCAGCATGTCGGCACGGCGGGCTGGGGCGGACCCACGACCAAACCGCACGTCCCCACAAACGCACCCCCCACATAGGGGGGCCGGGGGGCGAAGCCCCGCCGGGCGGGGCGCGGGGGCTGCGCCCCCGCAAAACACGACGAAACGAGAACCGGCCCACGCCCGTGGTGGGCATGGACCGGCTATCGAGTGAAGTGCGCCCGGAGAGACTCGAACTCCCAACCTTCTGGTCCATACTGGCCGAGTCCGGGAGCGGCGCGAACATCGTTCCGCTGCACCGCCGC
>NZ_QNRE01000018.1 GCF_003315035.1 Nocardia puris
CGCCCAGTCCTCCACGTTCAGCACCTCATGATCGTTCACGGGGTGGGTCAGCATTCACCCGGAATCTGAGGGTCAGTCTTCAGGCGGAAGCGACAGTCCCTGGCTTCGCTGGCGGGACACCGCCGCGTCGGCGCGTCGCGGCGCCAGTTCGGCGACGTGGCAGCACGCCGACCATTCCTCTCTGGCCGCTATTTTCTACGTCCCGGCAGTGCTGGGCACGACGTGTGCCCTACCGGACTCGGCCTCCCGCAGTCGAGCACCCGAAGCGCCGGCCACAGCCCACTCACCCGGCCGTGGTCGCCTCCCTCCACAGCCACGAACACGACCAATCCCACGGTGGAGTGACTGCCGGCAGTGAGGGCCTGGCGGCTCGCTCGAACATTCTCCGGATTCCTCCGTCACCGGAGCATGATCCCCGCTCCCCGGACACACCCCACCCTCACGCCCCTCCACCAGGGTGGTTGTTCACCGCAAGGGGATCAGCGCGTTGAGCACCGGGGTCCGTCGGGCCGCCAGGGCAGGGAGCCGTAGCCCCCCTTCCCTTCTGCCCTCCTACCAACCCGAACGAACCACCGCGCGCCCTCCGGTCGCGTGGCCCTGGCCGATGGTGGCCTGCATTATGTTCCCGCGCCACTCACGCCTCAAGAGCGCCATACGGCGTCCCTACGGGATCAGCTGCGCTGACTCTTGACCCGCGAGCCTCCGCGCGCGAAGGGCAGGCCCTACGGGGCAGGCAAACCACGCCAGCCCCCGAATGTGCAGACCACCACCAACCAGGGCCAACCGTGGTCCAGACACACGAAATCGGCGGGAGGAGTAGTCCCCACCGCCGACGACACGTTTGACGACAACACCGACGACAGTCAGCTACCCCACGCCGCCGACGACACCTGAATCCGAGCTGCGTAATGCCTGGTCAGGACCGCCGCCCACGTCTGGCAGTGTGGGGGTCAGGGGTTCGAGTCCCCTTAGCTCCACTTCAAGGAGTAGGACAGATGTGCCCCACTCCTTACTCCCGTCTTTTCTGGGGTTTTTGGACATCACCGTGCGTTTAAATGGGCGTCACGAGTGCCGTTCAGTGTGTTTCTCCCGTGCCCGGTCCAGGTTCGTTTGAGGGTGTCGCGACTGCGCGATGCCGCAGTCATTCTCTACGGCCGACCCGTTTGCGCGGCCTCGGTGACGCCGTCGGTGCCGACTTTGGGGATATTGCCGCCGACGTTATGTTGAGCGCTCCTGGCCCGGTAGATACAGGCACGGTTCCGGCGTCACCGGCAGCAGTTGGGGTCTAGGACGCCGCAGAGTGCGGCGAGGGCGTCGCGGTGGACGCGGTGGATGACGTTCATGCCTTGGCGTTCGGAGTTCACCAGCCCGGCTTTGCGGAGTTGGCCGAGGTGGTGGCTGACCGTGGATTCGGAAAGTCCGACTGCGTCGGCGAGTTCCCCGCCGTTGCGGCCGGTTTCGGGGCTGGCCAGCAGTAGCGACATCAGCTTGACCCGCACGGGATCTGCCAGCGCTTTCAGGCGGAGTGCGACGTGTAGTGCGGCCTCGTCGTCGACCGGGCCGGCGGCTACGGGTGGGCAGCACAGGGGTGTGGTCATGTCGATGACGGGCAGCGCTTTGGGCATGAGGTCCATCCTACTCTCGATGTTGACATATGTCGAAAAGGTGGCAAACTAGCCGCTGTCAGTACTTCGATATACGTCACATAGGTGGTGGTCATGATGTCACGTGTTCAGCTCGCACTCAACGTCGACGATCTGGAGCAGGCGGTCGCGTTCTACTCGACCCTGTTCGGCGTCCAGCCGGCGAAGCGCAAGCCCGGCTACGCGAACTTCGCAGTCACCGAGCCGCCGCTGAAGCTGGTGTTGATCGAGAACCCGGGCCAGGGCGGCAGCGTGAACCATCTCGGGGTGGAGGTGGAGTCCTCGGAGAAGGTGCATGCCGAGATCGCGCGCCTGTCGGAAGCGGGGTTGTTCACCGAGGAGCAGATCGCGACGACGTGTTGCTTCGCGACCCAGGACAAGGTGTGGGTCACCGGCCCGAATTCTGAGCGGTGGGAGGTCTACACCGTGCTGGCCGATACCGAGCACTTCGGCACCGAACCCCAGTTCGCCGGGAAAGACGATGCGGAGGCGATGCAGGCGTGCTGCGGCGCCGACGGTCGTGGCGACACCTCCGGTGAGGAGGCCGAGGCGGGGCCGACGGTGGCGTGCTGCGCGCCCGCCGTCGCTCGGTAAACGGCCCGAGTGCCACGACGTGACCGATACGACGACCGCGCCCGTGGTAGCGGTAGACGGGTTGCCGCGGGCCGGGCGCCGCCGAGTGCTGGCAGTGCTGTGCCTGACGCAGATATCGAGTTGGGGGATTCTGTATTACGCGTTTCCGGTGTTGTCGACCTCGATCACCGTCGATACCGGGTGGTCGGCGCCGGTGATCACCGCAGCGTTCTCGATCGGCCAGCTCGCGACAGCGCTCACCGGGATCCCGGTCGGCGCGCTCATCGACCGGACCGGCCCGCGGCGGGCGATGACCGCCGGATCCGTTCTCGGAGTGGTCGCGCTGATTACGGTCGCCGCCGCACCGAACCTGGCTGTGTTCTATCTCGGTTGGCTGGCAGCGGGAGTGGCGATGGGGGCGGTCCTGTATCCGCCGGCGTTCGCGGCATTGACTCGCTGGTGGGGGCCACAGAGTGTGACCGCGCTGATGATCCTGACCCTGGCCGGCGGTCTGGCGTCCACGGTGTTCGCGCCGGTCACCGCCGCCCTGGACACGCAAACCGATTGGCGTGCCGCTTATCTCACCCTCGCGGCCGTCCTCGCAGTGCTGACGGTGCCAGTGCACTGGTTCGGGCTGCGTGCCGGATGGCCGAATCCACCGCCGCCGACCGAGGCCGCGCATGCCGACCACAGCGAGATCGCGCGCAGCCCGCGTTTCGCCGCGCTGGTCGTGACCATGTGCCTGGCGGCGTTCGCCAGCTTCGCCGGCATCTTCAACCTCGTCGCCCTACTTCAAGAACAAGGCTTCAGTCCGAGCCTGGCCGCTACCGCGCTCGGGCTCGGCGGCGCCGGGCAGGTCTTGGGCCGGATCGGGTATCTGCCGCTGGCCCGCTACCTCGGCGTCACCGCCCGCACCGTACTTGTGTTGGTCGCGCTGGCCGCCTCGACCGCGTTGCTCGGGGTGGTGTCGACGGTCGTCGTGTCGATCGCGGTGGCGATCGGCGCTGGGTTGGTGCGCGGGGTCTTCACCCTGATTCAGGCGACCGCAATCACCGACCGGTGGGGTGCGACCCACTACGGGCGCCTCAACGGGTTGTTGTCCGCGCCGGTGGTCATCGTGTCGGCACTAGCTCCGTGGGCGGGCACCGTGCTGTCGGCGGCCACCGGTAGCTACGCGAACGCCTACCTAGTCCTCGGCGCGATCGCCGCCCTTGCTGCTGTGATCGCTCCTCTCGCCCGAATTACCGGATCGACGAAAGAGCTACTGTGACAAGCGAATACGCATAGACGCGGTGGTCATCGGCGGCCATGTCGGTGGTCGGCCTGTCGGCGCGTTCGCCGGCATCGGCCTCGGCTTGGCGGATCCAGTTCCGCAACGCCTCGTGATGCACCCCGAGCTGGGCGGCGAGCTTGCGGATCGTCGGCTTGGGATCGGACTCCCGATACAACCGCACGCCCCGCGCCTTCAACTCATCGCGGTACTACTTCGGTGCTGCCACGAATAACTCCTTCCGGCCCCTACCGGACCACAATCAGAGCCCTCCGAGAAAGCGGGGGAACCTCACCGATGCCAGCACGGTAACCGCACGCGCGCCACGGGCTGGGAACAGTCTTCAGCATCACCATCCGCCCCGGCATGTGGCGGATCAATGGTCAGCCCCCGTAGCCGGCGTGATTCGGGGCCGTGATCGTTGTGGCGGTTGCCGTGACGCGTCGGGCTGCGGCGGGGTCAGTGGAGTTCGTAGCCGCAGACTTTCCACTGGTCGTCGTTGCGTTCGAGGGAGAATGTGCCGTACATGCCGGGGAGTCCGGGGTGGTAGACGACGGTTTCGGTCTTCTCATGGATCACGAACGCGAAGATTTCGACGGCGTCGCCGGCGGGGTTGTAGGTCAGGGTTGGTTTGTCGGTGATCCAGCTGATGCCGAATTCGTCGAGGGCTTGTTGGGCGTCGGCGCGGATCTGGTCGTCGCTGCGGTTGAGGGTGTCTTCGGCGAGGGCGCCGCAGGTGAGCTGACGGATGGCGGTGGGGTCGGCTCGGTTGTAGGCATCGAGCAGTGCGTAGACCGCGCGGACCGGGTCGAGGTCTGGATTGGCGGGTTCGCTTCGTGTGGCGTTGGCGGTGAGCACGCCGAGGGTCGCGCCGAGGACAGCGATTCCGGCGGCGAGGGCCGCGGCAAGGACTGTGCGGCGGTGGCGTGTGGATGCCGTCGGTGGTGTGGTGGTGGTGGTCGGGTCGGGCATTGTGGTCTCACCACACCTTCCAGCCGGTCGGGGTGTTACGCAGGATCCATCGGGTGGCGCTGGATCCTTGCTTCTCGGAGTCGGTTTCGGCGACGACTTCGGCGCGCAGACCGGGTGCTTGCCAGTGGGCGGAGGTGATGGCGGTGATCTCCAGCGCGCCACCGTGGCTGGCGTTGAAGCTGAAGGTGTAGTCGACGTTCTCGGGGGTGGTGTTCTGCCAGCGTGCGTGGTCGGGCCCTCCGGGAGCGGTCAGGTCGAGGATCCGGTTGACGTCGCGGTCGGCTTGGGCGGCGAGATAGTCGCCGATCACCGTGCGGAAGTGTTCGCGGGTATCAGCGTCGACGTCGGTGAGGGCGCGCGTCGCGGCGCGCGCGCTGTCGGAGATCCGGTCGTCGTGGGTGAGGGTTCGAATGGTGAATCCGCCGGCGAACGAGACGACCGCGGTCACGGCGAGTGCTCCGAGGGCGAGGGGTCGGTTCATGTGCTGTACCTGTCGTTGTAGAAGGTCCAGGATTCGAGTTCAGCCGAGAGATAGGTGTAGAAGTCGTCGTGGAGGTGAGTTCGGAGCCGACCTGAACGACGCGACCGTTCGCGCCGGAGTCCTCGGGGGGCACCAGCAGCAACGACAGCGTGAGCCGGTAGCGGCCGCTGGCGAGCAGCATCCGCTCCAGCGGCGGCATCCCCAGCGGGTCGGCCACGAATTCCGTGTAGGGCGCTCCCCAGTCCACGAGATCACGGCAGTCCTCGCGCCAGGCGTCGCTCCCGAGTTCGTCGAGGCTGTAGAGGGTCGATTCATCGGCGTTGAAATGCGGCCATCCATCAACATGGCCGAGGAACTCGCGGTAGACCGGGTCGAAAGCGAAACCCAGCCGATGTTCGGCGGCGGTGATGGCATGTTCGGTGGCGCCCGGACGAGGTTGCCCATCGATGGGCGCCGATCTGTCCGCCCGGTCGATCTCGCGGCTGATCGCGGTGATCAGCGTCTCCCAGTCTCGCACGACGTGGCTCCTCGCGTTGTCGGTCAGATTGCCGGCGGGTAGTCCAGCACGCATTGCCCATCGGCCAAGCGCTGCCCCGGCTCGAACGCGCTCGCACGATATCCGACCGGGTAGGCGTTGTTCTGCCCGGCGATCGAGCTGTTGAGATGGCGGGTCATCGGCACGAAGCCGTTCGGCGACTGCGCCAGCGAACCCCAAGTCTTGTCCGGCGCGTGCCCGACCACCAATCCTTCGTACCGCTCCGGATGAGCCGCGCGCTCGGCGTCTGCGGCGCGCCGGGCGTCAGCGTTCAGCCCGGGGTTGCCGGGGACCTTCTCCAGGTAACCTACGACGGCTCCACTCGGGTCGGCTCCGCGGCCCCAGATCGCGGCCAGGTTGGCTTTGCTGATGTAGTCGTTGTACTGGCGGCGTTCCTCGTCGGAAGCGAAGCCGTCGCTGGCCGGGCACACCGCGACCGGTCCTTGGTAGCGGCTGGATTTCTCGGCCGTGGTGCAGGTGGTCTTGTCGCGGGATCGGTTGTTGTGGCAGGCGGATTCGGCGTGCCAGTTCGCGCGTCCGACGGCGTCGGCCACCGACATGCCCAGGGTGTTGCCGGACTGTCCCGCTTCCCACGCCTTGACCGCGGCGGCTTTAACCGCGTCGGTGTAGAAGCTGTTCGGGATGCCGGAATCCTTTTCGCTGCACGGGATGTCGAGGTAGTCCAGCTTTTCCTCGACGACCTTGTCGCGCTCTTCCGGCGAGGTCCGCGGCTCGGAACTGCTGTCCTCGCCCGGGTTCTCGTCACCGTCGGGACGCGGCCTCGGCGGTCTCGGTGTCGGCGAGGGTTTGCCGGGCGGTTTCGGCCGGACCTGGGTGGTCGGCAGCGGGAACGAGGGCCGGGCCGGGGGTTCCAGCGCCGGTACAGCAGGCGCGTCCGATGGTTCACCCGGTCGCGGGATCGGCTGCGGCGCGCCCTCGCCCGACCCCGATGCCGGCGGGCGCGGCGGTAGCACGGTGGTGGGGCCGGGAATGATGTCGGTGCCGCTGCCCTGCGGCAGACGGCCCGGCGGGTTCCCGGATTGCCCCTCCACACCCCCGCCCGGAGCCAGCGTGGGCGCCAGGCCGGGCGCGGTCGGCGGCGGTGTCGTAGCTCCCGACCCAGCCTTCACCCGCGAGGACGGTACCCGAACGTTCGCACTCTCCGAGATCATGGTTTGCGCCGATCACACCGGCCAGGGTCTGGCTCGGCCCTTCACGACGAGTTGCTGCGGCCGCGCAAGGAACAGCGCGCCACACTGCTCGTCGAACCGAACAACGACGCGCGTACACCGCATACCGCCGCTGGGGGTGGTCGCGCATCGGTACCCTGCGGCCCGGCTGGGACAACGCGCCAACGTTCGACGTACTGATCCACGACATGAACACCCCGCACCTCATAAGAGCAATGATCAAGACCTGTGGATGACGGGAAGGACGCACCTTCCCGGATGATCTACCTGTCCGATGTCTTGATCCAGGCCGACGAAAATCGGCGACGTTGCTCGTGTAGAGCGGGATGTCGTCGACAGCGGCGATGGCGGCGATCATGAGAGCGAACTTGCGCGGCTTGGGATTTCGGCCCGCCGCGACCACGAGTTTCGCCATCGACGTGAACCGTCGCGCGGCGGCCGGGGAAGAACGGCAACGCATCGAACGCGTGCTCGACCTCGAACAGGCGCTCGGTGCGCAAAGCGAGAACGGCCAGCGCCGTCCCGAGCCCGAGTTCAGCGAGGGTCACCGCACTGATTCGGGACCGCTCCAGAAGGTCGTCGATTTCGATTGTCGGCAAGTCGATCAACACCCAGGCGTCAGGCGAAACCGACAGGATGAGGGTCAGGCCGGCTTTCAGTCATCGAGACGATCCGCGCCGAAGACAGCATCGATCTCGGCACGTGCTGCCGTCGCGTTGGCCGCACCGCCGAATCGAGCGAAGCGCTCCTCGAGGTCCGCGGTGGACACGTCCCGCACCTGCCGGACCGGGCGAAGCTCCCCCACCGGGCGCCCGTGGCGAGTGATGATGAAGTCCTGCCACGGCGAGCTCTGCGAGCGCGGGAGGGCCCCTCGGGGCGAGGTACCGGTAGGTTTGCGGGCGGCTGGAATGCGGATTGCGTTCGCCACGGGCGGCTTCGCCTGCGCGCGGTGCGCGAAAGATCCCGATCAATGGGATACCCCGTATTTGATTCGGGCACATTGCTGCTTCTGTGAGACGCGACACACAAGTTCCGGTCCTCCGGCATACCTGCAGTGGCGTTCGCCACGATGAAAGGCATCCCCACCCATGCGAATCCGATCTCTTCGATTGTCCATCGCGGCGATGGCGGCCGCGGTCGCGGCCACAACCGCTACCACCGGCGTCGCGTCCGCCGATATCGACCTCGGAAGCTCCGGCAGCAGTTCCGGCAGCAGCGGCGACATGGTCATCACCCTGGTGCGCCATGCCGAGTCCGCCGGTAACGCCTCCGGCCTGATCGACACCAAGGTGCCCGGCCCCGACCTGACCGCACGCGGCCGGACCCAGGCGGACAATCTGGCCGTCCAGCTGGCCGACAGGAATTACGACTGCGCCTTCGCGTCAAACATGGTGCGTACCGAGCAGACTGCGGCGCCGACCGTCGCCAAGCAGGACCTGAGCCTCGACATTCAGCCCGGTTTCCGGGAGATCGAGGCAGGCGAGTACGAGGGCACCCCGGAATCCGAGGCGCTGTCCGGGTACCTACAGGCGCCGATCAAATGGCTCTCCGGCGACCGGAACGCACGGATTCCAGGCTCCATCGACGGCAACGAGTTCGACGGCCGCGTCGATGAGGCACTGCTCACTGTGCAGCGCCGCGGCTGCGCCAACCCGGTGATCTTCTCGCACGGCGGCACCATCATGTTCTGGTCGATGATGAACGCCGACAACGCGGACCCGAACAAACTCGGCACCGATCCGATCCGCAATGGCGGCCGCGTCGTCCTCGAGGGCAGCCCCCAGAAGGGCTGGACGATCGTCGAATGGGTCGGCCACCCGGACCTGGACTGATTCGCCTTCCGCGCCCCGGATGTCACCGACACGATCGGTGGCACCGGGGCGCGGTTGCCTCTCAGCACAGGGTCACTCACGGCGCGGCCCTCCACCACACCCGGTGAAGGTCAACGCGTTCAACACCATTCGACGCACCTCGGCGGAAGTCCTCGGAGCTCTCAGCCCTCGCCGTCGAGGGTCAGCACGACCAGCGGAAGGGGACGGTCGACCTTGGACTGGAAGTCCGCCAGCAGGGGGTTGTTCGCCAACACCCACGCCGCGAACTCGTCGTAGTCCGCGCCTTCGAGCACCTTGCCGGTCGCCCCGTAGGTCTTGTCCCGGAGTTCGACAGTCACCTGCGGATTCGCCTTGATGTTGTACCACCAGGCCGGGTACTTGTCCTCGATGAACGAGCTGACATACATGATGTCGCCCCGGTACAGGGGACCCAGCGGAGTCGTGTGCCGCTTACCGCTCTTGGCTCCGGTAGTGGTGAGCAGGATCAGATCCCCGCCGGCATACGCACCACCCACCTTGCCCGAGTTCTCCCGGAACTCCTTGATCACATCATCGTTCCAGCCGACGATGCTGTCCCCCTCCCACGCCTGGTTCCACGGCGCGTTCGGATCGTTGTACTCGGTGATATCGGCCTGATCCGGCTGTCCCACTGTCGAGTCGTTTTCGCTCATGATTCGAGTGTGTCGCATGTATAGGACAGCGAGTGTCCTAATACGGACGGTGCGCACCGCCGACAGGGGGCTGCTGCAGGATTCGGTGACAGGTTGACCTGCCCCTGCAGCCGTCCCATGGGCGGCGCTGGACTCGCTAGTTCAACGAACATCCGATCGTTGACGTGCTTGTCGGACCGCGTCGGTGTACAGCGCGGTGGTCAGCTCTTCGGGAGTGACGCCGAGTTCTGTGAGTATTGCGCGCAGTTCCGCGAAGGCTTGGGGCAGGTCGGTTTCTTCGGCTTGGGTTTCCAGTTCCAGGAAGGTGCCGTCGATCTCCGGCACCTCGGCGATGGTGGCGAGCATGCGTCTGCCGGAGGCGGTGAGCTCGAAGTTTTCGCAGTGTTTGGTGAAGGACAAGGCGGGCTGGTAGCCGAGCCGGATGATGATTTCGTGGATGGCGTCGCGGTCGGTGACGAGGGTTTCGAGTTCGGGTTTGGATCCGGTCGCTTCGTCGACGGCGGGGTCTTTGAAGGTGAGTACCTGGCGGCGGTTGCCGGAGGTGTCTTCGATTGTGCGGAGCCGTAATTCGCGGCCGGTGCGGTCGAGATCCCGGGCTGGGGTGTCGTAGTAGGTGTCCTGGTAGGACACGGTCGCGGGGGTGGCTCGTTCGTGCAGGGCAGCGCGGACTCGGTCGGGGGTGGTCAGTCTGGCTTTGTATTCGGCCTCGATCACGGGTGCTGCCTTTCTGTGGCTGGTCAGACGGCGCGGTGCGCGGTGGTGATGGTCTGTTCCATGGTTCGGCGGAAGGCGTGGTGCAGGATTCCGAGGGGGTTGGGTTCGATTCGTTGGGTGGGGCACGCGTGGGCTTCGCGGTGGTCGGTGAACGCGGAGACGTACATGGTTCCGTGCTGTCCGTCGAGGCTGATGATCCGCCATACGGGTACGTGATCGTAGAGGTAGACCTCTACCCGGCGTCCGGAATCGACCAGCTCACGCAGTCGTGAGAGGGACAGGCGGATGCCGGCAGCGAACGACTCGGCCGATTCACCGATCTCCTGCGCACGGTATGCGGCGGCAGCCGAGTCGGGGTTGAGCAGAAGGGCACGTAGCCGGGCGTCGACCGGGATGACCTCGCGCAAGAGCGAGCCCTTCAATCCCAGGATGCCGAGCCCCCGCACCGCCATGACATCGATGGTGGCCGCAGTGCCAACCGCGGCGCGGATGTCCTCGGCGGCGTCGGCTTGGGACGGGTAGGTGCGAGTGATCTCGGTAGGGCCGGCCGATATCACGTGGTGTGCGTTCCGGGGTGCCAGTCCCAACGCGATGCGGGCCGAATCCGGCATACCCAGGCCGTCGGCCAGTCGCTGGTACGAACTGAGGCTGGTGACCTGTCGGCGCCGGTTGATCAGTTCGTTGATCCGGCCTTGGGAGATGGCCAGGGCTGTGGCCAGTCGTTGCTGGCTGGCCCCGGTGTGCTGCTGCACCAGCCGAAGGATGCCAGCGACATCACGGTCGACGAGAAGACGCTGGACTTCTTCACGTGCCCAGATCTCAGCTGGGACGACGATCGGCATGAACGCGGATCCCTGCACGGCTGCCCCTCATCCCGAACACCCACCCGGATTCATCTCACTGCGAGATTATCAGTCTGGCAGGTGATATCCCCTCGGTGTGGTCGAAAAACCCTCTGCGCCTTGGCTTACTGGATGCATCGTCCACGTGTTCGAAAGGCGTCGCGCATGCTCGAATCGACCCCGCTTCTTCGAAGTTCGCCGGCAGATACGGATGCTCCCGCCGACAACGGCGGGCACACCCGGTCGGACCACTCCCATGCCAAGGCGGTCAGGGCGGTTTCGGCGAGTGACGCCACCGGGCCGGACACTGTCGAGTTGCTGCATCGAGCGCTGGACCTCGGTCTGGAATTCAAGAATCGCGAGGAGATCTACGGCAGCCGTATGCCGCCGAACGAGATTCGCGACGTACTGCTGACCGAGCTCCCGGAAGCATCTTTGACGTATGACGAGATCTACCGGCAGTTCCGCGATCATGTTCTGCCGCTGCGCAAGAACGAGGCATCGCCGCGGTTTCTTGGTTTCGGCGACACCGGCGATGATCCGGCGGCCCTCATGGGCGGTGTCTTGTCACTGCTGACCCAGCAGAACATGATCAACCAGTCGTTCGACTCGCCCAGCGCCACCTTTATCGAGATCACGGTGCTTCGCTGGCTTCGAGAACTCCTCGGGTTCTCGAATCCTCCGGTGTCCGAGGTGAACTCGGTGTGGGATGTGGGTGGTGTGATCAATCCCGGCGGGACGATGAGCAACACGATCGCGATGATGCTGGCACGCGAGTCAGCGGTTCCCGGCACGATGGGATCCGGAATCACCGATCCGGAAAGGTTCTCGGTCATCGTCCCGGAAGGGATCGGGCACTACAGTGCCAAGGCCGCGTTGACATGGATCGGTTGCGGCAGCCAGGTTATCGAGGTTCCGACAAACGGGTTCCGCTACGACCTCGCCGCGCTCGAGCGCTCGCTTGGTGGGCATCTGGGCCGGGTGATGTCGGTGGTCGCCTATGCGGGCGACAGCCGTACGCAAACCGTGGACCACCTCCGCGCGGTACACGACGTGGTGCGTTCGATCGACCCCGGTACCTGGTTGCACGCCGATGCCTGCTGGGGCCTGCTCGCCGCGTTCAGCCCACAGTCGGGGGCGCTTCTGGACGGTATCGCGGAATTCGACAGCGTCACCGTGGATCCGCACAAGATCATGGCCGTCCCGTACGGGCTGAGCGCGCTGTTGGTCCGCGATCCAGCAGCGCTGCGGGCGGTATCGACATATTCGGACCTGATCATGCAAGAGGAATTCGCGTTCGGCCAGGTCACTCCGTTTCTCGGGACCAAGGACTGGAGTTCGTTGAAGCTGTGGATGATGATGCTCGGCCGTGGCCGGACGGGCTTGGCTGCCCTCGCCGATGACCGAATCGATACGGCTCGTCGGTTCGCCGCGCTCGTCGATGCGCATCCCCGTCTCGTCCGTGTGAACGACCCCGATCTGGCGGCCGTCGTGTTCTTGTACCTCCCCGCCGGAGTCGACCAGTCCGTTCCGTTGTCCGATGCCGAGATTGCCGCCGTCAACGTGTTCAACCTCGGCATCCATCAACGGATGCTCGATGAAGGCCGGTGGCACCTGCATCAATTCACTCTGCCCGACAATCTCGGCCGACTGCGCCATGGCGCGATCCTGCGGCCGTTGCGGTTCATGGCCAACAACCCCGGTCTCACAAGCGAGCACATGCGCGAAGTCGTGGCCTATCTCGACCACCTCGCCACCGACCTGGACGGTGCCCCATGACGACCACCGATCGGTTCCGATCCGTCTACCGGACTGAGGGCGTCTACGACCGCCTGCTGCTTCGCCACTTCTTCGGCGGGATCGAGGACACCGAACTCGTACGGCGGTGGATGACCGATCTGTTCGGCATACCCGATGGTGCACTGCGGATCGCCGAGTTCGGCTGTGGCACCGGCCGCATCACGCGAGTGCTCGCCCCCTACGCTCATGAGCTCGTCCTGGCCGACTACAGCCCAACAATGATAACGGCAGTGTCCCAAGGCTTTCCGCACGCGCGGACACTGTGCGCCGATACCCGAGATGCAGTCACCGAGCTCCTCTCCGAGGGCCGACAGGCAAGTTTCGATGTGGTGGCAGCATTCTGGTCGTTGAGCTATCCGCTCGGAGAGATCTTCGAAACCCTGTCCGCGTCCGGTGTCGTGCCGAACCCGCAACCGGGTTCCGCCCGGAATCGGGCGAGGGCCTTCGTATATCGGATGATCGACCTTCTCGCCCCGAACGGGCATTTGACGGTGCTGCTGTTCGACGCCGAAAGCCCGGAACAACGACTCGTCACTCGAGGCTGGGAACGAGTCGCGCCCTTCCCGGAAGGCGGCCGATCCTATACCCGCAACATCCTGACCGATGCCCTCCGACAGCTCGAAGAGCGTGGTCGAGGCAGGCTGAACCACACACGGCTCGGCGGAGTCGCCTGGGCACCGAATCCGGCGGCAGCTCGTGATTGGTTTTTCGGAGTCCACTTCAAACACCACCCACAGTTGACGAACGATCCGGAGCTCGCCCGGATCGTCGATGACTTCATCGACCGGCACCGCCTCCTCGACGGCGGCGTCACCCTTCCCAGCGGCGTGCACCTGATCGACTTCCACCGGGCCGACCATCCCCACGCGTCCCTACCTCGGGTGCTGCCATGACAGACGAGTTGTTCGCCGCGGCGGCGGCCATCAGGGTGGAATTCGCCTCGGACGGTTACGGACTCGCCTACGGCTCGCATGCCAGCGGACTCGCCGGGCCGACCTCGGATCTCGATCTCGTCCTCATCGGACGGCGGCGGTTGGAGAGCACACGGATGCGGGCATTGACCCACCGGGTGGTCTGGCTCCACCACATCTTCGGACTCGACCTCGACACCGAGGTCGCCTATCGGACGAAACTCTTCGCGACCTACAAGGACGTCGATGCCGCAGTGGAGTTGCGGTGTTTCGACCGAATCGACGGGCGCCTTGTCGCCGGACCGGTGATTGCCGAACCCTGGTGGCTGAATTCGACCGGATTCGGCCGGCGGCTCCTGCTCAACGCGTTCACCAGCGAACACGTCTTCCTCGGTGGCGACGTGCACCGCTACCGGCTCGATCGGAATAGGGCCGAGAACGGCATCGCCCAGCTCGCCGCCTCGATTCTCGGAAGCCATTCACTCTCGATCTCCGAGGCAGTCGAGGCATTGTGCCGCAGCGCTACAGGCGCCTACGGCAAAGACTTCCTCGGCTACACCCCTACCGCCCATCTCCGTTCGGTCGTCGCAGCAGGGATTGCGGCATTCGACGCCGCGCGGCGACCTCGAGATCCCCGTGACCAACGTGGCCGGCGACAGCCCGATCACACCGAAAGTCGTGCGATCACAGGTCCCTGAGATACTCGGTGCCTACCGTCGTTCAGAAAGGAATCCCAGGTGAAACCTGCCGGTGTGGTGCCGCTGCTCGGGTCTGTCGCTGCCGCTGTGTCGGAGGCGATCGGCCGAGTCCGACCCGACCTGGCAGGAGCAGACCCGGTGGTGCGACGCTCCGACCGCGCCGACTACCAATCGAATGCCGCGCTGCCGCTCGCCAAGAACGCCGGGGCGAAACCCGTCGAACTGGCAGAATCGCTGGTGCAGCATCTCAACAATGACGGCCGCGAGGTCATCGAGTCCGTAACCGTCTCGGGGCCGGGGTTCCTCAACATCACTGTCTCCGATACCGCGATTTGGTCGCAGGTCGCGGCGCGACTCGCCGATGAGCGACTCGGTGTCCCCATCGACGGGGCCGGGCAGCGGGTCGTGATCGACTATTCGGGGCCGAACGTGGCCAAGGAGATGCACGTCGGACATCTGCGGACCACGATCATCGGTGACAGCCTCGCCCGCGTTCTCGCCTTCCTCGGCGCGGAAGTGATTCGCGCGAATCACTTGGGTGATTGGGGAACTCAGTTCGGGATGCTCATCCAATACATCGACGAGCACCCCGAAACATCATGGCGTCAAGACGAACTCAGTGATAGCGGGACCAGCGCGGTGTCGGCTCTGGACGCGCTGTACAAGGCCGCGCGGGCGCGGTTCGACACCGACCTGGACTTCGCCGACCGTGCCCGGCGCCGCGTGGTCGCTCTGCAGTCCGGGGACGAGCGGACGGTGGCCCTGTGGAAGGAGATCGTGGCCGAATCGGAGAAAGCGTTCGCCGCGATCTACGACCGCCTCGGTGTGCTGCTCACCCCGGACGATTACGCCGGCGAGTCGTTCTACAACCCGATGCTCGCCGACACCGTCACCGAACTCCTCGACAAAGGCGTCGCCGTCGACAGTGATGGCGCGATCGTGGTTGCCTCGCAGGAAGTTACCGGCACTGGTGACACCCCCGCGGTGTTGATGGTCCGCAAGCGCGACGGTGGCTACGGCTACGACAGCACCGACCTGGCCACCATTCGCTACCGCATCACCACCCTGCACGCCGACCGGCTGCTGTACGTCACCGATTCCCGCCAAGCCCTGCACTTTCGGCTGATCTTCGAGGCGGCCCGCCGCGCAGGATGGCTCACCGACGCTGTCACCGTCGACCACGTCGCCTACGGCACCGTTCTCGGGCCCGAAGGCCGGCCCTTCAAAACCCGTGCCGGCGGCACCGTTCGACTGATGGACCTGCTCGACGACGCCGTCTCCGCTGCCCGCACCGTGGTCGCCGAGAAGAACCCCAACCTGCCCGCGGACGAACTCGACCGCATCGCCGAGCAGGCCGGTATCGGTGCGGTGAAGTACGCCGACCTGTCCACCAGCCGGATCAAGGACTACGCTTTCGACCCCGCCCGCATGACCGCCTTCATCGGCAACACCGGTGTCTACCTGCAATACGCGCACGCCCGCATCTGCTCGATCCTGCGCAAAGCCGAAGATCTCCACGGTATTTCGATCGACACGCAGATCCCACTCGACCCGGGCGAACGCGAACTCGCACTCACCCTGGACGGGTACGGAACGGTCATCGCCGAGGTATCCGCCACCCTCGAACCACACCGCTTGGCCGGCTACCTCTACGACCTCGCCCGCGCCTTCTCCGCCTTCTACGACACCTGCCCCGTCCTCACCGCTACCGAACCCATCCGCGGCAACCGCCTCGCCCTCGCTCAGTTGACCGCCCGAACCCTCGCCCACGGCCTCGAACTGCTGGGAATCGCCGCACCGGAACGGCTCTGAAACAGGAAGTACCGCAGACGAAGAGGGCGCACCACACGCTCCGACTGTCCCGGGTACATGGTGTTCACCAGCACAATCAGCCAGGTCCTGTCCGGAAAGGCGAGCATGGGTGACGATCAGCTTCCCGGTTGCTGTCGCTTTTGGGTCGTCGTTCCGAGATCGCGCGCTGACCGGTGACGCCCGAACTCACACGCTCAGAACGTCGTTCCTGGTTGCTGCACCAGCGGTTGTCGAGCCACCTGACCAGATCCAGCTTCGAGTCCTGGCGGCATTGTATCGAGCGCAACCTCCGGCGGCTTCGCGAGGGAGTTTCCGGAGAGCCTCATCGGCGGCACCTGGAGCGTTGGGCGTCGCTGGTCAATCGGGGTGACGTGCCCGGTATTCATCGAGCACTCACCGGACTGGATCGCGAATCCATTGAGATGCGCGAGGTTTCGCCGATGGGTGGACTGCTCCCGCAATTGGAGCGCGCCGAGGTCCTGCGGGGAGCTGATGCGCCGCCACTGTGACGCCGAAGTGGACAACAACGACGAAATAGACGCCTGGGCTCACGGCACGGATACCGGTTCGGCTTCAGTCATCCAGACGATCCGCTCCGAAGGCACAGTCGATCGCAGTGCGCTCTGTCGCCCCATCCGCAGTACCACCGAAACGGGCAAGGCGCGCTTTGAGATCCGCGGTGGACACGTCCCGCGCCTGCCGGATCGGGCGGAGCTCCCCCACCGGATGCCCGTCGCGGGTGATGATGAAGTCCTGCCCCGCTTCGAGCGCGTCAATCACTCGATCGCAACTGTTCCGCAGCTCAGCCTGACTGATTGTCCTGGTCACAGAAGCCATGATGACGGCAATGCTTTCTGTCGACGCATCGACCGCGCGGAGATTCGAAAGTGAGATCGTTGATCTTCCACTAGACAAGCGATCGACGGTCCGAAGCTGCAGGGTCAAACACCTTAGATGACGCGTTCGAGCGCCGCCCGCCCTATCGGCCCCCAGTGCGGCTTACCACCGGGCAGGCCTCGATCTCCGTTGTGCCCCATGTGGATCAGGAAGAAGCTCTTCAGGGCGGCCAGGCCGCGGGCGCGGCGGATCGTCGCTTCGTCCGCTCGCGCGTAGCTGTCGAAGAAGTGGGCGGCGGTGCCCGCGGGGAGCAGCACCCAGGCGGCGAGATCCAGAGCTGGGTCGCCGGCGAACATGTCGCCGAAATCGACTATGCCCGAGAGGGTTCCGTTGGAGACGACAACGTTGGCTGGATGGGGGTAGCCGTGCGGCCACAGAGGTGGGCCGGCCCACGCGGGTGCCCGACGGCGTCGTTCCAGATTGATCGGAGGGCGGCGGCGATGTCTTCGGGCGCGAAGGTCTGGACGTAGTTCTCGAAGGTGACCGTGTAGTGCCCGGGGTGGGCTCCGCGGTCCGTGGCGACCGGCGCGTCTGCGGGTGCTTCCACGTGGAGCGCTCGGAGGAATTCCGCCAGCGTCTCGGCCGCATGGCGGCCTCGGTGAATCATGCTGTGGTCGAGCGGCTCCCCGGGAATCCAGGTCATGACGGTCCAGTGCTTGGGGAAGCGATCGGAGGGTTCGCCGACTCGCACGGGGTGGGTACAGGCAGCGGCAGGCGCGGAGCCAGTACGGGGAGCCACCGCCGTTCGTGGAGCTGATGTTTCGGCGTGGAGTCCATGCGCTGCCTGCGCACGACAAGCTCGTCGCCGAGGCGCCACATCTGGTTGCCCCAGCCGCCCGCCACCTCGCGGATGGTCAGGCCCGCGAGATCCGGATGCTGGTCCGCCAAGAGGGCGCGGACGAGGCTCGCGGTGATCTGGATGTCGGTCATCCGAAGTCACTGTACCGACGCGGCAGTCCGAGTCGCGGATCAGAGACTTCTCGACGGCACGGGCTGGCGGCCGAAGTGGAACAGCGTAGGACGTTTCCGGATGGCGCTCGGACCACTGCGCTTTCGGAAGCGGACCGCGCGGAGCGACGGCGACGGCGACGGCGACGGCGCACCTTCCGGCATAGCGGCAGCATTCCGAATCACATTCGGCCCGAATCGATTCCGCCAGTGATCGTTCGGTCGACGGTGGTGGCCGCTAGCGCAGTTCCCTCGGAACCGACGGGCGGTGAGCGCCCCCATCAGCTCCCCCGCCCAGCCCCAAGGTGTCCGATCGCCCAGCCGGGCGCAGCCCTCCTGTCACCTCCGCGCCAACCGCAGCAAACCTGCACGCAGGTCGGCACGAGGAGCCGAAACATCCAACTCCAACAGCGCGGTCTCGGCGATCGCGGCGACCAGCAGCACGGCGACCGGCACGGGATCGGCCCAGCCGAGGGCTTCGAGGTCGGCACGCAACAACTCGGCGGCAGCGGCGTTGCGGGCGGCCACCGCGGTGTGCAGCCCGGCGTCGGTGCGGGCCTGGACGAGCAGGCCCTTGGTCGCGGGTTCGGCCAGACAGCCGTCGAGGTAGGTGGTGATGATCGCGGTCAGGCGGGCTTCGCCGGGCTCCAGACCGGCGATGGCGGTCGTCACCTGGTCGGCGAGGTCGTCGTGGAAAGCGCCGTGCAGCGCGAGCAGGTAGGCCTCGCGGCTCGGCCAGTGCTGGTAGAAGCTGCCCTTGGCCATGCCCGCCTCGGCGGTGATCGCGTTGACCGACAGTTTGCCGAGGTTCTCGGTGGCCAGCAGGTGGCGGCCCGCGCCCAGCAGTGCGCGGCGGCCGGGCTCGGCGGACCTCATGAACTCGCCTCGGCACGAGCGGCGAGGAATTCGCTGACCGCGCCGAGGAATTCGGCCGGACGCTCGGCGAATGGTTCATGCCGAGCGTCGAGCAGGGCGATCTCGGCGTGCGGGAGGGCGCGGGCGAGGCCGCGCCGGTTCAGCAGCCACGGGTTCATGGGGTCGCGGCGGCCCCAGACCGCCAGGATCGGCAGCTCGGGCAGCAGCGGACCGTCCGCGGGTAGGTCGAGCCGAGGGTCGTCGAGGCTGCGCCACAGTCGGCGATAGACCGCGAGCCGCACCGGATCACGCGGAATCCCTTTCGCCCGTTCGAGAATGGGCCGCACGCCCTCGTGACGCGCGGAACCCAAGTACATCCTGGCGCAGGGAACCACGGCCCAGCGCGCCACAGCCGGGTGCGCCATCACGCGAAACAGCGCTCTGGTCAACAGGTTCAGCGGCACGAACCCGGCCGACTGCACCAACACCAACCCCCGGATCCGGTCCCCGGCACGCTGCGCCAACCGCACGGCGGCATAGGCCCCGACACTGTTCCCGAGCACGGTGAACGATCGAAATCCGCTGTCGGACAAGGACTCCACAACCTCATACGCGACATCGGCGAGCGCATCGACGGTCAACCCATCGGCAGCCGACGACCCGCCATAACCCGGCCAATCGACAGCCGCGATCGACCAGGCCTCCCCCAACGTCGCGGCGATCGGGTCGAAATCACGGTGATCACCCGGATTCGCATGCAGCAGTAGCAATCCCGACGCATCGCCCGGCGATCTACCGCTCAGGTGCACGACCACTTCCCCGTAAGCCGTCGACACGGTGCGGGTGTCCCCAGCGATCTCCATGAGCCGACCGTACCGATGACCGACCGGTCGGTCAAGGCTCGATGCGCTGCGACTGACCCTCCCACTCAACGTTCGAGCGGGCACAACGACGCTGCCCCCGAGCCGTGACCGTCCCGGGACAGATTCACCACCGAACAAGGTGGCCGCCGACACCACACCGCAGAACATCGACCGCCGCCAACCCCGACAGCCGATCGATCCGCACACGCACGATCGGCGATCGGTGGACAGTCCACCGATCGCCGATCGTGCTTAGGAAATTCTCACCGCGAGAGCGCGTTGCGCAGGTCGGTGATCGAGGCGCGGCGCTCGTAGGCGATCCAGGCGAAGATCGCGGCGAGCACGAGGGGGAAGATCGCCATCTCGGGCAGGTCGGCGATGAATGCCTGGGAGCCGGCGGCGAGGATGGTGAGGACGGTCAGGCCGGCGGCGGCGAGGGCGCTGAGCTTGGGGACCATGAGGCCGATGCCGCCCGCGACCTCGACGACGCCGATGAAGACGAGCAGCGCCAGCGGGATGGTCATGTTCTGCGGCGGGTTCTCCATCAGCACGTGCGGGATCACGAGCTTCGGGCCGCCGGAGGCGAGGATGAAGAACAGGCCGAGCACGATCTGCAGGGTCCACAGGACGCGGTTGTGGATCTTGCCGGGGCGGGCGGTGACGTCGGTGGCGAACGGGGCGGCGGCGGTGGTGGTCATGGCTGGTCCTTCTGGTCGGGTGCGCCGGGTTGGTAGCGCGTTCAAGGGATAGGACGGGCCGCCTGCCGAGGATTCATCGCTGTGCCCGAAAGTTTTTTCCCGGCCCCCTACCGCAGGCTCGCGCAGTGCTTCCGCTCCGCGGTCGAGAACCGTTGCAGATACCCGGCGAGGGAACCGATCGCTTCGCCCGCGGCCTTCTTCCAGCCGATCGGCAGGGGATCGGATTTCCAGCGTTCGACCCACGCGCGCACGTCGCGCTCCACCGTCTCCCCGCTGCCGTGCGAGACGCAGTGCACGAGTTGGTCGGCGAGCAGGGCCATCCAGCGCTCCGCGCGGTCGAGCCAGGAGATTCCCGCCGGGGTGAAGTGCGGGTGGAAGCGCGGGTGAGCTGCCAGCCACTCCTGAACGATGGAGGTCCGGTTGGTCGCGTAGTTGTTGCACACCACGTGGACGTCGAGTTCGGCGGGCACCCGCGCGTCAACGCTGGCAAGGAATTTCGTGAACTCGACCGCTCGGCGCGTGCGGCGTGATTCGGCGAGGCGCTCGCGGTGCCCGGTGCCGAAGACGGCGACGAGGCCTGCGGTGCGACGCGGACGCTCACGGGTGCGAGGTTCCGACGACCGAGCACCGGCGAACATCCGCCCGCCCGACTCCCGGTCCGTGCACAGCACCACCGCCTTCTCCGACGCGTTGCGGTAGAGCCCGACGATATCGACGACATTGTCCAAAAATGGCGGTGCCACAGGAATCTTGAACCACCCGGCCAGATGCGGCGCGAAGCCGAAACGCCGCCAGATCCGGCCGATCGTCGATTTCGACAATCCGGTGCGCGCGGCCATCGACGCCCGGGTCCAGCGCCTCGAATCGGCCGGGACCTGCTCCAATGTCAGCGTCACCACCTGCCGAATTCGGTCCGGCGGGATGGATTTCGGGCGGCCGGAGCGCGGCTGGTCGTCGAGTCCGGCGAGTCCGCGCTCGATGAACCTTTCCCGCCATTTCGCCACCGTAGGGGCGGAAACGCCGAGCCGGGCCGCGACATGACTGTTGCGGGCGCCGGGTTCGGCACACGCGAGCACGATCCGGCACCGCAGCGCGTAGGCCTGCGTCGATGTCGCCGCCCGCGCACGGTGCAGCAAAGCGCGACGCTCGGTAGCCGTTACTGTAAGTTCGCCATTCTTCGGCCGTCCGATATGCACCATCCGCCCGAATCTTACCAATACTCAACGAACTTCGGGCGCGATCCTTTGGAACACTGCCCAGTGAAGCCGGGATTTCTCTGGGCTGTTGCCCAAAACAGCGCGGTCATACAGTCGACCGCACCGCCGACCGGCCTGGTTGACCACGAGGTCCCTGAACAAAAGTCGAATTGTTTTCTGAACAAAAAGGTTTCGAGCTTTGCCCATCGCTTTACACCGTCATGCGATCAGCACCGACGCACCCTCCCTGCTCCCCTTCCCGATATCCGACATGCAGAAGCTCCTCATGGTCGGGGCCAGCGACGGCATGCAGAATTCCGTGCGGCCGCACCTGTATCTGGAGCGCGAACGGGCCGGGCTCGATGTCCGCCGCTACGAGCGCGCCGTCAACGCGACGCTGGCCCGCCACCTGGACGTATTGGTCACCGTCACAACAGATCTGGAACTCCGCCCGATCGAGGAGTTCGTGCCGCTCACCGTGGGTTACACCGACCTGACGGGAGTGGAACCCGCTGCGGCCCAACGGGAACTCGACCGTCTCCGCGACGAGATGTCGACGCGTCCGCTGCCCTTCGACCGCTGGCCGTGGCTCGAGTTCCACGCCACCCGGTACGGCGACGACCGGGTGCGCCTGCACATCAACTTCAGCAACTTCTTCCTCGATCTCTACAGCGGAGCGAGTCTGCTGCACGAGATCGACCGCCTGTACGACGATCCGGCCGCACCGCCGGCCGAGACCGGGCCCACCTTGCGCGAGGCGACGCTGGCGCTCGCGGCGGTCGAGGCCGGCCCCTTGGGCAAGCGGGCCCGCGGCTACTGGATGGACCGGCTGGACTCCCTCCCGGAACCACCGCCACTGCCGTTGGTGCACAACGACGGTCGTCACGGCGGCCTGCGCCGCAGGCAGCTGGAGCTCGGCGCGCCGGAATGGTCGACCGTCAAGACGATCGCCGGCGAACTCGGCCTCACGCCGTCGGCCGTGCTGCTCGCCGTGTACGCCGAGGTCATCGCGCAGTTCAGCGGCTCGCGGCACTTCCTGCTCACCAATCTGATGACCCGCAGGCTGATCCCGGCCACAGCACGGGTGTTCGGCAACTTCTCCTCGGTCTACCCGCTCGAGGTCGATTGGCGTGGGGAGCTCACCTTCCTGGAGCGATGTCGCGTCCTGCAACGGCAACTGCTCCGCGACTTCGCCCGCACCCACACGGGCGGTCTCGACGTATTGGAGGCGTTGAGCCGGGCCCGGTCCGCGCCGGGCAGCGCGGTCTGCCCGTTCGTCGTGGCCGCCGGACTGACGGCCGGACCGCAGGAGCGCGTCGGGTTCAGCCGGCTGGAAACCCCGCAGGCCCTGGTCGATCATCAGTTCTGGGAGCTCGACGGCGGCAGCCTGTGGGTGGTGTGGGACGTGCTCGAATCCGCCTTCCCGCCCGGGTTCCTCGACGAAATGTGCTCCGCCTACGAGAGATTGCTCCGCCGCTTCGCCTCAGAGCCCGATGCGTGGCAGGAGCCGGTCGGCACGCTGGTCGAGCCCCGCGTCCTCGATCTGCGCGACGCCGCCACACCGGTCCACCCCGCGCCGAGCGAGCTGCTCACCGACCTGCTGCCCACCTACGCGGCAGAACGTCCCGGCCACACCGCTGCGATCGGCCTCGAAAGATCCCTCACCCGTACCGAGCTACACAGTGCCGCAAAAGCATTGGCCGCACGCCTACAAAGTTCCGGTGTCGTCCCCGGCGACCTGGTGGCCGTGATCCTGCCCAAGAGTATCGAGCAGATCGTCGCCGTGCACGCGGTGCTGCTGGCGGGCGGAGCCTACGTGCCGATCGACCCGGCCTGGCCGCGCGAACGGCGCGACGCGCTGCTGTCGATCGCCGAAATCAGCTCCGCGATCACCGAATTCGAGCTACCGGGTATCCGATGTCTCTCCCCGCAGGGCGACGACACGGGAGAACCCGCGCCCGTGTCGGTCGCACAGTCCGACCTCGCCTACGTCATCTACACCTCCGGCTCGACCGGAACCCCCAAGGGCGTGGCCTTGAACCATCTGGGTCCGCTCAACACCATCGTGGATATCAAGCGGCGCTTCGGGATAACCGATGACGACATCGTCTTCGCCGTCTCGGCACTGCATTTCGATCTCTCCGTCTTCGACGTGTTCTGCGGCGCCACCCTCGTCCTGCCCGACCCCGACGACCCGACCCCGGGGAGCTGGCTGCGTCTGCTGCGCACCCACCACGTCACCGTGTGGAATTCCGCCCCGGGCCTGATGCAGCTGCTGGTCGAGGCCGCCGACGGCGTCACCCTGCCCGCCCTGCGCCTGGTCCTGCTCAGCGGTGATTGGATTCCGGTCACCCTGCCCGACCGCATCCGCCGGATCGCGCCCAACGCCGAGGTGATCAGCCTCGGCGGGGCGACCGAAGCGTCCATCTGGTCGATCTACCATCGCATCGGCGCCGTGGACCCGTCGTGGACCTCCATCCCGTACGGCCGGCCCCTGGCCAATCAACCGTGGTACATCCTCGACGAACTGGGCCTGCCCGCGCCGACCTGGACGACCGGTGAACTCCACATCGGCGGAATCGGCTTGGCGACGGGATATCTCGGCGATCCGGACAAGACCGACGCGGCCTTCGTGCGGCATCGCGAGACCGGTGAAAGGATCTACCGCACCGGCGATCTCGGCCGCTACCTGCCGGGCGGCGAGATCGAATTGATCGGGCGCGCCGACCAGCAGGTGAAGATCCAGGGCTGGCGGATCGAGCCGGGCGAGATCGAACACGCGCTGCTCGCCGAGGCAGGCGTCCGCGACGCCGCGGTGCTCGCCTGCGACAGCCCCACCGGCAAGCGCCTGATCGGGTATGTGACACCGGACGACCTGGACGTCACCGCCCTCCGCACCGCGCTGGCCGAACGGCTGCCCGCGCCCCTGGTGCCCGCGGACCTGATCGCCTTGGACCGGCTCCCGGTGACGGGCAACGGCAAACTGGATCGGCGCGCTCTGCTCGCGCTGCGCCCGGACCCCGCGGTCACCACCCGAGAGCCCGTTGCCCCGCGTACTCCGAGGGAAGCCGCGCTGTTCGCGATCTGGGCCTCGGTGCTCGGGATCGACGCGTTCGGCGTCGAGGACGACTTCTTCGACCTCGGCGGTCATTCGTTCGCGGCGCTCCAGGTCGTCACCCGAATCAGGCAGCAGCTCGGCGTCGACGCGGCGCTGGGCACGTTGCTGACCGCCCGCACCATCGCGGCGCTCGCCGAGGGGCTGGCCCGGCCCGATTCCGCACTGGTCACCCTCGATAGCCACGGGACGCGGACGCCGTGCTTCTTCGTCCACCCCGCCGGCGGCACCGTCTTCGCCTACCGCGACCTGGCGGCCCGGCTGGATCGGCCGTGCCACGCCTTCCAGGTGGTGGCACCGCTGCCCGCGACGGTGGCGGAATTCGCCGCGCGCTATCGCGCCGAACTGCGGCGGGTCCAGCCGCACGGCCCGTACGTCGTCGGGGGCTGGTCGTCCGGCGCCGCGATCGCGCTGGAACTCGCGGCCGAGCTGGAACGCGAGGGCGAGCACGTCGAACAGCTCGTCATCTTCGATGCGCCCGCACCGGCGACGATGCCCGCTCCCGACCACGCCACCCTGCGGGCCTGGTTCGCCGAGGACCTCGGCGGCACCGATCCCGGCGGCGATCTCGACCACCTGTTTGCGGTGTTCTCGCGGGTGGTCCTCGCCGCGCGCACCTACCCGGGCCGGCCGGTGCGGGCCCCGATCCGGCTGCTGCGCGCCGTCGACGGCCGGGTGAGCGAGTTCGACGGCTACCCGGACGTCGAGGGCTCCTGGGGCTGGGATCGCTTCGCCCGCAACGGAGTCGAGGTTATCGCGGCGCGCGGCACGCACCTGACGATGTTCGATCACGGCGCCGCGCTCGCCGCGATTCTCGACGAGGAAGCGCCGGAACCGATGCACCAGCGAAACCGAAACGCCCACACGGAAAGTCACCTCGGATGATCAGCGACCTTCGCGCACTCGCCCGCACCCACGGTGACCGCGAGGCCGTCCTCGTCCTGCCCGACCGCGGCGACGAACTCGACCGAATCACCTACGGCGCACTGGATCTGGACGCCCGCCGGATCGCCGCGGCGTTGCAGCGGCGACTGGAACCAGGCGCAAGGGTCGTGCTCGCCTACCCCACCGGAATCGAATTCGTGCGCGCGTTTCTCGGCTGCCTGTACGCCGGGGTGGTGCCGGTCCCCGCGCCGTTGCCGCTCTCGCCGCGCAGCGGCAAGCAGCTGACGCGGTTGCGGGGGATCATCGCTTCCTGCCGGGCCGCGCTGATTCTCGCTCCCGACGGCTACACCGAATTGCTCAGTGAGACAGGCATTCCGGCGTCGACAGCTCCGCGCGGACGGGCCGAGGACTGGACGCCGCGTGCGGAACGCCCGGAGGAGATCGCCTTTCTCCAGTTCACCTCGGGCTCGGTCGGTGACCCGCGCGGCGTCGTCGTCACCTACGGTGCGCTCGCGGCCAATACCGATCTGATCCATCGGCACTACGCGTTGCCGGATGGTTTCCACGTCGGCAGCTGGCTGCCCCTGTATCACGATATGGGCCTGATCGGCGCGGTGCTACTGCCCCTGCGTTTCGGTGGACGGGCGACCCTCCTGTCCCCCACCGCCTTCCTGCTCGACCCGTATCGCTGGCTGCACATGATCGACGTGCACGACGTATTCATCAGTCCGGCACCGAATTTCGCGTACGACCTGTGCGTCCGGCGGATCCCGGCGAGCAAGGCGGCCGGACTGGATCTCTCCCGGTGGCGGGCCGCGCTGAACGGCGCCGAACCGGTGCGCGCCGCGACGCTGGCGGCGTTCGCCGACTGCTTCGCCGCGGCGGGGTTCCGGCCCGAGTCGTTCAGCCCCTGCTACGGCATGGCGGAGGTGGGCCTGTTCGTCACCGGCACGCCGAACGACGAGCCCCCGGTGGTGTCGCGCATCAGCGCCGAAGCGCTCGAGCAAGGTGCGTTCGTCCCGGATGCCGCCGGGGTGCCGATGGTCAGCTCCGGCCCGGTGCCCGACCACTACCGGCTGACGATCGCCGATCCCGGCACCGGCGAGCCGGTGGACGAGGGGCGCGTCGGCGAGATCCGGCTGTCCGGTCCCAGTGTGGCACCGGGCTACTGGGGGCAACCGGTCTTCGGACCGGAACTGCGCACCGGTGATCTCGGCACCGTCCACGACGGTCAGCTGTATCTGACCGGCAGGCTCAAGGAACTCATCATCATCCGCGGGCGAAACTTCTACCCGCAGGATCTGGAATACCTGCTGGGCCAAGTGGATTCGAGCTTCGAGGGCGGACTGGCCGCCGCGTTCTCGGTACCGGCCCAGGACGAGGAGCACATTGTCGTGGTGCAGGAGGTCCGGACCGATCACGGCGATCTCGACGGACTGGCGCTGAAGGCCAAGGCGGCGCTCGCCGAGCTGGCGACGGTGACGATCGCCGGGGTCTGCCTGGTCCCGCCCGGCGCGATCCGGCGCAGCACCAGCGGCAAGATCCGGCGACTGCACATGCGCAAGCTGTTCCGTGACAACACCTTGAATGCCACGCACGAGGAGCTGGACCCGGTGCTGCGCCGTACCTACCGAAAGGCCCCGTCGTGAACGACTTACCGAAGACCGTCGACACCGTGATCGTCGGCGCGGGGAAAGCGGGGCTGGCGACCGCCTACCACTTGCAAAGGGCGGGAGCGGATTTCGTCGTACTGGACGCGGCGGATCAGCTCGGCGAGCCCTGGCGGACCCGGTGGGACTCGATGACGTTGTTCACCTCGGCGCGCTTCTCCGCCCTGCCGGGGGCCGCCTTTCCGGGCGACCCGCACCGCTACCCGCACAAAGACGAGGTCGCCGATTATCTGGAGCAGTACGCGGATCGCTTCCGGCTGCCGGTGCTGCTCGGCCGGCGCGTGGATTCCCTGCGGAAGGTGGACGGCGAGTTCCTGCTGTCCCTCGGCGGGGAGACGTGCGCGGCCCGCAAAGTCGTCGTGGCCACCGGTGCGTTCCAGCAGCCCTGGGTGCCGCCGGTCGCGGCCGAACTCGACCACGGGATCGTCGCGCTGCACTCGCACGAGTACCGCAATCCCGGACAGGTCCGGCCGGGAACGGTGCTGGTGGTCGGCGGCGGCAACTCCGGCACCCAGATCGCCGACGAACTGTCGGCCACCCATCGGGTCGTGCTCAGTCGCGGCGCGCCCCTGCCTTCGATACCGCAGCAGGTTCTGGGCCGGGACGTGTGGACCTTTCTCCGGCCGCTGCTGCGCTTGCCGGTCGTCGGTCCCCTGCGCAAACCGGATCCGGTGATCGGGGCGCCGGCCGATCTGCTGTCGCGGGTGCAGCCCGTCGGCCGGATCGAGTCGGTGGACGGCGCCGCGCTCGTGACCGCCGACGGCACCCGCATCGAACCGGACACGGTCATCTGGGCGACCGGCTATCGCGACGATTGGAGCTGGTTCGACCGGTCGCTGCTGGGCGAGGACGGCAAGCCCGCGCACGTCGCCGGGATCGGCGCGGTGCCGGGCCTGTATTTCGTCGGGTTGTACCGGTTGCGCAGCCGCGGGTCGGCGCTGCTCGGATTCGGCGGGCGCGACGCGGCCCGCATCGCCGAGGCGGTGCTGCGGTGATCGCGGAACTGGAGAAACGGCTCACCGATCCCGAGGGTCCGTTCGCGCCCGAGCGCGTGTTGCGAGGGGATCGCGACGAGTTGCTACCCCGCGAGGCGTGCCGGGCGCTGTACGACGCGGGCCTGCATCTCGCGTGCGTGCCGCGCCGGTACGGCGGCACGCTGGACGACTATTTCCGGACGGTGCAGGGCATCCGGCTGGTCGCGCGGCGCGATCTCAGCGTCGCGGTGGCGCACGGGCAGATCATGCTCGGCACCGCCCCGATCTGGGTGGCGGGCACCGACGACCAGGCCACACGGGTGGCCGCCGAGATCGCGGCGGGCGCGGTGATCTCGTTCGGCCTCACCGAGCGCGAGCACGGCAGCGACGTCCTCGCCAACGACGCCCACGCCGTCCGCGCCGACGGCGGCTGGCGACTGTCCGGGGAGAAGTGGCCGATCAACTACGCCACGCACGGCGACCTGATCTGCGTCTTCGCCCGCACCGAAAGCGAACCCGGCCCGCGCGCGTTCAGCCTGTTCCTGGTGGACAAGCGCGAACTGCCGCACTCCCAGATTCGGTACTTGCCCAAGACACACACCTTCGGGCTGCGAGGCGCCGACATCAGCGGCGTCGAGTTCACCGAAGCGCTTCTCCCCGAGCACGCCCTGGTCGGCCGTCCGGGCGACGGTGCCGCCATCGCGTTGAAGTCGCTGCAAATGACCCGGGTCGGCTGCGCGGGGCTGTCGCTCGGCGCGGCCGATCACGCCGTCCGGCTCGCGGTCGCCGCCACGGGCACCGCCGACCACGAACGGCGGCTGCTCGGCAGGGCCGTCGCCGGCGTGCTCACGGCCGAGGCGGTGGCCGCGCTCGGGGCCCGCTGCTTCCACACACTGCCCGGCGAGATGAGCGTGGTGTCGGCGGTCGTGAAGAGTTTCGTGCCCGGTGTGGCCGACGAGGTGGTGCGCCTGGCCGGCGCGCTGCTCGGCTCGGACGCCGTGCGCGACGCGAGCAGCGCCTACGCCAAACTCGAACGCGATCACCGCATCGTGGAGATCTTCGACGGCAGCACCTACGTCAACCGCACCGTGCTGATCAACCACTTCCCGATGCTGTCGCGCGCGTGGCGGCGCGGCACCGGCGACGAATCCGCGGTGCGGCTCGCGGCCCGGCTCGACGCCCCGGTGCCACCGTTCGATGCCCGGCGGCTCGGGCTGCTGGCTACGGCGGGCGCGAGCGTCGTGACGACGGTGCGCGAGCACCCTGTGCTGTCGCAGGTGGCCGAGGAACTGCACCGCGACCTCGCCTCGTGGCGCCCGGCGATGCGGGATGTGCCGCCCGAAGGATTCGAGCTGGCGCGGCGCTACGAACAGCTCTTCGCGGCGGCGGCGTGCGTGCATGTCCACCGCGCCAACGGTTTATCCGATGGGTGGCTGGAGGCGACGATGGCCTATCTGTTCGCCCCCGCCGACGCGGACGCGGTGTATCTGCGGCTCGCCGACGAAGTGCTCGCCGGTGCCGTACCCGGACCCGATTCGATCGATCCGACGGGGTGGGGACTGTGACGCCCGGTTTCGCCGCGACGTACGAGCGGCGCGTCGGCGACCCGTGGACGGGTCCGCTGAGCTATCCCCATACGGTCTCGAAAGATGAACAGGCTGAAGGCTTTCGGCACGGCACCGACATTCTGCGCGAGCTGTCGCTCGCGGCGGAGTTCGTGCCGAGATCGCTCGGCGGGCGAGGCGACGACCTCACCGCCGCCATGTCGGCGTTGCGGGCGGTCGCCCGGCACGAACCCGGCTTGGCGTTCGGCTACGGCGCGACTCGACTGGCGGCGGCCCGCACGGTGCTGCGCGCGGACGGGGAACACCACCGGCAGTCCGTTGTCGAGCGTCTGCTGGCGGACGGGCGGGTGGGGTATGCGGGCCCGGGAGCGGTGCTGCGCGTCGATGACTGGCCGGGACTTCCTGACGTGGTGCGTGATCGGGATCTCTTACGAGTCAACGGGATTCGCCGAGCGCTCGCCGCCGAGGACACCGATCTGGTCATCACCTCGGTGATGGTGCGCGAGCCCGACGGAACCGTGACGCCGCGCCAGATCGTGACCACCACGCCCACCGTACGGGCCGCGCGGCCGATGGTCGGGCTACGCACTTCTGCCCCTTGCGATCTCGTCTTCGAGGACCAGATCGGGTCCGGCGAGGAACTACTGGACATCGACCCACCCGGCAACGGCGCGATCCCGCTCGCCGACGAGGTGGGGATCGTCCTGGCCGGCGCGGCGGTCGGCATCCTCGACACCGGGTTGCGGGTGACGCTGCGCCACGTGTCCCAGCGACGCCTGTACGGCGCGACGGCGGCCGACATCCCCACCGTCCGTGCGATTCTCGCCGACGCCTACGCCGATCTCCTGTGGTGCGACGAGTACGTCCACACCGCGCTGCGGGCGCCGGATCGCCACGCCGCGGCGGCCTGCTGCCACGTCCCCGCCGTGCTGACGCGAGCCATGCACCGGCTCTCGACCGTCCTCGGGTCGGCGTTCTACATCCGGGAGGGCGAGAGCGCGGTGTTCCAGAAACTCCTGCGCGACCTGCGCACCGCGTTCGCTACCCGCGCCGCACCTGAGACGGAACCCGTTGCCGTGGAACGGAATTCCGGCATGTCGCGCGACGACCTGTTCGACGACCTGCGCACCCACCACGCCGAGGACCGCACCCTGGACCTCGAGCACCGACCGAGAGGCACCTGATGGACGACACCCTGTTCACCGAACGACGCGACTGGCTCCGCGCGAAAGTCGCCTACTACGTCGAACGCGAGCCCGAGGAGATCGGCTTCGACACCCCGCTCACCGCGTACGGATTGAACTCCGTCTTCGCCCTGACCATCGCCGCCGACATCGAGGACGAACTCGGCATCACCGTCGAACCGGAGGTGATGTGGGAGCACCCGACCATCAACGCCCTCACCCCCGCGCTGCTCGCCGGACAGAAGACGCCGACGACCTGAGCGTTAGGGGTCTGCGCCGGTCCGTGCTCTTCGGTACGTCGCGAAGAGACATGACGGGAGGCATGTGGGGTGACCGGGGTGGCACGATCGAGCAACGCACGGAGTATCAAGGGGCATCTGCGGCAGGTGATCACAGGGTAGTGACCGTGCTGGTAGCCCTGTCGGCGAGCCTGGCGGCAGCCTCGGCCGCACCGCCGCGCGCACCGGTATTGCCTGCTCCGGCAGGTGGATTCGAGGAGGTGTTCGTACCGTCGAGCATGGCGCCGATCAAGGTCCAGGTGCAGTGGGCGGCGCGGGGGCGGCAACGCGGCGCTGTACGTGCTGGACTGGCTGCGGGCGCCGCACGACCACAGCCAGTGGACCAGCGAGACCGACGCTCTGCGCCAGTTCGCGGGTGAGGACGTCACGCTGGTGTTCCCGGTCGGCGGCCGTTCCAGCTTCTACGCCGATTGGTACCGGCCCGGCCACACCAACGGTCAGCGGTCACCTACGAATGGGAGACCTTCCGGACCAGGGAGCTGCCCGAATTCCTCGCCGGCCATGGCGTTTCGCGCACCCGCAACGCCATCGTCGGCGCCTCGATGGGCGGCAATGCCGCGCTGGTGCTGACCGCCCGCCACCGCGATCAGTTCGTGTTCGCCGGATCGTTCTCCGGTTTCGTCAACCCGACGTTCCCGCTGTGGAGCGAAGCGATGCGGGCCACCATGTGGGACGAAGGGCAGTTCACCCCCGACGATATGTGGGGACCGCCCGGCGACCCGGCGTGGAGGCGCAACGACGCCACCGTCCAGCTCGAACGCCTGCGCGGGCTGCCGATCTACGTCAGCAGCGGCAACGGCGTCCCCGGGCCGCCCGATCTGCCCCAGGGCGTGGGCCACACGATCAACGGCAAGGGGCTGGAGGTTGTCACGATGATCGCGGCGCAGATCTTCCGCGACCGCGCCGCGGCGCTCGGCGGCCCCGCCCGCGTCGACATCGTGAACGGCACCCACACCTGGCCGTACCGGCAGCGCGCGCTGGCCGCGGCGCGTCCGATGATCCTGGACGCGCTCGGCGTCGGCTGAGCTACTGGCGGTCGGTGGTTCCGGCGGACGATCCCGGAACATGCGTGCCGGGCGTCCCCGGCGTTCGCGATTCCCGCCGCGCCGACGGCGAGAACGGCGGCGGCGAGCATGGTGAAGACGAGGCGTGCTGCCATGGCGATCCTCCGATCGTGGCCTCCAGCGTGCGGCGCGGGAAGCGACGTGTCATGACCGGACAAGCCACGGGTGTGCCGGGGACGCGTCCTATCGTCTACCCATGGTTCGATTCGGAGGCTTCCCGTTCGCCGGCCTGGATTTCTACGAGGATCTGGAGGCGGACAACTCCAAGACGTTCTGGGCCGCGCACAAGCAGACCTACGAGGAGTCGGTGCGGGCGCCGATGGCGGCGCTGGCCGAGGAGCTGGAGGGCGATTTCGGGAGCGCGAAGCTGTTCCGACCCTACCGGGACGTGCGCTTCTCGAAGGACAAGTCCCCGTACAAGACCCATCAGGGCGCCGTGGCCGGTGTCGCGCCGGGTGTCGGCTGGTACGTGCAGGTCAGCGCCGCGGGGTTGTTCGTGGCCGGCGGGTTCTACAGCGGGTCGCCGGAGCAGCTGGCCCGGCTGCGCACCACCATCGACGACGAGGTGCGCGGAGCGCAACTGGCCGCGATCCTCGACGGACTCACCGCGCGGGGGTACGAGATCGGCGGGGACCGGTTGAAGACCAAGCCGAAGGGCTTCGCCGCCGACCACCCGCGTATCGATCTGCTCCGCCACAAGACCCTGCACGCGCACCGCGACTTCGGAGCGCCCGACTGGTTGGCGACGCCGCGCGCCGCCACCGAGATCCGCGCGTCCTGGGAGGCGCTGCGGCCGCTGGTCGAATGGTTCGGGGCGGTGGTGGGGTGAGGTTCGGCGGCGTTCACCTGCCGACCCGGGCGGTCAGGTCAATATTGCGGGCGGTCCCCAGCCAGGTGGCGCACAGGCGCTCACCCTCCTCCCCCACCGCGTACGCGTCGGCCGCGCAGACGGTGAGGGTGCGGCCCGCGTCGACCACCCGGCCCGCCACGCGCAGGTGGGTGCCCTCCGCGGGCGCCACGAGTTTGATGGTGCCGTCGACGGTCGCGTTGATCCATCCGGGCGGCAACAGCGTGCCCGCCGCGCCGACGGCGGCGAAGTCGGCCGCCGCGAACACCGCCGCCGCTTGCAGCCGTCCGGGGCTGAAGGTGAGCGCTTCGGCGATCGGGACGCGCAGCTCCACGCGGCCGCGTTCGACGACGTCGAATTCGACGCCGAGCGTGCGGGCCATGGGCATCGCCAGGACGGCGTCGCGGACGAGAGTGAGTTCGGGGTCGATCACGGTTGCTCCTCGGTGCGGTGGGCACGCGGCCTGCGATCCTCGAACCAGGCGATGTGCTCGATCAAGCGGTCACGCAGCGCGCGCTGTTCGGCGAGCTGGGCTTCGACGTCGGCGAGACGGGCGTGCAGGTGCGCGACCATCTCGTCGATCGTGACCGTGCCCGCCCGGTAGCGGGGCATGAGCGCGGCGATGGTGTCGAGGTCGAAGCCCATATCGCGCGCCATCGACACGAAAATCGTTTCCCGTACCGAGGATTCGTCGAACTCGCGGACCTCGCCGCGCCCGGTGCGGTGGGAGCGGATGAGTCCGGCCGACTCCCACCGGCGCAGCCGATGCACGGAGACGCCCGTGCGGTGGGCGAGCTGCGAAACGCGCATGGCCAGCAGGCTAGCGACCTTCGCACTGTGCGAGGCAAGACCCGGGGGACGGATTCTCCCGCCGGAGTTCAGTGTCGACCGGTCAGCAGATCAGGTCGACGATCGCGTTCGGGGCGAAGGACACGTGGACGTGGTCGTAGTGATTGGCGGTGGCACTGCCGCGGTCCTCCATGTAGGACCAGCCGTTGCCGTCGTTGTAGCGCTGCTGCCAGATCACGTAGGTCACGCCGAAGCGTTCCTTGTTGGCGAGCACGAACTCGGCGATGGCGTTGCCCTGGGCGGTGTCGGAGGTCATGAAGTCCAGTGCCAGCCCGGCGCCGTGGTCGTCGTTGCCCCGGCCGACAGCTCCGCCGATATCGGACACGGCGAATGTCTTCCCGATGAAGTGCCCCACCTGCGCGACGTGGGGCCGGGTGGCGGCCAGCACCGTCGAGCACGGGGTGTGCTGCTTGGCGACCTTCTCCACCAACTGCGACTGATCTACCGCGGCCACCGGCACGGGGCCGGGCGGCGGAGCGGCCTGTGGCTCGGTGGTCGAGGACGGGGCCGCGTCGGCGGCGACCGCGGGTGCCGCACCGACCGCGGCGGTGTTCTGCGGATCCTCGGCGGGTCTCATCATCATCACGAGGAGGGCGAGAACCGTCGCCGCGATCGTGCCCACGGCGAACAGAGCGACCCTCGGCGTCGAGGACTGCTTACGATGTTGACCAGGCATTTTCGGCAACCACCGGCTTACTGTCGGGAGTGATAACAGCAAGATTACGAAACGGTCGCGCGAATGTCACGTCGAACGTGATCCCGGGCGCGCCGCCCGGAGGCTGCCGGGCGGCCGCTCCGGACCCGCGCCCATGTGCCCATACCGCTCGCGACGCGCGGCACACCCGCGCCGGACATAGCGAGATCGGCCCGACGACTTCCCGACGAGTCGGCCGTGCGGCGAGCTCGGCATAATCCGGCCGGGACGGCAGGCCGGTCGCCGCCGAGCGGTGACACCCTCGGCGCGCTCGAGCGGCGACAATGACGACCGGCGGGGTCGGCCACACGTGTGGTCGGCATCGACGAGGGTTCGCGCGGCCTCTCGCGTCGAGTGGCGGCACCCGGTCGAAGACGCGTGCTCATACGGCGAACCATTCACCTGCCGAGAACCAGCAGGCAGCCCGCGCCCACAAGCGCCGCGAGCGCACCCACGTCGACCCGCGCCACGCGACGGGTCTTCGCGTTCAGTGCGGCGGTGCCGATCACGGCGGTCAGGGCGAGAAAGGAGCTGACGCTGACGACTCCGGCGGTGAGCGCGGCGACCCGGACCGGTGGGACGAGCGCGCCCGTGAT
The DNA here is from genome assembly GCF_003315035.1 of Nocardia puris. Taxonomy (GTDB): domain Bacteria; phylum Actinomycetota; class Actinomycetes; order Mycobacteriales; family Mycobacteriaceae; genus Nocardia; species Nocardia puris. The sequence goes on from NZ_QNRE01000018.1 coordinate 35,144, forward strand.
CAGGGCGGCGCCGGTCGAGGCGAGCAGGACGGCACGGTGGCGCAACAGGAGCTCGAGATCCGGATTCGCGACGTCCGTGCCGTAGACGGAGGCCGCCCGGCCGGGCGCGAACGCGACCACACCGGGCGCCACATGCACCAGGCCGACCCCCAGCATCAGCGTTGCGGCGGCGACTTCCGCGACCATGCGATTCCTCCCTCATCTCGGCTGTGGTGCAAGCATGGCGAGTATGGGTGGACCGCCGCTTCCGGAAACATGTCACGCCCCGGCGACGGTGTGGCTGGGGGCCGGGCACGCCGCGTATCGCGGGCCGTCGCTGCGGCTCGGCACGCACTCCGGGTCGGTGCTGTGTCTCGCCGTCGGCATCGACGGCGAGTTCACCGTGCGGGCGGAAGCGATCGGCGAACGCGCCGTGCGCAGTCTGCTCGTCCCGCCGCGCACACCGCATCGCCTCGTCGCGGACACCCGAATGCTGTTCTGCTATCTCGATCCCGGCTCACCGCGAGCCGCCTCGATCCGCACTCGGATGCGCACGCGCACAGGGGAATTCGGCATCTACCACGTCCACGAAGACGCGATACTCGACCTCGCGAACGACGCCGAGTTCGATCCGGCCGCATTGCTCGACCTCGCGTGCGGCGCGAGCGGCCGGATGGACCCGCGCATCGCCACCGCGACGGCGATCCTGTGCGCGAACCCGGCGCTCGCCCTGTCCGCCGACCAGCTGGCCGCCGCCGTCCACCTCTCGAAATCCCGCTTCTTGCACCTGTTCTCCGCGCAGGCGGGCACGACGTTCCGGCGCTATCGACTGTGGGCGCGAATGCTCGCGGCGGGCCGCGCCATCGCGGCGGGCACCGACCTCACCACGGCCGCCACCCAGGCCGGGTTCGCCAGCCCGTCCCACTTCAGCGACACGTTCCGCGCCATGTTCGGCTTGACCGCGACGGATCTGCTCGCCGTCGCCCCGCGGATCATCTGCGAGGAAGAACCGGGGGAAAACTGCTCTCCGGCAGTCACTTCCACATAGGGCTGGTTCGCGCTGCTCACCGAACTCTGCGAATGATCTTGTGACGCCGGCGCCGAAGAAGCACCACCGCGACGCCGAAGGCGGGGTTGGTGGTGGGGATCGTCCACGGTCGTACCGCGCTCGGCCGAGGTCGTCACCGCACGTCCCCGAAGCGGTGAGAGCGATTCAGATGAGCCCGAGGGCGAGCATGGCGTCGGCGACTTTGGTGAAGCCGGCGATGTTCGCGCCCGCGACGTAGTCGCCCGGGGTGCCGTATTCTTCGGCGGTTTCCAGGCAGCGGTCGTGGATGGAGCGCATGATTTCGGCGAGGCGTTCTTCGGTGTGTTCGAAGGACCAGGAGTCGCGGGAGGCGTTCTGTTGCATTTCCAGCGCGCTGGTGGCGACGCCGCCGGCGTTGACGGCTTTACCGGGGGCGAAACGGACGCCCGCGCCGCGCAGGACGCGGATCGCGTCGGGGGTGGTGGGCATGTTGGCGCCTTCGGCGACGATCGAACAACCGTTGGCGACAAGGCGTTTCGCGGAGTCGACGTCGAGTTCGTTCTGCGTCGCGCAGGGTAGGGCGATCTCGCCCGGCACCTGCCAGACCGCGCCATCGGAGACGAATCGCGCTGTGGCGCCGCGCCGTTCGGCGTAATCGGAGACGCGCCCACGGTGCCCGTTCTTGACTTCCTTCAGGAGGTCGAGGTCGATGCCCGTGCTGTCGACGACATATCCGCTGGAGTCCGAGCAGGTGATCACGCGCCCGCCGAGCTGGTGCACTTTCTCGATCGCATACAGCGCGACATTGCCCGAACCGGAGACCAGCACCTGCTTGCCCTCGAAGGAATCCCCTGCGGCGCACAGCATTTCGTCCACGAAGAACACCGTGCCGTAGCCGGTGGCCTCGGTGCGCACCTGAGATCCGCCCCAGGTCAAGCCCTTTCCGGTGACCACGCCGGACTCGTACCGGTTGGTGATCCGCTTGTACTGGCCGAACAGGTAGCCGATCTCCCGCTGCCCCACCCCCGTGTCACCGGCGGGCACGTCGGTGTGTTCGCCCAAATGCCGGAACAATTCGGTCATGAAGGACTGACAGAACCGCATCACCTCCGCCTCCGACCGCCCCTTGGGATCGAAGTCGGAGCCGCCCTTCCCGCCGCCGATCGGCAGGCCCGACAGCGAGTTCTTGAAGATCTGTTCGAAGCCGAGGAATTTCACGATCCCGAGGTACACCGACGGATGGAAGCGCAGCCCACCCTTGTAAGGACCGAGAGCGGAGTTGAATTCGACCCGGAATCCGCGATTGAGCTGGACGCGGCCTGCGTCGTCGGTCCACGGCACCCGGAAGATGATCTGGCGTTCCGGCTCGCACAGCCGCCGGATCACCTCGGCATCGGCGTATTCCGGATGCTTGGCGACCACCGGCCCGAGGCTCTCCAGCACTTCGCGCACCGCCTGGTGGAACTCCAGCTCCCCGGGATTGCGGCGGGTGACTTCGTCCAGCACGGGGACCAGGCTCTCATCCAGCTCGGGCACGAACACTCTCCATTCGACTCGCGGGATCGCGAACACTACTTCCATTCGGACGCTACTCCGCGCGCCCGGCCGCCCGGCCACCACCACGGGCGAGCACGGTCACACCGCCGAGCGCGGCCCCGGCTCACCGAGCCGGAGCAGCACCGGATCGCCTTTTCGCCACGGTGGGCGGCGGTGTTCGGCTGGATAGCATTCCGCGGCAGGGGACATTCGCCCACTATCCGCCCCGGCGCAGCCCCCTCATCCCCGCTTTCCCGGCTGGAGAGTAAGGGGACCAACCCGGTTCAATCGTTCTCTCGGCTCCACTCCACCCACTCCGCGTGGTAATCCGCCCACACACCCTTCGGGTGCTCCTCCGGCGGCGTCAACAGTTGCGGCTGTCGACCGGCCAGACTCGGGTCGAAGTCGGGGTCGCCCGGGAAGAGGTGGGAGCGGTCGGGCCAGACGCAGTGCAGGATCGACCAGTCGGGGGTGTCGCGGTAGAAGCGGAGGGCGGCGCCGAAGAAGGTGCGGTGCCAGGAGTCGGCGATCGGGCGCAGGGTGACGCGGTAGTCGCCGGCCAGGACGTCGGCGAGGAGTTGGCCGGGTTCGAGGCGGGCGCCCGCGGCGACCTGGTCGCCGACGAGTTCGAGCAGGGTGACGCACTCCTGGGTGGGCAGGCCGAACAGGGCGACCTCGGGGACGCGGTAGCTGTGCCAGAGGCCGACGGTGAACGCCCAGCTACCGGCGCCGTCGTCCTCGGGGATCCCGAGCACGGCCCAGCCACGCCTGCCGACCTTGGCGACCAAACGCTGGTCGGCGGGGCGCATTTCGGCGCGGTCGCCGTAGTCGTGACAGATCACGCACCGACAATCCGAGTGTGTCACGGCGGCGAGGCTACTTCACTTCGCGAACGGTCACCAACGCTGTCCCCCGTTTTCCCGATCGGCGGGACTACTTCCCGGTGGAAGCGATCAGTTCGACGCCTCCACGACCCACTCGTGGTTGTTCACATCGACCTTGGTGTCCCCGTCGAACACGGCCGGTGTCGCGGCGCGCCCGTCCATGCGCGCGGTCAGGGCCTCCAGCGCGGCTTCGGCGTGGGTCTTGGCGGCGTCGAGCTTGGTACCGGTGGTGATGCAGGAGATGACGGCGTCGGGGGCGCCCGAGTCGGCGGCGAGGGCGGCGAGGTCCTGGTTGGTCAAGTCGGAACCGCCTTCGGAGGGCTGCTTGTCGCCGAACAGGGCCTCGTGGAACTTCGAGTAGACCGGGCCGTCACCGGCCTCGGCGACGCATTCGTTCGCGGCGATGGCGCGCGTCGAGTAGTCCTTGCTGCCCGACTTGGCGTCCAGGAAGTTGACGTAGCGGTAGCGCACGGCGAGGGCGCCCTCGTCCATTTTCTGGGCGATCTCCTGGCCGTAGACGGACTCCATGGTGCCGCAGGCCGGGCACAGCGGGTCCTCGTAGATCTCTAGGGTGTTGCGCGCATCGGGCTTGCCGAGCAGCACCGCGCCGTCGGCCTCGAGCACCGCGACCACGCCCGCGTCGCGCACCGGACCGTAGCCGTCGTTGCGGACCGACTGGTCGTCCCGAGTCCAGCGGAACGCCAGGACCACGAGCAACACGATCAGCACCAGGGCGACCGCGCCGAGCGCGTAGGTGGTGTTGTTGGACATCGGCCGCGGGGTGTAGTTCGAACGCGATTCGCTCACGTGTCCACTGTGCCGTACGCCGCCCGCCCGGGATGCGCCGGGCGGGCGGTGCGACGTCAGAAGAGCGCTTGGTGATCGGCGGCGATGACGAACCCGGCGTCGCGACCGCTGTCGCACCGCACACCGTCGGGCAACGACATGCAGCTGTAGCCGCGCACCATGATGGATTCGCCGTACGGGAGGATCTTGCCGCCCGCAGCCGTGCCGTCCTGCGGGATGCCGACGAAGATGCCCTGATTCAGGCACAGGAACTCCGAGGTGGGGCCGCTCACATGGGCCGCGACCGCCCGGTCGGGGGCGGGGGTGCAGCCGGGCAGCTCGGGCGGGATGACGGTGGCGTCGCGCAGCTGGCAGCCGACGCCGAAGTTGTCGTCCAGCAGGAAGCCGCACTTGATGTTTCCGGTCGGCGACTGGAAGTAGAAGTGATCGCCGATCTGGTACTCGCGGGCGTCGACGGGGCCGGTGCCGACGGGTGGGTAGGTGGTCGGCGCGGCCGTGTCGTCGGCGGGGGGCGCCTGCGTGACTGGACTCGTCTGCGCACTCGGGCTCGGCGCGGGCGAGCCCGCAGTGGCGGCGGGTTCGCCCGTCGTGGGCACGCTCACCGGAGCGGTCGTCGGCGCGGCCGTGGAATCGTCGCCGCCGCAGCCCGTCGCGCCGAACACCACCGCCGCGACCGCGACCGCCACGAGGAATTTCGCACTCATTTCGTCTCCTGCTCCGTTTTCCGCCCCGACGAATTCGTTGCTGCCCGTAAGTCGGAAGGATCGAGGGGTTCGTTACCGGCCGGCCCGGAATTCCACGGGCCGCGTGGGTATTTCACAATGCCCGGTACGGAAGGACGAAAACCGCTGGTTACCACGCGGTCACGAATCGGGTACGCGCCGATGGGAAACGCGCGGCACGGGCGGAATCGAAACGCGAAGGCGCGCCGACAGCCGAAAATCCGCGCGGCGGAGCGGAATCGCGTGCCCCCGATTTCCGGGGCACGACAGAATGCCGACACCGCACGACAATTCGCGCACCGGTGGGGCCCTCATACGCCGACCGGCACAGGGCGCGAGCCATGTTCGATCCCGCGCGACAAACCGCTGACCCGCAGCGCGACCTGGAGTCCCCCGTCCAGATGGGGTTGACGGGTCCACCACTCCGACCCCGTCACCCGACGGTCGACGCGCCGCCTTTGCCGAGTCCGGTCGGCCCGTCCACCACGTCGTCGCCGGAAACCCGATGACCCGCACCGTTCTCGCGCTCCCCGACCGCACCCCGGTGATCCACCACCCCGCCCGCGACGCCGAGATTCGCCTCCGCACCACCACTCGCGTCGCCGAGGTCCGGAACCTCCGCTGCCGCCTGCCGCGGCAACGTCTCCCCCACCACCGCCCACGCCAGCGCGGCCAACGCGAGCAGCCCACCGGTGGCAGCCAGCGCCACACCGTACGACGTCTCCTCGGCCAACGCGCCCACCGCGATCGGCCCCAGCACCGCGCCCAGATCGGCCGACATCTGGAACCCCGCCAGCACCGGCCCGCCGCGCGCCTTCGGCCCCAAAATGTCGGCCACCGCCGCCTGTTGCGCGGGCGTCATCATCCCCGACCCGAGCCCCGCCACGACCGACGTGATCAGTACCCACGTCATATCCGGCGCGTATCCCAGCCCGGCGGTGCCCACCGCGCACACCAGTGTCCCGACGATCAGGAACGGCTTGCGTCCCCACCGATCCGACAGCCGTCCGGAGAGGAACAGCACCGCGACGTTGCCCGCCGCGAACGCCGTGAGCGCCACGCCCGCCATCCCCGGCGGCTGCGACAGCACTTCCACCACGAGCAGCGGCACCAACGCCATCCGCACGCCGAACACCGCGGCACCGTTGGCGAAGTTCGACCACAGCACCGCGCGATAGGCGGGCCGGGCCAGCGCCTCGCGGAACGACATCAGGCGCAATTCGCCGCTCACCTCGGGTGCGGCCAGCACCGATCGGCGCAGGCTCAGGTGCACGGCCAGGCTCACCGCGAGCAGCGCGGCCGCGTAGATCAGGAACGGCGCCCGCAGGCCGAGCCCGGCCAGCGCACCGCCCACCAGCGGACCGCTCACCGACCCGACCAGGAAGCTGGTGGACCACAGTCCCGAGACCCGCCCGCGCTGTTCGGGCGGCGAGATCCGGATGACCAGCGCCAGCGACGACACCGTGAACATGGTCGAGCCGATCCCGCCGACCGACCGCAACACCAGCAACTGCCAATAGGTCTGCGCGAACGCGCTCGCGCCCGTCGACACCGCGACGATCACCAGACCGCCGAGATACACCCAGCGCTCGCCCAGCCGTTGAACCAACCGACCGCTCATGGGCGCGAACAACAACCGCATGAGCGCGAACGCGCTGACGATCGCGGACGCGGCGGCGACGCCCACCCCGAAGCTGCGGGCGAACTGCGGGAGCACGGGCGCGACGAGCCCGAATCCAATGGCGATGACGAACGCGGCCCCGACCATCACCCAGATCTCGGTGGGCAGGGCCTTGGTTCTAGCGGTCACCGGACAGCGCCTTGCCCACCATCTCCTCGGCGGCGGCCTGCACCTGCGCCAGGTGCTCGGGGCCGTGGAACGACTCCGCGTAGATCTTGTACTTGTCCTCGGTGCCCGAGGGGCGCGCGGCGAACCACGCGTTCTCGGTGGTGACCTTGACGCCGCCCAGCGGGGCGCCGTTGCCCCGTGCGCGGGTGAGCACGGCGGTGACCGGCTCGCCCGCGACTTCGCGTGTGGTGATCATGTCCGAGGACAACTTCGCCAACCGGGCTTTCTGTTCCGGGGTGGCGGCGGCGTCGATGCGCTCGTAGGCGGGCGCGCCGTAGCGGCGCTCGAGTTCCACGTAGCGCGCCGACGGCGTCTGACCGGTGACGGCGGCGATCTCGGCGGCGAGCAGGGCCAGCAGCAGACCGTCCTTGTCGGTGGTCCACACGGTGCCGTCCATCCGCAGGAACGACGCGCCCGCGCTCTCCTCACCGCCGAAAGCCAGGCTGCCGCTGAACAATCCGGGCACGAACCATTTGAAGCCGACCGGTACCTCGTGCACGTCGCGGCCGAGCACGCTCACCACGCGGTCGATCATGGACGAGGTCACCACGGTCTTGCCGATCTTGGTGAGCGCGTCCCAGCCCATGCGGTTGGCGACCAGGTATTCGATCGCGACGGCCAGGAAGTGGTTGGGGTTCATCAGCCCGCCGTCGGGGGTGACGATGCCGTGGCGGTCGGCGTCGGCGTCGTTGCCGGTGGAGATGTCGTAGTCGTCCTTGATCGCGACCAGCGCGGCCATCGCGTAGCGCGAGGACGGGTCCATCCGGATCTTGCCGTCGCCGTCGAGCGTCATGAACCGCCAGGTGGGATCCACGAACGGGTTGACGACCTCGAGTTCGAGGTCGTAGCGCTGGCCGATCTCCTCCCAGTAGTCGACGCTCGCGCCGCCCATCGGGTCGGCGCCCAGGCGGATGCCCGCGCCGCGAATCGCGTCCAGGTTCAACACGTTCGGCAGGTCGGCGATGTAGTGGTCGAGGTAGTCGTAACGTTCCACGCTCGCGGTGAGCGCGTGCTGCAAGGTGGTGCGCTTGACCTCGGCGAGGCCGCCGCGCAGCAGTTCGTTGGCGCGCGCGGCGATGGCGTCGGTGGCGACCGTGTCGGCCGGGCCGCCGTGCGGCGGGTTGTATTTGAAACCGCCGTCGCGCGGCGGGTTGTGCGAGGGGGTGACCACGATGCCGTCGGCCTGGTGGCGCGCGCCGTTGCGGTTGTGGCGCAGCACGGCGTGGCTCAGCGCGGGCGTGGGGGTGTAGCGGTCGCGCGAATCGATCACGGCCGTCACGTCGTTGGCGGCGAGCACCTCGAGCGCGGTGGTCCACGCGGGCTCGGAGAGGGCGTGGGTGTCGCGGGCCAGATAGACGGGCCCGGTGATGCCGCGGGTGGCGCGATACTCCACGATCGCCTGGGTGACGGCCAGGATGTGCGCCTCGTTGAAGGCGGTGTCGAGGCTGGAACCGCGGTGGCCGGAGGTGCCGAACGCCACCTGCTGGGCCTGGTCGCCCGGGTCCGGGATGCGGCTGTAGTACGCGGTGACCAGGTGCGCGATGTCCTCCAGGTCGCTGGCGCGCGCGGGACGCCCGGCTCGATCATGGGCCACGCTCGGGTCTCCCTTCCGTGTCGGCTGCGACCGGCTCGTCATCAAGATCATGCCGGTCCGCCCGGCACCGCCGAACCGACAATGATAACGGCCGAACTCCCCAGCGGCAGCGGAGAATTTGACCGGTGTACCACGCGCGGCCGGACGGCGGCCGGGGTGCGAGGAGCACACGTCCGCCCGGCCCGGCTCAGGCCCGGAGGCGGTAGCGCGGCGTCGCCACGCAGGGCCCCGGGGCAGGCGGAATCCAACACCGCTGACCCCCTTCCGTCGTGCCGTCCAAGTCGTCCACCGCGTCACCGACGCGCCGTTCACCGTGCACCGCGCCGCGCCGGGCGACGCCGCCACCGTGCACGGGGCGGCCGGGGGCCTCGGCCGCGACACCCGATCCGTGCAGTCTACGAAGCTCGGGGCCGCAGGTCGAAAACCCGGGGAACCCGGCCGCACCGCAGCGACACAGCAGTCTGTTGGCTACCCACGCGAGAGCCCTCGGAATCCTCCGATTTTCCCCGGCGCGACGGCGGCGAGTTCACCGGCGGCAATCGTATCGGTAGCGGCCCGGTGGCGGGTGGGCGGGGACGTGGGCCCGGAATCACGTCGTCCATCGACACCAGGCGGTCCACCGACCGAGGACGCGCGAAAGTCATGCCGAACCGCGAACGTCCCCGTATCGAACTGAGGGGTGAGGACTCCGTTCGTTCGACCCCCTACCCCCTCAGTTCTGGAGCGACGATGGTGGCACGACTGGCAATACCGCGCACGACCCTGACGGCAACGGGTCGGTCCGAGCAACCTTTCGGCATCGGATCGCTCCTGCGCGTGGCGCTGGCGGCGGCCGCGGCCGCGGCAACCTGTCTGGGTTTCGCCGCGCCTGCCGCCGCGGTCCCGATCTACCCCGTCCCCTCCGCCGACGCCTTCTTCGCGACGCCGGGCGATCTGAACGCGGCCCGCCCCGGCGACGTGCTGCGCAGCCGGACGGTCGCCGCGCCCGGCTTCCCCGGAGCGACGGTATGGCAGTTGCTGTTCCGCTCGACGAACTCGGCGGACCAGCCGATCGCGGCGGTCACCACGCTGCTGGTGCCGCCCGGCGGCGGGAACAACCGGCCGCTGGTCTCGTACCAGCCGTTCGTCAATTCGCTGGGCACGCACTGCGCGCCGTCGCAGACCCTGTTCAACGGCGGACTCCAGGAGGCGCCCGCGTTGAATCTGCTGCTGGCGCGGGGCTGGGCGGTCGCGGTGCCCGATCATCTCGGTCCGAACAGCGCCTACGGAGCGGCGCGACTCGGCGGACGTATCACCCTCGACGGCATCCGCGCGGCGCAGCGGTTCGCACCCGCCGGACTCGGCGGCAGCCCGGTCGGCATGGCCGGGTACTCGGGCGGCGGGATGGCGACCGGCTTCGCGGCGGCGATGGCGCCCGAGTACGCGCCGGAACTGAACATTGTCGGGGCCGCGCAGGGCGGTGTCCCCGTCAATATCGGCAAGCTCGCCCTCGAAGTGGGGAGTACGCCGAGTCCGCTGTTCGGGCTCGGTTTCGCCGCCGCGATCGGTCTGGAGCGCGAGTACCCCGGTCGGATCGATATGGCGCGCAACCTGAATCCCGCCGGCCGGGCGCTGCGGGACCGCATCGCCAACGCCTGCACCACCGAGATCATCGACGCGGGCGCGAACCGCAGCTTCTCCGATGTGTTCACCGGGGCACTCGACGCCGATCCGGTGACGGTGCGCGTCCTGCACGAGAACAGCCTCGAGATCTACCCGGGTGTGCCGCGGGTGCCGGTGTACCAGTGGCACGGCCAGTCCGACCAGGTGAATCCGTGGCTGGTGCGCGATCTCGCCGGACGCTATTGCGCGGCGGGTACACCGGTGCTGCTCGACCTGCTGCCCGGCGCCGATCACGGCACGGCGATCGCGCAGGGGTCACCGCGGGCGTTCACCTATCTGGCCGACCGATTCGCGGGGGCCACGCCACCGAGCAACTGCTGACGGAAACGACTGCGCCCGCGTCGGTTGAAACCGGCCCGGGCGCAGTCGTTTTCCGTGTGCGGCTCAGTGCGCCAGCACCGGCTCACCCTCGGCGGGCGCGGGCGCGGTGTTCGGCATGAGCACCGCCGCCAGCACGGCGCCGGCCACGAAGATCGCGGTGGCCCACCAGAAGCTGGTGGTGTAGCTCTCGATCTGGGCCTGCGCGGCGGCCAGCGGGCCGGGCTGCGCGGTGGACAGGTAGTCCGTGGCGGCCGAGGCGGCGATCGTGCTCAGCAGCGCGGTGCCGATGGAACCGCCGACCTGCTGGCTGGTGTTGATCATGGCCGAGGCCACACCCGCGTCCTCGTGATGGACGCCGGCGGTCGCGCCCTGGAACGCGGTCGCCATCGCGCCACCGAGGCCGAGGCCCATCAGCACCAGAGCGGGCAGGATGTGGGTGGCGTAGCCGGTGTCCAGGCCGATTTGGGTCAGCCAGGCCATACCGCCCGCGGCGATCAGGAAGCCCGCGGTCACGACCACTTTCGGGCCCACCTTGGGCAGCAGGAACGAGGGCGTGGTGGTGGACGAGACGATCATCGCCGCCACCATCGGCAGGAACGCGACGCCGGTCATGATCGGCGAGTACCCGAGGCTCAGCTGCATGTAGTAGGTGAGGAACAGGAAGATCGCGAACATCCCGATGCCCATCACGAACACGGTCATGTAGGAGCCGGAGCGGGTGCGGTCCAACAGGATTCGCATCGGCAGCAGCGGGTGCGCGACCCGGGTCTCCAGCCAGACGAACACCGCGAGCAGCGCGGCGCCGCCGAACAGGAAGGCCAGGGTGACGCCGTTGCTCCAGCCGTCGGTCTCGGCGTGCGCGAAACCGTAGACGATGCCGAACAGCGCCGCGGTCACCACGACGGTGCCGGGGATGTCGAGCTTGGGGCGCTCGGTGGCGACGTGCTTGGCCAGCAGCAGCACCGCGCCGACCAGCGCGACGGCGGCGAAGATCAGGTTGACGAACATCACCCAGCGCCAGTTGGCCCACTCGGTGAGCGCGCCGCCGAGCAGCAGGCCGATCGCGCCGCCGGTGCCCGCGACGGCGCCGAAGATGCCGAACGCCTTGGCCCGCTCACCGGGCTCGGTGAAGGTGACGGTGAGCAGCGAGAGCGCGGCGGGCGCGAGCAGCGCGCCGAACACACCCTGGCCCACGCGGGCGGCGACGAGGACTTCGAAGTTCGGCGCCGCGCCGCCGATGGCGGAGGCCACCGCGAAGCCGACCAGGCCGACGATGAAGGTGTTGCGGCGGCCGAAGAGGTCGCTGAGGCGGCCGCCGAGCAGCAGCAGACTGCCGAAGGCCAGGGCGTATCCGGTGATCACCCACTGGCGATCGGCGTCGCCGAACCCGAGGTCGAGCTGGGCGGCGGGCAGGGCGATGTTCACGACGGTGGCGTCGAGCACCACCATCAGCTGGGCGACGCCGAGGACGGCGAGCACCCACCAGCGCAGGGCGTGCGAGCCGCGGCGGCCCGACGGTGACTTGTCGAGGTCGGTCCCTCGATCGATCGCGGTGGTCATAGGTCCCCTCGGACTGAGTCGTAGAAATCGATGCGGAGGAATTGCCTCCGCTTACCGATGAAGCTATCACGTTAACGGAGGGATGCCCTCCGCTTAATCCCGATCGTTGGTAACATGGGGGTGTGAATCACGCCACGGCCCCCTCTCCACCCAGGCGCCTGCGTGCCGATGCCGCGCGAAACCAGCAGCGCATCGTCGCCGCCGCGCGCGAACTCTTCGCCGACCACGGACTCGAGATCACCCTCGACGACGTGGCCGAACGTGCCGGCGTCGGCGTCGGTACGGTCTACCGCCGCTTCGCGAACAAAACCGAACTGATCGCGGAGGTGTTCGAGCAGCACCTGGGCGATCTGCTGGTCGCCGCGCAGGAGGCGGCGCGGCACGAGGACCCGTGGCTGGGACTGGTCGAATTCTTCGAGTACGCGTGCGGGCACTTGGCCGCCAATCGCGGCTTCGGCGAGGTGATGCTCGAATTGCAGCAGGATCCAGAACGATTCGTCGCGCTGCGCGACCGCATCAAACCCGCCGTCGCCGAGGTCATCGACCGGGCGCGCGAGGCGGGCGCGCTGCAGCCCGACATCGAGTCGTCGGACTTCTTCGCCATGATCCACATGCTCGACGCGCTCACCGAGTTCACCAATCCGGTCAACCCGGGCACCTGGCGGCGCTACGTCGCGGTAATGCTCAACGGCGTGCGCTCCGACTCCGTCCCGCGCATGCCCCTGACGGTGCCGCCGCTCACCGATGACGAAGTGGAGCGCGCGAAGGCCCACGCCTGCGCGAGCCACCGCCGCCGGTAATCGAAAGCACCACCCTGCGGGTAGCGCGGGTCACACCCATGTCCTAAAGTTGGACACATGACCAAATGGGTGAACTGGGCGGGAGATCAATCCTGTACCCCGGCGGCCATCGCGACGCCGGGCAGCCCGGACGAACTCGCCGAACTCCTCACCGGCGCGGCCGACCGCGGCCAGAGCGTGCGCGTCGCGGGCGCGGGACACTCCTTCACCGACGCCGTCCTCACCGACGGACTACTGGTGAGCATGGCGAAGATGAACCGCATCCTCGCCGTCGACGCCGCCTCGGGACTGGTGCGCGTCCAGGGCGGGATCACCCTCAACGCCGCGAGCAACGCGCTGCACGCCGCCGGACTGGCCTTCCCCAACCTCGGCGATATCGACGTGCAGACCGTCGCGGGCGCGACCGCCACCGGCACCCACGGCACCGGCGCGACGCTCCAGAACATCTCCGCCGCACTGCATTCGGTGGAACTCATGACCGCCGAGGGCCGGCTCGTCGAACTCGACGCCGACACCGATCCCGACGGCTGGCGGGCGGCGCGGGTCAGCGTCGGCGCGCTCGGCGTGGTGACGGCCGTGACCTTGCGGCTGGTGCCCTCGTTCGTGCTGGAGGGCATCGAGCGACCGGTTCCGGTCGAGGACGTGCTCGCCGATCTGGACGCCTACGTCGACGGCAACGAGCACTTCGAGTTCTACATGTTCGCGCACAGCCCGCTGGCGATGACCAAGCGCAACAACCGGGTCGAGGAGGTCGAGCAGCCGCGCGGCAAGGCGCTGGACTGGTTCAACGACGTCCTCATGTCGAATCACGCGTTCGACGCGCTGTGCCGGGTGGCCAAGTGGCAGTCGGCGTCGATCCCGCTCATCCACCGTTTCGCCGCGCACGCGGGCAGCTACCGCCGCCAGGTGGACCGCTCGTATCGGGTCTTCGCCTCCCCCAGGCTCTTCCGTTTCACCGAGATGGAATACGCCATCCCGCGCGCCCATTCGGCCGACGCCATCCGCGAGATCAAAGAGGTCTCCGCGCGTTTCGCGACGCCGATGCCGATCGAGGTGCGCTGGGTGGCCCCCGACGACGCCTTCCTCTCCCCCGCCGGCGGCCGCGACACCTGCTACATCGCCGTCCACCAGTACCGCGGCATGGAGTGGGAGCCGTACTTCCGCGCCTGCGAAGAGGTGTTCGACCGCTACGAAGGCCGCCCCCACTGGGGCAAACGCCACTTCCAGACCGCCGAAACCCTCCGCCCCCGCTACCCCGACTGGGACCACTTCACCGCCGTCCGCCGCCGCCTCGACCCCAAGGGCCTGTTCACCAACCCCTACCTCGACCGAGTCCTCGACCCGATCGGCTGAGTGGACTTACGCCACCTCGGCGGCCTGTCCCGACGGGGGCGTCGTCCGTGAACGCGACGGCGACCGTCAGCTCGACAGGATCTCCTGGACCAGGCGGGGGACGGCGGTGCCGATGGGTTCGCGGATCACTTCGGTGGCGAGGGTGTCGTAGGGGGTGGGTTCGGCGTTGACGATGACGAGGTCGGCGCCGGAGCGGACGGCGATCGAGCAGAGTGAGGCCGCGGGTTCGACCTGCAAGGACGTGCCGATGGCGAGGAACAGGTCGCTGGTCTCGGCGGTGAGGGCGGCTTTGGTGAGGCTGCGGCGGTCCAGTTGCTGGCCGAACATGATGGTGGCGGCCTTGAGGATGCCGCCGCAGGCCGGGCAGGGCGGATCGGGTTCGCCCGCCGCGACCCGCTCCAGCGTCTCGGCCATGGTCGCCGCGAAATCGCACTCCACGCAGACCACGTCGAACATGTTGCCGTGGATCTCGATGACCCGCCCGTCCGGGAACCCCGCCCGCTGGTGCAGGCGGTCGATGTTCTGGGTCACCACGGTGACCGCGCGCCCGGCCTGATTCAGCTCGACCAGCGCCCGGTGCGCGGCGTTGGGCACCGCCTGCCAGGCCGGGTTGTCGCGCCGCGCGAGCCAAGAGCGCTGCCGCAGTTCGGGATCGGAGACGTAGGCGTCGTAGGTCGACAGCAACTCGGCGATCGGGTCCTTCGTCCATACGCCGCGCGGCCCGCGGAAATCCGGGATACCGGAGTCGGTGGAGATGCCCGCGCCGGTGAGGACGCCGATCCGGCCGGGTCGGGTGCGCCAATCCGTCGTCATGAATCCCAGCCTAGGGGTGGCGCACCGGCCGCCACCCTGCCAAGATGATGAGAAGATGTTAGCTTAATCATCTCATCGTATTGCACCGTGCGACGATCAAAGGAGATCGCCATGACCGCGTCCGTCGCCGTGGACCTCACGCCGCGGAACCAGCCGCCCCGCCGCCCGATCGCACCCGGTACCCGGATGTGGGACGAAACGGGGCTCGTCACGTTCTCGCTCACCGCGGGATCGGCGTTCCTGCTCCAGACGATGGAACCCACCATCGCCGCCGTCGTCGACGAACACTCGACCTTCCGCACCGACCCGATGGGGCGCGCGCTGCGCAGCCTGGCCTCGGTGATGATGTGGATCTACGGCGGCGAGGAGGCCCTGGCCGAGGCCGACCGCCTGCGCGCCATGCACGCCTCGCTCAACACCACCGACGCCGAGGGCGTGCGCCACAAGGCGCTCAGCGCCGGTCCGTGGGCCTGGGTCCTGCACACCGGCACCTACGCCTTCACCGAGAACGCGAAGTACTTCGCCCGCCGCCCGCTCACCTACGCCGAGAAGGAGGCGTACTACCAGGAGACGTTGCAGCTGCTGCGCAACTTCTCCGTCGCGCCGAAGGAAGTGCCCGCCGATTTCGCGGCCTTCGAGACGTACTTCGCCGATATGGTCGCCAACCACTTGCAGGAGACCTCGACCGCGCACGACTACCTGCGAGTGATCCGCTCCGTCGCCCCGCCGAAGCAACTGCCGCGGGTGTTCGCGCCGCTGTGGCGAGCGCTCGTCGCGCCCGTGGGCCGGTTGCAGTACTTCGTCACAGTGGGCACCACCCCCGAACCGGCCCGTCACAAACTCGGCCTCACCTGGACCGAATCCGACGAACGCAAGCTGCGCGCTTTCGGCTGGATCATCGCGCGCACCGTCCCCTTGTTGCCGGAGCGGTTGCGCTACTTCCCGATCGCCTACGAGGCACGCAAGCTCGAACGCGACCGCGCCCGCCTGCGCAAGGTGATGGACCTGCGCCCCATTTAGTAAGAGCCCCAAGCACTCTCGGACCGGCGGTCGAGTTTCTCGACCGACCGGTCCGTTCGCATGTGCGCGGAAATTTTCACCACGGCAACTCCTTTCGCAGCGCGACGCCCCTAGCTGCGCAAACATCCGGCGACCGGGCGCGGAACCGGGAGTGGCGAGCACCGGACACGCCCCCGTCCGCAGCGCGCCCCCGCGCGTATCCCTTACGCTACGACAGCGTTTCGACCCGGTCTGGGCGAAACGGGCACCGCACGACCGAAGTACCAGCCACCGAAAGGCGTCCCGATGGCCCACAAACCCAGCGTGCTGTTCGCCTCCGCGTGCGACGCGGGCCGTTCACAGATGGCCGCCGGGTTCCTCACCGAGCTCGCCGGTGACCGCATCGACGTCCGGTCCGTGGGCGTCACGCCCGCCGAGCGCCCCAACCCCGTCGTGGTGGCGGCGATGGCCGAGGTCGGGATCGATATCGCCGGGCGCATCCCGCGCAAACTCACCGACGAGGCGGTCGGCGTCTCCGATGTGGTGGTCACCATGGGCTGCGGCGACGCGTGCCCGTTCTTCCCCGGCATCAGCTATCGCGACTGGGTACTGCCCGATCCGGCGGACGAGACGATCGAGGTGGTGCGCACGATCCGTGACCGGATCCGCATCCTGGTCGAGAACCTCATCGGCGAGCTGGTCCCCACCCGCACGCACTGACCGATTTCTTCAAGACCGGCCCGCCGCGGCCGCCTTACGCTGCCGCTATGACACCGCGACTCGACTTCATCGGCATCGTCGTCTCCGACATGGCCGCCACCCTCGACTTCTACCGCCGCCTCGGCCTCACCTTCCCCGAGGGCGCGCACACCCAGCCGCACGTCGAGGCGGAACTGACCGGCGGCTTCCGGCTCGCGTTCGACACCGAGGAGACCATCCGCGCCTTCATGCCGGACTGGCGCGCTCCCGGCGATTCCGGCCGCATGGGCTTGGCCTTCCGCTGCGCCGACCCGGCCGAGGTGGACGCGAAATACGCCGAGCTGGAAGCGGCCGGCTATCACGGCGAGAACAAGCCCTGGGACGCGCCGTGGGGCCAGCGCTACGCCTCGGTGCTCGATCCCGACGGCAACAGCGTCGACCTCTACGCGCCGCTGGGCTGACCGCCGAGCCACTCGCCCAGCGTCATCCCGGAGAACTCCCGCATGTCCCGCGCGAGGTGCGCCTGATCGGCGTAACCCGTGCGGGCCGCGGCCTCGGCGGCGGGCGTTCCGGCCCAGGCGGCCGCCAGCGCGCGCTGCAACCGCAGGATGCGGGCGAGGGTCTTCGGCCCATAGCCGAAGGCGTCCAACGCGCGCCGATGCAGGGTGCGCGCGCCGATGCCGACCGCATCCGCGCTGGCGGCGACCGAACTCCCCGCCGCGAGGGCGCGCACCACACCGGTCAGAGCCCGGTCGGGCGGATCGGTGCGCGCGGCACGGCGCAGCGCGATCGCTTCCACCGCGGCGGCCCGGTCGGCGGATTCCCCGACGCGGCCGGCCAATGCGCGCACGGTGGCGGCGGGGAACAGGTCGGCGAGATCGACGCGCCGGTCCCGCAATTCGTGCGCGGGCACGCCGAGCAGCGCGGGCGCGGCACCGGGAAAGAACCGGATGCCCGCGTAGTGCCCACCGCCCGCTGGGAGATACGCGGCCGTGTCGGGCCCCGCGACGAGCAGCGTGCCGTCGCACCAGATCAGATCCATGCAGCCGTCGGGCAACACCGGACGCGCGCCGCCGACTCCCGAACGCGTCCACAGGACCGCGCCGGGCAACCGCGACGGCCGCTCGCGGTAGTCTGTCACCTCGACCACGACCCGAGCCTACCTGCGGTTACCGACACCGTGATTGCGCCGGAGCCGGGACCTTCCTAATCTGATGTCACCCGCCCTCAGCCGAGGCGGGCCGGTGTATCGGGGACGGCGCGGTCCGCGCCCGCCGCGCCGGATCGAGCGCGAAAGGACTCCCGATGACCGAGCACGCCGCCGAGGACGCCCCGCCCTTCACCGACATCGTCAACGGCGCTCTGGAATTCACCGTCCCGGCCGCCGCGAAGATGGGGGTACGTGCGCTCGACGTGCGGCGCGGTTATGCCGCGACCACGGTTCCGGTGGAGGGCAACGGCAATCATTTCGGGGTGATCTACGCCGGTGTGCAGTTCACCGTCGCCGAGGTGCTGGGCGGCGCGATCGCCGTGGCCACCTTCGACAATTCGGCGTACTTCCCGCTGGTGAAGGGGTTCGAGATCAAATTCGTGGGCATGGCGCGGTCCGAGCTGCGCGCCGAGGCGACCCTGTCGGAGGAGGAGATCGCGCGGATCGAGGCGGAGGCGGCCGAGCGCGGCAAAGCCGATTTCACGCTCGAGGCCGTGGTCACCGACGCCGAAGGCAAGACGGTCGCGGTGACGAAGGGGCTGTACCAGCTACGCGCGCACGGGAAGTAGCGCGTCAGCCGGGCAGCACGCCGCGCGGCACCACCAGCACGTAGCGCAGGGCGGCGTCGGTGACCGCGTTGTCGGCATCGGCGCACCCGACGGTCACCTCCGCGCCGGGCGGGGAGGAGAACGTCCACAGCGTGATCCACCGCTTGCCGCCGATCTCCTCCTGTTTGCGCGGTTCCTCCGACCGCAGATCCTCATTGCGTCCGGTGCCGTCGGTTACCGTGCAGCGCACGGCGGAGGCGGCGTCACCCCATTCGGCGGGCGCGTTGATATCCAGTACCGCGTCCGCGGGCACGGGCACATTCACGCTCTCGCCCAACGGAATTCGCACGGCACCGGGAATATCGACGGGTTCGGACGCGGGTGCGGCCTCCGACGCCGTGGCGCTCGTCGAGACCGGAGTGGTGGTGGCCTCCCCGGTCCCGTTGTCGTCGGAGCAGCCCGTCATCGTGGCGACCAGCAGCGCGGGCGCCGCCATCCAGCTCAGTTTCACGGTTCGACCTCTCTTCACCCGGCGCGGGACGCCGGGCCAGTCAGCGGAGAACAGTCAACGAAAAACCTTCCCGATGCTCTGCACAGTACCCGGACGGTAATTGCGCAATTGGGCGGCAAATAGCGTGTGTCGCTGCCGAATCGAACGGCTGACTAGGATTTCCGTGACCGGCTGCCACTCTCCGAGGATTTCGATGCCCCACGCCGTCACTTTTCGCACGCTCGACGTCCCGGCGCTCGACGGCGCCGCCGACGCCTACCTCGCCCGGCCCGACGACGGCACGGCGCACCCCGGCGTGCTGCTGATCATGGACGCGTTCGGCCTGCGGCCGCGGCTAGGCGAGATGGCCGAGGAGATCGCCGCCCGGGGGTACACGGTGCTGGCGCCGAACGTCTTCTACCGCACCGGCCGCGCGCCGGTGCTGCCCATGCCCGATCCGGCGGTCGAGGGTGCGCACGCCGCGTTCTTCGCCGCGCTCGGCCCGGCGCGCGAGGCGCTCACCCCGGACCGGGCGATCGGGGACATCGGCCGCTATCTGGACTGGCTGGACGCGTCGGAGTTCGTGGCGCCGGGACCGCTCGCCGTGACGGGCTACTGCATGGGCGGACGGCTCGCGTTGCGCGCGGCCGCGGAGTTCGGCGACCGGATCGCCGCGGCGGCGAGCTTCCACGGCGGCCGCCTCGCCGCCGAGGACAGGCCCGACAGTCCGCATCACGCGGCCGACCGGATCAGCGCGGAACTGTTCATCGCGCACGCGGACGCCGACCAGTCCATGCCGCCGGAACAGATCGCCCGCCTCGACCGCGCCCTGGAGGACGCGGGCGTGCGCCACACCTCGGTGGTGTACGAGGGGGCGCGGCACGGATTCACGATGAGCGACATCCCGCCCTACGACGAGGCGGCCGCGCGCAGGCATTTCACCGATCTGTTCGCCCTGCTGGACCGGGCGCTGTCCGGGTAGACGAGCTGGTCGTTACGTCATACCGATCCGAGCGATCCCGGAAACACCGGCAGCGCATCCCGTTAATCTCGAACGATCGGACGGAGGCAGGAATGGCACTGGAATCCCTCATGATCCCGCTCGGCACGCCGGCGCCGGAGTTCGCGCTACCCGATCTGGACGGCCGCGTCCACCGGCGCGCCGACTACGCGGACGGCCCCGGCCTGCTCGTGATCTTCGCGTGCAACCACTGCCCGTACGTGAAGCACGTGGAAGCCGAACTCGGTGCGGTGGTGCGGGATTCGGACATCCCCACCTTCGCGATCTGCTCGAACGACGCGACCGCCTACCCCGACGACGGGCCGGAAGGTCTTCGCGCGCAAACGAAACGGGCCGACTGGACCTTCCCGTACCTGATCGACGCGTCCCAGGAGGTCGGCCGCGCGTTCGGCGCCGCCTGCACGCCCGACTTCTTCCTCTACGGCTCGGGACTCACACTGGCCTACCGGGGCGCGTTCGACGAATCCACCCCGGGCAACGGCAAACCGGTCACCGGCGGCGAGCTGCGCGCCGCCCTGGCCGCCGTGCGCGCGGGCGCGGCCGTGCCGGAACCCCACCGGCCGAGCATGGGCTGCTCGATCAAGTGGCGGGACGGCTGAGCGTCAGACGCCGACGACCGCGTTCATGATGGTGCCCGCGCTGGTGGCCACGACGCCGCCGAGCATGGCGCCCGCGACCATCTTGGGCGATTGCAGGCCGCCGCCCGACCACTTCTCCCAGGCGAAGCGCCCGCCCGCGAAGGTGATGGCGGCGATGCCGGAGAGCAGCACGAACCAGGTCAGATAGCGGACCATCTGCATGATCTTGTCCGAGATCGGCGGGGCCTCCGGGGTCGGATTACCGACCTGGGCCAGAACTGCGCCGTACATATCCTGTGCCGTAGCGAGAATCGTGCTCACAGCCGTACCCCTCTTCAGCTATCGCGACAGTTCGAGAACGCCGTAGCAGATCGTACCCCTTACCGGCCGGAAACATTGCGGGCCAGCGGGATTCATCAAACAAAACGACCGGTCGGAAATCGAGAAAAGCGGCCATTCCGGACGAGCATCGGCACCCCGCGCACAGCGGCTCCGGCCGTTCGGGCCGCCGCGCTCACCGACATCCGGGCGCGACGAAATCCGACGCCGCGCCGAGCTCGGTGCGCGGGTGATACTCGCCCATCGCCGCCGCCGGATCGTCCGCGTCCGCCCGCTGAATCGAATGGTAGAAGTCGTTCGCGGGCAACATGTTCCGCAGGATGAGCAGGGTGGCGAAGCGGGTGGTCGGCAACCACGCCACCCCGCATTCCGCCGTCGCGTGCGCCGGGCGGTCGGCCGGGTCGGAGACCACCACGGTGAAGTACCCGTCCGCATCCACCGGCACCTCGTCGTCGACCACGCAGGCCGACACCCGGGTGCTGAACAACTCGTTCGAGCACAGCGACCAATACCGCACCTCCCCCGCGCCCATCCGCGATTCCCCGCCGACCGTGGCGGGCGTGGCGGGGGCCTTCGCCCGCACCACCGCCACCTCCCCGGCGCGCGGCGCGACACGCGACGTCAGGTACTGGTTGTCCGGATTGGCGAACAACCCGTTTCCGCTGGTCTTGGACCAGGTTCGCCCCTCGCGACCGGGCAGGTCCGGACCGCTGGGCAGGTGCACCGTGCCGGGATCGGCGGGACTCGCCGCGGGTGGGCAGGCGGGCAGCGTGCGCGATCCTTGCGCACCGTTGACCGTGATCTCGGGCAGCGGTTCGCCACCGAGCGCGTCACGTCCCGCGTCCGGGCGGTACACGCGGTAGATCAGCACGGCCAGGGCCGGATCCGCGTACAAGGTGTTGGGTTCGGGCCGCTCCGGACGCGGACCGGGCAGCACGCGCACGGTGTACGAGCGGTCGGTGGCGGTGCGATCGGCGCCCGGAAGGAAGGGATTGACGCTGCCCGGGTCCGGCGCGATGCGCAGGTCGTCGAGCCCGTCGAACGTCTGCGCACCGCGATAGCTGGTGAACGAGATGTAGCGGCCGTGCGGGAACCGCCCGCGCAAGGTGACACCCTCCGGCGGCAGCGCGGGGACGGCGGCCACCCAGTAGTTGGCGAACGTGTCGGGCAGCGCGACGTTGAGGGTGTCGGCCCCGACCCGCCCGCTCCACCCGCACTCCGACAGCGGTGCCGCCTGCGCGGACGTCATCGGCAGCACGCCCAGCGTCACGAAGGTCAACACGGCGAGCGCGCGGCGCAGCGCGGAAGAGGCGATCACGCACCGAGTATCGCCGATCGATCGGGGGTGCGCGCCCTTGACACCATCCGGCGGGGCGGCATGTAATCAGGACCCCTGATCAGGCGTCCACTTCGGGCGCGGGAGAGGAGCGCGCATGACCTCGCACGGCGACCGGCCCCGGTTCACCGGGGTGATCGGCCAGGCCGACGCCGTGCGCGAGGGCTTGATCTCGGCGCGCGAACTCACCGAGCAGACCCTCGCCCGCATCGAGCGAATCCAGCCGCGCCTCAACGCCTTCACCACGGTCCTCGGCGAGGAGGCGCTCGCCGAGGCCGACGCGCGCGACGCCGCGGACGCTCCGCTGGGCCCACTGCACGGCGTCCCGATCGCGATCAAGGACGAGGCCGACGTGGCGGGCGCGCGCACCACCTACGGCGGCGCGGCCGTCACCACGCCGGCCGCCGCGGACTCCGAGATCGTGCGGCGGCTGCGGGCGGCGGGCGCGATCATCGTCGGCAAGACCGCGATGCCCGAGTTCGGCGCCTGGCCCTACACCGAATCCGCCGCGCACGGCTACACCCGCAACCCGTGGGACCCCACGCGCGGCACCGGCGGCTCCAGCGGTGGTTCGGCGGCCGCGGTCGCCTCGGGCGCGGTGGCCGCGGCGACCGGTGGCGACGGCGGCGGCTCCTTGCGCATCCCGGCGGCGAGCTGCGGCCTCTTCGCGGTCAAACCCCAGCGCGGGCGCGTGAGCACGGCGCCGCACCGCGATCTGTGGCGCGCGCTCGGCGTGCTGGGCGTGCTCACCCGGTCGGTGGCCGATAGCGCGCTGCTCCTCGACGTGATCAGCGGCAACCAGCAGACCGACCGCTGGCGGCCCGCACCACCCGCCACGCCGTTCGCGGACGCCCCCGAATCCGGCCCGCTGCGCATCGCGGTTTCCGTGCGGCCCGCCGTCCGGTTCGTCCGGCCCGATCCGGAATGCGTGTCGGCCGTGCACTCGATCGCCGACACGCTCGCCGGCCTCGGCCACCACGTCGAGGAGTTCGAGCTCCCCTATCCCGAGGCCGCCCCCGCGTTCCTGCCGCAATTCGTCGGCGGGCTCGCGGAGGAAGCCGCGCGTGTGGACCGGCCCGACCTGCTCGAGCGGCGCACCCGTCGTATCGCGACGGCGGCTCGACTGTTCACCCCGGAGCGGGTGCTGCGCGCGGCCGAGGCGCGGGGCGACCGCATCGCGGAGCGCGTCAACACCGTGTTCGACCGGTTCGACCTCGTCCTCACCCCGGTGCTGCCCACGCTGGCGCCGACGCTCGGCAAGCTCGACGGCGCGGGCGTACTGCGCGCCGCCCTTCGCGGCCTGCCGTTCACCGCGTACACGGCGATGTGGAATCTGTGCGGCAATCCGGCGGCGGCGGTGCCCGCGGGCTGGTCGCGCGACGGTCTTCCGCTGAGCGTGCAGCTCGTCGGCCGCCCCGGTGACGAACTCGGAATCCTGGGCGTCGCACGGCAACTCGAAACGGCGCGGCCGTGGGCGGACCGTTGGCCGGACGAATCAGTCATTTCCGGCGCGCCGCACTGATCCTCAGGCGACTCTCAGACAACAACGGGTGCGCGGCTCAGGTAGACGCCGTTGAATCCAGGGTGGCTGCCCCGCCCGGTTCCCTCTACATCGGGCGGTAGGCAGCGCCAAATCCCTTGGCCGTCAGTGCGGCACCAGCTCCGCGCGCTCGGGCACGCTGACCTTCTCGACAGCGGTCGAGCGCCGCGCCGTCACCAGGTACGCCACCACCAGCAGCACGCTCAACCACACGTAGGTGTTGCCGATGAAGTGCTGCCACGGCGTCCACAGCGACTCCTTGTCCTCACCGCTCGGCAGCCAGTTCTGCGGCCCGTAGACGAACACCGCCGCCGTCGCCGTGGCCACCGTGAGCCAGACCAGCGCCGTGCGCCACGGCATCCGCACCGCGTAACCGACCATCGCGAACAGCGCGGGCGCGATCCAGATCCAGTGGTGCGACCACGAGATCGGCGAAACCAGCAGCGTGAACACCGCGTTGATGGACAGCGCCAGCGCGGGCAGGTGCTGCGCCTGGCGCATCGCGGCCACCACCAGCACCAGCAACGCCGCGCCGGCCGCCAGCCAGATCAGGGTGAACGCGGGCTCGGGCACCCGCAATCGCGCCAGCACCGCCTGGATGGACTGATTGGTGTGGAAGGCCGAGCCGCTGAGCCCGTCCACGTTGAGGCCGCCGAACCAGTACTTCATCGACATGCTCGGCAGCACGGCGAAACTCAGGCCTGTCGCGACCGCCCCGGTGACGGCGGCCGTCGCCGCGGCCTTGTAGTCCTTGCGCACCAGGAAATAGAGAACGAACGCGGCGGGCGTGAGCTTGATGGCCGCCGCGATGCCGACCAGCATGCCGCGCCGCCACTTCGGTTTCTCGGTGAGGCAGTCGGCCGCCACCAACGCCATCAGCAGCAGGTTGACCTGCCCGAAGTCCAGCGTGGAGCGGGTCGGTTCGAGCAGCATCGCCAGCGGTGCGGCGCACGCGGTGGCGAACAGCGCGGTGCGGCGCACGTTCTCCTCCGGCCAGACGCGGCGCGCCACCAGGTAGAGCGTGAGCGTCAGCGCGGCGGTCGAGGTGATGAAGAAGGCGAACGCGGCGACATCCCACGGCAGCAGCGCGAACGGCGCCAGCACCAGCGCGGCGAACGGCGGATAGATGAAGGGCAGTCCGATGCCCAGCGTGGTCTGCGGGAGCTGGCCGTACATATCGCCGCCGTGGCGCAGCGTCTCCACCCCGAGCCGATACACCTGCAGGTCGATGAAACCGCCGCTGATCTCCTTGAACGGCCACAGCGGGGTCCGTAGACAGACGGTGGTGAAGACGACGAGCAGCGCGGGCACGAGCCACACCACGCGCTGCATGCGGCGGCTCGACGACTTCGGCACATCACGGACGGAACTACTCATCCGCGGCGACTATACCGATCGAGTCGCCCGCGTTCGAACCACAGGCGGAGGATCGGCGCAGATCAGCACGTTGCCTAGCGATTGCTAGGCGCCGGTCAGGCGCACTCCGGACCAGTCGGGCAGCTCTTCGCAAGAGGCCCGCCACGCGGCGGGCACCAGCGACTCGCCGAGGATGCCGCCGACGATCGCGCAGGTGGTGTCGACGTCGCCGCCCACGCTCGCGGTGACCCAGTTCGCGGTCGCGAAGTCGAGGTGGTGCGCGGCCACCCACAGGCAGAACGGGACGGTGTCGGGCGCCGACACGTCGCGTCCGTTCCCGAGGGCCGCGGCGGCCGCTTCGGGGTCTCCCGCCAACGCGCGCGCCGCCAGGATGCCCTCGTGCACCGCGCCCGCCGGCGTGCGTGCGGCGACCGCATCCAGGAACTCGGGTCCGCGCAGCTCGGGTTCGGCCGCACGCAGGGCGGTGGCGAGGCCGACCGCGACGGCGCCCGCCACGCCTTCCGGATGCGCGTGCGTCACCTCCGCCGACGCCGCCGATTCGGCGACTACCCGGTCGAGATCGTCGGCGAAGTACGCCCCGATCGGCGCCACCCGCATGGCCGCGCCGTTGCCCCAGGACCCCTGCCCGCCGAACGCGGCGGTGGCCAGCGTCCGCCAGTCCCCGCCCTCCTGGCGGATGAGCCGCAGCATCCGGTTGACGCCCGGCCCGTATCCGCGATCGAAGTCGTGGCGCTCGGCGAACGACGCGGCCAGCGCGTCCTGCTCGATCGTGCCGAGCCGCGCCAGCACCGTGACGACCGAGCACGCCATCTCGGTGTCGTCGGTCCACGGCCACACCGGCGGCGGGAGGGTGCGCTCCCGCAGCGCGGGGAGATTGGCGGGAACGAAGAAGTTGGCGCCGAACGCGTCGCCCACGGCAAGGCCGCGGAGGGACGCGACGGCGCGGGCGAGGCGGTCGGTGGTCATGGCCGCGATTCTGCCGGGAGGTGTCGGATTTCGCCATGAGCCGACGTGGTCGCGCGATCACCGGGCTGCGGAGTCCCGGAAAGGTATTGTCGCAGCGCACTGTTCCACCCACGGGAGGCATGACATGTGCGCACCGAGAATCGTTCAGGTCGCCCACGAGCGGGCGCGGCCGAATCGGCGGGCCGTGCTCGCGGCGGCGGGGGTGGCGGCGCTGGCCGCGACAGCCGCGCCCGCGCGGGCGGTCCCGACGGCCACGGGGGTCGTGGATCTCACGCACACGCTGCATCCCGGGTTGCCGACGTGGCCGGGCAGTCCGCCGTTCACGTCGATTCCGGTGTCGTGGCACGCGATCAGCGGGTTCGACCAGAACGCGCTGGCGTACTGGGAGCATTCCGGCACGCACGTCGACGCGCCCGTGCACCGCATCCCGGGCGGGGCGACGGTCGACGCGCTGCCCGTCGCGGATCTCGTCGCGCCGCTGGTGGTCATCGATATCAGCGCGAAGGCCGAGACCGACGCCGACGCCGCGCTCACCGTCGACGACATCGACCGCTGGGAGGACGAGCACGGCCGCGTCCCCGACCGCGCGCTGGTCACCCTGTACTCCGGCTGGGAGCGCCGCCTCGCCGACCCGGCCGCCTTCCTCAACCTGCGCGACGGCGTCCCGCACGCACCCGGCATCGACCCGGCGGCGGCGGAACACCTTGTCGCCCATCGGAATGTGGTCGGCGTGGGCGTCGACACGCTCAGTCTCGACACCGGACGCAGCCGCGACTACGGCGCCCACACCACCATCCTCGGCGCGGGCCGCTACGGGGTGGAGATGCTGGCCAACCTCGCCGCCGTGCCGCCGTCGGGTGCGACCGTGGTGGTGGGGGCGCCGAAACATGCGGGCGGCACGGGTGGTCCGTGCCGCGTGCTGGCGCTGGTGTGACCTGATATCGCGGACGCCGTCCCGGACGAATCCGCAACCGCCCGGCTTCTCGGTGGAGCGGGCGAACAGCGGCTCGCTCAGCCGGGCCGGCCGATCGACAGCGCGTGCCGGAAGACTCCTCGTGGGTCCCAGGTCTCTTTGGCGCGCAACAACTTCGGATAGTTGTCGCCGTAGTAGAAGTGGTGCCACGGCAGGCCGGACCGGTTCCACCGGGGGTCCGCCAGATCGGGGTCCGGGTAGTTGATGTAGCTGCCGCCGTTGCGCTCGTTCGGCACGGGAACCCCGCCCGTCTCGGCGTAGACATCGCTGTAAAGCTCACGCGCCCAAGCGATATGGCGCTCATCGCCCTCGGGCAACCGCCACGCCGTGTGGATGAGCATCTTCATGAAGGAGTCCCGCACGGGCATGGCGGTGGCGTCGGGCGCGACGGCGTTGATCGCGCCGCCGAACGGCAGGAACTCCAATTCGGTCTCGCCCAGCACCGACAGGTCCGTGATGTGGCGGTAGAAGGTACGCAGCTGGCCCTCGGTGTAGGCGCGGCGCAGATAGCCCGTCTTCACCTTCACGCGCGGCGGCAGCGGCGCCTTCGCGTAGTAGACCTGGGACACCGTGTCGGCGTAGGAGGTTGTGGTGATGGGCTGGGTGACCGGCAGCGCGTCGACACCGTCCAGCACGGCCGCGACGAACTCGTCGTAGCGGGTGCGGGCATCCGGTGCGTCGGCGTCGAGCAGTATCAGCAGTTGCGCGAAACCGGTGCCCGTGGTTCGAAAGCTCAGCGGCGCATACAAACCCGCAAACCTGTTGCCGGGTGCGCTGTACCGCTCGAAGAAGGCGATGTAGTTGCCGAGCAACCGCACGAACGCTGATTCGCTCAGCGCGGGGACGACCAAGCGCGAATGCATCACGAGGCCGGGCGGTTTGGGCAAGGCCGTCGCGGGGTGGGCACCGTCCGAATCCGGCGAGCGGAACAGGAACCGCGTCACCACACCGAAATTGCCGCCACCCCCGCCGGTGTGCGCCCACCACAGGTCGGCGTGCGGGCCGTCCTTCGTCGCCAAGACGATGCGAGGTTCGCCGTCGGCGCCGACGATGACCACCTCCACTCCGTACAGGTAGTCGGCCACCAACCCGAATCGCCGTGACAGCGCGCCGTATCCGCCGCCGGGCACATGCCCGCCCATCCCCACCCCGAGGCAGATCCCGGCGGGCAAAGTCACTCCCCAACGATGCAGCGCCTCGTACACGCCCTTCAATTCGGCTCCGGCGTCCACGGAGAACGCGCGGTGCTCGGCGTCCCACCGCACCCCGTTCAGTTGGCCGAGGTCGATGATCGACCGCGTTCCAGCGTTGTCGACGAAATCCTCGAAGCAGTGCCCACCGGACCGAACCGCGAACCCCTTCCCCGTCGACAGCGCTCGCGCCAACGCCTCCCGCACTTGCTCCCCGGCGCTCGGCAGGAACACATTGTCCGGCCGCACCCCGTAGCGCCGGTTGTAGCCCCGCAACACCAGCGGCAGGTATTCCGACTCCCCCGCCCCAACGACTCTCAACCCCTCGGCCCGCGCGACCGGCATCCCGGCGATCGCCGCCGCACCACCCAGCGCCGACACACCGATGAACCGCCGACGCGTAACTCCCATGTGATTCCCTCGAATTGGCTGACGCAAAACAGGGTCACCGTAGCCGGATGCGCGCGGCCGGCCAAGCTTATGGCGTCATCCGCGCGTGAGCTGTCGAACCGCCACCGCACCGGCGGCGACGCCGATGATCAGGAACGCGCCGGCCATGATCATCGATGTCTGCCGCTTCTCGGCACGGGTGTGACCACGGTAGGGCCCCACCGATTCGTCGGACGGGCGCACCAATTCCTCGCCGGGATCGGTGTCCAGGAGGCAGATGTCCTGTTCGCCCATCACCTCACCACCGCATCGATCGGCGGTGAACATCACGTAGGCCGCCGCGAGGAACAGGAACACCATGAGCGCGAGCGGCACCACCACGGCGGAACGCCAGACGTCGCGCCAGCCGAACCACATGAATCCGATTGTCCCAGCGCGGTGCTCGTCCGTCAGCCCGCAAGAACTGGTGTCCCCGGCCGAATCCAGCGGCGCTGTCGAGACCGGTGCGATGCGGGCGAGGCCGGGTGGTGGCACCGCGGAGCGAATCGGAGAAAACTACCGCTACCGCAGGACTTCGGCGATATCGGCGGCGGCGGTCATGATGATCAGCAGCGGCACGAGCTTCTGAGCCGGGATCCGGTACGCCCCACGCCCGTGCTGTTCGACGATCTTGGCCGAACTCAGCGCCCGCACATGGTGGTACAGCTGCCCCTGCGAGGTGAGCCCCACGGCCTCGGCCAGCTCCGCACCGGTGTGCGGGCCGTCGAGCAGCACCTCGACCAGCGCCCTGCGCACCGGATGACCGAGGGCCGCAAGCACATCCACGCGCGCCTGGGCGGGCAGGTCCACGACGGCGGCGGCGCTGTAGCGGATGGTCCAGTCCACCGGTCCGCCGAAATCGACGCTGCCGCCGTACTCCACGAAACCGCGTTCGGCCGGGGCGGTCTCGGGCCGTCCCTCCAACGCCTCGATCCGCGCCTCCAGTTCGGCCAGTTTGGCCGCCACATCGGTCATACGACGCAGGCTAGCCGCCGGAACATCTCCGGCTCCATCATGGCCCGGACCAGCACCCCCTGTTCACTGAGCGTCGTGACAGCCTCGGCCCAGGTCTCGACGGGCATGCGGCGATTCAGCAGGACCGCCGTCGCGACCGTACCGTCGGCACCGCGCAGGTAGATCGCGTCGGCGAGCACGCCGGGCAATGCGCCTCCCTTGAATCCGATCGCCTCGTAGCCGGGGGGCGCGGGCTGCCATTCCAGGTGCGCGCGGGCGATATCCACGCCCGAACCGAAGCTGCCGTCCGCGATCGAGCGGTGCATGTCGGACAGCTGCCGCGCCGACGCCGTCCCGGTCTTCTCGGCCCATTCGGACTGAATCTCCAACGGGGGCAATGCTTTCGACTGGACCGAGGCGCGATATCCGGGATCGTTCGCGTAGCGCCGCGCCGTCTCCCATTCGTCGCCACCGGGCTCGATCAACCGGATGAGTTCGCCCAGCTTGCTGGAGGGCCGGTAGTCGTCCCAGCCGCCGGCCGCCGCGGCCTCGATCAGCGCCCGGTCGCCGAGCCGGTCGCGCAGGTAGTCGGGCACCGCGTTATCGCTCTCCTGGACCATCGCGCTCACCATCTGGTCCAGGGTGACCGAGTCTCCACCGAGCCGGGCGCGAGCTTGCTCGTGCGCACCCCCATCCGTGCCGGGGAGATACCACCGCTCCCACTCCGCGACCGGCACCACCTCGCCTTGATCGAGGTCCCCCACCGCGACGGCCCGCGCGTAAGCGGCCAGCGCGACCACCTTCGTCGCCGACGCCACCGGCTGCTGCTCCTGCGCCCGTCGCGCGAGCACCTGCCCCTGCCCGTCGTCCACCAGGACCGAAATGTTCTGCGGCTCAGCGTGAATGCGCCCGAGCCAGCCGTCCGACGACGTGACGCCCGCCGGCGGAACCGGCCCGCACCCTTCCGCCTCGGACTCCGCCCCGGAACATCCCGCCACCAACGGCACCAGCACCGCGGCCGCGATCATCGCCCTCCACATCAACCAACCTCCAAAATTCCGGAATTACGAAACTACGGATATCGGCGACTGTACCGGATGGATCGACCGAATCGCACACCTCGGTGAACACGAATCGACAGTTGGCGCCGACAAGGCGAGCCGACGGCGAGCCTCTTGTCCGATCCGGAGACGATGTCGGGCAAGGGATGGTGGCTGATGACCCCGCCCACGCACCGCCACGTCGAGCGCGTGCGGTCTGCCTTCCGGTTCGGCAGGGCTCGGCAGCGGCTCGTCCGGGCTGCCCAGCGGTTCGTCCGGTCGGTGAGCCGCGCCGGCACGCCGCACCAACCCGGTTGCGGGTTGGTGCGGCGTGCCCGGCGTTGCGCGGCGCCGCACACTCGAATCACATTGTGAGACAGGCTTTCACAGCCGCGCGGCGAGTCCGTCCCGCAGCGCGTGCGCGGCATCGAGGGTCGCCACGTACGGCCGGCTGCCGACGCCCAGGAAGTTCAGGTAGCCGTGCGGCAGGTCGGTGAAGCGGCGGTGGCTCACCGGAATGCCCGCGGCCGAGAGCTTTTCGGCGTAGGCGTCGCCTTCGTCGCGGAGCGGGTCGAAACCCGCCGTCGCCACGTACGCGGGCGCGACACCGGTGACATCGCCGAACAGCGGTGACAACCGGGGATCGGTCAGGTCGACGCCCTGCGGCACGTAATTGGCGGTGGCCCAACGGGTGTGCTCTCTCGTGAGGAAGAATCCCTCGGCGAACAAGCTCCGGGAGCGATGCTCGCCGGTCTGATCCGTGGTCGGGTAGATCAGCAGCTGGAACGCCGGAGCCGGTCCGGGCCCCTGCGCGGTGTGCTGCGCGACGACGGCCGCCAGATTCCCGCCGGCACTGTCACCGCCGACGGCGATGCGCGCCGGATCCGCCCCGAGATCGGACGCTTTCGCGATCGCGTAGCCGAACGCGGCCACCGCATCTTCGACGGCAGCCGGGAACGGATTCTCGGGAGCGAGCCGGTACTCCACCGAGAGCACCCGCACACCCGCGTGTACAGCCAGGAAACGCGCGACAGGGTCATGGCTCTTGCGCGATCCGACGCAGAACCCACCCCCGTGATAGAAGACGAGCAAGCCCGCGTCCTCGGGCAACCCCGGCGGCGCGTACAGCGTCGCCGGAACATCGTGATCGCCCACCGGGATCACGAACTCACTCGTCTCCACCGGCCCGGCCAGCTCCCCACCGGTCACCGCCGCGTTCTCATCGGCGTTCACCCGCGACCGCGCGAGCGGTTCCCCGAGCACCCGCACCCCCGACAGCCGCTGTAACCGCGTGACGAGCTGCACGTCGAGATCGTGCTCCTGCCCATCGATCCGCGCCGGCGGCCCCGCCAACACCCGCCGCACCCGCTCCGGAAGTCTCAACGCCCCACCCACCGTCACCGTCTTGACCGGCACCGGCATGTTCCCAAGCAACGCAGCTCGAACGTCCATCCGCCGACCCTACTGCCCGGTACGCACCGAGGGTAGAGAACTCCGGTCAGAGCCTCCGGCACGCCCCGGTCGCGCGGCGATAATCATTCGGCGAGACCGGCGGCTTGCAGCCCGGGAACGACCGAGACCGCATCGGCCAGCGAATCGGTTCGCACGCTGTGGTGAGCGGCCTGCGCCGCCAGCGCCGACGCGTTCAGCGCGACGGCGAACCCCACGCCCGATTCATCACAAATCGATCACCGAGCAACAATCAAGTTTCGATTGCATTCGAAATGAGCCTCACGAATCGACTACCTACCCCGGCAGCAACACCGAGCCGGTCGGCACCCACACCCGAAACAGACGCACCGGGCCAGGACAGTATCGAGTGTCCGGCAGGCACAGAAGATCACCCGGGAGGCCCGGCGTGTGAAGTGACACCAGGTCGGCGAACCGGAGCCTCACAGTCCCGATCACACGAACACAGGTAGCCCACGTCTCATCACATGGCCGGACCCGTGAAAGCCGCACTCGAGCCGACCGCACCCCGGTGTTGACAGCGCGCCTATGTCGGGGCGGCACCGGCGTCGCGCAACCAGTCGCGCAAGGAGGCCCGGGACGCGACAGTAGATGCGCGAGCCGGCGTGCGCGCCTGCACCGCGCACGCCACTGGACAACCAGACCTGGGGGCGAGTCCGGGGGCACAGCATTGACGTAGGCAAATCCGAAACGGGGCCTGGGAGGACGGCACCGAGTAGGCACACCGGAAGTAGGGGGTCGGAGGCGCGGCATTGGGTAGGCACACCCCAAGCGGGGTCCGGGGGCGAAGCCCGCCGGGTGGGGTGTGGGGGCTGCGCCCCCACACAACACGCGGAACCCACAAAGAAGGCGAGCGCTCTGCGCGAGCACTCGCCTCCGTTGGTGGAGCTGCCGGGAATCGAACCCGGGTCCTCCGCCGTGTCTTCAGGACTTCTCCGTGTGCAGTTCGCTGTGTCTCTGCTCGGATCTCTCGGTCACGCGAACAAGCCGAGATGACGATCCCAGTCGCTGTTTGATGTCCCGTCCGACTCCGCGACCGAGGCGGACGGTGAGCCCTCTAGCTGATGCCGGCACCGGGACCGAGGGCGTATCCCGGGCCGACAGAGACGCTGTCGCTTAGGCAGCGAGAGCGTACTCGCGCTGATGAGAATCGGCGCTTAATTGGTTGCAACGACGCTTACGGTGGTCTCTTGCCTGCACCGACACGCTTCCCCTGAATCAACGTACGCAGTCGAAACCGTTCAGCCCCGTACGTACCCGCACCTTGCGGGCCAGTAATGTTAACACTACACCGGCACCGGATCATTCCCATTTTCCACCGCGATGTTCGCGCTGGTCAGGGGAAGAATCGAAGATCGCGGACAGGTCGCCCGGGCGACCGGCATCTGGGACCTACTCGCAGCGACCGTGACGGGGAGCCTTCCCCACGGACACCAGGGCACCGCACCATCTCGCCGGCGAACACCAGCGCACCCACGGTCCGCAACCCCTGAGCACACCATCCACCGCCCACCTCACCCACAAACCCCGGTCCGCACGCCCCGGAACGGGAAACTCGCACGGCACCCCAACCCCACACCGGTACGACGCAGTACATCACCCCGAACCATCCCAACCGGAACCTTCTGCCCCCGTTGGCGATTCGCGACAACAGCGCACAGATACCGCACCACGAATAACTGAAACGAATACGCTCCGAATCACCTGCCGGCGAAACCGCGGCAAACCGCGGATTCCACCCTCGTCCCGAGTTACCGACAGGTACTGTTCCTGTTCGGCCGTACCGGAATTCGGATCATCCGGCGGCCTGACAGGGAGCGAAAATGGGCAGCACAGACAGGCGGCATCGCCGTCTGTTCCACTCCGCGGCGATACCGGTCCTGCTCGGACTGATCTTGACCGCGGCGTGTTCCACTCCGGTGGACACCACCGGACCCGGCGTCACGGACGCGCCGTGCCCGGAGGCAATCGACGAGAACAACGGGTGCGTCTACCTGGGCGTTCTGTCCGATCTCGGCGACGGACCGTTCGCCGCGCTCGGCACCGCCATGCAGGACGGGCAGCGGGCGTTCTGGACGGAGGTCAACAAGGCGGGC
Organism: Nocardia puris; assembly: GCF_003315035.1. Taxonomy (GTDB): domain Bacteria; phylum Actinomycetota; class Actinomycetes; order Mycobacteriales; family Mycobacteriaceae; genus Nocardia; species Nocardia puris. The sequence continues at coordinate 69,306 of NZ_QNRE01000018.1, forward strand.
GGCATCGGCGGGTACGAGATCGACGTATCGACCTACGCCAGGGACACCGCCTTCGACCCGCACCGCCACCTCACCGAACTGCGGGCGATCGAACCGCACGTGCTCGCGCTGGCGATGAGCCTGGGCACGGCGCAGACTTTGTCGGTGCTGCGAGAGATGGACGATGCCGACATGGTGACCGCGGCGGGCACCATGTGGTCGGGGTGGGAGTACCCCGAATCCGATATGAATCTCGTGCTGGACAGCGGATATTCGTACTGCACCGAGGCGATCATGGGCGTGGACTGGTTCGCCGAGCACCAGTACCGCCCCCGCACGCTCGCCGTCATCGCCTTCCGCGGGAACTACGGCGGCGACTACGCGGGCGGCGCGATCCACTGGGCGGTGCACAATCACGCGATCGTCACCGCGCGCATCGACACCGGGCCGAACACCGAGGTCGGCAACCAGGACCGCCCGGTCGCCGAGATCATGGCCAATCCACCCGACCTGGTGATGCTGGCCACCGGCCCCGCCGAGACCGCCGAGATCGTCGGCAAGCTGGTCGCCGCGGGCTATCAGGGCAGGTTCCTGGGTTCGGCGCCCACCTGGAACGGCGCGCTGCTGAAAACACCGGCGGCGCAGGCGATCTCGGAGTTGTACAACTACACCTCGCCGGTCGAGGGCTGGAACGGGCAGAGCGTCGGCGCGCAACGCGCGAGGGCCGCGGCCCTGTCGGAGCCCACGAACTGGGGTTACAGCCTGGGCTGGGCGGTGTCGTACACGATGCGGGCGCTGCTCGAGCGCGCCGTGGAGGCCGGGCCGTTGAGCCGCCGGAGCATGCGCCGCGCGCAGGACGCGCTGACCGTCGACTTCGAAGGCATGGCGCCGCCGCACACCTACGGATCGGGACCGGACTACGCCGCGCAACGCGCCACCATCGGCGCGCCCGACGCGACGGCCGCGCTGGGCTCGCGCGACGTGGCCACCCACTACGCCGGGCCGACCCTGCCGCAGCTCACCCTGCACGGTCCGTGCGCTCGGCTCTGAGTCGCCCTCCGATCGAAATAGCAACGAGGAGAAGAACTTTGGCAGCATCTCGCCGCTCGCTGAGGCGCGGCGCAACAGCCCTGATCGCGGCGAGCCTGGCCCTGGCGGGCTGTTCGACCTCGACGCCAGAGTCGGTGCCGGGCGTCACCGCCGAGCCGTGTCCGGCGGCGATCGACCCCGACAAGGGCTGCGTCTACCTCGGCGTACTGTCCGACCTGGTCGACGGGCCGTTCTCGCCGCTCGGCAAGGCTGTCCAGGACGGGCAGGCCGCGTTCTGGAACGCGGTCAACAAGGCGGGCGGCATCGGCGGCTACGAGATCGACGTCACCACCTACGCCAGGGACACCTTCTACGATCCGCACCGGCACGGCGAGCAGTTCCGCGATATCGAACCGCACGTGCTCGCGCTGGCGATGAGCCTCGGCACCGCGCAGACGCTGTCGGTGCTGCCGGAGATGGACGCCGCCGACGTCGTCACGGGAGCGGGCACGCTGTGGTCGGGCTGGCAGTATCGCGAGACCGATCGGAACCTGGTGCTCGACTCCAGCTACTCCTACTGCACCGAGGCGATACTTGGGCTGGACTGGTTCGCGCAGAACAAGACCAACCCCGGCAAGCTCGCGGTGATCGCCTTCCGCGGCAACTACGGCGGCGACTACGCCAACGGCGCGCTGCGGTGGGCCTCGGACAACGGCGCGGTGGTCACCGCCCGCGTCGACACCGGACCCAACGCCGAGGTCGGCAACCAGGACGGGCCGGTCGCCGAGATCATGGCCGACCCGCCCGACGTGGTGCTGCTGGCGACCGGTCCCGCCGAGACCGCCGAGATCGTGGCCAAACTCGTCGCGCGCGGCTATGAGGGCCGGTTCCTCGGCTCGACGCCGACCTGGAACGGCGCGCTGCTGAAGACGGCGGCCGGGCCGAGCCTGGCCGAGCTGTACAACTACACCTCACCGTACGATCTGTGGGACGGCGCCAGCGAGGGCGCGCGCAACGCCAGGGCCGCGGCCCCGCAGGTGCCCGCGAACTGGGGTTACAACCTCGGCTACGCGGTGTCGTTCCCGATGAAGGCGCTGCTCACCAGGGCGTCGAGCATGGGGATGCTCACCAGGAAGGGGCTGCGCGAGGCGCTGGACGGACTGTCCGTCGACTCCGAAGGCATGACCGCCGTGCACAACTACGGTGCGGACGGACCGGATTTCGCGGCGCAGCGCGCCTTCATCGGCGCGCCCGACGCGAGCTCACCGCTCGGATCACGCACCGTCACCGCGGATTACCACGGGCCCACGCTGGACCGCATCACCCTGCACGGTCCGTGTGTGAGTCATTGACCGGCACCGGCTTTCGCGCACCGGGCGCGAAAGCCGGTGCGGCTCAGCGCATGCCCTTGACGCGGCGGCCGATCTCGCGGGTGACCTCGCGCTCGGCCGTGCGGCGGGCCAGATCCTGCCGCTTGTCGTAGTCCTGCTTACCGCGGGCCAGCGCCAGTTCCACCTTGACCTTGCCGTCGGAGAAGTACATCGACAGCGGCACCAGCGTCTGGTTGCCCTCGCGCGATTTGCCGACCAGGCGCTCGATCTCGCGCTTGTGCAGCAGCAGTTTGCGCACGCGACGCGGCGAGTGGTTGGTCCAGGTACCGTGGCTGAACTCGGGGATGTGCAGCCCGCGCAGCCACACCTCGCCGTTGTCCACCGTGGCGAACGCGTCCACCAGGGATGCCTTGCCCTCGCGCAGGCTCTTCACTTCGGTGCCCACCAGCGCGATCCCGGCCTCGTAGGTGTCCAGGATCGTGTAGTTGTGCCGCGCCCGGCGGTTGGTCGCGATGACCTTGCGCCCCTTCTCCTTCATAACGATCCACTCTAAGTGACGCGGCAACCGGATTATTCCGTGCGTCGGCCGCGCCGGATCAACCCCCGGGGCGCAGCGCGACGTACAGGCTGAGCAGGGCGATGAACACCGTCACCAGCAGGACGGTCGACAGGCGCGGCCTGCCCAGGTGGGCCGGGGTGCGGCGCCTGCCGAGCCACACCGAATCCACCGCCGGGTCGAGCCGGCCGCGGGGCAGCACGGGGTCCGGTGGGTCGGGCTGTGTGCCGTCCATCGTCTCGATCTCGTCCCCGTCGTCCCCTGCAGCCATGCCTGCACGGTAACCGCGAAAACCGCGCACGGCGCCGCCCGTGACCGGGGTGTTGTGATTCGGTGACGTACCGGTCAGGCGAGCCTGCGGCGGAAGACCTCCGTGCCCGGGCCGCCCGCCGGGTCTACGGTGACCACGCCCAGGTCCATCGCCGAGGCCGTGAGATCGAGCGTCATGAAGCCGAGCTGGTCGTAGTTCTCGTAGAGCGCGGGGACGGCGGCGCCGCCGCTGCGCTTGCCGCCGACGGTCTTGGCGGCCGCGCCGGAGATGAGCTGGCGGGTGCCCTTGCTCTCGATCGTGGGCTCGAGCACCTGGAGCGAATGGTCGTGGCCGGAGAGGATGAGGTGGCACCGGCCGACCACGTGGTCTTCGAAGAACTGCTTGGCGTGCACGCCGTTGATCGGCGGGATCGGGATGCCGTCGTACTCCCCGGCGCTGCCGTGCGGACCGTTATTGAGGTACGGGTGGTGGGTGCAGGCGATCTTCCACGGCGCGGGCGACTCGGCGAGCGCGCGGTCGAGCCAGGCGCGCTGTTCGTTCATGTACTGGCCGTCGACCGCCCAGTAAGGCACGAGCAGCGGGGGCAGGTACGCGGCCAGCGGGTTGAGATCGAGCACGAAGAACTCGACCACCGGCTGTTCCTGCGGCACCCGCACCGAGTAGTAGCGGCTCGGCATCCACCACCGCCGCGAGACGGCGTGGTAGGCCACCTCGTGATCGCCGCGCAGCAGCCAGCCGCCGTCGCCGGGCCACACCGAGCTGGTGTCGTGGTTGCCCAGCACCATCGCCCAGGGGAAGTCCAGTCCGGTGTTGGGATCCTCGAACTTGGTGCGGAACTGTTCGTCGTCGACGCCGTCGGGGCCGCTCTCGTAGATGTTGTCGCCGAGCCCGAGCGCCAGCGTGAACGGCTGGCTCGTGTGCAGGGCGCGGGCCGCGTCGGCGACCGCCCATTGCGCCGGTTTGCCGGTGCCCGCGTCACCGGTGACGAGCACCCGCACGTTCCGGCCGCCCGGCAGGCCGAACTTCTCGACGCCCTCCCGCACGGGTACCGCCTGTGCCGGGGTGAGCCCGAGCAGCGTCGCACCCGCCGCGACGGCCGCCGCCCCCGTCAGCAGATCCCTGCGCCCGATACCGTGCGCGCCGCTCATCGCCACCTCCATGTCATTCGATCAGCACAGTCCCGCACCATACTGGACCATTGACCAGTTGGTAGTCGATCCGCGGAATGGACAGTTCACAGCCTGTACATCGGCCGGTCGAGCACCGGTCATCCGGCGCCGAGCACCTCGAGCACCTGCTCGCCGTACTTCGCCAGCTTGTTCTCCCCGACCCCGCCGACCGACGCCAGCGCGGCCATATCGGCGGGTTTGCGCGCGGCGATCTCGCGCAAGGTGGCGTCGTGGAAGATGACGTAGGCGGGCACGCCCTGCTCCTTGGCCTGCGCCGCGCGCCATTCGCGCAGTTTCTCGAACACCGGCACGTCGGCGGCGGCCAGATCGGCGGGCGCGGCCTTGGCGGACCGCGCGGACCTGGCCGGTTTGGCCGCGCGCTCCGGCTCCCGGCGCAACCGCACCTGCCTGCCGTCGAACAGCACCTCCTGGCTGGCCTCGGTCAGGGTGAGCACGCCGTACTCGCCGTGTACCGCGAGCATGCCCTGCGCGAGCAGCTGACGGACCACCCCGCGCCACTCGTTCTCCCGCAGGTCGGTGCCGATGCCGAACACCTTGAGCTCGTCGTGGCCGTGCTGGAGCACCTTCGGATTGCGCTTGCCGAGCAGGATGTCGATCACCTGGCCCGCGCCGAACCGCTGGCCGCGTTCGCGCTCCAGCCGCAGCACCGCGGAGAGCAGCTTCTGCGCGGCGACGGTGCCGTCCCAGGATTCGGGCGGATTCAGGCAGGTGTCGCAGTTGCCGCAGGGCAGACCGGGTTCGCCGAAGTAGGCCAGCAGCTGGGTGCGGCGGCAGCTCACGGTCTCGCACAGCGCGAGCATGGCGTCCAGGTGCAGCTGCAACTGGCGGCGGTGCGCGGCGTCGCCCTCCGAGGAGTCGATCATCTTGCGCTGTTGCACCACGTCGTTGAGCCCGTAGACCATCCACGCGGTGGACGGCAGCCCGTCGCGTCCCGCGCGGCCGGTCTCCTGGTAGTAGCCCTCGACCGACTTCGGCAGGTCCAGGTGCGCGACGAACCGCACGTCGGGCTTGTCGATCCCCATGCCGAACGCGATGGTGGCGACCACCACGAGCCCGTCCTCGCGCAGGAACCGCGCCTGGTTCGTGGCGCGGGTCCGGTTGTCCAAGCCCGCGTGGTAGGGCACCGCGCCGATGCCGTTCTCGTTGAGGAACGCGGCGGTCTTCTCCACCGAGTTGCGCGACAGGCAGTACACGATGCCCGCGTCACCGGCGTGCTCGGTGCGGATGAACTCGAGCAGCTGGTGGTCGGGACGGTTCTTCGGCTCGATCCGGTACTGGATGTTGGGCCGGTCGAAACTGGAGACGAACCGGCGCGCCCCACCCAGATCGAGCCGCTGCACGATCTCCTCGCGCGTCTTCTCGGTGGCGGTCGCGGTGAGCGCGATACGCGGCACGTCGGGCCAGCGCTCGTGCAGCATCGACAGCTCGAGATAGTGCGGCCGGAAGTCGTGGCCCCACTGCGAGACGCAGTGCGCCTCGTCGATGGCGAACAGCGCGATCTCGCCGCGGTCGAGCAGATCGGCCGTGGCCTGCACCCGCAACCGCTCCGGGGCGAGGTAGAGCAGGTCGAGCTCGCCGGCCAGAAACTGCGCCTCCACGGTGCGGCGCTCGTCGGGGAACTGCGTCGAGTTGAGGAACCCGGCGCGCACGCCCAGCGCGCTGAGCGCGTCGACCTGGTCCTGCATGAGCGCGATGAGCGGCGAGACGACCACGCCGACGCCGGGCCGCACCAGCGCGGGCACCTGGTAGCACAGCGATTTACCGCCGCCGGTGGGCATGAGCACCAGCGCGTCACCGCCCGACACCACGTGGTCGACGATGGCGGCCTGGTCGCCGCGGAAGCTGTCGTACCCGAAGACGCGGCGTAGAACCTCTTGCGCCGCACCGGTTTCGGTACGTACGGGGGCGGACGGATCGGCCTGGATCGCGGCGTCTGGAGTCACGGGGCCCATCCTACGAGCGCACCCCGACGCTCACCCGGCGCTCGCGCATCACCGTCCTGGGCGAACGCCGGAGTTGTCCACATGGGGATGAACGACTTCCACCCGCGCACGCGGAGTTCCCTCGGACATAGGTACGCACGCGCGCGGCGTTCACTCGCGCACGTAATAGCGCAGCGTCGCGTACGCGGCCACCGCGGCGACCACCACGCCGACCGGGGCGATGGTCAGCGCCACCACCGCGATGTCGTCGCCGGTGATGCGCGGGAACACATTGCTGTCGAACAGCGGCCCGAGCGCCCGGTCGATGACCAGCGGACGCGCGATGAGCAGGCCCGCGATCGCCAGCAACGAGCCCGCCACGGCCGCGACCACCGCCTCCAGCAGGAACGGCAGCTGTGTGTACCAGCGCGTGGCGCCGACCAGCCGCATGATGCCCACCTCGGTGCGCCGGGTGAACGCCGCGATCTGCATCATGTTCGCGATCAGCAGCAGCGCCGCCAGCGCCATCACCGTGGCCAGGCCGAACGCCGCGTTGCGCAACCCGTCGAACAGGCGCAGCAGCCGGTCCACGAACTCTTGGTCGTTGGCCACGGTCCGCACGCCCTCGCGCAGCGCGAACGTCTCGTAGATGTGCTCGTACTGGTCGCCGTCGGTCATCTTGACCCGCATGGACGCGGGCAGCGGCGTCTCGGAGATGTACTGCACCATCTCCGGCTGATCCTCGAACAGCGTCTTGGCCTCCTCCAGCGCGGCGGCGCGGTTGAGGAACTGCACACTCTCCACACCGGAGGTGTTCTTCATGTCCGCCAGCAGCGATTTGCAGGGCTCGGCCGCGCAATCCGGATCGTTGTCGGAGATGTTCTCGTCGAGGTAGAAGCGCACCTCGAGCCGTCCGGTGAAGTACTGCTCGGTCTTGTCGGCCATGCGCACCGACAGCAGACCGCCGCCGAGCATGGCCAGCGACACCGCGGTGGTGAGGATCATCGCGATCGTCATGGTCAAGTTGCGGCGCAGGCCGGTGCCGACCTCGTTCGCCAGGAAGCTGCCGCGCATCAGCGATCCACCCCGTACACGCCGGTCGCCTCGTCGCGCACCATGCGGCCGTGATCGAGTTCGATCACCCGCCTGCGCATCGCGTCGACGATGTGGTTGTCGTGGGTGGCCATCAGCACCGTGGTACCGGTGCGGTTGATCCGCTCCAGCAGCATCATGATGTCTCCGCTGGTGTCGGGGTCGAGGTTGCCGGTGGGTTCGTCGGCGAGCAGCACCAGCGGCCGGTTGACGAACGCGCGCGCGATCGCGACTCGCTGCTGTTCACCGCCGGAGAGCTCGCCCGGCAGCCGGTCGGCCTTGCCGCCGAGCCCGACCATGTCGAGGACCTCGGGCACCGTGCGGTCGATCATCTCGCGGCGTTTGCCGATCACCTCCAGCGCGAACGCGACGTTCTGCTGGACCGTCTTCTGCTGGAGCAGGCGGAAGTCCTGGAACACACAGCCGATGCGCTGACGCAGCTTGGGCACCTTGCGACCGGGCAGTCGGTCGACCCGGAAGTCGGCGACCCGGATCTCGCCCGTGGTGGGCGTCTCCTCCTTGAGGAGCAGGCGCATGAAGGTCGACTTCCCGGAACCGGACGGTCCGATGATGAAGACGAACTCGCCCTTGTCCACATCGACGGTGATGTTGTCCAGCGCGGGTCGCGTCGAGGTCTTGTACGACTTGCTGACGTTCCGCATGGTGATCACGGCAAGCCAGTGTAAGGGGGCCGCCGCGCGCCGCCGCGCCGACCGGGCCGGTGCGAGCCCTTCAGCGATCCGTCAGTTACCGGCAGGAGCCTGCGGTTCGCCGCTCGGCGGCGCCGAATCCACCGGCGCGGGCACGGTATTCACGACCGGCCTGATCGCCGGGGGCGCCGGAGTTTCCGGCTTGACGAACAAGTAGAGCACGAATGTCCCGACCCAGATCAGGCCGAGGACCGCGGTCGATCTACGTGGTTTCACTGATACCTTCCCTGCGCAGAGCCGCCGCCACGCGCACCCGCAGTTCGCGCCCGACCTCGAACTGCTTGCCCGGCAACGTTCTGGCAACCATTCGTATGTTCATCTGGTCCATGGTGAGATCGTCCACACCCATCACGGTGGGCTCGTCGAGCAGCAGCGGCTCGAGCTTGCGGTCGCGATAGGCCTCCGCGCCCACCTTGTGCAGGATCTCGTTCACCTTCGTGATGTCGGCGGTGGCCGCCACCGGCACGTCGATCGCGGCGCGCGCCCAGTCCTTGGACAGGTTGCTCACCTTCACGATCTGCCCGTTCGGCACGGTGATCACCTCGCCGTCGGCGTTGCGCAGCGTGGTGATCCGCAGCGTGACGTCCTCGACGGTACCTTCGGCGATCTCCGCCGATCCGGTCACCGAGATGCGCACCACATCACCGAAGCCGTACTGGCGCTCGGTGATGAGGAAGAACCCGGCCAGGATGTCCTGCACAATGCGCTGCGCGCCGAAACCGAGCGCGGCGCCCAGCACCGCGGCGGGCGCGACCAGGCCCGTGACCTGGAAGCCGAGCCGCTGCAGCACCTCCATGCCGACCAGCACGTAGACGATCGTCAGCACCACCCAGGTGATCACCTGGGCCAGGGCGTGCCGGTGTTTGGCCGCCTCGGTGCGCACCAGCGCGTCGCTGCTGCGGAAGCCGGCGTCGATCTTCGACGTCACCCGGTCGCGCACGAACGTGGCGAACCGGCTGAACAGCACGGCCCCCAGCACCAACAGCACGATCTCGAGGCCGTTGGAGCGCAGCCAGGCGGTGGGTTCGGCGGCGGCGAGCACGGTCATCGCACCCACCACCGTATCGGACGATCCTCGAAACGCACGCCAGACAGGTTACAGCGCAACCTGATTCGCCTGCTCGCGCATGCGCCAGCGGATTCCGGACTCGATGAACGCGTCGATGTCGCCGTCGAGCACCGCGGTCGGGTTGTTGACCTCGTAGTTCGTGCGCAGGTCCTTGACCATCTGGTAGGGGTGCAGCACGTAGGAGCGCATCTGGTTGCCCCAGGAGGCGCCCTCGTTGGTCTTGAGCGCGTCCATCTGGGCGCGCTCCTCCTGGCGCTTGCGCTCGAGCAGTTTGGCCTGCAGCACCCGCATCGCCGAGATCTTGTTCTGCAGCTGCGACTTCTCGTTCTGACAGGTCACCACGATGCCGGTGGGGATGTGGGTGATGCGCACCGCGGAGTCGGTGGTGTTGACGCTCTGGCCACCCGGGCCCGAGGAGCGGTACACGTCGACGCGGATCTCGGTCTCGGGGACCTCGATGTGGTCGGTGGTCTCCACCACGGGCAGCACCTCGACCTCGGCGAACGAGGTCTGGCGGCGGCCCTGGTTGTCGAACGGGCTGATGCGCACCAGGCGGTGGGTGCCCATCTCGACCGAGAGCGTGCCGTAGGCGTAGGGCGTCTTGACCGCGAAGGTGGCGCTCTTGATGCCCGCCTCCTCGGCGTAGGAGATGTCGTAGACCTCGGTCGGATAGCCGTGCCGGTCGGCCCAGCGGATGTACATGCGCATCAGCTTCTCGGCCCAGTCGGCCGCGTCCACGCCGCCCGCGCCGGAGCGGATGTTGACCAGCGCCTCGCGCTTGTCGTACTCGCCCGAGAGCAGGGTGCGGACCTCCATGGCCTCCACGTCGGCGTGCAGGGACGCGCGCTCGGCGTCGGCCTCGGCGAGGGCGGCCTCGCGGGCCTCGCCCTCCTCGCCCTCGGCCAGTTCGTAGAGGACCGGCAGGTCGTCGAGCCGCTGGCGCAGCTCCTCGGCGCGGCGCAGTTCGCCCTGCGCGTGCGAGAGCTCGCTGGTCACCTGCTGGGCGTGCTCCTGGTCGTTCCACAGGTCGGGATCGGCCGCCTGGTGCTCGAGTTCATCGATGCGGCGGCGCAGTTCCTCGATGTCGAGGACCGACTCGACCGTCTTGAGCGTGGTGTCGAGTTCGGCGAGATCAGCGGAAACGTCAGGATGCACGATCTCCAAGGTTACCGGTCCCGCCGTCGACCACGAAACAGCGCGCGGGCTCAGCCCGAGACCGCGCGCAGTCCGCCGGGCCTGCGGCCGGTCAGCGCGTCGAGCGCGGCGGCCGTGGCGGCATCGGCGGGCAGGTGGACGACGATCTGCTGGTCGTCGTCGGCGGAGAGGTCGAGTTTCTCGTAGGCCAGGCGCAGCGGGCCCGCCTCGGGGTGCGCCAGCCGCGTGACGCCGGTGGCCGCGGGCAGGCTGGGCACGGTCTCCACCCGGCGGGTGAACTCGGCGCCCGCCACGACGGTGAGATGGTCGGCGAGCACCGCGACGGCGGGGTCGGCGCGGAACGGGCCTTGCTTTATGGTGGCGACCCACTCGTCGGCCACGTGGTCCCAGTCCGGGTAGAGGGCGCGGGCCCTCGGGTCGGTGAAGACGTAGAGGGGGAAGCTGGCGGGGTCGTCGTCGAGCAGGCCGGTCGGACCCATCAAGCGGTGGTAGCCCTCGGTGCAGGCCAGCACTTCGCCGACCCGGTTCACGACCGCCGCGGGCGCGGGATCCAGTTGCTGCAGCACCGCGCGCACGGTGACGCGCACCTCGCGGTTCGGGGCGACTCCCCCGGTGCAGCTGAATCCGGGATCGGCGCCTTTGGTGAGCCGATACAGGTGAACGCGCTCGACGGGGGTGAGGCGGAGAGCGTCACCGAGTGCCGAAAGAACCGAAGGCGAGGGATGACGATCACGCCCCTGTTCCAACCGGGTGAGGTATTCGACGCTCACGCCGGCGAGTGTGGCGAGTTCGGAGCGACGTAATCCGGGAGTGCGGCGGCGCGGGCCCGCGGGCAGGCCGACCAGCGCGGGCGGCACCGCTTCACGTCTGCTGCGCAGGAACAGACCCAGCTCGTTCTCGCTCACCCTTCGACCGTACAAGCGGTTGCGCGCGCGAGGGTGTCCCTGCCACTACCACCCTCCACGCGGCCTCCCCGGCATGGCCGACCGGCGACAGAGTTGATCTCGGCGGCGCTCGTGCCGCCGGAGACCAGCAGGAGGGAACACCATGTCGTCATTGAAACTCGCGGTGATCATCGGCAGCGTCCGGGAGGGGCGCTTCGCGCCGACGGTCGCCGCCTGGTTCGCCGACCAGGCCGCCGCGCACGGCGGATTCGAGGTCGACGTGATCGACCTCGCCGAGGCCGATCTGCCGCTCGCGCTGCCCGCGGTGCCGCCCGCGCTGGAGCCGGACCCGCCGCGCCCGGCCGGGATGCTCGACCTCACCGCCCGGCTGGCCGCGGCCGACGCGTTCGTCGTCGTCACTCCCGACTACAACCGCAGCTACCCGGCCGCGCTGAAATCGGCCATCGACTGGCACTTCACCCAGTGGCAGGGCAAGGCGATCGGCTTCGTCGGCTACAGCGGGGCCAGCGGCGGACTGCTCGCCATCGAGCACCTGCGCCAGGTGTTCGGCGAACTCGACGCGCACACGGTGCGAGAATACGTCGCGTTCCCGCGCTACTACCTGCTGTTCGACGACGAGGGAAAGCTGCGCGAGCCCGACGAGCCGGTGGCCGCCGCGGCGGTCATGCTGGACCGGTTGCATTGGTGGAGCACGGCGCTGGCGGCGGCGCGGGGTGCGCGCGTGGGGGTCTGAGCGGACAGCCGTCTGCCCGTCCTCGCTCACGGGCGCTAGGGTTTGCGATCGTGGCTGCTCACTCCTCCGATCTCGAACTCGCGCTGCGGCTGGCCGACGAGGCCGATGCGATCACCAAGGCGCGGTTCGGCGCGCTGGACCTGAAGGTGGACGCGAAGCCGGACCTCACGCCGGTGTCCGACGCCGATCTCGCCGTGGAGCGGGAGCTGCGGCGGGTGCTGGGCGCCGAACGTCCCGGTGACGCGGTGCTGGGCGAGGAGTTCGGGGGTGACGCGGAGTTCACCGGCCGCCAGTGGGTGATCGACCCGATCGACGGCACCAAGAACTTCGTGCGCGGCGTGCCGATCTGGGCCAGCCTCATCGCCCTGCTGGAGGACGGCGTGCCGGTGGTGGGTGTGGTGAGCGCGCCTGCGCTGGCGCGGCGCTGGTGGGCGGCCACCGGTTCCGGCGCCTGGTCGAGCTTCCATCCCGGTGCGCCCCAGCCGATCTCGGTGTCGGCGGTGCCGGACCTGGGGTCGGCGAGCCTGGCGTTCTCCAGCTTGTCCGGGTGGCGCGAGCGCGGCCTGCGCGAGAACTTCCTCGCGCTCACCGACGAGGTGTGGCGGGTGCGCGGCTACGGCGACTTCTTCAGCTACTGTCTGCTCGCCGAGGGCGCCCTGGACATCGCGACCGAACCCGAAGTGTCGCTGTGGGATCTGGCCGCGCTCGACGTCCTCGTCCGCGAAGCGGGCGGCACCTTCACCTCCCTGTCCGGCGAGCCCGGCCCGCACGGTGGCGACGCCGTCGCCACCAACGGCCTGCTCCACGACACGGTCCTCGCCCGCCTCGGCGCGGACTGACGGGCGGCCGACCGGGGGCCAACCGCGCCCAGGCAGCCACAAACTCCGCGAACCGTGATCCGATCTCGCGCATCCCACTGCTGCCCGGCCACGCAGTGACACGTCCTCCGGGTACGGGTGCCACCCGCGCCGCAGTGCAATTCACCACGCGCCCGAACCCGGACCCGACTCCGGATGCCGACTCGGCCGCGGTCGCGCCCGAGCTCGCACACTCCAGGCGAATTCGGCGGCATGGCCGAGGCGTACACGGCAGACTACGCCGCCACCCGCCCGGGCCGAGCCTCTACCGGCGCCGTTCGTCGGCCGGGGTCAGATCGATGCCCGCCGGTGGGGTCAGGCGGCGCAAGGTGCCGTCCATGCTGGTGACGTACAGCGCCCACCCCGTGCCGTCGCGGTCGATGCGGACCGAGGTTGCGCCGTCGGGCGGGTTGCGGGTGGGACCGGGTTTGATCAGGCCGGAGATGATCGCGCAGGCCGCGCCCGTGGCCGTGTCCACCTGGAACACCGCGCCGTGCAGGTGGTCGGCGACGAAGAGGGTGCCGTCGCTGGTCGCCTCCATGTCGTCGAACATGCCCAGCGTGCGTGGGGCGCCGGCGATGACGGTGTGCTCGCCCGGGGCGTCGAGCGGGATGCGGTAGATCCGCATGGTGAGGTCGTCGGCGAAGATCGATCGGCCGTCGGGGGCGAGGGCGATGCCGTTGCTGAGCGGCAGCGCCGACCACGTCTCGGTGTACTCGCCGGTCGACGGGCGATAGCGGGAGATGCCGGTGGGCGTCCCGCGCACGCCGATGGTGGTGAACAGCAGGTCGCCGTCGGGGAGCAGCAGGAGCCCGTTCGGACCGTTGAGCCCGGTCAGCAGCACCTCCACCGCACCGGTATCGATGTCGTAGCGCTGGAGCGTGCCCGGCGCCTCGGCCAAGCCGTCACCGGTGAGAAAGTACACCGATCGTCCCGAAACACGCACGCCCGCAGGGTGATCGAGCCCTGTGACCGGCTTGTGGAACTGTCCGTCGGCGTCCACGTGGGCCAGGTAGCCGTCGAGGAGGCCCGTGACATAGAAGCCGCCCGCGCCGTCGCTGTCGAGGTTCTCCAGGTTGCCGACGCCCTCGACCACCGTCTCCGAGGTCCACCCGTCCGAGCACGTCGCGGGCTCGAAAACCGCACCCGCCGTGGGCGTTCCGCACAGCACGGCCGTCGCCGCGACCACGGCGACGCCGAACCGCTTGCTCCCCATCCCTTTACGCATACGCACAAAGCTAACAGCGCCGGGCCGGGTCCCGGAGTCGGCCGGGAGGTATCCGGGACTCGGAGCGCTGCGCGGCAAGACGGAGTAGACGCCGATACCGGATTTCGCCGACAGCGCGGCCGATGGCGATCGAGTCCGGGCGGTATCGGAGTGACGGGCGCGCTCTCCTGTGCGACCGCGTCACGAAGGAGGTCATCGAGACGGCCCGCGATACCGCGCGCCAACACGCCGGAGGGGCACCGCCTACGCCTGTACCACCTGCCCAGCGAGGTAGTCGCGGATCGCGTCGCGCTGCGCGCCGAGCCGGTCCCGCTGCGCGACCAGCTCCGCGATCCGCTCCTCGGTCTCGGCGTGGCGCCGCTCCACCAGCGCTAGCGCCTCCTCGCAGGAGACACCCACCGCCCGGGATCGAGCGGGCACGGCATCAGCCCGCGGATGTCGTCGGTCGACCGTCCCGCGGCGAGCAGTTCGCGGATGCGCGAGACGAGGTCGACCGCGCCGGGATCATAGGTGCGATAACCCTTCCCGTCGCGGCCCGGCCGCAACAGTCCCTGCTCCTCGTAATAGCGCAGCAGGCGCGCGGGCACCCCGCTGGCGCGCGACAACTCCCCGATCAGCATATGACTCCGATCACACATCGTTGGCCTTCACCTCCAGGCGTAGGGCCATGCCAAGGCGACCACTGACCGCCCCTATGGCGTTCGGCACAATATGCCGAGCAATACGCCGAAGGCGTTGGCTTTCACACCCATGTCAAGCCCTAACTTCGGCCCATGGCAGAGATACCCTTGCGCACCTCGGTGACCGGCTCCGGTCCCGGCATCGTCCTGGCCCACGGGGCGGGCGGCACCATCGACACCAACGCGCGCTGGCCGCCGCGATCCCCGGTGCGGAGTACACCGAGATCGAGGCGGGACACGTCCTCGTGGCCGAGCAGCCGGACCGATGGCACGAGACGGTGCTGGACTTCCTGGCCCGCCACGGGCTGTAGGGCCTTGGCCGACCTGCTGTCCTCGATCGGCGTGCAAGTCTTCGGCCGCGATGCCTACGAGGGCGTGACTGCACCGGAGTCACAGTCGGCTCTTCCGTGGTTCGGATCACCCCTGGCCGCGTTGTCGTCGTCGCCGAGACAACCCCGGCTCCCCCGCCTTGCCAGACGATCCGAACCACGGCTGCTCCGGCCGGACTCCGAGACAGCCCCTACCCGAGCCGGCGGACCTCCGGCCAGAGCTGCGACCACGGCGCGCGGGTGCCGCGGCAGACGAACAGCGGCGCGCCCTGTTCGTCGTTGTCGATGCCGAGCCCGTTGTCGAGGTGACCGGCCGGTTCGATACTCGCGCACAATGATTCGAGCCGGTCGCGGTCGATCCCGACGGTGATCAGCTCGGCGGTGTCGGGCGGCGGCCCCCACCACCAGTACGAGTTGTGCCCGGAGTGCGGTGTCGGCAGATCGTATGGCGCACCGTATCTTTCGATCGCACCCGCTTCCCCGTAGTTGTCGGTGAGCACGGCGACATCGGGGCCGAGTCCCGCACGCACCGCGCCGATCTGACGCACGAATTCGGGCCATCCGACGGTCTCCCCGGCGTCGTAATTGACCGCGAGCACCGGTGTCTCGGGCAGCGATTCGACCGGGAACACCGGAAGGAACAGCAGCGCCGAACCGACCGCGTTCACCGCGACCACGGCACCCACTCCCGCCCACCGAATCCGATGCCCGTCGAGCACCCGCGCGAGCCCGACCGCACCGGCCGCCAACAGAATCGGATACATCCCGCCCAGGTAGTAGGCCTTGCCCCCGGCGAACAGGAACACCACGAGCAGCACGACATAGGTCACGACGAAAGCGCGATAGCGCACTCCCCGCCACAACCACCACAGCCCATAGATCCACAGGGGTACCAGCAACGGACCCATCAGCCCGAATTGCAGCAGCACAAACATCACCGGGGAGTCCGAGGTCCCCGACGAGCCGCCCGCGATTGCGCGGCTCAACTCCCACTGCGGCCAACCATTGCGCGCCTGCCACACCAGATACGGCAGCCAAAGCAACCCAGCCACCCCGACGGCGACCGGAAAATACTTGCTCGCGAACACCTTTCGCGGTCCCACCACGGCCAACGACACCGCCAGCACCCCTACCGGCGCGACCAGCAGAAACTTGTTCAACAGGCCGATCCCCACCACCGCACCGATCGCCGGCCATAGATATCCCGGCGTCGCCCCCTCGCGCAGCAACCGCAACACCAACACCGTCAGCACCGACCACACCGCGAGTTCGAACCCCGCCGTGCTCAACATATGCCCGACGCCCTGCACCATCGCGGCACTCGCCACCGCACCGGCCGCCAGCGCCTGCGCGCCTCGCCCGCCGCCGAGTTCGCGCGCCATCAACCCCGCGCAGATCACCACGACGACCGCCGCCAGCACCGCGGGCATCCGCAGCAACACCAGCGAATCGGCATCGATCGCCGACATCGCCCGCGCCACCGCCGGGGTCAGCGGCGGCTGATCGGCGTATCCCCAGGACAGGTGACGGCCCGCCGCGAGGAAATACAGCTCGTCCCGGTGGTAGCCGTACCTATTGGAGAAGGCGACCAGAACGACGGCGAGCACCCCCGCGACCCAATACATGCCGTCACCATCGCATACGGCCACTCACCCTGCTGGATGCTTCGCCCCGGGGGTGGGGGCGCGCGTCACGCGCACGCCCCCAGTCGGTCAGCGTCCCGAACCGGTGCCCGAGCCCGAGGCCGAACCGGAACCGCCGGAGCCGGAGGACGACCCCGAGGGGAACCCGAACTCACCGGAACCGAGGTCGATGCCGAAGCCGCCCTCACCCGACCCGAAGTCGAGCACCGGTGCGCCCGAACCGAAGTCGAGCACCGGACCGCCGGGATCCACGTCGACGGGTATCAACGGCAAACCGGGCGCCGCGGCGGCGGGCGCGGCCCCCAGCCCCACCACCGCCGCGATTCCCGCCATACAAACAAGGCGTTTCATGAACAAGACCTCCATCCAGGGGGCAGACAACGTGCCGACACGGTAGCGAACCCCGACACTTTGTGAAGTAGATTCGTTTCACTATTTGGCAATCGTGACTCTTCACCAGAAAAACGGCCCGCGACCGGGGTTGCGCAACGAAAATCCCACCCATCCGGCCCGCGCGGCAGTCAAGCGGCAGCATCGAGACCGTAGACCCCTCGACTGTCTTCTTACTCTGGAGTAAGATAGCCTTACTCAGGAGTAAGATAGCTGGGGCCAGACCTCACCCACCCACCCGAGAAAACAGGTGATGATGAGCACTCGAGACAGCGCAACGAAGCGACGTCAAGACACGTCCGCCGTCGGCCTCTCCCAGCCCAAGCGGGACTGGATGGGCGCCGCGATGCGGGTCATGACGACTCTCACCGGGTCGGAGCTCGCCGAGAAGTACAACCTGCGCAAGCCGATCGAGCGAGTCACCTACGAGAGCACCAAGACCGGTTTCCGCACCCTCGGCGCGGCCACCCGCGCGTTCAACAAGGTCGCGGGCGGCGGCCAGCCGAAGCGGCTCGCGGACAACGAGTCCAAGGGCAAGGATCTCTTCGACATCACGCCGTCGGACGAACAGCAGATGATCGTCGAGACGGTGAAGGAGTTCGCCGCCGAGATCCTGCGCCCGGCCGCCTACGAGGCCGACAACTCCGCCAAGGCCCCGCGCGATCTGCTCGAGCGCGCCGCCGAACTGGGCATCACGCTCATCAACGTGCCCGAGGAGCTCGAGGGCGCGGCCTCCGAGCGCGGTGCGGTGACCAACTCCATGGTCGCCGAGGCGCTCGCGCACGGCGATATGGGCCTGGCGCTGCCGATCCTGGCGCCCAGCGGTGTCGCGGTGGCGCTGTCGCAGTGGGGCACCGACGCGCAGCAGCAGACCTACCTGCCCGCCTTCACCGGCGAGAACGTGCCGCAGGCGTCCGTGGTGATCAGCGAGCCGCGCGCCCTGTTCGACCCGTTCGCCCTGCGGACCAAGGCCACCCGCTCCCCCAGCGGCTACCGCCTCAACGGCGTGAAGAGCCTGGTCCCCGCCGCGGCCGACGCCGAACTGTTCCTGATCGCCGCCGAACTCGACGGCCGCCCGGCGCTGTTCATCGTGCCGTCGGACAGCAAGGGCCTGGTGGTGGAGGCCGACCCGAGCATGGGTCTGCGCGCCGCGGGCCTGGGCCGCCTGGTACTCGAGGACGTCGCGGTGCCCACCGACGCGATCCTGGGCGAGGGCGACGCCAAGTCCCGCGCCGAGGACTACGCCGACGCGGTGCGCCTGGCGCGCCTGGGCTGGGCCTCGCTCGCCGCGGGCACCGGCCAGGCCGTGCTCGACTACGTCATCCCTTACGTCAACGAGCGCGAGGCGTTCGGCGAGCCCATCTCGCACCGCCAGGCGGTGGCGTTCATGGTCGCCAATATCGCCATCGAGCTCGACGGCCTGCGCCTGGTGACGCTGCGCGGCGCCTCCCGCGCCGAGCAGGGCCTGTCCTTCGCCCGCGAGGCGGCGCTGGCCCGCAAGCTGGCCACCGACAAGGGCATGCAGATCGGCCTGGACGGCGTGCAGCTGCTGGGCGGACACGGCTTCACCAAGGAACACCCGGTCGAGCGCTGGTACCGCGATCTGCGTGCCATCGGCGTCGCCGAGGGTGTCGTGCTCATCTGACCGGCCCGTTCCTTACTCCAGGAGAGACCTGAACATGATCAACCTCGAACTCCCCAAGAAGCTGCGGGCCAGCGCCAACCAGGCCCACCAGGTCGCCGCGGAGATCTTCCGCCCGATCTCGCGCAAGTACGACCTCGCCGAGCACGCCTACCCGGTCGAGCTGGACACCATGGCCGCCATGGTGGAGGGTCTGGCCGACTCCGGCACCCAGAAGATCGGCGGCGCCGCGGGCGGCCGCGAGGACGGCGGCGAGAAGAAGGACCCGCACGCCACCGAGCTGCTCGGCAACACCAACGGCGGCAACATGTCCGCGCTGCTGAACGCGCTCGAGACCTCGTGGGGCGACGTCGGCCTGATGCTGTCGATCCCCTACCAGGGCCTCGGCAACGCCGCCATCGCGGCCGTCGCCACCGACGAGCAGCTCGAGCGCTTCGGCAAGGTGTGGGCCTCGATGGCCATCACCGAGCCGTCGTTCGGCTCCGACTCCGCGGCCGTCACCACCACCGCCGTGCTGGACGGCGACGAGTGGGTCCTCAACGGCGAGAAGATCTTCGTCACCGCGGGCGAGCGCTCCACCCACGTCGTGGTGTGGGCCAGCGTCGACCGCAGCCTGGGCCGCGCGGCGATCAAGTCCTTCGTCGTGCCGCGCGACGCTCCCGGCCTGTCGGTGGCGCGCCTCGAGCACAAGCTCGGCATCAAGGCGTCCGACACCGCCGTGCTGCTGCTGCAGGACTGCCGCATCCCGAAGGACAACATCCTCGGCAGCCCGGAAGTCAACGTGGAGAAGGGTTTCGCGGGGGTCATGCAGACCTTCGACAACACCCGTCCGCTGGTCGCGGCGATGGCCGTCGGCGTCGCGCGGGCCGCACTCGAGGAGCTGCGCGCCATCCTCACCGACGCGGGCATCGAGATCTCCTACGACACCCCGGCGATCAACCAGCACGCCGCCGCCGCCGAATTCCTGCGGCTGGAGGCCGATTACGAGGCGTCCTACCTGCTGTCGCTGCGCGCGGCGTGGATGGCCGACAACAAGAAGCTCAACTCGCTCGAGGCGTCGATGTCGAAGGCGAAGGCGGGCCGCACCGGCACCGACGTCACCCTCAAGGCCGTCGAACTGGCCGGCACCATCGGCTACTCGCAGCGCACCCTGCTGGAGAAGTGGGGCCGCGACTCGAAGATCCTCGACATCTTCGAAGGCACCCAGCAGATCCAGCAGCTCATCGTGGCCCGGCGCGTCCTCGGCAAGACCAGCGCCGAGCTGAAGTGAGCTGATAAACTCGGATCCGTCACACAAGTGATGCCGGGAGGTGAAGCGCCGCGCGAACGACGCTCCACCGGTGGGACTAGCTAGCCCGCACGACTCGGCGGACCACTATGAGCGCCCCGGCGACCACGGCAGCACAGGTCAAGATGATGCCGTAGTCGACCGGGGCTTTGCTCTTTTTCCGGCGATGTTTCGCCATCCCCCACCACCTCCTCTCTGGGCGCGGTGTGTGGACCGAGTCCACCGCCCCTCGACAGGAGGTGCGACGACCATACGTCATGGCGGCGACCGGTTTCTTTGCCCCGCACCGTGTTCCGTGCGTGGCCGGCGACGACGCCGGGCGCCTCGTGGGCGACGTGGTTATCGTGGGGATATGGGCATCATGGGTGAGCTCTTCCCCGGGAAGAAGCTGAACAACGAGGAGAGCGGGGACAGCAACGGCCAGGAGGAGCGCCCGCGGCTGGAACTGGATCTCGACTCGGGCGTGGTGCGGTTGTCACCGCGGGGTGCGAGCACCGAACAGGGCGAGTAGCGCCGGCGATTCACTCGACGAGGATCGTCTTGGTCGCCTCGCCGCGCACATGATCGGTGATGTGGCGGTCGGCGCGGTCGAACGCGCCGAGGTGGGTGGTCACGTCCTGCGGGGCCAGGCGCCCGTCGCGCATGAGATCGAGGACGGCGGGGATGTGGGCGCGGGCGTGCGACCGGGCCAGCTCGAGGGTGATATTGCGCCCGTACATGAGCGCGGTGGGGATCCGGCTGATCCGGTGCAGCGACGCCAGCGACAGGCACACACCGTCGGGCGCCGTCTGCCGGACCGCCATGTTCAGGCCCGCCGAGACCCCGCTCGTATCCACCACCAGGGCGGCCCGCCCGATACTCCTGCGGCCCTCGAGCTGGTGCGCGTGCAGACCCAGCGCCTCGGCGTGCCGGCGGACGTGCGGGCGCCGGTCCACCAGGTGCACGGTGCGGGCACCCAGCGCACGGGCGACGAGCCCCGCGTACAGCGCCACGCTGGCGCTGAACGGCGGCCTGCGCGCCACATCGGCGAAGACCACCACCTGGGCGTCGGCGTCGCGCGCGAGCAACTCCGGTAGGCGCGGCGCGATCGCCCGGTACCCGTCGGTGACGTTGTCGGCCACCGACGCCGCGGCCGCCGGATCGATCCCGTCGGGTAGCGGCACCAGCATCGCGTCGGCGAAGGGCACGGCGAGCAGATCCGAGAAGGTACCGCCCCAGTGCCCGCCCGTGAGCCCGAACCCGAACATGGAAATAGGCGGCACACCAACGCAATTCGCGGTGAGTCCGGACGTACACGGCCCGCACGTTCCGCAATTGATCTGGAACGGGACGACGACCCGGTCACCGGGACGAACGGTGGTGACCTCCTCGCCGATCTCCACCACCTCCGCGACGCACTCGTGCCCGAAGTGCATCGGCAGCGGGAACGGCGTGCGCCCCAGCGCCATCGGCCGGTCCAGATCGCAGGTCGCCGCGGCGATCGGATGCACAAGGGCCGCACCGGGTCCCGGCAGCCGCGGCCGGGCGACGTCACGCCAGCGCAACCGCCCGCCGGGACTCGCGACGAGCGCCCGCATGGTGCCGCGCGATCGGTCCCCGCGCTCGGCCACGGCGCCGCGCAACCGCCGGAACCGTTCGCGCGCCGAATGTTCCAGCATGATCCGCGCGGCGGGTATCGCCGAGCCGGAGGTCGCCACGGCCGCGAGGTGCCCCGGCCAGCCGCGCGGCCGATGCCGGTTGCCCTCCGGAATACCGCAGACGCGGGCCGCGGGCGTGATCGTCTCGGACTCCACCGTCATCGCCGTCCACCTTTTCGGGGTCGTGGCCGAACGTTCTACTACAGACTGTAGTTGACAATCGGGGGCGCGGGGGCGGAAATCGCCCGAATCTCGAATTCGCGGCTCCCCCGGGATTGCCACAGGTTGTCCCGGCGATCGGCTATGGTCCCGGGTGGCATGTCCGCGTCGATTCAGCGGACGAATTCAGCAAGGGCAGTACCAAGGATTCTCTGAGGAGCATTGGTTATGCGTGGTCTGAGCTTCATACGTCATCTCACCGCGGTCGCGGCCGCGTCGGCACTGTTCGCGGGGGTGTTCAGCGGCAGCGCGACGGCCGAGCCCGCCGCGCTGGACTGGGTGTCGGCTGTGCAGCAGCTGCGCGTGGCCGCCGAGGGCAACCCCGACGCGGAGGCGGCCGTCGATCGTTTGCTGGCCGAGCCCGAGCGGCTGGCCGAGGCGGGCGAAATCGCCCTGCCCGCACAGCCTTTCCAGGTTCCGGCCAACTCCGATATCGGCCGCGGCCAGGGCCCCGGCGTGTACGGGTCGGGCATCGCGCTGGGCATCGACGGGTTCCGCTTCGGCTTCTTCGGCGGCCCCGGCACCATCTCGCCGAACCAGACCGGCGCCAAGCTCGAGGTCGTGTGGCTGAACCTGGCCAACGGCCGCAGCGGCACCGACCTGCTCATCGAGCACCAGGACATCCCGGTCGACACCACCATCCGCACCCGGGTCCTCGACACCGGCGCGGGCCCGGTGGTGGCGGCGGTCTACGGCTCGCTGTGGCACCGCTGGTCGGTCCCGGTCAGCGACGATCACCCGGACGGCTTCCAGTACCAGCTGGGCACCATCTCGTTCCCCTCGCTGGGCGCCGTCTACAACTGACCGAGACCGTGCTGCGGAGCACCTCCGCGCACGGGTCCGTATCACCGGGAGAGCTAGGGTTGGCACTGCGTGCCAACCCTAGCTCTTCGCATCACGCCGTCATCGACGCAGGTCCGGCGACCATTACCGCGTCCGGCGCGGCCGCGACGCCCACAGTCGACTGTCCGGTTTGTCGTCTTTACCTGTGATGACGCACACGTTCACTGCTACGGTAAGCATCCACACAAGATAGAGATCGCGGGTCGTCCGGCTGCGCGACAGTTCAGTGGAGGTGTTGTAGGTGACGCGTGTGCTGGAAACCCTGAAGGCGTTGGGGGTGTTGCGGTCCCGCGGAGTCAGCGATCCCAAGGCCCCGCTGGAGACGCTGAAGACCATGAAGGAGACCCGGATCTACGGCCCGCACGCGGCCCTGGTCCGGCACTCGGCCCGTATCGCGCCCGATCAGGCCGCCCTGGCCGACGAGCGCGGCGAACTCACCTACCGCGAACTCGACGAGCAGTCCACCGCCGTCGCGCGCGGCCTGCAGGCGGCCGGCATCACCGAGGGACAGGTCATCGCCGTCCTCGCCCGTGACCACCGCGGCCTCATCATGTCCAAGATCGCCGCGGGCAAGCTGGGCGTGCGCATCGCGCTGATGAACACCGGTTTCGCCAAGCCGCAGTTCGCCGAGGTCTGCGCTCGCGAGAATGTCACCGCCGTCCTGCATGACAGCGAGTTCCTGGACCTGCTCGACGCGCTGCCCGCCGATCTGCCGCGCTTCCTGACCTGGGTGGACGAAGGCACCGCACTCCCCGAGGGCGCGCAGACCTTCGACGACCTGATCGCGGCCAACAGCACCGAACCGCTGCCCGCGCCCAGCAAGCCCGGCGGCTTCATCATCCTCACCAGCGGCACCACCGGCCTGCCCAAGGGCGCGCCGCGCACCAAGGTCACGCCGATGGCCACCGCCCAGTTCGTGGACCGGGTGCCGTTCCCGCGCCGCGGCGCCATGGTGATCGTGTCCCCGATCTTCCACAGCACCGGCCTGGGCACCTGGCTGGTCGGCACCGTGCTGACCAACAAGATCGTCATGCGCCGCCGCTTCGACGCCGAGGCCACGCTGAAGATGATCAGCGACCACAAGGCCGAGATGCTGGTCGCGGTGCCCACCATGCTGCACCGCATGACCGAGCTGCCGCCCGAGGTGCGCGCCAAGTACGACCTGTCCTCGCTGCGGGTGATCCTGCTGGCGGGTTCGGCGCTGGCGCCGGAACTGTGCATCAAGGCCACCGAGGCGTTCGGCCCGGTGCTGTACAACCTGTACGGCTCCACCGAGGTCGCCATCGCCTCCATCGGCACGCCGGAAGAATTGGCCATCGCGCCGGGCACCGTCGGCCGCCCGCCCATCACCTGCGACGTACGTCTCTACGACGACAACGACCAGCTGGTGGAGGGCAAGAACGTCACCGGCCGCATCTTCGTGCGCAGCGGCGCGCCGTTCGAGGGCTACACCGACGGCAGGAACAAGCAGATCATCGACGGCTACATGTCGAGCGGCGATGTGGGCCACTTCAACGACGAAGGCCTGCTCATGGTGGACGGCCGCGATGACGACATGATCGTCTCCGGCGGCGAGAACGTCTTCCCGCAAGAGGTGGAGAACCTGCTGCTCGAGCGCGACGACGTGTTCGACGCCGCCGTCATCGGCGTGGACGACGTGGAATTCGGCAAGCGCCTGCGCGCGTTCATAGTCCCCGAGCCGGGCCACAACCCGGACGGCGAGGAGATCAAGAGCTACGTCAAGAACAACCTCGCCCGCTACAAGGTGCCGCGTGAGGTGATCTTCCTCGACGACCTGCCACGCAACCCGACCGGCAAGCTGCTGCGCCGGGTGCTCGTGGAGTACGACGTCACCGCCTGACCGGGTCAGGCCCTCCAGGAGGCAGCGCAGCGTCACCACGTAGGGCCCCTGGTCAGGCACGATTCGATACCGCCTGACATCCCGGACCTCACCGCCCCGAATCGGGGCGGTGAGAGACAGGACACATCGAGTGACAGTTGCTTGCTATTGTCAGCAGCAGCACTGGATCTCGAAGTTGCGGTCCACACCACCCCCGTCTCGGTGCGTGGATCGCGGAAGGTTGTTCCCTGATGTCTTTGTCCCTTCCCGGGCTGGGTGGCCCCGTGCGCAAGGCCGGCGAGCTGGCCCAGAGCGTGCGCGTCATGACCAAGCGGGGCCTGTTCAACCCGCTGCGGCCCGATCACGCGGCCCGGTCGGCCGTCAACGTCCTCAAGTTCGGTCCGTTCGCCGGCGTCGTCATGCACGCCGCGCAGACCAGGCCGCACGCCGCCGCCATCGTCGACGAACGCGGTGAGCTGACCTACGGGCAGCTCGACGAGCAGTCCAACGCGTTCGCGCGCGGCCTGCGCGCCCAGGGCGTCGCGCCGGGCGACGTGGTCGCCCTGCTGGCGCGCGACCACCGCGGCATGGTGCTGAGCATGCTGGCCGCGGGCAAGCTCGGCGTGCGGGTGGTGCTGATGAACACCGGTTTCGCCAAACCCCAGTTCGCCGATGTGGCCGCACGCGAGAAGGTCAAGGTCGTCCTGCACGACAGCGAGTTCCTCGACCTGATGAACGCCATCCCCGCCGAGATCCCCCGCGTGCTCACGTGGGTGGACGACAAGGACGGCGCCGACCCGTCGATCCCGACGGTGGAGTCGCTCTCGGCCGGTCGCGCCACCGATCCGCTGCCCGCCCCGGCCAAGCCGGGCGGCATGGTCATCCTGACCAGCGGCACCACCGGCACCCCGAAGGGCGCGCCGCGCGACCGGGTGAGCCCCTTCGCCTCCGCGCAGTTCCTCGACCGGGTCCCGCTGCCCAACGGCGGCACCATGGTGATGGCCGCGCCGATCTTCCACGGCACCGGCCTGTCCCAGTTCACGCTCGGGCTCGCGCTGGGCAACCGGGTGATCTTCCAGCAGCGCCGCTTCAACCCGGAGCAGACACTGGCGAATATCCAACGCTACAAAGCGGATTCGCTGGTCGTGGTGCCGACGATGTTGCAGCGCATCCTGGATCTGGACGAGCGGGTGCTCGATTCCTATGACGTGAGCACCATCAAGGTGATCTTCGCGGCGGGCTCGGCGATCCCGCCCGACGTGGTGACCCGCACCCTGGACCGGTTCAACGACAGCCTCTACAACCTGTACGGGTCCACCGAGTGCGCGGTGATGACCGTCGCGACTCCGGCCGACATGCGCAAGTCCCCCACCACGGCCGGCCGCCCGCCGGTGGGCATCCGCATCGTCCTGCTCGACGAGAACCGCAAGCCGATCACCGAGCCGAACGTCACCGGAACCATCTTCGTGGACAACGGTTTCGCCTTCGGCGGGTACACCGACGGCCGCAACAAGGAGATCGTCGACGGCATGATGTCCAGCGGCGACGTGGGACATTTCGACGCCGACGGCCTGCTCTACATCGACGGCCGCGACGACGACATGATCGTCTCCGGCGGCGAGAACGTCTTCCCGCTCGAGGTGGAGAACCTGATCGCCGGGCGCGAGGACGTGTTCGAGGCCGCGGTGGTCGGCGTGGACGACCGCGAGTTCGGCAAGCGCCTGCGCGCGTTCGTGGTGCCCGGCCCGGAATCCGCGCGCGACGCGCAGGAGATCAAGGACTACGTCAAGGCGAACCTGGCGCGCTACAAGGTGCCGCGCGAGGTGGTCTTCCTGGACGAGTTGCCCCGCAACGCCACCGGCAAACTGCTGCGCAAGCCGCTGGTGGAGATGGAGATCGAGGCCTGACCTGCCGCGACGCCGTGCGGCCCGCACCACGTGAGCCGCACGGCGGGCACCCGGCGTACTAGGCTGTCGCCCGAGAGGCAGTTCGAGTGACAGGGGACCGATGTCCAGCGTGATCGGCAAAGGTGGAAACGTCACTCTCGGCGGGGGCAGGCTGCACGTCGCGGCGACACCCGCGGGCATCGATCTCACCGTGCTGTGCCTGCGCGAGGACGGCAAGGTGGGCGGCGACGAGGACTTCGTCTTCTACAACCAGCCCACCTCCCCCGACGGCGCCGTGCGACTGGCCGAAGGCGCGGTGAGCATCGACCTGCCGCGCGTCGCGGGCAGCACCGACCGGCTGGTGGTGTCGGCCTCGGTCGACAACGGCGTGTTCGGCGGCATCCCGCTGGCGGTGCGCATCACCGAAGACGGTGGGCTCGCGCACGATCTGCCGATCACCGGGCTCACCTCGGAGACCACCGTGATCCTCGCCGAGGTGTACCGGCGGTCGAACACGTGGAAGCTGCGCAACGTCGGTCAGGGGTACGCGGCCGGGCTGGCCGGGCTCGCGACCGATTTCGGCATCGCCGTGGACGAGGAACCCGCTGCCGCGCACCAGATTCCGGTTCCCCCGCCACCTGCCACGCCTTACGCCGCGCAGTCCCACCCGCAGGGCGGAGCCCCTCCCCAGCAGTTCGGCGCGCCCTATCCGCCCGCCGCACCCGTGCCGCCGCACCCGGTTCCGCCGTCGCAGTACGGTGCGCCGAATCCGGGATCGCCGGCGCCCCAGCACCTTCCGCCCAACACCGCGTACCCGGCGCCGCCGAACGCCACCCACCAGGTGCCGCCTCACGCCGCTCACCATGGGTCGCCCGCTCCCGGATCGCCGCTGCCGCACCAGGTTCGGCCCGGTGCGATGGACCCGGTCGAGATTCCGTCGAGCCCGCCGCCACCGGCGTTCTTCCCGCCGTACCCGGGCTCGGCGCAACAGACGGCGCCGCAACAGGATCCGGCTCCGCCGCCGACACCACCGCCACCACTCGGCCCGTTGAAGTCCGGCGTGAACTTCGCCAAAGGCGCTGTCACGCTGATGAAGAACGCGCCGCCGGTGCTGCTGGAGAAGACGCCGGTGATCCGCCTTCGAGTGGCCTGGGAGAGCGGCACCGACTACGAGGCGTACGCGCTGGTAGTGCTGACCAGCGGTGATGTGGTGCACGTCGCCACCTTCGACGCCAAGGGCACCCCCGCCAATCCCCGTTTCCGGGACCTGGTGCGCCACCTGGGTGACCGCGGGCGCGGCGACGTGACGCGCGGCGGCGGGCGCGCCGAGGAGATCATCGAGATCGGGTTCGCGCCCGAGATCGCGGCCGTCATCCCGGTGGCGTACTCGGCCATCAATAACGGCACCGGATCGTTCCACAAGTACAAGGTGACGCTGTCCATCGAGAACGGCGGCGACCAGGTGGTCATCCCCGCCGACCAGGCCAAGAAGTCCAGCTGGATCTTCACCTGCGTGCCCGGCATCATCTACAACCGGCCGGAGGGCGTGCTCATCGAACGGCTCGAGTACTACAGCAGGCGGTTCTCCGAACACCGTCCCGCGGCCGTGCTGCACCCCGACGGGCGGGTCGAGGTGCGGATGGACAAGGGCCCGGTGAACGAGTTCAAGGCCGATCGCACCCGGTAGCGGGCGTTCGGGCCGGTCGGGGGTGGTGATCGCCTCGGGCTATCATCAGCGGGTGAGTATCGAGTTCGGCCGGTCCGCTGCGGGACGTCGCAGCGCCGTCGCGCGGTTGCGCGGCGGGTCGGCCGGAGCGATCTCGGGAACCGCCGCCATCGCCGCGCACGGCTGGGCCTCCGGCGGCGCCGCCCCCGACAGCACCACCCTCGCGCTGCTGACCGCGGCGTCCGCCGTCGTCGGCGCGCTGGTGGCCGGGCTCGCGCCGCTGCGCGACACCGCGGCCGGACTCGTGGCCGCGCTCGTCGGCGGGCAACTGCTCGGGCACGTGGCGATGGGCATCGGTTCCGGGCACCTGCATCACGGCGACGCTCAACTCACGCCGCAGATGCTCACGGCCCACGTGCTCGCCGCCCTCGCCGCGGCGGTCGTCATTCGCGGTGCCGAAGCGGCCTATCGGATCGCCACCGCGGTGCTCGCGCGCGTGCTTCCGGTGCGCCATCGCGCGCCGACGATCCCCGACCCGGCGCCGTTGCGGACCGCGCACCGCGACCGGGTCGTGCTGCGGATTCTCGCGGCGGAGACGCTGCGCACCCGGGGTCCGCCGGTCGCGGTCGTCGTCTGATTCCTTTCACCCGGTGCGCGAATGTGTTCGCGTGTCGTTGATGTGTGCCGAGATGGGTTGCGGTGTCCTCGTTTACGCGGGTGTCGCGTCGTTGGTCGGCGATCCACCGACCGTGCGAGCGTGTCCGAATGCGCTTCGCGCCCACGCGGACCCGGCCGACCGCTGAACGGTGATGCGCCGGGCCCACACGGCTTCCACGACGGTCGGCTCGACCATCGGTGTGCCCCGCCGAGACATCGATCGCGGTGTCATGGGCGAGGTCGCCGAAGGGCGTTCCCACCCGCCACGCCGAACGCACACCGACGTCGCCGTATCGCGCGCCAGCACCGGGTGTTCTCCGAACCTCCGAAACGAAAAGACCGTGAGCACAACAGAAACGATCACCCCGGACGCCGGTACGTCGGCGTCACCACCCGAACCCGCCCGTCGCGGGCCGGGCCGCAACGGCGTGCAGGCGCTCGCCATGCGGCTGCATTTCTACGCGGGCGTCTTCGTGGCGCCGTTCATTCTCATCGCGGCCGTCACGGGCGCGCTGTACGCCCTGTCCCCCACGCTGGAATCCTTCGTCTCGCGCGACCTGCTGACGGTCACGCCCGGCGAGGCCACCCGGCCGCTGTCCGAACAGGTCGCGGCCGCCGTCGCCACGCGGCCCGATCTGGCGCTGGCCGCGGTCTCCCCCGCGCCCGGCGCCGAGGACACCACGCGGGTGATGTTCACCGATCCCACGCTCGGCGCTTCCGAGCGGCGCGCGGTGTTCGTCGACCCCTACACCGCGCAGCCGGTGGGCGAGTCCGTCGTGTACGGCAGTTCCGGTGCGCTGCCGATGCGCACCTGGATCGACCGCCTGCACCGCGACCTGCACCTGGGCGAGCCCGGCCGGCTCTACGCCGAACTCGCCGCGTCCTGGTTGTGGATCATCGCCCTGGCCGGTCTGGTGCTGTGGTGGCGGCGGGTGCGATCCCGGCGGGCGAAGAACTCCGTGGGGCGGCTGTTCGTCCCGGATCGCACCAAGGGCGGCCGTCTGCGGAATGTGAACTGGCACGGCGCGATCGGCGCGTGGGTGCTGCCGCTGGCGCTGCTGCTGTCGGTGACCGGCATGACCTGGTCCACCTACGCGGGCGCGAACATCGGCGACCTGCGAAAGCAGATGAGCTGGACCACGCCCGCCGTGGACGCCACCCTGCCCGGCGCGGCCGCACCCGCCCCGTCGAGCGGTGGCGACCACCATCACGGTGGCGATCACTCGCCCGCACCGGCGCCCGCCGATCAGAACGACCGTGTCGCGCAACTGGATCGGGTGCTCGAGGCGTCGCGCGCGGCCGGGATCGACGAGGCCGTCGAAATCGCCGTTCCCGCAACGCCGGACGCCGCGTTCACGGTGAAAGAGCGTCGTATGCCGGGCATTCTGACCATCGACGCGGTCGCGGTGGACGGACGCAGCGGCTCCCTCACCGACCGGCTGCCGTACGCGGAGTGGCCGCTGATGGCCAAGCTCACCAACTGGGGCATCCAGTTCCACATGGGCCTGATGTTCGGGCTGGCGAACCAATTGCTGCTGTTCGCGGCCATGGTCGGGCTGATCGTGATGATCGTGCTCGGCTACCGCATGTGGTGGCAGCGCCGTCCTGCGCGCGCGACCGGGCTGCGGCCGGGCCGTGCCCCGCGACGCGGCGCGCTGCGCGCCACCACGCCGTGGATCGTGGTGCCGCTGCTCGGGGCGGCGCTGGTGGTCGGGTGGTTCGTCCCGCTGGTCGGGCTGAGCCTGCTCGCCTTCCTCGCCCTCGACGTGCTCCTCGGCGCGATCGGTAAGTTCCGCACGGCGAACCGGTAGTCCCCTGCGCGTGTGACAACGGCCTGCCCGGGCACGGCCGTCGTCCCGCCGTGCGCTCCCCCGGTTCGAACCTCTACTGACACAAGGAATTCCAAGCACAATGAAGAGCACGAAGCTCGCCCTCGCCACCATCCTCACCACGGCCGCCCTGGCCGCCACCACAGGCACGAGCGCCGCCTCGCCCGATGTGGGCGTGATCAATTTTTCGGCGTCGGCTACCGAGACGTCGTCGATCATCTCGATTGATGCGGGGTCGTTGGTGGTCGAGGATCAGGTGGTGAAGATCAA
>NZ_QNRE01000019.1 GCF_003315035.1 Nocardia puris
CTTGAAGGATCACGCGGTGGCCATCTCCTTTCCGGCTACGACACGCCGGTCACACCGGACGATCCGGCTGATACACCACCCTGCCGGACGCAACCTAAATTCGACACGATTGGACGTAGATCGAACGTTGATACTGTTCCATTGAAAGGCGATCCGCAGATACACTTTAGCGAGATCACCTCGCGGCGAGCCAGCCTTGCGAGGAGCTACGTCCGCGCCAAACTCGATGTGGAACCATGTCAATGAGCAAGAACCCTACGCCGAGCTCCGACGGCCGGACACCCCCAGGTCCGTCGATCCATAACGCCGTGGCTGGGTCCGTGTCAGGGCACGTCGTGCAGGTCGGCGCCCTCTCTGGCGATGTCCACCTATACGGTGGGGTTCCGGTGTCCGTACCGGTTCCGCGACAACTTCCCTCGGCGCCGGGATCGTTCGTTGGTCGGCGTCACGAGTTCACGCAGCTCGACGCGGTGCTGGACGCCCCAGGCTCAATGGTTGTGGTGTCTGCGGTCACCGGAGCTGGCGGTATCGGGAAGACCTGGCTCGTACTGCACTGGGCCCATCAGCATCTCGACCGGTTCCCAGACGGACAGCTGTTT
Source organism: Nocardia puris (assembly GCF_003315035.1). Taxonomy (GTDB): domain Bacteria; phylum Actinomycetota; class Actinomycetes; order Mycobacteriales; family Mycobacteriaceae; genus Nocardia; species Nocardia puris. Next base: position 600 of record NZ_QNRE01000019.1, read on the forward strand.
GTCGACCTGCGTGGTTTCAGCCCTGCGGAGAGACCAATGTCGGTCGGGACCGCGGTTCGAGGGTTCCTGGATGCGTTCGGCGTTGAGTCCAGCAGGATTCCTGTAGATGTGGACACTCAGATCGGGCTCTACCGGAGTCTCGTCGCGCAGAAGTCGATGTTGATCGTGTTCGACAACGCCCGTGATGCCACCCAAGTGGCTTCACTCCTTCCAGGCACACCAGCGTGCACGGTGCTGGTCACGAGTCGCCACCAGCTATCGGGACTTCTTACGACACAGGACACGCGGCGACTGAACTTGGATGTCCTCGACGCGACCGAATCGCGCGAACTTCTCGCCGCACGACTCGGGCAGAGAAGGGTCGATGCAGAACCTGGCCCGGTCACTGAATTGCTCAACTACTGTGCGGGTCTCCCCCTCGCCCTGAGCATCGTCGCCAGCCGAGCCGCTGCCCACCCAACCTTCGCGTTGGCGGAGCTAGCGCGAGAACTCCAAAGTGCCGCCGCGCGGCTGGACGCTCTCGACGATGGCGATGCGGCTAGTATCACGACGGTGCTGTCATGGTCGTTTGCCGCATTACCTCCGGAGCAGGCCGAAGCCTTCGAAATGCTGGGAATTGCACCCGGACCGGACATCTCGCTACCGGCCGCAGGCGCGCTGCTCGGACTGTCGGAAGCGAAAGCCAGCACCGTACTGAGAGCCCTGGAGCGTGAGTCGTTGCTCCACCAGCACACTCCCGGCCGGTGGCAGATGCACGACCTGGTGCGCCTCTACGCTGTGCAGCAAGCTGAGCGTCTTCAGCCTGAGGACAAGCGACAGGTGTCACTCCACCGGCTGCTTGAGTTCTATCTCCACACAGCTCACGTTGCCGATCGGATCATCAACCCCCGCCGGCCTCCGATTGAAATCGATATTTCGATCACCTCCAGCAACTGGTCTCTGCCGTCGAGCCAGGATGCTGCTTGGGAATGGTTTGACGCCGAGTTTGCCTGCCTGGAGGCGAGTGAACGCCTCGCCGGCGATCAATGGCATCGTCTCGCTTGGCAATTGACCTGGGCGCTGGACACGTTTCGCTATCGACGGGGTCTCCTGAATGAGCGAATTTCCGCCTGGCACGCTGGATTAACCGCCGCTCGCCGCGACAGCGATCCAGATGCCCTGTTTATTGCGCATCGCCTGTTGGGCCATGCATACGTCCGGGTTGGCAGACACGATGACGCTCTTGAGAATCTGAGTCATGCGCTGGAAGTGGCCAAACGTACAGGAAATCTTCTGAACCAGGCGCATACCCACACGTTCCTTGTGAAAGCACAGGAGGTAATGGGAAACGAACAAAAGGCGCTCGCCCATGCCGCCGAGGCTCGTCGACTGTTCCAATCACTGGGTCATCCGGTATGGGAAGCGCAGGCTCTGACATCAATGGGTCAATACGCGGCTCGACTCGGCCAACACGATAACGCACGGCGGTACTGCGAGGCTGCACTGTCGATGTGCCGGAGTAATGGTGACAACCAAGGCGAGACCGAAGTACTGAATAACCTCGGATACTTGGCTCAGCTGGTTGGCAATCATCATACGGCGTTGAGCTACTATGAGCGATCGCTGGAACGCTATCGCGACCTCGGGCACACATACTACGAAGCCGACGTCCTCGATCGTGTTGGGCAGACCTACCAGGCACTCCGGATGGTCAGTCGCGCCCGCGCCGCTTGGTCCGAGGCCTTGGAACTCTACCAAGACCAACACCGCCGGGTAGACGCCGAACGCGTTCAACAGCTCCTCGCCGATCTCGGTGAGCCGTCGCGCTAACGGGCGGGCGGTCGATACCCGAAGTATGGTGGGCGATCAGCGCAGATCGGTATCGCCCTCGATAGAATCCGCCTGTACTACGTGGCCATGTACGGTGCCAGTAATCGTATTACCTCCGTGCTTCGGAGGTTGTGGTGGAGGTGCTGGAGGCGGCGCGGGCTTCGGCACCAGGGCTACAAGGGCGATTGTCACTGCTATCAGTCCACAGAACGCACTGATAACACTCGCTACCTTGTTGGCCTCATCAAGTCCGATCCTGGCCAGATAGACACCAAGTCCTACAAGAAGAGCTGCGCCGACCAGACCGGCGATGACTCCGACAAGCTTACGCTGGCTTGACATACGTCACAGTATGCACCCATCGTGCCGACTCGGAGTACGAATCCCGCTCCCAGAGAGAGCGATTGAGAGTTCGATCTGTCGCTAGACCACCCGCAGGCCCGACGTCGGGACACCGTGCTTCCCGCAGCTTTCAAATCGGGGCGACGCCCTAGTAGATTTCGAACGAGTCGCGCTCGATCCGAAACCCGCGCGAGGAATTCGCCTCGCGGCACGTCACCCCGGAGTGATAGTCGATCGAGCACCGGAACGGCCCGTAGGTCCTCGTCGTGTTGTATTCGAGGACCGGCAGAGACGGGTCGATCAGGGAGTCGGTGGCGCACGCGAAAGCCGCCCCGTGCCCCTCGGTAAGGACGACCGTTCGGCCGAAATGCTCTGGGGCGCAATTGGGCGGTGGCGGTGGCGGCTGGTACAGGACCTGCCCGGCGTCGCACCGGACCGAAGCCGGCGATTCGAAAACAACCAGACAGGAAAGGTTTGAGCTGGCCGATTGGAACCGGATGGGCGCCGGTGGCGGCGCCGACGAGTCGAACGTGGCGACACAGCCGCGAGCTGTCAACCCGAGCATCACGACCCAGATGGCACCGATCGCGAGCAGGAATGCTGTCGGCACCCGGCGGTGGCGCTTTCGGCGAGGTGGCTGCGCCCACTGTGGTGGGTAACTCGGTGGATACCGAGGCGGAGGCGGCGGGTACGACACCGGTGGCACGGTCGGACGGGCTTCGGTGCGCGTCGGCACCGGCCTCGCTGTCGCTGGCCCTGGGGTCGGCCGCGGAGGGGGCGGCGTCTCCGGCTTCGGTGCCTCGCGCTTCGGTTTCGGTGCTTTAGGCGGCGCTGCGGGCGATGGTGGTGGCGGTGATACCGGGAACCGGGCGGACATCGTGCTCAACAGGTCGTTGATCCCGGTCGGGCTGGCTGCCGGGCGCGCCTGCGGTTTCGGCTTGGGGGGCGGCGCGGCCGAAGCGGTTGCGGCCGTGTCGGTTCGACTCGACGCCCGGGGGATGGTCGGCGGTGTGCGTACTTTGGTCGTTCCGGATGCTGCGCTCATCATCGTGGCGTAGGCGGCCGCGTCCAGAGTCTTGAGCTGGGCGGCACGCGACAGGACCATCTGGGGAGTCAGGTTCGTTGCACGCTTGGCCTGATACAGCGTGACCAGCCCGGTCAGTGTGACAGTCTGGCCTTTCAGCTTGTAGAGGCCTTTGCCGTAGAGACGTTCGAGTGCACTCGCAACTGGGCCAAAGGCGACGACCGTAAAGTCGCCTTTTACGTAGGAGCCGAAGTTGATCAGGGCTACGGCGCCACTCCAATGAGGTTTGTATAGCCACTTCGTGGAGTCGACGGTGCCGACGATGGTGACCTGATCGCCTTGTCTGCGGCGGAGCGCGGCAGCATTCGAGGCCAGCATGACGGTAGGGGTTGGCGCTGCCGTCGCAGTGGCCGTCCGCGACTGGGTCGGCTTGCCGCTCAGCGCGTCCTCGATCTGTTCGTAGCTGGTGATGCACGCTTGCTTGAGCACCCTGGCCCGCGGCGCGAGCGGGCTTGCCAGAAGCGCGTCGAACACTTTCGACGTACCTGGGTCGGCGTAGTCGCTGGCGCTAAACAGAAGGTTTTGCCCGCCACCGCCGAACTTGTCCCAGAGATCGGGGTCTTGGGCGATCGCGGCCAGCGACAGATCGATCACGTAGGCCGAGAACAGGTCGAGATTCTCATCGAACCGGCTCCCGCGGTCAGGGTGTTGGTAGTTCGGGTGCCCACGCTCGGCAGCCCCGTACGGTTCCAGTTCGCGAAGGTACATGCCGTCGTAGTCGATCAGGGTGACGGCATAGTCGTCGCCAACCATGACATTGCCGTGCTGCAAGTCTCCGTGTGCCACATGGACGGCGCGCAGCCGACGCACGGCGTCCGCAAGGTTGCGCCGAACGGCCTCGATCGCGTCCGGCTCGTCGAAATGGTCGTCGACCCAGTCGCCGAGCGGATCGCCCGTGATCCACGGCATCCGCACCATCGGGTGCGAGGAACCGCCCACGACAACACCGTTCGTGTCGTAGCGGACGTCCACAAGGAAATCCAGCTGAGGGTTGCTGGTGACGAACTGGGCGATCTGGGCGTAGCGCTGCGCCAGCGTCGCGTCAGTAGTCAGCTTGTGGAAGCACCGCACAGCGTAGCTCCGGCCGCTGCCGGGGCTGTGGATTCGGAACGTGGCGGCAAATCCGCCCGACGCCACCGCGGCTGTGCCCAGAGGGGTCATCGCGGCCTTCCCGGCGCGCAGTTCCGGGTCGCGCGGGAAGGCGATCTCTGGGTGCAGGACAGCCTGCTGGTAATCAAGCAGGCTGGGCAAGCTCATAGCCACACCACGCAGATCGTCGTATCGTCGGGCGCCATGCCGCGTTCGGCGCGCGCGAAGTCGACCCAGGCTTCGAACTCGTCGTGCCGGACCATCACGTCAGTGCTGACCAGCTCTTGGTACAGCTCGCTGGGTCCACCCAGGAGGTAGGCCGCGGCGGCGTCGGTCGCGAGGATAAGCGCATCGCCGGGGCGAGCGATTGCCTCGTGGTGCCAGACGTGATCGAGAAACCCGTTCTCGCCTGGGCGCGTCGATACCAGCGACGGACGCGAACTGAAGTCCTGCGCCCGCTGCAGCGGACCTGCGCTCAGAACGTCGCCATCGCGGATATGAAGCAGGCAGGTGTCGCCAACACCGTTTGCCCAGTACTGCCCGTCAGCGTCGGGCAGCCGCAGTCCGAGGAATGTGGCGGCACCGCCTTCAGCCAGCTTGGCCGTTGCGTACCACGGCAGTTCAGGTTCGGAAACCTGGGCCATCCACTTATCCCTCAGCACGGCCAGGTGCATAGGATCGAGAGGGTCGAGCCCGTCATACACGAACGCCGTTACCAGCAGCTCGGCCCAGACCTCGGGACGTGCGGACCTGGAGGCACCGTCAGACAGGGCGACCCGATCGCCGGCGTGTGCGATCTGGTCTTCGTTGTCCTCGTCGGTGTCCTCGGGTTTCGGCACGCTGCATGCGGCGATCCGTGGCTCCGAAATGGCCATTGTGCCGGATTCAGCTGCCCAGGGCGGGCTGGCCGCTTGTCAGCTCCTTCAGCCCGGTCGGCGTCACCGCGCGAGTCCCGAGGTCCAGGAACTCGAATACGCTGCTCGCGTCGGCGTTATAGATGAACCCGCGGGCACCCGGTTCGAGCTGCTTGCCTGCGCAGCGGGCCGCTTCGTACAACGACGGCGGCAACTGGCTGGACATCCCGAACAGCAGATCCGCGTTCGCGTCGGGCATGCCAGCCCGGGAACTCGGGTACGCGAACGGCTGTTCCGCAGCATTCGAAAGATGGACGTTGAAGATCAACGACGAGCCGTCGTCGGTACTAATCGCCGCCACCCGCTGCGCTGCCGCCGTCGGATCCCCATCAGTGCTTTCACCGTCGGTGATATTGACAACGATGGGCGGAAAGCTCGACGCATGGTCGCTGCACCAAGCGGCCACGATGGGCTCGACCGTACGGAAGGCCGCGGTCATCGGCGTCATGCCGCCAAACACTGGGTCAATCCAGACAGGGAACGGCGATTCCACTGTCACTGGTCTCCCCGCGTGGTTCACCTCCTGGCGCTGGCGCATCTCGATGTGCTTTGGCGCCCGCGCCAACTCACTGATCGGCAGCACTGGCCGATAGGCATCGGTGCCAGACAGCTGGAGCTGCACATCAGCGCCGTACCCGAGCACGCAAATCTCGAAGTAGTCGTAAATGCGCGCAGTTCCCTTGCTGCACAACCCAATCGCGTTGTTCAGCGTCACGTTGACCGCCTGCGCCAGTGCCTGCGCCTTGCTGGCACCGGTTCCCGCCCACGGATCACTCATCGATGTCGACTGGTCGATGAGTAGCACCAGCAACGCCGGCCGCTTCCGGTTGATCTCCGCCGAGTACGCCACAACACCCTCCCTGTTCAGTGAGCCTTCTGCGCAGAACCCGCCCCTGACCACAACCCCTCAGCAGACGGCCAGCCCCACAGTACCGAGCCGCGCGCCCGCGCGCAGGCGACCAGTTGGTCGGATTCGATCACGCCACTTCGTACTTGGCGAGCCGCTCCGCTGCTTTGTCGTCACCGCGCAGCGACATGGCCAGCACACGCCGGCCTCCCGTGATGGCGACGTAGATCTGGGCGGGCCATTGGCCCCACAGCGAACGCGGCGTTGTCTCCTCCCCGGTGCTGGGGTCCATGAGCAGCACCTGCGTTTGCTCGCCGCGGGGGCTGGCGTGCTGGACCCACACGATCCGGGCGCCGTCATCAGCAGCGGCCCGGTGCAAGCTCAGCCACCGCACGCGGCCTTGCTTCTGCCGTCGGAACCACCGGTAGACCTCTCCCCCAAGGACGGGGAACAGCAGAAGCGCCACCACCAGAACCGTTCCAACGTCCGGCCGCATCCATAGCCACAGCAGCCCGAACAGGCACGCGATGACCTCGACTACCTTGGCCTTGCCCGCCGGACCATCGGCGACGGCCCGTACGACCGCAGCTCCTGGAACAAGCGTGACTACGAGGAGGTCGATGATCCCCGGCTGGTTGGCCAGAGCCGTCGCGATCATCACGACGCTGCACACGATGCCGCCGGCAACGGCGACTATGACCGGAATCGGCGTGCGGACCGCTGGAAAATCCGAAGCGTCATAGACCACGAGCCACCCCCTCCTGTCGTCAACCCCTTGACGGCACCCGCCGAACCACACGAGCCTGTCCGGCCGCCGTTCTCGCGTCACGAGGGTAGCGGACTGTGCGCCGCTTGGCAGCGGGCCGCCTCACCGACGTCGGTATCCTGTGAAGGCTCGGATCCAAATCGTCAGTGCGCGAAGGCGCAGCAGGTGGTCAAAGGGGTTTGTCAGGGTGGGCCGGGATGATCAGGCGCGACTCGGCGTGTATGGCGAGCGGAAGGTGACGCTGACTCGCCGGCACACACGCATCTCCGCCCAGGCGTACCAGGCCCTCCGCAAGGCGCTCCCCGCCATCGTCTGGTACAAGGCACGAACGCTGAAGCCCTTCCTGAAGGCCGCGTTCCGGGAGCACCCCGAGCTGCTCGACGGCGTCGACTTCAAGACGCCGACGAAGTGGGAGATCACCGATACGGTCGTCGACCGGTTGCTGGCCGGCGAGTCGCGGTACCGGGACACAACGCTTCACCTCATGCTCGAAGTCGCAAACATGACGCGGTTCCCGGATCTCGAAGACCTGGAGGACTCCGAACAGCGGATCAGCATCGCCCGAAAAGCTGTTGCCGAGATGAGGCGCCACACTGAGGGATACGAGATCCTCCAGGACGAGCGGGAGCGCCTCGCTGCTGAACATGCGGTACTCGAACAGCAGCTCGCGTCCCGCCGTGCGTTCGAGAACACACTGCAGACGATGCACCAGGACTTCCTCCGCCTGCACCAGCTCGACAACCCGCACTCCCGCGGCAAGGCGTTCGAGCTATTCCTGCTGCACCTATTCGGCCTGTTTGACCTGAACCCCAGAGGGGCGTACGAGCTTGAGCGTGAGCAGATCGACGGCGCCTTCACCCTCGACAGCGACGACTACATCCTCGAAGCGCGCTGGCGAAAGGAGAAGGTCACCCGAGAGCAGGCCGATGCCTTCGCGAGGAAGGTAGAGCGCAAGCACAAGAACGCTTCCGGGCTGATCGTCAGCGTCACCGGCTTCACGAAGGACGCAATCAACGAGTACGCCTCCGCGACACCGTTTCTGACCATGGATGGCACGGACCTCTTCTACGTCTTGGACAACCGCGTCCGGCTCGACGAGCTGCTGGCACGGAAGAAGCGCCACGCCAGCGAGACCGGGGAGTGCTACTTCCCGGTCAGCATGATGCTTACCTGAGGCCAGCGCGCACAGGCGGATCGAGGGCCACTTGGCAATTCATTAGCAAAACTAGGCTTCGACCGTGCCCCGGCCACAGAGATGCTGCCGGAAGGCCTGCCGATCTTGTTGCCGCGCAGCAGAAGTCCGCCGGCCACCTGCATGTTCATTGGATGTGGCCGACATCACGTTTGAAGCGTCAAGGACGCCGAGAATTGGCTTTCGCCGGGAATCCCACGGCTGTAAGATCGGACGTTGGTACACAGCAAACCCCAGGCCAAATGCCGAGGGGCTCTGGACCTGGGGCTTACGTGTCTACTTGGCGGTAGGGCGCTGAAGCTACCAGGAGGCTGTACCGCTGTCAGTGACAGCGGACACATCGTGACCAGAGCTTTACCCGCTGTTGCCTGGTCCGTGACGGATGTTGCGGGCCATCAGTGGAAGGTTGGCTCGATATGAGTCCGATCGGAACCATCGCCCGCACAGGCGAGCGTTGCCCGCAGAGTGGCGTTTGGGAGGTAGTCGGCACGCCGTCGACCACGGCACCCATCGCCAAGGGGAACGTTATGCCTCCGTACGGCGGCAAGGCCGTGAGCTGGAAGCTCGTTCAGCTGGCGTAGGGTCTATCGAACTACCGAGCCGGTCCTACAAATTGTAGGACCGGCTCGGTAGTTCCGAAGCTATAGGAAACTGTGGCGACGAGTGCCCTTCAGCCTATTCAGGCTCCACACTTCTATCGCATCGCCTAGCGGCGCAGCCAGGATTTTCATTCGAATGTAGGATAAATTACGGTGACATCCCTAAATACAAGATGGGCGATAGCTCGGCTTGAAGCATTCGTCGAAGCTGTAGAGCAATATAACTCTCTTGCGCCAACCATTCCCCCGACTGCTGAAAACAACGAAAAAAAGAGAAAGATGGAGTCAGCGTCAGTAGCCGCTGAGAAAATTCTTGATCGTATCATTCCCACATGGCGAACCGAACTGAAGACCGGCATGATGGACAATGTCTGGAGCCAACGTAAGGAATTCTGCGTCCGCGCCATCGAGGAAATACAGATGCAGAATGAGTTTGACGCGAATCTCGGCGACAACGCACCATCACTAAACGCCAACCAGCTGCATGACTGGGTATGGGAAGCCGCGAAGCCCCTCTGGATGAGCGGCCACTTTTCTGAGGCGGTCCGCGCTGCAAGTGTTGTCGTTAACGCACGAACCCAAGATAAGGTGGGCCGACGGGAAGTATCTGAGTCCGACCTGTTCGCGCAGGCATTTACGTTGGATGCTCCGAAGACGGGAGCACCCCGTCTTCGCATCATGGAGAATGACGGCAGCAAAACATACCAAAGTATTCACCAAGGCGCCGCAGCCTTCGCTCGCGGGTGCTACGCAGCCATTAGAAACCCTATAAGTCATACCGTGCATGAACAAATCAGCGAGCACGAAGCCCTTGAACATCTAGCGGCATTCAGCATTCTTGCGAAATGGGTCAGTCGCGCGATTGTAGAAATAGCACCGTCGAACGACGCTACCAAGTGAGGAAGACCATCGTCCGTCCGAAGCACCGGACAACTGCCTCACCTACCCCAATTACCGGCGTTAACGAACTATGCTGGCCACAAGTTGCGGACACTCAACTAATCACTGGCTAGTGCTTAGTATCTCCCGCATCGCGCCGGATAGCCCGCTGAACCTCTTTGGTAAACTCAGCCAGTTGGGAAGACGTTCCTCGTTCGATTACACGGCGAAACGCGTACCCCAGATCCTTATCGCTATAGCCTCGACCATCGAGCCAATCTAGTATAAGTCGAATGTTTAAACGCCTACCTTCCTCCTGATAGAGATGACGGGGCTCCGATTCGGATTCATCCTCGAACAACGACGACTGGGCAGAGGTTCTTGGATTACCCCGACTACTCGCCACATCCACACCCACTGTAGGCGCCACAGGCCAATTTCCTAGTGGAAGATCTGGAATGTGAACCCTATGTTTAAGCAGAAGCGTTGGACCAAAGGAAGTTGTCATCCATTGCCAATTACCAAGCTTTGAAACGTACACGTCACCAAACGGATGCACCCATCCAAGACCCGATACAGCTAGTTTCGAATCTGCAACTCCCAAGCTGTCCAGTGCAGATTTCGGTGCAGTCCATTTCAGCAAGTCCGGATAGGGGAATGCCGCAGTTTCCTCACCAAAGGAAATTGCCGCCAATCGTCGCGCTTCCGTAGTGATGTGCCCGATGTCGAGAAGCGGCGACGGAAGTTTAGCCGGACTTAACGCACCGACGATCGCCGCAGCCATCGTCGCTATTGTGTCCGTGTCAGTGTTGAGACGAGCGGCAGACAGTTGCGCAGACTGAGCAGGGTGATCAGGAAGCGCCCCGGCAAGTACTATCGCGGCAATCGAGGTCGTTAGACCATTTCCAACTGTACGGGCGTCATCGAGACTAAGCACTCGCACGAGTAACTCGTATGCGGCGCCTGCCATGACTCTATCGTTCCGAGAAGCGTGCAGCGCATCATACGCATCAACTGACTCGTAGAGCAGCCGTTTAGCGTGGTCCACCGTATTATGCCACTCTATATCGAATCGTCGTCCTGTGACCGATTCCCAACGAGGACGCCAGTATGCTGCGAGTTCCGCACAGTGATTGAAGATTTCGAATGACTCGTGGGCAACCTCAATAATCCTATTCCAGTTATCCGGACCAGGAGGACGTTGCTCCGCCATCGCAACTGTGAGTGCCGCTGCATGCAAAACGGCTCCGACTAACGCATTAGGATGGCCATGAGTGACGATCGAATTCTTAATTACGTCGTCAATATGACCGTACGACTGAAGGTCCGGCGAGGCGTAGACATGAGGCTGGATCCGCATGGCAGCGCCATTACCCCCGGACTTTTCCCATCCGGAGTAAAAGTTCGCTGCCCAATTCGCAGTCTGTTTCGCCATTGATGCCGAGGCCGCCTTGGTAGATCGGCCGCCGCCGAGCGCATAAGACTGCCAAACCGGCAGCTCCACTCGGGAGAACGCTTCGACATCGAACCCTGCAGACGAAATCGCTCTAGCCGTAGCCAGCCTTAGCTGTGTATCGTCCGAGTAACACCCTGCTGGCAGTTTGACTCGAGGCCCAGACCGTCCACCGATATTGCGCTCCCAAGCGAACGGCTCAGTGAGAGCACGCCCTTGAGTACGTCGCCGAAAGTTCTCCGCAGTGGTGAGCTCAGAAATCCAGCCCAAGGCATCCGCCCATGCCGCCCACAGCATAGAGGATACGGTTTGTTCTGCCCGATATCCGAAATTAGTCACTGAAATACCTCTGGACGGCAGGACACTGGCACATGCGGCACTTTGGGGAAGGTAGCAATTAGACCTTCGATGTAGTCCATGTGCTCCTCCTCCGGTACATATATCGCTCGTAGTCGAGCCAGCGACAGTTCCCCCGGATAAAGTACTTCTGCCTGATCATTTGTCGGCCGGTCGCTGGCAAGCCCAGCCTGACGCGTGCTCCGGTGGCCATACCAACCCCATGGCACCGATTCACTATACATGTCCTGAAGACCGGCGAGACCCTGCCCTCGACGAACAGTAGTCGTATACGTGTTGTTGGTGGTTGTAAACCATACGCCTTTATCAGCCAGTATATCGGGCTCAAAAGATAGCACAGCCCACCATACGCTATCTGTCTGATGCCAGTTCTGGGATGTTCCAAGCATGCGACGGTTGACCACGGATATCGACATGTTGACGTAGTCTGTCCACTCCGGGTCTTTGCGAACCTCGCAATTCGCCAGCCTGATATTCTCCAAATATTCGTCAACATCCAGCCTGTCTCGACTTCTTACAACACCAGAGGCGAATATTCCGACAAGTCCATGATTGGTTGTGAAGTGAACGACTTCGGAGATATTGCGTTCACGTAGGAACTTCAAGATCTCGTTATTCACAGTTCAATCTTTCGGTATGTCGAAGGGTTCAGGATACCAATTAATGTCGAGGCGGAGCCCTGCTTGAATCCGACGGTAACGGACTTTCGCGCTCTTCCTATGCCCATGGCCAGTAGCCGGCGCAAGTTCTCCAGTCCAGCGTCTCCCGCACCATCTCCATGGGGAGTGACTTCTTGGTTAAGACCAAGGATTATCACGTGATCGAACTCTAGACCTTTTGCCGAATGAATCGTGCACAGCGCCACAGTCTCCTGGCCGCCAGGCCACTTGCTCGATCGGGCGAGTTGGACATATGGAATACTGTAACGCTCAAGTTGTTCCTTGACGTAGCGGAACCATCCGCCGCCAAGAGGGTGCAGAAACACCACAGACTCGTCCGCAAGGCTTGCAATAGATACAACATTCGATATCGACCATTTCATCTGGTCAGAAAATTTTCCCACTAGCACGGTTGGGAGAGGTCCAGAATTATTCGCCGCACGCAGATCCGGCAGTGCACCGTCATCTCCAATTGCCATGCCTTCTACCAGGCCCCGGGCAAAAGCAGCTATCTGTTTTGTATTTCGGTAGTTTTTCTTCAGAGACCGACTCCGCGGCTGGATGACGCCAGCTTCCTTCCAAGTGAAGGAACGAGGGTATATTCTTTGCGCAGTGTCGACTACAAATGTAATCGAGTGATCGTCGGCAACATGCTTCAAGATTGCCCTCACTTGGTTCGCAGAAAAGTCCTGAGCTTCATCCACGATTACCACGTCCCACGGCATTCCGGAGGACTTCCCCGCCTCTAGTGCAATATCATTCCAGTCCCGGAGATGGCGGGTTTTCTTTTTGTCTAGGTATGGATATACGACGCGATCCAGGAGGCGGCGCCTAGTCGTTGTCTCCATTCTCGGGGAGAGCCCTCTACCGTCGCGCTGAGTCGTCAGATACTCGTTGATTCGATGTGGCTCAAACCGACCAAGTAGATACTGGATTTCATCACGAAGAAACGACTCGGGCATTCCAAAGGGTTCAATAAGCTCGCCCAGTATTTGTTCCGTCTCGACGACATCCGGCGTTGTTCCGACCAAATCGGTGGCAAATTTACCAAACGTTGTTACTGTCAGATGCAAATTCACATTCTCCTGCACCTGATGATGCGCCAGCTCTGATACATATCCCTCAAGGGTTCGATTATAGGTTAGAACCAGAACCCGAACCGGATCTTGAAGGCGCAACCGATTTCGACGTGCTAACCAAAATCCACAGAGGTGTTTCAGACGAAGTAATGCTGTCGTCGTCTTTCCGCTTCCGGCGGCGCCTCGAATAACCAATACGCCAGGACTAGGGTCGAGTAGAATTGTCAACTGCTCGGGTGTCGGACTGACGTCGGGCAATATGCGCATAGCCGCCTCCAGCAGGTTGGGGCCCAGTGTGCCAGGCTCACATGGCCAGGATGGTACGCCACGCGACGTCCTGTTGTGCACACCACACGCAGTGTCTCCTCCCCTTGAGGCTCATCCGTCGTTTCGCCGTTGGATGCACGCTGGCCACTGACGGTGGAATGGAGGTGTGCGTGGACGCGGGACTTCTAATCATGTCGTCCTTGCGCCGAGTAGTGCGTTTCGCGCCTGGCTCGAAGCAAGCTGCTTACACTTCGGCATCGGCCAGAGTGGCAGCTGCCCAAGGTCACATAGCGCAGCATCTTGACCTACACGTCGCCCTCGTGAATCCGCTCCTACTTCCTTGCCGGACGCATCGTCACCCCGTGAGCGATGAGGGCTTCACGGATGGTGCTGAAGGAGCTGCCGAGTTGGCGGGCGATGGTGCGGAGGGAATTGCCGTCGGTGTAGAGCTGGACGGCTTGGGTGATCTGGTCATTGGTGAGGGGTTGGCGGCGCATGGTGACGCCGTTGTCGGACAGGAGCTTGAGCAGGCTGCCCTTGGATAGTCCGTAGCGCTGGCAGAGTTCGGGCGTCGTGCTGCCGGCTTGGTAGGCAGCAACGATGGCCGTGATGGTATCGGGAGACAGGCGACGGGCGATGCGGTAGGGCGTGGGCGGTGTTTGCACTGGTCGGCGGCGGGGTGCGGACTCGACGAGGGCAATGATCCGGGCGAGGTCCTGGGCTGACCACTGTTTTGAATAGCGGGCGAGGAGGCCGACCAATACAGACTTACCGGAACCATCGACCAGGCAGATTCCGTCGGCAGGGTCCATCGCGATGACTACCGCGCAGATGGCCGTCCCGAATCGGGGATCGGTTTCCGAACGGTGTCCACAGTGCAGCCGACCGGGAACGGCGGGTCCCGCAGTACCGTTCACCCTCCCTCGAACGAGCACAGGTTCCAGCGATCGCGGGTGGTCGTCGTGGTGTACGTCGCACGGCGAATCGCGGTGTCGCTGTGGTTTTCCGGTGACGGCCGTTCGTGTCGCACAATCACCGTCGCGGTGGCGTCGCGTGGAAGAAGGGATCATCCGGACGGTCAGGGTCCACCCATTCGACAGCACCGAGGCTCACCAGTCGGCTTGTGCCGCGAGCGGCAGCGTTCGCGCAGGCGGTCTCTCCCTGAACGCGACGTCGGACTCGTAGGTGGTCGGAGGCAATTGGGTGTTGAGCGCTCCACAGGTGATGGCGGACAGGCTCGCCTTGTCGCCGGAGTCCCAGGCGGACAGCGCGAGCGCGGTAACCGTACGCCGTTGTTGTTCGGCGCCGAGGATAATGTCCCGACCGGAATCGTCGGCGGCCGCGCACGGCGAGGCGGACTTCACGACGGACTCTCGGGCGCCGGCCGGATAGGCGTCGACGGTGAAGCCGCGGTTGTCGGTGTAGCGGCGTCCGCGGGTGGCGGATTCACGAGTGAAGCCCCGCTCGGTCAGCGTGTCGACCCGGCCCAGCGTGGCCTCGATCGTTTCGTGGGTGACGTTCTGGAATGGGTGATCGACAGTGAACTTCCACGGCGACCCGGTCAGCGTCCGGGAAGCGTCGTAGCGGCACCTTCTTGCTTGGTCGTGCCATGGATGACCCTTCGCCCGGCCTCGGTGCGACGGAGACGAGATTGTCGAGAGCAATGGCTGCGGCGCCTTCGAGCGTCAACCGGTCGAGTCGAGAATGCCCTGATCAGTGGGGCCTTCGTCGGACAGATCCAGCCCACACCCAGCCGCGACGGCCACCACGACGAGTGCCACCAGACCACGGAGGCTCCACCCGGCGTGGCCTGAATGGTTCGAAGCGACTCCTCCCCGGATGAAACGGTCCGGTGGGGCCGGGCGGTCTCAACCGGGGAGGTGTCGGCGGCACCCCGAGTTCGGGTGCGGAACTCGGGGTGCGTGGTCGTGGGTATCGAGTGTCGGCGCATGGCATCCGACTCCTTTCGTTCGCGGGGGCGGGTGGGTCAGGCGTGGAGCCTGGTGAGGAAGGCGTCCATGTTCTCGCGGACGCGGGCGATCTTCTCCTCGACCGTCAGGTCCTCGCGGTAGCGGCTGCCGAGCGCGGGGCGCTTCTTGCCGCGCGCGTAGAGCGAGCAGGCCAGATCGGTGCACATGTAGGTGCCGATGGAGTTGCCGCGACGGCCGGACTCGCCCGCCTTGTTCGCGGTCATGAGACGCACGCCGCCACCGGTGTGGGTGGTGAGGCAGATCGCGCACATCTGCGCCTTGCCGGAGCCACCGGTCTCGTGGCGCAGCGCCACGCCCACCAGGCGGTCCTCGCGCGGCACCACGACGTAGCAGCGCCCGGCCAGCGACGGGTCGCCCCAGCCGAGGAAATCCAAGTCCTCCCAGGGATATTCGACCAGATCGCGCGGCACCGACAGGCGTTTGGCGTCGCCCTTGGAGCAGTTGACGAACGACGACCTGATGTCGCGTTCGGTGACGGGTTCCATGACGGATCCTTTCCGTTCGGTAGTGACAAACCGCGGCGACGTTACGGATCGCCGCCCGCGACGGCAACGCAATTTCCGATCCCGCGCTTCGCGTGCCGCCACCGGATTGCCATGCTGGCATCCATGGCCTCCCACGACCGCCCGCTGCTCGACCTGGTGTCGGAGCTGCTCGCGACCGACGGCCCGCTGCCGATCGTGCAGGCGGGCGACCCGGTGCTGCGCCGCCCCGCCGCGCACTTCGACGGGCAACTCGACGACGCCCTGCTCGCCCGGCTGATCACCGCGATGCGCGAGACCATGCACGCCGCACCGGGCGTCGGCCTGGCCGCGCCGCAGGTCGGCATTCCGCTACGGGTGGCGGTGCTCGAGGACGCGGCACAGGTCTCCGAGGAGGTCCGCGCCGCGCGGGCCCGCGAGCCGCTGCCGTTCCGCGTCCTCGTCAATCCGGTCTACTCCCCCGCCTCCGCCGAACGCGCCGCGTTCTTCGAGGGCTGCCTCAGCGTGAGCGGATGGGAAGCCGTGGTGACGCGCCCCGCCGACATCCACCTCACCGCCCTCGACGAAACCGGCCACCGCGTGGACGAATTCGTGCACGGCTGGCCCGCCCGCATCGTCCAGCACGAGACCGACCACCTCGACGGCACCCTCTACCTCGACCGCGCCGACCTCCGCTCCCTGTCCACCAACGACGCCGTCACCACCCGCTGGCACCACCCCACCCCCCACGAAGCCGCCATCGCCCTCCTCTTCCCCCTCCCCCACTGACCCACCCGAAACCCACTCCCCTGCGACATTTCCGGCGCGCGCCGCGCGGCAGATCCATGCGAATGGACTCGGCTCGGCGGCCGTCAGCGGATCGCGGCGAGGTGGCGGAGGTGGGTCGTCAGGGAGGTGTCGGTGACCGGGGCCAGGGTGAGGTGGGTGGCGGTGGTGAGCAGGTAGCGTCCATCGCCGGTGAAGTCGAGCCAGGTGCGGTGGCGGGTCGGCGGCGACATCGGGTCTTCCGGGGAGACGGTGACGGTGATGAAGCCGCGCGCGTCGATGGGGCGGTGCAGGGTTTCGCGGAAGACGGCGGCGCGGTCGGCGGCTTCGGTGCGGTCCCAGCGGTTCGGGTCGTCGTAGAGCACGGCCTCGCGCGGTTCGCGCATGGTGGCCAGGCGTCCGGGCGGCGTGTGCCCCATCGCGTCCACCAGGTGCCGTGGCACGGTGCGCGCGTGGCAGGCGATGACGGTGACGTCGCACGGCCCGGCGATCAGCACCGTCCCCCACACCAGATGCGCCGCCCCGAACGCGAGGATCGGTTCCTCGGCGCGCCCGTCGGCGCCGTAGCGGTCGCCCGAGACGGTGATGGTGGTGACGTCCGAGCGCGCGCACAGGGTGAGCGCGCCGGTGAGGTCGGGATCGACGTTGCGGGGGAAGCGTTCGGCGAGATCGAGCTTCTCCCGGTCGTTCTCGCTGCGCACGGTGCCGCGATGGGCCATGTTGATCGGATACGGGCGGCGGTCGCGGCCGGTCTCCACCGACCACACGTAGGTGAACTCGTCGGGAGTGAACACCCATCTCACGGCGCGTCCTCCCCTCCCGGGCCGGGCCCGCCGAACGAGGGAACGGCGTCGCCGGAGGCCACCAGGGTCGTGTTGTAGTGAAAGGTCAAGGTGTCCTGGGCGGCGGCCAGGGCTTCGGCGGCGGCGATGTCGTACGCCATCTTGCGCGGCCCGCCGTCCACCGCCTCCACCACCGGATCCGGGTGCGGCGTATACGGTTCCGGCGGCGGCGGGATCGCGTCCCGGATCGCCTGCGCGGCCGCCGAATTCGCCTCCATCCGCCGGTACATATCGGCGCACACGTCGCGCACGGCGGCGCCTAGCAGGATGAACTGCTCGGTGGAGGCGCGCGCCGCGTCGGCGGCCTGTCCCTGCCAGTCGGCCAGCTCCTGGTGCACGGCCGCGGCGAAGGCGCCGAACAATTCGTCGAGTTCGTCGGCCCCGGCCTCCCAGCCGTCGGCCAGGCGGCCGAGTTCGACCGGGCGCAGCGCCTCGTGCACCAGCTCCCAGATCTCGCGGTGGGTGTAGGCGTCGAAGGACTCCCGGTCGGTGACGTACGGCGGGTCGGTCGCCGCGTCCGCGCCGTGGTTCACGCGCCGCCGTCCAGACGGTCGGCGGCCAGGTCGAGGGCGGCCCTGTTGGCGGCGTCGGCCTCGGCGACCAGGCGCCCGGCGGCGAGGAATCCGGCCTTGTAGCGCAGCGCGGCCTCCCGCAGGTCGGCCACGACCTCGGTGAACTGCGTGCCCTTCCCGGCGAACCCCTTGGTGAGCGCCACGCCCGAGGGCAGCTCCGGGAATCCGGTCACGTGGGCGAGTCCGGCGCTGGAGTTCCGCAGCGCGCCGAGTCCGTCGATCAGCGCGTCGCACGCGGCCGCCAGCCGTTGCGCGGTCTGCTCCGGCATCCGGAAATCCCCGGCCGCGGCGGCGTCGTAGAGACCGCTCCCGGCGTCGCGCGCCTGATCAGGTCGCACGGATCCACCCCCTCGCTCTCGATCGGCGCCACGGTCGTAGAGCAAGGCAGCCTATCAGCGCCGGTGCGCGCGGGGGCAGGGCCGCGGGGCGGTGTTCGTACATCTCACAAATCGCCGCCGGGCGCGCACGCCGGGAACCATCCTGACCAGTCGGTTCAGCACACCTTCGGCAGCCCCGAAAGCTAATGTTCAGCTAATGAAAAGTGGGGTGTAACACTTCGGCCCGGACGGCGATGTCATACCCGATCGCCATTCGCGAGGCAGCGAAAACTCGTTGTAAAACGCCGTTTTTCGCCGCCGGGTGGCTTGCTAGGATCCTTTTTGCCGGACGGGGGTATCTGGAAAGGGGGCGGTGAGCGTGCGCCGAGCGTGGTGGGCACAACCGCATAGCAGTAACGAACGGGGTGAGACCGGCATCTGTGCGCGCACAGGCCACCCGGGTACCGACCTGACCAGCGGCCGGTGATCGACATGGCGACCGATCCCGAACCGCGGGTGCGCGAGATGTGTCGCGACTGGGCGCGCGCCGTGTGCGCCGAACCGGGCTCGCACACGACGCCCGCGCAGCTGGAACCTGTTCTCATCGAGCTGGTGCAGCGGCTGCTGTATCTGGCCAAGCACGAGCCCTTCCCGGTGCCCGAGGCGCGGATGCTGGGCGCTCGCCTGGCCGACCCGCCGTTCGAGCGAACCCGGATGCTGGCCCAGGCGAGCCGCTGGCTACTCGGATTCCCCTCCGGGCGTCCCGGCTCGCTGGTGGCCACGCGCTGGCCGTTCGTGGCCAGCCAGGCCATCGACAGCTACGCCCAGGCCCTCCAGGAGCGCGCGCTGGCACAGCAGGAGCAGAACCTCTCGGCGAAGGTGTCGCTGCGCGTGCAGGAGATCGCCGCGCTCCAGCACCGGCTGCGCCACGAGGCCACCCACGACGCGCTCACCGATCTGGCCAACCGCACCCTGCTGCAGGACCGGGTGCGCCGCATGGCGACCGATCCCACCAGCTGCGTCGGCCTGCTGCTCATCGACCTGGACCGCTTCAAGCAGATCAACGACGGCTACGGCCACGCCGTCGGCGACGAGGTCCTCGTGGAGCTGGCCAACCGCCTGCGCGAGGTGTGCCCGCCCGACACGGTCATCTGCCGGTACGGCGGCGACGAATTCGTCGTCGCGCTGAACCGGGACGGCCAGACATTGACCGATATCGCCAATCGCATCGTGGTCGCGCTGCGCGATCCGGTGTGGACGGCGGCGGGCCCGGTGCCGGTGTCGGCGAGCGTGGGCACGGCCTTCAACCCGCCCGGCGCGCCGTGTGACTTCATCGATCTGCTGCGCCGCGCCGACCGGGCCATGTACACCGCGAAGACCGCTGGTGGGCGCCGTTTCCACTATTCCGACACCGACGAACCGGAGATCGGCGCGGCCGTCGCGGGCTGACGAGGGGGCCGCGCGCCGGCGCGCGGCCTCATTTCGGCTGGCAGGTCGGGCACCAGAAGAGATTGCGGCCGTCCAGCACCGCGTGGGCAACCGGTGACGCACACACCCGGCATCCGGCGCCGGGTCTGCGGTAGACGTAGGTGCGCGGGCGATCGGGGGCGTAGGACGGCTCGCCGTGATCGTGTTCGGGCCGCACCACGTGCATCCGCCCCGTCGCGACACCCACCGGCATCAGCTCGACCAGATCGTCCCAGAGCGCGGCCCACTCGTCGACGCCGAGTTCCACGCCGGGACGGTAGGGCGAGATGCCGTGCCGGAACAGCACTTCGGCGCGGTAGACGTTGCCGACGCCGGCGAGCACGCTCTGGTCCATCAGCAGCGCGCCGATCGGCCTGCGGGAACGGGTGATCCGCCGCCACGCCCGCTCCGGCTCGGCGTCGGGGCGCAGCGGATCGGGTCCGAGGCGCTGGGTGAGCGCGTCCACTTCCGGCGGCAGCAGTATCTCGCAGGCGGCCGGTCCGCGCAGGTCGGTGCCGAAACCGGACGAGCCGGCCATCCGCATCCGCACCTGGCCGACCGGCTCCCCCATCGGCAGCTCGGCGTCGTAGAACTTGCCGTACAGACCCAGGTGCACGTGCACCGTGAGCCCGGATTCGTAGTGGTGCAGCAGGTGTTTCCCGTAGGCCTCGGCCCGCTCGAGCCGTTGACCGTCGACGCGCGCGGCGTCGGCGGCGAACCGGCCCTGCGGACTCGACACCCGCACCACGCCGCCCGCGAACCGCCGGTGATGCCGGTCCGCGAGGCGGTGCAGCGTGTGCCCCTCCGGCACGAGACGAACTCAGTACGCGGGAACGGCGGGCGCTTCCCCGGACTTCTCGTACTCGGCCAGGATATCGATGCGGCGCTGGTGGCGCTCCTCACCCGACCAGGGCGTGCTCACGAACGCGTCGACGATGGCCAGCGCCTCCTCGGTGGAGTGCATACGGCCGCCGATGCCGATGAGCTGCGCGTTATTGTGCTCGCGGGCCAGCTTGGCGGTCTCCACGCTCCAGGCCAGCGCGCAGCGGGCGCCGGGCACCTTGTTCGCGGCGATCTGCTCGCCGTTGCCGCTGCCGCCGAACACCAGGCCGAGGCTGCCCGGATCGGCGACCGTGCGGCGGGCCGCCTCGATGCAGAACGCGGGGTAGTCGTCGAGTGCGTCGTATTCGAGGGCGCCGCAGTCGACGACCTCGTGCCCCGCCTGCTCGAGGTGGGCCTTGACGTGATTCTTCAGTTCGAAACCGGCATGGTCGGCACCCAGGTATACGCGCATGGCTGCGATTGTGTCAGGCCCGTCCGGGCCGGTTCCGCGCGGGATCGTCCCCCTCGGGCGGGTCGCGCGCCGACGCGCCGACCGGCACGGCCGGCGATGAATAGAGTGCACATCATGCAGCCGCACGAACCGAATCCGCCGGGCCCGCAAGACCGGCCCGCGGACCAGTACGCGCCGCCGACCGGGTGGGAAGTCCAGCAACCGCCGTATCCGACCGCGCACACCGGCGGGTACCCGACCTACGGCGCGCCCCCGCCGCCGACGCCGCATCGGATGCCGCGCGGGCTCTCCCCGTTCGGCATGCCCGCCCGGCACAGCTGGGAGATCCCGCTGCTGGTGGCGGTCGTGGTGCTCACCGCGATCGCGTATCTGATCGCGGTGCTCGTGCTGATCGGCGCGCTGCTCGACGGCGCCGCGCCGAGCGATCTCGTCCTGCTGCTGGCGCTCGCGCCGGTGATCGTGTGGGCCGCGCGCGGTATGAATTTCGCGACGCAGCGGGTGAACGGCGTGAAGATGTCGCCGACGCAGTTCCCGGAGGGGTACCGGATGGTGGCCGAGGCGGCGGCCAGGTTCGGAATGGCCAAGGCGCCCGACGCCTACGTGGTGCTCGGCAACGGCCAGATCAACGCGTTCGCCTCCGGCCACGGCTTCCGCCGGTTCGTGGTGGTGTACAGCGACCTGTTCGAAATCGGCGGTCAGGCCCGCGAACCCGACGCGCTCGCCTTCATCATCGGCCACGAGGTCGGCCACATCGCCGCGGGCCACACCTCCTATTGGCGCCAGCTCGGCATGTTCCTGGTGCCGTTCCTGCCCATCCTGGGCAATTCGCTGATCCGCTCCCAGGAGTACACGGCCGACAACCACGGCTACTGCAACCGGCACACCGGCGCGGCCGCCGCGATGGGCACGCTCGCGGCGGGCAAGTACATGAACACCCTGGTCGGGTTCGACGAGATGGCCGACCGCGCCGCCACCGAGAAGGGCGGATTCGTCTGGCTGGTCAACGCCATGTCCACCCACCCGGTGCTGACCTGGCGGATGTGGGCGCTGCGCGACCGCAGCAGGCACGGCAAGATGTTCTGGCGGCCGAGCCCGCGCCCCGGTTTCGGCGGCCCGCCGCCGCCCGCGCCCTACGGCGAGGTGCCGAGCCTGCCGCCGAAACCGGTGCCGTAGCGGCTCAGTCGAAGGCCGGTTCCTCGTGCCTGGTGCGCTTGAGCTCGAAGAAGTGCGGGTAGGAGGCGAGCGCGACGACGCCGTCCCACACCTTGCCCGCGTCCTCGCCGCGCGGGATGCGGGACAGGACCGGACCGAAGAACGCGACGCCGTTGACGTGGATGGTCGGGGTGCCGACGTCGTCGCCGACCTTGTCCATGCCCGCGTGGTGGCTCTTGCGCAGCGCCTCGTCGTAGTCGGTGCTGTCGGCGGCCAGCGCCAGTTCGGCGGGCAGCCCCACCTCGGCGAGCGCGTCGGCGATCACCTGCTTGCGCTGTTCGGCGGTGGTCGGACGGCCGTAGGCGGTGTTGCCGTCGTGGAAACGGGTGCCGAGGGCGGTGTAGAGCGGGGCGAGCACCTTCTCCCCGTGCTGCTGTTCGGCGGCGATGGCCACGCGCACCGGACCCCACGCGGTCTCGAGCAGTTCGCGGTACTCGGCGGGCAGGTCGCGTCCCTCGTTGAGCACCGCGAGGCTCATGACGTGGAAGCGCACTTCGATATCGCGGACCTTCTCGACCTCCAGAATCCAGCGGGAGGTGATCCAGCACCACGGGCACAGCGGGTCGAACCAGAATTCGGCGACATCCTTCTCAACCGTGTCGGTCACGGGTGGTCCTCTCGATCGCATGCTCGAATACGCGACGCCCCGGCGCCGCTACTCCGAACCAACCACGGCGCCGCGCGATTCGTTCCCGGGCGGCGTCGCGATATCGCGTTGCCGGTGTCCGCGTGACAGTAGGCTCGAGGACACGAGTTCCCCCCGAGAGGAGTCCACGATGACCTCGGATCGGCATTTCGTGATCGTCGGCGGCGGCCTGGCCGGCGCCAAAGTGGCCGAAGCGCTGCGCGACAACGATTTCGACGGCAAGGTCACCCTGATCGGCGCCGAGGAACATCTGCCCTACGAGCGACCACCGCTGTCCAAGGAGCATCTACTCGGCAAGAAGGGCCTCGCCGAATTCACCGTCGACGCCGCGCAGTGGTACCGCGACCACCACGTCGAACTGCTGCTCGGCACCACCGTCATGGCGATCGACGCGGGCGCGAAAACCGTCACGCTGCCCGACGATTCGACCCTCACCTACGACAAGCTGGCTCTGGCCACCGGCTCCACCCCGCGCACGCTGCCCCTGCCGGGCGCCGACGCGGCGAACGTCTACACGCTGCGCACCATCGACGACTCGGACACGCTGATCGAACTGTTCGCCCAGGACCGGCGGCTGGCGATCATCGGGGCGGGCTGGATCGGGCTGGAGGTCGCGGCCGCGGCCCGCACCAAGGGCGTCACGGTGAGCGTGATCGAGTCCGCGGAGCAGCCCTTGCTCGGCGCGCTCGGCCCCGAGATGGGTGCGGTGTTCGCCGACCTGCACCGCGCGCACGGCGTGGATCTGCGGCTGGGCGCAAGCGTCGAGGAGATCGTCACCCGCGAGGGCGTCGCCACCGGCGTACGCCTGGGCGACGGGACCGAGGTGCCCGCCGACGCGGTGCTCGTCGCGGTGGGCGCGGCCCCCAACACCGGGCTGGCCGAGGCCGCCGGGCTCGCCGTCGACAACGGTGTGCTGGTGGACGCGAGCCTGGTCACCAGCGATCCCGACATCGTCGCGGTCGGCGATATCGCGGCCGAGGAACACCCGCACTACGGTCGCCGGATCCGGGTCGAGCACTGGGCGAACGCGCTGAACCAGCCCGCCGTGGCGGCGGCCACCCTGCTCGGCAAACCCGCCACCTACGATCGACTGCCCTACTTCTTCACCGACCAGTACGACCTCGGGATGGAGTACACCGGCTACGCCGCACCCGGCGCCTACGAGCGCGTGGTGATCCGCGGGGATCTGGACGCGCGCGAGTTCGTGGCGTTCTGGCTGGATGCGCGGAATCGCGTGCTGGCGGGGATGAACGTCAACGTGTGGGACGTGACCGACCGGATCAAGGAGCTCATCACCGCGGGCGAACCGGTCGATCCCGATCGGCTGGCCGACCCCTCGACGCCCCTGTGAGAACCGGCCGGAAGAATTCCCGAGCGGATACGTCGAAACCCGCTGTCCCGCGCCGACCTTCTCATGAGAGCGCCACCGGGGCGCGTCGACCGGCAAGGAGCCGACCGTGAAATACATGCTGATCAAGTCATACGGACCCCCCGCCAACTGCGACATCCCGATCTCGGAGTGGGCGCCCGAGGACATCGCGGCCCACATCGATTTCCAGCGCGCCCTCGGCGAGGAACTGGCCAAGTCCGGTGAGCTGGTGGACGGGCAGGGGCTGGCCGGTCCCGACGAGGCGCGCATCGTCAGTTCCGATGGGCGCTCCGCGCCGGTGGTGACCGACGGCCCTTTCCCTGAGACGAAGGAATTCCTGGCGGGGTACTGGATCGTCGATGTGGACAGCCCCGAGCGCGCGGTGGAGATCGCCGCGAAGGCGTCGGCGGCGCCGGGCCCCGGCGGAAAGCCGATCGGCGAGCACATCGAGGTCCGCGCGGTGATGAGCGCACCGCCGCGGTGATTCCGGCACGCACCGAGGACCTGCTGCGCGAGCTGGCGCCGCAGGTCCTCGGCCTGTTGGTGCGCCGGTTCGGCGATTTCGACGCCGCCGAGGACGCCGTCCAGGAGGCGTTGCTCGCGGCGGCGACGCAGTGGCCCGAGGAGGGCGTGCCGGAGAATCCGCGCGGCTGGCTGATCCAGGTGGCCCAGCGCAGGATGACCGACGCGGTGCGCGCGGAGGTGGCGCGCAGGCGCCGCGAGGTCACGGTGTTCGAGCGGGAGGTGCCCGACGGCGACGCCGCGGATCGCGACGACACCCTCGACATGTTCTTCCTGTGCTGTCATCCCGCGCTCTCGCAGGCCAGCGCCATCGCGCTGACCTTGCGAGCGGTCGGCGGACTCACCACCGAGGAAATCGCGCACGCCTTCCTGCTGCCGGAAGCCACGATGGGCCAGCGCATCTCGCGCGCGAAGAAGCGGCTGGCCGCGCTGGACCGGCCGTTCGCCCGTCCGGGTGACGCGCAGTGGCGCGACCGGCTCGGCGCGGTGCTGCACGTGCTGTACCTGATCTTCAGCGAGGGGCACACCAGCACCTCGGGGGCGCAGCTGCGGCGCGCGGACCTCTCGGCCGAAGCGATCCGCCTCGCTCGCGCCGTGCACGAACTCCTCCCCGACGACAGCGAAGTCACCGGCCTGCTCGCCCTCATGCTGCTCACCGATTCCCGCCGCGCCGCGCGGACCGGAGCGCACGGCGAGCTGATCCCCTTGCACGAACAGCAGCGCGGACTCTGGGACCGGACGATGATCGTGGAAGGCGTGCGACTGGTGACGAGCACGCTGTCCGGCGGGCTCACCGGCACCTACCAGGTGCAGGCCGCCATCGCGGCGCTGCACGGGCAGGCGCTGCGCGCCGAGGACACCGACTGGTCGCGCATCCTCGGCCTCTACGACGTGCTCGAACGGCTGGCGCCCAATCCGATGGTGACGCTGAACCGGGCGGTCGCCGTCGCCATGGTGCACGGACCCCCGGCCGGACTGGAGCTGGCGGAGACGGTGGCGGATCAGTTGGGGCGCGGCCATCGGCTCGACGCGGTGCGCGGGCACCTCTACGAGATGGCCGGTGATCGTCCCGCGGCGATCGCGCACTACACCGCCGCCGCGGCGCGCACCACCAGCGTGCCCGAACGCGACTATCTGATGTTGCGCGCCGCCCGGGTGCGCAGCGCCGCCGACTCCGACTCCTGAGGTGATCATGAAGTACAGCGCGGGCGTGCTGCTGTTCCGGCGCGGCGAACGGGCCGAGGTGCTGCTCGGGCACATGGGCGGACCGTTCTGGGCGCGCAAGGACGCGGGGGCCTGGTCGATTCCCAAGGGCGAGTACGAGTTCGGTGCGGAGGAACCTGCCGTCGCGGCGCGGCGCGAGTTCACCGAAGAGCTCGGCCTGCCCGTGCCCGACGGCGACTGGGCGTCCCTGGGCGAGGTGCAGTACGGCAGCGGGCGCGGGCGCAAGCACCTCACGGTGTGGGCGGTCGACGGCGACCTCGACCCGTCCGCAGTGACGCCGGGGACGTTCCAGATGGAATGGCCGCCGCGCTCGGGCACGCTCGCCGAGTTCCCCGAGGTCGACCGCGCCGAATGGTTCGACCTGGACACCGCCCGCGACAAACTCACCGCGGGTCAGCGGCCCTACCTGGACCGGCTGGCCGAATTGCTCGGCGAGAGCTGAACTCAGAGCTCCCAGGGGCGGCCGGTGATCAGCTCGTACGCCTCCTGGTACTTGCGGCGGGTGGCCTCCACGATGTCGGCGGGGATCTCCGGGCCGGGCGGTTCCTTGTCCCAGCCGGTGGAGGTGGACCAATCGCGCACGAACTGCTTGTCGAACGAGGGCTGCGCGCGGCCCGGCTCCCACTGGTCGGCGGGCCAGAAGCGGGAGGAGTCCGAGGTGAGCACCTCGTCGCCGAGGGTGAGAACGTCGCCGTCCCAGCCGAATTCGACCTTGGTGTCGGCGATGATCACGCCGCGGCCCGCCGCGTGCTCGGCCCCGCGCCGGTACACGTCCAGGGTGCGGTCGCGCAGCAGGTCGGCGACCTCGCGGCCCTCCTGGTGCACCACGTCGTCGAAGGTGATCGGCTCGTCGTGGCCCTCGGACGCCTTGCTGGTGGGGGTGAAGATCGGCTCGGGCAGCTTGTCGCCGTCGCGCAGGCCGGGCGGCAGCGCCACACCCGACACGGTGCCGGTGCGCTGGTACTCCTTCAGGCCCGACCCGGTGAGGTATCCGCGCGCGATGCACTCCACGGACACCATCTTCAGCGGCTTCACCCGGACCGCCCGCCCGGCGAACTCGGCGGGCACGTCGGTGGTGGATACGACGTGGTTGGGGATATCGGTGAAGAACTCGAACCACCAGTTGGAGAGCTGGGTCAGCAGCGCGCCTTTACCGGGAATCGGCGTCGGCAGCACCACGTCGTAGACCGAGACCCGGTCCGAGGCGACCAGCAGCAAGGTGTCGCCGTCCTCGTACAGGTCGCGCACCTTTCCGGCGTGCACATGCTTCAACGTCGGGCCTCCGATTCCGGGAGTGGGTCAGGTGTGCGCCCGTGCGCACGGTCGCGGTATGCGTCGCGCCGGCCCAGCGTTCGAGGCGTACCCGAGTATGCGGTGAACGCGAGGTCGGACATACGAACCTTATCGTCACCGGCGCTCGAACCCTCCGGACCGGGTGGGTGGCCGACGGGTCGTTCCTCGCCGTGGCGAGCGCCACTTTCACGAGCCGGCCGGAGCGACAGCGAAATCCGCGCCGGAGGATCTACCTGCGGTTTCGTCCAGGCTCCGCGACCGGAGTCGAGGCCGGATACCGCCCCGGGCGGCCCTCGGCGCGAAATCGGTTATCCACATGTGGACAACTTTCGCCGCGGGCCAGGTCGCGCGGCGATCGGCCCGGCACGTCCGTCCGCTCGGCCGTTAGGGTTGGCGGGACGGCTCCGCGAGCGCGGTCCCGCCGGGTGGCGACGCCCGCGGGCGAGCACCCGTCGCGAGCTCGTACCGTGCCGTGTTCGTCCCCGAGCGAAGGAGTTCCATGTCCGCCCCGAATCTCACCCGCGACCAGGCGATCGAGCGCGCCGCCACCGTGGGCGTCGAGAACTACCGCATCGAACTCGACCTCACCGGGCAGCCCACCTCCGCCGACGCGCCGGTCTCCGACATCTTCGGTTCCAAGACCACCGTCACCTTCACCGCCACCCCCGGCGCGAGCACCTTCATCGACCTGGTCGCCGCGGGCGTGCGCTCGGCCACGCTCAACGGCGAGCCGCTCGACGTCACCGGCTACGACGAATCGCAGGGCATCGCGCTGACCGGCCTGGCCGAGCGCAACGAACTGGTCGTCGAGGCCGACTGCGTGTACTCGCACACCGGCGAGGGCCTGCACCGTTTCGTCGATCCCACCGACGACAAGGTCTACCTGTACTCGCAGTTCGAAACCGCCGACGCCAAGCGCATGTTCGCGTGCTTCGACCAGCCCGATCTCAAGGCCACCTTCGACATCGTCGCCACCGCCCCCGCCGACTGGGAGGTCATCTCCAACGGCTCGGGCAGCCGCAAGCAGGTCGGCGCGGTGGCCGTGCACACCTTCGCCACCACGCCGCGGATGAGCACCTACCTGGTCGCCATGATCGCGGGCCCGTACGCCAAATGGACCGACTCCTATGCCGACGAGCACGGGGAGATCCCGCTCGGCATCTTCTGCCGCGCCTCGCTCGCCGAACACATGGACGCCGAGCGCCTGTTCACCGAGACCAAACAGGGTTTCGGCTTCTACCACCGCAACTTCGGTGTGCCCTACGCCTTCGGCAAGTACGACCAGCTGTTCGTGCCGGAGTTCAACGCGGGCGCGATGGAGAACGCGGGCGCGGTGACGTTCCTGGAGGACTACGTCTTCCGCTCCAAGGTCACCCGCGCCTCCTACGAGCGCCGCGCCGAGACCGTGCTGCACGAGATGGCGCACATGTGGTTCGGTGACCTGGTCACCATGAAGTGGTGGGACGACCTGTGGCTCAACGAGTCGTTCGCCACCTTCGCCTCGGTGCTGTGCCAGTCGGAGGCCACCGAGTACACCAACGCGTGGACCACCTTCGCCAACGTGGAGAAGTCCTGGGCCTACCGGCAGGACCAGCTGCCCTCCACCCACCCCATCGCCGCCGACATCCCCGACCTGCACGCGGTGGAGGTGAACTTCGACGGCATCACCTACGCCAAGGGCGCGAGCGTGCTCAAGCAGCTCGTCGCCTACGTCGGGCTGGAGCCGTTCCTCACCGGCCTGCGCGCGTACTTCGCCGAACACGCCTACGGCAACGCCACTTTCGACGATCTGCTGGCAGCGCTGGAGAAGGCGTCGGGCCGCGACCTGTCCACCTGGGGCGCGCAGTGGCTCAAGACCACCGGCCTGAACATCCTTCGCCCCGAGTTCGAGGTCGACGCCGAGGGCAAGTTCCGCTCGTTCGCGGTGGTGCAGGAAGGTGCCGAACCGGGCGCCGGTGAGCGCCGCGTGCACCGGCTGGCCATCGGCGTGTACGACGACGTGGACGGCAAACTGGTGCGCACGCACCGCGTCGAACTGGATCTGGACACCGCCGAGCGCACCGACGTGCCGGAGCTGGTCGGTGTGCCGCGCGGGCGCTTCGTGCTGGTGAACGACGACGACCTGACCTACTGCTCGGTGCGGTTGGACGCCGATTCGCTGGACGTGCTGGTCAACCGGATCGCCGATATCGCCGAACCGCTCCCCCGCACGCTGGCCTGGTCGGCGGCGTGGGAGATGACCAGGCAGGCCGAATTCCGCGCCCGCGATTTCGTCGCGCTGGTGCAGCGCGGTGTGGGCGCCGAGTCCGAGATCGGCGTGGTGCAGCGGCTGCTCGTGCAGGCCGCCACCGCCATCGGCAGCTACGCCGACCCGGCGTGGGCCGCCGAGGTGGGCTGGCCCGAATTCGCCGACCGGCTGCTCGAGCTGGCGCGCGAGGCCGAGGCGGGATCGGACCACCAGCTGGCGTTCGTCAACGCCCTCACCGGCGCGCGCCTGGCCGAACGGCACACCGAGGTGCTGCGCGAACTCCTCGACGGCGAGCCCTCGGCGCTGGGGCTCGACGGCCTGGTCGTGGACACCGATCTGCGCTGGCGACTGGTCACCGCGCTGGCGGCCTCGGGGGAGATCGACGCCGACGGCACGGCCACCCCCACCATCGATCGGGAACTCGACAACGACCCCACGGCGGCGGGCAAGCGCCACGCGGCGGCCGCCGCCACCGCCCGCCCGATCGCCGAGGTGAAGGAACAGGCGTGGGCCACGGTGATGGGCGACGATTCCGTCCCCAACATCACCGCCCGCGCCATCGTCGGCGGCTTCGCCCCGGCCGGCCAGGGTGAACTGCTCAGCGGCTTCGTCGAGCGCTACTTCGCCGACATCCCCTCGGTGTGGGAGCGCCGCTCCAGCGAGGTCGCCCAAACGGTCGTCATCGGCCTCTACCCGTCCTGGGAGATCACCGAGGAAGCCGTCGCCACCGCCGACAAGTTCCTCGCCGCCGACCACCCCCCGGCCCTGCACCGCCTCGTCTCGGAAGGAAAAGCAGGCATCGAACGCTCCCTCCGCGCCCGAGCCTTCGACGCACAGTAGGCCGCTCCGGTGCGGGGCTCGATACGGGCCCCGCACCCCACGCTAGCTGCGGTGCGGATGGTCCCCCCGCTTCACACATTCTCTGCTGTGGGCGGATCTGCTGACGGCAGCGAACCGGTGGGGTGGGGATTTTCTGGGGCACGGTGGGGGCATGACTCAGGACGGGAAGACACCGCTGTTCGATCGGCATGCGCGGGAACAACTGTTGAGCAGGCGCATTCTGGTGCTGGACGGCGGGCTGGACGACGACAACGGCACCCTGCTCACGACGCAACTGCTCACGCTGGCCGCCGAGGACTCCGAGGCCGGGATCTCGCTGTGGATCCACTCCCCCGGCGGTTCGGTGCCCGCGATGCTCGCCATTCGCGACGTGATCCGGTTGATTCCGTGCAGCGTGTCCACGCTGGCGCTCGGATTGGCGTGCAGCGCGGGGCAATTCCTGCTGTCGGCGGGCACGCCGGGACGGCGGTTCGCGCTGCCGCATGCCCGGATCCTCATGCACCAGGGTTCGGCGGGGATCGGGGGCAGCGCGGTGGAGGTCGAGGCGCAGGCCGACGATCTGCGGCACACCGTGGAAACGGTGCTCGGCATCATCGCCGCCGACACGGGCCAGCCCTACGACCGCGTGTACGAGGACTCGCTGCACGACCGCTGGTTCACCGCGCCGCAAGCGCTCGAGTACGGGTTCATCGACCACATCGTCGAATCGTTCGACCAGATCGTCCCCCAGCGCAGGCGCTTCGGCATCTCGGCGTGAGCCGCCACCTACACCAGGAGCGAAAGACCATGTCCACGTACACGATTCCCAACGTCATCGCGCGGCATCCGGGCGGCGGCGAGCGCATCACCGACATCTACTCCCACCTGCTGGCCGAGCGCATCGTCTACCTCGGCACCCCCATCGACGCCGGCGTCGCCAACGCGCTCATCGCGCAACTGCTGCACCTGGAGTCGGAGAGCCCCGGCCAGGAGATCAACATGTACATCAACTGCGAGGGCGGCGACCTGCCCGCCATGCTCGCGGTCTACGACACCATGCGCTACATCCAGGCTCCGGTGCACACCACCTGCGTCGGCCAGGCCATCGCCGTGGGCGCGGTCCTGCTGGCGGGCGGCGCGAAAGGCAAGCGCGCCATGCTCCCCCACGCCCGCGTGGTCCTGCATCAGCCCGCCGCCCGCGGCCAGGGCGCCATCCCCGACCTGATC
This sequence comes from Nocardia puris, assembly GCF_003315035.1. GTDB lineage: Bacteria > Actinomycetota > Actinomycetes > Mycobacteriales > Mycobacteriaceae > Nocardia > Nocardia puris. The sequence goes on from NZ_QNRE01000019.1 coordinate 32,226, forward strand.
ATCCAGGCCGACGAACTGGTCCGCATGCGCAGCGCGATCGAGTCGATCCTCTCCGAACACACCGGCCAGACCGTCGAGACCCTCCGCCACGACACCGACCGCGACCGCGTCTTCACCGCCGCCGCCGCCGTCGAATACGGCCTCGCCGACCGTGTCCTGGACCCGCGAGGCTGAGCCGGCACCGCTGTGTAGCGGGGGTCATGTTCACCGAGTACGCCGTCCATGCACTCGCGATCGGTCGCGCACCTCCGACATACACCCGATTGCGTGGCACCCGTCCGCCCGCCGTATCTCCTCCCTGCGCGACAGGGGCATACCGGCGCATCTGGCGAGGCCGACGTTCGGTGTCGCGGCTGCCAGGGACTCTATGCGTCCGCGCCTGTATGCGTCCGCGCATGCCGAACGGCATCGGCGGTGTGCGCCGCACCAGTACCGGCGTTCACCCGTAGTCGCGGGAGCTGTTCGCGCCCAACGCATGTCGACCGAACCAGCCGGTGAGGTTCCCCGCGAACAGGGCGAGACGCACGCGCGGCGCCGGCGGGTGACGCGCCCCTGCCGATGGCCCGCCGGTCTCGCGCGGGTCACTCCGGTGGACGGAACCGGGCCGGGTGCCGAGTTTCAGGCGGCCAGGGTGGTGGGGTGCGCAACGCGGAAACCCGGTGGCGCGCGGGCGAAGCTTGCGCGTCAGCCCGCGCGCGACGAGTACTACCCGGCGTAGCGGCTGAACCCTCGAGCTCAGGCGGCCAGGAGGGTGAGGCCGTGGGTCGACCCGGCGTAGCGGCTGAACCCTCGAGCTCAGGCGGCCAGGAGGGTGGGGCCGTGGGTCGAGCGGCGCAGGGCAGGGCGCAGGAGGGACAGGGCGCGGTCGCGGCGGATCTCGGCGGCGACCTGTTCGGCGAGTTCGCCGAGGGACGTGCCGAGGGCGCCCGCCATGGCGGCGATCATCTCGCTGGAGGGCTCCTTGCGGCCGCGTTCGACCTCGGACAGGTACTGCGGGGAGATACCCGCGCGGCGCGCGGTCTCGGACAGGGTCTCCCCCTGGTCGCGGCGGATCTCGCGGAGCCGTTCGCCGAGCACCTCGCGCCACAGCGGTTCGCCCGCCGCGGACCGCTCGGTGTCGCGCTCGGCGTCCTCGCCCCCACCCGGAATCGCGTGCAACCTCGCCTGCTCGCTCATGAGCCGACGATACGACACCACGGCGTCCCCCCGGCCGCACTTACGCTCAGGGCGTAATGGGTCAGCGCGCGAGGAAATGCCAGCCGAGCCAGATCCACCCCGCCACCGCCACCAGCCGCATGGCGCGCCCGCGCAAGGCCGCGCCGACCACCACGCCCAGCGGAGCCAGCAGGTCGCGGCGCAGGTGGGCCAGCACGGTGGCGGCGAGCACCAGGGTGAGCAGTACCGCGAAACCGGCGATTATCAGCGTTCGCTCGTCCATCGCGTCACCACCCACCAGCCGAGCGCCAACCACACCAACCACCCGAGGAACCGCACCGGCCCCTCCTCCAGCACCGGGTCGAGCAGGATCGACAGGGTCGGGTGCTCCGGATCGGCGCGCAGCCAATCCGGTTGCCGCACATACGCGAACGCCTCGAGCACCACCAATGCCCCGATCAACACCGACCACACCACCACGCCGCGCCGGAACGCGACGCGCGACACCGCCCCGGACGCCGACCTGTCCCGCCGAGACGCGCCACCTCGGTCACCCAACGCTGACCGGCGAGAGCTGGACACCGGGCGGCGGATTGTCGCCGACCCCGCGCATTCCGCCGGCGAACCCACGTCGTCCGCCGACGGGCGCGGACCGTCTCCGGGCACCGCCCCCACCGACCTCCGCACGACGAGCCCCGCACCCACCCGCGGCCACGCCACCAGCACGACCGCTCCCACTCCGAAAACCAAAACCATTGCGGTAGAAGCGAAGTGGAACGGCCGCGTGAACGCCCCGACCCCCGCGATCAAGCACAGCACCGCCGCACCCCACGGCAGGCGCGCGATCGGGACCGGCAACTTTGCCACTCTTGCAGGATATGACTTCCCGGCTCGACCTCAACCGCGTCGCAGGATCCCGCCGAGCGCATCGACCACAGGGGTCCAGGGGATGCGAGCGCGTCGGCGGCCATCACCCTCGTCGCCGAGAGGCACCGGCGCGTCGGGTATCGCGCGCCCCTCGGCGAGCCATCGGGGAGTTCAGCACCTCAGCGGAACGCGTCGACGTTGTCGCGGGCCCACTGCGCGAAACTGGTGGCGGGCTCCCCGGTCACGTCGGCGACGGTGGTGGTCGCGCGCTGCGGGTGGTCGACCATCGACTGCATCCCGTCCAGGTACCACTCCGCGTACTCGCCCATCATCGGTTGCAGGATGGCCACCGCCTCTTCCCGCGACACGTGCTCGACGGTGAGGTCGCGCCCCAGCGCCGCGCCGATCTGGCGGATCTTGTCGGCCCTGGTGATGGTCTCCGGGCCGGTCAGCTCGTAGATCTTGTGCGAATGCCCCTCGGAGAGCAGGACATCCGCCGCGACGCGGGCGATGTCGTCCATGGTGATCGGCGCGTTCCCCGCCTCGGGGTACCCCTCGCGGATCACGTCGGACGCCTTGATCTGCTCGGCCCAGATGGTCGCGTTCTCGGCGAACTCGCCCGTGTACAGGTGTGTCCAGTCCGCCCCCGACCCCTCCACGGCTTTCGCGATCGGCTGCCAGTCGGTGCTCTCGTCGCCGGAGAGGTCCACGATGTGGCGCACGCCCGCCTCCCGCGCCAGCGCGACCACCTCGTCCACCGTCTCGAGCAGCGGGGCGAGATACATGCGCTCGACGCCCTCGAACGCGGCGGGCAGCGAGGAGACCCGCCCGAGGTAGCCGCGCGCGACCTCGACGCCCTCGGGCAGCGCGGCCTTGGCCGGATTGGTGGTGAGCGCCCGCACCCGGGTGGCTCCGCCCGCGAGCAGGTGGTCGACGACCTTGCGTCCGATGTTTCCGGTGGCGCCGGTGACGAGAATTGTCATGCCTCCAACCTGCTCGGCCGCGCCCCTCCCCGACAACCCCCACTTTCTGCGCCTGGCACTCGCGCGGGGATTCGTATCTGGGCGCGAACGCCCTCCCCGAAACTCTGGACCCCCGAAACGCCGACGGCGCGCCCACCGCAGGGGTGGGCGCGCCGTGAGCACGCTGGTGAACGTGGGGCGTCAGCGACCGATGGCGGCGGCCATCACGCGGACGGCGGAGACGAGCCCGTCGATGAGCTGTCCCTGCCGGATCGAGCTCAGCGCGGCGGTGACGCCGAGCTGGCAGACGCGGTCGTTCGCGCGGTCGGCGACCTCGTGGCCCGATCGGACCTCGACGGCCTTCTCGTTGGGCGAGACGGCGATGAGCACCGAGCGCGCCGCCTCGGGAGTGGTGGGGAACAGCGCGTCGGCGCCGGCGGCGGTGTCCGCGCCGAGGTCGCCGATGTAGACGTTGAAGCGCACCTTGGTCGCGCGGGTCGCTTCGGTGAGCGCGTTGTCCATGGCGAGCCGCTCGTCATCGCTGAACGGGGCTTCCTTGAACACGTCGCCGGCCTCGTGCACACCGGACACGCGTCCGCTGCTGGTGAGGGCGTATCCGTGCGGGAGGTCGGCCTCGACCACCGCGGGCCACTTAGAACTTGCCACTTGCCCGGCCTCCGATCGGCTCACCCTGGGCGGATTCGATAGCCGCATGGTTTCCGTGCGGCGCGGCGTCGTGGTGCCCGTGACCGGTCACCTCGTCGGTGGCACTCCACAGCACCGGCGGCTGGGTCCACTTCTGTCCGAGTTCGAAGTGGACCGGCTTCTCGCCGGGCAGCGGCTTACCGAGGTACGACAATCCGGCGATCGCCGCGTAGATCACCAGCGGGATGCCGACGAAGATCAGCACTGTCTCGAGAATGCTCACGGATCAACGGTAGACGATGGCGTGTAGTAGACGCTCGACCGGTCGCCGGCCGGCACCGTGTCGCGAGTGTCAGGACGGCCGAGCCGGCGGATCGCAGCCTTCGGTCGCCGTGGCTTTCGGCCAGCGGGACAAGGCGTTTCACCGTTCGGCCAGGCCGCCCGCGTTCGACCTTCACACCGATGTCAAGGCCTACTGTCGCCGACATGCCCCTTCCCGCGCTCACCGGCCGCGTCCTCGGCGCCTGCCCCGCCCTGCTGCTCGCCCACGGCGCGAGCAGCGATATCGACGACAGTTTCGGCCCGATCCTCGACAGCCTCGCCGCCCACCACACCGTGCCGGCCCCGGACTTCCCGGGCTCGGGCGCCACGCCCCGCGCGAACGCCCCACTGGACCCGGACGAACTCGCCGACGCCTTGGTCGATTTCGCGCACGCGGCCGCACACGAACGCTTCGCCCTCCTCGGATTCTCGACGGGCTCACCGGTCGCGATCCGCGTCGCGGCCCGCCACCCGGCCGAGGCCACGGCGCTCGTCCTGTCGGCCGGGTTCGCCAAGGCCAACCCGCGCCTGCGCCTGCTGGTGCGCACCTGGCGGGAGCTGGCCGCCACGGATCGCCGCGCGCTCGCCGCCTACCTGGTGCTGCTCGGGTGGAGCGCCGAATGGCTGGATCGGCGCACCGAACGGGACCTCACCGACCTGGTCGACAGCATCGCCCCCGCGCTGCCCGCCGGCGCCGACGACCAACTCCGGCTCCTCACCGAGATCGACGTGCGCGCCGACCTGCCCGCGCTCTCCCTCCCGACGCTGATCATCGACGCGCGCGACGACCGCGTGGTGTCGGCGGCGCACACCGAGGAACTCGCCACCATCCCCGCGGCGCGCAGGATCACCCTCGACGGCGGACACGCGATAGCGGCCGAACAGCCCGAAGCCTGGGCGACTGCCGTGGAGCAGTTCCTCGCGAGCGCCGGCTGACTCGGGCCCCTACCGCCCTCACACCAACCAGGCGGCGGCGTCCGGCGGCAGCTTCCCGTCGGCCAACGGCGCGCTGACCAGCAGCGGTTCGCCTGGCGGCAGGGCGATCGGCCGGCTGCCCGCGTTGAGCACGCAGGTCAGCCCGCCCGGCCGCCGGAACGCCAGGCACCCCTCGGGGCTGCCGTACCACTCGACCCGCGAACCGGCGAACTCCTCGCGCCGACCGCGCAATTCGATCGCCATCCGGTACAGCGAGAGCGTGGAGCCGAGCTGTTCGAGCTGCGCCTCCACGGTGAGCCCGGACCAGTCCGGCGGGATCGGCAACCACGATGTCTCGCCCTCGGTGAACCCGAACGGCGGCCGGTCGCCCTCCCACGGGATCGGTACCCGGCAGCCGTCGCGGCCGCGGTCGGTGTGACCCGACCGCTCCCACACCGGGTCCTGGAGCACGTCCTCGGGCAGGTCGTCGACGTTCGGCAGGCCCAGTTCGGCGCCGTTGTAGAGGAACACCGAGCCCGGCAGCGCCAACTCCACCAGGACCATCGCCCTGGCGCGGGCGACACCGCGCTCCCCGCCGCCGTAGCGGGTGACCTCGCGGGCGATGTCGTGGTTGGACAGCGTCCAGGTGGGCGACGCGCCGACCGGTTCGACGGCGGCGAGCGAGTTCTCGATGGCGTCGCGCACGGACTCGGCGGTGAACTCGGCCTCGGCGAGCCGGAAGTTGAAGGCCAGGTGCAGTTCGTCGGGGCGGACGTATTCGCCGAAGCGGGTGTTGTCGTCCACCCACACCTCGCCGATGGTCACCGCGTGCGGGTACTCGCCGACCACCTTGCGGATGCGGCGGTGGATCTCGTGCACGCCGGGGTTGTTGAAACGCGGGTCGTCATCGTCGTGGATCAGCATCTTGGTGGAGACCTCGCGCATGTCCGGCAGGCCTTCCGGTTTGGCCATGCCGTGGGCGACGTCGATGCGGAAACCGTCGACACCGCGGTCCAGCCAGAAGCGCAGCGTCTGCTCGAAATCGGCGACGACCTCGGGGTTCTCCCAGTTCAGGTCGGGCTGTTCGGGCGCGAAGATGTGCAGGTACCACTGGCCGGGCGTGCCGTCGGGTTCGGTGATCCTGGTCCAGGCGGGCCCGCCGAAGATGCTCGGCCAGTTGTTCGGAGGTTCGGCGCCGTCGGGCCCGCGACCGTCGCGGAAGAGGTAGCGGGCGCGTTCGGGACTGCCCGGCGCGGCGGCCAGCGCCGCGGTGAACCAGGGGTGGGCGTCGCTGGTGTGGTTCGGCACCAGGTCCATGGTGACCTTGATGCCGCGGTCGTGCGCCTCGGCGATCAGGGCCTCCATCGCCGCCAGGCCGCCGAAGAGCGGGTCGATATCGCGCGGATCGGAGACGTCGTAACCACCGTCGGCCATGGGCGAGCGCATCACCGGGCAGATCCACAGCGCGTCGACGCCGAGGAGTTCCAGATAACCCAGCCGCTCGCGTAGCCCGCCCAGATCACCGACGCCGTCGCCGTTCGAATCGGCGAACGAGCGCGGATACACCTGGTAGAAGACGGCGGATCGCCACCACGGTCGGTCGTCGCGCGACTCGGGCGCGGACTCGTCAGGTGTTGCTGTCACGCCGCTATAGTGCCAAAGACCGCCGACGTATTCCTCTCGGCGAGGCCGGTTTCCCACAATCTGGCAACTCTTCAGCGAATCGTAACGTCGCGGCGTCGCCGACCGGAACCGCCCGAGGATTTCACATCGGCGAGTTCACCAGCGAATACGCGGCCATCTCCATGTAGTCGAGCAGCTGTTTGCGGTGCGCGTCGTCGAGCATGTCGGGTTCGATCTCGGCGATGGCGATGCGCATACAGCGCAGCCACGCGTCCCGCTCGATCGGCCCGATCGTGAACGGCATGTGCCGCATCCGCAGGCGCGGATGCCCGCGCTCGTCGGAGTAGGTGCGCGGGCCGCCCCAGTACTGCTCGAGGAACATCCGCAGCCTGCGCTCGGCCGGACCGAGGTCCTCCTCGGGGTAGAGCGGGCGCAGCACCTCGTCGGCGGCCACTTCGCGGTAGAACGCCGCCACGATCCGCCGGAACGTGTCCGCACCGCCGACCGCCTGGTAGAACGACGTCGCCGTCTGCTCGCCCGAAGTCATCAGGTCCTCTCGATCGTGGATAGCGCCCACTCCATTGTGCCCGCACCCCGGCGGGCGGGCAGCGCGCGGCCGACACGGATAGCGGAGCGGCGGCACTTCAGCGGCAGTTAACCCAACATTGTGCGAAATCACCGTGCAAATGGCCGAGTTCCATGGTCATATTGGTGGCAGTCTCGCCGAGAGATAGCACATGATCTTGAACCGGACGAAATCGGGGTCACCCATGAAGCAGCGGCACGGCCGTCCACACGAGGCCAGGACTCACCGACAACTGAAGCCCGCCGACGTCCACAATCGTGGGTCGGGGGCTACTCCGCTGCACATCGTGTCCGACAATTATCCGGGGTCACACCGCTCCGGTGACGATCGATCCCGTGCCGACCACGGCCACCACCTCACGCCGGTCCGCACCGAATCCACCAGCTGGTCGAAGCGCCGGGTGCTGCTTCTCAACGCCACCTACGAGCCGCTCACCGCACTGTCCGCACGGCGCGCCGTCGTTCTGCTCATCTGCGACAAGGCCGACGCCGTCCACCACAATCCCGAAGGCCCGGTCGTGCACTCTGCGGGCGCCGAGGTGGCCCTGCCCTCCGTCATCCGGCTGCGCACCTACGTCCGCGTCCCCTACCGCGCCCGCGTCCCGATGACCAGGGCCGCCCTCATGCATCGCGACCGCTACCGCTGCGGCTACTGCGGCGGCAAGGCCGAGACCATCGACCACGTGATCCCGCGCAGCCGCGGCGGCGAGCACTCCTGGGAGAACTGCGTGGCCAGCTGCGCGCCGTGCAACCACCGCAAGGCCGACAAACTGCTCAGCGAACTCGGCTGGACGTTGCGCGCCCCGCTCGTCTCCCCCAAGGGCCCGCACTGGCGGCTGCTCTCCACCACCGCCGAACTCGACCCGGTGTGGTTGCAGTATCTGGGCGAGGGCGCGGCCTGATCCTCGGCGATCCGATGCACGATGCCGGACGGGCTTCGAGACGGCGGCCTACGTGTATTCGATGACCAGCGTCGCCCAGGTGCCGGGCTCCAGCGCTTCGAAGACGTGGGGCGCGTCGCCGGGGTAGGCGATGTAGTCGCCGGGGCTCAGTTCGGCTGGGGCACCGGTCGGGCCCACCAGGGCGCGGCCCGCACCGAGCAGGACGTGTTCGATCACGCCGGGGATGTGCGGATCGGATTCGCGCGCGTGACCGGGTTCGGCGGTGATGCGGAACAGATCGCGGCGCGTGTTCGCCGGACCGGCCGCCAGCAGCGTGGCCTGGTACTCCGCGCGCTCGGCCGCCACCACCGGCCCCTCGCCGGCGCGGATGATCTGGACCGTGGGGCGCGGCGGTTCCAGCAGGCTCGAGAACGGCATGTCCAGCGCGACGCACAGCGCCCACAGGGTTTCCAGGCTGGGGTTTCCGCTGCCCGATTCCAGTTGGGACAGCGTCGATTTCGCGATGCCCGCGCGCCCGGCGACCTCGCTCAGCGAGAGCCCGGCCCTGGCCCGCTCGCGGCGCAACGAGGCCGCGATGGCCGCCTGCGGTGTCGCCGCCGTGGTGTCCTCTCGCGTCATCTCCGCTCCCGTCGTGCGCCGTGAACCGCCCCACAGCGAACCACATTGACTTACCCGCCCGCCATGTTCACTATAAACAACATGCGTTCGATATGGCGAACACTGGATCGGGAGACGTTCACCGGCATCGCGGCGGTCTGCCTGGCGGTCGGCGTGATCGGCGTGTCCTACGGGACCACCGCCGTCGCGTCGGGCTTCCCGGTGTGGCTGCCGGTGCTGTTGAGTACCGTCGTGCTGGCCGGCGGCGCCGAATTCCTGTTCCTCGGCATCGTCGCGGCGGGCGGCAGTCCGATCGCCGCGGTGCTGGCGGGCTTGCTGGTCAACGCCAGGCACCTGCCCTACGGATTGTCGGTGCCCGACGTGGTGGGCACCGGCTGGCGGCGGCTGATCGGCGTGCACGTCATGAACGACGAGGCCGTCGCGATGGCGCTCGCCGAATCCGAGCCCGCCCGCAAGCGCGCGGTGTACTGGGCCTGCGGCCTCGGCGTGCTGCTGGCCTGGCCGACGGGTGCCGTGCTGGGCGCGCTGATCGGCACCGTGGTGCCCGATACCGCCGCGTTCGGTTTGGATGCCGTCTTCCCGGCGGTCCTGCTCGCCCTGGTGATCCCGGCGCTGCGCGACCGGACGACGTTCGGCGCCGTGGCGGTGGGCGCGGGAGTCGCGGTGCTGAGCGCGCCGTTCCTGCCCGCGGGGATGCCGGTGTTGCTGGCGCTGTCGGGGGTGTTGTTCGCCGCCTTGCGATTACGGCGGTCGGAGCGAGCCGGTGCGGAACGGAACGCCACCCCGGGTGAGTGCGCGTCGCCGGCAGATCGCACATGCGCTGCCGACGGCACGGGCCGGGGTGAGGATCGATGATGCTCGTCGCCGGAGTTCTCAGCCTGGCCGTCGGCACCTACGCGTTCCGGTGGGCCGGACCCGCCCTGCGCGACCGCATCCGGTTCCCCGAACGCGCGCGGCAGTTGCTCGAGATCGGCGCGGTGGTGTTGCTGGCCGCACTGGTCGCGGTCACGACATTGCCGTTCGGCACAGGTCATCTGGGTGCCGCGCTGCCCGCCGGGGTCGCCGTGGGCGGTGTGCTCGCGTGGCGGCGCAGCCCGCTGCTGGTGGTGGTGCTGGCAGCGGCAGCGACAACGGCTTTGCTGCGGTTGGCCGGGGTGCCGTAGCCCGGCGCGCAGAACCGGACGACCTGATGCGTGCTCCGCGCGAATCAGTTGGGCAGCAACGGGATACTGCCCGAGCGGCGGCGCGCGACGGACCCGTAGCGGGCGTCGATGCGCAGCCAGGTGGCGGTGGCGCGCACGCGGACGATCTCGGTGGGCGGGATGCGGCGGGCCTCGGCCTTGTCCCCCGAGTGCGGGATGAAATCCATGGCGGTGAGGGCGAAGACGACGCGCATCGGCACCCGCACCTCGGTGTCGTCGGCCGACACCGTGAGCACGGTCTGGTCGAGCAGGGAGGCGGGCGGGCCGTGCTGGCTGCCGTGCTCCTTCGCCAATTGCGCTCCGCGCTCGGCCAATTCGACCAAGGTGCGGGCGGGCACGTCGTCCACGTGGACGAACCCGTCGGCGGGCGGCAGCGCCCCGCGCCACGCGGAGTCCATCGAGTAGCCGAGGTCGATCGGGCTGCCGGTGCCGAGCCCGGCCAGCACCAGGTCCGCGCCGACGGTGACGTCGTCCACGCCCAGTTCGGCGACCACCGTGCGCACCGCCAGCGCCTCGAAACCCGTTGCCACCCACCCGGACACGAAGCGCTCACCGCGGCGGCGCAACCGGATCACGGCGGCCGGGTCCAGCCGCACCGCCCGGCTCAGGAAGGTGGCCAGGTTCTCGCGCTCGGCGGGGTCGGCGACGTGCAGCACCCGCTGCTCCCCGATCACGACCGCGCCGTCGTCACTTGTCGAGCCACTGCGCGAGATAGTCGCGCTCCTCCGGGGTGAACCGGCGCAGGCGCTGGGTCTCGATGTCGAAGGCCGCCAGCTGCGTGGAGGCGATCACGGCGGGCGGCGAGTCGGGGGCGGCGCCGTTCGGGCGGACCTCGTAGCCCACGGTGAAATCGACCGCCCGCAACCGCTGCACCCACATGGCGATATCGAGCGGGGTGTCCTCGTGCCGCAGCTGCGCGCGGTAGCGCACGTGCAGGTCGGTGAGCACACACCCCTTGCCGAGGGCCGACGTCGGGCGGTCACCCTCGAACAGCCACGGGATGCGCGCCTCCTCCAGCAGGGTCACCATGCGGGCGTGGTTGACGTGCTGGAACACGTCCATATCCGACCAGCGGATCTCCACCTGGGTGTGGAATCGCCTGGGCAGCAGGACCGTATCGGTGTGCGCCTGCCCGTTTCCGTTCAACGTGCTCGTCACAGTGGTACCTCCGGTGGGCACCCGGCCACTCGCCAGACTCCCACGCTGCGACTCCGCAACAGGCGACGAGGCGAGATCGCGGGTGCGACAGACTCCGATTCTCGACATTCAGATCCGGGCCGCATCGCTCGGATCGAGCCGATCCTGAGCGTCCAGTATCGCAAGCCGGGCCCGCCCGGTCGCGCCGGGGGCGAGACCCGCCGAGAAACCCGAGGTCGGGCGGGCACCGACCGGCGGCACCCGCCCGCGGTTCCTACCTCGGCACCTCCGACTGCGCGCCGACGCCGCTGACCATGCTGCGCACCTGTCGCGCCGCCACCGAGAGCGTCGCCAGATCGTGCGCGCCCGATTCGAACAGCTCCGACAGCGCGGCCCGCGCGCGACCCAGCCGGGACTGGTTCTTCGACTCCCAGTACGCGATCTTCTCGTCGGCGGTCTCCTCGGGTTCACCGCCGGACAGCACGTCGAGGGTGAGCGAGCGCAGCGACCCGTACATGTCGTCGCGCAGGGCCAGCCGGGCCAGCGCGTGCCAACGGTCGCCGCGTTCGAGGTGGCTCACCGCCTGGAGCAACCAGTCGATCTTGAGGTGCTCGTTGAGCGCGTAGTACAGCGCGCCCACCTCCTCGCCGTCGCGCTCGGTGATGTCGGCGATGTCGATCACGTCCAGCAGCGGGAACAGGTTGAGCAGGCCGAACACCTCGGTCGCGAGGTCGGTGGGCGCACCGCGCGCGATGAGTTCGGCGGACTGGTCGGTGAGCGTGGCCACGTGGTGACCGCGCAACCACTCCGGCACCTTCGAGGCCAGCTCCCGCACGCCCCTGGTGTAGCGGTTCACCTCCGCGCCCGCCGCGATGGGCTGCGGGCGGTTGCTCAGCAGCCACCGGGAAGCGCGGTCGAGGATGCGTTTGGTCTCGAGCTCGAGTTCGTCGCGCACCGAGATCGGCACATCGGCCGCGCGGATGCGCGCCCAGACCGTGTGCAGGTCGAAGATCCCGGCGGCCGCGGCGAAGGCGCGCACGGCGTCGGTGGTGGTGGCGCCCACTTCCTCGTTGAGCCGGAACGCGTAGGTGATGCCGCCGTAATCGACCATCTCGTTGACGATCATGGTGGTGACGATCTCGCGGCGCAGCCGGTGCTTCTTGATGGCCGCGCCGAACCGCTCCCGCAGCGGCGTCGGGAAGTACTCCGGCAGCCGTGCCGCGAAGTAGGTCATATCGGGCAGGTCGGACTCGAGCAGATCGGCCTTCAGCGAAAGCTTCACGTGCGCGAGCAGATTCGCCAGTTCCGGCGAGACCAGCCCCACACCGTCCTCGTGGCGGCGCTTCATCTCGGCGTCCGAGGGCAGCGCCTCCAGCTCGCGGTCGAGCCCGCGCCGCTGTTCGAGATCGGCGATGAGCCGCATGTTGACGTTCATCATGCGCGGCGCCTCGAAGCGCGCGATGCCCATCAGGAAGTTCTGGGACACGTTGTCCTGCAACACCATATCGGCGACCTCGTCGGTCATCGAGGCGAGCAGCGGGTTGCGTTCGGCCTCCGGCAGCGCGCCGGAGCTCACCACGCCGTCGAGCAGGACCTTGATATTGACCTCGTGGTCGGAGCAGTCGACGCCCGCGGAGTTGTCCAGCGCGTCGGTGTTCATCTTGCCGCCGTTGCGGCAGAACTCGATGCGGCCCAGCGCGGTCGCGCCGAGGTTGCCGCCCTCGCCGATCACCCGCACCCGCAACTCGTTGCCGTTGACGCGCACCGCGTCGTTGGACTTGTCGCCCACCTCGGCGTTGGATTCGGTGCTCGCCTTGATGTAGGTGCCGATGCCGCCGTTCCACAGCAACTGCGCGGGCGAGAGCAGGATGGCACGCACCAGTTCCGGCGGGGAGAGCGATTCGACGTCGTCGGGCAGGCCCAGCGCCACCCGCGCCTGCGGGCTGATGGGCACCGACTTCACCGTGCGATCCCACACACCGCCGCCCGCGCTGATCAGCGAGGTGTCGTAGTCGGCCCAGGAGGAGCGCGGCAGTTCGAACATCCGGCGCCGCTCCGCGTAGGAACTCGCGGCATCGGGATTCGGGTCGAGGAAGATGTGGCGGTGGTCGAAGGCGGCGACCAGCCGGATGTGCTCGGAGAGCAGCATCCCGTTGCCGAACACGTCGCCGCTCATGTCACCGATGCCGACGACGGTGAAATCCTCGGTCTGGGTGTCGATATCCATCTCGCGGAAGTGCCGTTTGACGCTCTCCCACGCGCCGCGCGCCGTGATGCCCATGGCCTTGTGGTCGTAGCCTGCCGACCCGCCGGAGGCGAAGGCGTCGCCCAGCCAGAAGCCGTAGCTCAGCGCGACGTCGTTGGCGATATCGGAGAACGTGGCGGTGCCCTTGTCGGCGGCGACCACCAGGTAGGTGTCGTCACCGTCGCGCCGGATCACCCGCGCGGGCGGCAGCACCGCGCCGGTGGTCAGGTCGACGTTGTCGGTGAGATCGAGCAAGCCGGAGATGAAGGTGCGGTAGCATTCGACGCCCTCCGCCCCCAGCGCCTGCCGGTCGGCCACCGGGTCGCCGGTGGGCGTGGGCGGCTGCTTGACCACGAAGCCACCCTTGGCGCCGACGGGCACGATCACCGCGTTCTTCACCGCCTGCGCCTTCACCAGGCCGAGAATCTCCGTGCGGAAGTCCTCCAGCCGGTCCGACCATCTCAGGCCGCCGCGCGCCACCGGCCCGAACCGCAGGTGCACGCCCTCCACCCGCGGCGAGTACACGAAGATCTCGAATTGCGGTTTGGGCTTGGGCAATTCGGCGATCTCGCGCGGCTCCACCTTCATGGCGACGAAATCGCGCGAGCGGCCCTCGGCGTCGGTGACGTAGTAGTTGGTGCGCAATGTCGCCTTGATCAACCCGAGGATGGCGCGCAGGATGCGGTCGGCGTCCAGGCTCACCACCTGGTCGATGCGGGCGCGCAGCTGGGTCTCCAGATCGGCGGCGTGGTCGGCCGATACGGTGTCGGGATCGAACCGCGCGGCGAACAGGTCCACGAACAGCCGCGCCACGTCGGGGTAGGTGAGCAGCACCCTGGCGATATTGGCCTGGCTGTACGGAAAACCGGCCTGCTGCAAATATTTCGCGTACGTGCGCAGGATCGACACCGACCGCCACGACAGCCGTGCGCGCAACACCAGTTCGTTGAGCCCGTCGGCCTCGGCACGGCCGTACCAGACCGCTTCGAACGCCTCGGTGAACCGCTCGCGCAGACCGGCCACCTCGTCCTCCAGCGCCTCGGCGCGGGCGGGCGGCTCGAGCAGTTCGGCGTCCAGATCCGAATCCAGTGCGCTGCGCAGCAGTTCGGGCCGAGCCAGCAGGCCGAAGTCGTAGATCCAGCGCTCGCCGTCGGCGTCGGCGCCGTCCGGGCGCACCCGGTACGGCCGCTCGTCGAGCACTTCCACGCCGAGGCTCTGCAGCACGGGCAGCACCTGGCTCAGGGAGACGCCGGTGCCCCCGATGTAGAGGGTGAAGCGCCAGGCGCCGGGTGCGGCGTCGGCGCTGCGGTACAGGTGCTGATCGATGACGCCTTCGGACAGCCGCTCCAACCTGCCGATGTCGCCGAGGGCGCGAGCCGCGCTGAAGTCCTGCTTGTACGCCTCGGGGAAGGCGCCGGCGTAGCGCTGCACCACGGCCGGATCGAGCACCGTGGAGTTGCTCACCGCGTCACCGAGGCGGTCGTCCCAGGTGTGGCTGGCCTCGTTCAGCAGGCCCTGGATGCGCAGGCGGTTGACCTCGGAGGTGTCGGCCACCTGATCGGCGTCACGCGGGACCGGGGAACCCTCGTCGGCTAGCCGGACCGTGAAATACACGCTGGCGAGCTCACTTTCGCTCACCCGCGCGGAGTAGTCGATGGAGACGCCGCCCAGTTCGCGGACCAGGATCTCCTGCATCTCGAGCCGGACCCGGGTGGTGTAGCGGTCGCGCGGCAGGTACACCATGCAGGCGACGAAGCGGCCGTAGGAGTCCGAGCGCATGAACAGCCGCACCTGCCTGCGCAGGCTCACGTTCAGCACCGCGGCGGCGGTGCGGCGCATGGTCTCGGTGTCGGAGGAGAACAGTTCGGTGCGCGGGAAGGACTGGATTACCTCGAGCATCGCCTGACCGGAGAAGGAGTCCAGGTCGAAGCCGTTCTCCTCGATCACCGAGCGCACCCGCCGCCCGATCACCGGGATGTCGAGCACGTTCTCGTGCACCGCGGTCACCGTGAATACCCCGATGAACAGGTGCTCGCCCCGAATCTCGCCCCGCTCGTCGAAATCGGCGACGCCGATGAAGTACGGGTACACCGACCGGTGCACGGTGGCGGGCACCAGACCCTGGGTGAGCATGAGCAGCGGCCGGTCGCCGCCGTTGATCGGGACGCGGAAATCGGTGCCGACATCGGGACGCAGCACGCCGAGGCAGGTGCCGGGCACCGGGCTCGAGGTGGTCTGCTCACCCTCGACGCCGAGGCGGTAGCGGGCGTAGCCGAGCACGGTGAAATTGCCCTCGGCGAGCCAGCGCAGCAGGTTCGCGCAGTCGACCAGATCGGTCGCGTCGAACGGCGCGGTCGGCCGGGCGGCGGCATTCTCCAACTCGTCGGCCAGCGCGCTCTGGACGTCGCGGATGGCCTCGGTGTCGCCGATGACCTGGCGCACGTCGTCGATGACGTCGGGCATGGACTTCTCGATGCGATCCAGGACGGCGCGACTCGTCGCGGGGTGCAGTTGCAGGTGCATCCAGGATTCGCGCAGGCCGGTGGCGCCGTTGCCGTCCACCTCGTGCGGGGCGGCGTCGAGCAGGTGGCCTTCCGCGTCGCGCTCCACCTCGAAGATCGGGTGGATCACCTCGCTGACGCTCACGCCCAGCCTGCTCAGCGAGGAGGTGATGGATTCGACCAGCAGCGGCATATCGTCGGTGACCACCTGCACCGCCGCGCCCAGTCCCGACCCGTCGTCGGGGTGGTAGACGCGCACCAGCGCGCGCTCGGGCCTGCGCGCCATCGCCAGGTGCAGGTGGCGGCGGAAGATCTGGGTGATGCCCGTGATCGCACAGTCCACATCGCCCGCGTCGACGTGGCGGAAGTACGCCTCCTCGAGCGCCGCGAGATCAGCGCGCAGCGATTGCGGCATACCCGCGGCCCACGCCGCACCGGACAACTCGGACGAGACCGTCATTTTTTCGCCAACTCCCTCGGATTTCGGTTCCGGAACAAAGTGACGCCGGTCCGAGAGTAGCTGTGCGGTGTGGACGCCCGACCGCCTAGGCACAGCACCCGATCGGACCCACGACATCACCCAGGGGCGGTCGCGGCGGGAAGGACCCGATGACCCGACTGCGCCTGCGCATGCACGCAGTCCACCCTAGTGCTCGGTGCGGGTCACGCGCGTCGGAATCGCCACCGATCGGAAATAATCCCGGAGGGTTTGCTCCGCCGGAGCCCGGGGGAGCGGCCACCGGCCGGAATTCGCCCGATCGCTACCGACGATCGAGGGTCTTTCCGGCCGGTCACCGTGGAGAAGCGCACCGCGGCGGAGCGTCGCCCCGCTGCGGCGGATACTCAGTCGCGGGTGAGCTTGCGGTGCGTCACCCGGTGCGGGCGGGCCGCCTCGACGCCGAGGCGCTCGATCTTGTTCGCCTCGTACGCTTCGAAGTTGCCCTCGAACCAGAACCACTTGGCCTCGTTGTCCGAGTCGCCCTCCCACGCGAGGATGTGGGTGCAGGTGCGGTCGAGGAACCAGCGGTCGTGGGAGATGACCACGGCGCAGCCGGGGAACTGTTCGAGCGCGTTCTCCAGCGAACCCAGGGTCTCCACGTCGAGGTCGTTGGTCGGCTCGTCGAGCAGGATCAGGTTGCCGCCCTGCTTGAGGGTCAGCGCCAGGTTCAGGCGGTTGCGCTCACCACCGGAGAGCACACCCGCCGGCTTCTGCTGGTCCGGGCCCTTGAAGCCGAACGCGCTCACGTACGCGCGCGAGGGCATCTCCTGCTGGCCGACCTCGATGTAGTCGAGCCCGTCCGAAACGACCTGCCACACCGTCTTTTTCGGGTCGATGCCGGCGCGGCTCTGGTCGACGTAGCTCAGCTTGACCGTCTCACCGACGCGCACCGTGCCGCTGTCGGGCTGCTCCAGGCCGACGATGGTCTTGAACAGCGTGGTCTTGCCGACACCGTTGGGACCGATGACGCCGACGATACCGTTGCGCGGCAAGGTGAACGACAGGTCCTTGATGAGCTGGCGATCGCCGAATCCCTTGTCCAGATGCTCGACCTCGACCACCACGCTGCCCAGGCGCGGGCCCGCGGGGATCTGGATCTCCTCGAAGTCCAGCTTCCTGGTCTTCTCGGCCTCGGCGGCCATCTCCTCGTAGCGATCCAGGCGTGCCTTGTTCTTGGCCTGCCTGGCCTTCGCACCGGAACGGACCCAGGCGAGTTCTTCCTTGAGCCGCTTCTGCAGCTTCTGGTCCTTCTTCCCCTGGACCGCCAGTCGTTCGGCCTTCTTCTCCAGGTAGGTGGAGTAGTTGCCCTCGTAGCCGATGGCACGGCCGCGGTCGAGCTCGAGGATCCAGCCCGCGACGTTGTCCAGGAAGTACCGGTCGTGGGTGACCGCGAGGACGGCGCCCGCGTACTGCGCGAGGTGCTGTTCGAGCCAGAGCACCGACTCGGCGTCGAGGTGGTTGGTCGGCTCGTCGAGCAGCAGCAGATCGGGCTTGCTCAGCAGCAGCTTGCACAGCGCGACGCGGCGGCGCTCACCACCGGAGAGGTTGGTGACCGGCTCGTCCGGCGGCGGGCAGCGCAGCGCGTCCATGGCCTGCTCCAGCTGGGAGTCGATGTCCCACGCGTCGGCGTGGTCCAGATCCTCCTGGAGCTTGCCCATCTCCTCCATCAGTTCGTCGGAGTAGTCGGTGGCCATGAGTTCGGCGATCTCGTTGAAGCGATCCAGCTTCACCTTGATCTCGCCGAGGCCTTCCTCCACGTTGCCGCGGACCGTCTTCTCCTCGTTGAGGGGCGGCTCCTGCAGCAGGATGCCGACCGTCGCGCCCGGCGCGAGGAACGCGTCGCCGTTGTTCGGCTGGTCCAGTCCGGCCATGATCTTCAGCACGCTGGATTTACCGGCGCCGTTGGGGCCGACGACGCCGATCTTGGCGCCGGGAAGGAAGTTCAAGGTGACGTCGTCCAGCACGACTTTGTCGCCGTGCGCCTTGCGAACCTTCTTCATTTGGTAGATGAACTCAGCCATGCGGTCAACCCTAATCGTCTCGAGCCGTGCGGCCGCATCCGGGCCGAAGCATCGGTCCAGCTACACAGCGGTTTTCGGTCGGAATCCCCCGGTGGCGGCGAATCGCGGGACCGGGCCCACGCCACCACCGGTGCGCCCCAGGTGCGCTCGTGCGATCAAGCGCTGACGGTTTCCGGTGCGACACTCCTGACAGGAACGCTACCCGTGGCCTCGACGGCGGCCACCACCCCCTCGCCCCCGCGCACGGGTTGTGCAGCGCCGAGCACACCGCCGTTATTCCGGACCTCGGCGTTCCCGGCCGGTTGCTCGCCACCGCGCTTGCGGACCTCCGTGGTGCACCGGGTGAGGTCGGGCCCCACCGCGCTGGCGCGCATCTCCAGATCGCGCCGGTCGGCCCCCTCCTTCGTGCGGTACTCGTGCGTGCGCAACTGGCCGTAGACGAGCACCGGATCGCCGCGCCGCAGGGAAGCGTCGACACCGCCCACCAACCTCCGCCAGCAGGTGACCGTGAGGAACAGGGTCCCGTTGTCGACCCAGTCGCCGGTCGCGATATCGAACCTGCGCGAGTTGCTGGCCATCCGGAACGTGAGCACGCGTTCGCCGTTGCTCAGATCCCGGGTGACCGGGTTGGTGACCAACGTGCCCACCACTGTCGCCATCGCTTCGTACATGATTCCGCCCCTTCACATTCGGACCCGACCACCGGGCCGCCCCTCTCGGCGAGGGCACTTCCAGCGTCGCGCCACGAGGTGACCGGCGGTACCCCCGATCCGCGGATTGTGGATGAGCTCGATCCTGTGGACAACCGCGGCCGAACACCCGGAGAATCACCGAATTATGCTGTGCGGCACCTGTTTCACAGCGCCGTCAGGTCGGTGTTCGCCCCGCACAACACCACCACCGGCCGCTCCCCCGGCTCGGGAATGTAGGCCCCGCTCTGGATCGCGGCCAGCGCGCTCGCCCCCGCCGACTCCACGACGATGCGGAACTCCCGCCACAGATACTCCCGGCTCGCGGCGACGGCCTCCTCGGTGACCAGCAGCGACGGCACGTCGTAGCGGCGCGCGACGTCCAGCGCCAGTTCCCCGATCCGGGTGGCCCCCAGCGCGTCGGCGCCCAGACCACCCCGGCCGACCTCCACCGGCTCCCCGGCGATCAGCGCCGCGTGCAGCGCGGGCAGTTCCACCGGCTCCACGCCGATCACCCGTTGCCGCCGTCCCAGCGCGGCGCCGATCCCGGCGACCAGCCCGCCGCCGCCCACGGTGACCAGCACCGGCGGCTTCCCGCGCACCTGCTCCTCCAGTTCGAGGCCGACCACCCCGGCGCCCGCCGCCACGTCGGGCAGGTCGAAGGCGTGCAGCGAGAAGGCGCCGCGCTCCTCGGCCAGTTCGGCGGCGTGGCGCACCGCCTCGCCGTAAGTCGTGCCGTGCCAGAGCACTTCGGCGCCGTGCGACCACATCGCCGCGACCTTGGTGTGCGGCGCGGATTCCGGCACGACCACCGTGCACGCCTTGCCCAGCCACGACGCGGCCAGCGCCGCCGCGATCCCGGCGTTGCCCGCCGAGGCGATCACCACCTGGTCGGTCCGCGCGCTCGAGGCGAGCAGCGCGTTGAGGCTGCCGCGCACCTTGAAGGTGCCGCCGTGCTGGAGGTATTCGAGTTTCAGCGTCACGGGCACCGGGCCGTCGGGCCCGGCCACCGAGGTGTGGAACACCGGGGTCTTGCGGATCCGGCCGGTCATGCGGCGGCGCGCCGCGCGCACGTCGGCGCGATCCACCCGCCCGGCCGGGCGATGCGCCGTCACGGCGCCACAGCGGTCGGTCACGGCGCGAATCGTCTCACTTGCGTACCCCGTGGTCACGTTTGGCCAGTTCGGCGAACATCGCGTTGTGGGCGGCGAGTTCGGCGTCGTTGTCCCGGTCGGCGGCCCGGTCCAGCCGCTTGGCCATCCGTTCGTCGCTGCGCGACCACTGGATCAGCAGCGCCAGCATCACCACCACCAGCGGGACCTCGCCGCTCGCCCACGCCAGGCTACCGCCGGTGCGCTGATCGCCGAGCAGATCGTCGTTCCAGCCGAGCCCGAGCGAGCGGAAGAACCAGCCGCCCAGCACGGTGGTCATGCTCATCAGGGCGACGCCGAAGAACGCGTGGAACGGCAGCGAGCCGAAGACCATGCCGAGTTTGGTGAGCGAATGCACTTCGCGCGGTTTGGGATCGATGCCGATGACCACCCAGTAGAAGAGGTAGCCGCTGATCAGGAAGTGCAGGATCATCGCCAGGTGCGCGGCGTGCGAGTCGACGAACGAGTCGTAGATGCCGCCCATGTAGAGGGCGTAGAACCCGGCCACGAAGATCACCGACGCCACCACCGGCTGGGTCAGGAACCGCGACACCGGATTGTGCACCGCGAGCAGAATCCACTCGCGCGGCCCCGGCACGCCGCCGCGACCGGCCGGCGGCAGCGCCCGCAGCGCCAGCGTCACCACGCCGCCCAGCGCCAACAGGATCGGTGCCATCATCGACAGGGCCATGTGCTGCATCATGTGCACGCTGAACACCGCGGGCGCGTAGCGGCCCACGCCCGACGAGGTCGCGAACAGCAGCAGCGCGCAGCCCGACAGCCAGGCGATGGTGCGCCCGACGGGCCAGGCGTCACCGCGCTTGCGCAGTCGCCGCACGCCGAGCAGATAGACCACGGCCAGCACGATCGCGAGCGTGCCGAAGATCAGATCGAACCGCCAGTCGAACAGCAGTCGCAGGGTGGTCGGCGGACCGTCCAGGTTGTAGCCGAGCTCGACCTCGGCGGGCGTGGGCACCGACGTGGGCGGCGGGGGCGGCGTGCGGCCGAGCCCCACCGCCAGGCCCATGGTGGCCGCGAAGATCAGCGCCTCGACGCCGCCGAACCGCAGCAGGGCGGCGCGATCGCGCGGGTTCTCGGCGAGCGCGGGCAGGGCGGCCTTGCGCTGGAACCAGCCGATCACGCCGAGCACCGCCAGCGCGGCCACCTTGGCCAGCACCAGGCGGCCGTAGGTGGTGGTGAACAGGTCGCCGAACGGGACCCGCACCCACGAGTTGATCACGCCGCTCACGCCGATCACCACGAACGCGAAGGTGGCGACGAGGGAGAAGCGGCGAGCCGCGACATCGGTGTGCGCGCCGCCGCGCAGGGCGTGCGCGAGCACGGCGAACAGCCCGCCCACCCAGACCGCGGCGGAGATCAGGTGCAGGATCAGGCTGTTGGTGGCGATGTCGTGCGAGCCGCCCGAGGAGGAATGCCCGGTCAGCGCCAGCGGCATCATGGTCAGGACCGATCCGGCCAGCAGCAGCGGCGTCCACGCCCAGCGCAGCGCCAGCCTGCTGCCGACGGCGACGATCAGCGCGAACAGCACCGTGGTCCGCCACGCCCCGGCCAGTTCGACCTGGTCGATCGCCCGCCACAGCTGTTCGGGACGCCAGATGTCGGCGAACGGCTGCCCCGTGGTGTCGGAGATGGTCAGCGGCACCAGCAGCGCGGCGCAGCAGGCCCACGCGATCGCGAACACCGACGCGCGACGCAGCGCCCGGTACCCGCCCACGTCGAGCAGACCGTTCTCCTGCGGCGGCACGAAGAACGCCGCGAACAACAGCGAGCCCACCGTCAGCGCCGCGAACAGATCCGACAGCGCGCGCACGGCGGGCAGCCCGTAGGTGGTGAGCGCGCCCGGATCCGGAATGCCGAGCAGGGTCAGCGCCTGCGACGCCGACAGCCCGACCACCATCGCCGCGACCACCGCCGCCACCGCGCCCGCGAACACCGCCAGCGCGCCGAACGTCCCCGCGGGCCGCGCCGCCCCGGCGTCCGGCTCAGCTGGTGCGAGGGGCGGGTCCTGCGGTGACGACATACGACCCAGCGTAGTTCCAGCGGCGCGACGGGCTCCCGGCGGCCGGGCGTACCTCCGCCGAGGCCACGACGCGGCGTTTCGGCCGGGCGCCGCCCGACTGTGTCCACTAGGGTTGGGCGCAATCACGGGAGGGTGCGATGCCGGTCGTTCTGATCGCGGTGGTCGCGGTGTTCTTCGCCGCCATGGGCGGCTACGGGTTACTGCGACCGCGTCAACTGGCGGAGGTGGTGGGTCTGCTTGCCGACCGCGCCGACGCCGATGCCGAGGTACGCGCCGTCTACGGCGGGTTCGGCCTCGCGATCGCCGTCGTCCTCGGACTCGCGGCTGCCGACATCGGCGAACTCAGACCCGGCGTGTGCGTGACGGTCGCCGCAGCGCTCGGTGGAATGGCCTTCGGCCGGATCTGGTCCGCATTCAGCGAACGCCCCTCCGCCTTCTTCCCGGTGTGGTTCTTCCTGCTCGTGGAGCTGATCTTGGCCGGCCTCCTCGGCACCGCCGTCGCCCTCGGCTGACCCACCTCAAAAGGTTGCTGACGCTAAACATCAACTCATTTGGACGATCGCTATACTTTCCCGTGCTGGACACCACGGCCGATCTCGGCCATGGTGGAAACCGCTGCCTCCGTAGCTCAGTTGGATAGAGCAAGGGCCTTCTAATCCCTAGGTCGCAGGTTCGATTCCTGCCGGGGGCACGAAGAACATGGGCAACCGTAGTAGCGGTTTCCCATGGCGTGCCGGGTTGCCCCGTACCGCCGCCCCTGTGGGCTGGTGGCGGTACGGGCCCCGTTTCGGGGGTCGTAGCAGGGGTCAGCGGTGCGGCGGCTATGGCGGCATCGGGGAGTGTTTCTTCGGTCAGGGTGGCGTAGATGGTCACGTGTTTACCGGTGTGGTCGTAAACGATCTTGATCCCGAATGCCTCGTACAAGTCACGTTGCAGGACATCGGGGGCGCGGGTGAGATGCAGCGTCAGCCGAGGCAGGTGCTCCAGGAGCGCGGGTTCGTCGGGACGCTGCCGGGCAGCCTGTTCACGCAGGGTATCCAGCTCGCCGTTCTTGCTGCGGCGTTCCTTTTCGAGTTCTGTGTAGCGGCGTCTCAGCCGTTCGGCCCACGCTTGGGACAACTCGTCGTCACCGGTGATCGGGCGGGATTCCAGCTCAGCGAGCAGGTTGTCCTGTCGTCGGGTGATATCGGAGAGCGTCTTCTCGATCGCGGCGGCCCGTTGTTCGAGGTCGTGGCCCTTGCTCGTGGATTGTCCGCGTAGCTGGTGGCGTAGCAGGGTCGCGCGGTCGGGGCCGAAGACGCGTTCGTTGAAGAACGTCTCGACGCAGTCGAGGAGCTTGTCTTCGCGCACGTACACCGCGCGGGGGTGGTCGGCGTATTCCTCGGGTTTGCCGACGAGATCGAGTTTGGGTTGGCAGGTGTAGTAGCCGTAGCCCTTGCGGGTTTTGCCGAACATCCTCTTGTTGCACTGCTGGTGGTGCACGAACGAGCGCAGCACGTAGGTGCGGTGGGTGTCAGGGTGGGAGTTCTTGACACCCATCCGCGACCCCTGGCGAGTGGTCCTGTTCTTTTGCACCGCTTCCCACACCGCGCGGGTTACCAGGGGCTCGTGGGTAGGCTGCGGTGACCACACCCATTTCTCGGGCGGGACGAGCGCGCCGCCTTTCTTGCTGGCGCGCCGGTTCCACACCATGTGCCCGGTGTATTTCGGGTTGATCAGGATTTCGCGGACCGAGGACCCTGACCAGCGGCCCCGAGCGCGTTTGCCGCTGTTGGGTCGCGGGGGCGGGTAGCGGTCGGGGTCGGCGTTGAGCCGCTCGGCGATCACCTGGTAAGCGAGGTTCTCGTCGTGGCGCAACTGGAAGATCCGCACCACCGCCGGTGCGCGTTCGGGGTCCACGAGGAGCCGGGATTTGGTGCGGCCTTCCTCTCGTTTCGCCGCGACCGGGTGTGGCACTTTCTCGTTGAGGTAGCCGTGGCAGGCTTTGCCGATGTTCCAGCCTTGAAAGGTGTGTTCGCGGAACCCTTCCCAGGATTGTTCGAGGGTGTGGCGCAGGAACCATTCGGCGACACCTTGTTTCATGCGGCGCACGAGGATCTGGGTGGCGCGTTTCTCCGACAGCGAGATCGGTCCCTCGTCGGCGGCGAACAGCGGCACCCCGACTTTCTCCAGTTCGTGTTCGAGCTGAGTGGACTGGTGCGTCCAGCGGGCGGCGCGTTCGATCTCCTCGACCACGACCGCCTCGAAGCGGCGGTTGGGGTGGCGGGCTTCGGCCATCAAGTCGGCCAAACCGCCGTCACGCGGGATCGGGATGTCGAACGCCTCGTGCGCGCTGCCCAGGCCACGCATCTCGAGGTCCTTGCGGGAGGATTCGACGTCGTAGAAGAACGCGACGATCACGAACCCGTTCGGCAGCACCTTGCGGCAGTTGTCGAGCTGGCGCGGCAGCGACAACGTGGGGTCCTGCAAATCCCGGGTCGAGGTGCGCAGGAACACCGCCACCGGGACCGGGGACGACCCACCCATCCCGAGCAGATCAGGGCTGTCGGGTCCGGCGAATACGGGCAGGCTCATGCCGCCTCCTGTTCGTCGGCGGTGGTGATGGCGTCGAGATCGACCAGATCGGCTGTGGCTGGGTCGTGGCTGTCGAGCCAGCGCAGCAGCGCCGAGATCGCGCGGGCTTGCCGTTCGGCGACGCGTTTGGCTTCGGCTCCGGTGACATAGCGAATCTGGAACGACGTGGTCATCTCGCCCACTCGAGCATCGACATGCATCGGCGAATCGGCGCGGGCCCGCGAGGGGCGCAACGGGATCACCACGGCGTCGTCGGAAAATTCCTCGTCCATGATTTCCTCTCATGTCCTGCCACGTCGGCCCGATAGGTGGCGGAGGTGGCTGTTTCGTGGGTGGGTGGAACTGCGCGGGAACCGGGCGGGTCCGCGTGCAGCGGGATCCATGAACGCTCCGTAGCGGCCGAGGCGTCAAATGTCTTCTCGTGCAGCATTTCTGCCGAACCGGTCACCCGCGACCAACCAGGGGTGCCGATCGGCCGGAATACGGCGGCCTGCGCCGTTCTGGCGGGTCCAACGGGCGGGTCTGCGGTGTGACCATTGCGCGCCGGAACCCGATCCCGGTGCGGTGGTTCGGACAGCGGCGTCAAGGGTCACCCCGCCCACCTGCCGTCGGCTGTTGCGGTTGAGCCGATGTCGACTTCGGTGTCGCGGTCGTCGGCGATGGCGGCCAGGAACTCAGGCGAAGTGGTGATGAGCGCGTTCTCGGTGAGCGAGGCCAAAGACCCGAACACCGCGCGGTCGGTGCCGCCGACCGCGAGCAGCCCCGAACCGCGAGCCGCGGAGAGCAGGAATTGCTGCTCGCCGTCAGAGAGGTGGAAGGCGGTAGCGACCTCGTCGATGGCCTGGGGTGCTTGGCGTAGCAAGATCTGAGTGGCGGCGTTGGAGATGATCGCTCGCCCGAGTTCGGTCGAGCAGACATCCGCGCAGTCCTGGGTAGCGACGGTGAGTCCGGCCCAGTGCTTGCGGAAGCTTTTCGCGGCCCGGAACAGGAACGCCGCCCCGGCGGGCTCGCGCAGCAGCAGCCACGCCTCGTCCACGGTGATCATGCGGGGCCGCCGATGACCGGGGTTCGACACTTTCCGCCACGTCGCGTCCAAAACCAGCAGCGTGCCGATGGTTTTCATTTCATCGGGCAGCTCCCGTAGCGAGAACACGATCATCGCGCCCTCGGGTTCGGTGGTGGTGTTCCCGTCGATCAGCCCGGCATAGGCTCCCTCGCCGGTGTAGGGGTGCAGCCCGGCAGCCAACTCGACGGCAGCGGGCACGGCGAGCTGGTCAAGCTGGTCTCGCAGGTCGCTCAGGGTGGGCGCGGGCCGGGTCCAGGTGGCGGGGTCGTCGGTGATCCCGGCGGCGGTGTAAGCAGCGGCGAGAGCAGCGTCCAGCGCCGACCGATGCGCGGCGGTTTGGTCCCCCAACAGCACCTGGATCAGGGTGTGGCAGAACAGTTTGCGCCGAGTGAGCGCATCGGTCGGGGCGCTGCGGCTCCCGTCGGGTCGGATGTGGATTTCCAGGTCGAACGGGTTGAGCCGAACTCCGGGTGCACCGAGGCGGATGTTGGTGCCGCCCACGGCCTCGCTCAGGCGCCGGTATTCATCCTCGGGATCGATGATGACCTGCTCGATCCCGCGATACAGGGCCCGCAGGATCTCGGTTTTCACCAGGTAGGACTTGCCCGCACCGGATCGGCCCAGCACGACGAGGTTGTGGTTGTGGGCCTCGGGACCGAACCGGTCCACGAACAACAACCCCGACGCAGCGTCGCGGCCATAGAGAACACCCTGGGGCCGGTCGGCCTGGGCGGGATCGGCGGCGGGGAGCTGGGGTGAGTCGAAGGGGAACGCCGCGGCGAGGGCAGTGGTATCGAAGGTCCGCTGGACCCGGATAAGGTCCAACCCGAGCGGCAGAGTCGTCACCCACGCCTGAGCTGCCCGGTAGGACAGGGTGCAGGTGTCCACGAGCAGACTCGCCGCCAACGCGCGAACGGCGGCCAACTCGTCGGCCAGCTCGGATTCCGAGGCGGCATGGACGGTGAGATACACCCCGACGCGGAACAATCTTGCTTCGGCCCGCGCGACGCGCGCGGACAGGTCGGCGGCGTCCTCGACGGCGACGTCGACCTGCGGGTCGGTCAGACGGCCCCGGCCGAGGTCCTGCCTGCGGGCAGATTCGAGGCGGGCTTGCTGGCGGCGCAGCCGAGTGGCGGCGGTGGCCGGGTCGACCGGCTCGACGTGCACCGCGACCTCGACTCTGCCCGGGTGAGACAGCAGAGGCGCGAGCCAGCCGGCGGTCACCTCGCGCGGGTAGCCGGTCACCGCGAGGGTCGCGCTCCAATCCGAGCCGATCTCAAGATGCCGGGTGCCGATGGTCAAAGATTCCGGGGCGAACCGGTCGAGCCCGTCCCCGGCGAACGGATCCGGTAATCGGGTATCGGGGTCGGTGCTGACGACCGTGCCGGCGGCGGTGATGTCGGCGGCGGCAGAGACGAGGCTTTCGGGGTCGGTGCAACTGGCCAGCACAGCAGTGGCGGCGTCGTGGTCGAGGGCGGTCACCGAGATCCCCAACGGGGACAGCACATCGGCGGCCTCGTTCATCCGGCGCAGCAGCCTGGACTCGGCTGCACGACGCGCACCGCCCGATAGGGTGCGCCGGGCTCGGCGCTGCCCAGGGAGACGGGCACGCAGCCCGCTGGTCGCCACGGCCTCGGTGTGTTCACGCCAGACGAGCAGCACCTGTCGGTGAACGGGGTCTTCGCGGGCGGCCAGCTCGGTGAGGTGGTCGGCATGGTCGAGGGCTGCCGCGGCGAGGTCGGCCGACATCTGCGCGGCAGCAGAGTGCAGGCCGGTGATGTGCTCAGTCAAGTCCAGCCGCGCCGAACGGATCAGGATCTGAACGGGTTGACGCAGGGTGTGCAGCCAGCCCGCGAGCTGGCCGACCAAGCTGTCCTGTTCGGCCGGGGTCCGCAGCGACAGGTTGAGGGTTCCCGCGACCGCGATAGCGGCGAGGCCGTCGGCGCCGAGGTCGATCACCCCGACCCCGCCGCTGCCACTGCTCGCCACCGACTCGGGCAACCGCGCCTGATCCGCCGATAGTTCCGAGGGCACCGGCGACCGAGGACGTCGTCCTGTGGTGCGAGTCGTGATCCAGCGCGGAGCCCGGGCGGCACCATGTGATCGGATGAGGTGGCGTGGACGCAGGCGGTGACGAACGGCCGCGACGAGCAGCAGGTCGGCCGACAGACCCTCGCGGCGGGTCAGGACCGCGACTGCCACGAACACGAACATCAGGGCAGCGGTGACCGCGAATACGGGCAGCGGTAGCAGGGTTCGCGTTGCAGCCCAGGCCGCGTACAGCAGTGCGGCGGTCGTGGCCAGGACAGCGAGCTGGCGCGCGGTGAACGGCCCCAGCAGCCGGTCGGAGCGGTCGACGTCGGCGGGGATGCGCACGATGGTGCTCATTTCAGGGTTCCGCCTCTCGGGGCGCGGGGCGCTCGGCGGCGCACGGGCAGATCCGGCATGGGCAGATGCAGCTGCCGCCCCGCCGGACGCGCCGGGGCCGCTGCGGGTGGTTGTAGCGGGTTCGGTGGCGATGCAACGGGTTTGACCCGGGCGACCGGGAACGGCAGCGGGTACTGGCCGCTACGGTTCGGGCGAACACGCGCGTACGGGTCGGGCGGGGTGGGTTCGGTGAAGTCGAAGGCGAGCTGTTGCGGTGTCGCCCGGCGACCGGGCCGCTGCGGCGGCGGCTCGGGAGGCGGGGGTGTTGGACGGACACGGCGCACTGGGATCGGGAGCGGGTACTGTCCCCCAGCCCCGGCGCGAATGCCCCGATACGGGTCCGGTGGAGTGAAGTCGAACGCGAGCTGGCGTCCCCTCGCCGACCGGTTCGAGCGCGGTGGTGGGGTGCCGGTCGCTTGGGCCGGTGCCGGGTTGGGTTGCCGAGGAACGCGGCGCACTCCTTCCAAGGGCAGCATGAGCTGCCCGTCGCGGGTCGAACGCACCCGCGCGTACGGATCGGGCGGTCCACTGCTGGAGGCGGCGCGGGGTACTCGTGGGGCACGGACGGGTCGCGCACTCCGCCGTGCGGACGCCGCCGAGGCTGTGGTGCGGGCGGAGCTCGCAGTGGCGCCTTTGAGCATGCCGAGGGTTTTGTAGGCGATGAAGCCACGCACGATCGAGCCGAGGAAGCTGCGGCCTTGCCCGATCTTGAGCACCGACAGCAGCCACATCGGTGTCTTGATCAACACGAACATCAACGCCAAAGCGACAGTGAGATCGGCGATCTCGTTGGCATCGGGCCCGAACACGTACCAGCCACCGGGACGGAGCATGACCCGCAGCACGGCCACCAACGTCAGTGATTGCACCACCTGGACCGCGAGGCAGGCGGCGAAGGAGCGCCACCACCAGCGCGCGACACCGTCGAGGCCGGGCAGCCCATGACACATCAAAGCCAGGGGTGCGCCCACGATCAGCAAGATCGTGATCGTCACCCGCACGAGATAGCTGATGATCAGCACGAGCAGCATCACCGACAGCGCCAGCTGCAACAGAACAAGGACACCGAGGCTCTGGGTACTGGTGAACGCCAACTCGGCCAGCGCGTCGGCGGCCGAGCCCGAGTCGACACCATCTCCAGCGAGAGCACCGGCGAGGGCGTTGGCGAAACCGATTCCGGCGGTGGCGATCATCATGCTCAACCCCCCAGCCGCGAATCCGACGACCAGGCGGGGTGCGAGTTCGCGGATCGACCATTGGGTTTGGACGGTCTCACGCATCATCAACAGCACCCCGGCAGCCATCACGACCAGCACGTAGAGGGCGAGCACGATCTGCCACGACTGGTTCCACAAGACCCCGATCTCGGGAATCTGCCCGGGTTCGGGTGTGGTGAGCAGGGTTTGCGACAACAGTTCCAGCAACGGGTTGAGCGAGGTCTCCACGATGCGCCGGAAGAACCCGTCGACCGCGTTCTCCACACACCCGTTGATGTTGGTCACCCCGCACTCGGCCGAGCCCGACCCGGATCCAGGTGCCGGTGCTGGCGCTGTTGTGCCGGGCGCGGTTGTCGTCGGTGGGGTGGTGGTCGAGGGTGGTGTCACCCACCGGCGCGGTGTCGTGGTCGGTGGACTGGTGGTCGGCGCGGGTGTCGCCGGTGCCGTGGTCACTGGCGGAACCGGCGTCGGAGTGGCGGGTTGGGCGGCGGCCCCGCCGGAACCGGTGAGCACGATCAGGACGGCGGCGAGGACCGCTGCTGCGCTATTGGCAGCGAGGCGCGCGGCCGGTGTGAACCGGGTGGGGGTGGGTGGTGCCTGGGCCGGGGTTGTCACGGTCAGGCTCCGATGATGGACTTGAGCACGGCGACGATGACCGGTGCCAGCATCGCCAGCGCGTAGCCGATGCACGCGGCGCGGAAGGCGGTCTTGGCCTTCTCGATCTCGCTGGGATCACCGCCCCCGAGCAGATAGCGGGCTCCGGCGATGGTCAGGAACAGTGTCGCCAGCCCGGCCAGGAT
Organism: Nocardia puris; assembly: GCF_003315035.1. Lineage (GTDB taxonomy): Bacteria > Actinomycetota > Actinomycetes > Mycobacteriales > Mycobacteriaceae > Nocardia > Nocardia puris. The sequence goes on from NZ_QNRE01000019.1 coordinate 62,389, forward strand.
GCCGACCAGCCAGTTGCGGGCGTTGTCGATCACCTCGCCCAGCGACGAGGCGATGGCCAGCACCTCGGTGTGCGGTGGCGCCGCCGAGGCGGATCCGGCCGCGACCACCGACACCACTACGGCGGCGACCGCGATAGCGAGGCGCCGGGGCCCGCGTCGTGCGCGGCCAGCCGAGTCCAGTACCTCCCCATCGAGAGCGTTCGTGTGCGGGTTCATGCGGCCACTTGCCCGGACTCGATGCTCGCCGGTGCCGGAGCTGACGAGAGTCGTTTCGGCCGGCGGCCTCGCCGCGGTGAGGAGACTCTCGGCGCGAGCGTGGTCACCGTCGCGGTCTCGACCGGGCCGTTGCGGACCGGATCGAGGTCGCGGGTGCGGTCGGCCAGCCATGCCAGTAGGGCACGTTCGGCACGGGACCGCTGCTTGCGCAGTCGGCCCACTGGGACACCGCGTTCGGCGGCCAGAGCGGGCAGCAGCCGGTCTTCCCACCGGGACGCGGCGATGAGTTCTGCGGCGTCGGCGGAGATCACCCCGGCACCCACGGCAGCAGCGAGCACCGTCTCGGGGTGACCAGACTCGGCTCCGAGTACCTGCGCCCGCTGCCCCCATTCGGTGAGATCAGCCCCGAGGTCACCAACCACCGTGAAACTGGTTCGCTGCTCGATTGCTGTTCTACGGTCAGCGCGGAAGGCAGCCCACCGTAGGCGATTCCATACGTGCGGCTGGTCGACATCGATGCACGGGAGGTGGAGCAGGAACTCAGCCAGCGCTTCGGACTCGGCATCGTGGCGTTCCGGGGTTCCCGGTGCCGTGTGCTCGCCGGTGATGCGGGCCAGCATCGGCATGGCCAGCGCCGCGCTCACGAGCATTGCGGATTCGCTGCGCTGCCGGACCCGTTCGATGAGCCACACCCAGATCGCATCGACCTCGCCCATTGGTGTGCCTGGATCCCACAGCCGCTCACGCAACTCCCCCCACGTCCGGATCCGACCGCACGCGGCCTCCGACACCGGGGCCGGACGGGGGATGGTCGGCAGGTAGTGTCCGGCGATCCGGTCGAAACCCCTGTTCACCGCAGCCAGTGGCGAGGGCGGTTTGCCGATCTGTCCCGGAATGGTTTCGTCATGCGTGTTCGTCACCACGATCTCCTTGTTCGGTCGATGATTTTCCGACCACCTCAGGACACCTCGCGGATCTATCCGAAACCTATCCAAACCCTATCCGCAACATATCCAAACACTATCTGAAACATATCCAAGTCATATCTTGCGCAGATCAGCATCTCCTCCGCTACTACGACACACCCACCCGTCAGGGGCGGGGCATATCCGCGCGGATATGCCCATCTGCCAGCACATGTGAAGCGCAGGATAGCGCCTAGATATGACTTGGATATGTTTCAGATAGGTTGCGGATAGGACGTCCGAGCATGCTGGCAAACCTTGGCGAAAATTCTTCAAAATAATTTCCGGGACATCTCATCGATGCACCCGTTTCCTAGGTTCGGATATCGGACTCAGGGAATTCTCAGAGAGCGGAGTTCGGAAATTACGTCCCGTTTTCGGCTTTTTGGCGGCAGTTAATGAGTAGAAGCACTCTCTCGTTCAGGAGGCCCTCATGACCGCCCCTTCCCGCCGCCCGCGCTCTGGCACCAATGCCGTGCAGATCCCCTCGACCCTGTGGCCGCTGGGACCCGACCCGCTCGATCCCGCCGATCGCTGGCCCGACCGGGCTCTGGTCCACACGATCACCGAATTCTCCGCGCCGGGCGCGCGGGTGATGCTGCTGGGCTGGCCCGCCCCCACCGCGCGGGGGACGCTGCGGATCATCGAGTCCGACACCGCCGCCGCACTGTCCACGATCGGTGATCTGGGCCGCCACGGACTCGACGCACCCACCGGCCGGACGTGGACGGGCGCGCCGGTGGATCTGGTCGTCGCGAGCCTGCTCGCCGATCAGCTCGACCCGATCGCCGCCGCCGAACACATAACCGCGCTCGCGACCGAAGTCCTCGCGATGGGCGGGTTGCTGGTCATTTTCTCCCGCTGCCGACACAGCGACTCCGGAACCTTGTTCGACCCGGCCGGTTCGGTCGTGGCCGCCGCGCAGTCCGCCGATCTGCTCTACCTCCAGCACATCATCGCCGCCCCGATCTCCGGGCACCAGGTCACCGCGCCCGCCGCGCCGACACCGTCGGGGACCGCGCGTCACGCCGTCGCGCACACCGACGTCTTCGTCTTCCTCCAGCCCGCACATGGCTGAACCCACACGCCCTGCACCCCACCGGAACTCTCACGTGAAGGACGCCCGATGACGCTCGAACCGACCACCCCCGCCACCGCCGACAGCGCCTCCGGCAGCCCCGCACAGACCGCCCCGACCGTCGCGCCGGTGTCGGTGTGGGCCACCGCGCAGACCGCGCCCACCGCGCAGCGCCGGGGCCGCTATCACCCCGACAGCACCGCCCATCCCGCGAAGATGTTCCCCGCCATCGTCGCCCACGCCGTGAACACCTACACCCGGCCCGGGGACCTCGTGCTGGATCCGATGTGCGGGATCGGCACCACCCTGGTCGAGTCGCTGCACTTGGGCCGCCAAGCGGTCGGTGTGGAGTACGAGAGCCGGTGGGCGGAGCTGGCGCGCACCAACATCGAGCTCGCTCGCGAGGCCGGGATCGATCTCGCCGCGGACGTCTTCCACGGCGACGCCCGCAAGCTGGGCGAGCTGATCCCGGCCGAGCTGCGCGGCCAGGCGAAGTTGGTCATCACTTCCCCGCCCTACGGCGATTCTCTGCACGGGCATGTGCGCGCCAACCGCAAAGACCCGGTGGTGAAGAAGAACCACCGCTACGGCCAGCTCCTGGACCGAGGCAATTTGGCCAACGTCGGCCTTGGCCGCCTACTGTCGGGGTTCACGAAGATCCTGGCCGGGGCCGCCGACTACCTCGCCCCGGGCGGGTATGTGGTGATCACCGCGCGGCCGTGGCGTCAGCACGCCGAACTCGTGCCGCTGCCCGCCCACCTCTACACCTGCGGTGAACTGGCCGGGATGGTGCCGGTGGAGCGGTGCGTGGCGCTGCTCGGGCGTCTCACCGAGGGTGATCTCGTCGCTCGGTCGAGCTTCTTCCAGCGCGACTTCATCGTCAAGCAGCGCGCGGCCGGGCTGCCGATGCACCTCATCGCCCACGAGGACGTCATCATCCTGCGCAAGCCCGAAGCCAGCGAGGCGACCGAAAGCCGCCGCGCGGCAGGCCGGTTCCCGTTCGGCAGCGCGGCGACGCTGCCGAACACCGAGATCACCGGCCCGGGATCGGTGGCCGCGTGAATCCCGAGCAGGGATGGCTCGGCCGGGCGCTTCTCGCGCCCGGCCGGGCCGTGGCCGACCTCCGCGAATCCCTCGAACACGCCCTCGTGTTCACCGATGCCCTGTTCCTGGTGGTGGCTGGTGTCACGGTGCTCACCGCGGTCGGGCTCGCGGGCCGGTGGCGGCGAGGCCGGCTGAGTGCGCGTGCCCGTCAAATCACCGTGCTCACCCCACCGGAGGTCGATGCCAAAGGCGCACTCTCCTTCTGGGCCCACCTCATCGGCCAGCTCCGCCCCGCGTGGGCGAGAACGCTTCTGGGGCAGCCGCATCTGGGGTTCGAGTACACCGTCACCCCCGAAGAGGGCGCGGCGATCCGGTTGTGGGTGCCCGGCGCGATCCCACCCGGACTGATCGAGCGGGCCGTCGCCTCGGCGTGGCCCGGCGCGCACACCGACACCCGCGAGCCCGCCCGGCCGCCACTGCCGAACCCGGTCAAGGGAATCCGGCGGGTCGTGGCCGGAGGCGAGCTGCGTCTCGGGCGCCACGAGGGACTCCCGTTGAGCACCGAGCATTCCGGTGATCTGGTGCGCAACCTGATCACCGCCGCCGACGATCTGGGCCCCGGCCAGGCCACCTGCGTACAGGTCCTCGCCCGACCGGTCACCGGCCGCCGCGTCGCCCGAGCCACCCGCTCCGCGGCGAGCACGGGTACCCGGGCAGGTGTCGCGGCCCGACTACTGCGCGAGGCCCTCGACCTCCTCACACCCGGCTCGAACAGCGCTCGCACCTCCCGCGCTACCGCCGGGGCAGGAACCGGCCGGGCCAGCGACCGGCAGACCTCCCTCGAATACAGCGCCGCCGCCCGCGCGGCGGCGGCCAAAGCGCGAGGGGCGCACTGGGAAACGGTCGTGCGCTATGCCGCCTCGATCCCGGTCTCCACCGACCCCTCCGAGATCGACTCGACAGCCGCAGCGACGGCGGTGGCGCGCGGTCGCGCCGATGCGCTCGCCACGACATTCGGGGCGTGCACCGATCACAACTACTACCGGCGTCGCCGTCGCCATTTCCGTCTTCAGCGGTTGATCCGGGAGCGCCGTCTCGGGCGTGGGGATGTGTTGTCGGTGCCCGAGCTGGCCACGATCGCCCATCTGCCCACCGACGACGGGCTACCGGGCCTGCAGCGTGCCGGAGCCCGAGCTCTGTCCCCGGCCCCGGAGATCCCCGTCGGTGGGGAACACACCAAGCCGTTGGGGATGTCAGACACCGGCACTCGCCGCCCAGTAGCGGTCAAAGTCAGCGACGCCCGTCATCACCTGCACATCCTCGGCCCCACCGGTGTCGGCAAGTCCACGCTGCTGGCGCGCACGATCCTCGATGACGCCGAGGCCGGGCGCGGAGTGATCGTCATCGACCCGAAGGGCGACCTGGTCACCGATGTCTTGTCGAGGCTGCCGTCGCCCATGGGTGAGCGGGTGGTGCTCTTCGACGCCGACGCCTCCAGTGCTCCGCCGTGTGTGAATCCCTTGGATATCGGCCGGATCGGACGCGCCGGAATGGATCTCGCGGTCGACAACCTGACCACGGTGTTCCGCCGGATCTTTCACCAGTGGTGGGGGCCACGCACCGACGACATCATGCGCGCGAGCCTGCTCACCCTGTGCGCACAGCCCGGCACCGCCACCCTGGCCGACCTGCCCCGCCTGCTCACCGAGCCCGCCTTCCGTTCCCGGGTCACTCGCACCACCGCTGACCCCGTCCTGCGCGGGTTCTGGGACTCCTACGAACAGCTCTCCGATACTGGGCGTGCCCAGCTCACCGGCCCGCTACTGAACAAACTGCGCGCCTTTTTGCTGCGGCCGTTCGTCCGTGCGGCCATCGCCGGTGGCCCGTCGACTGTGGACTTCGGCGATGTCCTCGACCACGGCGGCATCTGCCTCGCACGGTTGCCGAAGGGCTCACTCGGCGAGGAAACCTCACGGCTGGTCGGGTCACTGCTGGTCGCCCGGACGTGGCAAGCGGTGACCGCCAGGGCCCGGGTGCCCGCCGCCGACCGGCCTGACGCCGCGCTCGTGCTCGACGAGGCACAGAACTTCCTCAACCTGAGCACACCGATCGAGGACATGCTCGCCGAAGCCCGCGGACTCCGGCTCTCTCTGCTGCTGGCGCATCAGAACTTGGGTCAGCTCTCGCGCGAACTGCGCGACGGCATCTCAGCGAATGCGCGCAACAAGATCGTCTTCGCCGTGTCACCCGACGACGCCCGCGATCTCGCCCGGCATACCGACCCGTGGCTGTCCGAGCACGACCTGTCCCATCTCGACGCCTTCCACGCTGCCGCCCGCCTGCTGGTCGACGGCCGCAACGCCCGCCCCTTCACCCTCACCACCCGGCCGCTGGATCCACCGATCCCCGGACGCGCCCGCGAGATCGCCGCCGCCGCCCGCGCCCGCATCACCGCACCGGGCCCCTGACCGTGACGAGTGACCCGGTCACGCATAGCGCGCCTCACCAACTGCCACCGCCCGTCTTCTCTTCATCCTGAGAAAGGTTGTGCCACCGATGCTTTCCCGACCCGCCCAGCAGGCCGACAACCGCCGACCCCGACCCGACAACCGGACCCGGCCCCGCCCCCTCGATCCCACCGCGCTCGTCTCCCGGCTGACCGAGCGCGACCGCTGGATCCTGCGCATGCTCTACGAACACCGCGTCTTGACCACCAACCAGCTCACCGACCTGGCCTTCCCCACCCAGCCCATCGCCCTGCGACGGCTCAACCTGCTCCACCGCTACGGCGTCCTCGAACGGTTCCGGCCCTGGCGCGCCCGAGGCAGCGCGCCAATGCACTGGGTACTCGCACCGGCCGGAGCCGGCGTCCTCGCCGCCGAAGCCGGAATCACGGTGCGCGAGCTTGGCTACCAATACCAGCGCGCGCTCGCCATCGGGCACAGCCTGCACCTGACCCACACCCTCGGCGTTGTCGAGTGGTTCACCGCCCTGATCGCCCACCCCGCCCTCGATCAGCGTGGCGACCCCGCCCAAGTCCTGGGGTGGTGGTCCCAGACCCGCTGCGAGCGCCTGTGGGGAGACCTCGCCCGTCCCGACGCCTGGGGCCGCTACCGCCACGCCGAAGCCGTGCTCGACTTCTACCTCGAATACGACCTCGAATCCACCACGGCGCTGTCGCGGGTCGCGGCCAAGCTCACCGGCTACGCCGAGCTGGCGCGCACCACCGGGGTCGTCGCCCCCGTCCTGCTGTGGGTGCCTAGTAGCGCCCGCGAGACCAAAGCCCGTGCCGCGCTGCGCCGAACATGGGAACGGCTGCCCGACCCCGAGGCGGTGCCGGTGGCCACCGCCGCCGCTGAACTCCTGGCCCCCACCCACGAGGCGAGCCCCGCCGACCAGGTCTGGCTGCCCTTGGAGTTTGACACCGACCGCAGGTCGCATCTGCACCAGCTGGCCACCATGTGGCCCCGGCGTACCCCGCCCGCCGCCGACAGCGAACTCGACCCCGGCTGGGTATCCCAGAGCGGCGTCGTCGCCTTGCCCCCACCCGCACCCCGGCCACCGACCTACGAGTCCTGGTGAGCTGACGATGCTGGTCAAGGCACTCGGGGCAGGATTCGCCGGGTTCGTGTTCCTCACGGTCGTCATCGCGACCGTGGTCACCACGGTCATCGTGTTCGACCAGGCGCTCACCGCACCCGCCCCGGGCGCCTCGACCGGCACCGGCTCCACCCCGAGCACCGAAGCACAGCAGGACATCCCGGCCGAGATGCTCGTGCTCTACCAGGCCGCTGCCGGGGACTGTCCCGGCCTGGACTGGAGCGTGCTCGCCGCGGTCGGCAAGATCGAGACCGACCACGGTCGCTCCACCCTGCCGGGAGTGTCCTCCGGCGAGAACAGCTCCGGGGCCGGTGGGCCGATGCAGTTCCTCGCCCCGACGTTCGACTCCGTTGTCTCCCGGCATCCCCTGCCCGCTGGTGGAGCGAACCCGCCCTCGCGCTACAACCCCTCCGACGCCATCCACGCCGCCGCGTTCTACCTCTGCGACTTCGGTGCGCCCGACGACATGTACAGCGCGATCTTCGCTTACAACCACGCCGACTGGTACGTCGACCAGGTCCTGGACCAGGCGTCCCGCTACCGCGCCACCACCCCCAACACCTCCGGCGGGGACTGCGCCAGCGCTGCACCGCCGAACTCGACAGCGGCACAGGTGATCTCGTTCGCCTGCGCGCAGCTCGGCCTGCCGTACGTGTGGGGCGGCAACGGGCCCGAGGTGAATGGCGGCTGGGACTGCTCGGGACTCACCCAGGCCGCCTACCGCGCCGCCGGGATCTCCATCCCGCGCACCACCTACGACCAAGTCCACACCGGCACACCGGTCTCCGAGGACCAGCTCGCCCCCGGAGACCTGCTGTTCTACAGCACCGGCGGCGATGTCCACCACGTCGGCATCTACCTCGGCGGCGGCCAGATGGTGCACGCACCCACCTTCAACGAACCCGTCCAGGTCTCGCCCTACCGGTGGCCCGGAGACGACTACTTCACCGCCACCCGACCCACCCCCGCCCACAACAACAACTCCCCCGCCGCGCCCTGAACATCGACTTGTGAACGGAGAACCTCCATGCGCCACAACCACTCTCGAACCGTCCGCGTCGCGCTGTGCGCGGCCGTCACCGCGACCACCATGACGGCCGGTGTCACCGCCGCAGAACCCACACCCGACCGCACCGGTTCCCAGTGCCCGCGCTGGACCGCGCTGCTGGCACCGGGCACCTACGAGACAACCTCGACCGCCGGACAGGCCACGACCGGGATCCTCACCCAGCTCGGGGAATCGCTCACCGCCCGCTACGGCTCCGACATCGAGGTTCACACCCTCGCACCTTCCGCCGGTGCGGGGTCGGTGAGCCAAGCTGACCTCACCGCGGCGGTGAAGGGGCTGTGCTCGGACACCCGAGTCGTTGTGGCCGGCTACGGCCAGGGCGCCGAGGTCGCCGGCGACCTCGCCACCACGCTCGGCAACCGAGGCGGCCCGATCCCGGCCACGCGAGTCCTGGCCGTCGCGCTGGTCTCGGACCCGCGCCGCGACCCGGCCACCGCCCAGCTCGGCACCCCGGTCTCCGGACAGGGCGTCACCGGGCCGCGCGCGCAGGGCTTCGGCGAGCTGACCGATCGGGTCCGCACGCTGTGCCTCGAGGGTGACAGCTACTGCTCGACCACCGCCGAGTCCTCGCCCGTCCTCGCCGCGGTGAGCCGCGCCCTCACCACCGCCACCACTCCGGCTCCTACCAGCACCACCTCGCCCACCACCACGACGAAAGCCCCGACCACGACGACGAGCACACCGACCATCAGGCTCGGCACGGGCTCAACCGGGCAGATCAGCGTGTCCCAGGTCCTGGCCCAGGTCGTCACCGTCCTGAACGGGCTCGCCAGCTTCACCGCGAACGTGCCCGCGATCGTGGCCGACCTCGCCCAGCTACCCGGACTGATTACCGCTGGAGACGTGCGCGGCGTGCACCGCGTCTCCGGGGATCTGAACAACCAGTTCGCCCCGCTGGTCGCGCTCGCCGACGGACTCGACCTGCGCCTGGTAGCGAAGGCTCTGGCGTTGGCCGCGCCGCTGGACACCACCGGCGTCGCCACGATCGCCGCCGAGATCGTCGGTGTCCTGGCCGGACTCGACATCTCCCGTATCGCCACCGACGTCGGCCGCGCGCAGGAGATCGCCTGGACCGCCGTGGAATTCCTCGCCGATGGCGACCCGGTGACGGCGGTGCTGACGCTGACCGGGCTGGCCCCGGTCGCCGCCGATCTCGTCTCGGCCACCACCGCAGCGTTCACCGGCGCGCAGTTGCCCACCCTGACCACCACCTACACCGCGACAACCACCGGAACGAGCGCGACGGGCAGCACCACCAGCACGACCCCCGCCCTTCCGGACGCCCAGGACGGGGGCGCGTCCACGTTCTACGCCAGCGCCGCCGCCGTGCTGACCGACTGGATCACGCAGACCATCGACCAAGCCAAGTAGCCCCATGCGTCCTCCGTGCACGCGCTAGCCCCTCCGCACTGAAACGGCCGGTGGTGCCGAGCAATTCGCTCGCCACCACCGGCCGCTGTCTGTGACTCGACCAGCAGTAGCTGCGATGATGACACGCAGCCAGAGTCAAGTGACGAGACGAGTTTCGTTGTAGCTGGCGGATATTCCTGCGCTTCACGAACGTGATCGAGAGCGGTGCCGCTAGCGACGGGGAGAACAGCAATGCACGCAAGTCAGGTTCAGGTTCTAAGCCTGGTCGTCGCGACTGTGGTGGCGATCTTCGCAGCGATCAGTTTGCGCATCAACTACCGGAAGCATCGGGTCGAGGAACGCGAACGAGGACGAATGTCGGTTCGGCGCTGGCGTGAGCAGGTCGAGGAATACAGCGCCGAAATCGAGCGGCTCGGCGACGCCTGCCCCCGGGCCCTACGATTGGACTACGACGTGGCTCGTCACTGGCTGGCCGCCGAATACGCCGTACGCATGACCGACACAGAACTCGACCTCCAATGGCGGGCCTTGCGCGCGGTGTCGCCTGCCCTTCTGGTTCTGCTGATCAGCTATCCGCTCCATTACGACGGCACGTGGGTCACAGCGGTCGCTGGTGTCGTGTACGTATCCGCTGTGACGAGGCTCGCGATGTCGGCGCACATCCTCTCCAGACTGACAAGGCGCGTCAAGCGGCAGAGGATGCTCTACGCCAGACTCGGTGCCCCCTCGGTACTCCCGCAAGTTCGACCAGTCACCTCGAGCAATCCGCTGCGGGCACCAGTTCCCAGTGTGATCGTCATCGACCGTTGGATAACCGAGGTCACGGGCCGACCGGTGAACTCCGCTGCCGTCCCTGCCGAGCAGGTTCGCGCGATTCAACACCGGCTCGACCGGTGGTACTCCACAAGGCCAACTCTCCGACTCCAACGAGCACTCATCCGTTTCGGACGAACGGTTCGCGATTACGCGACTGACCAGGTTCGACTTCGATGAGCCCGCCAACGAGAAGTTGCAGCTCCGCTGCGGACGCGAGGCGGGCGACACACTGGGGGGGAACGTGTGAGCAGCGCTGACACACGAACGCTCCGACTGAATTCCCGGAACAGTTCACCCTCACCTCTAGTCTGATCATCGTGGCCTCGAACACCGCGAACACCGACATGGGCACCGATCTCTGTACGAGATCGATGCTGCTCATGCTGGCGGACCAACACGATCGCGGCAAAGACTTCGGGCACCTGTGGCGGCACCATCTTGAGGGGCTCGCAGCAGCGGTCTCCGATAGCGCGTTCCTCGACCATGTCGACCTGTGCGTATTCGCACGCAGTTCCATCGCTGACAAGGTTTCGCGGCAGTGGTGGATTGCTGAGGCTCCATCATTCGATCTGGCCGCCATGCGAATCGGAGTCGTTGAGGTAGAACGCCGAACGCTGGGGGTCCCCGGCGGCATCGCCACCACCGACCTCGAGCCGTATCTCCTGCTGCCCCAGAACGCCTCATCGAGGGTCACCGAGGTGGTGACGGCGACTCTGGCGACCAACAACGCACACGAACCACAGGGGCCACAGCCGGGCCGCAACTGGGTCTCCGAGCACCGACTCAAGCGCTACAGCCCGGACAGCCCGATCAGATGGCTCCTCGGGTCGCGGACCGCACACACGCCTACCAACTCCGGAAAGTCAGCCATCGCTGACGCCCTTGCCTACGCCTACCACGCCGCGTGGCAAGCAAGACACCGCGCTCGCAGCATCACCGGCGTCGCCTACCGCGCCTTGTCAACTCGCCGTGGCCGTCAACTCGACGCCATGCGCAAGGCATGGACGAGCCTGCGGCGCAACATGTTGCGCCGCACTGCCGGTAATTGCTGCCCAGGGCAGGCCGTCACCGCCTCCCCGCGAGTGTCCCGTGGACCGAACCCGGCTCGTGAACAGCCGACTCGAATCCACCTCTGGAGCGCGCCCGCACACTGACACGGCGTCGCGCTCCGAACCCACACGGGAGTGCACGTTGCTGACCCATCTCAGCCAAGCCCACACGACCTGGGGCTTGGCCCCGATCATCATTACCGCCACGGTTCTCATACCTATAACGCTGTTCGCCCTCGTGGTTTCGCTAGCCGCTGTGGTCGCCGTCTTCGGAAACAACCGCCGAAGCGCACGCGCCATGCGAATCTTCGACGCGACGCTCGGGGCGTTGATCTCACTGATGAACGCCATCTTGCGCACCCGCTCGGCCGACCAACCTCGGCCTGCTGCTCGCAACGCTCGCCGGGGCCGTCGATGACCGGGTGCCGGAGACGCGGACGACCGCGCGTCTGCCCTGATGAGGTCCTCGCACTCGTTGTGAACATGCATCGCACAGGAATCAGCTACCGAGGCATCGTCGCCGAACTCAACGCCAGAGGAATTCCCACACCGGGCGGCGGACACCGCTGGTATCCCTCCCACGTGTCCCGGCTGTTGAACACCGCCAATGTGATCGAACAGTTCGGTCGCCCGAACACGGCTCGCCGCAACGCCGATCGCGTCATGAGCTGACCGCCACGTACGATCGCGATCCGCCGGAACTCGCCAGTAACTCGGGACTCGGTGACTCGCCGCGGGCGAACCTGGCGCGCAGTGCGCCGATCCCGCTCCCACGCCCCGCGCAGCGTCGGCGCGCGAAGACACCGACTGGATATGCCACACGGGCGCGTTCGACGCCACCGGCTACAACACCCGCCGCGCCCGTGCTGACCGACTGGATCACCCAGGCCATCGACCGCAGCAAGTAGCCCGCGCCGTCATGTCAGCTCACAGGAAACGGCCCGTGATGCCGAGCGGAATGCTCGGCACCACGGGCCGTTTCAGCGGGTAGGCGGGTCAGGAGATGAGTGGCGGCACCGCGCGCAGGCCCGGCGCGGCCGGGCCCCTGTCGTTGCGGAACCGCCACGACGGCAACGCCCTGTACACGGTCACGGTCTGCTCGTCGCCGTCGTTGCCGCTGTCACTTCCGCTGTCGCTGGTGTCTCCGCAGTCCTGTTTGGGCAGCTGGTCCAGGGTTGCCACGACCACCTCGCGGGCGGCTGTTTCGAGGTCGCCGTAGAGGGTGCCGGTCAACGGGCCGGTCATGACACGCACCGCACCGGAGTGCGGGAAGAACTCACCGTCGGTGGTCACCTGCTCGTAGCGCAACGCGATCGGCACCCACGGCACCAGCGCGGCCAGCACGGGCATCTGCAGTTCCCGCACCGCCGTCTCGGCGATGGCGATCCACAGCTCGAGGCTGTCGGGGGCGTGGCTGGAGTCGGCGTACACCCGGTACAGGGCCGCGCCCAGGATGGTGGGGGTTGGGGTGGAGTACATAGTCGAGCACCTTTCTCAGAGGTTAGGTTGAGAGGGCGGTGTCGGACTCCCCGGAGGTAGCAGCTCCGGGGATTCCGGCATCGCCCAGTTTCAGGACGCGAGGGTGAATTTCTTGGGGGCCGTGCTGGTCTGGCTCGCGGTCCCGCCGTCGGTCAACTTGACCAGGGCGTTGTGGACCGCGCCGCTGGACCGGTTCAGCGCTTTGCCGATCTGGTGTGGGGTGAACTCCTTTCCGGGGTTTTCGTGCAGGAAGTCCTCGACCTGTCCCCGCAGGGCACCGGCGGGCAGGCGTTCGACCGTCGACTCCGCGTCGCCCCCAGCGCCGTTGTGGGCCGCCGCCGGGGGTTCCGGGGCCACGGTGGCGGTTTCGTCGCCCGTGGGGGCGGCTGCCGCCGTCTCCGCCGTGGTGTCGGGCGCGGGGTCGGCCGGGGCCGCCTGTTCGGCGGGGGTGGCCGGTTCGGGCGCGGTGGGTTCGGCCACAGCGGGTTCCGGAGTCACGGGGTCGGCCGGTGCGGGCTCCGGTTCGGCGGGTGTGGTGGCCACCGATTCGGGCGCGGCCGGGGCTGGGGACGGTTCGGGTTTCGCTCCGGCGGTCCAGCTCTTCCCGGCCCGAGGCTTGCCCGGATCGGTGGCCGCCCACACGGCCCCGGCGAGTTCCCATTCCGTCAGCAGATGCCGCGCCGCATTGGTCCCGATGGCCGCAATTTCGGCCAGATCGGCGGTGGTGCTGCCGGGGTGGGTTTCCAGCGCCTTCCACAGTGCCCGAGCTTCGGCGCTGTGCAACGCGGGCACCTGCGCCGCCGACACCGTCGCGGATTCGGGTGCGGGCTCGCCGGTTTCGGGCGTCGATCCGACCGGTTCGGCCGTCTCAGGAGACACCGCGCCCGGGTCGGTGGGTTCGGCCGGATCCGCGTCGGTGTGTTCGGCCGGGCCCGAATCGGCGGGCGCGGTGGGGGCCGGGTCCGGTTCGATGGTGGCGGGTGTGCCCGTGCCCTGGGTCCAGGTCTTGGCGGCGCGGGGCGATGCGGGGTCGGTGTGGGATTGGGCGCACCCGGCGGTTTCCCACTGAGTCAGCAGCCGCCGCGCGGTGGACTGGCCGATCCCGGCGATGTCGGCCAGCGCGGCGCTGGTGTTGTCAGGGTGTGCGCGCAGCGCCGCCCACAACGCCCGGGTGCTGTCGCGGCGCGGTACCGGCACCGACCGCGAACCGTTTTCCGGGGTGGGTGCGGCCGTTTCCGTGGCCACGGCGGCGTTCTTGGTTTTCGACATGGGGGTTCCTTCCAACAAATGGGTTTGGTGAATTCGGTGATGTCCCCGGGCGGGGACGGAATGCGCACCGATCGGGGCGATTCCCCGGGCGGTCGGTGCCGTTCCGGTTTCCATGACCGCTCGATAGGGCGTGTGATGTCAAGCGGAATGTGGAAATTGGTTCCGGTCGCGAATTCCTCTCGTCCGATTCCGTAATAGCCTCGGCGCGAGCGGAATTCGAGTCGCCGGTGTTGACTCAGGGATGGCGAGGCGCCTCCCGCCGGCAGCCTCGCCGCGGGCGCGTGGCACGCGAGCCGAGGACTCGATACACGAGCCGGTCACGGGTGCACCGGTGACGGGTCGGCCGTGTCGGTGCCGGGCTCGCCGGAGTCGGCCTCGGAAGGTTCTGCGTTGCCGGTGGCGGGCTGGATGTCGAGGGCCTCGCGAAGTCGTCGCCCGCCGCCGGTCAGCTCGTAGTCCACATGGTGGTCGAGTTCCCAGCTTTCAGCGCACTCGACGCAGATGGTGTAGCCGTGGTGGCAGCGGGTCGGGTTGCGTACCACCAGGATTCGGCCGGGCGGGTCGTCGCTGTCGCGCAGCCTGACCACGACGTAGTCGTTGCCGCTGAGTTTGGCTCCCGGTTTGATGACGCCGTCCTCGTCGTGGGCGCGAGTGTCTTTCATGGGGGTGCTCCTGTTCGGGTTCGGTTGGGGTGCTAGCGGGTTCACCGGGCGAGGCGCGTGTGCAGGGGGCCGGTGGTGCGGTCGAGCCACACCGTCACCGCGTGCAGGTGCGAGCCCCGACGCAACCTTCCGGCGGCCCCGGCGGCGTAGGCGGCGATGTCGTCGGGGTGCACGAGGTGGATACGCGGGGCGGCGTAACCGCCGGTGCCGCCGGTCACGTGCGCCACGGTGTACATGCCGCGCTCGTCGTGCGGGCCGGTGGCGTAGATGACGAACTGGTCGCCGGTGACGGCGTTGGCGATCACGTAGATCGCGTCGAGCGCGGCGGTGGTGGGAATCGCGGGATCGGTCACGGTGTCTCCTGTGGTTGCCGCCCCGGGGTGCGGGGCGGGTGGGTGATGGTTGGGCCGCGCCGGTGACACCAGCGCGGCCCGGTCCGGGTGCCCGGGCGCGGTGCGCGCCCGGGGCCGGAGGTTTAGGCGGCGCGCACGGCGGCAGTGATGGCGCGGGCGATCGCGGTGGCGGTGGCGGCCGGGTCGCTGACCACGTGCACGGTCGCCCCGTTCAGCGGAGTCGGGGCTCCCGGGCGGCCGGGGCGCTTGCCACTCTCGGGTGCCAACCACAGCACCGCGCACCCGGCCGCGCGGACAGCGTCGAGTCGACGCTGTGCGGAGGCGCGTTCGTGGGGTCGGTAGATGCCGTCGGAGATGATGACCAGTAGCCGTGTCGCGCCGGGCCGTGACAGGCCGAGGGCCCCGTCGAGGGCGACCGTCGCGGCAGCGAGGGCGTGGTATTTGTCCGGGCAACCGAACTCGGCGACCTGGGCGGGGGCGGTGCCGGGGTAGGTGATCGGGGTGACCTTCGCGCCGAAGGTCACGGTCGCGGTGGTAGCGGGCATCGCGGCCAGCTCGGCGGCGCGGGCGATGATCCACGCGGCCGAGGACACCGGGGCGGCGAACGCGCTCATCGAGGAGGACACGTCGCACGCGATGCCGACCTGCAGCGGCGGGTACGGGCTCGTTTTGCGGGCGGTGCGGGTGAACGGTTCGGCGGTCGGGATGGCACCGGCGGCGAGCTGTGCTTGGCGGGCCAGCACACCACGCATCCGCACCCGGCCCGGCGGGACCACCGAGGTCGTTTTCACCGTGGCGCGTTCGCGGGCGGCGGCGGTGTCCAGCGCGCGGGCCAGCACCCGCGCGGCGGTCTGTTCTGTGCTCAGTGGGGTGCGGGTGCGGGCTACGGTGCGCGAGTGCCCCGGTGTCTCGCCATCGCCGAACACGTGCTCGGCCATCAGCTGTGCCTGTTCGGCAGTGGCGGCGGCAGCCTCGCGCGCGGCGGCAGCGGACTCGGCCGGGTCGGCGGGCACCGGGTTCGCCGCGACCTCGCGGGCGATGGCGGCGGCGGTGGCCTCGATGGCCGCGCCCAACAGCGAGGTCGGTACCGGTGTGGTGTGCGGTTCGGGGCCCACGATGTCGAACCAGCGCCGCCCGAGTTCGAGCATGGCGGCGGTGTCGGTATCGGCCACGGTGTGCGCCTCACGCCAGATCGCGCGCAACGCGGCGAGGGTGTCGGTGCCGAGGATGGACTCGATCTCGCGCACCAGCGGCGCGCATTCGGACTCGGTCAGTACCCCGGCATCGATCCGGCCGAGCACGAGGGCGGCGTTGTGGGCGGCGGCGTAGGTGGTGCGCGGGAGGTGCGCGGCGGCACTCGCGCCGCCGTTGTCGCCGATCACGATCTCGGTGGCGCTGGCGCGCAACCAATGCCGGTCATCGGGGCGGCGGCGAATCTGGGCGGCCTCGATCCGTGACTCCTCAAGCAAATCCGCCGCCTTCACCACCTCCGGGTGCGCCAGCAACGGGGCCCGCCACACCGAGTGTTTGGCGTGCGCGCACTCGTGCACCAACGCACCCCACACCGCCGGGTAGTGGTTGCGGTCACTGTTGCGGGCCGGGCACGCGGCGGCCGGGTCGATCTTGAGTCGGGACCCGTCGAGTTCGATCGCGCGCAGTGCGGGCACGAACACCGCCGGGTGCCCGAACGCGGCACCGGGGGCGATGCTCACGGTCAAATCGTCACGGTCGGCGATCGGCGGAACCTCGGCGGTCATGGCGGCCGAAAGGGTGGCCCATCCCCCGGTGACCGGCACAGACGTCGGGGCGGGGGTGGCAGGCGCGGCGGCGGGGGCCGCCCCCGCCCCGGCGGCGGCCGGGGCGGAAGCGGTGCCGGTGCCCGGGGTGGCGGGCGCGGCGGGGCTAGCGGGGGCAGGGGCGGTGATCACGTGGCCGGTCATGGCAGGCAATACCTTTCGGGCGTGCGGCGGGTAGTGGTTAGAGGCGGGGGCCGAGGGCGAGCGGGGTGTGGCTGGTGCCGCACACGGTTTTCATCACGGCGGCCACCACCTCGCGGTCCTCTTCCGGGGCGGCCCCGAGGAGGTTGGCCATCGCGGTGTCGGGGTCGGTGGCGGCGGCGATCTTGCGGAACGCCAGCAACTCGCGCAGTTGCGGGGCCCACCCGACCTCGCCCTTGGCCTGCCGGGCGGCCAGCTCCCGCGCCACTTTCACCGCGCGGCGTTCCACCCCCAGCTGGGCGGCCAGGTCGAGGTCGGAAACCACGCGCACCTGGAACGCGAACCGCGAACTCAGCGCGTCGGACAGGATGGCTCCGTGCACGCCGGGGTTGTGCCCGGCCACCACGAAGAACCCGGGCTCAGCCTTCACCACCGCGCCGGTTGCTTTGACCACCAGCTCTTTTCGACCGTCCATCGCCGGATACACCGCCGCAAGCACGGTCGGCGAGATCAGGGTCGCGTCATCGATGAACAGCACCCGGCCCTCTTTCATCGCCCGAACGAGAGGGCCGTCTACGAAAACGAAACGGCCGTCGGGGGTTTGGGTGTACTCGCCCACGAAATCGGCGACCGTGGTGTCCCCGTCGCCCTGCACCGTGAGCAGGTCCCCGTAGGCGGCCTCGATGAGCGAGGTCTTACCGGTGCCGGGCGGCCCGTACAGCAGCACCGGCACCTCCGCCGCGCGCATGGTCTGCAACACCTCCACATCGGCGCGCCCGGCGAGCTGACGCAGGTGGTAGTCCTGCCCGTTCGGCCGGGCCACCGTGTTACCTGTGCGGGCCGGGGCGGCGGGCGCGGCCGGGGCCGGGGTGGCGGTCTTCTTGGTGCGGCGGGCCGGTTTCGGCTTGCTGGGGGCCGGGGCGGCAGGCGCGGCCGGGGCCGGGGCGGTAACGGCCGGGGTGGCGGCGGTAGTCGTGGTGGCGGTGGCGCGGTAGCGGCGGGGCGCGGCCGAGGTGCGTTCGGCGTGCCCGGCGGCGGTCAACGCCTCGAGAGCGTTGCCGACAGCGCCCGAGGACCGGTTCAGCCCGGCGGCGATTTCGCGGGGCGACTGTTCGCGGACGGGGTCGGCGGCCAGCGCGGCGGCCACCATGCGGCGGAGTTCGCCGTTGGGCAGGCGACCGGCGGCCGGTGCAGCGGTAGCGGCGGGGGCGGGTGTGGTGGGCATTGCGACTCCTGCAATTTCCGTTCCGAATTCGCGCCGGTTTTCGGCATACGTGCGGCGTGGCCGCCATTCGGATTTCTACGAATTTCCCGGCGAATTCCGGGAACGTGGTCGACGCTAGCTCGACCTCGAACAAACTCACAACCCCGAAAACAGCTCAATTTTCCGGAATTTTTCCGGACAACCGCGAGTCCGACTACGCAATTTCGGAATGCGCCATGCAAGCAGCCTCACCAGCGACATCACACCCCGGCCGGAAAAGACCCAAAAAGACAGAAGAATTATAAATTGGGAGAGCGGGGACGATGGCGGAAGATGGAGGTACAGCAGCGGGAAGCGAGTCATTCGAGAGCACGGCCAGCCACGCGAGAGAGCCCGCACGAGCATGTCTATCCATCTTTGTGGATAGACAATCCCCGATGATATCCGCGCGGATATCCGCCGCCCGACCTGCCTATATGGCCCATAGAGGGTGCGTCGTTCCAATCTTCGCACCGAATCGTGCATCGAAACCCACCATGGAACGACGCACCGATCTTTTTTCATCGAGCCACTCAGGCTCACCGCAGTTTTATCCACAGCCGAGCACGGAGTGTCCAGCGACGATAGAACCGTCTAGAACACAATTCGAGTAGATATTCCACTATCCCCGGCACACATTTTCGCTCGATGCCAGAAAATCGAAATTCCGGCTTCTACATTAATTGACATGCTGCGCGAGTGGTAATGGCCGCCAGCATTCGACTCTATTTCTGGTCGCGGCGGAGCTGTTCGAGGAGCTGGCGGGTTTCTGGACTCGGACGCTGCCCTATCTCGGAAAGTCGCCGGGTCAGGAGCCGGTAGGTGCGGGTGAGTGCGGCGGTTTCCCCGCGACGGGCGTGCAGGCGTAGGAGATCGTGCCAGACCGCCTCGTTGTAGGGGTCGTTTTCCACGGCGGTCTCGAGCATTCCCAAGGTCGCGTCGAGGTCGGTGCTGCTACGAGTGGCCAGCCAGCTCAAGGCGTTGAGCGAAGTCCGCCGGGCCGATTCGCGCAGGGATTGAACCCAGGTGTCAGTGAGGTCGCTGGCCAGCTCGCTGGTGGCCAGCGCCGCGATACGGCGGGCGGCTTCGGCCTGCTCGGTGTCGCTGCGCGCGTGGCGACGTTGAGCCACCGCTACGTTGAAGTCCCAGTAGTCCACCCCCACCTGGCTCGAAAGCCGGACCTTGGTGCGGTCCTCGGCGAGTACCTCGCTGACCTGTCCGCCGGTGGCGGTGCCCAGCGCGGCACGCAAGCGGCTCAGGGTGTTCGCCAAGGCGCTGCTGCCCCGGGTGCCGGGCCGATCGCCCCACAGCCGCTCGATCAGCTGCTGGCGTGGCAAACCCTCGGGATGCAGGGCAAGCACAGCCACCAGTTCGCGGGCACGCGGCTGTAGTTGGGTAGTGATCTCCACGCTCTCACCGGTTTCGGCGTTCCAGAAGATGCGAGTGGGCCCGAACACCCGCACTGCCAGCGCGGGCGCGCCGTCGGCCGGTGTCGGCCCCGGTGCAGGCTCAGTGCTCTCGATCTCGGGGTGCGGGCTCGGCTCGGGCACCGCGGCGAGGTCACCTTCTGCGGGTTGGCCGGCATCCTCGGCCGCCACCGCGAGCACCGGTTCAGAGGCCGGTGTTTCGGTGGTATCGACCACGACGGGCTCACGCGGGCGAAGACGCGGCGTCGGCACGGTGGCGGGGTCGATGGCATAGATCCTGGGCGCGTCCTCACCGCGGCGAGGACGCCGCACCGAACGGCCTTGGTGGCGGGCAGATTGTCCGATGTGGGGTGGGTCGAACTGGCCGGTGCGTTCGTAGCGGCGCAGTTGGATCTCGACGGCGGTGATGGTGCCGCGTGCGGGCGGGATGAGGTGCTGGCGGGAGCGGCGGCCGGTCAGCAGGGCACGGGCACCGGAGCGGGAGACCGGCAGCTCGCCGACGACGGGGAACCCGATCGCGTCGATGTAAGCGCGGCTGCCGCCGATCACCACCAGGCCCCGGGGGCGCCGACGGCGGGTGAGGTCGAGGACCCGCTGGGCGGCGGTCTCGGGGTCGATGTGCTCGGCGCGGACCACGAACAGGGCAGAGTCGGCGGCAGCGATGACCGGGTGCGCGGGCGCACCCGGCTCGGGGACACCGCAATCGGCGAACACCACCGCGCCGAACCCACGCCAACCCCGGTCCAGATCCGTCAGAAGCGCAGCAGCCGGGACCGGGTCGTCGGGGGCATGCCCGGGCGGGGCGGCCAGGAACGCCTGCCCGCCAGGCAGATACTGCACATGCTGGCCCAGCAGCTCCCCGGTCATGGGCACACCGAGGGCGGTGCGTCGGGCCAGGCTCGCCGAACCCAGATAGGGGTCCGCGCCGACCATGTCGGCGAGCTGGCCGCCTGCGGGGTCGGCCTCGACGACGAGCGCGGTTTCGGGGCCGGGCCAGGTGTGGGCGAGCGCGACGGTGGTCGTGGTGGTTCCCGCGCGCGAGCTCAGTCCGGCGACAGCGATCAGGTAGGGCGCCTGCGGCCTCATCGGTGGCTCCTATCCCTGCTTCTGGACGTTGGAGATCAGCAACGCGCCCCCGCTGTCGGCGGGTCGGGTGTTGATCAGTTGGAGGTAGTCGGTCCGGGTGCGGTCCGGGCGGATCTCGGCGATGTGAACGTTGGCGGTGGTCGGGGCGATCGGGGTGATCGCGACGCAGTGGCGGGTACCGGGCGGGATCGAGGCGATGCCCGCGGCGAGTCCCTCGAAGGTGATCCCGCTCTCGGGCGCGAGCAACGGCATCGCCTTCCCGGCGTCGCGGTGGATGTAGTAGGCGGCCTCGAAGGAGGCGATCACCCCGGCCAAGGTCGTCGGGTCACCGGACTGCTCGGTGACCACCTCGCCGGTGAGCCCGGTGCACGGGCCCTGCACTAGCGTGGTCGAGGTGGGTGGTGCAGCTGTGGCCGGTACCTGCGCGCCGGTGTCGCCGGTCTTCCCAGGCGATGCGAGCAGCACCCCGGCCAGGACGGCGATCGTGGCCGCCAGCGCGGCCCAGGCACCGCGCGGCAGCCGCTCCCCTAACCCGGTCCCCCAACGGGAAATCCCGACGGTGTCGGCCGCGCTGGGAGTGTCGCGTATCCGGTGGTACCAGAACTGCTCCGGCAGGAGCGGCTCGTCGGGCTCACCGAGATCATGGTCGGTGCCGGTGTCGGCGACGAGGCGCAGGTCCACAACAGCCGGGGGCAGCTCGACCCAGGCGTCGACCTCGTCGTCCTCGTTCTCAGGTGGGTTGCGCGGGTACCTCGGCATTCATCTCGCCTCGACTCGGATCAGTGGTGTCTCCGGGGCCTGCCCGCACCCGGTGGTGGGGGAAGTGGGGTGCCCGGGTGCGGGCAGGTTCCCCCGGAGGGGTTCAGGGACGGCTCACGCGCCTCGCCTCGCCTCGGCCTCGTCTTGAGCCGGGATCGGCTGGGACACCGGACCGTTGGCGATGTCGGTGGCGAGTCGGGCCAGGACATCGGAGATCGCCCAGTGCGCGGTGGAGCGGTGGTCGCCGTCGTATTCGCGCCAGTCAACGTTCGTGCCGCGCTGCCGGTAGGCGATCATGGCGCGCCGCCCTGATCGCACCGGCACGACCAGATCGAGCTCGCCGTGGTAGAGGTGCAGCGGCACAGACGATTTCACGTGCGCCAGCGACTCCAGCGCGAGGACTCGTCGCCACCAGTGGTCGTTCCACGGGTCACGGTCGCGGCACCAGTGCGCCAAGGGTTGAGGGAAGCGTTGCAGCAGTTCCACGACGGTGAGGTGACGGGCCTCGGCGGCGGCGACGAGCCCGTCCTCGTTGAGCACGTGCCGCAGCGGGAGCTGGTTGTAGGCGTGGGACAACCCGATCAGCCCGGCGAACGCCAACCCCGCGATACCTCTGCGGGTGCCCCGGCTGATCAACGGGGCCAGGACCGCCAGATCGGAGAAGACCGCTCCGGCGGCCACACCGCGCAGGTCGATCTCGGGCGCGTACCACGGTTGCAACTCGCCCGCGACGGCCGCGACCCGACCGCCGTCGGCGTACCCCCAGGCAACTACCGGGGCGACCGGCAGGTCCAGATCCGAGGCGCGGTAGACCGCGCGAGCCAGGTCGAGGACCGGTTTGGCACCGGCGGCGCGGGCGGCGAGGAAGGTGTGCGGGCCGGTGCCCGCGCCGAGTCCTTGCCCGTCGGGGATGGCCACGACCCAGCCTCGCTTGAGAGTGGATTCGATGCCGGCGAGGTCGTACTCGGCGCCGGTCGCGAGCAGTTGCGAGGGCGCGCAATGCCCGCCGAGTCCGCGGAAAGGTGGGCAGTAGAGCAGGATCGCGCCAGTCCCTGGTTTCGGCTTGGTCTCAGGGATGAGGACGATCGCCGAGGCCGCGATCGGCTGGGAGCGGGAATCGCTGGAGACGTAGACGAGTTGCCACGCCCCGGCCGCATCCGCCAGCTGCGGGACGAAAACCGGTCGCAGGCGCACGATGTCGCCCGGACGCGCCCCTTCAGGGAGAACGGGGGTGGTGTAGAAGTCGCTGATGGTCATTGGTTTCCTCCGGCGAGGTCGTGGGCAGCGGCGGTCAGCCACGCGGCCCCGCTGGCGATGTGCCCGGATGCGGCATAGCCGGTGTGGCGGGCAGGAATGTCGGTGTAGCGCAACAACACCGCAGGATTGGCCAAGTCGGCGTTGTCGGAGACGAGCTGGCCCCACGCCTCCGACAGTCCCGCCGCCAGCGGCGGCAACGTGGCCAGCGGGTTGGCGGCGACCGTGGCCGTGATCTCGGCCCACCGCGCGGTCGCGGCGGCGGTCTCGTCCGGGCCCGGTGCCGGGATACGCGAGTTGGCGGCCTCGGTGAGACGCTCGGCCAGACTCGCCGCGGGCACATAAGCCACCGTGCCGGGCCCGACATGGAAGTCGTTGAGCACCATCGTGGTCCAGGCATCCCCGAGCGCACCCGACAACAACGACTGGATCGAGCCGACGGCGGCGATCGGGTCACGCAGGTCGGCCTGGGCGGCGATCTGCGCGGCGACCCGCAGCAAGGCGGCCCGGTCGGGTGCCGCGCAGCTTAGGTCACCCTCGACACAGATGTCGGCAACCCGGCCCGTCAACTCGCCGTAGTCGGCCCCGGACGTGGTGGCGATCCCGCCACCGGAAGCGACAGCCGAACTCAAGCTCACCCGCGACACCGCCGCCCCGCTCGTCCCGGGGGGCGAGTCCGGAATCGTCTGCCCGGGGCGTCCCGCGATGACCGGTGAACCCGGGGGCACGCTCGGGGTCGGAGTACAGGATCACCGCGGCGACCCGCTGTGGCGCCACGGGGCCTTCCCCGGCCCCGACCATCTGCGCGAACCCCGAAGCGACCTGCGCGCCTTGGGAATAGCCGACGATCGCCTGGGAGGTCCCGGGGCAGATCGCCGCAACATGCTCGGATTCGGCGAGCAGTGTGTTCAGCCCGGTGCTGGCCGAGGCCGCATAGGGGTCGGTGCCCCCACCGGTGCCCGGTGCGCCACCGAACGATGCCGGATAGCTGATGTAGGAACGTGCGATCAGACTCGGATCGGCGGCGGCCACCGGGCCGAGCAGGTGACCCAGCATCCCCGAGTCCGCGGTCGTCGAAGCGCTCGGCGAAGACTCTGAGGTCCCCTGCACACCGAGGACCCACAGAGCCGGGCAGCCTTGGCCGGCGACCTCGGGCTGCGCACTCGCAGGGCCCGCGCTCGTGGGGCCGAGGACAGCGGCGACGGTCGCGGCGGCGACGGTCGCGGCGGTGAGCAGGCGTAGCCCGGTCATGGCTGCCCGACCCCCACCCCGGCACCGAACCCCGCACCGACCGTGCCACCGACCAACGCCCCCAGCGCTGCAGCAGGCACACCCGCGACGGCCGCCCCCGCTGCGGCACCGGCCGCCGCACCCAACGCGGTACCGGCCACACCGGAGGTGACGGTGCCGATCACCGGGATCGCGATCACGGTGCCGATGGCAGCTCCGGCGATTCCGCCGATCGTGCCTCCCGCGAGCCCTCCCACGACAGCACCGACTGCTGCCGCCGGGGCACCGGTGAGCGCGCCGCCGATCGCGCCACCGGCCCCGGCTCCGGCGACGGTGGCACCGGCGACGCGGTCCGAGCGCCCGGCGGGTAGCCCGACCGAGTCGAGGAAGGTCGCGGCCTGGGCTTCCAGGTCGGCGCTGACGGTGTTGATCGTGTCGCCGACCTCCGGCGGCAACCATTCGGGGTCGGGGAACACCGCCGTCCCGATCCGGATCGTGTCCGGGGGCGGTTCGATCGGCGCGACCGGTTCCACCGGCTCCGGCGAGTGCAGTTCCATCAGATACACCGGCGGGGCGGGCGCGGGTGAGGGTTCCGGGCGCGGTTCCGGTCCGTTGCGGATCTCGGGCGGCTGTTCGACATACACCGGCGGTTCGACGGGGGCCGGAGGCGGTGCGGGAGTAGCGGTTCCGGGTTGGGCCGGGGCGGTGACGCCGGGCTGGTCCGCGATCGGGGCCAACGGCGCCATCGCACTCGCGGGCTGGGCGGCCAACACCATCAGCACAGGCACCGCACCCGCAGCGACCGCACGGCCACCCCACAGCATCCAGCCCTCATGGCCTCGGCGAATGCACCGGCCTCCGGCACCGTAGAGCGGCCCTACGGACACGACCGCTGACGATGTAGCACTGTTTTTGGACATGACAAATGACTCCTTTCAGGTAAAGGAAGGAATGAAGGAATGAAGCAGAGAAGTAATAGGAAGTTTGAGGCGAATGAAGCGGCCGATCCCCGCCGGGAGATTCCCAGCTCCCGGCGGGGATCGCAGCCGGGAGGCTTAGCTGATCATATTTTGAGTAGTCAAAAAATGATCAGCCCAGATCAGAAGAACGGCAGCACCTGCGTGGCGATTGCCAGCACGTTCGAGACCAGTGACGCACCGGCGCTGAGAACCGACAGGATGGTGTAGAGGTCCATGACTTCCCTTTCCGAGGAGGAGCGATTGCCTCACCATCACAACCCCGAAAACCACTGGTGCGCCACCCTTTTGACGGGGACAAAAATCGGTACCATTTTCCGTCCCCCCACGCACACACGGGGTGGCCTGCACCGATCAGCGAAACAGGTACAAAAAGTGTCACCAAAGAAATTTTCCGGCGGGTGTCCCGCACCGGAGAAAGGGTGCCCTGAACACTCCGTGCGCCCCGCGCGGAGGTCCGTAGCTAATTGTCAGCCAGGTCACAGTGAATGATCGGTGGCCGGGCTGTTCCCTTTCTGGTAGAAGTTAATCAACTCGGGGGAGTTAACCCTTCAACCTATCGCGTGGTGGAGGGGCGACGGAAGACTCAAATAGGAGGGGCTTGACACATGAACCGGCGGACCGGCTCGACCCGGCGACCGCGGCGAGGCAAGGCCCGCCGCACCACATCTGAGCTACCCGACCTGCGCCGATGGGTCCGACAAGTCCGCGAGGCCCGGGGCCTGACCCGGGCCGAGGCCGCCGGCCGACTCCAGGTCAGCGAGGACCTGATCAAGAAGATCGAACGCGGTGAACGTTCGGCCTCGCCGACAGTGCGCGAGCAGTTCATCACCGGGCTCGGCATGAACGAGTCCCAAGCCCGCTACACCCGCGAACTCGCCGGGCCGCCGCTACCGCTGCCCTCGATCGAGGAGCTACGAGCCCGCCCCGTCGCCTGCGAGCACCACACGACGTTGCGCCGTCTCGATGAGCGAGGTTTGGTCGGTGCGTATCTCGACCCCTTGTGGAACGTCGTCTACGCCAGCGAGCGCTTCCGCAGCGTACTGCCTGAGCTTGCCGACTACGACGACAACCTCAGCCAGTGGTTCTTCCACCCCGGCACCACCACACTCACCGCCGAGGCTCTCCTCGTGCACTGGGACGCCGCCGCTACCTACATGGTCGCGTCTCTGCGCGCGAAGTTCGGCATCTACCGGCACAGTCCCCGCGCACGAACGCTGCACGAGAAGCTCAGCGCGGCAACCACTTTCCGACAGCGGTGGACCGACAGTATCGAGGTCGCCTACGGCCACAAAACCGTGCACCCGCTGCAGGTACGTGATCGCGACACCGGCGAGCAACGCACGATTCGTATCCACCTCGGTGTCGGAGCGGAAGGCCCTCCCGATCTGCGGTTCTGCTTCGTCTACCCCGATCCGTGTGAGCCGCCGAGCAGCGACACCTGACCCTTCCACCGCCCCACGACCACTCCCCCGGAAGTCCCGGGCGGAGGCATCCGAACGAAGGAGCCCGACCATGACCAGCAATCCCCAGCACACCCGCCATCTCGGAACAGATCCACACCGACAGGTTGCGTCCGGCAGGGTGGTGTATCAGCCGGATCGTCCGGTGTGACCGGCGTGTCGTAGCCGGAAAGGAGATGGCCACCGCGTGATCCTTCAAG
>NZ_QNRE01000020.1 GCF_003315035.1 Nocardia puris
CTTGAAGGATCACGCGGTGGCCATCTCCTTTCCGGCTACGACACGCCGGTCACACCGGACGATCCGGCTGATACACCACCCTGCCGGACGCAACCCGCTGTTCAGGCTGCCGCGAACCAGGGCGAGTCGATCCCGGCATCGGATGAAGTCGCCAGCGGCACATCGGAAACCAACGACACGACGCCGGCTCCCGTCTTCACCGATGGACTGGTCAGATGGGCGAAACTTCCACCGCTGCTGGAGGCATCGGAAGTATCGTCTTATCTGTACTTGGCTGCCTCGTTCTCCAATACGCCACTGGTGGCCGAGGGGCTTCCGCAGAGGTTGCGTGATATCGCGGCGAACCTGACATCCAGCAGCAGGGTCGATCAGCAAGCGGTTTCCGACGATGACCTGCGCGCACTGGATGGTGCCGATGTACGCCAGCTGGTCGATTATCTCGCGCGATCCACCCGCGACCAGCCGGTGATTCAGAAGTTCACCGTGCAATCCATCCTTCGGATCATCGACTGCCACCCATCAGCGACCGATGCCGCTATTGCAGGGTTGAAACGGATTCCCGCGAAGGATCTGAAGCCAGCGACGGTCCTGCTGTTCCTGAACCGAGACAAGACCACTTATCAGCCGCTTTTCGATGACTGGTCGCAGGGCAATCCGCCGGTCCCTGTCCGCACCGCCATCGAACAGGTGAGCGGGAGCCGCTGACCGATGGGTACTAGCGGTTCGTTCGGCGGCAGTGGTGGCAAGGACGCGCAGGACCTGCGTGAATCGATAGCGGGCTGGCTCGATGACGACTCATCGACCGACCAAGCCGCCGACGCACAATCCGTCGATACGCGCAATATCGACCGGTTACGGCCGATGATCCGGATGCTGGCGAACTCCCGTGGTAGCGGGAGTGGCGGCGGCGGTGGATCAGCGGGTGGTTCCAGCGGTGGTGGTGGACGTTCGTCTGGAGGCGTAGCTCGTTCCGTCCAGCGGACCTCTCGCGTAGCGGGCAGAGCAGGCAGTCTCGCGTCGGCCTATGCCGCCGGTGATCGCGCGACGCTGGCTGCCGCCGGTTTGAACTACGACGAGCTGATAGCGCTCAATGATCCCCTCGAAGTCGGATCACGCATCGCGAAGGCTGCTCTGGATAGTCAGAGTGACGGAACCTTCGAGTCCGGTGAGGAACGTGTCATCGTCGCCGAACTCATCGCGTGGATTATCGAGAGTCCTCCTGATTCCGTGCCCCGACCTGATGAGGTTGCGCGGAAATCTATTGAACTGATCATCGCCGAGTGCTCCCTGTCGGAGGTGTCGGACACCCTGCGCTCCGGTCCGATGAATGCCAGCGAGCGCAGACAGGTCGAAGACGAGATCCGCGAGGCTGCTGGCGTTCTCGCTGGCCAGGCGAGGCTTTCGGCCACCGGGGCAACCGAAGCCGAAATCACACAGGCTATCCGGAACGGCATCGACATGCTGGTGAAAATCTATGGAGGTTCGGCATGACCTCGATTCTCTTCGAGGTATCCGAGGCGCGCGCGACCAGCGCAGCTGGGTTCGATGAGGTCTTCTTGTGGAATGAAACAGCTACCTCGACATTCCAAGGTCCGCTCAAGCCCTCACTGACCCAGCTCGGACAGGTGCAGCCGCTCAACTCCGATTTCGTACGAATCGCCTTGGCAGTGCTGGCGGCCGATCGCTCGGTGCTGCGCGCCCGCGGCGGATCGGAGTGGAACCGGCGGCAATTCGACCTCACCGTCGCAGTGGACCATCCCGATGTCTGGGTAGGCCAAGCAATTCACCTGGCACAGGTCGTTGGGTTCCTCACCGGTGACACATGGTCGTTCACCTTCGACCAAGCCGCCCCGCTGCCCACCCACACACCCGCTTCGGCCCTGGAGAATACATCCCGTGTCGTTCTCCTCAGCGGAGGCGCCGACTCGGCAACCGGCGCATTGATGTCCAGACACAACCTGTCCGAGGGCGAAGGCCACATCCTGATCTCGCAATTCAGCCAGCACGCCATCGCTGGCGTACAGGAAGCGCTTGCAGCACAGATCGAGCGCCTGGTTCCCGGCAGGGGACAGACGCATCACCGGATACAACTCACCCGTAAGAGCGAGCGGTTCGATGGCACTAGGTTCAAAGACGAGCGATCGACACGCTCCCGGTCGATCCTGTTTCTGGCACTCGGCCTTGCGGCAGCCTCGGTCACCGACACCCCACTGCGGATACCGGAGAACGGGTTCGCTTCGCTCAACCCTCCACTGGGTCCCGAACGTCGCGGCAGCCTGTCCACCAAGACCACCCACCCAAAATTCTTGAACGACCTGCGGCAACTACTGACCGACATCGGCGCGCATGGTGACATCGTCAACCCCTACGAGCAGATGACCAAAGGAGAGATGTTCCGTGACCTCGCCGACACCTTCGGCGATGATGCCGCCTCAACGTATCTAAGCAAGACCAACTCTTGCTCGCACGCGGATGGCAGATTTGCCGGCATCAGCCCCGGCAGTTCATGCGGTGTCTGCTTCGGATGCCTCGTTCGGCGAGCGTCCTTCCACGCCGCAGGACTGGTCGATCGAACGACCTACCTGAGCGACGACAAAACAGGAAAGTCAGCCGACTACGTGAAGGGCAAGTCCATCGAGGTCGCGATGCGGGACTTCGTATCAGCGGGCGTCAGTAATGCCATGATCATGGCGATGGACCTCCCAGATGGTTACTCGGCCAGAGACGCCCACGCCCTCTGCGTTCGAGGGGTAGCCGAACTCGCGGAGTTTCTGAAATGAGCCGACAACTTCCCCCGCTCGACATGCATGCCCACGTCGAAACCTCAGTGCCCCAACGAGACCTGGAAGGACTCGGAGCCGTCGTCTTCGCCGCTACCAGATCGCAGAAGGAGTTTACGCAAACTCTCGATCGGCATGACCAGATTGTCGTATGGGGTCTTGGATGCCATCCGGGAGTCCCCGTGGCACACGTCTCCTTCGACGCAGACGCATTCCGCGAGCAGCTCGCAGCCACACCCTTCGTGAGCGAGATCGGATTGGACTCGCGATCGAAAGTTCCTGCGGCCGAACAGCAGCAAACCTTCCGCTCGATACTTGAGCTCTGTAAGGGTTCGCCGCGAATCCTGTCCGTCCACAGCAGCGGACGAACACAACAGGTCCTGGACCTGGTCGAGGACGTACACATCGACGGTATCGTCCTACACTGGTGGCTCGGGACGGAGCAGGAGACCCGCCGGGCCATCGAACTCGGCTGCTACTTCTCCGTGAACTACGCAATGCTCGGCAAACCGCAACTAAACGCCATTCCCCACGACCGCCTACTGCTCGAAACGGATCACCCCTCCGGTGACCGACGCTCCTCCCGCCCACGTAGGCCAGGGAACACTCATACAGTCGAGGAGGAGATCGCCCGACTCAGTGGCAAAGACGTCGCGTTCGTCCGGGATCTCCAATGGCAGAATCTAGTGCGCCTGGTCGATCAACTCACGTTGACGCATCTGTTTCCGGTGGCGATTCAACGCATGCTTGCCTACAGCCGACGATAGAGGAATCCGCCGCATCTTTCCTCTCGGCCACCGCCGGCCGCATCCTTACCCCAGCTCGCTTCAACGCCTTCGCCACCGTGCTCGCATCCACCCCCAACTCCTTGCCGATCTGCGCCGTCGTCCACAACTCTTCGATGTACAACTTCGTCGCTCGCTCCACCAGCGACTCCGTCATCTTCACCATCGGTCGCTTCGCCACCCCAGCTCGCCGCAGGTGAGCTTCCACTGTGTTCCGATGTGCCCCATACTCTTCGGCTAGCTCCATCATCGAGGCTCCACGTCGATACCGCTCCACCAACGCCGCGACTTCGTCGGGTTGCAACTTCCGGTTCGGTCGATACGCCACCTCGTCGCCAGGTTTCTCACAAGCTCCCAGCTCAGCGCCCTCGACTTCAACTTCCAGCTCCTCCCCCAACTCCCGAACCAGCCGCGCTAACGGTGCAGGAAAAATTGAAAGGGATTCACGGAGGCGCACTTATCTGCGACGGCATTTCCGCAGGTCAACGATGCTTCGACTGTAGCCCCGAATAGCTCGACATCAGGAATTTCAGGTCACACGCGGTCCCGCTTGTACCGCCGCAGGGCGCACCGAACAGGGAACCCACTCCAACGTGATGCGATCACCCCGCCGGACGAGAAGCCGAGCAGACCCGGCGGTCGCGCGCACCGATCTTCTACGGGGGCGGGGTCAAGGCGAATCTGCTGTTCTTGTTCGACCGCGCCTGTTTGTGTCGGGTGCCGAAGAGGGGTCGGCGTTGACCTGATCGAAGATCAGATCCTGGCGCCCTGCTCGGTGATCCGCGTACGGATCCGGGTACACGTCGAAGGGGACGTTGTCCCCGTCGATCACCGGCTCCTCACAGGAGTACTCGCTGACCAGGTTCTCGCGCGCGAGCTACCGGCACGTGGCGGCCGAGTCGTTTTGAGGCTTCAGTCCGGGCCGGCGCGGAAGGCGCTCCACCGGTGCAGCACCTCACGGTCGATGCCGGGGGGCAACTCGGCCAGTAAGGATCCGTCGATGAGGTCCAGTGTCAAGCGCGCGGGCAGACGCGGGTCACGGGTCGCCATGGTCCATATCCCAAACCCGATGTACATGCGCGCACTGAGCGCACGAGAACCGATACCCGAATGCCTTGTCCACCAATTCTCAGGCCCCGCAAACGAACAACACCTCCCGCGCATCCTCGCCGTCCAGTGTGGCGACATCGGCACGTACCCACGCCCAGTCGAGCCGCGGGACCACACCGTAGGTGCGGGGCCGGAGAATCACCGCCACCGGGTGCGCCGGCGCCGTTCGATGCAGGCGGCGCACCAGCGTGTGCGTTCGTTACGGGGTGTAGAGGAAGTTCGTCCACTCGACGTCGTGGCCGTGGCAAGTGGCCCGGAACTCGACCTCAGGATGCTCGTCCATCGCCTGGTACCTGCTCACCAGTTCGGCAATCTTGGCGGCGGTGTTGAGCAATTTCGTTCCCTGCTCGGCGAACACCGCGCCCTCGGGGTTCGTCGGTTCGGCGACAGCTGTGCGCGTGACCGGGGAGAAGGTCTGCGGCCACGGGAGTCGATACACCCGCACCAGCGCCCCGGTCTCGGGGTGAGTCATCCGCCGGTCTCGACGCAACTGACCGTCGCTGTCCGCGGTGAGGACGGTGATGATCTGGGCGAGGTTGTAGACACAGTGGGTGCTGTGATCGTTGGGACGGCCCCCGCTGGACGGATTGCGGGCGAAATATGCTGCACGCCCGTGGTTTTCTCCGTCCGTGCGATCTCGGCCACAGGATGCACCCGCGCCCCGCACCCGATGGTGTGCAGGCCGATGGCTTCGGCCACGACTGCCCGTAGTCGGCGATCTGGGAGGCGAGCAGAATCGCGCCCGTGCCCGGGTGGCGAGCGCGTGACATCGCGGCCTTCGATGAATATTCTGCGCCTCTGCCATCACAGTCCGTCCGCCCCGCTTCGTGATCACGCTGCTCAATCCAGAGTAGGACCGAAACGAGCCAACCTTCGCCGAGGGCGACCGACCCGGCGTCGCGCTCATCACCTTCTTCGTCGGGCTCGCCTTTGCTCGTCCTGCTCGTGATCCGCCGGCTGTGCATGCCGGTGCCCATGATCAACGTCCGCCTCTTGCGGGGCCAGGCTTTCACCGGCGCGGCGGTCACCGACCTGCTGTCGATGTTCACCATGGTCTCGAGATCCTTCCAGTTGTGCTGCGCTACAGGGTGATACGCTCGGACAGTTGGGGAGCTCGGATGGTGGTGCCGATCGTTCACCACACTGTGGCATCCAGAAGGCTGATGCGCGCTGAGGAGTCGATTTCGGATGCATGGGCCGGAACCCGGAGAGTCGAGCCGCCTCGACCGAAAGATCGGCTCCGGGCGGCAGGGCCTAGCGCGAAAAACCGTCAATGATCGATATAGGGATCATCGACCACATCGGGCGCGAAAGATCTATATATGAATCATCGACGTGGGCGAATCTGCATCCCCGGGATCGCCACGCTTACCCCGCCCCAGGAAACCGCGCGACAACGACGAGTCCACCCCCCTCCCGCGCCGACAACGCAAGCGTCCCCGAATGCGCCCGCGTGATGCTGTCGGCAATCGCCAAACCCAACCCGACCCCCGCATGGTGGTTGCGCACCCGCTCCGCTCCTCTCTGAAACGGTTCGGTAAGCGTCGCAACAACTTCCGGCGACAACACCTGACCAGTGTTCTCCACGACGAGCGCCACACCTCCGGGATGCACGCCGGTCGTGACCCACACCGCCCCGCGCCCCGGCAGGTTGTGGACGATCGCGTTGTGGACGAGGTTCGTCGTGAGTTGGAGGAGGAGGGTGGGGGAGCCGAGGGTGGGGGCGACCACGCCGGAGGTTTCGAGGGTGATGCCGTGCCGTTCCGCAAGGGGCAGAAGGGTTTCGGTGGCTTCTTCGGCGAGGAGGGAGAGGTCGACGGGTTCGCGGGTGAAGGAGCGCTGGTCGGCGCGGCTGAGCAGGAGCAGGGCTTCGGTGAGGTCGATCGCCCGGGTGTTGACGGCCTGGAGGCGGTCCACGAGTTCGGCGCTGTCGTGGTCGCGGTCGTTGCGGGCCACGTCGAGCAGGGTCTGGGTGATCGCGAGCGGGGTGCGCAGTTCGTGCGAGGCGTTGGCCGCGAACCGGCGCTGTTCGGCGACGTGGGCTTCCAGCCGGGCGAGCATGGCGTCGAAAGTGTCGGCGAGCTCGCGCAGTTCGTCGCGGCGGCCCGGCAACTGGATTCGGTGCGAGAGCGACCCGTTCGCGGCCATGCGGGCGGCGGCGGTGATGCGCGTGAGGGGAGCGAGCATCCGGCCGGCGAGGATCCACCCGCCCAGCAGACCGAACATCAGCAGGAAGAGCAGCACCACCGCCATGAACGGCACGAAGGCGCGCAGGAGGAGCGAGCGGTCGATCCAGAAACTGTCGGTGGCGTTGATCCAGCCGGTGGGCAGGAAGTACAGGTAGAAGATCAGCACGGCGGCGAGCAACAGGACACCCGCGACCATGAGGAAGCCGGCGTAGCTGAGGGTCAGCTTGAGGCGGACGCTCAGTCCGGGGGCCCTATGCACGGCCGGTGTCCGCGTCGATGCGGTAGCCGACACCGGCGACCGTGGCGATGATCCACGGTTCGCCGAGGCGTTTGCGCAGCGCCGAGACGGTGATGCGCACGGCATTGGTGAACGGGTCGGCGTTCTCGTCCCACGCCCGCTCCAAGAGTTCCTCGGCGCTCACGACTCCGCCCTCGGCCGCGACCAGGACTTCGAGCACGGCGAACTGCTTGCGGGTCAGCGCGACGTAGCGGCCGTCGCGGTAGACCTCGCGGCGGAACGGGTCCACCCGCAGCCCCGCGATCTCCCGCACCGGCGGCCTGCTGTGGGCGCGCCTGCGGTCGAGCGCCCGGAGGCGGAGCACGAGTTCGCGGAGGTCGAACGGTTTGGTGAGGTAGTCGTCGGCGCCGAGTTCGAAGCCGGTCGCCTTGTCGTCGAGCCGGTCGGCGGCGGTGAGCATCAGGATCGGCATGCCGCTGCCGGAGGCGACGATGCGCCGGGCGATCTCGTCGCCGGACGGGCCGGGGATGTCGCGGTCGAGGACGGCGATGTCGTAGCTGTTGACGCTCAACAGTTCCAGCGCGGCGTCGCCGTCGCCCGCGATATCGGCGGCGATCGCGTCCAAGCGCAGCCCATCGCGGATGGCCGTCGCCAAATAGGGTTCGTCCTCGACGATCAGTACACGCATAGACCCTCGATCCTCCCAGCCGGGGTATATCGCCGGCGTATCGAAAACCGCATACGGGCCGGCAACGCCGCGCTGCCTTGACTGGGCGCATGAACTATCGCCAACCAGCACGAACCCGGCCAGCTGTCCTCCTGGCACTCGTGGTCGGCGCCGCCCTGCTCCTCGGTGTGCTCGCGTACCAGCCGCTCGCGTCGCTGGGCACGTCGTCCGTCGCGTCCATCGGCGTACCTCCCGGCGCCCACCATGATCCACCCGGTGTGTCGGTCTTCGCCGACGACATTCCGTCGGTGGCCAATCTCGATCCCGATCTGCTCCGCGCCCTGCGCCGCGCCGCCACGGACGCCGCCGACGACGGCGTGGAGTTCGTCGTCAACAGCGGCTGGCGTTCGCGGGAGTACCAGGCGCAACTGTTGCGCGACGCGGTGGCGGAGTACGGCTCGGAAACCGAGGCCGCGCGGTGGGTGGCCACCCCCGACACGTCCGCGCACGTGTCGGGCGACGCGGTCGACCTCGGGCCGGACGCGGCCACGGCGTGGCTGTCCAGGCACGGCGCGAGCTACGGACTGTGCCAGATCTACGCGAACGAGCCGTGGCATTACGAACTCCGCTCCGACGCAACTGATTACGGCTGCCCCACCCCGTACGCCGACCCCGCCGAAGATCCGAGGATGCATCAGTGACCACACCGGAATGGCGCCTGCCGACGCGAATTCTGTTCCGGTTCAGCGCTATCTACTTCAGCCTGTTCTGCCTGCTCGTCACGCCGATACCGTTCGCGCTGCTCGGTGTCCTCGCCCGCTGGGTTCCCGGACACGGCGGGCCGTGGGGCGCGACCGTGACCGACCCGGTCACCGGTTGGGTGGGCGAGACCGTATTCGGCGTGGATGCGTTGCTGCGCAAGGATTCCGGGGCCGGTGATCAGACGGCGATCTGGGTGCTGGTGTTCTGCGTGCTGGTCGTCGCGGTGGTGGGCGCGACGGCGTGGACGGTTTTCGATCGTCGCACGTCCCACCCCCGGCTCCGGGCTTGGTTCACGTTGGTCCTGCGGCTGTGCTTGGGCGGGCAGATGCTCTCGTTCGGCATGGCGAAACTGATCCCCAACCAAATGCCCGGCCCGAACCTGGCGCAACTGCTCCAGCCGTACGGCAGCTTCAGCCCGATGTCGGTGATTTGGCTGCAAGTGGGCAGTTCGCCCGCGTATGAGATGACGCTCGGTGCGGTGGAAGTCGCTGCGGGACTACTGCTTTTCGTGCCGCGGACCCAAGTGCTGGGTGCGGCGTTGAGCTTGTTGAGCACGGCGCAGATCCTGCTGATGAACCTTACGTTCGACATCCCGGAGAAGCTGCTCTCCGCGCACCTGCTGGGGATCAGCCTGGTGCTGCTCGCCCCGTATCTCCGGCGACTGTTCGATGTGTTCGTGCGACAACGCGCGTGCGAACCGCTGAAACCGCCCGCGCTGTTCACCGACGGCCGGAAGAACCGCACGGCGGCGTGGGTTCAAGTCGCCCTTGGTGTTTGGCTTGTGGTGAGCGGCAGTATCGACAACTGGCGGGTCTGGCAGGAGCAGCACAGCGCGGCGAGTCCCCGGTCTCCGCTGTATGGCATCTGGGAGGTGCGAGACTTCACCCTCGACGGACAGGCGATTCCACCGCTGACCACCGACGAGACTCGTTGGCAGCGGCTGGTTTTCGATGGCCCGGAGGAAGCGACCTACCAGCGGATGAACGGCGAACTGATACCCGCGCGCGCCGTCTTCCACCCCGACGGACGGTTGGAACTCACCACGAGAGACGAGCAGCAACCCTTCGCGACCGTGTTTACCGAGCGGCCCACCGCGGACCGGCTGATCATCCGCGGACACCTGAACGGCCGCTCGCTGACGATCACCTTGGATCGCGTGGACCTGAACACCTTCCCCTTGCGCAGCCGCGGATTCCACTGGGTGCAGGACTACCCGTACTTCCGCTAGGCGCGCCAACCGTCACCAAGTCGTGAGAATCGGTTCCGAGTGTTCGCGCTGCCGCCACAGTTCGCCGAGCCGGGCGACGCGGCTCGGGTAGCCGGCCGACGTGATGTGGGAGATCCGGTCGCCGTCGGTTTCGAGGACCAGGGCGCCGAGCACTTCGCCGTTCTCGCGTACGGCGATCGCGGCCGGGGAGCCGTTGACGATGTCGGCGTGGAAGGAGACCGGGCCGCCGAGGATCCGCCGTTTCGTCGCGGTGGCCTTGAAGGCGCCGCGCAGGGAGATGATCATGCGTCTCGGGTTCGGGTAGACCAGGATCTTGCCGGTCAGTCCGCCATCGGTGATACCGCTGGCGTCCTGGGTGAGCAGGGCGACGAGCTGCTCGGTGCGGCCCGACACCGCCGCCGCGAGAAAGGCCGTGACGATCTTGCGGGCGGCGGCGGGGTCGACGGCGCCGCCGCGCCGCGCGGACGCGACGTGGCGGCGGGCCCGGTGCGTGTGCTGCTGGCTGGCCGATTCGCTGATGTCGAGCATGTCGGCGATCTCGGCGTGGCTGTAGCCGAACGCCTCGCGCAGCACGTACACCGCGCGTTCGACCGGCGCCAGGCGTTCCAGCAGCACCAGCACGGCCAGCGAGACCGATTCGCGCTGTTCGGCGGTCTCGGCGGGGCCGAGCAGGGGATCGCCGTCCAGCAGCGGCTCGGGCAGCCACGATCCGGCGACGCGTTCGCGGCGCGCGGCCGCCGAGCGCAGCCGGTCCAGGCACAGGTTCGTGACGACCTTCGCCAACCAGGCCTGCGGCACGTCGATCCCGGACCGGTCGGCGGACTGCCAGCGCAGGAAGGCGTCCTGCACGGCGTCCTCCGCGTCGGCAGCCGAGCCGAGCAGGCGGTAGGCCAACGAGGCCAACCGGTCCCGGTCGGCCTCGAAGAGCTCCGTGGCGGCGTGGTCGATCGTCACTTCCGTCACTCTAGGCGGCGACTCTTTCCGGGAGCGGCGCGTCGGGCGACAGGCGGCGCTTGCGTTTCGGCATGCCGCCGCCCGCGCGCAGCACGTTCCAGGCCGCGCCCCAGAGTACGAACGCCTTGAAGCGCGCCGTCTTGCGGCCCGTGAAGGCCACCTTCGGCCGCAGGTCGGCCCCGACGGTCTGGAAGATCGCGTCCCGCTCGCCCAGGCCGATGCAGTTCCCGAGGTACTTCAGCGGTTCGACGTCGAACCGGCGCCCGGTGAGCCGGCCCTCGAGCGCGGCGACCGCCTGCATGCTGGAGAAACCGGCCGAGGCGCACGACATCGGCAGCGGCTGGCCGTTCGCTCCGATGACATGGACGCTGTCGCCCACGGCGTAGATCTCCGGATGCGAGACCGACCGCAGGCTGCCGTCGGTGACGATCCTTCCGGTGTCGCTCACCTGCACGCCCGCCGCCGCGGCGATCGTCGGAACGGTGAAGCCGGCCGCCCACACGGTGACGTCGGCGGGGAAGATCGTGCCGTCTTCGGCGACCGCCCGGGTGGGTTCGACCCGCGCGATCACGGTGTGCTCGTGCACGGCGATGCCCAGGTGGTCGAGCCTGCGGCGCAGGTGCTCCTTCGCCTTGGTCGACAGCCAGTCGCCGGGCGCGGTGCGGGAGGCGAGCGTGACCGCGAGATCCGGCCGGGTCTCGGCGATCTCGGTGGCGGCTTCCAGGCCGGTCAGACCACCGCCGACGACCAGGACTTTCGCGCCGTCGCCCAACTCCTGGAGTCGCTGTTGGAGTCGCAGCGCGGACGGGCGCCCGGCGATGTCGTGGGCGTACTCGGCCACGCCGGGCACCCCGTCGCTCGCCACCGCGCTGCCGAGCGCGTAGACGAGCGTGTCGTAGCCGATCTCCTCCTCGCACTCCTCGTCGGCCACCGTGACCGACCGGCGTTCGGGATCGAGAGCGGTCACCCGGGCGACCCGCAGCCGCACCCCGGTACCCGCGAAGGCGTCGGCGAGCGCGCGGGGCCGGTAGTCCCGGCCGACCGCCACCTGATGCAGGCGGATCCGCTCGACGAAGTGGGGATCGGCATTGACGACGGTGATCTCGAAGTCGTCCGGATGCAGTCGGCGGGCCAGGTTCCCGGCGGTGTTGGTCCCGGCATATCCGGCCCCGAGGACAACGATGCGGTGTGTCATGGTGTCGCTCCTGTCTGGTTCGCGTGCCCTTTGAACGAGACGGGAGGGGGATTCCTGACAGGGGCGGGTGTGGTGTGCGTCACGGGCGCGCGGCGATCACGAAGACCACGCCGCCAGGAGTTGCGCCCGATTGTAGGCCGCGTCGAGGCCCAGGCAGTCGATGCCGCTACGTGAAACAGCGATCACCGGCACGGGTTCGGGCGTGAGCGCGGCGCGGTGAACGGGGCCGGGGACTCGGCCGGGGCGGGACCTTCGTCGGTGACGGCCTGCTCGATGCCGACCGTCAGTTCGACCGGCAACCGCTCGGGAGCGCCGTCGGCGACGTGGGCCCATTCGAGGGCGAAGTAACAGCGTCCGCCCCCGCGGCAGGCGTCGGTGACGGGAGTGCCGGTCTTCGGTTGCGCGGCGCCGGTCCACGCCATGGCGCCGGTCAACGCGACGCCGTCGTCGGACCTGGTCGCGAGCGCGCTCTCGGAGACGCGGCAGTCCTGCCCCTGCGCACCGTGCACGCGCAGATCCGTGCGATTGTTGGCGAACATCGACGCCGCGGCGTTGCGGAGGAACGACAGGGTGCCGCCGAAGCACGCGGTCGCGCCGTCGGGGATGTCCACCGCGTAGAAGCGTTGTGCGCGGTGCCCGAGGACGTCCAGGTACTGTCCCGGCTCGGCGATCGCGTCGAAAGGCCCGGAGCCACGAGGTTCCGGGCCTGCTCCGGGGTCGGGTCAGGATTTCGCGGTCCGGTCGAGAAACGTGGTGATCATCGGGACCAGCAGTTCCGGGCGGTGGACGCCGGAGATGTGGGAGGCGCCGGGCAGGATGGCCAGTTCGGAGTCGGGGAGACCGGCGGGGGTGTCGCCCATGATGCCGCCGCCGCGCAGGCGGAAGATCTCGACGGCGTGCTCGGGGGTGACGATGTCGGAGTCGGCGACGATGGTGAGGGTGGGGGAGGGCATGGCGGCCACGGCGTCGGCCGGGAAGGTCGGTGTGTTCGCGTCCATCTC
This sequence comes from Nocardia puris, assembly GCF_003315035.1. GTDB lineage: Bacteria > Actinomycetota > Actinomycetes > Mycobacteriales > Mycobacteriaceae > Nocardia > Nocardia puris. The sequence goes on from NZ_QNRE01000020.1 coordinate 12,910, forward strand.
CTTCACCTTCGCCACCAGGGTCGGGAAGTCTTGCGGGCGAGGCGCATTGGCCAGGTAGTCGGTGTGGAACGGGGAGCCGTGCAGCATCTCCGGCTCGAGCTGGGTGATGCCGTCGAGCACGCCGGGATGCAGGCCCTTCGGCGAGAGGCCGACCGAGAGCAGGACCAGTTTGCGCACCAGGCCGGGATGGCGCAGCCCGATGTCGAGGGCGACGCCGGCGCCCATGCTGTAGCCGAAGAGGTCGGCCTGCTCGATGCCGATCTGGCGCAGCAGCGCGGCCGTGTCGTCGGCCATGTGCTCGGTGCGCAGCGGCCGGTCGATATCGGCGGTGCGCCCGTGCGCCTGCTGTTCGATCGCGATGATCTGGCGGTTCTCGGACAACCCGGGCAGCACGTCACCGAAATCGGTCCCGATGCCCGACAGCGCGCCGTGCAGCAGCACCAGCGGCGGCTGATCGCTCTCCTCCCCGTGCACCTCGTAGTACATATCGAGTCCGTTGACCTGGGCGTGGCGACCGGGCTGCGCGGCCGGCGATTCGCCCGCGCTATCGGTGCACCCGGTCAGCAGGGCGGTGGTGGAGAGGGCGAGGGCGGCAACCGCGGCCAGTGCGGGCTTGATCATGGTCTGCTCTTCTCAGTGCTGAAGGTGGTGGGCGAGGCCGCGGTTCCTCGCCGGTGTCAGTCATGGAGACGGGGGTCGAGAGGGGAATTCATCGCAGAGCGGAGATTCGTTGTCGCGCCTGCTCGTATCGGCACCGCCCTGGGCCGCTCGTGCCAAGGCTGCGGAGCTGGCATGGGGTTGAGCGATCTGATGCGCTGTGGCACCTCAGCCGGGCACACCGGGGCGGCGCTCGGCCGGATTTGATCCACCTCGCGGCCGGTCGCGACGCACGAGCGGTGGCGCGCTGGTCGGCTGGCGGAATGTAACCCAGTCGCTCGTTACATTTCCTGGTCGCGTGCACGAGATTCGTCGTGCGGGCGGTCCGGCGGAGGTGGAGCGTGCCGATGATTTTCGGCGCTGGATCGCGTCGTAGCCGGTAAACAGATGTGCGGGCCCGTGGGGTTCGTGGCGGAAGGAACGGGAATATGCCGGTGGTTGCGTCGAAGGACGGTACGGAGATCGCGTATGACATTGCGGGTGCGGGGCCGGCGCTCGTGTATATCACCGGTGCGACGTGCTTTCGGCGGTTCCGGCCCGTTGTCGCGGATGTGGATGTGTTCGCGAAGGGGTTCACGGTTTACAGCTATGACCGGCGGGGGCGTGGGGACAGTGGGGACACGTTGCCGTATGCGACGGAGCGGGAGGTCGAGGACGTCGAGGCGATCATCGATGCCGCGGGCGGATCGGCTGTGTTGTACGGGCATTCGTCGGGGGCCGTGCTGGCGCTAGAGGCCGCGAGCCGGTTTCCGGACAAGGTCGAAGGACTGGTGATCTACGATGCGTCGTACGTGCACGACGAGAGCGAGCGGGTGTCGTACGCCCGGCTCGCCGAGCAGGTCGGTGCGCTCCTGGCCGAAGGTGGAAATGCCAAGGCGCTCAAAGTGTTTCTCCAGGGGATCGGTATGCCGAGGGTGTTCGTCGCCCTGCTGCCGCTGATGCCGGGTTGGAAGTCCATGAAGGCGCTCGCCCCCACCCTCATGTACGACATCGCGCTCACCGCGGACCTGCCGCCCGTGGAGCGTTTCGCGAATCTCGACCTGCCCGTGCACGTGACCGTCGGGGAGAAGAGTCCGCCCGGTCTGCACGACGTGGCGCGTCAGCTGGCCGACGCCCTTCCGCGCGCGACCCACCGGATGCTCGCCGGGCAGGATCACATGGTGAGCGCGAAAGAGTTGATGCCGATCCTGGCGGAATCGGTCGCGCACCGCTGAACGAGAGGCTTCGACGCGGCCAGCCGGACGCGCTGATCCACCAGCAGGTGATGGCCCAGTTCGTGGGCGAGCACGGCTTCCAGCCGGCGCGGCCCCAGCGCGCCGACCGCCCAGCTGGTGACCGCGACGATCCGGGTAGGCCCGGCGTACGCGTTCAGCTGTCCCGACGGTTCGATCCACAGCGAATACGGCCACCCGTCCGCCTGCGCGATGCGGGTGACGTTCTCCCATGCGGCGGTGAGGGTTTCGAGTTCGCGTTCGGACGGCTCGCGAAACTTGAAGGCGGTGGCGAAGTTCTGGCGGCTCGGGCTGAACCACGCGGCGTCGAACAGCAATACGCCGACGAATACCCACAGCCCGGCCACCACCGCCGCGACCCAGGGCCCGACCCACAGCGCGAGAGTCACGAGGATCAGCGCACTCGCCGCCACGGCCGGCGCGCTGAGGAGCGCGCTCACCCATCGTGAGGATCCAGGAGATCGCGGATCATGCGGTCGTTCCACACCCGCCCCTCTCCACCGCGTATCCGAGTAGTACCCGCCCGTGACCGCCGATACTCCGCGTCCCGCACCCGGGGCGCAACTCGGCCCCTACTCCACCGTCACGCTCTTCGCGAGGTTGCGCGGCTTGTCCGCATCCCTTCCCAGCGCCAGCGCCGTGTGATACGCCAGCAGTTGCAGCGGGATCGTCAGCACGATGGGGTCGAGTTCGGGGGTGATGCGGGGGACGCGGATCACCTCGTCGGCGCAGTTCGGCGGGAGATCGGCGTTGGTCACGGCGATGACGGGGCCGCCGCGCGCCTTGATCTGCTCGATGGTGGCGAGGTTCTTGGACAGCAGTTCGTCGTCGGGGACCAGCACCACACTGGGCATCTCGGGGTCGATCAGGGCCAGCGGGCCGTGTTTGAGCTCGGAGGCCTGATACGCCTCGGCGTGGATGTAGGAGACCTCCTTGAGCTTCTGCGCGCCCTCGCGGGCGACCGGCCACATGCGCACCCGGCCGAGGAAGAACATGCTGCGGGCCTTGGCGTACTTGTTCGCGATGCCCGCGATGGCGGGCTCGTCGGTGAGGACCTGGTCGACGGCGCCGGGCAGTTCGCGCAAGCCCTCGACGATGCGCCGTCCGCCGGCCACCGAGAGATCGCGCACCCGGCCGAGCAGCAGCGCCAGCATGGCGAACGACACGGTCATGTTGGTCAGCGCCTTGGTGGAGGCGACCGACACCTCCGGGCCCGCGTGCAGGAACATGCCCGCACCGCACTGGCGGGCGATGGCGCTGCCCACCACGTTGACGGCGCCGATGACGCGCCCGCCCTTGCGCTGCAACTCCTGGACGGCGGCGAGGGTGTCCATGGTCTCGCCGGACTGGCTGATCGCGACATAGAGCGCATCGGGATCGACCACGGGGTTGCGGTAGCGGAATTCCGACGCGGGTTCGGCGAGGGCGGGGATGCGCGCCAGCTCCTCGACCAGCTGCGCGCCGAGCTGGCCCGCGTAGTAGGCCGACCCGCAGCCCAGGAACACGACCTTGCTGATGCCGCGCAGCTCGCGGGCGTTCATGTTCAGGCCGCCGAGGTGGGCGGTGGCGAACCGGTCGTCCAGGCGTCCGCGCAGGGCGCGGCGCACGGCCTCGGCCTGTTCGGCGATCTCCTTGCGCAGGAAGTCGGGGTAGCCGCCGAGCGCGTAGTCCTCGGCGCCCATCTCGATCGTGGTGGGTGTCTTGATCGTGCTCTGGGCCTCGTGACCCAGTGTGCTGGTGCGGAATTCGGTCGCGCGCACCGTGGCCAGCTCGCCGTCGTCCAGGAACACCACGCTCTGGGTGTGATGGACGAGCGCGGCGACATCGGAGGCCACGAACATCTCGCCGTCGCCCACGCCGAGGACGATCGGGCTGCCATTGCGCGCCACCACCATCTCGGCGGGGCGGCGCGCGTCGAGCACCAGCAGGCCGTAGGTGCCCTGGACCCGCTGCAACGCGGCGCGCACCGCGTCCTCGAGTGAGTCCGATTCCTCCAGTTCGGCGGCGACGAGGTGGGCGATCGCCTCGGTGTCGGTGTCGGAGACCAGGCGGGTGCCGCCTTCGGTCAGCTCGGCTCGGAGCTGTTCGGCGTTCTCCACGATTCCGTTGTGCACCACCGCGATTCGCCCGCCGCTGTCGGTGTGGGGGTGGGCGTTGACGTTGCTGGGCTCACCGTGCGTGGCCCAGCGGGTATGGGCGATACCGGCTTTGCCGCGCAGCGCCGCCACATCGGCCATATCGCGCAGATCCTGCACCCGCCCTTGCGTTTTCGTGACGCGCAGCTTCCCGCGGTGCGGCAGGGCCAGCCCCGCCGAGTCGTAGCCGCGGTACTCCAGCCGATGCAACCCTTCCAGCAGGACCGGAACAGCTTGCCGGTGACCGATGTAGCCGACGATTCCACACATTGCGAGACGGACTCCTCACCCGTAGACGATGCGACGCAGTTGCCGTTCGGTGAACGCCGGGGCCGCCACCGGGCGCCGGGCCAGCTCGTCGGCCAGCCGCCGCCAGATCTCGGCGTTGCGCACCTGCCTGGCCTGCAACTCGGCGTGCCTGCGGCGGACGAACTGCTCGGCGGTCTCGTCGAAATAGCCGACGACATCGGCGACCACCCGGGCCGCCACCTGTTCCGGCAGCCCGGTGGACGCGGCCACGTGGCGGACCAAGTCGGCGGGTGCCCCGTCATTCACCCGGACGATATTGCCCGCCGCGCGCGGTTTCGCCAACTTTCCTGCCCGAATTCGGGCAGATTCGGCGGGCGTATCGAGGTCAGTGGCGGGTTTAGAGTTCGCTCGGCGGGTGTGGTCGGGTAATCGGTCCTGGTGCTTATTTGACCCTGTGCGGCACTTCGTAGTGCCGCTAGGTCTGCCAGGCGGCGCGCACGATGGCTTCGGTCCGGAACGGTATTCCCGGCACGACATCGGCTTCCGGGCAGGTCTCGCCTCCGGGTGAGAGCCCGGGTCACGCGACCTGGGCCTCCTTTCGGCGGGGCAACAGGAACGCCGGGATCAGCGCCAGCGCCATCAGCGCCGGGGCGACCAGATAGGTCTGCCGGAACGCGGTGGCCAGGTCGGGCGCCACGGCGGCGTGTTCGGCGGCGCTCATGGCGTGGATCTCCTGGAGGCCGCCCGCGACCGGCAGCAGCCAGCCAAGCACCACCGAGGACACCGCGATGCCGATCGCCATCGCCGTCGTGCTGATCATGTTGACGGTGGTCGATCCGGCCGCCTGCTGGTCGCGGGTCAGCGCCCGGGTGGCGGTCGTGATGACGGGCATCATCGTGCCGCCGCCGCCCGCGCCCATCAGCAGCATCGTCGCGCCGAGCGCCCAGTACGGGGCGTCCGCGTCGAGCTGCACGACGAACAGCACGAATCCGGTCAGCGCGACCGTGATCGAGACGGGCAGGTACCGGCCCGGCGGAATGCGGTCGATGAGCCGCCCCGCGACCTGCATGGTCGCACCCGACGCCAGCGCGAACGGCACGCCCAAAGCCCCCGCCATCAGCGCGGTTTCGCCGCGCACCACTTGGAAGTACAAGGGCAGCAACAGCATCGAGCCGAAGTATCCGGCCGCGAAGAGCGCCAGCAGCACCGCCGAGAGGCCGGTTGTCCGGTGGGTGAGCACCTTCAGGTCCAGCAGCGGTTCGGGCACCCGCAGCGCGCGGCGGACGAACGCGACGATCAGCGCGACGCCCACCACCAGCGGCCCGAGGACGGCGGGCTCGGTGAACCCGCCCCGCTCACCCGCCGCGGTGACCCCGTAGATGAGCAGGGCCAGGCCGGGGGACATCAGCAGCAGTCCGCGAACGTCCAAGGCGCGCGGAACTTCCCGCACGTCGTCGGGTAGCACGCGCGCGGCCAGGATCAGCACCAGCGCGCCCAGCGGCAGGTTGATGAAAAACATCCACCGCCAGGACAATTCGTCGATGAAGTAGCCGCCGATGACGGGCCCGAGCAATGGCCCCACCAGGATCGCCAGCCCCAGCGTGCTCATCAGTCTGCCGAGCCGCTCGGGCCCCGCGGCGCGCAACAGGATCGTTATGCCCACGGGCATCAGCAGCCCGCCGCTCAGTCCCTGGATCACGCGGAAGGCGATGAGCGACTCCACATTCCACGCCGAGCCCACCAGCACGGAACCGAGCGCGAACATCGCGACGGAGGTCAGGTAGAGCCGTTTGGCGCCGAACCGGCCGACCAACCAGGCCGACGTGGGGACGATCGCGCCCAGGGCCAGCGAATAGCCGGTGACGGCCCACTGGATCGTCCCCAGCGCGGCGTCGAAATCGAGCGAGAGCCGGTTGATCGCGACGTTCACCACCGTCTGGTCGAGCGTCGCCATCACCAATCCGGCGACCAGCACCAAGGCGATCCGCATCGGGTCGCGCACCGGCCGTGCCGTGTCGGGAATCGTCGTGGTCATCTCGGGTCACTTCCCGTACGGGCGGGTCGCGCGGGCGTCGCGCAAGGTCTCGGCCCACCAGATCAGTTGGTCCAGCAGCGTTTCGGCCGCGGTCTCGGCGGCGGCGGGTTCGATGAGTTCGCCGCTGTCGTCGAAGCGGCCCCAGGGATTGTGGAAGCTCACGGTGTCACGCACGGTCACGGCGTGCAGTTCGGCGAAGACCGGGCGCAGGTGCTCCACCGCGCGCAGTCCGCCGGACAGCCCGCCGTACGCCACGAAGGCGACCGGTTTGGCGTGCCACTCCTTGTCGTGGCTGTCGATCAGGTTCTTCAAACCGCCCGGGTAGCTGTGGTTGTACTCCGGTGTGACGACGGCGAATCCGTCCGCGTCGGCGAGGGTGCCGGCGTGCTCGGTGTCCCTGGCGTCGACGATGTCGATCTGTAGTCCGTCGCGGCGGCGGGCCCGGCGCACGAACCAGTCGGCGATGGTGGGACCGAATCGACCCTCCCGTGTACTGCCCACGATGACGGCGATACGCAGCGGATGTTCGGTCGCGGTGGTCATGGTTCTCCCTCGATTCGGCCGCCGGGATGTCCGAGCGGCTGGAGACCACCTTGCAACCTCAATGTATGTTGAGGTCAAGTCCGCGCCGGTCGATCGCCGACGGCCGGTGAACGGTGTGGCTGCGACCTGGTCATCTGCCGCGCCACGGCCTCGGAGGAGTTCGGTCTCAGCCCGCGTCGTCGCGTCGGGTCGCGGCTCGGGTGAGCGCCGTGAGCGACCGCACGAGCGCCTCGCGATCCGCCTTCGGCAACCGGCCGAGCAGCCGGTCCTCCGCCGCGTGGATCGCGCCCTGGACGCGGTCGCGCACCCGCTTGCCCTCCTCGGTGATCTCCACGAGCCGCACGCGGCGGTCGGCGGGATCGGGGTGGCGGGCGATCAGTTCGCGGTCCTGGAGGTCGTCGAGGATCGGGATCAGGCGCGACTTGTCGGCGCCGATGGCCTCGGCGAGCGCCGCTTGGGTGCGCACCGGCTCGTCGTCGCCGTGCCCACGCTGCGTGCGGGCTGGGATCTCGCCGCCCTGCTAGATCACATGACGGTCCAGAATCTCGGCTTCACGGCGGCGGCCGCTGGGGCGTGGTGGGCACGACGGCGCCGACCGCGCCGAGCCGGGCGCCCACTTCGCCCCGCGCGCGACCCTCCGCCGGGCGCGACCGCCTGGGAGACCACGCTGGCGCTGTACGGACGTTCACCGCACTGGCCCGATCGGTGAAGGTGCGCCGCGCGGTAGTCCGGCGAAAACCGGTCGCGCTGAGCGCGCTCGGCTCGCCGACATCCGCCAAACGGCGTTTCGCGGCGGGGTGATGGGGTACACATGATCTCCGGGGCCGGTTACCGGGGAGGCGGAGACACTGGACGCACTGTGGACGTTCGTGGTGAATCGGCGGCATCAGCTGCTCACCGACTCCTACCTGCATGTTTCGGCGGTCGTGCAGTCGGTGGTGCTGGGCGCGATCGTCGCGGTGGTGATCGGGGTGCTGGTCTACCGGAGTCCGCTGGGGGCGTCGGTGGCCACGGCGGCCGCCAGCACGATCCTGACGATCCCGTCGTTCGCCCTGCTGGGCTTGCTGATCCCGCTGCTCGGGCTGGGCGTGGCGCCCACCATCACCGCGATGGTCCTGTACGCGCTGCTGCCGATCCTGCGCAACACCATCGTCGGGCTGTCGGCGGTCGATCCGGCCATCACCGATGCGGCGCGCGGCGTCGGGATGAACAAGCTGGGCGTGCTCGCGCGCATCGAACTGCCGCTGGCCTGGCCCGCGATCCTCACCGGCATCCGGATCAGCACCCAGATGTTGATGGGCATCCTCGCCATCGCCGCCTACGCGAAGGGGCCGGGCCTGGGCAACCTGATCTTCTCCGGCCTGACCCGCCTCGGCACGCCGAACGCCGTACCGCAGGCCCTCACCGGCACCGTGCTCATCGTGGTGCTGGCGCTGGCGCTGGACGGCCTGCTGCTGCTCCTCGGCAGGCTCACTACGTCGAAAGGGATCCGTGTCTGACTCCGAACCCGTGTCCGGTGTCGAGATCGTCCTCGACGCGGTCACCAAACGCTATGGCGACCAGCGCGATCCGGCGGTCGACAACGTCAGCATGACGATCCCCGCCGGCGAGATCGTGGTGCTGGTCGGCCCGTCGGGCTGCGGCAAGACCACCACCATGCGGATGATCAACCGCCTGATCGAGCCCACCTCGGGCACGATCACCATCGGCGGCAAGGACGCGCTGTCCATCGATCCCGACGAATTGCGCCGCGGCATCGGCTATTCCATCCAGCAGGCGGGGTTGTTCCCGCACATGACGGTCGCGAAGAACGTGGCGACCGTGCCCGGCCTGATCGGCTGGGACCGCAAGCGGATCACCGAGCGTGTCGACGAAATGCTCGAACTGGTGGGACTCGATCCCGGCACCTATCGGAATCGCTACCCGCGCCAGCTCTCCGGCGGACAGCAGCAGCGCGTGGGGGTGGCGCGTGCGCTGGCGGCCGACCCGCCCGTGTTGCTGATGGACGAGCCGTTCGGCGCGGTGGACCCGATCACGCGCGGGTTGTTGCAGGACGAGCTGATGCGATTGCAGTCGGAGCTGCGCAAGACGATCGTGTTCGTCACCCACGATTTCAACGAGGCGGTCAAGCTCGGCGATCGAATCGCGGTGCTGGGCAACCAGTCCCGCATCCTCCAATACGACACACCCGCCGCGATCCTGGCGGACCCGGCCGACGACACGGTCGCCGGTTTCGTCGGCGCCGACGCGTCGCTGAAGCAGCTCACCCTCACCCGCGTGCGCGACGTCGAGCTGGGGAACTGCCCGACCGCCGCCGAGGACGACCCGGTGGACGACCTGCGCCGCGCGCTCGACGGCGCCGACTGGCCGTGGGCGCTGATCCTGGACGGCAGGCAGCGCCCGGTGCGCTGGGTGTCGACTCCGCATCTCGCGCACGCGGATTCGCTGCGCACGGTGGGAAGCGCGGTGGGCGAGATGGTGTCGCTGCAATCGACGTTGCAGGACGCGCTCGAGGCGCTGCTCGCGGAGAGCACGGCGACGGCGGTGGTGACGGGGCGGCGCGGTGAGTACGCGGGGTTGATCACCATCGACACGCTGGTGGGGCACTTGTCGGCAATGCGCGCCGAACACGCGCCGAACGGTGCGGCAGAGGAGGATTCGCCTTCCGGTGCGGTAGGCGCGGCGAATCCGGTCCACCGCGACGAGGGTCCGGCATGACCGCGATCACCGCCCCGGCTCGCACCGCCTCCCCGTCCGCGGAACGGCGGTCCGAGCGCCTGCGCCTGCTGGTGCAGCCCGCCATCGTCCTGATTCTCGCGGCGGGCGTGCTGATCTGGGCGTTCAACCGCGAGCTGACGATCACGCAGCAGGCCAGCCTGAACGCCTCGAACCTCGTCACGGTCACCTGGCAGCACGTGCTGATCACCGCGACGGTGGTGCTGATCGTGGTGGCGGTGGCGGTGCCGCTCGGCACGCTGCTGTCGCGCCCGCGCTATCGCAAGCTCGCGCCGCTGTTCGTCGGCATCGCCAATATCGGCGCGGCCGCGCCCGCCATCGGTCTGATCGTGTTGTTCTACCTGGTCACCAGGACCACCGGCTTCTGGATCGGTGTCGCGCCGATCGCGTTCTATTCGCTGCTTCCGGTGTTGCGCAACACGATTCTGGGCTACCAGCAGGTGGACCGGACGCTCATCGACGCGGGGCGCGGGCAGGGCATGTCGACGCTGACGGTGTTGCGGCGCATCGAATTCCCGCTCGCGATCCCCTATATCTTGGCGGGCCTGCGCACCTCGCTCGTGCTCGCCGTCGGCACCGCCACGCTCTCGTTCCTGGTGAGCGCGGGCGGGCTCGGCATCCTCATCGACACCGGATACAAGTTGCGCGACAACGTGACCCTGGTCGTCGGCGCGGTGCTGGCCGTGGCGCTGGCGCTGCTGGTGGACTGGCTCGGCGCGCTGGCCGAGGAGTTCCTCGGGCCGCGGGGGCTGAAATGAGTGCCCGCCCGGTGGTCGCCGCGCTCCGGAGTCTGTGCCTGGTCGCGCTGCTGGTGGTGGCCGGGTGCGGGTTGGAAGCCGGTTCGTCGGTGCCGTTGCGGGTGGGGCCGGGCAGTATCCAGCCCGTGCCCGAGCTGGAGGGTGTGGCGATCACGGTGGGGTCCAAGGACTTCACCGAACAGAACGTGCTCGGGTACCTCATCGAATTCGCGCTGGTCGCCGCGGGCGCCGACGTGCGGGACCTCACGAACATCCAGGGCTCCAACAGTTTGCGCGACGCCCAGTTGCACGGCCAGATCGATATCGCCTACGACTACACCGGCACCGGCTGGATGAACTACCTCGGCAACGAGACGCCGGTGCCCGACGAGCAGGGCCAGTTCGACGCTGTGGCCGAGGCGGACCTGACCGGGCACGACATGGTCTGGGCGGCAATGGCTCCCATGAACAACACCTACGCGCTGGTCACCAACGAGGCCACCGCCGCCGAGACCGGGGTGCGCACGCTCTCGGACTACGCGCGCCTGGTCGCCACCGACCCCGGGCTCGCGGCGACCTGCGTGGGCACCGAATTCAATGTGCGCCAAGACGGTTTCCCCGGAATGGCGCGCAAGTACGGCATCGATGACGGCGCGGTCGAGAAGCGGATCGTCCAGGACGCCTTGGTCTACACCTCCGTCTCCGACGGGCGCCAGTGCCGCTTCGGATCGGTGGCCGCCACCGACGGCCGCATCCCCGCGCTGGGTCTGCTCCTGCTCGAGGACGATCAGCGGTTCTTCCCCAAATACAATGCGGCGCTGGTGATGCGGCGCGATTTCGCCGAGGCCCATCCGGCCGTCATCCGCGTCATGGAGCCCATCTCGGCCCTGCTCACCAATCCGGCCATCACCGAACTCAACCGCCAGGTCGACGTCGACGGGCGCGAACCCGCCGACGTGGCGCGGGACTGGCTGGTCGCGGAGGGATTCGTCACGAAAGGGTGAAAGCTGATGTCGCCGAAGACCGTTCGATCTGCTGTGGCCCAACGGGACGCCGAACGTCGCCGGACTTCGGTGACGTTCGAACGGCGGCGTCGCTGGCCGATCTTGTTGGCGGGTGTGGTGCTGGTGCTGGCGAGCTGTACCGACCAGCCCGACGACACGGCGCCCCAGGAATCCGCGCCCGTGCCTACTGAGGCCGCCACGGCGACCAGCGACGATCCGACGGCGACTGCCGACCCGTCGGCGACCACCAGCGAAGTCGCCGCCACCGAGGTCTTCTCTCTGATCGCAGTCGACGCGTCCGGCGCGCCACGCGACGGATTCTCGGTGATCACCCCCGACTCCTTCGGTGAACTCGACTGTCGTGACGCCACTCCCAGCCGCTCCGCCGACACCCCGGGTATCTACCACTGCGGCGCCTCCGCCGACGCAGCCGACGTCTGCTGGCCCTCGGGCACCGAACTTCTGTGCGCCAACGATCCGTGGCGCCGAGAACTGCGCCGCTACACCCTGGCCGGCCCCCTCGAACCCATCGGCCGCACCGACTCCCCCGAACCCTGGGCCATCGAGCTGGCCGACGGCCGCCAGTGCCGAATCCGAGTCGGCGGCGCCTGGGGCGGCCGCTCCGACGGACTCGTCGGCGCCTACTCCTGCACCGGCGGCGACGTCGTCCTCCAACCCTCCACCGCCCGCACCGCCCTCGACAAATCCACCCCCACCTGGCGCGTCCGCATGGGCCCCCTCGGCGCCGCCGACCCCGACTTCCCACCCCCGTCCGTGGTCGACGTCAGTACCGCCTACTTCGCGGCCGCGCCCGAGTAGCGGCCAGGGGCAACCGGCCGCCGGAGGGCTGCCAGCAACTTCTCCCGGTCCTCGGCCGACCCGTCCCACTGCTCCTCGATCATGTCCACCAGCCCGCGGAACACCACGTCCAGCAGGCCGGGGAAGCGCGCGTGCAGGTCCTCGTAGCGCAGCCGCATCACGCGGGTGCGGCCTCGGATCGTCGTCCGGGTGATCCCCGCTTCGCGCAGGACCCGGTAGTGGTGCGAGAGCGTCGATTTGTGCAGCGCGATGTGCTGGCTGAGGTCGCCGCAGTTCTCGCCTTCGTCGCAGGCCAGGCACGCCACGAGCTGGAGGCGGACGGGGTCGGAGAGCGCGTGCAGGACTGACGCCAGCTCCAGGTCGGCCGTCTCCGGGTGCGGCAACTCGGCGGGCACGGGCACCTCTTTCTGCTCCCTTGACAGTTTGATGATCGTACAACAATCATAGTTGGAGATTCGTCAAACAATTAGGAGGTGCCGGATGTCCGGCGAAACACGCACGCCCGTCACGGTTCTGGGGCTCGGGCTGATGGGCTCGGCGATCGCGAGGGCCTTCCTGGCGGCCGGGCATCCGACCACCGTCTGGAACCGCACCGCCGCGAAAGCGGACGCCCTGGCCGAACTCGGCGCGACGCGCGCGCCCTCGGTGTCCGAGGCGGTCGGCGCCGCGCCGCTGGTGGTCGTCTCGCTGCTCAACGACGAGGCGGTGGCTGCGGCGTTGGGCGAGGTGTCCTTGCGGGGCCGGGTGCTGGTGAACCTCACGTCCTCCACGCCGGACCAGTCGCGGGCGCGGGCAGCGTGGGCGACGAGCCAGGGTGCGGAGTACGTGGACGGCGCGGTGATGGCGGTTCCGCAGGGCATCGGGACGCCGGACGCGCTACTGCTGTTCTCCGGCTCCGAAAGTGGTTATCGCACAGCGGAACCGGCGTTGCGGGCGCTCGCCGAACAGCGGCCCTACCTCGGTGCGGACCACGGCCGTGCCGCCGCGTTCGACGCCTCGCTGGTCTCGGTGTTCTGGCTCTCGCTGCTCGGCGTCTCGCTCGGCATCTCGCTGGCCGAGGCGGAGGGGATCAAGGGGAGCGAGCTCGTCCCGTTCGCGCCCGCGGTGGTGACGCTGCTGCCGGATCTGATGGCGCAGATCGCCGGCCAGGTCGAAGCCGGCGACTACCCCGGCGACGACACCACGCTGGCGTCGGCGTTCGAAGCCTTCAGCACGCTGCGCGGCGTGATCGCGCGGCACGGCATCGACACCGGCGTGTTGGACGCGTCGGGCGAACTGTTCCGCCGAGCCCTGGACGCGGGCCACGGCGCGGACGGGCTCGCCAGGCTGGTCCCGATCATGAGCGGAAGCCGTTAGCGCGCAACGGTACCCGGTCCTAGCGCGATCGGACCCGGCCCGTGCGCAACGGAACTCAGCCCGGGGCAACAAGGCTCCGCGAGAGCACAACCGGAGTCAGCCGGCGCGCAATGGAACCGGGGTAGATCCATTCCTTCTGAGCGCAACCCTGTCGAATCCTCATCACTCACGCCCACAACCCGCCAATCGGGCTTGCCCGAGTCGGCGAATGGGCGACTTGTGGCAAACGCGGCCGGACCACCCGCCCTCAACCAAACGGGCGACCCCAAGTCCGCAAAGCGGGACCCCGAAGCGAATGCGGAGGGGACCGCCGATGTGCAGCCCGAAGCGAAGGCGGAGGGACCACCTCTTCGAGTTCGGTGAACGCATCGGGTTCGACGGCGCGTGGATCCGGCAGCGGCATCTGGAGCACGGCGTCGGGTCGGCCGCTCCTACGGACGCATCGCCCGCCTGATCGACAACCTGCGCGGCGATTACCTCGGCGACCCGGACACGGTGATCCAGTCGCCCGGCAACACGCAGCGCCCCCGGCTGCAACCGCACAGTCCCGGCCTCATCGACCGCCTCTGGTACGGAGGCGGGAGCACCCGCTCGGTGCGCTGGGCCGGGGAGAACGGCCTGAACCTGCTCAGCGGCAATATCGTGTTCGGCGAGCACAGCGACGATTTCGGCACCACGCAGTCGGCGCTGATCGACGAGTACCGCCGACTCGTCGACCCGTCCCGCCCGGCGCGGGTCGCCGTCGGACGGGTGATCGTGCCGTACGACAGCGCGGATCGCGTGACCCGCGCCCGCTACCAGCGCTACGCCGCGAGCAGGCACGAGCGAACCCTCGCGCCGCGCGGCGAGCGGCGCATCCTCTTCGCCCCGGACCTGGTGGGCGCCTCGGAGGAGGTCCTCGACGGCCTGCGCACCGACCCGGTCCTCACCCGCACCACCGAACTGCGACTGGAACCGCCCTACGAATTCCACCGCGCCGACTACGAACAGATCCTGCACGACACCGTCGAATCCATCGCCCCCGCCCTGGGCTGGCGCCCCGACCCCAGTTCCGCAAATCGGGATCACGCTTCAACCAAGCGGGCGACCCCACCTCCGCAAAGCGGGATCCCGGAGGGGACCGCCAATGTGCAGCCCGGAGCGAAGGCGGAGGGACCACTCCGCGCGCAGTGACCAGCCACTACACCTTGTCCCTCACGTGCCAATACTCCCCGTAGCGTGGCCGGGCGGTGACGACGCGCCCCAGGCCTGCTCGCGCCCAATCCCCTCGCCCAGGCGCGGGCATCACTACCCCCGCGCAGCCCGAAGCGAATACGTCGGACCACGCTCCAACCAACCAGGCGACCCAGGTCCGCGAACCGGGACCACGCTTCAACCAACGAGCGACCCCAAGTCCGCAAAGCGGGACCAAGGTTCAACCAAGCGGTCGACCGCCAGGTCCGCAAAGCGGGATCCGGAGCGAATGCGGAGGGAATCGCCAATGTGCAGCCCGGAGCGAAGGCGGAGGGACCACCTTAGCGCGCGGTGAGCAGGATCAGCGGGTACTGCTTGTCGGCCTTGCGCTGATACTTCTCGTAGCGCGGCTGGGCCGCGACGACGCGCTTCCAGGCCTGCTCGCGGTCGGCGCCCTCGAGCCGCCGCGGCGTCACCGGCACCGTGCCGATCTCGGGCGATTCGACGGCGACCTTGTCGGGGTGCGCCAGCAGGTTGGCGTACCAGTCCGGATTCCGGTCGCCGCCGCCCGAGGCCACGACGAGCCAGGAGCCCTCGTCCCCGGGGAACCAGGACAGCGGGGTCTCGCGCGGCTGTCCGCTGCGCCTGCCCTCGGTGTGCAGCACGAACATGTCCATCCCCATGTACCTGCCGCCCTTGCGGCGGATGCGCTTGGTCGTGCGGGTGTTCATCGTCCGCTGGAACCACAGCGACAGCTTTCCCTGGGACATCTCGGCTACCTCCCTCGTGCGGAACCGTCGCGCCGTACGGCGGGAGCCGGACCCTCCGGCTCGTCGACGGATCTTCTGCGAGGAACGGTACGGCCACGCCGTCTACCTGCGCTTCTCGATTCGTGATCGGTTCGGTCGGCGGGCGTGTCGTCCGCGTCGGCGAGTTCGGATCGCGCCGAGCGGGATCGCTCACTCCGGTGCGCGATCTTGTTAGCGTGCGGCGGTGGATCTGAGACTGGAAGGCAAACGGGTGATCGTGACCGGCGGGAGCCGGGGCATCGGATACGCCGTGGCACGTGGGCCGGCGAACGAGGGCGTGGACGTGGTCCTCGCCGCGCGCACCGCCGAGACGCTGGAGACGGCCGCGCGGACGCTCGCGGAGGAGACCGGGCGGCGGGTGATCCCGGTGCCCACCGACACCGGCGACGACGAGCAGGTGCGCGCCCTGGTCTAGCGCACCGTCGCCGAACTGGGCGGCGTGGACATCCTGGTGAACTCCGCCGCGACACCGTGGAGCGCGGGGCCGGGCGCGGACCTGGCGGCGACGAGCGACGACATCGTCCGCCGCGAGGTCGAGATCAACGGTTCAACCAAGCGGTTTCCAAGTCCGCAAAGCGGGAGCACGGAACTACCATGGCGGGGACCAAGGTTCGGCCAAACGGTCGACCCCAGGTTCGCCAAGCGGAAACCCGGAGCGAATGCGGAGGGGACCGCCGATGTGCAGCCCGGAGCGAATGCGGAGGGACCACTTCGATCGCGCAGACCATCCGCAATATCAGCGTGTCGGCGCTGACGAAGAACCTGGCCGACGAGCTGGGCCCGAAGGGCGTCAACGTGACCGTGGTGCACCCGGGGCTCACCAGGACCGAACGGCTCACCGCCCGCCTGTCCCCCCAGTCCGAGGCGACCGGGCGCGCGGTCGCCGACCTCGAAGCCGACCTGGTGCGCAACTCGGTGCGCCGCGTGATCGACGCGGGGGAGGTGGCGGATGTGGGTGACGTTCCTGGCGTTGCCGCGCAGCGTCGCGATCACGGGTGACGCGATCGCGGCGGGCGGCGGGGTGCCGGGGCCGATCTACTGCTGAGGCGGGGTCGCGACGCCGGGTATCAGCGGCGCGGCCGTCGGCATGATCCCGTCCCGAAACGCGAACGGTCCGCACCAGCTGGTGCGGACCGTTCCATTAAGAACCTGTGCCGGCGCTTCCCTCCGGCGCGATTCGCGTCAGTTGGTGCGGACGCTCAGACCGGGGTTGTCGGCGAGGACCGTGTGCAGCGGCTGGGCGAACAGCTGCGGGGCATTGCCGGTGAGCAGGCCCAGGAAGTTGGAGAACTCGCAGAACGGGTCGTCGGCGACCGAGGACGCGCTGGCGATGCCGAGGGCCAGGGTGCCGGTGATCACCGGGCCGCCGCTGTCGCCGCGCAGACCGCAGATGTTGGCGGAAAAGGTCTGGGTCTGCTCCCGCTCACCCACGAGCACCGTCTGGTCGACGGCGTTGATCACGCCGCAGCTGAAGCCGGTGGTGGTGCCGGACTTGCAGACCGGCGCGCCCACCACGGGAACGGCGGTGCCGGTCAGCGCGATCGGCGCGCGACCGGGCACGCCCACCAGGTTGTTCTCGAAGCGCGGGCGCGACTGGTTATTGACCCGCACGATCGCGTAGTCCTGCGCGCCGAGCACCGACTTGTGGAAGGTGCCGAGCTGCTGGCCGATCTCGTCGCCGGGGAAGACCTCGAACACGCCGGCGGCGCCCGGAACCTCGGGGTTGCAGTGGCCCGCGGTGATGTTCACGACGTTGCCCGCGCCGTCGGTGCCGTTGAAGCCCAGCGAGCAGCGCATGAAGACATCACCCGACACGGCCGCGTACGCCTGGCCCGCCACCAGCGCGCCGGTGCCCGCCTCGGCGATCTCGCGGGGCTCGGCGATGGGCTGGCCCGTGACCGGCGGCGCCGACACGATCACACGGGCCGGGTCGATAAAGGTCGGCAGCGGCAGACCGGCCTGGTCGACGCGCACCGCGATCGCGTTGTTCACGGTGTCGATCACCGCGCCGCGCACCAGCTTCGACACCCACTCGGGCTGCCCGTCCAGC
This sequence comes from Nocardia puris, assembly GCF_003315035.1. GTDB lineage: Bacteria > Actinomycetota > Actinomycetes > Mycobacteriales > Mycobacteriaceae > Nocardia > Nocardia puris. The sequence goes on from NZ_QNRE01000020.1 coordinate 30,445, forward strand.
CACTGCGAGAACGCGGAGATCTCCTCGCGCAGCGCCGACTCGCTCTTGGCGACCTCATTGACGGTGAAGCCCGCCTCCTGCGCCGCCTCGCGCGCGGCGTCGGCGCCCTCGCCCTTGGCCAGCGCGATCACGCCCTGCCCCGCCTCGTTCAGCCAGGCGCCCGCGAAGACCTGCGGGAACTTCGCCTGCGCGTCGGTGGCGAAGGCGGCCACCTGCTGCGCCACCCCGGCGCGGTCCACGTACTCCTGCGGCGAGATCTTCAGATCCCGCTGCACCGCGGCGGCCAGTTCCTCCGGCAGCTGCGGCCCCGCCGGCTCCGCGTGCGCGCTCGCCGCGAGCGGACCCGCGATCAGCACGGCGGCCGCGGCGACGGCCGCACGGCGAACGAAGGCGCGAGTGCGGCCTGGGGAAGAGGGCGAGCGACGCATATCCGGCAGAAGCATGTGCCCGACTATATGGGGTGTCCGCCGCCGTGACCATCCGCCGTGATGATGAGCTCGCGCCGGGGGAAACCCGGTGCTGCGGCGGGGCCGGGCGCGGGCCATCCGGCGGGGATGCGTTCGAGCACGCCACCGGCGAAAGTGTCGTAGAGAGGCAAGGTTTCGAGGTGCACGTAGCCGATCTGGCAGTCGCACAGGGCGAGTGGGCGTCGCCTGGACCTTCGGCCTCACCGAGGAGGAGTATCACCCGAGCCGGGAGACGTAGGGGCTGGGCCGATCTTCGGTAACCCTGGTTCGGTGACCGGTGGAAAGGCGCCTTCGCTGGATGTGTGCGGACGTTCCTGGCGGTGTACCGCACCGGGTCGTTCACGGCCGCCGCGAAGGCGCTGGCCATCACTCGGCCGACGGTCACCGATCACATCGGGGCGCTGGAGCGGCAGCTCGGGCGGGAACTGTTCGTGCGCAACGCCGCCGGGACCACGGCGGCGCCGCACGCGCACGAGATGGCCGCCGCGTTCGGTGACCAACTCGACCACACCGACCGATTCTTCCTGGACGAGGTCGAGGCCGGCGAGGCGGTGCCGGTTCTGCACGTGGGTGGGCCGGCCGAGTTCACCACGTGCTGCTTGATTCCGGCGCTCGCCGACGTGCGGCACCGCCTGCCCGCCTTGGAGATGGTGTTCGACGTGGCGGGCGAACTGATCACCCAGCTGGTCGCCGGACGGTTGGATCTGATCATCTCCACCGTGCGGCCGCGGGAGCAGGGCGTCACCGCGTGGGCGGTCGCGGACGAGGAGTTCTGGCTGGTCTGCTCGCCGCGACTGGCGTCCGCCGAGCGCGACGCGATCCCGACGCTGCCGATCGTGACCTATCACCGCAGCCTGCCGATCGTGCGGCGTTACTGGACAACGATTTTCGGTGAGCAGCCGGATCTCGAGCCCGCGCTGGTCCTGCCGAATCTGCTGGCCGTCGAGGCCGCGGTCGTGCACGGCTACGGGATGTCGGTGTTGCCGACTATCTCACGCACCGCCGCGTCGCCGCCGGGGAATTGGTGCGGCTGGACGGCGCGGATGAGGTGCCACCGCTGAACACGCTGTTCCTGGCCGGGTAGACCGCGCGGCTGAAGCGTAGGACCGATCTGGCCAACGCCGCCGCGACCATCACGGACGCGCTCAAACGGCACCAGCCCGCCATCACGCCGTGACCCGCCTATGGGCGCCATCACACCGGGCAGAATCCCGCGTCGGCGACCGGACTCGCCGAAGCGGTGGTCAAGGTGCTCGCCGACCGGCAGTTCTCGGTGGGAACGCAGCTCGGGTGGGAGCGTCGGTCGTGCGCGCGGACGGGAACGCGGGTCCAGCATTCGGTAGGCGAGCGTGCGGCCTCGTCCCCGTCCGCGGGGCGGGGCCGCACGCGCGTCAGCGGCCGGCGCGGGCCAGGAGGTAGGAGCGCAGGACGAGGCGGAGTTCGGCGACCATGGCGGGGCGCTCGGATTCGGGGGCGTCGACGATCATCGGCATCATGCCGCGCAGGGTTTGGATGGCGACGGCGGAGGTGCGGGAGCGGTCGTCCGGGGTGAGTTCCGGGAAGACCGCGCCGATCAGGGTTTCCACCTGGCGGTGGATGGCCTGGTGGGCGGGGGCGACGGCCTCGCGCATGGCGGCGGGCATGTCGGTGCGGGCGAACAACGCCTTGAACCCGGGGTTGGCGAGGTTGAACTCGACCAGTGGGCCGAGGATGTGGTCGAGCAGCGCGTCCAGGTCGGCGGAGCCGGAGACCTCGAAGGCGCCCCGGAACTGGGTGAGCCGTTCCCGGTACAGCTCGGCGAGCGCGGCCGCCAGCTCCTCCTTGTTGCGGAAGTACTGGTAGAGCGAGCCGGGGGAGATGCCTGCGGCGGCCGCGATCGCGTTGGTGGTCGCGTTCTCGTAGCCGCGTTCGGCGAAGACCTCCGCCGTCGCGAGCAGGATCTGCTCGATGCGGCGGCGGCCGCGTTCCTGGCGGCGCACCTCGGCCAACACCCCTCCTCTTGAATATGCGAGCAATTACTCGTATTCTCGGCTGCACTTACGAGTAGTTGCTCGTATAAGTCGCAGACTATCAGAGGAACGGCCCATGCTCGGACGGTTCGTCACCCATCGACCACGCTCCCTACTGGCCGCCGCGCTGGCGGCATTCCTGCTGCTCGTCGTGTTGGCGAGCGGTGCGATGAACGCGCTCTCGCTGAACAGATTCGAGAATCCGAACGCCGAATCGGCGGCCGCCGCAGCCGAACTCGCGGATCGGTTCGACACGGGCGCGCCGAACGTCGCGGTTCTCGTCACGGCCGCCGACGGCGATGTGCGCGCCGCCGATGTCGAAGCCGTCGGCACCAGGCTCACCGACGCGCTCGCCGAGTACCCCGGCGTGGGCGACGCCTGGTCGTTCTGGTCGGAAGGCGCGCCGGATACCTTGGCGGCCAAGGATTTCAGCAGCGCGCTCGTCCTGGCGTGGGTGCCCGGCGACGCGGATCGCGTGCGCGGGGAGATCCTGCCCGGCATCGAGGCCGATGTCGTAGACGCGCTCGCCGACCCGGCCGTGACGCTGTCCCTCGGCGGTGCGGACGAGGTGTTCCGCGATGTCGCCGCGCAGGCGTCGGCCGACTTCATCCGCGCCGAATTGATCGTGCTGCCACTGGTTTTCGGTCTGCTAGCCCTGGTGTTGCGCCGGGCGGCGCTGGCGGCGGTGACCGTGGGCATCGGCCTGTTCTGTGTGATCGGCACGCTGGCCGCGCTGCGTGTGGTGAGCACGTTCACCGACGTGTCGACGTTCGCCGCGAACATCGCGCTGGTCATGGGCATCGGGCTGGGTGTGGACTACGGGCTGTTCATGATCTACCGGTTCCGCGAGGAGCTGACGGCCGGTCACGACGTGCCCACGGCGGTGCGGCGGGCGGTTGCGGGCGCGGGGCGCACGATCGCGTTCAGCGCGTCGACGGTGGCGATCAGTCTGGCCGTGCTGTTCGCGTTCCCGTTCCCGTTCCTCCAGTCGTTCGCGTACGCGGGTATCGCGGTGGCGGTGACGGCGGTGGTGGGGTCGGTGGTGATTCTGCCCGCGGCGTTGATGTTGCTCGGGCGCCGCGCGCTGCCGAAGAAGGCGATTCCCGCTCCGGAACAAGGCTTTTGGTATCGCACGGCCGAGTGGGTGATGCGCAAGCCGGTGCTGGCGGGTGGTTCGGCGCTGCTGGTCCTGCTGCTGCTCGGCGCGCCCGCGCTGGGAGTGAACTTCGGCCCGCCGGACGACCGGGTGGTCGGCACCGAACAGCCGGTGCGCGCCCTGTACGACACCATCCGTGCCGACTTCGAGACCGAAGAGGCCGACGTCGTGCACGTGGTCTCGCCCTACGCCGAGCGCGCAGCGATCGCGCCGTACGCCGAACGCCTCGCCGCGATTCCCGGCGTGCTGCGGGTGGATTCGGCCGCCGGCACGTTCGGGGAGGGCGCGTCCGCCGTGTCCGCCGACCCGGGTCGCTTCGCGGACGGGGAGGCGACGTGGTTGCGCGTGCTGCCGACCGGTGAGCGTCTCGCGTCCGATCCCGACGGGCTGGTTCGCGAAATACGGTCGGTGGAAGCGCCTTTCGAGGTGCTGGTCGGCGGGTACCCGGCCGAGTTGGCCGACTACAGCGACGGTGTGATCGACCGACTGCCCCTGGTGGCGGCGCTCATCATGCTCGTCACCTTCGCGGTGCTGTTCTTGATGACCGGTAGCGTGCTCGCGCCGCTCAAGGCGTCGGTGCTGAACCTGCTCTCCATGTCGATCATGTTCGGCGTGCTGGTGTGGGGCTTCCAGAACGGCGCTCTCGCAGGGATTCTCGGCTTCACGCCGACCGGGGTGATCGAACCGAGCATCCCGATCCTCATGTTCTGCATCGCCTACGGCCTGTCCATGGACTACGAGGTGTTCCTGCTGGCGCGCATCAAGGAGGACTACGACCGCACCGGCGACCCGATCGGCTCCGTCCCGCGCGGCATCGCCCGCTCGGCCCCGCTGATCACCGCCGCCGCCCTCATCCTCGCCGCCTCCTTCGCGGTGTACGCCACCGGCGGCGTCGCCTTCCTCCAGCAACTGGGCATCGGCATGGCGCTCACCGTCGCCATCGACGCCACCCTCGTCCGCGGCATCCTCGTCCCCGCCCTCATGCGCCTCGCGGGTTCCGCCAACTGGTGGGCCCCCGCCCCCCTGCGCCGCTTCCACAACCGGTTCGGGTTGAAGGAGTCGGTGGAAGATGTTGTGCCCGAGGCAGTTCCGTCGCGGGTGTGAGTTGCTGAGCCGTCGCTGCCCGGCCGATCTCCTTCGGCCGGGCGGCTGGCTGTCTACGACACCCGTCGATCCGGGCGAGGTGCGACGCCGAGCACGCGTCCGTGCGATATCCGGACCGGCCGGCGCAATTGGTCAGTTCCCCCGCTCCGCGCGGGCTTCGGTGAGGAAGGCTGACATCGCGTCGGCGACCGCTTCGGGTTGGTCGAGCATCGACAACACGTAGGCGTCGTCTATTTCGACGAGGCGGGAGGAGGGGAGGAGGGTGGCGAGGCGGGGGCCGTGGTCGCGGGGCATGACTTTGCCCGCGGAGGACCAGAGGACCAGGGAGTCGCCGGAGAAGTGTTGGAGGGCTTCGGTGTTGGCGATGAGTTCGGCCTTGTCGAAGCGGGACTTGGTGTAGGCGAGGAGGTCTCGGCGGATGCGCTTGTCGCGCAGGCCGGGTTCGGTCCAGCCGCGTACGAGGTCGGCCGAGAGGGGGCGGCGGGCCATCCAGCCCAACATCAGGGGCGTCCGGCGCAGCCAGCCGATGCGTAATTGCCACAGTGCCACGCTGATTCCGCCGGGGGTGTAGGTGGCGAGGGCGGTCATCTTGCCCGGCAGGCCGGGCGGGAAGTTGTCGAACGCCTCGCAGGGCAGGATGATCAGCCGGCCGACGCGTTCGTCCAGGCCGTACGCGGTGAGGAACAGTCCGCCGCCCCAGTCGCTGTGCACCAGCACGACGTCGCGGAGATCCAGCGCCGCGAGGAATTCGGCGATCAACGCGTTGAGGCCGCGCAGGCTCAGGTCGGTGCCCGGTTCGAGGGGCAGCGGGTGCGCGCCCAGCGGCAGATCGGGCCGGAGGTAGCGGAAGCCCTCCGGCAGCAGGTCGATGACATCGTCCCAGACCGTGTGGTTCATGAACAGGCCGTGCAGCAGGACCACGGCTGGTCCTTCTCCCTGTTCGGCGTAGTGCATCCGGCCCGCGGAAAGTTCGACCGTCGGCATGGCGCGCCCCTTTCGAGCGATCGCTCTAGAGTGTTTGCTCTAGTCTGGAGGGGTGACCGAGAAGATGTCAATCAGCACCCGCGAGCGCCTCGTCACGGCGATGGCCGAACTGCTGCGCACCCGCGGCTACAGCGGCACCAGCGTCAAACAGGTCACCGCCGCCGCGAAAGCGCCCATGGGGTCGCTCTATCACCACTTCCCCGAGGGGAAACCGCAGCTCGCCGAGGCCGCGCTGCGTACCTCCGGCGCGGCCTACGGACAGCTCATCCCGCTGCTCATGGACCCCTACGACGACTTGCGCGAGGCCGTGCCCGCCGCCTTCACCGCCGCGGCCGAACAGATCGAGCAGACCGGCTGGATCAACATGTGCCCGGTCGGCACCGTCGCCGGCGAGATCGCCGACGCCGAACCCGCGCTGCGCGAGGTGACCGCCGAGGTGATCGGCGCGTGGATCACCGACGGCACCGAATACTTCACCCGCCGCGGCGTCCCGCCCGCCGCCGCCCACGACCTGATCCTGGCGATCCTCAGCGCCCTCGAAGGCGCGTTCGTCCTGTGCCGCACCCTGCGCTCGGCCGAGCCGCTGCGGTCCGCGGGCCGGGCGATGAGCGCGCGTGTGGAGGAGATCCTGTCGAGCAGCGTGCGCGCTTGATCGGGGCGGAGGGGATGAATTTCTGGTGCGGCGCGGCCCGCCGCCGCCGATATGGTCGAAAGCCGGACCGGTTCCCATACGTTCCGGTTCGTGTTCTTCCGCAGGGATCTTCCCGAGTCGAGTGCCGCGAACTTTCTCCTGCGGGCGATTGCGCCGCGAGGGTCGCGTGCTCGCTATCGCTCGCGCTCTTACGCCATGCCAGACGCGGAGCTGACGTGCGACTGGCCGTTGTGCGACCGATGCCTGCGGCGAATCCGATACTTCCGTGTCGCGATACTGCTGGCGATGGGGACCGGGCTGGTCGGACTCGCTACCACCGTGCTGATGGTGGCCACCCGGGACGGAATGCGGACCGAGGCGGAGAGCTACGGGCTCATCGCGTTGCTCCTGGGAGTTGCCATGGCGATATTCCTGGGCGCGGACTTCTCGCGTTCGGCGGTGGGTCCAGGGAAGCTCACCATGATGTCTGCTTTCGACGCGGTCATAGTGTCCGCCCACCCGGCCTTCGCGGCGGACCTGGCACGGTCCGCGCATCACGGTCCGGAATCGGGTGAGCCCGGGTAGGACTGTCCTCGGGATCGCCCGGGTGATATCGGCTGTGAACTCGCCTGTACCGGGTGAGGAAAATTTGCCCGTGGATCGCTCACACTGAGGCAATGGCAGAGGGTTCGCCCGGGGATGAGCAGGAGGCGCAGGAGGTCGGGGCGCGCCGGATGCCCCGGTGGTTGCCGAAGGCGCTGATCCTCGCCTTCGCGCTGTTCGGCCTCTTCCAATTGGCGGATTGGGCGGCGCATCGGCTGATCGGGTTGTTCCTCGTGCTGGTGGTCGCGTTCTTCGTGTCGCTGGCGATGGAGCCCGCGGTCGACAGCCTGATCGCGCGCGGGGTGTCGCGCGGGTGGGCGACGGGGTTGGTGTTCGTGGCGCTGGCGCTGTTCGTGGCGGGGTTCGTGGTGGCGCTGGCCGTGCTGCTGGTGCAGACCGTCGACGACGTGGTCACCGAGCTGCCCCGGCTGGTGAACGATCTGGTGGACTGGGTCAATCGCACGTTCCACCAGGACTTCACCCTCGACCAGCTGCGCGAACAGCTCACCAAGGACGCCGACACCCTCACCGCCTACGCCGAACGCGCCGCCGACAACGCGTGGGGGCTGTCCACCACCATCCTCGGCGGACTCGCGAAGCTGCTCATGGTCGCGCTGTTCAGCATCTACCTCACGGCGGGCGGGCCGGCGCTGCGGCGGTCGGTGTGCTCGATGCTGCCGCCCGCGAAACAGGACGAGGTGCTGCGGGCCTGGGATCTCGCGATCAAGAAGACCGGCGGCTACCTCTATTCGCGCGCGGTGCTGGCGGTGATATCCGCCGTGGCGCACGGTGTGTTCCTGGCGGTGCTCGGCATCCCCAACGCGATCGCCATGGGCGTGTGGTTCGGGGTGGTGGCCTCGTTCGTGCCGACCGTCGGTACCTACCTCGCGGGCGTGCTCCCGGTGCTGGTCGCGCTGACGATCCGCCCGCTCGACGCCGTCTGGGTGATCCTGTTCGTGGTGATCTACCAGCAGTTCCAGGACTACATCCTGCAACCGCGCCTCACCGCCCGCACCGTGGACGTGAACCCGGCCGTCGCCCTGCTCGCCGTGCTGGCGGGCGGCGCGCTGCTCGGCGCGGTGGGCGCGCTGCTGGCCATCCCCGCCACCGCCACCGTGCAGGCTTTCCTCGGTGCGTACGTGAAACGCTATGAGGTGAGCGAAGATCCGCGCATCGACCGCGCGCGGGCCAAACGCGCGAAACGCAAGCCCTGACGGCAAGAAGCCCGGTCCCGTTGCGGCGCAACGAGACCGGGCTCCGGCCGTGGCTCAGGACAGCGTGGTGACCGTCAGCTCACCGTCGGCGAACTGCGCGCGCAGGCGCTTCTTGTCGAACTTGCCGACGCTGGTCTTGGGCACCTCGGGCACGAACGTCCAGTGCTCGGGCAGCTGCCACTTGGCGAACTTGTCGGCCAGGAACTCGCGCAGCTCCTCGGCCTTGGCCTCGGCGCCCTCGGCGAGCGTGATGGCCACCAGCGGCCGCTCGTCCCACTTCTCGTCGGGCACGCCGATGACGGCGGCCTCGGCCACGGCCGGGTGCCCCATGACCGCGTTCTCCAGGTCCACCGAGGAGATCCACTCGCCGCCGGACTTGATCACGTCCTTGGAGCGGTCCACCAGCGTGAGGTAGCCGTCGGGGCTGATCTTGCCCACGTCGCCGGTGCGCAGCCAGCCGTCGTCGAACTTGTCCGGGTCGACCGCCGCGCCGTCGGGCGAGTAGTACGAGCCGGTGATCCACGGGCCGCGAACCTCCAACTCGCCCAGCGACTCTCCGTCGTTGGGCACCACGCTGCCGTCGTCGGCGACCAGGCGGGCCTGCACGCTGGCGGGGAAGCGGCCCTGGGTGTAGCGGTAGGACCATTCGTCGTCGCCGGTGACGCCCGCGGGCGGGTGCGCGACGCTGCCCAGCGGCGAGGTCTCGGTCATGCCCCAGGCGTGCACGACGCGCACGCCGTGCTTCTCCTGGAAGGTGTGCATCATCGACGGCGGCACCGCCGACCCGCCCACCACCACGGTGCGCAGGTGCGAGATGTCCTGCGGCTGCGCGGCCAGCCCGGCCAGCACGCCGCCCCAGATGGTGGGCACGGCCGCGCCGAACGAGGGCTTCAGCGCGCCCATCAGCTCCAGCAGCGGACCCGGCTGGAGGAACCGGTCGGGCATGATGACGTTCGCGCCCGACATGAGCGCCGCGTAGGGCAGGCCCCAGGCGTTGGCGTGGAACAGCGGCACGATGGCCAGCACCGTGTCGACGCCGGTGAAGCCCATGCCCGAGGGGGAGCACACCTGCATGGCGTGCAGCCAGTTGGAACGGTGCGAGTACACGACGCCCTTCGGGTCGCCGGTGGTACCCGAGGTGTAACACATTGCGGCGGCGGATCGTTCGTCGATCACCGGGAAGTCGAAGGTGTCGGGCTGGCTGGCCAGCAGCTCCGTGTAGGAGTGCACCTGCACGCCCTCGGGCGCCGTCAGGGTGGACGCGTCACCGTTGGCGACGATGACGTGGCGCACCGTCTTCATGTTCGGCAGCAACTGCGCGAACAGCGGCACCAGCGTGCCGTCCACGATGACGACCTGGTCCTCGGCGTGGTTGGCGACGTACACCACCTGCTCGGGGAAGAGGCGGATATTGAGCGCGTGCAGCACCGCGCCCATGGCGGGCACGCCGATGTAGGCGACCATGTGCTCGTTGTTGTTCCACATGAAGGTGCCGACGCGGTCGCCGACGCCGATGCCGAAGCCGCGCAGCGCGTTCGCCAGCCGCGCCGCCTCCGCGCCGAGTTCGCGGTAGGTCATGGTCCGCACGCCGTCGCCGGTCCAGGTGGACACCGTGCTCTCGCCCTGGAAGGTCGAGGCGTACTTCAGCAGCGTGGCCAGCGACAGCGGCTCGTCCTGCATCGTGCTCAACATCGGGTACTCCTTCTCCTCGGTGGTGGCATGAGCCACGTCACAGGGGCGATGCTACCCAAGGGTCACCCGCAGGTGGGGGGCCGCGTGGCAATCCGGATTTGAGACACGCCTGTCCGGGCGTGTCGATTTGTCTCCAACGCCGAAATCGCAGCGCGCAGCCCGTTCCATCGTGGCCGGAAATACCGATTTCCTGACCGCCGATCTCTCGGTGCGCCGGGTCACGACGTCTACCCTCGAGGTATGACGACGCCCTCCCTGATCATCATCGGCGCCGGGTTCGCCGGACTCGGCCTCGCGCTCGAGCTGCGCCGGGCCGGCCTGGAGAATTTCACCATCCTGGAGAAGGCCGCCGACCTCGGCGGGGTGTGGCGGGAGAACACCTACCCCGGCGCGGCGTGCGACGTGCCGTCCCCGTTGTATTCGTGGTCCTCCGAGCCGAAGTCCGATTGGCCGCGCCGGTTCTCCGAGCAGCGCGACATCCACGAGTACATGCGCGGCGTCGCCCACAAGCACGGGCTGACGCGGTTCATCCGGTTCGGCGTCGAGGTCACCGACGCCGAATTCGACGAGGCCGCCGGGCAGTGGCGGGTCACCACCGGCACCGGGGAGCAGCTGAGCGCCGACCTGCTGGTGCCCGCCGTCGGCCAGCTGTCGCGGCCCGCGCTGCCGAACCTGCCCGGTATCGACACCTTCGAGGGCGTGGCGTTCCATTCCGCCGAGTGGAACCACGACGTGGACCTGGCGGGCAAGCGGATCGCGTGCATCGGCACGGGAGCCAGTGCCATCCAATACATTCCGCGCATCCAGCCGGAGGCGGCGCATCTGACGCTGTTCCAGCGGTCGGCGGCCTGGGTGCTGCCCAAACCCGATGTGGAGTACAGCGCGCTGCATCACGCGCTGTTCAAATACTTCCCGCCGAGCCGGCTGGCGGAGCGGTTCGCGATCTGGTCGTTCTTCGAGGTGCTCGCGCTGGCGCTGACGGATATCCCGGCGATCAAGACGCCGGTGATCGCCCTGGCCGACCGGCATCGCGAAAAGCAGGTTCCCGACCCGGAATTGCGCGCCAAGCTCACCCCGGACTACGCGGCGGGCTGCAAGCGCGGACTGTTCTCCAACGAGTACTTCCCGGCGTTGGCGCAGCCGAACGTCACGGTGGAGACCACGGCGATCGAGGCCGTCACCCCGACCGGAATTCGCACGGTGGACGGCGTGGAGCATCCGGTCGACGTGATCGTCTACGGCACGGGATTCAAGGGCACCGAATTCCTCGCGCCCATGAACATCTACGGGCTGGGCGGGCGCAAGCTGGCCGACGTGTGGGGCGACGCGGGAGCCCGTGCTTACCTTGGACTTTCGGTGCCCGGCTTCCCGAACCTGTTCATGATGTACGGGCCGAACACGAACGTGGGGTCCGGTTCCATCATCTACATGCTGGAATCGCAGGCGCGCTACATCCGGCAGGTGGTGGAGTACCTGGCGGGCGAGCCGGGCCGCTTCGTCTCGGCCAAGGCCGAGGCCGAACAGCGGTGGGACGACTGGTTGCAGCGCCGCCTGAAGGACACCCCGTGGAACTTCTGCTCCAGCTGGTACCGCAACGCGGCCGGGCGCATCACCAACAACTGGCCGGGTGCGACCGTCCTCTACCGTTGGAAGACAAGGACTTTCGATCCTGCTCAATACGAGCAGGGGCGGGCGCGGGGGTGACCGGCCCGAGCGGGCCGGTCACGAAAAGCGCTAGCAGTTGCGCAGTTCCGGGCTCTGGTTGAGCAGCTGGGCGCGCGTGGAGATGAACCGGGAATAGGTTTCGCCGCCGACGGCGGCGAGCGGGAAGGCCGCGACCCGGTGGCAGTTCTGGAACGCCAGCTTCACGCCGAAATGGCGTTCCAGGCCGCCGCGGATGGCGTCGGAGGCCAGGGCGCGCAGCAGTTGGCCGCGGGCGGTCTCGTCGGGCGGCGCGATCTGGTTGTCGGCGAATTCGGCGGTGCCGGACTCCAGATCGGCGGCGACCCGGCTGACCACCTCCCACGCGTAGGGCAGGGAGGTCCGGACGCACTCGACGAAGTCGGCGTCGTCGATCTCGCCGAGTTCGGCGCGTTCGAGCAGGGCGGCGGGGACATCGAGAGACATGGCGCGCTCCTCGGGGGGATGAGGGTGGACGGCGGGTGCGATGCCCTCGCGAGTCTAATCGAAAGGCGTTGTCAGTAACCCCGGAATCGGCGCGAAAAGGCCGTTTCCAGTGCGGTTTTCGCGTCCGCCGCCAGCTGTGCGACGAGTTCGCCCGCCGGTTGCTCCACCGCGAGCGCATGGGCTTGGCCCGCCCACAGGTTGACCTCCTCCGGATTGCCCTCCGCCCGCGCCCGCGCGCGCAGCGGCCCGGTGGCGTAATGGATTTCGGGGTAGGCGACCGGCGCTGTCGCGGTGTGCTCGTCCAGGAAGCGGTTGCGGATGCCCCGGGCGCGCCGTCCGGTGAACGCGCGGGTGAGCGCCGTCGGGGTGGCGGTCGGCACGGCGGCGCGGTGCACCGGGTTGGTGCCCGCCTCGGGGCAGCGCAGGAAGGCCGTGCCCACCTGCGCGGCCGCCGCGCCCGCGGCGAGTGCGGCGGCCACGCCCGCGCCGGTCGCGATCCCGCCGGCCGCCACGATCGGCCGGTCGACGGCCGCGGTGAGCAGTTGCACCAGGGCGAGCAGGCCGAGCGGGTCGGTGCGGTCGTCCTCGGCGCGATCGACGAAGGTGGCACGGTGCCCGCCCGCCTCCGCGCCTTGGGCCACAAGGACATCGGCGCCGGCCGCGACCGCGAGTTCGGCCTCGGCCACGGAGGTGACCGTCACCCACACCTCGGATCCGGCCGCGTGCAGCCGCGCGATCTCGTCGGCCGAGGGGCAGCCGAACGTGCAGGTGACCACGGCGACTGGGTCGGCGGTCAGCAGGTCGAGCTTGGCGTCCCAGTCGTCGGTGTCGTGGGCGGGCGTGCCGAGTTCGTACCGGGCGCCCAGCTCGGTCAGGTAGGCGGCGAAACGCTCGGGCGGGGTGGCCGGGCCCGGGACGAAGAGGTTCACGCCGAACGGCGCGTCGGTGAGTGCGCGGGTCGCGGCGATGCGGGCCGCGGCGTCGGCGGCGCTCAGGTATCCGGCGGCCAGCTGGCCGAAGCCGCCCGCCCCGGAGACGGCGGCCGCCAGCTCGGGAGTGGAGGGTCCGCCCGCCATCGGGGCGAGCACGATCGGGACGCGCAATTCGTCGATGATCATGCGTCGAGTCTCGCTTGTTACCGCCCTGTGACCCAGCTCTCACCAGCGACCTCGAACTCGAAGGTTGCGAAATGGTCACGACGGGGTAGAGTTCCCGTCACAACGGATGCCGAAACGTTACAAAGTTCGGCCACCGGGAAATCGGGAGAGCTTCGCGATCCTATCCGGTACCGCGCCCGGCGCGACGGCTTCGTTGATGACTTGTAGTCGGACGCAAGGACGCAGCTTTGTCTCAGCACCGGGTAGGCCCCAGCTCCATTTCCGTCAGCGCGCTCCTCGGCGACGGTGTGACGGGTCGGCCGACGCGGCACCGCGCCGAGACCGGTCAGTTCGAGAAGGTCCGCGCCGCCGCGGGCGCCGCCGTCGCCGCGGGCGCCCTGGTCGGCACCGTCGCGCAGCTGGCCCCGGCCATCGCCAACGCCTCCCCGCTGGGCCCCTCCCGCGAGGCCGACGCGGCCGCCGACGAGATCACGTTCAAGGGCACCGTCGAGGCGCCCGCCCTCGCGGCCAAGCAGGTGTCCGCCCCGGTCGAGGCCGCGCCCGAGCCGGTCGTCGAGGCCACCCCGGTCGCGTCGCCCGTCGCCGCCCCCTTCGGCATCCCGAATCTGCCGCCCGAGCTCGCGGGCCCGCTGGCCCACGTCGAGGACGTGCTCAAGGGCGCCCAGCAGCAGTTCGCGCCCCCCGCCCCGGCCGCGGTCCGCCCGGTCGGCGGCGCCATCAGCTCCGGCTACGGCACCCGCTGGGGTGCCTTCCACTACGGCATCGACTTCGCCGATCGGCTCGGCGCCCCGATCCATTCGGTCAGCAGCGGCACCGTCGTCGAGGCCGGTCCGGCCTCGGGCTTCGGCCTGTGGGTGCGCGTCCTCCAGGACGACGGCACCACCGCCGTCTACGGCCACGTCAACGACATGTACGTGACGCAGGGTCAGCGCGTGAACGCCGGCGACGTGATCGCCTCGGTCGGGAACCGCGGCCAGTCCACCGGCCCGCACCTGCACCTGGAGATCTGGGATCAGGGCGGCGCCAAGATCGACCCGCTGCCCTATCTCGCCTCGCGCGGCGTCCCGATGCACTGGGGCCCCACCGCGCACTGATGCCGGTGCGCCACCCCACGTCGATGGCCGCCGAGACGCCACGGCGGGTGGTCCGGCGCGTATTCCTCCCACGACTCCGTCTTCCGGCTCCCGTTAAGCTCGGGCCGTGACCGAGCTCGGCGATATCTTCGAGCCGGCGTCGCTCCACGGGCGGGCCTACGCCGTGCTCGTGCACCATCCGCGATCCGGCCTCACCGATATCGCGCGCCTTCTGGACGTGTCCGCCGAGGAGGCGGCCGCGACTCTCGACGTGCTCGTCGCGATGCAGGCCGCCGTCCGCGTCGACACCAACGGTGAACCGCGCTGGGACGCGCACGCGCCGGAAGCACTGTCCGAGGCCGAGGCCCGGCGCCGCAGGCACGAGATCGACCAGATGCACGCCGTGGCCGCGCGGCTCAGCGAGACCTTCCGCTCGGTGCGGCGTTCGCCGCGCGGCAACGGCAGCGTGGTGCCGGTCTACGAGCGCCTGGAGATGCTGGCCGATTTCGAGGAGATGCAGACCGGCGCACGCGGCAGCGTCAAGATCATCGAGCGCGGTCCCTACCTCAGCGACCCGGACCGCGAGAACCAGCAGTACCTGCTCAAACGCAGCAGGATCGGCGAGGGCATCCGCTATCAGACCCTCTATCAGGACACCATCTACCAGGACGCGGACCGGTTGCGGCACGCCCTGTCGACCAATGCCGGCGGCGCGCAGGCGCGCACCCTGCCCGAGCCGCCGTTCAAGCTGATCATCAGCGACGACGAACGCGCCAGCCTGGTCCTGCACGCCGACGAGCGCCGCCCCGATCCGATGGGCCTGCGTTTCACCGACTCACCCGCGCTGCGCGCCTTGGTGCGCACCTTCGACGTGCTGTGGTCGCTGGCCGCGCCGATCTCGGTGAACCCGTCCGCCGATGAACTCGACGAGCGCGACAAAGCGATTCTCACCCTCATGGGCCTCGGCGCCACCGACGACACAATCGCGCGCAGGCTCGGCATGTCCCGGCGCACCGTGGTGCGCCGCACCGCGCGGCTGCTGGAAAGGCTCGGGGCCAGCACCCGGTTCCAGGCGGGCGTGCAGGCCACCCGCCGCGGCTGGCTGTGAGCTGCCGCACATCCGTGTTGCCCTGACGGTGCTCACGGGCGATACCCCACGGAAGTACCGGCACGGTGCGGGCTCGGCGGCTGCGTATATTGGATTTCTCCGAACGTGGCTCCATGTTCGAGAGTGCCGTGTGGGTTCGGGGACGGTCCGCCAATGCGGTCTGCAGGCGCGTGAACGGCGTGAGAGGAAGAACTAGCAATGGTTGGAGCCCGTCGATCGGGTCGGGGGAGCCGTCGTGCCAGGTCCAGCGCTCCGCTGCTGGCGCAGTTGCTCACCTCCGCGGTCGAAGGGGCCGCCGACGTCGTCGCGGTGCGCTACGCCCCGCTCGACGATCCCGCCGCCGAGCGCAGGCTCACCTACCGCGAACTCGACGAACTCTCCTCCCGGCTGGCGCGCGCGCTCATCGCGCGCGGCATCGGCCCCGGTGACATCGTCGCCGTCGGCATCGCCCGCAGCATCGAATCGATGCTGTCGGTGTGGGCGATCGCCAAGTCCGGCGCGGCGTTCGTGCCCGTCGACCCCAACTTCCCCGCCGACCGCATCGCGCACATCGTCGGCGACTCGGGCGCGGTGCTCGGGCTGACCACGTCGGTATACCGCGATCGGATGGATCAGAGCATCCCGTGGCTGGAGCTGGACGACGCCGAACTGCTGGCGCGAATCGAGCAACTGCCCGGTCACCCGGTGTCCTACGCCGACCGCGTGCGCGCGCTCGACCAGCGCCATGCGGCCTACGTCATCTACACCTCCGGCTCGACCGGCCGCCCGAAGGGTGTGGTGGTCAACCATCTCGGGCTCGGCGCGCTGGCCGGGGCGCTGCGGGACCGCTACGACATCCGGGGCGGGGAGCGCGTGCTGCACGTCAGCTCGCCGAACTTCGACGCGTCGGTGATGGAGATGCTGATGTCGTTCCCGCACGGGGCGACGCTGGTGATCTCCCCGGCCGCCGTCTTCGCGGGTGCCGACCTGCGCGAGCTGATCCGCCGCGAGCGGGTCGCGATCGGGGCGATCACCCCGGGCGTGCTGGAGTCGATGGACCCCGCCGGACTGCCCGATCTGCGGGCCGTGGTCGCGATCGGCGACCGGTTCGGGGCCGATCTGGTCGGGCGGTGGACCGTCGACGGCCGCGCCTTCTACAACGGGTACGGCCCGACCGAGACCACGGTCGTGGTGACGACCACCGAGCCGATGCGCGCGGACGAGCCGGTCACGATCGGCACGCCGCTGCCCGGTGTCGGCGCGTTCGTCCTCGATTCCCATTTGCGGCCGGTGCCCGCCGGGGTGACCGGCGAGCTGTACCTGGCCGGGGGCGGGCTGGCCGAGGGCTATCTGAATCGGCCCGGACTCACGGCGGAACGCTTCGTGGCCAACCCCTTCGGCGCGGACAGCGGCCAGCCGGGCGCGCGCCTGTACCGCACGGGCGATCTGGTGCGGCGGACCGCCGCGGGCACGATCGAACACCTCGGTCGGTCGGATTTCCAGGTGAAGATCCGCGGCCTGCGCATCGAGCTGGGCGAGATCGACAGTGCGCTCACCGCGCACCCGGACGTCGA
Source organism: Nocardia puris (assembly GCF_003315035.1). Taxonomy (GTDB): domain Bacteria; phylum Actinomycetota; class Actinomycetes; order Mycobacteriales; family Mycobacteriaceae; genus Nocardia; species Nocardia puris. The sequence goes on from NZ_QNRE01000020.1 coordinate 47,284, forward strand.
CTTCGCCGTAACTCTGGGGCGTGAGCTGCCCTCGGGCGCGACCGCGCTGGTCGCCTACGTGCTGCCGAGTCCGGGCAAGACCGTGGACACCGCCGCGCTCGCGGAGTTCGCGGGCCGTTCGCTGCCCGCGTACATGGTGCCGTCGGTGATCATGGTGCTCGACGAGATCCCGCTGACGCCGGTGGGCAAACTGGACCGCGCGGCGCTGCCCGAGCCCGAGTTCGCGGTGCGCGAGTACCGCGAGCCCGCGACCCCGGCCGAACGGATCGTCGCGGAGGTGTTCGCCGCCCTGCTGCTGCGCGACCGGGCCGAGGCGCGGATCGGCGCGGGCGACGACTTCTTCGAACTGGGCGGCAACTCGCTGCTCGCCGTGCAGGCCGCGGCCCGGATCGGCGCGGCACTCGGCACACAGGTGCCGGTGCAGACGTTCTTCGAGGCCGGCACCGTCGAGGAGCTGGCCGCCCGGCTCGACGGTCTGGCCGAGGCGCCGTCGCTGCCCGAGCTGCGGCCGCGCCCGCGCCCGGATCGCATCCCGCTGTCCTACGCACAGCAGCGGATGTGGTTCCTGAACCGGTTCGACCCGGCGAGCGCCGTGAACAACATCCCGCTGGCCGTGCGGCTTTCGGGTCCGCTGGACGTGGCCGCGCTGCGCGGCGCGGTGCGCGATCTGGTGACCGGCCACGAAGTGCTGCGCACGGTATACCCGAGTGTCGATGGCGAGGGATTCCAGCTCATCCTGCCCGTCACCGACGAGCACGCCGTGCCCGAACTGCCGGTGCGGCCGGCCACGCCGGAAGAACTGCCCGGCCTGATCACCGCCGCCGTCACCGAGGGGTTCGACGTCACCGCCGCGCCGCCGATCCGGTTGCGGCTCTGGGAGATCGGCGACGACGAGCACGTGCTGGTGTGCGTGGTCCACCACATCGCCGGTGACGGTTTCTCGATGGCCCCGCTCACGCGCGACCTGATGGCCGCCTACGTGCGCCGCACGTCCGGCGCCGAGCCCGAGCCGCCCGCCCCGGCCGTGCAGTACGCCGACTACACGCTGTGGCAGCGCGAGGTGCTGGGCAGCGAAGACGATTCGGAATCGACGCTGTCGGAACAGATTGCGTTCTGGCAGCGCGAATTGGCCGGGCTGCCGGAACAATTGGATCTGCCCGCCGACCGTCCGCGCCCTGCCACCGCGTCGAATCGCGGTGCGACGCACGCCTTCACGGTGCCGCCCGAGGTGCACGCCGGGCTGCACGAAGTGGCGCGCGCCCACCACGCGACGCTGTTCATGGTGGTGCACGCCGCGCTCGCGACCTTGCTGGCCCGGCTCTCGGGCACCCGCGACATCGCCGTCGGCACCCCGGCGGCCGGGCGCGGCGAGGCCGCCCTGGACGACGTGATCGGCATGTTCGTCAACACCCTGGTGCTGCGCTCGGAGGTGGACCCGGGCGCCGGGTTCTCCGAACTGCTGGAGCGGGTGCGCGCCCGCGATATCGCCGCGTTCGGGCACGCGGACGTGCCGTTCGAGCGGCTGGTGGAACTCCTCGACCCCGCGCGCTCGGCGGCGCGGCACCCGCTGTTCCAGGTGATGCTGACCTTCCAGAACCTGGAGCGCACCGAACTCGCGCTGCCCGGCCTGACCGTCTCGGGCGTGGACATGGCGGCCGCCTCGGCGAAGTTCGACCTCCAGGTCACCGTGGTGGAGGAACCCGATTTCGGCGGTATCGCCACCGAATTCACCTACGCCACCGATCTTTTCGACCCCGAGACGGTGCGCGGCTTCGCCGAGAAGCTCGGGCGCGTGCTCGCGGCGGTGGCGGCCGACCCGGACGCGGTGGTCGGTGACATCGACCTGTTCGCCGCGGGTGAGCGGGATCTGGTGCTGCGCGAGTGGAACTCCCCGGGCGCGCAGGTGCCCGAGGTGACGCTCGTGGACCTGGTGGAATCCCGTGCGACGGCCACGCCCGACGCCGTGGCTGTGCGCTTCGGCGACACCGCGCTGTCCTACGCCGAGCTGCGGCGGCGTGCGAGCCGCCTCGCGCGGGCGCTCATCGCCCGCGGTGTGGGGCCGGAAGCCAAAGTGGCGGTCGCGCTTTCGCGCACCGAGGAGTTGCCCTTCGCGCTGTACGCGGTGCTGCTCACCGGTGCGGCGTACGTGCCCATCGACACCACCTATCCGGCGGCCCGCCTCGAGTTCACCCTCGGCGACGCCGCTCCGGTGTGCGTGCTCACCACCGCCGCCGACGCGGAAGCCGTTCCCGCCGGGGACATTCCGCTGGTGCTGCTCGACGAGGTCACCGACTTCTCCGACGCCCCGGTCACCGACGCCGACCGCCTCGCGCCGCTGCGCCGCGACAACCTCGCCTATGTCATCTACACCTCGGGCTCGACCGGTGTGCCGAAGGGCGTCGGTGTCTCGCACCGCAATGTGGTGCAGCTGTTCGCGAACACCGAGCCGCTGTTCGGATTCGGCGCGGACGACGTGTGGACGCTGTTCCACTCCTACGCCTTCGACTTCTCGGTGTGGGAACTGTGGTGCGCGCTGGCGACCGGCGGCACCGTGGTGGTGGTCGACTACCTGACCTCGCGGTCGCCGGAGTTGTTCCGCGCGTTGCTGATCCGCGAGGGCGTCACCGTCCTGAACCAGACGCCCTCGGCGTTCTATCAGCTGGCCGAGGCCGACGCGGCCGCCACCGACCCGGGACTCGCGCTGCGGTACGTGATCTTCGGCGGCGAGGCGCTCGACCTGCGCAGGCTGCGCCGCTGGTACGAGCGGCACCCGGCCGACGCGCCGCGCCTGGTGAACATGTACGGCATCACCGAGACCACCGTGCACGTCTCGTACGTGGCGCTGGACCCCGCCGACACCGACGAGGCGGCCAGCGTCATCGGCCGCGCGCTGCCCGGGCTGAGCGCCTTCGTGCTGGACAGCAGGCTCGCGCCCGCACCCGTGGGTGTGGCCGGCGAGATCTATGTCGCGGGCGATCAGCAGTCGAGGGGCTACCTGGGCAGACCGGGACTCACCGCCGCGCGGTTCGTCGCGAATCCGTTCGGGGAGCCGGGTTCTCGCATGTACCGGTCCGGCGACGTGGGCCGGTGGGCCACGCCCGGCGGTGCCGCGCGGCTCGAGTACGCGGGCCGCGGCGATCAGCAGGTGCAGTTGCGCGGGTTCCGCATCGAACTGGGTGAGATCGAAGCCGCCCTGGAGCGGTGCGCGGGCGTGCGGCACGCGGTGGTCGTGGTGCGCGCCGACGAACATGCGGGCGACCGCCTGATCGGTTACGCGGTGCCCGACGCGGATGCCGCCCTCGATCCGACGGAATTGCGTTCCGCCGCAGCCGAATTCCTGACCTCCTACATGGTGCCCGACGCCATCGTGGTGCTCGGCGAACTGCCGCTCACCCCGAACGGCAAACTGGATCGCAAGGCCCTGCCGGAACCGGAGTTCGTGTCCGGGGCGGAGTTCCGCGCCCCCGCGACCCCGGTGGAGCAGGCCGTGGCGGGCGTGTTCGCCGAACTGCTCGGCGCCGACGCGGTGGGCCGCGACGACGACTTCTTCGCCATGGGCGGCAACTCCCTGCTGGCCACCAGGGCGGTGGCCCGGATCAACGAGGCCGTCGACGCCGCGCTGGCGGTGCGCGAATTGTTCGAATCGCCGACCGTCGCCGCGCTGGCGGGGCGGATCGTGCCCGGCGGCGCGTCCGACCGGCCGCCGCTCACCGCCGCCGAGCGCCCGGCGCGGATTCCGCTGTCGCTGGCGCAGCGGCGCATGTGGGTGCTCAACCAGCTCGACACCGAATCCGCCTCGTACAACATCCCGTTCGCGCTGCGGCTGAGCGGCGAACTCGACGTCGCCGCGCTGTCGGCGGCGGTCGCGGACGTGCTGACCCGTCACGAATCGCTGCGCACCCGCTTCCCGTCCGACGGTCCGGGCGGCGAGCCGTACCAGGAGATCCTGCCGGTGGGCGAGGCGCTGCCGGGCGGGCTCGCGGTGCGCACCGTCGCCGATGTCGCCGCGGCGGCCACCGCCATGGCGGACGCGGGATTCGATGTCACGCAAGGGGCTCCGGTGCGCGCCGCGTTGTTCACCGACGGCACGGCGGGGGAGTGGCTGCTGGTCGTGGTGGTGCACCACATCTGCGCCGACGGCGCCTCCCTCACGCCGCTGGCGCGCGATCTGGTGACCGCCTACCTCGCCAGGAGCGCGGGCCAGGAGCCCGGCTGGCCGCCACTGGCGGTGCAGTACGCCGACTTCGCGCTCTGGCAGCGCGCCGTGATCGGTGACGACGGCGACGAGAACAGCGTGGCGGCACGGCAATTGGCGTACTGGCGCGAGCAGCTCGCGGGCCTGCCCGAACTGCTGGAACTGCCGCAGGACCGGCCGCGCCCCGCACTGCCCTCGCTGCGCGGGGCGACCACCTCGCTCGACCTGCCCGCCGAGCTGCACGCGGGTCTGGAGCGGATCGCGCGCGAGCACAAGGCCTCGCTGTTCATGGTCGTGCACGCGGCGCTGGCGGCGCTGCTGGCCCGGCTCTCCGGCGGCTCCGATATCGCCGTCGGCACGGCGGTCGCCGGGCGCGGGGAACGCGCGCTCGACGATCTGGTCGGTATGTTCGTCAACACGCTGACGCTGCGCACGGCGGTCGACAAGTCCGCCGCGTTCGACGATCTGGTCGAGACGGTCCGCGCGACCGATCTCGCCGCGTTCGCCAACGCCGACCTGCCGTTCGAGCGGGTCGCGGAGGTGGCCGCGCCGGGGCGCGGCGGCGAGCACAACCCGCTGTTCCAGGTGGTGCTGAACTTCCTGAACAACGAGCGGGCGAGCCTGGCGCTGCCCGGACTCGAGATCGCGGCCGTCGAGCCGGGCGCGGTCGCCGCCAAATTCGACTTGCAGGTCAACGTGGCTCCGGTGCCCGGCGAGGGCGGCGAGCCGGGTGGGCTGGCACTCGTCTTCACCTATGCCACCGACCTTTTCGACGAGGCGACGGTGCGCGCGCTCGGCCGCCGTTTCGAGCGGCTGCTCGCGGCCGTGGTGGCCGACCCGCAGGCGCCCGTCGGCGATATCGACATCCTGGACGAGGACGAGCGCGCCCGCCTGACCGGTGCGGCGCAGCCCGCGCCCGTCGCCGAACAGGCCGCGCCCGGGGGCGGCACCGCGCTCGCGCAGTCGTTCGGCGCGGCCGTCGAGGACGATCCGGACGGTCCCGCGCTGGTGTGGGGCGAGGAGGAGATCGGCTACGGCGAACTGGACGCCCGCTCCTCGCGCCTGGCCAGGGCGCTCATCGCGCGCGGTGTCGGACCGGGCGCGGGGGTGGCGGTGCGGCTGGATCGCGACGCACACTGGGCGGTCGCGGCGTGGGCGGTGCTCAAGGCGGGCGCCGCGGTGGTCCCGCACGCCGGGGCCGCCGTGCCGTCGGAGGGGCCGCCGGTCGCGATCGGCGTCACCGACTCCCGCCACGAGGGCGGCGACGGCGTCGACTGGCTGAACCTGGACGATCCCGCGGTGACCGCCGATATCGCGGTGCGTTCGGCCCGCCCGGTGACCTACGCCGACCGCACCCGCGCGCTGCGCGGCGCCGACCCGGTGTTCGCCGCGGGCGGGTGCGTCCGCACCTACGACGAGCTGGCCGCCGCGGCCGAGCGCCTGCGCGCCCGCACCGAGCTGACCTTCGAGTCGCGCACCTTCTACCGGGGCAGGCCGGTGTCGTTCGGCGCGCTGCTGGAACTGGTGGCGGCCGGAGTGTCGGGCGCGTCGATGGTGCTGATCCCGGAGCCCGAGGCGGGCGAGCTGTCCGCGGCGCTGGCCGAGGAGTGGGTGACCCACCTGGTTGCCGGGAGCTCCGGCCTCGACGCGATCCGCACCGACGGGCTGGAGGACCTGCGCGCGGTGGTCATCGACGGGGGCGCGACGCCGGATCACGTCGGGACCGTGGAGCTGGTGGTCGGCGTGGACGAGTTGCTGCGGGTGTGAGCGGCACACCAGCCTAGGCTGGGTAACGGCCCGCGGGGCGCGGTCCGATGAACATCGGTGGGGCGGAGGGCCAGGCGGCGCCGTCACGCTATCGGGTGGTTCGAAGATATGCGAGGTGGTAGACGAATGACCAGTACGGCTCGGACACGACCGGTCCGCACGCGCCGTCAACGGGTCATCACCCTGCCGCACCTGATGGCCGCCGCCGTCGAGGCGGGGCCGCAGTCGGTCGCCGTCGTGCACGCCGACGCGACCGCCACCCTCGGCTCGCTCACCTACGCCGAACTGGACGAGCGCTCGAACCGGCTGGCCCGGCTGCTGTTCGCGCGCGGCGTGGGCCCCGGCGATCTGGTCGCGGTGGCCGTGCCGCGCGGCCTGGACTCGGTGGTCGCGGTGTGGGCGGTCGCCAAGACCGGCGCCGGCTTCGTGCCGGTGGACCCGAACTACCCGGCCGATCGCGTCGAGCACATGGTCACCGACTCCGACGCGGTTCTCGGTCTCACCGTCGGCGCCGTGCGCGCGGGCCTGTCCGAGCGGGTGGAGTGGCTGGTCGTCGATGGCGACGAGCTGAGCGAGGCGCTGGCGCAGGCGTCGGCCGAGCCGGTCACCCACGTCGACCGCCCCCGCGCGATCCGCGCCGAGGACGCCGCCTATGTCATCTACACCTCCGGTTCGACCGGCCTGCCCAAGGGCGTGGTGGTCACCCAAGCCGGGCTGGGCAGCTTCTGCGAGGAGCAGCGGCAGCGCTACCGGGTGAGCGCCGACTCGCGCACCCTGCACTTCGCCTCGCCCTCGTTCGACGCGTCGGTGCTGGAACTGCTGCTCGCCCTCGGCGGCCCGGCGACCATGGTGGTGGCCGACCCGTCGGTGTACGGCGGCGACGACCTGGCCGCGCTGCTGCGCCGCGAACGGGTGACGCACGGCTTCATCACGCCCGCCGCGCTCGCGTCGGTGGACCCCGCCGGACTCGATGACCTGCGCGTGGTAGTGGCCGGTGGCGAGGCCTGCCCGCCGGAACTGGTGCGCCGCTGGGTGCTGCCGATCGCCGAGGGGACTCGCGAGTTCTACAACGGGTACGGCCCCACCGAGACCACGATCATGACCAATATCAGTGATCCGCTGGTACCGGGCGAGGTCGTCACCATCGGCGCGCCGATTCGCGGCATCACCGAATACGTGCTGGACGAGCGGCTCACGCCGGTGCCCGGCGGCGTGGTCGGCGAGCTGTACATCACCGGCGCCCAGCTCGCGCGCGGTTACCACCGGCGCCGCGCGCTCACCGCGTCGCGATTCGTGGCGAATCCATTCGAGCCCAGCGGTTCCCGGCTCTACCGCACCGGCGACCTGGTGCGGTGGACCGCGAGCGGCGCGCTGGAATACATGGGCCGCAACGACTTCCAGGTCAAGATCCGCGGCTTCCGCATCGAGCTGGGCGAGATCGACGCGGTGCTCGCCGCACACGACTCCGTCGACTTCGCCGTCACCGTCGGGCACAAGATCGACAGCGGCGCCACGATTCTCGCCTCTTACGTGCACGCCGCGCCCGGCGCGACGGCGGACCCGGCCGAACTGATCGCCTGGGCCGAGCGCAGCCTGCCCGCCCATATGGTGCCGACCGCGCTGACCGTCCTCGACGCCATTCCGCTCACCCCGGTCGGCAAACTGGACCGCGACGCGCTGCCCGCGCCCGTGCTCGAGCAGAAGGAGTACCGCGCCCCGCGCACGCCCGTCGAGCAGGTCCTGGCCGAGGTGATGGCCGAGGTGCTCGGCGTCGAGCGGCTCGGCGTGGACGACGACTTCTTCGCCCTCGGCGGCGACAGCATCACCTCGATCCAGGTGGTGTCGCGGGCGCGGGCGCGGGGCGTGGTGTTCACTCCCCGTGAGCTTTTCGCCACCCGCACCATCGACCAGCTCGCCGCGCTGGCCCGCACCGAGGACCCCGAGACGCTCGCCGACGACTTCGCCTCGCGCGAGCTGGTGCGCCTGGACGACGCGGAACGCGCCCGCCTGGCGGCCGCCTACCCCGGCCTGTCCGATATCTGGCCGCTGACGCCCTTGCAGTCGGGCATGCTCTTCCACGCGCAGCTGGCCGAATCCTCCATCGACGCCTACATCACCCAGTTCGTCATCGACCTCGGCGGCGAGGTCGACCACGACCGCCTGCGCGCCGCGGCGGCGGGCGTGCTGGGCAGGCACGCGAACCTGCGCGTCGCGTTCACCGAGGACGCGGCGGGCGATCCGATCCAGATCGTCCTCGACGACGTCGAAGTGCCCTGGCAGTACCTGGATCTCAGCGGCGACACCGATCCGGACGCGGCCTTCACACGCCTGCTCGACGCCGACATGCTGCGCCGGTTCCCGATGGACTCCGCGCCGCTGCTGCGCTTCACGCTGGCGCGCACCGGTCCCGGCACGCACCGCTTGATCGTCACCAGCCACCACATCCTCATCGACGGCTGGTCCATGCCGCTGCTCACCCGCGACCTGCTGACCTGGTACGCGCTCGGCGACGGATCGGTGCTGCCGCCCGCCCGCCCGTACCGCGACTACCTCGCCTGGCTGGACGCGCAGGACCAAGAGGCGAGCCGCGCGGCCTGGCGCGCCGCCCTCGACGGCGTCACCGAACCGACCCCGCTCGCGCCCGTCGATCCCGCGCGCGAGATCGCTGCGGGCATCGGCGTGGTGGATCTGGCGCTCTCCGAAGCGGATACGGCCGCGCTGTCGAGTCTGGCCGCCGCGACCGGCGTCACCGTCAACACCATCGTGCAGGCCGCGTGGGGCCTGCTGATCGGGCGCGCGACCGACCGCGACGACGTGGTGTTCGGCGCGACCGTATCGGGCCGCCCGCCCCAGCTGGCCGGGGTGGAGACCATGGTCGGCCTGTTCCTCAACGCGATCCCGGTGCGCGTGCGGCTGCGGCCCGGCGCGACGCTGGCCGAGCTGCTGCACGCCGTGCAGGCCGAACAGGCCGAGCTGCTCGACCACCACTACCTGGGGCTCAGCGAGATCCAGGGTCTCGTCGGGGTGGAGGGGCTGTTCGACTCGCTGGTGGTGTTCGAGTCGTTCCCCATCGACCGCGAGGCGCTGAACACGGCCGGTGAGATCGCCGGCGGCCTCACCGTCACCGGTGCGCTGGCGGTGAACGGATCGCACTACCCGCTCACCGTGATGGTGATTCCCGATGCGGCGCTGCAACTCTCGTTCAAGTACCTGCGCGACGTGTTCACCGAGGACGATGTGCGCGCGCTGGCGGGCCGCTTCACCGCGCTGCTGCACCGCTTCGTCACCGAGGCCGACGCGCGCGTGGCCGACGTGGACGTGCTGACCGCCGCCGAACGCGCCGAGCTCACCGCCCGCAACGCCACCGACGTCCCGGAACTCGTCGACGACGCGACCCTGATCCGCCTGTTCGACGCGCAGGCCGACCGCACCCCCGACGCCCCCGCCGTGCTGGCCGAGGGCGTCACGCTCACCTATGCCGAGCTGCGCGAGCGTTCGGCGGCGCTGGCCGGTGCGCTGGCCGCGCGTGAGGTGGGCCCGGAAGCGCTTGTGGCCGTGGCCATGCGGCGGTCGGTGGAGCTGGTGGTCGCGGTCTACGCGGTGCTGCGGACCGGGGCTGGGTACGTGCCGATCGATCCCGATCACCCGGCGGAGCGCAGCGAGTTCGTGCTCGCCGGTGCCGAGCCTGTTTGTGTGTTGACCAGGGCCGCGGACGAATTCACCACTTCGGCGGACATTCCCGTTGTGGCAGTGGACGACTTGACGGGCGCACCTTTGGCGGCGGCACCGGTGGTGCGCCCCGACAACGTGGCGTACGTGATTTACACGTCGGGTTCGACGGGTCGTCCGAAGGGTGTGGCGATCACGCATCGGCAGATGGTGAATCAGTTCCGGTGGGCGCAGAGTGCGTATCCGCACGACGGTTCGGATGTGGTGTTGCACAAGACGCCGATCACGTTCGATATCTCGACGTGGGAGCTGTTCTGGCCCTTGCAGGTCGGGGCGGCGATCGTGGTCGCCGAGCCCGACGGGCACCGCGATCCGGCGTACCTGGCGCGGACCATCGACGAATTCGGCGTCACCTCGGTGCATTTCGTGCCCTCGATGCTGGACGCCTTCCTCGACGGCGCGGAGGCCGACGGACGCCACGAATCGCTGCGCTGGGTGTTCGCGGCCGGTGAGGCGCTGTCCACCGAGACCGCCACGCGTTTCGCCAAGGCGCTGCCCGGCACCCGCTTGGAGAATTGGTACGGCCCCGCCGAGGCGACGGTGGTGACGGCCCATCCCGCCGCCGACGCCGAGGGCGTCTCGGTGCCGATCGGCGTGCCGGTCGCGAATACCCGTGTGTACGTGCTGGATCGGCAGCTGCGCGAGGTGCCGCCCGGTTCGCCGGGTGAGCTCTACGTCGCGGGTGTGCAGTTGGCGCGCGGCTACTACCGCGCGGCGGGGCTGACGGCCGAGCGGTTCGTCGCGCATCGCGACGGGCAGCGGCTGTACCGCACGGGCGACGTGGTGCGCTGGCGCGCCGACGGCACACCGGCGCTGGAGTACTTGGGCCGCAGCGATTTCCAGGTGAAACTGCGCGGCCAGCGCATCGAGCTGGGTGAGATCGAAGCGGTGTTGCTCGGCCACGATACGGTGCACCGGGCCGCCGTCGCGCTGGTCCACGGTGCGGCGGGCGACCGCCTGGTCGCCTACGTGGTGGCCGAGGGCGACGCGCGGATCGAGGAGACGGCCGTGCTCGACCACGTGCGCGCGCACGTGCCGTCGTACATGGTGCCCTCGGCGGTGGTGGTGCTGGACCGCATGCCGCTCAACGCCAGCGGCAAATTCGACCGCAAGGCGCTGCCGAAGCCGGAGATCGCGGGCCGCGCGCACCGCGAGCCCGCCACCGACGCCGAGCGCACGGTCGCCGCGGTCTTCGCCGAGGTGCTCGGGGCCGACCGGGTGGGCGCCGACGACGACTTCTTCGACCTCGGGGGCAACTCGCTGGCCGCCACCCGGGTCGCGGCCCGGCTCGGCCAGGCGATCGGCGCCCGCGTGCCGGTGCGCGCCGTGTTCGAGGCCCCGACCGTCGCCGGCCTGGCTGCCGCGCTCGGACGCGGGGCGGGTGGCCCAGCCCGGCAGGCGCTCACCGCCGGACCGCGCCCCGATCCCGTTCCGCTGTCGCTGGCCCAGCAGCGCATGTGGTTCCTCAACCGGTTCGACACCGCGTCGGCGGTGAACAATCTGCCGGTCGCCGTGCGGCTCACCGGCGAGCTGGACGTCGCCGCGCTGCGCCAAGCTGTCGGCGACGTGGTCGCGCGCCACGAGACGCTGCGCACCGTATACCCCGTGGGCGCGAACGGCGTTGCCCATCAAGTGATCCTGACTCCCGACCAGGCGACGCCGGATCTGCGGCCGCAGCCCGTCACGGCGGGGGAGCTGGGCGAGCGCATCGCCGCCGCCGTGTCGGCGGGCTTCGACGTGACGACCGAAACGTCGTTCCGCGCGGAGCTTTTCGAGGTGGTGGGCACCGACGAGCACGTGCTCGTCGTGGTCGCGCACCACATCTCCGCCGACGGCTGGTCGATGGGTCCGCTGACCCGTGACGTGATGCTCGCCTACGCCGCCCGTCACGCCGGGCAGGCGCCCGGCTGGGCGCCGCTGCCGGTGCAGTACGCCGACTTCAGCGTGTGGCAGCGCGCGGTGCTCGGCTCGGAAGACGATCCCGCGAGCCTGATCTCGGCGCAGGCCGCGTACTGGCGGGAGGCGCTGGCGGGCCTGCCCGACGAGCTGAACCTGCCCGCCGACCGCCCCCGCCCGGCCGCGCAGTCGTTCGCGGGCGGCACCGTCGCCTTCACCGTCGACGCCGCCCGCACCGAACGGCTGGACGCGCTGGCCAAGGACCACAACGCGACCTTGTTCATGGTGTTGCACGCGGCGTTGGCGGTATTGCTGGCGCGGTTGTCGGGAACCGAGGACGTCGCGGTGGGTACGCCGGTGGCGGGTCGTGGTGAGGCCGAACTGGACGATGTGATCGGCATGTTCGTCAACACGCTGGTGCTGCGCACCGCCGTGCCCGGCGACACCGGTTTCGACACCCTGCTCGACGTCGTCCGCGAAGCCGACCTCGGCGCGTTCGCCCACGCGGACCTGCCGTTCGAGCGGCTGGTCGAGATCCTGAACCCGGCGCGTTCGACGGCGCGGCATCCGCTGTTCCAGGTGATGCTGTCGGTGCAGAACCTGCCCGAGAACACCCTCGAACTCCCGGGCCTGCGCGTCGAAGCCGTCGACTTCGACATCGACACCGCCAAGTTCGACCTGATGGTCGGTATCAAGCAGTCCGCGGCCGGGCTGTACGCCGAGATCTCCTACGCGAAGGACCTTTTCGACGCCGACACCGTGCGCGGCTTCGCGGATCGGTTCGTGCGCCTGCTGGGGACGATTGTGGACAACCCGGCCACACCGGTCGGCGACCTCGACCTCCTCGCCGAGGACGAGCGCGCCCGGCTGACCGCTCCGCCCGCGCGGCGGGAGATCGGCTCGGCGGCGACGCTGGTCGAGCTGTTCGAGGCCCAGGCGCGTAAGACGCCATTCGATCCGGCTGTGATCGATCGCGCCGCCGTGGGTCAGACGGAGTGGACCTACGCGGAGTTCGCGACGCGCGTGCACCGGTTGGCGCGTCGTCTGGTGGATGCGGGTGTGGGTCCGGAGACGCTGGTGGCGTTGGGTATTCGGCGTTCGGTGGATCTGGTGGTCGCGATGTACGCGGTGCTGGAGGCCGGTGGCGGTTACGTGCCGTTGGATCTGGATCAGCCCGCCGACCGCATCCGGTATGTGCTGGAAACGGCTTCCCCGGTGTGTGTGCTCACCACGGAGCGGGATGGGTTCGATACGGCGGCCGTGGGATTCGACGGTGAACTCCCTGTGCTCACCGTCGATACGGAGGATCTGTCCGGGTACCGCGCGACGCCGCTCACCGATGCCGATCGGCGTGCGCCGCTGACCGGTGCGCATCCGGCGTACGTGATCTTCACGTCGGGTTCGACCGGTCGGCCGAAGGGTGTGGCCGTGCCGCATTCGGCGGTGGTGAACCAGATCCGGTGGATCACCGCCGAATACGGTATCGGCGACTCCGACACCGTGCTGTTCAAGACGCCGGCGACGTTCGATGTGTCGGTGTGGGAGTTGTTCGGTTCGCTCACCACGGGCGCGCGTCTGGTGGTCGCCACCGCCGACGGTCACCGCGATCCGCATTATCTGGCGGACACCATCGCCGCCGAGGGTGTGACGATCACGTCGTTCGTCCCGTCGATGCTCACGGTGTTCGCCGGTACGGCCCGTCGGGAGGCGCTGGATTCGCTACGGGCGTTGCTGGTGGCGGGTGAGGCGTTCACGAGTGCGGAGGTCGCCGCGATTCGCCGGGTGACCGATGCGGAGCTGCACAATCTGTACGGCCCAACGGAATTCACCGTCCACGCCACGTATGCGGCGGTGGATGAGCAGGTTACGGGTGCTGTTCCGATCGGCGTGCCGGTGTGGAACGCGGCGGCGTATGTGCTCGATGCGCGTCTGCATCCGGTGCCGGCCGGTGTCGCGGGCGAGTTGTATCTGTCCGGTGATCAGGTCGCGCGTGGCTACTTGTCGCGTCCGGACCTGAGCTCCGAGCGTTTCGTGGCCGATCCGTCCGGTGCTCCGGGTGCTCGCATGTATCGCACCGGTGATTTGGTGCGCTGGAACCGGGATGGTGCGCTGGTCTATTTGGGCCGCACCGATTTCCAGGTGAAGCTGCGCGGCCTGCGCATCGAACTCCCGGAGATCGAAGCGGCTCTGCTCGGTGACGACGCCGTCGCGCAGTCGGTCGTGGTCGTACGCGAAGACCCGCACACCGGCGACCGCCTGGTGGGTTACGTCGTACCCGAGGCGGGACAGACCGTCGACACGGTGGCACTGCGCGAACGCGCCGCCGCGGCGTTGCCGGCGTACATGGTGCCGTCGGCGCTCGTGGTGCTCGACGAGATGCCGCTGAACCCGAACGGCAAGCTCGATCGAAAGGCGTTGCCGGAGCCGGTCTTCGAGCAGGCCGTCTTCCGCGCGCCGAACACGCCCGTCGAACAGATCGTGGCCGGAGTGTTCGCCGAGGTCCTCGGCGACGGCGACAGGCAACTCGGCCTCGACGACGACTTCTTCGCCCTGGGCGGCAATTCGCTGCTGGCCACCCAGGTCGCCGCCCGCATCGGCGCGGCGCTCGACACCGCCGTGCCCGTGCGGCTGCTCTTCGAGGCATCCACCGTCGCCGCGCTCGCGGCCGCCGTGGAACAGGCCGACGGCGAGCGGATCGCGCTGGTCGCCGGACCGCGCCCCGAGCGCGTCCCGCTCTCGCTCGCGCAGCGGCGCATGTGGTTCCTCAACCGCTTCGACGCCGAATCGGCCGCCTACAACATCCCGATCGCGGTGCGCCTCAGCGGTGATCTCGATATCGACGCGCTGCGCCTGGCTGTCGCCGACCTGATCGAACGCCACGAAATCCTGCGCACCGTCTACCCGCAGACCGACGCGGGCCCGGTACAGGTGATCCTGCCCGCTGACGGCGACGTGCCGACCCTGGCCGTGCGCGCGCTCGACGCCGCCGAACTGGAATCGGCGATGGCGCACCTGATCACGACGCAGTTCGACGTGACCGCCGAGGTGCCGCTGCGCGCCGCGCTGTTCGATTTGGGCGGTGCGGAATACGTGCTGGCGATGGTGGTGCACCACATCAGCGGCGACGGTTTCTCCATCGGCCCGCTCACCCGCGACCTCATGATCGCCTATGCCGCACGGACTTCCGGCGCGGCGCCGGGCTGGTCGCCGCTTCCGGTGCAATACGCGGACTTCAGCATCTGGCAGCGCGCGCTGCTCGGCGACGAAGACGATCCGAACTCCCGCGCGGCGGCCCAGATCGCCTACTGGCGTGACGAATTGGCCGGCCTGCCCGACCAGCTGGAGCTGCCCACCGATCGCCCGCGCCCGGCCACCCAGTCCTTCGCGGGCGCGAAGATCCCCGTCGAGATCGACGCCGAAACCCACCGCGCGCTGGCCGAATTGGCGCGTGCCGAGGGCGCCACGCTGTTCATGGTCGTGCACACCGCGCTCGCGGTGCTGCTGGCGCGCCTGTCCGGCGGCGACGACATCGCCATCGGCACCCCGATCGCGGGGCGCGGCGAGGCCGCGCTCGACGACCTGATCGGCATGTTCATGAACACCCTCGTGCTGCGCGCACGGGTCGCGCCCGGCGCGCCGTTCACCGAGATCCTGGCCGCCCAGCGCGCCGCCGACGTGCGCGCCTTCGCGCACGCCGACGTGCCGTTCGAGCGACTGGTCGAGGTGCTGAACCCGGCGCGCTCCACCGCGCGCCACCCGCTGTTCCAGGTGGGCCTGTCCTTCCAGAACATGGCCGCGGCGGATCTGGAGCTGCCGGGCCTGCGCGTGGCGGGCGTCGACATCGAGACCCACCTCTCGCAGTTCGACCTGCACCTGATCGTCGGCGACCGCTACGACGAGACCGGCGCGCCCGCGGGCATCGGCGGCACGCTCACCTACGCCACCGACCTGTTCGACGCCGAGACGGCGCGCGCCGTGGTGGACCGCTTCCACCGCGTCCTGGCCGCCGTCGTCGCCGAACCCTCGGTGCGGGCGGGGGAGATCGAGATCCTCGACGACGCCGAACGCACGCGAATCCTGCGCTCCTGGAACGCGACCGAGCATCCGGTCGACCCGGAGACCACGCTGGTGGACCTGCTCGAGGCCACGGTCGCCGCGCGGCCCGAGGCGATCGCGCTGAGCGGAGACCGGCCCGGCCACGACCTCACCTTCGCCGAACTGGACGCGCGGGTGAACCGCCTCGCGCGGTACCTCCTTTCGCTGGGTGTCGGCCCGGACGAGCGCGTCGCTCTGGTGTTGCCGCGCTCGGTGGACCTGGTGGTCGCGATGTATGCCGTGGCCAAGGCGGGCGGCGCGTATCTGCCGCTCGACCCGGACATGCCGGTCGACCGCACCACCTACATCCTCGACACGGCCGCGCCCATCTGCGTATTGACCAGTGCGGCAGTCGGTTTCACCACCGACGCGGCCCCGGTCTTCCGCCTGGACGATCTGGATCTCGCGGCGGTCGACCCCGCCCCGATCCGCGCCGGCGAGCGCCGTGCCCCGCTGCGTGCCGCGCACACCGCCTACGTGCTGTTCACCTCCGGCTCCACCGGCAGGCCCAAGGGCGTCGCGGTACCGCACGGCGCGATCGTCAACCAGATGCTGTGGATGGTGGACGAATTCGGCATCGACGCCGACGACGTCACCCTGCTCAACATCCCCGCCACCTTCGACGTCTCGGTGTGGGCGTACTGGTCGCCGGGCGTGTGCGGCAGCAGGCTGGTGATCGCCGCGCCCGACGGCCACCGCGACCCGGTGTACCTCACCGACCTGATGCGCGCGAGCGGCGTCACCACGCTGCACGTGGTGCCGTCCATGCTGGACGGGCTGCTCACCGCGGCGGGCGGCGAGACGAGCCCCGCGCTGCGGCGGGTGCTGGCCATCGGCGAGGCGCTGCCCGCCGCCGTCGCGCAGCGGTTCGACGTCGCCAATCCCGCAGTGGCGCTGCTGAATCTGTACGGCCCGACCGAGGCGGCGGTCTCGGTCACCTGGCACCGCATCGGCCCCGGTGACACGCTCACCGTGCCGATCGGCGTGCCGGAGTGGAACACCGGCGTCTACGTGCTGGATCAGCGGCTGCGGCCGGTGCCCGCCGGGGTGTCGGGCGAGCTGTACCTGTCCGGTGTGCAGTTGGCGCGCTGCTACTTCGCGCGGCCCGATCTCACCTCGGATCGTTTCGTGGCCAACCCCTTCGAACCCGGCGCGCGCATGTACCGCACCGGCGACCTGGTGGCCTGGCGCGCCGACGGCACGCTGATCTACCGGGGCCGCACCGACTTCCAGGTGAAGGTGCGCGGCTTCCGCATCGAACTCGGCGAGATCGAGGCCGCGCTGCTGCGCCGCGACAGCGTCGCCGAGGCCGCCGTCTTGGCCCACTCCGACCCGCATCTCGGGGATCTGCTCGTCGCGTACGTGTCGTCGGTGGACGGCGCCGCGCTCGACACCGAGGCGGTGCGTACCGCGATCGCGGCCGAATTGCCCTCGTACATGGTGCCTTCGGTGTTCGTGACGCTGGATCGGCTGCCGCGCAACCCCAACGGCAAACTCGACCGCAAGGCACTGCCCGCGCCCGAGCTGGAAGGCGCGGCGTTCCGCGCGCCCGCGACGCCCGTGGAGGAGATCGTGGCGGGCGTGTTCGCGGACGTGCTCGGCGTCGAGCGGATCGGCGCGGACGACGACTTCTTCGCCCTCGGCGGCAACTCGCTGCTGGCCACCCAGGTGGTGGCCCGGCTCGGCGCCGCGCTGGCGACCCGGGTGCCCGTGCGCGAACTGTTCGAGGCTTCCACCGTCGCGGCGCTCGCCGTGCGGGTGGAGCGGCACGCGGGTGCGGGCGGCAGGCCGGCGCTGACGGCGGGTCCGCGCCCCGAGCGGGTGCCGCTCTCGCTGGCCCAGCAGCGCATGTGGTTCCTCAACCGGTTCGACCCGGGCGCGGCCGTCTACAACATCCCGGCCGCCGTGCGGCTCACCGGCGACCTGGACGTCCCCGCGCTCGTCGCGGCGGTCGGCGACCTGCTGGCCCGCCACGAGGTGCTGCGCACGGTCTACCCGGCCACGCCGGAAGGCCCCGTCCAGCGGGTGCTGCCGCTCGATCAGGCGGTGCCCGCCGTGACCGTCGAACCCGTCGCGGCGGCGGATCTGCCCGACCGCGTGCGCGCCGTGGTGACGGCGGGCTTCGACGTGACGGCCGAAGTGCCGCTGCGGGTCGCGCTGCTGCGCGTCACCGGCACCGAAAAGCCAGAGCACGTCGTGGTTTTCGTGGCCCACCACATTTCCGCCGACGGCTGGTCGATGGGTCCGCTGACCCGCGACGTGATGGCCGCCTACGCCGCCCGCACGGCCGGGCTGGCCCCGAACTGGGCGCCGCTGCCGGTGCAGTACGCCGATTTCAGCCTCTGGCAGCGCGCCGTGCTCGGGTCCGAGGACGACCCGGGCAGCCTGATCTCCGCGCAGGCGGCGTACTGGCGCGCTGCGCTGGCGGGCCTGCCCGACGAATTGAGCCTGCCCGCCGACCGGCCGCGCCCCGCGGTCCCCTCCTACGCGGGCGGCCGGGTGGCGTTCGAGGTCGACGCCGAGGTCCACCGGGCGCTCACCGAGCTGGCGCGCACCGAGAACGCGACGTTGTTCATGGTGTTGCACGCGGCGTTGGCGGTGTTGCTGGCGCGGTTGTCGGGGACCGAGGACGTCGCGGTGGGTACGCCGGTGGCGGGTCGCGGTGAGGCGGAGTTGGACGATGTGATCGGCATGTTCGTCAACACGCTGGTGCTGCGGACCCAGGTGCCGGGCGCGCTGTCGTTCACCGAACTCCTCGCCGAGGCCAAGGAAACGGATCTGCGCGCGTTCGCCCACGCCGACCTGCCGTTCGAGCGGTTGGTGGAGCTGTTGAACCCGGCGCGTTCGACGGCGCGGCACCCGCTGTTCCAGGTGATGCTGTCGCTGGCGAACCTGCCGGAGACCGAATTCGAGCTGCCCGGCCTGCGCCTCGGCGCGGTCGAGCTCGAGTCCGACACCGCGAAGTTCGATCTGTCGCTGACCGTCAGCGAGGCGGGTGGCGCGCAACCCGGTGGGCTGTACGCCGAATTCTCCTACGCCAAGGACCTTTTCGACGCCGACACGGCGCAGGGGTTCGCGGACCGTTTCGTGCGGCTGCTGCGGCTGGTCGCGGACAACCCGGCGGCACCGGTCGGCGATCTGGACCTGCTCGCCGAGGGGGAGCGCACCGCCCTGCTCACGCCGCCCGCGCGACGGGAGATCGGCGGTGCGGCAACCCTGGTCGACCTGTTCCAGGCGCAGGTTCGTGAGACGCCGCTAGATCCGGCCGTGATCGATCGCGCCGCCGTGGGTCAGACGGAATGGACCTACACCGAGTTCGCGAGCCGCGTGCACCGGTTGGCGCGTCGTCTGGTGGATGCGGGTGTGGGTCCGGAGACGCTGGTGGCGCTGGGTATTCGGCGTTCGGTGGATCTGGTGGTCGCGATGTACGCGGTGCTGGAAGCGGGCGGTGGCTACGTGCCGCTGGACCTGGATCAGCCCGCCGACCGCATCCACTACGTCCTCGACACGGCCGCCCCGGTGTGTGTGCTCACCACGGAGCGGGACGGATTCGACACGGCGGCCGTGGGATTCGACGACGACGCACCTGTCCTCGCGGTCGATACGGAGGATCTGTCCGGCTACGGGGACGAGCCGCTGACGGACGGCGACCGCCGCGCGCCGTTGCGCGCGGCGCATCCGGCGTACGTGATCTTCACGTCGGGTTCGACGGGCCGTCCGAAGGGTGTGGCGGTGCCGCATTCGGCGGTGGTGAACCAGATCGGTTGGATCACCGACGAATACGGCATAGAGGCGAGCGATACGGTCCTGTTCAAGACACCCGCGACGTTCGATGTGTCGGTGTGGGAGTTGTTCGGTTCGCTCACCACGGGCGCGCGTCTGGTGGTCGCCACCGCCGACGGTCACCGCGATCCGCATTATCTGGCGGACACCATCGCCGCCGAGGGTGTGACGATCACGTCGTTCGTCCCGTCGATGCTCACGGTGTTCGCCGGTACGGCCCGGCCGGAGGCGCTGTCCTCGCTGCGCACACTGCTCATCGCGGGTGAGGCGTTCACCGCCGCCGAAGTCGCCGCGATTCGCCGGGTGACCGATGCGGAGCTGCACAACCTGTACGGCCCAACGGAATTCACCGTCCACGCCACGTACGCGGCGGTCGACGATCACGTCACGGGTGCTGTTCCGATCGGCGCGCCAGTGTGGAACGCGGCGGCGTACGTGCTCGACGCGCGCCTGCACCCGGTGCCGGCCGGTGTCGCGGGCGAGCTGTACCTCGCCGGTGACCAGGTCGCGCGCGGCTACCTGTCGCGTCCGGACCTGACTTCGGAGCGTTTCGTCGCGGACCCGTACGGCAAACCCGGCACCCGCATGTACCGGACCGGTGATTTGGTGCGCTGGAACCGGGATGGTGCGCTGGTCTATTTGGGCCGCACCGATTTCCAGGTGAAGCTGCGCGGCCTGCGCATCGAACTCCCGGAGATCGAAGCGGCTCTGCTCGGTGACGACACCGTGGCCCAGTCGGTCGTCGTGATGCGGGAGGACCCGCACACCGGCGAACGGTTGGTCGGCTACGTGGTGCCCAAAGCCGGGCAGACCGTCGACACGGCGGCCTTGCGGGAACGGGCGGCCGCGGTCCTCCCCGCGTACATGGTGCCGTCGGCGCTCGTGGTCCTGGACGAGATGCCGCTGAACCCCAACGGCAAACTCGATCGAAAGGCGTTGCCGGAGCCGGTCTTCGAGCAGGCCGTCTTCCGTCCGCCGAACACGCCGCTGGCCTCGGTCGTGGCGACCGCGTTCGAGGAGGTGCTCGGCACGCGGCAGCTCGGCCTCGACGACGACTTCTTCGCCCTGGGCGGCAACTCGCTGCTGGCCACCCGCGTGGTCGAACTGCTGCGCACCCGCACCGGCGCCGAACTCACCGTCGCCGCGTTCTTCGTCGATCCCACCGTCGAGGGACTGGTCGGACAGGTCGCGGCGGCGCTGGAGGCCGGGCACGACTACGACGGGGCCACCGACAGCGCCCTGGCCGTCCTGCTGCCCATCCGGGCGGCGGGCGAGCGGGCGCCGCTGTTCTGCCTGCCGCCCATGGCGGGCATGTCGTGGAGCTACGCCGGCCTGGCCCGGTTCCTGCCCGCCGACCAGCCGATCTACGGTCTGCAATCGCCCGCGCTGAGCGAGGACGACTTCGACCCGGCGGATGTGTCCGACCTGGTCGACCGCTACGTCGCCGAGATCGTGGCGGTGCGGCCGCACGGGCCGTACCGGCTGCTCGGCTGGTCGCTCGGCGGCCTGCTGGCCCACGGCGTGGCCGCCGCGTTGCAGGCGCGGGGCGAGCGGGTGGAGCTGCTCGCGATCCTGGACGGCGTCCCCGCGCCGGACCTGGACGACTTCCGCGCCGAAGTGCGCCAGGCCTTCGCGGGCCTCGGCATCGACCTGCCCGCCGACGCCGACCTGGCCACCTTGGACGACGACGCCCTCGCCGCCGTGCACGCGGCCCTGGTCACCGAGCCCGCGCTGTTCACCCTCGACCGGCTCGGCCGGATCTATCGGGGCGCGCTGCGCACGGTCGAACTGGCCGCGGCCCACCGGCCGGGCGTCTTCGAAGGGCGGGTCGACTACTTCACCGCCACCATCCCCGAAGCGGACGGCCGCACACACGGTGGCCCGGCCGACTGGGCGCCCCACGTGCGCGGGCCGATCGAGAACCATCCGATCGCGACCACGCACTTGGCGATGACCTCGCCGGAATCGCTCGCCGAGCTGGGGCCGCGCCTGGCCGCCCTGCTGGAGCAGGGGTGAGGTGACGCGTTTCCCGCGCGGGCTCCGGTGGCGGTAGCCTCAGCGCGATGTAACACCGCCTCCGAGGCGGCCGATCGGTCAGATGCCGATTTCGACCAGACCGATCGGCCTGTTGCGGCTGCCCGCCTAGACTGATGAGATTGCTCGGACCGCGCCGACCCACGGCAGTTCAGGATGGGCGGGGACCGACCGCCGGGGTGGTGCGGTGAAGCTGGACGCGAGAGGTGAATACGCTCGACATGGAAACTGCCCGCCGTTCTCCTCGCGGTAGTCGTCGTCGCAGGTCAGGCAGTCCGCTCTTCGGGCAGTTGCTCACCGCCGCCGTCGAATCCGCCGCCGACGAAGTCGCCGTGCGCTACGCGCCCTCCGCCGATCCCGAATCGGTCATCGAACTCACCTATCGCCAGTTGGACGAGGACTCCTCCCGGCTGGCCAGGGAGCTGATCGAGCGCGGTGTCGGCCCCGGCGACGTGGTCGCCATCGGCATTTCCCGCTCGGTGGCCTCGGTCCTGTCGGTCTGGGCGATCGCGAAGACCGGCGCGGCCTACGTGCCCGCCGACCCGAACTATCCGGCCGACCGGATCGCGCACATCGTGTCGGATTCGGGGGCCGTGGTCGGCCTGACCACCATGGCCCACCGTCGCGCGCTGGGCACCGGCGTGTACTGGATCGAACTGGACGACCCGGTGGTCGCCGAGCGCATCCTGCACCGCGAACACCGCCCCATCTCCTACGCCGACCGGGTGCGCCCGCTCGACGAGCGGCACCCGGCCTACGTCATCTACACCTCGGGGTCCACCGGCAAGCCGAAGGGCGTCGTCGTCACCCACACGGGGCTGGCCGGGCTGGTGGCGGCCGAGCGGGAGCACTACAAGATCGACGGTGACGCGCGCGTGCTGCACGTGTGCTCCCCGAACTTCGACGTGTCGGTGCTCGAGCTGCTGCTCGCATTCTCGGCGGGCGCGACGCTGGTGATCGCGCCGCACACCGTCTTCGGCGGCTACGAACTGGCCGATCTGCTCGCGCGCGAGCAGGTCACCCACATGCTCATCACGCCGGGCGCGCTGGAATCGGTGGATCCGGCCGGTCTGGACGAGCTGGGCACCGTCGTGGTGGCCGGTGAGAAGTTCGGTCCGGAACTGGTCGCGCGGTGGGCCGACGGCACCCGCGAGTTCTACAACGGTTACGGCCCCACCGAGGCCACCATCCTGGCGACCAGCACCGCGCCGCTGTACCCCGACGAGCCGATCACCATCGGCACCGCCATCCCGGGCGTCGGCGCGTTCGTGCTGGACGCCCGGCTGCGGCCGGTGCCCGCGGGTGTCGTGGGTGAGCTGTACCTGTCGGGGCCCGCGCTGGCGCAGGGGTATCTGAACCGGCCGGGGCTCACGGCGGAACGCTTCGTCGCGAGCCCGTTCGGCGCGCAGTCGGGCGCCCCGGGCGCGCGGCTGTACCGCACGGGCGACCTGGTGCGGCGCAACGAGGCCGACGGCACCCTCGAGTACCTGGGCCGCTCGGACTTCCAGGTGAAGATCCGCGGCCTGCGCATCGAGCTCGGCGAGATCGACAACGCCCTCACCGCGCACCCCGATGTCGACTTCGCCGCCACCCTCGGCCGCGAATTGCCTTCGGGCGCCACGGCTCTGGTGTCGTACGTGCTGCCGCGCACGGGCGCCACGCTCGACACCGCCGCCCTCACCGAGTTCGTGGGCCGGACGCTGCCCGCGTACATGGTGCCCACGGTGATCATGGTGCTGGACGAGATCCCGCTGACCTCGGTCGGCAAGCTGGATCGCGCCGCGCTGCCGGAGCCGGTGTTCGCGGCCGGGGAGTACCGCGCACCGTCCACGCCCACCGAGGAGATGGTGGCGGAGGTGTTCGCCGCGTTGCTCTTGCGCGACGACGCCGAGGCGCGCGTGGGCGCCGACGACGACTTCTTCGAGCTGGGCGGCAACTCACTGCTGGCCGCGCAGGCCATCGCGCGCGTCGGCGCGGCGCTGGGCGCGCGGGTGCCGATGCAGTTGCTGTTCGACGCCTCCACCGTCGCGGGTCTGGCCGAGGAGCTGGACCGGTACGTGGGCACCGCGTCGGCCAGGATCGCGCTGGAGCCCCGGGAGCGGCCCGAGCGGGTGCCGCTGTCGTACGCGCAGCAGCGCATGTGGTTCCTGAACCGCTTCGATCCCGCCAGCGGGGTCAACAACATCCCGGTGGCCGTGCGGCTGTCGGGTGCGTTGGACGTGGCCGCGCTGAATGCGGCAGTGGCGGATCTGGTGCACCGGCACGAGGTGCTGCGCACGGTCTACCCCGAATTCGACGGTGCCGGTTATCAATTGGTGCTGCCGGTGGAGGATCCGCGCGCGGTGCCCGAGCTGGGGGCCGAGCCGGTCGGCGCGTCGAATCTGGTGGAGCTGGTGACCACGGCGGTCACCGCGGGCTTCGACGTCACCGCGGCGCCGCCGATCCGGTTGCGGCTGTTGGAGATCGGTGAGTCCGAGCACGTGCTGGTGTGCGTGGTGCACCACATCGCCGGTGACGGTTTCTCGATGGGCCCGCTGACCCGCGACCTGATGACGGCCTACGCCGACCGCGTCGCGGGCCGCGCCCCGCAGCTCGCGCCGCTGGCTGTGCAGTACGCCGACTACGCGCTGTGGCAGCGTGAGGTGCTCGGCACCGAGGACGATCCGGAATCGCTGCTGGCCCAGCAGGTCTCGTTCTGGCGCGATCGGCTGGCCGGGCTGCCCGACCAGCTGGAACTGCCCTCGGATCGCCCGCGCCCGGCCGTCGCCTCCTACCGGGGCGGGGTGGTGCGCTTCGAGATCGGCGCCGAGACGCACACCGCGCTGGGCGAGGTGGCGCAGCGGCACCATTCGACGCTGTTCATGGTCGTGCACACCGCGCTCGCGGTGCTGCTGGCCCGGCTCTCGGGAACCGAGGACATCGCCATCGGCACGCCCGTCGCGGGGCGCGGCGACGCGGCGCTGGACGACCTCATCGGCATGTTCGTGAACACGCTGGTGCTGCGCGACCGCGTCGATCCCGCCGCCACCGTCGACGACCTGCTCGAGACCGTGCGCCACGGCGATCTCGCCGCGTTCGGGCACGCGGACGTGCCGTTCGAACGCCTGGTGGAACTGCTCGACCCGGTGCGCTCGGCCGCGCGGCACCCGCTGTTCCAGGTGATGCTGACCTTCCAGAACCTGGAGCGCACCGAACTGGCGCTACCCGGCCTGACGGTGTCGGGTGTGGAGATGGCCGTGCCGCTGGCCAAGTTCGACCTCCAGTTCGCCGTGGCCGAACGCGTGGCGCCGGACGGTTCGCTGGACGGAATGTCGGCCGAGATCACCTATGCCACCGACCTTTTCGACGAGGCCACGGTGCGCGGGTTCGCCGAGCGGTTCGAGCGGGTGCTCGCCGTGCTGGCCTCGGATTCGGCCGCCGTGGTCGGGGATATCGACCTGCTGACCGACGCCGAGCGCGCGGCGGTGCTGCGCACGTGGAACGACACCGCGCATCCGGTGCCCGCCGAGACGCTGGTGTCGCTGTTCGAGCGGCAGCGCACGGCGACCTCCTACGCGACGGCGCTGGTCTTCGAGGGCGAACGCCTCACCTACGCCGAGTTCGGCGCCCGCGTGCACCAGCTGGCCCGCCACCTGCTGGCCGCCGGCGTGGGCCCGGAGTCGTTGGTGGCGTTGGCGATTCGCCGTTCCACCGAGCTGGTGGTGGCCATGTACGCGGTGCTGGAGGCGGGCGCGGGCTACGTGCCGCTCGACCCCGACCAGCCCGCCGAGCGCATCGACTACGTGCTCGACACCGCGCGCCCCGCGCTGGTGCTCACCACCTCGCGCGACGGGTTCGGCACCGCCGTCGCGCCGGTCCTCGAGGTCGACGCGCCCGAGATCGCCCGGTACGACGCGACACCCATCACCGCCGCCGAACGTGCGCGGCCGATCCGCCCCTCCGATACCGCGTACGTGATTTTCACGTCGGGTTCGACGGGTCGCCCGAAGGGTGTGGCGGTGTCGCATTCGGCGATCGTGAATCGTTTGCTGTGGATGCAGGATTCGTATCCGTTGGGTGCGGATGATGTGGTGTTGCAGAAGACTCCGGCGACCTTCGACGTGTCGGTGTGGGAGTTCTTCTGGCCGTTGCAGGCTGGTGCGCGCTTGGTGGTGGCGAAGCCGGACGGTCACCGTGATCCGGTGTATCTGGCTCAGGTTATTGCCGAACACGGTGTGACGACGGTGCATTTCGTGCCGTCGATGCTGTCGGTGTTCGTCTCGACCCTCGGCGAGGGTGCCGACGCGCCCCGGGTGCGGCAGGTGTTCGCCTCGGGCGAGGCGCTGCCCGCCGTGACGGCGCGGCGGTTGCGCGAGCTGACAGGTGCGCGTCTGCACAACCTGTACGGTCCGACCGAGGCCGCGGTCGACGTGACGTATCACGAGGTCGTCGACGCCGACGAGGTGTCGGTGCCGATCGGCCGCCCCGTCTGGAACACCCAGGTCTACGTGCTGGATTCGCGTCTGCGCCCGGTCGCGCCGGGTGTCGCGGGCGAGCTGTATCTCGCGGGCGATCAGCTCGCGCGGGGATACCTCGGCCGTCCGGATCTGACGGCGGACCGTTTCCTCGCGAATCCGTACGGCCCCGGCGGTTCTCGGATGTACCGCACGGGCGACCTTGTCACCTGGACCGCCGACGGTGAACTGGAGTACTTGGGCCGCACGGACTTCCAGGTGAAGTTGCGTGGTCTGCGGATCGAGCTGGGCGAGATCGAGGCGGCCCTGCTGGCCCAACCCGGTATCGCGCAAGCGGTGGTCGTGCTGCGCACCGATGAGCACGCCGGTGACCAGCTGGTGGGCTACCTGGTGCCCGAACCCGATGTCACGCTCGAAACCGAGTCCGTGCGCAAGGAACTCACCGGCGCGCTGCCGGGCTACATGGTGCCCGCCGCGCTGGTGGTGCTGGACGCGTTCCCGGTGAACGCCAGCGGCAAGCTGGACCGGAAGGCGTTGCCCGCGCCCGTCTTCGGCGGTTCGTCGGAATACCGGGCCCCCGGCACACCGATCGAGCAGGCCGTGGCCGAGGTGTTCGCCAGCCTGCTCGGAGCGGGCGAAGTGGGCCTCGACGACGATTTCTTCGCGCTCGGCGGCAACTCGCTGCTGGCCACCCGCGCGGTCGCGCGCCTCAACGCCGCGCTCGACGCGAATGTCGAAGTGCGCGAACTGTTCGAGGCGCCCACCGTCGCCGCGCTGGCCGCCCGCGTGGTGCCCGGTGTGGCCGTCGACATCCGGCCGCCGCTGGTGGCCGGGCCGCGCCCGGAGCGCGTGCCGCTCTCGCTGGCCCAGCAGCGGATGTGGGTGCTCAACCGCATCGACCCCGGTTCGGCCGCCTACAACATCCCGTTCGCCATCCAGCTCGCCGGTCACCTCGACGTGACCGCGATCGGTCAGGCCGCCCTCGACGTGCTCGAACGCCACGAGGCGCTACGCACCCGGTTCCCCGCCGACGAGGACGGAAAGCCTTACCAGGAAGTCCTTTCCGTGGCCTCGGTGCTGCCCGAAGGACTGCAATCCGAACAGCCCGCCCACATCATGGGCCGGGTCGTGGAGCTCATGGGCTCGGGCTTCGACGTGACCGAGCATCCGCCGGTGCGGATCGCGCTGCTCAACGGCGGCGTGCCCGACAAGCACCTGCTGGTGCTCGTCGCGCACCACATCGTCGCCGACGGCGCCTCGCTCGCGCCGCTGGCCCGCGACCTGATGACCGCCTACATCGCCCGCGTCGAGGGTGAGGCGCCCGGCTGGGCGCCGCTGCCCGTGCAGTACGCCGACTTCGCGCTCTGGCAGCGCGAAGTGGTGGGCGCCGAGGACGATCCGGACTCGGTGGCCGCGCGCCAGCTCGCGCATTGGAAGCAGCGGCTGGCCGGGCTCACCGGCGCGGCCACGGTGCCGCAGGACCGCCCGCATCCGCCGGTGCCGTCCATGCGCGGCGCCTCGGTGGGCGTCACGCTGCCCGCCGACGTGCACGCCGATCTGGCCCGCATTGCGCGGGAACAGAATTCGTCGCTGTTCATGGTGGTGCACGCGGCGCTGGCCGTGCTGCTCGCGCGGCTCACCGGCGACACGGACGTGGCCATCGGCACGCCCATCGCGGGCCGCGGTGAGCGCGCCCTCGACGGCCTGGTCGGCATGTTCGTCAACACGCTGACGCTGCGCACCACCGTCGACCCCGACGCCACCTTCGCCGATCTGGTGCGCCAGGCCCGCGAAACCGATCTGGACGCGTTCGCCAACGCCGACATCCCGTTCGAGCGGGTGGTCGAGACCGTCGCGCCCGGCCGCGCGGGCAGCGCGAGCCCGCTGTTCCAGGCCGTGCTGGCCTTCCAGAACCTGGAGCGCCCCACGCTGGAACTGCCGGGATTGACCGTCGGCGTGCTGGATTCGGAGGCGATCGCCGCCAAGTTCGACCTGCTGCTCAACGTCGAACCGCGCCACCGCGCCGACGGCGCGCCCGACGAGCTGGCGACCATGTTCACCTACGCCACCGACATCTTCGACGACGTGACGGTGCGCGGGTTCACCCGCATGCTGGCCACCGTGATCACGGCGGTCGCCACCGACCCGGAGCAGCCGGTCGGCGCCATCGATCTGCTCACCCCCGCCGAACGGGACCGGCTGCGCCCCAACCGGATTCCGGTGTCCCGCGTGGTCACGCTGCCGCAGCTGCTGCAGTCGGCGGTGCACAGCAGCCCGGACGGCCTGGCCGTGGTGGAGGGCGACGCCACCGAGCGTTTCGCCCAGCTCACCTACACCGAGCTGGAATTGCGCTCCACGCTGCTGGCCCGCCACCTCATCGCGCTCGGCGTCGGCCCGGAATCCGTGGTCGCCATCGGCATTCCGCGCTCGGTGGAGTCTGTGCTCGCGGTCTGGGCGATCACCAAGACCGGTGCGGCGTTCGTGCCGGTGGACCCCGGCTACCCAGCCGAGCGCGTCGCGCACATGATCGCCGATTCGGGGACCGTGCTCGGTCTCACGCTGTCGGGTGCCCGTCCGGCGCTGCCCGGCAGCGTGGAGTGGCTGACACTCGACGACATCGACTTCGTCCGCGGCCTGATGGTGTACTCGGCCAAGCCGATCGTGGACGCCGACCGCGTGCGCCCGCTGCGGCCCGAGCATCCGGCCTACGTCATCTACACCTCCGGGTCCACCGGCACGCCGAAGGGCGTCGTCGTGAGCCACGCGGGCCTGTCCGCGTTCTGCGACGAGCAGCGCGAGCGCTACCGGGTGATCCCCGGCATGCGCACCCTGCACTTCGCCTCGCCCTCGTTCGACGCGTCGATCCTGGAACTCCTGCTCGCCGTGGGCGGCGGCGCGACCATGGTCCTCGCCACCCCCGATATCTACGGCGGTGAACAGCTCGCCGCGCTGCTGCGCCGCGAACGGGTGACGCACGCGTTCATCACGCCCGCCGCGCTGGCGTCCATGGACCCGGCCGGACTGGACGAACTGCGGGTGCTCGTGGTGGGCGGCGAAGCGCTGCCGCCGGATCTGTTGCGCCGCTGGGCGGTTCCGTCCGGGCCCGGCCCGCGCCAGTTCTTCAACGCCTACGGCCCCACCGAGGCCACCGTCGTCTCCAATATCACCGCGCCGATGGGTCCGGACACTCCGGTCACCATCGGCCCGCCGATTCGCGGTGTCGCGGAATACGTGCTGGACCAGCGGCTGCGCCCGGTGCCGACCGGCGTGGTCGGCGAACTCTACCTTTCCGGCGCGCAGCTGGCACGCGGCTACGGCGGGCGCTTCGGCCTGACCGCGAGCCGCTTCGTCGCCGACCCCATCGCCGGCGGGGGCGCGCGGATGTACCGCACCGGCGACCTGGTGCGCTGGACCCGCGACGGCGATCTGGAATACGTGGGCCGCAACGACTTCCAGGTGAAGGTGCGTGGCTTCCGCATCGAACTCGGCGAGATCGACGCCGTGCTCACCGATTTCGAGGGGCTGGACTTCGCCGCCACCGTTGGGCACGAACTCGATGGCGGCGCCACCATTCTGGCGTCCTACGTGCACGCCGCGCCCGGTGCGACCGTGGATGTGGCCGCGGTGCAGCGGTTCGCCGAGGAGCGGTTGCCGCGTCACATGGTGCCGACCTCGATCACCGTGCTGGACGAGATCCCGCTCACCCCGTCGGGCAAGCTCGACCGGCGCGCGCTGCCCGAACCGGCCTTGCAGGCCACCGAGTTCCGCGCGCCCAGCGGACCTGCGGAAGAACTCGTCGCGCGGTTGTTCGGCGAGGCGCTGGGCACCGAGGAGCCGGTCGGCGCCGACGACGACTTCTTCGCCCTCGGCGGCAACTCGCTGATCGCCACCCAGGTGATGGCCCGGTTGGGCGCCGAACTCGGCGGCCGGTTCGAGGTGCGCGAGCTGTTCAACGCGCCCACGGTGGCCGGGCTGGCCGAGCGCATTCAGGGCGCTGTCGCCGCCCCCGCGCGACCCGCGCTGGTGGCAGGCCCGCGCCCGGAACGGATTCCGCTCTCCCCGGCACAGCGGCGGTACTGGTTCCTCAACCAGTTCGACACCGCCGCCTCGGCCGTCGACAACATCCCGCTCGCCGTGCGGCTGTCGGGCGCGCTCGACGTGGACGCGCTCGGCCACGCCGTGGCCGACGTGGTGGCCCGGCACGAGGTGCTGCGCACCACCTACCCCGGCGGCGACGACGCGCCGTACCAGGTGATCCACCCCGTTCCCGCCGTGGCGCCGTCGCTGACGCCGGTGGACGTGACCGAGGACGAACTCGCCGGCGCGGTGGTCGAATTCGCGCTCACCACCTTCGACGTCACCACCGAGGTGCCGTTCGCGGTGCGACTGCTGCGCCTCACGCCCACCGAGCACGTGCTGGCGATGGTGGTGCACCACGTCGCGGCCGACGGTTCCTCGATGAACCCCCTCGCGCGCGACGTGATGGTGGCCTACGCCGCCCGGATGCGGGGCGCCGCACCGGAATTCACGCCGCTGCCGCTGCAGTACGCGGATTACGCGCTGTGGCACGACGCCGTGCTGGGCGCCGAGGATGATCCGGAATCCCTTGCCGCCCAGCAGATCGCGTACTGGCGCGAGACCCTGGCCGGTCTGCCCGACCAACTGGAACTCCCGGCCGACCGCCCGCGCCCGCCGGTGCAGTCCTTCCGCGGCGCCACCCTGCGCACGGTCGTGTCGCCGCGACAGCACGCCGCGCTGCACGAGCTGGCGCGGGCGCATCAGTCCTCGCTGTTCATGGTCGTGCACGCCGCGCTGGCGGTGTTGCTGGCGCGGTTGTCCGGCACCGACGACATCGCCGTCGGCACCCCGCTGGCCGGGCGCGGTGAGCGCGAACTCGACGACCTCGTGGGCATGTTCGTCAACACCGTGGTGTTCCGCACCCGGATCAGGCCGGGGGAGCGGTTCACCGAGCTGCTGGCCGAGGTGCGCGAACGCGATCTGGAGGCGTTCGCCCACGCCGACGTGCCGTTCGAGCGACTGGTGGAGGTGCTCAATCCGCAGCGCTCCACGGCGCGCAATCCGCTG
Source organism: Nocardia puris (assembly GCF_003315035.1). GTDB lineage: Bacteria > Actinomycetota > Actinomycetes > Mycobacteriales > Mycobacteriaceae > Nocardia > Nocardia puris. The sequence goes on from NZ_QNRE01000020.1 coordinate 78,322, forward strand.
TTCCAGATCGGTCTTTCGTTCCAGAACCTGGGCGAGACGACTTTCGAACTGCCCGGGCTCACCGTCGGCGCGGTCGATTTCGACGCCAACCTGGCCAAGACCGACCTGCAACTCACCGTCACCGACCGCTACGCCGAGGACGGCACGCCCGCCGAGTTGGTGACCGAATTCGGTTATGCCACCGACCTGTTCGACGAATCCACGGTCCAGGGCTTCGCCGACCGGTTCGCCCGCGTGGTGGACGCGATCATCGCCGACGCCACGGCGCCCGTCGGCGCGATCGACCTGCTGTCGGACGAGGAGAGCGAACGCATCCTGCGGGCCTGGAACGACACGGCACACGCGGTGGACACCGAGGCCACGCTGGTCTCACTGCTGGACGCCTCGGCCACCCGCACGCCGCAGGCGACGGCCCTGGTCGCCGACCGGCCGGACCGCCCGCCGCTCACGCTGACCTACGCGGAGCTGGACTTCCGCGTGAACAAGCTGGCGCGGTATCTGATCGGGCGTGGTGTGCGTCCGGAGGATCGGGTGGCGTTGGCGATTCGGCGTTCGGCGGATCTGGTGATCGCGATGTAC
>NZ_QNRE01000021.1 GCF_003315035.1 Nocardia puris
ACGCCCGGACCCATTCCGAACCCGGAAGCTAAGGCCACCAGCGCCGATGGTACTGCACTCGACAGGGTGTGGGAGAGTAGGACACCGCCGGACAATTGTTCACGATAGGGGACCCAGAGATGGGTCCCCTATCGTCGTTTGGGCACCTTGCGGTGTCCGAACCAGGCCGCGTCCGTGCTCCGCCACCCCGCGCGTGCCACAATCTGTGCAAGTCGAACACCATCGAACACCCTGCGGGGACTCAGAAAGGGACCACCGTGTCGGAACACAACGACGGCCGGAAGCCATTCCGGCGGAGCGCTTCCGCCCCCGGCCGGCGCGACGCCGGAGCCGATCGACCGTCACGCGGCACCGGTGACAACCCGCGCGGCGGCTTCCAGCGCCGCGGTGACTCCGACGACCGGGGTGGATTCCGCGGCCGGAGCGAATCCGGCGACCGTGGTGGTTTCAAGGGCCGCGAATCCGGTGATCGTGGTGGTTTCCGTGGTCGAGACGATTCGAGTGACCGCGGTGGGTACCGCGGCCGCAGCGACTCGGGCGACCGCGGGGGATTCAAAGGTCGGAGTGATTCCGGCGACCGTGGCTACCGCGGGCGCGACGACTCCGGCGATCGAAGCTTCAAGGGTCGCGGTGACTCGGGTGACCGTGGCGGTTTCAAGGGTCGCGGTGACTCGGGTGACCGGGGTGGCTTCAAAGGCCGCAGCGATTCCGGTGACCGCGGCTTCAAGGGCCGCGGATCGGATGATCGTGGTGGTTTCAAGGGTCGCGGTGGCGACTCCGGCTCACGCGGATACGGGGCCGGTGAAGGCTCGGGTGGCGGCTACCAGCGTCGTGAGGGCTCGGGGGAGCGTGGCGGATTCAAACGCCGCGACGACTTCGAGCGCGGCGGACAGCGTCGTGACTTCGACCGAGGCGGCGACTCCGGCGCTCGACGCGACGCCGATCGCGGTGAGTCTCGTGACCGGCGTGATTCCGATCGCGGCGACTCGCGCGAGCGCCGTGACTTCGATCGTGGCGGCGATTCCCGTGAGCGGCGCGGAGACGACCGGGGTGATTCCGGGGAGCGGCGCGGCTACCAAGGCCGCGACGACTCGGGTGATCGCGGTGGTTTCCGTCGCGGCGGCGACCGGCCCGCGCGTTCCGGTGAAGGACGAGACTTCCAGCGCGGTGAGTCCGGCGAGCGCCGCGACCACGCCGGTCCGGACCGCAGGCGTGGCGGCGAAGGCGCCCGCGCGGGTGGTGGCCGGTCGATGGACCGCAAGCCGCCGCGCCCCGAGGAACCGGATCTGCCGGACGACGTGCAAGCCTCCGATCTGGACCCGGCCGTCCGCCGCGACCTGCTGAGCCTGGACAAGGGCAACGCCGAGACCGTCGCTCGCCACCTGGTGATGGCGGTGGACCTGGTCGACGACGACCCGCGACTCGCGCTGGCGCACGCGCGTGCCGCCCGGCAGCGCGCCGGACGCATCGCCGTGGTCCGTGAGACCGCCGGTGTGGTGGCCTACCACGCGGGAGAATGGGCAGAAGCGCTGTCCGAACTGCGCACCGCGCGCCGGATGTCCGGCGGCTCCGGCCTGCTCGCCGTGATGGCCGACTGCGAACGCGGCCTCGGCCGCCCCGAACGCGCGATCGAACTCGGCCGTAGCGACGAGGCCCGCGCCTTGAAGGGCGACGAGGCCACCGAACTGCGCATCGTGGTCGCGGGCGCCCGCATGGACCTCGGCCAGTACGACCAGGCCGTCGTCACCTTGCAGACCTCCGATCTCGACCCCGCGCGCACCGGCTCCTCGGCCGCCCGCCTCTTCTACGCCTACGCCGACGCCCTGGTCGCCGCGGGCCGCACCGACGAGGGCCTGCAATGGTTCCTCAACGCGGCCTCCGCCGACCTCGACGGCGAGACCGACGCCGAAGAACGCGCCGCCGAACTCACCGGCGAATCGGACGCCTGACCGCCTGCGCCGTCACTCGCTCCCGCGTGGTCGGGGCGTGAGTGCGCGGCGTCCGGTCCGCCGTACTCTCGAGGTCGGCGGGTCGGTGTCTGCCCGGGCGAATCGGCGCCGATCGCCCGCGTAGGCGCTCGCCGCGTGGGCGAAGTGAGTGCGCGGCGTCTGGGCTGCGGTACCTTCTCGACGTCGGTGGTTGCCGTGGCGAACCGGCCGGCCCGCCAGCTGCGTCCTTTCGCCCGCGTGGTCGAGGTGTGAGCGGGACGACATGAGGCTCTCGGCGTGGGTGGGTCGCTGTCCGCTGGCCTGGCGAATCGGACACCTGATCGTCCTAGTCGTCACGCTGCCTCGAGTGATCGAGCGTGAGCACCGGACGGCCGGGCTGCTGAAGCTCTCGACGTCGGCGGGCCGCTGTTCGCTCGTCTTGGCGAATCGGCCTGCCCGCCCGGTGCGTCGCTTACGCCCGCGTGGTCGAAGCGTGAGCGCGACGTGACGCTCTCGGCAAAGGCGGTCTTCGTCTGCTCGCCCTATGGAATTGCTCACGTGGCGAAGGGTTTTCGCGGACCGGAAGACGCGGTTTCGCGCGCAGGGGTGGGTTGTGTCGGTGCGCTGACGTAGGGTCTAGTCCTCGGCGGTGTGCCGGGGTGGCATCCGCGCGGTTCGGGTGGGCGGCGCATGGGCGTCGCGGCCGGCGGATGCGGGACTACGCGAGGTGGGAGAGTGGTGGATCGGCTACGGGATCGATACGGAGCCCTGCTGCTGGACCTGGACGGCACGCTGTACCGGGGTCCGGTGGTGGTCGACGGTGCGCCGGAGGCGCTGGCGGGCGGGGACGGGCAGCGGCTCGTCTACGTCACCAATAACGCCAGCCGCGGTCCCGGCGCGGTCGCCGCGCACCTGGCGGAACTGGGCTACCCGGCCACGACCGACGATGTCGTGACCAGCGCGCAGGCCGCCGCCCGACTGCTCGCCGAACGGCTCGCGCCCGGCGCGGACGTTCTGGTCGTCGGTACCGACGACCTGGTGGCCGAGGTGGACGCCGTCGGCCTGCGGCCCGTGCGGCGCTTCAACGGCGTCGTCCCCGCCGCCGTGGTGCAGGGCCACTCCCCGCAGACGGCGTGGCCCGACCTGGCCGAAGCCGCCTACGCCTTGCGCGCCGACGCCCTGTGGGTCGCCGCCAACACCGACCGCACCCTGCCCAACGAACGCGGCCTCGCCCCCGGCAACGGTTCGATGGTCGCCGCGCTGCGCGCCGCCTCCGACCGGGAACCCCTCGTCGCGGGCAAGCCGTACGCGCCGCTGCTCGAGGACGCGCTCACCCGCGCCGGCACCCGCGCGGCGCTGGTGGTGGGCGACCGCCTCGACACCGATATCGAAGGGGCCTGGCGCGTCGGCCTGGACTCCCTGCTCGTCCTCACGGGCGTGAGCACCCTCGAGGAGCTCGCCACCGCCCCCGACGAGCGGATTCCCACCTACGTCGCCGAATCCCTCGACGCGCTCAACCACCCGCCCGCCGTCGACGCCGAGGGCGCGCTCGCCGACCGCTTGCGCCGCAACCCCGGCCGGGCGGTGACGGTGCGGGCGTCCCGTTCCGACATCGGATAGCGTTGACACCACGATGACTACTCCGACGCCCCGCCCGCACGGCCCGGGAACACCCGGGTCCGGCCCGCACGCGCCCCGCCCGGGCGCACCGCTGCCCGGTCAGCACCTGCCGGGTGCGCAGGGCCGCCCGGAGCCCGCCGACCCGGACCGCGTGCGCGCCGAGATCGACGAGCTGCTGGCCGAGCTGAACGCGGGCCGCACGAGCGCATCGCCGGAGAGCGCCGAAGCGGGCACCGACATCACGCGCCGCGCTCACATCCTGGAGCAGGCGCACGACGTGCTGGTCCGCGCCCTCGCCACGGTGGACAAGATCTGAGGTGGCCAGGCGCGCGCGAGTGGACGCCGAACTCGTACGCCGCGGGTTGGCGCGATCGCGCGAACACGCGGTCGAGCTGATCGGCGCGGGTCGGGTCCTGATATCTGGAACCGTCGCCACCAAACCCGCGACCGCCGTCGAGGCGGGCACGCCGTTGGTGGTGCGCACCGAGCCCGACGAGGTCCGCTGGGCCTCGCGCGGCGCCCACAAGCTGCTGGGCGCGCTGGCGAAGTTCGGGCCGGAGGGCGTCTCGGCCGACGGGAAACGCTGCCTGGACGCGGGCGCCTCGACCGGCGGGTTCACCGACGTGCTGCTCAGCGAGGGCGCGCGCGAGGTGGTGGCGGTCGACGTCGGCTACGGCCAGCTGGTGTGGCGGTTGCAGAGCGACGAGCGGGTGCGCGTATTCGACCGCACCAACGTCCGCACTCTCACGCCCGAACTCATCGGCGGCACCGTCGATCTCGTGGTCGGCGATCTGTCGTTCATCTCCCTCACCCTGGTGCTGCCCGCGCTCGCGGCCTGCGCCGCCGACGGCGCCGATCTGCTGCCGATGGTGAAACCGCAGTTCGAGGTCGGCAAGGAGCGCGTGGGTTCCGGTGGCGTGGTGCGTGATCCGGCGCTGCGCGCCGAGGCGGTGCGCACCGTGGCCCGGGTCGCGGCCGAGCACGGCCTGCGCGCGCTGGGCGCGGTCGCCAGCCCGCTGCCGGGGCCCTCGGGCAATGTCGAATACTTCTTGTGGCTGCGCAAGACCGGGCAGAGCGAATACGACGACGAGCAGGTCGCGGCCCTCGTCGACCGGGCGGTTGAGGAGGGTCCACGGTGAACGCGCCGGTTTCCGGTGGCAGGGAGATCCTGCTCGTCTCGCACCCGGGCCGGGCCGAGATCATCGAGACCGCCCACCGGGTGGCGAAGATCTTCGCGGAGGCCGGTATCGGGTTGCGCGTGCTCGCCGACGAGGCGGGCAGCACGCGGTTCGATCCCGAACAGGACGCCGACGTGTCCGAACAGGGCGGCTACCCGGTGCGGGTGGTGGCCCACGACGACCGCGCAGCGGTCGGCTGCGAGATGGTGCTGGTCCTCGGCGGCGACGGCACCTTCCTGCGCGCCGCCGAATTGGCGCGGCCCGCGTCGGTGCCGGTGCTCGGAATCAACTTGGGGCGCATCGGTTTTCTCACCGAGGCCGAGGCCGAGCACCTGGACGAGGCGCTGGGCCAGGTGGTGCGCGGCGACTACAGCCTCGAAACCCGCATGACGATCGACCTGTCGGTCCGGGTGGACGACGAGGTGGTGGAGACCGGCTGGGCGTTGAACGAGGCCAGCATCGAGAACGCTTCGCGCATGGGCGTTCTGGAGGTGGTGCTCGAGGTGGACGGGCGGCCGGTGTCGGCGTTCGGCTGCGACGGCATCCTCATCGCCACCCCGACCGGGTCGACGGCGTACGCGTTCTCGGCGGGCGGGCCGGTGGTATGGCCGGAACTCGAGGCGCTGCTGGTGATTCCGAGCAACGCGCACGCGCTGTTCGCGCGGCCGCTGGTGACCAGCCCCGAATCCCGCATCGCGGTGGAATCGGTGGCCACGGGCCACGATGCGATAGTTTTCCTGGACGGCAGGCGCACCATGGCGCTGCCCAGCGGCGGCCGCGTGGAGGCCGTGCGCGGCGCCGAGCCGGTGCGCTGGGTGCGGCTGGATTCCGCGCCGTTCGCGGACCGGATGGTGCGCAAGTTCCAGCTGCCCGTGACCGGCTGGCGAGGCCGACGGCGAACGGAGAGCACACGTGCTGACAGAGATCAGGATTGACAGTCTCGGTGTCATATCCGCGGCCACCGCGCAGTTCCACGAGGGACTGACCGTCCTCACCGGGGAGACCGGCGCGGGCAAGACGATGGTCGTGACGAGCCTGCACCTGCTCAGCGGTGCGCGCGCCGACGCGGGCCGGGTGCGGCTCGGTGCGTCGCGCGCGGTGGTGGAGGGGCGGTTCACCGTCGACGAACTGAACGAGGCGGCGCGCGGCGAGGTGGCGCGGGTGCTGGAATCGTCGGCGGCCGAAGCCGACGACGACGGCAGCGTCATCGCGATCCGCACCGTCGGCGGCGACGGGCGTTCCCGCGCGCACCTGGGCGGGCGGGGTGTGCCCGCGTCGGTGCTGGCGGAGTTCACCGCGCCGCTGCTCACCGTGCACGGCCAGAACGATCAGCTGCGCCTGCAACGCCCCGAACAACAGTTGAACGCGCTCGACCAGTTCGCGGCCGACACCGTCGGCCCGCTGCTGCGCAAGTACCAGGTGCAGCGCCACGCCTGGCTCGACGCACGCAACGAACTGCTGGAGCGCACCGCGCGCAGCCGCGAACTGGCCCTCGAAGCCGACCGGCTCAAGCATTCGCTCCTCGAAATCGACGCCATCGCACCGGAACCCGGCGAAGACGCGCGGATCGTCGCCGAGGTGCGCAGGCTCAGCGATCTGGACTCGTTGCGCGAGGCCGCCGCCACCGCCCACGACGCGCTGTCCGGTCCGGCCGACACCCCGGACGACGGTGCGGGTGCGCTGGAAATGCTCGGCGCGGCGCGGGCGCGCCTGGATTCGGCGGAGGATCCGGCGCTGGCCGCGCTGGCGCCCCGGCTCGGCGAGGCGATCGCCGTGGTCGTGGACCTCACCACCGAGCTCAGCGGCTACCTGTCGGACCTGCCGTCCGATCCCGGTGCGCTGGATTCGCTACTCACCCGGCAGGCCGAACTCAAGAGCCTCACCCGCAAGTACGCGCCCGATATCGACGGCGTGATCGCCTGGGCCGAGGAGGCGCGCTCCCGGCTGGACTCGCTCGACGTGTCCGAGGAGGCGCTCACCAAGCTCGCGGCCGAGGTCGAGGTCGCCGCCGAACGTGTGCGCGGCGCGGCCCGCAAGCTCACCGCGGCCCGCACCAAGGCGGCCGGGAAGCTGGCGGCGGCGGTCAGCGCCGAACTGGGCGGTCTCGCGATGGGCAAGGCGCGCTTGGAGGTTCAGGTGCGGCCGGTGCCCGCCGGCGCGCAGGACAGCGCGCCGCTCACCGTCGACGGTGTCGAACTGCACGCCGGGTCCTCGGGAGTCGACGAGGTCGAGTTCCGGCTGTCGGCGCATTCCGGCGCGCAGTCGCTGCCGTTGAGCAAGAGCGCGTCCGGCGGTGAACTCTCCCGGGTGATGCTGGCGCTGGAAGTGGTGCTGGCCAGTTCCGACCACGGCGCGACCATGGTGTTCGACGAGGTGGACGCCGGCGTCGGCGGCCGCGCGGCGGTGGAGATCGGGCGCAGGCTGGCCCGGCTGGCGCGCACCCACCAGGTGATCGTGGTGACCCACCTGCCGCAGGTGGCGGCGTTCGCGGACACGCACTTGGTGGTGAACAAGTCCGACGACGGCAAGGGCAAGGTCAACAGCGGCGTGCGGGCCCTCACCGACGAGGAGCGGGTGGTGGAGCTGGCGCGCATGCTGGCGGGGTTGGACGACACCGAGACCGGCCGCGCGCACGCCGAGGAACTGCTGGAGACGGCGCGCTCCGAACGCGCCGCCGTCCGAGCCTGAACACGCGAAAGCCCCCGTCGCGCGGGGGCTTTCGGGCATTCGGCTCAGTTGGTGAGCGCCTTCTGCGCGCCCTTGAGGAACTGGTTGATCAGGGTGCGCAGGCCGATCTCGAGCGCCTTGCCCGGCACCGGCAGGCTGGGCTCCGACTCCATCGTGTAGGAGACGTGCGTGCCGCCCTCGGTGTCGCGGAAGGTGACGGTGCCGACGTGGCGCTTGACCGGCGCGCCCTTGATGATCTGGTACTCCAGCTTCTCGCCGGGCACCAGCTCGGTGGTCTCCTCCACGAAACCGACGCCCTTCACACCGACCAGGTACTGGGCGCCGACGCCCGTCGGAGCGGTGGCGCCCGGCTTCTTCAGCGTGAAGTTGACGACGGGCAGGTACGGATTGATCCCGTCGCGTTCGATGAAGAACTTGTAGACGGCCTCGCGCGGTGCGGCGATGACGACGTCGACGGTGCTGGTGGCCATGCGTGGTCTCCTGTTCAGCTGTCTGTGACAGGAAGTGTATAGGTATCGGGTTCCACCGACGCGCGCTACGTCGCCTCGGTCACCGCACCGCCGGTCAGCGGCGCTTGCGCATGGTGAGCACGCCCGCGAGCCAGCCGACGGCGAACATCGCGAGCAGGATCAGCCACATCGGTGACTGCACGCTGATCAGCAGGAATTCAATGGTGACCTTGGTGCGGTTCTCGATGACGAACACGATGGCCAGCACGGTGATGGCCAGGGCGGCCCACTGGGTGGGGGAGATGCGCGACAGGAACGAGCGGGATTCGGTGGTGCTCATCGGAGCGTCCTCTCTGCCGGCTACCGTGACGACACACCGTCGTCGGGCTGATCCCGGCGACAGGGCCGTCGCGGAGTTCTTGCGAATCTAGCCGACCGCGCACGGCGGCACGGGCGGATCGCCCGCGCCGAGATCCGAACGCAATGCTCAGGCGGTGTTCGTCAGGTGCGTGAGCACGCACAGCCAGCGGCCCGCGCGGCGGACGAAGACATCCGTGGTCCACTCGTCGAGGTCGAACCGCTGGTCCTGCCAGTGCGCGGTGTTGCGCACCCGCACGCTGAGCACCGCCGTGTCGCCGTACACGCGCACCCTCGGCTCGCCGACCCGCTCCATCATCGAATGGCTCAGCACACCGGACCGGACATTGTCGAGGAACCGGGTGCCCTCGTCGATCCCGTTCTGCCCCACGAACACCCAGTCGGGCGCCGCGAACGCCCCGATCCGCTCGGCATCGTTGTCCCGCAGCGCGACCAGCCATTCGTCATAGACCTGGATCAGCTCGCGCTCCACCGCCTCGTCCCGCGCATCACTCGTCGTCGTCATACCCCGACGCTAGGCCGGACGCGCACGACCGCGCTTGGAGAAATGGAACCGCACGGCCGCGTTCGGTCAGTGGCGGGGGAGGGTGCGGAGGAGGGAGCGGACAGTGGGGCGGAGGCGGGCGGGTGGGAAGCGGTCGGGGTCGGAGAGGACGAGGCGGCCGAGGGATTCGGTGAAGCCGATCATGACGTGGCCGATGAGTTCGACATCGGCGTTTGCGGGGCCGCCGCGCACGCGGAAACCGGTGCGCAGCATGTCGATATAGCGGGCGAGCAGGTCGTCGCGGGCGGTGGTGAGGACTTCGCGGTGTTCGCCGGAGGCGCCTTCGGTCGGCCAGAGGATGAGCCGCCAGCGCTCCGGGGTGGCGGCGACCGCGTCGAGGAAGGCCATGACGGCGGCGACGAACTGCTCGTCGGGATCGGTGTCGGGCGTGATCTCGGGCATCGCGGCGAAGACCTGCGCCATCCCGCGCGCGTGCTCGCGGTGCAGCAGCGCGCCGACCAGCTCCGGCGCCGTCGGATACATCGCGTAGAGCACGGGTTTGGCGACGCCGGCCTGTTTGGCGACCTCCTGCATGGTGAGCTGGCCCAGCCCGTCGCGACCGATCACGCGCAGTGCCGCGTCGAGCAGTTGTTCGCGCCGCTGCGCGGGCGGCAGGCGCGGGGTGTTGCGCCGGCGCGGGCGGCCGGTGGCGGGCGAGATGTGCCACACGCCCGCCGCCTTCTTCTCGATGCTCACCCCGAAATCATGCCTCGAGCGCGATCGGCGTCCCGGTGCCGTCCGGTCGGTTCGGTCCTGGGAATGCTGGTATCACAGTGACGAATGTGGCCCGTGGTTCGGCGCGCCTCCACCATTGGTTGAGAGTTTGGGCTCATCATCGGCCCATGAAGATGCTGGCGTTGTTGTCGAAGAACACCGAAACGCTGCCTGGTCTGACCGGGATAGCCCGGGTGGATCGCAACACCCGGCGTCTGCTCAAGCGGGTGGGTCCCGGCGATATCGTCGTGCTCGACGAGATGGACCTGGACCGCATGACCGCCGACCGGCTGATCGAGGCGGGCGTGGTGGGGGTGATCAACACCTCGCCGTCCATCTCCGGCCGCTACCCCAACCTGGGGCCGGAAGTGCTGGTGGCCAACGACATCCTGCTGCTCGACACCGTCAGCTCCGACGCGTTCAGCAAGATCAAGGACGGCAGCAAGATCCGGATCAGCCAGGGCGTCGTCTACGCCGACCGGCTCACCAAGAAGGAACCCGAGGCGCTGGTCGAGGGCATCGAGCTCACCGAGTCGGCCGTCGCGGACCGGATGATCGAGGCGCGCAACGGGCTGGCCGATCATCTGGAGGCGTTCGCGGGCAACACCATCGAGTTCGTGCGCACCGAGAGCGCGCTGCTCATCGACGGGATCGGCGTGCCCGAGCTGGAACTCGAGATGAAGAACCGGCACGTGGTGGTGGTGGCCGACGGGCCCGATCACGCCGAGGATCTGGACCGGCTCAAGCCGTTCATCAAGGAATACGCGCCGATCATGATCGGCGTCGGGCGCGGCGCGGACACGCTCATGAAGCGCGGCTACCGGCCCGACGTGATCGTCGGCGATCCCGAGGAGATCACCACCTCGACGATGAAGTGCGGCGCCGAGGTCATCCTGCCCGCCGACACCGACGGGCACGCGAAAGGCCTGGAGCGCATTCAGGATCTGGGCATCGGCGCCACCACCTTCCCGTCCTCGGGTTCGCCCGCCGACCTGGCGTTGCTGCTCGCCCACCACCACGGCGCCGCCCTGATCGTCACCGCGGGCGCGGCCGCCTCGCTGGACGACTTCTTCGACCGCGGCCGCCGCGACTCCAACCCGGCCACCTTCCTCACCCGGCTCAAGCTCGGCACCAAACTGATGGACGCCAAGGCCGTGGCCACCCTCTACCGCAACCGGGTGTCGGGCGTGGCGGTGGCGATGGTGGTGCTGGCCGCGCTGATCGCCGTGATCGTGGTGCTGCTCGCCTCCAATTCCGGTGGGGACGTGATGGATTGGGCGGTCGACACCTGGAATCGCGGGACGCACTGGGTGCAGGCCCAGGTCGACGCGCGCACCAACTGAGGGGACTCGATGATCTCACTACGTCAGCACGCGATCTCGATCGTGGCGATCTTCCTCGCGCTCGCGATCGGAGTGGTGCTCGGCTCGCAGACGCTCGCGGCCGATCTGCTCTCGGGATTGCGTGCGGACAAGACCGATCTGCGTCAGCAGGTGGACACCCTCGGCGACCAGAATCGCCGTCTCACCGACGAATTGAACGCCGCCGACCGCTTCATCGAGGGCGCGGGCGGGCGGATCCTCGGTGGTGCGCTCGCGCAGCGTTCGGTCGTGGTGTTCACCACCCCCGACGCCGACCCCGCCGACGTCGAGGCCGTGAGCCAGGGGTTGGCGACCTCCGGCGCGACGGTGACCGGTCGCATCGCACTGACCGACGCGTTCACCGACGCCACCGAGGGCGACCGGCTGCGCACGGCGATCACCAACGTGATCCCGGCGGGCGCCCAATTGCGCACGGGCGGCGTGGATCAGGGGAGTATCGCGGGGGATCTGCTCGGCATGGTGTTGCTTCTCGATCCCGCGAACGCGCAACCGCGCGGCACCGATCAGGAGCGCGCGCTGGTGTTGGAGACCCTGCGCGGCGGCGGTTTCCTCGCCTACGGGGACACGCCGGTGCAGCCCGCCCAGCTCGGTGTGATCGTCACCGGCAACGGGGCGAAGGCGGCCGAGGACGGTCAGGGCGCGAACCTCGCGCACTTCGCCGGTGCGCTGCGCGGGCGCGGTGCGGGCATCGTGCTCGCCGGACGAACAGGTGCGTCGGAGGGGTCGGGGCCGATCGCCGAGCTGCGGTCGGACGCGCAGCTGGCGACCACGGTCACCACGGTGGACAACCTGGACCGCGCGATCGGGCGCGTCACCGCGGTCCTCGGGCTGACCGAGCAGCTCAACGGGGGAGCAGGGCGGTACGGGACCGGGGACAAGGCCACCTCGTTGACGCTGGCCGCGCTGCCCAGCTGAGGGTAGTCGCCGCTGTCGATCCGGATCGGCCGGTTCGCGGCCGCCCCGAGAGCCGCCGACCAGTCGCTCCACTCGATCTCGGCCGTGGGCCCGGTCGACGGTGAGCTGGAGCCGGATCGTGCGGCTCGCGGTCGGGGTCAGTGGGCGATCGTCATCGGGTCGTTGCGCCGAGCTCGAACGCCCGCGGGGGTCGGGCCAACGCACGTAGGGCGGGGAGCACTGTCGGCCAGGTGTGGCGGGGGAAGACTTCGTGGCCGGTGTTCGGTAGCGGGATGAAGCGGGCGTCGAGTTCGGTGGCCAGGGCCCGGCCGTGGGGCAGCGGGAGGAACGGGTCCTGTTCGCCGTGGAAAACCACTGTGGGAGCGGTGATTTCGGGGAGGCGGTCGCGCCAGGGCGTGCCCGGGTCGATCAGGAACGGGTTGGTGAACTGGGCCTCGGGGTTCCCGGAGCGCGCGAGGACCCGGGTGGCGATGTCGCGCATGGCGGCCTCGTCGAAGTCGGCCGAGTACGGGCGTTCGGCCTCGACGATGTAGTCGATGGCGGATTCGGGGTCGTTCCAGTCCGGGGGCGCGGGCTCGGCCAGCGGGAGCGGGTCGGGCAGGTCGGGGGTGTCATGACCGGGGCCGCCGGGCGTGGACGCGAAGAGCGTCAGCGAGGCGACCGGGTGGTCGAGTGCGAGGAGCTGGGCGACGGCGGCGCCCCCGGACATGCCGAGAATGTGCGCCCGCCTGCCGTCGAGCAGGGCGGCGGCATCGGCGACAAGATCGCGCAGGGTGTGCGGCGGGGCGCCGGCGGGGGAGGCGGTGGAGCGGCCCGCGTCGCGGCTGTCGTAGCGGATGACGTGGAAGGTGTCGGCGAGCGCGGCGCACAGCTCGTCCGGCCAGGAGATCAGCGAGTGGCCCGCCGCGTGCAGGAGGAGCAGCGCGGGCAGGGCGGGGTCGCCCTCGGTCCGGACACAGAGCTCGACACCGTTGATCGGCAGCAGGCGCTCGGTCATGGGAACCACCTTTCGTTACATGTAACGAAAAAGCTAGCCCGGAAGTTGGTTACATGTCAACGGTATGCTCACATTCGTGGACCTCGATGTGAGCCGAGCGTGGACGGCCTACCGCCGCCTGCGTCTCGTCGTCGACGCGGAAGTGGCGCGTGACCTGGAGCGGAGCACCGCGCTGTCGATGCCCGACTTCGAAGTGCTCGCCGCCGTGGTCGAGCTGGACGAGCCGTGCCTGCGAGTCGCCGCGCTGGCCGGGCACCTGGGCTGGTCGCACAGCAGGCTCTCCCGGCAACTCGGCCGGATGGAGACCCGCGGACTCATCGACCGGGTGCCGTGCGAGCGCGACGGCCGCGGCGACGACGTCGTCCTAGGCCCCGAGGGCCGCTCCGCCTACGACGCCGCCGAACCCGTCCACGCCACCGCCGTCACCCGCCACTTCGGCGACCGCCTCGCACACGAGGACCTGGCGACTCTGATCGCACTGGGCTCCCGGCTGGAGTGAACGCGCGGCGACGGCCACGGATCAGCGCACCAGGCGCGCGATTCCGCAGCCGGGCAGGGCCGGCGCGTCGTACTGCTGGCTGTCGCCGAATGCCTTCGTGGACCTGGTTCCGGATGTGGATGTCCATCGGATGCGCGGCGGCGAGGGGTCCCGTTCGTCGCGGCCCGGTAGCGGCCCCGCTCACATCGGCCCGGCGCGTGCTCTGATCGGTGTTCAGCGATCGGGTGGCAAACGTGCGTGGCGTTCGTTCGCGGGGGTGGGTTCGTGTTACCGTGAAGACCCGTGGGTCAAACACGGATTCAGGCGCGAACCGATACGAAACATATCTTCGTGAGCGGTGGTGTCGCCTCCTCATTGGGCAAGGGACTGACCGCTTCCAGCCTCGGTCAGCTGCTGACGGCGCGGGGTCTGCGCGTCACCATGCAGAAGCTCGACCCGTACTTGAATGTCGATCCGGGCACCATGAACCCGTTCCAGCACGGTGAGGTGTTCGTGACCGAGGACGGCGCCGAGACCGATCTCGACGTCGGCCACTACGAGCGGTTCCTCGACCGCGACCTCTCCCGGGACGCGAATGTGACCACGGGGCAAATCTATTCGTCGGTCATCGCCAAGGAACGGCGCGGCGAGTACCTGGGCGACACCGTCCAGGTGATCCCGCACATCACCGACGAGATCAAGAACCGCATCCTCGCCATGCGCGGCCCCGACCTGCAGGGCCAGGAACCCGACGTGGTGATCACCGAGATCGGCGGCACTGTCGGCGACATCGAATCGCAGCCGTTCCTCGAGGCGGCCCGCCAGATCCGCCACGACGTGGGCCGCGACAACGTCTTCTTCCTGCACGTCTCGCTGGTGCCGTACCTGGCGCCCTCGGGCGAGCTCAAGACCAAGCCCACCCAGCACTCGGTGGCCGCGCTGCGCAATATCGGCATCCAGCCCGACGCGCTGATCCTGCGCTGCGACCGCGAGGTGCCCCAGGGCCTCAAGAGCAAGATCGCGCTCATGTGCGACGTCGAGGTGGACGCCTGCATCTCCACCCCCGACGCGCCCTCCATCTACGACATCCCGAAGGTGCTGCACCGCGAAGGGCTCGACGCCTACGTGGTGCGCCGCCTCGGCCTGCCGTTCCGCGACGTGGACTGGACCGTGTGGGGCGATCTGCTCGACCGCGTGCACTCGCCGCGCGAGGTGGTCGAGGTCGCGCTCGTCGGCAAGTACGTCGACCTGCCCGACGCGTACCTGTCGGTCACCGAGGCGCTGCGCGCGGGCGGGTTCGCCTCGCGGGCGAAGGTGCAGATCCGCTGGGTGCCCTCGGACGAGTGCGAGACCGAGGCGGGCGCGGCGGCCGCGCTGCGCGACGTGGACGCGGTGCTCATCCCCGGCGGCTTCGGCATCCGCGGCATCGAAGGCAAGGTCGGCGCCATCCGGTACGCGCGGACCCGCAAGATCCCGCTGCTCGGGCTGTGCCTCGGATTGCAGTGCGTGGTGATCGAGGCGGCGCGCTCGGTCGGCCTCACCGAGGCCAATTCGGCCGAGTTCGAGCCAGACACCCCGCACCCGGTCATCTCGACCATGGCCGACCAGGAACAGGCCGTGGCCGGTGAGGCCGACCTCGGCGGCACCATGCGCCTGGGCGCGTACCCGGCTGTGCTCACCAAGGGCTCGGTCGTCGCGCAGGCCTACGGCGAGGAGCAGGTGTCCGAGCGGCACCGGCACCGCTACGAGGTCAATAACGCCTACCGCGACAAGATCGCGGGCAGCGGTCTGCGGTTCAGCGGCGTCTCCCCGGACGGCCACCTGGTCGAGTTCGTGGAGCTGCCCGCCGACGTGCACCCGTTCTTCGTCGCCACGCAGGCCCATCCGGAACTCAAGTCCCGGCCCACCCGCCCGCACCCGCTGTTCGCGGCGCTGATCTCGGCGGCGCTGAAATACAAGCTGGCCGAACGACTTCCGGTCGACATTCCCGGCGAGGAACTGGCGGGCGCGGAGCAGGACGCGTAGATGAGCACCGACGGGGGACGGCACGAGTTCGAGACGGTCGGCAGCCGCGTCGTGTACAGCGGGGCCATCCTCGCGCTGCGGCTGGACAAGGTGGCGATGCCCGGTGGGCGGATCGCCGAACGCGAGGTGATCGAGCACCACGGCGCGGTCGCGATCGTCGCGCTCGACGAGGCGGGCGAGGTGGTGCTCATCGACCAGTACCGGCATCCGCTGGGCACGCGGCTGCTGGAACTGCCCGCGGGCCTGCTGGACGTGCAGGGCGAGGACCCGCTCGAGGCGGCCAAGCGGGAACTGGCCGAGGAGACGGGACTGGCCGCGCGGGAGTGGTCGGTGCTGGTGGACGTGGCGCTCTCGCCGGGATTCACCGACGAGGCGCTGCGCGTCTACCTCGCGAGCGGGTTGAGCCAGACCGAGCGACCCGAACCCGAACACGAGGAAGCCGATATCCGGCTGGTCCGGATGCCCGTCGCCGAGGCGGTGCGGGCGGCGCTGGAAGGCCGCATCGTCAACGCGACGGCGGTGGCCGGAGTGCTGGCGCTGGCCGCCGCGCGGGCCGGTGACCAGCCGCTGCGCCCGGCCGACGCGCCCTGGCCGGGCCAGCCCACCGCGCTGCTGGAACGCCAGGCGCGGCAGCGGTCCGGGGACTGACGGCGGGCCGCGGGTGCTGGCGCGCGAGATCGACGCCTACCTCGACCATCTCGCGGTCGAGCGCGGCGCGGCGCGCAACACCCTCGGCGCCTACCGCCGCGACCTGCACCGGTATCGGGATTTCCTGACCGGTCGCGGGGTGGCGGGGCTCGACGGCGTCCGCGAGACCGACGTCGCCGAGTTCATGGTCGCGCTGCGCGCGGGCGGTCCCGACCATCCGCCGCTGGCGGCGAGTTCGGTCGCGCGAGCGCTGATCGCGGTGCGCGGCCTGCACCGCTTCGCCGCCGCCGAGGGCATCACCGCCACCGACGTCGCGCACGCCGTGAAACCGCCCGCGCCCGGTCGCCGATTGCCCAAGGCGCTGCCCTACGACCAGGTGTTGCGGGTGCTGGAAGCCGCGGGCGGTGGACCGGTCGCAGACGACGCCACGGCGGCGACCGACGGGGGACCGCGCGGCTTGCGGGACCGCGCGCTGCTGGAACTGCTGTACTCGACGGGCGCGCGCATCTCCGAGGTGGTCGGGCTCGACGTGGACGACATCGACGCCGAGGACCGCGCGGTCGTGTTGCGCGGCAAGGGCGGTAAACAGCGCATGGTCCCCATCGGACGCCCGGCCATGGCCGCCGTGGACGCCTACCTCGTGCGTGGCAGGCCGGTGCTGGCCGCGAGCGGGAAGGCCACCGGTGGCGCGCTGTTCCTCAACAATCGCGGCGGCAGGCTGTCGCGCCAGAGCGCGTGGCAGGTGTTGCAGGACGCGGCCGAACGCGCGGGCATCACCGCGGCCGTGTCGCCGCACACGCTGCGGCACTCGTTCGCCACCCACCTGCTGGACGGGGGCGCGGACGTGCGTGTGGTGCAGGAACTGCTGGGGCACGCGTCGGTGACTACCACGCAGATCTACACGCTGGTCACGGTGAACACGCTGCGCGAGGTGTGGGCGACGGCCCATCCGCGCGCGCACTAGCGAGTTCGTCGCTCGCCGGGATCGACGCCCATCCGCGCGCAGCAGCCGGCGATCGCTCGGTCGACGACCCCGAAACACCGCTCGCGACGGCCAACCCCGAGGTATCCACCGCCGCGCGCGAGGAGTTCCGCACCGCGCGCGCACCGGGCATTGTGGCCGGTTCGAGTACTTCCGGCGACTCGGGCGGATCGCGCCGCGAGGCGAGATGGGACGGGGCGGAAGGGCTCCACGGCCGAGTCGGCGTCCGGTGCCGGCGAGGGACGCGGTCCGACGCCGGAACGGGGCGCGAACTCGCCGTCGCGTGTCCGAACACCGGTCTCGTGCCGCGAGGCGGTAGCGTCTAATCGAGTGCTGGACCGTACGAAAGCGAGGTCGGGCCTGATCGGCCTCGCCTAGGCTCGGCGAGGCAACGGGCGCACACGTACAAGGAGCAGCGGATCGTGACGACAGCCGGAGCGGCGGAGCCGCCGATGGGTGCTGGGGCGCAGCCGCTTTCGGGCCCCGGACAGGGACCGTTCTCGGACGCCGCGGCGGAGACGCTGTGGGGCGAGGGCGGCGAACCCCTACCCGACAACACCGAACTGGGACCGACCGGACGGCCGTTGCGCCTGGTCCCCGACCCGCCGCCGGTCGCCGAACACGGTGACGCGCTGATCGTCGCCATGTGCAACCAGAAGGGCGGCGTCGGCAAGACCACGTCCACCATCAACCTGGGCGCCGCGCTCGCCGAATACGGCAGGCGGGTGCTGCTGGTCGATCTGGACCCGCAGGGCGCGCTGTCGGCCGGCCTCGGCGTGGCCCACCACGACCTCGACCAGACCGTGCACAACCTGCTGGTCGGCGGGCGCACCTCGATCGACGACGTGCTGATGCGCACCAAGGTCGAGAACATGGACCTGCTGCCCAGCAATATCGACCTGTCGGCGGCGGAGATCCAGCTCGTCAACGAGGTCGGGCGCGAACAGACCCTCGGGCGCGCGCTGGAACCGGTGCGCGACCGCTACGACTACATCCTCATCGACTGCCAGCCCTCGCTGGGCCTGCTCACCGTCAACGCGCTGGCCTGCTCCGACGGCGTGATCATCCCGATGGAATGCGAGTACTTCTCGCTGCGCGGCCTGGCCCTGCTCAACGACACCGTGGAGAAGGTGCGCGACCGGCTGAACCCGCGGCTGAGCCTGTACGGCATCGTGGTCACCATGTTCGATGCCCGGCTCCTGCATTCGCGCCAGGTGATGGCGCGCGTCGTCGAAGTATTCGGCGACCTGGTGTACGACACCGCCATCGCGCGGACCGTCCGGTTCCCCGACGCCAGCGTCGCCGGTGAACCGATCACCACTTGGGCGCCGAAATCCGGTGGCGCGGAAGCGTATCGGGCGATGGCACGGGAAGTCATCCACCGGTCCGGCCGGTGAGCGGGACCGACCACCCCGCGCCAGAGACCACGCTCACGCCCGACGGCCCGGATTCCGCCACGGCGCCCGGGGATTCCGCCACGCGGGAACAGTCGGAGGCCGGATTCCGGCTCAAGCTCAGCAATTTCGAGGGTCCGTTCGATCTGCTGCTCACCCTGATCAGCTCGCGCAAACTCGACGTCACCGAGGTCGCGCTGCATCAGGTCACCGACGAGTTCATCGCCTACACCAAGGCGCTCACCGCGAGCATGAACGAACAGAGCGGGTTGCGCGCGGACAAGATCCTGGACCAGACCACCGAATTCCTCGTCGTGGCCGCCACCTTGCTCGACCTGAAGGCCGCGCGGCTGCTGCCCTCCGGTGAGGTCACCGACCCCGACGATCTGGAACTGCTGGAGGCACGCGACCTGCTGTTCGCGCGGCTGTTGCAGTACCGGGCGTTCAAGCAGGTCGCCGAGCTGCTCGGTGAGCTCGAAGCCGTCGCGCTGCGGCGCTACCCGCGCGCGGTGTGTCTCGAGGAGCGTTTCGCGGGTCTGCTGCCGGAGGTGACGCTCGGCGTCGACGCGGCCGCGTTCGCCGAGATCGCCGCCGCCGCGTTCCGCCCGCGGCCCACCCCGACCGTCGGGCTGGACCACCTGCACGCGCACGCCATCTCCGTCGCCGAACAAGCGGCGCTGGTGCTGGAGCTGCTCAAGGCCAAGGGGCCCGGCGGCTGGACCACGTTCGCGGAGGTGGTCGCCGACTGCGAGGTGCCGGTGCAGATCGTCGCGCGCTTCTTGGCGCTGCTCGAGCTCTACCGCGGCAAGACCATCGAATTCGACCAGCCCGACCCGCTCGGGCCGCTCGCCATCAGCTGGATCGGCGACCCCGGGGACGGGACCGCCGCCCAGCCGGTGACCATCGAGGAGGACTACGGGTGACGGAACCACCGAACCCCACCGACGACAGCGACGACACCCGGGAGTCCGGTGCAGACCCGGGCGGAGCGTCCGCCGAGCTCGGCCACGTGTCCGCCGACTCGCCCGAGGACACCGGCGACTCGCCGGAAACGCGCGCGGAGTCGGGCGACCGGCCCGCGAACCCGACACCCGCCGAGGAGACCGCGACACCGGGCGACACGGACGATCCCGCGCCGGCGGACCCCGGGGCAGATCCGGACACCGCGAACGAGACACCCCCGCCCCCCGGCGTGTCGGTGGACACATCCGGCACCGCCGCGACCGAGCCGCCCGCCACCCTCGACGACGACGAGTTCCGCTCCGCGCTCGAGGCGATGTTGCTCGTGGTGGACGCTCCCGCCCCGGTAGAGCAGCTGGCGGCGGCGCTGGACGACACCACCGAGCGGGTGGCGGAGGTGCTGCGCACGCTGTCGGCCGAGCTCACCGCGCGCCGCAGCGGCATCGACCTGCGTTTCGTCGGCGACGGGTGGCGCTTCTATACTCGGACCGAGTACGCGCCCTATGTGGAGCGTGTGCTGCTCGACGGCGCCAGGACGAAACTGACCAGGGCGGCGTTGGAGACATTGGCGGTGGTGGCCTACCGCCAACCGGTGACCAGGACCAGGGTGAGCGCCGTCCGCGGCGTGAACGTCGACGGTGTGATGCGCACACTGCTCGCCCGCGGCCTGATCGCCGAGGCCGGGGTCGACCCGGAGACGAACGGCACGTTGTACCGCACGACCGAACTGTTCCTGGAACGGATCGGGCTCGCGTCACTGTCCGATCTGCCACCGCTGGCGCCCCTGCTCCCGGGCGTCGACCTGATCGATGAGATCAACGAGAGCCTGGAGACCGATCCCCGGTACACCAGGCTGAGGAAACCCGCCGAGTCCGACCTGGACCTCGGCTCCGAGGATTGACAAGGACATATGAATACGCCCGCTCGCCGAGATGGCACACCGGATCGTAGGAAACACGGCGCACCCCACACCAGGGGCGTCGCCCACCGCACCGCGGGAGTCCGCGGCGGCCGCGGCGCCCAGCGTGGCGGCCAAGCCCGCGGCGCCTGGGAGGACGAACCCCGGCGCGGCCAGGGTGGCGCCACCCGCCGTGACCAGCCCCGCCGCGGTGACCAGCCCGAACGCGGCAGGCCCGCCCGGGTCCAGCCGTCGCGCGGCACGACCCCGGCGCCCACCGCCCGCAAGGCGAAGAACCCCCGTCCGCAGCGCCAGACGCCCGTCACGCCCGTACTGAGCAACGCCAAACCGGCGCGCCGCCAGCACGTGGAGCCGGTCACGACCGACGGCCCCAAGAAGCTCCCCTGGGGCGAGGGCGAGCGGTTGCAGAAGGTGCTGGCCAAGGCCGGTGTGGCCTCGCGCCGCGCCGCCGAGGAACTGATCGCGCAGGGCCGCGTGGAGGTCGACGGGTCGATCGTGCGCGAACAGGGCCTGCGCATCGACCCCGCGACCGCCGTGGTGCGCGTGGACGGCACCCGCGTCGTGGTGCGCGAGGAACTGGTGCACGTGGCGCTGAACAAGCCGAAGGGCTGGCAGTCCACCATGTCCGACGATCTGGGCCGCCCCTGCGTCGGCGATATCGTCGCCGAGCGGATCGCCGCCGGTCAGCGCCTGTTCCACGTGGGGCGTCTGGACGCCGACACCGAGGGCCTGCTGCTGCTCACCAACGACGGCGACCTCGCGCACCGGCTCATGCACCCCTCCTTCGAGGTGTCCAAGACCTACCTCGCCACCGTCAACGGCGAGGTCAACAACAAGTTCATCGGCAAGCAGCTGCGCGACGGCGTGGAGCTCGACGACGGTCCGGCGAAGGTGGACCGCTTCCAGGTGCTCGACCTGGGCGAGGGCCGCTCGCTGGTGAAGATCGTGCTGCACGAGGGCCGCAAGCACATCGTGCGCAGGCTGCTGGCCGAGGTCGGCCACCCGGTGATCCGGCTGGTGCGCACCCATATCGGCCCGGTGGCCCTGGGCGATCAGCGGCCCGGCACGCTGCGCGTGCTCGGCCGCGACGAAATCGGCAAACTCTACGAGGCGGTGTCGTTGTGAACGGTGTGGAGATTCCGGTCGAGGTGCCCGCGGCGCTGTCGGGCGACGGGCCGCTGGTCGTCGCCATGGACGGGCCGTCGGGCACCGGCAAGTCCAGTGTCTCGCGCCGCCTGGCGACGCGCCTGGGCGCGCGCTACCTCGACACCGGCGCCATGTACCGGGTCGCGACCCTGCGCGTGCTGCGCGCGGGCGTGGACCTGACCGATCCCGAGGCGATCTCGGCCGCCGTGCGTGAGCTGCCGCTGACCATCGGCACCGATCCCGGGCGCGAGGTCATCGAACTCGACGGGGAGGACGTGTCCGCCGAGATCCGCGGCGACGCCGTCACCAAGGCCGTGTCGGCCGTGTCGGCGGTGGCCGAGGTCCGCGAACTGCTCGTGGCGCGCCAGCGGGAGCTGACCGCCTCGGCCGGCCGGATCGTGGTGGAGGGCCGCGACATCGGCACCGTGGTGCTGCCGACCGCCGACGCCAAGATCTACCTGACCGCCTCGGCGCAGGCGCGCGCCCAGCGGCGCAATCAGCAGAACATCTCCGAAGGCCGCGGTGACGACTACGCGGCCGTGCTCGCCGACGTCCAGCGCCGCGACACCCTCGATTCCACCCGCGCGGTCTCGCCGCTGCGTCCCGCCGCGGACGCGGTGCTGGTCGACACCAGCGAGCTGGGCATGGACGAGGTCATCGACGAGCTGTACCGCGTTGTCGCGCAGCAGATCTCGACGACGGGAAGGGTCAAGTGAGCGAGGACGTACTCGCCGGCGACGGCGTGTGGAGCGACGAATCCGACTGGGAGATCGTCGATTTCGAGGGTGAGCACGAGGGTGAGGAAGTGCTCGCCATGCCGACGCTCGCCGTGGTCGGCCGCCCGAACGTGGGCAAGTCCACGCTGGTGAACCGCATCCTGGGCCGTCGGGAAGCCGTGGTGGAGGACATCCCCGGCGTCACCCGCGACCGGGTCTCCTACGAGGCGAACTGGTCCGGACGCCGATTCCTGGTGCAGGACACCGGCGGCTGGGAGCCCGACGCCAAGGGATTGCAGCAGCACGTCGCGCGCCAGGCCGAGCTGGCCATGCGCACCGCCGACGCGATCCTGCTGGTGGTGGACGCGACGGTCGGCGCCACCGCGACCGACGAGGCGGCGGTGAAGTTGTTGCGCCGCTCCAAGATTCCGGTGATCCTGGTCGCCAACAAGGTCGACGATCCGCGCGTGGAGTCCGAGGCGGCGACGCTGTGGTCGCTGGGCCTGGGCGAGCCGCGCATGGTGAGCGCCGCGCACGGCCGCGGCACCGGTGATCTGCTCGACGACGTGCTCGCGGCGCTGCCGGAGACCCCGCGCATGGACACCGGCGGCGCCGGACCGCGCCGCGTCGCGCTGGTCGGCAAGCCGAACGTCGGCAAATCCAGTCTGCTCAACAAGCTTTCGGGCGACGAGCGGTCGGTCGTGCACGATGTCGCGGGCACCACAGTGGATCCGGTGGACTCGCTCGTGGAGCTCGGCGGCAAGGTGTGGAAGTTCGTGGACACCGCGGGCCTGCGCCGCAAGGTGTCCAACGCCAGCGGCACCGAGTTCTATGCCTCGCTGCGCACGAAATCGGCGCTGGAGGCGTCGGAGGTGGCGATCATGCTGATCGACGCCTCCCAGCCGATCACCGAACAGGATCTGCGCGTCATCAGCCTGGTGGCCGATTCCGGTCGCGCGCTGGTGCTGGCGTTCAACAAATGGGACCTGGTCGACGAGGATCGCCGGTACCAGTTGGAGAAGGAGGTCGACCGGGATCTGGTGCGGGTGCCGTGGGCGCAGCGGGTGAACATCTCCGCCCACACCGGGCGCGCCGTGCAGAAGCTGGTGCCCGCCATGGAGACCGCGCTCGAGTCGTGGGACAAGCGCATCCCCACGGGCCGGCTGAACAACTGGCTCAAGGAGGTCATCGCCGCCACCCCGCCCCCGATGCGCGGCGGCCGCCTGCCCCGGGTCCTGTTCGCCACTCAGGCCTCCACCCGCCCCCCGACGTTCGTCCTTTTCACGACGGGCTTCCTCGAGGCGGGCTACCGCCGCTTCCTCGAACGCCGCCTCCGCGAGGAGTTCGGCTTCGACGGATCGCCGGTGCGCATCTCCGTGCGCGTGCGCGAGAAGCGGGATCGCAAGAAGTAGAACGGGATCGGTGCGGGCCGGATCGGAGTAGACCGATCCGGCCCGTTCTCGTTCATCGAAGCAAGGCGTCGCGGTCGGCGGCCCGATCGGAGAGGTCGATCGCCGGGGCGGTCCGGGGTCGCGCAACGACCTGCGGGGTGCGTCCCGGGGCGTCGAGCGGTGTTGATGCCGCACCCAGCCGGTTGCGCCGGGCCCGTTCAGAGGTCGCGGACCAGCGCTTCGCGCAGTCGCGCGTAACCGGGGCCCAGGCGGCGGATTTCGCGCGCCAGGGTCGCGTCGTCGCCTCGCGCCAGGGGATGCTGGAGACCGCCCACGATGCGGGCCTGAGCCAGCGCGACAGCGGCGGCGCGCTCGAGTCCGAGGCGGGCCAGGCTGGTCGACGCGTCCGCGAGGCGGCGCGCGCCGACACGAATGCCGAACGCCCCCAAGAGGTCTCGGGCGTCCTCGGACAAGCCGGATTCGACCAGCTCGGCGATGTGGTCCGCCGAATCCGCCGACGTGGCCAGGTGGTCCACCGCGCGCGGCAGCGTGTCGGTCAGCGCGGCGTCGATCGGCACGTCGCGGACGCGCTCGAACGCGGTGCGCAGGACGAAAGGGGCGGGGAGTAGGCGATGTCGTCGGCGCGCCACGCCGTCAGGAAATCCTCGGCCGGGATCGTGGCGAACGGGTGCCCCTGCGGGTCGTGGAGCAGGACCGTGCGCGGCCCGGCTTCGAGCACCACGACGTAGTGGTCCGCGCCGATCGGTGCGGGGCGACCGGGCCGGTAGGTCAGCAGGCTCATGTCGACCGGGCCCACAGCGCGGGGCCGTGCGCGGTGGCATCCCGCAATCGCGCCAGCGCGTCCTCGGCGGTGCCGCCTTCGGTGCGCGCGCGACGCCGCCCGAGCGAGGCGACCGCGGTGTGCCGATCTCCGGAAGTCAGCCGACCGGATCGAAGGACGGCTGCGCTTTCGATCTGCGCGCCGAACGACGAACCGGTCAGCGTCTCCAACACCCCGACCGGGGGCGGTGTCGCCGACCACCCTCGCGAGCGAGTTGCTGTAGCGGTGTGTGTCCGTGGTGTCCTCGCCGCTGTGACGTTTCTCTACTACAGGGGGTCGTTGTGAGGCGTAGCATAAAGCCGACGACGACGTCAGGGAGGGTGATCATGCGGGCTGTGAAGCGGATTCGGACCTACGGCAAGGCGCTGCGGCGGGCGCGGAAGAATCGATCGGACTTGTTCGGGTGGCTGGGGCGCAGGCCGCTGGTGCTCGCGAGCACCGTGACGCACGAGACCGCGCTGCTGTTCTCCAACCGGCTCGAGCCGAATCTCAAGGAACTGGCCGAACTCAAGGTCGCGGGCATGGTGAGCTGCGAATTCTGCCTCGATATCGGCTCGGCGCTGGCCCTCTACGGCGGGCTCACCGAGCGTCAGCTCGCCGATCTGCCCCGCTACCGCACCAGCGACGCCTACAGCGAGGTCGAGAAGGCCGTGCTCGCGTTCGCGGAGGCCGCCACCGCCACCCCCGCGGTCGGCGAGGATCTCGCCGAGCGACGCGAAGAGCTGCTGAAATATCTGACCAAGACCCAGGTCGCCGAACTGGCCGCCACGATCGCGTGGGAGAACCAGCGCGCCCGGCTCAACCAGGCGCTCGGCGTGCGCCCCACCGGCATCGCCGACGGCCTGGCGTGCGCGCTCCCGGAGCCGCGTCCGGCCTGATCGGCCGCGGGCTGGCATGATCGCCGTCATGGTGATTCCCAGCGCCTTGCCGGAAGGCCCGCTCGAAGGCACCCCGTTCCGCACCGGATGGCCGGTGCGGATGGCCGACACCGACCGGGAGCGTCGGCTGCGCCTCGACGCGGTGGCCCGCTACCTCCAGGACATCGGCTTCGACCATCTCGACGCTGTGCCCGACGGCGAGAACCACCGCGGCTGGGTGGTGCGCCGCACCGTGATCGACGTGCTCAAGCCGGTGGTGTGGGGCGAACGCGTCGAACTGGAGCGCTGGTGCTCGGCGCTCTCCTCGCGCTGGTGCAACATGCGCGTGCGGATCAGCGGCAGCGCCGGCGGTCTCATCGAAACCGAGGGCTTCCTCATCCATTTCGGCATGGAGAGCGGAGCGCCCGCCCGCATGAGCGACGCCTTCATGGCGCCGATGCTGGCCGCCACCACCGAACACCGCCTCCGCTGGAAGGCCGCCCTACCCGCCGCGCCGCCGGCCGAGGACGCGCCGGGCGTCGAGGAGCTGACCTTCCCGCTGCGCGTGGCCGACATCGACATCCTGGATCACGTCAATAACGCCGTCTACCTCGGCGCCCTGGAGGAACTCCTGGCCCGGCACCCCGACCTGCTCGCGGCCTCGCACCGCGTCGTCGTCGAATACGCCAAGCCGTTGCGGCCCGGCGACGACGTGCGCCTCCGCGCGCGGCGCGAGGGGTCCACGCTCGACGCGTGGCTCACCGTGGACGGCGAACCGCGCGCCGTCGCCCGCGTCGAACCCCGCTGAGTTCACAGGTTGTAGCGCACCACCGGACTCCACAGAATCCAGCTGTCGATCCCCGCCGCCGCGGTCGCGTCGATCTGGGCGCGCACCTCGGCGGGACCGTAGTGCACACCGAGGCTGAAATCTTGTAGCCACGGAACGACTTTCGCGCCCGTGCCCTCGGTCTTCGCCCGGAAGTCCCGTAGGGAATGCAGCACGATGTCATACGGCTGGGCGTTGGGGGAGGCCACGCCGTACTCGCCCGGATTCCAGTGCGACGGATAGATCATCGGC
This sequence comes from Nocardia puris, assembly GCF_003315035.1. Classification (GTDB taxonomy): domain Bacteria; phylum Actinomycetota; class Actinomycetes; order Mycobacteriales; family Mycobacteriaceae; genus Nocardia; species Nocardia puris. The sequence goes on from NZ_QNRE01000021.1 coordinate 26,229, forward strand.
GCGACATAGTCCAGGTGCGCCGCCATCGCCGGGATGTCCTGGGCGATCTCGTGCGGGCGGGTGACGGCGATGCCGTAGACGGCCGCGCTGAGGAACGCGCCCGCGTCGTTCACCGGTGTGCGGCTCTCGCGCAGGAAATCCACGATCGCCGCCGACGGTTCGGTGGTGAGTCCGGGAAACGCCATGGACGACAGGCGGCCGTCGGGCCTGCGGATATAGTCGTACATGATCTCGTCGAACCCGAGCGTGGCCGCCTCCACCGCGAGATCGACGTTGTAGCCACGCACTTCGGGCCGAGCCATGTTGGTGAACGCGATCGGCCCGTACCCGCTGGAATACGGTTGCCCGGAAGGGTTCTGGACCACCCAGTCCTGGCGCCCGGTGCGCCACGCCCATTCGGCCAGCGTCGGATCGCGGAACACCACGATCCGGCCGATCACCCGCAGCCCCATGTCGTGGAGCACCCGCAGCGCCGCGCGGGCGTCGTAAATGCCCTCGGCGGCACCGGATTCGCGCGCCAGCGGCACCTGGGAGTCGTAGCCGACCACGCCGTCCTCGTCCTTGATGTCGAGCTGGACGGTGTCGATCTTCCCGGCGCGGGCCAGTTCGAGCACGCTCTCGCGCAGACCCTCGTGCGACCAGGCGTGCGCGGTCACGTGCACGGCCCTGATCCGCGGTACCTCGACCAGTCCGCGCAGGGGCAGCCGGGTGGTGTTGCCCGCCGCATCCACCGCGACGAGTTCCGTCCCGCTCGGTGCGCGCGACAGCGCGATCTCGAACGCGCCGTCCGGGCCGGGCTCGACTGTCACGCCGCCGATCGAAACACGCTGCGCGCCAAGGGCGGAACCCCGCACCGTCACCGGTTCCCGGTACGAGCGCACCGGTGCCTGCTGGGCCAGTTCGACCGTCGGCGGCGTGGTGTCCACCGTGAACGAGACCCGCGCGGACGGTCCACCGCCGAAGAGGCCGCCGGGGATCTCGGCGGCGAGTTCGTGTGCGCCATCGGACAGTTCGCCGGGCCGGACCACGATCCCGTCGCCGTCCACCGTGCCCGAGACGGGCGTGCCGTCCAGCGTCAACCGCACGTCGGCCGGATCGTGCCCGCCCGCGTCGACGCGCACGGCCATGTCCGCGAGCGCGGCGGCGCCGACGTCGCCGGCGGGCAGCCCGGTCACGGCGAGACGTTCGGAGGGGCGCGCCGCGATGATCACGGACACGACGAGAATCGAGAGAACCACGGTCATCGCGATCGCCGCGATGCGCCGCCGGGTATCCGGCACCCGTTTGAGCAACGCCCACACCAACTTTCGTGTCGAGTGCCCCTACTATTCACAAAACTCGGTGCGGAGACGGGCTTTTGCGGGCATATGTCTCCGAATCGAATCCCTGGCGCGTACCGTGAGCCGATGGCAAGGCATTCGATGCCCGTGCGACGGCTCGCGATGGTCACCGCGACGGCCGCCGCGCTCGCGGGGTGCGTCGGCGGCGAGGCCGCCGAACCGCCGTCGGCTCCGGCCACCGCTCCCGCCACCACGGCGCCGTTCGACCCGGCGGCGGTGGGCGCCAACGAACTCGGGCTCGTGCCGGTGCTGATGTATCACCAGATCACGCCCGACCCGGCGGGCGAATACGACCAGACTCCGGAGGAGTTCCGCGCCGAACTCGCCCGCCTGTACGCGGAGGGGTATCGGCCGGTGACCACCGCCGACTACGTCTCGGGTGCCCTCGATCTGCCCGCGGGCACGCATCCGGTGGTGCTGACCTTCGACGACTCCACCCTCAGTCAGCTCCGGCTGACCGAATCCGGGGCGCCCACACCGGATTCGGCCGTGGGCATCCTCGAAGAGTTCGCCGCCGCCCATCCCGGGTTCGCGGCCACCGCCTCGTTCTACGTCAACGATGAGCCCTTCGGGGGCGATCCGCGCGCCCTCGCCTGGTTGGCCGACCACGGGTACGAGATCGGCGCGCACACCGCCACACACGCGAACCTGGCCCGGTTGGACGCGCACGGAGTGCAACGCGAAATAGTCCTCAATATCCGTGCCATCCAAGCCGCCACCGGAGGTGCTCCGGTGCGCACCATGGCCTTGCCGCTGGGTATCGCCCCGTCGGAGCCCTGGCTGGCGAGCGCGGGAGCGTGGGACGGCACCACCTACACCTTCGACGCGGTGCTGCTGGTCGGCGCGGAACCCGCTCCGTCACCGTTCGGCGCGTTCGACCGCGGTGGTGTGCCGCGCATCCGTTCGGGGCGCGGCGAAGTCGCCTTCGATTCCGGCTACTGGCTGGACCGGCTCGCCGCCGACCCGGCTGCCCGTTACACCTCCGACGGCAACCCCGACCGGATCTCCTTCCCCCGCAACCTGACCGGTGAGCTCGGCGCGGCCTGGGCCGAACGGGCCCATCCGTACTGACGGCTCTCGGTTCCGGTGCTACCGACCAGGTGCCGCGCCGATCCTGCTCGGACTCGCGCGTCCGAGATCCTGTGCCGACGACGGGGTCGAACCGGTTTGGAACGCCGACTTTCCGGGACGACGGGGGCAGAGCCACGCGTCAGTGCCGTGCCGAGTCCAGGGCGACCCAGCGCGCCCGGTGCGCGTCCAGGATCCCGCGCACGCCCGCGACGGTTTCGGACCGGCCGGAAAAACCTTGCCGCGCCGCGACTTCGGCGGACACGTCGGCGAACAGCGCCACCGTCGCGTCCAGCGCGCGCCAGGAATCGTGCGCGTCGAACCGGCCGAACACGTCGTGCAGGCGGTGGATGAGCCCGGCGGGCAACCATTCCGGCATGTGGTGGCCGAGGTACCACGGGTCGCGCGGTTCGGCGGGGTCGGTCACCGCGTACCACTCCAGCATGCGCAGCAGGCATTCCTTCATGGTGTTGTCGCGGAACTTCGCCACCCACAGTTCGCCGCGATTCAGGTAGATCGGCACTTGTGTGGCCTCGAACCAGAATTCGTCGGTCACCTCGCGGAACTCGGCGGCCGACGGCGGGTCCGGGACCGGCCGCGCATCGCGCGGCGCGGGTAGTCGCGCGGCGATGCCCGTGCGATCCAGGTGGACCAGATAGCCGCGCTTGTACAGATCGTCCAGCCCGTCGCGGGCCATGTCCGCCAGGCGTTCCTCGCCGGCGATCGTGAAATCCACTTTGCGCCCACCGGCGTAGACCACCAGCAGGGGAGCGGGCCACGGATCGTCCTCCTCGAACATCACCCGCAGCAGCACCGACCCGAATTCGCCGATCCAGTCCGGTGTGTCGTGCAGGTCGCGCCAGTGCGGCGTGATGATCTCCAGATCCAGATCGGAGTACTCGTCCACGCGTTCGCCGCGGGCCCGCGAACCGGTCTGGATCAGCGCGGTGATCCGGTCGTCGCCGCGCGCCCACGAGACGATCGCGGTGAGCAGGGCGTCGGCGTCCTCCATGGACATGACGCTACCAAGGGGAAGGATCCGGGCGAGCCAGCTGGGATCCGGGCTGAAGCCGGGGGACCGGGATCCCAGCTGACCTGCTCCGCGATGGCGGGCCGCGTTGGGGGCGGCGCGACCCGTCCTGCAACCCCGGAGCAACCGAGGTGTCCCCATCGTAAGCCGAGGAGTTGCTGTCACCGGGCGAATCGCGGCGATGACACCGTCTCGTGACCAAACGGGCCCGACGTGGCCGATGACACGGTGTTGCGCCGCGTCGCGCGGGTATCCGACACCTGTGTTCCCGGCGCGCGAACCACGCCGCGGACCGGCGGAGGTGGACCGGGTGGCAATGTCGGGGCACACTTCGTGGTCGAGGGTTTTTCGGAGGCCCCGCGCGGGCGCGGGCGGCGAGGGAGGTCGTGGTCGATGATTCGGGAACAGATGGACAAGATCGTGCTGTCGGCGATCGACAAGGGCGCCCGGTGGCAGGTGCCGATCGCCGAACGCTACGGCGAGTGGCTGCGCACCTCGCGCCCGGAGGATTCGCCGGAGCGCATTCTGCAACGCGCCCAAGGGCATTACCTGCTCGCGGTGACCGCCAGCGGTGTCGCGGTGGGCATGTGCGCGGCGGTGCCGGGCATCGGCTTCTTCACGGGTCTGGCCGCGATGGGCGTGGAGACGGTCTTCTTCGTGGAGGCCTCGGTCCTCTACGCGCTCACGGCGGCGAACGCGCACGGCATCGACCCCGACGCCGTCGCGCGCGAGACCGCGCTGGTGTCGGGGATCGTATTCGGGCCCGGCGGTGTGCAATTCGTGGGCAAGCACACCGCGAACGCCGCCAAGGACTGGGCCAACCAGCTCGCGAACCGGATTCCCGGCGTGTCCAGCCTGGGTGACGGCGCGGTGAAGCGACTCGTGGTGCGATCCATCGCGACCCGCAGCGTGCTCGCGTTCGGGCGCGTGGTGCCGGCCGGTATCGGCGCCGTCATCGGCGCCACCGGCAACCGGGTGCTCGCCAGGAGCGTCATCGACAACGCGCGCAACGCGTTCGGACCCGCTCCCGCGCAGTGGGATTCGGGCGAGAAGTCCGTCCCCGGCGCCCCGGGGACGAACGGTCACAAAGTGCTGGACCCCCGCTGACCCGTTACTGCCGCGCCGCCCCGCCGTGCGTGTCCTGGCCCGTGCCCGAGCCGAACATGACCCGCTGCCACCACGGTTCGAGGCGGCTCGGTTCGGGCCAGATCACGACGGCGGGATCGGGTTCGGACTGCTCGGTTGCGGCATTGTCGATCATGCTCGTCTCCTCGACAGGTGGGCCGGACACGCCGCGCACGTCGAGGGGCGGCTCCGAGACTTCCTGTGCCGGAAGGTGAGACTGGACAGGAGGTCAACCCACTTCGTACTCCAGGTGCCGACAATTTTAGCCGCCCATTGTGACGGTGGGGGAAACTTTCCGGGACCGCGTTGGTAAGCCCCCTGGCGTGCGCGGGCCGCCGATGGGACCGTGGAGAGGTGACCCTCGTGACCGGACGGCAGCGCTCGCTCGTCGCACTGCTCGCGGTATTCCTACTGCTCATCGGTGGTTCCGCCTGCGCGACCGAACAGCGCCAGGAACGGTCTGTCGCGGCGCGCGGCGAGGTGGTGTCGGTCGCGCCGATCCTGCGCATGACCACCGACGATGTCACCGCCTACCTCGCCGAGCGCACGATCACGACACCTGTTCGTAACGGCGTGGACGTGTATCGGGTCGTCTATCGCACCGTCGACCCGTTCGGTGCCGACACCACCGCCAGCGGTGTGGTGGTGCTGCCGCGCACCGAGAGTCCGACGGTGCGGGTGGTGAGTTACGCGCACGGCACCATCGTCCGCAAGGACGAAGCGCCGTCGGCCGACGGCGAGAACGATCGCGCGCGGGCCATCCTCTTCGCCGCCACCGGCTACGCGGCCGTCGCGCCGGACTACCTGGGGTTGGGCGAGGGGCCGGGCACCCACCCGTACGCGCACGTGCCGACCGAGGCGAGTGCGTCGGTGGACCTGCTGCGTGCCGCGCGCGCCGTGGCGGCCGACGAGGGCCGGGCCCTCGATCCCGGAGTGCTGGTGACGGGGTTCTCCCAGGGCGGGCAGGCCGCGATGGCGCTGGCTGCGGATCTGCACCGCGATCCTTCCTCGGGATTCACGCCGGCCGCCGTCGCGGCCGTGGCCGGGCCGTACGCGATTCGCGAGGTGCAGACCCCGGCCGCACTGGACGGGCGGATCACCCCGCGCACGGCGGCCCTGTACATGGCGTACTGGATCACCGCGATGAACCGGGTCCACCACTTCTACGACGACCCGGCCGAGGCGTTCCTGCCGCCCTATGACGGCCGTGTGGAGGCGCTGTTCGACGGCGAGCACGACATCGTCGCGGTCGCCACCTCCCTGCCCGCCTCGCCCCAGCAGTTGCTCACCCCCGCCTACCTGGACTGGGCGCGGGAGCCGTCGGGCGCGGCGCTGCGCGCCATGGCGGAGAGCGACGCGGTGTGCGAGTGGACCCCGGCCGTGCCGGTCCGCCTCTACGCCTCGCAGGCCGACCGCAGCGTGCCCGCCGCCAACACCGAGGCCTGTCTGCGCACCCTCGGCGGTGACCGCGCGGAGGCGGTGGATCTGGGGCAGGTGGATCACGGCGGGAGCGTGCTGGTCGCGCTGCCGCGCATCCTCGAGTGGTTCGGCGAGATCGCCGCGCCGTTGTGAATGCCGCGCGGCTCTCGGCCGTGCCGCCGGTGGTCTGGCGATCGTTTCGATCGGAGCACGGCGATCCCCGCATCCGGGCGATCCGGATCCGTTGTCGCTCAACTGTTTCGCGCCCGCCGATCATCGTCCGCCGCCCGAGCATCGTGGGCCGCGCGGCGAGCCGGTCACCGTGGCGCCCGGGTGAGCTCCGCCTTGGCCGTGATGTTGCGGACCATCCCGCCGAAGACGACCGCGTGGAACGGGGTGACCGCGAGCCAGTAGAGGTGGCCCGCCAGTCCGCGTGGTTCGAACAGCGCCGTCTGGCGGTAGACGGATCCGCCGCCGGGCGCCGGCGTCGCCGAGAGCTCGAGCCAGGCCCGGCCTGGCAGGCGCATCTCGGCCCGCAGCCGCAGCACATGGGGGCGTTCCAACGTCTCGACGCGCCACCAATCGAGGGCTTCGCCGCGGCGCAGCCGGTGTGGGTGGCGTCGCCCGCGTCGCAGGCCCACGCCGCCCACGAGCCGGTCCAGCCAGCCGCGGACCGCCCAGGCCAGGGGAAACGAATACCACCCGTGCTCGCCGCCGACCGACTCGATCACCGACCACAGGGTTTCGGGGGCGGCGCGCGTGGGTTGTTCTCGGACATCCCGGTACAGCGATCCACCCGACCACTCGGGGTCCGACGGCAGCGGGTCCGACGGCGCGTAAGCCGGGCCCGCGTCCGACCAGCGAGTCGGGACGTCGAGATCGCGAATCCTGGTCAGCGCCAGTTCGATCGCGGTGCGGACGGGGATCGGCCCGGCGGCGGGGCCGGGGATGATCCGGGAGATGGTCTCCTCGCCGCACACCACGTCGTTGATGAGCGATTCCATCAGCGGCACCGCGAGGGCGCGCGGCACGGGCGTCACGAGATTGACCCACTGGCCCGACAGCCACGGGGTCAGTAGCGGAACGGGGATGATGACGCGGCGCGGCAGACCGGCGACCTCGGCGTACGTGCGCATCATCTGCTCGTAGGTGACGATGTCGGGGCCGCCGATGTCGAACGCGCCGCGCCGATCGGCCGCCACGTCGGCGCTGCGGACGAGGTAGTACAGCACGTCGCGGACGGCGATGGGCTGAACCCGGTTGCGGACCCAGCGCGGCGTGACCATGACGGGAAGTCGTTCGGTGAGGTAGCGCAACATCTCGAAACTGGCCGAGCCGGACCCGATCACGATCCCCGCGCGCAACACCAGCGCGGGCACCGGCCCGGCCAGGAACACCTCGCCCACCTCGGCGCGCGACGCGAGGTGGCGCGACAGCGGCTGCCCGGCGGGTGCGATGCCGCCGAGGTAGATGAGGCGAGAGACCTGGGCCCGCGCGGCGGCCGCGGCCACTCTGGCCGCCGCATCCCGATCGATCTGCCCGAAATCGGCCCGGTCCAGGGCGTGCACGAGGTAGTAGAGCACCTCTCCGCCCTCGACGGCTCGCGCGACGTCCGCGTCACGGGTGACGTCGCCGCGCACGATCTCCACGCGGTCGCCCCAGGGCGAGTCGGCGAGCTTGTCCGGATTCCGGGCGACCACGCGCACCTGATGACCCGCGCGCAGCAACTCCGGGACCAGGCGGCCGCCGATGTACCCGCTGGCCCCGAAGACAACGCATCGCATCCGAGTACCTCCGCTGTGGCAGATCGCATCGTTTTTGCATCGAAATAACGGTATCGTAGGGAGGCGCAGCCGGTCCACCGCGCCGTTCGACGCGATTGCTGTCTCATAGTGGCCACGGCTGGACGGGTCATCGTGGATCGATCGCAGGAGGAATGTCATGAATCATCAGGTTTCGGCGCGCCGCGTGTTCGCGCCCCTGGTCGGCGCGGGCGCGGCCCTTTCGTTCGCGCTGATCGCGGTGCCGGTGGCCGGAGCGCAGCCGGTGGCGGCATGTCCGGCGCCCGGGGCTTCGGCGGTGTCGGTCGACGCGGGGGCGGCGGTTTGCGCCGCGGAGAGCGTGGGCGGTGCCGCGGCGGCCGCCTACGGCCTGGGTGGCAGTGCCAGCGCCGACGCCGGTCCGGCCAGCCTGTCGCTGGCGGTCGCCCAGAACGGCGGGACCGCCGCGTCGAGTTCGGAGTTCCTCTCCGGTCCCGCGGCCATCGCGCTCGGGCCGGGAGCCGTCGTGACGACCCTCGGGGTTCGGCCCGGCCTGTCCATCGGCATCGCCGGACCCGGCGCCACCGTCACCGTCGACGGCGTCGCCGCGCCGACCTGTGCGGGCGGCTTCGGCTTCGCGGGCGATTTCCAGACGATGCAGGGGTGCTTGTCGATGAGATGAGCCCGAGAAGACCCGCGACTCAGGCCCGATCGCGCAGATCGTCGAGGTGGGCGCGCAACGCGGTGATGACGGTGGTGAGGACCTGATGCGCGGTGCGCAGGTCGTCGTCGGAGAAGGACGACATCGCCGCGCGGGTGCGGCGCCCCAAGGGCAGGAAGAAGTCCTGGGCCGTGGCCATGCCGTGGTCGTCGTGGTGCAGCAGGACGCGGCGGCGGTCGGTGGGGTCCGGATCGCGGCGCAGGTGCCCGGATTCGATCATCCGCTCCACCTGGTAGGTGACCGCCGCCGAGGAGAAGCCCATCAGCTTCCCCAACTCGCCCGGTGTGATCGGCTCGCCCTCGAACTCGGCGGTGGCTACGTGCAGCAGCGCGCGGAAGTCGTTGGGCCGCAGATCGTTCCTGCGCGCGAAGACGTGGCCGAGTTGGTCGGAGACCGCGGTGAGCGCGCGCAGGTCCGCGGCGATCTCGGATTCGATCTCCGCGCGCACTGTCGCGTCCGCGATGTCCGGCCCGGGTCGATGCGGTTCCGTCACCGCGACAGCCTAACGGAGTACAAACTTCAGTTGCTTGATTATTAAAAAACTGAGAGAGTTGCCGCGTGACTCTGTGGGATAGATACGCCTCGTTCGTCACCGCGCACCGATCGTGGTGGTTGCTGGTGGTGCTGGGGGCGGTGGCGTTCGGCGCCATCGGCCTGGTCGGTGAGAACGAGTCGGCCGGTGCCGCGCCCGATTCGCTCCCGCCCGCGAGTCAGTCGGCGCGGGTCGACCAAGTGGCGAGCGAGTTCCCCGGCGCGGACACCGCCTCGGCCGTGGTCGTGGTCACGCGCCTCGACGGTGCCACACTCACCGAGTCCGATATCGCCGCCGCCGAGGGCGCCATCGCTCGCACCGGCGCCGATATCGCCGCCGCGCGAGTGCGGATGGCCCCGGACGGAGTGGCCGCTGTCGGCACCGTCGCGGTGCCCGCCGAACTGAACGGATTCGCGCTCACCGACGAGATCGCGCGGATCCGGGCCGCGGTGGGCGACGGTCTGCCCGCGGAGCTGAAGGCGCAGGTCACCGGTGGTCCGGCCTTCGGCGCCGACATCGCGGATTCGTTCTCGGGCGCGAACACCACGCTGTTGCTGGTCACGGCGCTGGTTGTGGCGCTGTTGCTCATAGTCACCTATCGGTCTCCGGTGCTGTGGCTGATCCCGCTGCTCATCGTCGGCTTCGCGGATCGGCTGGCGACGAGTGTGGGGACGGCGCTCGCCTCGGTGACGGACCTGAGTTTCGACGGTTCGACCTCCGGCATCACCAGCGTGCTGGTCTTCGGTGCGGGCACCAACTACGCGCTGCTGCTCGTCTCCCGCTATCGCGACGAGCTGCGGGTGGAATCCGACCATCGAGTGGCCCTGCGCCGGGCCTGCCGCCGCGCCGGGCCCGCCATCCTGGCCAGCAACCTCACCGTCGTGGTCGCGCTGTCGATCTTGCTGTTGGCGACGCTGCCGAGTACGCGCAGCCTGGGCGCGTCGGCTGCCGCCGGCTTGCTCGTGGTCGTGGTGTTCGTCCTGCTCGGGCTGCCCGCGGCGTTGGCGGTGTGCGGGCGCGGTGTGTTCTGGCCGTTCGTACCGAGGGTCGGCGGTGGCGATCACGCCGAACAGGGTGTCTGGCACACGATCGCGACGCGCGTGGTGCGCGGGCCGGTCGCGGTGGTCTCGGTCGCCCTCGCGGGATTGGCGGTGTGCGCGGCCGGACTGTTCACCGTCGACGTCGGATTGTCGCAGACCGAACAGTTCCGTGTGCGGGCGGAATCGGTCGACGGATTGGCGACCCTGTCGGCGCACTTCCCGGCCGGTTCCGCCGACCCGGTCGTGGTCGTGGCTCGCGGCGACGTCGCGGCGCGGGTGGAGCGTGTGCTGGCCGAGACGCCCGGCGTGCAGCAGGTGAGCGGGACGGGCGAGACGTCGGGCGGACTGTCGCGGTGGGCGGTCGTGATCGACGCGGAACCGCAGTCCGACCGCGCCTTCCGGCAGATCGAGACCTTGCGCGAGCGGCTGGCCGACGTGCCGGGGGCGCACGCGTGGGTGGGTGGCAGCGACGCGGAGGCGCTGGACACGGACGCGGCCGCGAGCCGGGACCGTGCGGTGGTCATCCCGCTGATCCTGGCGGCGGTGCTGGTGATCCTTCTTGTCCTGCTGCGCGCCGTGCCCGCCGCTCTCGTGCTCGTCGCGGTGACCGTGCTCAGTGCGCTGGCGGCGCTGGGGGTGGGTACGTGGGCGAGTGTCCACCTCTTCGGGTTTCCGGCGGTCGACACCGGCGTGCCGTTGTTCGCCTTCTTGTTCCTGGTGGCGCTGGGGGTCGACTACTCGATCTTCCTGGTGGTCCGGGCGCGCGAGGAGACGCCGGGGCACGGCACCACCCGGGGCATCGTCCGCGCCGTCGCCACCACCGGCACCGTCATCACCAGCGCGGGTCTGGTGCTCGCGGCGGTGTTCTGCGTGCTGGGTGTGCTGCCCCTCATCACGCTCACCCAACTCGGGATCGTGGTCGGATTGGGCATTCTGCTGGACACCTTCGTCGTGCGGACGGTGATCATCCCGGCGTTGTTCGCGATCGTCGGCGATCGGATCTGGTGGCCGAGCCGTCCGCGCCGCGCCGTCGCTCTCCAGAAGTGAAATTTGAGCGTTTCAGCCCGCGTGCGGCCTTCGTGCTGGTGAAATGGGTGTGCCCATGATCACATCGCTCGGGAGGTGCCCCGATGGAGCGTGCGCGCACACCGTGCCGGTGGCGGCGCCTGCTCGCCGGACTGGTGCTCGCCGTCCTGGCGGCGGCCGGGCACGCGACGGCCGCCGCCGAGCCCGCGCGGGAGGCGGGGTGTCCGGCCGTGGCGGGTGTCTTCGTGCCCGGCACCTGGGAGACCACGCCGAACGCCGATCAGCACGCCGCCGTCGGCATGCTGGCGCCGGTCGCGCTCGCGTTGGCCGACGAGCTCGGTGAGGGTTTCGCGTTCCGCTTCCCCGCGTACGCCGCCACCGCATTCGATCGGATGCCCTACGGCGACAGCAAGGCGACCGGGGTCGAGGCGGCGACCTCGGCCATCGAGGAGTTCGGGAGGAACTGTCCCGCAACACGATTCGTGCTGGCGGGCTACAGTCAGGGCGCTGACGCGATGGGAGATGTGGCGGCCCGGATCGGCTGCACGGGCGCGCCCATCGCCGCCGACCGCGTCCTCGCCGTCGGGTTGGTCGCCGACCCCCGCCAAGGAACCGGCGGCGCCACGCTCATCGGCCCCCCGGTCTCGGGGCCGGGCATCGCCGGACCGCGTCCCGGCGGATTCTGCGCGGTCGCGCCCGTGACCACCCAGATCTGTGCCGAACAGGACAGGTACTGCTCGGCCGACACCAGCGCGCATCCGTTGCTGGCCGGGCTCGGGCGGCTGCTCTCCCGACCGACCGCGTCGGGGGCGTCCGAACCCGGCGATCCGGCCACCGCCGCCCTGTACAGCACGTTGATCACCGACTTCGACGACGTGCGGCTGGCCGAGTTGCCGACCGACGTCGGGTGGCTGGCCACCGAGGCGCCGCACGCCGCCGCCGCGCACCTGGCCGCCGTCGCGGGCGGGGTGGCGGCGACACTGCGCCCGCTACGCGACATGGCCGCGTGGGCGGGGGATCACGCGTCGGTGCGCGCTGAGTTGACCGGTGTGGCCGGGGCGATTCTCGATGCCGCGAGCGGTTCCGATCTCGACACGGCGCTACGCGCGCTGGCTACGATCGTCGCGCGGAGCGAGCGGCCCGGCGCATTCGACAGCATCGCGAACGCGCAAGCCGCCAACCATGTTTCGGTGAGCATCGCGCCGCTGGTGGAGACACTTGCCGCTCGGCCGGGCGCCGAACTCGACACCGCCGCACGCGCTCTCGCGGACAAGTGGCCTGCCGTCCTGGTGGATCGCGTCGCCGGGGTGGCGGCGCGCGGTCTGGAGTTCGCGGCGAACACCACTGCCATAGTGCACATCCTGAATCGTGCGGCGGGCGCTGTCGGCGGCGGGGACCTGGCCGCCGTCGTGCGGCACGTGCACGACCTGTTCGCGCAATTGGGCCAGGCGTTCGAACCATTGCTGGCCACGGTCGGCGCGGATCTGCGCGAGGTGTCGCGGCTGCTCGGGCTCATCCCCGACGAGAGCGGCGCCACCCGGGTCGCCGCGCAACTGGTGCGCGCGCTCGCCGAGATCGACGCCGCCGCCCTCACCGGACAGGTCGACCTGCTCGAGGCCGATCTGTGGCGGCTGGCCGACGCGGTCGGTCGCGGCGCGCCGCCCCTCGACATCGCCGCCCAGGTGACGGCGCTGCTGCCCACGCTGTTCGGTTTCGTGGGCCTCGCCGTCGACAACCTGACCGGGGCGGCGGGCGCCGAACTCCAGCGCGTCGCGAACACCCTGCTCGGCGCGGCCGGTTCCCAGGACCCGGACTCGGTCGCCCAGCTTCTCGAAGAGGCTTTGAGCACAGCGCTTTTCGTCACTTCGGGAGCGCACCAGAGCTATGGGACCTACGTCGTGGACGCGCAGGGGCGCACGGCCGTGCAGTGGCTGGGCGACTGGTTCGTCGACCGTGCACGGGAGGGGTGAGCGGGCGCCGCCGCCGGGACGGACTGTCCGGTACGCTCCCCAGTCAGGGAGGAACGGATGGTGTCGCTGAGTCCGGGGGACGAGTTCGCGGGGTACCGCATCGTGCGGCGGATCGGTGGCGGCGGCATGGGCGTGGTCTACCTGGCCGAGCACCCGCGCCTGCCGCGCCGCGACGCACTGAAGGTGCTGGACGCCGAACTCGCCGCCGACGCGGAGTTCCGCGCGCGCTTCGAGCGCGAAGCCGAGCTGGCCGCGCGGCTCGAACACCCGAATGTGGTGTCGATCTACGACACGGGCACCGAGGGCGATCTGCTGTGGATCTCCATGCGCTACGTCGACGGGGCCGACGGGGCGCAGCTGCTGGAACGAGGACCGTTGCCGCCCGTCCGTGCGGTGGGGATCGTCGCGGCCGCGGCGCGCGGGCTGGACGAGGCGCACCGGCGCGGGCTGCTGCACCGGGACGTGAAACCGGCCAACATCCTCATCTCGCGCGCCGACGACGGGTCCGACGCGGTGCGCATCACCGATTTCGGCATCGCCCGCAGCATGGAGGCGTCCACCTCGCTGACCTCCACCGGCGGCGTCCTCGCCACCTTCGCCTACGCCGCCCCGGAACAGTTGGCCGGCGCGCCTCTGGACCACCGCGCCGATGTCTACTCCCTCGGTTGCACGCTGTACCAGTTCCTCACCGGCTCCGCGCCTTTCACGGGACGCGGCCCGGCCGCGGTGATGCACGCCCACCTCTACGAACCACCCCCGCGCCCTTCGGCCACCGTGCCCGGTGTGCCACCGGGCTTGGACGACGTGATCGCCCGAGCGATGGCGAAGAATCCGGGTGCGCGGTTCGGAACCTGCGGTGAGCTGGCCGCCGCCGCCCAGCGGGCGTTGGCCGGGGGAGACGGGCGGCGGTCCGGTGGACAGCTGATCGCGGGGTCGGGCGAGCGGGCGGCCGGCTCGGCGTCGCCTGAATATCCGTCTGCGGGGCATCAGGCGCACGGGCATCCCGGTGGCTCGTCGACCGGTGGGCACGGAGTCGCCGGGCAGGGTTCAGGTGGCCCGCACGCGGCCGGAGCGCAGCAGCGTCCTGGACCGCCGGAGAGCCCCTCGACCGGCGGTGCACCCGCAGGTGGGTGGGGTGCGGGCGGTCCTCGGTCCGGCGGGCCGGTCGCCGGGTCGCATTCGGGGCCGTCGACCGGGCAGTGGGCCACGCCGGGTGGGTATCTTCCGGGTGGACCGGCCGCCGGTGGGCAGGGGTCCGGTGGGCCGGCCCGGTTCGGCGGACCCGCGGCCGGTGCGGCCTCGTTCGCTGCGCCACCGAGTGGTGGGTTCCCGGCGGGTGCCCAGCTGACCGGTGGGCTGTCACCGGGTATGCGTCAGGGCGGTGGGTTCCCGGCGGGTGCGCCGCTGAGCGGTGGGCAACCTTCGGGTGGGGGAGTGCAGCGGGTGGCGATCTTGGTCGGGGCGGTGGCGGCTGTTGTCGCGTTGGTGATCACGATCGCCGCGGTGGCCGTGTGGCTCGACGACGACGGCGATGTCATTGCCACGCCGACGAGCGAAAACCCTTCGACCACCGCGCAATCCACCACCGCGCAATCCACCACCACGCCGCCGACCACAACAACCTCGGCGGCGGCCGCGTGGGGTGCGGCGGCCTACATCGTGGAGGCGTTCCCGGAACTGCTGCCCGCCGATCCCGAAGGCACCGGCTACCTGGGCATGAGGTGTGGTTTGAACGATGACGAGGGTGCGTGGCTGCACTGTCCCTCCGACGTGGACGACGGGATCAGCGTCAATATCCGCTGCGACCCGTCGGGCCGGCGCGTCGGGTACTCCACCGACGCCACGGGTCTGGCGGGGACGCGGGAGGAGCGGTGGACGCGCCCGTCGGGGAGCGGGATGGTGCGCTGGGCCAGCGATTCGATCGCTGGGTTCGGCCTGCTGGACGTCTCGTTCGACGACGCCGACCGCCATTTCTGCGTCGTGTCCGCGTCGGGCGGCCGCGGCGGCCAGGATGTGTACGACCGCTGGTGGGTCGGCGCGCCGATCTGACGACGAGGGACGAGAACCATGGCGCTGGAACCGGGAACCGTGTTCGCCGGGTATCGCATCGAACGCATCCTGGGGTCCGGTGGGATGGGCACCGTGTACCTGGCGCGGCACCCGCGCCTGCCGCGCTCGGTGGCGCTGAAGGTGCTCGACCTCTCCGCCGGCGCCGACGGCGATTTCCGCATCCGATTCGAGCGCGAGGCGGAACTCGCTGTGCGCCTGGATCACCCGAACGTGGTCGAGATCTACGATCGCGGGCAGGAGGGCGACCGGCTCTGGATCTCCATGCGCCGCGTGGACGGCAGCGACGTGTCCGACCTGATCCGGCGCGGCCGCGCGGAACTGCCGCCCCGGCGCGCGGTCGACATCATCGCGCAGGCTGCGGCCGGACTGGACGCGGCGCACCACCGGGGCCTGCTGCACCGTGACGTGAAACCAGCCAACCTGCTGGTCGCGGTGGACGACGAGGGCCGCGACCAGGTGTTCGTCACCGACTTCGGTATCGCCCGCAGCCGCGACGACGCCGCCGTCACCGCCAGCGGCGTGCTCGTCGCGACCCTGGCCTACGCCGCGCCCGAACAGATCAGCGGCGACGACCTCGACCACCGCGCCGACATCTACTCGCTCGGCTGCACCCTCTTCCACATGCTCACGGGCACAGTGCCTTTCGCCGGGCCGTCACCGGCCGCCGTGGTCTCGGCACACCTGTTCAACCCGCCGCCCCGCGTGACGGCACACGATCCGTCGCTGCCGCCCGCACTGGACGAGGTCATCGGGAAGGCCCTGGCGAAAGACCCCGCCGACCGATACGCGAGCTGCCGCGATCTCGCCGTCGCGGCGCAACGCGCACTGCCGCCCGCCGATGCGGGACGAGCGGGCTATTCGACCGGGTCGCAAGAACATTCGCCGGGTGGAGCTGGGAATACAGGCCAGCACTCTGTGGGCGGTGGCGCTGCGATGGGTGGCCCGGCTTCCTCTCGCGCGGAGGCATGGTCGACCCCGGCAGCACACGGTGGTGCCCAGCCTGCCGGGGAGGGCGGCGGCCCAGGCATCCACCAGGGAGGGATCCCCGCCGGGCCGGTCGATCCGCCGGGCGCGCGACACGATTCGGGCGCGCGCACTGGATCCGCGCGACGCCCACCCGATTCCGGTGGCGTTGCTGCGACACCCAACACCGGTGCCGGGTCGCTCCAGCACGTCCGGCCCGGCCACGGCGGCGCTGATCCGGTGTCGTTCACCGGGACCGGACCGCAGCACGTACCGCCCGGCTCGTGGGCGGCCCCGCCGGGCGCTGTGCCGCTCACACAGTCCAATAGGAATCAGCCTGCCCCACAGCAGGTTCCAGCGCCCAACCGCCACCGCACCGCGTGGATGGTGCTGGCGGCGGGCGTGGGCGTCCTCGTCATCGCCTTGGTCGCGGCCGTGGCGATCCGCACGGCGGGCGGCTTCGGCGACCGGGCGGACGGTCCACCCACTCCGTTGACCACGACGGCCGCCACCTCGGCCCCTCCCACGGCCACCGCACCGTCCACCACCACCACGAAGGTGGTCGCCCCGGCGTGGGGCCGCAACGGTGAACTCGTCGGCCTGTTCCCCGGCCTGCTGCCCGACACCCCCTCCGGCCGCGGCTTCAACGGCGCCACCTGCACCGGGCTGGACGTGCTGAACAACGGCGGCGCCCCGGCGGTGGAATGTCGCCAGGACAACGGAATCCACTGGTATGTCTGGTCGTTCCGTGCCGGCGATCCGCGCCGCGACTCCACCTTCCGCACCAATATCGACAACGACACCACCCGCGAGGAGGACTGGTCCCGCGACTCCGGCACCGGCAAGGTCCGCTGGACCTACTATCCGGGCGGCAACGCGGGCCTGCTCACGGTCCGCTTCGACGACCCCGGCCGCGCCTGGATCATCGTCGACGTCAGCTGGGACCACCACACCGGACAGGATCTCTACGACCAGTGGTGGTCGAACGCCCCGATCTGATCACGAGCGCAACACTTTTCACTGCACGGTGACAACCCGCGAATGCCACCCGGTCGCCCCGTCGGGGAACGGTGGCGTGCGCTCCTCGGTCTGCACCGCTCCCGTGCCGTCGGTCGCGCGCACGCGCAGGGTGTGCGTGCCGGGGGTGGCGTCCCACCGCCAGTACCACTGTCGCCAAGTGTCGGTGGAGTATTCGGCCGCGAGGGTGGCGGGCTGCCACGGGCGATCGTCCACCTGGACCTCCACGGCGGTGATGCCGCGCCGTTGCGCCCAGGCGACCCCGGCCACCACCACCTCACCGGCGGGCACCTTCCCGAACGAGCCGGGAACGTCGATGCGGGAGGCGGTTTCGATGGGCGCGCGGTCGGCCCACCCGCGGTCGGTCCAATAGGCGGTGGCGCGGTCGAAGCGCGTCAGCTCGAGGTCGACCACCCACTTGGTCGCGGACACGTAGCCGTAGAGTCCGGGGATCACCAGGCGGGCCGGATACCCGTGCTGGATCGGCAGGGGCTCCCCGTTCATGCCGATCGCGAGCAACGCGTCGCGCCCGTCCAGGATCGCGGACACCGGTGTGCTCGCGGTGAATCCGTCGATGCTGCGGGACAGCAGCATGTCGGCGTCGGGCCGCACCCCGGCTTCGGCGAGCAGATCGGCCAGTGGATACCCGGTCCACACCGCGTTGCCCGCGAGGTCGCCACCGACCTCGTTGGACACGCAGGTGAGGGTGACCATCCGCTCGACGGCGCGGCGCCCGCGCAACGCCTCGAAGTCGTAGACCACCTCCCGCTCGACCATCCCGTGCACGCGCAGCCGCCACTCGCCGCTCGGCAGCGCGGGCAGGCGCAGCGCGGTGTCCACACGGTAGAACTGGTTGTTCGGCGTCACGAACCGCGTCACCCCGCCGACCGGCGCCGTCGCCTCGACCGGCGGGGGCGGGGCGGGTGCGTCCACGGCGGGCAGGGCGAACACCTCGCGGTCGCCGACGGCGTCGCGCAGCCGCTCGGTCAGCCACCGCCCGCCCGCCGCCGCGCCGAGCGCGAGCACACCCACCCCGGCCGCCACGCCGAGGAACTTCCGTCGCCCCGGCGCGGTCGGATCGGTCTCGGCCGCATCCATCAGCGCGCGCAGCGCCAGCGCGCCCGCGACAGTGCCGACCAGCGCGGGGAGAGCGAACGACGGCGTGGCGGTGGGCCTTTGGAGCGCCGCCACGAGTGTCACCGCCCCGAGCGCCGCGAGCAGGGCCACCCCGGCGAACCGCCGACGACGCTCCAGCAGTCCGGCGACGGCCGCGCCCACCACCATGACCACAGCCATCGCGAGGAACAGCACCGCTTTGTCGTTGGCGCCGAACTGCCGGATCGCGAAGTCCTTCAGCGGCCGCGGCGTGAGATCGACCATCGTCGACCCGAGCACGAGGAACGGCGACGCGTCCGGATCGACCATCGCCGCCACGAGATGCCCGACCCCGAGCACGGTGGCGGCGCCCAGCACACCGGCCCCGGCCGCCGCGAACCGGCCCGGACCCGGTTCCTCGGTCGCTGGTGGTTCGTCGTGGACGAGTGCTTTCACCGCCATACCTCCGCACGTACGCCCGGCGCGGCTGTCGTGTTCTCCAGCCTAGGCACTTTCGCTGGGTTCGGCCTTCTACGCCGGTACCGACGGTCAGGTGTAGACCTACCGTTGGCGTATCGATCGTTCTCTGTCGGCATACGGTGCGTTCGTTCCGCTCGCGGCACACGGCTGGCCCGGTCGCTTGTGGTTGCTTCGGGCGCGGGAAGGCGGGTGCCCACCCGAGCCGCGGCACGTATCTGTGCGCGCGGCCCGGCGCGGGGCGCGTTCGGCGGGATCCGATCGAGGCTCGATTGCCTCGACAAAGCGTTGCTCACCCAGCGTTTGCTACCTCAGGCCGGCGGCATCAGCACGGTGTCGATCAGATACACCGTGGCATTCGCGGTCTGCACTCCACCGCAGATCACCGACGCGTCGCCGACGGTGATGGTGTCGCCGGAGCGGGTCACGGTCACCTCGGACCCCTCGACCGTCTCGTGGCTGCCCGCGATCCGATCGGGCGCGATCTGGCCCGGCACCACGTGGTAGGTCAGGATGCCGGTGAGGGTCTCGGAGTCGGTGCGCAGCCCGTCGATGGTCTCCGGCGGGATCTTCTCGAACGCCGCGTCCACCGGCGCGAACACGGTGAACTGCCCGCCGTTGAGGGTGTCGACGAGGTTCACCTCGGGGTTCACCTGGCCCGACACGGCCGCGGTCAGCGTGGTGAGCAGCGGGTTATTGGACGCGGCCACCGCGACCGGGTCCTGCGCCATCCCGCTCACCGAGCCCGCTCCGGTCGGCACCTGCTCGGCGTAGGCGGCGCAGCCCGGTCCCACCAGGTTCGCGGCCGCGCCCATCTCGGTGGTGGTCATCGTGGTGGTGGGGGCGGCGGTCGTCGTGGTGGCGCTCGCCTCGCCGTCGGATCCGTCGTCGGTGCAGCCCGCCGCACCCGCCACCGCGGCGGCCAGCACCGCGGCCGTCGCGAGCGTGCGTGTCATGATCGTCATAGCTTCTGTCCTCCGTCGCGCGGCCTCGGGCCGCCTGGATGAGTTGACGGAAGGGACTTCGCGCAGCACCGCGCGGCGGTTTGGTCGAAACCCGCATCGAATATGAATCGAAACTAGGCGTTCTCGCGCGCCCGCAGGTAGGCGATCCCGCGCGGCGACAGCCGGTAGCCCACCCCGAGGCTGTGGGTGAGGCCGAGGTTCTTCAGCTTGCGCACGTCGATCTTGAACCGGTCGGGCTCCCGGCCCAGCCGCTCGGCCAGATCCGGCGCGCGGGTCGCGGGCATCTGCTCGATGATCCGCAGCGTCGCCAGCGTCCACGGCCCGTCCGCACCGGACCGATCCATCCGCTCGAGCTTGCCACTGATCGCGGCGACGTCCTCGGCGGACAACTGATCCGCGTGCGACAGTTCTTCTCGCGGGTCGGGGCCCTCCGCCACCCGGATCCGCAACATGTACACCGGGGCACCTTCCTCGCCCCGCAGGTCGGCGACCATGTGCGCCACCGACCGGTATCCCGCCGCCCGCACGTCCGCCAGCCGCACCCGCTGCGGGTCCACCTCGGCCATGCTCTCCACCACGATCCGCCCCGCGCCGGTGCGATACGTCCCGCCCGCCGACGCCTGCCGGTGCCGCCACCGCCGGAACAGCACCGTCACCGACCCGTCCCGGATGCCCGCCCAGCGCTCTTTCTCGATCAACATCGCCACACCTCCGAGGGATCGACCGGACCCCCGAATCCTGTCACGGCCGAACCGGGGAACGGTCGGTTTCCTCCCCGCCCATGCCCTAGTTCTCGGCGGAGGCGGCCCCGCGTGCCCGCCCCAGACCGTAGCGTGCTCCGGAAGCTATTCCGGCGTGGTGCTTTTCGAATCGGGGTGTGTGCATGTCGAGGAACGGTGACGGTGCGGTGGCGTGTCCGGCGTTGTCGAAGGGGCAGAACGTGCCGCTGCCCGCCGACGTGGACCGCGTCGACGTCGTCCTCGGCTGGACCGAGACGGAGGTAGAGGTGGACGCCTCGGCGCTGCTGCTCGGCGCCGCGCGCACGGTGGCCTCCGACGCCGACTTCGTCTTCTACAACCAGCCGGAGTCGTCCTGCGGTGCGGTGCGCTTCCTCGGGGTGAGCGCCACGGAAGAGGGCGCGCAGGCCCGGATCGCCGTCGACCTGGGAGCGCTCCCCGAATCGGTGCACACCGTCGCGCTGGCCGGGAGCCTGTCCGCCGGGACGTTCGGCGCGCTCGGCAAGCTCACCCTGCTGGTCGTGGACGCGGCGGGGCAGTCGCTCGCGGAGTACGTCACGGCCGACGCGACCACGGAGTCGGCGTTCGTCTTCGGCGAGGTGTACCGGCGCGACGGCGCGTGGCGGGTGCGCGCGGTCGGCCAGGGGTGGGACTCGGGTCTGGCCGGGCTGGCGACGGATTTCGGTGTGGCGGTGGACGACGATCCCGTCGAGGACGTCGAGAATGATCTTGCCCGGGAAGTCGAACATGATCCTGCCGGGGAAGTCGAAACTGCCGCTCGGGCAACGGAAACCGCAGCCGAGGCAACGGAGCCCGATTCGTCGAGCGCGCCGGAGCCCGCCCGCCCCGCGGCGCGCATGCCCACCCGCGCCCGGGGCATCCGCACCGCCAAGAAGGCCGTGAAGAAGGCCAAACCGCCGGAATTCAAACTGGCCGAATCGGAGACGTGGCAGCCCGCGCGCCTGTTCTCCGTGGTCGGCGTGGGCGCGGGCGAGGAGCAGGAGCGCCGCGCCACCTCGGCGCTGCTCGCGACCATGCAGGCGGTCCGGCCCTTCGCGCGAGCGCTGTGCGCTCGAATGGGCGCTCCGGCAGGTGCTTTCGAGGCGTACGTCGAGGTGCAGTACGAGCGGGGCGAGACGAAGGTGATCCCCGACGCCGTGCTGAAAGTGATGCGAGGCAGCCGGACCTGGACCGGATTGCTCGAGGTGAAGACCGGCAACGGCAAACTCCGCCGCGACCAGCTGGAGAGCTACCTCGACGTGGCGCGCCGCAAGAAGTACGACGTGGTGGTGAGTCTGTCCAACGACGTGCCGGCCGGGCCGGGCGAGCTGCCGGTGGAGGTGGACCGCCGCAAGCTCGCCAAGGTCGAGTTGCGGCACCTGTCGTGGGCTGAGGTGGCGCACGAGGCTCGGATGCTGTTGTCGCACGGCGGTATCGAGGAGGATCTGCACGCGTGGCTGCTCAGTGAATTCCTGCGCTACCTCGACCACCCGCGGTCCGGCGCGACGGAGTTCGTGGACATGGGGCGGCACTGGGTGGCGGTGCGCGACGCCGTGACAGCGGGGACGCTGCGCGCCGGCGATCAGAAGGCGCTGGCGGTGGCCGACACCTGGGTGTCACTGTCCCGCCATCTCGCGCTGCGGCTCACCGCCGAACTCGGCGTCACCGTCAAACACGTTCTGCCGCGCAAACATCGGGCCGATCGCGCGGCCCGCAACGCCGCGGTCGCCGAGCGGCTCGCGGCCGACGGCGTATTCGAGACCGTGTTGCGCATCCCGGACACGGCGGGCGATCTGATCGTCGCCGCCGACGTGCGCACCAACAAGGTCCGCTGCCGCACCACCCTCGACGCCCCCGACGAGGGCACGGCGGCGCGGCGCGTTTCCTGGCTGGTCAAACAGCTCGACGGCGCACCGGTCGATCTCACCGTCGAAGCGGTGTTCTCCGAACGCGGCAACGAGGCGTGCGAACTCCTCGACACCGTGCGCGCGAATCCGAAATCGCTCACCGAGGGACGCGGCGGCACGCTCACCTCGTTCTCTCTAGAGCGCACGTTCCCCATGGGCAGCCGCCGGTCGGGCACCGCCGCGAGCTTCATCACCAGCGTCACCGCCGCCACCGACACCTTCTACGGCACGGTCGTGCAGCCGTTGCGCGGTTGGGTGCCCGCCGCGCCGAAACAGGCCGAGCAGCCGCGTCCGGAACCTGTCGCCGACGAGGAGTGAGGCCCTGGGTTCGCGCGGCCGACATCGGAGCCGGAGGTTATTGCCGGTACAGCAATCTTCTTGCCGATACCGCAAGAAATCGTGCCAAGAACTGCCTATCCGTCCTAGCGTGACGGCATGCCGCACGCACACTCACCCCGCCACCACGATCAAGCCGACATCCTCGACCTGGACGCGGAGGTGCTGGCCGAGCACACCGCCGCGATCATCGCCGGTCTGCCGGTCACGACCGAGCCCCGGCGGATCGTCGATCTGGGCAGCGGGACCGGGGCGGGCACCTTCGCCCTGCTGGACCGTTTTCCCGAGGCGCGGATCGCGGCGGTCGACGCGTCGGCCGAGCACCTGCTGCGCCTGCGCGAAAAGGCTTGCGCGCGAGGCGTGGACGGGCGCGTGGACACGGTGCGGGCCGATCTCGACGCCGCCGAGTGGCCCGCGCTCGGCACGCCCGATCTGGTGTGGGCGTCGGCCTCTCTGCACCACCTCGCCGACCCGGACCGCGCGTTGCGCAGGGTGCACGACATCCTCGCGCCGGGCGGGCTGCTGGCGGTGGTCGAGCTGGCCGGATTCCCCCGATTCCTGCCCGCCGACGCGCCGGAGGACCGGCCCGGCCTGGAAGACCGCTGCCACGCGGTGAGCGACAGCCGCCACAGCGAGCACCTTTCCCATCGCGGCGCCGACTGGGGGCCGATCCTCACGGCCGCCGGCTTCACGGTCGACAAGGAACGCGCGCTCACCGTGCGCATCGACGGCGCCCACAACCCGGCGGTCGGCATCTACGCCCTCAACGGACTGCGCCGCCTCCGCCACAGCGTGTCCGACGCCCTCGACCCGGCCGACCGCACCGCCCTCGACCACCTGCTCGACACCGACGGCCCCGGCAGCATCCTGCGCCGCGCCGACCTCACCCTGCGCACCGAGCGCAGCGTGTGGGCAGCGCGCCGCACCGGGTGAATGCGTCAGCTGACGGCCTCTGCGGGTCGAGAGCGCGGTCTCGAGCCCACCGCACCGACGTGATCGCGCCTCGGCGACCGCGTTCACCGCCCCGGACCTGGACGCTCAGCGCGGGTCGGGGATGGCCCGGATCGCCAGGAACCCCGACGGTTCCCGCGAAAGCCGTTCGTAGCGTTCGGGATCGACGTGCGCGGCGGCCGCGGTGGGACGCGGCTCCAGCACACGTTCGAGCAGGAAGCCGGTGGCGCGCAACTCCTCGCAGGTCCGTTCGAGTGGGGCCAGCCAGTACCGCATGCGCCACCCGCGACTCCACACCTCCTCGATCACGCGCGGTTCGAAGTAGTTGCCGCCGTGGCGCAGCCAGTCGCCCGTGGGGTGCGGGCGCGAGAGGACCAGTGCGCCGTCGGGGCGCAGCACGCGGCGCAGTTCGCGCAGCATCGCGACCCGGTCGTCCACGTACTCCAGCACCAGGGCCAGGAGCACCGCGTCGACGGACGAGTCCGCCACCCAGTCCAGCGGTTCACCGAGGTCGTGCACGCGAAAGTTCCCGCCGGGCACTCGTTCCCGGCTCAACTCGACCATCCGCGCGCTCTGGTCGAACCCGCTCACCCGCGCGCCGCGCGCGGCCAGTTCCTCGGCGTAGAGGCCGGGACCGCACGCCGCGTCCAGGACGTCGCGGCCCGCCACGTCGCCGAGCAGCGCCAGGCACGCGGGCCGGTCGTAGTGCGCGTTGTAGAAGCCGTCGCGCGCGTGCTCCAGGTACTCGTCGGCGAAGACGTCATACTGGGCCTCGGAACCCACCGCCTCGCCGAAGTTCGGCTTCGGCGTGGGCGATTCTCGCTGACTCGGTTCACTGCGTCGGCTCATCACTCGAGTCTGCCCGACGGCGCGCCAGGGTTGGATTCACGCCGAGCGCAACCGTCGCCCCGCCCGCCCGGCATTCCTACCGTGCGAAGGATGACCACATCGCTGTCGCTCAACGCCATCACCGACGCCACCGCGAAGGCGGTCGCCGACAATCCCGCGAACGCCGTCGTGGTCTTTCGCGCGAGCGGCACGCCGGAGGGCGCCGTCGGCAGCGCGATCAGCGCGGGTTCGCACACCCTGCGCGTGGACGAACCCCCGGCGCTCGGCGGCGAGAACACCGCCGCCAACCCCGTCGAGCACTACCTCGCCGCCCTCATCTCCTGCCAGGTGGTCACCTACCGCTTCTGGGCGGAGCGCCTCGGCATCCAGGTCGACGATCTGGCGATCTCCGCCGAGGGTGATCTCGACGTGCGCGGCTTCTTCGGCCTCGACGACACCGTGCGCCCCGGTTTCCAGCAGGTCCGCGTCACCGTGCGCGTCACCGGCCCCGAATCCCCGGAACGCTACGAGGAACTCCAGCGCGCCGTCGACGCCCACTGCCCGGTCCTCGACATCTCCACCGGCACGATCCCGGTCCATACGACGCTCGAAACCGCCTGACCTCAACGCAATGCGTCGTACGGGGCATGTCCCCGTGTTCGTCGCCCGGGGCACGTTCCCGTGCTCGAAGCTGTTCCCGTCGGAGCGGCGCGGCACGTATCGAGTCGCCGCCCGCACTCGCGGTCGATGCCCTGACGCCGGTGGCCCCAGGCGCGGCGACGGCACCTGCCAACACCTACACCGCGTCCGGGTGTTGCGGCGTCCCCACGAACCCGCGTCAGCGCAGCCGGATGTCCAGCGTGCGATAAAGCGGGACGAACGCGTTGAAACGGTAACGGCGGCGGGTGATCTCCCACGGCCGGCCCGCGGCGAGCAGCACCTCGAGGAAGCGCGTCATCTGCACGTGGGTGAGCGCGGCGCCGAGGCAGAAGTGCTTACCGCCCCCGAACCAGAGCTGCCGGGTGCGCGCCACGTAGCCGAGGTCCAGGTCGAACCGGCCTACGGAATTGTCGATGTACCAGGTCATCACCTTCACGCGGTCGCCCGCGCGCAGATGCTTCCCGCCCAGTTCGACGTCGCCGACAACCCCGCGCCCCACCACGGGCATCGAACTCGTCACCCGCAGCCCCTCCCGCACGGCTTCGGGGATCAGGCCGGCGTCGCCGAGGAGCCGGTGCTGGTCGCCGGTGTCGTGCAGCAGCGCGACGAGCCTGCCGAGCGTGCTGGCCAGCGTGACGGTTCCCGCCACCACGAGCAGCACGGTGAACCCGCGCGTCTGCTCGAGCGTCAACCCCAGCTCGCGGCACCGGCCGATCACGGTATCCGGACCGGCCGAGTCGTAGGCCTGATCCACGGTCGCGCCGATCAGCGCCGACAGCGCGCGCCCCTTGCGCTGATTGCGCGCGGGTACCCGTGTGGTGGACCAGTTGCCCTTGCCGAGGTCGGCCAACCGCTCCATCGCGGCGAAGTACTCGACATACGGTGCGGCGGTGCCGGTTTCGCGCGGCAGCCCGGCGATATCGACCATCGCGCTCGCCGTGAACACCTTGCCGAACTCGGCGATGTCGACGGTGCGGCCCGCCGCCAGATCGGTGCGCAGCCGCTCGAGTAGCACGCCCGTCGACGTCTCCACCAGATGCTCCGAGGCGGGCCGGGAGAACAGATCGCCGAGCCCCGCCCGCAACTGCTGGTGCGCGGGGCCCTCGAACCGGTCGGCGGCGAAATCGCCCAGCATCTGCGACCACCAGTGCCCCGACGCACCGTCGGCCGCGATGCTGAAATGCTCACTGTCCCGGTGCACTTCGCGCGCGAGCTCCGGATCCGACACCACCCAGCCGAATTTCGGCACCTTGCGGATCGGCGCGGTCACCGCCCCCAGGGGCGCGAGCAACGCCAGCCCCGGCTGCGCGGCGGCGTGCAGGGCCAGTTCGTGCCATTCGGCGACGCGGGGCAGCGACGGGATCACGACGCCGCTCCCGCGATAGCCCCCGACGCGAACCGCTCGGCGCTGAACTGGTCGACCACCAGGTGCGTGCACAGGATCGCCATCGACGCCCACTCGGCCGTACTGCCCGCCCAGGTGCCCGGCTGATCCACGGCGGTGCGCCAGATCCGTTCCGTCACTTCGGGATCGAACAATCCGTAGCGGCGCACGGCGTCGCGGGAGAGGTGGTCGGCGGCGAGGTCCGCACCGGGGCCGCTGAGGTACCAGGCGCCGACCGGTGTCATGAACGGCTTCTTGCGCCGCCGCACGATCGGCTTGGGCAGCAGCGGTGCCATCGCCCGCTTGAGCACGTACTTCTCGGTGCCCAGGCGCACCAGCATGCCCGGATCGATCTCCGCGCAGACGTCGAGCACGTCGCGGTCCAGGAACGGCACCCGCACCTCGATGCCGTGCGCCATCCCGAGCCGGTCGGAGATCGGCAGCACCCAGTGCGGCAGCCGCGTGTGGAACTCGAAATGCATCTGCCGGTGCAGGGTGGTGTGCTCGGGCGGGCGCGGAAGTGCCGACGGCTCAGGAAGATCCGTGAGCACGGCCGGTCGCGCTGTGCCCGACAGCGCGCTCCACAGGTACACCCAGGGCGGCATCTGCCCGTACTTATCCGTGTATTGCCCACGGCGCGTGGCGAGGTCGACGATGTGGCGGTCGATGCCGCTGGGCGCGCCGATCCACTTCGTCGCCTGCCGCCACACCATCGGTTGCAGGAAGTCCAGACGCATGGTCTCCAAACGCGAACTCAGCCGCATCAACCGGTAGAAGTCGTACCCGGCGAGCAGTTCGTCGGAGCCGTCGCCGCTCATCGCGACCTTGAGTCCCCGGTCGCGGGCCAGCGCCGTCAGGTCCAGGAAGGGGGAGGCGACGCCGCCGTACCAGAACGGGGATTCGAAGTGCCACATGCTCTTCGGCAGCAGCTCACAGGCCCGCGCCCCGGTCATCTCGGCCTCGTGGTTCGGCACCCGCAGCGACTCCGCCACCAGCCGCGACATCTCGGTCTCGTCGTGGATCGCACCGTCCAGCCGCACGCTGAGCGTGGTCAGCGGCGCGTCGCAGCGCCGCGCGGCGACGGCGGCGATGGCGGAGGAATCGAGCCCGCCGCTCAACGCGATACCGGCCTCGACCTCGTCGGGAACGCGTTTGGCCACCGCGGCGGTGAACGCCTCGTCGAACGCCTCGACCGCCGCGCGGCCGGTGAGCAGCGGCGCGTCGGGATCGGGGCGCTGAAAGATGCTGAAGTACCGCCGAATTCGCACACCGTCGGCATCGGCGGTGAGCACGGTCCCGGGTTCCAGATCGCGCACGTCGCGCCAGAAGGTGCCCGGCGCGATCGTGTGCCCGTAGAACAGGCAGTCGCTCAACCCCTGCGGGTCGATCTCCGGTGCGCACACCCCGGCCGCGAAGATGCCCTTGATCTCGGACGCGAAGGTGATCCGGCTGCCACGCCGGTGGTAGAAGAGCGGTTTGACGCCCACGCGGTCGCGGGCCAGCGTCAACCGCCGCCGCGCGGCGTCCCAGATCGCGATGCCGAAATCCCCGTCCAGATGGTCGGCGAACCGCTCCCCGTACTCCTCGTAGAGGTGCGGGATCACCTCCGCGTCGCTGTCGCTGCGGAACCGGTGCCCGCGCGCCGCCAGCTCCCGGCGCAACCGCCGGTGGTTGTAGATCTCGCCGTTGAGCAGGGCGCGCACCCGGCCGGTCTCGTCGGCCACGGGCTGCGCGCCGTGGGCCACGTCCACGATGGACAGGCGCTGGAAGCCGAGGGCGATGTGCCGGTCGTGCCAGGTGGTGTGGTCGTCGGGGCCGCGGTGGCGCTGTATCGCGCACATGGCCGCGACGGGGCGCGGGTCGACCGGTTCGGTGAAGTCGGCGATGCCGCAGAGGGCGCACATATCGGGGTTTTCCGTTCAGTCCTGGCCGGCGGGCGCGACAGCGCACTCAGCTCGGTGCGGGCGGCATCCATGGCGCCCGAGAGTCGGCGGATCGGCGGGAGTTCGTCGGCCGCGCCGAGCACGATCAACCGCGTGCCCGGCACATCCGGCCGGGCCGACTCTAATCACGGATCCGCACTACGGCGAAATCGGCGTAAACAATTCTGCGCCGGAAACCAATTCGACGCCGATACCTTGTCGCGCAGTATCAAGAAGACCGGGATTTCATCCCACCGGACTGGGTTCGATGCGGACCGTGAGATTCTTCATGATCGGCTGATCGCTCTGCGTGCTGTAATCGCCGATCGCGCACAGCACGTTCATCTCCGGCATGTAGCCGGCGGCACACCCGGGCGGGATGTCGTAGGGAATCGCCTGGTAGCGGTGCAGGGAGCGAGTGGTGCCGTCGCGGGCGATGCTGGTGATGTCGACCTCGTCGAATTCGGACAGACCGCGCTCGCGCATATCGTCGGCATTCATGAAAACCAGTGTGCGCAGGTTCTTCACACCGCGATAGCGATCGTTCTCGGAGTAGATGGTGGTGTTCCACTGATCGTGCGCCCGCATCGTGGCAAGGGTGAGCGTGCCGGGTTCGCGCGTGCCGTCGGGCAGTGGCGCGGCGGAGAACTCGGCGCGGCCCGAGGGCGTGCGGAACACCAATTCCCGTGCGGGCTGGCGGATCCGGAACCCGAGCGGCAACCGTACGCGGCGGTTGAAATCCTCGAAGCCGTCGAACACCTCGGCCATGGTGTCGCGGATCCGGTCGTAGTTCTCGATGTAGTGCTCCCACGGCGTGGGGCTGTCGGGCAGCGCGGCGCGCGCGATCCCGGCGATGATCGCCGGTTCGGAGAGCAGGTGCGGGGACGCGGGCTTCTTCATCCCGACCGACAGGTGCACCATGCTCATCGAGTCCTCCACCGAGGTCGCCTGCACGCCGCCGCGCTGCACGTCCTTCTCGGTGCGGCCCAGGCACGGCAGGATCAGCGCGCGCCGGCCGTGCACCAGGTGGCTCCGGTTGAGCTTGGTGCTCACCTGCACGGTCAGCTCACACCGGCGCAGCGCGTCGAACGTGTAGGCGGTGTCGGGCGCGGCGATCGCGAAATTGCCGCCCATACCGACGAATACGCGCACCCGGCCCGCGTGCATGGCGTCTATGGTCGCGACCGTGTCCATACCGTGTTCGCGCGGCGGGTCGATCCCGCACACGAGCGCCAGCCGGTTCAGGAAGTCCTGGCTCGGGCGGTGATCGATGCCGCAGGTGCGGTTGCCCTGCACATTGCTGTGCCCGCGCACGGGCGAGGGACCCGCGCCCTCGCGACCCAGATTGCCGCGCAACAGCAGCAGATTCACGATCTCGCGGACGGTGTCGACGCCGTGCTCGTGCTGCGTGACGCCCAGGCACCAGCTGACGATGCTGCGGTCGGCGTCGCAGTAGATGCGCGCGGCCTTGCGGATCTCCTCGGCGCGCACACCCGAGCGCTGTTCGAGCTCGGCCCAGGTGGTCGCCTCGCACACCGCGCGGTAGTCCTCGTAACCGGCGGTGTAGCGCTCGATGAACTGGCGGTCCAAAGCCTTCGGGTTCGCGGCCGACTCCTCGAACACGGCCTTGGCGATGCCGCGCAGCACGGCCATATCGCCGCCGATGCGCGGTTGCAGGTTGAGCGTGCTGGTAGGGGTCGCGCGGAAGGTGGCCATCTTCACGAAGTCGTGCGGGATGATCGCGCGCCGCGCCGCCGCCTCGACCAGCGGGTTCACGTGCACGATCCGCGCGCCGCGCCGGTAGGCCTCGACCAGGGCGGTGAGCATGCGCGGCGCGTTGGAGGCGGCGTTCACGCCGAAGATGAACAGCGCGTCGGCGGTCTCCCAGTCGGCCAGGTCGACGGTGCCCTTGCCGGTGCCCAGCGCCGCCTGCAAGGCGCGCCCGCTCGCCTCGTGGCACATGTTGGAGCAGTCGGGCAGGTTGTTCGTGCCCAGCTCGCGCGCCAGCAGTTGATACAGGAAGGTGGCCTCGTTGCCGAGGCGGCCCGAGGTGTAGAAGGCGGCCTGGTTCGGGTCGTCGAGTTCGCGCAGCGTGCGCCCGGCCAGCTCGAACGCCTCCGGCCACGAGATCGGGAGGTAGCGGTCGGTGGCGGGGTCGTAGCTCATCGGCTCGGTGAGCCTGCCCTGGTTCTCCAGCTCGAATTCACTCCATCCCGACAGCTCGGTCACCGTGTGCCGGGCGAAGAACGCCGCGTCGACCCGCTTGTGCGTCATCTCCCACGCGACGTGTTTGATGCCGTTCTCGCAGATGTCGAGGTGCAAGCCCTTGGTGTCGTCGGGCCAGGCGCAGCCGGGACAGTCGAAGCCGCCGTTCTCGTGGTTCATCTTGAGGATGGCGCGCGGCCCCGCGATGCCCTCGCCCTCCTTCGCCAGGAAACGGGTGACGCTCTCGGCGGCGCCCCACCCGGCGGCGGGGTGGTGATAGGGATGGAATTCCGGCCTGCCGTCGTCGGACTCGTGGCCGGTATCGCGATCTTCGACGGAACCTCTGGTCATCGCCGCACCCTTCGCCAGGCCGCCGCGAGGGCGCGCGGCAGCGGGTCTTCGTGACACATCGGAAATCGGGCTGCTGCACCGAATGGTAGTCCTCGTGCTCCGGTGCCGAGGGGTATCAGCCGGTCGCGATTCCGGCGACCAGATTGATGGTGGTCGCGAGGATGACGGTGCCGAACACATAGGACAGCAGATTGTGCCGCAGCGCGACCGCCCGAATGGTCCGGCTCGACACATCGGTGTCGGAGACCTGATAGGTCATGCCGAGGTTGTAGCTGAAATAGAAGAAATCGCGATAGGCGGGTTGTTCGTCTTCGTTATTGAAATCGATGCCGCCGATCGGTTCGGCGTAGTACAGATACGCGTACCGCGTGGCATACATCAGGTGCAGCGCCGCCCACGCCATGAACACCCCGCCCAGCGCGGTCGCCGCGGCCGCGTGACCTGCGCCGGAGCTGCCCAGCACCAGGATCACCACGATGCCGACCAGACCGCTCAGCGCCGCCGCGACCACCACGAGTTCGTCCACCAGCGGCCGGAAATCCTCGCGCCGCACCACCGCTCGCGTGCGGTGCTCGTCCATCGGCCACAACACCAGCCACCCGGCGATCACGAAAACCGTGGCGGTGGCGGTGATTCCGGAAACAATCCCCAACGGCACCCGCGTGGTGATTCCCACCGGCACCCCGACCATCACCCCGGCGAGCACCGAGAGAAGCAGGCGCGCCACTGCGGACAACAGAAATCCGGGCCTCATACGCGCTCACTGTAGCCGCCGAGAATTCGGCGGTCCGGAAGAAATGCGGGCCGCCGGTTCAGGCGGAACGGATTTCGGGGACGGGTTCGGCGGCGCGGGCGGCCATGGCGGAACGCAGGATCCAGATCTGGTCGGGCTTGCCCGGGTCCAGGCCGGTGAGCTGGGCGATGCGGCGCAGCCGGTAGTCGACCGTGTTGGGATGCACGTGCAGGTGGCGGGCCGTGCGGCGGCGGTCGTGCTCGTGGTCGAGGTAGTCGCGCAGCGTCGTCAGCAGTTCCGGATGGTCGTCCAAGGGAGCGAGGTGCGCGCGCAACGCCTCGCGCCCGGTGCCGGGCCTGGTCAGCTGGTAATACAGCGCCAAATCGGAGAATCGGTGCAGGCCGGATTCGCCACCGAGGCGTTCGAGCATGTCGAGCAGTTCGTGGGCCTGCTGCGCGGCGCCCGCCACCTCCTCGGCGCTTGCCGTCACCAGCGTCGCGATCACCGGAACCCGTGCGGCGTCGGACAATTGACGTACCACGTCGTCGACTTCGCGGTCGTCGCGCAGGTTCGCCGGGAAGAGCACCGTGCCGCCGTTCACCGACAGCAGCGACAGCACCCGGTCGCCGAACTGATCGGCCAGCGAGGCCTGCACCCTGCGGAGCTTGCGCCGCGCGACCACCCGGCCGTCGAGCCGGGGGTCGCATTCGTCGGAATGGGGCGGCAACGAGACGGCCAGCACGTGGTACCGGTCGGCGACCGGCAGTCCGCTCTCCCTGGCCAGCGACGAGCTGGTGTTGCCGCCGAGCAGTGCCGAGGTCAGGTTGTGCACGGCCGTATGGTGTTCGGCCGCCGCCGCTTTGTGCTCGCGCACATACGCCTTGCCCACCGCGGCCGTCACCGCGTCGAGCACGTGCAGGATCGCGTCGGCGCAGGCGACCACGTCGGCCTGTCCGGCGGCGCGCACCCGGCCCAGGATCAGCTCCAGCGCCGCGGTGAAGCCGCGATGCAGGACGTGCAGCGCCACGTCGATCGGGATGCCGTCGCGCGCCCAGCCGGCGGCCGCCGCGTGCAGCGCGTCGGCCGCGCCGTCCCCCGACGAGCCGTTCATCCGGTCGATCACCCGGTCCAGGCAGACGCGGGCGACGACGGCCGCGTCGGCGGGCAGGGACCCGCACGGCGTTCCCGAGCTCTTGAGCCCGGCGACGAGTTGCC
The DNA here is from genome assembly GCF_003315035.1 of Nocardia puris. Taxonomy (GTDB): domain Bacteria; phylum Actinomycetota; class Actinomycetes; order Mycobacteriales; family Mycobacteriaceae; genus Nocardia; species Nocardia puris. The sequence continues at coordinate 59,076 of NZ_QNRE01000021.1, forward strand.
TGGCCATCTCGTGAACCTCGTGCGGAGGGATCGCGATCGGGTTCCCGGAACCGACCGGTGCGGGACGATTGATGCTCTGAATCGTCACGGGCAGACCTCCTTGTCACCGCGGGCTCGCGACCGGCGAATGCGTCGTGCCGACCCGGCCCGCCGCGAGCAGTTCACCCAGCGTGAACTGTAATTCGAGCACCCACTCACCTTCTACTCTCCTTCGCACCTGACCGCTCCGGCGTAGTTCCTGCCCGCTACCTGCGATTTCATCCTCGAAAACGCCGCTCGGGCAAGCGGGAAGAACACTATGATCGCCGGAAGCTCACTTTTCGTGGACGGCTGTCGCGGCCGGTGCGCGCATTGGTGCCGGGCACAAGGGCGGTGCGTGGATTCTGGGTGATCTACCACCGTGCCGACGGGGTCCGGGCGGCCGGTGATGGCCGATAGTTGAATCGGGGCAACCTCGGCGGCTCGGGCCGGGCGGTGCCCCGAGGAGTGAGTGGGCCGAGGACAGGAGGACTACACGGTGCCAGCGAAGGCTGTGGGACAACGTCGCCGTCCCACCCAGGAACGGGCGAAGGCAACCCGTGAGCACATTCTCGACACCGCGGCCCGCCTGTTCGGCGAGCGCGGCATCGCGAACACGTCCACGAACCGCATCGCCTCCGAGGCCGGGCTGAGCATCGGGACCGTGTACCGATATTTCAGCGACCGCACCGTGATCGTGGAGGAACTGCTCTCGCGGCTGCTCGAGGACATCGAGCGGCGGTTCACCCAGCGGGTCTTCGATCTCTCGGAGAAGTCGTCCCGCCAGATCGTGTCCGACATCCTCACCGTCATCACCGAGGAACTGGTGGCCAACGCGGAGCTGGTGCGCGCGCTGGTGGCCGGCGTGCAGTTCTACAACAGCGGCATCCCGGAGTTCGAACCCCGGCTGCACCTGTTGGTGAAGGTGCTCATCATCCAGATCCTCGGCCCCGGTGACGACCGCGAGTACGACGTGATGACGTTCGTGTTCATCAACACCGGCTTCGCCGCCGTGCTGCGCGCCTCGGCGCTCGAGGTCGACCAGCGGCAGCGGCAGGAGGCGATCGAGATGACCGCGCGCATGCTCGGCGCGTGGATCGATTCGGAGATCGACGCCGTCGACGGTGAACGGCTGCCCCGCGTGAGCGGTTCGTGAGTGCGCGAGCTCAGTACGCGAACAACAGGATCTCGTCGCGCGAGTAGTCGTGACCGGGATGGTTCTCGGTGAGGTGCGCGCGGGTCTTCTCCACCAGATCGTCTTCGTCGGAGCCGGTGATCAATTCGCCGCAGGGGCAACGCAATCGGGTCTTCACGGGGCTTTCCTCTCGGAACGGGGGCTGTCGGGCGGGCCGGTGAGTATGGCGGTGACGACATCGATGAGTTCGGCTTTCGCCTGCTCGGGCGTGATGTCGACACCGGAGAGCGCGACCAGGTCGCGGGTGCTGTGCAGGTCGCCGAGGGCGTGGAAGGTGAGCGTCATCGCCTGGGCCAGGCGGAAGCGCACGGTGGGGCGGGGCAGATCCGGGTCGATGCGCCCCATCAGCGAGGTGAAGCGCACGGCCTGGTCGGTGAATCCCTCGCTGACCAGCGCGAGCGCCTGATGTCCTCCGGCCAGGATGCCGGCGATGAACTTCACCCACGACGCGCCCTCGCCGCAGGCCAGCTCCCACACCGGCAGCACGAACGCCTCGGCCAGACCGCGCGGCGTGGGGTCGCCCGCGGACTCCATGGCGTCGAGCAGGGCCGCGCGCCGGGAGGCCACGGCCTCGCTGCGCCGCCGCACCACCGCGCTGATCAGGGCGTCCTTGGACCCGAAGTGGTAGTGGACCGACGCCACGTTGGTGCCCGCCTCGGTCATCACCGCGCGCAGCGAGACGGCGTCGATCCCGCGCTCGGCGAACAGGCGCTCCGCCGCCGCCACCAACCGCTGCTCGGTGGTGGGCGGCGCGGCGCCGTCCCGCTCGATGGCACTGGTCACGACTGCATTGTAGTCAGGCACGCGCTCACCGGACCGGAGCCCCGGATTCGATTGCGGCGGCGGCGATCTCGCGGATCTTCTTCTTGTCCGGCTTGCCCAGCCCGGTGAGCGGCAGCGGTCCGGTGAACAAGACGTGCTTGGGCGATTGCACCGAACCCTTGCGCTGCTTCACCGTGCGCTGGATCTGCGCGGTGATGGCGTCGCGGTCGTGCCCGTCGCCCGCGCGCAGCACCACCACGGCGGTGACGGCCTCGCCCCAGTGCGCGTCGGGCACGCCCACCACCGCCACGTCGGCGACGTCGGGGTGCTCGGCGACGACATCCTCGATCTCGCGGGGGAAGACGTTGAATCCGCCGGTGACGATCATGTCCTTGCTGCGGCCCACGATGTGCAGGAAGCCGTCGGCGTCCTCGCGCGCCAGGTCCCCGGTGCGCAGCCAGCCGTCGCGGAACGTCTCGGCCGTGGTCTCCGGCAGGCCGAGATACCCGGCGGCGAGCAGCGGGCCGGACACGCAGATCTCCCCGACCTCGCCCTCCGGGACGCGCTGCCCTTCGGTATCGAGCAGCGCGACGCGCAGCGCGTGCGAGGGCCTGCCGCAGGAGGTGAGCCGGGCGCGATCATGCTCACTCTTGCCGAGGTAGCTGATCACCATCGGCGCCTCGGACTGGCCGTAGTACTGCGCGAAGATCGGGCCGAACCGGTCGATCGCCTCTTGCAGGCGATGCTGGTCGATCGCGGAAGCCCCGTAGTAGACGGTCTCGAGCGAGGAGAGGTCGCGGGTGGCGATGTCGGGGTGGTCGAGCAACGCGTAGAGCATCGACGGCACCAGCATCGTCGCGGTGATCCGGTGCTCCTCGATGACGCGCAGCACCTCGCCCGGATCGAAGCGGGGCACCACCACGCAGTGCCCGCCCAGCAGGACGGTCGGCACGAAGAACGCCGCACCCGCGTGCGAGAGCGGCGTGCACACCAGGAACTTCGGGCGGTGCGGCCACTCCCATTCGGCGAGCTGGATCTGCGTCATCGTCGCCATGCCCAGCGCGGTCCCGACCACGCCCTTCGGCTTGCCGGTGGTGCCGCCGGTGTAGCTGACCGACACCACGTGATCTGGCGGCAGTTCGGTGGCCTCCACCGGGCCGGACGGCGTCTGCTCCACCGTCGCCAGCAAGTCCACGCCCACGTCGGCGAGTTGCTCCGGAACCGGGCCCAGCACAAGCACTTTCGTCAGTCCCGGCACGAGATCCACCAGGGCGCGGGCGCGTTCGACGAAGGGCGGCAGCGGATCGAGGATGAGCACCGAGATGCCCGCGTCGTCGAGGACGTAGGCGTGATCGTCCAGTCCGCCCATGGGGTGCAGCGCGGTGCGGCGATGCCCGCGGATCTGGCCCGCGCCGATGGTGAACAGCACCTCGGGACGGTTGAGCGCCAGCACGCCCACGGGCGTGCCGGTGTCGACGCCGTGGGCGGCCAGCGCGGTGGCGTAGCGGCCGATCGCGTCGGTGACCTCGGCGCCGGTGAGCACGGCGTCGCCGAGGGTGAGCACCGGATCGTGGCGATGCCTGCGCAGGCCCGCGAGCAAGGAGTGGCCGTTGTGCACGGGCAGGCGGAGCTGGTCGTCGGTATTCGGTCGAATCATGGTGTGCGGCTCCGGAAGTCAGGCGGGGACGGGGGACGGTGCGGCGTAGAGCGTGACCGAGCACGCACCGCCGAGGCCGAGATTGTGGGCGAGGGCTAGGCGCGCGCCCGGGACCTGGCGGGCGTCCGCGAGTCCCCGGAGCTGCCAGGACAGTTCGGCGGTCTGGGCGAGTCCGGTCGCGCCGAGCGGGTGGCCCTTGGAGATGAGCCCGCCGGAGGGGTTCACCACCCAGCGTCCGCCGTAGGTGGTGGCCCCGGACTCGACGAGCTTGCCCGATTCGCCCTCGGCGCACAGGCCGAGCGCTTCGTAGGTGACGAGCTCGTTGATGGAGAAGCAGTCGTGCAGCTCGATCACGTCCACGTCGGCGATCCCGACGCCCGTGCGTTCCCAGACCCGTTGCGCGGCACGCCTTGTCATCGGTGCGCCGATGACGTCGATCAGGGAGCCGGTCGCGAAGGCCTCGGCGGTGTCGGTGACGATCTCCTGGGCGAGGATCTCCACCGCCTGTGCGCGCAACCCGTGCCGGTCGACGAAGTCCTCGGAGGCGAGCACGGCCGCGGCCGCGCCGTCGGACATGGGGGAGCACTGCGACCGGGTGAGCGGCCCGTGCACCGGGTGGTCGTCGAGCACCTCGCGCAGCGAATACGGACGCTGGAACTGCGCCAAGGGATTTCGCGTCGAGTGCTCGTGGTTCTTCACCGCCACCGCCGCCAGTTGCTCGGCCGTGGTGCCGTAGCGGCTCCTGTGCTCGGCGGCCGCGTTGCCGAAGAACTGGGTGGTGACCGGCGCGGTGCCGAACTCGTGGCGCTCGGCCATCACGCGTAAGTGGGCGTCGATGGTCGTGACCGGCGGCGGTTCGGCGGGTGCGGCCATCGACTCCTTGGTCATCTGCTCGAAGCCGAGCGCGAGCGTCACCTCGGCCGTGCCCGCGGCGACCCACTCGGCGGCCAGCATCAGGGCCGTGGAGCCCGTCGCGCAGTTGTTGGACACGTTGACGACCGGTAGACCGGTGAGCCCGACGTCGTAGAGCACGCGCTGCCCGGCCGCCGACGGCTGGAAGACGTAACCCGCCGCGGCCCTGTCGATCCGGTCGTATTCGACGCCCGCGTCGGCCAGCGCCGCCCGCACCGCCGCGCCCGCCAGGTCCGGATAGGTCCGGTCGCGCGCACCGATCTTGACGAACGGCGTCATGCCGACGCCGATCACGAAAACCCTTCGCACAGTGGCACTCCTCGCTCGTCGATCAGCCGCCGGGCCGGTCGGAGCCGACCACCCAGAGGGCGTGGAACTGGGACGCGCCGCCCATGGCGTGCCCGATGGCCCGCCGCGCGCCGGGGACCTGGTGCTCACCCGCCGTGCCGCGCACCTGTCGCGCGGCTTCCAGGAACCGCAGCAAACCCGTTGCGCCGGTGGGATTCCCGGACAGCACGCCGCCCGACGGGTTGACCGGCAGCGCGCCGTCGAACCGGGTGACGCCGTCGTCCACCAGTTTCCAGCCCTGGTGCGCCGGCGCGAGCCCGATGTTCTCCAACCACATCGGCTCGTACCAGCTGTACGGGATGTAGAGCTCGGCGACGTCGATATCGCGGGCGGGGTCGTCGATGCCCGCCTGCCGGTAGGCGTCGGCCGCGCATTCCGTACCCGCGCGGGGATTCACCTCGTCGCGTCCCGCGAAATGTCCTGTCTCCGTGCGGAACGACATCCCGTGGATCCAGGCGGGCGGATGGGCGGGCTCGCCCACGTGCGACGCGGCGGCCAGCACGATCGCGGCGGCCCCGTCGGAGGACGGGCAGGATTCGAGGTAGCGGATCGGGTCCCACAGCATCTTGGACTCGCGCACTTTCTCGACCGTGATATCCGGCATGTGGATGTGCGCGTACGGGTTTCGCAGCGCGTTGAGCCGGTGGTTCACCGCCACCTGCCAGCCGGTGTGCTCCGGCGCGCCCGACCGGCGGATGTACTCCCGGATCACCGGCGCGAAATGCCCGCCCGCGCCCGCGCCGAGCTTCGCGCTGAACGGCAGTCCGCGCGAGAGCGCCCAGGTGAAATTCCCTTCGGACTCTTTGGAATACGCGGCCACCAGCACCCGCCGCGCCAACCCCGCCTGGATCAGGTGCGCCCCATACACCGCCGCGTGCCCGCCCACGCTGCCGCCGGTGAACACCCTGGTCACCGGAAGCCCCCGCGCCCCGAGCGCATCCGCCAGATACAGCTCCGGATTCATCACGCCGTCGAACAGGTCCGGCGTCTTGGACAGCACCACCGCGTCCACCTCGCCGAGCGCCAGGCCGGCGTCGGCCATCGCGGCCGTCACCGCCTCGCGCACCATGGCGCCGATGGTGACCTCGCGGCGCTTGGCCTGTTTGCCCTGGCCGATGCCGACGACCGCGACCTGCTCGTTCATCCCGCGTTCCCTTCCAGCAGGCAGACCAGATTCTGCTGTAGCGCTTGACCATTCGTCGCGTGCGCGAGCGCGCGGCGGGCCATGCCGGTGTCGATGGCGTGGGCGGCTTCGATTACGCGCAACAGCCCGGTCGCGGTGGTCGGGCGCCCCGCCAGCGGTCCGCCCGAAGGATTGCGCGCGGTGTCCGCCCCGAGTCCGAGTTCGCGCGCGAGCAGCGGTTCCTGCGCGGAGTATTCGACGTGCAGTTCGGCGACCTCGCAGTCCGCCGCCTCGAATCCGGCGAGCCGCGCGGCGTGCGCGGCGGCCGTCGCGGCCGAGGGCGCGCGCGTCAGATCACGGGAGCCGGGATAGTGCGTGTCCATCCGGTGGTCCACGCCCCGCACCCACACCGGATCCGCGCACAACTCACGCGCGGCGTCACCGGCCGCGAGCACCACGACGGCCGCCGCGTCGCCGACCGGCGAGATGTCTCGGGCGCGCAGGGGAGCGGCGACGTAGGGCTCGTTCAGCAGCTGGTCGACGGGAAACTTCCCTGAGAGCTGGGCGTGCGGATTGTCCACAGCGTCGGCCAGGCTGCGCGCGACGACGCCCGCCATCTCCTCTTCGGAGGTGTGCCCGCCGCGCACCAGCGCGTCGGCCTGGATACCCGCGATGGCGTCGCGGTGCGGGCGCAGCGGGGCCAGGTAATAGGGATCGAGCTGCGACGGGACCACTTGGTCCAGGTCGCACGCGAGCGAACCGCGCCCGATCCCGTAGATCAGCGCCACGTCGCCGTGCCCCAGTTGCAGCCACGTCCACGCCTCGTAGAACGCCCACGCGGCGTCCATCTCCACGTGCGATTCCGCGAGCGGCGGCCAGGCGCCCACCGCGTCCAGGGAGTCGATGTAGGCGAAGGTGCGGCCCTCGTGGAAATCGTGACTGCCCGAGCACACGAAGTCGACGCGGTCGCGCCCGATGCCGGCCAGCGCCTCGCGCACCACGGGCAGCAGGATGCCCGCCATATCGTCGCGCCGGTTGGCCGCCAGGCAGCGGGATTGCGCGGTGGCGACGATCCCGATGTCACGCACGGTGGGCCTCCTCCAGGGGGCGGTAGTGGCGGATACTCGTCCACGACGGCTCGGGCGCGGCGTCCGACCACACCGGTTCGACGCGCATCCCGATGTGGACCGCGTCGATCTCGGCCTCGCGGATCAGGTGCATGAACCGTGTGTCGGCGCCGTCGGGATGGATGTGGGCCACGACATAGGGCGGCTCGATCTCCTGCCCGGGGAACGGGAAGCTCACCACGCAGAACGTGGACACGGTGCCCCGTCCGTCCAGCTCGATCGGCTCGCCGAGTTCGGCCAGGCAGCGCGCGCAGAACTCCGGCGCGGGCAGATACACCTTTCCGCACCCGGGGCAGCCCCGCGCGAGGAACTTGCGCTCGGCGAGCCCGCGCAGGAAAGTGGACCGGCCCGCGCCCGCGACGAACGTGTAGTCCATCCGCAGCGGCGTCGGCATCAGCCGGACCGGTTCTGGCAGTGCGGAAGTCACGCCGGGTCTCCGATCGGCTCGAAACAGGTCAGATCGCTCATCTCGCCGCGCCGCTGCGCGGCCCAGCGCGCCCGGACCCGCAGCCCGTGCCGCATCCCCGCCGGATCGCCGCCCACGTCGACGGCGTGGAACAGCGCGCCCTCGGCGCCGTCGATCGCGATCAGGCCCCACGCGAAGTCGTGACCGACCGGATCGCCCGGCCGGTGCGCCACCCACGTCCACGCCTGCACGCTGCCGACCGGCTCGAGCTCGACCAGATCGCGCAACTCCGCTCCGCTCACCGGGTCGAACTCGGCGGGCGGGCAGACCACCGTGCCGCGCTCGGTGCGCGCCCCCAGCAGTCGCGCCTCCCGCAGCCCGCCGAGGAACGTGCCGACCACGGTGCCGACGGTCCGCTCGAACGGAAACTCGACTCGATAAGGCGCGCACAAACTCTCGTCACCGGCTGTCCCCATCGACCGCCTCCCTTCCTCGAGGGGAAGTGTGCCGCTATCACGCGATTAAATCAAGTGATAGAACCTGGACGGTCGATCATGATCCGTAACGGTTCGGCCTCGAACGAAGACGTAGTGTGTCGAGATAACAACTTCGACGATGTGGCCGAACCCGGCCCGGACTGGAACCGACTGCTCGATGAAACTCTCCGCACTACGTAAGGTCGCCACCGTGCGCACCGCGGCCGTCGCGCTCACCGCGGCGCTCTCGGTCGCGATGCTCGGAAGCACCGCCGCGGCCGCGCCGGCGAAGGCCCCGGAGATCACCTCCGTGACCAAGGACGGACGGACCTGGCATCTGAAGGTGTACTCGGCGGCGATGGGCACCGAGATCGATGTCGACGTGCAGCGTCCGGCCGACGAGTCCGTCTCGGCGCCCAACCTCTACATGCTCAACGGTCTCGACGGCGGCATCGGCTCCGCGAGCTGGGCGGCGCAGACCGAGGCGCTGGAATGGCTCGCCGACAAGCCGGTCAACGTCATCCAGCCGATCGGCGGCCGCGGCAGCTACTACGCCGACTGGCGCCAGACCGACCCGAAGCTGGGCGAGAACAAGTGGAAGACGTTCTTCACCGAGGAACTGCCCCCGCTGCTCGACAAGACCCTGAACTCCACCGGCCGCAACGCGCTGGCCGGCCTGTCCACCTCCGGTACCTCGGTGCTGCAGCTGGCCGAGGCCAAGCCCGGCCTGTGGAAGTCGGTCGCCGCCTACAGCGGGTGCGCGCAGATCGCCGACCCGATCGGTCAGCAGTTCGTGAAGCTGGCCGTGGAGACGTGGGCCGGTGGGGACACCAACAACATGTACGGCCCCGCCGACAGCCCGATGTGGGCCGAGAACGACCCGGTGATCAACGCCGAGAAGCTGCGCGGCACCAATCTCTACATCTCCAGCGGCAGCGGCATCCCGGTGCTCGAGGACGTCGAGTACTACCTGAACTCGGCCCCCGGCCCGATGGGCGCGGTCAACCTGAGCCTCGGCGTGATCATCGAGGCCGCCGTCAACGGCTGCACCGCCAACCTGAAGAACAAGCTGGACTCCCTCGAGATCCCCGCCACCTTCAAGTTCAACCCCGTCGGCACCCACTACTGGCCGTACTGGGAAGAAGCGCTGCACGAGTCCTGGCCGATCCTGGCCGAGGGCATGGGCATCTGATCCTGCCGGTCCGTTGAGAAGCCCGGAGTCACGGTGTGACTCCGGGCTTCTCGTCCTTCGTGAGGAGTGGCCGATGACCTCGTCGGTGGTGCTGTGGTGGTTGCCGGTCGGCGCGGGCGGGCACGTGGTGCGGCACACCAGCGCCTGGTGGGAGCGTGTCGAAGCCGCACGGGCCCGTCGTCCGCCGCGGCCGCTGTTCCACGCGGCGCTGGAAGTGACGGTGGACGGCGCGCGATACGTCATCGAGATGGCACCCGAGTGGGGCGGGCCGCGAACGGCCGACCGGGGTGTGGTGCGCACGGGCGCGGTGGGCTCGCGGTTTCTCGGGCGGTCCCGGTTCTTTCGCTATGAGGTCCGGTGCTGGCGTGACGGTGTGCTCCCCGATCGTGATTGGGCGGAAGGGGGACCCCTCACGCTCGCGCGCGATCCTGCGGTGGCGCGGGCGCTGCTCGCCGGGGTGCCGCGAGTGCCCGCCCTGACCTGGGGCCGGAGCGTCGAGGGGGACATGTGGAACTCGAACTCGCTGGTCGCGTGGGCGCTCGTCATCGCGGGAATCGACACCGCGGACCTGCGGCCACCTGGCGGCGGGCGGGCGCCGGGCTGGTACGCCGGCCTCGCCGTCGCGCGGGAGCCCGGTCTCGCCCGCGACGACCGGCCCGGCCGTTTCCGGGGGAAGGGTCGTTCGTAGTCAGGGGCGGAGTCGTAGGCCTTCTTCCCGCCGGGTAGTGGTGCGGCGAGAATCGGAAGGTGTCTCTGCGTCGTATCGCTCTTGCCCTGGCTGCCGCTCCGGTAGTAGCGGTGACCGCCGCCGTGACCGCCGCGGTGGCGACCGGTGTGCCTCGGCGGCTGGGCGCGTCGAGAGCCGAGGCGCGAATTCCGCTGCCCGGTGACGAGTTGCTGCCCGAAGCCGGGGTGCAGAACGATCGGGCGCGCACCCTCGCCGCGTCACCAGCGCGGGTGTGGCCGTGGATCGCTCAGCTCGGGCAGGACAAGGCCGGGTTCTACTCGTTCGAGACGCTGGAGAATCTCGCCGGATGCCGGATCACCGGGGCCGACCGCGTCCATCCCGAGTGGCAGGACGTGCGGCCGGGTGACATCTTCCGGCTGCACCCCGATGTCGCGTTGCGGGTGGCGCGGGTCGAACCGGGGCGCTGTCTCGTGGTGACCTCGCAGGGCGGCGACGCACCCGGGGAGATGGACTTCGCCACCACCTGGACCTTCCATCTCACGGCGGTCGAATCGCCCACCGGTGTGCCCTCGACGCGATTGCACCTGCGTGAGCGGTACGAGACCCGTGGCGCCAGCGCACGAGTCATGATCGAGGCGACGAGCGTGGTGAGCGCGTTGATGACCTGGCGGATGCTCGCCAGGCTGGCGGCGCTGACTACGGCGACTCCGGAGCCGCCTTCTCGAGCGACACCGGCGCGGTGACGTCGCGCTCCCGCCAACTGCGATAACCGCGGTGGGCGGCGAACGCCCCGATGACCGCCATCACGCACCACACCGCGATCGCGGAGTAGGCGAGGGGAGCGGAGAGGTCACCGATGGACGCACCGAGTGCCGTGTAGACGAACGCGCGCGGCGCCGACCCGATGAACGCGCCGACGGCCATCTGCCACAACGGAATTCCGAACGCGCCGAACGTGTACGAGGCGAGCGCGTCGGGGACGCCCGGCACGAATCGCTGCCCGACCACCGCCCACAGTCCGTACCGCTCGAGCTGCGCGTCGATACGCTCGGACCGTTCGGGACCGAGCAGATGGCGAGCGCTCTCCCGCCCGGCCCGGCGCCCGAGGAACGCCGACGACGTCGCCGTCCCCACCGTCGCGCCCAGCGTCACGAACGTCCCCACCAGCGGTCCGAACAGCAGACCGCTTCCCGCCGCGAGAATCGGCCCCGGCACCAAGGCGGTGCCGAGCAGCGCCGACACCACCACGTAGACCAGCGGCGCGGCGGGACCCGTCGAGGCGACCATCTCCCGCACGGCCTCGACATCGATCACGCGCGCGACGGCGACCAGATAGAACAAGACGAGCAGGAACGCGGCGAACACCGCCAGCCGCACACCGTGCCGCCAGCGGCTGTCCCGGGGTTCGTCGGTCTCGCTCATGATGGGCCCATCCTGCCGTAGTCGGACGGTCGTCTCGAATCGGAGGTGGTGCGGACGCGCGACATCCCCGACCCGGCCGTGCACACTCCGTCGGGTGAGTAGTGCGAATCCGGGCCGGACCAGGCCCGGCGGGGGTAATCGGCAGCGCGATCCCGACGTGTGGGTGGCACCGGAAGCGCCGGAGGGCCGCCTAGTACTGGCCGCGACGGTCGACGGACTTCTGGCGCTCGGCGGCGGCATCGCCCTCGCCGTCGTCGCACTGGGCATGGACCTCGGCGACCTGATCCTCATCCCGACCTTCCTGGGCCTGATGCTCGTCCTGTCGTTCGTCAACCACGTCTTCGGCACGGTCCTGTTCCGCGGCGGCCTCGCCGATCACCTCTTCGGCCTGCGCGTCATCCGCGCGAAAGACGGTGGCAGACCGGGCTTCTGGCGCAGCGTCTACCGCTGGATCACCGGCTACGTCCTCGTCGTTTTCATGTCGCTTCTGGGGGAGGGAGGCACCATCGGCGAAGCCTGCGGGTTGCGCACGGTGCTTCGTCGCCACCTCGTCAACCACACCTACTGAGCGCGCCCGATCCACCGCGCTGCCGCCTCGTAGGTCGTGGACGGTCCACTGTTGAACGCGATCGCGGCGTTGGGCGCATATCGCCGAATCAGGTTGACCACCAACTCCAGCAACTCCAGGCTCTCGTCGGAGTGCCGCAACCCACCCCCGACCGTCACGCACTCCCACGGGTGAGCCCGCAACGCCTCCCCGACCACGGCTTCGACATCGTCACTCCCATCGAGCCCGAAGAGACACGTCTCGACCCCGACCCCGTGCGCGGCGAACTCCGCCAACCCCGCTTCGATCGCCTCAGCGACGGGCTCCGGATCCCACGGGCCAGGCACCCGATACGGATCCAGCCCGATCACGAGCACGCGGGGAGTGGACGCGGAGTTCACACGGCGGACGATACGCGCCGGCATTGCGACGTGAACCGGATTCGACGTGCCAGGTCATGGGTGTACTCCGGGTGCCGCGGATCGGTCAGCGTGTCGTGCCGGCGTACCCGTGGGCCGCGGCAACTTCGGGCGACAGCAGCGATCCGTCGAGCGCGGTGAGTCCGTCGGCCAGGCCGGGTAGGGCGGCGCAGGCGGCTTCCCAGCCCTTGTCGGCGAGGGCGGTGATATAGGGCAGGGTCGCGTTGGTGAGCGCGTAGGTGGAGGTGCGCGGGACGGCACCGGGCATGTTCGCGACGCAGTAGAACACCGAGTGGTGGACCTGATAGGTGGGCTCGGAGTGTGTGGTCGGAGTCGAGTCCGCGAAGCAGCCGCCTTGGTCGATCGCGATGTCGACCAGCACGGAGCCGGGGTACATCCGGGCGACGAGGTCGTTGGGCACCAGGTTCGGAGCTTTGGCTCCCGGCACCAGCACCGCGCCGATCACGAGATCGGCGTCGAGGACGGCCCGCTCGATTTCGTAGTCGTTGGCGACGACGGTCCGCACCCGGCCCCGGTAGCGGGCGTCGATCTCGCGCAGCCGGGCCAGGGAGATGTCGAGGACGGTGACCTCGGCGTGCATTCCGACGGCGATGGCGACGGCGTTGCCGCCCGCCACACCGCCCCCGATGACGACCACTTTCGCCGGGCGCACCCCGGGCACGCCACCCATGAGGACCCCGCGCCCGCCGCCGTGGCGCATCAGGTGGTACGCGCCGGCTTGGGAGGCGAGCCGTCCGGCCACCTCGCTCATCGGCGCCAGCAGCGGTAGCGAGCCGTCCGGGGAGGTCACGGTCTCGTAGGCGATCGCGGTGGTCCCCGAGGCGAGCACCGCATCGGTGCAGTCGCGGGAGGCGGCGAGGTGCAGGTAGGTGAACAGGACCTGCTCGCGCCGCATGCGGCCGTACTCCGCGGCGATGGGTTCCTTGACCTTCAACAACAGGTCCGCCGACCCCCACACCGCCTCGGCGTCGGAGATCATCTGTGCCCCTGCGGCTTTGAACTCCTCGTCGGTGATGGACGATCCGGCGCCCGCACCGGACTCGATCACCACCTCGTGACCGCGTGTGGTCAGCTCCCGCACGCCCGACGGCGTGATGGCGACACGGTATTCGCGCTCCTTGATCTCGCGGGGGACTCCGATTCTCATGGTTGGCTCCTGGTGTCTGCGTGGCGGAGTCCGGTCGGGGGATCGTCCGCACGATCTTCGGTCCTTCCTGAAAATCGTGAATCAAGCGCAGGTAGCTGCCAAGTCGGATGAATATAATTCTCACGAGGTCGCGATTTGCGTTCGATATTCGACCGGGGCGGCTCAGCCGACTCCGTTGTCGAATGATGTTCGGCCGGCGAGCCTGGCCGCGGGAGAAGCGCTCGTGGCCAACGGTATTGCCGCACGAAAGGGTGAGATGAAGCATCACGGTGTGGAGCGGCCGGCCGGCGGCACGGCGTCACTCGACGACATCGACCGGATCCTGCTCGACGAGCTGTCCCGCAACGCCCGCCTCCCCAATAACGCCCTCGCCGCCCGGGCGAATATCGCCCCGTCCACCTGCCTGGTCCGGGTGCGCTCCCTCATCGAACGCGGCGTGATTCGAGGGTTTCACGCCGACATCGACCCGGCCGCCCTCGGGCAGCAGCTCCAGGCGATGATCGCGGTCCGTGTGCAGGCCAACGCACGCCACCACCTCGGGCAGTTCGCCGAGCAGCTCGCCACCCTCGACGAAGTTCTCGACGTCTACTTCATCGCCGGCGCCGACGACTACCTCATTCACGTCGCGACCGCCGACAGCGACGGACTGCGGCGATTCGTTCTGGAGCACCTCAGCGCGCACCCGGCGGTCGCCTCCACCGAGACGATCCTCATCTTCGAACACCTGCGAGCCACCCGGAACCGGTGACCGGCTCGCCCCGGTGACGTGGTCCGCCCGCCGGCGGTCAATCCCCGGCCAACCCGCTCAACGCCTCCTGCGCGCCCGGCGCCAACGGAATCGGATCCGTATCCTGCGCGATCACCGGATCCAGATCTCCCGCCGACGGGTGCACCTGGGCCAGGCGATCCTTGTTCTCCCACACGAGTTTCGTGATGGCGCAGGCGTTGTTCGCCGGGAAGTCGTCCTTCACCACGAGCACGTTGGGGACGACGATGGTCGGGACGTCGGCTCCGAGGCGGTAGGTGCCGGCCGGGATGGAACCCTGGGCGTAGACGGGGTTGATCTCCTGCATCCGGGGGAGGAGGGGAGTGATGTCGAGGAACCGTGCCACGTCGGGCTGGGACGTGAACAGGTCGGTGAGGTTCGGGGTGGGCAGCCCGCCGGACCAGAAGAAGCCTTGGATGGAGCCGTCTTTCAGTCCGTCGACAGTTTTGGCGAGGTCGAGGCGCTGGGCCTGGATGTCGTCGGCCGGGTTCAGGCCCGCGGCTTCGAGCAAGCGGTTGGCGATCACTTCGGTGCCGGATTTCGGGGATCCGGTGGAGATCACCTTGCCGCGCATATCGGCGATAGAATTGATCCCGGAGTCGGCGCGGACCACGACCTGCGTGTAATTGGAGTAGATCCGGCCCAGCGCTTGGATCGGCTGCTTCTCGGTGAACGAGCCGGTGCCGGTGGCGGCGTCGGCGGCGGTGTCGGCCAGCGAGAACGCGATGTCGTAGGACCCGTCCACCACCTGCTGGATATTCTGCAGGGAGGCACCGGTTTCCGCGGCCGTGGCGCGGATCGGCGTCTCCGAGCTGATCAGGCTCGCGATGCCGCCGCCGAGCACGTAGTAGACGCCGGTGCTGTTGCCGGTGGCGATGGTGAGCTGCGCGCTGGTCGGCTCGCAGCCCTCGGCGGTCGCGTCGCCGGTCGAACGGTCTTGGCGGCCACCGCAACTCGACAGCACCAAGGCGATCGCGGTGACCGCGACCGGAACGGCCAGCCCGCGCTTGCGGTTTCGAATGGACGCGATCACGGGGACTCCTTCACGAGGCTCTTCTGGCGTTGTCGGGCAAGAAGATTGACGATCACGGCGGCCGCGCCGAAAGCCAGTCCGACCGCGATCGTGACCGGATGCAGATACAACAGCAGCAACGCCGCGGGCAGGCACAGCAACCGCTGCGCCCAATCGGCGGGCCCGACGATCCAGCCGCCGGTCACCACCGCGAGCGCCGCGACGGCCAGCGCCGCCACCACCGTGGCCCACAGCGCGTCCAGCAGTGATCCCTGCAACAGCAGGTGTGAACCGTTCTCGGTGATCACGAACGCGATGGGCACCAGGAAGGCGGGCAGCGTGTATTTCGTTGCCTGCCATATGGTTTTGATCGTGTTGCCGCCGGTGATCGCGGAGGCGGCGACCGCGGCCAGCGCCGTCGGCGGCGACACCTCCGAGAGCACCGCGTAGTAGAAGATGAACATCGCCGCTTCGGGCGGGCTGACGCCCAGTTCCTGCAGGGCGGGCCCGATGATGACCCACGCGATGATGAACGACGCCGTCACCGGCACCGCCAAGCCCAGCAGCAGGATCGCGACGGCGGCGAGCGTCGCGGTGAGGATCAGCACGGCGGTCGGGTTGTCGGTGAGCGCCTGCGCGCCGTCGATCAGGATGTCGGCGAGGTTCTGGCCGAGGCCGGTTTTCACGATGACCGAGGTGATCACGCCCGCCGACGCGCACACCGTCACCACGCCCAGCGCGGACCGGATGCCGCCGCTGAGCGCGAGCGCCAGATCGGCGGCGTAGGTGCGCATCGCCCGGGTGAAGCGTTCCGGGACGCTCTCGGGGTCGAGCGGGTCGCGGCGCGAGATCATCCGCTCGAGCAGGCCGAACGCCGCCGCGACCAGCGTCGCGTAGACGACGGCGCGGAAAGGCGCGATGCCGATCGCCAGGAAGAACACGATGACGCCGAGCGAGAGCAGGTGGTAGCCGAACCGCAGCAGCAGCTTGAACGGATTGCGATCGGGCAGGTCGACGGCGTGCGCGCCGAACCGGCGCGAATCGATCTCGACGGCCAGCATGATGCCGATGTAATAGAGAATCGTCGGCACGATCGCCCACACCAGAACCTGCAGGTAGGAGGTCTGCAGGTACTCGGCGATGATGAACGCCGCCGCGCCGAGCGTGGGCGGCGAGAGGATCGCCCCGATGCCCGCGGCGGCCAGCATGCCGCCCGCGTTCTCCCTCGGATACCCGGCGCGTTTCAAGACCGGCCAGCAGACCGCGCCGAGACTGACCGCCGTCGCCGTGCCCGACCCGGACACCGTGCCGAGCAGGAACCCGCTGAGCGTGACCGTGCGGCCGGGCGCCGACCGCGACTTGCGGAACACCGAGAAGCTGAGGTCGATGAAGAACCGTCCCGCGCCGGTGGCGTCGAGCACCGCGCCGTAGATGGTGAACAGGACGATGTAGGAGGCGGCGACGTCGAGCGGGGTGCCGTAGAAGCCGGACTGGTCGTTGTAGAAGCCGTTGATGATCTGGCCGAAGTCCATGCCCGCGTGGCTGATCGGCCACTCCATCGGCAGGTAGCCGCCGTAGTAGGCGTAGAGGAAGAACGCCGCGCACACCGCGGGCAGCACCAACCCGGTGGTGCGCCGGCATGCCTCCAGCAGCAGGACCGTGAGCGCCGCGCCCGCCACGATGTCGACCGTGTTCAGTGTGCCCTGCCGGTCCAGGAACGCGTCGAACCCGCCGCTGAGGAACGGCAACACCGGATACAGGCAGACCACCAGCGCGAGCACGGCCAGCGCCCAATCCAGCGGGCCCGGATCGTCCGCCTTGGTCCGCGCCTCGGCGCTGCGCTTGCGGCCTCGGAACGTGAGGAACACCAGCGGCAGCATCGCGCCGAGGAAGATGATCAGATAAAACTGATTCCCTTGCGGCAGTGGGTCGAACACCTGCCGCAGCACATACAGCGCCACCCCGAAACACGCGATATTCACGGCCAGGTTCAGCCGCGGACCCAGCCGCCGCGACGGCCGCTCCTCGTCGAACTCCGCGATCAGCTCGTCGACGCGCTCCTGCGAGACCTCCCGCGCATCCGAAGCCTCCGGTCGGCGGCCGGCAACGTCCACGGCGTCGGGAGACATGGTCGGACTATAAGTGAATCGGATGGGGGATATGAGCGAGTTGATCTCTTCGGAAAATAAAGTACAGGCGTGAGCGGGGAGGAGCTGTCGTCTCTTGGTGTTGCGAGATATGGTGCCGGCCAATTGATTACGTAGTGTGCTGGTTTCGGCCCGGTGAATTGCTCGACGCACCGGGTTCGCGAGCGGTCGTCATGGATTCTGCCCGGAGTCGGTATCGTCGCGGCTCGACGATGCGGCCTCGAGGTCGGCGGCGTCGGCACCGAGCGCCGGCCACGTCCTGGCGACCTCGGCCATGGAGGGGAAGTCGCCATCGGGTTCACCCACGCGATAGGACCCGCGCTTCCCGTTCAGGAAAGTGAGCCACTTGCTCGACGTTTCGGCGGACCAGCCGCAGCAGACGCCGCCCGCGGCGACGGTCAACCCGATAAACATGTCGGCGACGTTCGGCGAGCTGTAGAAGGTGCTGCCCACCGCATTGGGCAGCGCGATGAACCGCATCACGGCGTAACCGGGGGCGTAGCCGGTGAAACGCACGTGGAGGATGAGGCCGTCGAGCGCGACGCGACCGGACTCGTCGAGCGCGCCCGGGGGCGGTTCCGCCGGGTCGTCCCACAGCCAACGGCGGACCTCGCCGTCGGGCTCGACCAGCAGTGAGGCCGCGAGGGACAGGTCCGTACCGTCCGAGCAGTCGACGACGTCAAGGCCGTCCGCGTGCGAGAACGGCACCCGTTGACCCTCTCGACTGCCACCCGTCCACACCGGAAGTACGACGATCGTGCCCTCCGCCGCAGACGGGCACCTCGGCGCGAGACCTTCGAGCGCCGTCAACGCACGCCCAATGTTCCTGGCGGGCAAGCAGATCTCGTAGGTGAACACGACCGACATCCCGCCGAACTCCTTCGTCGTGGCCGCTCGCCGGGCCATCGTTGCGGGCAACGGTACCGATCGTGGGCGGGCGTCGGAAACCGGATTTAGTGCGCGGAATCTGTCAGCGCCGGAGTCGCTGTCCGAAGCGACAGCGCCCGATCGGGTTTCGACCGGTTGTGGCGTGGCCCACCCCGGTTGCGCCGCCCACGAAATGTCTCTGACCAGCCGATTAGCCCTATGCGCTCCCCCTGTTGTAATCTCTTCAAGCGCCCAAGAGCAGGGCGCAACGGGCTGTGGCGCAGTTTGGTAGCGCACTTGACTGGGGGTCAAGTGGTCGCAGGTTCAAATCCTGTCAGCCCGACCATAGCGGCCTTACTCAAACCAGTGACCGAAAGGACACTGGCGAGAGTAGGGCCGTTCTCGTTGGTGCGGGCCTCCGTTTGACGGGGGCCTTCTTGCTGTTCGGGCTGCCGCTGGCCGCATCTGGCGGTTCGGATCTGTCGCCTGCCATGAGTCCGTTTGGCGGTGTGCAGTTCGGTGAACAGCGGGGTCTTCTGGTCGTCGGCCACTTCCAGGTCATCGAGGTAGAACCGCTCGTAGAATGCCTGGTTGAGGTGCCGCCGGATGGTGTCGGGCGCGTCTCTGTACATCCTCTGCGGATCTTCGAGAAGGTGAAGGGCATCCCGGAGCAGTGCCGCACCGACCGCCAGCTCCTCGCCTGTGCTGGCCAGTCCGGCTTCGACTCGATCACGCTCCATGCGCAGTTCGTTCAACTTTGTTTTGATCTTGACTTGCGGCATGGTGCCATCCGCAGCGAGGTCGATCAGGCGGGATTCCTTGTCGTCGATCTGTTTCAGTTGCCGGGTCAGACTGGCGTGGTGTTCGCGGGTGGTGGCCTGTTGGTCTTGCACGGTGTCGTCCAGCAGTCGGAGCACCTCGGTGGCGAAGTCGGCGGGCAGCTGCAAGGTGGCGTAGTAGTCGGTGATCGCTTCTTCCACCAGCTCGGCCCGCAGGTGCGGCAGATCGCATAGTCCCTCCTGGCGGCCTCGGCACAGAAAGTAGGCGTAGCGGACGCCACCCCGTCCCTGAGGCTCGGTGTAGATCAAGCGGGCGGTGCGTCCGGCCTTGTGGCAACGCTGGCAGAACAGCGCGCCCTTGAGGTAGTGGGTCAGCACCCGATCGCGTTGGCCGCGCCCGCTGCGGAAGTTCAGCACGTCTTGCACGCGGTCGAATAGTTGGGGCTGCTGCAGGGGTAGGTGACAACCGAGATGGCTTGCCGAGAGGCAGGCTTGAGAGGATGTCGCAGTGCCCAAGCCGTATCCGAAAGAGTTCCGCGACGACGTCGTGCGGGTCGCTCGCAACCGCGACGACGGGGTGACCCTGGA
>NZ_QNRE01000022.1 GCF_003315035.1 Nocardia puris
AGGCAGGCGAACCACTCGGCGTAGGTGGCGGCTTCGCCGGTCGGCAGGACCTGAGCTTGAGGCAGAGCGATGGGCATGGGGCCAGTATATCGACGTAGATCGATGGTTGCATTCATCGATGCCGGTCGATACTCTCAGGCTCAGTCAATCGATCTGCATCGATGGAAGAAGGTCGTCATGAACTCCCTGCCCGTTGTTGTCATCGGAGCTGGACCCGTCGGTCTCGCCGCCGCCGCCGAGCTGGCCCGCCGCGGGCTGCCGTTCCTGCTGCTCGAACGCGGCCAGCACGCCGGTGCTGCTGTCGCGCAGTGGCATCACGTGCGCGTGTTCTCGCGCTGGGCCGAACTGATCGCCCCGGCCGCACGGCCCCTGCTCGACGCTCACGGCTGGACCGAACCCGACCTCGAGGGCTACCCGACCGGCGCGGAGTGGGTGGAAGGCTACCTGCGCCCGCTCGGTGAAGCGCTCGGCGAAGCGGCCCGGTTCGACACCGAAGTGACCGGTGTGGCGCGCCGCGGCCGCGACCGAGTCGTCGACGCGGGGCGCGACAGCGAACCGTTGACCGTGCACGTGCGCACCGCCGACGGCCACGAGGAGCGCCTCACCGCCCGCGCGGTCATCGACGCCTCCGGTACCTGGACGACACCGAATCCACTCGGCGGAGACGGGCTGCCCGCCGTCGGCGAAGCCGCGGCCGCACACCGCATCTCCTACCGCGTTCCCGACCTCACCTACCCCGACATCGCGGCCCGCCACGCCGCCCGCCACGTGGTCGTCGCCGGAAGCGGGCACTCCGCGCTCACCGCGTTGGTCGTGCTGGCCGAACTGGCCGGCGAGCACCCGGGGACTCGCATCACGTGGCTGCTGCGCCGAGGCACGATCGGATCGACCTTCGGTGGCGGGCAAGCCGACGAACTGCCCGCTCGCGGTGCACTCGGGTTGCGCGCTCAGGCTGCGGTCGAGGCCGGACACATCAACGTGGTCACCGGTTTCCGCACCGAGGCCGTCGAACGCACCGACCACGGTCAACTCACGCTCATCCCCGCCGAAGGCGATCCCGTCACCGATGTCGATGAAGTGATCGTGCTGACCGGGTTCCGCCCGGACCTGTCCTGGCTCTCGGAAATCCGCCTCGATCTCGATGCGACTTTGCAGGCACCGGCGAAGCTGGCACCTCTCATCGACCCGAACGCACACTCCTGCGGCACCGTCTACCCGCACGGCGTCAAGGAACTCACCCATCCCGAACCCGGGGTGTTCCTGGTCGGCATGAAGAGTTACGGGCGCGCACCGACCTTCCTGGCGATGACGGGCTACGAACAGGTTCGCTCGATCGTCGCCGCCCTCGCCGGTGACCACGAAGCCGCGCAACGAGTCGAACTCAGCCTTCCCGACACCGGTGTCTGCGGCGGATCCGGCCTCTTCGACGCCCCGGCCGATGAATCAGCGGGCGGATGCTGTGGGGCCCCGACCGCAGTGCAGGAGCTGACCCTCAGCGTCCCGACCGCGATCCAGGAACTGCCCCTGACCTCCTCGCCTGCGCGCTGATCCACTGCGATGCAGGTTGTTTCGACACCGACGGCACCCGCCGCGACCGGGTTGCGGCGGGTGCTGGTGGTCTTGTGCGTCACCGAGATCACCAGCTGGGGAATCCTGTTCTACGCCTTCCCGGTCCTGCTGGGATCCATCGCCACCGACACCGGTTGGTCGGCGACCGCGTTGACCGGGGTGTTCTCGGCCGGACAACTACTCACCGCGCTCACCGGCGTACTCGTCGGCCGACGCCTGGACCACCACGGACCCCGCACGGTGATGACCGCGGGCTCGGCGCTCGCGGTCACGGCGCTGATCATCGTCGCCACCGCGCAAACCCTGACAGCGTTTCTTCTGGGCTGGGCGCTGGCCGGGATCTCGATGGGCGCGGTGCTGTATCCCCCGGCCTTCGCGGCGCTAACCCGCTGGTACGGGCCTGACCGGGTGCGGGCCCTGACCGTGCTGACCCTCGCAGGTGGGCTGGCCTCCACCGTCTTCGCACCCTTGACCGCAGCCCTGGCAACCAGGTTCGACTGGCGCGCAACCTATCTGATCCTCGCCGCGATCCTCGCGGTCGTGACGATTCCCGGTCACTGGTTCGGATTGCGATCGGCCTGGCCGCCCCGGCCAGAGGAGAACGCCGAACACGCCCACCTGGACAACCCCGGCAGCATCGCGCGCAGCCGGGCATTCATCTGCCTGGCGATCGCGTTGAGCGTCGCCGGCTTCGCGTCCTTCGCGGTCGTGGTCACCCTCGTGCCGTTGATGACCGAGCGCGGGATCTCCACCACCACCGCGGCGGTCGCTCTCGGACTGGGCGGACTCGGGCAGGTCGTGAGCCGGATCGGCTACCGCGCGTTCGCCGACCGCACGAGTGTGCGCACCCGCACGGCGGTGATCCTGGTCGCGATCGCCGCCACCACGATGCTGCTCGGAATCTTCACCACCGCGGCAGCACTGACCGTCGCGGCGATCCTGTCGGGCATGGCACGCGGGGTGTTCACCCTGCTGCAAGCCACCGCGATCACCGATCGGTGGGGTTCGGCCCACTACGGGCGACTCACCGGACTCGTCTCCGCGCCGATGACCACCACCGTGGCCTCAGCACCGTTCGTGGCCACGGCCCTGGCCGCGAACCTGGGCGGCTATCCCGCCACGTTCCTGATCCTGGGCACAGCCGCTGCCCTCGCCGCGGCACTATCGCTGACCACCATCCCGAAATACTGAGCAAAAGAACGTCATTCGTGATCGACGCGATCGTCATCGGCGCGGGGCAATCCGGACTCACCGCCGCCCGCACCCTCGCCGACCACCACCTGACCCCGGTGATGCTCGAAGCCGGGCCCGACCCCGTCGAGTCCTGGCCGCACTGCTACGACAGTCTCACCCTGTACTCCCCCGCCCAAATCGGCGCGGAAAGGTCCGGTCCGGATGTCGCGGAGTCTCAGCCGGCCCGGCGCGACCGACGCGCAGATGCGGGCCGCCGCCACCGCGGCCGGTCCGGACGAGGTGATCGAGCGTCTTTTCGACGGGTGGAACGCGCTGGTCGGCGAAGGCGACGCACACCTGCCGGGCGTTGAGCGCCAACGGGTTTCCCTCGCACGGGCGCTGTTGAGGGTGCGCCCATCGTGATCCGGACCTGTTCAAGAACTCGATTCGGCGGACACGCTTCTGTGGTGCGGCGCTCGGTGTCCCGGCGCAGGGACACCGAGCGCGGGCGGGCCGATACGCCGGGGCGAACATCCACGTGCGTGTGGGTGAGGGGGCGTGATCGCGGCGGCATTCGACGACCACTCGGACGGGCGCGCCACAGCCGGCGTGCCGAACGTCCAGGAACCAGCCCTCCGGGTCGGCGGTGTACTTGTCTCCCCATTGCATCAGGGAGACGACGACGGGCCATCGGTCCCAGCCCCTCTCGGTGAGCCGCCCGGCGCACGCGACGATCGCCCGGCAAGATGCTCCGAGCGCGGCCGGTATTCTGTTGCAAGCCAAGGGCTTTCACGACCACGGCGGCTGGCTGCTCGACTCGCAGTTCGACGTCGAGATGCCCTGTCTGCTGGCGCACGGACTCGGGGTGCCGGTGGCCGACGCCCGCGCGACGATCGAGATCCCTCGATCGGGCGCCCATCACCTCTGGGTCCGCACCAAGGCTTGAGTGCCCTCGCACCACCCGGGGCGCTTCACCGTCACCAACGGCGGACACACCCTCGGCCGCCCGGCTGGGCTTGCGCGTCGCGCTTCTCCGCAATCGCCCCGCGGGGGCAACGCCAGCGTCGACGGTGGCCTCGTCCGGAGTCGAATACTGTGGTCGGACAACGCCGGTCAGCGTGATCCCGCCGTCGAGGACCATCGACTCACCGGTGCTCCGGGCTGCCGTGGCGCGCGAGCGGGGACGTCGCGAAACCGTCGACGTCAGACGGTCGTGCGTTCCCGCAACCTCCGCACCGCGTCGTCCATGTGTTCCACCAGCAGCGCTCGCGCCCGGCGCGGCGGTCCCGAGGCGATCGCCTCGCGCAGTTCGACGTGTTCGCGCGCCTGCTCGCGCAGATCGGGATAGGTGGTTTGCAGGGCGCCCAGGCACATTCGCGTCTCGATCAGCAGGGTGCGCGCGGCCCGGACCAGGCGCGGGCTGCCCGCGCTCTCCACCAGGGCCTCGTGGAACTCCTGGTCGGCGTCGGAGACCGCGACGGCGTCGCCGCTCTCGGCGGCCTCGATCATGCGCGCGAGGCTGGGGCCGAGCGCGGCCTCGGCGTGCTCGCGCCGACCGTCGAGGACGAGTTCGAGCGCGCCGCCTTCGATCGCGGTGCGGGCCCGGTAGATGTCGGCCACGTCGTCGTCGGTCAGCTCGATGACGAAGATGCCGCGATTGCGGACGCTGTAGAGCAGGCCCTCGGACACCAACCTCTGCATCGCTTCCCGGATCGGCCCGCGCGAGACCGCGAATCGGGCGGCCAGGTCTGCCTCCCCGAGCTGGACTCCCGGCGCGAGGGAGCCGCGCATGATCGCCTCGCGGAGACGGTCGGCGATCATCTCGGCGGTCGACCGCCGGTTCACGGGCTCGAAATCAAGGAGCGACACGGGCGCGCCTTTCCGCGAAGAGGGCGCCGAGCGCGGGGCAGTCCGCGTGCAGACCGGCCAGCCGCAACCCGCCCCAGACGGTCACCTGGTTGGCGGTGAGGACCGGTTTGCCCAGTGCGGCTTCGAGTTCCGGGAGAACGGCCAGGGTGTGCATGGCGGTGTCGGGGATCAAGACGGCCCGCGCGTCGGGGTGGTCGTTGGACAGGGCCAGCTCCCGCACCCGCGCCGCGTCCAGCGTGCCCACTTCGGCGGCGGTGTCGATGCCCGCGCTCGCCATGTGGACCACCTCCACCCCCGCGTCGGCGAGGAAGTCCACGAACAGGCGGGCCACGTCGTCGGGGTAGCTGGCGGCGACCGCGACCGTGCCGACGCCGAGCGCGCGGGCCGCGTCGGCGAAGGCGATGCCGGTGCTCGTCGCCGGCACACCCGCCGCGGCGGCGAGGCCGGCGGCCTGCTCGCGGGCGCCGCGCGGGCCGTAGACGAAACTGCCGGACGTGCAGGCCCACACCACGGCGGCCGGGCGGCGCGGGGCGAGCAGTTCCACGCCGTGGCGGAGCTTGTCGGGGCTGCCCAGGTCCAGCAATTCGGGGACGGCGTGCAGGTCGGTGCCGTAGATGTGCGCGACCTCGAGCTCCACCTCGAGCCCGGAGCCGGCCAGGATCGACGCCGCCAGGGGGTAGTCGTCCTCGGCCGCGTGGTCGGGGTAGATGAAGCCGATGGTGGGTGCGCGCATGGAGTGGTTTCCGTTCAGAAGACGTTGAGCAGCCATTTACCCGGCCCCATCATCGGGAGTTTCATGCGCCCGAGGCAAGCCCACATGGTGAGCTGATTGGCGGTGAGGACGGGTTTTCCGAGCGCGCGTTCCAGCGGCTCGATGACGTCGTAGGTGGGCAGGTTGGTACAGCTGACGAAAATCGCTTCCGCGTCGGGATGATCGGCCCCGACGATCCGCTCGGCGATGGTGCGGTAGTTGACTTTCCAGATGCCGCCGCCGAGCCCGAGATGGTCCGAGCGCACCACCTCACAGCCCGCCTCGTGGAGGAAGTCGTGCAGTTTGTTGGTGAGGATCTCGTCGTAGGGGGTGATCACGGAGATCTTGCCGATGCCCAGGTGACCGATCGCCTCGACCAGCGCGCCCGAGGTGGTGACGGCATCGCGGGCGCCGGCTCGGCAGATGGTGTCGCGCAAGGATCGTTCGTAAGCGAGTCCGTTGATGAAACTGCCCGAGGTGCACAGGTAGGCCACCACCTCGGGCTCCACGTGCAAGACGTTGCGGGTCGCGGCGGTCAGATGCGCCGGATCGGAAACAAGTTGGGCCATCTCCAGCGACACCGGCACGGGCTCGTACGGCGTGCGGGCCAGGTGCAGACTGACGTCGAGGGGCGCCCACCGCCAGAGTTCGCGTTCCAGCGCGAGGTCGAAGGGGGCGATGATCCCGATGCCCCGCTGCGCGACGGGGCCCTCTATGTCGGGAAAACTGGGTTCCACTGCGGCCCCTCTCGCGCTCAGCCGGGTAGACCTCCGAACACGATCGGATTGTTGACAATCATACGATGTGATTCTACCGTGTCAATGTGGACCAGGGCACGATCATCACCGTCCTGCACGACGACGCCGTGCCCGACGCCGATCTCATGGCCCCGATCGCGGACCGGGCCGAACTCCGCTACACCGACGCGTCGGGACTCGCCGACGCGTTGCGCGGCGCGCAGATCCTGTTCGTCTACGACTTCCTCACCAGCGCGCTCCCCGGAGCATGGCACGCGGCCGACCGGTTGTGCTGGGTGCACATGGGGTCCACCGGCGTCGATCCGGTCCTGTTCCCCGAGGCATTGGCCAGCGATGTCGTCATCACCAACACCCGGGGCGTCTTCGACACCGCCATCGCCGAATACGTCCTCGGGCAGATCCTGTCCTTCGCCAAAGACCTGCCCGGCTCGCTGCGGTTGCAGCAGCGCGGCACCTGGCAGCACCGCGATTCCGAGCGGATCGCGGGCGCCACGGCGCTGATCGTCGGCACCGGTCCGATCGGGCGCGCCATCGCCCGGCTGCTGCGCGCGGCCGGGATGTCGGTGCGCGGCGTCGGCAGGCGCGCCCGCGACCACGACCCCGACTTCGGCTCCGTCGGCGACGACCTGTTCGCCGAGCTGCCCGGGGCCGACTACGTCATCGCCATCGCACCGCTCACGCCCGACACCCGGAAGATGTTCGACGCCAAGGCCTTCGCCGCGATGAAGCCGCACGCCAGGTTTGTCAACGTGGGCCGCGGGGAACTCGTGGTGACCGACGACCTCGTGGCCGCGCTGGCCGGCGGGGCGATCGCCGGGGCGGCGCTGGATGTGGTGGACCCGGAACCACTGCCGCCCGAGCACCCGCTGTGGCAGCTGCCCAACGTCCTGATCACCCCGCACAATTCGGGGGATGTGGCCGGGTGGCGCGACGAGGTGGTGCGCGCGTTCCGCGCGAACTTCGACAACTGGATCGCCGCCCGGCCAATGGAGAATGTGGTCGACAAGGAGCTGGGGTACGTGCCCGGCTGAAGGAGCCCTGCTATGAGCCACCCCGGAAACGATCTGCCCGCCGACCCGCTCGCGATGACCGCCGCCGAACTCGTCTCGGCCTACACGGCGGGCGTCCTGTCCCCCGTCGAGGTGACCGAGGCGGCGCTCGACGCGATCGCGGCCCGCGACGGCGCGCTGCACGCGTTCTGCCTCGTCGACCCCGACCGGGCCCTCGTGCAGGCCAAGAACTCCGAGGCGCGCTGGCATTCCGGTCACGCGCGCGGGCTGCTCGACGGCGTGCCGATTTCCATCAAGGACGTCTTCCTCACCGAGGGCTGGCCGACGCGGCGCGGGTCCACCGCGATCGACCCGGCCGGGCCGTGGCCGGTGGACAGCCCGGTCGCGGCGCGCCTGCGCGCCGACGGCATGGTCTTCCTCGGCAAGACGACCACGCCGGAGATCGCGTGGAAGGCGGTCACCGACAGCCCGCTGACCGGTGTCACCCGCAACCCCGTCGACCCGTCGAAGACACCGGGCGGGTCCTCCGGCGGCAGTGCGGCGGCGGTCGCGGCGGGCCTGGGGCCGGTCTCGGTCGGCACCGACGGCGGCGGCAGCATCCGCATCCCCGCCTCCTTCTGCGGGATCGTGGGGTTCAAGCCGACGCACGGCCGGGTTCCGCTGTTCCCGGCCAGCCCGTTCGGCCCGCTCGCGCACGCGGGGCCGATGACCAGGACGGTCGACGACGCCGCGCTGCTGATGGACATCCTCTCGCTGCCCGATCCGCGCGACCCCACGGCGCTGGCGCCCACGATCACCACGTTCCGCGGGCAGATCACCCGCGACGTGCGGGGCATCACCGTGGCCTACTCCCCCACCCTCGGGTACGCCGAGGTCGATCCCGAGGTGGCCGCCGTGGTCGACGCGGCCGTGCACCGGCTGGCCGACGCCGAACTGCGGGTAACCGTGGCCGATCCCGGCTTCACCGACCCCTGCGCGGCGTTCGAACTGCTGTGGGCGGCAGGGGCGGCGGCCATGCTTGCGAAGTTCCCCGAAGGATCGCGCGAGCGGGTGGACCCCGGGCTGCGCGCGGTGTGGGAGCGCGGCGAGCGCGTCTCGGCGATCGACTACCTCACCGCCCGAGACGAGGCGGCCCAGCTCGGGATCACCATGGGCGCGTTCCACACCGCCTTCGACGTGCTGGTGACGCCGACCGTGCCGATCACCGCCTTCGAGGCGGGCCACGACGTGCCGCCGGGCAGCGGCATGGACAGCTGGGCGCGCTGGACGCCGTTCACCTACCCGTTCAACATGACCCAGCAGCCCGCGATCAGCATTCCGGCGGGGACCACCGCCACCGGCATGCCGGTCGGCTTGCAGATCGTCGGCCCCCGCCACTCCGACGACCTGGTGCTGGCGGTGGCCCGCTACGCGGAGCACGTGCTGTCGTCGTGAGCGGGCGGCTCGGCAGCATCGCGAGGCGGCCGAGGGACCAGACCGGCGGTCCGCTCGCGAACCCACTCACGCGCGCGCGAAAGCCAGTGTCTCGCCGTACACCCCGTGGATCCACAGGTCGTTGCAGGCGGCGGCGATGTCGGCCAGCCCCTCCTCGATAGTGGCGAAGACATTGCCGGGCACCCAGCCCAGATCGCCGTTGATCAGCAGGTTGTTGCGGCCGTAGAAGAGTGCGAGGTCGGTCGCGCCGAGTTCGTGATGCGCGGCCGACCCCGGTTCGTAGCCGTAGGCGGGGTTGCCGATCTCCCAGGGTTCGAAATCGAACAGGCAGACGTCGCCGGGGATCGGGGTGACGGTGGGGTTCTCCCGGCGCGGTGCGGCCGTGATGCGCGGCACGAGGGTGTACACCTCGTTGCGGGCGTATTTGGCGTGGAAGGCGGCGCCCTCGTGCGGCAGCGTGTCCCACACCGCCGCGCAGGTGGCCGGCGCTTCGTCGTCCAGCAGTCGCGCGCGGCAGCTGACGGCGGCCTTGGTGAGGGTGATGCTGATGTAGCGGGCCATGAAACCTGCTTCCGGGAGTCGGTGCGGGCGATCAGAGTTCGGCGAGGACGTCGGACCAGACGGCGAGCGCGTCCTCGATCTGGGATTCGGTGACGACGAGCGGCGGGATCATCCGCACCACGTTCATGTGCGCGCCGCAGGTGAGCAGCAGCAATCCCTTCTCGACGGCCAGGCGTTGCGCGGCCGAGGCGGTCTCGGTGTCGGGTTCGCCTGTCGCCGTGGTGAATTCGGCGCCCACCAGCAATCCGAGGCCGCGCACGTCACCGATGGCCTTGGTGGCGCCTGCGCGCAGACCGGCCAGCAGTTGCGCACCGCGCGCGGCGGCGTTGTCGACCAGGCCCTCCGCTTCGATCACCTCGAGGGTGGCGACGGCGGCGGCGCAGGCCACCGCGTTGCCGCCGTAGGTGCCGCCCTGCGAACCGGGCCAGGCCCGCGCCATGAGCTCGCGCGGGGCGGCGATCCCCGAGAGCGGGAACCCGCTGGCGAGGCCCTTGGCGATGGTGATCACATCCGGGCGCACGCCGAAGTGCTGGTGGCCGAAGAACCTTCCGGTCCGGCCGAACCCGGTCTGGATCTCGTCGAACACCAGCAGGATGCCGTGCCGGTCGGCGCGTTCGCGCAAGCCGCGGAAGAAGGTGGCGTTGCCGGGGATGTAGCCGCCCTCGCCGAGCATCGGCTCCACGATGAACGCGGCGGTCTCCGCGGGCGAGGTGAGCGTGGCGAACAGGTAATCCAGCTCGCGCAAGGCGAACTCGGTGGCCTCGGCCTCCGACCAGCCGTAGCGGAACGCGGTGGGGAACGGCGCCACGTGCACGCCGGACATCAGCGGGCTGAACCCCGCCGAGAACCGGGTGCCGGAGGTGGTCATGGTCGCCGCGGCCACGGTCCTGCCGTGGAAACCGCCGTGGAAGACGATGACGTTCGGGCGTCCGGTGGCCTGCCGCGCCAGCCGCAGCGCCGCCTCGATCGCCTCGCTGCCGGAGTTGGCGAAGAACAGCGCGTCCAGTCCCTCGGGCAGCACGGCGCCCAGGCGTTCGGTGAGTTCCAGCAGCGGCCGGTGCATGACGGTCGTGTACTGCCCGTGGATCAGCTTCCCCACCTGCGCCTGGGCCGCCGCGACGACGTGCGGATGGCAGTGCCCGGTGCTCGTGACGCCGATCCCGGCGGTGAAATCGAGATAGCGCCTGCCGTCGGTGCCGTAGAGGTAGCACCCCTCGCCGTGGTCGACGGTCACCGGGGTGGCCTGCTTGAGGACTGGCGATAGTTCGGTCATGGTGGTCCGCCTCCCGGCGCGCGGAGCGTGGCCCGCGCGCGGTCGTCGATATCGACTGTCATATTGTCGGATTGTTGACAATATGCATAACATGGCCGGAGGGTTCGCGGCAACGACCGCCGCGGCGGAACGGAAGGAGCGCGACCGATGCTCGCCGACACCACGCTCGCCGCGACGGAACGCGAGGCACTGGCCACCGTGCCCACCGGCCTCTACCTCGGCGGGCGGTGGCGCGAGACGGCGGCGCGGCTACCCGTCACGGACCCGGCCACGGGCGCGCTGCTGCGAGAGGTCTCCGACGCCTCCCCCGCCGACGGTCTCGACGCCCTCACCGCCGCCGCCGACGCGCAGGCGGACTGGGCGCGCACCCCGCCCCGCGACCGCAGCGATCTGCTCATGAGCGCCCACCGCGCACTGCTCGCCGACACCGAACGCCTCGCGGTGATCATGACCTTGGAGATGGGCAAACCGCTGGCCGAGGCGCGCGGCGAGATCGCCTACGCCGCCGAGTTCTTCCGCTGGTTCGCCGAGGAGGCGGTGCGCATGGACGGCGGCTACCTCCCCGCCCCCGGCGGCGGCTCCCGGTTCCTGGTCACCAAGCAGCCGGTCGGTCCCAGCCTGCTCATCACCCCGTGGAACTTTCCGCTGGCCATGGGCACCCGCAAGATCGGGCCGGCGCTCGCGGCGGGCTGCACCTGCGTGGTGAAACCCGCCGAGCAGACCCCGCTCTCGATGCTCGCGCTGGCCGACATCCTCGACCGCGCCGGGGTGCCCGCCGGGGTCGTCAACGTGCTCACCACCTCCGATCCCGGCGCCGTGATGACGCCGTTGATCCTGGACGACCGCTCGCGCAAGCTGTCGTTCACCGGGTCGACGGAGGTCGGCAAACGCCTGCTCGAACAGTGCGCCCGCACCGTCATGCGCACGTCGATGGAACTCGGCGGCAACGCGCCGTTTCTCGTGTTCGAGGACGCGGACCTGGACGCGGCCGTGGAGGGGGCGGTGGCGGCGAAGATGCGCAATATCGGGCAGGCGTGCACCGCCGCGAACCGGATCTTCGTGCAGCGCTCCGTCGCCGAGGAGTTCGCCGGGCGGCTCGCGCAGCGGTTGGCGGCGCTGCCGATGGGGCGCGGCACCGAGCCCGGCGTCGTGGTCGGACCGCTCATCGACGGCGCGGCGGTGGCGAAGGTCGAACGGCTCGTCGCGGACGCCGTCCGGCGCGGCGCGACCGTGCGCACCGGCGGCACCGCCCTCGACGGCCCCGGGCACTTCTACCCCGCCACCGTGCTCACCGATGTCCCCGACGACGCCGAGCTGTGCCACACCGAGATCTTCGGACCGGTCGCGGCCATCGCCCCGTTCGACACCGAGGACGAGGTGATCGCCCGCGCCAACGCCACACCGTACGGCCTGGTGAGCTACGTGTTCACCGAGAACCTGCGGCGCGGTCTGCGCGTGTGCGAGGCGATGGAGACAGGCATGGTGGGGCTGAACCAGGGCGTCGTGTCGAATCCGGCGGCGCCGTTCGGCGGTGTGAAAGAGTCCGGACTGGGCCGCGAGGGCGGCCTGACCGGCATCGACGAATTCCTCGAGACCAAATACATCGGAGTGCGACTGTGAGCTATCGAATCGCGACCATCCCCGGCGACGGGATCGGCGTCGACGTGACCGCCGCGGCCATCACCGTGCTCGACGCCGTGCAGCCGGGGATCGAGTGGACGGAATTCGACTGGTCCTGCGCCCAATACCTGCGCACCGGCGCGATGATGCCCGCCGACGGGCCGGACCTGCTGGCCGGGTTCGACGCGATCCTGCTCGGCGCCGTCGGCTTTCCCGGTGTGCCCGACCATGTTTCGCTGTGGGGCCTGCTGATCCCGCTGCGCCGGGCGTTCGGCCAGTACGTCAACCTGCGCCCGGTGCGGCTGCTCCCCGGCACGGAATCGGCGCTGCGCGGCCGCACGGCCGACGACCTCGACATCCTGATCGTGCGCGAGAACTCCGAGGGTGAGTACTCCGAGATCGGCGGCATCCACAATCCGGGGCGGCCCGAGGAATTCGTCCTCCAGGAATCGGTGTTCAGCCGGGTGGGGTGCGAACGCATCATGCGCTACGCGTTCGAGCGGGCCGCCGAACGCGACGGCTCGGTGTGCTCGGCCACGAAATCCAATGGGCTGATCCACTCGATGCCGTACTGGGACAGCGTGTTCGCCGACGTCGCCGCCGACTACCCCGATATCACGACGCGCACCGTGCACGTGGACGCCTTGGCGGCCGAGATCGTGCTGCGTCCGGATCGGCTCGACGTGATTGTGGCGTCCAACCTGTTCGGCGACATCCTGTCCGATCTCGCCGCCGCCGTCACCGGCGGGCTGGGCCTCGCGCCTTCCGGCAATATCAACCCCGACCGGAGCGCGCCGTCGATGTTCGAGGCGGTCCACGGCAGCGCCCCCGACATCGCCGGTCAGGGCATCGCCAACCCCGTCGCCCAAATCCTCGCGGGCGCAATGATGCTCGACCACCTCGGGGCGCACGCCCCGGCCGCCGCCATCCACCGCGCCGTCGACGAAGTCCTCGCGGAGGGGAACGTCCGCACTCCCGACCTGGACGGCACCTCTACCACCGACGAACTGGCCACCGCCATCGCCACCCGCGCGGCGGCGTCGGTGACCGACGCCGCCGCGCACCCGGGCTGATTCGGGGTGGCCGCACCGGCCGACGCAGATTCGGCCCCTTACCCCCGGACCGCGACGGCGTCCACCTCGAACAGCATTCCCGGCAAGGCCAGCGATGCGACGCCGAGCAAGGTCTGGACCGGTGGTGTATCGCCCCAGATCTCGGCGATCTTCGCGCCGAGCACCCCCAGCTTGTCCACATCGTGGTCCACGATGAACGTGCGCAACTGAGCGACATCACCGTAGCCGAGCCCGGCCGACCGCAACGCCGTCCCCAGATTGACGAACGCCCGCTCGACCTGCCCACCGAAATCTTCTCTGGTGACGTGCCCTTCGGCATCGGAGTCATACTGCCCGGCGATCAACACGAGCTCCCCACTCACCCGCGCCACATGGCTGTAGCCGAAGCCGGTCGGATCGTGCAGTTCGGACGGGTTGCTGATGGTCAGCGCCATGGAACTCTCCTGTTACTCGCGAATGGTCCACCCAGGAGACGAAGCGCGAACGGGGAGTGTGACATGGGGTCACCTCACTACCATCACCTCGTATGACCGACGCATGGGCTATCGGGCGGGGTGTCGCCGACGTGACCGGGGAGCCTTGGGGCGTGGCGATGATGGGGTATGGGATGCCTGATCAGCGCACGTGCGGGATTCTGTCGCGGCAGTATGCGCGGGCGTTCGTGTTCGAGGGTGGGCGGGGGCGGGTCGCGTTCGTGGTGGCCGAAATCGGGATGTTCTTTCAGGCGGCTGTCGAGGCGATTCACAAGCGGTTGGGTGAGCGGTTCGGGACGCGGTACACGGCCGCGAATGTTGTTCTGACAGCGACGCATACGCATTGCGGGCCGGGTGGGCACGGGCACGATGTGCTCTACAACCTCACGACAGCCGGGTTTCACGGGCGCACGTTCGAGCGTCTGGTGTCCGGTGTGGTGGAGGCGATCGCGGCGGCCGACGCCGATGTCGCGCCCGCGCGGGCGGTGCTCGCCAGTGAGCGGCTCACCGACGCGAGCGCCAATCGGGCCCGTGCGGCGTTCGAGCGCAACCCGTCCGAGGACCGGGAAGCGTTCCCCGAGGGCATTGATCCGCGCGGCCTGCTGTTGCGGGTCGAGCGCGACGGCGAACTGGTGGGCGTCGTCCACTGGTTCCCGGTGCACAACACGTCGATGACCAATCGCAACCGGCTCATCAGCGCCGACAACAAAGGGTGGGCGGCGACGCGGTGGGAGTCCGAGGCGCCCGGTCTCGTCGCGGCGTTCGCGCAGACCAACGCGGGCGACCTCTCCCCGAATCTCGACCTGGAGCCCGGCACCGGCCCGACCGGCGACGAACGCGAGAACACCCGGCTCATCGGCGAACGCCAGCTCGCCGCGGCCCGCCGCGCCGCCGCCTCCCCCGGCGACGAGCTCGCGCCCGGCCTCGACACCCGGCACCGCTACGTCCGCTTCCCCGCGCGGGCGATCCTCGGCGCGAGCTTCGCCTCGGGCAAGATGACCGACGGTCCGGGCTCGCCGTGGTTCCACGAGGGTAAACGCAACCCCCGGCTCGAACGGCTGAGCCGGCGCCTCTACGCCCGCTTCCCCCGTCTCGCGGCGGCGCACGCGCCGAAGGACCTTTTCCTGCCGGTCGGGCAACTGCGCTGGGTCCAGGAGACCTACCTGGTGCAGCTGGTCCGGCTCGGGCAGCTCCACCTGCTGTGCCTGCCGTTCGAGGTGACCGTGGTCGCCGGTCTGCGCCTGCGGCGCGCCGTGGCCGACGCGTTGGACATCGACCTCGAACACGTTGTGCTGCAAGGCTATGCCAACGGTTACGGCCACTACGTGACGACGCCCGAGGAGTACGACGAGCAACTCTACGAGGGCGGCGCGACGATCTTCGGGCGGCACCAGTTGGTGACCTTGATCGACGCGGCGACCTCACTGGCGGCCGCGATGCGCGACGGACACCCGGTGGAGCCGGGCACTCCCCCGCCGCCGCGCCGATTCCGGCTTCCCGAGAGTCCCGTCGGCTCGCCGCGCTGGGAACGGCGCGGGCCGGTCCGGGCGCGCCGGGCAGCCACGTCGGCGCGCCCGGGCGGAACCGTCACGGCCACGTTCGACGCCGACCATCCGAACGCCGCACTGCGCCCGACCTACCTGCGCGTCGAACGCCGCACCGACAACGGGTGGACCACCGTGGCCGACGACGCCGCCCCCGACACCACGATCGTCTGGCGCCGCGACCGGAAACTGCGGTTCACCGCCGACATCACCTGGACCGCAGGCGATCCGGGCACCTATCGGATCATCTACGTGGGGCGTACCGAGGCCGCCACGGCGCCGTTCTCCGTGGAATAGGCGCTCACAGCGCGGCGACGACCGCCTTGGCCGTCGCCTTGGCCGACTGCGGGTTCTGGCCGGTCACCAGCTTGCCGTCGACGACGACCTTCGGCGTGAACGGAATCAACCCCTTCTCGTACCGGGCGCCGCGCTTCTTCATCTCCTCTTCGGCGTTGTACGGCACCAGCTTGTCGACCCTGGCCAGCACCTCCTCCTGCCAGGCGAAGCCGGTGAGTTTGCGTCCGGCGACGAGCAGCGTGCCGTCGGACAGTTCGGTGTTGAGCAGCCCGCAGTAGCCGTGGCACACCGACGACACGATCCCGCCGCGCTCCCATATCTCCCGGGTGATCCGCTGCAAGCCCTCGCTGTCGGGGAAATCCCACATCACGGCGTGGCCGCCGGTGAAGTAGATCGCGTCGAAGTCGGCCGAGTCGATGTCGTCCGGGGCGGCGGTGTTCGCCAGCAGCGCCATCCGCTCCGCGCTGGCCCGCCACGCCTTCGCGGTCTTGTCGTAGTTCGGGAACGAGAGCGACCGGGGCTCCAGCGGGGACAGCCCGCCCTGCGGACTGACGATCCGCTGCTCATACCCCTGCTCCTCGAAGATGTGATAGGCGTGCGTCAGCTCCGAGAGCCACAACCCGGTCGGCTCGGACGGGTCGTCGTAATGGGCGACATTCGTGACAACGTGCAGAATCCGCTTGGTCATCGGTACAGCCTTCTCGATCCCGCCACCGATAGCTTCCAGCAGAAACGCTAGTCCGGCACCGCTCCACAGTGAACCGATTCCGGCCCGAACTATCGGATCACCGACGCCAGAGCCGAGCGCGCCGAGCGCCGGTCCGCGGGTGCGGACCGGCGAGGGCCGGGCTCAGCGGAACTTGACGTTGGTGGTCGCGAGGCCGAAGATCTTGCGGCCCAGCGACTTCGCGACGATGGCGATGACCGCGGTGCGGGTGTTCGGGTCGAGGGACTTCACGCGGCCGGTGTATTCGATCCGCCCGCCGGACTCGGCGCTCACGACGGTGTAGTTGGAGAGGCGGACGCCGTAGCGGGCGGCGGCGCCGGGGTCGCCCGACCAGGCCGAGACGAATCCCGCGCCCAGGCCCATGGTGAGCATGCCGTGAGCGATCACGTCGGGCAGGCCCGCGAGGCGGGCGATCCTGGCGTCCCAGTGGATCGGGTTGCTGTCGCCGGAGACGCCCGCGTAGTTGACGAGGTCGCCGCGGGAGACGGTGGCCTCGCGCAGCGGAAGCTCGAGGCCGACGGTCAGGTCGTCGAACGAGAGCGTGGTCGCCGGGGTGCGCGCGGCGCCCTCCAGGGAGTACCGGACCTCGCCTTCCGGGCGGCGCGGCATCGGCTCGTCGCTCGACACGACCTCGTCCCTGGGCGTGAACACGGTGATGCCGTGCATCATGACGCCGGCCACCGCACCCGTCAGCGCGGGATCCACGCCCTCGCCGGTGACGCCGACGACCGTCGTGTGCATGGCGTGCACGACCTCGCCCAGCGGATCGGTGAAGGTGTTGGTGACGGTGATCAGATCCTTGCCCGCGATCTGGCGCACCGAGGACAGTTCGACGTCGGTGACGAGCCGGTCCCCGGCCACGATCGGCTTGTACTGCTCGAAGACCTGCTCGGTCTGCACGAACGTGTCGTAGCCGCGCACGACCTCCTCGAACAGCCGCCGGTTGGCCGCCATCGCGGGAATCGAGACGAAGGTCAGCGGCGCCACCAGACCGGAGTAGCCGAGGTCGGCCGCGGCGCCCTCGTCCCAGTGGGCCGGGTGGAAGTCCTGCACCGCGCGCGCGTATTCGCGGATCTTCTCGCGCCCGACTTCGAACGTGCCCTCCGCCTGGTAGTAGTACCCCACTTGCGACGCGACGTCGGGCATTTGCACTGCCGAGCTCACGGTGACCCCATCCTTGGTCGAGGAACGAAACTCCCGGCACGATAGCCGAAACCCGGGCCCGGAAGTGGCGGACCGCGCACTTCGGTACACACCACGAGCACGGGTACCCCCGCACTGGCACACTCCACAAGGCACCGACGCGGGGTTGCCCGATATTCGCCGTTCGGCCACGAAACGGCTGTGACGGCGGACAATGGACGGATGACGCCGGAGCAGCGCCGCACCGACGCCGCACCGAGCTGGGCTTGGTACTCCCACCCGAGCCGCGCCTGCCGCCGCACGTGTCCGTCCCCTTCCGGTGGGTGCGTGTCGTCGGCGGCCAGTGCTTCGTCAGCGGACACGGCGCGCTCGACGGGTCGGGGCGCCCGCGCCGCCGTTCGGCCGCGTGCCCTCCGAGGTGTCGCTCGAGGACGCGCAGTCCTCGGCGCGCTCGGCCGCGCTCGCGATGTTCGCCGCGCTCCGGCGCGAACTCGGGAGCCTGGACGCGATCCGGGCGTGGGCGCGGGTCGACGGCTTCGTCAACGCCGACGCGGGCTACCGCAGACGACCGCCGTGATCAACCCGTTCTCCGAACTCGTGCTCGAGGTGTTCGGAGAGACGTCGGCGCGCACGCCCGCACGGCGATCGGGGTCACGGCGCTGCCGATGAATCTGCCCGTGGTGGTGTCGGCTCAGCTCGTCGTCTGACGGGGGCCGCCGACCTGCGCCCGAGCGCAACTACGGCCTGAACGCGTAGATTCGGCGGGGTCGGGAGTTTCGGGAGTTCCGGAAGGTATTCGCGTGGGAACGGTTCTTGCGGTGCTGGTGGGTGTCGTGATGCTCGGCATCGTCGCCGGGATGCACTGGTATGTGTGGCGGCGGTTGGTGCGAGACAGCACGGCGACCGGGTCGCTGGGCAGGCGGCTCGGGACCGGGGTGATCGTGTTCGGCGGGCTGTCCCTGGGCGCCATGCTGGCGACCCGGATCGGCGATGTGCCGTTCGCGCTCGTCCGGGTGGTGTCGACGGTCGGGTTCCTGTGGGCGGCGGTGCTGATCTACCTGTTGCTCGGCGTGCTGGTGGGGGAAGTGGTGCGGCCGCTGCTGGCGCGGTTGCCGTTCCGGTCGAAGGACGGTCGGGCGACGAGCACGGCGAGAGACCTTGCAGCCGTGGGAGATTCGGCCGAATCCAAGGGTGCCGCTCGGGCACCGAGCGATCGTGAAACGCCTGCGCTCACCACCGGATCCGCGTCCTCCGCGACGGACACACCCGAGCGCGCCCACGCCGGAACCGCCACGACCGAGCGAACTTCGTCCGAATCACGAACCGCCGGAACGGCTCCCGCGTCGAACGAAACCGTGGCGGTCACCCCCGCCTCGCCCGCCACGGAGCAAGCCGAAACCACAACACAACCCACTCCCCTCTCCCGCCGGGTGTTCGTCAGCAGGGCGCTCGCCGGTGTCACCGCGGTGGCGGCCGTCGCGACCGTGGGCGGCGGCACCTACGGCGTACTCAAGGGCCCGGCCGTCAACTATGTCACCGTGCCGCTGCGCCGATTGCCCGCCGACGCAACGGGATTCCGCATCACGCTGGTCAGCGACCTGCACCTCGGCCCGGTCCTGGGCCGCGACTTCACGCGGACGGTGGTCGACGCCGTCAACGGCACCCGTCCGGATCTGATCGCGATCGCGGGCGACCTCGTGGACGCGTCGGTCGCCGATCTCCGAGACGCCACCGCGCCACTGGCCGACCTGCGCGCCCCGCACGGCGTGTTCTTCGGCATGGGCAACCACGAGTACTACTCCGGCCCGGACGAATGGATCGAATACCTGCCCTCACTCGGCATGCGGGTCCTGCTGAACAGCCGTGTCTCGCTGGCGAGTTTCGATATCGCGGGCGTGGACGACGTGGAAGGCGAGGCCTACGGCCGCGGTCCCGATATGGCGGCGACCCTGCGCGGCCGAGACACCACGCGCCCGTGCGTGCTGCTCGCCCACCAACCGGTCCTGGTGCACGACGCCGTCGACCACGGCGTCGACCTGCAACTGTCCGGCCACACCCACGGCGGCCAGCTCTTCCCCGGCAACCTCCTCGCCGGCCTGGCCAACCCGACCGTCGCGGGCCTGGAACGCTACGGCGACACCCAGCTCTACGTCACCCGCGGCGCAGGCGCCTGGGGCCCGCCCACCCGCGTCGCCGCCCCCTCCGACATCACGGTGCTCGAACTCGTGCCGGACACGTCGGTGTAGCACCGTGAGCCGCTGATCATCAGTGGCACAACGCATTCGGCGAGCGCACCGGAATCGGATCGCCGGCAGCGTCCGACACCGCGACCCGGCCGGTGCGCCGTGTCAGGACTCCTTCGCCGGTACCGGCGCCTCGACCGCCGTTCGGCACTTCCGCAGCGCGGCGGGCACGGACGCGGCTACTCGAGGAGAGGCGGCAGCGGTTTTTCGACCGCGACTGTCTGCGCGCGTCAATCCAGCTCAACCGCGGCCGGATGATCGACCGGGGTGCCATTGCCCACGCGTGCCGGGTCGAAGCGATACCGCAGGGTGATCGGGATGAGAAGCGCCACAAGGATTGCCGCGATGACGACCAGGACGCCGCCACCGGAGACAGCGAGGGTGGTGCCGACCGAGGCCGCCGTGACGCCGTGGGCGAGGTCGCCGAGACGCTGGCCGCCTGCGACAGAGACGTTGAACAGCCCCTGGAGGCGGCCGCGCATGTCGTCGGTGGTGAGTTGCTGAATCATGGTGGAGCGGAAGATGACCGAGATCAGGTCGCCCACGCCCGCCAGGACGAGGAAGAGGAGCGCGGGGATCAGGCCGCCGCTGCCCAGCAGGGCGCTCAGCCCGAAACCGGTGATGCCCACGCCCCAGATGACGACGCCGACCACCACCGCCGCGCCGTGGCGGCGCACCCGCGACACCCAGCCGGAGAAGACGCCGCCGAGCACCGAGCCGATCGCCAGCGCGGCGAACAGGACGCCGACGACCATTTCACCGTCCCCGCCCGCGGCGAAATGGTCGTCGGCCAGTTCCGGGAACAACACCCGGGGCAGTCCCGCCACCATCGCGACGAGATCGAGGAGGAACACGGCCGCGAGCAGCCGCCGCGAGGAGAGGTAGACCAGGCCGGACCAGATCTCACGAACCCCGGACGCGGTGACCCGTCCGCTCGGCGGTAACGCGGGCAGGCGGTAGGCCGCCCACACCGTCGCGAGCATCGCCACCGAATCGAGCAGGTAGGCGTAGGCGGGGCCGCCACCGGCGAGAAGGACTCCCGCACACAGGCTTCCGGCGATTCCGCCGATCTGGATGACCGTCATCTCCAGCGTGTTCGCCGCCGCGAGCCGATCGGCGGGCAGAATGCGCGGGAAGATGGCGTTGCGGGTCGGCTGGTTCACCGCGATGCACGCCTGCTGGAACACCAGGACGGCGTAGAGCAGCCAGACGTTGTCCAGCCGCAGGAAGGCCTGCGCGGCCAGCAGCGCCGTCGCCACGACCATCCCGGCCGAACTGGCGAGCAACAGGGTGCGCCGGTCGAGCACATCGGCCAGTGCCCCGCCCCACAGCCCGAACACCACCAGCGGCGCGAGCACGAACACGCCCGCCAGTCCCACGTAGGCCGACGATCCGGTGATCGCGTAGATCTGGAACGGCACCGCGATCACGGTCAGCTGCGCACCGGAGACCGACACGATCCCACTCAGCCACAATCGCCGGAACTCCGGGTGGGACAACGGTTTCCGGTCGATGAGCACCGCGCCGAGCCGGATGTCGCCCATCATCTCCCCCATCTTCGCTTGCGCGGCGGTCGTTCACCGGGTTCACGGCACCAGGACGATCTTGTGCCGCACCCGAGCCGACCGCTCCCATGCCCGCGCCACCTCGGCCAGCGGGACGCGCTCGCAGTCGACCCGCAGCTCGCCCCGATCGGCCCATTCCGCCAGTTGCCGGTACGAGCGCGTCATGGCCTCGGGCCCGTGGTGGACCGGCATGAACCCGACGACCGTCGCGCCGAGCGAGCGCAGCACCTGCGCGGGCAGCGACGCAGAAGCCCCCGCGCGGTCGCCCACCTGCACCAACCGGACGCCCGGATTGCCCGCGGCCAGCGCGGCGACGGCCGGATCGCCCCAGGTGTAGTCGACCACGATGTCGACCCCGCCGCCCGAGGCCCGCCGGATCGCCTCGGTCAGACCCACGATGTCCGACCCCCCTGCGGTCGACACCGTCGCGGTCGCGCCGAGTTCGATCGTGTCGGCCAGGGCTTCGGGGTCGCGGCCGACGACGGTGATGGTGCCCGCGCCGAGCAACCGTGCCGCCTGCACCGCGAGCCTGCCGACCACCCCACTGCCACCCAGCAGCGCGACGTGCTCCCCCGGGCGCATCCGCGCGGCATCGGTGAGCGGCATGAGGGCGGCCATCCCGCTGTTGCCGAGGGTGGCCGCGACCGGGAAGTCGACACCGTCGGGTATCGGTATCGCGAAACCCGGTGGTACCACGGTGTATTCGGCCATCGCACCGAAGGGCGCGAGCGGCCTGCCGAAATAGACGCGCCGGTTGTCGGCGGTGACGCCGGCGCCCTCG
This sequence comes from Nocardia puris, assembly GCF_003315035.1. Lineage (GTDB taxonomy): Bacteria > Actinomycetota > Actinomycetes > Mycobacteriales > Mycobacteriaceae > Nocardia > Nocardia puris. The sequence continues at coordinate 21,865 of NZ_QNRE01000022.1, forward strand.
ATCCCGGTGATCACCGGGAAGGACTCCGGGCTCAGGTAGTGCTCCCCCGCGGCGGTGATCCGGTCGATGGCGTTGATCGTCGCGGCGGCCACCTCGATCGCGGTGGCGCCGGGAAACGCGGCCGGATCGGGGGCGTCGAACTCCCCGTACTCCGGTGCGCCGAAACGACGCAGAATCGCGGCCTTCATGCCGCCTCCATTCGATGAATCAACATTCAGTGAATTACGATTCATCACAGTACACTGCCCGGGAACGCTGTCAAGGAGGGATCGACATCGCCACATCGGCCGGGCCGACGCGCAGGCAGTTGCAGGCGGCGCGCACGACCAGCGAGCTCAAGTCCGCGGCGCGGGCGGTCTTCGCGCGCCAGGGGTACCTCAACACCAAGATCTCCGACATCACGGCGGAGGCGGGGCGGGCGGCGGGCTCGTTCTACAACCACTTCCAGAGCAAAGAGGACATCCTCGCCGCGCTGGCCGACGACATCGGCGCCGACGCCGACGTGCGGGCCGAGCGCACACCGGCCGCCCGCACCGGCGACGACCCGGCCGCCGCGCTGCGCCGGACCACCCGCGCCCACCTCTCGATCTTCTGGCACACCTTCGCGGCGAACCGGGACGTGATCGCGGCGATGGATCAAGCCGCGCTGGCCGCGCCCGCCTTCGCCGAGCGGATGCGCGCCTTCCGCGCCGAACAGCTGTGTCCGTGGGTGGCGTGGCTGGGCGAACTGGCCGCGGCGGGCGTCCGGCTGCCCGCCGACCCCGAGGTGACGGCGGGCATGATCGCCGCGGCGGCGGAGTCGATGGTCCGGTCCTGGACGGGCGATCCGGAGCGCGGGATCGACAGTCTGGTCGCCCTTTTTGTCGATGGGCTCGGGGCGGGGCGCGGGTAGAGGAGCGCTGCGATGCGGACGGGTCCGCGCACAAGCCCCTACCTCACACCGTGATTCGCCACCCCCGCGCACGCTCGCGTTCCCGCCAGAAGTCGCGGTAGCGCCCGGGCGCGGCGAGGAGTTCGGCGTGCGTGCCCACCGCCGTGAGTTCGCCGCCGTCGAGGACGAGGATCTGGTCGGCGCCCGCGATGGTGTGCAGGCGGTGCGCCACCACCAGCACGGTGCGGTCGGCGGCGAGGGTGCGCAGGGCGTCGGCGACGGCCGCTTCGTTACCGGGGTCGAGGGCGGCGGTCGCCTCGTCGAGCAGCACGATCGGGGCGTCCTTGACCAGCGCGCGGGCGATCGAAATACGTTGGCGCTCACCGCCGGAGAGGTTCGCGCCGCCCTCGCCGACGCGCGTGTCCCACCCGTCGGGCAGCCGGTCCACGATCTCGTCCACGCGCGCCCGCCGCGCGGCCTCCCGGATCTCGGCGGTGGTGGCGCCCGGCCTGCCGACGCCGATATTGGCTTCGATGGTGTCGTCGAACAGGTAGACGTCCTGGAACACCAGCGCGATCTGGTCGAACAGGGCGTCGGCGGCGTACTCGCGCACGTCGACACCGCCCACCGTCACGGTGCCCGCGTCGGCGTCCCAGAAACGCGCCACCAGGCGCAGGATCGTGGTCTTCCCCGCGCCGGACGGCCCGACGATCGCGGTGACCGTGCCGGGGCTGGCTTCGAAGCTGATGTCCCGCAGCACTTTCCGGTCTCCATACCCGAAGGTGACGCGATCGAAGTACACCGTGCCCGGTGTCGTGGCACGCAGCGCCTCACCTTCCGGCAGCGGCGGGACGCGGAGCACTTCATCGATCCGGTCGAGGTCTTCCGCGGCCATCCGCAGCGCCGCCGCGTGATCCACGATCTCGACCAGCGGACCGAGGAACCGCGTGACGAGCACCAGCAGCGCGACGAGTTCGGCCGCGTCCAGCGACCCGCCGAACGCCAGCAGCACCCCGGCCACGATCAGCGCGAGAAACGCGATCTGCACCGCCACCGAGAACAGCACCAGCGCCGGCACCGCACCGCGATTCATCTCCCCGTAGGCGCGGCGCTGCCCGGTGAGCGCGTCGTCCAGCAGCCGGTGCCCCTCACCCGTGCGGCCGAAGGCGCGCAGAACCGGTTGGCGCTGCGCGAATTCCACCACGCGGCTCGCGGCCTCCACGGCGGTCGCGTCGATGGCGTCGAAACCGCGGGCGATCGCGGACTGCGCGGCGCGGTGCGTGCCCAGCAGCGCCACGCCCGCCACGACCAGCGCGAGGCCGAGCACCGGGTCGAACGCGATCATGCCCACGGCCACCACGGCGGGCGTGACCGCCGCGCTCACCACCGGCTGCATCAGGTGCGCCGGCACGCCGATGATATTGGTGGTGCCCTGCGAGACGGAGTGCGTGAGACGGCCGGTGCGGTCGGTGTCGAACCAGCCGAGCGGAAGCTTCGCCAGGTGGTCGCCGATGCGGTGGTGCAGGCCGAGCAGCAGCAGGTCGGCGACGCGCTGACCTTCGATCGACTGCACGTAGAACGCAACGCCCGACGCCGCTGCGGCCACTGCCAGCCCGGCCAGCCAGGGCATCGCGGCGTCGCGGTCGCCGTCGAGCAGCGGGCGCAGCACCGGGACCACGAGCAGCACGCACAGGCCTTGCAGCACCGAGAACAGCACGATCAAGCCGATCCAGCGCGCGAACAGCGGCCGGTCACCGGGATCGACGAGGCGGAAGAGCTTGGCGATCATCGTGATTCCTCCCAGGCGGGGGTCTGGGCGCGCCACAGGCGCGCGTATTCGCCGTCGCGGGCGAGCAATTCGTCGTGGGCGCCCGATTCGACGACGCGGCCGCGCGCGAGGACCACAATGCGGGCGGCGTCGCGAATCGTGTTCAGGCGGTGCGCGATCACCAGCAGTGTCCGGCCGGCCACCAGGCGTGACAGCGCGTCCTGCACGGCCGCTTCGGATTCGGGGTCGGCGAAGGCGGTGGCCTCGTCCAGCACCAGGACGGGCGCGTCGGCGAGCAGCGCGCGGGCGATCGAAACCCGTTGTGCTTCACCGCCGGAGAGGTGGGCGTCATCGCCGACCACGCTGTCGTAGCCGCGCGGCAGGGCCGTGACGCGTTCGTGGATCTGGGCGGCGCGTGCGGCCCGTTCGACCTCGGCGAGCGTGGCGTCCGGCCGGGCCAGGGCGATATTGTCGCGAATGCTGGTGCGCAGCAACGACGTTTCCTGGAAGACGAAGCCGATCTGCCGGTAGAGGTCGCGTTCGGCGATCTCGCGGACATCGACGCCGCCCATGCGCACGGCGCCGTCGGTAACATCCCAGAAGCGCGGAAGCAGCCGTGCCAGTGTCGATTTGCCGGAGCCGGACGGCCCGACCAGGGCGGTCACCGTTCCTGGTTCGAGGGTGAGGTCGACGCCGTCGAGCACGTCGGTGCGTCCGTCGTAGGAGAAGCGCACGCCGTCGAACTCGACGCGCGCCCCGTCCGGCGACTTCGGCGCGGTGGCGGGCGGCAGCTCCGGCGTGCGCAGCAAGGCGGCCAGGCGCCCCGCCGCAGCGGTCGCCGCTTGCAGCGACAGCGCGCCGAAACCGAGGGCGGTGATCGGCGCGCCGAGGCCCACGGTCAGCATGGCGAAGGCGACGATGTCGACGGGGTCGGAGCCGAGCCACACGCCGCCCGCCAACGCGGTGACGAGGAGGACGGGCGGTGAGATCACGGTGGCCGCCAGCGCCTCCAGGCCGCGCAACGGGACGAGCCATTCGCCGAGGAATCGGGCGAGATCGTCGCCGGCCCTGCGGTATCGGTCCTGCGCGCTGCCCGCGCCGCCGAACGCCTTCACCACCGCGATCCCGTCCACGAATTCCACGACGGCGGCGCCCAGCCGGTCCAGTTCGGCGCTCCACCTCCGCTGGCGCTCGGCCTCGCCGCGCGTCATCAGCGCCACCGCCGCACCCCACAGCAGGAACGGCACGAGGCTCAGCCCGGCCAGGCGCCAGTCGAGCCAGAACAGGTAACCGAGCGCGGCCAGCGGGGTGACCACCGCCGCGACCAGGTCGTTGAACGCGTGCGCGACCACGTGGTGCACGGCGCCCACGTCGTCGGTGAGCGCCCGCTTGACCCGGCCGGAACCGCGGTCGGCGAACCAGCCGAGCGGCACGCGGCCGAGGTGCGCGGCCATTTCGCGACGCAGCCGCAGGCCCAGGTCGGCGTCGGCGGCGTGGCTGAGGGTGTAGGCGGCCGCGCTGCCGAAGGTGCGCACGGCGAACGCCGCGACCGCGACGGCCACCCACGCCCAGACCGCGCCGCGATCCGTGGGGCCGTCACGGAGGAATTCGCGGGCGATCTCGACCACGGCGACGAAGGGGGCGAGTCCGGCGAGGGAGGCGGCGGCTTGGAGTGCGGCCGCCGCGATCAATCTGCCGCGCACCGGGCCGAGGACGACCCCGAGGCCTCCTTCTGGCTGGTTCGCCTCGTCCGGTGTCGGGCTCGGCGCGGTCATGCCCGCACCTCGCCCGGTCGGTGGGCAGCGCGCCGGATGCGGTTGCTCATGGGTCCCCTTTCCAAATTAGATCAGTGTTCTAATTTGGAGTGTACCGATGGGCGGAGCGGGCGCAAGGGGTGCGCGGGCGTCCAACCGGACCGAGCGAGGTTCGGTGCAAGTGCACGGCAGGCAGCCGCACCGGACCGGTGCGATTCGGCGGCGATCAGGGCCGCCCGACGCGCCCGCTAGGGTGGCGGGCATGCCCAGCGGTACCAGGCGCGCCTATCGGACCGGCCTCTCGCGCGACGCGATCGTGGCGGCCGCGGCCGCGCTCACGGCCGAACGCGGGCTCGACGGGTGGAGCATGCGGGAGCTCACCGCCCGGCTCGACACGTCGCTGTCGGTGATCTACCACCACGTGGGCGACCGGGAGAAGGTGTGCGCGGCGGTGGTCGACAAGGTCTACGCGGAGATGAATCTCCCGACGGACGACGAGGATTGGCGCGCGCTGCTGCGAAACATGCTGTACCCCATGATCGATCGGCTCGCCGAGTATCCGGGCGTGGCGTCGTGGTTGCTGCGCAACGGGCCTCGCACCGAGCAGTTGGTGCCGGTGATGGACGCCGGGGTGTCGCGCATGCTGGAGGCGGGCTGGGGTGAGGAGGCGGTGACCGCCTACACGGTGGCGTTCAACACCTGCCTTGGCCTGATCGCCTTGGGCGACACTCGTTTTCCCGACGGCAACGACCCCGGCCTGACCGCGCTGCTGGACTCCCTGGACGCCCACCCCGGCCCCGGCGCCGAGCAGATGCGGCGCATGGCCGCGCGTTTCGCCTCCGGTGCGGCCGAGCGCGCCGCCGCCCACGCCGAATACTGCCGCTACGCCCTGGATCGGGTACTCGACGGACTCGAAGCCCGGCTGACCCTCATCCAGGGTGACCGCGCCTGATCAGTCGATGAGGCCGAGCGACTGCAAGTGGCGGAAGACCAGCATCGAGCCGGGGGCGACGTGGGTCATGGCGGCGTACTCGGCCACGGTGAAGTAGCGGAGTTCGGCGATCTCGCCGCTCGGGTGCGGGTCGCCGTCGAGGTCGGCGGTGAAGCAGGTCATGTGCAGGCGGGTGCCCGGCGCGTGCCCGTACGCCTCGGCCTCGAAATCCCCCAGGTGCGCGTAGGCGGCCACCCCGACCCCCAACTCCTCCCGGATCTCCCGGTGCAGCGCCGCCACCGGCGTCTCCCCCGCGTCGATCTTCCCGCCCGCCATGTAGAAGACGTCCTTACCGGTGGACCGCGCCTGCAACAGGCGGCGGTCCCGAACGTGCGCCAACGCAGCCGTGCGAATCATCTCCCCACAGTAGAACGGGCGTCGCCCGCGGCGAGCGGAGGGCCGGTCGCCGACGATCCGGCGCGCCGAGCGGATTGTCGCGGCTGGGCCGATGGCGTGACGCCCCGACGTGGCCGGTCCGCCTCCACAGTGGGCACCTCACCGTGGAGCGGCACCTCACCGTGGAGCGGCGCCTTGCCGTGGCCGATCAGCCTCACCTACACGAGGTGGAGACGTGGCACCTTCGGCGAAGGCGGCATCGAAGCCGTCCGCTCCCAAGGATTTTCGGGCCGCACCGGTGATGCGGTCGACGTCGAAGCGTTCGGCGGACGGGAGCGGGGCGCCCACCGAGCGGCGGGCGGCGTCGGCGGCGCCGAGCAGGCGGGCGGCCGAATCCGGGTCGCCCAGCAGCGTTTTCGCGCCAGCCATGCCTTCCAGCGCGAGGGCCAGGGCGCGGGGGCCGCCGCCGGTGGCCAGCGCCATGCGGTAGCCCTGTTCGTGCAGGCCGAGGGCCGTCGCGCCGTCGCCGCGGAGTTCGGCGATGAAGCCGAGTTCGGCCAGCGGGGTGAGGGCGGCGAAGGTGTCGGACGCCCGTTCGCCGGTCACCCAGGGGGTCAGCAGCCGTTCGGCGGTGGTCAGGTCGCCCCGCCTGCGCGCGACGAGCGCCATGCCGAACTCGGCGTAGCCGATCAGCCCCGCGTTGCCCTGGTTCACGGCCAGCGCCCGGGCTCGCTCGTGGTGGGCGTAGGCGGTGTCGAGGTCGCCGGTCAGCATGATGACCCGGCCCAGAGCGGACAAACGTCCGGCGATCTCCGGATCGAAGGACAGGTCCTCCGCGATCCGCAGGCCGGTCGACTGCAATCGGATCGCCTCGGCGTAGTCACCGAGGATCTCGGAGGTCCCGGCCAGGGTGTCGAGCGCTTGCAGTCGCCCCCAGCGGTCGCCGAGGGCGGCGAACAGTTCCTCCGCGCGCCGGGCGTCGCGGCGTGCCGTGGCGATGTCGTCGCGCAGCGACGCATAGCTCGCCAGGGTGGAAAGCGCGGCGGCGCAACCCCATTCGTCGCCCGCCGCCCGGCACGCGGCCAATGCGACCTCCGCCCAACGCGTCGCGACACCCATATCGCCGAAACCCCAGCGCGCGAAGGAGAGAAACCAGTGCGCCCGCGCCCGGCGCGGATTGTCGGGACCGAGCAGGTCCAGTGCCGCCTGCCCCTCGTCCTCGACCGCGGCACCGGGTCGCGACCACAGCGCCAATCCCGTGCGCCACACCGTGACCCCGGCCCGCACGTCGTCGTCCCCGCCGGGCAGCGCCAGCGCGGCGTCGGCCGCGTCGAGCGCGACCCCGGGCCTGCCGCGCAGGAACCAGTACCAGGCGAGCGCGTCCACCAACCGCAGACGCCGGTCCACCGGTGAACGTGCCAGCGCCGCTTGCATATTCGCCTCTTCGGCGTCCAAGGCGCGCAGCCACGTGCCCTGCTCGCGCCCCCGCAGTCCGGGCTCCGCGCACTCGGCGAACCCCAGGAAGTACTCCGCGTGCCGCTCGCCGAACCGCTCGTCCTCCCCCGCCTCGGCCAATCGCTTGCCCGCGTACTCGCGCACCGACTCGAGCAGGCGATACCGGTCGCCGTCGGCCCGGACCAGCAGCGACCTGTCGACCAGTCGGGCCATCACCCCGGCCACATCGGCCACGGCGATCCCGGCTCCGCTCTCCGCCCCGCCGCCGACTCGCGCGCCACCCTCGTGCCCGAAACCCTCCGGCCCACGAACGCTCGGCCCGGAACCCGATACGCCACCGTCACCGCCGGAAGCCGGTACCCCTTCCCTCTTCGCGTCGGTCGAATCACCTTCGGCCGCAATCGCATTCCCCTCCGCGCAGGGGGACTCCACCGACGCGCGCGATCGCTCTGCGCACACCTCCTCCGCCGCCTCGAGCGCGCACCCGCCCGCGAAGACCGACAACCGGCGCAACACAACCTGTTCGGGTTCGGTGAGCAGCGACCAGCTCCAGTCGATCATCGACCACAGCGTGCGCTGGCGTTCGGGGACGCCGGGGCGGGGCGCGGACAGGGTGCGGAACCGGTCGCACAGCCGCACGGTCAGTTCGCCGAGACCGAGCCCGGGGAGACGGGCGGCGGCGAGTTCCAGAGCGAGAGGGATGCCGTCGAGACTTTCGCAGATCGCGAGGACCTGCGGCTCGGTGTGCTCGTCGAGGACGAAGCCCGGGTCGGCGTCGGCGGCGCGTTCGGCGAACAGGAGCGCCGCGCCGCTCGGAGGCAGCGGCGCCACCGGGAACAGCGCCTCGCCCGCCAGCCCCAACGGTTCCCGGCTGGTCGCCAGCACCACCAGGCCCGGCGCGGCGGCGAGCACGCGGCCCGCCACCTCGGCGGCCGCGCCGGTCAGATGTTCGCAGTTGTCCAGCACGAGCAGGCCGCGCACGTCGCCGATCACCGAGATCAGCTGCGCCAGCGCGTCGGCGGACCCCGCCCCGGCGCCCACGCTGGTGCCCGCCTTCACCCCGAGCGCCGTGCCGATCACACCCGCTACGGCCGCGACGGATTCGCCCGCGCCCAGCCCGGCGAGTTCGGCGAACCGCACCCCGTCCGACAGCCGCTCCGCCCACCGCGCCGCCGCGGCCAGCGCCAGCCGGGTCTTACCGACACCGCCGAATCCGGTCAGCGTGACCAACCGCGCACCCGCCAGCCGCGCCACGACGCGCTCGACGTCCTCGTCGCGCCCGATCAACCGGGTCAGCGGCGCGGGCAGCGGCGGCGGCCGGTACCCCGCCGACGGCACGGGCGCCGAACGCAGGGAGGGGCTGTGCCGCAACATCTCCCGGTGTAGTTCGACCAGCTCCGGTGACGGGTCGGCACCCAGTTCGTCACGCAGCCCGGTGCGCAACTCCTCGAAGACGACCAGCGCCTCGTGCCCCCGCCCCGACCGGTACAGCGCACGCATCTGCGCGGCGCGCATCCGTTCCCGCAGCGGGTGCCGGGCCGCCACCTCGGCCAATTCGTCGGCCAGCAGTACGTGTTCGCCGAGTGCCAGCAGCGTCTCGGCGCGCTCCTCGACGGCCGCGATCCGCTGGTCGTGCAACCGGGCCACCACCGGCTGCGCGGTGAGCGCGTCGCCCAGATCGGCGAAAGCCGGTCCGCGCCAGAGGTTCAGCGCGTCGTCGAGCAGTGCCGCCCGCGCGCGGGCATCGCCCTCGGCGCGCGCCCGCTCCACCAGTTCGAGAAACCGTCCGGCGTCGACGGCCGTGCCGGGCACGCGCAACCGGTAGCCCGCCGCGTCGAACACCACCAGGTCGCGCCCGCCCGGCTCGGCGTCGTCCAGAACGCGCCGCAGCTGGGACACCTTCGCCTGCACCGCGCCCTTGGGATCGGCGGGCGGGCGCGCACCCCACAACTCCTCGATCAACCGGTCCACCGGCACGGGCTCGCCCGACCGCAGCAGCAGATGGCCCAGCAGCAGCCGGACCTTCAGTTCCGGGACCCGCACCGGCTCATCGCGCTCGGTGCGCACCTCGAGTTGGCCGAGCACACCGAAACGCACGCCGCCGACGTTACCGGACCTCGGACGCACCCGAAGCGCGTCCGAAGCGAACCCGAACCGCCCGGCCGCACCCTCGGGACGGATTCCGAACGAGGAGGACGCAATGCCCGACGACACCGCACCGATCCGGTTGGCCGTGCTGATCGCGAGCACCCGCACCGGACGTTTCGGCCCGACCGTGGCCGAGTGGTTCGCCGCCCGCGCGCGGGCCCGCGCGGACCTGAAGGTCGACGTGATCGACCTGGCCACGGCCTGGCTGCCCGAGGTCCTGGCCGGCGACGACGTCACCGAACCGCCCGCGCCGGTGCGCGAGCTGTCCGGCTGGCTCGACGCCGCCGACGCGTTCGCGGTGGTCACGCCGGAGTACAACCACAGCTTCCCGGCCGCCCTCAAGACCGCCATCGACTGGTTCTCCGACGAATGGCAGGCCAAACCCGTCGGCTATGTCAGCTACGGCGGGATCAGCGGCGGGCTGCGCGCCGTGGAGCAGTTGCGGCTGGTGTTCAACGAGGTGCACGCCATGTCGGTGCGCACCAGCGTGGCGTTCCCGAACTACCCCGAGCTGTTCGGCGACGACGGTGAACCCGTGGACGCGCCGCGCTACGACCGCTACGCCGACGGCATGCTGGACGAATTGGTCTGGTGGGCAGAGGGTTTGCGCCGCCAGCGCGCCCACCGTCCGCTGCGGGTGACCGGAGGCGGGCAGTGACCGCGCAGGAGATCCCCGCGAAGGCGGGCCGGCGGGAATGGCTGGGCCTGGGCCTGCTCGCCGCACCGCTGCTGGTGCTCGCGCTGGATGTGAGCGTGCTGTTCCTCGCGACCCCGCACCTGTCGGCCGAACTGCGCCCGAGCGCCACCCAGCAGCTGTGGATCCTCGACATCTACGGCTTCCTCATCGCGGGTTTCCTCATCACGATGGGCGGCATCGGCGATCGGATCGGCAGGCGCAGGCTGCTGCTCCTCGGCGGCGCGGCGTTCGCCGTGGCGTCGGTGATCGCGGCCTACGCGCCCAGCGCGGAACTGCTGATCGCCGCGCGGGCGCTACTGGGTGTCGCCGGCGCGACGCTGATGCCCTCGACGCTGGGGCTGATCTCCACGATGTTCCGCGATCCGCACCAGCGCACCTTCGCCATCGCGATCTGGATGACGGTGTTCTCGGCGGGCGTCGCGATCGGCCCCGTGGTGGGCGGTGTCGTGCTCGAATTCTTCTGGTGGGGTGCGGTTTTCCTGATCGGCGTGCCGGTGATGCTGGTACTGCTGGTCTTCGGACCCGCGCTGCTGCCCGAACACCGGCAGGCCGACGGGGCCAAGCGGATCGACCCGCTCAGCGTCGGATTGTCCTTGGCGACCATGCTGCCCGTGGCCTACGGCGTGAAAGAGATGGCGGCGCGCGGTGTTTCGGTGGACGCGGTGCTCGTGCTCGTGGCCGGGATCGTGGCGGGTGTGCTGTTCGTGCGCCGTCAGCTGCGGTCGCCGGACCCGCTGCTGGACGTGCGGCTGTTCACCCGGCGCGCCTTCGCGGGCGCGGTGGCGCTGATGATGCTCGGCACGCTCACCGTGAACGGCATCTACTACCTCACGCCGCAGTACCTGCAACTCGTCCGCGACATCTCGCCCCTCGGCGCGGGCCTGTGGCTGGTGCCGGTCGCGCTGGTCTCGGTGGTCGCTTCGCTGCTCACGCCGCGTTTCGCCCGGCGCTACGGCCGCCGGGCCGTGCTGGCCTGCGCCGCCCTCATCGCGGCGGGCGCGTGCGTGGGCATCCTGTTCATCGGGACCGGCACCGCGTTGCCCCTGGTCCTCGCGTGCGTGGCGCTCGCGACGTTCGGCGCGACCCCCACCGGCGTCATCGGCACCGACCTGGTGGTCGGCTCGGTGCCGCCGGAACGCGCCGGGTCGGCGGCGGCGGTGTCGGAGACCGCCGGGGAACTCGGCGTGGCCCTCGGCATCGCCACCACGGGCAGCCTGCTGGCCGCGACGTATCGCTCGCGGCTCCCGGAAGCCGCGCCCGACGGCCTGCCTGACGGTGTACTGGACAACGCGCGGGAAGGTGTCGCGTCGGCGCTCGACATCGCTGCGGGACTCCCCGGCGAGCTGGGAGCGGCACTCGCCGAGGCCGCCCGCTCGGCGTTCACGGCCGGGTTCGCGCTGGCGGGCGCGTTCGGCGCGGTGCTGCTGCTCGGGGTGGTGGTGCTCGCGAGGACGGTGGTCCCGGCGGAGACGCCGGACCCGGAAGAGGCTGAAGCGCAGGACGATTCGGCCACTGCCGGGGTCCCGCCCGCTTGATCCCGGAACCGGCCGGCCCATCGAATGCGCCTCGCGCTTTCGGTGGGCCGGCCACCTCGGAACCGGAGGGGCATCCGCAGCGGAACTCGTCATCCGAGCGCGGCGCCAACTCCGCCCGACGCATCCGGTTCCGAGATCACCTCGCCCGGCGTCGGCCCTCGCAGAGATATTTGAACGATAGTTCTATTTGTACTATCGTTCAAATATCTCATCCCGAGGAGGACCGCATGACCCGCACCGGCACCCGACCCGCCACCGCGCGCCAATGGGCGGGCCTGGCCCTGCTCGCCCTGCCCACCGTGCTGCTCGGCCTCGACCTGACCGTGCTCTACCTCGCCCTGCCCGCCCTGTCCGCCGATCTCGACCCGACGGCGACCCAAACGCTGTGGATCATGGACTCCTACGGCTTCTTCATCGCCGGATTCCTGCTCACCATGGGCACACTCGGCGATCGGATCGGCAGGCGACGACTGCTGGTGCTCGGCATGGCCGCGTTCGCGGCGGCGTCGGTCCTGGCGGCGTTCGCCCCGACCGCCGAGGCGCTGATCGCGGCGCGGGCCCTGCTGGGCATCGCGGGCGCGACGCTCATGCCCTCCACGTTGTCGCTGATCGCGACGCTGTTCCCCGAGCCGCGACAGCGCGCGGTCGCGATCGGCGTGTGGGCGACGATGTTCGCCCTCGGCATGGCCGCCGGACCCGTGGTGGGCGGCCTGCTGGTGGAGCGGTTCTGGTGGGGCGCGGCGTTCCTGCCCGCGCTGCCGATCGCGGTGATCGTCCTGGCCGGCGCGCCCCGGCTGCTGCCCGAGTACACCTCGCCCGGCCGCGGCCGGCTCGACCCGGTCAGCGTCGCGTTGTCGCTGGCGATGCTGCTGCCCGTCGTCTACGCGGTCAAACATCTCGCGGCGCACGGTCCGGACGTCACGGTCGTCCTGACCGGCGGGGTCGGCATCGCGGCGGGAATCGCGTTCGTGCGCAGGCAGATACGCCTCGATGATCCACTGCTGGACGTCACGTTGTTCACCGACCGGGTGTTCGCGTCGGCGTCGGCGGTGCTGCTGGCCGGGCTCGTCGGTGTGGGCGGGGCGATGTATCTGGTCACGCTGTACCTCCAAATGATCGCGGGCCTGTCCCCGGCCGCCGCGGGGTGGTGGATGGGGCCGCCCGCGCTGGCGATGTTCGCGGCGGCGATCGGCGCGCCGCTGCTGGCCAGGCGGGTGCGGCCCGGGTGGGTCATGGCCGGCACGCTGGGCGGTTCGGTGATCGGCTACGCGCTCCTGGCGACGGCGGGGACCGACAGCCGTCACGCCGTCGTGCTCGGCTTCGCGTTCATCTACGCCGGGCTCGGCGCGATCGCCGCGCTCGGCACCGATATGGTGGTCGGCGCCGCGCCGCCCGCGAAATCCGGTTCGGCGGCGGCGGTTTCGGAGACGGTGCAGGAGTTGGGCCTGGCCGTCGGCGTGGCCGTGCTCGGCAGTCTCACGACCGCTCTCTACCGCGCTCGGGTGCGGATTCCCGAGGGGACACCGCCCGAGGTGGCCGACCGGATCGGCGAGAGCATCGACGCCGCCGTCGCCGCGGCCGACCGCGCGCCCGCCGCCGCGATGGACAGCGCCGCCGCCGCGTTCACCACCGGCCTGAACGTGTCCGCGGCGGTGGCGGGCGTGGCGATCGCGGTGGTAGCGGCGCTGTGCGCAGTCGCGTTGCGCGGGATCCGGCCCCTCGGCGGCGGGTGAGCGTCGTCTAGCCTGTGGGCAGGAGGGCGCATGGGCGAGGAGGACGTGATCACCGACGGGCGCAAGGCCAGAGGCCAACGGCGCCGCGCCGAGATCATCGACGCCACACTGACGATCGTGCGGCGCGACGGGGCGGCCGGGGTCACGCATCGCACCGTCGCCAAGGAGGCGGGCATCCCCACCAGCCTCAGCACCTACTACTTCGCCACCCTCGACGACCTGCTCGTCGCGGCGCTCACGAGCGTCGCGGAGAACTACACCGCCCGCATCCGCGGCATCATCGACGGCCGCGACGACAAGCTGCGCGGCCTCGCCGAACTCATCGCCGAATCGGCCGGTCCGGGGCGCGACCGGGCGCTGGCCGAACGCGAACTGTCGACCATGGCGGCGCGCAGGCCCGCGCTGCGGCCGGTCGCGCGCCGCTGGCGGGAGAATGTCGCCGAACTCGGCGGGCACTGCACCGACGACCCCGAGGCGATCGCGTCGCTGGTCGCGACGTCCGACGGGCTGTGCACGGCCGTGCTGCTGGACGATATGCCCGCCGATGTCGAGCACATCGAGGCGGTGTTGCGCCGAGCGATCGGAATCGCTTGACGCGTGAGCGGATCCGCGACGCTCGACCCGGCGGCGCGCGGGTGGTCGCACTCCCCGACAATCGAGGAGCCCACTGGGTAAGGCGAACAACAGGATTCGCTGAGCGAGCCACTCACCCGCGCGGGATGCCGAGCACCATCCCGTCCACGAACTCGGCCACGGCGGTGCGGGCGCGGAACTCCTCGCGCATCCGCGACAGTTCCGGCAGCAACTCCCCGACGCGGTCGAATTCCGCGAACTCGTCCGGTGCCACCAGATCGCTCCACAGCGGGCGCGGGTCCCCCGCCGCGGCGGCGGCCGCGCGTTCGTCCGCGACGCGGCGCATCATGAGCTCGCCGAGCACGAAACGCCACATCGCCGAGTACATGTAGGTGCCGTGGCGGATGTCGGCACCGAGTTCCATTGCCGCGCCGACGAACTCGTCGAGGATCCACATCGCCGCGCGACCGAACGATTCGCCCGCGACGAGTACGTCCACCACCCACGGCAATTCGTGCAGCACCTCGATGACGTGCATCACGAGGGTGATCAACCGGTCGCGGGGCGAGTCCGGCAGGTCCGGGCGCGGCACCCGCTCGGCCTCCTCGCTCAGCACGGCGATGAACAGCTGCGCCTTGCCCGGGAAGTGGTGGTAGACGGCGGCGGTGCTCACACCGAGTTCGTCGGCGAGTCTGCGCATGCTGAACCCGGCCGATCCGTCCTGTTTCAGCATGCGGGTGGTGGCGGCCACGACTTCCTCGCGGGTCACCCGCACGGGGCGTCCGCGTCGCCGGGGTGTAGTCGCGCCTGTCATGGGCCCATTCTTCGATGCGAAGGTCTCGACAGCGAGGTAAGGCTGTGCTGACCATAATAAACACACGCGTTACTAAATTATGGAGGTCGCCGTGACCACACGGACCGGAACCGGGCGGGCTGGACCCTCGCCGCCGTCTTCACCGTGATGTTCCTTGTGTCCCTGGATCTTTCGATCGTCAACGTGGCACTGCCGGATATCGACGCCGAGTTGGACTTCTCGGCGTCGGGGCTGAGCTGGGTGCTCAACGCCTATCTGCTCCCCGTCGCGGGCCTCATGCTGTTCGGCGGCCGCTTGGCCGACTTCACCGGGCGGCGCACGCTCCTGCTCGCCTGCCTCGCCGTGTTCGGAGTGGCCAGCGCGTGGGGCGGGTTGGCCCAAGTCGCACCGGAATTGCTGGCGGCGCGGGCCATTCAAGGTGTGGCCGCGTCGGTGCTGGCGCCGATGTCGCCGGCGTTGGTCACCGCGGAGTTCGCCGAGGGGCCGGCACGGTCCGGGGCCATGGCCGCGTGGGGCGGTGCGGGCGCGGCCGGCGGTGCGGCCGGTGTGGTGCTGAACGGGTTGCTCACGGAGTACGTGGGGTGGCGCGCCGTGATGTGGGTGAACGTGGTGTTCGTCGCGGTGGCGGTGTTCGCCGTGCTGCGCGGCGTGGACAACGCGGTGCGCGGGCCGCGCGGCAAGCTGGATCTGCCCGGCGCCGTGCATGGTGGACGCCTTCGGCGAGGACGCCGCCGACGCGGTGCTCGACGTGACCGGCGGGGATGTCAACGACGAACTGCGGACCGTGCGCGACACCGTCACCCGGCTCACGGGCGCTCCCGGTCGCTCGTTCCGGCAGTGGGCCGAGGAGAACGCCGCCGCCTTCCGCTGAGGGGGATATGAGTTGACCTCGAGTTCGGTTGATGTTTCAGGATCGGGAGCATGAGCATCCTGTTCCACAACACCATGAAGATCACCGACGGCCATCTCGAGGAGTTCAAGGGGGCGGTGCGTCGCGCGGTCGCCTTCGTCGAGGAGCACGGGCCGCAGCTGGTGGTGCAGGTCTTCCTGGATGAGGCGCGCGGGCTCGCGCACAGCTTCCAGCTCTACGCGGACTCCGACGCGGTCCTCGCGCACTGGAAGCTGTCCGACCCCTACATCCGGGATGTGATGGCGCACTGCACCGTCCAGTCCTTCGAGACCTTCGGCGAGATGTCCGACGACGTGCTCGACGGTCTGCGGTCGGGGCCCGCCGGCGAGGCGACCGTGCGGCCGTTCCTCACCGGGTTCACCCGATTCGCCTGACCCGGCCCGGCGGTGGCGCGCGGCGCTACCGCAGCGGAATGTCGACGCCGTGCTGGCCGGCGGGGCGCGGGCCGAAGATCCGGCGCTGCGCCTCGGCGATGGCCACGTCGTTGATGCTGGCCTCCCGTCGCGACATCAGACCCTCGGAGCTGAACTCCCACAACTCGTTTCCGTAGCTGCGCCACCACTGTCCGGCGCGATCGTGCCACTCGTACTGGAAGCGCACGGCGATGCGGTTCTCGCGAAAACCCCACAGGCTCTTGCGAAGTGCGTAATCGAGCTCGCGTTCCCACTTGGCGGTGAGGAACTCCACGATCTCCGCACGGCCGCTCACGAAGGCGTCCCTGTTGCGCCACAAGGAATCCGGCGTGTACGCGGCGGCTACGCGCTCCGGATCGCGAGTGTTCCACGCGTCCTCGGCGGCTTGGACCTTCTGCGCCGCGGTCTCCGGGGTGAACGGCGGGAAGGGCGGGCGAACGTCCGGCATGGGCACTCCTCTCACAGGTGGAGAACGAACGTTCTCCACTCCCGCGCTACAGTAGGGAACGACCGTTCTCCACGTCAAGGGAGCCCCGATGCCCGCCGCCCTCACCGCCGAGCGACAAGCAGGCGACCGCGAGGCGCTCCTCGACGTCGCCGAATCGCTGTTCTACGCCCACGGTTTCCAGTCCGTCGGCATGGACCGTCTCCGCGCGGCGTCGAGCCTGTCGCTCAAGCGCATCTACGCGATGTTCCCCACCAAGGACGACCTCGCCGTCGCGGTCCTGCGCCGCCGCGACCTCCGCTGGCGCACCCGCCTGGTCGACTACGTCGAACGATTCGCCGACCCCACCCGGCGCGTGCTCGCCCTCTTCGACTGGCTGCGCGACTGGTTCGCCGAACCCGGCTTCCGCGGCTGCGCCTGGATCAACGCACACGGCGAACTCGGACCGACCTCCGACGCCGTGCTCGCCGAAGTCCGCGCCCACAAGGAGGCGTTCCACGCTCACATCACGGGGTGGGTGGACGCGGCCGGATCCGATGCGGGCGAAGCGATCTACCTCCTGGCGGAGGGCGCGATGGTGACGGCGGGTATCACGGGCGATCCGGACGTGGCACGCAAGGCCCGCGACGCCGCCGAACGCCTGCTCACCGGGGCACGGCCATAGACCCGACATCGCCGCGATCAAGCCCAGGTCCCGCTTGTCCGGAAACGCAACAGCGGGGAACCCGCCGCCATGGCGAATTCCCGCTGCGCGAATTACTTCGAGCCGATCAGGCGAGCTGCGCCTGGAACATCCAGCGCTGCTTCTCCAGTTCGGCCGTGATGCCGATGAGCAGATCCTGGGTCACCGGATCGGCGGTATCGGTCGCCTCGACGCGTTCGCGCATGCGGCGCACGAGCAGGTCCAGCCGGTCGGTGATCGCCTCGACCACGTCGTGGTCGGCGAGGTAGCCGGCCGGGAACTCGGGCAGCGCCGAGGTGGCGGCCACGGTCGCGGCGCGGCCGTCGGGCGAGATGCCCAGGGCGGCGGCGCGCTCGGCCACCGAGTCGGAGAACTCGCGGGCGCTGCCGACCAGTTCGTCCAACTGGAGGTGCAGCTCACGGAAGTTCTTGCCGACCACGTTCCAGTGCGCCTGCTTGCCGATCAGCGACAGGTCGATCAGATCGGACAGGGCGTCCGCCAACACCACGCCGACGGCCTTCTGCTCCGCCTTCCCCAACGGGCTGGTGATGGGGCTCTTCGGCAGGGTCGAAGTCATTGCAGCTCCTCTCGTGGAAAGTCCTCGGTAGGGCTTTTCTGGAATAACTCCAGATTAGCCTCGGACTCCGCGGGATGCCAGCAATCAGGAGATGAGTTGCTTCACAATCAGCCGCAAACGACGTCCACGGCACTCCCCAGCAAATCGAGGCCATGATCCAGCTCGTCGTCGGCGAGCGTGAGCGGAGGCAACAGCTTCACCACTTCGTCGAACGACCCGGAGGTCTCCACCAAAAGGCCACGCTCAAAGGCCGCCTGACAAACCTTCCCCGCGCGCGACGCGTCCTCGAAGACCAACCCGTGCACCAGCCCGCGCCCGCGCGTGGACACACCGGACACCGTCGCCGCGATCCGCGACAACACCCCGGCGATCCGCTCCCCCTTCGCCTTGGTGGAACGTTCGAGCGCGTCGTCCGACCAGTAGTGCTCCAGCGCGACGCGCGCGGTGACGAACGCCGGGTTATTGCCGCGAAACGTGCCGTTGTGCTCCCCGGGCGCCCACTGGTCCAGTTCGGATTTGAAAAGCACCAGCGCCATGGGCAATCCGTAACCGCCGATGGACTTCGACAGCGTGACGATGTCGGGGGTGATGCCCGCGACCTCGAACGAGAAGAACGGCCCGGTGCGTCCGCACCCCATCTGCACGTCATCCACGATCAGCAAGATCCCGCGCGCCGCGCACAGCTCCGCCAACCGGCGCAACCATTCCGCCCGCGCGACGTTCACGCCGCCCTCACCCTGCACGGTCTCCACTATCACGGCGGCAGGTTTGTCCACGCCGGACGACGGGTCGTCGAGGGCGCGCGCCATCCACGCCAACTCGTCGCCCGACTCGAGGTACCCGTCGTAGGGCATGGGCGTCACGTGCACCAGTGGCACGCCCGCGCCCGCCCGCTTCGCGGCGTTTCCCGTCACCGACAGCGCGCCCAACGACATCCCGTGGAACGCGTTGGTGAAGTTCAGCACCGCCTGGCACCCCGTCACCTTGCGCGCCAGCTTCAGCGCGGCCTCCACGGCGTTCGCCCCGGTCGGACCGGGGAACTGCACCTTGTAGTCCAGCCCGCGCGGCGCGAGCACCCGGTCGCGCAGGGTCTCGAGCAGCGCACGCTTGGCGACCGTCGACATATCGAGCGCGTGAGTGATCCCGTCACCCGCGATGTAGTCGAGGAGGGCGCGTTTGAGCACCGGGTTGTTGTGGCCGTAGTTGAGCGCGCCCGCGCCGGCGAAGAAGTCCAGGTACTCGCGGCCCTGTTCGTCACGCAGCCAGCCGCCGCTGGCCGTGCGAAACACCGTGGGCCAGGACCGGCAGTAACCGCGCACGTTCGATTCGAGTGCCTCGAAAACGGTCGACTCGGCGACAGTCATCGACGATCCTTCCTGTCGTGCGCGACCTCTCCACATATGTGAAGTGAGTGCGTTTCTAACACTCGCGCGACGGATCCGTGGCGGTTTCGGCCGAATCCGCGCCGAACACTTCCCCGTGCCGCGCGCGGGCTGTAATGTCAACTCCTTGTGCGCTGGGGTGAGGTAGGCCGGAATTCACTGACGGCGACCACCCGCACCCGCCGCGAAACCACCCTCTACTGGCGCCTCGCGGTGGCCGGATTCCGCCGGCAATCGCAGTACAAGCTGGCCATGTTCGCCGGCCTGTTCACCAACTGCGTGTTCGGACTCGTCCGCGCCTCGGTGCTGCTGGCGGCGGTGCGGGCGGGCAGCGAGTTCGGCGGCTACGACGAGGGCAGCATGGCCGCCTACGTCTGGCTCTCCCAAGGCATGATCGCCCTCACCCAATTCATGGGCCCGCCACTGGAATTGGCCGAGCGTGTGAGGAACGGCGACGTGGCCGTCGACTTCCTGCGTCCCGTCGACATCCAATTCGCCTACCTGGCAGCCGATCTCGGCCGCGCCACGTGCGCGCTCATCCCGCGTTTCCTGCCCAGCGTGCTGTTCGGGGTGGTCACCTTCGGGCTGGCGCTGCCCGGCACGCCCGGACCCTATGTGCTGGGCCTGATCTCGATGGTGCTGGCCGTCTCGCTGTCGTTCCTCGGGCTGTTCGCCGTGGGCCTGGTCGGGTTCTGGGTGGTGGAGACGCGCGGCGTGCGGACGCTGTACCAGATCCTCGGCACCTTCCTGGCCGGGCTGTTCGTGCCGGTGCACATGTTCCCCGACTGGCTGCGCGCGCTCGCCCACGCCACCCCGTTCCCGTCCATCCTCCAGGCGCCGATCGACGTCCTGTCGGGCCGCGTCCTGGGCATGGACGCGGTGAGTGTGGTGGCCACCCAGGCGTTCTGGGTGCTCGCCATCGGCCTGCTCGGCCGGTTCCTGCTGCGCGCGGGCCGGCGCAAGCTGGAGGTCCAGGGTGGCTGAACGTCTCGGCACCGCACCGGCGGGCACCTGGTTCACCCCGTACGCCGCCGTGCTGCGCTCGCGCATCCGGGCGCAGCGCGCCTACCGGCTTTCCTTCGCCAGCGAGATGTTCAGCGCGCTGCTGGTCGGTCTCGTCGAATTCGCCGAGGTGTGGGTGATCTTCCACAACGTGCACGTGCTCGGCGGGCTGGACCTGAAGGCGGCGCTGCTGCTGTTCGGCCTGTCCAACACCGCGTTCGCGCTCGCGCAGGTGCTCGTCGGCCACCTCGACACCCTGCCGACGCTGATCCGGATGGGCACCCTGGACGCGTATCACCTACGCCCGCAACCACTGCTGGCCCAGCTCGTGACCGGCGACATCTCGCTGCGCCGCTGCGCCCGCGCCGCCGTGGCGATCGTGGTGCTGGTGATCGGCTTGGCGCACAACGACATCGCGTGGACCCCCGCCACGGTGGCGCTGCTGGTGACCACACTCGTCTGCGGCGTCCTGATGTTCGCCGGGATCTTCGTGTGCGCCGCCGGACTCCAGTTCTATCTGATCGACGGCTCCGAACTCACCAACAGCTTCACTTACGGCGGCTCCTTCGCCGCCACGCAGCCCGCGTCGGTGTTCCCGACGCCGCTGAAACTGTTGTTCGGCTTCGCGATTCCGGTTGCGTTCACCGCGTATCTGCCCACCCTCGCGCTGCTGGACCTGCCCGGCCCGGCGCTGCTGCCCGCCTGGCTCGCGTGGTGGGTCCCGGTGGCGACGCTGTGGGTGTGGCTGCTGGCCTTCGGACTCTGGCGGCTGGGCACCAGGCACTATCAGGGAGGTGGGGGATGAACACGGCGGCGGCAGGCTTACCCGACGCGATCATCGATATCGAGGATCTGACCAGGCAATTCACGCTCTACCGCAAGAACGGCCGGTGGCGCCGCGAACGTGACGTGATCACGGCCGTGGACCGGATGACCTTTCGCGTGGAACGCGGTGCGGCCGTGGGCTATATCGGCGCCAACGGCGCGGGCAAGTCCACCACCATCAAGATGCTCACGGGCATCCTGGTGCCCACCTCGGGACACGTGCGCACCTGCGGGCTGGAGCCGGTGCGCAGGCGGCGCGCGCTGGCCTCCCGGATCGGCGTGGTGTTCGGGCAGCGCTCCCAGCTGTGGTGGGATCTGCCGCTGCGCGAATCGTTTTCGATCCTCGCGGCCATCCACCGGCTCGATCCCGACCTCGCCCGCAAACGCACCTACGAACTGGTCGAACAACTGGAGATGGCCGAAACCCTCGGCACCCCGGTGCGGCAGCTCTCCCTCGGCCAGCGCATGCGCGCGGAAGTGGCTGCCGCCCTGCTGCATTCGCCCGAGCTGATCATCCTGGACGAGCCCACGATCGGACTCGACGTGCTCTCCAAACAGCGGCTGCGCGAGTTCCTGCGCGCCGAACGGGCCGACCGCGGCACCACCCTGCTGCTCACCACCCACGACATGGGCGATATCGAAAGGCTCTGCGACCGTGTGCTCGTCGTCGATCACGGCCGTCTCGTCTACGACGGCACCCTGCCCGGCCTCGGCGCGACGGTGGGTGCGCGCCGGGTCCTCGTGCTCGACCTCGCCGAGCCCGCCCCCGATCTGCGCGACCTGCCCCCGGGCGCGGAACTGCTCTCCAGCGAGGCCGACGGGATGCGCCAGCGGCTGGCGTTCGACGCCGAATCCGTCACGGCCGCACAGCTACTCGCCGCCGTCGCGGATCGGGCGGCGGTGCGCGACCTGTCCATCGAGGAACCGGGCATCGAGGACGTGGTGCGCCGCGTCTACGAGAACGCCCGCTGAATACACGAATCCCCCGCATGCCGAGGCACGCGGGGGATCACCGGCCGGTTGATCAGGGTTCGCGCGGACCCTGATCGAGCCGGAACGGCGGGTACTCGTCGCGCATCAGACCCGCGTAGGCCTGCACGCGCAGCAGCCACCGGTTGATGCCGACCACGAAGTCGTACAGCCCCTTCGGGTAGCGGGCGGTGAACAGCAGGCCGATCAGCGCGATGGCCACCAGCACGTGGATCACCGGCCAGCTCATCGCCAGGTTCCACGCGCCGGTGCCCTCGTCCTGCACCGCACTGGCCACGGTGCCGCTCATCAGCACACCGATGATCAGGTAGTGCGGGATGGCCAGCAGCCACCACTTCACCAGCACCAGCCCGCGATGCAGCTTCTCCGGGTGGTCGATCTCCAGATCGGCCGGGTACTCCGGGTCCGGCCGCAACGAGAACGGCGGATACTTGTCCGTGCCGAGCACGGTGAGCGCGTAGAAACTGACGCGCCAATTCCAGCGCATCACACCGACATTGAACTCGAACAACGCCTTCGGGTACTTCCCGGTGAACAGGATCGCGAAGAACGCGATGACCGTCACGACGGCGTACCCGATGTGCAGGAAGAACAGCACGAAGTAGTGCGGGATGGCGAGCAACCACTTCACCAGCCACATCCACCGGGACAGTCCGGGGTCCAGATCGCCCCTGACCCGCACCGGGTGCGCGGCCGGTTCCGGCTTGCCGAGCTCCATGTCCATGGTCGAGGCTCCTTCGGGCGGCAGCATGCTGTGAGGATTTTCACGATTCTGGCGGACGAAGAGCGCGGTCCGGCCACGATGCGGGCTCGACACGCCGACGAATCGCGGCGGGCTTCGTTGCGCCACCGCGACGGCCGCGCAATACTGTTCGGCGGTTGTTTCGAAATCCGTTGCGATTGGGGGGAATCCGACCATGCGTAGATCGCGCACCCTGGTGGCCGTCGTCGGCCTGTTGCTCATCACCGTGCTCGTCGTCAGCGCCTGCGGCGGCAGCAACGGCAAGCGCAAGCGCTCGCACTCCTCCTCCGGCGGCGGGGCGGCCGCCACCAGCACCACCGCCGCGCCCGCGTACCGCACCTGCGAGGACGCGTGGAACGCGGGCAAGGCCCCGCTGCGCCGCAATCAGCCCGGCTACTCGGTGCAATTGGACCGGCTCGACGGCGCCGAGGACGGCGTCGCCTGCCTGGTGCGCCCGAAATCCTGAGCGGGGCACTCAGCCTCGGCTTGTACCATCGGCGATCGTGACGTTCGCTGCCGCACGCCGCCCCGCCCCGCGGGCGGTCGTCGCGTTCGTGTTCGCGGCGTGGGTCCTGGCCCTCGTGCTGCCGGACTGTCACGTGTTCGCCAGGGCCGCCGCCGTCCACGAGCACATCGAGTCCGTCGGCCCGGGAGTCGAGAACACCGTCACGCTCTGGGCGGCGGCCGACCGGCACGCGCACGTCAACCCGCCGGAACGGCACCTGCCCGGCGACGCGCTGCTCGTCGCCCCGCCGCGCTCCGGTCCGTCCTGGCCGGATCTGCTGCCCGGCCTCGACACTCCCTCGGCCGCGCCGCCCGCCCCCGAGCGGCTCGGCGCGGCGCCCCGCGCGCCACCCGGTAGCGCCCTTCCGGTTCTCGGCGGCCGGGATCTCCTCGTCCGATTCGGGATCGATCGGAACTGATCGGTTCGCGTCAGGCCGCGCCCGCGTGCGCGGCCGGTGTCCGTGCGTCCCGCACCACACCCCGTCGGTGACGCGCGTCCCCGCGCGCCCCGACCCGCACAGAATCGGACGATTCCATGACCGCAGCCTTGCAGTACCCCCTGCCCGCGTCGCCCGACGCGACGCCGAGCCCCGCCGGACTGCTCACCAGCGCCCAGCGCTGCCCCCGCCCCGCCACCCTGGTAGGCAACACGCCCGTCCTCTGGATCACCGAACCACTCGCGCCCGCGGGCCGGGGGTTCTGGGCAAAGCTCGAAGGCGCCAATCCGGGCGGGATGAAGGACCGGCCCGCCCTGCACATGGTCGAACGCGCCACCGCGCGCGGTGAACTCGCGCCCGGCGCGCCGATCGTCGAATCCACCAGCGGCACACTCGGACTCGGGCTCGCGCTGGCGGGCACGGTGTATCGGCACCCGGTCACGCTGGTCACCGACCCCGGTTTGGAGCCGATCGTGGCGCGCATGCTCGCCGCCTATGGCGCGCGGGTGGAGACCGTCACCGAACCGCACCCGGTGGGCGGCTGGCAGCAGGCCCGCCGCGACCGCGTGACCGACCTGCTCGCCGCCGACCCGCGCGCCTGGTGCCCCGACCAGTACCGCAACCCCGACAACCGCGACGCCTACACCGCCCTCGCCACCGAACTCGTCGCCCAGCTCGGCCGGATCGACGCGCTGGTGTGCTCGGTGGGCACCGGCGGGCACTCCGCGGGCATCTCCCGGGCGCTGCGCCGCTGGTTTCCGCACCTGCGCTTGATCGGCGTCGACACCGTGGCCTCCACCATCTTCGGCCAGCCCGCCGGGCCCCGCCTCATGCGCGGGCTGGGCTCCTCCATCCATCCCGCGAACGTCGACTACCCGGCGTTCGACGAGGTCCACTGGGTCGCGCCCGCCGAGGCCGTGTGGGCGTGCCGGGCGCTGGCCGCCACCCACCACACGGGCGGCGGCTGGAGCGTGGGCGCGGTCGCGCTCGTCGCGGGCTGGCTGGCCCGCACCGGCGACCCCGACCAGCGCATCGCCGCGATCTTCCCCGACGGGCCGCTGCGCTACTTCGACACCGTCTACAACGACGCGTACTGCCGCGAACACGGTCTGCTCGGCGGGGAACCACCCGTCGAACCGGCCACCCTGTCCCACCCGTCGGCGGCCGTGGTGGACTCGTGGACGCGCTGCGCGACGGTGGTGGACCCGAAGGCGCGCCCGCTGACCGACCCGACCGAGGACCCGCACATGCCCGACGTACCAGCCCGGCCCGGAGCCGCGCGGTGAGGAACTTCTACGCCACTTACCGCAGCTTCGGCGCGCCCAGCCGGATGTTGATGGTGAACCAGTTCGCCATCAACACCGGGTTCTTCATGCTCATGCCGTACCTGGCCGCCCACATGGCGGGCCCGCTGGGACTGGCCGCGTGGGCGGTGGGACTGGTGCTGGGCATCCGGAACTTCTCCCAGCAGGGCATGTTCCTGGTCGGCGGCACGCTGGCCGACCGGCTCGGCTACAAACCGCTGATCGTCGCGGGCTGCCTGCTGCGCACCGGCGGTTTCGCGTTGCTGGCCGTCGCCGATTCGCTCACCGCGCTGCTGATCGCCTCGGCGGCAACGGGATTCGCGGGCGCGCTGTTCAACCCGGCGGTGCGCGCCTACCTGGCGGTCGACGCGGGCGAACGCCGGTTGGAGGCGTTCGCACTGTTCAACATCTTCTACCAGGCGGGCACCCTGCTGGGGCCGATCCTCGGGCTGGTACTGATGGCGTTCGACTTCCAGGTGACGGCCGCCGCCGCGGCCGCGGTGTTCGCCGTGCTCACGGTGGCCCAGTTGCGCGCGCTGCCCCAGCACCGCGCGGCCCCGAAATCGGCCTCGGTGCTGGACGATTGGCGCACGGCGCTGGCCAACCGGCCGTTCCTGCTGTTCTCGGCGGCGATGATCGGCTGCTACGTGCTCTCGTTCCAGGTGTATCTGGCGCTGCCCATGCAGGCCGACCGCGTGGTCGGCGCGGGAGCGGCGGCCGCGCTGATGACGGCGGTGTTCGTGGTGTCGGGCGTGATCGCGATCGCCGGGCAGCTGCGCATCACCCGCTGGTTCGCGGCGCGCTGGGGCAGGCCGCGCAGCCTGGTGATCGGGCTGGGCGTGCTGGCGGCGGCGTTCGTGCCGCTGCTGCTGGTGCCCGGCACGGCGTTCGGCGTTCCGGTCGCGGTGGGTGCACTGCTGCTGACCGCCGCCGGACTGGGCATCGGTGCGGCGGCGGTGTTCCCGTTCGAGATGGACACCGTGGTGGCGCTGTGCGGTGACCGGCTGGTGGCCACCCACTACGGGCTGTACAACACCATCGTCGGCACCGGCATCCTGCTCGGAAACCTGGGCACCGGCACGGTGCTCGACGCGGCGCGCGCGGCCGGTGTGAGTTCGCTGGCGTGGGCGGCGCTGATCGCGATCGGGCTGGCCTCGGCGGCGGGCTTGTACCGCCTGGCGCGCACGGGGCGGCTGGAGTCACCCGTCCCGGTCGGCTGAGCGCACGGGGTGGGCCGGGTGCGTCGCGTCCGGCCCACCCCCGAAGCTCAGCGCTTCCGGAGCCGAAGGGCGCCGGCGCCCGAATGACAAGCCGAACTCGGATCCCGGTGCACGAACGCGAGTACCGGTGCACAGTTGTACTCGCGGCACAGTTGCCTTCGCGGCCAGGCGTGCGATCAGGTCGGCGCTTCCCCCTGCGCCGAATACAGACTGACCTCACCGCGTTCGCTGAGAAACGCGTTGACCAACATGATCCGGTTGGCGCGCAACTCGTCGGGCTCCGGCGCGGTGGTGGTGATCGAGATCTGCGGAATGGCGCCCCAGTTCACGACATAGCGTTCGGGCGGGCCGCCGTCGTCGGACAGGCGCGCGAGCCGGTACACCGACACCGTTTTCCGGACGATCAGGCCGCGGACGACCTCCGCGATTCGCTCCGGGTCTTCCAGGGCGAACATGAAACCGAACGTCAGCTCCGGTGACGACACGTAGGCGGGCACGAACTCCGAGGTTAGCCCATCGACCGGAGGCGCGCAGCAGCCCCGCCGAATCGGTTGCCGCGCATATGCCGACCGCCATTCCGGCGCGGATCCCCGCGGATTCCCGGTGACCGAAACGTAACGGACGATAACGATTTCCCGCCGGCGCGTTGATTTTTACACCATACTATTGCGCGGTTTCCGCGCTCGCGCTTTCCTGAAAGTGTCCCGATTCACCGGGTCGTCTTCCTCAACGCACCGTCGCGTATTTCCCGGTCGCCCCGAGGCGTGCCGGGGGATCGAGTGGGGGCGCGCGGACTCGGGGCTGCGCCGGCGCCGAGGGGCTGCTCCTCCCCGAAATCCCCCTCGGCCCTGGCGCATCCACGCCGAGATCCTGATCGCGAGAGCGCCATGCCGACCGAATACGCCGTGAGCCGCGTCCGGGCCGACGAGCTGCCGCCGAGTTCGGCGCTGCTGCGCGCCTTCCGAGACCGGGACGGGCGCGGGCACCCGGTCCTGGACACCGCCCGCGAACTGGCCGCCTGCCACGAGCGCAGGCGGGCGCTGACCGCGGGCGCGGGCGACCCGCAGCGCACCGCACTCGAGGACATCGACGGGCACCGCGCCGAACTCGTGGACCGGATCAACGGCTGGGTGGCCACCCACGTCGTCCACCGCACCGGCGCCTCGTTGCACACCGAGACGCTCGGCGCGGTGATCGACAGAATGGCGGCGAAATGGATTGCGGCGCGACAGGCCCTGGGTTTCACCGACGCGACCGATCGGCCGCCGGCCGGGCTGGACGGCCAGGCCCGCCTGCAGTGGACCCGGCTGGCCGAGCTGGCCGACGGCTATCAGGATCTGATCACCGACGTCGCCGAACACCGGCGCAGGCTGCCGGTGTGGTGATCACCGGCGGTCGTCGACCTCCGTGTCGACGACCTCGGCCTCCACGAACGACGTTTCGGCGGTGGGCTTTTCGGTGGCGGGGGCCGCGGCGGCGGGCTCGTCGAACCCGGCCGCGGCGTCCTCGTCGTCGAACAGCGCCGCCTCCCGGTGCGCGGCGGCGTCCTTGCGGGCCGCCGCGGCCGCCTCGTTCATCTCGATCGCGTCGGTGATCCACTCACCGATCTCCCGGGTGACCTCCTGCACGGTGCCGGTGATGATCGTCGCGATATTTCCGACGTGCCGGGCACCGGACGACGTCAATTCCTGGATCAAATCCTTGTTGGTCTCGAATTTCCCGATCATTCACACGCCCACTTCGGTTGCCTTCCGCTGTCGCATCACGATAACACCGGGTGATGGCGACCCCTTGACGAAACGATCCGGCAGCGAGAGCTTGAAAATCTTCAGCCACACATCGCCGAGCTGCTTGCGCAGCGGCCCGCTGTTGTAGGGCAGGCCGTACTTCTCGCACAGCGCGCGCACCTCGGGCGCCATCTCCGGGTACCGGTTGGCGGGCACGTCGGGGAACAGGTGGTGCTCGATCTGGTGCGACAGGTTGCCGCTCATGATGTGGAACAGCTTGCCGCCGTCGATGTTCGCCGAGCCCAGCATCTGGCGCACGTACCACTCGCCGCGGGTCTCCTCGGCGGTCTCGTCCTCGGTGAACGTCTGTACGCCCGACGGGAAGTGCCCGCAGAAGATGATCGAGTACGCCCACACGTTGCGGACGATGTTCGCGGCGGCGTTGCCCAGCAGGGTGCTCACGAACAGCGGGCCGGTCAGCGCCGGGAAGATCACGTAGTCCTTCAGCGACTGCTTGCCCGCCTTGCGCCACCAGCCCTTGACCAGCGGCTTCAGGTCGCTCCACTTGCGCTTGCCCTGCACGATGTTCTCCGCCTCGGCGTCGTGCAGCATGACGCCCCACTCGAAGAACACCATGAGCAGGAACGCGTAGAGCGGGTTGCCCAGGTAGTAGGGGTTCCACTTCTGGCCCTCATCGATGCGCAGGATGCCGTAGCCGATGTCGCGGTCCATGCCGTGGATATTGGTGTAGGTGTGGTGCATGTAGTTGTGCGAGTGCCGCCACTGGTCGGCCGGGCACACGGTGTCCCACTCGAATTCGCGGGAGTTCAGGTCCGGCTCGCGCATCCAGTCGTACTGGCCGTGCATGACGTTGTGGCCGATCTCCATGTTGTCGAGAATCTTCGACACACCGAGCGCGGCGACGCCGGCCAGCCAGAACGGGGGCAGGAAGCCCAGGTACATCAGGCCGCGCCCGGCGATCTCGAGTCCGCGCTGCGCCTTGATGATCGAGTAGATGTATTCGCGGTCGCGATCGCCCAGGTCGGCGACGATGCGGGCGCGCAGCTCGTCGAGGGTCTTGCCGATCTCCTCCACCTGTTCGGGCGTGAGGACCAGCGGGCCGTCTTTGGTTTCGGTCAGGATGGTCATGTCGAGAGTCCCCTTCGTGTCTAGATTTCGATGTCGACATCGCCCACGGCGGCGCTGACGCAGAGCTGGATGGGCTGGTCGGGGTCGCTGTCGAGTTCACCGGTGCGCAGGTTGCGGGTGCAGCCGGTGCGGCGAACGGCCGTGCAGGAGAAGCAGATCCCCATGCGGCAGCCGTACTCCGGGTTCAGTCCGGCGGCCTCGGCCTGCTCGAGCAGGCTGGCCCCGGCGTTCTCGGAAGTCACGCCGCTGGCGCTGAACGTGGTCGCACCGGTCACCTCGCTCGCGTCGACGGGCGCGACCGAGAGGGTGAACTCCTCCGAGTGCAGGCGTTCGCCGAGATCCTCGGCCTCGAACACCTTGCGGACCGCTTCCATCATCGGCGGCGGGCCGCACATGAACGTCTGCGCCTCGGCGTACCAGGGCGCGACGCGCTCGAGCTCGTCGTAGCCGAACGGGCCGTGGCCCTGTTCCGGGTAGCGCATCTCGATGCGGAAGTTCGGGTGCCGCGCGGCGATCGCGTCGATCTCCGCCCGGTGCGGCACCGCCTCCGGGGAGCGCGCGTAGTGCAGGAAGGTGAGCTGCCCCGGGTAGCCCTCGTCGGCGAGGGTCCGCATCATCGACAGCACCGGCGTGATGCCGCTGCCGCCGCTGATCAGCAGCACTTTCTCCGGCCGCGGCGCGGGCAGGCGGAACACGCCCTCGGCGGGGCTCAGATCCACCACCGTGCCGGGCGTGGCGTGCTCGTAGAGGTACTGCGACACCAGCCCGCCGGGATGCGCCTTGACGGTGAGCTGGATGTGGCGGTCGCGGCGCCCCTCGGGGTTGACCGGCGAATAGCACCGGGTGTGCCGGACGCCGTCGATGACGACGCCGAGCTGGACGTACTGCCCCGCGACGTGCCCGCGCCACCGGCGGTTGGGCCGCAGGGTGAGCGTCACCGAGCCGGGCGCCGAGCGGCGCACGTGGGTGATCTCGGCACGCGTCTGCCGCACCGTGAGGGTGGGGCGGACCAGTTCGAGATACCGGTCCAGCGGGTGGGGCGTGGTCAGGGTCTGCACCAGGTCGATGAGATCCACCATTCGGTTCTCCGTGCCTCTGCTCGTGGGTACTGATGGGCCGTCGGGCGTGCGGATCGTCACTGGACGAAATTTCAGTGCACGCCTGTACACTCACTTAGTGTGACCGATGGACATGGGCCGGTGTCAACCGGCAAAGCATGTGACCCGAACTACACAACGTGGAAAAGCGAATGGTGAACGGATGTATGCTCACCGTGATGAGCGAGCAGGCAGCAACCCGGGGCGAGCGCAAGGAGCGCACGCGGCAGGCCCTGGTCGAGGGCACCTTGGCGCTGGCCGAGGACCGCGGTTTCGCGGCCCTGAGCCTGCGTGAGATCGCCCGCTCGGCCGGCATCGTGCCCACCGCCTTCTACCGGCACTTCGCCTCGCTCGACGATCTGGGCACCGCCCTGGTCGACGAGGGCGTCACCGCGCTGCGGCTCGCGCTGCGCGAGGTGCGCCGCAAGCCCGACGCGAGCGTGGCCGACACGGTGCGCTTCGTCTTCGACCAGGTGGCGGGCAAACGCGCGATCTTCGGTTTCCTCACCCGCGAACGGCACGGCGGTTCGGCCATCCTGCGCAAGGCGATCGCGCTGGAACTCCAGCTGATCGTGCGCGAACTCGTCGCCGACCTCTCGCGGGTGCCGACCCTGGACGACTGGAGCCCGCGCGATCTGGAGATCGCCGCCGACCTGCTGGTGGGCACCGTCGCCGACGGTATCGCCACCTACCTCTCGGCCGACGAGCGCGAGCAGCGCAACGCCGTCGCGAACACCGTGCAGAAGGTGCGGCTGATCGCGCTCGGCATGGACAACTGGTGGCCGCCGAAGGACCGGTGAGCGCGGACTTCGTCCGGGCTCCGGCGAGTCCGGGATTCCCTCCCGTGGTCCGTGCGGCGGCCGGAACACCGGTAGTGCGGTTGCCGGGCCCGGACCGGTAGTCCCGCCTCGGCGGCGGCTCTGGCTACCGTCCACGCGAGAGAGGGCCGGGCTCGTCAGACGGGCTCGGCGTGGTCAGGCGGGCTCGGCGCGTTCAGGCGGGACTGGCACGCTCAGGTCGGACCGACACACTCAGGCGGAACCGACACGCTCAGACGAGACCGGCGCACCGACGAGTCCGGCGCGTCAGACGGTCTGCGCCGAATCCCTCTCCGGCGCGCGCACGGGCAGTAGCACGAGCAGGCCCAGCCCGAGCACGATCAGCAGGCCGACGATGCCCGCCCGGTCGGCGTCGAACAACCACACGAACAGGCCGAACAGCGCGGGCGCGAGGAACGAGACCGCGCGGCCGGTGGTGGTGTAGAGGCCGAACATCTGGCCCTCGCGGCCGGGCGGGGCCAGGCGCGCCAGGAACGAGCGCGCCGAGGCCTGCGCCGGGCCGACGAAGATGGTGAGCAGCAGGCCGAACACCCAGAACATAGCCGGGCCCGACACGATCAGCAGCGCGACGCCGCACACCAGCATCGCCCCGAGCGAGCCCACGATCACCCGCTTGGGCCCGACCCGGTCGTCGAACCGGCCCGCGACCACCGCGCCCAGCGCCGCCACCACGTTGGCGGCCACGCCGAACAGCAGCACATCGGCGTCGGCGATGCCGTACACCTGCACCGCGAGGATCGCGCCGAAGGTGAACACGCCCGCCAGCCCGTCCCGGAAGACCGCGCTGGCCAGCAGATACCAGACCGTGCGCCGATCGGTGCGCCACAGATCGCGCAGATCGCGGAACAGCACGCGGTACGACCCGAGGATTCCCGCGCTCGCCGCGCCGGGATCGGCTCCGGTGCGCGGCAATTCGGGCACGGCGAAGAGCACGGGCAGCGCGAACGCGGCGAACCACACCGCCGCCAGCACCGCGACCAGGCGGATATTGAGGCCGTCGTCGGTGGGGATGCCGAAGATGCCCCGGGTGTCGCCGTCACCGGAGATGAAGCCGAAGTAGCAGATGAGCAGCAGGAAGATGCCGCCGAAATAGCCCATGGCCCAACCGAATCCGGAGACCCGGCCGACGGTCTCGGGCGTGGACACCTGGCGCAGCATGGCGTTGTAGGGCACGTTCGCCAGTTCGAAGACCGCGGCGCCGAACGCCAGCAGCACCAGGCCCAGCCACAGGTCGCGGTGGTCGTCGTGCACGAAGAACATCGCCATCATCGACAACACCACCAGCGCGGTCAGAACACCCAGCCCGCGTTTGCGTTTCGCGGCCGCGTCGAACCACTGCCCGCTGACGGGCGCGGTGAGCGCGACGACCACGCCCGAGACGGCGAGCGCCCAGGCCAGCCACGCGCTGGCCGACACGCCGCCGGGCAGGTCGTCGCCGACCTCCTTGGTGAGATAGACCGAGAACACGAAGGTCAGGATCACCGCGTTGAACGCCGACGATCCCCAGTCCCACAGCCCCCACGCGACCACCTGACCGCGCCCGGCGGCCTCTCCGATCGTGCCGCGCGCGTCCACCTCGGTCATGCCACGCAGCGTAATGGCTGCGGAGGTCGCGCACCCGGGTTCGGCCGCGCGACGCGCGCCGGAACGCTATGCACTCGGTTGCATAGTACTGTGAGTTCCGAGTAAAGTCGCCGCATGGCCCTCGAGCACGCGCTGCTGGTATCGCTGACCGAGCGGGCCGGTTCGGGCTACGAGCTGGCCCGCCGCTTCGACAAGTCCATCGGCTTCTTCTGGAGCGCCACCCACCAGCAGATCTACCGGGTGCTGCGGCGCATGGAGGAATCCGGTTGGCTGGACTGCGAATCCGTGGCGCAGGAGGGCAAGCCGGACAAGAAGGTGTACTCGGTGAACGCCGCGGGCCGCGCCGAACTGGCCCGCTGGATCGCCGCGCCGTCGAACACCGACCTGCCGCGCAGCGAACTCGGCGTCAAGATCCGCGGCGCCGCCCACGGCGATATCGACGCCCTGTGCGCGGAGATCACCCGCCACCGCGACGAGCACGCGGCCCGGCTCGAGGTGTACCGCCTCATCGAGAAACGCGACTTCGCCGCGCCGGATCAGCTCTCCGGCACGGCCCTGCACCAGTACCTGGTCCTGCGCGGCGGTATCCGCGTGGAGGCCGGGTTCACCGAATGGTGCGACGAGGTACTGCAAGCCCTGCGTCCCGGCGCGTCAGCCCCGCGCCCGGACCGAGCGAAAGGCGAGACGCCCCCATGAGTTCCTTCCCCCACCTGTTCGAACCGCTCGACCTCGGCTTCACCACGCTGCGCAACCGCGTGGTGATGGGCTCGATGCACACCGGACTGGAGGATCGCGCCTGGGATACGAACAAGCTGGCGGCCTACTTCGCCGAACGCGCGAAAGGTGGTGTGGGCCTGATCATCACGGGCGGCTACGCCCCCAACCGCACCGGCTGGCTGCTGCCCTTCGGCGCGAAGCTCACCAACAAGACCGAGGCCTACCGCCACCGCGCCATCACCAAGGCGGTGCACCGCGAGGGCGGCAAGATCGCCATCCAGATCCTGCACGCCGGACGCTATTCCTATATGCCGGGCAGTGTTTCGGCGTCCTCGATCAAGGCGCCGATCAATCCGTTCCGGCCGCGCGCGCTCTCCTCGCGCGGGGTCGAGCAGACCATCGACGACTACGCCCGCTGCGCTCAGCTCGCGCAGTTCGCGGGGTACGACGGCTGCGAGATCATGGGCGGGGAGGGCTATTTCATCAATCAGTTCCTCGCCCCGCGCACCAACAAGCGCACCGACAAGTGGGGCGGGTCGCCGGAGAACCGCAGGCGGCTGCCGCTCGAGATCGTGCGCCGCGTGCGGGCGGCGGTCGGTACCGACTTCATCATCGTGTTCCGGCTCTCGATGGCCGAACTGGTGGAGAAGGGGCAGACGTTCGAAGAGATCGTCACGCTCGCCAAGGAATTGGAGCGGGCGGGCGTCACCATCATCAACACCGACATCGGCTGGCACGAGGCGCGGGTGCCCACCATCGTGACCTCGGTGCCGCGCGCGGCGTTCGTGGAGTTCACCGCCAAGATCACCCGCGAGGTGAGCATCCCGGTGTGCGCGTCCAACCGCATCAATATGCCCGAGATCGCCGAGGAGATCCTGACTCGCGGTGACGCCCAGCTGGTTTCGCTCGCGCGCCCGTTCCTCACCGATCCGGAGTGGGTGAACAAGGCCGCGCAGGACCGCGTCGACGAGATCAACACCTGCATCGCCTGCAACCAGGCCTGCCTGGATCACGCCTTCCAGCACAAGACCGTCTCCTGCCTGCTCAACCCGCGCGCCGGGCACGAGACCGAGCTGAAGCTGCTGCCCACCCGCCGCGCCAAGCGCGTCGCCGTGGTGGGCGCGGGGCCCGCCGGCCTCTCGGCGGCGGTGAGCCTGGCCGAGCGCGGCCACCGCGTGGACCTGTTCGAGGCCGACGACAAGATCGGCGGCCAGTTCGACATCGCCCGCCGCATCCCCGGCAAGGAGGAGTTCAGCGAATCCATCCGCTACTTCACGCGGATGATCGAAATCCACGGCGTGCGACTGCATCTCGGCAAGCGCGTGAGCGCAGGCGAACTGCTCGAAGGCCGCTACGACGAAGTGGTGCTCGCCACCGGCGTGAAGCCGCGCATCCCGAACATCCCCGGCATCGACCACCCGATGGTGCTCTCCTACGCCGAACTCGTCCGCGACGGGAAACCGGTCGGCAAGCGGGTCGCGGTGATCGGCGCGGGCGGCATCGGTTACGACGTGAGCGAATTCCTCACCGTCGACGGGCATCCCGCGCTCAAACTGGAGGAGTGGAAGGAGGAGTGGGGCGTCACCGCCGACGACGAGCAGGTCCCCGGCCAGCTCACCACCCCGCGCCCCTCCCCCGCCGCGCGCGAAGTGGTGCTGTTGCAACGCAAGTCGGGCACGTTCGGCAAGAGCCTCGGCAAGACCTCCGGCTGGGTGCACCGCGCCGCGCTGAAGGCCAAGGGCGTCGAACAGATCGGCGGGGTGAACTACGAACGCATCGACGATCACGGCCTGCACATCAGCTTCGGCGAGAAACGCGAACGGCCGCAACTGATCCCGGTGGACAACGTGATCATCTGCGCGGGCCAGGAGTCGGTGCGCGACCTCGAGCAGCCGCTGCTGGCCGCGGGCATCACCCCGCACCTCATCGGCGGCGCCGAACTGGCCTCCGAACTCGACGCCAAACGCGCGATCGACCAGGGCACCCGCCTGGCCGCGCGGCTGTAGGCGGGCGGGCATCGCCTAGCATCGCTGGCGTGAGCCTGCCCTCCCCCACCTCCGAGAACCGCGCCGTCGTCACCGGGGCCTCCTCCGGCATCGGCACCGCCCTGGCCGCTGATCTTGCCGGTCGCGGCTATTCGCTGATCCTCGTCGCCCGCCGCGGCGACGTCCTCAACGAGCTCGCGCAGCGGCTCACGCTCGCGCACGGCATCACCGCCGAGGTGCGCGCGGTCGACCTGGCCGACCGCGACCAGCGCGGGCCGCTCGCCGAGGAACTGGCCGCCCGCGATATCGCGATCCTGTGCAATAACGCGGGCATCGCCACGTTCGGGCCGGTCGCCGAACTGGATCTGGCCTACGAACGCGCCCAGATGGAACTCAACGCGGTGGCGGTGCACGACCTCACCCTCGCCGTGCTGCCCGGCATGATCGCGCGCGGCGCGGGCGGCATCCTGATCAGCGGCTCGGCCGCGGGCAACATGCCGATCCCGAACAACGCCACCTACGCGGCCAGCAAGGCCTTCGCCAACACCTTCTCCGAATCGCTGCGCGGCGAGCTGAAGGGCTCCGGCGTGCACGTCACGCTGCTCGCGCCCGGCCCGGTGCGCACCGAGACCCCCGATCCGGCCGAGGCGTCGATCGTGGACCGCATGGTGCCCGACTTCATGTGGGTGTCCTCCGAGCACACCGCGAAGGTGTCCATCGACGCGCTGGCCCGCAACAAGATGCGCGTGGTTCCCGGCCTGATCAGCAAGGGGATGAGCGTCGCGGGACAGTACGGTCCGCGCGCGGTGACCGCGCCCATCGCCGGGGCGTTCTACCGCAAGCTCGGCGGCTGAGCCGGCGTCAGCGGTCCGTCAGGAACGAGCGCGGGCGCGTCAAGGAGGCGTAGGCGAGCGGTTCACCCGGCCCGGATCGGCGTAGTCCTGGCATCGGCCCCGCAGTGCCGAGAAAGCGGGGGCACACCAGGAGAACACTGTGACGCTGCTCGACATCTTCCCCTCGTTGAAGTCGGGAATGCCCTCGCGGCTGGACCCGGCGGTGTGGCCGCGCAATACGCACTACGACACCGAGGGACGGATCACGGTCGGCGGGGTAGCCCTCGCCGACATCGCCGACGAGTACGGCACGGCGGTCTACGTCCTCGACGAACACGAGGTCCGCGACCGCTGCCGCGCCTACCGCGCGAGGTTCCCCGAGGCGGAGATCATCTACGCGGGCAAGGCCTTGATGATCACGGGCGTGGCCGAATGGGTTGCCGCCGAAGGTCTTTCGGTGGACGTGTGCTCGGCCGGCGAGCTGGCCGTCGCGCTGGCCGCCGGCGTGGACCCCGAGCGAATCGTGCTGCACGGCAACGGCAAGACCTCCGAGGAACTGCGGACGGCGGTGCGCCACGGCGTCGGCCGGATCGTGGTGGACTCGCTCACCGAGATCACGCTGCTCTCCGCGCTGGCCACCCGGCGCCAGCGCGTGCTGCTTCGGCTCTCGCCGGGGATCGACGTGCACGGGCACCCGGCCGTGCGCACCGGCGTGGTGGACCAGAAGTTCGGGCTGCCGCTGGGCAGCGACGCCGCCGCCGAGGCCGTGGCACGCCTTGTCGGACAACCGAATCTGGAGCTCGTCGGCTTCCACTGCCACCTGGGTTCCCAGATCCACAACCCCGACCACTACGGCGAGGCGATCCGCCGGATGGTCGCCGCGGCGGCCGAGGCGCATCGCGCGCACGGCGTGCTGCTCACCGAACTCGACCTCGGCGGCGGGCACGCGGTGGCCTACCGGTCCGGTGACGCCGAGATGAACCTCAGCGAACTCGCCGACATCGTGGAGGACGCCCTGGACGCGGCCTGCGCCCGGCACCGCTTCCCCCGGCCGCGGATCGCGTTCGAACCCGGACGCGCCATCGTCGCGCGGGCAGGCGTGACGCTGTACCGGGTGCTCTCGGTCAAACACGTCGACGGCGGGCACACCTACGTCACCGTGGACGGCGGCATGGGCGACAACCCGCGCGTCGCGCTGTACGGCGCGCGCTACGAGGCGGTGATCGCCAACCGCCACCCGTGCGGGCCGCACATGGTGGCGACCGTCGTGGGCCGCTACTGCGAGGCCGGCGACGTGCTCGTCGCCGACGTGCGCCTGCCCGCCGACCTGCACCCCGGCGAAGTCCTCGCCGTGCCCTGCACCGGCGCCTACCACCACAGCCTGGCCTCGGCGTACAACGGCGTCGGCCGGCCGCCCGTGATCGCGGTGCGCGACGGACGCACCCGGGTGCTCGTGCGCCGCGAGACCGTCGAGGATCTGCTGGTGCGCGATATCGGGCGGTGAGGATGGTCCGGGGCGCCCGGTGGGCCTGACCTGCTCGGCCCGCTCGGCCACCGACCGTAGCCCGGCTCGGCTTCCGCGCACGGCGGGACCCAGCCTCAACCACGGCCCGGGCACCGCCTGGTCGCGCTCGGCCAAGTCCGGCTCCCGGGCACCGGACGGCACCGGCTCGGCTCCCGCGCACCCCGGGTCGGCCACCGAGCACGGTCGACCAGATCACTGCGTCGACCGTTCACGACCTCAACGGTCGACAGCCTCCGCTCAGCGGCGTTTGCGGGTGCCGAACAGGCTGCGGCTGATCTCGCGGCCGGCGGCGGAGGCGGCCGAGCGCAGGAAGCTCTTCACCGCCGGGTTCTTCATGATGCGCTCGGCGGCCGAGTCCTCCTCGGCGTTGCTCGGCGAACGGCCGGGGGCCCGCGCGGCCTCCGGCTGTTCGGCGGGTGCGGCGGCCAGCTTCGCGGCCAGCATCTCGTAGGCCGATTCGCGGTCGACGGTCTGTCCGTACTTGCCCGCCAGCGGACTCGACAGGGCGCGGGACTTGATGGCGTCCGCGCCGATGGTGTCCATCAGCGAGCGCGGCGGCACGATCCTGGTCCAGGCCACCGGCGTCGGCGCACCCTTCTCCGAGAGCACCGTCACCACGGCCTCACCGGTGCCGAGCGAGGTGAGGGCCTTCTCCAGGTCGTAGACGGCGGTCTTCGGGTAGGTGCGGACCGTCTTGGAGAGCGCCTTCTGATCGTCGGGGGTGAAGGCGCGCAACGCGTGCTGGATGCGCGCACCCAGTTGCGAGAGCACCGGATTCGGGATGTCGGTGGGCAGCTGGGTGCAGAAGAACACGCCCACGCCCTTGGACCGGATGAGCTTGACGGTCTGCTCGACCTGCTCCAGGAACGCCTTCGACGCGTCCGCGAACAGCAGGTGCGCCTCGTCGAAGATGAACACCAGCTTCGGCTTGTCCACATCGCCCACCTCGGGCAGCGTCTGGAACAGATCGGCCAGCACCCACATCAGGAACGTGGAGAACATCACCGGCCGCGCCGCCTGCGCGCCCAGCTCGAACAGCGTGATCACGCCCTGCCCGCCCGCGACGCGCAGCAGATCGGCCGGGTCCAGTTCGGGTTCGCCGAAGAAGGTGTCGCCGCCGTCGGCCTCCAGATTCACCAGCGCGCGCAGGATCACGCCCGCTGTCTGCGCCGAGACGCCGCCGATGCCCT
The DNA here is from genome assembly GCF_003315035.1 of Nocardia puris. Classification (GTDB taxonomy): domain Bacteria; phylum Actinomycetota; class Actinomycetes; order Mycobacteriales; family Mycobacteriaceae; genus Nocardia; species Nocardia puris. The sequence continues at coordinate 60,619 of NZ_QNRE01000022.1, forward strand.
TCAGATCCTCCTTGCCCTCCGGGCTGGTGAGGTGGGTGATGACGGCGCGCAGATCCTTCAGGTCCAGCAGCGCCAGGCCCTGCTGGTCGGCCCAGTGGAAGATCAGGCCGAGCGTGGACTCCTGGGTGTCGTTGAGGTCGAGCACCTTGCTCAGCAGCACCGGGCCGAACGAGGTGATCGTCGCGCGGATCGGCACGCCGATGCCGCCGGTGCCGAGCGAGACGAACTCCGTGGGGAATCCGCTCGGCGCCCAGCCTTCCGCGCCGGTCTCCTTCGCGCGTGCGGTGATCTTGTCGTTCGCCTCCCCCGGCTGGCTCAGGCCGGACAGGTCGCCCTTGATGTCGGCCAGCACCACGGGAACGCCCGCCTGCGAGAGCTGTTCGGCGATGCCCTGCAAAGTCTTGGTCTTACCGGTGCCGGTGGCCCCCGCGACCAGGCCGTGGCGGTTCAGGGTGCGCATCGGGATGCGGACGCGGGCGGTGGGGTCGACGGTGCCGTCGACCACGACCGTGCCGAGTTCCAGAGCCGCGCCCTCGGCGGCGTAGCCGGAAGCGATCTCCTGGGCGGCCGAGTTCGATTCGGCGGCGGCGGGTTTCGTGGCGGCGTCCGCGTCCGGCGACGATGTGCCGGTGTTCGCGGCGGAGTTCGCGCTCGCGGCGGTGGATGCGGCGCCCGCGGGATCCGGGTCCTCGGCGGTCGCGCCCGCGCCGTCGGTCGCGACCTGGTGCTCCGCCGCTTCGCGTTCGGCGGCTTCGGCCGCGGCGGCCGCCTCCGCCGCCACGCGCGCCGCTTCCTCGGCCGCCTTGCGCGCCGCTGCCGCCTTCTCCTGGGGGGTGGTCATCGCACGTCCTCCGTCCGGGTACCGCTCGCCAACCGCATCACCGGGCGCCGCGCCGGTCGTGGGGCGGGACCCTGCCGAAACTGTAGTCCCGGCGACCGCGATCGGAGGGGTGATAGCCGAGGTGGTGTCGCCGGCGCCGCGACGCGCGCGAGGGAAACGAACAGGGCTGTTCACCGAAGGTGCACACCGAGGTGGCAGTAATGTTGCCTGCGTGTCCGACAAACTTGTGGTGTGGATGGATTGCGAGATGACCGGCCTGCGTCTCGACGGCGACAAGCTGATCGAGGTGGCCGCGCTCGTGACCGACAGCGATCTCAACATCCTCGGTGACGGCGTCGACATCGTCATCCACGCCGATGACGAAGCGCTGGCCGCGATGCCCCCGGTGGTGGTCGACATGCACGCGCGCTCCGGGCTGACCGAGGAGGTCCGCCGCTCCACCGTGACGCTGGCCGAGGCCGAGCAGCAGGTGCTCGACTACATCAAGACCTACGCGCCCACCCCGGGAACCGTTCCGCTGGCGGGGAATTCGATCGCCACCGACCGGGCCTTCATCGCCCGCGACATGCCCGCGCTGGACAGCCACCTGCACTACCGCATGATCGACGTGAGCTCCATCAAGGAGCTGTGCCGCCGCTGGTACCCGCGCATCTACTTCGGCCAGCCGGAGAAGGGCCTCACCCACCGCGCCCTCGCCGACATCAAGGAGTCCATCCGCGAACTCGAGTTCTACCGCCGCACGGCCTTCGTCGCCCCACCCGGCCCCTCCTCCGCCGAGATCAACGCCGTGGCCTCCGCACTCGGCGGCACCCCACGACCCGCCGCATCGGCCCAGTTCAACGGCGCGCCGGAAACCGATTAGGGATTCGGCGGGCCGACACGCTAGTATCTACCGCGCCGGTGTTTCACCGGCCACGGTGAGTGTAGTTCAGTTGGTAGAGCACCAGGTTGTGATCCTGGCTGTCGCGGGTTCGAGTCCCGTCACTCACCCTCCCAGACCCGGGTGGTCCGAGAAATCGGCCCACCCGGGTCTTTTCCGTTGGTGGGCGTGTTGTCCGCGAAAGAGCCCACCAAAAGAGACCGGTGGCCGATCAGCCTTCGCGTCCTGACGGACGGTACACGGCGCTCTGACTGACCGTTTGCGACAGTCGTGACTGACCGATTGCGACGCTCAGACTGACCGTTTGCGACAGTCTGGCTGACCGATTGCGACCACCCGGCTGACGATCTGCGGCAGTCGGACTGACGCCACGCGACTACCGGCGCGGTCGGGTTCGCGGCCTCGATCGCGGCAGGTCGGGACGGCCCATTCGAGTAGTCGACCGCGTTCGGCTGCATCCCGTCAGATCGGGTCGGGCCGAGCGGGGAATGCGCCCAGAGAACCCGGTGCCGAGCCGGTCGCACAGCCCCAAGTGGTGTGAAACATATTCGTGTCCGAATGTGGTCCTCATCTCCCGACGGCGACGTAGGATGCCGGGTTGGGCGGTGTCGCGGTGACATCCGCCCGGAGAGTAGAAGGACAGCACTTCGTGAAGCGTTCCGCCGTTCTCGCAGCACTCGTCGGCGCGGCCCTGGTCGGCGGGTCCGGCGGGACCGCGACGGCAGCCGTCGCCCCCACCCCGATCGACCTGCCCGCGGGCACCGGAGCCGGAACCGGATCGGCCGGGATCACCAGCGGGTCGGCGTTCGACACCGGATCGTCCGGCGGCACCACGACCACCGGATCCGGTGACAGCGGGTCGGGGGCCGCGCTGGAACAGCTCATCTTCGGCGGGCCCTTGGTGTGCGCCGCCGTCGGCAGCGCCATGAACCGCAACCTCACCTGCGACGGCACCCCGGGCCCGAACATCCCCTGAACCACGAAGAAAGGCCCCCGATCTCGAAACCGGGGGCCTTCGTCGTACCAGGGTCAGCCGATGTCGGCGTTACCGGCCTTCCACTGCTCCCACGGAATGTTCCAGTCGCCCAGACCGTCCACACCGGACAGCGTGCCGCCCACGGTGTTCTTCACGATCGCGATATCGCCCCGCTTGGCCGTATTGAACACCCAGCGCGCGTTCTCCGGACTCAGGTTCAAGCAACCGTGACTCACGTTGCGGTACCCCTGATCGCCCAGCGACCACGGCGCCGAGTGGAAGAAGATGCCGCTGTAGGACATGCGCGTGGCCCAGTCCACCGGCGTGCGGTATCCGTCGGCCGAGTTCACCGACACACCGTAGGTGGACGAGTCCATGATGATGTGCTCGTGCCGGTCGGCGATGATGTAGACGCCGTTCGGGGTGGGCGTGGAATCCTTGCCCATCGCCGTCGGCATCGTGCGCACCACCTGGCCGTTCTGCTCGACCGTCACCTGCTTGGTGTTGTCGTCGGCGGTGAAGATCGTCGCGTCACCCACCACGAAATGCGAGGTGATGTTCTGCTGGCCGTACAGCCCGTTGCCCAGATCCTTGCCGTAGACGTTCACCTTGATGTCCACGCGCGTCCCCGGCGCCCAGAAATGCTCCGGCCGCCAGCGCACCTCGCGGTTGTTCACCCAGTAGAACGCCCCCTCCACCGCCGGCGTCGTGGTGATCTCGATCGCTTCCTGCGCGGCCTTGCGGTCGGGGATGTTCTCGTCGAACTGGATCGCCACCGGCTGGCCGATACCGACCACCTCGCCTTCGGCGACCGTCAGATACGGCTTGGTCTGATTGTTCGGCGAACTCGTCGTGAAGCTCAGCCGGGTCGAGTTCTCGCCGCCGAGACCGATCGCGTCGGCCGTCAACTGGTAGGTGCGGCCGTAGCCGAGCACCTCCGCCGTCTCCCACGTGCGGCCGTCCGCCGCCAGCGTGCCCTGCACCTGTTTGCCGTCGGGGTTGGTCAACGTCACATTCGTGAATTTGCCGTCGTCGACCTTGAACGCCATCGGCATCGCGGGCGAGACGCCCTTGTCGCCGTCCTTCACCGGTGACACCAGCTTCGGCTTGATCAGCTCGGTGATCGGATTGCTGTCGATCGCCACGTCGACGGTGCTACCCGAGGACGCCCCGCACGCCGTCAATCCGAGCACCACCACCGCGAGCAGGGCCACCGGCCCGCCGACTCTCCGGAACGGCCGATGTCGACCTCGACCAACGCTCATCATCAACCCCGTTTCAAGTCCCGGCGCCGCTCACCAAGCGCCGACGGCTTCGGATCCGACCGATTACTGGAAGCTCAACCCACCGCGCCGGGCGGGACCGGTCGAGACCACGCCTGCCATTCTGCCAGCCCCACCGCGACCGAACCACCGCCGACACCGCACGACACGAGCCGAGTTCCACCCCATAGATCCCCGCGCACCCCCGCGGCGTTAACACCGGGCCGCCGGCCCGCGAACACGCCTCACCAGGCGATTTCACATCTCCGGCCCTCTCCTGTTACTGTTTGTCCCGCACCGGAACACGGAGCAGGCGCCATTAGCTCAATTGGCAGAGCAGCTGACTCTTAATCAGCGGGTTCGGGGTTCGAGTCCCTGATGGCGCACAGAAATACCAGGTCAAGCTGTTACGCAGTTTGGCCTGGTCCTGCTTCTGGGGTTGTGACCAAGAGTACGCCAAGAATTCCGGGCCCCACTTCGATGTCAAGCGGTCCGGCCAAGCCCCTCCTCCAGAACCGCCGACGAGTCCGGTGCGCGCTCCGCCGATGCGATGTAGTGCCGCTCGGTAACCCCCTCTCGGGAGTGACCCAGTTGCTTCGCTGCCGTCTTCGCATCAACCCCTTCGGCGATGAGCGTGGCGACCGTCTTCCGGAACGTGTATTGGGTCACATCCTTGTACTCAGTGCCGCGCGCGTCGCGCCAGGTGCGGTTGAAGTTGTGCGGATCGCGCAGCACCCCGCCCCGACCGGGGAACACGAGCGCGGTCCTGTCTTCCACCTCCACCACTTCACCGCCCACCTCGCGCAACGCCTTGATGTCACACATCCGCCCATGCCTCGGGTCGTCCCGCAATCTGTTCAGCATGTCGACAGTGAACCCCGGCAACGCGACCGTTCGGTGCCCGGCGTCGGTCTTCGTCCACTCCTGCCGGAACAGGCCCTTCCCCTTCAGCCTCACCACGGTGGCGGCCACTGTGAACGTTGGAGGTCTCGATTCGAGATCGAACTGTTCCCAGGACGCCGCCAGCGCTTCTCCCGGACGCACACCCGAGCCCAGGATCAGGTCGGCGACATCCAGGATGAGCGGGTCACGTCGCGGCCCGTGAGTGTACGCGGGGGTACCCGGTATCTCGTTTCCCGCCAGCCACTCTCGTAGTTGCGCACGCAGACCTGCCAGGCGGTCCCGTTCGATGATCTGGGGCTTGGTTTTCCGTCGGCGTAGGCGTGAGGTATCACGCACGGGGTTCTCCGTCAGCGCGCCGTATCGAACTGCCAGGCCCATGATTCCGGTGAGGATCACTTTGTGAAGGCGGGCCTTCGCCTTCAAGCCCGCCGCCGCGACAGCCTGAATGTGCTCGTCAAGTCGACCAGCGTCCGCTTCCCATATACGCAGATTGCCCAGCGCGGGCCGAAGCTTGACGGCGTCCTTCTTGGCCCGCTTGTCCGTGCTGGCATCAATTTCGCCCTGGTAGCGGTCGTAGGACTGTTGATCCACGCCCTCGTCACGTTCGACTTCAGCGAGCCACAGATCCATCAGAACCGAGAGGCGAGTGTCTCGGGTGACCTTGCCGCGCGCCCGACCCTTGTACTGCTTCTGGAGTGCCGATAGCTTCCTCCGCAGCTCCACCTTCGCCTGGTTCTCCGTCTGCCGATGTGCGTCGACGACTCTGGCCTTGCCGTCGTACCCACGAAACGTCGCCCAGGCACGCCACGTTCCATCGGGCTTCTCCTTGGTGCCGATGTCACCGTAGCTGCCGAGCTCGGTGGCTGGTCGTGGCACAGGTCTTCTCCTTTCGTCGGTGGGTATCAAGCAGCTTCAGGCTGGTCATCGGTGTGCACCATGCATGCTTGGAGGTACGCGTCGAGATCGCCGAGTCGATACATGCACGAGTTGCCTGAGGGCTTCGAGTAGCGCGGGCCTCGTCCCAAGGCAGCCCAGTTCGCTAACGTTCTCGGGTGCACGCCCATGTAGTCGGCGGCCTCTTCGCGGGTGAGCCAGCGTTTGTGTCCTGCCCGGTGCGTGCCGCCAAATCGGTGCAGTGGCGTGACCACCTCTGCGCCGGAAGTTTCCGGATCCATGAAAACCTCTCTTTCTTCGTGTGCAATGCCGCACCCAGCTCCGGGGTGGCGGCCGTAGTCGGCAATGGCGTTGGGCCGTGAGATGTGGACCCGATCGGCCAGCCGACCGGGTCCATGAACGCTCCGTTACTGCCGAGCAGTCAAATACCTTCTCGTCCAACGTTTCTGACGGACCCATTGCCTGTTCCGTACGGCAATCCCGGCCGGGTCCGAATCGGCGGCCAGTGGCCGACCTGGCGGCCCGTACACGCGTCGGCCGGGCGGTATGCGACGGAACCGTTGAACACGCCCGCGTTTGGGGGGATGTCGACTGTTGTGGAACGGCGCACGACCGGAACTGACGTAGCGGGACTAAGACGGCTGTAGTGGTGGGAGGAAAGCGACATCGACATCGGCGTCTCCGTCATCGGTGGCGAGTTCGGCGGGGTCGGTGGTGATGAGTACGTTCTCGGTGGGCGAGGCCAACGACCCGAACACCGCGCGTTCGGTCCCGCCGACGGCGAGTAGCCCAGATCCGCGCGCCGCCGAGAGCAGGAACTGCTGCTCGCCGTCGGAGAGATGGAATGCGGTAGCGACCTCGTCGATAGCCTGGGGCGCCTGGCGCAACAGAATCTGAGTCGCGGCGTTGGAGGCGATCGCGCGTCCCAGCTCGGTGGAGCACACGTCGGCGCAGTCCTGGGTGGCGACGGTGAGTCCTGCCCAATGTTTGCGGAAGCTCTTGGCCGCCCGGAACAGGAATTCAGCTCCGGCAGGCTGGCGCAGCAGCAGCCATGCCTCGTCCACGGTGATCATGCGAGGCCGCCGTAGCCCCGGGTTGGACACCCGCCGCCACGTTGCGTCCAACACAAGCAGCGTGCCGATGGTTTTCAGTTCATCGGGCAACTCTCGCAGCGAGAACACGATCATCCCGCCTTGGGGTTCGGTGGTGGTGGGTCCGTCGAGGAGTCCGGCGTACGCTCCCTCGCCGGTGTAGGGGTGCAGTCCGGCGGCGAGTTCGGCGGCGGCGGGCGTGTCGAGGTGCTCGAGTTGGTTGCGTAGTCCGCTCAGGGTGGGTGTGCGTCTGGTCCAGGTGGCGGGGTCGTCGGTGATCCCGGCGGCGGTGTAGGTGGCCGCCAGGGCGGTGTCCAAAGCGGCTCGTTGCGCGGCGGTCTGGTCCCCGAGTAGTACCTGGATCAGGGTGTGGAGGAACAGTTTCCGCCGAGTGAGGGCATCAGTCGGGGCGCTGCGGCGGCCGTCGGGTCGGGTGTGGACTTCCAGGTCGAAGGGGTTGAGCCGGACTCCGGGTGCGCCGAGGCGGATATTTGTGCCGCCCACGGACTCGCTCAGGCGCCGGTATTCGTCTTCGGGGTCGATGATGACCTGTTCGATCCCGCGATAGAGAGCGCGAAGGATCTCGGTTTTGACCAGGTAGGACTTGCCGGCCCCGGAGCGGCCCAGGACGACGAGGTTGTGGTTGTGGGCCTCGGGACCGAACCGGTCCACGAACAGCAACCCGGAGGCGGCGTCGCGGCCGTAGAGAACGCCTTGGGGCCGGTCGGCCTGGGCGGGGTCGGCGGCGGGGAGTTGGGGTGAGTCGAAGGGGAAGGCCGCGGCGAGGGCGGTGGTGTCGAAGGTGCGCTGGACCCGGATCAGGTCGAGCCCGAGCGGCAGGGTGGTCACCCAGGCTTGAGCGGCCCGGTAGGACAGGGTGCAGGTGTCCAGGAGCAGGCTCGCCGCCAGCGCGCGAACGGCGGCGATCTCGTCGGCCAGTTCGGATTCCGAGGGGGCGTGGACGGTGAGGTAGATCCCGACGCGGAACAGCCTGGCCTCGGCGCGGGCGACGCGGGCGGAGAGGTCGGCGGCGTCTTCGACGGCGACGTCGACCTGCGGGTCGGTGAGGCGGCCCCGGCCGAGGTCGTGCATCCGGGAGGATTCGAGGCGGGCTTGCTGGCGGCGTAGCCGGGTGGCGGCGGTGGCCGGGTCGACCGGCTCGACGTGTACCGCGACCTCGACTCGCCCGGGGTGGGACAGCAGGGGTGCGAGCCAGCCGGCCGTCACCTCGCGCGGGTATCCGGTGACCGCGAGGGTCGCGCTCCAGTCGGATCCGATCTCGAGGTGCCGGGTGCCGATGGTCAGGGACTCCGGGGCGAACCGGTCGAGTCCCCCACCGGCGAACGGATCCGGTGTTCGGGTGTGCGGGTCGGTGGTGATGACGGTGTCGGCGGCGGTGATGTCGGCGGCGGCCGAGGCGAGGCTCTCGGGGTTGGTGCAGCTGGTCAGCACAGCGGTGGCGGCGTCGTGGTCGAGTGCGGTCACCGAGATCCCCAGTGGGGACAGGACGTCGGCGGCCTCGTTCATCCGGCGTAGCAGCCGGGACTCGGCCGCGCGGCGCGCAGCATCCGAGAGCGTGCGCCGGGCCCGGTGCTGTCCGGGCAGCCGAGCGCGCAGCCCGATGGTGGGCGGGGTCTGGGTCTGTTCGCGCCAGATCAGCAGCACCTGCCGGTGGACCGGGTCCTCGCGGGCGGTCAGCTCGGTGAGGTGGTCGGCGTGGTCGAGGGCCGCCGCGGCGAGGTCGGCCGACATCTGTTGGGCGGCGGTGTGCAGGCCGGTGATGTGTTCGGTCAGGTCGAGGCGGGCCGATCGGATGAGGATCTGGACGGGTTGGCGCAGGGTGTGCAGCCAGCCCGCGAGCTGGCCGACCAAGCTGTCCTGTTCGGGCGGGGTCCGCAACGACAGATTGAGAGTCCCGGCGACCGCGATGGCGGCCAGGCCGTCGGTGCCGAGGTCGATCACCCCGACAGCGCCGCTGCCGCTGCTCGACACCGACTCGGGCAGACGCGTCTGATTCGCCGACAGTTCGGAGGGCACCGGCAGCCGGGGACGTTGACGGTCGGTACGGGTAGTGATCCAGCGCGGTACCTGGGCGCGGGTGGCACCGTGCGATCGGATGAGGTGGCGTGGGCGCAGCCGGTGGCGAACAGCTGCGACGAGTAGTACATCGGCGGAGAGGCCATCGCGGCGGGTCAGGACCGCGACAGCGACGACGACGAACACCGGGGCCGCGACGGCGGCGAACACCGCCGGGGCGATCGTCGTTCTTGTCGCGGTCCAGGCCACGTAGAGCAGGACGGCGGTGGCGGCCAGGACGGCGAGCTGGCGGGCGGTGAACGGGCCCAGCAGCCGGTCGGAGCGGTCGACGTCGGTGGGGATACGCACGATGGTGCTCACTGGAGGGTTCCTCCTCTCGGCGCGCGTGGGGCGCGGCGGCGCACGGGCAGATCAGGCATGGGCAAGTGCAGCTGCCGCCCCGCCGGACGCGCCGGGGCCGGTGCGGGCGGTTGTGGTGGGTTGGGTGGCGGCGCAACGGGTTTGACCCGGGTGACCGGGAACGGCAGCACGTACTGTCCGGCACGGTTGGGCCGAAGACGCGCGTAGGGGTCGACAGGCGCGGGCTCGGTGAAGTCGAAGGCGAGCTGTTCGGTTCGCCGGGGCCTGGGCCGTTGTGGTGGCGGGGCCGTGTCCGGTGGGGTCGCACGGACTCGGCGCACCGGGATCGGGAGCGGGTATTGACCGTTGGCTCCGGCGCGGAGGCCCCGGTACGGGTCGGGTGGAGTGAAATCGAACGCGAGCTGGCGTCCTCTCGGTGTCCGGGCGGGCCGAGGTGCCGGGGCGCCACTCGTCTCGGCCGGTGTGCTCGGTTTGCGCGGAACCCGGCGAACTCCTTCCAGGGGAAGCATGAGCTGGCCGTCTCGGGTGGCGCGCGCCCGCGCGTATGGGTCGGGCGGGCCGCTGGCGGTGGTGCGCGGGCCGCGCGGGGCGCGGACCGGGCGCACGGTCCGCCGGGCCGGTGCCGCCGAGGAGGCGGTACGGGCGCTGCTCGATGTGGCGCCTTTGAGCATGCCGAGGGTTTTGTAGGCGATGAACGCGCGCACGATCGACCCGACGAACGAGCGGCCTTGCCCGATCTTGAGGACCGACAGCAGCCACATCGGGGTCTTGATCAACACGAACATCAACGCCAGAGCCACGGTGAGGTCGGCGATCTCGTTGGCGTCCGGGCCGAACAGATGCCAGCCGCCCGGGGTGAGCAGCACGCGCAGGACGGTCACCAGAGTCAGCGATTGCACGACCTGGACCGCCAGGCACGCGGCGAACGAGCGCCACCACCAGCGGGCGATACCGTCGAGACCGGGCAATCCGTGGCACATCAACGCCAGCGGAGCGCCCACGATCAGCAGGATCGTGATCGTGACCCGCACGACGTAGGAGATGAGCAGCACGAGCACCATCACCGCCAGCCCAAGTTGCAACAGCACGAACACGATCGGGCCCTGGGGTCTGGTGACGGCGAGTTGGGCCAGCGCGTCGGCGGCCGAGCCGGAGTCGACACCATCTCCGGCCATGGCACCGGCGAGTGCGTTGGCGAAGGTGATCGCGGCCGTGGCGATCATCATGCTCAGGCCACCGGCGACGAACCCGATCACCAGGCGGGGTGCGATTTCCCGGATCGACCATTGGGTTTGCGCGCTCTCGTGCATCATCAGCAGCACCCCGGCGGCCATCACGACCAGGACGTAGAGGGCGAGGACGATCTGCCAGGACTGGGTCCACAACGCCCCGATCTCGGGTATCCGCCCCGGGTCCGGTGTGGTGAGCAGGGTTTCCGACAGCAGATCGAGCAGCGGGTTGAGCGAGGTCTCCACGAGCCGCTGGAAGAACCCGTCGACCGCGTTCTGCACACACCCGCCGATGTTGGTGACCCCGCAATCAGCCGACCCCGACCCAGGAGTCGGCGTCGTACCTGGTCCGGGCGCGGTCTGGGTGGGCGACACTGGAACCGGACTGGTGGTAGAGGGCGGGGTCACCCACCGGCGCGGCGGTGTCGTGGTCGGTGGTGTCGTCGTGGTCGGTGGTGTCGTCGTGGTCGGTGGTGTCGTCGTGGTCGGCGGCGTGGTCGTGGGGACGGGTGTGGCCGGTGCCGGAGTCACCGGCGCGGCCGGAGTCGGCGTCGCGGGCTGGGCGGCGGCACCGGCGGCGGTGAGGGCGATCAGGATCGCGGCGAGCACCGCCGTGGCGCTGGCGGCAGCGGCGCGCGCGACCCCGGCGAACCGGAACCGGGCGGGTGGGGCCTGTGCCGAGGTACGCATCTCAGGCTCCGATGATCGACTTCAGCACAGCGACGACGACCGGTGCCAGCATCGCCAGCGCATATCCCAGGCACGAGGCACGAAAAGCGGTTTTGGCCTTCTCGATCTCGGCCGGATCACCTCCGCCGAGCAGATAGCGGGCTCCGGCGATGGTCAGGAACAACGTCGCCAATGCCGCGAGAATGCCGACGAGCCAGTTGCGGGCGTTATCGATCACCTCATCCAGCGACGAGGCGATCGCCAGCACCTCGGCGTGCGGCGGCGCCGCCGAAACGGATCCGGTGATCAGTACCAGCAGCGCCACACTCGTCGCCGTCGCCGCGAGCAGCCGCAACGAACGCCGCCCCCGCCGAGCCGACCGTCGTGTCTGGTTGAGATGTCCCTGGTTGGTGTTCATGCCGCGACCTGCCCGTGCTCGATGCTCGACGCTGCCGGGGTGATCGAGGGCCGGTCCAGCCGGCGACCTCGCCGCGGTGACCGATCCGGCGGCGCGAGGGCGGTGACCACCGCTACCTCGACCGGACTGGTGCGCTCGGGATCGACGTCTCGGGCACGGTTGTTCAGCCACGCGAGTAGCGCACGTTCGGCGCGGGGCCGCTGCTTGCGCAACTTCCACAGAGACACACCACGGTCAGCGGCCAAGGCGGTCAGCGAGCGGCCCTCCCACCGCGAGACGGCGATGAGTTCGGCCGCGTCGGCGGAGATCACCCCAGCGGCCACCGCGTGGGCCAGCACCATCTCCGGATGCCCCGGCCCGGACACCATCACCCGCCCCCGCTCCCCGAGTGGAACCAGGTCACCGTCGAGGTCTCCGACGAAGGTCACGCCGGTTCGCTGACCAGTTGCCGCCGCGCGGGCGGCGCGGTAAGCACCCCAACGCAGCCGATGCCACACCCCCGGCTCGTCCAGGCCGACGCGCGGGAGGTGAGCCAGGAACGCGGTCAGGATTTCGGACTCGATGTCATGGCGGGCGGCGTGATTCGACGTGACGCACTCGCTGGCGGTGCGCGACAGCATCGGCGCGGCCAGCCCCGCGCAGACGAGCATCGCGTCCGGCTCCTCGGCGCGGACCCGGCGCAGCAGCCACACCCAGATCGCGTCGACCTCGGTCATGGGGGTCGCCGGATCCCACAGCCGCTCGCGTAGCTGCCCCCAGGTCTGCACCGGGGTGGCGGGGCCGGGCTGCGCTGTCGGCATCGGGCGCGGGTGAGCGGGCAGGGTTTCGGTGGCGATCCGGTCGAAGCCCGCCCGCACCACCGCCAGCGGCGAGCCTGTAATACCGCCCGATCCGCGATATTTCACGGCGCGTGAATTCGTCACCACAAACCTCCTTGATCGTTCGAAACTTTCCTTGCCCCGCAAGGACACCTCGCACCCATATCCGAAACGCACCAAAACCACCCCCAAAACACACCCGCGAAACACCCAAACCACATCCAAAACACGTCCGCACACAGGCAGCGAACCAAGAGCTACCGCCGGAGGATCCGCCCACACTCATACGGCGGATTTCCCGAACCAGCGCATCGACCAGCGGATATCCGCGCACCGGTGTGGTTTGTGTGCGATGCGGGTGTGGTTTGGGTGCGATCCGGGTGCGATGCGGATGTGATGCGGATAGGACGAAATCCAGCTCGGCAAACGGTTGCGAAAAATCTTGAGAAACTTTCTCGACCGATTCGCCGCCGAAGGGATTCCGGTGGCCGATCGCCACTTAATGAATTCTCAGAGAAAAAGTCTGCGGTGCCGTGTCCCGATTTCGGATTTTCGGCGGAAGTAAGCGAGTACACACCGCTCTCTCACTCAGGAGGCCGCAATGCCCGCCAGTTCCCGCCGACCCCGTTCCACCTCCGCCGCCGTGCGTGTCCCCTCGACCTTGTGGGCGCTGGGGTCCGAGCCGCTCGATCCCGGGGACCGGTGGCCCGACCGGGCGCTGGTGCACACGATCACCGAATTCTCCGCGCCCGGTGCGCGGGTGATGTTGCTGGGTTGGCCCGCCCCCGCCGAGCGGGGCGCGTTGCGGATCATCGAGCCCGACATCGCCGCCGCCCTGTCCGCGATCGGTGATCTGGGCCGCCACGGCCTCGACGCCCCCACCGGCCGGACCTGGACGGACGAGCCGGTGGATCTGGTGATCGCGAGCCTGCTCGCTGAGCATCTCGACCCGCTCGCCGCCTCCGAGCACATCACGGCGCTCGCGACCGAGGTCCTCGCGATGGGTGGTTTGCTGGTCGTTCTCTCCCGTTGCCGACACAGCGAGTCCGGGCTCTTGTTCGACCCGGCCGGGTCGGTCGTGGCCGCCGCCCAAGCCGCCGATCTGCTCTACCTCCAGCACATCATCGCCGCCCCCGTCTCCGGGCAGACCGTCACCGCGACGCCCGTCCCGGCTCCGGCGGGCACCGCGCGCCACACCGTCGCGCACACCGACGTCTTCGTCTTCCTCCAGCCCGCCCATGGCTGAGCCCCTACGCCCTCTGCCCCCCGAACTCTCTCGCGAAGGACGTCCCATGACTGTCGACCCAACCACCGTCGCCCCTACCGACGTCGACTCCGTGATCCCCGCACAGCCGGGCCCGGCCGTCGCGCCGGTGTCGGTGTGGGCGACGGCCCAGACCGCGCCCACCGCGCAGCGGCGGGGCCGGTATCACCCCGACAGCACCGCCCACCCGGCGAAGATGTTCCCCGCCATCGTGCAGCACGCGGTCGCCACCTACACCCGCCCCGGTGATCTCGTGCTCGACCCGATGTGCGGGATCGGCACCACCCTCGTCGAGGCCCTGCATCTGGGCCGCCGGGCCGTGGGTGTGGAGTACGAAGCCCGGTGGGCGGAACTGGCGCGCACCAACATCGCGCTCACGCGCGAGGCCGGGATCGACCTCGCCGCGGAGATCTATCGGGGCGACGCCCGCAAGCTGGGCGAGCTGATCCCGGCCGGGCTGCGCGGCCAGGCGAGGCTGGTCATCACCTCCCCGCCCTACGGCGACAGTGTGCACGGGCACGTGCGCGCCAACCGCAAGGACCCGGTGCGCAAGAAGAACCACCGCTACGGCGCGGTTCTGGATCGGGGCAATCTCGCCAACGTCGGCCTCGGCCGCCTACTGTCAGGGTTCACCCGGATCCTGGCCGGGGCCGCTGAATACCTCGCTCCCGGTGGGTGTGTGGTGATCACCGCGCGGCCGTGGCGTCAGCACGCCGAACTCGTGCCGCTGCCCGCCCACCTCTACACCTGCGGCGAGCTGGCCGGGCTGGTGCCGGTGGAGCGGTGCGTGGCGTTGCTGGGTCGCCTCACCGAGGGTCAGCTCGTCGCCCGCAGCTCGTTCTTCCAGCGAGACTTCATCGTCAAGCAGCGCGCGGCCGGGCTGCCGATGCACCTCATCGCCCACGAGGACGTCATCATTCTGCGCAAGCCCGAAGCCACCGAGGCGACCGAAGGCCGCCGCGCGGCAAGGCGATTGCCGTTCGGCAGCGCGGCGACTCTGCCGACCGTCGAGGCAACCGGCCCGGGATCGGTGGCCGCGTGAATCCCGAGCAGGGATGGCTGGGCCGGGCGCTTCTCGCGCCCGGCCGGGCCGTGGCCGACCTGCGTGACACTCTCGAACACGCGCTCGTGTCCGCCGATGCCCTGGTCGTGGTCGCGGCTGGTGTCGCGGTGCTCGCCGCGGTACGGCTCGCGGCTCGGTGGCGGCGACGCCGGCTGAGTGCGCGTGCTCGCCAGATCACCGTGCTCACCCCACCTTCGGTGGATGCCAAAGGCGCTCTCACTTTTTGGGCGCACCTCGTCGGCCAGCTCCGTCCCGCGTGGGCGAGAACGCTGCTGGGACAGCCGCATCTGGGGTTCGAGTACACCGTCACCCCCGAGGAAGGAGCCGCGATCCGGCTCTGGGTGCCCGGCGCAATCCCACCCGGGTTGATCGAGCGGGCCGTCGCCTCGGCGTGGCCCGGCGCGCACACCGACACCCTCGAGCCCGCCCGGCCCCCGCTGCCGAACCCGGTCACCGGGGTCCGGCGGGTCGTGGCCGGAGGCGAGCTGCGTCTCGGGCGCCACGAGGGACTCCCGTTGAGCACCGAGCATTCCGGTGATCTGGTGCGCCAATTGATCACCGCCGCCGACGATCTGGGCCCCGGCCAGGCCGTGTGCGTGCAGATCCTGGCCCGACCGGTCACCGGCCGCCGCGTCGCCCGAGCCACCCGCGCCGCGGCGAGCACGGGTACCCGTGCCGGTGTCGCGGCGGGACTGCTGCGCCAGGCCCTCGACCTTCTCACCCCCGGTACGAGCAGCAGTCCCCGCTCCTCGCGCGCCGCCGCCGTGTCGGGGACCGGCCGGGGCACCGACCGGCAGACCTCGCTCGAATACAGCGCCGCCGCCCGCGCCGCAGCGGCCAAAGCGCGAGGGGCGCACTGGGAAACCGTCGTGCGCTATGCCGCCTCGATCCCGGTCTCCACCGATCCCGACGAGATCGACTCGACCGCCGAAGCGCGAGCGGTGGCGCGCGGGCGCGCCGACGCCCTGGCCACGACGTTCGGGGCGTGCACCGATCACAACTACTACCGGCGTCGCCGCCGCCCCTTACGCCTTCAGCGGTTGATCCGGGAGCGGCGCCTCGGGCGCGGGGACGTGTTGTCGGTGCCCGAGCTGGCCACGATCGCCCATCTGCCCACCGACGACGGGCTACCGGGCCTGCAGCGCGCCGGGGCCCGCGCCTTGTCCCCGGCCCCGGAGATCCCCGTCGGAGGGGAGTTCACGAAACCGCTGGGGATCTCCGACACCGGCACTCGCCGCCCCGTCGCGGTCAAAGTCAGCGACGCCCGTCACCACCTGCACATCCTCGGCCCGACCGGTGTCGGCAAGTCCACGTTGCTGGCGCGCACGATCCTCGATGACGCCGAGGCCGGGCGCGGGGTGATCGTGATCGACCCCAAGGGCGACCTCGTCACCGACGTCCTGTCTCGGCTGCCGTCGCGGATGGGTGAGCGGGTGGTGCTGTTCGATGCCGACTCACCCGCCGCGCCGCCGTGTGTGAATCCGCTCGATATCGGCCGGATCGGGCGCGCCGGGATGGATCTCGCGGTCGACAACCTCGTCACCGTCTTCCACCGGATCTTTCA
>NZ_QNRE01000023.1 GCF_003315035.1 Nocardia puris
CCAAGTCACCCACCGTTCCAGCCACCGACTCCTGCGCCATCCCCACCGCACGACCGAACGTCCGCAACGACGACACCACCGTGTCCGAGAAATTGTCGCGAACTACCCGCAACACTGGCGAGCCCGGCTTCTCGAACGGGGGAACCTCCGGCGTTTGCCCGGTGCCGCGGAAAGTTCCCACCAAAGCCTGCCGTCCTTCCCGCCCGCTGAAATCTGTGACCCGAGCCATAGTCGAGCCGGTGTCCGAATCTATGCGCTCACCGGAGGACTGTCACTGCACGTCGGCAAGAAGATCACCCCGGCCGATTAGTGCCCGAAGACTAACTCCCCGGTGCTACCGGATTGTGCACCACACGCGGGCGTCCCGTCCCCGATTTCGGGACACCGGCATCCTGCGTTACCGGCGCCGGGCGCGGCAGGCAATTTGCAGCAATCGGGGCGGGCGACCACAATGCCGCCATGTTCGATCCCCAGCACCACCTCACGATCGACGCACCGATCATCGGCCGCATCCTCCCCCGGCTTCCCGACCTCCTGGACGCCTTGTTCGAGGCGGGCCTGGCGGCGGTCCCCGGCACAGAAGCGTTGCCCCAGGGGCACTTTCACGACGAGCTCATGCCGACCATCGTGCAGATGACCGCAGCGGTCCTCCGATCGATCGAGGAGCAGCGCTCGCTCACCGCCGAGGAGTTCGACGACGTCGTCGGCGCCACGGTGCGGCAGCTCGCCGAAGACCGGATTCCGCTGAAGCTTCTGATCCGGTCGGTGTACGGCTGGTCGGTCCGGCTCTGGCAGGAGGCGCGGACGGCGGCCGAACCCGAGGATCTGCCCGACCTCTTCGCGTTCTCCGACCGCTTGCTGGAAATCGCCACGCTCCTCACCATGGCGATGGCCGAGGCGCACACGGAGGTGGAACGATCCATCTACGGCACCGAGCGCGAAGCCCGGCGCGCCCTGTGCGCGGCCCTGCTGAAGGGCGCCGACACCACCGAACTGGCGGCGCGCGCCGATATCACCGTGGCCGAGACCTACGACGTGCTCGCCCTGCGTATCGGCCGTTTCGACAAGACCGTTCCACTCGCCGTGAACGCCGTGACGCGCAAGCGAGTCCGGCTGGTGCAGCAGGCCCTGGACACCCTCGCCGGCACCACCGCGCTCAACACCTTCGACGGCAACAACGGGGTCGCGCTGCTGCCCGCCCTCGCGCCGTCGGCCCAGCACGCGCCGTATGCGAATCTCGCCGCCGATCTCGCCGCGAAAGTCGGCGCGGACGTCATCGTCATCGACGCGGGGACCGTGCCGTCCGCCGATCTCACCGCGGCCGCCGCCGAGGCCTCCGAGATCGGCGGGCTGGCCCAAGCTCTCTCGCGACCCACCGGTACCTACCTCCTCGACGACTTCATGCTCGAATACCAGCTGACGCGGCCCGGCCGGTCGCGGGATCGCTTGGCGCAGCGCATCATTCCGCTCGTCGCGCATCCGCATCTGATCGACGCGCTGGAAGCGCACATCAAGCACGGTTCCGACCGCAAGGCGGCCGCCGCCGAGGTGCATCTGCATCCGAACAGCTTCAGCTACCGGCTGCGCCGCATCGGTGAGCTCACCGGATTCGATCCGTCCGACCCCGGGGAATCGCGCCTGCTGGCGGCCGCGCTGACCGTCTACCGGCTCTATCCGCCTCAGACGGTGAGCGAGAACGACGCGCCTTCCTGAACTCCTCGTTTGTTTCGGGAGACAAATCTCGAGGGCCCGTTTCTCCCACCGATGCAGTGACACCGACCCAGACGGTTGTCGATACTGAGCCTCGACCACAGCACCGCGGCGTGCGGCCGCGCCGGTGACACGGCCGCCGCGCACTGCGCGTAGCCACGCGAAAAGCACTGGGCCACAAGCGGATCACCACACGCCGATGACGGCGTGCGGGCCACGCGGCGAGGTGACACCATACCGAGGAGCTGCCCGATGACGTCGCAGACCGCGCATTCGCCGCGCACGACGTCGCCGACGGCCTCCCGCGGCGGGCCCCACGCGCTCGGCGTTCACGCTTGGTGCGATCCGCTCGGAACGGCGGCAGTGCGCGCCAGCCGGGGGTGTCGCACCCGAGCCGCCCGCCGGCGCCGATCCGCACGGCTTCCAGCTCACCCCGATGTCGGGCGGCGAGATGCCCTGTCCCGACACGGAACTCACCGCCGACCGGCTCGCGGCGAGTTGCCTGCCATCACGGATGCCTGTACTCCACCCCGCGATCGTGCCGGAATCCGCCGAGATCGACCGCCTCCCACACCGAATCACTTGCCGGGCCACGAGCCCGCACCGCGTAACCGAGTTCAACCGACCATGAGGAGAACCCCTCGAATGAGTGATCCGAGAAGCGAGTTGCGGGCCGTGCTCGCCGAACCGCGCGAGATCATCGACCGCCTCAGCGATGAGGAGGCGACGACACTGCTCGCGTCGCTGCGGCGCGCGCAGACGCGGCAGCAGCAGAGCCTCGACAGCGCGATCAACAGCGCGCTCGAGGTGTTGCCGCGCCTGGTGCGCATCCCCGCGCGCAAGATCCTGTTCGGGAGGTAGGACCCATGACCGATCTGCGCACCCGCGGGCAGCTGCGCATCCTCGCCCAGACCCTCGACGTGGCCCCGGAGGAGCTGGCGAGCCTCGAGCGCCTCGGGGCCCAGGACCTGCGCGAACTGCGCGAACGCATCTCCGATCACCTCTTCGACGCGCACGCGGCCACCTTCGCCCGCGTCAGCAAACTCGCGCCGCTCGTGCCCAACGCGCTGGCCGCCAAGGTGGCGCTGAAGGCGATCCCGCCCGAGGTCGGCGGGCGCGCCGGCGGCGCCGTGGGACTGGACCACCCCGATCGCGCGGCGGGCCTGCTCGCCGAACTCACCGCCGAGTACATGGCCGACGCCGCGCCGTTCCTGGACCCCAGGGCCATCCCGGTGCTCGCGCCCCGGCTGCCCGCCGAGGTGCTGGTGCCCGGCGCGAACGAGCTGCTGCGTCGCAAGGAGTACACCACCGCGTCGCGTTTCGTGGAGTACGCCACCGACGAGCTGATCCGCGGTTTCGAGCGCGGCATCACCGACGACGTGGGCCTGCTGCACACCGCGGCGCTCACCCCGTCGACCGACCGGCTCAACGACATCGTCCGGGTGCTGCCCGAACAGCGCAGGCTCCGGATTGTCCGCGCCTCGCTCACCGGCTCCGACGACACCCTGGTCGCCGGCATCTCGGTGCTCTCCCGGCTGGAATCCCCCCTGGCCGAGGAGATCACCCGCGATTTCCTGTCCGATCTGGACGAGGCGGCCGTCGACCGCGTGCTGGCCGTCGCCGTGCGCGAGGGCGCGGTCGAGGAACTGCTCTCCGCCCTCTCGGCCGTCGACGACGCCCTGCTCCAGCCCCTCGCCGACGGCCTGTCCCGTGGCGGCGGCAACCTGGTCGGCGCGCTCCTCGACGGCGCGGAAAGCCCTGCGGCGCAACGAGTCCTGCGCGCGTTGGGCGACCGCCTGGACGACCCGACCCGCGAGCTGGTCGCCGAACGGACCGGCCCTGCCGAATGAGCGCAGCGGGTGGCGACCGATCGGCCGCCACCCGCCTCCGGCTAAGCCTCCATCACGGCGAAATCGCTGATCCACCGCCGAATGGCGCCCAGCGTCCGCGCATCGACCGTGCCGGCGATTCCGGCTATCCTGGCGGTGCTGATCGTCCGTGGCTGCTCGGTCATGGCGAAGGAAGCTTTCAACCCGACCGCCTCGCCGCGCAGCCGGACATGATGCGGCCACGCGCGATCGGTGGTGGTCACCGGGACCACGATCACCAGATCGCGCACCGCTCGCAGATAGTCGGTGGTGGAGATGATCACCGCCGGCCGACGCCCCCTCTGCTCACGACCTTTGGTCGGCGAGAGATCGGTCCAGACGACATCACCCGGCCGGAACCGCGACGCGGCGCTCACTCGGCGTCGTCCAGTCCGTCTTCGAGCGCTCCGTCCCACGCCGCGACTTCATCGGCGTACTCCGTATCCGCCGCCGCGTACGCGGCGGCGACGGCGGCGAATCGCATCCGGCGATCATGCTCGTCGAGCAGATTGGCGATGGTCTGCGAGACGGTCCGCCCCTCCGCTTGCGCCAGCGCGCTCACCCGCTCACGCACCGCCTGCTCCACCTTCATGGATGACATCGCGGAACTCATGGCACACCTCCTGGACTGGATACACCAAGGATACCCAAGAGTCATACCCACGTGGATACCCGAAGTGGTAGCTCCGGGCCGCGGCCAGTGGACGGCGGCCAAGTCGTCCGGCGGTTCACCCGCGCGCCGCGCCCCTCGCCCGGGCGCCGCTCGACATCACACCGAAAGAGGGCGTCGGTGCATGCCGATCGGTTCGATTTGTCCTACTCTCGGTGGCGTCGGCATCCGCTACAGAAGAGAGATCATGAAACGCGCCTCGCGCAAACACCGAAAACCCTGCCCGCCCCCGGATGATCCCCCTCCGCGATCTGCCCACCGGGTGATGTCGCGGTGACCGTGGTGAGCATCCTCCTCGGCATCGTGGTCGTGCTTCTCATCACGGCCCTGACCGGATACTTCGTCGCTCAAGAATTCGCCTATATGGCGGTGGACCGATCCCGGCTCAAAGCCAGAGCCGAAGCGGGCGACAGCGCCTCGGCGCGCGCCCTGACCGTCACTCGCCGCACCTCCTTCATGCTGTCCGGCGCCCAACTGGGCATCACCGTCACCGGCCTGCTCGTCGGCTACGTCGCCGAGCCGCTCATCGGCCGCGGATTCGGTGAGCTGCTCGGCGGGGTGGGCATCCCGACCGCCGTCGGCGTCGGGATCGGTGCGGTTCTGGCCATCGCCTTCTCCACCATCGTCCAGATGCTGTTCGGCGAGCTGTTCCCCAAGAACCTCGCCATCGCCAGGCCCGAACCGGTGGCCCGCTGGCTGGCCATGTCCACCACCGTCTACCTGCGCCTGTTCGGCTGGCTGATCTGGCTGTTCGACCAGTCCTCCAATGCGCTGCTACGCCTGCTGCGCATCGAGCCGGTCCACGACGTCGAGCACTCGGCCACGCCGCGTGACCTCGAGCACATCGTGGCCGCCTCGCGTGACGCGGGCGAGCTGCCGCCGGAGCTGTCCACCCTGCTGGACCGGATCCTGGACTTCCCGACCGTCACGGCCGAGCACGCCATGATCCCCCGCGCCCGCGTCGACACCGTGCACGTCGACGAGCCGGTGGCCGACGTACTGGTGCGCATGAGCACCGGGCATACCCGCTATCCGGTGGTCGGCGCCTCCAGCGACGACCTGCGCGGCGTGATCCACCTGCACGACCTGCTGGGTGGACCGGCCACGGGCACGGCGGGCGACCGCGCGCGGCCCGCGGTGCTGGTGCCGGAGTCGGTGCCGCTCACCCAGGTGGTCACCGAACTGGGCGCCGCCAAGGAGGAGATGGCCTTGGTGGTGGACGAGTACGGCGGGTTCGCCGGCGTCGTCACCATCGAGGACATCGCCGAGGAACTGGTCGGCGAGATCGACGACGAGCACGACACCGGCACCGAGTCCCCGATCGTGGAGGCCGGGGACGGCTGGCTCGTCGCGGGCGACCTGCACCTCGACGAGGTGGAGCGCCTGCTCGACCTGGCGCTGCCCGAGGGCGACTACGAGACCATCGCGGGCCTGGTCATCGCCGCGTCGGGCAGCCTGCCCGAGGTCGGCGAACGTGTCGAGATCCCGCTGCCGCCCAATGGCCACGAATTCCTCACCGACGAACCGCCGCCACGGCGCACGGTGATCGCGGAGGTCAGAGCGGTCGACAAGTACGTGCCGTCCTCGGTACTGCTGACCGTGCGGGAGGTCGACGATGAGTAATCCCGTCGTCATCGTCGTAGTCACGATCGGTTTGATCGCGTCCAGCGCGTTCTTCGTCGCGGTGGAGTTCGCCCTCATCGCCGCCCGCAAGCACCGGCTCGAGGACGCCGCGGCTACCAGCCGTTCGGCCCGGGCGGCATTGCGCAGTTCCACGGAGCTGTCCGTGCTGCTGGCCGGCTCGCAGCTGGGCATCACGGTGTGCACGCTAGCGCTCGGCGCGATCACGAAACCGGCGGTGCACCACTGGCTGACACCTCTGTTCGAGACGTGGGGCGCGCCGCTGTGGGCGGCCGATGTGGCCGGATTCGTGCTGGCGCTGATCATCGTGACGTTCCTGCACTTGGTGGTCGGCGAGATGGCACCGAAATCGTGGGCGATCGCGCATCCGGAGAAGTCGGCCACGCTGCTGGCGATCCCGATGCGGGCGTTCATGTGGTTCACCCGTCCGCTGCTGGTCGCGTTGAACCACGCGGCGAACTGGTGCCTGGTGAAGGTGGGCGTCACCCCGGTGAACGAGGTCGAGTCCGGTCAGGACCCGGCCGCGCTGCGCCACCTGGTGGAGCATTCCGCGACCGCGGGCACGCTCGACGAGCGTTACCACGGCAACCTCACCAGCGCGCTGGAATTGGAGCAGCTCACGGTGGGCGATATCGCGCGGGCCGACACCACGCCGAGCGCGGTCACCCCGAGCGCCACCGCCGAGGACATCCAGACGGCGTCGCGCACCACCGGCCACCTGCGCCTGCTGGTGCGTGACGGCGCGGCGATCCGCGGCTTCGTGCACGTGCGCGACAGCCTCACGGCCGCGCCGGGCACCACCGCCGTCGACCTGCTGCGTCCGGTGACCACCCTCACCGCGACGACGCCGGTCTACGAGGCGCTGCGCACCATGCGGGAGACCCGCAACCATCTCGCCGTCGTCACCACCGACGCGGGCGAGCTGGTCGGTCTGCTCACCATCACCGACGTCCTGCAGCGCCTGCTGCCGATGGCGTCGGATCAGGAGGCCGTCGGCGGCTGAGTGCCGCCGCGCGACAACCGCAAGCCGGCGCCCGGTTCCTCGCTCGAGGGGCCGGGCGCCGGCGCGTTGCCGGCTCGAATGCCGGGGCGGTCACCCGGCACACACGCCGACGCGTTCACCGGCACGCACACCGACGTGGTCGCCGGCTCGCACGCTGGGTGCGGGCACCCGGTCGATCGCGGAATCGCTTCGGTCCGCCCGCGTTCGACACGGCCGGTATCAGCGGCTGAGGATGGGCACCAGGTAGGTGCGGGCGAAGGAGTCGAGCCGTTCGGCGGAGTCCAGGTCGATCGCGCCCACGGGTTGCACGATGAGGGAATGCACTACGCGGCAAGCGATTTCGACACGATCGGTGAGATCGGGGTGGTCGGGGCACAGGCCGCGTTCGACCGCGCGACGCAGGATCGCGACGGTCGTGGTGACCGACATCAGGAAGGGCGGTCCGCCCTCGGTGGTCACCTGCCCGAGCAACCGTTCCGGCTCGAGGGCGAGCAGGCGCTCGATCAGCGGGTGCGTGCGCCAGCGCGTGATCACGGTGACGAACACGTCCGCGACGATGTCGTCGAGGGTTTCGTGCCGTTCGGGGATCTCGTCGAGTTCGGTGAGCAACCGCCGCACCTCGCGCGCGGTCACGGCGCGCACCACGTCATCGCGGGAACCGATGCGCCGGTAGACCGTCACGCGATCGACCCCGGCCCGGCGCGCGATGTCCTCGATCGTCGACTTCTTCACGCCCACCCGCTCGAACTGCGCCAGCGCCCCGTCGAGAATGCGCTCCTCGATGGTGTCGGCGGCGGACACATCGGGCGAGGTCTCGGCGGGGGAAGGCACGGCTCAACGGTAACAGTAGCCGAGGCTTCTGCAACAAACACGAATGATTTGTGGCTGCAACATTGCCATGAAATATGTTGCTTTGTTAGCGTAGATCCATGGCTGACGACAGCGCGACGAGGCGCTCCTATCAGGACGAAGCCCACGCCATCCACGCGCGTGACGTCCACTTCGACTTCTCCACGGTCCCCCTGCACTACATCCCCGGCGAGGTGCTCGCGACGCACGTCACCAACGTGATGCACCTGGTGCTGCCGGAGGGCGAACGTGCCATGGCGGCCTGTCTGGCCGAGGCGATGCCGCTCATCGAGGACGAGCGCCTGCGCGAGGAGGTGGCCGGGTTCATCGGCCAGGAATCCATGCACGCGAGCAGTCACGAGGGTGCGCGCGACCATCTCCAGTCGCTCGGCCTCGATGTCGCCTCGTTCGTGGCGAAGGTGGCCTGGCTGGCCGACAACGTGCTCGGCGATCACGGTCTCAGCGGCGCCGCCAAACGGGAGTGGCTGAAGGAACGGCTCGGGTTGTTCGCGGGCATGGAGCATTTCACCGCCGTGATCGGCGAGTGGCTGCTCGAAGCCGACGCACTGCCGCGCGCCGGGATGCACCCCACCATGCTCGACTTGGTGCGCTGGCACGGGGCCGAGGAGGTCGAGCACCGCAGCGTGGTGTTCGACGCCTACATGTACGTCGACGGGGGCTACGCGCGCCGCGCCCGCACCGGGCTGCTCGCGAGCGGACTTCTGTTGCCGCTCTTCGTGATATCGACGGCATACCTGTATCGCAAGGACCCGAGCCCGGCGAAGGGGAAGAACTGGCTGTACCAGTTCGCCAGCGCCACGGTGCGCGGGGTGATCCCGAGTTTCACCACGTTCTTCACCGAGATGCCGCGCTACCTGCGCCCGGGATTCCATCCGTCGCAACTGGGTTCGATGGACAACGCCCTGCGCTACCTCGCGCATTCACCGGCGGCGCGGGCATGACCGCGCCCGGCGCGGTGGCGACGCGGGGACTACGCGCCCTGAGTGCCGTCCTCGGCGTCTACAAGCGGGTGGTCACCACACCGGCGCTCTCCCGGCCGAATCCGGTGCGCCTGCACGGTTTCGACATCGACGTGGTGGTCGCCACCGTCTCCCCTGAGGCCGAGGATGTGGTGAGCCTGACGCTGGCGCGTCCCGGCGGCGCGGCGCTGCCGTCGTGGCGGCCGGGCTCGCACATCGACGTCTTCCTGAATTCCGGTCGGCAGCGCCAATATTCGCTGTGCGGCGACCCCCGCGATCGTCGCCGGTACCGAATCGCGGTGCGCCGCATAGCCGACGGTGGCGGCGGTTCCCTGGAGATGCACTCACTGCGACCGGGCGACCGGCTGCGCATCCGCGGGCCGCGCAATGCGTTCACCTACGTCGAGTCCGCGCCGTCGTATCTGTTCCTCGCGGCGGGCATCGGCATCACGCCGCTGTTGCCGATGGCGCGCGCGGCGGGAGAACGCGGCAGGCTCGTCTACTTGGGTCGCTCCCGCACGACCATGCCGTTTCTCGGGGAGCTGCCCGCGGGTGCGGTCGTGCGCCCCGACGACGAGTCCGGCCTCGCCGACATTCCCGCGCTCCTCGCCGACGCCGCACCGGGCGCGGCCATGTACGTCTGCGGTCCGCCGCCGGTGCTGGAGGCGGCGCAGCGTCACGCGTTCGCCCTGAACCCCACGGGTTCCCTGCACACGGAACGCTTCTCGGCGCTGCCGGTGGTCGACGGGCGCGCCTTCGACCTCACCCTGGCCCGCTCCGGCCACACGGTCCGGGTCGGCGCCGAGGAGACCGCGCTCGATGCGATCCGCCGCGTGCGGCCCGGTGTCGTCTATTCGTGCAGGCAGGGCTTCTGCGGCACCTGCAAGGCCGGCGTGCTGGCGGGTGCGGTAGACCATCGCGACCGCCTCCTGCCGGAGGACGAACGCACCGACCGCATGCTCACCTGCGTGTCCCGCGCCGCGGGCGACGCGCTCGTCCTCGACCTCTGATCCCATCCACACCTCCCGGAGGCAGGTCGATGACCGCAACATCCGACGGCGTCGTCGCCGTGCTGCACGAAAGGATCGGCCGACCATGACCGAACACCACCACATCGTCATCCTCGGGGCGGGATTCGGCGGCATCGGCCTGGCGATCAAGCTGCGCGAAGCCGGTTTCCGCGATCTGGTACTGCTGGAGCGCGCCGCCGACCTGGGCGGCACCTGGCAGGCGAACACCTATCCCGGGTGCGCCTGTGACGTGCCCTCGCACCTGTACAGCTATTCGTTCGCACCGAATCCGAACTGGTCGCGCACCTACGGCAAGCAGCCCGAGATCCTCGCCTATCTGCGCAGGGTGGCCACCGACCACGATGTGGTGCGTCACATCCGGCTGAACACCGAACTCCTGGAAGCGCGCTGGGACGAGGACGCGGCGGTGTGGCGCCTGCGCACGTCGCGGGGTGAACTCACCGCCGACTACTTCCTCTCGGCGGCCGGTGTGTTCACCGAGGCGAAGTACCCCGACCTGCCGGGGCTGGACTCGTTCGCGGGCAAGACATTCCACTCGCTGCACTGGGATCACGAACACGACCTCACCGGCGAGCGGGTCGCCGTGATCGGCACCGGTGCGTCGGC
The DNA here is from genome assembly GCF_003315035.1 of Nocardia puris. Lineage (GTDB taxonomy): Bacteria > Actinomycetota > Actinomycetes > Mycobacteriales > Mycobacteriaceae > Nocardia > Nocardia puris. Next base: position 10,359 of record NZ_QNRE01000023.1, read on the forward strand.
GGTGCAGTTCATCCCCGAGATCGCGCCGAAAGTGGCCGCGCTGACGGTGTTCCAGCGCTCGGCGCCCTGGATCGTGCCCCGGATGGATCGCGGCACACTGGACCTCGAACGGCTGCTGCTACGCCGTGTTCCCCTGGTGCGCAAGGCCATTCGCGGCACCTGGTACGTGCTCATCGAGGGTTTCGGCCTGGTCGGGTTCGTGGACAACCGTTTCCGCCATCCCTACGAACTCCTGGGCCGTGCCCAACTGCTCCGTCAGATCCGCGACACGCGTCTGCGTGAGAAGGTCACGCCGGACTACGTGATCGGTTGCAAGCGCGCCATTTTCGCCGACGCCTACTTCCCCGCATTGGAGCGCGACAACGTCGAGGTGGTGACCGACGGCATCGCCGAGGTCCTCCCCCACGCGATCCGCACCCGCGCGGGCGCCGAGATCCCCGTGGACACCCTGATCTTCGGCACCGGGTTCACCTCCACACCGACCGCCTACGAGCGCATCACCGGCCGCACGGGGCGCAGTGTCGCCGACCTGTACCGCGAAAGGCCGCAGACCTATCTCGGCACCGCGCTGAGCGGGTTCCCGAACTTCTTCTGCACGCTCGGCCCGTTCGGTGTCGCGGGGAACCAGTCCGCGATCTACATGATCGAATCGCAGATCGCCTACATCGTCGACGCATTGGTCACCCTCCGTGCCCGGGGCGTGCGGCGCGTCGAGCTGCGCCCCGCCGTGCAGAACGACTTCGTCGACGAAATGGCCAGGCGCAGTAGCGAAACCGTGTGGCTCACCGGTGGATGCCAGAGTTACTACACCACTGCCGACGGGCAGAACGCCGGACTGTATCCGAGTTGGAGTTTCGAGTATCGCCGGCGCACGAAACACTTCGACATCGGGTCCTACGACGTCGATATCGTCGCGGAACGGGTTGGTGTCCAGTGAAACTCGCGCTTCCGTTGACGCGCGGCGGGTTCGACGTCGCGGGCAAGACAGTCCTCATCACCGGCGCCGCGCAAGGTATCGGTTATGAGCTTGCCACCCTGCTACACGATCGCGGAGCCTCGGTCGCCGTGGTCGATATCGATGCAGTCGCCGCACGCCAGGTGGCCGAAGACCTCGGCAGGCGCGCCCATGCCGTCGAGGCCGATGTCGGCGATCGTGCCGCGATGGCCCGCGCCGTATCGCAGGTGATCGACCGGTTCGGCCGCTTGGACGTGGTCGTCGCCAACGCCGGTATCACCCCGGTTCCGGCGACCGTGCGGACCATGGACCCCGCCGATTTCGATCGCGTCCTGCGAATCAACCTCACCGGCGTGTTCAACACCGTGCACCCGGCGCTGAACCACATTGTCGAGCGGCGCGGGCACGTGGTGGTGGTGTCCTCGTGCGCGGCGTTCGCCCCCGGCATGGGCGGCTCGCCCTACATGATGAGCAAGGCCGCGGTCGAGCAGTTCGGCCGCGCGCTGCGGGTGGAACTGGCCGCGAGCGGCGCCAGCGCGGGCGTGGCGTATTTCGGCGTGGTCGACACCGCGATGACGCACGCCATGCTCGACGCCGACGACCTCGGCCGCCGCCTCGACGCCCTGCTGCCGTGGCCGCTGAACGTGCGGATCACCGCGACCGAAGCCGCCCGCGTCCTCGCCGACGGCATCGCCCGCCGCGCCCCGCGCACCATCGCACCCGCCGGCTGGCAGCCCTACGCCCTGTTGCGCGGCGCGATCAACGTCGCGCTCGACGCGAGCCTGGCCGCCGACGCGACGGTGCACGCCCTACTCCGCGAGATCGAGCGGCAACGCCTCGGCGCAGCGCCCCGCCTCTTCTCGATGCCACCGCTCGACTCCCAAAAGCCCACCCCGTGAACGCAACTCGTTACGCGACAGCGACCGCCGCTTTCTCGCACACCACCTCGATCGATCCGGACGCGGAGGCGAAGCGCGCCCGGTTCCTCGCCGGTCTCGACGCCGACTGGATCGCCACCGGGGCGCGGATGGTGCTCGCCACCTCGATCGCCTCATAGCCGCCCGGGGGAGTCTGCGAGTCCGCTCACAGAGCCGTACCGCCCCGCGCGCTACCGCCGATAGTGAAACGACGTTACGCAAGACGCCTCGGAGCTAGGAGACGAGAAACCTATGGCAGGTCGGCATCGTGTGATCAACCAGCGGGCGAGTGTGCTGCGCGGACTTCCGATCGCGGCGCTGCCGGTCGCCGCGAGCCTCGGGATCGGCGGGACCGCGCAGGCCTACACCGCGCCGCCCCCGGTGGTCGAGTCCGCGGCGGAGGTCTCCGCGCCCGATGTCCGGCCCGTCGCGGCGACCGAAGCGGACGCCGCGGCGTCCGCGTTCGTCCCCGCCGCTGCGGCGGCGAGCCCAACGGTTACGGCCGGCGAGGTGGCGTTCGCCGAGCCGGTCGAAACCACTGCGGCGCAGCAGATTTCCTCCGCCCCTGCCGCGCAGCCGATCTCGACCGCCCCGGTGGTCGCGCAGCCCATCGCCGACGCGAACCAGAACGGCCTGTTCCTCGGCTCGGTGATCGGCCAGGTCGCGGGCGGTGTCGGCGGCGCCCTGGTCGACGGGGCGGCCGGCGCCACCCTCTCGACCGCGCTCGCCCTGCCCACCGCGGGCACGGCGGTGCCGATCGGCACGATCGGCGGCGCGGTCGTCGGCGGCGTGATCGGCACCTACGTGGGCTACTACGCCGGTTCCTTCCTCGGCGCGGCGGTCGCCGAACAGGTCCCCCACCTCATCCCCAACGTCCTGCCCTGACCTCGGCCCGACGCGGTGCGCCGATCCCCTGCGGGCGACCGCGCGGCGCTCACACCGGGCGCCGCGCCACCACCGCGAAATTCAGCGGGATCCGGGGTGTGCCGGGCGGGAGTTCCCACCCGCGCTCACTCGGTACCAGATCGGGGAAGCCGGGCCAGTCCATGTAGGGCAGTTCGGCGACCGCCTCGATGCGCAGGCCCGCGCCCAGGAGCGCGCCGATGATCTCGCCGAGGTCGTGGCGCCATTCGTGGTTGGTGGTGCTGGCGATCTGCCCTTCGGAACCGGCCGTGTACGTGCCCGAGTCGTCGTAGGTGCGCACGCCGCCGCCGGCCAGGTAGTCGTCGGTGATGGTCCATGGCTCGAAGTCCATGGCGCCCAGGATCGGATGGTCGTCGCGGATGACGAACACTCCGCCCGGTTCGAGCAGGTCGCGGATCGAGCGGGCCCAGTTCGCCAGCTCGGGCAACCATACGATCGTGCCCGCACTGGTGACGATCACGTCGAAGCGGCGGTCGATCAGCGCGGAGGCGAACCGGGCGTCGCCCTCCACCCAGGTGAGGGCGCGCCCGTCGGCCTCGGCGATGCGCGCCGCGTGGCGCAACGAGTTCGGCGAGAGGTCCAGGCCGTGCACGTCCACCGCGCCGAGCCGCGCCCAGGACACCGTGTCGGTGCCGATGTGGCATTGCAGGTGCAGCAGCGACCGTCCCTCGATGCCCGAGGCGGGCAGGTGCGGGGCCAGCACCGACAGATCGTTGCGCACCACCACGGAGATGTCCGTGGGGTCGGCGAGAAACCCCTCCACGTCGTACATTTCGGAGCGCGCGTGCACGTCGGCGCGATCGTCCCAGTTCGCCCGGTTCGTGGCGATGGCGTCGGTGTCCCGCATGACAGGTCCCTTCCGGAGTCGGCTTCCGGCGGGATACTTCCGTACCGAAACATCTCACGCGAGCGATTTTCCGGGCAGCGCGCGCCGACCACACCCGCGACCGGTCCGCGACACCTTCCACCGGCCCGGATACGATGCCCGGGTGCCCAGAACGCCCGACGGCGGTGCCGAGGACCGGATCATCGGCGTCGTGCTGGACCTGCTCGAGACCGACGGCTACGACGCGGTGCAACTGCGCGAGGTCGCCCGCCGCGCCCAGGTCTCGCTCACGACGGTCTACCGGACGTTCCCGACGCGCGAGGACCTGATCCTGGCGGCGGTCGAACACTGGATGGCCGCCAACGCCTACGGCGACATCCCCTCCCCGCCCCCTGGCGAATCGCTGCGCGACGGGCTCGTGCGGATGGTGCGCTACATCTTCGTGCCGTGGGACCGGAATCCGCGCATGTGCGCGGCCTACGTCCGGGCCAGGTCCGGTCGCAACGGCGAGCGCCTCGACCGTCAGGGTGTCGAGGCCATCCTGCCCACCGCGAGCGAACTGTTCGCCGGTGTCGACCCCGACTACGCCGCCGATATCGCCTTCGCCCTGTCGAATCTCACCTACGGCCTCCTCAATCGCATCGCCGACGGGTCGCTGGAGGTCGGCGAGATCCTGCCCGCGCTCGAGCGGTTCATCGACCGCCTGACCGGCGACAACGTCCCCTACACCCACCGGTCCGGCGGCCCGGACGCCCAGACGTTCACCATCGGCGAAGCGCTGCTCGGCCCGTACGTCCCCCGGTCGAACCGGGACTGACGCCGCCTGGTCGGCCCCTCCCGGTACCCCGTTCTCCGCGAGTAGTAACTATGTTACCGTTCCGTCGACCCACCGAGCGGTGGGTCATACCTTCTGTGGAACGTGATCCATGACATCCGGGCGACGGCGCCCGGACCGTCGACGAAAGTTGAACTGATGCAACAGCATTGGCGTCCCCGGTCGCGCACGCGACTGCGGGCGGCGGCCGCGGCTCTCGCCGCGGTGTGCGCCGCGGGCCTCACCCTGATCGGCACGAACGCACCGGCCGCCGCCGACCCGGTCGGTCCGTTCTACACGCCGCCCGCCCAGATCCCGGCCGAGCGCGGCGCGATCATCAAGACCGAGCCGATGCCGCTGCTGGCCACCCCGCCCTCGGCCGACGGGTGGCCGCGCCAGGCGCAACGCGTCATGTACACGACGCGACTCCAGGACGGTTCGCCGGTCGCGGTCACCGGAACGTTCATCGACGCCGGCGGACCGTGGCAGGGCGCGGGCCCGCGCCCGACGGTGATCGTGGGGCCCGGCACGTCCGGCCAGGCCGACCGGTGCGCGATGTCGGTGGCGTTCTCCACCGGGATGGCGCTGTTCACCGAGCCACCGGGCCTGTCGGCGAACCAGGAGCTGCCCTCGTCGGCCGCGTGGCACGCGCTGGGGGCGCGAGTGTTCGTGACCGACTACATCGGCCTCGGCACGCCCGGCATCCACACCTTCGCCAATCGCATCGAGGGCGCCCACGCCATCCTGGACGGCGCCCGCGCCGCCCACCGGCTGGCCGGCGTCGGCCCCGAGACGCCCGTGGTGTTCTGGGGCTATTCGCAGGGCGGCGGCGCGGCGGCCGCGGCGGCGGAGATGCAGCCGAGCGACGCGCCGGAACTGAATCTCAAGGGCACCTGGGCCGGGGGGCCGGTCGCGGACCTGGCGGCCATCCTGGACACCATCGACGGCGCGCTCATCGGCGGCGCGATCGGGTTCACGATCAACGGCATGCTCGCCCGCTACCCCGACCTGCAGCGCGCGGTCGACCGCGTCACGAGCCCGTCCGGGCGCGCGATGCTGAACACCCTCAGCGAATCCTGCGTCGGCGACCTGATTCTGAAATACCCGTTCCTGCATACGAGTTCGCTCACCCTGGACGGCCGCAGCCTCTCCGAGCACCTGCACGCCATCCCCGAGGCGGCGCCCGCGCTCGCCGAACTCCGCGTCGGCACACTGAAACCCACCACGCCGGTGCTCGTCACCAGCGGAATCAACGACGACACCGTGCCCTACGGCCAGGCTCGCCGCCTCGCCGAGCAGTGGTGCGACAAGGGCGCGACGGTCACGTTCCGCACCAACCACCTGCCCCCGATCCTGCCCGGCACCACGATCCCCAACCACTTCGGCCCCGACCTCATCGACGGCTACGGCCCGGACAACGCCATCATGTACCTGCTGGACCGGCTGGCGGACAAACCGATCTCGGAGTGCACCTTCGACTGATTCGTACCGAATGACCCGGCGCGAGACCGCTTCCCCGGACAGCGCTCTGACACGCTCACCGCGCCGGGCGACGGTGTCGATCAGGAACGCGCCGATGGCGGTCGAGCCGGTCGGCGGGTGCGCGTGCGGCTCGATCGCGCACCGAAACACGCTGCGCACCAATTGATCACGTGCCTGACGCCCGGGACCCATGGACGCACCAGCGCGTCACCGGAGATGGCACGGCACTCTCTCCCGGCTCAAACACGCTGCACACCAACTGATCACGCGCCCGGCACCCGGGACCGATGGACGCACCGGCGTCACCGGCGAGGATCCGGCTACCCCTGCGGACTGCTCCTACCATCCGGTGTGGCCGAGCAGGGCCGCGCACCGTCCATCGGTCCGAGGCGTTTCAGGCCGCGCCCAGCCGTTCGATTCGATTGTCGCGGTTCAGGATTCGGGCGGCAGTATCGGCGGCGCGAAGACGTCCTCGAGCGGGGTAGGTCCGGTGTAGCGGCGGCAGTTGCAGCGCACCCATTCGCGCAGCCCGTGCGGGGCCCGGCGGGAGATCTCGGCGTGACAGGTGCCGGTGGCGCGGTCGTGCAGCGCCAGGTCGTGGCCGCAGCCGCAGCGCGCGGGGAGTGACCGCCGCGCCGCGCGCGTGTGCCGCCGGTGGCCGAAGCGGCCGACGACCCAGCCGAGGCCGAGCAGACCGGCGCCCACCGCGAGACTGAGGGGATCGAACACTCTTGCAGTGTAGGTAGCCGAGGCGACCGCTCGCATGTTTCGTCACCGAACGCTTATTTTCATCACGCATGCCGGACCGCGAGAACTGTCGAAAACAACCAATCTCCACCCTGATCGACAAGACGGAGCTCGCCCGGTTGACATCAAGCGCACTTCAAGAGCCAAGCGGTGATCCGAGGTAAGGCATACCTTACCTCGCCGGCCAGTGCGCCCCGCTCGACAGGCGACCGCACGCCACAGGAGGAACGCAGCAGACCATGGGCACCTCGACCACGGCACCCGCCTCCCCGCCCGGCGACGACCAGCCCTCCGGACTCGCGAACACGGGCGCCCTCGCGCGGCTGCTCGCCACCGTCCGGCCGCGCTTGATCGCCTGCGGCATCCTCTCGGCCCTCTCCGCCGCCGCGGGCATCGTGCCCTATATCGCCGTCGCCGAGATCGCCCGCGTCATGCTCGACAACCCCACCGACGCCGCGGCGACCGTGTGGACGTGGGTCGGCGTCGGCTCCGCGGGCGCGGCGCTGTGGTTGCTGCTGTTCGTGCAGTCCTCGCGCCTGGGTCACTTCGCCGACGCCGCGATCCTGCACGACCTGCGGGCGCGGATCGTGCGCCACCTCGGCGCCCTGCCGCTCTGGTGGTTCCGCGCACAGGGGTCGGGCCGGTCAAACGCGCGATGACCGGCGATCTGGAGGAGATGCACGAGGTCATCGCGCACTCCCTCGGGCAGCTCACCGGGGCGGTCACCGTCATGGTGGTCGGGGCGGGCTATCTGATGGTCGTCGACCTCCGCATGGCGCTCGTCGCTCTGAGTGTGCTGGCACTGATGGGCCCGTTCTATCGAATCTCCATGCGCTCCATGACAACCCATATGAAGACAACCCATATGAACCGGCTGATCGCCGCCGAGGGCGGGATCAGCGCGGCGAGCGTCGAGTACGCCGACGGCATCCAGGTGGTGAAGGCGTTCGGCACCGGCGGCCGCGTCCTGCGCCGCTTCGACTACGCGGTGGAGGCTCGAAAACGAGTTGTTCGCTGGAACGTCGCGGCCCTACAATCGCGCGTACTCGGCTCGACGGGAGGGAGCCCGCTCATGGCACCGTGGAAATCCAGGCGCCGCCTCAGATTCTCCGTGATGCTCACGTTTCTCGGTGGACTGATCTTCGCCGCGATCCTGATCGCGATCGGCCTGCCCGGCGACCGCGAGGTCCTGGTGTGGGGCGGCAACGAAGTGTCGTCCACCGACGAGTGCATCGAGATCGGCGGCGCCGGTCGCCGTGACTCGTGCGGTGACATCGCCGACACCGAGGTGCGCTACCAGGAGCCCAACGGCTGGCTGATGGCCTTCGGCGGACTCGTGGGCGCCGCGACGCTCGGCACCACCGGGTCGCTGATGCGCAAGGGCCGCAGGTACTACACGATCGACGGCGACGGCGCGGAGTCCCGCGCGGAGCTCGAGCCGGTGGCCCTGCTCCACGGGCTCGGCGAGTTCCGTGCGGCGTTCTTCGCCTCGCGGGGCGCGCTCGTCAACGATCGCGAACTGCTGATCGGCCAGTTCGAATCCGGTCTCGTGCGCTACGACATCGACCAGCGCCCCGGGGGTTACCGATGGGACGAGATCGAATCGGTGCGCACCCGCATCACGACGCAGTTCGAGGAACGCAAGTACAAGGGCACCGAGTTCGAGCACGTCCTCACCTTGGCCGACGGAGCCGTGATGCGCACGCAGGGCACTTACCGTGACCCGCAATGGGATTCGAACGCCGACGCGTCGAACCCCGTGTACCGCTTCGCGGTGCTGATCCAGGCCGTCAACGAGGTCGTGTCGGCCGTGCGGCTCCCCGCGGCGCGCGAGGAGCTGGCCAAGGGCGGATCGCTCGACTTCGACGACATCGTCGTCACGACACAGCATTTGCGCTACCAGGGCAGCGCGACACCGTGGGCGGTGGTGGGCGCGGCCGATATCAAGAACGGGCAGCTCACCTTCCCGCACATCGATCGCCGGTCCCCGGTGGTCCGGAACAAGAGCGTCGGCAAGATCCCGAATCTGCCGCTACTGCTGATGCTCAGCGACGAACTGCGCCAGTCGGGATCGCGCAGAACGGCCTGACGAACCGCGCGGGCGAATGCGTCACGCGCGCACCGGGTTTTCCACGAGTTCGGCCAGCTGACCGGTGACGGTCCCCCACCCGTACTCGAAGCCCAGTTCTTCGTGGCGCGCCCGCGCGGCCGGGTCACCGTGGCGGACGAGCACGCGGTAGTCGGTGCCGCCCGGATGGTCGGCCAGGGTGATCTCGGCGGTCATCGGCACCGGAGCGCCCTGGGCGGGGCGCCGATCCCCGTCGAGGGCGTTGGTGAACACCAGCCGCTCTTCCGGCTCGACCAGCAGAAAGCAGGCGTCCAGGTGCGGGACGAACGTCTCGCCGTCCTCGCTCATCCTGGTCACGAACGCACCAGCCGGGCGCACCTCGAGGCGGTCGACGCGGCACCGGGTCGGCGCGGGCAGCCACCACTGCGCCAGGCTCGCCGGATCGGTCCAGGCCCGCCAGACACTGGCCCGCGAGGCGCGGATGACGCGGTGCAGGGTGAGGTCGAGGTCAGGATTCATCGCTGTTCTCCTTCGGGTCGGTGAGGAACTGCTCGAGGCGATCGGTTCTGGCCTCCCACAGCCGCCGCTGATCGGCCAGCCAGTCGTCGACCAGCGCGAACCGCTCGCGCTCGAGTTCGCACACCCGCACCCGGCCGGTCTTCACCGTGCGGATCAGCCCGCTGGTCTCCAGCACGCGGATGTGCTTCATGAACGACGGCAACGTGATCGGCACCGCCTCGGCCAGTTCGCCCACGCTGGCCGGCCCCGCGCCGAGGCGGTGCACCACCGCCCGGCGCGAAGGATCCGCCAGGGCCGCGAACACCCCGTCCAGCGCTTCCGAATACTTAGCCATGTGGCTAAGTATTCCGAAGCGGGCGTCGCGGCGCAAGCCCGGCGCGCACAGATCCGGTTCTGCTCGCCCTACGCTGTTCATCACCGGAGAACTCGCGCACTCCCGCGAATTCACCGAGGACGCCTACTGTGCCGCCGTGACCACAAGGAGATGATCGTCGTACCCGCCGCGGGCCACTTCGACCTGTGCGACCGCGTCGACCTCACCGACGTCTGAACCCGGCGCCGCACCGGACCGCCGCGAGCACCCGACGAAAGGAAAGGCCCATGGTCGGCAACGACAGGGCACGCGACCACAACCGCACGGGGACCCTCACCCTCGCCCTGGTCATCCTGATCATCGCCCTCACCACCTACCTCGACTCACTCGCCTGCTGACCCGCATTCCCAGCCCGGGCGTACCGAATAGATCGCGAGCGCGGTCACCCAAGCCGTGATCCCTGGCCCCGCACCGAGTCGCCGCACTGGGGTCGAAACGCCGCAGGTCGAGAACGTAGTGGAAGCCGATCCCCCTCGGCGCCCGCTGTCCCATGTGTTCCGGCGTCGAGGGACTCGTCGGTCGCCCATCCGGTCGCGCCGCGAAGACGCTTCGAGATCGGCTGTCGTGGAGATCATTTCATCCACCGCCCAGTCCCAGGGCGGATGCACGGCGGCAGCATCCGCCTGACCCACGCCATCGATGTCGCGCCGGGCGCTGAATGTGGGTGCGGCACGCTCGGATCATCGCCGGGCGATGATCGCTGAGCCCGCCCCGTCCGGCATCACGAGGCGTTGCGGAACGGGATCCGCCAGGCCGATGCCGACGCCGGCGAACGCGAAGACCCGGCCGACCACCGACATGCTCGCCGAGAACCGCGCGTTGGAGCAACGGGTCGCACAGTTGGCGGGGCAACGAGATATTACGTTCTGCGAGTGCGTATTTCACCTCGGAGCACGGCCTGATCCGGCGGTGATCATGCGGTTCGCTCAACTGAGCAGTCAACACCCGGTCGAGTTACCGCTACGGGTCCTGGGCATCGCGTCCTCGACCTCTACGAGTGGCGCGAACGCGCGCAGCAGCCATCACAGCGCCGGGTCGAGGACGAGACGCTGCCGGCCGAGAGTATGGATATCCACATCGGTTCCAGCGGCACCTACGAGTCACCGAGAGTGCATGCGATGGTGCGGCGCAGAGGAATTCGCGTCGGCCGCACACGAGTGGAGCGGTTGATGCGGTCCTGGCGTCCACAGGGAGCCGCGGCCCGCCGACACTCAGACCTCCGCGCGCCGGCGCTCAGGAAGACTCCTTGCCCGTCGTGTGGTCGAACCGTTCCCACTCGCTCGCCCACGCCGCGTGGCGGCGCCGGTCCAGCAACTGCCGGGCGCCCCACGCGATCACCAGCGCACCGCCCACTGTTGCGCTCAGCGTCACAACGCCGGCACTGATCCCGGCCGACACCGCGGTACCGGGTCCGGCCGGCGCGGGCACCGGCTGCCCGTCGCCGGAAAGCCAGACCACCAGGCTGTCACCAGCCGAAGCGGACGCAGAGGTGTCGACGACGGCGGTGCCGCCGTGGCCTGCCTCGGACCACCCGACACGTGCGGTGTACCGCTCGACGGCGTAGCCACGTGGCCCGATCGTCACCGAGCGCGCCGGGGTCTCCCACACCGTCGCGGTGACCGATGTCAAGCGTGCTCTCTCGTCCCGAAGCCGTTCTTCCGCAGCGGAATAGGACGCCGTCCCGACCGCACCTGCCAAAGGTATCGCCGCCAGCACCACGGCCACGAGCAGGACCCACAGCGCAGACTCCCCTCGATCCGACGGCCGCATCAGCGGATTTCGGCTCCACGGTCGCCGATTCCACCGGCACGCCATCGACGGATACCACCCCGGCACCGCCATCACCTGCTTCGCCCGTGACCGCGCGGGGTGATCAGCCGGTCACCTGTATTCGCGTTCAAGATGACTGCTCCTCACTGGATTCGACATGTCACGTGTCCATCGTCCGGAGACGCCACCGAATCGAAGTAGGGCCGTTGGTCCTGCCGAGACCGGACCGTTGGTCTTCTGGCACTGCCCGATGGGGACCAGGACGGTCCAACGTCCTGCTACGAGGGGACGAAGTGCCGTATCGACGGACTTTCCCCGCGCCAAGAATCAGAACCAGGAAATTCCCACCGAGAAGGAGTCGTCATGAGCTGGACAGTCACCGCGGTGCTCATCGCCGCGATTTTCGCGGCCATGGTCATCGTCACCACCTATCTCTCCACCAAGAAACCCTGATCTCGCGGCGAGAGCGACAGGCTTCACGGACCGAATCGAGACCGCGGTGAACCCGATCGAGTCACGAGCGATTCCTCCCGCCGCACCTTCCGTGGTCGCAGCGAGGCCGGCCGGGGCGGTGAGTGCGCACGGGCGGTCGTCGAGGCCGCCCGTTGGCCGAGCGATGGGCCGAGTGGTCCCGCACGTTCCCGATGTGCGGATAACCCGGGGGTCCACCGGTACGGTCCCGCCCACCATCTCCTCCAATGGTCTCGGACCGCTCGGCTGGTGGTGGGCAGCCGGGGCATTCCGGGGGCTTCTACTCGGTTCGACAACACTACCCTTGCCAAACATGCCCGCTGAGCCGTGATGGTCGTTCATCCTCGCTGATCGGGGAGGCGACCCGCGGCCGAGGCCAGCAGCTCGGAGATGCCGCTCTCGATGCCCTCCGCGAGCACGTCGATGTCGGGGGTCGTGTCGTAGTCACCGGTGATCCCGAAGACGAGCCGATCCTCGTAGCTCAGGATCGCGATCGTGGTACGCAGTCGCATCGCGATCGGGATGCACGGCAGGATCTCCAGTACCGGACACCGATTCACGGTCAGCCGCCGGTTCGGGCCGGGCACGTTGGTCGCCAGGGCCGTGACGCTGCGCTGCGGGAAACGCCCCGCCAGCCGGAAGGCCAGCGCGACGACCGCGTAGGGCAGCGACTCGGCCACCACCAGCATCGACCGTTCGGCGTCGGCCTCCCCCCTGGCGCGGTGATGCGCGACCCGGGCGTGGACCGCGGCGAGCCGCGCGACCGGATCGGATTCCTCGACGGGCAGGTGCGGAATGATGGCAGACACGCGATTGTCCAGCACGTGGTCGGCGGTACTCTCGCGGACCGAGACCGGGATCAGGATGCGCACCCGCCGCGCGGCCGGGTCTTCGCCGCGCCGGATGAGCAGCGTGCGGTAGGCCGAGGTGATCGCGGCCAGTGCCACATCGTTGACCGAGGCCGAGTACGCGGTCCCGACCTCGCGCACCTCGGTCAGCGACGCCCGCGCGACGACGTACCGTCGTTGCCGCCCGATCGGGCCGTTCAACGAGGACGACCCGCTCGGCGCGACAGCGGCGAACACCACCGGCACGAGGCTGCGCGCGGTCGAGATCGCCCACCGCGGCGCCGCCACGGGCAGGCGTGCCACCCTGACCGTCAGATCGAACCACCTGGCGGCCGGCCCCCGGGACTTCGGCGATGCCTCCGCCGCGGGCTCGTCGTCCACCGGATCACACAGCCGCTCGAACAGGGTCATCCCCGAGATCCCGTCGACCATGGCGTGATGGGCTTGCACGATCAGCGCCCAGCGATCACCCGCCAGGTGCTCGACGACGACGCACCGCCACAGCGGGTGGTCGCGGTCCAGGCGTTCGGCCAGCTCCGTGGCGATCACCTCACGCAATGCCGATTCGTCGTTCGGCTCGGGCAGAGCGGTCCAGCGAACATGATGGGCCAGGTCGAAATGGGGGTCGGCCTCCCACACCGGCGCCGCCACGTCCCACCGCGACCCCCGCACCCGCTCGCGAAGGCGCCCGACGCGGTCGAGGCACGCTGTCAGCCAGTCGGTGAACTCCGACCGCGTCGGCGCCGGTCCCGCCATGACGGCCACGGCGCCGATCCCCAGGCTGATGTGCCGGTCGGCGTCCTCCAACTCCAGGAATCCTCCGTCCAGGGGATGCAACTCGCTCATCGGTCGACCTCGCGGTAGGTGAACATGCCGTTCGCCACGGCGCGCGACGGCGTACGGCCATTGGAACCATTCTCGCGCGTGGCCATCCGAACCGGACAGAGGCGATGGTCCGCCGAAGACCTCGCGGTGGGCATGTTCGTCGCAGTGGCTTCGGTCCGTGCGGTGGGGGCACCTCGACCCTGCTCCCATCGCAGGGCCGCGAGCGAAGCTGGCAACCGAGGCCGTGCCCTCACCCGGCCCGACCGATCAGCGCCCGCGGGCCGGACGTGAACGGCCTCGCACCGTCGACTCAGCGGAAGGAGGCCGCCACGCAGACCGCGGTCGACTCCCGAGGACCGACGGATGCCTATCGCCGGGACGGGGGCTTCGCCGCGGTCGGACTCGCTCGACACCGAAATGGTGATGGGTCGAAGGTCTCGCCGCTGATCGCGCCGGTCACTGCCTCGTGACCGCGCCACTTCGGTGCCATTGGTCCCCGCGAGACGGGCATACCGGCTCTGCTCGGCGACGACCTGTGCGCGCGAAGCTGGCACCATGACTCCCACACCTTCTCCCCGCGTCGCGATCCTGTTCGCCACCGCGCAGGGCTCCACCCGGGACATCGCGGAATTCATCTACGAGGAACTGATGTCACGTGGCGCGCACGCGGAACTGTGCGACATCGAGCACGCGCCGGACCTGACCGGCGTCGGCACCGTCGTCATCGGCAGCGCCATCCACAACATGGACCTGCTCCCCGGGGCCGATGCCTACATCCGCCACAACCTGCCGACCTTGACCGGTAAGGATGTCCGGCTCTTCACGGTCGGACTCGGGCCTGCCCTACGCGGCCCGGTCGGCCGGTGGGCCGGACGCCAGATCCCGCGCAAGATCGCCGCCGTCCTCGGCATGCTGCACCCGCGCGACTACACCGCCTTCGCCGGCAAATACGAACGCGAAGGAGTGTCCTGGCGCGCCAGAGCGATGTATCGGCTCCTCGGCGGCGCCCGCTACGGCGACCTGCGCGACTGGGATGCCGTGCGGCGCTGGGCAGGCACCATCGCCGACAGCCTGGAACTCCCCCGCTCCTCGACCATCGACACCGCACATCCCTGATCGAGCCGGACGCTCGCACCGCGGGCGTCGCGGTGAATTCCGCGCGCTGCGCGGTGGCGAACGATACGAGCCCGTCGAGCACAACCCGATGATCGGCTACCGAGGCTGCTACCGGTACATCCGCGAACCCGACCTCTTCACCGCCGAACTCTCCGCGCTCGCCGACGCCCGCCACGACAACCCGAATCTGCACATCATGATCCCCTTCGTGCGGACCAGGTGGGAACTGGAAGCCTGCCTGGAAATCGTCGACGCCAGTGCGCTCGGCAGACAACGTGGCCCGCATCGCTGGTGATGGCCGAGGTGCCCTCGGTGCCGCACTGGCTGCCCGAATACGTCGGCCTCGGCATCGATGGCGTCTCCATCGGCGGCAACGACCTGACCCGGCTGATGCTGGGCGTCGACGGCGACTCCGAGGAGTGCGCCGAGCTGTTCGACGAATCGGATCCGGCTGTGCTGGAAGCCATGTCGCGCATCATCGGCGTAGCCCGCCGCCTTGGCATCACGTCGTCGCTGTGCGGCCAGGCGCCCTCGAACCGGCCGGCGTTCGCCGAGCACCTGGTGCGCATGGGCATCACGTCGGTGACGCCGGACGCCGTCGCGGCGACGCGCCAGGTCGTCGCGTCCGCGGAACGCCGCGTCCTGCTCGATCACGCGCTCGCCGGCACCAACCACCCGTCACGCCCGGCGTGACCACTCCCCTTCGAACACCCGACACCGAAAGGCTCGATCATCCTGCTCGGAGCGGCGGCGCTCGAGCTCGGCGCGGCAGGCATCCGGGTCTGCTCGGTGCACCCGGGACCGATCCACACCCCGATGACCACCGAGCTGGACCCCGGTATCGCGGCGGGACAACCACTTCCACGCTTCGGTGAGCCCGAAGAGGTCGCCGCGATGGTCGGCTTCATCGTCACCGAGGCGACGTTCTCCACCGGATCGGAGTTCGGGCTCGACGGCGGCGCGACCGCCGGCGCCGCGCTGGTCCTTCCTTCATGAACTCCGCACGATGGGCGGCAGGCCCGCCGCCCGCACGAGTCTACGAGACCCACACGGGTGTCGTGCTGCTGTGCGGCGCGCGGGCCTGCATGACGGAGAAGAAGCCGCCGCGCACCGACTTCACGTTTCGCCGATGTGGCGGTCCGGCGCGAGGTCGAGGTGTTCGGGCCGCGCGAGCGGCTCGCCCATCGGTCACAGACCGCGCAGTTGCTCGTCGTCGGTAGCCGGGGTCGTGGTGGCTTCCGCGGTCTGCTCCTCGGGTCGACCAGCGACCGGCTGGTCCACCACGCCGAGTGCCCGGTCATGGTCGCGCACCACGACTGATCGGTGTGGGCTCGAGTCCTTGCGGTTCGGTTCGTCCGCCGGAGGCCGGGGGTCGGCGCCACCCGTCGACGCGGTCGCGGCGCGAAACGCCGCGACCGCTGTCGCCAGCGTCGGGAACAACCGTTCGGCACCGATCCGTCCGGTCAGCCCGCAGGCGTCGAGATCATCGCGCAGATCCTGTTTCACCCGGGCCATCGCGAAGACCACGCCGCGCCCGGACAATTCGGCACGCACCTGCTCGACGGCGTCGAGCGCGGTCAGGTCCACCTCGACGTTCGCCTCGGCGCTGAGAACGAACCACCGGAGTTCCCTGCCGCCGGATTCCGCCGCTGCCAGCGCGCGTTTACGGAAGTCCTCCGCATTGGCGAAGCACAACGGCGCGTCATAGCGGTAGATCACCAATCCAGCGATCCGTGTGGCGTCGGGGTAGTCGTCCACATCGTGCATCCCCGCCAGGTGGGGGACGAAGCCGAGCACCGCGTCATGCGCGTGGGCGATCCGTCGTAGCAGGTCCGACACGGACAGGGCGATCGCGACCAGGATGCCGTAGAGCACACCGAGTGCCAAGACGGCAACCACGGTCCCCACCGCGAGTAGGAGTTCGCTGCGGCGGAAACGCGCCAGCCGAGCGAACTCCGACACGTCGATCAGCCGCAGCGCGGCGTAGACCACCAGCGCACCCAGCGCGGCGACGGGGAATCCGGCCAGCACGCCGGTCGCGCCGAACAGCACGACCAGCACCGCGGCACCGGTGACCAGGGCGTAGAGCTGGGTCCGGGCCCCGAGCAGATCAGCGATGGTCGTGCGACTGCCGCTACAACTCACCGGAAAGCCGTGGGTCAGCGCCGTGGCCACGTTCGTCGCACCCAGGGCCGCCAGCTCGACATTCGGCCGCACATGGTCACCGTGCCGTGCCGCGAACGCGCGACCGGTCAGCGCGTTGTCGGAGAATCCCACCACCGCGATACCGACGGCGGGCAGCAACAACGCGGAGACGTCGGCGAACTCGAACTCGGGAAGACCCGGTACCGGCAGCCCGGTCGGCACGCTGCCGATCACCGCGATACCGAATCGCTCCAGTGACAACGCCGATACCGACACGGCCGCCGCCAGGACCGCGATCAACGGGCCCGGCGCACGCGGCAGCCACCGGGCCATGGCGAGCAACGCCACCAGTACCGATCCCGCCAGCAGCGCCGTCGCGGGATGCCACTGGTCGATGCCGGCCACCAGCGAACGCGCCTGCGCGAACACCGTGTCACCCTCGACCGGCACTCCGGTGACTCTCCCCGACTGCCCCACGATCATCAGGCCCGCGGTTCCGGCCAGATAGCCGACCAGCACCGGGTGCGACAACAGATCCGCGAGCACGCCCAGCCTGATCAACGCGCCGAGCAGGCACAGCGCGCCGACCAGCAACGCGAGCAACCCGGCCAGCGCGGCGTACCGCCGGGGGTCGCCGCCGGCCAGCGGCGCCAGCGCCACGGCGGTCAGCAGCGCGGTGGTCGACTCCGGTCCCACCGACAGCTGACGCGAGGTCCCCCACAGCACGTACACGGCCAGCGGGGCGATCGCCGCCCACAGCCCGACCACCGGCGGCAAGCCCGCCACCGTCGCGTACGCCATCACCTGAGGGATCAGATACGCCGCCACGGTCACGCCCGCGACCACATCCGCGCGGAGCCACGAACGCCGATAACCCCGGAATTGCCGCAAGCCCGGCAGCAGACGCGTCACCATCGTTCCGGACTCGACGGGGCAATCGGGCCGCGGGATCGCATGGACCGGTCCGCACCGAATTGTCGCAGGGTACGGCCGATCTCGGCGCCCAATCGCTCGAATCCGGCGCCGGACACGGCACCACGGACGCACCGTCGCCTCGGGCCCGAGGAGGAACCGTGACGAGTGATCCGATGAACCCACGACCACATCCGTCCTTTCCGCTCGCAGGCGCCACAGCGGCGTCGAGCGCCCAACATTCACCGCCGGGGCCGTACCCGGAACCGAGCCGAAGGTCCTCGCCGGGACGGTCACTGGTCCCTGAGGTGCGCGCGACTCCGCATGATCGACGGTGCGGGCGGGGCCGGATCACCCTGTCGTGGCCGAACGCAGAACAGCCAGCCGATCCGCGTATTCCTTCGCGTCGATCTCGCCGCGGGCGAAACGCTCCGCCAGGACATGTTCGGCGCCCGGCGGCGCCGGGTGCGCACGACGCTCGTTGTCCACCCGGAACAGATACCGCAGGGCGAGCACGAAACCGGCGATCAGCAGAGCCCAGAACAGGACCATGCCGAAGCCCATCCAAACGTAGCTCCAGCCACCGACATCGTGGTCGTACCAGTACATTTCAGTCTCCTTCCGTGCCCCGGACCGCGCGGCGCAGCGGTTCGCCGGTAGTGCAACCATGACCCTTCCCGCCACTGCGGGGTAAGGGCCGATAGGCCCCTTCGAGCAGTGCCGATTGCCCCCGATGACTTTGGTCGAAGCTGCTGGGGACCAACGCCTCTCACGAGGAAGCGGGCAGCGGCGAGACAGTGTGTCGACACACCGCGGACACCGTATCCGGTCTGCGGACAGACATCGGAGGAACCACCGTGAGTGACAGCGTCACCGGCGCCGCGTACCACAACAAGCCGGGCCAGAGCCTCGCCGATCCCTACAACATTCCCGGGATCCTGCTCTTCTTCACCGGGATCGTCGGACTCGCCTCGACCTTGACGGCCGCGGGTTACGGCTTCGGCGGCTGGACCACGCTCGGGGCGATCGCGACGGCGACGAGCTTCACCGGGAGCATCGCCGTGTTCGTCCTCGAGCACGAGCGGCTGCGCAGGCTCGCCGCCCGACGCTGAGTCCGCCCGCACGCAGAAGCTGACATGAGCACGACGGCTGGGCAGTTGCTCCTGGTGGTCGCCGTCGTGTTCGCGGTGAACCTGCTGCCGGCGTTCGGGCCGCCGAACGCCCTGCTCGTGGTGTTCTTCGGACTCAACGGGAACCTCGATCCGGTCCCGCTCGTCGTCTGCGCCGCCGTCGCCTCGGGTGCGGGCCGGTATGTCCTCGCCGCCGCCACCCGTCGCGCCGGCGGCCATCTCGGCCCGCGGCGCACAACCAACCTGCGGGCCGCCGGTGACCATCTCACCGGTCGTCGTGGCCGCAAATTCGCCACGATCGGGGTATTCCTCGTCTCACCGCTCCCGTCGGCGCAGTTGTTCGAGGCGGCCGGGCTCCTGGGTCTGCGCCTGTTTCCGCTGACCGCCGCGCATGTCGCGGGACGAACAGTGAGTTTCTCGCTGTACCTCAGCGCCGCCGAGGTCGCCGGGCGCAGTCTCGGCGAGACCCTCACCGCCTCGTTCACCACGCCCTACGGCATCGCCGTACAGATCGTGCTCCTGGTCGGCGTCGTCATGCTGGCCCGCGTCGACTGGACCGGGTATCTCCCGGTGACGACAGCACATCCAGCACAGACCCACCGGGCCGGTGAGCACCGATGGCCCTACCCACCCCCGTCGTCCTCGCCGCGTAGCCCGGCGAAGAAATCCTCGGAGAAGTAGGGCCGGTGCACCAGGGCAGCCGCCGCCGTCGCGATGGCGAGCAGATCGGCCGCGATCGACAGCGCGGTGACCGGCGAAGGCGGACGACAGCCCGTCTCGGAGGACCTCGAAGACGGTCGGCGCGGTCGCTCCGCCGAGGTCGGCCCGCAACAGACTCACGCCACGACGATCGCCATCGCCCGCACTGCGGGCCACGGGACCGCGGACAGGCGTCGTAGAAGTCGGTCGATCAAGTCTGGGTCAGACAGGACGCCGGACACCTGACACTCCTCCTGCTCAGGGCGGGTCGACATCGAGGGCCGGGCCGTCGCCGCCGAGGGTTTCACCGCCCTGAACGCACGCCTGCGTCGTTGTCGCTCATCAGCGACTCCGCGACGGGACGTCGTGGCGTTTCCGGCGGCTTCCCCGCGCTCGTCGGCGCCCGACGAGGCGGCCACCGCGCACGGTGGCCGCCTCGGGTCAGCCCTGCTCCCGGTCGCGGACGACGATCATCGGAATGTCGACCGAGTGCAGCAGGGCGTTGCTCGTGGAGCCCAGCAGCATGCTGGTGAATCCACCGCGTCCGTGACTACCCACCACCAGCAACTGAGCCGAAGCGGCCTCCCGCAGCAGCGCGCGGACCGGGCGGTTGGCGACGACGACGCCGCGCACCGCCACATCCGGATAGCTCTCGCGGTAGCCCGCCAGCGCCTCGGAGAGTTCGGTTTCGGCTGTCTGCCTGCCCGTTTCCCAGCTGAACGCGGGCAGATCGGCGCTGGAGTCGTCGAACGCGTGCACCGCCACGAGGTCGACCTTGCGGCGCGAGGCCTCCTCGAACGCCAGTCGTACCGCGGGCACGCTGTTGTCGGACCCGTCGACGCCGACCAGCACCGGCAGCGCGGCAGACACCGGGTCCGTCGCGACGATGCCCTGGACCACGGCGACCGGGCAGTGGGCATGACGCGTCACGGCGGTACTGACCGAGCCGAGCAGCCCGCGCTGGAAAGCGCCGATGCCGCGGCTGCCGACCACGAGCATCTCCGCCGTGGTCGACCGGTCGATCAGCAGCGGTGCGGCCCGTTCGAACGCGACCTCGGTGGTGATCGTGAGGTCGTCCTCGGGCACCGCCGCGCGGGCCACCCGCGCCGCTTCCCCGACCACTCGCTCGGCGTCCACCCGGAGCCATTCCAGATCCGCCTCACCCAGCGACATCCCCGGGCCGAAGCCTGTCTGGATCGCCGCCGAGGTGAGAATGTGCAGCGGCAGGCGATGCAGCGCCGCTTCGGCCGCCGCCCACGCCGCGGCCTGATAGGAGTTGGCGGAGCCATCGACCGCGGCCAGCACGGGCCGGGGTCGATGGTCGGTGGGCCGCACGGTCTTCTCGGTCATGGTCGAGCCTTTCTGGGGGTCACCGGCCCGTCGCGGGCGTCGACATCCAGCATTCCCGCGACCGCCCCGCGGAAGTCAGGGGCCAAAGTCATTGGTGCGACGGCCGATCGGTTCCGATTCCGCTCCGTGGTCGCGGTGTCACCGCGGCATCAGCTGTGCTCGGGTGCTTGCCGTTCCAGCAGGCGGATGCCGGTCACGATGTCGGGATCGATCGTGATGACGGTGTCCATCATGCCTTCCACCCAGGGCCGTAGCCGCCGCTCGTAGCTCGCGATGCGCCCGGGGCCGCAGACGGCGCGGGCCAGTCCGGTCACCGACACCGACCATCCGACGCGGCGCACCGGATCGATCTCGTCGGCGCCGTAGGTGACCACCACCGGCGAACTGTGGGCGGCGAGCCTGTCCTTCTCGTCCACAGCAGAAGGGCAGACGACCACCGGGTCTGGTGGTCACCCGGGCGTCGACCCTGTCCGGCTGGAATCGGCGCGGATGCGGGACGGTGAAGATCCCCCGGTGCGGGAGCAGCGCGACCGTGCCCGCACCCGGGACGAGCGCGAGCCCGACGTTCGGCGAGGACCGCGCGGCAGCGCATCGCCCTGTCGAGACCACCGCCCTGATCGGCCGTCCGATCGCCGGGTACGACGACGCGCGCGGCCAACTCTGATGCTCGAGCGCGGCGCCCGCGCACCTGCGATCTCCACGGTGCGCTCCGACAGCGACGGCCACCGGATGTCGCGGCGCCGAACCTGCCGGCTCCGCCGCGCAGATCCTGCTCGCATCCCGGCCAGGGGCCAGGCGGGGCATCGTCGGGGCCGGCGGTAACCGAGGCCGGGCGGCTTTCCCGGCTCACGGCTCGGTTCGACGGCGAACGCGCTGGTCCAGTGCGCCCGCTGCCCCGTCCTGGTCATCCATCCGGGCTCCGAGTGAGGAGCGTACGGCACCCTCGGCGTCAGTGATGTTCGGACGTCAGTGATGTTCGGGAAGCATCAGGTCCTCGACGGGGCGACGAGGCGTCACGGCCGGTGGATCCCCGGTATCCCGTGCCCATCCCACGCGCAGGACAGCGTGCGGGAACGCGGTGCCGCCCAGTACTTCGGTCCGGATGAAGTCCCGCCGCGACTCGAGCGGCTGCGTGAGCAAGCATGTCGCCAGACCGATGTTGGTGGCGGTCAGCAGCACCGCGCTGATCGACTCACCGGCACGCAACCTCGACAGCGCATCGTCGCCCGGTGTACCGGCGAGGAAGAACTCGGCGTAATCGACGACCGCGGCTTCCATGCTCTCCGCGGAACCGGATGCGGTCGGCGGCCACGGCGTCCTGCGCCCGGTGCGCCCCTCGCCGAGCGCTCGGCGCGGCGGTGGGACCTGTGCGAGCACAGATCCGCTCGCACAGGTCACCGTCGGTCGACGCGAGCTCGCGTACTCCGCGAGGTGTACGCGGTCGCTGTCGGAGACGAGCCGCACGATGCCGCCCAACGCCGCCGCGCGCTCCCGGAACAGGCCCAGATATCCGGCCGGTATCGGCCTGAGCTGGTAGGGACGATCATCACTGCGCCGCTCGGTGATCGCGTCGCGCAGCGACTTCTCCAGCATCGTGGGGCGATGCGGCACCAAGCGAAGTGACGCCAGCAGACCGGGTCGGGCGGGATCCGGCAGCCGACGGACCACCGTGGCCCACCCGGCCGCCGCGAACGCCACACTCACGTGGTGCAGCGCGATGCCACACCCCAGAAGCGCGTCGCGCGACGCGGGATCGGTCGCGAACGTCGAACAGCGCGGATCGAGGTGGAGGTGAACGCCCTGATCGGTCACCCGCCACCGCCACGGCTGGGTGTTGCGCCGGGACGGCGCACGCCCGGCGAGCGTCAGTGCCGCTGTGACTGTGCGGCGGTCGGGCATTCCGGGGTCCATGGGGTGTCGTCCTTTCGTAGACGTATCCCACGGTGCCATCGCGCCCCGAGCGGAGTTAGAGCACGAAGGCACCGTCCGAGATGACTTCGGGCCGATATCCCAGCTCACCGCCGGCTCCGCTCCGGTGGCGGAGGCCGCCCACCCCGACGACGAGCTGTCGCCGAATATCGGATGCGAGTGCAAGTCGCTGAGCGCGGACTTCTCGCGCGGCGAGGCTCGATGGACCGTATGCGTGCAAGTGGCGAACGACCAGATCGTGACGATGACCTGCCGACTCCGGTTCAGCGCGGCGGGCTGCCACTCCTGCGAGCGGGCGCACGCGCCGCACTTCGACGTCGCACTTCGACCCGCTTCGACCCCGGGGACGAACGGCGGCGCGCGGTCCGCGACGGCGACCTGCTCTGGTTCAGGGCCATCCGCGAGGGCAGGGCGGCGAGCGCGGCTACGACACCGTGGACCGGTCGCGCCGACCGGTCGGTCGAGCATCGGCCACTACTCGACTTCCCTGCGGCCGAGTCCGCCGGGCCGCGGACGCGCTCCCCGAACAGGACTCCTCCGGCCCACGGACCGTGCCGCTGGCCGACGCCTCCGACCTGGCGCACTCGCGCACGGGACCTGTCCACGACCCGGCCTTGGAATTCGTCCGATACCACGCGAACTCGGCCGCCACCGCGCGCCGGTGCCATCGGCCGCGCCAGAGAGCACGGTCGCGGAGAAGGCGGCCGGCCGGCAGCTCACGAGGACCGACCGCGACGCCCGGCCGCGGTCAACGCGATGAGCGCCGCGCAGCTCACCCAATCGTTCGGCAACCGGCGGCTGGTCGGTCCCCAACCGACCACAGACGACCCGCCGCCTGGCTGCGCGGAGCTGACCCGATAGAACTTGGCCTCCGCGGGAAATCCTCCGTCGGGCAAGCGCTTCGCCTCGAGCACGTCGAGAGCCTCGGCGCAGCGTGGATCCTCGATCAACTCGGCCTCGGCCAGCACTGTCAACGCGAACAGGATGTCGTAGTGCCAGTAGCACGGAAAGTGCAGTTCGAGAAAGGATCGATCGATGACCGAGCCGTCGGTGCGGCGGCGGAACAGCCGACGTCCGAGGAACAGCTCCGAGGCGCGCAGGACCGCCTCGCCGACCTCGGGATCTCCGGTGGTGCGGGCACAAGCGTTCAGAGCCCGCAGCGGGACGAGGCTCTCCCCGAAGGACGACACGTGACCGGTCGCTCGCCGATCACAGTTCCAGCCGCCGTCGGGCCATTGAGCACGCAGCAGACGATCGACGAGGTGACCGACGCGCTGGTCCGCCAGCCCCAACCGCAGCAGCGCCCAGACCAGGTTTCCCTCGATGAACGCGTGCAACGTCGGCAGTTCCCGGTCCCGAACCCGGCCGATATAGCGCCGCTCGTACTCCGGCGACAGCAGCCAACCCAGGGCTTGCTCGCGCAACGGCACCAAGGATTCGTCACCGGCCGGATATCCGAGTTCGGCCAACGCGACAAGCACCCAGTGTGCCCCTCGCCACTTCGCGCTGTAGGGGTGGAAGGGCAGTGTGCCGTCGACGAGCCGTTCGGAGAGCAGACGCCGCACGCGCTCACTGCCGGGAATCGCCGCGGCCGCCGTGATCACCGCGGGATCCGACGGCGGCACTCCGAGCACGCCGAGGAGGGTGCGCCAACGGATGGACGGCTCCTCGGAGTGGAGTAGCCGTGCCACGATCGGATCCGCGTCGGCCGGCACTCTCAACACCTTCGCCCTGCGGTACTCCCGGCCGGTTCCGTCGCCGCCAAACCCACCACGTCGATGATCCGCATCCATACCGCCGCGGGCGTGAGAAGGCCGTAGTGCCCGTCGTAGCGGTGGTACAGCACATGGCCGCGACCCCGCTGCGGGTCCCAGTAGAACACGAACGGCCAGCCCGTCAACTCCAGACAGTCGACCGCGGCGTCGATACCGAGCTCGGGTGCGCTCGCGGCACTGATCGAGACGGCCTCCCTGGCCGCGCTCACCTGCTCGGGCCGCGGGTCCAGCTGGGTAAGGCGAAATCCCGTGGAACCCGGCCGATACAGGACGCTGTCGACACCGCTGCCGGATTCGGTGAACAGGTGGAAGTCGTAGTCGAGCAACGCCATATCGAGCGCCGCCTCGTCCCGGGTCTGCGCCGTGCGCGCGAACGACTTGCGACGCAGAATTCCCCGCTCCTCGATGGGGCGGGGAAAGTAGGGCACCTGTTCTCGGACGTGACAGGTTGGGACCAGACTCGCCGAGGCAGGCACCCCACGGGCAGGGCCCTGATGCCGGCGCCCACGCGCATCGGACACAGATTCGCCGGACCTTCGTCACTTCACCTAGTGAAGCACCGCGAGCGGGCGGCAGCCACCGGTGCCGCGCGACCGCGCGCGGGCAGGGCTGTGCGGCCCGGCGGGCGTGGACTGCCGGCCCTTCCGGCCACCTCTCGGACTGAGACAACGCGCCACGAGGAGGTAGCGATGTCATCCACCCTCGGCGAAGTCCCCGATCCCCCGGTGCGCCACGACGGCGCCGGATCAGCGACGGTGCGCCGGCCGGAACCGAACCTCCTCCAGGAATGGTGGGACGAGGTGATGGGCGCTACCGGACGAGATCGGAAACGAGCGCCCGAATCCACGTGACGGAACCCGCGCGTACCGCCGCTGAGTACCGCGCGGTCGTCTTCGACATGGACGGCGTGGTCACCGGCGCGGCCGCGGTCCACGCGAACGTGTGGACCGCTCTGTCCGGCGCGGACTTGCCCGCGCTCGGCGGCGCCGTTCGGTCCCGGCCGGGGGGCGACCGATCACGCTCTCCGTCACTCACAGCCGGGTCACGCGACGCCTGCATCCCAGCACCCGCCACCCGCCCGTGCGTCGAACATGCGGAGCGCACCCCGGGACTCGGGGCAGATCTGGGGCATGCCCTGCCCTGCGACACCACGGTTCCCGCCGGCAGCTGACGACCTCGCGCGATGCCGACGTCAGGCCGGTGCCGTCGCCCGGTGATCGATCCACGCGTTGTAGCCGCCGACCAGGTCACTGACCTGCTCGATGCCCAGCGAGCGAAGCAGTGACGCTGCGACGCTCGAGCGCCATCCGCCCGCGCAGTGCACCACGATCGGCACCCCGGTGGGCAGCTCACCGATCCTGGCACGCAACTGTGCCAACGGAATGGGCATCGCTTCGGGGATGTAGCCGAACTCGCGCTCGCCGGGATTGCGGACGTCGACGAGGGCGACCCGGTCGGCGTCGAGGAGCTGCCGTAGCTGCTCGACGGTCGTTCGCGGCGCCGATTGCACGAGATCGGCCAGCTCAGCGGGAAAGACACCGCCGTGGTCGACCGTGAAGTAGCCGACCGCGTCGTCGGACCCGATGCGGGCCAGTCGCAGCGCGGCGTCCTGTTCCTCGCCAGGGTAGGCGATCAGTACGATCCGGTCACCGATCCCGGCCACCATTCCGCCGGTTTCGGCGAAGCGGCCGTCGAAACCGACATTCACCGATCCGCGCAGGTGCCCGGCGGCGAAATCCTCAGGGGTACGGGCATCGAGGATGACTGTGCCGGACGCCGATTCGTCCCGAACCTGCCGCGCGGTGAACGCCGGGATCACGCGGTGCGGATCCAGCACCGCGCGGTCGCCCTTGTTGAGGGCGGCGTCGACGTGGAAATACTCCGGGACAGCCGGCTGGCCATCGGTGATCAGCGCGACGAAGGATTCCTCGCTCATCGGCCGCACCGACGGATTGGTTCTGCGCTGTTCCCCGATTGTCGAGGTCAGCTCCGCGGACAGGTTCTTCCCGCACGAGGAGCCCGCACCGTGCGCGGGCATGACGATCACCGAGTCCGGCAGTGCCAGCAGAGTCTCGTGGATCGTCCGGTACATCGCCCGCGCGAGATCGGTGGTGGAGCCGTCACCGAGGTTGACCAGGTCGGGTCGGCCCACATCCCCGATGAACAGCGAGTCACCGGTCAGCACCGCCGTCGGCCGGGCCGTCGGATTCTCGCGCACCAGCAGGCTGATCGATTCCCACGTATGCCCGGGAGTGGACAACACCTCCAGGTCGACCTCGCCCAGCGACACACGTTCGCCGTGCGCGAGCCGACGGATCGGATACGCGGTCTCGGCCGCCTCGCCGAAACCGATCCACGCCCCGGTGGCGGCGAGCAGCTCGAGATGACCGGAGACGAAGTCCGCGTGGAAGTGCGTGTTGATCACGCCTTCGATCGTCAATCCGAGTCGCCGTGCGTCGTCGAGATACTCGGTGACGTCGCGCCGCGGATCGACGACGACGGCCCGGCCGGTGCTCTCGTCGCCGATCAGATACGAGGCGTGGGACAGGCATTCGAGGTAGTACTGCTCGAGGATCATCACGTTTTCCTCCAATCCGACGACACGTTCGCGCTGCCGCTGTGGACAGCGTCGCATATACCCCCTAGGGTATGCAAGTACCCCCGGGGGTATTTTTGATCCGGATCCCTACGTCTCCGAGGAGGAGTTATGTGCTATGCCGTCACTTGTTCGACCTGCAAGAAGACCACGTGGGGCGGCTGCGGAGCGCACGTCGACAGCGTGCTGAAATCCGTGCCCGCATCTCGGCGGTGCACCTGTGAGCCGACACCCGATCGCACCGGCACCCCCGGCATCCTCGGCCGCATCCTGGGCCGCTGAGCCTGCTGGCCGAGCGCGCGAGGAAGCCGCCCGATCGAGCGACAGCCCGCACCGCTTCCGCCTCGCCTACCCGCCACCCACCCGGCGAATCATGCCGGAAGACATACCCCCACCCGCATAAGGAAATCAAACGTTGAGCAGCAAGAACACCTTCATCGGCGAGCAGTCGCCGGCGACGTCGGAACGCGAAGACGGATCCGCGCCGCCGGGGACCCCAGCCGGCGCGCTGGCCCGCTGGGGAGCGCGGATGGCCACCCACACGAAGTGGGTTTTCGGCGTGTGGTTGATCGCGCTGGTCGCACTCGGCGCCGCCGCGCCGAGTGTGTTCGACTCCCTGGCGGGCGCAGGCTGGCAGGCCGACGGCTCGGAGTCGGTGCGCGCCCGCGAGCTGGCACAGCAGCACTTCGGCGGAAACTCCTCCGCCGCGGTGCAGGTGGTCGTGCACTCCGACTCCGCACTGGTGTCCGATCCGGCGGTGCAACAGGTCCTGACCGAGGCGATCGCCCTGTTCCAGGGCGACGACCGCTTCAGCCAGGTCATCGCTCCCCAACCCGGGATGACGATCAGTCCGGACGGCCACACCGGCGTCGTGATCGCCGGCGCCGCCGCGAGCACGGACGAGATGGTCAAGGCGGTCGACGACCTCGGGAGCGAGCTGACCGCACTGTCGACGGCCGACATCGAGATCTACCCCACCGGCGCGACCGCACTGTGGAGCGAGTTCAACAGGGCCAACCATGACGCCATGATCAAGGCGGAGATGCTCTCCTGGCCGGTGACACTGGCGATCATGGTGCTCGCGTTCGGCTCACTCGTCGCCGCGGGCCTGCCACTGCTGCTGACCCTCGCGGGCCTGGTGGCCTCCGCGGGCGGACTGGTGCTGCTCAATTCCGCCACCCCGATCTCGGTGTGGGCGATGAACTTCGCCATGATGTTCGCCCTGGCTCTCGGCATCGACTACGCCCTCTTCCTCGTCGCGAGGTTTCGTGACGCGCTGCGCAAGGCCGCGGATACCCGTGCCGCCGTCGCCGAGACGATGGACACCGCGGGCAAGGCGGTCATCCTGTCCGGCCTGACCGTGTTGGTGAGCCTGTCCGCGGTGTTGCTCGTCCCCGCGCCCGCGGTGCGGACCATGGCCGTGGGAATCATGCTCGCCGTCGCGTTCGTCCTCGCCGCCACGCTGACCCTGCTCCCGGCCGCACTGGGCGCCCTGGGCCCGAAGATCAACGCCGGGTCACTGCCCTACGCCACCCGGCAGCAGCACCGGTCCCCCCGGTTCGAATCCTGGGGCAACCTGCTGCACAGGCACCCGTGGCCCTTCGCCATCGGCTCCCTACTCGCGCTGACGGCGCTGGCGATCCCGGTACTCGGCCTGAAGGTGGCCATGCCGTCGATCCAGGTCGTGCCCGCCGACGCTTCCGTGCGCCAGGGCTACGAACTGATCCAGGCCCAGATGGGCGAGGGAGCACCGGGCATGTTCCAGATCATCGCCCCCACGGCCGACGCCGAGGCGACCGCCGCCACCGCGAGGACGACCGAGGGCATCGCCATGGTCACCCCACCGATCCCCAGCGCGGACGGCTCCGATCATCTGATGCTCCAGGCGATTCCAGCGGTCGACCCCTCGGATGAGGCGATGGGCGCGATCCTCGATCGTTTGCGCGCCGATCTGCCGGCGCAGGCACTGGTCGGCGGCGCTCCCGCGGAGAACCTCGACCTTCAGCGAGCACTCGACGACTACCTGCCGGTGATCATCGGTGTCATCCTCGCGCTCGGCTTCACGCTGCTGCTGGCCGCGCTCCAGGCTCCGCTCATCGCCGTCCTCGGGACTGTGGTGAGCCTGCTCTCGACCGCGGCGGCGTTCGGCGTGGCCAGGCTGATCTTCCAGGACGGCCACGGCGCGAGCCTGCTCGGGTTCACCCCGCAGGGCTTCCTGGACGGCTGGGGACCGGTGTTCTTCTTCGCGATGATCTTCGCCATCGCGATGGACTACACGGTGTTCCTGCTCGCGACCGCCAAGGAGCACTACGAGGAATCGGGCGACCCCAACGTTGCGCATGTCATGGGCCTGGCCCATTCGGGCCGCATCATCGCGGCCGCCGCGGCGGTGATGGTCGCGGTGTTCTTCACCTTCGCACTCGCCGAGCCGTTGCCACCCAAGGAGATGGGAATCATCCTCGGCGTCGCCGTGCTGCTGGACGCGGTGTTCATCCGCCTGGTCCTGCTGCCGGTACTGCTGCGCCTGACCGGTCACGCCGCCTGGTGGTCACCCGCCTGGCTGGGCCGCGTGCTACCGAAGGTCACCTTCTCACACGGCTGAGGCGATCGGGGTATGTGTGGCGCGGGTTACCGCACCACACATACCCCCTGGGGTATAGTCGAGTCAGGTTCGTGAAAGGAATCGCCATGGTCGGAAATGACGAGAGTATCGCGCTGGTCCTCAACCGGCTGCGCCGCGCGCACGGGCAGCTCGCCGGGGTGATCTCGATGATCGAGAACGGGCGCGACTGCAAAGAGGTCGTCACCCAGCTCGCGGCGGTCTCGCGCGCGCTGGACAAGGCGGGATTCAAGATCGTCGCCAGTGGACTGCGCGAATGCCTGGCCGGAGACGCCGCCGACGGCAAGGACCCCATGAGCGAAGCGGAGCTCGAGAAGCTCTTCCTAGCCCTCGCCTGACAGTAGCCGCGGGCTCCCTGACTGCCGACCTCGACCGAGGAGAACCACCGTTGAACCTCGCACTGTCCACCACGTTGACGACCTCGTTCGACGACGCCGTCGCTCGGACCCGAGCCGCGTTGCAGGAACAAGGCTTCGGAGTACTGACCGAGATCGACATGCAGGCCACCATGAAGGCCAAACTCGGCGCCGACATGGAGCGGTATCTGATCCTCGGCGCCTGCAATCCGCCGCTCGCGCACCGCGCGGTGGAGGTGAACCGGCAGATCGGATTGCTGCTGCCCTGCAATGTCGTCGTGCGCGAGGACCCGGCCGCGCCGGGCACGGTCCTCGTCGAGGCGATGAATCCGCACCTGCTCGAGCAGGTCACCGATGAACCCGCACTCGCCTCGGTCGCCGACGACGCGGGCCGCCGCCTGCAATCCGCGATCGATGCGCTGACCGTCGAAGACTGACCGCGAGAGCGCGGGGTCCGGAAGGAGCCACCGATGACGATCCTCGTCTCCGTCCTCGTGGGAGCTGTCATCGGAATCCTGCTCGGCCTCCTCGGCGGCGGTGGGTCGATCCTCGCCGTGCCCGGCCTCGTCTACGGACTCGGGATCCCGCTCGGACAGGCGGTTCCGATGTCTCTGCTGGTGGTCGGCCTCTCCGCGCTGGCGGGCGCGGTCCCCAAGATGCGCTCAGGCCGGGTGCAGTGGCGGGTCGCGGCCGTGTTCGCCGTGGCCGGACTGCCCGCCGCGTTCGCCGGGAGCGCCGCGAACCGCGCCCTTCCGCCGGCGCTGGCTCTCGCCGGCTTCGCGCTCGTCATGATCGCCGCCGGAGCCCGGATGCTCGCGAGTGAGGACAGCATCGGTACCGCGTGCCGAGTGGACGGATCGACCGTCAATTGGCGTCGATGCACCTCACGTGCCGTTCCGGTCGGCCTCGGCGTGGGTTTCCTGACCGGGCTGTTCGGGGTCGGTGGCGGTTTTCTCATCGTCCCCGGCCTCGTTCTGCTGCTCGGCATCGAGATGTCGGTAGCCATCGGCACATCTCTGGTGATCGTCACCGCCAACTCGGCCTCGGGATTCGCCGCTTACCTGGGCGATCTCAGCCTCGACTGGCGGGTCGCGGCGGTCTTCGCCACGACGGCCATCGGCGGGTCTCTCGTCGCGGGCCGCTACGGACAACGAGTCGACGTCGCGCGGTTGCAGAGGTGGTTCGCCTTCCTGATCTTCACGGTGGCGGCCTTCGTCCTCGTCGACGTGATCTTCGTGCGCTGACGGTCGCGGTAGCCTTCGTGCTTCTCACGACGACGTCCGCGGCGGGGTGGTGCGATCGATCTCGCGCCGCAGCAGCAGTCCGTAGGTGAACGTGGACTCCCCCGCATTCTAGGCTTCCCTGGTCAGCTGGATCGGACGGTGCTCGGCCACCACCGCGTCCTGGTGCTCGCCGAGCAGATCCTGCACAGCGACCAGACCGGCGAC
This sequence comes from Nocardia puris, assembly GCF_003315035.1. Taxonomy (GTDB): domain Bacteria; phylum Actinomycetota; class Actinomycetes; order Mycobacteriales; family Mycobacteriaceae; genus Nocardia; species Nocardia puris. The sequence continues at coordinate 41,974 of NZ_QNRE01000023.1, forward strand.
GGTCTGGTCGATTCGCGCGGGATCCAGATCGCGCACCGACTCCACGTAGTACCAGGTGCGCCACACCGGCTTCCGGAGTTCGTGCAGCGCCGCGTCGGTGGCGTCCTCGCCCCTGGCCGAACCGACCCTTCGCATCCGGCGGCTGACACACTCGGCGTCCGGTCGAGTCTCGACGGTCATCACGGTTTCTCGCTGTGTCGGTGACGTTCACTCCCCGCCGTTTACCATCGCGTTCCCCGTTCCCTGGGCACGGGGCCGTTCGTCCATCGCGGTCTTCGTGTGACAGCCCCGATCTGCACGACGAAAGACCTGCCGGCGCGTGCCTCGGGACCCCACCCTCGCTCGCCGTCACGGGAGAGTCGGACTGCGCGACGCATTGAGGCATTTCGTCCTCACCAAACGGGCGTAACGGCCGTCTCGCTGAGGCGCCTTTCCCGCGCACACTGGCTGCCATGAGCGATGAAACAGCCCCCACCCGTTCGGCGGTCCGACTGGGGATTCAGCTGGCGTGCCGCGCTCCGTCGATCCACAACACACAACCGTGGCGATGGGACTTCGACGGTGCGCGGCTGACCTTGCGACGCGACCTCGACAGGCAACTGACCGCCGTCGACCCAGATGGACGCCAGGCTGTGATCAGTTGTGGCGCCGCATTGCAGCACGCCCAGACCGTCTTCGCGTCGCTGCACTGGCGCACCGACGTCGAGCGGATACCCGACCCTACCCAGCCCGACCTCCTGGCGACCATCGACTTCAGCCCGTGGCGCGACCCGCCCACGGCCGTGCTCCGGCGAGCCGAGGCGATCGAGTACCGGTACACCGACCGGCTGCCCATGGCCGCGCCGAGCGGCTGGGCCTCGATCAGATTGGCGCTGGAAGAACTCGTCAGCCGACACGGCCTCACACTGGACATCCTCGACGAGGACGCGCGGACACGACTGTCACTGGCTTCGGAACAGTCCGAGGCGCTGCGCCGGTACGACATGGAGTACCAGTCCGAAATCCGGTGGTGGTCGGGACATTCCCATCTCGCGGAGGGCGTGCCGGCGTCAGCGTTGGTGTCGGAGCCGGAAGCGGCCCGCGTCGGAGTCGTCCGCGACTTCCCGCATCCGAAGATCCCCGCCCGCCGCGGCGAACTTCGCGATCACGCGCGCCTGGCCGTACTCACCGCGACGGACGAGATGCCGCAGACGTGGCTGCGCACCGGCGAGGCGCTCTCGGCGGCACTGCTCGAGTGCACGGCGTCCGGCTTGTCGACCTGCGCACTGACCCATATCACCGAACTGACCGCCGGGCGACGCCTGCTCGGCAGCCTGATCGGCCATCCCGGGATACCGCAGGTCGTCCTGCGCATCGGCCTCGCCCCCGACGACCGACGGCCGCCGCCCACGCCTCGCCGACCTGTGCCCGACGTACTCGGCTGGAGCCGATAGCCCACCAGGAGTTCCACCATGTCGTCCTTCCGCCAACGCAAGACCCGCCGCGCCCTGCGCGCAGGGCTGATCGGTAGTGCCGGATTCGTCGCCCTGTGGGCCTTCGTCGGCGCCGTGGGTCTCGTCAGCGGCGGCGCCGAGCTCGGCCCCGACATCACCGCACGCCTCCCGTTCGGCAGCCCGATCCCGGCCGGTGTGCTGCTGGCCGCGATCGTCGGGGCGCCGATGGCGGCCACCGCCGTGCTCGCCCTGCGCGCCGACCCGATCGCGCCGATCGTGGGTCTCGGCAGCGGCGCCCTTCTGATCGGCTGGGTCACGGTCCAGCCGTTCGTGATCGGTCGGTTCACCTGGCTGCAGCCCGTTGTCGGACTGCTCGGTGTCGCTGTGTGCCTGCTGGCCTACCGGCTCCGTCGCCCGGACCTCCGCACCGGGACCCCCACGGTGCCGTTCGGATCGTCACCGGCGTGACAACCCACCGCCGTCGCCGCTGCTCGAACCGAGGTGCGGCCGCGACCGAGGTCACCGCTCCGATGTGCGGAGACGATCTGCTTCCCGAGGCCCGCCTGCAAGCGATAGGTTCGGTGAGTATCGCGGCGCCCCCGATGTCTGGCCGTGGCTCGTCCGGATGGTCCCGGCCGCACCGGTGCGTACACCTACGACTGGGTCGAGCACCTGTTCTGGCCCGACATGCACAGCTCCCGCGAGATCCTGCCCGCCGTCCGGAACCCTCGGCGTGGGAAACGAACTCGCGCTCGTTCCTTCTCTCCGCCACAGGATCGCCGGATTCACCTCGGGGCCTGTGGGCCGGGCCGACCTCGAGAATGCCCAGGTGCCCGCCCCCGCCGCCCGCCCGCAGCCCAGCGACTATCGGGCGGTATCGAGCGACGCGCAACTCTGCGCCGTAGGCTGGTAGTGCCACAGGAAACGAAAGGTCCGCGCTCATGGTCAAGGTCTTCTTGGTCGACGATCACGAAATCGTTCGGCACGGCGTAGCCGACCTCATCGACCTGGAGCCCGACCTCGAGGTCGTCGGCGAGGCCGGTACCTATGCTCAAGCGCTGGCCCGAATCCCGGCGCTGCGCCCCGAGGTGGCGGTGCTCGATGTCCTGCTCCCCGACGGCAACGGCATCGAACTGTGCCGCGAGCTCCTGTCGGCGAATCCGGAACTGCGGTGTCTGATCCTCACCTCGTTCACCGACGAACAAGCCATGCTCAACGCGATCCTGGCCGGTGCCAGCGGTTACGTCATCAAAGACATCAAGGGCCTCGAACTGATCGCCGCCATCCGCGATGTCAGCGCCGGGAAGTCCCTGTTGGACAATCGTGCCGCCGCGGCGCTGATGGCCAAGTTGCGCACCGAGGCGGCGGGCAAGACGGGTCCACTGGCCACACTCACCGAGCAGGAACGAACCCTGCTCGCGCTCCTCGGCGAAGGCTTGACCAATCGGCAGATCGCCGCGCGCATGTTCTTGGCGGAGAAGACCGTCAAGAACTATGTCTCCCGGCTGCTGACGAAGCTCGGGGTCGAACGCCGCACGCAGGCAGCGGTGATGGCATCCAAGCTCAACGAAGCGTGACGGGGTTCCAGCCCACACCGGGACCCCCCTCGTGGACGACCGTGGAACAATGTCCCCCGTGGACGAACACGGCAAAGACCCCGCGCCGGGTCGGCAGGTCGCCGTCACAGAGACCCTGTCGCAGTTGCGGCTGCGGGAGTTGCTGAGCCAGGTTCAGGACCGCATCGCCCAGATCATCGACGTGCGCGACAACATGGACCGGCTCGTCGAGGCGATGCTCGTCGTCACCTCGGGACTCGATCTCGACGACACGCTGCGCTCGATCGTGCACACCGCCATCGAACTCGTCGACGCCCGGTACGGCGCCTTGGGCGTCCGGGAGACCGACAAGAACAGCAATCAGCTCGCCGAGTTCGTCTACGAGGGCATCGACGACCGCACCCGCGTCCTCATCGGTGACCTCCCCCGCGGCCACGGGGTGCTCGGACTGCTGATCCAAGAGCCCACACCGATCCGGCTCAAGACACTGTCCGACCACTCCTCCTCGGTCGGCTTCCCACCGCATCATCCACCGATGCGGACGTTTCTGGGCGTTCCCGTCAAGGTCCGCGACGAGATCTTCGGCAATCTCTACCTCACCGAGAAGGCCGGGGGGCAGGAGTTCACCGAGGACGACGAGGTCGTCGTCCAAGCCCTGGCCGCCGCGGCCGGTATCGCCATCGCCAACGCGCGCCTGTACGAGGAATCCCGCGTCCGCCAACAGTGGCTCGAAGCGACCCGGGACGTGGCGACCGAACTGCTCGCCGGCGGCGAACCCGACGAGGTCCTCGACCTCGTCACGCAGCGGGCCCTCACCCTCACCCAGTCCGCGTGCACGTTCGTCGCGCTGCCCGAGGATCCCGAGGTACCCCGCGACGAAGTGACCGAGCTGGTGGTGATCGCCGCGGCGGGAATCGACGCCGAAGCGATCATCGGCCAGCGCCTCACCGTCGAGGACTCGCAGTCCGGAGCCGCGTACCGTTCCGAGAAAACGGTCGTGTCCGAGAAGCCGCCCTACAATCTCTTCTCGCACACCAGGTCCCAGTTCGGGCCCGCCGTGGTGGTCCCGTTGCGGGTCGGGTCGGAGGTCATCGGCGTACTCACCACGATCCGGCCCGCGGATACGCAGGCGATGGATGAGCCGACCACCGCCATGCTCACCGCGTTCGCCGATCAAGCCGCGCTGGTCCTGCAACTGTCCGACTCGCAGCGCCGTATGCGCGAACTCGACGTGCTCTCCGACCGCGACCGTATCGCCCGGGGCCTGCACGACCACGTCATCCAGCGGCTTTTCGCGGTCGGGCTGTCCCTGCAGGGCACCGTGCAGCGTGCGCGCACGCCGGAGGTCAAGACCCGGCTGATGGAGACCATCGACGACATCCAATCCATCGTCCAGGACATCCGTCACTCCATCTTCGACCTACAGAGCAACAACACGGCGGATTCCTCGAAGTACCGCAAACACCTCCACGGCATCATCGTCGACACCACCGCCGACAGCGGGCTGCGCACGACAGTCCGCCTCGCCGGGCCCGTCACGGTGCTGGCTCCGCCCCTGTCCGACGACGTCGAAGCGGTCCTGCGCGAAGCCGTCAGCAACGTCGTCCGGCACGCGCGGGCCAGTCTGGTCGCGGTCGAACTCCGGGTGGGCGACGAGGTCACGATCGAAGTCACCGATGACGGCGTCGGCGTCCCCGCCGACCTCTCGCGCCGCAGCGGATTGGCCAATCTCGCCGTCCGCGCCGAAAAAGCCGGTGGGTCTTTCCAACTCGTCGACCGCCCCGAGGGCGGGACCCTCCTGCGCTGGACAGCGCCCCTGCCCTGACGCCTCGGCCACCGCGATCCTGGGGCCGGTTGGTCCGCATACCGACGCCGGACGTCTCTACTCTGCCTGTGCTCCCAGGACGGAGACTACCTGTGCGGAATCTCGCGCATCGGCGCTCGTCCGGCGATCTCCCTCATCCAGTCCGACGGTCTTCCCACGGCACCTCCGCGACCTCGGGCGTTGCGTCCACCGGTTGAACCTGAGCGATACGTCTCCGTTCGCTTCGCTGAATCACTTGCCCTGCACGGCTTGTCGGCATCGGCCGGATCGGTCGGCGATGCCCATGACAACGCTCTGGCGGAGTCGATCATTGGCCTGTCAAGACCGAGGTGATCAACCGGCACGGCCCGTTCAAGCCTCTCACCGAGGTCGAGTTCGCGCTCACGGAGTGGTGCGACTGGTACAGCAACGCCCGCCCGCATTCCCGCCTGGGCTACTTGCCCCCGGTCGAATGCGAAGCTGCCTACTACGCTCAACAACCACCACGCCGACCGGCGCTGGTCTGAAACCGAAGCCGGTCTCTTACCCGTGACGGTTCAGGCTATGCATAGGCTCGCAGAGGCGATGCGCGATCCAAGGTTGCCGAACTCGAGAACTCCGACTGCGTGCTGAGTCTGAAGGGCCATTGCTTTACCGCGTGATCTAGCTGGGCTCATCCCCGCTCGCGTGGGAGCGCACTGATTCACCCGCAGTGTTGCACGCCAAACACCTGACCCAGTCCGCACAGCCGCCGCACGGCCCTGGGCACCGTGCCGGTGTGGATCGAACTGGTCGCCGGGTGGCTGCACCTGCACCCCCGTACGCCGCGGCGCCGACTCGCCGCCGAAGGCACCACGTTCGAGGAGAGTCTCGACGAGGAGCACCGCACGTCGGCGCATCGACTGCTGACCCGGACGGCTCTGCCGTTCACCCACCCTCGAGCGGTGGAGGTGAAACCGCAGCCGCCACTTGGGCTCCCACGCCTTGTGGGGGGGTTTGCTCTGTTGTGCGTCACGAGCATAGGGAGCCGCCCTGCGCCTAGAAGAGTTGGCGCCGCCGAGTCGGCTATCGATGCGGTCCTCGATCGATGGCGTGCGGGTGCCTGCCGCTCAGAAGGTGGGGTCGATGAGGACCTTGCCTTCGACCTGCCCGGCGGCGAGGCGGTCCAAGGAGTCGCCCAGCCTCTCCAGCCCGACTGGCGGCTCGGCGAATTCCTGTCCCAGCGTGGGGTTCTCGGCGAGGATCCGCAGCGCGGCGGGCAGGTCGGTGTCGCAGACGTGTGCGAGGGTTGTCTCGAGGGTGATTTCGCGGAAGATCATCGAGTGTAGGTCGATCTCGGGTTTCTGTTTCGGGATGCCGACGGCCTCGACCCGGCCGCCGTCGGTGACCAGGTCCAGTGCCAGCGCCAGCTGGCCGGGTGCGCCGCTGGCCTCGATCACGACGTCGGGCCGGGCGCCGTCGAAGGCGTCGGTGAGTTCTTCGGGCAGTGCGTCGGATGCGGTCAGGGTGATATCCGCGCCGAGGCGTTTCGCACGGGCCTCGCGGGTTGCGGCGATGTCGATTACAGCGATCTGGTAGTCGCCGAGGTGCCGCAGTCCGGCCAGGACGAACGAGCCGATCGCGCCCGCGCCGATGACCGCGACTCGGTCACCGGTGACCGCGCCGGCGCGGCGGGCGGCGTGGATGCCGACGGCCAGGGGCTGGGCGAGCGCGGCGTGATCGGTATCCAGTCCGGCAGGTAGGGCGCGCAGTGTGACGGAGGGTACGGCAACGTATTCGGCCATCCCGCCGTGGACGTTGAGCCCGAGAGTGCGGTATCGCAGGCATTTGTTGGTGCGGCCTTGGCGGCAACGGCGGCATTCGCCACACCAGATCCCCGCCCCGCTGGCGACGAGGGTGCCGGGCGGGAGCGTGGCATCTGGGTGGGACTTCACGATTTCGCCGACGAATTCGTGACCGGGGATGAGCGGCCCGAGGTGGCCACTGTGCGGGTGGCGGTGGTGCACCGGAAAGACCTTGGGCCCGGCGACCCATTCGCCGGCATCGGTGCCGCAGATCCCCGACCGCAGGACCTTCACCAGCACTTCACCCGGGTTGAGCGTTGGGATGGCGACCTCCTCGATCCGGATGTCGCGGGGACCGTGGTAGAGGGCGGCTCGCATTGTCGATGGCACAGCGGTGTCTTTCGTCGTCTGGATGTCTCGTACTGGGGTGCAGGTCCGGGCCGGCCGTCTGTCGGCCCGGACCTGGCGGGTCATGCCTTGGCGGTGGCTCCGTCGCGGGGATCGATGGCTGGTTCCACTGGGGCGTTGTCGGTCGCCGTGACGTTTTCGGTGCGGGGCAGCAGCAGTGCTACGACCGCGGCCAACGCGAAGAATCCCGCGCAGAGCACCAGTCCACCCTGGAAGCCGATGCTGGTGGCGAGTCCGGCCAGGATGAACGGTGCCAGCGCCGAGACGCCGCGGCCGACGTTGAAGCAGAATCCGGCGCCGGTGGCGCGGGCACGGGTGGGGAACAGTTCGCCGAGGTAGGAACCGAACAGGCCGAAGAAGGCGGTGAAGGCGCCGAAGCACGGGCCCAGCCACAGCAGGACGGTCAGGTCGGTGGTCAGCGCGTAGATCGGCAGTGTCGCGGCGACGCCGAACAGGGTGATCACGATGGTGCGGTGGCGGCCGATGCGGTCGGCGAGGAAGCCGAATCCGTTGTAGCCGGCGAACATTCCGAGATTGACGATGGTGACGAACAGCGCGACCGATCCCTTGTCGAGCCCGCGTTCGGTGGTGAGATAGGTGGGCAGCCACGTCATCGCGCCCCAGTAGCCGAACAGCGCCAGCGCCGCCATGAGAGTGCCCAGCAGGGTGCGTCGGCGCAGCGAGGAGCCCAGCACGTCGCGCACCGAGACCACGTCGTCGGTGCTGTGGGCCTTCTGCTCGGCCCAGGTGGCCGACTCGGAGAAGAAGATCGCCACAATGGCGAACGGCAGCACTACCGCGACGCCGGCGACCAGGAACATCAGCCGCCAGTCCGGCAGGAACCATCCGGAGATGGTCGCGGCCATCGCTCCGCCCGCGGGAAACGCGCTGATCACGAAGGCGGCGGCCCGGCCTCGCTGGTGCTCGGGGAAGGTCTCGACCACGTAGGCCGAGACCACGCTCCACACCGCGCCCAGGCCGATGCCGGCCAAGAACCGCAGCAGCAGAAAGACTTCGAAGTTCGGCACGACCGCGATGGCGGCGGTGAACGCTCCGAAGGTCGCCAAGGACGCGAGCAGGGCCTTCTTGCGGCCGAAGTTGTCGGCGATGTAGCCGCCCAGGACGCTGCTGACGCCGATGCCGACCAGGGTCGCGGTGGCGAGCAGACCGCCCTGGGTGACCGTCAGGCCCATGTCCGTGCGGATGGCGGGCAGACCCATCGACAGCAGGACGATTTCCAGGGCATCGAACAGGTAGGCGAGAAAGCACCCGCCGAGCACGATCCAACGTGTACGTCGCATCGTCGTACCTCCAGTGTGAGCTGCTGGGGGCGCGCCCGGGCAGCGGTGATCTTCGATTCGCGGCGACGAGCGTCGCCGAGCGGGGTGGAGCGGCCCGGAGCGCGGGCTGGTCCGTTGGATCCGTGCCACGAGTGGCGCGGTCGTTGAAGTCCGGGGCGGATACCGTCCGGAGGAATCGCCGCGGGTACGCGGCTAGTGCTCGTCCGACGGGGCGAGGACGAGGTCGAAAGCGATGCTGGTCCAGTCGCCATCGGGGTGGGAGCCGTCGGGGGCTGGGGTGTCGTGGTGCCAGGACACCTCGACCACGAGGTCGTCCTTGACGCCGAACACCGCGTCCGAGGTCAGGTAGGGATCCTCGGCGAGGAAAATGTGCGTGATCAGCGTCCGGAAGCCGGGCGCGCTCACCAGGAAGTGCAGGTGCGCGGGCCGCATGGGGCCCCGGCCGGTGGCGGCGAGCAGATCGCCCACCGGGCCGTCGTGCGGGATCGGATACGGGGAGGGCAGTACCGACCAGAACCGGTATTCGCCGTCGGTGCCCGAACGCAGCCTGCCGCGCCCGGCGGTCCGCCCGTCCGGGTACTGGACGTCGTAGAAGCCGTCGTCGTCGGCCTCCCACACCTCGATCCGCGCGCCGGGGATCGGTTCTCCGGTCACCGAGCGCACCTCGCCCGACACGTGGCAGGCCACCCCCGCCGCGCCCTGGGCGATGTCGCCGCCGAGCGCGATCTCGGGGGCGTCGTCGACGAAGAACGGCCCGAAGACGGTGGATTCGGTGGCGCCGGGCGCGTCGGGTTCGTTGATCGCGACCGTGAGCATGGACAGGCCGAGCACGTCGGAGAGCAGGATGAACTCCTGGCGCCGACTGTCGGTGATATGTCCGGCGCGGGTGAGGAATTCGATCGCGGCCGTCCATTCGGCGTCGGTGAGCCGGACCTCGCGGGCGAAGGCGTGCAGGTGCCGGACGAGGCTGGTCATCACCTGGCGCAAGCGCGGGTCGGGGGTGGCGGCGAAACTGTCGAGGACCTCCGCGGTGACGGCCGCTTCGCGGTCGGTGGTCAGGGTGTCCTCGGCGCTCATCGTGCGGTCTCCCCGGGGTCGGACCCCGCCCACGCGGCCCGCAGGAGAGCGCGCACGCCATCGTCGGTGACCGGGGTGGGGTTGTCGGCGGGGGCGATCGCGGTGATGTCGTCGACGACGGTGTCGATGTCGGCTTCGCTCATACCGAGGTTGCCCAGACCACCGGGCACACCGAGCCCGGTGCCCAGTTCGCGCACGGCGGTGACGATGTCGGTTCGCCCGAGTGCCCGCGCGATGCGGTCGGTGGCCTCGCGAGCGTTGGGCGCGTTGTAGGCCAGCACGTACGGCAGCACGATCGCGTGGGTTTGTGCGTGAGGCAAGTCGAAGGCGCCGCCCAGGACATGGCAGATTTTGTGGTGCAGGCCTGATCCGGCGACGGCGAATGCCGATCCGGCCAAGTAGGCACCCAGCAACAGATCGCTGCGGGCGGCTGAGTCGGTCGCGGAGGCGTCGATGGCGTGCAGACCGGCGACGAGGTGGCGGATGCCGTCCTCGGCGACCGCGCTCGACACCGGGCTGTGCCGAGGCGCCCAGAAGGCTTCCACGCAGTGCGCGACGGCGTTGAGGGCGCTGGCGACCGCGAGCTCGGCCGGCAGGGTCGCGGTCAGGTCGGGGTCGTAGACGACGGTCGTGGGCAGCACCCGCCGGTCGGTGCCGGTGGTCTTGCGGCCGCGGTCGGTCATCCCCCAGACCGGGGTCACCTCGGATCCGGCGTAGGTCGTCGGCACCGCGACGACGGGCAATCCGGTGGTCAGCGCGACGGCTTTGGCGGTGCCGGTGGTGGATCCGCCGCCCACCGACAGCACCAGATCTGCGTCGGCCTCGGTGGCGGCCTTGCGGGCCAGCTCCGCGACCTCGACCGGGACGTGCGGGCGCACCTGGGAGAAGGTGGCCGCGACACGGTCGGCGAACGGCGCGCACAGCGTGGTCGCGAGGTCGCCCTCGGTGTCGGTGGCGATGAGCAGGATGCGCTGGGCGTCCAGCAGATCCAGTTCCCCGGGCAGCCGGGTGCGGGTCGCGCCCGCGCCGAAGACGATGCGGCCGGGCAGACCGTCGTAGGTGAAGGTGGTCATCGGTTCTCCTCGGGGATCACAGTCGGGCTGTAGGCCAGGAGCAGCCATTGTTCGTCGCAGCGCACCCAGACCGCCTGGGCGCGGTTGCCGAGCTGTTTGCGGGTCCCGCCCGCGGTGATGTCGGCGTGCATCCGTCCGGCGACCACCGCGGAGTCGCCTGCGATCACGATCCGGTCAACGGGGTGGTCGATGCGGTGATACACGTAGAAGCCGCTGCGCAGCTTGTCCAGGTAGCTGTCGAGAGTGTCGACCACCGCGTTGGAGTGGGTGTAGACCAACTCGGGATGGGCCAAGGCGGCGAAGGCGTCGACGTCACCGGCCAGCACGGCCGCATAGCGGGCGTCCTCGAGGGCGCGGATCGTCGCTTCGGTCTCGATGGCGAGGGTGTCGCCGGTCATGAGCGAACTCCTGTCTACATTGCGGGAGAGATGATTTCGGAGAAGGCGGGGGCGTTGCTGCGGCGCAGTGCGGTCAGAACCTCAGCCATGTCGGCCTCGGCCAGCCCGCCCGTCACCGCCTCGTCGAGCACCCCGTACGCCGCTTCGGCGCCGGGCAAGAACAGCTGATGGCGGCGGGCCAGATCCAGTGCCAGGCCGAGGTCCTTGCGGATCAGCGATACCGGCGCCGCGACCGGAGTGGACTCCGGTGCGAGGTAGGCCTGTTGCTTGTAGCCCACATACGGCGCCCCGGCGGCACTGTTGGTGAGGATCCCGTAGAAGACGGCGGGGTCCAGTCCGCCGGCCTCGGCAAGCAGAACACCTTCTGCCACAGCCTGACTCAGACCGGCGAGCACCGCGTTGACCGCCAACTTGGCCGTCGAACCGGCACCGGCGGCGCCCGCGTGGAACTGCTTGGCGGTCATCGCCGCCAGTACCGGCTGGACCCTGTCGAACTGTGCGGTGGTGGCGCCGACCATCGTGGTGATCGTGGCGGCCTCGGCCATCGACACGCTGCCCGAGACGGGCGCGTCCACGACCTCGATCCACGACAGCGCCGCCAGCTCGCGGACGACCGCGGGACCAACCGTTCCCATGACGACATGCAGGTGGCCCGGTGCGACATCGGACAACGCCTCGGTGACCAGCGCACGGGTCGCCGCGCCGTCGGGCAGCATGCTGATCGAGATCTCCGTGGCGGCCAGCGCATCGGCGGTGTCGACCGAACGCACCGACGCGGGCAGCTGCTGTGCGACGGGGTCGTAGGCGAGCACGGTGTGCCCGGCAGCGGCCAAATGCGTGGCCATGGGCTTACCCATCCGGCCCAGGCCGGCGAATCCGATCAACATGTCGAGCCCCGCTCGGCGGAACCGGCACGAGCAATGTCGATCGAGGCGGTGGAAGACCGCGGCCACCGGATCGCTGGGGTGTGTTCATGCGGGGAAGACACGAGACTCCTTCGTCGTCGATGACGGGAACGGGGCGAGAACCACCACCAAATATGTTCAGTATCATTGAACACATCTTCAGTGATGTCAACCACTGTCCACTGAGGCGTTCTATGCAGTGGAGTCCTGGCACTCAGTAGCGCGCACGACGGGGACGGCCCTGCCACGACTTTGCGCCTCAAGGGGCGGCCCTGGACCGCCGCCGAGCGTCCACTCGCAGCCGAGCGGGTATGTTCATTGCTAGTGAAACGCTATTGTTCACTGATAGTTGATGAATAGGCAGACAGGGGTGCGCTGATGCAGGACAGAATCGGGCCGGCACTGAAGCAGGCGCGCCTGGATCGCGGAGCGAGCTTGCGAGCTGTCGCCGCGGCGGTCGGGATCTCGGCCAGCCAGCTCTCCCAGATCGAGAACAACAAGTCCCAGCCCTCGGTGAGCACCCTCTACGCCCTGGTCCATCACCTGGAGATTTCCCTCGACGACCTGCTGGGGATCCCGCACCGGCGCACGATTCAACCACCTGCCGATTCGCCCGACAACGCCGGCGGACAGGTTGTTCAGCGCGGCACCGACAACCCCGTGATCGAGATGGCCAACGGGGTCCGCTGGGAAAAACTCGCGGTCGGACCGGGCTCCGACGTCGACGCACTCCTGGTCACCTACGAACCCGGTGCGGCGAGTTCGGTCGACCGGATGCCCATGCGCCACTCCGGGACCGAGTACGCCTACTTGTTCTCCGGGGAACTCACGCTGCTGCTCGGGTTCGACAAGTACACGATCAGCGCAGGCGACTCGCTCTGGTTCGACTCCACCCGCCCGCACATCTATGTCAACCAGACCGACCAGCCCGCACGCGGGGTGTGGTTCGTCTCCGGGCGCCACGAGTCCGGCCCGACCCGGGAATGGGTCGCCGCCCAGCTCGGAGAGCCGACCCCGGGGAGGTCACCTCGGGTGAACAGCGCCGTCGATGCACTCGATCTTCTCGGCGCTGCCACCGCGCGGTCATCGCCGGGCAATCGCGAGGCCTAGACACACGCAGCATGACACCGGCGGCTGGTCACCGACATCGCCGCACACCTACATGGACCCGACCGAATCACTTGCACATGAACAACATCCGTCAACGAGTCCCACCATCAGCCCAGCAGGCAAAGGGGCAGTCGTCGACCTTGTTCTGATCAGCGTTGGGCTGGGCAACCCGGCGCTGATAGCGTCATCCCGTCCTTCAGCGGCGGACTCGCCGAAGCAGCACATCGAGGGCCGTTGCCAGCGGCACCCCATGGCCCAGGAACTCCAGATGCGCGACCTCGCCGACAGCAACATCCTGCCGACCTGGCCCGATGGAAAGCCGACGAAGTAGACAGTGCTGCCCCTGCAAGCTCATTCGGGCGGAAAGCGCGTAGAGGCAGGGGCGAGCATCCACCTACACGGCGTCTAGGAGCACTGTGGGAGGCGGGCATCACGATGCTCGACCCGGTGCGCCGCGGTCGGGTGTATGAAAGCCGCGCCCGCGTCCAGGCCCTGCCGCGGTGGACAGGGCCACGGCGCTGACCGAAAGGTCAGACCCGTTCGAATACAGCCGCCAAGCCCTGTCCGCCGCCGATGCACATCGTTTCGAGTCCGTAGCGACCGCCTCGGCGCGTCAATTCGTGCAGCAGGGTCGCCAGGATCCGAGCGCCGGTGGCACCCACCGGATGGCCGAGGGAGATGCCGGACCCGTTCGGATTGAGGCGAGGGTCGTCGGGGTCGACCTTCCAGGACCGCAGCACGGCCAGCGTCTGGGCGGCGAAGGCCTCGTTGAGTTCGATGACGTCCATGTCGTCGAGCGTGAGGCCCAATCGCGCGAGCGCCTTTTCGGTCGCTGGGACCGGTCCGATGCCCATCCTGGCAGGCTCTACGCCGGCGACCGCCCAGGACGCGAGGCGCGCCATCGGCTGCAGACCGAGCTCGGCGGCCCGTTGGGGGGTGGTCACCACGCACACCGCCGCGCCGTCGTTCTGGCCGCTGGAATTGCCCGCGGTGACGGTCGAGTCCGGATCGGCTGCCGCGCGGATCGGGCGCAGGCGGCCCAGGGTGTGGATGTCGGTGTCAGCGCGCGGATGTTCGTCGAGCGCCACCTGTATGGGCTCCTTGTGCCGCTGCGTCACTGTCACGGGCACGATCTCGGCGTCGAAGCGTCCCTCGCGCTGCGCGGCGACCGCGCGCCGGTGCGACTGCACGGCGAGTGCGTCCTGGTCGGTGCGGGTGATGCGGAACTGCCCGCGCAGATTCTCCGCGGTCTCGATCATGCCGCCCGGGACGGGAAAGTTCTTGCCTCCGGCGGTGACCCGCGCCCGGGCCAGGCGATCGTGCAGGACCGGACCGTCGCCGCGCACGCCCCACCGAATGCTGTCGGTGTAGAACTCGGTGCGGCTCATCGACTCCACTCCCCCGGCCAGCACGAGATCGCTGCCACCGGTCTGCACCTGCATGCACGCTTGCAGCACGGCCTGCAGCCCCGATCCGCACCGCCGGTCGACCTGGGCGCCGGGAACGCCGACGCCCAGTCCCGCGTCGAGTGCGGCGATACGCCCGATCGCCGGAGCCTCGGCACCGGGCGAGGCCTGCCCCAGGATGACGTCGTCGATGTGTTCGGCGGCCAGACCGGTGCGTGTCACCAGTTCGGTGATCACGGTCGTGGCGAGATCTTGCGCGGTGAGGTCTTTGAAGACGCCGCCGAACCGGCCGACCGGGGTTCGCAGGGGGTGGCAGATGACAGCTTCGGGCATGGAGCTTCCTCGTGGATCAGGTGTGGGATCGTATCTGGGTCAGGTCGTGCTCGATCGCGGCGCTGGTCTCGAGCAGGGCGGGGATCAGAAAGTCGTGGACCTCGCTCGCGGTGTAGCGGGCGGCGTGGGTGGAGATATTGACCGCGGCCACGACCGCGCCGTGCCGGTCGCGGATCGGTGCGGCCATCGATCGCAGGCCCTGTTCGAGTTCCTGGTCGACGACGCAGAACCCCAGGGCGCGTACGCGTTCCAGCTCGGCGCGCAGCTGCGCCGCGGACGCGATGGTGCTGGGCGTGATCGGGGCGAGGTCTGCCTCACTCAGATAGCGGTCCAGCGCCTCGGGGTCGAGGGCGGCGAGCAGGACTCGGCCCATCGACGTGGCGAAGGCGGGGAAGCGGGTGCCGATGTCGATCGAGACGGTCATGATCCGGCTGACCGGGACACGGGCGACATAGACGATGTCGGTGCCGTCCAGGATCGACACCGACGTGGACTCGTGGACCCTCCCGGCCAGTGCCTCGAGATGGGGGCCCGAGAGTTCGGGCAGACCGAGGCTGGACAGGAAGCTGTAGCCCAACTCGAGAACTTTTGGAGTGAGCCAGAATTGGCCGCCGTCGGTGCGCACGTAGCCGAGTTCGACCAAGGTGAGCAGGAATCGGCGGGCGGTCGCGCGGGTCAGCTCGGTCGCGGCCGCGACTTCGCTGAGGGTGCGCCGGGGATGCTCGGCATCGAACGATCGGATGACGGCCAGCCCGCGTCCGAGGGACTGCACGTACTCCAGCGACGGTTCGGCCATAGCTGGCGCACCTCCTTCTCCCAGTGGACCGACGGCATCCGCCCCCGCGGCAGGATCTCGACCGCCGGTCGGGCCTGAGGGTACGGCGCACAACCTCTGCGCAGTGATCTGGCGCGGTGCCGCCGGAGCGAGCTCACACCATCACCCACACCTCGGTGTTCGTCCTGCGAACAAGTGTACTCATTGCGAACGATTCGTCTAGTATCGGTGCCGTGATGGACAAAGTCATTGCGACGGCAACCGCGGCCGTCGCCGATATCCCCGACGGCGCCTCGCTCGCGGTCGGCGGGTTCGGGCTCGTCGGAGTGCCTCAGGTGCTCATCGACGCCCTACTCGCCCAGGGCGCCACCGATCTCGAAGTGGTCAGCAACAACTGCGGCACCTCCGGTTCCGGCCTCGGCGTGCTGCTCGACGCGCACCGGATACGCCGCACGACCAGCTCCTATGTGGGGTCCAACGCCGAATTCGCCCGCCAGTTCCTGGCCGGCGAACTCGAGGTCGAGCTCACCCCGCAGGGCACCCTGGCCGAGCGCATGCGCGCCGGCGGGGCGGGCATTCCCGCCTTCTACACCCCGGCAGGCGTCGGCACCCAGGTCGCCGAGGGCGGGCTGCCGCTGCGCTACGACGGCGCAGGCGGGATCGCACTCGCGAGCCCCGCCAAGGAGACCCGGGTCTTCGACGGGATGACCTACGTACTCGAGCAGGCGATCGTCACCGACTTCGCGTTGGTCCACGCCTGGAAGGGTGACCGGCACGGCAATCTCGTCTACCGGCGCAGCGCCCGCAACTTCAACCCGCCCGCCGCCGCGGCAGGCCGCGTGACCATCGCCCAAGTCGAGGAACTGGTCGAACCGGGCGAACTCGACCCTGACGAGATCCACACCCCGGGCATCCACGTCCAGCGGGTCGTGCACGTCGGCAGAGTCGAGGTAGGCATCGAGAACAGGACGGTCCGCGCATGAGCCGCACCCGCCACGAACTGGCCGCACGTGTCGCCGCCGAACTGCGCGACGGTCAATACGTCAACCTCGGCATCGGCATGCCGACCCTCGTCCCGAACTACCTGCCCGAGGGCGTGAGTGTCGTGCTCCATTCGGAGAACGGCGTTTTGGGAGTCGGTCCCTATCCCACCGAGGACGAAGTCGACCCCGAACTGATCAACGCGGGCAAGGAGACGATCACCGTCATGCCCGGCGCCTCCTACTTCGACTCCGCCCACTCGTTCGGCATGATCCGCGGTGGCTGCGTCGATGTCGCTGTGCTCGGCGCGATGCAGGTCAGCGCTCGCGGGGACCTGGCGAACTGGATGATCCCAGGAAAAATGGTCAAGGGCATGGGCGGGGCAATGGACCTGGTCCACGGCGCGAAACGCGTCATCGTGATGATGGAACATCGTTCACGCAACGGCGAACCCAAGATCGTCGAGCGGTGCAGCCTGCCGCTGACCGGAACGAGCTGTGTGCACCGCATCATCACCGACATGGCCGTCTTCGACGTCTGTTCGACCGGGCTGATACTCCTCGAAACCGCCCCCGATGTCACCGTCGCCGAGGTACGCGAAGCCACAGGCGCCGACTTCACGGTCGCCTTGGCCCTCAGCTGAGCCCGCCGGCTCAGTTCGGTAGCGAACCGGGGCTGCCGTGTCGGGCGAGTGTGTCCTGAACGCAGCGGGAAAGGAACGCGTCGTCGATGGGCTTGTCGCCCACCAGGAGCCGGAAATACAGCGGCGCGGACAGCGTTTCGAGCACTTCGCGGGGGTCGGTACCCTCGGGCAGCTCACCCCGGTCGATCGCTTTGATGACCACCTGCGAGCTCTTCTCGAAGCGTTCGTCCCAGAAACGGCGGCGTGCGGTGTCGACCTCGGGGTCGGCCGACAGCGCGATCGCGGTACCCACCAGCCGGACGGTGCCGGGTCGCTCGAGAAGATGAGCGACCTGCTCGGCGAGCGTGCGCAAATCCGTGTGCAAAGCACCGGTGTCGGGCACCGGGTTGCCCGAGGCGGCGAGTTCTGTGACGGCTTCGGCGATCAGCGCGGTCCGGGTTCCCCACCGCCGGTAGATGGTGGTTTCGGCGACCCCGGCGCGGGCGGCGATATCGCCGATGGTCAGGCCTTCGATTCCGTGCTCGATCACCTGGTCCAAAGTGGCGGTCAACACCGCTTGGCGCACACGTGCCGAACGACCCCCGGTCCGCTTGCGCGGAACCGGGGGTGACGCGCTGTCCTCGGCGTTCTCGTGCTGAACCATGGTCCACGTTCTACCCGACCAGATCCGGGAGCGCCGAATTCCGCCCCCAGCCGTGCTCACGGCACCGGGGGACGATGGCCGGGGGTCAGCGCAGGTAGGCCGAGATCCAGTTGCCGAATTCGCAGGCCAGGTGCCAGCGGTGTTCGGCGATGTAGAGCTCGGGCAGTGCGGCCGGGAAGGCGACCTTGAGCTGGCTGCGGAAGCCGCCACCGGGTTCGTCGCGGAACTGGTGGCAGACACCGCCGATGACGAACCCGTCCGCGAGCGATGCCACCCCGGACACGGCCAGCGGAAACGCGGGGTCGGCGGGAACCATGAGCCTGGACTTGTCGGTGTAGTCGACGAAGAACTGGCTGGCCAGCATCGCGCCGCCGGTGACCTCGACGACCTCCTGGCGGCCGTCGGGCAGCGTGGCGATGATGTAGTGGTCCGGGCACGCGTCGGTCCACACCGCTCGATCGTCGATCCTGCGTGCCCGGTCGAACCAGTCCAGGAAACCCTGGGCGGTACCCCGGTCGCTGGCGATCTCGGTGATCGAGTACTGCCAGCGCCCGCCCGAGGCTGCGACACCGGTGCGAGCCGCAGCCTCGGAAGCGACGAGTTCACCGGCCAGCAGCTCACGCAACCCATCGGGGCCGATCAGAACCCGCGCCCGTGCCAGCGCCGAACGCGCGACCGGGATGTCGTCGACAGCAATTTCCAGACGCGCCAGCAGCGAGTCGAGTTCACCGACCAGCACCCCGGCGTAGTCGCGGCGCAATCGAGCCGCCGCCACCGACAACCGCCGACGTTCCCACTCGACGACCCGACCCTGCTCGACGAGATCCCCCTCGATGAAGGTCCGCAGCCCGGTATCAGCCGAAGGCGCCGCAAAGCTCGGGCCGGTGCCGAGATAGGCCGCGGCTACAGTGGCGGCCGCCGTGGTCCCGGCCGCTCCGATCATGAAGTTTCTCCTGGTCAGCATTGACCAATTCCTCTCGGGCACCTGGTTGTTGTTCGCATCCTCGTGACTCGGCCACGAACTCAGGACTAAACGCAAGTCTCTCTTGCGTTAGACCACCATGGGTTATCCACGTCACGTTGTCAACCGAGTGCGCATGAGTAACTACAGGCAGCCTGGCGTCAACGCCCCGCTGTCACCATTCCGGGACGCCGGCGCCACTCACCACCTCGACGCGCGCTTTCGCGTAAATCGCGCTGTCGCACCACGTTTCCCCGGGGCGTCGCGCACCGCAGACGACCCGAGAGGCAACGAACGTTGCACACCAACCCCCGAATGGCATGGGACACACGATCCACCAGCGACGCACACGCCCGGCATCAGAGCTTCGCAGCCGCGGTCGAGGGTGGGCCGCCGGACACACACGCGGCGCCGGGGCTTGCGGTCACCGGCCTTTACGCGCATGCTTAAAGCAATATTTAGTTGCGTTTGATCGCTGAACTGGCGAACGCATTCACAGGGAGGCAGGGCTAATGGCCGCGAGCGAGCCGATCGATGTCCAGGTCACGATCAACGAGCGTGAGATCTCGCGTGAACAGGTACTCGACTGGGAGACTCGCCGCGCCGACGCCGTGCTGGCCAAGTACCGCGCCCGCTTGGGCACCCGAGGAGTGAGCGAGATCCTGCCCGAAGCCACCCTCGCTCAACTGCGCGGCAGCACATTGCCAGAACGTCGGTCAGCACTGGCCACGCTGCGAACCGAACTCGGGCACGCCGGGATCTACGGGATGCTCAAACGCGAACTGTCCATCTCGGAGCGGATCACCCGCATCGGTGTCGCCATGAGCCGCGGCCGGGTCAAGTACGCCGCCACCCACGTGTGCGCCCCAGGCCTGTCGGCCCAGCGTTTCGCCGAATGGTTCGACAACCTCGTCGCGATCAATGACGAGAACGCGATGGACGCGGCGTGCCCCGACCACTACTTGCTGCGCGGCCTGCCCGACGGCCGCCAGGAGGTCGTCGAAACGACCGGCGGGTCACCGGCCGCCTCACGCTTCCTCGTCGACTACCAGCGCACCGAAGACATCACCATCGCCCCCGACCCCGCCTACCCCGTGCAGGTCGCCGGAACCGCCTTCCTCGACGACGGACTGGCCATCGGCGGTGTACGCCACCAGTTCCGCGACAACGACGGAACACTGGAAGCGCTGCTCACGGTGCAGTTTCCGGCGTCGGTACCCTCGCGCAACATCCACCAGCACCAATGGCACCTGGCGTGCGAGTTCAGCAACTGGATGATCGCCTCGGCGCCCTACGCCTCCATCACGCTATGACCCTCACCGCCGAAACATCCGCACCCACCACCACAACATCACCACCACAGACCCTGAACATAGGCGGGCGGGCCTGGCATTCGCCGCGACCGCACCGGCAGGTCGGTCACGTCTTCTCTGCTCGGCACCGGCCTCATCCCCGCTGAAGAGAACCTCATGGACAGCGAACAGCAAAAACTCCTGAAGGGGCTGCTGCAGGGGTGGGTGACAACCGAGGTGGCTTGCCGAGAGGCAGGCTTGAGAGGATGTCGCAGTGCCCAAGCCGTATCCGAAAGAGTTCCGCGACGACGTCGTGCGGGTCGCTCGCAACCGCGACGACGGGGTGACCCTGGA
>NZ_QNRE01000024.1 GCF_003315035.1 Nocardia puris
CCCTTCCCCTACGCGGTTCCCCGGCACACGTATTCGGCGGCGCGGGCTTGCCATGCTGCGGTCGGCTGTCGACGAATCCGCAAGCGGTGGAGTGCAATTGAACTATCAGGGTGGGTTCAGCAAGCCTGAGCCGGTGCAAGCACATCCGGCCCCTGCGCCACCGCCGTATTCGCCACCGCCGCAGGCTTATCCGCCGTACGGCCACCCAGCCCCGGGCGCATCACCGCAGGGCTATCTGACGCCCGGCTACCCGCGCCAAGCGCCGCCACCGAGGCGGAAGGGTTCCGGGGCTATCGTGCTGTTCGTGATCCTCGGGGTGGTCGTTCTCGTCGGCGGCTTGATCACGG
Source organism: Nocardia puris (assembly GCF_003315035.1). Taxonomy (GTDB): domain Bacteria; phylum Actinomycetota; class Actinomycetes; order Mycobacteriales; family Mycobacteriaceae; genus Nocardia; species Nocardia puris. The sequence goes on from NZ_QNRE01000024.1 coordinate 348, forward strand.
CGGTGCTGGCACAGTCCGGGGTGTTCTCCGCGTCGAACTCCGAGCCGATGCAGATCCCGATCGTCGGAACGTGCACGGACCAAGTGGCCGGCGTTCTGCATCTCCACGAGCCGCTGAAGACGAAGGATTGCTCGGATCCGTCGGCGATCTTCAAGGTGGTCGAGTCGGAGATCATCACCGGCACGGGTCTCGACGTGAACTGTGACGCCGGCGTCGAAATGCGGATCACCACCCAAGGCAAGCACTACGGCAAGGGTGCTACCGCACATTCGTGCGCCGCGCTGAATCTCATTGTGGGGCACTGCTACAGCAGGTCGGGCACCTACCGGAAGTATGAGACGGACTGTCGCGCGGGCGGACGCCTCCATCAGAAGATCGAAGGGATCGCGGACGAGGACGCGTGCGACTTCCTGGCGCCCGAGGAGCCCGGCGCCGCGATGGAGTGGATCCCGATCACGATGATCGACCACGTGGACGAACGTGAGCCGGCTACCTACTGCTTCGTGCCCGTGTCCTGAGCGGGCGGGTTCCGGAGCGGAACCCGTGAGGGCCTAGACTCGACCGGTGCGCCTTGTGATTGCTCGTTGCCAGGTCGACTACGTCGGTCGTTTGACCGCCCACCTTCCGATGGCCCGCAGGCTGCTGATGATCAAATCCGACGGGTCGGTGCTCGTGCACTCCGACGGCGGCTCCTATAAGCCGCTGAACTGGATGAGCCCGCCGTGCTGGCTCGAGGAACGCGACCCCGTCGCGGCCGAGCTGCCGGACAGCACCAAGGCGCTGTGGGTTGTCACCAACAAGGGGGGTGAGGAGCTGCGCATCACCATCGAGGACGTGGAGCACGACTCCTCGCACGACCTCGGCATCGACCCCGGACTCGTGAAAGACGGTGTGGAGGCGCATCTTCAGGAGCTGCTGGCCGAACACGTGCAGACCCTCGGCCCCGGCTACACCCTGGTGCGCCGCGAGTACATGACCGCCATCGGCCCGGTGGACCTGCTCTGCCGCGACGCCGACGGCGCCACCGTGGCGGTGGAGATCAAGCGGCGCGGCGAGATCGACGGCGTCGAACAGCTCACCCGCTACCTGGACCTGCTCAACCGCGATCCGCTGCTCGCGCCGGTCAGCGGGGTGTTCGCCGCCCAGCAGATCAAGCCGCAGGCACGCACCCTCGCCGAGGACCGCGGCATCCGTTGCCTCACACTCGATTACGACGCGCTGCGCGGCACGGAGAGCACCGAATTCCGCCTCTTCTGAGCCCTTCTTCGCGCCGCGATCGTGGCACTGCGCTGGGTGTCTGATTCGGCCCTCCTCCTCCCCGCCGCGTGCGGGCAGGCCGGGTTGGGCGCCGTTCGGCTCTTCTGATCCTTCTCGCACCGCGATCGGTGCCCCCTGCGCAGGGCACTGAATTCTGCCTCTCCTCACCCCTTCTCGCCCCGCGACAGGGGCGCCAAGCTGAGTGCCGAGTTCTGCCCGTTCTCTGCGCCCGGTCGGGACCCGCGCTGGGCACTGAGTTCCCGCCCATTCCAAGCCTTCTCCAGGCCGCCGCGCTGGGTGCCGAGTGCTGGCTCTTCTCAGGCCCCATCCGGGCCGCTCCGCGGACGGCTGTGTTGGGCGCCGAATGCCGCCTCTCCTCAGCCCTCTCCGCGTCGCCACTGGAGACGGCAAACCAGCGCCGCGACGGGGGAGGATCGTGCTGCGGCTTGTCCTGTGTCTGTGCGGCAGGCCGGCACTCCGCCGTGTGGGCGGCGCAAGGCGCCGATGGCACCACCGGCGCGTCTTCGTTCTACCCTCGAATCATGCCCCGCCGTAAACCGCGCCGAGACACCGAGGTGAGCCGTCGGTATGCCGACGGCCTCGGCTTCGGCGATGTCTTCGGCCGCACCGAGGCCGGTCCGGACGGCGACGAGGACTACGCCGTGCGCACGATTCCGGCCGCCCGCGCGCTGAAGACCTATCGCTGCCCCGGCTGTGACCACGAGATTCCGCCCGGCGTCGCGCACATCGTGGCGTGGCCGCGCGATGGGGACATGGACGATCGCAGGCACTGGCATCGGGGCTGCTGGAACGGCAGGCATACCCGGCGGATCACGCGGCGCTGGTCCTGATTCCGAGGTAAGCGAGGTTCACGCGGTCGGCGCGGTATGCCGGGTTCGTCCGCCCATTAGGAAGGCCGCCCCCGGGATCCGGGAGCGGCCTTCGGCTGAGTTCGGTCGTACCGCCGTCGCGTGGAAGGGCTGACGTCAGTTGGCGATGTCGGCGTTCTCGCGCTCGTCGGCGTCGAGTTCGGCGTCCTCGTTGGTGACCTCGGGGATCGCCTTGGTGTTATTGCGCGAGCCGGTCACCGACTTGTTGCCGCCGCTGTTGATCGACTTGCGCTGCTCCGGAACACCGTCCAGCAGTTCGCTTTCCCGGTTGACGGCCGCCAGCATGGCGGGCACCGAGTCCAGCTGGCCGCGGATGCCGAGCAGCTGGGCGAGCACCCGGCCGCGCAGCACGCGCATCTCCTCCGCCAGTTCCTTGGCGTGCGCGATCTTGCGCTCCGAGGTCTGGGTGGCCGAGGTGATGAGGCGGTTGGCCTCATCGGTCGCGTCCTTGATCCGCTGGGCGGCCTCGGCGCGGCTGGTGGCCTCGAGCTCCTCCATGGCGCGCGTGAGCTTGGTGCGGCGCTCGGCCATGGTGACCTCGAAGTCCTGCTGGGCGGCCTTGCGCTTCGCCTCGGCTTCCTTGGCGATGCGGTCGGACTCGGCCTGCGCGGCCTCGATGATCTTCGCGGACTCGGTGCGTGCGTTCGCGAGGGTCTGCTCGAACTCGATCTCGAGCGCCTCGCGCTTCTCCTTCGTCTCGGCGAGCAGCGACTCGTACTTGCCACGCATCTCGGTGGCCTGCTGCTCGGCGATCGACACCATCTCCGCGGCCTCGGCCTGGGCCAGGGCCCGGACCTCGCTGGCCTCGTCGGAGGCCAGCCGCAGCATGCGGGAGATGCGATCGGACATGCCTTCCGCGGTGGTCGGCGGAACCGAGAGCCGGTCGACCTCCTTGCGGAGTTCGTCGATCTCGTCCCGCGCGTCCTCGAGCTGGGCGGCGAGGTTGCGCGCCTGGGCCGCGGCGGCGTCGCGGTCGGTGGCGGTGACCCTCAGTTCGGCATCGAAGCGGTCGAAGTAGTTACGCACCTCGTCTTGCGCATAACCCTTGCGCACAACGGTGAAGGGCAGTGCAACGAAGCGATTGCGATCGGACTCAGGTGACGACATGGCACACAAACTACAGCCTAGAAGGACCCGATGGTGACTCGACTGCGAATGTGATCAGGATGAGTTTTGCGGGCCCGATCTTGATACTAGTGCGTAACATTCGGGTTCGGCTCGACCAACTCGATCAGCACACCGCCAGCATCCTTCGGGTGGATGAAATTGATGCGGGAATCGGCGGTTCCGTGCCGCGGCGCCTCGTACAGCAAACGCAGGCCGCGTGCCCGCAGGTGCGCGGAGACGGCCTCGATATCGGTGACGCGGTAGGCCAGCTGCTGCAGACCCGGGCCGCTGCGATCGAGGAACTTGGCGATGGTGGATTCGGCGTTCAGCGGAGCCAGCAACTGCAGGGCCGTCGCGCCGTCGTGCGCGCCCGGCAGCGACAGCATCGCCTCGTGCACGCCCTGGCTCTCGTTGACCTCGCGGTGGGTCTCGATCATGCCGAGATTGTCGGTGTACCAGGCGATCGCGGCGTCGAGGTCGGGGACGGCCACGCCGACGTGGTCGACGGCGACGACGTAGTCGCCGGGAACGATTTCGGAGGTGTTGTTCGCGGTGCTCACGACTCGACGGTAGCGCCTACCTGCGCGCGGCCACGCGGGCCGGGCAGGCTACCGTGGGGTACCAGACTTGACGCCGTGCCGTCGCCGTGCGAGGGCGCGGCGGGATCCACCTACGAATGCGAGGCTCGTCGTGACCACTACCGTCATCGTCTCCGGTGCGCGCACCCCGGTCGGCAGGCTGCTGGGCGGGCTGAAGGACTTCTCGGGTTCGGATCTGGGCGGGTTCGCGATCAAGGCCGCGCTGGAGAAGGGCGGGGTCGCGCCGGAGCAGGTGGACTACGTGATCATGGGCCAGGTGCTCACTGCGGGCGCGGGCCAGATCCCGGCGCGCCAGGCGGCGGTGGCGGCGGGCATCCCGATGGACGTGCCCGCGCTGACGCTGAACAAGGTGTGCCTGTCGGGGATCAACGCGATCGCGTTGGCGGATCAGCTGATTCGCGCGGGCGAGTACGAGATCGTGGTGGCCGGCGGCCAGGAGTCGATGAGCCGGGCGCCGCATCTGCTGGAGAAGAGCCGCGAGGGCTTCAAGTACGGCGACGTGACGCTGCGCGACCACATGGCCTACGACGGCCTGCACGACATCTTCACCGACCAGGCGATGGGCGCGCTCACCGAGACGCGCAACGACACCGACAAGATCAGCCGCGAGGATCAGGACGCGTTCGCCGCCGCCTCGCACCAGCGCGCCGCCGCGGCGTGGAAGAACGGCGTGTTCGACGAGGAAGTGGTGCCGGTCGCGGTGCCGCAGCGCAAGGGTGATCCGGTGCTGGTGAGCGCCGACGAGGGCATCCGCGCCGACACCACGGTGGAATCGCTGGGCAAGCTGCGCCCGGCGTTCCGCAAGGACGGCACCGTCACCGCGGGCACCGCCTCGCAGATCTCCGACGGCGCCGCCGCCGTGGTCGTGATGAGCAAGGAGAAGGCCCAGGCGCTGGGGCTGAGCTGGATCGCCGAGATCGGCGCCGCCGGCGTCGTCGCGGGCCCGGACTCGACCCTGCAGGACCAGCCGGCCAACGCCATCGCCAAAGCCTGTGCGCGCGAGGGTATCTCGCCCGCCGATCTGGATCTGGTGGAGATCAACGAGGCGTTCGCCGCGGTCGGCATCGCCTCCACCCGCAAGCTGGGCATCGATCCGGAGAAGGTGAACGTCAACGGCGGCGCCATCGCCATCGGCCACCCGCTGGGCATGTCGGGCGCGCGCATCGTGCTGCACCTGGCGCTGGAGCTCAAGCGCCGCGGTGGCGGTGTGGGCGCGGCCGCGCTGTGCGGCGGCGGCGGTCAGGGCGACGCGCTCATCGTCCGGGTCTGAGCTGTTTCCGCAGGTCCGGCTCGTATACACGCGGGCCGGACCGCGGGCACGCGAGTGTGACACGATCGACTACGACACCCTGTAGTGAATCGGGCAGAATGGACGCCATGGGAAATTTCTTCGACTTGAGCACTGTCGCCAAGCGATTCCGTTTCATCGCCGTGCTCGAGGCGATCTCCTGGGCCCTCCTGATCGTCGGCATGGTCTTCAAGCGGCTGCCGGAGCCGGTGTTGTGGCCGGTCAAGGTGTTCGGAATGACCCACGGCATCGTCTTCGTGCTGTTCCTGCTCGTCACGCTGGTCACCGCCCGTGAGCTGAGCTGGAACTGGAAGGTCACCGTCGCCGCGCTGGTGTCGAGCATCCCGCCGTTCGCCACCGTGGTGTTCGAGATCTGGGCCGCCCGCAACGGTCATCTGGCCGAGCTGAGCACCGACGGATCGACCGACTCCGCGGGAGCCGTGCGCGCCGCGTCGTGACACACTGGAAACCGTGACTCGACCAGCCGCACGCCGTCCTTCGCCCGCCGTCGCTGCCGCAATGTCCGGCGCGGTGGATCTGTCCAGTCTGAAGCAGCCGCCCGCCGGCGCCTCCGGCGGTTCCGGTGGCGACCACGCGGTCTCCGAGACCGATTTCGAGACCAAGGTGCTGCGCCGTTCGATGCAGGTGCCGGTGGTGGTCGCGCTGTACTCGCAGCGCAGCCCCGGCAGCGTCGAACTGGTCCGCACCCTGGAGCGGTTGGTCGCGGCCGACGGCGGCACGTGGGATCTGGCGACCGTCGAGGCCGAGGCCAATATGCGCATCGCGCAGGCGCTGCGGGTGCAGGGCATCCCCACCGTCATCGCTATCGCGGCCGGGCAGCCGCTCGCCGATTTCGAAGGCGCGCAGCCGGAGCCGCAGGTGCGCCAGTGGCTCGACGCCGTGCTGGACGCCGTCGCGGGCAAGCTCGAGGGTGGCGTGCAGGAGGAGCGTCCGGTGGAGGACCCGCGCTTCACGGCCGCCGAGGACGCGCTGGAGCGCGGTGACCTGGCCGGCGCGGAAGCCGCGTACGAGGCGATCCTGGCCGCCGAGCCGAACAACACCGAGGCCGCGGGCGCGCTGCGGCAGCTGCGCTTCCTCGCCAGGGCCCAGCAGGTTCCGGAGTCGGCGTTGGCCGCCGCCGAGGCGAACCCGGCCGACGTGGACGCCGCCATCGCTGCCGCCGACCTGGAACTGCTCAGCCAACAGCCCGAGGCCGCGTTCGATCGGCTCATCGCCGTGGTCAAGCGCACTGCGGGGGACGAGCGCACCAAGGCGCGCACCCACCTGCTGGAGCTGTTCGAGCTGTTCGACCAGGCCGAACCGTTCGTGGTCGCGGCCCGGCGCAAGCTGGCCGCCGCGCTCTACTGACGGATCATCCCGCGGGCGCGGCCAACCAGACGGCGCTGTTCGGCGCGATCGTCACGGCCGCCGAGAACGGCCTGCCGTGCCACGGGATCTCCTCGGTGCGCACCGCGCCGTAGTTGCCGACACCGGCGCCGCCGTACTCGGTGGCGTCGGTGTTCAGTATCTCGGCCCATTCGCCCGCGACGGGCAGGCCCACTCGGTACTCGCCGTGCACCGAGCCGGAGAAGTTGTAGACGCACGCCACCACGGACCCGTCCGAGGCGTAGCGCAGGAACGCGATCACGTTGCGTTCGCGGTCGTCGGCCTCGAGCCAGGAGTAGCCGCCCGGTGTGGTGTCCTGACTCCAGAACGCCGGGTGCGCGCGGTAGACGGCGTTGAGGTCGCGCACGGCGGCGGCGATGCCCGCGTGCAGGGGGTTGTCCAGCTCGCCCCAGTCCAGCCCGCGGTCGTGGGACCACTCGCGGAACTGGCCGAAATCCTGTCCCATGAACAGCAATTGCTTGCCGGGGTGGGCCCACATGTAGGCCAGCAGCGCGCGTACGCCCGCGGCCCTGGCGTAGTCGTCGCCGGGCATCCGCGTCCACAGCGTGCCCTTGCCGTGCACGACCTCGTCGTGGCTGATCGGCAGCAGGTAGTTCTCGCTCCACGCGTACATGAGCGAGAAGGTGACCTCGTTGTGGTGCCAGGACCGGTGGATGGGGTCGCGCGCCAGGAAGCCCAGCGTGTCGTGCATCCAGCCCATGTTCCATTTCATGGTGAAACCGAGCCCGCCCACGTCGGTGCCGCGGGTGACGCCGGGCCAGGCGGTGGACTCCTCGGCGATGGTCACCGCGCCGGGGTGGGCGCGGTGCACGGTGTCGTTGAGGTCCTGGAGGAAGTCGACGGCTTCCAGATTCTCCCGGCCGCCGTGCATATTCGGCTCCCACTCGCCCTCGGCGCGCGAATAGTCCAGGTACAGCATGGAAGCGACGGCGTCGACGCGCAGGCCGTCGATGTGGAACTCGTCGAGCCAGTAGTTGGCGTTGGCCACCAGGAAGTTGCGCACCTCGTTGCGGCCGAAGTCGAAAATGTAGGTGCCCCAGTCGAGTTGCTCGCCGCGGCGCGGGTCGGCGTGCTCGTAGAGTGGGGTGCCGTCGAAGCGGGCCAGCGCCCACTCGTCGCGCGGGAAGTGCGCGGGCACCCAGTCCAGCAGTACGCCGATCCCGGCGGCGTGCAGGTGGTCGACGAAGGCGCGGAAGTCGTCGGGGGAGCCGAAGCGCGCGGTGGGCGCGTAGTACGAGGTGACCTGGTAGCCCCAGGAACCGCCGAACGGATGCTCGGCGATGGGCAGCAGTTCGACGTGGGTGAATCCGGCGGCGCGCACGTAATCGGCCAGCTGCGTGGCCATTTCGCGATAGCCGAGGCCGGGCCGCCAGGAACCGAGGTGCACTTCGTACACGCTCATCGGCGCGCGCGTGGGGTCGGTGGCGGCGCGGCGGGCGAGCCATTCGCCGTCGTGCCAGGTGTAAGAGCTCGCGGTGACCACCGACGCGGTGGCGGGCGGGGTCTCGGTGGCGAAGGCGAACGGGTCGGCGTGGTCGACGGTGCGTCCGTCCGCGCCGTGCACGCGGTACTTGTACTTCGTGCCGACGCCCACGCCCGGCAGGAACACCTCCCACACCCCGGACGAGCCGAGGGCGCGCATGGGCGCGGTGTTGCCGCTCCAGCCGTCGAAATCGCCGATCACGGTGACGCCGCGCGCATTCGGCGCCCACACCGCGAACGACGTGCCCTCGACCTCGCCGTCCAGCGTCGTGTAGTGGCGGGGGTGCGCGCCGAGCACGTCCCACAGTCGTTCGTGGCGGCCTTCGCCGATCAGGTGCAGGTCGAGATCGCCCAGGGTGGGCAGGAAGCGGTAGCCGTCGGCGGAGATGATCGTCTGTCCCCCTGGGTAACTGGCGACGACGCGATAGTCCATCAGATCCGGGTACGGCAGCACCGCCGCGAACACCCCGTATCCCTGGGAGGCCAGCGGGTGGTCGATACCGCCCACGCGGACCTCGACTTTTTCGGCGTGCGGACGCAACACTCGCACCGCGGTGCCGTCGGGGTGGGCGTGGGAGCCGAGGACGGTGTGCGGGTCGGGATGGGTACCCGCCGCGAGCAACATCAGATCGCGCCGCCGGATGACCGCCCCCCGCTTCATCGGAACGACTTCCGGTACGCCAGAGGCAGCCGCGCGGGCGCGGGTACCGGCGGCAGCGCGATGATGTGCGCGACGGCCTTCGCCGGGTCGAGCCGCACCCAATTGGTCTGCGCCCAGTGGTATTCCTCGCCGCTCACCTCGTCGCGCACCACGGGGTGGTCGTGCCATTCGCGGCCGATGGCGGGCAGATCGAGGGAGATGTGGCCCTCCTCGGCGCCGTAGGGGTTGAGGTTGACGATGGTGAGCACCGCGTCGCCGGTCTCCGGGTCGAGTTTGGAGTAGGCGATGAGGGCGTCGTTGTCCACGTGGTGGAAGTGCAAGCAGCGCAACTGTTGTAGCGCGGGGTGCGCGCGGCGGATCTCGTTGAGCCTGGTCAGCCACGGCTCCAGCGACTCGCCGCGGGCCAGCGCGCCGGCGAAGTCGCGGGGGCGCAGCTCGTACTTCTCCGAATCCAGGTACTCCTCGCTGCCCGGCCGCACCGCCTGGTGCTCGAACAGTTCGAAGCCGGAGTAGACGCCCCAGGTGGGCGCCAGCGTGGCGGCCAGCACCGCGCGGATGGCGAACATGCCGGGACCGCCGTGCTGGAGGCTCTCGTGCAGGATGTCGGGGGTGTTGACGAACAGGTTGGGCCTGGCCTCGTCGGCCTTGGCGGCCAGCTCGGTGCCGAATTCGGTGAGCTCCCACTTGGCCACCCGCCAGGTGAAATACGTGTAGGACTGGCTGAATCCGCGCCGTGCGAGGCCGTAGAGGCGGGCGGGGCGGGTGAACGCCTCGGACAGGAAGATCACGTCGGGATCGGTGCGCCGCACCGTCGCGATCAGCCACTCCCAGAAGTCGGCGGGTTTGGTGTGCGGGTTGTCGACGCGGAAGATCTTGACGCCCAACCCGATCCAGTGCCGCACCACCCGCAGCACCTCGGCGTAGAGGCCGTCGGGGTCGTTGTCGAAGTTGACCGGGTAGATGTCCTGGTACTTCTTGGGCGGGTTCTCCGCGAACGCGATGGTGCCGTCGGGCAGCGTGGTGAACCACTCCGGGTGCGCGGCCACCCACGGGTGGTCCGGCGCGCACTGCAAGGCCAGGTCCAGCGCTACTTCCAGGCCCAGTTCGGCGGCGGCGGTGACGAATTCGGCGAAATCGCGTTCGGTGCCGAGGTCCGGGTGCACGGCGTCGTGGCCGCCCTCGGCGGCGCCGATCGCCCAGGGCGACCCCACGTCGCCGGGTTCGGCGGTGAGGGAGTTGTTGCGGCCCTTGCGATTCACCCGGCCGATGGGATGGATGGGCGGCAGGTACACCACGTCGAAGCCCATGCCCGCGATGCGCGGCAGTTCGGCGGCGGCGGTGGCGAAGGTGCCGTGCACGGGCCTGCCCTCGGCGTCGCGGCCACCGGTCGACCGCGGGAAGAACTCGTACCACGAGCCGTAGAGCGCGCGCTGCCGTTCCACCTGCACGGTGTGCTGCGGTCCGCGCGTGACGAGTTCGCGCAGCGGGGTGACGCGCAGGATCTCGGCGACCTCCGCGCTGAACGCGGGCGCCACGCGCGCGGGCAGTTGCTCCTCGCCGCGCAGGGCGGCCGCCGCCGCGCGCAGTTTCTCGAACTTCGCCTTGGGCAGCGCTTGGGCGGCCCGCTCGAACAGGCGCGCGCCGAGCTCGAGATCGTTGGCCAGATCGGCGGCACTCTGGCCGACGGCCAGTTTCGCCTCGACCGCGTGCCGCCATGTCGCGAGCGGATCGCTCCAGCCCTCCACGCGGAACGTCCACGCCCCGGGCGTGTTCGGCACGAACGTCGCGTTGAACACGTCGGGCTCGTAGTCCGGCGTCATGCGGATGCGGGTGGCTCGCGACGAGCCGGGGGCGCGCACGGCGAGGGTGGCGGCGACGGCGTCGTGCCCTTCGCGCCACACCACGGTGCGCACCGGGAAGACCTCGCCCACCACGGCCTTGGCCGGGCGGCCACCGGGGATGGACGGGGCGGTGTCATCGATGGCGATGCGGCCGGTCACGCGGACCAACCTACCCGCTGGCGCCCGCTCGCTCCGGCCGGACGGGTGCGTCGGCGCGCTCGCGCAGCCCGGCCAGCACCCGGCGCAGCGCGGCGGTGGTCTCGGCCAGCGCGTCGGGTTCGGGGGCGGTGGCCAGCCACAGCGCGGCCTCGTTCATCGCGCCGGACAGCAGGTGGGCCAGCGGTTCGACGGGCTGGCGGGCGAGCAGGCCGTCGTCCATGGCCGCGAGCAGCGCCTCACCGAGGTGGCGCCCGGAGTTCGCCTCGTCCATCGCGCGCCATTCGTGCCAGCCGAGCACGGCGGGCCCGTCGATGAGCATGATCCGCTGGATCTCCGGGTCGGCGCTCACGGTGAGGAAGGCCTCGCACCCGCTGACCAGCTGGTCCCACGCGTCGCCGGAGGCGTCGGCGATCGCCGCGACGCGTTCGCCGACCTCCTGCTGCACCTGGTCCAGCACGGCGCGGAACAGCTCGGCCTTGCCCGCGAAGTTGTGGTACAGCGCGCCCTTGGTGACCCCGGCGGCCGCGACGATCTCCGAGAGGCCCACGGCCCCATAGCCTTTCGCGGCGAACAAGCGCCTGCTCTCGCGCAGCAGGGTGTTGCGGGTCTCCTCGCGTTGCTTGGCGCGCAGGGACATCGGATCCTCCTCTTGACATACCGTCGGTATGTCGACTAGCTTACTTCACATACCAACGGTACGTGAAAGGTTCCGGTCATGAAGATCAGCAGCTTCTACCCCGTCATCGCCACCGCCCGCGTCGCCGAATCGCGCGACTTCTACACCAAGTGGTTCGGCTTCGAGATCACCTTCGAGGCGGACTGGTACATCAGCCTGCGGCGCCCGGCCGCCGACGGCGAGCGCGAGTACGAACTGGCGCTGCTCGACCACACCCACCCGACCATTCCCGAGGGCTACCGCACGCCGGTCCGGGGCCTGGTGCTCAACTTCGAGGTCGACGACGTCGACGCCGAGTGGGAGCGGCTGGTCACCCAGGGCGGGCTGCGCGCCGAACTCGAGATCCGCAGCGAGGAGTTCGGCCAGCGGCACTTCATCGTCGCCGATCCCAGCGGCGTGCTCATCGACGTGATCACCGAGATCCCGCCGAGCGGTGCGTTCGCCGAGCAGTTCAGCGCCGAGTACACGGCTGAGAAGTTCGGCGGCGAGTGAGTTCGTCACCGGTGAAGGCGCTGGTCGGGAGGGTCTTCGAGGGTGGCGCGCGACCGGCGGCGCGGTGCCCGTCCGTGTAGGGTCTACCCGGTGAAGGCTCTCCGTAGGTTCACCGTCCGCGCCCACCTGCCCGAGCGGCTCTCGGCTCTCGGCGAACTCTCCACGAACCTGCGCTGGTCCTGGCACGGGCCCACCCAGGATCTGTTCGCCGAACTCGATCGGGACCTGTGGGCCGAGGTCGGGCACGATCCGGTGCGGATGCTGGGCGAGGTGCCCGCCGCCCGGCTCGACGAACTCGCCGCCGACCCCGCCTACACCGCGCGGGTGGACGCCGCCGCGGCCGAACTCCGGGACTACCTCGACAAACCCGCCTGGTTCCAGCGCCGCGACGACGAGGACGGCGTGCGCGGCGTGGCCTACTTCTCCATGGAGTTCGGCGTCACCGAGGTGCTGCCCAACTATTCCGGCGGCCTCGGCATCCTGGCCGGCGACCACCTCAAGGCCGCCTCCGATCTCGGCCTGCCGCTCATCGGCGTCGGCCTGCTCTACCGCTCCGGGTACTTCCGCCAGTCGCTGTCGGCCGACGGCTGGCAGATCGAGCACTATCCGGCGCTGGACCCGCAGGGCCTGCCGCTGCGCCTGCTCACCAGCGACGGGTCGCCGGTGCTCGTCCACGTCGGCATGCCCGACCACCGGGTGCTGCGGGCGCGGGTGTGGGTCGCGCAGGTGGGGCGGGTGCCGCTGCTGCTGCTGGATTCCGATATCGCCGAGAACGATCCGGAACTGCGCGCGGTGACCGACCGGCTCTACGGCGGCGACCAGGACCACCGCATCAAGCAGGAGATCCTGGCCGGCGTGGGCGGGGTGCGCGCGGTGCGCGCCTACACCCGCGCCGAAGGGCTGCCCGACCCCGACGTGTTCCACATGAACGAGGGGCACGCGGGCTTCCTGGGCGTGGAGCGCATCCGCGAATACGTCTCCGCCGGACTGGATTTCGATACGGCGATGGCCGCCGTGCGCGCGGGCACCGTGTTCACCACGCACACGCCCGTCCCCGCCGGCATCGACCGCTTCCCGATGCCGCTGGTGCGCCGCTACTTCGGCGGCGCGCACGGTGAGTCGGAATCCGCGCTGCTGCCGGGACTTTCGGTGGATCGCATCCTGGCGCTCGGCCGCGAGGCCGACCCGTCGGTGTTCAACATGGCGCACATGGGTCTGCGACTCGCCCAGCGCGCCAACGGCGTATCGCGATTGCACGGCGAGGTGAGCCGCGAGATGTTCGCGCCGCTGTGGCCCGGTTTCGATGCGTCGGAGGTGCCGATCGGCTCGGTCACCAACGGTGTGCACGCGCCCACCTGGGCCGCGCGCGAATGGATCGACAAGGCGCGCGAGCACTTCGGCGCGGAGTTCGTGCAGGAGGCGCGCGGCTGGGAGCGGCTGCGCGACGCCGACCTGGGCGAGTTGTGGTCGACCCGCGAGAGCCTGCGCGCCCTGCTGGTCGCCGAGGTGCGCCGCCGGGTGCGCGCGTCGTGGTTGCAGCGCGGTGCCGCTCCGGCCGAATTGGGCTGGGTGGACGATGTTTTCGACCCCGCCGTGCTCACCGTCGGATTCGCGCGCCGGGTGCCCACCTACAAGCGCCTCACCCTCATGCTGCGCGATCCCGACCGGCTGCGCTCGCTGCTGCTGCACCCCGAGCGCCCGATGCAGCTGGTGGTCGCAGGCAAGAGCCACCCCGCCGACGACGGCGGCAAATCGCTGATCCAGCAGGTGGTCCGGTTCGCCGACGACTCCGAGGTGCGCCATCGCATCGTCTTCCTGCCCGACTACGACATGTCGATGGCCAGGTACCTGTACTGGGGTTGCGATGTGTGGCTGAACAATCCGCTGCGCCCGCTCGAGGCGTGCGGCACCTCGGGCATGAAGTCCGCGCTCAACGGCGGGCTGAACCTCTCCATCCGCGACGGCTGGTGGGACGAGATGTACGACGGCGAGAACGGCTGGGCCATCCCCACCGCCGACGGCGTGTCCGACGAGCACCGCCGCGACGACCTGGAGGCGGCCGCGCTCTACGAACTGTTCGAACGCACCGTAGCGCCGCGCTTCTACGATCGCGACGCCGCGGGCCTGCCGACGCGCTGGGCCGAGATGGTGCGCCACACGCTGGAGACGCTGGGCCCGAAGGTGCTGGCCACGCGGATGGTTCGCGATTACGCCGTGCGGTACTACGGTCCGGCGGCCACCGCGTTCCGCACGGCCGCCGCCGACGAGTTCGCCGGTGCGCGGGAGATCTCGGAGTACCGCAAGCGGGCCGAGGCGGCGTGGCCGTCGGTGAAGGTCGTGCAGGTGGACAGCTCCGGGCTGCCCGACACCCCGATCATCGGGGCGGAACTGTCGCTCACCGCGAAGGTCGACCTCGGCGGGCTCGCGGTCTCCGATGTCACGGTGCAGGCGGTGCTGGGGCGGGTCACGTCGAGCGACGATCTCACCGACACCACCACCGTGCCGATGGCGCACGCGGGTTCCGAGGGCGGCATCGAACAGTTCACCGTCACCACGCCGGTCCCGCTGTCGGGAGCGGTCGGCTACACCGTGCGGGTGCTGCCGCAGCATCCGCTGCTCGCCTCGCCGGTGGAGTTCGGGTTGATCGCCTCGCCCAGCGCCTGAGTCCGGTGTGCTGGTCACCGCGGCGCGCGTCGGCCGTATCGGGTTCGGGCCGGCCGGGTGTGTCGTGTCCTCCAACACGTGGCGTCCGATCGTGTCTTCGGACCGGTGAATCGTCAGCTAACGTGCCTCTGACCCTCTCGTTACGCCACGTCTGGAGAACCCATGGCTACCCCCGTGCTGACCAAGGCTCGCGGTCGCGTCGACTCGTATTTCGGTGTCGGCAGGAACGGATCGACCATGCGGCGCGAGATCATGGCCGGGACGGTCACGTTCCTGGCGATGTCCTACGTGCTGGCGGTGAACCCGTCGATCCTCGGCGATCAGGGCGCGCTGGGGGAGCAGGGCATCCCGATGCAGGCCGTGTTCACGGCGACCGCGGTGGCGGCGGTGTTCGGCACGCTGGTGATGGGGTTGTGGGCGCGGTATCCGATCGCGCTGGCGCCGGGCATGGGGCTCAACGCGTTCTTCGCGTTCTCGGTGGTGCTGGGCATGGGCATTCCGTGGCAGGTGGCGCTGTCGGGCACGTTGCTGTCGGGTGTGATCTTCTTCGTGCTGGCCGTCACCAAGGTCCGCGAACGCATCCTCGACGCCATCCCGCTGCAACTGAAATTGGCGGTCGGCGCGGGCATCGGCCTGTTCGTCGCGTTCCTGGGGCTGAAGAACGCCGGCTTCGTGGTGGCCAGCGAGGCCACCTTCGTCACCCTCGGCGATTTCACCGAGGGCACCACCCTGCTGGCCATGTTCGGCCTGATCGTCACGGTGATCTTCCTGGTCAAGGGCTGGCACGGCGCGGTGCTCTACGGCATCGTGCTCACCGCCGCGCTCGGCATCGTCACCGGGCTGGTCGACCTGCCGTCGGGGATCGCGGCGCTGCCGCGCGGGCTGGACGAGACCTTCGGCCAGGCCATCATCCACCTGCCCGACGCGTTCACCGCGC
This sequence comes from Nocardia puris, assembly GCF_003315035.1. GTDB lineage: Bacteria > Actinomycetota > Actinomycetes > Mycobacteriales > Mycobacteriaceae > Nocardia > Nocardia puris. Next base: position 15,808 of record NZ_QNRE01000024.1, read on the forward strand.
AGATGGCCATCGTCGTGCTCACCATGTTGTTCGTCGACTTCTTCGACTCCGGGGGCACCTTGATCGGCGTCGCCAACCAGGCCGGGCTGCTCACCGAGGACGGCAAGCTGCCCCGCGCTGCCAGCGCGTTCGCGGCCGATTCGGTAGGCACCATGGCGGGCGCGGTGATCGGCACCTCGACCACCACGGCCTACGTGGAATCGACGGCGGGTGTGAGCGCGGGCGGGCGCACCGGGCTCACGGCCGTGACGACAGCGGGCTGGTTTCTGCTGGCGATGTTCTGCTACCCGCTCTTCGCGGTCGTCGCGGGGGCGGGCGAGGTGACCGCGCCCGCGTTGATCGTGGTGGGTGTGCTGATGTCGCGCGCGCTCGGGGACATCGAATGGCCGAAACTCGAGTACGCGGTGCCGGCGTTCATCACGATCATCATGATGCCGCTGACGTATTCGATCGCCAACGGCCTCGCCATGGGCATGATCTTCTACCCGATCGTCATGGTGGCGCGGGGGCGCGCGCGGGAGGTTCACCCGGTCATGTGGGCGCTGCTCGTGCTGTTCGCGGCCTATTTCCTGTTCCTCGCGGAATAGCGGACCCCGAGTCCGGTTGCTCATCAACACGTTTCGCGACCACAACCTGTGGTTCACCCGCGCGTCCCGGTTCTGTGTAAAATCGGACCCTGGTCCGATTAGCCTGTCGACGCGGCCAGGCGGCAGCGGACCTTCGACCGCAGGGATCGAGGACGACTATGACCACGACCGAGACCAAGAGTGCTTCGCGCACCGACTTCACGCACCCGCTCGACGGGATCTCCACCGATATCGGACTGCTGATTCTGCGCGTCGTGTTCGGCTTGCTGTTCGCCGCGCACGGTGCCCAGAAGCTGTTCGGCTGGTTCGACGGCATGGGATACGAGGCGGCCAAGGCCGCTTTCGACGGCCTGGGCTACAACCCGGGCGCGTTCTTCGCCACGCTCGCCGCCCTGTCCGAGCTCGTCGGCGGCCTGCTGCTCGCCGCGGGGCTGCTGACGCCGCTGGCTTCGGCCATCGTGGTCGGCACGGTGATCAACATCATCTACGTCACCTGGGAACCCGGTCTGTTCGGCCAGGGCGGCTGGGAGCTCGGCCTCATGTTCGGCGTGTTCGCCGCGGCCGTGGCGTTCACCGGGCCGGGCAAGTTCTCGCTCGACGCCGGACGTCCTTGGGAGCGCAAGGGCTTCGTGTGGGGTGTGGGCGCGATCGTGCTGGCGGTCGTCGCCGGTGGGATCATCCTGATTCTCGAGAGCGTGCTCTGAGCGCGAGCTGAGACTTGAACGACGGGCGGCGTGGTGAGACGGTCACCGCGTCGCCCGCCGTTTCGGTAGGTCAGCCGGTGGGTGGTCGCAGGACCAGCATGGTGGTGGCGCCGCGTTGGAATTCGAAGGGGGTGGGGCGGGTTTGAGTGGGAATTCCCCTGCGGTGCAGCTCTTTTCGCAGGTGGTCGACCAGGGCGTGCTGGGGTTTGCCGGTGTGGTCGACCAGGGGGTAGAGGCGGGTTTCGCCGTGGGTGACTCGGGCGAGTTCGAGGAGGGCCGCCAGGTGGAAGGCGGCGTCGAGGCGGTCGGCGTAGGTAAAGAGCAGGTGGGAGCTGAGGGTGAGGTCGAAAGTCCGGTCGGCGAACGGTAATTCGGGGAGTTCGGCCGCGAGGTAGCGGTCGGGGTGGGCCGTGAGGTCGGCGGCGAAGCGGGTGGCGGCGGTGTGGCGCAGGTTGGTGTGCGCCTCGGGGGAGCCGTAGTAGTCCCAGGTGTAGCGATCGGCGTGCGCGGTGATCCAGGCGCCGCCGCGGTCGATTTCGGCGCGGGTGTGCGCGCTCAGCGCCGCGGGCGGGTGTGCGTAGACGGGATCGACGGCCGTGACGGTGGCGCCGAGTTCGGCGGCCTCGGCGGCGAAACTCGCGGCCCCGCCGGGACAGTCGAGAATTCGGCCGCGCAGATCTGCCTCGGTGAGCTGGAAGATGGCGCGATACTCCGACAGAGTCCGTGCGCTGATGAGGAATTCGCCGAGGGTGTCGGAGGGCTGCATCGCCTCACGGTCGCACGCGAGGGCGAGCGGCGGCAACGGATTTCCCTGCGATCGGTAGTGCCCCCGCGCCGCGTGCAGGGCTTGGCGCGGGGGCGGACCGATACCCCGGCGTGGGAATTGGGGTCCACCGGAGTACCGCCACCCAATTTACTTCCGCATGGAAACACAGGTAACCGCGTTGTGAGTGGTTTCACATCGCTGGTCAGGCCTCGGCCGTGAGCCGCCGTAGCGCCTTGACCACGACCTCCGGATCGGCGGTCTCCCAGTACGGCGGCAAGGTGGCGCGCAGGTAACCGCCGTAGCGCGCGGTGGCCAGGCGCGAATCGAGGATCGCGACCACGCCCCGGTCGTCCACGCTGCGCAACAGGCGGCCGGTGCCCTGCGCCAGCAGCAGCGCCGCGTGATTGGCGGCGACCGTGAGAAAGCCGTTGCCGCCCCGGGATTCGACCGCGCGCTGCCGCGCGGTGAGCAGGGGGTCGTCGGGGCGCGGGAACGGGATGCGGTCCAGGATCACCAGGCTCAGCGACGGGCCGGGCACGTCCACGCCCTGCCACAGCGAGAGCGTGCCGAACAGCGAGGTCTCCGGATCGTCGGCGAACTTGCGCACCAGCGCGCCCGTCGAATCCTCGCCCTGGCACAGGATCGGCGTGCGCACCCGGTCGCGCAGCAGGTCGGCGGCGGCGCGCGCGGCGCGCATGGACGAGAACAACCCGAGGGTGCGCCCGCCCGCGGCGTCGATGAGGCGCTCGATCTCGTCCACGTAGCTCGACGGCAACCCGTCGCGACCGGGCGGCGGCAGGTGTTCGGCGACGTAGAGGATGCCGGACTTGGCGTGGTCGAACGGCGAACCCACGTCCAGCGAGCTCCACCGCACCGTGCCCTCGTCCGAGGGTGCCTCGGCGCCGTTGGCGGTGGCCGGATCGACGCGGGCGCTCGACTGCGCGGGCAGGCCCCAGGTGACGGCGAGCCCGTCGAACGAGCCGCCGATCTGGAGGGTGGCGGAGGTGAGCACGACCGTCGCGGTGCCGAACAGCCGTGCGCGCAGCAGCCCGCCCACCGAGAGCGGCGCCATCCGCAGGGTCTTGCGCGGCACGCCGCCGCGCGCGTCCTCGGCGGCCAGCCACAGCACGTCGCGCCGCGCCGCCGGATCGGCCTGCTCGAAGGCGGTGAGCGCGCGCACGGCGGTGTCGTGGATCTCGTCGATCGCGGCCACCGCCATGGTGCGGGCGGCCGCGGTGTCGGGATCGCCCTGGTTGGTGCTGCTGCCGGGTGGGGCCAGTTCGGTGCGCGCGTTCCACGCGGCGTCGCGCACCAGAGCCAGCACCTCGGCGACGCCGGAGGGCATGACATCCCAGCGGGCCGGCGGGAGGCCGTCGAGGAGTTCGTGCCACGCCTCGGCGGCGCCTTCGAGGCGGTCCACCTCGCGCTCGTCGATGAGTTTGGCGCAGCGGCGAGCCGCGGCGCTGATCGCGGGGGCGGCGAGATCGGCGGTGGCCACGCCGGTGACGCGGTCGACCAGTTCGTGCGCCTCGTCGATCACCACCACGTCGTGCTCGGGCAGCACCTGGATGCCGCTGATGGCGTCGATGGCCAGCAGGGCGTGGTTGGTGACCACCACGTCGGCCTGCGCGGATTCGGTGCGCGCCTTCTCGGCGTAGCAGTCCTGGCCGAACGGGCAGCGGGACTTGCCGAGGCATTCCCGCGACGACACGCTCACCTGGCGCCACGCGCGGTCGCTCACGCCGGGGGCGAGTTCGTCGCGGTCGCCGGTCTCGGTGTCGGAGGCCCACTCGTTGAGCCGCTGCACCTCGCGTCCGAGCCGCGAGATGGCGAACGCGTCGAACAGTTCGGCTTCGGCGGGCTCGTCGGGGACGGCGCTGTTGATCTTGTTCAGGCACAGATAGTTGTTGCGCCCCTTGAGGATCGCGTACTTGGGCATCCGGCCCAGCGGCGTGGCCAGCGCTTCGGACAGGCGCGGCAGATCACGGTCGACCAGCTGGCGTTGCAGGGCGATGGTGGCGGTGGAGACCACCACGGTGCGCCCGGTGCGCACCGCGTGCCGCAGGCTGGGCACCAGGTAGGCCAGCGACTTGCCGGTGCCGGTGCCCGCCTGGACGGCCAGGTGCTCCTTGGTGTCGATGGCGTGGTCGACGGCCGCGGCCATCGTCACCTGCCCGGTGCGCTCCTTGCCGCCGAGTGCGCGCACGGCGGTGGCCAGCAGGTCGGAGACGGGCGGCAGTTCGGGCACGCGACGAGCCTACTGCCCGCCACCGACACCGCGCGCCCGCTAGTTCTCGGACACCTCGCCGGTCAGTTCGACGCCCGCGGCGCGCAGCTCGTCGAGTGCCTTCGTCACCGTCGCGGGCGCGACGCCCGCGGTGAGGTCGAGCAGCACCCGGGTGTCGAAACCGGCGGCCTTGGCGTCGAGGGCGGTGGCGCGCACGCAGTGGTCGGTGGCGATGCCGACCACGTCGACGGCGTCGATGCCGCGGTCGCGCAGCCAGTGGGTGAGCGCGGTGCCGTCGCCGGCGGCGCCCTCGAAACCCGAATAGGCGGCGGCATATTCGCCCTTGGAGAAGATCTCCTGGACCGGCGCGGTGTCGAGGTTCGGGTGGAAGTCGGCGCCCGGCGTGCCGACCCGGCAGTGCGGCGGCCAGCTGTCCACGAAGTCGGGCTCGTCGGAGAAGTGCGCGCCGGGGTCGATGTGGTGATCGCGGGTGGCGACGACGGCCGCGTAGTCGGCGCCGGCCGCGTACGCGCTGATGCGGCTCGCCACCGCCGCGCCGCCCGCGACGGCGAGCGAACCGCCCTCGCAGAAATCGTTCTGCACGTCGACGATGATCAACGCCCGGCTCATCTCGTGGCACCTTTCCCGCGGCTGTAAACGCAGCCTACCGCCGCGGCCATAACCAGGTGCGGCGCCGGATCGCCCGGCCCGCGAGCAGCGAGGAGACGGACATGACCCCGATGACGAGACGACTGTGGGGGATCTTCGCGGGAGCGCTCGCGGGATTCGTCGCGGCCACGATCGGCCTGCGCCTGGCCGGCGGCGACGCGTTCGCCGGCGCGGACCGGGTGTGGACCGCGGTGGGCGGCGCCGTGGCCGGCGTGGTGGCGGTGCTGGTCGTGCACCTGCTCACGGCGCGCCGGCGACGGGGGCCCGAATGACTCAGTTCAGGAAGGTCGTCGGGATCGCCGGTTCCCCGGCGGAGAGTTTGAGACCCTCCCACGGCAGGCTGACGAGTCCGCGCGCGACCAGCGCCCGGCCGTCGGCCAGCGTGGGCGCCTCGTCGGCCACCTTGCCCTCGCGCACCAGCGGCACCGCCAGCTCGCGCGCCTGGAATCCGTTCGTGGCCGGGGCCGCGCCCGCGGCTGGGTACACGATCTCCTCCACCACGGTGCCGGTATCGCGGGCCAGACGCACGGCGCGCTTGGCGCCGCCGCGCGACTCCTTGTGGCTGCTGCGCTTGGCCACCGGCCTGCCGTCCACCTCGACCAGCTTGTAGACCATGCCCGCCGTCGGCGCGCCCGAACCGGTCACCAGCGAGGTGCCCACGCCGTACACGTCGACCGGTTCGGCGCGCAGCGCGGCGATGGCGTACTCGTCCAGATCGCCCGAGACGACGATGCGGGTCTTCGTCGCGCCCAGCCCGTCGAGCTGGTCGCGCACCTGCCGGGCCAGCACGCCGAGATCGCCGGAATCGATGCGCACGCCGCCGAGTTCGGGGCCGGCCACCGCGATCGCCGTCGCGACGCCCTCGGTGATGTCGAAGGTGTCCACCAGCAGGGTGGTGCCGATGCCGAGCGTCTCGACCTGGCTGCGGAACGCGCCCGCCTCGTCGGAGCCGTGCGCGCCGCTGTGCAGCAGGGTGAACGCGTGCGCGCTGGTGCCCGCGCCCGGAACCCCGTAGCGGCGCACCGCTTCCAGATTCGAGGTGGCGTCGAAACCGGCCAGGTACGCCGCGCGCGCCGACGAGGGCGCGGCCAGCTCGTGGGTGCGCCGCGACCCCATCTCGATCATCCGCCGCCCGCCCGCGGCGCTCACCATGCGGGCCGCGGCGGAGGCGATCGCGCTGTCGTGGTTGAGGATCGACAGGATCAGCGTCTCCAGCACGACGCATTCGGCGAAGGTGCCGCGCACCGACAGGATCGGGGAGCCGGGGAAGTACAGCTCGCCCTCGGCGTATCCGTCGATGTCGCCGCCGAATCGATACTCGCGCAACCACGTCAGCGTGCGCTCGTCCAGGAAGCCGGCCACCGTGGCCAGTTCGCGCTCGCCGAACCGGAACTCGCCCAGGGCCTCGAGCAACCGCCCGGTACCGGCGACGACGCCGTAGCGGCGACCGTTGGGCAATCGGCGGGCGAACACCTCGAAGACGCAGGGCCGGTGCGCCGAACCGTCGGCCAGCGCGGCCGAGAGCATGGTCAGTTCGTACTGGTCGGTCAGCAGCGCCGTACTGGCCCGGCCGTCGCGGTCGTTCACACCGGTCACTGTAGCCAGAAACGCATCGGACCTGCTCGCGCGCGGGTGTTGTGTATCCGGAGTCGAGTCGTACCCTTGACGTTATGAGCTTGTGCGAAACGAACGCGATGCCGTCGGCGGCACAGGCCACTCCGGAGGCGGTCGAGCACACCGAGATCCTGGAGGCGGAGGACCGTCCGTGGGTGACCGTGGTGTGGGACGATCCGGTCAACCTCATGCACTATGTGACCTACATCTTCCAGAAGCTGTTCGGCTACAGCAAAGCCAAGGCGACCGAGTTGATGTTGCAGGTGCACAACGAGGGCAAGGCCGTCGTGTCGTCCGGCTCGCGCGACAAGATGGAGCACGATGTCCGCCGACTGCACGCCGCCGGATTGTGGGCGACCATGCAACGGGATGACTGATCGCGGCGACTACCCTGGCGCTCGTGCGTAATCGGAGTGGGCGTCTTGCGTAAGTGGAGCCGGAAGAACTCGCTGAGCGGTCCCAAGTTGCGGACCGAGATGGACGCGAGGGAAGCGAGCGTGCTCCGCTCGCTGGTGGGCGCCGTGTCCGGCTTGCTCACCGAGCGGGCCGAGTCGGCCCCGGAGGACGAACTCGCGGCACTCACCGGCTTGCGGACCGGGAACACCGAGGCGCCGGAGGACCCCAGATTGCGGCGGCTGCTGCCCGACTTCCACCGCGCCGAGCCCGGTTCCCCCGATGCCGAGCGAGCCGGCCTCAACAGCGCGCTGCGCGGTCTGCACGAGCCGGAGATCATCGACGCGAAACTGGCCGCCGGGTCGGTGGTGCTGAACACCGTGCCCGCCGACGGCGGCAAGGTCGTCCTCACGCCCGAGCAGGCCGACGCCTGGCTCACCGCGCTCACCGACGTGCGGCTGGCGCTCGGCGCGGTGCTGGGGATCGACGCCGAGACGCCCGACCACCTCGAACCCGACGATCCGCGCGGCCCGCATCTGGACGTGTACCACTGGCTCACCTGGATGCAGGACAGCCTGTTGCAGGCGCTCGCGCCCTGACGCGAGCGGGGCGGGTGCCCACCCCGCCGCAACGGTGGGCAGTGCGATCGCCGGGCACGCCAGCAGCGTCTTTCGGACACCGCCTTGATCGGCGTATCCCGATCCGGCCGCGCATCGGGCGCACAATGGGCGGCAGTCGATGCAGAGGAGACTCCCATGAAGGCGGTGCCCGGTCCGCGTGACGCGCTCACCGATGTGGCGGGCCTGCTCGTCGGACACCATCACGCGCTCGACGAGTACGCCACGCTCGGCTCGGGCGCGGCCACCGGCTGCACCGTGGTGCGCGCGCCCGGCGGCGTGACGGCGGCGGTCGACGTGCGCGGCGGCGGCCCCGGCACCCGCGAGACCGACCTGCTCGATCCCGGCAACGCCGTGCGCCAACTCAACGCGATCCTGCTCACCGGCGGCAGCGCGTACGGGCTCGCCGCGGCCGACGGCGTGATGCGCTGGCTGGAGGAGCACGGCGAGGGCATCCCGATGGACCCGGCCGACCCGAGTCGGGTGGTGCCGATCGTGCCGGGCGCGGTGATCTTCGATCTTCCGGTGGGGGACTGGCACATTCGGCCCACCGCCGATTTCGGCTTCCTCGCCGCCGAGGCTGCGGCCGAGGAGTTCGCGCGCGGCTCGGTCGGCGCCGGTGTGGGCGCGCGGGCGGGCTCGGTCAAGGGCGGTGTGGGGACCGCGAGCGTGGTGCTCGGGCCGGGGCCCGCCGAGGGGGTGACGGTCGCGGCGCTGGTGGTGGCGAATCCGGTGGGGTCGGTGTTCGACCCCCGTACCGGGTTGCCGTGGGCGATCGGCACCGATGGTCCGGAACGGGTCGGGTTGCGCACGCCCACCGCCGAGGAACTCGCGCGGGCGAACGCCCTTCCGGTGAAGGGGACCGTGCTCAATACGACGATCGGCGTGGTCGCGACCGACGCTCCGCTGGACCCGATGGGCTGCCGGCGTATGGCTATCACCGCTCACGACGGGCTCGGTCGGGCGATACGTCCGGCCCACTCGCCCCTCGACGGCGACACACTGTTCGCCCTCGCGACGGGTCGCGCGTCCATTCCGGACTTCCCGCTGCCCCCGGCGTTCCCCAAAGACCTGCTGGCGCTCGACACCATCTGCACGGCCGCCGCCCTGTGCGTCGAGCGGGCAGTGCTGGACGCCGTTCTCACCGCCACCCCCGTCGCGGACATCCCCAGCTACAGCTCCCTTTTCCCACGCTGACGATCGCCGCCGTCGAACCAATCGATCGCGGCGATCCGCGACCGTCGCCCGGCAGCCGGTGCCCACTCCGACCGCCGGTTCGCGTCGGCGTGCGCGCGACCGCCGCCCCGCCCCTCGATCTCCGCGCGAAAATCGGCGCCCGCGGGACCGGTGCGGAACCCGAGGGGAACAGCCGCATATTCTGATGCGTTGTGGACTGAGGCCGGTCGCGCGGACGACCAGGCGGGAACCGCGGAAAGGTTTGACTGGTGCTGGTGATCAAGGCCGACCTGGTGGACGCGATGGTGGCGCACGCCCGCGCCGACCACCCGGACGAGGCGTGCGGCGTCCTCGCGGGCCCGGAGGGTTCGGACCGGCCCGAGCGGTTCATCGCCATGATCAACGCCGAGCGCTCGCCCACCTTCTACCGTTTCGACTCCGGCGAACAGCTGAAGGTCTGGCGCGAGATGGACGCCGCCGACGAGGAACCCGTGGTGATCTACCACTCCCACACGGCCACCGAGGCGTACCCGAGCCGCACCGACATCTCGTTCGCGTCCGAGCCGAACGCCCACTACGTGCTGATCTCCACCCGCGATCCCGAGCGGCACGAGCTGCGCAGCTACCGCATCGTCGACGGCGAGGTCACCGAGGAACCGGTGCGCGTCGTCGACGCCTACGAGAACGCCTGAGCCACCCGGCCCACGACGAAAACAGGAGTATCCATGTCGGTCACCGTGTCCATCCCCACCATCATGCGCGGCCTAACCGGGGGCGAGAAGCGCGTGCAGGCCGACGGCGCCACGCTGTCGGCGCTCATCGCCGATCTCGACGCCAACCACCCCGGCCTGGCCGAGCGGCTGCTCAAGGACGGCAAGCTGAACCGCTTCGTCAACATCTACGTCGACGACGAGGACGTCCGGTTCTCCGGCGGGCTCGAGGCCGAGGTGCCCGAGGGCGCGAGCGTGACCATCCTGCCCGCCGTCGCGGGCGGCTCCGTCGACGCGCGCTGAGCCTGTGGCACGCTACGAATCGCTCATCGCCACCCTCGGCGACACCCCCCTGGTGGGGCTGCGCACGCTCTCGCCCAAGTGGGACGGCGACGACCACGTCCGCCTGTGGGCCAAGCTCGAAGACCGCAACCCCACCGGGTCGATCAAGGACCGGCCCGCGCTGCGGATGATCGAGCAGGCCGAGGCCGACGGGTTGCTCACCCCCGGCTGCACCATCCTCGAGCCCACCAGCGGCAACACCGGCATCTCGCTGGCCATGGCCGCCAAGCTCAAGGGCTACCGGCTGGTGTGCGTGATGCCGGAGAACACCTCGGTGGAGCGGCGTCAGCTGCTCACCATGTTCGGCGCCGAGATCATCGACTCGCCCGCCGCGGGCGGCTCCAACCAGGCCGTCGCGCGGGCCAAGGAGATCGCCGCCGAGCACCCCGACTGGGTGATGCTGTACCAGTACGGCAACCCTGCCAACGCCCTGGCCCACTACGAGACCACCGGTCCGGAACTGCTGGCCGACCTGCCCGAGATCACGCATTTCGTGGCGGGCCTCGGCACCACCGGCACGCTCATGGGCACCGGGCGCTACCTGCGCGAGAAGGTGCCCTCGATCGAGATCGTCGCCGCCGAACCCCGCTACGGCGAACTGGTGTACGGCCTGCGCAATATCGACGAGGGCTTCATCCCCGAGCTCTACGACGAGTCCGTGCTCACCACCCGGTTCTCGGTGGGCCCCTACGACGCGGTGCGCCGCACCCGCGAGCTGGTGCTCGAGGAGGGCATCTTCGCGGGCATCTCCACCGGCGCCATCCTGCACGCCGCGCTCGGCGTGGCGCGCAAGGCGCTGAAGGCGGGCACCCGCGCCGACATCGCGTTCGTGGTGGCCGACGGCGGCTGGAAGTACCTGTCCACCGGGGCCTACGACGGCACGCTGGAAGAGGCCGAGGAGAAGCTCGACGGCCAGCTCTGGGCCTGACCGGCCGCGGTTTCGGTACCCTCGGAAGGGACGTTCGCGCGCCGCGGCGGTCCCGGGCCCGCGCGGCTAGGAGGCAGCCATGACCAGCGGATTCGGACCATCGTTCGATCCCGATCGACTCGACTACATCTCGTCCGCGCGCGGGCCCTACCAACCCGGCGTCCCGGGCCAGACCCCCGCGCGCCGCCAGGACCCCACCGGCTTCGCCGCGACCAAGCAGATGTGGTTGCGCGCGGGCATGCTGATCAGCGCGTTCATCGCGCTGCTGTACGCGATCGAGGCGTGGGACGCCGTCGACAGCCGCGACCTCGACATGGCCGGGATCGAACCGCGCGAGGTCAACGGGCTCGACGGCATCCTGTGGGCGCCGCTGCTGCACGCGGGCTGGGACCACCTGATCAGCAACACCCTGCCGCTGTTCATTCTGGGCTTCCTGGTGCTGGCCACCGGCATCTGGCGCGGCTTGGCCGCCACGGGCGTGATCTGGGTCGTGGCCGGCGTCGGCACCTGGCTCGTCGGCGGCGACAACTCGGTGCACGTGGGCGCGTCCTCGCTGATCTTCGGCTGGCTCACCTATCTGCTGCTGCGCGGCATCTTCGCGCGCGACGTGGTGCAGATCGTGATCGGCCTGGTGGTGTTCGTCCTCTACGGCTCGATGCTGTGGGGCGTGCTGCCCAGCGACCCCCGAATCTCTTGGCAAGGCCATCTTTTCGGAGCCGTCGGCGGTGTGCTCGCGGCATGGTGGTTGGCCCGCCGCCCCCGCGAGAAGCGCCCGGCCGGAGCCTGAGCAGGGCTCGAAAACGTTTGGTGTAACCCTGATTTCGCCGGTGTCGCATGGCGGGAGCGGCCGGTGGGTACCCTCTGGGAATGGACGTCGACGCCCGTAGCTGGATTGTGCTTCGTTCCAGTGTGCGCCGGTGTTCGTGTACCTCCTGTGGCAGATATTGGGGGATCGTTTCGTGAGCGAGAATTCTTCGTGGCAGCATGTGGGCATGCGCCTTACCGTCCTCGGGTGCTCGGGCAGTGTGTCCGGCCCGGACTCCCCAGCGTCGGGATACCTCCTCACCGGCCCGGATATGCGACCCGTCGTCATCGATTTCGGGCCCGGCATCCTCGGTGCGCTGCAGCGGTACCTCGATCCCGGTGAGGTCGACATCTTCCTCACCCACCTGCACGCCGACCACTGCCTGGACCTGCCCGGTCTGCTGGTGTGGCGGCGCTACCACCCGACGCCACCGGTCGGGCGCGCCATCGTGCGCGGCCCCTCTGACGCGCCCCTGCGCATCGGCAACGCCTCGGCCGAGGTGGGCGGCGAGACCGACGACTGGTCCGACGTGATCGACCACCGCACCTGGGTGGAGGGCGAACAGGTCGAGTTCGGCCCCGGCCACACCATCACCGCGCGACGTATGTACCACCCGCCGGAGTCCTACGGCCTGCGCCTCACCACCGCCGCGGGGCGCACGTTCGTCTACACCGGCGACACTGCGATGTGCGACGCCGTCCAGGAACTGGCCGAGGGCGCCGACATCCTGATGTCGGAGGCGTCGTGGACCCACGACCCGGCCAACCGCCCGCCCGGTATCCACCTGTCCGGCACCGAGGCGGGGCGCATCGCCGCCCGGGCGGGCGTCAAAGAGCTGTTGCTCACCCACATTCCGCCGTGGACCTCGCGCGAGGACGTGATCGCCGAAGCCAAGGCCGAGTTCGCCGGGCCCGTGCACGCGGTGGCGCCGGGGGAGACCTTCGACCTGTAAACGCGTCCACTAGGCTTGCCCCGTGTCGAGACGAGCCGATGGTAGGGCGGACGACGAACTCCGCGAGGTCAGGATCACCCGTGGATTCACCACGCATCCGGCCGGTTCGGTGCTGGTGGAGTTCGGGCAGACCCGCGTCATGTGCACCGCGAGTGTGACCGAGGGCGTGCCGCCGTGGCGGCGCGATTCCGGGCTGGGCTGGCTCACCGCCGAATACGCGATGCTGCCCGCCGCCACCCACACCCGCTCCGGCAGGGAATCGGTGAAGGGCAAGGTCGGTGGGCGCACCCAGGAGATCAGCAGGCTGATCGGCCGCTCGCTGCGCGCGTGCATCGACCTGGCCGCGATCGGGGAGAACACCATCGCCATCGACTGCGACGTGCTGCAGGCCGACGGCGGCACCCGCACGGCCGCCATCACCGGCGCGTACGTGGCGCTGTCCGACGCGGTCACCTGGCTCGGCGCCGCGGGGCGGCTGGCCGATCCGCAGCCGATCTCGTGCGCCATCGCCGCCGTGAGCGTGGGCGTGGTGGACGGCCGGGTCCGCTTGGACCTGCCGTACGAGGAGGATTCGCGCGCCGAGGTCGATATGAACGTCGTCGCCACCGACACCGGAACCCTGGTCGAGGTGCAGGGCACCGGCGAGGGCGCCACCTTCCCGCGCTCCACCCTGGACAAGCTGCTGGATTCGGCGCTGGCCGGCTGCGAGCAGCTGTTCGCCATCCAGAAGGAAGCGCTGGCGCTGCCGTACCCCGGTGGCCTGCCCGAACCCGCCGAGACGTCGAAGAAGAAGTGATGAGCCGCGTCCTGGTCGCCAGCCGCAACGCCAAGAAGCTGAACGAGCTGCGCCGCATCCTGGCCGAGGCGGGCGTGGCGGGCGTGGAGATCGTCGGCCTCGACGACGTGCCCCCGTACGACGAGGCGCCCGAGACCGGCGCGACCTTCGAGGAGAACGCCCTGGCCAAGGCCCGCGACGGCGCGGCCGCCACCGGATTGCCCTGTGTCGCCGACGATTCCGGCCTCGAGGTGGACGCACTCAACGGCATGCCCGGCGTGCTGTCGGCCCGGTGGTCCGGCCGCCACGGCGACGACGCCGCCAATAACGCCCTGCTGCTCGGCCAGCTCGGCGACGTCCCCGACGAGCGGCGCGGCGCCCGCTTCGTCTCCGCCTGCGCGCTGGTGGTGCCCGGCGGCGCGGAAACCGTTGTGCGAGGGGAATGGCCGGGGTCGATCGCGCGGAAACCGGTGGGCGACGGCGGTTTCGGCTACGACCCGCTGTTCATTCCGGACGGCGGCGAGGTGTCGGCGGCGCAGCTGACGCCCGCGGAGAAGGACGCGGCGTCGCACCGCGGGCGGGCACTGCGGGAGTTGTTGCCCGCGATCGCGGCGCTGGCCGGATAGTCAGACTCCGAAGTCGTTCTTGACCTGCTTCGCGTTCTTGTGTTCGACGAAGAACGAGAGCAGGGGGATGGTGCCGGCCAGGAGGGTGCCGATGGTGCGGCCGACGGGCCAGCGCACCTTGACGGCGAGGTCGGCGGTGACGATCAGGTACAGGAAGTAGACCCAGCCGTGCACGACGGCGATCCAGCTGGGCGGGTTGGCGTCGAAGCCGTACTTGGCGATCATCTCGCCGGTGAGCAGCAGCAGCCACAGGCCGGTGAACCAGGCCAGCGCGCGGTAGCGCAGCAGCGCGGAGCGGATCTTCGCGGTCTTCTCGGAGCCGGCCGCCGGCGGGGCGGCGGTCTTCTCCATGGTGACGCTGGACTCGTTCTCGGCGCTCACCCGGCGCTCCTCTCCGTGCTGCGGGCGGCCCGCGCGGTGCGGCCGTCCCCGTCGTCGCTGTCCTGCGCGTGCAGGTCGGCCAGGTACTTGTTGTATTCGGCCAGCACCGGGTCGTCGTCGCGCGCCGCCGTGGGCCGCTCGGGCAGGAAGCCCGCCGGAATCACGCGGGCGGCCGCCGGACGGGCCGGGCGCTCGGCCTCGGCGGGCTCCTCGGCCTCGCTTTCCAGCCGGACGAACCGGAAGTAGGCGAACACCACGAAGCCCGCGAACAGCGGCCACTGGAGCGCGTACCCGAGGTTCTGCCCGGTGCCGCTGGACGACTCGAACCGCTCCCACTGCCACCAGCCCAGCGCCAGGCAGACGAGGGCGACCACCAGCGCCAGGGCGATCAGGGCCGGGCGATTGTGTGCCGAGCGGCGGGGTGTTGCGGACACGCCTCTACGGTACCTGTCTACTACACGCTGCGTAGGAGCAGGTCGGCCCGCTCAGAGCTTGTAGACCACCCCGGTCATCCGCTCGGACTCCTCCCACAGGCGGCGCAGCAGCTCGGGGTTGTTCGAAAGTTTCGTCGACGCCGAGGGTTCCACCGGTCCCTGGCTGCCGAACAGCCGGTTCGGACCCCAGTAGGTGGTGGGATCGGCGTCGGGCTCGGTGGCCGCGAACAGCGTCGAATGCGCCGCCTTGTGCGGCGGGTGCCCGATCAGGCGGACGAACGGCTTGCTGATCTTGTCCAGCGGCGTCTCGGTCCTGGCGAACAGGTCGGTCGCGGAGACGCCGGGGTGCACGGCGTAGGAGCGCTTGGCCGAACCGGCCTCGGTGAGCCTGCGCTGCAATTCGCGCGCGAACATCAGGTTGGCCAGCTTGGCCTGGGCGTAGGCGAGATTGCGCTGGTAGCGGCGGTTCTCGTAGTTGAGATCGTCGATCCAGAGCTTGGGCGTCTGGCGGTGGGCGATGCTGGCCAGCGTGACGACCCGGTCGCGGATGCGGTCGAGCAGCAGTCCGGTGAGCGCGAAATGCCCGAGGTGGTTGACGCCGAACTGGGTCTCGAACCCGTCGGCGGTGCGGGAGAACGGGATGTTCATCAGGCCCGCGTTATTGATCAGCACGTCGAACTCGCCGGATTCGTCGGCGAAGCGGCGCACCGAAGACAGGTCGGCCAGGTCGAGGGCGGCGACCCGCACGTCGCCGGGGATCGAGGCGGCCACCGGCTCGGCCTTGGCCGCGTTGCGGCAGGCCATCACCACGGTCGCGCCCTTGGCGGCGAGTACCTTGGTGGTCTCGGCCCCGAGGCCGCCGTTCGCGCCGGTGATGACGAACGTGCGCCCGGTCTGGTCCGCGATCTGCTCTGGTTTCCATGCCATACGCACGTACCTTACTCCGGAGTAAGTTCCGGGGGAAGGGGCAGTCGCGCCGATGTTCGCTACGGTTGAAAACGTGACGACCACGGTGGGCAGGCAGTACGGCGGGCGTGCCGTCGCGGAACGCAAGGCCGAGCGTCGCTCGCGGTTCCTCGACGCGGCCACCCGCCTGTTCGCCGAGCGCGGTTACACCGAGGTCTCGCTGGCCGACGTGTGCGCCGGCGCCGGACTGTCCAAGCGGCAGTTCTACGAGGAGTTCGCGACCAGGGAGGACGTGCTCGTCGCGTCCTACGACCGCATCCAGGAGGAGGCCACCGCCGCGGTGACCGCCGTGCTGGGCGAGCTCGATCCCCGGCTCGGTCCCGAGGCCGCCATGACCGCCGTGATGACCGCCTACGTCGGCTCGCTCGGCGCCGATCCGTACCGGGCGAAGGTCGCGTTCATCGAGGTCGTCGGCGTGAGCGAACGGTTGGAGCGCCACCGCAGGGAGCGGCGGCACGCCTGGGGGCGGGTGCTGGAGGACGAGGTGGTGCCGCGCGTTGTCGCGGGCGGGCGCATCCGCGGCCTGCCAGGACTGGCCGCCAGCGCCATGATCGGCGCCGTCAACGGCCTCACCCACGAATGGCTGCTCTGCGACCCGCGCCCGCCGGTGTCGGAACTGGTCGAGCTGCTGGTCCCGATGGCCATCGCGCTCATCGAGACGCCATGACCACCGGGCGCCGCGCTCAGCCGAGCATGCCCTCCAACCGCCGCCTGCGGGCGGGCTGACGCAGTTTGCCCAGGGCCTTCGCCTCGAGCTGGCGCACCCGCTCGCGCGAGACGCCCAGCGCCGTGCCCACCTGTTCGAGGGTGCGCGGCTCACCCCGGTCCAGGCCGTAGCGCAGCAGGATCGCCGTGCGTTCGCGGTCGGTGAGCGTGGCGAGCACCGCGTCCAGCCCGCCGCGCAGCTGCGCGGCGGCCACCAGATCGGCCGGATCGGGCGCGTCGTCGGGAATCAGCGCGCCCAGTTCGGTGTTCTCGCCGACCGGCGCGTGCAGCGAGACCGGTTCGCGGCCCGCGCGCAGGATGTCGTCCACCTGCGCGGCCGTGAGATCCAGTTCCGCGCCGATGCGGGCGCTGTCGGGCTCGCGGCCGAGTTCCTGCGCCAGCGCCAGTTTGGTGCGGGCGACCCGGTTGTGCAGCTCCACGGCGTGCACCGGCAGGCGGATGGTGCGGCCCTGATCGGCCAAGGCGCGGCCGATCGACTGCCGGATCCACCAGGTGGCGTAGGTCGAGAGCTTGAGCCCGAGCCGGTGGTCGAACTTGTCGACCGCCCGCATCAGCCCGATCGTGCCCTCCTGCACCAGATCCAGCAGGGAGACGCCGACCGGCGTGGGATAGCGCTTCGCGATCGACACCACCAACCGCACGTTGGCGCGGACCATGTGGTCCTTGGCGAGTGCGCCGTCGGCCGCGGCGGCCCGCAATCGACGGCGTTCGGTGGCGTCGAGTTCGATTCCGGCGCTGTCCTTTTCGTCGAGGGTGCGGCGGGCCGTCACGCCCGCCTCGATGCGGCGGGCGAGGTCGGCCTCCTCGGCGGCGGTGAGCAGGGCGGTGCGCCCGACGGCGCGGAGATAGTCGCGCACCGCGTCGTCGGTGACGGTGGCGGCGCGCTGGTGTTCGGACTGGGGCACGGGTGCGTCCTCTCGGTCGGGCTGGTCGATCGGGGCCGGTTTCCTCAGCGGCCCTGTGCGCGCCGCAGACCGGTGGGCCTGCCGCCGTGGATCTGGCTGTGCCGGATTCCCTGTGCCGCGCCGCGGCGGGCACGCGCCGGATTCGTGCGGCGGTCGACGGCGGTCGCGCGGCGAATGGCGTTCTCGAGAGTGGTGTTCGCGGTGTGGTCGGCCATGGTGGGTGCTCCCTCGAAGTCGGTGCGGTGCTGGGTCGGGGTCGCGGTGGGAAGGCCGTGGGTCATGCCGGGTGGTGCTCCTGTCCGTCGGTGCCGCCGGAGGGCGACGAGAACAAAATTAGAGCAGGCATAAAAATATGTCAAGCATAAATTTTGACCGGACCGATGTTAGAGTTCCCGGCATGACCGAACAGGGACTGCGCGCCCGCAAGAAGCAGCAGACCAGGGAGACCATCTCGCGGCGCGCGACCGAGCTCTTCCTCGAGCGCGGCTTCGACAAGGTGACGATCGCCGAGATCGCCGCCGCCGCCGACGTCGCCAAGATGACCGTGACGAACTACTTCCCCCGCAAGGAAGACCTCGCCCTCGACCTCGGCGAGGTGTTCGTGGAACAACTCGCCGCCACCGTGCGCGACCGGGAAGCGGGGGAGTCGGCGCTGGCCGCGTTGCGCCGCGCGTATCTCGCCGCGGCCCGCGCGTGCGATCCGGTGGTGGGGTTCTCCGGTCCGGAGTTCGCGACCATGATCGTGCGGAGCCCGGCGCTCACGGCGCGCCTGCGCGAGTTCCACGAGGAGCGCGAGGCGGTGCTCGCCCGCGCGCTGGCCGCGGAAACCGGTGCGGCACCGGAGGATATCCGCCCGCGGGTCGCCGCCGCCCTGCTCGGCGGGGTGCACCGGGTGCTGTTCGAGGAGACGATGCGCCGCACCCTCGCCGGGGAGTCGAACGAGAAGATCTCGCGCGCGCTGGTCGCCTACATCGGCGAGGCCTTCGGCGCGCTGGAACCCGCCCTCGGCGATTACGCGGTGCGCGTCTGACCGGGTACCGCCGGTTCGCCACCGTGTCGCTGGCCGATCGGGCGCGCGGCGTCGGCCCATACTGTCACGATGAGCGGAGCAGTAGCTGTCGCCGAGGAGCCCGCGCGTGAGCCGCTGAGCCGCGCTCGCACCAACGTCGTCTTCGCCACCGTCGTGCTGGGCATGCTGATGGCGGCGCTCGACCAGACCATCGTCTCCACCGCCCTGCCCACCATCGTCGCCGACCTCGGCGGCGCGGGCCACATGGCGTGGGTCGTCACCGCCTACCTGCTGGCCGAGGCGGTCGCCACCGCGCTGGCCGGCAAACTCGGCGACCTGTTCGGCCGCAAGCTGATCTTCCAGCTCAGCGCCGTGATCTTCATCGCGGGGTCCATGCTCGCCGGCCTGGCCAACGGGATGCTGCTGCTCATCGTCGCGCGCGGCATCCAAGGCGTCGGCGCGGGCGGGTTGATGGTCACCTCGATGGCGCTCATCGCCGACACCATCCCGCTGCGCGAACGCGGCAAATACCAAGGCGCGCTGGGGGCGGTCTTCGGCGTCACCACCGTCATCGGCCCCACGCTGGGCGGGCTGTTCACCGACCACGCCAGTTGGCGGTGGTGCTTCTACGTGAACGTGCCGGTCGCGATCCTGATGATCGTCATGGCCGCGCGCACCATTCCGCGCGTGCGCGCGATCGCCCGCCCGATCATCGACTACGCGGGCATCGGCCTGGTCGCGCTCGGCGTCTCCGGCCTCATCCTGGGCCTGGAGTGGGGCGGCACGGAATACCCTTGGGGCTCTTGGCAGATCATCGGCCTGTTCGGCGCCGCCGTGGTGCTGCTGACGGCCTTCGTCGCGGTGGAACTGCGTGCGGCGGAACCGATGCTGCCGATGCGGTTGTTCCGTAGCAACGTCTTCACGGTCTGCTCGGTGCTGAGCTTCATCGTCGGATTCGCGATGCTCGGCTCGATGACCTATCTGCCCGCGTATCTGCAATACGTGGACGGTGTTTCGGCCACCATGTCCGGCGTGCGCACGCTGCCGCTGGTGGTGGGGCTGTTCCTCACCTCGATCATCTCCGGACAAGTGGTCGGCAGAACCGGCCGCTACCGGTACTTCCCGATTGCGGGCACGGCGGTGATGGTGATCGGCCTGTATCTCATGTCGACGATGGGCCGCCACACCAGCGTGTGGCTGGAATCGCTGTACATGCTGATCCTCGGGCTCGGCATCGGCCTGGCCATGCAGGTGCTCACCATCGTCGTCCAGAACACCGTGCCCTACGCCGATCTCGGCACCGCGACCTCCGGCGTCACCTTCTTCCGCACCCTCGGCAGCGCGTTCGGCACGGCGGTCTTCGGCACGCTCTACTCCAACAAGCTCGAGTCCGAACTGGGTGCGGCGCTGGCTCAGGTGCGGGTGGTGCCGCCGGAGGTGGCCGCGAATCCCCAGGCGCTGCGCGCGCTTCCACCCGAGACGGCCGCGCCGATCATCGACGCCTACGCCGCGACCATCGACCACGTGTTCCGCTGGGTGGTGCCGGTCGCGATCGCCGGCTTCCTGGTGGCCTGGCTGCTGAAGGAGGTGCCGCTACGCGACAGCGCGCGGATGGGCGCTTCCGATGTGGGCGAAGGGTTTTCGATGCCCGAGCAGGGCGACCGCGTGGCCGTGCTGGAGCGGGCGGTCTCGGCGGTCATGCGCAAGGCGCGCGCCGAGGGCGAGGTCTTCCCCGGCATCCTCGCCGAGGCGGGCAGTCCGCTCAGCCGCGGTCAGGCGTGGGCGCTCGGACAGGTATACCTGCACAACAGGATTCGCGGTATCGCCACGCTGAACTCGATCGCGCGGGCGCACCGTGTGCCCGACGAGGTGATCGAACCGGTCTACGTGCGAGTGATCGGCGCGGGCTACGTCGACGCCGAGGACGGCGCGCTGCGCCTCACCGAGTCGGGCCGCGCCGAGGTGGACCGCGTGCAAGCCGCCTGGCGGCGCTGGCTCGCCGCGCACCTGGACACCTGGGACGACCGCGATCCGGGCGACCGCGCCCTGCTGGACGAGGCGCTCACCAATATCGCCACAAAGCTCCTCGAAGAACACCTGGACGAGCTCGAGCCCGCCCACTGACGGAGCCCGCCCGCGCCGAACGTGCCATCGGGTTCCACGGGCCCAGCTCGCGGCGTCCAGCCGTTCGGTCCGCGCGGGCAGCGGACCCCCGCGCAGGCGATCGATCAGCCGGCCCGGACAGACACGCGCCACGCCGGTGACGCCGGGGCCGCGCCCGCACGCGATCCGCCCGCACCGCTGGATGCCGCCGCGTCCTCGGCAGGCATCGAACTCAGCACCTGTAACCGCGCACTCCACCCGGTTGTGCCGGAATACTCGTAGACGTATATTCGTCTACGAATAAGGAGGGCGCATGGCCAAGCGCAAGGTGAACAATCTGCTGGCACTCGCGATCCTCTCGGTGCTGGTGGAGCGGCCGATGCACCGCTACGAGATCGCCGCCAAGCTGCGCGAACGCGGCAAGGACCAGGACATGGACATCAAGTGGGGCTCGCTCTACACGGTGGTCCAGAACATGACCAAGGCCGGGTTCCTCGAGGTCGTGGGCAGCGAACGCGACGGCGCACGTCCCGAGCGTGTCATCTACCGCATCACCGACGCGGGTCGCGCCGAAATGTCGGACTGGACAGGGGAACTCGTCGCTTCCCCCCGTACCGAGCACCGCGCCTTCACCGCCGGGCTGTCCGTTATCGGCGCATTGCCCCCCGAGGAGGTCATCGATCTGCTCGCCACCCGGATCGCCGCGCTGGACGCCGTGATCGCCCGCGTGCGCGCGGAACTGGACGGTCTCGCCAGCAGGCTGCCGCGCTTGTTCGTCATCGAGACCGAGTACTCGGTGGCCATGCTCGAGGCCGAGGCGGCGTGGGCGCGCGCGTGGCGGGCGGAGCTGGTCTCGGGCGAGTTCCCCGATCTGCCGCTGTGGCGGCGCATGCACGAGCCCGGCGCGTCGTCGGCCGAACTCATCGCGATGGTGGAGAGGGGGTTCGCCGAGCCGGAACCTCAGGAGTAATCGCAGATACCGAGCCCGGCGGGGGTGCGGCAACACCGCCCGCCGAGCCCGATGAACCGTCTCGAACCGCGCCCGCTCGCGCGCACCCGGCCACGAGGCTGGCAACCACAGGATAGCTGGGTGGGTGGCACGCGGATCGGTTCGCCGTATCGATCCACGTTCGGAGTACACCTATGTCCACAGTCCGTTCCGCACTCGTCATAGGGGGCGGCATCGCCGGTCCCGTCACCGCCACCGCCCTGCGAAAAGCGGGTATCGACGCCCGCGTCTTCGAGGCGTATCCGGGCACCTCACACGGCATCGGCAGCGGGCTCGCGCTCGCGCCGAACGGCATTGCCGCACTGGAGATCATCGGCGTCGCCGACGCCGTGCGCGCCATCGCGCAGCCGGTGTCGAACCAGGTCCTGCTGGTCGGCGGCAAACGCCACCGAGTGCCCCGCCTGACGGACGCGCCGCCGATGCAAGTGGTGGCCAGGGCCGATCTGCACCGCGTGCTGTCCGAGCACGCGATCTCGGCCGGGGTGCCGGTGGAGTCCGGCAGGCGGCTGGTCGGCGTGGACGAGCACGCCGACGGCGTCACGGCCCGTTTCGCCGACGGCAGGACCGCGACCGCCGACATCCTCGTCGGCGCCGACGGCATCCGTTCCACCGTGCGCGACCTCATCGACCCCGCCGCGCCGGGTCCGCACTACACCGGCATGCTCGGCTTCGGCGCCACCACCGACTGCCCGTCCGAAACCGCCACCGGCACCATGGTTTTCGCGTTCGGTAAACGCGCCTACTACCTGTTCTGGCCGCTCGGCGACGGCCGCGTCACCTGGGGCGCCAACCTCCCGCACCGGGAGTACCTGACGCTCACCGAGGCGCGCGCCGTCCCCGCCGCGCGCTGGCTGGAGATCCTGCGCGACACCTACGGCGACGACGTCCCCGGCGGTGAGCTGGCGCGCAATACCACCGAGGAGCAGCTGGAGATCACCGGCGGCCTGCACATCATGCCGCCGGTCCCGCACTGGTACCGGGAGCGGATGGTGCTGGTCGGCGACGCCGTGCACGCGCCGTCCAACAGTTCCGGGCAGGGCGCGTCGCTGGCCGTCGAGAGCGGCGTGCAGCTCGCGCGCTGCCTGCGCGACATCCCCGATCCGGCGCGGGCGTTCGCGGCCTACGAACGCCTGCGGCGTGCTCGCGTGGAGGGCATCGCCGCGCGGGCCGCGAAGATCAACCACAGCAAGACGCCCGGCCCGATGGCCCGCCGGATCATGAACCTGCTGATGCCGCTGCTGGTCAAGACGGTGATGAACCCGGACAAGACGCAGGCCGACGAATTGCGCTACCGCATCGACTGGGACGAACCGGTCGCGGTCTGACTTCGTCCCCCTTGGTGGGGAAACGTTCACCCTCGGAGGTGGCGGGGCAGCACTGGGGTTCCTGTCGGCGGCGGCCGTTCTCGGCGAGATTGGAGTGGTCACCAGAACACCGCGAACCAGGGAGGAGCACCGCATGTGCATCCAGGCCGACACCACCACCCGTGCGATCGAGAACGGCGGGCTCGCCACCGTCACCAGGATCGACCCGGCGGCCGTCGCGGTGTCCACCCCCGACGGCGACCTCACCTACCGTGAGCTGGACGGCTGGTCCAACCGGCTGGCGCGGGTGCTGCTGGAGCTGGGCGCCCGGCCCGGCGCCCGCGTCGCGATGGCGGTGCAGCCGGCGATCGAATCGGCGGTGACGCGGCTGGCCATCACCAAGACCGGCGCCACCCCGGTGCCGGCCGCCGCCGACGCCGCGCTCGGGGTGACCACCAAGGCGGGCCGGGACGCGCTGGCCGACGACATCGGCTGGCTGGTGCTCGACGACCGCTCGACGCTGGTGCGCTACCTCACCGGCTCCGACGCGCCGCTCACCGACGACGAACTCGCCACGCTGCCGAAGGCGTCGTGACGACGCGCCGCCGCGCACCCCGGCATCCGTCCTGACATGCGGATTCCGGGGTGCCGGTGCGGGTGCCGGGGCTACACTGCCCACGGAGTCATTCCGATGCGCACGTTGGCCGACACCCCCGCCGAGAGGCCCGTTCCCACACGCGGCCCGGCTCACTACGGCCCGGTGCGCGCCCGTTACCGGCGCGTGTCCTGAGGCCGTTTCACCCCCTTTCTTCTCTTCTGTCCCCGGGACGTTCGTATGACTCAGCAGACCCTTTCACCGTCGGCCGACGGCGCGACGCTGCCCGACGGCGCGTTCCCGCTCTCGGCCGCGCAGCGCGGCATCTGGTTCGCCCAGCACTTCGCGGGCGACACCCCGATCTCCATCGCGCAGTATGTGGAGTTCCGCGGTGACCTCGACGTGGCGCTGCTCGCCGACACCGCGCGCCGCGCCGGGCGCGAGTTCGGCACCGGCTACCTGCGGCTGATCGAGGTGGACGGCTTCCCGTTCCAGGTGATCGACACCGCCCTGGACGACGAGCTGCCGGTGATCGACCTGCGCGGGGAAGCCGATCCGGTGGCGGCCGCGCACGCCTGGATGCGCGCGGAATACAGCGCGCCGCTGGATCTGCTGTCCGACCGGCTCGCCGCCTACGCCATGCTGCGGCTCGGTGACGCGCACTGGTTCTGGTATCAGCGCATCCACCACATCCTGCTGGACGGGTTCGGCGCGATGACCATGTTGCAGCGCATCGCCGCGCTGTACAACGCGGTGGTGGAGGGCCGCGAACAGCCCGCGAGCAAGGCGGCCGATCTGCGCGCCATCGTGGAATCCGATGTGGCCTACCGTGATTCGGACCGGTTCCGGACCGACGGCGCGCACTGGCGCGAACACCTGGCCGGACTCTCCGAACCCGTGAGCCTGGCGGGCCGCGCCGCGCCCGTGGAAGCCCACCCGGCCCTGGTGACGGGCGAATTGCCCTCGGCGACAGCGGAATTGCTCGACGCGGTGGCGAAGGCGGAATCGTCGAGCATCGCCCCGATCGTGGTGGCGGCGTTCGGCGCCTACCTCGGCGCGATGACCGGCGCCGCCGAGGTCACGCTCAGCCTGCCCGTCTCCGGGCGCACCACCGCCGCGCTGCGGAACTCCGGCGGCATGGTCGCGAACGTGGTGCCGCTGCGGCTGCGCCCGGCCGCCGAGGTCACGGTGGGCGCGCTGATCGCCTCGGCGCAATCCGAACTCACCTCGGCGCTGCGCAGGCAGCGCTACCGGCAGGAGGACATCGTTCGCGATCTGGGCCTGCCGGTCGACGAGGCGTCGTTCGGGCCGACGGTGAATCTGATGATGGTGGACACCAGGATTCGGTTCGGCGACGTCACCGGACGCATGCACGTGCTCACCTCGGGACTGATCGACGATCTGTTCCTCAACCTGTATCCGGGCGTCGGCGGCGAGACCACCCACATCGACTTCCAGGCCAACCCGAACCTCTACGGCGACGACGAACTGGCCGCCCAGCACCGCCGCTTCCTCGACTACCTGCACCGGTTCCTCGCGGCCGGGCCGGACGCGCCGCTGCGCGTGGTGTCGGTGCTCTCCGATGCGGAGCGCGCCGAACTCGTGCCGGCACGGGGTCCGGCGGGTGTGCCCGAGGCATCGCTGCCCGACATCCTCGCTCGCGGTGTGGCCGCCGCACCGGACGGCGTCGCGCTCCGCTTCGGTGCGAAGGTTATGACGTACCGCGAGGTGGATGCCTACGCCAATCGTCTGGCGCGGCTGCTGATCGCCGCCGGTGCTGGTCCGGAAACTACTGTGGCCGTGGCTGTTCCGCGCTCGCTGCACTCGGTGCTGGCCCTGTGGGCGGTGGCGCGGACCGGCGCGGCGTTCGTGCCCGTCGATCCGGCGTATCCGGCCGACCGGATCGAGCACATGCTCGGGGACAGCGGTGCGGTGGCGGGCGTGACCGTCGCGGCGGCGCGTGTGGCGCTGCCGGACCGGATCACCTGGTTGACGTTGGACGACCCCGTGACCGAAGAGGTTGTCGCGCATCAGGATCCGTCGGCGGTCGAGGCCGAGCGGCGGGCGCCCGTGCGGCTCGATCAGACCGCCTACCTCATCTACACCTCCGGGTCCACCGGTCTGCCGAAGGGCGTCGCGGTGACCCATCGGGGGCTGGCGAATCTGGTGGCGAGCTCCGGTGCGGCGTTCGGTGTGACGCCGGATTCCGTTGTCGCGCACGCGGTGTCGCCGAGTTTCGACATCTCCGTCGAAGAGCAGTTGATCGCGTTCGCGGTGGGGGCGACGCTGGTCGTGGTGCCGCCGTCGGCCTACGCGGGGGAGGAACTGGCGGGCGTGCTGCGCGAACATCGCGTGACGCACTTGAACGTGACGCCCGCCGTGGTGGGCACCCTCGATCCGGCGAGCCTGCCCGCGCTGCGGACCGTGGTGGTCGGCGGCGACGCGTGCCCGCCGGAGCTGGTGGCGAAATGGGCGGGCCGCACCCTGCTCAACGGGTACGGGCCCACCGAGACCACCGTCACGGTCACCGTCAGCGCGCCGCTCGTCCCGGACGAGCCCGTGTCCATCGGGAGTCTCGCGAAGGACGTCACCGCGCTGGTGCTCGATGGCGCGCTGCGCCCCGTCGCGCCGGGCGCGATCGGCGAGCTCTACCTCGGCGGGCCCGCGCTGGCCCGCGGCTACCACCGGCGCACCGGACTGACCGCGAGCCGGTTCGTGGCGCATCCGTACGCGCCGGGTGAACGCCTGTACCGCACCGGCGATCTGGTGCGCTGGCGCAGGCGGGGCGGCAGGCTGGAACTGGACTACGCGGGCCGCGGTGACTTCCAGGTGAAGGTGCGCGGCTATCGCATCGAGCTGGGTGAGGTGGACGCGGCGCTGGAGCGGCTGCCGGAGGTGGATTTCGCCCTCACCCTCGGCGCCACAACGCCCGGCGGTGCGACGGCGCTGGTGTCGTATGTGCTCGGAGCGGACGTGCAGCCTGAGGCGGTGAAAGCCGCTGTGGGGGAGAGTCTTCCGTCGTACATGGTGCCGTCGGTGATCATGGTGCTCGACGAGGTGCCGCTGACGCCCGTCGGCAAGGTGGACCGGCGGGCCCTGCCCGCACCGGATTTCGGGACGCGGACCGCCGTGCGCCGCCCGCCCACCACACCGCGCGAGGAGACTTTGGCCGCGCTGTTCGCCGAGGTCCTCGGAGTGGACGCGGTGGGCGTGGACGAGAACTTCTTCGCCCTCGGCGGCGACAGCATCGTCTCCATCCAGTTGGTGTCGCGCGCGCGAACCGCCGGGCTGCGGTTCAGCGCCCGCGACGTGTTCGAACGCAAGACCGTCGCGGCACTGGCCGCCGTCGCCACCGACGCCGAGGATCTCGCGGTCCGGGAGTTGCCGGGCGGGGGTGTGGGCGAGGTGCCGTTGACTCCGATCGTGCACGCGATGCTCGAGCACGGGGAGTCCTGGAACCGGTACAGCCAGGCGGTACTGATCGCGCTGCCGTCAGACGACGTGGATGCGTTGCGGTCGGCCGTCCAGACGTTGGTCGATCACCACGACGTCCTGCGCAGCACTTTGCGTCGCGTGGGAGACGAGTGGCAATGGACTGTTGCCGAGGTGGGTTCGGTGGTGGCGTCCGCGTTGATCGAGACCGTCGACGTCGATCTGTCGGATGAGCGGGTTCGCGAACGTGAGCTGCAAAGGGCCGCTGATCGTCTCGATCCGCGCGGGGGAGTGGTGGGCCGGTTTGTGCTCCTGCGTGGAGCTGAGGGGAGCGCTGGTTTGGAGGGTGATGTGGCGCGTGGGGTGGGCGAGGGTGGCGGCGCGGAGGGCGGTCTCGCGGCCGGAATGATCGAGAGTGGCGGCGCGGAAGGAGATTTCGCGCGCGGCGGGGTGACCGTCGACGCTGCGAAGTCCGAGGGCAGCTCGGCACTGCTGTGGATTGTGCTGCACCACTTGGTGACCGACGGCGTGAGTTGGCGGGTGCTGCTGCCGGATCTGGCGACGGCGTGGTCGGGCGGCGAGTTGACGCCGGCCGGCACGTCCTACCGGCGCTGGGCGCACGCCAATCAGGAGCAGGCGCGGGTGCGCGAAGCCGAACTCCCCGTGTGGCAGCGGATTCCGAGGTCGGATCCGCCGATCGGCACGCGGACTCTCGACCCGGCGCTCGATACCGTCGACACCGCGGCGGACCTGATCACCACCGTGCCCGCCGACGTGGCGAGCACCGTCCTGGACGTCGCGCCCACGCTGTTCCACTGCGGCGCCGACGAAGTGCTGCTCGCCGCCATGACCATGGCGCTGCACCGCTGGCGCGGGCGGACCCGTGCGCTGTTCACCCTCGAAGGGCACGGCCGGGAGGAATCCGTGCTGCCGGGTGCGGATCTCGCGCGCACGGTCGGCTGGTTCACCAGCGTCTACCCGGTGTCGATCGACCTGGGCGACCTCGACATGGACGAAGCCTTCGCGGGCGGCGAGGCCGCGGGCGCGGCGATCAAGGCGGCCAAGGAACAACTGCGATCGATACCGGATCGCGGTGTGGGATACGGGATGCTGCGCTATCTCGACGCGCGCACGGCACCTGTCCTGGCCCAGGTGCCGACGCCGCAGATCAGCTTCAACTACCTCGGCCGCGCCACCCTCGCCGACGAGGGCGCTTGGCTGCCACGGCGATTCGCCGCGACCAGGAACGGCGACGCGCCGCTGCCCGCCGTGCTGGACGTCAACGCGATCATGGGTTCCTCCGGTCTCGAGGTCACCTGGACCTACGCCACCGGTGTGCTCACCGAGGCCGAGGTCGCCGAGTTCGCGAACGAGTGGACCGTCGCCCTCGCGGCGCTGGCCATGCACGCGCACGCGGCGGGCGCGGGCGGTCACACGCCCTCCGACTTCCCGCTCGCGCGGGTGACCCAGCGGCAGATCGACGGGTGGGAACGCCGCTACCCGAACCTGACCGATGTGTGGCCCCTCTCGCCGTTGCAGTACGGCCTGCTGTTCCACGCCTGGTACGACAACGACACCGCCGACGGCTACACCGTGCAGAGCAGGCTCGCCCTGGCCGGCCGCGTGGACGCCACCCGGCTGCGCGCCGCCGCGCAGGTGCTGGTGGACCGGCACGAGAACCTGCGTGTCGCGTTCGCCGAGACCGAGGACGGCCCGCGCCAGCTGGTGCTCGCCGCCGCCGAAGTGCGCTGGGACGACGTGGATCTCACCCATCTGCCCGACCCGGACCGGGAGGTGGACCGGCTCGTCGCCCTCGACGCCGCCACCCGCTTCGACCTCACCGCGCCCCCGCTGCTGCGCTTCCGCCTCCTCCGCACGAGCGCGGACACCTGGACCCTGCTGATGACCAACCACCACGTCATCCTCGACGGCTGGTCCACGCCGCTGCTGGTCCGCGAACTCCTCACCGTGTACGTGGCGGAGGCGGCGGGGA
Source organism: Nocardia puris (assembly GCF_003315035.1). GTDB lineage: Bacteria > Actinomycetota > Actinomycetes > Mycobacteriales > Mycobacteriaceae > Nocardia > Nocardia puris. The sequence continues at coordinate 44,556 of NZ_QNRE01000024.1, forward strand.
GGGACCCGGCCGACGTGCTGCCTCCGGCGCCGTCGTATCGCACGTTCCTCGCCTGGTTGGCCGAGCAGGAGCGCGTGTCGACGGATCCCGCCGTGATCGAGGACCAGCGCGACGGCACTGACCTCGGGATCGGTGAAACCGGCTCTGGTGCAGTGGGTATCGCCGCCGTTGGAGGAGTCGACGCGTCGAGGGAGGCAGAGGCGGATCCCCTCGCTGACGGGTCAGGTGCACCGGGCGACACGCAGTCGGTCGGAACCCACTCGGCGACAACAGGTTCCGCAGCCCTGGAGGCGTGGCGCGAGGCGTTGGCCGGAATCGACGCCCCCACGCGCGCCGTGCCCTCGCTCGCGGGCATCGAGTCGACCGAATCCGGCACGGTCTCCCTGGATCTGCCCGCCGAGGCCGTGGCGCGGCTGGAAGCCACGGCGCGCGCGGCGGGTGCCACCGTCAACACCGCCGTGCAGGTGGCGTGGGCGCTGGTGCTCACCATGCTCACCGGACGCACCGATGTGGTATTCGGCGGCACCGTGTCGGGGCGGCCGCCGCAGCTGCCCGGCGTCGAGGACATGGTGGGCCTGTTCATCAACACGCTGCCCGTGCGGGTGCGGCTCGATCCCGCCGAGCGGGTCGCCGATCTGCTGGCGCGCGTGCAGAGCGAGCAGGCGCGGTTGCTGGATCATCAGCACGTCGGGCTGGCCGCCATCCACCAGGCCGTGGGCCTGGCCGAATTGTTCGACACCCTCACCGTTTTCGAGTCCTACCCGATCGACCGGGAGGCGCTGTCGCAGTCCCTCGACGTGGCGGGGATGCGGGTGCTCGATGTCGAGGGTACCGACGCCACGCCGTATCCGTTGAACCTCATGGTGATTCCGCTGCGCGGCTTGCCCGGCGCTCCCGGCGACACGCTGCGCGTGAGCGTGAAATACCTGGCCGATCACCTGGGTGAGGCCGAGGCCCGCAGGCTGCTGGAGCGCTTCGTCGCGCTGCTCGACCAGATCGCCGCGTACCCGGATCGGCTCGTCGCCCGCCTGCACCACTGCGATCCCGCCGAGCGCGCCGCCCTGCTGCCCGTGCGCGGGCCCGAGTCGGTGCCGCAGCGCACGCTGCCCGACATCCTCGCGGCGGGGGCGGCGATCGATCCGGCGGCGCTGGCGGTCAGCGCGGGCGGCGACACCATGACCTACGGCGAACTCGACGCCTGGTCGAACCGGTTCGCGCGGGTGCTGCTGCGGCGCGGGATCGGCGCGGAAGTGTTCGCGGTGCTGGCGCTGACTCGCTCGGTGGAATCGGTGGTCGCGGTGTGGGCACTGGTCAAGACCGGTGCAGCCTTCGCGCCGCTGGACCCGAACTACCCGGTGGAGCGGATCGAGCACATTCTCACCGACTCCAAGGCGCCGATCGGCGTCACGGTGCGCGCCACCGGCGAGACCCTGCCCGCCACCATCGACTGGCTGCTGCTCGACGACCTCAACACCATCCGCCACGCCATGACCGTGCCCGACGGGCCGATCACCGACGCCGAACGCGGCGGCGCGATCCGGATGGACCAGACCGCCTACCTCATCTACACCTCCGGCTCCACCGGCAAGCCGAAAGCCGTGCTGCTCAGTCATCGTGGCGTCGCCAATCTGGTCGCCGCGCAACGGGAGTCGCTGGACCTCGACCCGACCGCGCGCGCCTTGCAGGTGGCCTCACCGAGCTTCGACGCGTCGGTGTTCGAACTGCTCACCGCGCACGCGATGGGCGGCGCGCTGGTGCTCTCGCCGCCCGAGGTCTACGGCGGCGCCGAACTGGAACGGCTGCTGCGCACCGAGCGGGTGACGCACGCGGTCATCACCCCGTCGGTGCTCGCCACCATGGAGCCTGGCGGGCTGACCGAGCTGCGGGTGCTGTCGGTCGCGGGCGAGGCGGCCGGACCGGAGCTGACGGCGCAGTGGTCACCGGGCCGGCGCATGGTGAACCTCTACGGCCCCACCGAATTCAGCATCTGGGCGACCGGGCCCGGCGAACTGCGCGCGGGCGAGCCGGTCACCATGGGCGGTCCGATCCGCGGGGCGGCCGCGATGGTGCTCGACGGCTGGCTGCGCCCGGTCCCGGTCGGCGTGGAAGGCGAGCTGTACTTGGCCGGACCGGCCATCGCGCGCGGGTACTTCAACCGATTCGCGATGACGGCCGGACGGTTCGTCGCGAATCCGTATGGCGCGCCGGGTGATCGGATGTACCGCACGGGTGACATGGTGCGCTGGGTGGAATCCGGTGGCGACCGTGATTCGGCGCTGGAACTGGAATATCTGGGCCGCAGCGATTTCCAGGTGAAGATCCGCGGGTTGCGCATCGAACTGGGCGAGATCGACGCGGTGCTGGCCGCCGACGATCAGGTCGAGTACGCCGCCACCCTCGGCTGCCCCGGCCCGGCGGGGGAAACCGTGCTGGTCTCGTACGTGGTGCCGAGTGATCTCGGCCGTGAGTCCGCCTCGCGAACAGACGGTTTCGACACCGAGCGGCTGCGCTCCCGCATCGCGGGCGAACTGCCCGGCTACATGGTGCCCGCCTATCTGCTGGTGCTGGACGAGGTTCCGCTGACACCCGTCGGCAAGCTGGACCGAAAGGCCCTGCCGATGCCGGACTTCGACGCGCTGCGCCGCCGCTACCTCGCCCCGCGCACGCCGGTGGAGGAGGCGGTGGCGGCGGTGTTCGCCGACGTGCTCGACGCCGACCGGGTGAGCGTGGACCACTCGTTCTTCGAACTGGGCGGCAACTCGCTCAGCGCGACCAAGGTGGTGGCCAGGGTGAACGCCGCGCTCGGCGCGACCATCGCACTGCGCGACCTGTTCGACGCGCCGACCGTCGCCCAGCTCGCCGCCCGCGTGGTGCCCGCAGCGGCGGGGGAGCGGGCCCGCTTCGCCCTCGGCCCGCGCCTGCGCCCGGACCGCATTCCGCTTTCGCCCGCCCAGCAGCGCATGTGGGTGCTGAACCGCCTCGACCCCGCCTCACCCGCCTACAACATCGCGGTCGCCCTGCGGCTCACCGGCCATCTCGACCTCGACGCCCTGCGCGAGGCCGTGCGCACCCTCGTCGAACGTCACGAGACCCTGCGGACCCTCTACCCGTCCGACGCCGAGGGGCCGCGCCAGGTCGTCATCGAGGCCGCCGCCGCGACACCGGACCTGCGCCCCGTGGCGGTCTCCGAACTCGAACTGGCGTCTCGCATCGCGGAACTTACCGGCACCGGCTTCGAACTGGCCACCGAATCCCCGTTCCGCATCGGGCTGTTCCGGGTGTACGCGGACGATCGGGGCTCGCGTGCTGTTCCCGTCGTGCGCGATGGTGCGAGCGTGACCGGGAGCGAGCACGACGAGTCCGGCGTCTATCACGCCGGACGAAGCGCCGTGCCCACGAGGGCGATTCGATCAGCATCGCCCACGGATCCGGCGGACGGGAACGCATCACCGGATGACGAGAGCGTGCACGTGGTGGTCCTCGTCGTCCACCACATCAGTGCGGACGGAACATCGATGGCCCCGCTGGCCACCGATCTGATGGCCGCCTACGCGGCCCGCACCGTCGGCGCCGACGCGGACCTGGCCGCGCTGCCGGTGCAGTACGCCGACTTCGCGCTGTGGCACCGCGAAGTGCTCGGCGCCGAGGACGATCCCGAATCCCTGGTGGCCCGGCAGGTGCGGTACTGGACTGAAACGCTGTCCGGCGCACCGGATCTGCTCGAGCTGCCCACCGACCGGCCGCGCCCGGCGGTGCGGAGCGCCAGGAGCGCCGACTTCGAGTTCCCGGTGTCCGCCGAATTGCACCGCGCCCTGGGCGAACTCGCCGCGACCACCGAGACCAGCCTGTTCATGGTGGTGCACGCCGCGTTCGCCACGGTGCTGGCGCGTCTCGCCGCCACCGACGACGTGGTGATCGGCACCGCCGTCGCCGGTCGCGGTCACGCCGCGCTGGACGGGCTGGTCGGCATGTTCGTCAACACCCTCGCCCTGCGCACCCGCGTGCGGCCGGACGAGTCGTTCCTCGACCTGCTCGCCGCGGTGCGCATCGGTGATCTGGACGCCTTCGCCCACGCCGACGTGCCGTTCGAGCGGTTGGTGCAGGTGCTCGATCCGGTCCGGTCCACCGCGCACCACCCGGTGTTCCAGGTGTCGCTGTCGTTGCAGAACTTCGTCACGCCGGAACTCGCGCTGCCGGGCCTGCGCATCGCGGTGGAGGACCTGAACCGCGACGCCTCCCAGTTCGACCTCACCCTCGACCTGCGCGAACACCTCGACGGCACGGACCGGGCCGGGCTCACCGCGACCCTCACCTACGCCACCGACCTCTTCGACCCGGCCACCGCGCGGTCGCTGTCGCGGCGCTGGCTCGCGGTGCTGGAAGCCGTGGTCGCCGAGCCGCACCGGCGCGTCGGTGATCTGGACCTGCTGACCCCGGCCGAACGCGCCGACCTGGTCCCGGCGCGCGGTCCGGAGAGCGTCGAAGGCACCACCCTGCCTCGCCTGCTCGCGGAGACGGCGGCCGCGCATCCGGACCACCCGGCCATCGTCGCGGGCGACACCACCCTCACCTACGCCGAACTGTCCGCGCGGGCAACGACACTCGCGCACCGGCTCGCGGCGGCGGGTGCGGGGCCGGAAACCGTTGTCGCCCTGGCCCTCACCCGGGGCGTCGAACTGCTCGTCGGCCTCTGGGCGACCGCCGTGACCGGCGCGGCGTTCGTCCCGGTCGACCCGAAGCATCCGATCGACCGCATCGACCACATGCTCACCGACTCCCGCGCCGTACTCGGCCTGACCGTCGCCGCGCACCGACCGGCCCTGCCGGACACGACCCGCTGGCTGGTCATGGACGACCTCGAGCCGGGGGAGGATGGCGCGCTCGCGGCACCGGATCCCACCGGTCCCGCCGTGCATCCCGACACCCCCGCCTGGCTGATCTACACCTCCGGCTCCACCGGTACGCCCAAGGGTGTCGCGGTCTCCCATCGCGGCCTCGCGGATCTCGTTGCCGCGCAACGCGAACAGCTCGCGCTCGAAGAGCACGCCCGCGTCCTCCAGGTCGCCTCACCGAGTTTCGACGCGTCGGTGTTCGAAGCGCTCATGGCGTTCGGGTGCGGCGCGACCTCCGTGGTCGCACCGCCCGACGTGTTCGGCGGTGACGCCCTCGCGGCGCTCGTCGCGGAGCGGCGGGTTACGCACATGGTGATCACGCCGTCGGCCCTGGCCACGGTGGACCCCGCGCGGGTGTCGAGCGTGCGTGTGCTGGCGGTCGCGGGTGAGGCCGTCGGCCCAGAACTGGTCGAACGCTGGGCGACCGGACGCACCATGGTGAACCTCTACGGTCCGACCGAATCCACCATCTGGGCAACGGCTTCCGGTGCACTCGTACCCGGCGCGCCGGTCACCATCGGCACGCCCATTCGGGGTGCGGCGGTGCTCGTGCTCGACGCGCGACTGCGACCGGTGCCGCCCGGCGTCGCGGGCGAGCTCTACCTCGCGGGTCTGTCGCTGGCTCGCGGCTATCACGCGCGCCCCGATCTGACCGCCGCCCGCTTCGTCGCGAATCCTCATGGCGCGCCGGGGGAGCGGATGTATCGCACCGGCGACCTCGTGCGCTGGACCACCGACGGTGACTTGGAGTACGTGGGCCGCACCGATTTCCAGGTGAAGGTGCGCGGCCAGCGCATCGAACTCGGCGAGATCGACGCCGTGCTCGGCCGCGCCGAGGGGGTGGAATTCGCGGTCACCCTGGGTGTTGCGGGTCCGTCGGGCGCGACGGCACTGGCCGCCTACGTCGTCCGCGAGCCCGGCGTCGCACCCGATGTCGAGGAGTTGCGCGCCCACGCCGCCGCCTCCCTGCCCGCGTACATGGTGCCCTCGGCGTTCGTCGTGCTCGACGCGCTCCCGCTCAACGCGGTGGGCAAGTTGGACCGGAAAGCCTTGCCGGAACCTGTGTTCGGCGCGGATGCCGCCGAGTACGTCGCCCCGCGCACCCCCACCGAGCGGGAACTCGCGGCGATCTACGGCGAACTGCTCGGCCGCGCTCGCGTCGGCGCGCAGGATTCCTTCTTCGCGCTCGGCGGCGACAGCATCCTAGCCATCCAGCTCGTCTCCCGGGCGCGGCTGAGCGGCCTGACTCTCACGCCGCTGCAAGTGTTCGAGCACCGGACGGTGGCGGCGCTCGCGGCCGCAGCCGATGCGGCCGGAGTGGCGGTCACCCTGGACGAATTGCCCGGCGGCGGTGTGGGTGCCATGCCCCTGACCCCCATCGTGCGCTACATGCTCGAACGCGGCGGCGACCACCGGCGTTTCGCGCAGACCGCCGTGCTGGAGCTGCCCGCGGGCATCCGCGAAGACCAGCTCGTCGCCACCCTCACCGCCGTGATCGACCGGCACGACATGCTGCGCGCCCGCCTCTCCGACGGGCCCGAGCCGACCCTCGAGGTCACCGCGCCCGGTTCGGTGGACGTGGCCGCCCTGCTGCACCGCGTCGAATTCGACGCCGCCGCCGACACTCTCGACCTGCGCGAATACGCGAGCGCCGCATTGGATGCCGCGCTGGACCGGCTCGATCCGGCCACCGGTGCGGTGCTGCGCTTCCTGTGGTTCGACCCGGTCGGCGCGGCGGGTGACCGCAGCAGGCCGGGCCGGCTGATCGTCGTCGCGCACCACCTCGTGGTGGACGGCGTCTCCTGGCGCATCCTCGTGCCCGATCTCATGGCCGCGTGGGCGCAGGTCTCCTCCGGTGCGACCCCGGTGCTCGCCGAGGTCGGCACCTCGATGCGGCGGTGGGCGCACGCGCTCGCCGAGGAAGCGCAGGCGCCTGGTCGCGTCGCCGAAATCGACTACTGGCGCGACGTTCTCGACGCACCGGACCCGATGATCGGTGGCCGGGAGCTGGATCCGCGCCGCGACGTGGCGGGCACCTTGCGCATGGTCGACATCGCGGTGTCGGCGGAGACCACCACGGCCCTGCTCACCACGTTGCCCGCGCTGTTCCAGGGCGGCGTCGAGGACGCCTTGCTGGCCACCTTGGCGCTGGCGGTGCGGCGGTGGCGCGGCGGCGACAGCGTGCTGTTGCGGCTGGAGGGGCACGGTCGCCAGCAGGAGATCGTTCCGGGTGCGGATCTCTCCCGGACCGTCGGCTGGTTCACCAGCATCTACCCGCTCCGCATCGACCTGAGCGCCGTCGATCCCGACGACGCCGCGCGGGGCGGCCCGGCCCTCGGCACCGCTCTGCGCGCCGCGAAGCACCGCCTGCTCGCCGTGCCGGACAAGGGTGTCGGATTCGGGTTGCTGCGCTACCTGAATCCCGAGACGGCACAGCGGCTTCCACACCGACTCCCCGGACGGATCGCGTTCAACTACCTGGGCCGCCTCGCCGGCGGCGAGATCCCGCCCGGCCTCGAAGGACTCGGCTGGCTGCCCACCGACGACCTCGGCGACCTGCCCGCCACCGAACATCCCGGTGTCCCCCTGCAAGTGGAGATCGACGTGAACGCGGTCGTCGTCGGCGATCGCCTGCGCGCGAGCATCGGCTTCCCCGAAACCCTGCTCAACCACGGCGAGGTGGCGGAACTGGCCCGGCTGTGGCGGGAGATGCTCGACACCGCGGCGGCTTTCGCCCACACCGCGCACGCTCGGGAGGCAGCCGCCGAGGAGCAGAGCGCCCGCGCGAGCGAAACCGCTACTCCCAGCAGCGCGCTGGGCCTGGACGTGCTGTTGCCGATCCGCGCCGACGGTGACGAGCCGCCGCTGTTCTGCGTCCACCCGTCCTCCGGAATGTCCTGGAGCTACTTGGGATTGGCGGAAGCTCTCGCGCCGGGGCGGCCGATCTACGGCCTGCAAGCGCCGGATCTGAGCGGCCGCGAACCCTCCGCCCGCAGCATCGACGAGTTCGCCGAACGCTACGTGCGCGAGATCCGGGCCGTGCAACCCGAGGGGCCGTACCACCTGCTCGGCTGGTCGTTCGGCGGGCTCATCGCGCACAATATCGCGGCCCGCCTGGCGGCCGAGGGCGCCCGGGTCGGCACCCTCGCGCTGCTCGACGCCGACACCGCCGATATCGACGGCGACAGCATCGAACCCCTCACCGCCGGTGCGTTCGTCAACGCGTTCGGCGCCGTGTTCGGCATAGACGACGTGCCCGCCGACGCCACGGCGCAGGATGCCGCCGACCTGATCGCCGCCCGCACGGGGGGTGTCGCGCTGGTGGACGCCGCCATGCTCGAACGGATGGCCGGGTCCTACAACGCCTCCGCCCGCACACGGACCGGCTACCGCAGGCCCGTGTTCGACGGCGACGCGCTGTATTTCAGTGCCACCGTGGACAGTTCGGACATCTTCGGCCCGGAAGGCTGGCGGCCCTACGTGACCGGGGCCCTCACCAACCACGACGTCGCGGTCACCCATGACGAGATGACCGCGCCACACGCGCTCGCGCAGATCGCACGTGTGCTGGACGAACACCTGGGAGGCACACAGTGAACGAGTACGGAGTCGTGGTGGAAGGCATCGAGAAGTCCTTCGGCCAGGTGCGAGCTCTGCGTGGCGTGAATTTCACAGCGGCGCAAGGGGAAGTGCTCGGCATCCTCGGGCCGAACGGCGCGGGCAAGACCACCACCGTGAACGTGCTGTCCACGCTCATCGCGCCGGACCGGGGTCGCGCGGAAGTGGCCGGGTACGACGTGGTGGCCGATCCGGCGGCGGTGCGGCGCTCCATCATGCTCACCGGGCAGTTCGCGGCGCTGGACGACATGCTCAGCGGCTACGAGAACCTGGTCATGTTCGGCAGATTGATGGGCCTGCGCAAACGCGAGGCCCGCGCTCGCGCCGACGAACTGCTCGCCGAGTTCGATCTGACCGGTGCGGCGGGCCGCCGGGTCGGCACGTACTCGGGCGGGATGCGCAGGCGGATCGACATCGCGTGCGGGCTCGTCGTCCGGCCCGACGTGGTGTTCCTGGACGAGCCGACCACCGGCCTGGACCCGCGCAGCAGACAAGGCGTGTGGGATCTGGTGTCGGGCTTCCGCAAGCACGGCATCACCACCCTGCTCACCACCCAGTACCTCGAAGAGGCCGACGCGCTGTGCGATCGGATCATCGTCATCGACCACGGTGTGGTGATCGCCGAGGGCACCGCCGACGAACTCAAATCCCGCACGGGCGGCAGCTATTGCGAAGTGGTGCCGCTGCGCCTGGAAGACCTGCCCGCCATCGCGACCGCGCTGGGATCGCTGCTACCGCAGGAAATCAGGGCCGCGCTCACCCCGGAATCCGACCGCCTGGCCATCCCCGCGCCCGACGGGGCGAAGACCTTGGCCGAGGCCCTTCGCCGACTGGACGCCGCCGGTGTGGAACTGGTCGACATCGCGCTGCGGCGGCCCTCGCTGGACGACGTATTCCTCCAGCTCACCGGACATCTCGCCGACGCGGAGCAGCGGCCGTGACCGCCGGGGCCTGGCTCACCGACGTGCGCGCCACCCCGGTGCGGATGCGGCAGTGGTGGGTGCTCACGGCGCGCCTGGTGACGCCGTCGCTGAAGACCGGCGAGGTGCTCACCTCCGTGCTCGCGCCGATCACCTTCACCGCCAGCTTCTACATCCCGCTGAAGACGGTGATGACGTTCGCGGGCACCGGATTCAGCAGCTACGCGCAGTTCATGATGCCGATCGTGATCCTGCAAGCCGCCGCGTTCACCGCCATCGGCGCGGCCTTCCGCTCGGCCACCGACGCCGTGTCGGGACTGGACCGGCGCTTCGGCGCGATGCCGATCGGGCCGCTGGTGCCACTCGCGGCGCGCATGTCGGGCAACGTGTTCCGGCTCGTGATCGCGATGATCTCCGCGGTGGCCTGCGGTTACGTGATCGGGTTCCGGTTCCGGCTCGACACTCCGCACACCCTGGGGTTTCTCGCGTTCGGGATGCTGATCGGCATCGCGTTCACCATCGGCGCGGACGTGATCGGCACGGCGACCAAGAGCCCCGAGTCGACCACCCAGGCCCTGGTGCTGCCGCCGCTCATCCTCGGCATGCTCTCGACCGGTCTGGCGCCCGCGACCCAATTCCCCGAGTGGATACAGCCTTTCGTACGCAACCAGCCCGTGTCGCAGTTCGCGATCGGCTTGCGCGCGCTGGCCGGTGACACGGCGGGCAACGCGGGCGAGGTGACGTGGGCGTTGATGGGGCCGCCGCTGCTGTGGATCGCGGCGATCCTCGTGGTGTCGATACCGCTGGCCTGGCGGCTCAGCGCGAGGAGGGCGTGATGGTGATGACGGTGGCGCGCGCCGACGCGCGCGGTGAGACCTCGGTGGCGGGACTGGTGCGCCACACCGTGATCCAGACGCAGCGGCTGCTGCTGCGCTGGTCGCGCAACCCGGTGGCGCTGTTCGAGACGCTGATCATCCCGTGCCTGCTGCTGCTCATGCTCGACATCGTGGTGGGCGGCCAGATCCAGAAGTTCTCCGGCACGGATGCCCTCTACGGGTCGGTGCCGATGGTCGCCATAGTCGGCGCGCTGTCGGGCGCGGTGGCGAGCGGGGTGATGCTCGGACGTGAGCGCGACGCCGGTCTGCTGGCCAGGTTCTGGGTGCTGCCGGTGCACCGGGCGTCGGGTCTCACGGCGCGCATCCTCGCGGAGGGCTGTCGCATCCTGATCGGCACGCTGGCGGTGGTGCTCGTCGGGCACCTGCTCGGCTTCCGCTTCCAGCAGGGGCCGCTCGCGGCGCTGATGTTCATCGCGATCCCGGTGCTGTTCGGGCTGGCGTTCGCGACGCTGGTCACGGCGATCGCGGTGTACAGCGCGAAAGCCACACTGGTGGAGGGGATCACGATCCTCACCTCGCTGCTGATGTTCTTCAGCACCGGTTTCGTCCCGCTGATCGCCTACCCGGAATGGATCCAGCCGGTGGTCCGCAACCAACCCATGTCGGTCGCGGTCGACACCATGAAAGCCCTGGCTCTCGGCGGACCGCTCACCCGCCCCCTGACCCTCACCTTGCTGTGGTCGCTGGGTGCGGTGGTGCTGTTCGCGATTCCGGCCGTCATCGGGTATCGGCGCGCGAGTCGGCGGTGAGAAGTTCGGTGCCGGGGCGGTGCGTCGACCGCCCCGGTTCGAGGGTGCTGAATCAGGAATCGCCGCTGTCGGGAACCGCACCGGGGGACTGCGCGGCGGTAGCGCCGGTGGTCGACGCATCGACGTGAGCGGACGGCGATGCGTCCGGTGCCGAGGCGGGATGGGATTCCGTTGCCGTGCCGGGTGATGCGGGAGTTCCGGCCGCCGTGGGCGACTCCGGAACCGGGCTCGGATTCAGGCTCGGGCTCGCTGAGAGCTCAGCGTCGGCACTCGTATCGGGTTCGGCCGCTGCGGTTCTCGCATCCGCGGTGGCGCTCGCATCGAGGTCAGGCGTGGCACCCGAGCCGGGTTGGACCACGGCGTTCGTGTGGGGGCAGGGTGCTGCGCTCAGGTCGGGGCTGGCTGCGGCACTCGCATCGGAGTCGGCCACGGCGTTCGGCTCGGAGTCGGGTACGGCGGTGGCATCTGGGTCGGCTCCGGCCCCCGCACTCGCGCCCGGTTCGGACGCGCCCTCCGCCGACACAGCCGCCGCCGGTTGCCCGCCTTCGGGAGATGCCGGGGGAGCGGTGGTTTCGGACTCGTCCGGCGGATACGCCTCGAACGGCAACACATTGCCCGCCGCGTCGCGCGCGCCCTTCTCCGCCTCGATGGCGGCGGCGAGTTCGGCGGTGGTGGACCAGGTCCTGGGTGGGTCGAGATCGAGATTGCCGATGGTGAGCCAGGTGTCGGTACCGCGGTAGCGGACCAGCCCCTTGCCCTCGGCGTCGACGGTGACATCGAGTTCGCCGGACACCGTCCCTTCCTCTTCGGTCATGACGGCGGCCCCGGCGGAGAGCTCGATGATCTCGGTTATCGGAAACCTCCTCGTTGGACGCATTCGTCGACCGCCGAGCGCAGCGCGGTCATTTCGGCGGTGTCGACGGTCAGCCCGTACTTTATCTTGACCCGAACGTAACGCTCGACATATCCACACCGGAATTCGCCGGGCGGCAGATAGTTCGCGGCGTCCTGATCACCCTTGGAACGATTGGCCGTCGGATCGGAAGCTTCCAAGTTGAGCGCGTCGTTGGCGATGCGGCGCCGGGTCTGCTCGTCGCCCTTCGCGGCGCCCGAACGCCATGCCTCGGCGAGCGGGACGATGTGTTCGGCGTCCACGCCGGAGGAATCGGTGATCCATTTGTACTCGCGCAGCTGCCCGGTCTTGCGGTCCAGCACGCCGTAGCGATCGCGCCACCCGCCGTCGGCCCCGACGGTCACCACACAGGTCTTGGGATCGAGGGTCACCGAACCGGTGCTGTCGCGCAGCAGCATCACCTCGCGCGTGGAACATTTGCTGTACCGGGCGAATTCGTCGCCGAAGCCGTGCTCGAGTTTATTGGTGTCCCAGTGCGGGAACTTCTCGCGGTCGTAGCCCGTCATCGAACCTTCCGCCGCCACAGTCAATTTCCCGAGCAGGTCGCGGATTTCCTGTGCGGAGGTGGCGGCCGAGCCCGCGGGCCCGGGACCGGAACCGTCCTTCGCCGACATCTCCTCCAGCACCGTGTAGGCGGCGACGACCGCGATGGCGACCAGAATGGGTGCGGCGAAAGCCAGTGCCCGGCGCACCATGCCTGGCTTGGTGGACGAACGCGTCATGACAGCGCTCCGCTCGCCGGCGGGACCGAGACCATCTGCAAGTTTTTTCCTAACACCTACGCACCGAACTATGGCGCGGGACAAGCTACCCGGGCTGACTGCCACGGAACGCCAACGCGGCGTATGACATTCGGCACGTTTAGGATAACCCGTTGCGGGCCAAGGTGTCTCCGTGAGCGTGCTGCTATCGTTCCTCGTCGGGCTGCGCAGTGGGCGGAATTCCGGTGTCGTGGAAGCGAACCAGGCGCCCGATGCCGTCGGTGTGGTCCACGCAGCGTTCCAGATGGTGGCCGAGCAGGGCCAGGTCGATGATCGTGCCGGCCGAGTGCGGCGGCTCGGATTCGGCGAGGGTGGTGCGCAACCGGGTCCGCAACTCGGCGAGCTCGTCGGGCGTCGGCACGGCCTCGTCGGGCAGGTGACCCGTCGCCACCGCCTGTCCGGCCAGCGCGGTGCGCTGCGCCGCGAGCCTGCCCAGCTCGGCCAGCACCTCCAGAATCGGTTGCGGCGCGACATGATCGGGATGGCTTCGATAGACGCTGTCGGCGACCAGGTTGGCCAGTCGGCCGATCCGGGAGAGCTCGCCCGCGATCTGGATCGCCGTCACCACATGTCGCAGATCCCGCGCCACCGGCGCCTGTAGCGCCAGCAGCACCACCGTGCGCGCCTCGCACGCGCCGAACATCGTCTGTAGCTGCTCGTCCAAGGCGAAGACCTCGTAGGCGGTGGCGAGGTCGGCGCGCACGAGCGCGTCGGTGACACGCTCGACGGCGTCGTGGGCGAGCCGGCACATCAGCGTCAGATCGTTCGTCAACGCGAGAAGCTCATGGGTGAACTGGGTCCGCACAGCCGAATTCTCGCCCATGGCGGGGTGCGCGCGGAAACGATTCGCGCGCACCGTCATCGCCGATCCGCGTGCCGATGCGGCCCGGGAGCGGGGAAAGCCCTGGTGCACAGGGGAAATAGCACGCGTGCATCACCTCGCTCGGACAAGGCTCCCGGCCGGTGCTACGGTCGGGCCATGCCGAGCAAGAACGACGTGCAGCACCGCCTGGTGACCGCGTTCCAGCGCCGGGTCGGCAATCCGCTCCTGCGCAGGCGCACCGCCCAGCAGCTGCTGGAGACGACCGGCCGGGTGAGCGGTGAGCCGCGCGTCACCCCGATCGGCGGCCGCCGGATCGGCAACCAGTTCTGGCTGGTCTCCGAATTCGGCGAGCGCTCGCAGTACGTGCGGAACATCAAGGCCGACAACAGGGTCCGCGTCCGCCTGCGCGGCACCTGGCACACCGGCACCGCGCACCTGCTCCCCGACGACGACGCGGTGGCCCGCCTGCGTGAACTCCCGCGCGCCAACAGCGCCGCCGTCCGCCTCGTCGGCACCGACCTGCTCACCATCCGGGTCGACCTCGACGACTGAGCTCGTCGCGCATCCGGTCCGCGGCGTTCAGCGCTGAATTCCGTTCCTGCGGTTAACTGTTCGCGGGTACGTAGCCGTGCGAACCGAGGTCCGGTCGTGCCCTCGCGGTGTCCGTAGTGAAACGCCCTCTCATGGCCTTGTGTAGCAATCTTCTAGCTATCGAACTGGATGGCATCGACGTGCTCTCGCGACCGCCTGTTCGTGACGCTTCGGCGTCGGTAATCGGACCTGTGTGCGCCGGCCCGGGGCTCGGCGATCCTATGGCAGCGCGCCCCGAATCCCGCTCTACCCTTGGGTTTTGTGTGCTACGCCGCACTCCGGCGCGCAAAGTGATGCGCTTCACGTATCGCGTGAACCTCGCGTCGAAACGCTCGATAAGTGGCGATCCTCACACCACCCTGATTTTGTTGTGACGCAGAGTACCTATTAGCTTGACGGATGTTGGCATTGACGCCGGATACGGAGAGCGCCATGTATTTCCCCCCATCCCGTGCCCGTCGCGCGGCGGTCGGACGCCGTTCATGACGCCGGAAATCCGCAGCGTGGAACGCGAATCCGCGACCGCGATCGTGCGCCGCAATTTCTCGGACACGGTGGTGTCGTCGTTGCGGACGTTCGGTCGTGCGGTGGGGATGGCGCAGGAGTCGGTGGCTGGAACGGTGGGTGACTTGG
>NZ_QNRE01000025.1 GCF_003315035.1 Nocardia puris
TTGGGCATACACGACGAAACCCCCCGTCCGGGAGGTCCGAACGGGGGGTCTGAGGGTGAAGTGCGCCCGGAGAGACTCGAACTCCCAACCTTCTGGTCCATACTGGCCGAGTCCGGGAGCGGCGCGAACATCGTTCCGCTGCACCGCCGCCCGCTGCCTCGGAGGGTGGCAGCGGCATGAACCTCACATTGGTGCGCAGCCTCGTCGCGGTGGGGACGTGGCGTCTCGAGTCCGCCAATGTCCCCGAAACCCAACCGTCACAAGGTGATAACCGGCATGTTGCGGGGGCATCGATTTGAGGACGCGCCCGCAAACAGTCCGCAAAAATCGTGGGATGAGATTACCCGTACCATCTAGTTGGATTGCACCCCTGACGCAGTACGAACTGCACCTCCGCGCGGCCGGATGCAGCGAGGCCACCATCGCCCGCCGCGTCGGTGACCTCGAGCAGATCGCCCGCGAGGTCGGACCGGACGGTCCCGCCACAATAACCGGCGATGCGCTGGTGTCCTGGGCGGGCGAAAAGGCGTGGGCCACAGAGACACGCCGCAGCAGGCGTGCATCCGCAAGATCGTTCTGGCGGTGGGGAATCGCCGCCGGAGTCGTCACCGAGGACGCCGCCGCGAAGCTCCCCCACATCTCCGCCGCCCGGCCGAAGCCCCGGCCCGTCCCGGACCGCATCTACCGGCCCGCCGTCGCCGCCGCCGTCCCCCGCGTCGCCCTGATGCTGCGGCTCGCAGGCGAACTCGGGCTCCGCCGAGCGGAGATCGCCCGCATCCACGTCGGCCGCGACCTCGTAGAGGACGACGAGGGCTACTCCCTGATCGTCCACGGCAAGGGCGGCAAGGTCGCGCCCGTCCCGGTGCCCGACGACCTCGGCCGCCGAATCGCCCAGGGCGCCCAGGGGCACTCGCCCCTCGACCCTGACGCCACCCGCACAGGGTGGCTGTTCCCCGGCCGCATCGACGGCCACCTGTCCCCCCGCCGGGTCGGGGAGTTGTGCGGGGAGGCGCTACAGGCGTACCAGGACGAGGGCGAGGAGCCGTTTACGGTGCACAAGTGCCGGCACCGGTTCGGCACCCGAGCGCTGCGTGCGACTCGCGACATCCTCGCCGTGCGGGACGCCCTGCGGCACACCAGCGTTGCTACCACCCAGGTCTACTGCGCCGTCGAGCGCGACGCCGTGCGCGCCGCCGTCATCGCCGCAGCCTGACCGCACGGAAACACCCCCCGGCCTGCTGGAATCAGGCCGGGGGGTGTTTCCGTGCGGGGCCCCCTGCACGAGCAGGGGATTCCCCGAGGACAGTGTAGGCAACCCTGACCGACCACTTACCGGCGCAAGCCCGGCCGTTCACGGCCGGGAGGAAGTCAAAGGGCTCGGGTGTCTTCCTAGAGAGTGTGGGTCACACAGGAACGTCCTCCCGGCGGATGTCGTACCGAGAAACGGCTGACATCCTCTCGGCCACCTTCTCCCATCCCTTCGTGCCGCCACCCGCCGCATGGATCGCGGTCCGCATGGATGAGACGACCTGGCCGACCACGCCGGTGTGGTCGGCCGCTCGCACTGCCATCGAGAACACCACGCGCGGCTCGCTGTAGTCCACGAACGCGTCAGCGTCGGTGACGCCGTCCAGCTTGTCCAGCTCAACCAGCACCGCTTCGAGGTGCTCCTCCAGCTGAGGCCGATCTACCCCCGTCGGCGGCGTAGCCGAGAACTCTACGTACCAAGTAGTAGTCATTGCCCATCCCAGCATGTTTGGTTCTCCAGCCACGTCCTCCACCTCTTGGCGTAGTTCGGACCGGAAGGTGTGCAGTGTATCCATCTCAGGTGCTGCCCGCATGGGCAGCTTGCGCGGTAGTAAGTGTTCTTCTGCACTGTCCAGTGTGCAGCCTCAAGGTCACGAATCAGCTTCTCGAGGTCCTTATCAGGGTGTTTCGGTCTGGTCAACGCATCCCTTCGAGCCAGATCGGGATCTGTCGGTAGCGAACCTGTATAGCATCGGCGTGCCACCGCTGGTCGCGAAACGCCGCATACCTCTCACCGATACGACCACCCGGTCGGTTCAGTCCGCGATACCCGCCGCGTTCGCCAGGCTGCGCAGCGTGTCCGACGCCCGCCGCTGTTGCGTCGCTGTCGTCGTGATGATGTTCCGCACTGCCGACGATGCCCGGAAATGCTCCGGCGCCACCATGCGGGACTCGGCCAGCGCACTGATCGCCGCATCCGGATCACCCGCCAGCAGATGCGCCCGGGCTGTGTCCAGCCAGTACTGTGCCTGCCGCTCGGTCGCCATCCCCGCCGGCAGCCTCGTCCCACGCGCCACCTCCAACGCCCGCCCCGGTTCCCCGAGGTCCACTTCCGCGCACAGCTCGTACAGGCGTACGTTCGCGGGCCCGACCGGCGTCCCGTACACGGTGCCGTCCGGTACGCCTCTCGCGAGGACCCGCGCCTCGGCCAGGTGGGTGCGGGCGGTGTCGGCGTCCCCGGTCGCCGCGGCGATCGTCGCGGCCCGCATGTGGAGGATGGAGTACACGGCAGCAGCGGTGGCGTCGTCGTCCACGATCGGCTCGAGGTCGGCCATCGACCGCACCAGCAGCCGCAACGCAGCCGGGACGGCACCGATCCTGGCGAGGGTCGCGGCCTTCACGTAGTGGGTGGTGGCCAGCAGCAGCGCATCCCCGGAGCGGGTGGCCGCCCACTCCATCCGCTCGGTCGCCGTCAGCGACAGATCCGCGTACCCGAGCTTGTGCGCGACGGTGTTCGCCGCCCGGTAGGCGTCGGTCAGCAGCGCGTAGGCGGGCTCGCCGTGCTCGGCCCCGGAGACGAGCAGCCCGTCCACCAGGTCCGGCAGCACCGCCGCGATCTTGCGGTACTGGGTGTCGCGCCGCCACTGCGCCACCTGCGCCGACACCCTGCGCAGCTCATCCAGCGGCATCGGCTCCAGGGACGGGTCCATCAGGTCGGTCGCGGCCAGCGTCCGGCGCAGGATCGGCACCACATCCAGCTCGCGCCGCTCCGGCTCCGCGCCGTTCAGCACCGAGGCGTCCACACCGAGCGCGCGCGCGACGGCGCCGATCCAGACTGAGGACGCCGAGCTGTGGCCGCGCTCGACCTGTGCGAGCATCGACCGCGACACGTTCGCCGCCGTCGCGAGCTGATGTTGGGTGAGGCCGCGTGTCTTGCGCCACTGCGCGATCCGCGCGCCGACAGAATCTCCGGACTGCATCCCCTGAGACTACCTGTGTTCGTATCGAACAAACATCGAACAATCGCCTGTTCACACGGTCGTAGCGTGAGGGACACCCCGGCACCGGGTCACGCGCCTCCCTCATCCGCGTGCGCCCACCGACGTGCGACCGGTGCCGGGGTCCTACCGGACCGCGACCAGGGGGCCACATGTCCGCTGTTTCCGCCGACGCGCTCGGCACCTGCCACTACCTTCGCACCGTCGCTGCTCTGCCCGTCCACGCCGACAGCCAGGGCCGCATCATCGCCACCATCGGCGGCAACCTCCGCGCCATCACCATGCCCGAGTACTGGGGGTACCGCGTCCGCGACCGCCTGTCGTCCTGGCGGATCACCGCCCCCACCATGTGGCACCCCATCCAGCGGGTCACCATCCTCACCGGCGCCCACGACCCCACCGACCTGGACGACACCGCACTCGCCGCGATCACCGCGACCGGCGCGCGCATCCTCGACACCGGCGCCTTGCTCCCGCTACCCGGCCACTCGGAGGTGACCGGCTGGTCGGCCCCGCCCCGCACCGCCACCCGCCCGGCGATGTCGACAGTCCTCGGCGCCCTGGCCGCCGCTCTCGCCGCCCAGCGACAGGAGGTGCCGTGGGCACACGCGACGCGCTCGGCCTGATCTGCCTGGACCTGACCACGGACCTGGAGGCCGACCGGCACCTCGTCCGTCGGCTCGCCGACGATCACAAGCTCGACCTGGTCGACGTGATGACCTACCGAATTCTGGAGCGCCCGTGGTGGTGCTGGCGACTCCTTGAGACCGTGCACACCCTCGGCGTCCACGCCGTCGCGGTACCCGGGCTCAAGCACATCCAGGAGAGCGGCCGGTCGATCGGCGGCGTCGCCGACCTCATCACGCCCTCGGGCCGCGCACCCTACAGCGGGTACGGCGCCGGGCACACCCGCCCGTCGCGGGTGCAGCGGTGAGCTGGATGACGGTGGGTCTCGCGGCGGTGATCGCCATCCCAGTCGCGGTGGTGGTGGCCATGATCTTCTGGCCGTCGGACTGGGGCTGAGCTGCGTGGATAGGAATTTTCGGGGAACCACTTGCGTAATGTAAACGGGGGGGTTTACACTAGTGTTGTCAGCAAGCAACCACCCCCGAAAGGCCCCCCCGATGCACACCAACCTCACCGCCCGCGAAGCCGTCATCACCGCCATCGAATCCGCCGGAACCGACGTCGCCACCCGCGACGAGTACGACATCGACGGCATCGTCGACGCCATCTACGAGGCCACCGGCGGCTACGACATCGACGCCCTCGATGAGGGCGAGTTCTGGGGCATCATCGAGGACCACGACCTGGCCCTCACCGGCAACTGACCGACACGGGCGGGGACCGGAGCGAAGGTAGCGCCCCGGTCCCCGCCCCTCATTCTGCCCTTGAGAGGCCACCATGCACGACCCCATGACCGCGCTCGGCACCGAACCCGAGCCCACCCCCACCCCGTGGGAATCCCTCGCCCAGCAGGCCCGCTGGCTCGCCGATCAGGCGGACCGGCTAGCCGACCTGGACCCGGTCGACCTCGCCCCGACCGAGGATCAGCCCGACCAGCTCGCCATCCTGGACGAACGCATCCGCGCGCTCACGTCCACTGCCGCCGCCTGCCGCCGCGCGACCTGGACGGCCATCGCCGACCGGACCAGCCAATCCGAGGTGGCGCGGCTGTGGGGAATCTCCCGCGTCCGAGCCGGACGCGTGATCAACGCGCGAGGCACACTTGGGCGGACGTAACACTCTGGGCAGGGTGGGCGATCATGGAGCCATGACTCGCGCCGCGCTCGCGCCCCTCGCCGCCGTCTTGCTGCTGCTCACTGGGTGCGGAGGTGACGAATCGCCCGAGCCGGACGCCGCCACGCCGACGACGACCGCGGCGACCACAGCCCCGACGACGACAGCAGCGGCGCCCGCGAAGTCGCCGCGCGGCAACCTCGTCAAGCAGATCGGCGAGGAGGCGGGGATGGGCAAGCCCGGCGAGGCGCCGGTGCTCTCCTGGACCGTCACCGGCATCACCGTCGACGCACCCTGCACGCGAGAATTCACCGACCCGCCCGAGGCGGGTCATTTCGTCGTCGCGTCGATCGAGGCCGAAACATCCCCGGCATACCCACCGGGCCTGGTCCTCAACGGATTCCACCCCGTCAACTGGAAAGTCATCGACGCCGAGGGCTTCACGCGCGAGGATGTCGACACCTCGGCCGCGCTGATCTGCCACGGCGCGGACTGGCCGCAGGACCTCGCGCCGGGGAGCAGGTACCGGTTCTCCGTCACCCTCGACTCGCCGAGCCCGACCGGGGTCCTGGTGTTCAATCCCACCGAAGACGGAGGATGGGAGTACCCGTTCTGAAACGACGAAAGCGCCCCAGCCGAGTAAGGCTGGGGCGCTTTGCGTTTCGTGCGGCGGTCAGGTGATGCGGACCCATCCGCCCGCCTGGAGGGTCATGGGGGTGCCCGAGCCGATCACCTGGAGGGTGATGAGGTCGCCGGAGGTCACCGCCACCGGAGTGGCGGTGACGGTGACGGTCGCGGATTTGGTCGCTGGCACTGTCACCGGTGAGCCCTGTTGAAGCAGGTCCCCGTTGCGGTAGAGACGCAAGGTCGCGGTGAAATTCGAGAAGTTACTGTTCGCGATCACGACGCTGGCCGCGACGGTCGCGTCCGCTTTGCTGCCCTGCGCGACGAGGGCGTGGCCGGAGACGGTTGACCCTGGGTAGTTGGCGGTGTCGGCGGTCCAGTTATTGACTTGCGCGTAGGAGGTCGTGACGGACTGGGTTCCGGACTTGTTCATCCCGGACGGGTCGAACGTGGGCGTCTCGACAGATCCGATGGGGGCGATCGCCTCGGCCTGGCCGGGCGCCAGCTCGAACGCGACGCCCGCGCTGAGACTCGCGGTCGGCGCGACAGCCTCAACCGCGCCGAGCGGCATTTCCCGCGCGAACCCGGCTCCCATCGCGCCGACTGGCGCACGAACATCGAGGACGCCCGGCGTCAGCTCCAGCGCGACGCCGCCGAACGATCCCCTCGGCGCGAGCGCTTCAGCGCCGCCGGGCGTCAGCTCCAGCGCGGTGCCCGCGCTGAGACTCGCTGTCGGCGCGACAGCCTCAACTGCGGCGGCACCCAGTGACGCGGCCACCCCAGCACCGACAGTGCTCGCCGGAGCGTCCGTCGCGGCGACGCCCGGCGGGAGCGTGAGCGCGAGACCAGCACGCAGGGTGGACACCGGCGCCAGCGCCTCGAGGACGCCGGGCAGTGCGACGAGCACCACCGGCCGTGTGCCGTCGTACACCAGCTCCTCGCCCAGGTGCATACGGAGCACGCTCTGCTCGCCGAGGCGAATGAACGCGGGGGCCTCCCCGCGTGACCACAGGGTCATGCCGGGTTCGCTACCACCCGCAGCAGACCCGTCGCGTGCACGTCGAGCCGGAACTCACTGTTGTCGGAGGTTTTGTTCTCCTCGAAGTCCCACAGCAGAATCAGCGGGCTGGTCGCCGCCACGCCGGTCTCCGCGTCTACCAGTGCGGCGTAACGCGCTGTCAGCGACGACGGGTCCCACACGACAGTGTTCGCGTCCAGCCATACCGTGTCGGTGGCGGAATCGTAGGCGAGCGACACTCCGGTCAGCGCCTGCCCGCCGGCGGTGTACCCGTCGGCTGTGGTCAGCTCGCCGGACAAGTCGTCGTAGTGCTGGTGTGCATCCAGGTCGGGGGTGTAGCTGGAGGTGAGCAGTACCATCCGCAGATCGTCGGTGGCGAGATTGACCTCTCCCGACAGTGCGGACAGCTGGAAGCGGGGGTACACATAGGTGATCATGGGGGGCCTTTCAGTCTTCGATGACGACGTAGAGCGTCTCGGGATCGGGAGTCGCGAGCGACTCATAGGCGGATTGGGTGAGCCGCTGGATCCGCGCCACCCCGCCGCCGTTGCGCACCGCAGTCGCCTCCTCCTCGGGCGGGACCGGGAGCCCTGCCTCGATCAACGGCCACAGCTCGACCGGGGTGCCGCTGTCGGGGATGTCGATCAGGTAGGTGCGCACCCCGATCCGGACTGTGGCCGGGCCGGGATCGAGATCCGGTGTGGTGAGGACACCGTCGACGGCCCGCAGCTCCAGCGGGCGCCGGGTGATGACGCCGCCCTCGTGGCCGGCGCGCAGCACCGGCGAGGCGATGGAGATCGAGGTCGTGTCGTCGGCTCCGCCGATCGACTCGATCGAGTCGCTGATCACGGTCATCACGGCCTCCAGTCTGGGTCGTCGGCACGCAGAGCGGCGGTGAGGTCGTCGAGGAAACATCCGTATTGGGCCGACGATTTGAACAGCCGGATGTAGAGCGGCGACCGGGTGCCGTCCGGTGTCAGCTCGAGCTGCGCCTTGAACGCCTCCTGGATCTCCACGAACCAGCGCACCGCGCCGGTGTCACCCGCCTCGCTGGGTGGTGCGGGCGGCTGGTCGAACCACTGTGCCTGCGGATCGAATTCGGGATCGTCGGCCTTGATCGCCGCGTACAGGGCGGGCACCAGTTTGTTGTGAATGTACTTCACGTCGTCAGGTTGCTCGTCCATGCCGATATGACGGCGTTGTCCGAACCCGTCCATGACGACGCCGTAGAAGAACTCCTTGACGCGAGCGAGTTTGTCGGCCATCACAATTCCCGCAGATAGAAGAATGGCAGCTTGGTGCTGCTGTCCCAGTGCTGATTCGCCGCCGAAATCGTCGACGGCAGCGCCGACAGGGGCGACGGACCCGCGTAACAGTATGGCCGACGCGGGTACTTCCCGCTGTCGTACCGGTTAAGGTCCGTTATTCGGACGCACATCAGGCTCGCGGCGGTCTGGATTGCGGTCGTGTCCTGGAGCAGCGCGACGGCATAAACCTCATCCTGCGACGCCTCGATGGTGATGCCCAGGTCAAATCGGGTCTCGGTGTTCTGGTCGGTCACCAGGTCCTGGATGTCCATGGCCGCCAGAGTTGGCGTGAGCAGCGTCAACAGCCCGGTATCCTGATTCACGGAGTAGACGCCGAGATAGGCGGCGTTTATCCCTAGGAACGTGGCCGAATCGCCCGTCATGAATCCGACGTATCTCAGGTCCGCATCCCGTTGAATGCGAATGAATCCGATTTCCGCCCAATCCGCGTTGTTGCCGGCTGGCTGATAATCTGGGATGCGGTTCAGGTTGTGCACATGCGTGCTGGATGACGACGACGACCCGGTTTGCGATGCGGTGCCATGGATGAGCTGGGACCGCGGCACGGTAGCGTGTTCGCGCGGATCCATCGTTGTCCACATCGCCGTATTGATCGGCGTCTGAGTGAAAGTCGGGCGCTCCGAGATCGGCACGTTGTACTCGTCGTGCAATTTCTCCTGGGTGTGCTCGAATGCGCCGAGTACACCCCCGGACATGATGGACTTCATCTCCTCGACCTCCATCTCCTGGAGGTCGCGGAACAGCCCGACGCCGAGGCTGCCCTCGGGCGGGTCTTCGCCGGGGAGGTTCGGAGTTGTCATCTCCTCAGATCTCCTCGGCGAGTTCGGGCGGGATCACGACGGGACTCGGTGGCGGAACCAGCCCGGCGCGGCGCATCGCGTCGCACAGGTCGTCGGCGTACCGGCGCAGCTGCCGAATCACCTTGGCCGCGGCGCGGAACCGCTGCCGCTCGTCCTGCTGCTGCTGCTCGAGTTCCTCGACGCGCTCACGCAGGCGCCGCACCTCGCGCGCCTGGTGCGCGGTCCACGCGGTGATCACGGTGGCGAACGCGACGCCGATGGCCTGGATGATTTCGGCGGTCAGCCACGCCATCAGCGACCCCCGCCCGGAGGTGCGACGAGCCGCTGCACGTAGGCGGTTCCCGCCGCGATCGCCGCGGCGAGGGCCGCGCCCGCCACCGCCTTCCAGTCGCCGCCCGAGGTGAAATCGAACCCATCCCCGGCGATCACCGTCCCCGCAGCGAGGAGCACGGCGACGACGACCGTCGCGAGCGCGCCCTGGAGGGCGGTACGGGTCGCGCGCTCGCGGGCGTCCGCACGCGGGTCGGGCGGCTCCTCACCCGGGCGGGGCAGGTCCGCCAGGAACGTCTCCAGCCGCCGCCTGGCGTCGGCCTCGGCGGCGCTGACCACGGCGGCGATCCGGCTCTCGATCTGCTCGAGCACCTGCTCGCGAACCAGGTTCACGACGTTCGTTGGGCGGGTCACGACTCACGCTCCGCGAGCAGCCGCTTGATCTCGGCCACGTCGGACCGCAGCTCGGCCACGGCGTCCACCAGGGTCAGGGGCTCGCCTTTCTCGTTGAGGCCCAGCTGTTTCCAGCCCCGCGTCACCTGGTCGGCGATGTCGTTGACGAGCTTGTCGATGTAGTACACGGCGGTCGCGTACGAGACCTGAGTCCCCTTGAAGTTCTTGAACATCTCGCCCCACACGGTGCCCTCTCCTCTCTGTGGCGGCTGGCCCTTCATCGCCCCCGCCACGTCGGCCCGGAACTTGTTCATGTCCATCCCGCCCGGGTCCCATTTCCCCTGACTGGGTCCGGCCCACTCCTTGTGGCCGATGACGTTGGCCGCGCCCTTGCCGAGTTTCGTGAGGATCGCGGCGACGCCGCGCACGTAGGCGTCGTACTGGGGCTTGCCCCAGCCCTCGCGGCCGTTGTTCTCCGCCTCGATGCCGATGGTGCAGGCGTTGGCGTTGTTGGCCGGGATGCCGGGATACGATCCCGCCCCGGCGTGCCAGGCGATCCCGGCGCCGCACACCGTGTACACGCCGTCACGTGACAGATGGAGCTGGGAGGCGAGGCCGAGGGATGGGTGCTGGGCGATGTACGCCGGATTGTTCGACGGCGGGTTACTGCCGGTGTGGTGCGCGACCACACCCCAGATCGCCCCGAAGTCACCGTGCCCACGATCTCGCCAACCGGGGTGCTCGCGCACTTCCAGTCCGGCCGCGCGCAGCACGTCCGGGAGCCACAGGGGATCAGCCATCGTTCACCTCCAGGTGTCGCCCGCCGCGCTGCTCGCGGAAACGGGACAGGATCGCGGCCCGGCCCCGGCCGGTGCGTTCGGCGGCGAGCACGCGTCCGACCTCGCGCGGGTCCGCGGTGGCGAGGTAGGCCAGCACCTCGGCGGCGGTGTGGTAGCGGGGATCGAACCTCGTGCTCACGCCGCGCCCATCTGTGCGGCGATCCGCTCGGCCACCTCACGCGAGACGCGAGAGTCGGCGTGCAGCCCGGACGCGCCGATGTTCGCCAGCACCTCGAGCAGGTCGTCCACCTCGACGCGCAGCCGCTCGGCGAGCGTGCGCACCGTGTAGGTGATCGCGGGCGGGCCCGGCCGGTCACCATCGTCGACGCCGAACTGTTCGAGCACGACGCGGCGCAGCTCGGCGCGTACGTGCTGTGGCAGTTCGCGCACGTGATCGGCCATCGTCTTGCGCACCGGGTCGGGGGTGTCGAGGTCCACCCACTTCCCCGACGCCTGCCACGCGGACGCGGTGACGCTGGCCGGGGGCTGGTACTTCTGGGTGGGCTCCTCAGCGGGGCGGGCGCCGAGCACCCACATCCGCCACGACTGCATCTCCCAGTACTCCGTGGGCAGCATCAGCGGTGCGCCGGACATGCCGGGCATCGCGGTGAACATCCACAGCAACGCTTGCCGGGGATTCCCCGAGTCGCAGTTCTCGCGGACCGGGACGCCCGTCCCGTTCCACGGCTCCCACTCCTCGAACGTACGGCCGTCGACACGACCGCCGACCAGGCGGGACTTGACCTTGTTCTCGTGCGCCTTCTTCGTCTCGCGCTCGCGCTCGCGGGCGCGCCGCTGCTGACGGGTGAGCGGTGGATTCTGTTGCATCGCGGGGCCTCTCAGAACACGCCGAGCTGCTGGAGAGCGTCGGCCACCTCTTCCCACTGCTCGAACGCGCGGGCGAGAGGGTCTTGGATATCGCGCTCACGGCCGACCGTGACCGTCCAGGTCGGGCGCTGGGTGCGCGAGCAGGTGAGCTGGACCTTGGAGACGCGGTCCATGTAGATGCGGCCGGTGCGGTCGCCACGGATGGTGAACCCGCACCGGTCGTCGAGCCACACGTGCCCGGCCTGCCCGATGATGAACGGCGCGGCGTCCCGGAATCCGAACTGGACGCTGTCGCGGCCGGCGGTCTTCCAGAATCCCGCCCGGAGCACCATCAGCGCGCTGAGGGTGTACGCCTTTCCGGCGCCCGCAGCGAAGTGCTCGAAGTACCGAGTCCAGCCCTGGGATGCCATGCGCGCCAAGGAAATTGCCTTCATGAAGGCCAACAGCGCATCGGTGTAGATAGGGGCGAGCAGAGCGTCCACCGTGCCGCCAATGGGGGGGATGACGACAGCGGCGGCGATCAGATCGCCGACCATCTGGATGAAGGCCGAGATGCCCTCGTTCACGCCGGGCATCGAGTGGCCGCCGGTGACGACCTGGACGCCCTTGCTGTAGGTCTGGCGGTACTTGTATCGGTCGAGCCCGGATATCTCGCCATCCCGGAACACGACGAACGGCAGCTGCTTCTGCGTCCGGGGCGGCAGGCTGGGGTCGTAGTACTCGGGCGGGATCGAGAAGTCGCCGCCGAGAACCTGCTCGGCGTCGATCATGTCGTCGACGAATTCGGCGACGGTGCGGATCAGGCCATCCCAGATCGTGCCGCCGTGGCTGGTACCGGAGTAGGTGCCCGACCGGTCCATGAACCGGACGATCCGGGTGCCGTGGCGCAGGTTCGCGCCTGGCCACGGCTCGGGGTCGCCCTCCAGATATACGTCGATCTGGCAGGCGATCTCGCCGTCGTCGCACATCGGCTGCATGAGCTTGTGGAAGTTTTTGAACCTCGAAATCGCAAGTCCCCAAAGGGCTCCCGACGCCATGGCTTCCACGAAGCTGATCGGGGCGACGACCATGCTGTAGCCGGACTGGTCGAGGTCGTCTCGTGAGTCCGGGTCCATGGGGTCCGACGGCACCAGCCAGCTCGAGGCGTTCTCACGCTGGATCTGGAGGTCCAGCATCACGGACAGGACCCAGGGGATCGGGCCCGGGAGCATGAACACCTGGGGCCACTGGATCCACTCGGGGAACCAGGGGTTACTCCAGCACGAATACCACTTCAGCCGCTCCATGTCGGTCAGAAACCGCACGGTGAGGACCTGCCCGCCGTCCTCGTCGAGATCGAGATCGACGTACTCGGCGAGCGCACCGATCCGCGACCCGCAGTACTCGATGACGACGTTGACGTTGCGGCCCTCGCCGCGGTTGATGCGCTCGCGCTGCTCGAACAGCCACTGGCCGGCCGGGGAATCGAAGGGCAGCGGCAACTCGATGGTGCCGGTGTCGTTGGAGGGCTGGACGAGGTCGAGGCCGTACTCGTTGCGCACAAGGTGCTGGAGGCGCATCTCGGCGTCGAACAGCATCACCGTCACGTCGGCTTGGCGCATCCGTTCCTGCGCGCGGGCGCGCTCGCGGGTGGCCTGCCAGATCTGTTCGCACTGTTCCTCGCGCGTGAGCCCGAAGTTGATCTCGGTGATCGGCATCAGAAACCCCCGATCGGCAACGGCCACAGGCGCGGCTGCACCAGCTGCGCCATCGCCCCACCCTCCGGCGCACCGGTGACGCTCACCGGAAGCATCAGAGTCTGCGTGTGCGGCGGGATCTCGTACTCGAAAAACCTTCCCGGCACGGGCATTTGGCCGAGCAAGTTCGTGCCGTGCGCGTCGCGGACCATCAGCTCGTCGGGGTCCAGATCGACGGTCGCGCCGCCGTGCAGCTCGGTCAGCTCCGGCATGAGAATGGTGCGCTCGGAGTCATCCCGACCGGTGCGCTTGGAGCGGCCGAAGAACCGGTGATACTTCGGGCCCTCGATGCTGAAGTCCGGCAGCGTCCACTCCCCGCGGGTGAGGATCCATTTCTGGAACATCGGCAGCGGCGTCGGATTCGACACCGGCACTTCGCCTTCGCCGCTCGTCGACTCGGTCGACCAGGAGGAGGTGACGGGGGGCTCCTGCCAGAACGGCATCCCCGCCCGCAGCGGCAGCTCGGGGTTGGCGTGCCCCTTTCTCAGCGGGTCGACGCCGGGGTTGAACTCGCGTTGCTGGCGGAGCTGCACCTCCAGGAACCGGTCCGTCTTCGGCGAGATCACCTGGATACGGGTGAGTTTCGCGTCCCAGTCGTAGTCGTCCTCGCGGAAATCGAATGCGCTCCACCACGCCGACATCAGGGCCTCGAGATCGCCGCCCGGCGCGCGGGCGGCGACGAGATGGAACCCCAAGTCCAAATCGCGGGGGTCGAACCAGCGGCCGCGCATCTTCCCGCCGATCTGGCGGGCGCCGGACTCCCAGGCGGTACGCACCGGCGGCTCGAACAGCCCCCGGATCTGATCCTTGCCGCACCACACACCCTCGGCACCCGCGCCCTCGCCGTGGACGTGCCACACCGAGCCGTCGCAGCCGTGGATGATGATCGTCAACCCGCTCACACCGGCCTCCCCGCATACCGGCTCACGCCGACCGCCTGCTTGCGCTGCTGGGCGGCCATCTCGGCGGAGATGGCCTTGGTGACGGCGTCGAACACCTGGGCGACCAGCGCCTGCACGGCGCCGCCCTGGCGGCGCAGCCCGAGATCTCCGAGCAGGGAGTCCACGTTCGCGTTCAGAAAGTCGCTGCCGATACCCGCTGCCCGCGCGCCCCAGTCCTCCTGCTGCGCCACCGCAGGTACGCCGGGAGAGGCCTGTGCGTTCGTCTCGGGCGGGACCGCCTCGAGCTGGCTGGTGCCACCGAGATTGACCACCCACACCGGGGTCACGCCCTGCGGGATCTGCCCGCCGCCGTAGCCACCGCCGCCACCTGCTGCACCACCGCCGCCGGGCGCGCTTCCTCCGCCAAGGCCACTGCCGCCGAGGCTACCTACGCTGGGCGCGCCTCCGCCCGGGGACTGCATGCCGCCTGGATCGCCGCCGAGTGGCAGGTGCCACTTCAGGGGGAAGTCCGCCGCGCCCTGGGCGCCCGCGCCCGCTTCGACGCCGTCGGTGCCGGACGACTCGACGTTCATCCCGCCTGGCAGGGTTCCTGCCATGTGGCTGTTCGGGCCACCGCCGCCGCGCATCACGCCGATGGAGTAGTCGCCCTCGCCGCCGATGCCCGGCAGGAATCCCAGCGCCTCGAAGTCGCTCTCTGTGGTGAAATGCCTTACGCCCGTGGGTCTTCCGGTGAGTATCGCGAACAGGTCTGACTGGATGCCTGAGCAATCCCAGCTGGGGTTACCTACGCCGCCGTACTGATACGGCGAGCCCGCCGCGCCGGACGCCATCGCTTTCGCGCGGTCCACGACACCGCCGTTGGCCATCGCCGCGATGAGTCCGAGCCGCTGCCCGACCTCCATCCAGATCGGGATGGAGCGAGCCCGTTTCGACGGCGACAGCGAGATGTATGCCTCGGGCCCAGCCTCGGCCCAGAGGATGCCGCCGGGAATGCCACTGGAGATCTGAGGCTCGCGGATACCGCCATCGGCATAGCTGACGTAGCCCTGCGAGTAGGTCTGCTGCCCGGAACGCTGCACCTGATCGTTCAGCGCCCGCGACTGCGCGGACAGGGACGCCATGATCTCGACGGGGATCTGCTTGCCCCAATTCGACTGGATGAACGCGTCGAGGGTGGCCTGCCCCTGGGCGGTGTTCGCGGTGACCTCGATCTGCCCGTCCGGCAGCGTGGACACTTTGAGCCCCAGCGCTTCCAGGTTCGCGATCACCTCGGGGCTGTTGGTGTTGACGCGGATGCCCTTGTCGGTGGGCACCGCCTCCACCTCGTCGCCGAGGGCGCGGAACATCTGCTGTGCCTGCACGGCTTGCCCGATGCTGTCGCCGACGCTCTGCCGCATCCGCTCCCACGCTGGGCGGGCACGGTTGTCGATGCCATCGGCCATGTCCCGCGCCCGGTCGGCAGCGCCCTGGAATGTGGTGTCGAGATCCTGGAGTGAGCGCCCTAGGTTCGCGACGGTGTCGTTGCCGGTGAGGCGGCCGAACACTTCGGCCACCTTTCCCATCGGGTCCAGTACGCTACCCAGTGCGCCGCCCACGCCCTCGGCGAAGGCGGCGAATTGGCGCAGGCTCGTCGAGGTGAACGCGAACATCGCGTCGCCCGCCACGAAAGCGGCGTCGACCAGCTTGCCCAGGAACCCCAGGATCTCGGGCTGGTGAGTGGAGACCCAATCGGCGAGCTTCGCCAGCGACGGACCGAACGCCTGAGCGAGCGCACCGCCCAGCTCCTGAAGCGTGACTTCCATTGAGCGCTTGGCGCTTTCGAGGCTCGTTGCGGCGTTGCCGCCCATGGTCGCGATCGCACTGGCGGCAGCCCCCTCCACCTGCCCGAGACCAGCGACGGCGGTGTCGACGTCGAACGCCTCGAACGCGCGGCCGAGATCCTCGAACTTGGTGCCGAACAAAGCGACGGCGACCTCGTTGCGTTTGACCGGATCCTCAAGGCGGCGCAGCGCGTCGAACAGCTCGCCGACCGCCTCGCGGGCCGTGCCACCGCCCGCGGTGAAGCGGGCGGTCATGTCGTCGGCGGACAGGCTCAACGCCTCGAACGCCTTGCGGCTGGAGTCCGATCCGTCCATCGTGCGGATCGCGAACTCCTTCAACGCATCCGCGGCGGTGTCGACATCCCTGGCACCCGCCCGGACGGCCTGGTTGATCAGGCCAATAGCCTCCGGTCCCGTCAACCCAAGCTGACGAAATTGAGTGCCGTATTCAACGATCGTGTCGGTGAAATCCTCGCTGACATTGAGCCCGTTGCGGGCCGCCGCCGCGAACAGGTCCATGGCGCCCTTGGCGTCCTGTGCCATGCCGGTGCGGATCGCCTGACCGGCCGCGCGCGCGACAGCGGGCACTTCCTCGCCGAGCATGTCCGAGACGCCGTTCAGCTGCGAGATGACCTGCTGAATTTCGGGACCGGTGGCGTGCGGGTCGATCAGGCCGGACTGGATCGCCCGGCGTGCGGTGTCGACGTTCTCCTCGACGGACTCCCCGAACGCATCGGTGTACGCCCGCGCCGCCGCGCCGCCGATGCGCCGCATCGTGGCATCGTCGACACCCAGCTGAGCCTGGGTGAGGTCGAGTGCCCGCTCACGGCCCATCGCATCGGCCATCGACTTGACCAGCAGTCCGCCCGCGGCGATTCCGGCGATGGTGACGGCGCCGATGATCGCCTGCGCGATCGGTCCGCCCTTGCCGCCGATCCGGTCCGCGAAGCCCTGGCCGGCGGCGTCGCCCGCTGCCCCACCGCCCTGCTGGCCGGCCTGGCCCATGGCGTCCTGCATGTCGTTGCCGGCCTGCTGGGCGGCCTGCCGGAACGCGTCGCGCATGTCGTTGGCGGATCGGCCCCACGCCTGACCGAAGTCGCGGCGCATGTCGTCCGCGGCGGCCCCGGCGGCTTGGCTGGCGCCGCGCTGCATCGCCTGGCGCATGTCGTCGGCCGACTGGTCCCAGGACCGTGCGAACTCGCGGCGTGCGTCCTGGCCGAGGTTCTGCCAGGTCTGCGACGCGCCGGTCTGGAACGCGCGGCGCATGTCCTCGGCGGACTGGCCCCAGGCGCGGCGGAGCTGACGGCGCGCGTCGTCGGCCACGAGCCCGAAGGCGCGGGCGGCGTCACGGGCGAGACCGCTGGTCTCGACCGTGAGCGAGACGTACTGGGTTGCCAGCTCAACCGCCACCCGCCACCTCCTCCCGATCCCAGCCCAAATAGGCGTTCATTTCGGCGATGGTCATCGAGTCGTCCCCCCCGCCAATCGTGCGTTCGTCCTCGCCCTTGGCCTGCTCGGCCAGCTCCGCGCACAGCTCGGCGGTCAGCCGGGAGTCCGGAGGTGAATGTTTGATCCAGGCGCGCAGCTCGATCCACGAGATCGTGTGACCGATCTCGTGGATGCTGCGGCCCCGATCGAGTAGGTCGGCGGCTATCGCCTCCTCGTGCCCTTCGAGGAACTGGAGGAGGCCGAGGATTCCCCCGGCGTCATCTTCGACACCCGAACCCACTCATCGAACAGCGCGTTAATCTGGTCCTCGTGCAGGTCCGCGCCGCGCAGCTTCTGCGCGGCGTCGCCGTCGTACACCTCGATCAGGCCGAGCACGTAGTCCACGCGCATCCTGTCGGGCGGCACCTCGCGCATGAACTTCAGCGCGGCGGGCGAGGCGAACCCCGACTTGGGCACACTCGCCACCGTCCCGTCAGGGAGTTCGAAGTCGAACCGGTTCTCCGGCAGGTCACCCGCCGGTGGGGGGATCTTCCAGGCCATGGGTTGCGGGCCCCTTTCGTGATCGCGGGCCAGCGAGAAGGGCCCCACGGCGCGCCGAGGCCCGCGAGGTAAGCGCGCCGTGGGGGTTCGGGGTCACTCGTAGGTGACGGTGAACGGCGCGGACGCGCCGGTCGCGTTAGTGACGACCAGGTCGTAGGTGCCCGCCGACTCCGCAGCGGTGACCAGCGCCAACTTGGTGTCAGAGATGACGTTGAACGCCACACCCGCACCGTCGATGGTGACCCCGGTGGTGCCGACGAAGCCGGTGCCCGTGACCTCGACGACCTCGCCACCAGCGGCGGCGAAAGCGGCGGGATCGACCGACACGATGGTCGGCGCCAAGGGGGCGCTGCCGTCGTCGTAGTACCGGTACACCTTCTTGCCCGAGGTGTCCTTGTAGCAGGTCAGGGTGCAGTCGAAAGCCTTGAGCCCGTTGCGGACGAACGGGCTTTCGGTGACTGCGGTGATCTGCCCTTCGGGGATGACCAGGCGGCCGCGCTTGCCGCCGTCGCGGACATCGAACAGCCACGGATGCACCGAGAGCGGCTCGCCGGTCTCGTGCACAGTGGTCAGGGACCCGACCGTGGACACGTTGTCCTCGCCGAACACCTCGGCGAGCACGTCGGGGTCCCAGGCCGACAGCAGCCGGAACTGGAACGCGGCGCTGTGGTTCTCCTGCGGGCTGTAGATGAGGTCGCCTGCCCAGTCGAACAGGTCCGTGGAGGTGCGGGTGCCGGACGGGCGGATGCCGTCGTCGCCGACGTATCCCAGTTTCGTCCAGCTCGACACCGACGCCGAGGGGGTGGTGGGCAGCGTGGTCCCCGCCGGGGCGACGAGGATGCCGCCGGTGACTCGGTCCGGCGCGCCTACACCGATTTTGGCAACGGAAGCTCCGGCCATGGCTATGTCCTTTCGGAGATTCGCGGGCCCCGAATGGATTTCGTGATTCCTCCCGTTGCCGGGGGAAGTTTCAGATGGTGTCGCCGCTCACCAGCAGGTCGACGGTGAACTGATACCGGGGCCCTACGTCGGGCTCCGGATGGTTGGCTGGGCCGCCGACGGTGACGACATCAGCGACGAACACGCCGCCGATCTCCTCTCCCTCGAGCGCACCCGTCAGCGCGTACGCGAGCCGGGCCAGAGTGGCTGCGGCGACCTCGTCGGGCGCCCAGCACTCCACGAGCAGCCGGGCGGCGAAATGCCCTCGGGTGGTGCGGTCGACATCGACCTGCTGGACGCGCACCATCCGCGCGGGGCGGGCGCGCGGCATCTTCGTCGCCACCGTCGCGGTCTCGCCGCGACCGGAGAACGCCGACAGCAGGTAGGCGACGTAGGCGGCCTCGGTGTCGGGCGGGGCGACTACCTCAGCCACGCGCCGCCCCGAGATTGCGGATCAGAGTGTTGTTCTGCCCGTTGTCGATCCGCGCCTCTTCGCTGGCTGCGATGACCGAGACCTGCCAGCGCCCCTGCGGGTTGCGGGCGCCCTGCTCGGAGGTCATCACGTAGCCTGCGGCCTCCCCTCCACAGGCGTTCATGAGCGCCCGTCCGCGCCGCTCCAGGTCTGCCACCACACCAGGTGCGGAGCGCAGTTGGCGGAACGCCTCGAGGTTCCAGTCGACCCGGTCACCCATCGACCCTCCTCAGGTCCAGCAGCCTCCGGCCCGCCCGCCGGCCGGGACCGCGGTCCCAGTTCTGGGCGGCGCCGATCACCTCGAACTCGGCGGCGTCGAGCACGAGCCGGTCATGCGGGGACACCGCCAGCGTGGACGCCACGACAGCGACCATGTCCACCACCACCCGGTCATGCCCGGCCACCTGCGGTTCCGAGGTGGACGCGGGCCACCAGACCGCCTGGATCGGCACCGGTTCCGCCCAGGTGGAGATGGGGTTGCCGTGCGCGTCGGTCCCGGACTCGGAGTGCACACGGTGACCAGCGGTATGCCGCAGACGGAACCTTCTCACCCGACGTGCTCCAGTTGGTAGCGGCCCAGCATCTCGGCCACCGGCACCGGCAAACCCGCGCCCGACCCGCCGTAGTTGCGGGACTCGTTGAACGGGCCCCACGCCTCCGAGTAGGAGGCGAGCAGGTCGGGGTTGTCGTACAGCATCCCGGCCATGATCAAGGTCGCGGTCTTCACCTCGTCAGGGACGGGATTCCAGCCGTGGGTGTAGGTGATCGTGATCGACCGCGGTGTGTTCGGCCAGCAGCCGCGGTGGATCAGCTTGCCGTAGCCGGTCCAGTCGTACTGGGTGCCGACCGTGAGCGTCTCGCCGTTCACCGCGACCGACGAGACCGCGGTCAGCCGCAGAGTCGGCAGCCACAGCGACCGACTGCCCGGCCCGTCGAGCACCGCACCGGTGACGGTTTCCTGACTGATCGACCACCCCCCACACCAGGCGCGGACCATGCCCGACGCGCCCGCCACCGCCAGGTTCGCGGCGTCGGTATCGAGCGCGTCGAGCTGTTTCCACTGCCCGAGTTCGGTGGCCGAGACGAGCGGCGCCATCAGGACTTCGGCGTCCCGCCGGTCTTGCGGGTGCTGACAGCCCGCTTCTCACCCGGCGCGGCGGTAGCCTGCTCGACGACGGCCGACGACCGTGCGGCCGCGACCTCGACAGGCTCGTACAGGTGCTCGCGACCCTTCACGCCCGGATCGGAGTCTTCGACCAGATCGCCGGGCCGCACGATGCGCGGCACGCCGTGATGGTCGGTGTAGGAGAACGCTTCTCGCGCTCGCAGGATCATGATCTCTCCATCTCTCTTCGCTGGAATCCAACGCACCGGGCGGACCGGAGCCCGCCCGACGCGCAAGGATTACGCGGTGGTGGCCACGTTCAGCAGACGGAACGCGTTCGCGTTGGAGATGTCGGCACCCATGCGGGCGTGCGCGTACCAACCACGCTGACCACTCGGCCGGTTGTTGCCGGTGTGGAACAGGTGCGGGATGAACTCCACCGTCATGCCGATGCGGTCGGCGATGATGTAGTGACTGAAGTCGCCGCACAGCAGCACGAAGTTGTCCGCGGTGGCCGCGGGGTCGATCGTGCCGTCCATCGCCTCGGCCTCGCCGACCGGTCGGCCGTTGAGGTTGTCGGGGCGGCCCTCGCCGACCGTGGTCCACAGGCCGGCGCCGCCAGCGGTGTCGAACTGGCGAATGCGGCTGTAGATCAGGTTATTCGCCAGCCACGCCGCACGCGCCCGGTACCGCGCGGGCAGTGCGTCGTAGACGCCGTACACGTCCGCCAGGGCGAACGTCTCGGCGGTCGCCGGCGCGATCTCGGCGGCCGTCCCGTCGAGGGCTGTGATGATGCCCTTCGGCTGGGTGGTGCCGTTGCCGGTGATCAGCGCGACCGCCTCGAGATCGTCCTTGCCGCCCGCGAGCAGCTCGGCCACCGTGGCGGTGACGTTCTGCTCGTCCTCGAGCGCCTCGATGGTGATCGGCACGAAGCCCTGCGCCTTGTAGATATCGATCGTCGGCTGAGCGAACGTCGGGGCGTCGTCGGACACCTCGGCGCCTTCACCGTCCCACGACCACGACACGTTGCCCGCCGAGACGCCGTGCCACTTGTTGCCGGTCGCGACGACCTGCCGGGCGAAACGGCGGATGTCGTTCTTCGACCCGGCCGCGGTGTTGATGACCACCGGGTCGAGCTGGAACGGCACCAGGAACCCGCCCGCGGTGTCGGTCAGCGACATACCGCGGACCTCGTTGATGGCCTGCTGCTCGTCGGCGGTCAGCAGGTGCTGCTGATTGCGAGCCAGCTTCGACCACGCGCGCAGGTAGGCCGGGCTTGAGGTGACGAGCACCTGCCGGGCCAGGGTCGAGCGCTTGTCGTCGAACCGCTCCAGGATGCGGGTCGCGGCCTCGCGCACGTGATCGTTGGCGCCCTGCATGCGCTCGATCGCCGAGAGCGCGCGGGCGCGCAGCTCGACGCCGACCTCTTCGACCGACCGGCCGAAGGTGCGGACCTCGCGCAGATCCCACGGGTTGCGGAACCGGGCGTCTTCGACGCTGTCGGGCTCGAGGATCGCGTCGCGGTCGTAGTCGCCGCTGCCCGCGACGGCCGGGCCGATCGAGCCGCGCTCGGTGCGCAGTCCGGTCGCCGACAGCGAGGTCGCCGCCGAGCGCACCCGCGCCAGCTCCGCGCTGCGCTCGAGGCGCTTGCGGTGGCTGTCGAGGTTGGCGAACTCGTCGGTGAGCGTCTCGAAGTACCGCTCGTCCTCGGCGGTGAGTTCGTCGAACTCGGCGAGCCGCTCGAGCTCGGCCTGGATCTCGCGCAGGCGGTTCACGCTCTGCGAGTGGGTGAGAGTGGGCGCGGTGCGCCGGTCGTCACCGGTGTTGCCGTCCCCGGTACCGTCGCCGCCGAGCTGGGGCCAGATCGGGCCACGGCGGCCGATGCCGAGGGCACGCAGTCCCGTCACGGGGTGACGGGGCAGATTGTCGATACTCATCACTTCTTGCCTTTCCGGTCGATGTCGAGCAGCACGTCACGCGACTTGCGGGCCCACAGATCGACGGGCCGCTGTCCGCGTGTTGGCGACGGGCGCTCACCTACAGCGGGTGCTGTGGATCGCTGCGCGTCGGTCGCCGGGCGCGCCCCTACCGCAGCCGGGACTACCGGCTTCGTGGTGGGTTGCTGCGCGGCATCGGGTTGCGTCATGTCCGCCAGGAACACGGCGCGAGCGAGCAGCTGCCGCTGCTCGGGGTCATCGAGGCGGCCCAGGTCGATCACCTTGGACCGCACGGACACCG
This sequence comes from Nocardia puris, assembly GCF_003315035.1. Lineage (GTDB taxonomy): Bacteria > Actinomycetota > Actinomycetes > Mycobacteriales > Mycobacteriaceae > Nocardia > Nocardia puris. The sequence goes on from NZ_QNRE01000025.1 coordinate 22,287, forward strand.
AGGTCTCGGCGTAGGCCGGCCACACGACGGGGCCGACCTCGGGGACCTTCAGTTCCTTCAGGGTGCGAACGAGTAGTTCCTCGTCTGGGATGTCCTCGTACCAGGTCTGTCGCAGCTTCTCGCGGAGCACCGCCTCGTCGCGGATCGGGGTGCCATCCGCATCGGCCCACGCCTCACGCACCACGCTGAACCGGAACGACATGCCGTTGATCGCGCCGTCGGCGATGGCGTCGCGCACGGGCTGCATCAGCCAGTTGTCGAAGATCCGGGCGATCACGTGCGCGCCGCCAGCGGGCGCGAGCTCGGGGTGTACGTCCTCGCTGATCGAGCGCAGGCTCGCGATCGGGATCGACCCGATCAGCGGGTGATGGCCGTGATCGAACTGCACCTTCGGCGGGGTCTCCCGAAAGCTGCGCTTCATCGAGCCGGGGGCGATCTTCTCGCGGAACTTGCCCTCCCACGAGTCGATGATCGTCTCGCGGTCGAACACCGCGCCGTAGCCGTCGAGGGTGAGCCCGTCATCCTCGTCCGCATCGGCGGCGGCGCGCAGGGAGAACGGGGCCTCCCTCAGAACCTGCTCGAGCGGCGGCCGCTCGGCGCGGCGCATCTCGGTGACGTTCATTCGGAATCTCCCTCGCTCGGGTCGTCGGGGCCACCCTGGTCGCCGGACTCCGGCGCGTTCTCGCCCGCGCCGGGCTTCTGGAGTTGCACGGAGTACAGGCCGCTGTGCACCAGCAACCGAATGTCGTCGGCCTCCACCGCGGCGACGACGGAGTCGGGCTCGTAGCCGGCGTCGATGTAGGACCGGATCGTGCGCGCCCGGGTCTCGGCGATCGTGGCGGCGTCGGCCTCGTCCTCCCGCAGGAACGGCACGTTCGACGCGTCGTACCACAGCCGCACGTCCAGCCCACCGTCTCGCCCGGGGCGCGGCATGATCGGCTCGATCGACCCGGCGATGTTCTGCCACAACGGATGTGCGGTGCCGTCGGCCAGGCGGCGCCGCGCCTGTCCGTAGTTGCTGTACGTCGCGGCGGCGAGGCCCTCGGACAGACCGACGATCACCGGCGGCACCCCGGCCGCCGCGGCGATCCGGGTTTCCCCGCCGCCGCGCACGTCCTTGAAATCGATGTCCTTGAGATTTGCGCCGACCACGGTGGCGTCAGCACCGGGGTACAGGTGCAACGTCTTGTACGCGTTCGCCGGGCCGCCGTGCTTCTCCTGCATCATCTCGGCGAACCGCTGAACCTTCTCCATGCTGGCGTTGACGTCGTGCTTGACGACCATGTTCGGTGTCGCGCCGTTGTCGAAGAACGCCCGCTGATGGCGGCTCATCGCCTGATCGGCCTGGATCTCGCGCAGGATCGGCGTCAGCCAGCTCATCCCCCGGTATCGCGCCAGCGGATCAGGGATCGGTGCATAGTGGGCGACCTCGTTCGCCAGGAAAGGCGTCGGCTCGGCGCCGGAGTTCTTCCCGCCCTCGGTGTAGACGTAGCCGAGCAGCCGGTACCCCACCCGCCCCGGCCGGTCGGCCATCTTCCGCGGCTCGAGCACCAGCTCGACCCAGTCCGGCCGCAGGCGCACCATCTCGGTGCCCACCCGCGTCCAATACGCGTTGCCCGCCAGATCGGCGTCCTGGATGGTGCGCGACAGCAGATCCTGCGTGGTGCCGCCCGGCCAGGGCCGCTCGAGGATCGCCAGATCCGGCACACCGAACGTATCCGACGGCTTGCCGTCGCGCAGCCGCTGCCACCGGAACCGAATGCTGCTGAACACGAGCTGGCGCACCAGCATGCACGAGAACACCACGCTGTTACCCGCGTACGCGCCCGCCAGACCGACGAACGTGTTCGCCGCCTGCTCGGTCGTCTGCCCGGCCAGCGTCTGCGTCAGACCACCGTAGCCGTAGCCAATCCCGTTGAAACTGAACGTGTTCAGTAGCTCGGCGTAGTCGTCGATCGTGGTGATCGACGGCACCGCCCGCTCGCCCTTGATCCGGGCGATCAGCGACCCCATCAGCGCTTACCCGCGGCGTGCGGGCTGCGCAGGTCCGCCGGATCGAGCAGCAGCACCGACGCGGCGATAGCCAGCACCCCGGCGGCGACCAGCGCCCACCCGGCACCGGCCAGCACCGCCACACCAGCCACCACCGACACCACACCGAACACGGCGATCGCCAGCAGGATCAGGGCCACCTGTGTCACTCCCAGAACCCCCAAACCTCTGTCTCGGCGGGCTCTTTCGGCCCGTGGTCAATGAGCGTGTGCACCGCCACCGTGGCGGCCTCCAGCCGTTCGTCGGTGCCGTCCGCCCACACCCAGCCGTTGCGCAGCTCGCGCTTCGTCGCGGTCGTTGCGGCGATCAGGTCGGCCTCGTCGCCGAGGTGCCGCAGCTGGTCCTCGGTCACCGCGTCGAAGAATTGCCCGCACGCGCGACCGCGATCCATGCCGTTCACGACGATCACCTCGACGCCCGCCTCTGTGAGCGCCTCGGTGATCGCGGTGATCAGCGAGTCCGCCGCGCCAGCCACCGCCACCGCGCACGGGCCGAAATCCTCGGCGAGCTCCTTCAGCCGCGGCGCGAGCCACCGCGTGCCCGGCAGCGTGTGCGTGTCCCCGCCACGACGGGCCGGGACGATCTCGGAGTGGATCCGCCAGTCCGTGCGCCGCCCCGCCACCGAGATGGCCGCCGCTGACCGGTCCGGGGCCAGGAACACCCCGAATGCCACCGGATCCGCCGGGGCCGAGGTCGTGTCCTTGCACGCCGTCCACTGGTCCTCGGTGAACACCGGGGGGACCTCGTCCACCTCCAGTGGTTCCTCCCACCAGCCCATGTGCTCGCGGGCGAACTCCTCAGGCGGCTCGGACTCGCGGAACGCCTGCATCTTCTCGACCGTGATCCGCCGACCCAGCGCAGAGTTCGCCACGCGCCAGTTCTCGCGGTCATCCAGGGCGCAGCCCTCGACCTCGCCGTACTCGTGCGTGCAATCCTCGGCCGCGCAGCCGCCCTCCGGGGCGCAGTACTCCATATACCCCAGCGAGACGCTGTCGCCCCTGCGTCCACGATCACGGAGGCGCCGCAGCATCGCCGAACCCGCATGTCCCGCCGAGGACCCGTACGCCACCTGGGAATGCGGGCGCGCGGCCAGCGTCGGCAGCAACGTGCCGATATGCGTCGGCCGCAGCGCGAACGCCTCGTCGAGGATCACCTTGTCCCCCGCCAGGCCGCGAGTGCCGCCCTTGGTCGTGCGGGCCTTGAACAACACCCGTTGTCCGGTCGCCAGCTCGATCGACTCGTCGCCGTTGCCGCGGTAGATCCCGTTCGACCGGCCGGGCGCCAGGCGCCTGCTCATCGCCGGGCAGCCCTCGATCAGCTCGACCAGGTCGCGAAACGCTTCCTCGGTGGGCGTCATGTCGTGCGCCGACCACACGATCGTGCGCTGCTCGGTGATGTACAGCCAGCCCAGCACCGCCATTTTCAGCAGGCCGGACTTCATGTTCTGGCGGGGGGCGATGTTGGCGAACTCGAACACCAGCGGCCGACCATCGGGATGGATCGCGAACAGCACGTCCAGCCCGAGTTCCTGCTCCGGATCCGGCACGAACCCCGCCAGGGCGCACAGGTCCGCGACCTCCGGCCCGTACGACTCCACGTACGGGGGGTGCGTGAAGTAGGCCGGGTCCAGGCGGCGCTTAGCCAGACTTGCGGTCACGGCGCAGCTTCAGCTCGTCGATCGGGTCCACCTCCGCCTTCGCACCGCGCAGTGCCTCGTCCATCACCGAGCGCAGCTCCCTGCTCAGCGCCGCCATCGCCTGCCCGCCGGCGGCTGCCATCGCTGCCGCCAGGGCGGCAGCCTGCTGGCCCAGCACCGTGTCCAGACGGCCGGCCGCCTCCAGCTCGGCGCGAACTCGATCGGTCAGCGGGTCGCCGGGCTCGGCGGCCATGGGCAGTTTCACCACCGGGGCGGCCGGTTGCTGGCGCAGCTTCGCGGCGTCCTTCTGGCACCGCAGCGAGCAGTACTTGGCGCTCCGGTGTTTGCTGGCCGGTATCTCGTCGGCGCAGTGGTCGCAGATCCTCACCGCTACCACCTCCGATCGGCCTGGCGCGCCCCGCGGCCGCAACCGTAAATCTTACGGTCACCCCTCTGACCTGCGGGTTTTCGGCACCGTAAGATTTACGGCCCGGCTAGTGAGCGAAACCGGACATTTGGCACCGTAAATCTTACGGAATCGTGGATTGCCGGGAATTTCTGCTCACTAATGCTTGACATTCCGCCTTTGATGCATTAACGGTCGGCCCCAGGGCGTGAGGGAGAGAGGCGGCGACAGGGCCGAAAGGAGTCGCGCCGCTGGCCACGCCCCCCGCGCGGCCCCCCTCCCCCCCTTAGCGTGCCAAAGTCTGACTTCGACCAATTAGTGAGCGCCCTAATGAGCCGGTGTCGGACTTCAATGAATTAGCGACCGTAAAACTTCCGGGGTCACCGGAAAATTTCCGATGCCTCGGCCGTAGATTTTCCGGTCCCGATCGGCCGTGTTCACCACTCCCGCGACCGCGGCTTGGGACCGGAAGATTTACGGTGGCGGCCGGAAGATCTTGCGCCGGCCGCGCGGTTGCAGGTGACGTGCTCGGGTCCGCGGTACTTCCTGCGGTCGTGGTCGTCGTGGCCGAGGTCCCACGGCTCGGTGGGGTGGATACGTTCCTGGCATCGCCAGCACACCGCTTTGCCTGCTCGGACCGTTGGGGCGAGCGCTTCACGGAGCTTGCGGTGTTGCTGTCCGTACCCACGTTCGACGGTGGTCCTCCGACGTTTCGCCGTGCGAGGCTCTGACCTGCGGGTTTGCTGCGGTTGGTCGTCCTGCTGGTCGTACCACTTCTTGATGGCTCCGTGCATCCACCAGGGCCGCTCGGCCTTGGCTCGCTCCATGACCACAGCCTTGCCGGGGTCGATGGTGACGATGTCCGCTCCAGCCGTGCGGTAGCGGGCCAGGAGCTGGGCCGAGGGGGTGGAGTGGATGATGAACACGTCGCACTGGTGGGCGAGGGTCAGCGCCTTGTCGATCGCGGCCTGTCGTGCGGCCTTGGTGACCGTCTTGATGGTGTTGGGGTGGTCGTGGCTGTCGGGGTCGCGGTCGGGGTTCAGCGCGAGGGCGATGCGGTCGTAGTCGATGACGATGTCGCCGGGTCGGGCGTGCTCGCGGCACCAGGTGGACTTGCCGGCCGCTGGGGGTCCGATGACGACGTAGAGCACGGCATCACCTCGGGTGTTATGTCGCCGAGGCCGAGGTCGGCGAGGGTGGTCTGTCGCATTAGGCCCGCGCGTTCGGGGACGGTCCGCAGATCAACAACCTGATCGCGCGGAACGAGCTGCGATCGGTGACCCTCACGTTCTTCACCAAGGACATCGAGATCATCCTCGGTGATGGCGTACGGGAACTCCTCGCCGTCGACGAGGAGCCTCCGTGTGGCCAGGTCGACGGTGACCCGTTCGGCCGGGCGGGGAGGCATCAGAGCAGGCCGTCGACGATCGCGCCGAGGATGATGAGCACGCCGCGGGCGACCTCACCGAGGTCGACGGCGTTCGCGATGGCGGACAGGGTGGACAGCATGGCAGGCTCCTAAATTCGGGCGAATCGGACGAAACATACCGGCGTTTTCGATGCGACCAGCGTTTTCGTGAGACATGAGGGGTGTCGTAGCGCGCAGCGTGACCACCCGGAAGAAGGTCGGGCCGGGCTTGCGGCACGCGAACCTACCGGAATTCCCGAAGGGTTCGAGGTGCGTTGGGGCGCTTGCCGGACGGCTGTCGTACGGGGCCGGTTTGACGCGCTACGAGGCTTACGGGGTCCAGCCGATCACACGAAGTATCAGCCGAACCAAGGCAACGGTGGCGGTGTCAGCGCGATCAGAGACGCGCTGACGGACGCGGCCGTACCAGGTCAACGGTGGCGGCGGCATGGTCGATGCCGGATTGTGGCGGCCAGGGCCACGAACTGCACGGCCAAGAGCGCGATGAGTGCGGCGGTCACCACGTCCACACCCCGATCGGGGTGTCGTAGCGCCACTCCAGTGTGCGAGCCGGGGCCTGGCAGCGCAGCAGACCGGCCACGAACACCAGCAGGTCCATCACAACCTCCGGAGGGGGAAGGGTCGCAGCGTGCTCGTGCCCGGCTGGGGTACAGCGGCACGCTGCGAGATCAGGGGGCGAGCCGGACAGGCTCACCGGTCACCGCGCCGTCCGGTTCCCGGTGCGGGAAGTACACGCACGGGTTGCCGTTGTCGTCCAGCCACAGAATCCAGGTCGACCCGTCCTCGCGGGTTCCCTCGATCCACCCGGCCCACTGGATGACGGTGTCGTGGCGGTATCGGCCGATGGTGATGTTCTGCATGGGATGGACTCCTCACCGAGGTTTCGGGGGCCGGAACGTCCATCCGGGGAATGGGCACACGTGTGCCACTTCGACCAGTCTTCCGGGAAGATCATCTGTTGTCCAGCCGCCACGCTATGCGGTGCGGCGGCGGGCCTGAACCTCCAGCACATCCCGAACCAGGAAGCGGGGGGCGCGCCGTTCCCCCCTGTCGACCAGCAGCCCTTTCGATTTCCAGCCGTATAAGGTCGCTGCTGGGATACCCCACGTCTGCTCGATCAGCTTCGGCGGGAGGACGGAGTCAAGGCCATGCTCGGCGGCGGCCGCAGGGATGCTCGTGGGGGCGATCCAGCGCTGCCCCCGTTTACGGGCGAGGGCGTCGAGTTTCGCGCAGCGGTCCGGGTCGACAGCGCGGAGCGCGTTGCGATAGGCGTGAGCGATCTGCCGCGCCCACTCCAGACTCGTCCGCTGCGCGCCACTCATCGCCTGGCCTTGATGAACTCCTCGATGGTCACGGCTTCCACTCCTCTAGGTAGTCGGGGTGCTGGTCCCAGATCGCGGCGAGCGGGTACAGCACCGCGTCCTCGGCCTCGATCTGCTTAGTCGCGCTCACCATGCCCTCTATTAGCTCCACCACGGCCCGCAGGACCGGCGCCTGCCGCAGCACGCGGGCGGGGTCGTGGCGGGCGATGTGCCGGGCAGGTTCGGCAGCCGAGTCGTAGGCGACCGCACTCGACCCTGATCCTTCTACCCGGTCGGGATCGTCACCGGAGAACGGATCGACCGCCGTCCACCACTGGCCGCGGCGCTCGGCCGCCGCCCTCGCGATCTGCTCGTCCTCGTCGAGTCGAGCGCGGATGAACTCCTCGATCGCGGTCACGCTGGCACACCTTCCCGCACGGGGACGCTGCCACCACGGTGATCCCGCCCGCAACTCCAGATCGGCTCCTCGCCCGATACGAAGATGTCGCCGTCGTGCCGACAGCGGGAGCAGTCGTAGGTCCAGTCCACCTGGATCACCACCTCACGCTGCTGGCTCACGTCCGGGATGTACAAGCCGGACGGGTTCTCGCAGTTGGGATCGTCCGTGCCACCACAGTCCGGTCTGGTGCAGGCCGCTTTGTTCGGCGCGGTGAGCACCCTCCGCTCGTGGCGGTGAGACTGGACCATCTTCTCCCCGCAGCTCGAGCATCGCTCGGTGTCGTTGTCGATGTGCTGGTGCTGGCAGCCGCGCGGGTCGGGGAGGTCGGCGTGGCAGTCGCCGCAACGGAACTGCGGGTCGCCGGAGGTGATCACCATACTGGGGTGCTGGCACGGAACGACCTGCCGATGCGCCAATTCGGCAGCGCGCAGTTCCTCCTTTGCGGCGGCGAGGCGGCGTTCCGCTTCTTCGATGTCGCTCATGCTCCCGATCCTCTCTCACGCTCGGCCGCGATGAGCGGCGCCAGGACATGCAGGTACTCCCAGATCCACACGCCGTACCAATCCGCCGAGTTGTCGTAGCCCTGCTGGGAGATGCGGCGGTTCGGCAGCCACCCCCGCTCGATCTGACGCACCCAATACACACACGCCGCCGACAGCTCGGGCGGGGCGTTCAGCCAGTACGCGTAACGGTCATCCACCGGCGCGGGCTTCGGCTGCTCCAGGGCGACCCAGGGGCGCCCGCCGGTGCCGGTCCTCATGCCGCCAGCGGATCGTTCAGCCGCGCGAACACGGTCTCGTCCCACACGTTCCGGCACGCTCTACACGTGATCAACCTCGTCCTCACCGACACCGTCAACGCCTGCAACCCGCACACGTGGCAGGCGTCATGCAGGCGCTCATCACGGTCGGGTTCCAGGCCGAGCAGCCGCACGGCCCGCCGATGCAGCGCGGCGAGGCGCTGGACGGCGTCCACCCCGTCCAGCACGGTCCGCCCCCACGAATCCCCACCATCAGGATGCGGAACCCACACCGTCACCTCCTGCGGCGGCAGGTCCACCAACGTCCCCAAAGTCCGCCCGACCAGAGCCAGGCACTCCAGTACCCCGGCCGGGTCATCACCAGGCAGCCGCGCAGCCCACCGGGTGGCCTCCACGTCGATATCCGATTGGAGGGTGTCGATGGGGAGGCGGATCGGGATCGGTCGTTCCATCGTGCCCGCGACCCGCTGCTGCAACTGCCGTGACCGTGGCCCCGTCCGGGCCGCCGAGAGCAGCCGGTAGTCGTCGGGGAGGTCGCGAATCGCGGCGAACGCGTCGGCCTCGCACGCCCGGCATAGGGTGTTCGGGCGTTCGACGCCGACGCCGTGCCAGGCGCCTTCGTCGTCTCGTACACGGGCCTTGCACCGCCGCGCCGCGCGGCATTCGTGCTCGGGACCAGCCTCCCGGTAGCTCATGAGTAACGAGTCTATGCCGGTCCCGCAACGATCTCGAGCCGCCGAACCGGCCCGCAGAATGGTGATGTTCGCTACCGTCTGCCCGATGAGCGAGCGCGAATACGTCGACGTCGATTTCGAGTACGAGGTAGCCGATCCGGTGGTGGTTGAGCGGGCTGTGGCGGCCATCCTCGCGGCTGTGCCGTCGGCCGGGCAGTTCCAGGTTGCGCCTCAGCCCGCTCGTATGCCAGGAACCAGGGTTCGTGCACGGTCACTCCTCCCCAGGCAGTGCGAGTTTCGCCAGCGCCCGCAGGTGGGTGGCGGGCATGGGGTCGTCGATCGGCGCGCCGGTCATGCGGGCGCCGATGGCCATGAGCAGGACGGCGTCGGCGGTGTCGTGGCCGGCGATGTCGATGTCCGGGTAGCGGCGGACGGCCGCGGCGAGAACGGTGTCTTTGCCCGCGTTGCCTCGGCCGGTGCCGTACATGGCGCGCGTGTTCGGCGGGACGACCAGGACCTGCCGCGTGGTTCCGGCGAGCAGGTCGTACATCAGCCACCACAAGCCCGCGCGATCCCACTGGGAGCCGGTGGTGCGGGAGTAGGCGGGTCCTTCCATCACGACGAGCGCACAGTCCGGGATGGGCGGGAGGATGCGGCGGGCGAGGTCGGTGAGCCGCTGGTAGCGGACCGGCCACGTGTCGTCGGCCTTCCCTCGGGTTTCGATGGTGCCGCACCACGGTGGCCGGCCGGGGTGGAGGACGGCGATGCCGGTGGAGGTGAGCGACAGGTCCAGGCCGACGATGGAGCGGGTCACCGGTCGGCCTCCTCGCGGTCGGCGGGCTCGTACACCTCGCACCGGCACTGTCCGCCGAGCAGTCCTCGGCCCTGGCAGGCTCCGATGCGGTGGAGGTGCGCGGCGCGGCGGTGCGTGCAGGTGCAGCGGGCGGGGGTCTGATCAGGCATTGCCACCTCCCAGCACGTCGGCGACTGTGAAGCCGTTGACCTGGACGCGTGGTGCGCGGGCCTGCGCGATGGTCAGTGCAGTGGACTCGGCCAGCAGCACGGGTTCGGTGTGGGCGGGGCCGTCGGTGTCGCCGTACCACCATGTGCCGTCGGTGACGGCGTAGCCGGTGGTGTCGCGGCGTCGGCGGCGCATGACGAGGATGCTGAAGTGCCGGTGCTCGGGGTGGTCCTCGGGCAGGCAGGACGCGGTGTACCGGTCGATGGTGATGCGGGCGGGTGGGATCTCAGGCATGGTCGTCCTCTCGGTCGGCGCGCGCGATCGCCTCGGCGGCGCGTGCGCTGATGTGGCCGGTGCTGGTGTCGGCCTGGGCGGGGCGGGGCCGGTGGATGGGGCAGGCGCGCATCACGTCGGCGTCGTCGGGGGTGAGCCAGCCACGGCGGCAGTCGTACGGGCAGCGGTCTGGGATGTCGTCGCCGGTGCGGTCGAGGGTCATGACGCCTCCCCGAAATCGAGGCCTTGATCCGGCAGTTCCCGGTTGGTCCACACGATCTCGGTCCGGGCGCCGTCGACCGCGTTGCCGTTGAACGTCGGAATCTCGACCCGCGCCCATCCGGTCAACGCGCCGTCGTACAGGTCGCTGGCGTATCCGGACACCGCTACACCGGCCCGGGCGCGTAGCAGCGCCTCGAGCAGTTCCTCGTGATCGGCGTCGCTGGCCATCTCGTGGGCGTAGTTGGTGCCGTTGCGGGTCGATCCGAGGTAGGGCGGGTCGACGTACAGGCACACCGCCGGGTGCGCGCCGTACGCGGCGATCACCTCCAGCGCCGGGCGGCACTCCAAGCTCACCGCGTGCAGGCGCTCCGCAGCAGCGCCGAGGCGCTGCACGTATCCGGCGAGGTAGTCCGGCATCGACGACGAGCTACCGCCGGGGTCGATGTAGTGCCGCCACCCGGTCCGGCGCAGCGCCCCGGATCGGGATTGGCTGAGCCGCACCCATACCCGCCGGGCAACCTCCAGCTCGTCTGGCACGTCGAGGTCGGCCGCGGCGGCGTACTCGGCGCGCGAATGCGGGGTCAGCGCACACGCGCGCGCGAGTTCGGCCGGGCGGTCGCGCAGCACCCGCCAGAACGTCATCAGCTCCTGGTGGAGGTCGTTGACAGTCTCGAACCGTGCTGGCGACTTCGCGAGCAGCACGCTCAGGCTCCCAGCGAACGGCTCGACGTAGTGCCGGTGAGCGGGCAGCAGTTCGACGATGCGCGCCGCGGTGGACATCTTGCCGCCGAAGTACGGGAACGGCGGGCGCATCAGTCCACCTCCTTGGGTGTCCACAGAACGGTGACGTCGCGGTGCAGGCGGAGCAGCTCGGCGCTCCACCGCTGCGCCCCGCTCCCAGAGATGCACCAGACCACGTGCCCGCTGTCGTCCACCCGAGTGGACTGTGCCGCCCACGTTCCGGCCAGGATCACCGACCCGACCGGCAGCGCATCCAGGTCGGCCGGGTCAGCGATCACGCGGGCTGGTGGACGCCATCCGGCGGCGAGGATTGACGCGGCGACCTCTCGCGTTGTCGCACCGTCGCCGCTCTCGCCGGGCTCGCGGCTCAGGTCGGCGATCGTCACCGTGAGCCGATCGAGCGGGTTGATCTCAGGCATTGCGGGCCTCCTCGGTGGGGACGTACAGGACGGTGACCGGCAGGTACGGCCGGTGACAGTGACGCCCCATCGGGACCGCGCTGGTAGCCCGAACCCAGCCCATGAGCGGATCGGAGTGGACACGCGTGCACGCGGCTGCGAAGGCGTCGAGTACGACCGAACCAATCGGCAGGGCATCGACCCCTGCTTGATCGGTGATCTCGCGGGCGGGGTGATGCGCGGCATCGGTGTTGTCACTCATGGGGTTTCGTCTCCTCGGCGCAGCCACGCCAGGGTGTCTGCCATATATCGGTCGTGGGTCATATCCGGGTTATGGGCGATCCGCGCGACCGCCCCGCTCGACGGGCTACCGGACAGGAGGTCGCCGCTCGTGTAGCCGTCACGGAGGCGGTTCGCCAGATCCTCCAGCTCGTAGATCAGGTCGGTGAGGGTGTCAGCGCCGATGGTGATCTCGGCGTGATAGGCGCGACGCGGCGCGGGAGAGGTGTCAGCCACGGCCGTCCACCTCACGCAGCTCGTAGACGGTGCCACCGGATCGGTCTGCGGCGTCGCCCGCGATCTCGGCGTCCGGCCAAACCCGCTCGTCCAGCGCGGCAACCTCGTCGGGGTGCTCGTCGCGCCACCGCTGCCATGACGGGTCGGTGAGCTTGTGGTTGATCCACTCCGGCACGTCGGGTGTCGGTGCGAAGGGGTCCGCACCGGCCTGGCACCGCTCACACCTCGCTGGCAAGTCGTCGTCGCCGTAGCGCAGATGCTGTCCGCAGAAGTACAGGCCGCAGCCGTGCTCACCGCCGCGCGGCTCCTCGCCGCAGCACACGAAGTAGAGGCCGCGATTGATCCCCTCGCCGCACCCGGGGTGATCACAGGTAGCAGGTACGCCGTAGCCGATGTCACGGCGCCAGTTGGTGTCGTATCCGACTGCCCAGCTCATCCGCGCACCTCCCCCAGCTCGCCCTTCGGCGCGGTTGTCTCGCCAGCCTGGGTCAGCGCCGTGCGTGCGCGGGTCCGCACCGAGGCGTCCATCGACCGGATGTATCCCTCCAGCTGCGCCCGCCGCTGCTCCGGGCTGCTGCTGATGTTGGTCGGGGTGAGGTCATGGCGGGTGCCGTGCTCGGCGAAGTCCCGCAAGGCCGCCTCCAGCTCGGCGATGCGGGCTTTCGCGGACTCGATGTCGGGCGGCAGCGGCGCGGGCGCGCACCCGCTGCACCCCTCCGGCTCGCCTGCCTGGTCGACGCCCGCGGGCATCGAGTCCAGGGCCCGCTGCTCCAGCTCCTCGACGCGGCGCGCCAGGGTGGTGGCGAGGTCGATCACGTCGATCAGCCCGCCGTCCGGCTCGAGCGCGTAGTGCGCGAGGCGCGGTTCGGGGTCCGGACCGGGTTCGATCCCGCCGTACGAGGCGAGCATCACCCGCCGGAGCCGTTCCAGCTCGGCGACGGTCAGCACAGGGGCGTCGGCTTTGCCGCCCAGCTGCCCCGTGGAGCGACTTTCGGGGTCGGGTGTGGGTTCGGGTGAGGGAGAGGGGGTTTCGAGGGCTCCAGCGCGCCGCTGGAGCATCCACCGCTCTCGCGCGTCGGCGGGGATGCCGTAGGCGCTCTCCAGGTGCGCGATCCACGCCTCGGCCAGCTCGAGCCGGACTGCGGGCGGCTCGTGCTCGGAGCACGGCTCGGACTCCACCGGCACACCGCACACCGCGCACACCCACCCGCCGGGCGGGGCCAGATCCGACCACACCCGGCCCTCGAGTGCGGCGAGCCGCTCACGCACCTCGCGCAGGGAATCGCGGGTAGTGGCCAGGCACTGGCCGCAGCCGGGGCGGCCGTAGACGGTGATCTCAGGCATGGGCGGGCTCCTGCGGGAGGTCGAACAGGGTCGGCTCGGTTGGCGGGGCGGGGTCGGCGAGTTGCGCGAGGACGAGAGCGTCCAGGCGGTCGAGGCGGCGGGTGTTCTGCGGCCAGGTCGCCCACCATGTGCGGGCCTGCGCGAGCACCTCGGGCGGCAGGGAGTCGCGCCAGGCGTGCAGGCGGCGGTAGGTGATCCGCACTTCGCGGATGAGGGCGCCAGGCTTGCAGAGCTTGGCGCTGCCGTCGGGCCATGTCTCGATGACGTGCCATTCGTGCCAGGTGCCGACGAGGGCGGTTCTGGTGAAGTCGTACCAAAACCCGCCTCCGCCTCCGGAGTAGGTGGCCTGGCGCCAGCGTTCGAGCGCGAACTCGGGCGCGGCGAGCAGCTCGCCGAGGTCGTGGTGGCGGGCGCGGAGAAGGGCGCGTTCGTTGTCGGTCAGGATCACCGGCCGGTGCTCAGGCATGAGAGTCCTCGGGTTCGGTTGCGGGCTGGGCGGTTTCGGCGCGCAGGGCCTCGAACTGCTCGCGCAGCGTCGGGCGAGTTCGCGGCGGTTCGTGCGTGCAGAGCGTCGTGCCGCGGTAGCCGTCGTCGTCGCACAGCGAGCACGCCTCGACGGCTCGGCGCTCGATTTCGGATTTCGCCTTGCGCTCGGCGGCGTGCGCCACTTCGGCGGCGCGCTTGCGGCTCGCGGTCCAGCGCTCGTGCAGCTCGCGGAGCGTCCGGCAGTCGTGGCACGGGTCGCTGGTGCCGCCGGGATGGCGGGGGCAGAACCGGGGCGGCTCGGTGGCGGCCAGGCGCCCGCGCAGCCATGCCTCGTACCGCTCGGCGGTGGCGCCGCAGTCGGCGCAGTCGGCGACGTGAGCGTCGGGGTGCTCGGGATGGAACTTCGGGGGTGGGGCGTCTGCCGCCGGGGCCGGTTCGGGCACGTGACGTACCCCAGTTACGTAACCACCTATGGAGCTGGTTAATGGAGCTGGAGCAGGAGCAGGTAGGAAACCCTGGGGTAAACCCACCCCCTGGGTTTCACCGAAAGCTACGGGGTGATCCACGGGTAAACCTTGGGGGTAATCCAGGGGGTGATCCGCGCCCTGATCCACCCCGTAACCCACCTCGAAAGGCAGGGGAAAACCCTTGGGGTCGATGGCCTTGCGCGCCATCACCTCCCCGACCTTCTCCAGCGCCCAGCTACCCAGATTCGGCTCCCGATCCCGCAGCCGATGCAACTCGTGCACGATCACCCCGCGCAGCACAGGCGACGCCGTGCCCGCGAACGCGATCGTCATCGACACCGCCGTCTTCGGGTTCTTCATCAGCCCGTCGTGCCGGATGTAGGAGCGCACCAGCACCTCCTCGGTGCTCTCGTCGATCACTACGTACAAGCCCGACGCCAACTCCTCCGCGGCGGCGCGCAACTGACCCACCGTCCACGCTCCGGCGTTGGCCACCATGCGGCCCGGACGCCAGTCCGCCACACCGCAATACGTCATCGTCGGCGAGGTGAGCAGCATGAAGTACAGGTGCTGAGCGGCCGGTGACAGCGCTCGGAAGTCGTCGTCGTTCCAGATCGCCAGCCGGATCTGCGCGTATTCACGTGCCATCAGGGCACCTCCCGTGCGTATTGGTCCCCCGACTCAGGCGGGTGGCCTCGGCCACCGTGTCCAGCACCGTCGCCACGACCGCGGTGACGGTGCCGTCCTCGCCGAGCAGCACCAGCCCGTGCAGCCGGGACCGCACCGGCACCGAGGCCGGGTCGGTGCCGCGAGACACCAGCCACCCATCCACCCGCGCGGCGTCACGACGGGACTCGATCCAGTCGTGACACGGGCGGCAGATGACGACCAGCGAGCACGCCTGGTTGACGCGTGGCTCGCGGGTGCCGCCCATCCCGCGCGGGATGCGGTGGTGCACATCAGCATTCGTCACCGGCGTCGCGCAGCGTTCGCAGCGGCCGCCGCAACGGGCGCGCACCAGATCCAGCACCGCGGCGGACGGACCCGTGTAGCGACGGCGGGATTTCGGCCAGTAGGTCATGCGCCCTCCCCACGCCCAGCGACCCCGTACATGCTGCGGATGCTGGCGCCCACGGACTGGAGCGCCCGGAGTTCGGCCTCCAGCGCGCGGGCGCGGCGGTCCGCGTACTTGTACGCCGCGTCGGCGGCGTCGCGCGCCGCGCGCTCATCCTGGGTCACCAGTTCAGCGCCGTACTTGCGTTCGTGCACCGGCCCGGTGGTGTCGAGATAGGCACGGGCGTAGGCGGCGTCGTACAGGCGGTCCGCGTCGAGGAACGCGGCGTAGCGCTCCCCGCACACCCGCACTCCTTCGGCGATCTGGTTGGCGCACTGGCGGATAGCAGCTTCGACATCGGCCGGGTTGTAGTCGGTCACTTCCCGGCCTCCGGGGTGCGCATCTTCACCTGGGTGGCGCGCTTGCGGATGAAATCGCCCAGCACCGTGGGGAATCCGGATTCGTCCAGCATCGGCGCACCGTCGAGCTGATGGCCCGACACTTCGTCGAACAGCTCCTTGAGCGCCTCGACGGAGTCGAGTTCGATCGCGCGCTCTCGGTACTCCATCACCGGCGGGATCTGTGCGCCGTCAGCGAGGAACTCGGCGACCTTCACCGCCAGCTCCACGCCGGGCTTGGTGTAGGCGGCACCGATGTCCACGCCCTCGATGCGGGACTTGCTGACCGTCAGTGTGTTGGACAGGTCCAGGTCGCCGACGAGGTCGAACTCGTGCTCGATCCCGTCGCGCTGAATCGGTTTGAGCCCGACTCGGCGGGGCTCCTGCTTGCCACGGTCGTTGGTTTCGAGCACGTACTCGGTCTTCACGCGCAGGGTGGCGATCACGTGGCCGGGGAAGGCGAGGATGGCGTCGATCATCTTCTTCTCCTCCGGGCCGACGACCTTCCAGCCGGAGGCGAATTTGTTCGCGCCGGAGCGGCGGTCGACCTGCTCCAACATGCCGTCGGTGCCCGACCAGTAGTGCGACAGGGAGTCGATCACGACCACGTCGAACCGGCCGGCCGCTTTGCCGAGGTGCTCCACCAGCGACAGCGGCGCGAACGACGCGGGCTTCATCGTCTGGAAGCGCCACCCGTTGCGGCCCACGTACTTCGACGCGGACCCGCGCTCGGTATCGATCACCGCGACCTGTTCACCGAGGCCGAACGCCAGCATCAGCGCGGTGTACGTCTTGCCCGCCCCCGCGGGTCCGGTGAGCGCGATCCGCGCCTTCGCTGCTTCCTTCGTCGCGTCCTCGAATTCCATGCTCACGCCTCGATTCCCAGCAGCGGTACCCGCGCCCCCGCCAGCAGCTCGCGCACCGCGTACTCGGCGGTGATCTCCTTCGTCGCCGACACCACCGGCTTGCCGGGCGCCACGGTGATGCCGGGAATCGGGCGTCCCCTCGCCGCGGCGGCTTTCGCCTGCCCGACCAGGTAGGCGGGAACCACATGCACCTCGGTGAACAGGTCGCTGCGTCCGGCGTCGATCAGGATCGGCAGGATCTCGTCCACGCGCCCCAGTTCCACGCGGGATTCGATCTTGTCGGGGTACTCGGTGCGCAGCCAATCATCCAAGGCGTCCGGATCGGTCACGGTCGCTTCGGGTTTCGGATCGGACTTGGTGACCCGCCCGAGCTTGCGGTCATCGGCGGTGCGCGCGGCCACGCTGTCACCGCGCGCGATCTGCTCGCCCATCACCTGCTTGGACCGCTTGAACTCCTCCAGCACCAGATCGGCGAGCGTCTTCAGCATCACGATCTTGTAGGCGAGGTCGGCGTTCGTGTACGCCTCGATGTCGGTCATTTCTCCCCTTCCAGGGCGGCGATGATCGCGCCCGTCAGGTCATGGATCTGGCGGATCTGCTCCAGGCCGTGGGTCGTGCAGTGCATCGGGTCCGCGCCGTCGTAGCCCGTCAGGTACAAGCGCCGGTTGAAGTCGAGATGGAACTGTGTGGAGGACAGGCCATCCCGCAACGTCAGGCGCAGGTCGTCGAGGTTGCGGATCACGCGCTCACCGCCTCGAGCTGGGCGGCCGCGCCGAGGATGCGGCGCTCGGTGACCCGCCGCACCCTCACCAACTGCCCGGACCGGATGCCCGCCAGCGTGGTCGTGTTCGACCCGCACGCCGCCGCGATCCGCGTCAGACCCCACCCCGCCGCGAGGAGGCGTTCTATCTCCGCGCGTGCCGCCGCAGCGGAGACCAAGTCACGGCGGCACAGCTGGCAGCGCGTCGCCTTTACGGCCTCGAACTCGGTCCCGCACGCCGTGCATTCGCGCGGCGTGGGCGCCTGGAACACCTTGGGCGCTGTCGGCTCGCCGTACACGCGGCGCAGCGCGCGACGCTCGGCAGGGACATCGAGCCGATACCCGGCCCGGATGCCGAACTCGTCCCGCGTGCGCGCCGCCGCCCGCCCGCACTTCTCCAGCACCGGGCAGCGCTGGCAGATCGCCTTGGCGAGCCTCTCCTGCTCTGCCTTGGCCGCCTTCTCCGCCTCGGTCGACGCGCGTCCGTCCGGGTGCCACAGGTGCGGCTCCCACTTCAGGCACTCGCCGCGCTGCTCCCACGGCCCGTCCGAGGGCGCGTCGCTGCCACGGCAAGCGCGGCGGAGGCGCAGATAGCAGGCGTTGCAGCGGCCACGCCCCGAATGCCGCACCGCCGGCCCGAACTCGACGCCGCACTCCACGCACGCCGCCACCCGCACGCTCACCATGCGCCCACCCCCTCAGCGATATCCCGGTCCCGCGCGGCGTCCGGGTCGAACGGCACCGCCTCGTCGCCCTCGTCACCGTCGAGGGCGCGGCCGATCGCGGTCTCACGCGGCGGCCGCTTCACCGTCATCTCCGCGAGGCGGCCCGACCGGCCCGGACGCTCGTACGGCTCCCACCATTTCGTTTCGCTCATGCCAGCGGCTCCCAAATCACGTGCCCGGGAAGATATGCCGCCACCGACACGGCGTCGTAGTCGTGATCCGACCCCGGTGTTTTCCACCGCAGGATCGGCGCGCCCGCGCGAGCGACCGACCACAGCTCGAACACCGCGTCACCGGTGTGGATCACCGTCCCCTGCGGCAGCGCCTCCAGTTCCTGCTGTGTCCTGATGCAGCGGCTCACGACTCGCCCCCGACATAGCGGGCGTACACCACGCCGTCGCGGTGCTCGGCCTCGAACTCACCGCCCGGGAACGCCCGGTACTGGCCGCGCCGCACCTTCGACGCGATCGAGATTGCCGAGGTCTCGTAGATCGGGTTCGGCCAACGCGCCCACCGGCCCGGCTGCTCACGCAACTCGGTCGCGAACTCGGCCAGCCGTCGCCTGCCCGATGTGGGCGGCAGCTCGTCCACGAACTCCGCCGTCATGCGGCCTCCTCGTGCTCCAGCTCGGCGGCGTCGATCTCCCCGGACCAGGCGCAGTGCTCGCAGCCCTCGGCGGCGCAGAACGGGCAGGCGGCGGCGACCGGGTCGTCGGGCCGGTGGTGGATGGAGATCCCGAACGCGATCGCGCCCAGGATGCCGACGTAGACGATCTGGAGGATGTGGCCCAGGGCGATCACGCGGTCCACCGCCTCAGGTGCCGATCGGCCTCGGTGCGCACGAACTCGGAGATCCCCGGCGCGTAGGAGGCGATCACCTCCAGGTCGGCACGCAGGTGGGAGTAGCTGTCGAACAGCTCGGTCAGGTCCGAGGCGACGGACCGGGCGGAGGCGGCCTGCTCGGTCGCGCCCATCCACTCCAGCTGGCGGGCCAGGTCCAGCAGCCGCGCCTGCACGGCCTCCGGGTTCGGCGGGGTGATGGCGTCGGCGGGAGTGGTGGCGGCCCGCAGGCCCTCCGCCCACTCACCGATCGCCCGATTCGTGTCGGTCACAGGTAGACTCCTTCTCTGTTCCCGCCGAAGTACCGACTCGGCGGGGATGGCTATTGGGTTTGGTGACGCCCGGCCAGCAGGTCTCTAGGGGCACCGCTGGCCGGGCGGGCTCAGGTCCCCTCGGGGACGGGTATGGGCAGGGTCGCGACCCCCGACAGCAGCGGCAGCAGATCCGTGACGGTCTCGATCTCCACCGCCGCCAGCGTCAGCGCGGTCTGGTGCGCCGGATCCGCGTCGGCGGCCGCGAGCAGCACCGCCTTCAGCGCTCCGGACAGGATCTGTGCCAGATCGGCAGGGGTCAGGACGATTTCGGTCATCGCAGCGGCACCACCCGGGTGATGGCGTGGTCGAACGCGGCGAACGTCTTCCAGCAGACCAGGCACAGAAAACGCTTCTCGCATGCCCGCATGAACTCCAGGCACTTGGCGCACCAGAACCGCTCCCAGCACCCATGTATGACCACCCAGTAGTCCGCGCGCGGCGGATCGGCGTGCACGCGGCGTCCGTACTCCGAGCGCTCGCACGCGGGCTCGTGGTCCAGGTGCTCGATGCCGGCCAGCTCCGGCAGGGCGGCCGTCACCGCACCCACCCCACAGCCGGCGCGAGCATCAGCAGCAGGACGAGCGCGGGCGGCACCAGGTCGGCCAGGAACGGCCACCACCCCGCCGAGGCGTGATAGGCGCGCTGACGGGCACGCAGGGAGGCCATCACGACCGCCTCACGATCCGGCCGAACGCGGTCGGGACCCGCCCCGCCGACACGTCGTTCATGTGCTGAGCGCCGGTGAAACCGAACGCCTTGGCGATCATGTCGGCCTCGATCTCGCCGATCGGTTCGCCGTTCTTCCAGCGCGCCGCGGGCGGCTTCTTCTCGCTCATCGCCGCCACCCCCACAGCAGCCACGCCAGCAGCGGGGAGAGGATCGCAGCGCCGATCGTCCACACGAGAGCGAACGCCAGGAATCCGGTCATGCGGCACCACCTCGAGCCGTCTCCGCGTCGGGACTGAATCGCAGGTATTGCGCGTCCGATACGGTCTGCATGTCCCCGGCGCGACCCTTGTGGATATGAACGCGGGCGTACGTGCACGATCGGCACGTGCGATAGCCATTGGCGTAGGACAGGTTCGGCTCTGCGAGCCTGTGGCCACGAGGGCAGTGCGTCTTCGCCGCGTTGCGGTTCCGGCCAATGCCGGACCACTGGGCCAGACCCATCCAGAAAAGCTTCGGCGACAAGGCGATGCACCCGGCTGCGGCGCGAGATGCAATCCCGCGTCAGCGTCACCTGCATGTAGCCCGCCGAATCGGGGTACTGCGCCTTGACTCCCCCGCGAATCGACTGAGGCGCGCCGTTCGACCGGACTATCGTCCTGGCCACGGACCGGACGTGGCCAACGTTTGAGACCTCGTACAGGCCTTCCCACCCGACGGCCGGCCGCCACTGCTCCTCCGTGCCGCTCATCCGACCGGCTCCAGCCGCACGTCGTCGAGCCGGATGAACGCCGCGTCGGTGGTGATCTCCACGAACACCGGGCCGTCGAAGAAGTTGTTGTCGATCATCCCGGCGCCGATCGAGCAGGCCACGTCCAGGCACAGCTCGTAGTAGCCCGACCCCAGGTAACCCGTCGGGTACGCCCGGTAGGTGCCGTAGCCGATGTCGCCGGGCACGGTCCACATGCCGTTCGACGAGTACGGGTCCAGCGTCGGCTTGGGCGCCACCGGCGTTGTGGTCGGCGCGATCCACAGACCGGGCGCGTCGATCCCCGTCGTGGTCGAGGGGGTGGGCTTGCCCTCCACGGGCTCGCACGCGGTCGCGCCGAGCACCGCGAACGCGATGGCGGCCAGGGCGGCGACGGTATTCTTGCGGGTGAACATCCTGATATCTCCTGTTGTTGGGGTGTTCGTGGCCCGTCGAGATGCTGCTCGGCGGGCCTTCTTACGGGGGGTTGTGGAAGTCATTCCGGCAGCTCCGACTGCGCGTGCGTCAGCGCGGCGATCAGCGCCTCCGCCTGCTCGGAGGTCAGCAGCACCTGTGTGGACGTGAACGCCCAGTGGACCGTCAGCGCCACCAGGTGACAGCGGGAAAGCGAGTCGGGGGCGCGGACCTCGCCCGCGCCGACCGAGACCACGGACGAGGTGTAGGTGTCGATCAGGGTGGGCTCGCCCCAGTACAGGAACTGGCTCGCGGACGCAGTGCTCATGCGACACCGCCATTCGCCCACTTCTCGGCCCGGCGGATGCCGTCGGCGACCGCCGCGAGATACTGATCGATCGCCGCCTGACCCGCTGCGATCCTGAGTTCGGCGGCGCGCGAAGCGCGGCGATCCTCCGCGATCTCCTCATGAATCTTCGCGAGGACGCGATCTAGTTCGGCTGGCGTGCATTCGCGAAAGCGCTTGCCGATGCGCGGCCACACGATCGCGTCGAGACTTTGCTGGTCGTAGCCCTCAATCGCGGCCGGAAGCTCGGGCGTGCTCATGCGACACGCTCCCGGTTCACGAGCCGCGCGATCGCCTCGGCGCCAGCGGGCGTGGCCTTCAGGGTGTGCATGACCTCGCCCTTGAAGCGCGGGGCCTCGTGCACCTCGACGGGCCGGAAGTACTGCCGCTTATGCGAGTACGCGGAGTAGCGGCGGCGAATCTCCATGCAGCCCTTGGTGTTCGACCACCGGGACTCGGTCTCGACGTAGATCCAGCCCTTCGCCAAGAGGAGGTCTCGCAACCACTCCTCGCCCACCTCGTTGGCGGATGCGACGGTGCGCAGCTTCAGGAGATCGGAGTCGGCCACGTACAGCTCGACGTAGTTCACCTTCGGTGCGTCCTCGGCGACCTTCTCGGTGAGCTGCGCGATCTGGCGGTCCCGGTCGCTCAGCATTTTCTGCGCTTCGAGGACGGCGTGCGCCAGCAGCTCAGGCCCGGTCGGCATCGGCACGCCGGATGTCTCGGTGTCGAGCAGCATGTCCCGTACCCGGCGAGCGACTGCGGAATCGCGCAGTAGCATCCCGACGCGGAGGACCGCGCGGCGGGGGAAGAGGGCGATGCGGCTCGCCGAGGAGGGGACTTTGGTGTCGAAAGTCTCCTCGAATGCCGAGCGTGTGAGAACTTGGTAGCCGTCGGCTTCAATCTCGTCGCGGTTGTTCCGCACCAGAGTGAAGACCGTCTCTTTCGGCACCTCGTAGAACTCGGCCACCATGTCGGTGGTGACGTGCATGTCGTCGGGCAGTGTTCGCAGCACACCTAGCTTGTCGAGCACGTCGACCCGGGCGGCCAGCGCGTCGCGCTGCGACCGCGCGGCGGCGGAAGTGAGGTCGGGTACGGTATCGTCGGTCACGACGAGCTTCCTTTCGTTCGAGGCCCTCACCTGTTGCACCAGGTGGGGGCTGTTCTATGCGGACGCCCGGTCGGCGGAGTCGCGGAGCTGTTCCACATCGGCGCGCAGGAAGCGGCGGTGGCCGGTGGGGGTTCGGCGCGAGGCGATCAGTCCGTCGCGCTCGTATCGCTTGAGGGTGTCGGGGGAGACGCCGAGGATCGCGGCCGCCGGACCGACACTCAGCACTTCCGTGTCCTCGTAACTACTCCCAGTATGCTTGTTTCTCATGGCAGCAAGTCAAGCATGCTGGGATTAACCCAGTCAACCTGTACTAGTCGGTAATATGTGGTCTTCGCCACTGTTGCTGGGTTTGCGTGGGTCTGCCATACTTTGCCCATGACTGCTACAGCAGACCGTGTGGACGGCGCGAAGTTCATCCCCACGTGGGAGCTTCACGACACCCTTCGCAAGGCGAGGCAGACCACGGGGATGGACCAGAAGACATTCGCCGAGAAGATCGGCGTCACCGCAGGCTCATACGCGGGATGGGAGGCCGGCCGCAGCAAGCCGCGCGACCCGATCGCACTCGCCAAGCGAGTCGAGATGCTGACCCGCATCCCCGCCACCTGGATCTTGGGCATACACGACGAAACCCCCCGTCCGGGAGGTCCGAACGGGGGGTCTGAGGGTGAAGTGCGCCCGGAGAGACTCGAACTCCCAACCTTCTG
>NZ_QNRE01000026.1 GCF_003315035.1 Nocardia puris
AACAGGAGGACACCACCCCCGCAGAACTCACCGCCTGACCGAACAACCGATCACGCGGTGACCAACTCCGTTACACCACACCCCAGGACTTGACCCACCGACAGCCACCGGCACCGTGTGCTGCGCTCGCCGTCGACATCGTCCTCATCCCGCCGCAGAAGCGAGACCACTGACATGTCCCTCGCGCTCTCCGGGATGCCCGACTTCCACGACACCCTGGAATTCCTGCGCCACAAGCGCCAGCTATCCCGCGAATCCACCGCCAACAAAGCAGGATTCGGCATCTCCCGCCTCAACCAGATCATCCAGACCCGCACCAAACCAGGCCCCAAGGTCCAGACGGGCCTGTTCGCCTTCTTCGACGACCTCACCCTCGACCAACAGCGACACCTGCAAGAACTGCTGCACCCCGCCGCCGAGCTACCACCGATCACCGGCCTACGCCAGTACCTCACCAACGACGGCGTCCACCACCACCTCGACTACCTCGACCGATGCGAGGTCATGGGCGCCTACCTCGACCCACTCCAAAACGTCCTGCACGCCAACAAAGTCTTCTACCGGATCATGCCCGGCCTCGATGACGCCGACCACAACATCGTGCGATGGATGTTCACACCCACCGCCCACGACCTCATCGAGGACTGGCACGAACACCTGCCCTACAACATCCGCAACCTACGCACCGCGCTCGGCCGCTACCGCGACTCACCCCGAGCACAAGCACTGTTCCGGACACTGCGCGACAACCCCGGGTTTCGGCAAGCATGGGACACCACACCCCTGCAGGTCAGCTACAACTGGCACCGCGCGATCCCACTCCGTCTCCACCCACCCGGCAACGCGCACCCGATCCAGCTGAACCTCGAAATCGACCAGTACGGAGCATGTTTCGAGATCCTGTCCGTCCATGGCCTCTACAACACCAACGCCATCGCCTGCTGAGGTTCACCTCGACCGTTCCAACAAACCGACACCGCCGGTGAGGCCCCTCGGTTCTGGGCCCCGCCGCGCGGTGGGACATGTTCGTTTGCAATCTCGCGGCGTGTCCGTGTTAGGCGATCGGGTGCCATCCCGACCACGGTCGTGGGCCATAGGTGCCGCGTAGGCAGTCAACTCGATGTTGCGCTTGGGCAGCGTGGTTCGGCTTCGTTCCTGCTGCTTGGGCCGCCATACAGGTCATCCGCAGCTCGCGAATGTCTCTCAACAGTGAGAAGCCCTCCCAAGTCGTGACGTCGTGGCCGTATGCGTCACAGAAGGCACGGTAGCGTTCGGCCGAGATCCAGCCGAAGGAGCTTTGTTTGATCGCGGTGGAGACGAGGTCCCATTCGGGCGGGCCGACCGAGGCTCGCTCCAGGTCGAGGAACGTGGTCACCCCGGCCTCGGTGGTGACCACGTTGCCTTCCCAGGCGTCGCCATGGATCGGCGACCATGGCATGCCCGTCGGCAACCTTTCCCAACCTGCGCGCAGGTCCGCGAGCCGCTGGTACAGCCACCGCCGATCTGCGTGACTCAGCGATGACGCGCTGTCGATGCGCTGCTCGAGCCGGACGAACGGTTGGACTTCGGGTAGGAATGGCGGCGCGGCCAGCTGGTGCAAGGCGCGCAAAGCCCTCCCGATCTCGCGCTCGCTGCCGTTGTGGTGGGGCGGCAACTCTTTCCACAGCGTCACCGGGCGCGAGTCGATCACCGCGAAGTCGGCGCGAGTGCCCATCGGCTGCACAGCCGAAATATGCTGTTCTCGAAGCCATTCCGCGATTTCCACCTCGCGGCGTGCAGCTTCGGTCTGGCCCGCCCGCGCGACGCGGATGACCGTGTGTTGATCAGGTACTCGGAATATCGCGTTCTCAGCGAGTTTGATCGGGACCATCCCGGCTGGGTCGATGCCAGCTGCGGTGCAGGCTGTGCGGGCGATGCGTTCGACCTGCGAGCTGTTCATGTGGTGGTGGTGGCGGGCGTCGGTATCTGGACTTTTGCGCGGTGGGCGTAGCGGCGGAGTTCGGCGATGTCCTCGTTCGCGCGCTGGGACTTGAGGTCACGTGCTCGACCGAGGGCTTGGTTTGCGATGGTGGTTGCCTCGGCCGGGTCACCGGTGGCCATGACCAGTGACGCGAGTTTGATCGTAGACATCGTCCGGGACCGTGCGGCGGTGTCGGCGTGGCCGTCGACGGCTGCGGTCAGCCGGTCGCGTGCCTCACCGACGAAGCTGCCGTGCACGGCGATGTCGAACAGGGCGTGGCCGGTATCGCCCGCGTGCTGCGCACTGTCGTAGTAGCGCATCCACGCCGGATCGTTGCCGGGCACGCACCGGCTGAAGTCGCGGTCGGCGTTGGCGACGGAGGTCAGCGTTGCGGGAACGTCGCCCAGCTTCGCGTGCACCCGTGCTTCGGTGGTGTGCAGCATCGCGCGTTCGGTAGCGGTGAGCTTGTCTGCCTCGGTGAACGCCCTGCGGACGTATCCGAGTCCGTCGTGGTTGCGGCCGGTCCAGATCGCATGGCGTGCCATCGAGGACAGGATCTTCGCTCGCAGGTTCACCGCCCCGGACTCTTCGGCGCAGTCGAGGGCCAGGGCGAACATCGAGTTCGCGTCGTCATGTGCGCAGGCGTCGAAGGCCATGAACGCCGCCGTGTGCGCGAGTGACCCGACAGCCATCTGCAGGGCCGCGCGGTCGCGCGCGGAACAGTTGGCTTTCAGGTAGGCGACCGCTACGCGTAGTTGCGCGACAACGACATCGCGGACTAGGCCGCCGCCATAGGTGGCGTCCCACCGGGCGAATAGCTGGGCGGCTTCGTGAATCTGTTTGATCTCCACTGCGCCCACTCGCGTCGGGTTGACGGTGGTGCGGGCTTGGCTGAGCATCTGGGTGAGGCGGTCCGGTGACACGATGACCGTCGCAGCGGTAGCTGCGGCCACACGCAGGAATCCTTGTCGGTCCACGGGCTCCACGGTAGCGACGTTCGGCAGCTTGAACCACAGCAGATCTGGCGGGATGCGCAGGACAGTTGCCCACCTGACCAGCTTGGAGAGTGTCTCGGGTGCTGGGCCGTTCTCGATTCGGCTCAGCTGGGCCTGGCTCAGGTCCAGCCACTGTGCTACCTGGATCTGGCTCAGTGGTTGCCCGTGGGCGGGGTGATTGCGGTACTCCTCGATGACCGCGCCCATATGCCAGTTCGCCAGTGCCTCGCGCAGCGGGCCGTGAGCCCAGAACTCGGCCGGCATCTCGGGCGGTCCGTCCGCCGAGGCGATGGGCGAGCAGTTGCCACACCACGGGCCGATGTTGAACCGGCTTAACGCACTTCCGCACGTAGCGCATGTGCGCCCATTTCCGGCTGTTTCCGCCATCGCTTCGCTCCCGTCGCTCCGACCCCACACAACGCGAATATTTCGACGCTATCACCAGCACACGCGGCTGGTATGCGTCCGGCGTATATCGGTTATGCCTTGTGCGCGTTGCCCATAACCGCATGGTGGAGCGACTGTCAGTTCGTCCGCATCCCCCACCGACACGGACTCCGTGACTACTGGCAGCCGACCGAGGTGACTAATGACAACCGCCCTCGAAAAAGATGTGTTCGCCCTCCTCCAGCCCGGAGGACCACTGACCGTCGAGACGATCGCGTATGACCTGAGTGTGCCGCCGTGGACCGTCGCGCGGGCGTTGGATGCTCTGCGCCACAACGGCGATGTGTTCCGCAACCGGCGCGCGCAATGGCAGGTTTCGGCGGACAAGCGCCGCCCGGCTCGACAGGCGAGCCGATGAGCCGCCTCACTCTGCCCGGCCCGAGGACTCCACTGTCACGGAAGGAACTACGCACCGCTCTGGAGATAGTGGTTGGAGGCTGTCGGCGCACGGGTGTGGTCACTGTTGCCGTGAACTCGGTCAAGCAAGCTTCATCCCGCTGTTGGACGGAAACTCCTACGGTACGCCAACGCTACGCCAACACTGTGCGGTTACTTCCGATACCGGTGGCGGGCCACGATTTTCACCAGGAACCCAGTCCGGGGGAAGCCGAGGCACAACCGCCCGATCCCGCTTCCCTCCACGTCGGAAACGCCATCAGGGAGGCCGCGCATGAACGGCAGCAACGAGCCGAACGCACCGCAGCCCGCGGTGAGGCAGGCCGAGCCGGGCGAGTCGGCCGGCGCCCTCGCCGGGACAGAGATCCCTCACGCAATCGACTGCTCGCTGCCGACGCTCGTCCAGCATTTCGCCGCGATGAAGACCGCCGGATGGTTGACCGGTGTGACCGAGCCCTCCGGAGAGTTGCAATGACACCGATCTACACGCGGATGCACCCGTTCACCGAGTCGCCCCGCAGCCGGTCCGAGTTCTACCGTCGTATTTGCTCGCTGCCGACCGTGGTCGACCCGCAGACAGGGCGGATCACGATGACGGCGGGATCTCTCGTCGCGGCGGTGATGATGCCGACCGGACTGGCACAACAGGTCAAGAACAGCCTCGACATGCGAGGCGTCACTCCGTTGTCGATCATCGGCCACCCCCGCGCAGGGATGTGGACCTTCCTCGTGCGAGCCGACATGCAGCCCATCGCCGATCCCAGTGTCATCGCGCAGCTGTGGCACGCCCGGGTGGTGGTCATCCGCGACGGAGACATCGCCCTACCCTCCCCGGTCCCGGACTCACAGGTGATCCGTACCTGGATCTCCCCGGCTACCAGCACCTTCCGCCCTTCCGGGGAAGTGGTGATCGAATGCGCCCGAGCACTCCTACCCCGGTCGGCGCGGCAATGACGCCCGCGAGCCGACGGTCACCGCGCCCCGACGAACCCGACGTCCGACTCTCGGTGCTGATTTCCAGCGTCCGAATGGAATTCGCCGCCTGTGTGACCGCCGCGCTGGTGTTCGTCTGCGACGTGGCCGCACACCGCCCCGGAACCGTAGCCGTCTCCCCCTGCCGGTGCACCGGACTGCCCCGGCTGCCGAATGAGCGGCTCTACCTCCAGCCCTGACCCATCCCGTCACGGCCCCCGACCACCTGAATGGCCTCCGGCACGTGAACCGGCGAGAAACCACGACCCCTCCCGGTCCGGGCCCGTGCCGAGGCGGCCCCGGAGTTGCTTCCCGGCGACTCCCGGGCCACCCTCCGAACCCTCTCGAGCCAAGGAACTCCCAGCACCATGTATGCCAAGTTCGACACCACCACCACGCCTCGCTCACACCGCCGCCAATGGATCGCGGCGAGCGTGCTCGGCACCCTCGCCGCGCTGACCACCATCGCGATCGTGACCGCACCCGAGGGCTCCGCGGGCTCGCGCACCGTCACTTGCGCGCAGGTCACCTCCCCTTCGGGAGTGGTAACCGGGTTCGGACCGGGTGACACGTCCAGCGGCCCGGGCGCGATCCTGGGGTTCAACTACGCCTACTACGTGCAACGCTCCGCCAAGCAGGCACGCCAGTTCCTCGCCTCCGACGCCCTCGTCGGTCCTGGTGACCGGTTGCAGGCCGGGATCGACGCCGTCCCGGCTGGCACCCATCACTGCGTCACGATCTCACCGCTGGTCCGCGTAGGTGATGCGGACCTGTGGGCGGTCACCGTAACCGAATACCACCCCGGCAGTGAGCCGTTCGCGCCGCGCCAGATCATCACCACCCGAACCCTCGGCGCGGCGACGCTGATCAGTTCCATCGCCCGCGCCTGACACAACTCGGACCACCTGAATACCTCGGACCAGCATCGCGCGGCCAGCTCGCTGGCCGGTGGGTCCGAGGGTGGGGAACCGCTCCCGGAGGCCGTCTCGACACCCCCGCGCCTCCGGGAGCGCTCCCCCACACCCAGCGACCACACCCGGTGGATACCCACCGGATACCCGAACTTCTGAAAAGTGAATGAAAGGTTAGATCATGTCTTACTCCAGCTGGTACGAGGCGACCGACAACGCGGGCCTGGAAACGTTGCAGCGCAGCCTGATCGACATCGAGGCCGACACCAAATACCAGCGCAGCTACAGCCCCGAGATCCTGCCCGGCCTGGTGCAGACACTCGCCTACGCCCGCGCGATCCTGTCCAAGTGCACCGCCGTGCTCGGCCTGCCTGACGACAGCGAGGCGACCGCGGCGGTGCGGATGCAGCGCCAGGCCGTGCTCGACGGACCCGGGCACAGCTTCCACATGCTCATCGGCGAAGCCGCGTTGCGGCGCACGGTCGGCGACCACGCGGTGATGGCGGCCCAGATCCGCCAGCTCGGCGACATCCTCACCAGCCGCGACAACGTCGAGATCGGCATCATCCCGCTCGACGCCGAATTCATCGGCCAGGCCGACAACTTCGTCATCCACGACGAATCGGGAGTCGCGATCGAGACCGTGACCGGTTCGGTCGAAACCAGCGGCGCCGACGAGATCGCCCTCGCGGTACGCACCTTCGACCTGCTCGCCGGCCAAGCCCGCTACGGCGAGCACGCCCGAGCCCTGCTCGATCGCGCGTTGGCCGAACACGTCGGCCCCGGCATCTGAACCACCTGACCCGCTGCCGGGCCCGACCCGCCCTTGCTAGGCCGCATCCCTCGTCACGGCCGAGAGCGGTCGGGGCCCGGCAGCCCCTCTAACCACTGGAGTTGTTCGATATGGCGGATCACGAGGTCGCGCTGCGACACGACATACCCAGCAGTGCGCGTGTCGCCAATGTGCTGCTCGGCGGTAAGGACAACTACGAGATCGACCGCATCGTCGCAGCCGACGTGAGCAAAAGGTTCGTCGTCGCGCTACGCGAGGGGCGACGGTTCCTGCTGCGTGCTGTGGAATACCTCAGCCGCGAACACGCCGTGCACCAGTACGTCGAACTCGGGTGCGGCATCGCGCTCCCTCCCGACGTCGGTGACGCCGCCACACACCGCGGCGAGTCCGCTCGCGTCCTCTACCTCGACCACGATGTCTTGGTCGCCGCTCACGCTCACGCCCTACTCGCGCACAGCCCGAACCGGCGCTTCGCCCTGGCCGACATCACCGACACTTGCGCCGTCCTCGATCAGATCGCTGGGCTTTTCGACCTCGGTCAACCACTCGCGATCTGCTTGTCCGGCACCGCCGAACTGTTGCCCGACGCCCCGGCGATGCTGATGGAGCTGACCTCCGCGTTGCCACCGGGCTGCTGGATCATCTTCAGCCACATCACCGATGACGTGTTCGGCGAGGACATCCGCGAGTCGGCGGCCCATCTCGCGTTCCACGCCATCCCGTACCGGCCACGCGACCACGCGACCGTGGCCGACATGCTCGCCCCGTACCGGCTGCTGTCGCCTGGCCTCGTCGCACCCCATCGGTGGCGGCCCGAATTCGGCAGCCGCGTGGGTCAGGGATTTCACCCCGTCGAGTGGGAGCTTAGCGCCTATGCCGCCGTGGGTCATCTCCCGGGATGAAGGAGTCGAACAATGGCGCAACGATTCTCGCGAATGCACCGCAGCGGATTCACCCGGGCTCAGGTAGCAGCGGTCTGGGCGTTGGCCACCGGCCCGAAGACCGCCCGCCAGATCGCAGGTGGGCGCGTGGTGGGACCGGTCACCATCACGCTGCGCTGGCTAGCTACCAACGCCTACGCCACGGCAACCGACGATGCCGACACCCCCCGCGCAGACACGGTCTACACCCTCACCGACCAAGGCCACGCCGCCCACCATCGCATCACCAAGCCTTAACAACCTGCCGACTCTGGCCGCGCCCCGGCGGCGCACGCCGCTCGGGACCGGAAACCGGCCCAGGTTTCCGACAGCTGATTCCCCAAATGTTCTCTTGTGAAAGGTGATTCACCATGATCGATTCGACTGACCCTCAGTTCGTCGCTACCTGTACCCGCGAGGGCATCGACGTCGAGGAGGCCGCTGCTGCGGTCGCCAACGGCACGATGGTGTTCTTGCGGTCCAACGACTCCCGCGCCCAGGACGGCTACAGCCCGATCCTCGTCGGTGCCGGGACACGCCGGAAGGTGACCGCGCTGATCGGTCTCGGCCCGCGCGACACCGACCGCGCCGCGATCGTCGACAGCATGGCGGTGATCAACGCCGCCGGACCCGACGCCGTCATCGACCTGACCACCAACCCCGAAGGCATTGCGCTGCGCCGCGAACTCAAGGACGTCGTGGGCGTGCCGCTGGGGTGCTGCCTGACCTATGACCTGTTCGCCCAGCCCCGCAACAAGCTCGGCTGCGCAGAGTTCCTCGAGCGCTTCGAACTCGGCCTCGACTCCGGGGTGGATTTCGTGCTGATCCACGCCGGAATCAACCCCGAGTTGGCGCGGCTGAGTGAGAAATCGGACCGGATCATGCCGACGACCTCGCGCGGCGGTGGGCTGATCGCCCGCTACATGCGCATGCACAACACCGAATCCCCACTGCACGAGCATTTCGACGGGATTCTCGAAATCTGCCGCCGCCGTGGAGTCGTGCTCGACCTGGGCGACATCTTCCGCCCCGGCGCAACCGCCGACGCCGGAGACGAACTGAAATGGCGGGAGATCGAACTGCTCGCCGGACTGCGCAAGCGTGCCCTCGACGCCGGTGTGCAGGTGCTGTGTGAGACCGGCGGACACATCCCGCTGCACCGCATTCCCGAACTCATCCCCGCCTACAAACAAGCACTCGGAGGCGCGCCCTTGTGGCTGGCCGGGCCGATGGTCATCGACAACGCGGTCACCCTGGACTCGATCGTCAACACGATCGGCGTCGCCACCGCGGGTGCGCACGGCGGCGACATGTTCGCCTCCATCACCCAGGTCGAGCACTACCTGATGCCGACCGGAATCGACACCGCCGAAGCGGTACGCAACGTCAAAGTCGCCATCACCGCCTTGGAACTCGGCCGAGGAAACACCACCGAAACCGCACGCCAGCGCGCCATCTCGGTGGCACGGCGAGCCAACGACTGGGAAGTCCAAGCCACCCACGCCCTCTACCCAGGACTGGCCACCAACGCCTTCATCAACGCCGGACTCAAAACCGGCGCACCCTGCACGATCTGCGGATCACTGTGCCCACACCTGACCGCGAAGAAGGACCACGAAGAAACCCCAGTCGCCGCCAGCGCTTTCCCGCTTCCACTCACGATCGCGGAGGATTGACCATGACCACCACAGCGGATACCAGCCGGATCGCCACCCTCGCGGACACAATCACCCGGCGGCTGCCAGACGCCCAAGATCTCGCCGCGGCCGCACACAGAATCGCCGACGATCTGGTCGCCCTCGGACGCCTGGTCCCGAGCGACGACTGGTTGATCCTGGGCGGGTCGATGGCCCGCGGCGAGCCCACCTGGATCCACCACCACGGTGGCCGAGTGCTCATCAGCGACGTCGATCTGCTCTACGTCCACTCCGGGCCCGAACCCGCAACACCACTCGACCAACTACGGGCGATGGCCGAAAGGTGCTTTCCCGCAGTCGACATCATGGTGCTGCCCGAACACCGATACCGCCTCCTGCGCACCTCGCTGGGCTACGACTTCAAAAACCTCGGACTCGACCTGGCAGGCCACGGACTGCCCAAACACACTTCTGTGCGGCTCGATGACCGCGACGCCTACGAGATCCTGCTGTACTACGTGCAAGCCCACTACTGGCACGACCTCAACACCAAATGGCTCGCTGGTTACGACACGACGCAATTCCACCTGCTCGTCAACCGCCTCTGCATCAAAGTGCTACGCGCCACCGCCATGCTGGACGGTGCCTACTCCCACCACGACTTCGCCAACATGGCCCCACACCTGTCCGAACAAATGCGCGCCGAGCTGCGATGGCGCACCAACCCCACACAACCACCGCTGGACCCCGGCAGATTCTGGCACTACCTGCACGACGCGTTCCGCCGCTTCGACTACGTCTTCGGCGGCCCGCGCCCCGACGCCGTGCGGCTGAGCCGCTACGCGGTCACCAGCAGCGGCCAAATCATCGCCCGCCACCACCGCATCGCCCACGACCTCGCCCGCCAAGTCGCCGCAGCCTGGGTAGCGAAACCGCACCCCGGTGAACTCGCTACGGTGGAAGCCGCGATCTGGTCGCGCGTCACCGGCTGGACCGGGACCAAACCCGCACCCGGTCCCTCGGCCTACTTCGCCGCGCACCAACGAGAAATTCATGACCACCTCCTCGCGATGAAAGTGCAGACCACATGAAGATCCTCGTCACCGGTGGCGCTGGGTACGTCGGTGCCACCGTGACCCGGCTCCTGCTCGACGCCGGGCACCACGTCGAGGTCGTCGATGATCTCTCCCGCAACGACGACCAGCAGATCCCCGCCGAAGCAACGTTCCACCAGTTGCGCGTGCACGACATCGCCCAAGTACTCACCCCAGACGCGGGCTTCGAAGCCGTGCTCCACTTCGCCGGGCTCATCGCGGCCGGCGAGTCCATGGCTCACCCGCAATGGCACTGGGACAACAACACCGCCGCGTCACTGGCTCTACTGGACGCGATCCAACAGGCCGAGGTGCCTCGTCTGGTGTTCTCCTCCACCGCCGCCGTCTACGGCGAACCCGACCAAGTCCCCATCCTCGAAACTACCGTGACCAACCCGGTCAACACCTACGGCGACACCAAACTGGCCGTCGACAAAGCGATCGCCTCGATCACCCGCGCCAGCGCGCTCGGCGCGATCAGCCTGCGCTACTTCAACGTCGCAGGCGCACACACCTGCCCAGACGGAACGATGATCGGCGAACGCCACACCCCCGAAACCCATCTGATCCCCCTCGCACTCGACGCCGCCGCAGGACTACGCGACAAATTTTCACTGTTCGGCGATGACTACCCGACGCCGGACGGCACCTGCGTCCGCGACTACATCCACGTCACCGACCTCGCCCAAGCCCACCTGCTCGCACTCGACGCCATCCAGCCCGGCGAGCACCGGATCTACAACCTGGGCAACGGCATCGGGTTCTCCAACCACCAGGTTCTCGACGCCATACGGAAAGTCACCGGTGCGGCCTTCGAGACCGAGATAGCTACCCGTCGCCCTGGAGACCCGGCTGTCCTCTACGCCTCGTCCGACCTCGCACAAAGCGAACTCGGCTGGCGACCCACGCGCCCCGACATCATCGAAATCGTGGCCGACGCATGGAAATTCCATCAGCGCTTCACTGGCCGACAGTCGGCGGCGGGCTAGACGAAGACACTCGCAGCGCTGGACCGTCTACCGCTGCTGTCCGCCACCGCGGCGACTCTGGCTCGCGATGTCCTGGCAGCGGTCATCGATACCCCTTCGACGCGGCTGCACACCGCGCGTCTCGGGGGAACGATCGTCAGTGCGCTGACTCTGGTCATATACACGATTCCCACCGGACTGCGAGCGCGCATCGAAGATGTCGTTGTTGACCAAGCCGCGCGAGGGCACGGCATCGGACGAGACCTGACCAACGTCGCGCTCGCCATCGCGAAGAACCACGGAGCACGCATGGTCGACCTCACTTCGACCCGAAGAGGTCCGCCGCGAACCAGCTCTACCAACCAGCGGTTCGGATTCGCCCCACGCGAGTCCACGACCTACCGCTTGACTCTCTGACCGCACCGACTTGGAACCCGCGCCCACCCGAAGAGTTCCAGGCCATCCGACAGCGCCTCGCCGCCGGGATCACGCCGGCTGATCAAGGCAACTACGCGGGCACCGTGGAACCTGGGCAGAATCATCGCCCGACTCGTCCTTCTGCTGCGGCCTGCCGAATACGTAGCCCGAACGGTGTGAGGCCGCGGGGCTTGAAGACCGCCAGGATCATCGCAGCAGCCAGAACGATAGACGCGGCTGCACCGTGGACAATAAAAGTCGGCGCCCGCAATTCGAGCAGAGTCGAGTCGGGGCGCGAGGCGACAGCCGCATAGTGGTCGACCGTACTGGTGTAGAGGATCAAGATCGCCGTTGCGACCACGTTGAGCACGAGTTTGAACAGCACCCAGTAATGGCGGATGAGACCCCATGGTGTCCCCAGGGATTGAACGATCCCCGTCACCAGTGAGCCCACTGACAGCGGCACCAGTACCCACCACGCCAGTGGTCGGGCGACGAGGTCGATCGCACGCACCAGCTGCACGTCGGAACTGGTGATCCCGACGACGGCCAAGGCCAGGAAAGAGAGGACCGCGCCGAGCCAGCCGACCGAGATGCTGACGTGCACGGTGAGGGCGAGTTTGCGCCCGCGCGGGCTCAGCATCGCACGAGCTGAGCGCTGGCTGGCGCCGCAGCCGACTGACTGTGCCGCCCTGGCCCGTGCTGGCCGCCGCTGATGAGCAGTCCGATGACGAGCACCGCCACCAAGAACGCGACGACGACTCCGGTCACTTTCACCCAGCGGGGCGTATTCGGGCCGTGGGGGCGTTGCGGGGAGTTGTTTGTCATCTGGAGTCCTTCGGTCAGCGCATCATAGTTTTGCAAGACAGTATGTCTCTATCAATTACGATCTGTCTATGCCCATGGCAGGCTGTATCCTGGTTGGGTGCCGAAGCTGTGGAGCGAGACGATCGACACGCACCGCCGCACGGTGCGCGACTCGATCCTCGACACTGCCGCGCGGTTGGCGATCGAGCACGGGGTCGCCTCGATGACGATGTCGGGGATCGCCGAGCAGGCCGGGATCGGGCGGGCGACGCTGTACAAGTACTTCCCCGATGTAAGCGCGATCCTTGCCGCCTGGCACGAGCGCCAAGTCGGTCACCACCTGGAGCAACTGGTGGCGGTGAGTGATACAGAATCCGATCCGTCCCGACGACTGGATGCCCTGTTGGGCGCCTATGCGCGGATTCTTCGCGAGTCCAGGCACCGTCACGACAGCGATCTCGGCGCGATGGTGCACCACAGCGGCCCGCACGTCGACCACGCCGAACAACGACTTCGCCAGTTGGTGACCGAGGCGGTGGCCGCCGCCGCGGCGACCGGGACGGTGAGGACGGATACCCCTGCCGATGAGCTGGCAATCTATTGCCTACATGCGTTGGATGCCGCCGTCGCGGCATCATCCGACGCTGCGGTAGCCCGGCTGATCACAGTGATCCGGGCTGGATTGGGACCCGCCTGAACATCCGCCGAGCAGCAGCAGGCGCGGCGAATATTTCCAGCGGTCGAGGGTAGTCGCGCCTTGTGGGGGTGTGCGCGAGGAGGTGAACAGTGATGCCCGGGATGTGCATGCAGATGATGAACATGCTGCGCGACATGTGGAACATGATGTTCCCGTCCATGCCGATGTGAACGACGCCAAAAGGGTTAGGCTGTGCTGCACTGTCCGTCGGGAGCCACCGATATCTGCGCGGCCCTGCGTGGGTCCCGCGCGGGCCGCTGGTTTGTGTTTCGACGAGAAGATCATGTCCCACTCCTGAGGAGTTCACATGTCTCGACGTTCCATCATCGCTCGAAGGCTCGTTCCGTGTATCGGGTTGGTCGCCCTGGTCGTTGCCGGCTGCGGGAATGACGACGATTCGGCACCGGTCCACCATTCCTCAACGACAACCGCCGTCTCGACGAGTGCGGCTACCGGCACCGCTCCGGCGGGTACCTTCAATGACGCCGACGTAACGTTTCTGCAGATGATGTACCCGCATCACGAGCAGGCCGTGCAGATGGCCGAGCTGGTCCCTTCACGCTCGCAGGATCAGCAGGTCATCGACCTCGCTGCCGGGATCAAGGCAGCTCAGCAACCTGAAATGACCCAGATTCAATCGCTGCTGGCCAGCGCCGGGAAGCCGGATCCCGCCGGTGGCGCGATGAATCACGACATGCCCGGAATGATGTCGCCGGAGCAGATGTCCTCGCTCGAGGCGATGTCGGGGCCGGAGTTCGACAAGATGTGGTTGCAGATGATGATCGACCATCACCGCGGGGCGGTGGAGATGGCGCAAACCGAGATCGCCTCCGGAACCAACTCTCAGGCCAAACAAATGGCAGAGACCATCGTGGCCACACAGCAGCAAGAGATCACGCAGATGGAAACTCTGCTGGGACAAAAGTAGGCATTCTTCGGCCCCTCGACGCCCTGTGGCCTGCGCCGCCCTGTGGCTCTACGGGCCGGTGGATTCGAAGCGGCGCTGAGGCTTGACAGGCTGGCCCGCGAGCGCGACGCGGAGGGCTTCGGCGCCGCAAGCCAGAACGCAGGCCGCGGCGGTTCGGGTGGCGGGATGGCGGGCGACCCGCAGGATCACCGCTGTGAAGGTGTGCATCGTTACCTCGTCTTTCAGGAGAGGGTGGGGCCGCACTTGGTTGTGCGGCCCCACCCTCTTTCTCGATCACATGCTCAGAGCCCTCGTATGCGAGGTAATTGAATCCGCTTTCGGCTATCCGACGAGGACGGGTTCACGTGCTTCGCGGGGCCAGCGTCGGTGTGCGTCGTCGATGACGAACGGGTGGGTGTGCTGGTAGATGCGGTCGCTGATGCGGATCGCGTCGGCCAGCCTGGCGGGGTCGATGGTGCCGACCTCGTGCAGGTGGGTGATCTCGGCGGGTTCGTTGCGTGGCCAGTTCCGTACCGCGACGGTGGCGCCGAGCCCTGCCAGGCCGATCAGCACCACCCAGGTGGTGGTGAATCCGGCGGCGCTGGTCAGCCATCCCGCGATCGGGTAGGTGATCAGCCAGGCCAGGTGCGACAGCGAGAACTGGGCGGCGAACAGTGCCGCGCGATCGGCCGGCTGCGAGGAGCGCCGCAGGATCGCGCCGGTCGGGGTGAGCACGCCGGCGGTGCCGGCGCCGATGAGTGCCCATACCGCGCTCGCGGCGGCCCACCGCCACTGGCCGGCGTCGGCGGTCGAGAGGGCGATGGCCGACCCGAGCCCGAGGATCAGGGTCGCGGCGCCGGCCAGCATCACTGGGCGGGCACCGGTGCGGTCGAGGACTCGCGGCAGCGACAGCGCGATGATCATCGTTCCGAAGCCGTTGGCGGCCAACAGCATCGCGACGCCGGTCTGTGATCCGCCGAGGGTGTCGCGGACGTAGTTGACGGTATTGACCATGATCACCGAGCCTGCCGCGGCGACGACCAGGTTCAGCCCCAGCAGCCCGCGCAGCCGTGGTGTGGCGGCGAATATCCGCATGCCCACTGCGATCCGCTTCGCGAAGCTGCCCTGGGTCGTTGCTCCGGCGTCAGGGATGCGGGTCGAGACCACCAGGGCCGCCGAGACGGCGAAGCCGATGGCGGTGCCGACGAACAGCCAGTGGAAGCTGATCAGGGTCAACGCGGCCGCGGCCAGCATGGGGCTGAGCAGCGTTTCCATGGTCGCGGCGAGCTGAGCGGCCGACAGCGCGCGGGTGTAGTCACGTTCGTCGGGCAGGATGTCGGGAATCACGGCCTGGTAGGTCGGAGTGAACGCGGCCGAGGCGGTTTGCAGGATCGCGATCAGGACATAGATCTGCCAGATCTGGTCGATGAAGGGCAACGCCAGCACGACGCCCCCGCGAATCATGTTGAGCGCGACCAGGAACAGCCTTCGCGGGAAACGGTCGGCATAGGCGGCCACGATCGGGGCAACGGTGACGTAGACGAGCATCTTGATCGTCAGTGCGGTGCCGAGCACCGCGCCGGCGTCGGCGCCGGCGAGTTCGTAGGCGAGCAGTCCGAGCGCGACGGTGGTCAAGCCGGTACCGAACAGCGCGGTCATCTGCGCGGTGAACAACCGCAGGTAGTCGCGGTGGGCGAACAACGAGGTCATCGGGGGTGTCCTTCTGGTCCTGTGTCGGTGCGGGGCACCAGGTCTAGCTGAGGGTGGCGACCGTCATGGGACGCTGCGGGCCCCCGATTCCCGGTCGTCGTGTCACGCCGTGGGCGGGGACACGACGACCGGCCGGGGTCAGCTCTGGACGAGTTCGTAGCCGAGGTTTTCGACGGTGGCCTGGATCAGTGCGGCGTCTGCGGCGCTGGCGCCGGTGACGGTGACCGCGCCGCTGGTCAGATCGATGCCGACGTCGTCGATGCCAGAGAGCTTTTCGAGTCCGGCGCTGACCTTGCCGACGCAGCTGCCACAGGACATGCCCGAAACGACGTAGGTGCTCGTGGTGGTTGTGGTGCTCATGGCCGGGTCTCCTTGTGTGGCGTTGCTTTCCGAGGAGAGACGCTACGACATCATCTCGTGAATGTAAACCCCTAGGGGGTATAGGTATCGAGCCATTTACCCATATACCTAGCGGGGGTATATTGGTGACGTGGGTCACCGGGACTCGCATCGAATCGGAAAGGGGCCTGGCCGTGGTGAAAACA
This sequence comes from Nocardia puris, assembly GCF_003315035.1. Classification (GTDB taxonomy): domain Bacteria; phylum Actinomycetota; class Actinomycetes; order Mycobacteriales; family Mycobacteriaceae; genus Nocardia; species Nocardia puris. The sequence goes on from NZ_QNRE01000026.1 coordinate 16,177, forward strand.
CAAGGGAGTGATCGCGCCGGCATCGAGGCGCGAACCGCTGACAGCACCCGAGGCGAGGACCTCGCCATGGCCGCCACGAGCGTCTGGATCGTCTTGGCCGTACACCTGGACGGGCGTGCGCACTACCTGGATTTACCGGACTCGTTCTTCACCTGGTGGCATCTGCTGTTGTATTCCGGCGTCGGCGCAGCGGCTGCCCTGCTGTTGACGATGGGCGTGCGGCGCCGTAGAACAGGTCGATCGCTGATGTCGGCGGCGGTGTCGATGCCGCGGGGGTACGGTGGGTCGCTGGCCGGGGTCGGCGTCTTCGCCGCCGCCGGGCTCGCGGACATGGCGTGGCATCTGAGGTTCGGGGTCGAATCCGGGCTCGACGCGTTGGTCAGCCCGACTCACCTACTCCTGTTCACCGGGGCCGTTCTGCTGTTCTCCGGCCCGCTGCGCGCGACCCAGATCAAACAGCCCTCAGCACCGTTGTGGGCCGTGCCCGCGGTCATCGCCGCGACTGCCATCACCGCGATCGTCGGCTTTGCCCTCAGCTATGTCTCCGCGTTCACCACCGACGCACCACTGCGCGCAGTCGGCGACTTCCCCGAGGGCACCCCGGCGCACTACGCCACCGAGATCCCGGCCCAGGCCGGACTCGGCGCCTATCTGATCACTACCGCGCTGGTCGTGGTCCCGGTTGCGCTGCTGCTGAAGCGGCGGCGATTGCCCGTCGGTGCGATCACAGCCTTCGTCACTGCATTGGCCATCCTCGCCCAGACCGTGCAGAACTTCACCCGCCCCTCGGTCGTGGTGGCCGCCGTCGTTGCCGGGCTGGTCATCGAAGGGCTCGTCGCGGTAGGCACAGCCTGGATGCCCCGGGTGCCGACAGTGGCGGTTGTCGCGGCCGCGCTGCCGACGATGCTGTGGTCGGCGCAGTTCGCGGCCTTGCAGCTCGGCCCGGGAGTCGCGTGGTCGGCAGAACTCGCCACCGGGACGGTAGTGCTGTCCGCTTTGATGTCGGTGGCGATCATCTCTGCTCTACCCGAAAGGCGTGAGGGAACCTAAGCCTGCGGAGGAGAGATCCCGGCGCGCTCAACGGGCAAAGCCGACCGTTTCTACGACTTTCCTACGTAGCATCGCTCTCGGGTGCCCGCAATCGACGTGAACATGATTCATTTCCGCATATCCAGCGCCGTCGTGGCCGCGCCGGATATGCGGCTCGACTGCCCGGGCGCGCCGAGTCGGCGTTCAGCCGAGGGCTGCGATCAATTCCCTGCACGCCGTTTCACAGCGTCGGCATGTCTGCGCGCAGACCCGGCAGTGTTCGTGGGCGGTATGGCGTTCGCATTCATCCGCGCAGCTCGCGCACGCGGTCGCACAGGCTTCGAGAACCGCTCGGGTCAAGTTCGCGTCGTAGCCGGTGTGACGCGACAACACTCTTCCTGTGGTGTCACAGATGTCGGCGCAGTCGAGATCGGATCTGATGCACTTGACCATTTCGGCCACGCTCGGCTCGCTCAAGCAGGCATCCGCGCACGCGGTGCAGGCCTGTGCGCATTCGAAACATCGTTCGATGCACGTGGCAAGTACATTCCGGTCGACCTGGCCGAGATCGGCCGGATACGAGTCGAGCAGTTCAGCGACGGTACCCATGAGTTTCCTCCTCGACGAAAAGTTCCAGCTGGTCGTCGGTGCATTACCCGGCCACCGGGGGGCGAAACCGCAGCGAACCGGCGGACTCGACCGGCCACGGGGCGATCGTCTCGCGGGTTGCGGGAGCCGGCACCCAGCAGGCCATGGCGCGCGCCACACCTCGGATCGGTTGCTCCACACCGAGCCGATATCTACTGTCTAACTACGTAGATATTCGTAGTCCGTTCGACACGAACTCATCGTCGAACCCAGCACAGAGGAGTACCCCACAGTGAGCCAAGCAGGCCGTCCTGTAGTTCTGATCGCCGACAAGCTCGCCCAGTCGACCGTCGACGCGCTCGGTGACGGTGTCGAGGTTCGCTGGGTCGACGGCCCCGACCGCCCGGCCCTGCTCGCCGCGGTCCCCGAGGCCGACGCGCTGCTCGTGCGCTCCGCCACCACCGTCGACGCCGAGGTGCTCGAGGCGGGCAAGAAGCTCCAGATCGTCGCCCGTGCCGGCGTCGGCCTCGACAACGTCGACGTGCCCGCCGCCACCGAGCGTGGCGTGATGGTCGTCAACGCCCCGACCTCCAACATCCACACCGCCGCCGAGCACGCCGTCACCCTGCTGCTCGCCGCCGCCCGCCAGATCCCGGCCGCCGACGCGACCCTGCGCGAGAAGACCTGGAAGCGCAGCAAGTTCAACGGTGTCGAGATCCTCGGCAAGACCGTCGGCGTCATCGGCCTCGGCCGCATCGGCCAGCTGTTCGCGCAGCGCCTCGCCGCCTTCGAGACCAAGATCGTCGCCTACGACCCCTACACCTCGCCCGCGCGTGCCGCCCAGCTCGGCATCGAGCTGCTGAGCCTGGAGGAGGTGCTCGAGCGCGCCGACTTCATCTCCATCCACCTGCCCAAGACGCCCGAGACCAAGGGCATGCTCAACGCCGAGACCCTGGCCAAGACCAAGCCGGGCGTCATCATCGTCAACGCCGCGCGCGGTGGCCTGATCGACGAGCAGGCGCTGGCCGACGCGATCAAGTCCGGCCACGTGCGGGCCGCCGGTCTGGACGTGTTCGAGACCGAGCCGTGCACCGACAGCCCGCTGTTCGAGCTGCCCGAGGTCGTCGTGACCCCGCACCTGGGCGCCTCCACCGCCGAGGCCCAGGACCGCGCGGGCACCGATGTCGCCAAGTCGGTGCTGCTGGCGCTGGCCGGTGAGTTCGTGCCGGGTGCGGTGAACGTCACCGGTGGCGCGGTCAACGATGTCGTCGCGCCGTGGCTCGACGTCGTCCGCAAGCAGGGCGCGCTGCTCGGCGCCATCGCCAACGAGCTGCCCGTCAGCGTCGAGGTGCAGGTGCGCGGCGAGCTCGCCTCGCAGGACGTGGCCGTGCTGGAGCTGTCCGCGCTGCGCGGCGTGTTCTCGGCGCTGGTCGAGGACCAGGTCACCTTCGTCAACGCCCCGGCGCTGGCCAAGGAGCGCGGCATCACCGCGGAGGTCACCACCGCCACCGAGAGCCCGAACCACCGCAGCGTCGTCGACCTGCGCGCCGTGTTCGGCGACGGCTCGACCCTGAACGTGGCCGGCACGCTGACCGAGCCCAACCTGGTCGAGAAGATCGTCAACATCAACGGCCGCAACTACGACATGCGCGCCGAGGGCCTGAACCTGGCCGTGCTGAACTACAGCGACAAGCCGGGCGCGCTGGGCAAGATCGGCACCAAGCTGGGCGAGGCCGAGATCGACATCCTGGCCGCGCAGCTGAGCCAGGACGTGGACGCCGAGGGCGCCACCGTGGTGCTGCGCGTCAACCGCGAGGTGCCCGCCGAGGTGCAGACCGCGATCGCCGAGGCCGTCGGCGCCGCCAAGGTCGTCCTGGTCGACCTGGCCTGATCACACCGACAATCCAGCACTCCTCGAAGTGACGCGCCCGGCGACAAAGCCTTCACCGCAACTACGGACACGAAGCGTAGCGTGACGCGCAGTTCCGCATCCCCAGCGACCGGTCCCCGTTGCACACAATGGGGACAGGTCGGTGACGATACCGGCACGACGTGTCAGGGGCAGAGGGTCGCGTGAACGCCTGGATGCCGGGTATGCGGCTCGCAGGGAACACTGACTGAGGAGGCATACCAATGATTGCTCAGCTCACTCGACTCGCCGCATCCGCGGCCCTGGCGTCCGCAGCGATAGCCGCGAGTGCTGGAGCGGCCGCCGCTGACCCAGGCTCGGTATCGATCGACGGCAATATGCAGGTGGTGGGCATGAACGTGCTCCACATCGACGCCCAAGGCACCGGCGATGGACCGGCGACGGGCACCTATGTCGCGAGCGGCCGGTTGGGGAATATGCCGCTACCGGTACGCGTGACCGGCCCGGTGACCTGTCTGACGATCAACGGAAACACCGTCTCGCTGATCTATCCGATCACGACTGCCGAACCGGTCATGATGTTCGCACCGGACTCGATGGCCATCCAGATCACTGTCACCAAGGGCGTCAACGGGGAACCGAGCCGGATCGGCTACGGAGTCCCGATGCCGACGAACAGCTTCCGGGGATGCCAACCGGGCCCGACGCCATTGATCTTCGACGGGACAATCGACATCAACTGATTGCGTATATCGCGGCCCGACAGCCACGCCAGCTCGCTGCGCAGCGAGCTGGCGTGGCGTCAGGGCGGCATTCGCCCGTCAGCTGTTGCTGGAGCGGAAGCCTCGCAAACGCAGACTGTTGCTGACCACGAACACCGACGAGAACGCCATCGCCGCACCGGCGAGCATGGGGTTGAGCAGACCTGCCATCGCCAGCGGCAAGGCGGCAACGTTGTAGGCGAACGCCCAGAACAGGTTGCCCTTGATGGTGCCGAGCGTCTGGCGCGACAACCGGATCGCGTCCGCCGCGGCCCGCAGATCGCCTCGGACCAGAGTCAGGTCACTGGCCTCGATCGCCACGTCGGTGCCGGTGCCCATGGCCAGGCCGAGGTCGGCCTGGGCCAGAGCCGCCGCGTCGTTGACGCCGTCGCCGACCATCGCGACGACCTTGCCCTGGGCTTGCAGCTTCGTGATGACATCGACCTTCTCGCGCGGCAGCACCTCCGCAATCACCTCCTCGATGCCGACCTCCTCGCCGATGGCCCGCGCCGCGGCCGCGTTGTCGCCGGTCAGCAAGATCGGTGTCAGCCCCAGCGCACGCAGTTGGGTTATCGCGTCGGCGGAGGTCGGTTTCACGGTATCGGCGACGACCAGGACACCGCGCGCCTTCCCGTCCCAGGCCGCCGCGACGGCCGTTTTCCCCTCGGATTCGGCGACGGCCATGACTCGTTCCAAGTCCGAGTCCATGCTTTGCGCTCGCTGCGCCAGCATTCGGCGACGCCCGACGACAACCCTGCGGTCAGCGACTACGCCCTCCACACCCAGGCCCTCGACGTTGGCAAAGCCCTGTACTGGCGCGAGGTCGCCGAGCTTGTCCCGGGCGGCCTTGGCGATCGCCTGCGCGATCGGGTGCTCGGAGGAATCCTCGAGCGCTCCGGCCAGCTCCAGGATCTGCAACTCGTCCTCGCCGTCGGCGGCATACACCTTGAGCAGGCTCATCTTGCCGGTGGTGACGGTCCCGGTCTTGTCCAGCACCACGGTGTCGACCCGCCGGGTCGATTCCAGCACCTCCGGGCCCTTGATCAGGACACCCATCTGCGCGCCGCGACCGGTACCGACCATCAGCGCGGTGGGCGTGGCCAGGCCTAGTGCGCAGGGGCAGGCGATGATCAGCACGGCGACCGCGGCGGTGAAGGCCGCGGCGACAGAGCCTCCGGTGCCGAGCCAGAACCCCAGGGTCGCCACCGACAGGGCGATCACGATGGGGACGAAGATGCCGGAGATCTTGTCGGCCAGCCGCTGCGCCTGGGCCTTGCCGTTCTGAGCTTCCTCCACCAGCTTGGCCATCTGGGCCAGCTGGGTGTCAGAGCCGACACGGCTGGTACGCACCACGATCCGGCCGCCGACATTGACGGTGGCGCCGACCACCGCGTCGTCGACGCTGACCTCGACGGGCACCGATTCCCCGGTCAGCATCGATGCGTCGACCGCGGAGGAGCCTTCCACGACGACGCCGTCGGAGGCGATCTTCTCACCGGAGCGCACGACGAACAAGTCGCCCACGGCGAGTTGCTCGGCCGGTATGCGCTGTTCCTTGCCGTCGCGCAGCACCGATACGTCTTTGGCGCCCAGTTCCAGCAACGCTCGCAGCGCGGCACCGGCCTGCCGCTTGGATCGGGCCTCGAAGTAGCGGCCGGCGAGGATGAAGGTGGTGACTCCGGCCGCCACCTCGAGATAGATGTTCCCGGCCCCACCTTCGCGGGCGATGGTCAGTTCGAACGGGTGCGTCATGCCCGGCATACCCGCAGTACCCCAGAACAGTGCGTATAGCGACCAGCCGAGCGCGGCGAGCGTGCCGATGGAGATGAGGGTGTCCATCGTGGCGGTGGCGTGGCGCAAGTTGGTCCAGGCCGCTCTGTGGAAGGGCAAGGCACCCCAGATCACCACCGGCGCGGCCAGTGTCAGCGACAGCCACTGCCAGTTGGTGAACTGCAGTGCCGGAATCATCGCCATCGCGATCACCGGCACCGTCAGGACCAGCGAGATGAGCAGACGCTCGCGCAGTGAGGCCGTGGGATCGTCGCCTTCGGGTGCTGACGCGTCCGGTTTCCCGGCCTTCGAGATCGGGAGCGCGGCGGTGTAACCGGCTTCCTCGACCGTGGCGACCAGGTCCTCGGGCGTGAGGTCGCCGGAGTATTCCACGCGCGCCTTCTCCGTGGCGTAGTTGACCGTGGCGGTGACCCCGTCGAGCTTGTTCAGTTTCTTCTCGATGCGATTGGCGCACGACGCGCAGGTCATGCCACCGATCGCCAACTCGATCCGGGTGGACGGTTGCGTCGTGGTGCCCATCGCAGGCTCCGTTCCGTACTGGGAAAATCTGGCTAGAGGTAGTGACAGGTTCGATCAGTCGGCAAGCTGATAGCCGGCCTCGCTGACAGCAGCGGCGATGACACTTCGCTCGACGGTATCTGCCGCTTCGATGGTCACGCGCCCGCTGGCGAAGTCAGCCTCCACTGCGGTGACACCCGCAATCTTGCCGACTTCTTTGTTCACCGAATTCGCGCAGCAGCTGCAGGTCATTCCGGTCACGGTCACAGTTGTGGTGGTCATGGCTGATCGTCTCCTTGCTCTGCGGCGCCTCCGACCGCATGACCCCCATCATACCCCCCGCGGGTATTGTGCGCTGCTGCTCTTCGGTGACCGCTCCGGCCGCGGCGATTCCCCTCACATCCGGAGCCGACCCACAGGAGGCGAAATGCAATGTGCGTGACAGTGGACCGACATCCGCCAGCCTGAGAACGCGCCAGCCGAACTGCATCACACCCCCGGGCAGCCCCGTCGCGACCAGGCAGCTGCGGGAGAAGGGCGGAGGTGACGCCCCGACCTCGTCACCTACCGCATTTTCGATGACGGGGGCGGAGGCGAGATGAAGGAAATCGCACGCCTCCGCCCCAGCCGACACCCCCGGTCCTAGGGGTGCCCCTGTGCCGGGATCACCATTTCGGCACAAGTACTATTCTACTCAGTAGAACGGTAGTCAGGGCTGCCGAGGAATGCAACAGCCCCGTTCGGCGATCCACATTCGGACGCGGACGTTGCGATCAGTGTCGGCATTCGCCGGGAAGTTGGACCAACCGCCGCAGCGATCCACGATCGCAGCGCTCCACCGCTGCTCCAGCGCCATGGCGGTGAGGGGATTCGCCGCCGCTTGCGCATCCATAGACCCTCGCCGGTCCGGAGAGTAATCTGTGGAATTGGCGACAAGCTCGGTCTACATGGACACCAGGGAGACGCCATGACGCCCAGACGAGGCTGGGGGACAAAGCGGCAGGCGCTTACGACACTGGCCGCGCTGTCGGCACTGGCGTTGGCGGCATGCAGCTCTGGGGGCGGGGATCCCGGCGCGGCAACCGATCGAGAATCCGCCATCACATCGAGCCCGGGCAACTCGACACAGATCGCCGTCAGCGAGAACGAGTTCTCCATCAACATAGCCAACCCCCCATCGACTGCGGGTGCATACACGTTCGTCGTCGAAAACTCCGGATCGGTCTCCCACGATCTCGCGATCGAGGGTCCAGGTGTGGAGTCGCGGCGCACACCGCGGATCGAAAGAGGCGAATCCGGTGAGCTGGCCGTCGATTTGGAGCCCGGCACCTACACGCTGTGGTGCTCGGTGGGAAACCATCGAGAACTCGGCATGAGCACCGAAATCATCGTGAGCTGATCGGAACCCAGGCTGCGGCAACACTTTCCGGCGACGGGGTCATGGCGGGAAACGTGGCCTGCGTTCGCCGCGGGCGGCCATACGGCGGACGGCCCGGGCGGCCCTGCTAGTAGAACAAAAGTGAGGGCGACGCCACGAGTCGTCGCCCTCACTCCCGAAGGCCGGCTCCGAGCGCGCGAGATGAGGGGATCGCGCGCCCAGAGCCGTGACCAACGCCCCTGGCTCTTAGGGGCGCCCGCGCCGAGAACGGCGCAAGTACTATCTACGTCAGTAGATAGTAGATAGTAGATACGCGGAATGCAACTACCCGGCAGATGATCGGTAGCGGCGCCGCGGCGGCGCGATCATTGGCCGCCTTCAGGGGCCGATAGTATGTTGGCGAGCCGCAAATGCTGTGTACAACGCCCGTATCTCGACCCGGCAGAGGAGCCAATCGGTGCCATCGATGTTCGTGCGTACGGTCGTGGTCGTCGATACAGATACGCCGCGGGCGCTCTCATGAGTGTGGCACTGTGCCTACTGGCCTACACCGTGGTCGTGGCGGTGCTGGCGCCGCCACTGTTGCTGCGCACGGCCGGCGACGGGCAACATCCCCGCTTGGGCCTGGTAGCCTGGCTCAGCGCTATCGTCTCGGTCCTGCTGTCCTGGGCCGTCGCGGTTGCCTTCCTCGGCGTCGATGTCGTCCGCGATCTGCTCGCCGATCAACATCTGGATCTCGGACGTTGTTTCAGGCAACTGCACGACGCCGCGGCCGGCTCGTACGGAATCGCTGTCCAGATCGGCCTGTGGACGCTGACAGGGCTGGCGGCACTCGCGGCTTTCGTCGCGGCGTGGCGGCTGTGCCGTTCGCTGGTCCGGGCTCGATCGGTGACTCATCAGCATGCGCAGGCGGCACGGATGGTCGGTCGCCGTCATGACCGCCACGACGCGGTGGTGCTCGATCATCCCGAACCGGCGGCCTATTCGGTGGCAGGCAACCCGAACACCATCGTGTTGACCCAGGGCATCGTCGCCACCCTCGACGAGGAACAGCTGGCCGCGGTCATGGCCCACGAACGCGCCCACCTGCGTGGACGCCACCACCTGCTACTCGCCTTCACCCGAGCACTCGCCTCGGTGTTCCCCCGCATCGAGTTGTTCGCCACCGGCGCCGCGCAGGTGGCGCGCCTGACCGAGATGATCGCCGACGACGCCGCCGCCGACATCTACGGACCCATTACTGTCTGCGAGGCGCTGGTGACCTTGGCCGACAATCACGGCATGGCCCCGGTCGCGGCCACTGAAGTGGGGCTGGTCGATCGGGTTCGCCGCCTCGCGGATCCCCCGGCACCCACCCGGATCAATCGTGTCGCCGCCTCGGCCGCTATCGCCGCGGTCGTCCTGGGACCGATGATCGCGACCCTGGCCGCGGCAGGTGGGATCGGTGTCTGCGCGCTGGGCACCTGAACCCGGCAAGGGCCCGCCGGTCGCGGGGCAAGCTCGGCTTGCGTCCGGCGATCGCGCTGGCGGTTGTTCGGCGTCTTGTGAACTACGTCTTGTATCCAGGAAGGTGAAGGAGTCGATGATGGCAGGTCGGTCCTTGGTCCCCGACGCCGCCCGCTGGCCCGGTGGTGACCGGTTGCAGTGGCTGACGCTGTCCGCTCTCGTATTCCTCGGCGGCGCCGCGGCGCTACGGGTTGTCGGTGTCCCATCGGTAGATCTGCACGGACCGACGCATTTCCTCGGGCTCATGGACCCTTTCTGCGGCGGAACCCGGGCCACCTACCTGCTGCTGACCGGCGAAGTGTCGGAGTCTCTTCGCTACAATCCCGGCGTCCTTGTCCTCGCCGCCGTCGCCCTCCTTGCCCTGGCGCGCGGCGCGATCGGAGTGCTCACCGGCCACTGGTTACAGATCGCGCTGCGTCCAGGACTACGCCGCGTATTGCGGATCGTCGCCGTGGTCGCGGTGCTGGGGTTGTGGGTGCGCCAGCAGGTCAACGCCGACCTGCTGACCCAACCCTGGCCGGTCCCGTAACTATCGAGTGACCACCGCGGTGTAGCCCAACTCGGTGATCGCGGCGATCACGTCCTCGACGGTGGTGACCGCGACATCGAGCTCCACGGTACTGCGGCCCTTCTTCATCGAAGTCTGCGTGCCGGCCACGCCGGGCAGGTCTTCGAGGGTGTCGTCGATGAGCAGTGCGCAGCTGCCGCAGTGCATGCCCTCGATCCGGAAAATGTGGGTGGTCATGCGGAGTTGCCCCTTCAGAGGATGGTGATCATGCCCGAGTACATGCCCATACCGCAGGTGTAGTCCAAGCGGCCGGGCTGCAAAGTGCCCAGGTCGATGCGGGTTTCGCCGCTGGTCGGCAGCGTCGCGGTGATGCCGAGACTCGGAACAACCATCGACCGAACACATCCTTGTGTTCGGTTGGTCTTGACGACGAGCGTGGTCGGGATGCCCGCGACGGCTTCGATATTCTTGGGACCGTAGGAGCCGGTCTTGGCGGTGATTGTCAGGGTCTGCACACCGTCGGCGACGACAGCGGCCGAGGCGTCTGCTGCTGGGGGTTCGAATCCGATCGACTCGGTGATCCGGCTGGCCGCTAGCGGCGAACCGGCGAGCTTGAGGCCTCCGTTGAGTGTGTAGAAGCCCATCGCGAGCACCACGACACCGGTGGCCAGGGCCAGTCTGCCCCGCCACACCGTGGCCGCGACCCGGGCGGCGTATCCGAGGATCGCGAACAGCGGGCTGGTACCGAGCACGAAGACCGCCATGATCGCCGCACCCCACCACGGCGAGCCCGAGGCCAAGGCCAGCGCCTCCACCGACAGCGTCACCCCGCACGGGATCAGGACCGTCGAGACACCTAGCACCGCCGGAGCAAGCGCGGCCTGCGAACGTGCCCGCTTGCGCAGTACCCGCATCCAGGACGCGGGTGGTTCGACCACGATGCCTCGGAACCCCGGCACGCCCAGCTGCGCGAGACCGAAGACGATGATCAACAGCCCTGCCCCGATCTGCAGCCAGGTCCTGGCACCGGTCGACAACTGCACGGCACCTCCGACGGCACCCAGGACCGCGCCGAGCACGGTGTGCGACAACAATTTCCCGGCAAGGAACCCGCCGACCGGGGCGAGATCATCGACGACCCGTTGGCCCCAACGCGGCTGGCCCGTCGTTGTCCCAGCGGCACTGTTGGAGGCCGATGCAGCGCCGACACCCGCCGCTGCGGCGGCGCGCTGACGGGTGATCAGACCGGTGAGCAGACCGCCTTGCACGGCAGCACACGACACACCGCCGGCGAACAAGCCGGTCACCAGAACAGGAAAAAGATTCACGAAAGACTCCTGCGAGGAAAGGAAAGACAACGGCATGACAGTTCGCGCCGACGACAGAGTCGGCGGCGCGAGACCCGAGACGGTCACAACATCGGACACATCCCGGGCGCCCGCTCCTATGTCCGCAACACGCAGAGTTCGGCCAAGGTCGGTGCACGCGGCAGGACCGCCCGCACCCGTATCATCGCGACATCCGGGGCTCGGCGAAGCACAGTGGCAACGACGTCGCGCCGCGGAAAGGCGAGTGTCGCCAGCATCGCCAGGAATGCCGCCAAACACGCCATCACCAGACCCACCGGCGGGGCAGGCACGGCATCGTCGGCCACCGTCAACGGCGTATCGGCAGCCTGGACGCCCACCCCGGAATCAGGGCCGTGATCATGCTCGTGGATTCCGGCATCACCAACCTGCGCACCACCACACTGACCCGCCACACCACCGACCATGGCGGCCGAGTGCGCCATCGTCATCGGCATGCCGGTCTGGCACTGCGCCCCGTGCACGAGGGCGATCGCGACGAACGCCGACAGCGCCACCGCAAGCCGCAGCAGCGCGGCTCGTCGTGCAGTCATCGGCGCGAAGATCACGCGGTGATCCTACTAAGCGATCCAGTAGGACGCGCAGCCCGCCCGCGATCACTACGGTCGTGTTCGTTTGCCGCCCTCGACGCCAGCGGCCTCAACTCAGGCTGAGACTTCACAGCCCGGCACTCCGGGTTCCACTTGCCTTGGTGAGCGCGGCGGCGCCCTGGGCGAAGGCATGGCGGCATCGCAAAGGCGACAGCGTGCTGCCCGATTCTCGGCGAATGCTGCCACGTCCCCGAACAGTGCCGTGCGTGGCCTTGTCCAGGCCAGTGAGTGCTAGCGCGGCTGTTTTCTGCATCTGCACCCACTGGCCGCTCAGTGACTATCGAGTGGTACGGCGGGTGCGTGCCAGTGCGGCCACCGCGACGGCCGCGGCGATCACGCCCAGTCCCAGCCCGCCCGCAGCCATCCAGCGCGTCGCCGAATCAGTGCCGGTCTCGGCATCGTGCTCGTCCTGGGCTGCCGGGGCGGCGGCGTGGGAGTGTCCGTGTCCGTCGCCGGCGGGAGCGGGTGCCAGAGCCAGGACCGGCAGCGGGAATTCCGGTTCGGGTGCGCCCTCGGTGCTGGGCTGGTCCCAGGTGACGACCTTGCCGTCGCTGTAGGTCTGAACGGCGCGGAAGGCGACGGAGTCCTGGGTGGGCAGCGGCCCGGCGTAGAGATCGAAACGCTGGAACTGGCCTGGGCCGACACCGGCCCCTGGATCCGCTGTCCAGGTGACCGAGGTTGCCATCTTGGCCGCATCCCGGTTCACCGTGGCGGTCCATCCGGGCAGCGGTTCGGTGCGCGCGGTTTTGAGGCCGGGCAGCTCGACCGTCAACGCGGTGGTCGAGGCCTGCTCGGATTCGTTGGAGATGCGGAAGGTCAATACCGCGGAGGTGTTTTGCTTGGCGCCGGGGGCTTCGACACCCAGGTGCGCCGAGGCGATACCGCCGGCGAGCACGGTGGCGGCCGCAGCGGCGCCGAAGGTGACGGCCAGGCGCCGCAGAACTGTGGTCATGTCATATTTCCTTGAGTAGGTGGTGAGCAACGATCAGAGGCCGGGACCCGATGGGAGGGCCCCGGCGCTCGACGACATCACCGGCCTGGCTGTGGAACCAGGCGGGCCTCACCGCCTGGTTTCCGGTCCGGCGGCGGGATAACGCGAGCGCCGGTCCTCGGCAGAGGAGTGTGTGCGGGGCGCCGGTGGTTGGACCCGGCGGTGTCCGCGTCGCTCGGGCTCCGAACCCGGCCACGGGCGCGGCGCGCCGTTCGGGAGACGAGGCCCGGGACCGTGTCGGTCTTCACCGACGGCTGTCCGCGGCCGCGGCGGTAGGGGCTGGCGGCGGTAGGTGCGCTGGTCGGATTCTGCCGCCGGTCGGGGCTTGGTCGCCGTACCGAGCCGATTCACCGGTTCGATGCCGCGCCCGGATCGGCGGCGCAATGGGGTGGTCACCGGATCCGAGCCCGCAAAGGCGGGTTCGGTGAGCCGGTGGCGTCCGCTGGGCAGACGATGACGTCCGGTGACGTGCTGCTCGGGCGCGGTCGCGGTGCGGTCGGATCGTTCCAGCCGGGCCAAGGCGTAGGCGGCGATGACGCCGATCGCGGTCAAGCCCGCCCAGACGACCCAGTCCAGTCCGGCGTCGCGCGCGGCGCCGACGAGGGTACCGGTGGCCAGGTTGCCGACCAGGATGCCGACACCGACGACGGTGTTGTAGAAGCCGTAGTGGGTGGCGACCAGCTTGTTTCCCGACAGCGAGACCACGGTGTCCATCTCGAACGGGAACACCGCCGCCGTGCCGATCGCCAGCAGCGTGGTGGTGACCAGCAGCGCGGTCACCGCGGCCACGGTGCCGAAAAGCCCCGTGGTGGGCACGATGATCAAGGGGATGAACGCCGCAGCGAGCACGGCCATGCCGGCGACCAGGCTCTTGCCCGGCCCCCAGCGGGCACGCAACCACGCGGTGATGCGCAGCTGACCGGCGACAGCGACGACGCCGGAAACCACGAACAAGGCCGAGACCAGGGTTTGCGAGCGTGCCCCGGCGATGAATTCCGCTTGCAATGGCAAGGCCAGATACACCTGGAACGACAAGACATACGAGCCGATCATCGCTACCGAGAACGCCAGGAACCGCCGGTTGGACATGACCCGGCGCCAGTCGTCGAGCACCGAGGTCTTCTCGGCCGGGGCTTCACCGCGGCGGGCGGGCAGGGCGAACAGCTGAGCGATGGTCAACGCGGCGAACACCGCCGCCGCGACCCCGGCGGTGACGCGGAAGTCGACCGCCATCAACGCCAGCCCGACCAGCGGTCCGGCGAGGATGCCCGCTTGATAGAACATGTTGAAGACCGCGAACGCCTCGACGCGGCGCTCGCCGGTGTCAGCGGCCAGATAGGCGCGCACGGCCGGATTGAACAACGCGCCCGCGAAGCCGGTCGCCGCGGAAGCGATCAACACCGCGGGCAGGGATTCGGCGAAGACCAGCAGCGCGAAGCCGCCGGTACGCAGCAAGCATCCGGCCACGATCAACGGTTTGTAGCCGAGCCGATCAGCCAGGGTGCCGCCGATGAGGAACATGCCCTGCTGGGAAAAGTTGCGTACACCCAGGACCAGTCCGACCGCCCACGCCGCGAGCCCCAGTGGGCCGGCCAGGTATCCGGCCAGGTACGGCATCAGCATGTAGAAGCCGAGGTTGATGCCGAACTGGTTGATCATCAACAGCTGCGCGGGCCGGTCGAAACTGGCGAATTTGGTGACCACGGTCACGAGGCGAGTTCTCCTTCTGCCATTGCCGTCGGCGAGACCACCGTGGTGCAGCGGGTCCAGCGCTGCACGACCCGTTCACCGGGGTGGCTGATCGCTTCGGGCGCGATCGGCGGGGTGGTGTCGAGGAGCCCGTGCTCGGCGCAGTAGGCGTCGTTGTAGATGGTGTCGAAGTAGCGGTGTGGCCCGTCGGGGAACACCGCGGCGATTCGGGTCGACGGCGCGGCGACGCGGGCGGCCCATCCGGCGACCAGCGCGACCGCGCCCACGCTCCACCCGCCGGTGGCGTGGTGTGTCGCTGCCAGTGTGCGGCACGCCCACACCGATTCCGCCGGGGCGACCCAGTGGACTTCGTCGAAGGCCGCGTAGTCGACGTTGGCGGGGTAGATGCTCGAACCCAGGCCGCGCATCAGCCGCGGCCCGGCCGGTTGGCCGAAGATCGTCGAGGAGATCGTGTCGACGCCGACCAGTTTCATCTCCGGGTTGTAGCGGCGCAGCACGCGCGCGACTCCGGCCGAGTGTCCGCCGGTGCCGACCGCGCACACCAGGACATCGACGGTGCCCAGCTGCTCGATCAGCTCCAAAGCCAGGGATTCGTAGCCCTCGACGTTGTCGGGATTGCTGTACTGATCCGGGCACCAGGCGTCGTCCTCGGCAGCCAGCAGCTCGGCGACCCGGTCGCGCCGCGCCTGCTGCCAGCCACCGACCGGGTGCGGTTCGGTGACCAGGTCGACCGTGGCGCCGTAGGCGGCCAGCATCTGGGCGACGATCGGTTCCAGCCCCGGGTCGGTGACCACGGTCACCGGGTGCTGGTACACCATCCCGGCCAGCGCCAACCCCAGGCCCAGCGTGCCGCTGGTCGATTCGACGATGCGCGCGCCAGGCGCCAGATCGCCGCGTTCGCGCGCCTTCTGCACCATGTGCAGCGCGGGACGGTCCTTCATCCCGCCAGGGTTGAACCCTTCCAGCTTGGCCCAGAACCCGCGATCGGCGCCGGCCAGAGGTTCTCCGATCCGCAGCACCGGGGTGTTGCCGACCAGACCGCGGGGTGCATCGATGGCATCTGGGGCGCCCAGCATGCGACGGGTGTGGGCGAGTTCGAGGGTGGGGAAGGTCGAGGTGTTGTTCACGGTTGCTGTCTCTTCTCTGCACAGGCGACCGCTTTCGCGGTACGCCACGACGATGGGCAGCGAGCACCGGCCGGACACGACGGATCGGCCTGGCGCTGACCGATCAGCGTCGGGAAATACAGAACAGAGTCAGTACAGTGCGCCCATCAGGCGAACGCGGCGCAGTAGGCGGCCCACGAATACCACCAGCGCGGGAGTCCGGTGTCGACGCCGGCGTCCAGACCGCGGTGAAAGCGGCGAGCACCAGAGCGGCCAGCGTCAGCGACACGATGCCCGGCGGCAGCGCCTTGTCCGGGCAGTGCCCGGCGTGCGCGATGCACAGCTGGGTCGCGTCGACGGTAGGGAGGGCGTGGTCGTGGCCGGTCGCGGCGTCGAAATCGGCGTGGTCGTGGTCAGTCGCGCTGACGGGCGCGGCAGCGGTGAGCGCGTGATGGACACGTGAGCCGGTCTGATCATTGAAGAGCAGGCAATCGGCGGCAGGAACGATCACCAGGGCGGCCAGCAGCAGAACTGCCAACCAGCTACCCCTGCGCATCCGACCGAGAGAATTCACGATGCCGCGACAATAACGAACACATAACGGCGAACGCAATGGCGCCGCCGCCACATCCACAGCGTCGCGATGGGATCGTGTGCCCGTCTTCGTGTCGTAGACCGGCGCGGAGAGCCCCCACGCTGCCTTGCTGCGCAAACTCCACCTCCCGAACTCGATCACGCTGGGCACCAATACTTTTGGCGGTTCCTACCCTATCCGCAAGCGGAGGGTTGGTTGACAACCACAGCGATCAATCTACTATCTCGGTACGTAAATAGTTTGTGTTGTGTGATCAGGCGCACGCCTCGGCGTGTCGGACCACAAGACCTTGCGCGAGTCACATCCGTGACATGCCCCGGTGACGAGCACGTGACGAGCACCGTTTGTTCGTCCGAATGCGGCTAACCCGCCGCCCGCCGGCGGTAAACCGCACCGGCAACGATGAAAGGGACCATCATGACCACCACCGCCCGACCCCAGCGACATCGCCTTCCCGCCCGCCTGCTGGCTGCCACATCGATCGCCGCGGCTGCGACCTTTCTGGTCGCTGTTCCCGCGACCGCGGCACCGTCGGCCTCGGGGACCAGCGGCCGACCCGCGGGCGCCGATGACGGCCGGGGCACCGCCTGGCATGGCAACTCTCGCGTCGACAACGGCCACAGCACCGATGGTGGTCCACGCGGGCACGGACACGATCGCGCCGACGCCGGTCGCCACGACCCGTCCGACGACGGCGGCCACTGCACACCTCGCGTGTGCTCCGGACCCCGCTAGCCGCTGGAGTCGGGGTGATCGATCCCTCGCGGCCGCTGCCGCAGCGCCTCACGCAACCGCTGCGATTGCGCGGGGGTCATCCTTTCGATGAACCGGGCCAGCACGTCTTCAGCGCGGCCGCCCGCATCGAGCGCGGCGCGCATCAGTCCGGCGCTGTACTGCTCGCGAGTCAGAGTGGGCCAGTAGAGGTAGGCCCTACCATGGCGTTCACGGTCGAGCCAGCCCTTGCGGTGAAGGTTGTCCATGGTGGTCATCACCGTGGTGTAGGCGATCTCACGCCCGCCGGCGATCACCTCGCGCACCTGGCGAACACTGACCGGCTCGCCGGCCGACCACACCGTGTCCATGACCACCGTTTCCAGCTCGCCGAACCCGCCGCCTGCCACCCGAACCTCCTCACCTTCCGGCTTACCCGCACCGAGCGGGCCGCGCAGATCTCGGCGACGAGACGCGCGCGACAGCCTGGCCGTGATCGTAGGACGAATTCGTTTCACTCGCGCGGCAACGAGGTGAACAACCAACACGCCCGCTCACGTGCCTCTCCCCACACACGAGCGCCCTAGCATGCGACGAGAAATCCTCTTCACCTGCACAAACCCAGTCATTCACCGGCCAGTCGATCACCGGTATCGACACGACGAAGGAGACGCCCATGTCGTCACCACCCAACCTCGGCATGCTCAGAACCCGGCGCAACTTTCTGGCGCTGAGCGCCGGTGCGGGCACAGCCGCACTGCTGGCGGCATGCGGGAATTCCACCTCGCCTCAGCGTTCTCCGGTCGGCCCCGATTCCGAAGCGGTCCGATCCGCCGAGGACACCCGGCGATCGGCCACCGCGGCGGTGCGCGAGGTATCGCTGCGTCCCGCGCCGAGCACGGTCGATCTCGGCGGGGTCCAGGTCCAGACCTGGACCTACGACGGCTCCCTGCCCGGGCGTGAGATCCGGTTGCGCCGCGGGGAGGTGCTGCGTGCCGAACTGAGTAATGCTTTGCCCGCGCCGACGACGGTGCATTGGCACGGCATCGCCTTGCGCAACGACATGGACGGCGTTCCCGAGATCACCCAGGACCCGATCGCCGCGGGCGCGAACTTCCGCTACGAATTCACCGTTCCCGATGCGGGCACCTACTTCTTCCACCC
The DNA here is from genome assembly GCF_003315035.1 of Nocardia puris. Classification (GTDB taxonomy): domain Bacteria; phylum Actinomycetota; class Actinomycetes; order Mycobacteriales; family Mycobacteriaceae; genus Nocardia; species Nocardia puris. The sequence continues at coordinate 34,340 of NZ_QNRE01000026.1, forward strand.
GCACGTCGGTGTCCAGCTCGACCGCGGCCTCTACGCCCCGCTGATCATCGAGGACCCTGACGAGGGATCCGACTACGACACCGAAGCCGTCATCGTGCTCGACGACTGGCTCGACGGTGTCGACGGCCGCGACCCGGACAAGGAGCTGGCGAGGCTGCGTGAGCAGGGCATGGCCGGAATGGACATGGGAGGGCAATCCGGCGGCATGGACCACGGCGGAATGTCGATGAGCGGCTCGGCGCCGATGTCGGCACCCAGTGACCCGGCGATGCCGTTGGGCACCGACACCGGCGACGTGCAATACCCCTACTACCTGATCAACGGGCGCCTGGGCACCGACCCCGTGGTCCTGCAGGGCCGCCCGGGACAGCGGATGCGGCTGCGCATCATCAACGCTGCCTCCGACACCGCCTTCCGCGTCGCCCTCGGTGGTCACCAGCTACGGGTCACCCACACCGACGGCTTCCCCGTGGATCCGGTGTCGACCGCCAACATCCTCATCGGGATGGGCGAACGCTACGACGCCGTGGTCGAACTCGGCGACGGGGTGTTCCCGCTGGTCGCCTCCGCCGAAGGCAAGACCGGTCAGGGCTTCGCGCTCATCCGAACCGGATCCGGCACTCCACCACCGCCGGATGCTCGCCCCACCGAACTGGCCGCGATCCCGCTGTCAGCGGACAGGCTGAGCGCGGCCGAGGCCGTCCGGCTGCCCGACCGCAAACCTGATCAGATCCTCGATGTGGTCCTGGAAGCCGACGTGAACAAATACATCTGGACGATCAACGGCAAAGCCTTCCCCGACCATGCCCCGCTGGATGTGACTGCCGGGCAACGGGTCCGGCTGCGGTTCAACAACAAGACGATGATGTGGCACCCGATGCACCTGCACGGCCACACCTTCCAGGTCGTCACCGGCTCCGGGGCCGGGCCACGCAAGGACACCTTGATCGTGGTGCCCAACCAGACCGTCGAAGTCGACTTCGACACCGACAACCCCGGCCAGTGGATGCTGCACTGCCACAACGTCTACCACGGTGAAGCCGGGATGATGGCCGTCGTCTCCTACGAGCAATAACCCCAGGCCGAGTGCCGCTGCCCCATGCCGCGGTTTCCACCGCGCGTCAGTGCGCGTACCGCCCACCGATACCTGATGCCCGCCACCGATGCGAAAGGAGGTGACCGACCGATGAACCCGATGAAGATGTTGTGCGACTGGATGTGCTCGATGATGGCCTCGTGCTGTCAAATGTGACCCCCAACGGGTCACGTGGGTCGGCCGTCGAGTCGCCAGTCGGCCGACCCACGAAATTCCACCAGGGCGACGTGACAAGCAAACTACTATCTGCGTACGTAGATAGTAGTTCTACGAGATAGGCCACTATGAACACCAAATCCTCACCGCAGAGCACGCGCCGGATCGCCACTAGCGTCGGCCTTGCGATCTTCACCGTCGCCGCCACTGCCACGCTCGCCTCTCCGGCGCTCGCCGACGCCGGCACCACCGCATCGGCCACCGAGGTCTCCGCCGCACACGACAACCGCCACCGTGACCACCACCCGGGCAGTCGCCACGGCAACCACCGCAACCATCAGGCCCCGCTGCTCAACAACTACCGGCCCGGATTCCCGCTTCCGCGCACCGGCAGCTGGTAACACAGGCCTGGTCAGATGAGGGTCGATCCCACGATGGCGATCGACCCTCATCTGCACTTCGACCAGGTCGAAGTGACAGAACATCACCGAACAACCTACGATATTGCTACGTAGATTTAAGGTTCCTGTCAGGAGGTTGGTCGTGGCACACCGATTCGGCGATCTCGAAGCCGTCGTGATGGAGCGCGTGTGGGCGGCCGAAGACGACCTCACCGTCCGTGACGTCTACGAAAGTTTGCTGCTCGAACGCGAGATCGCCTACACCACGGTGATGTCCACCATGGACAACCTGCACCGCAAGGGCTGGCTCGACCGCGAACGCCATGGCAAGGCATACCTGTACTGGCCCACCCTCACCCGCGAGGAATACAGCGCACAGCTCATGCGTGATGCCCTCGAAGGCACGCGCTCCGATCTCGTGCTGGCGCATTTCGTCGACCAGATCAGCGAGGATGAATCCGAGGCCTTGCGCGCCCTGCTCCGCCGCGGAAAATCCAACCGATCCAAAAGCTGAGCCATCCCGTTCGCCCTGGTCGCGGCGAGTTCGGCCGCGGCTGCGCCCCTGCCGTCGACCCAAAGGAACGTCAGCGCATGTCCAGCGATCACCTACGCTCCGACGCCGACCCAGCGACCGCCCACACTCACGAACACGGCGGAAGCCGTGGCCCTGACCACAACGAGGCCTCGCACCCGAGACCCGAACATCACGAGCACACCGCCACCTCCGGCCACGATCACGGTGCGCCTGCACCCGACCACGGCACCCACGACGATCACGCCGGGCACACAGGCCACGGCGGGCACGCGGGCCACGGCGATCACGTCGCGATGTTCCGGCGCCTGTTCTGGGTGATGCTCGCCCTGGCCGTGCCGGTCGTCGCCGCGGACATGATGTTCGCCGACCTCATCGGCTACACCGTGCCCACCGGGTTGCAGTGGGTGTCCCCTGCGCTGGGCACCGTGATGTTCTTCTGGGGCGGACGGCCCTTCCTGACAGGGGCGGTCAGCGAGATCCGTTCCCGTCAGCCAGGGATGATGCTGCTGATCGCGCTGGCGATCACCGTGGCCTTCGCCGCCTCCTGGGGCTCGACACTGGGCCTGCTGGCCCACGAGCTCGACTTCTGGTGGGAACTGGCACTGCTCATTGTGATCATGCTGCTGGGCCATTGGATCGAGATGCGTTCGCTCGGCCAAGCCTCCAGCGCGCTGGAATCGCTGGCCGCGTTGCTGCCCGACGAAGCCGAACGTCTCGGAGAGGACGGCACCACCGCCACCGTGCCGGTCACTGACCTGCGCACCGGCGACCTGGTCGTCGTCCGCCCGGGCGGACGAGTCCCTGCCGACGGCAGCGTCGAGACCGGCAGCGCCGACGTCGACGAATCCATGATCACCGGCGAATCCCGCCCGGTCCACCGTGGCCCCGGCGACCGGGTTGTCGCCGGAACCGTCACCACCGACTCCGCTCTACGGGTCCGGATCACCGCAGTCGGTTCCGACACCGCGCTGGCCGGAATCCAGCGCCTGGTCGCCGAAGCGCAGAACTCGACCTCACGCGCCCAGGTGCTGGCCGACCGCGCCGCGGCATGGTTGTTCTGGTTCGCTTCCGGCGCAGCGGTCATCACCGCGATCACCTGGCTGCTGCTCGGGCAGCCCGAATCCGCGGTCACCCGCACCATCACCGTGCTCGTCATCGCCTGCCCCCACGCCCTGGGACTGGCGATCCCGCTTGTGGTCTCGATCGCGACCGAACGAGCTGCCAAAGCCGGTGTGCTGATCACCGATCGCCGCGCTCTCGAAAGAATGCGCACCGTCGATGCGATCCTGTTCGACAAGACCGGCACCCTCACCCGCGGCGAACCCGCCGTCGTCGCCACCACCTCGACCCAACCCGGCATCGGTGACGACGAAGTCCTGGCCTTGGCCGCAGCCGCAGAGTCCGACAGCGAACACCCCTTGGGTCGCGCCATCGTCAACACTGCTACCGAACGCGGCATCAGCATTCCCACCGCGACAGATTTCACCGCCCAGAACGGTGTCGGAGTCACCGCCACAATCAACGGCACAAAGATCAGCGTCGGTGGGCCCGCGATGCTCGACCAGCACAACCTCGACCCAGCACCCGCTGCGGCCGAGTGGTCCGCGCAGGGATCGACCGTGCTGCACGTCCTGCGCGACGGGAAGCTCATCGGGGCACTAGCTCTGGCCGACGAGATCCGCCCCGAATCCGCCCAGACCATCAAGGCCCTGCACGCTCGCGGCATCCACGTGGCCATGATCACCGGCGATGCCGAGCCCGTCGCCCGCACTGTCGCTGCCCAACTCGGCATCGACGAAGTCTTCGCCGGAGTCCTGCCCCAGGACAAAGGCGCCAAAGTCCAAGCCCTCCAAGACGCCGGGCACACCGTGGCGATGGTCGGCGACGGCGTCAACGACGCCCCCGCCCTCGCCCGTGCCGACGTCGGCATCGCCATCGGCGCCGGCACCGACGTCGCTATCGCTTCCGCCGGTGTCGTGCTGGCCTCCGACGACCCCCGCGCTGTCTTATCGGTGATCAAACTGTCGCACGCCACCTACCGCAAGATGATCCAGAACCTGGTCTGGGCAGCCGGATACAACATCATCGCCGTGCCCCTGGCCGCGGGCGTGCTCTCGCACTGGGGCATCACACTTCCGATGGAAGTCGGTGCCCTGCTGATGTCGGCCTCTACCGTCGTCGTCGCGGTCAATGCCCAACTGCTCCGCCGCCTGGACCTGAGTCCGGACGCGGTGCTAGCTGACTAAGCCGAGTCGCGTCCGCTCGAGCCATCCTTTGCGGTGCAGGTTGTCCACCGTCGTCATGACGGTGGACAACCTGCACCGTCGTCATGACGGTCGTGTAGGCGATCTCTCGGTCACGAAGCAAGTCGCCGTACACCTGCCGGACCGTGATGGTGTCGTCGGCCGACCAGGCACGGTCCATCACAACCGCTCCCCAGTTCCCCGAAACGATGCCCCATCGCCGCTCTCCCGGCCCGACGTGCCGACGGCTCGCGGACCGGCAGCACGCAAGATGCACCTACTATGTCTCTACGTATTAGACGCCGAAAACTGGACTGCCCGGTCTCACAACTCGGCCGACGGATACCGCTCCCAAGACTGAGCGGAGACAGCCCAGAGATCGTGATCGCGGCGCCTACCACCGACGCTGAGATAGCTGACCATCGTGCCTTCACGCACCAACCCGATCCGGCGAACCAATCGACTCGAGTTGACATTGTCCACATCTATCGGCGCAGTGACGCGCGCGAGATCCAGTTCATCGAAGGCATACCCGACGATCAGACGCCCCGCCGCCGCACCGATGCCGCGCCCGGACAGTCGAGAGTCGACCCAGATACTGAGTTCGCCACGCTTGTCGTGAGGCTGTATCCACAGGTCGCATTGTCCCGCGAATCGGCCACCGACCTCGATGACCGTGCGCACGATACGGTCGGCCTTCGCCTCCGCTCTCGACCATAGCCACTCGTGAATCCACACCCGCTCGCGGTGGCGCGATTCCCAGCTCCGCTCGTCGGTCAGCCAGAACGGCTCGATCGCCGAACGGTCGGCGATTCGGATCGCGCGCCAGGTAGACGCGTCGGACAGTCGCGGAGGGCGCAGAATCACCGGCTCACCACTGGAGGTTCGGCCGACAAGAATGACACGACGCGGAGTGCGTAGCGAGGTGACCACGAGACGGAGTACACGCGATGCGCAATAGCGCGCCACCGCGACCACCATCACCAACGCCGGTCTACACCTCGACACGACGCTCCGACGAAGGCTGCCCGCGCGCACTCCCGTTTGAGCTGGCAACCCGTCGGAAGTTGCAGATGCGGGACGCCGATTCACGCGAACGGGGCTGCTGCAAGATCGGGTGACAGTGGTTAAGCAGCCTGTCGGGCTGCTGGGGACATGATGGTTTCGAATTCGATCGGGGTCAACCGGCCGAGCCGAGCTTGTCGGCGCCGACGGTGATAGGTGCGTTCGATCCAGGTGACGATGGCGATCCGGAGCTGATCGTGGGTTTCCCCAGCGCTGCCGGTCCAACACGTTGCGTTGCAGCAGGCTGAAGAAGCTTTCCATGGCGGCGTTGTCGCCGGCCGCGCCGACGCGCCCCATCGATCCGACCATACGGTGACGGTTGAGCGTGTGCACGAATCTCCTTGACCTGAACTGAGATCCGCGATCGGTGTGCAGAATGCAACCGGCCACATCACCTCGCCGGGCGACAGCATTGTTCACCGCGGTCACCGCCAGCCGGGACTTCATTCGTGAATCGATCGAATAGCCGATGATCCGGTTGGAGAACACGTCTTTGACCGCACACAAATACAGCTTGCCTTCACCGGTGCGATGTTCGGTGATGTCGCTGAGCCACAAACGATTTGGTGCGTCGCTGCGGAAGTTCCGCTGCACCAGATCATCGTGGACAGGCGGCCCTGGTTTGGCGTTCTTGCCGCGCCGGGACTTGCCGAACGCGCTCCACCACCGATTGCTCGAGCAGATCCGCCACGCGGTCCGCTCGGCCATCGTCTCACCGGCTTCGTGGGCCTCGTCGGCGAGAAACCGGTAGCCGAATTCGGGGTCGTCGCGGTGCGCATCGAACAACGCATTGGCTCGATACGCCTCGGCGACCTCGGCGGCGGTCACCGGATCGGCCAGCCACCGATAGTAGGGCTGGCGAGCGAGCTGCAGCACCCGGCACGTCACCGCCACGGGGATCCCGTCGGCGGCAAGCTCTTTCACGAGCGGGTAGAGCCTTTTCCCGGTATCTGAGCCTGGGACAAATAGGCAGCCGCGCGCCGCAGGACCTCGTTCTCCTGCTCCAGCAACCGGATCCGGCGGCGGGCATCACGCAATTCGGCGGACTCGCTGCGAGTGGTTCCCGGCTTGTTCCCGTCGTCGACGTCGGCTTGGCGCATCCACTTCGACAACGTCATCGGATGGACGCCGAAATCGGCCGCGATCTGGTCGAGGGTCACCCCGTCGTCGCGGTTGCGGGCGACCCTGACCACGTCGTCGCGGAACTCTTTCGGATACGGCTTGGGCACTGTGACATCCTCTCAGGCCCGCCTCCCGGCAAGCCATCTCGATTGTCACCTACACCTGCAGCAGCCCCGAACCTATCCCGGGTCACGCGTGACTGCATCTTCGTTGTGCCTCACCCGCAGGCACAACGTAGATGGGAGCGCGATAGAATAGGTCGCGGCCGGACAGCATCGCTAGATCGGGTAGGAATCCGCGATGACCAGGCGTTTTCCGGTTGCCCATGTTTTGTGTGTCCTGCCGGGGGCGCCAACCTGCGCATCATTTGCGCAGGTCAGGGCCGTTTGGACGAGATCGAGATGCTAGAGAGCGAGGAAAACCCCAGGTGACGGGTCGCAGGTTGGCGCCCTAGGGGGGTTAGCTGACAGCTAACGACACGCCGACGGAATCCGGCGACACGCCGGAGGTCCGATTTGTCAGACGGCAGCGTAGATCGGTGGCACAACATGAGAATGACCGAGAACACAGCGCCACCCGATCCGAACGCCTCCAACGAATCCCGACAGCGGCGTCCGCCACTCGAAGCGGTCTGCGAGATACTGATTGCCAAAGACCGAGACAGCGAGCAGTTAGCACGGCAGCAGGCTGAAGCTCTCCTCGACGTCCTGCGATGGCATGCCACACAACGCCCATCATCTCCGTAATCCGCTGGCCGACATCCGCATATTCGCTGCGCACCGACAAGCGAGATTCGGTTGAGATCTCGCTGAGCGGCCGCATACGAACCGAGTCAGTGTGACGAACGACTTGTCGGCCGACACTACGCTCGCCCGAATCACCTGACGTCAGCGTCATCGTCACGATGGGCCTGCGATTCCGTGGACATGCTTGTGTGCTGGGACTTCTCCGGTTCCGGGCCCACCGGCGGGGCCGCCAATTTCGCTACCCGGGCACCAACAGCCGATCACGTGGATACCGTTGTCTACGTGCGTGATCTGCTCGGTGGTTCGGCGACGGCGGTCGCGCTCGCGCTGGGCTGTTACGGTGCCGGATCGATGGTGGTGGCCTGACGCTCGTGCCCCTCACCCAAGAAACACGGCCTAGCGGCCAGCTACGCCTCGCACGGGCGCTGCTCCGTCTGCGCAGGTGAGTGCGCCTGCGATGTCGAAATAGCGTGGGCTGATCCGTCGAGCTCGCTGGCGCGCGTGATCGATGCGATCACTTCGTCGGCGGCCAGTTTGGTGTCGCCGTCAGTTCGAGCCTCGCGCCCTGGTTGTCGTGGCGCGAGGCTCGATTAGGTTGACCGTGTGCGGGGCTTTGTCAGGCGCGCGTCGGCAGCAGCTCGGCGACGAGGGCTTCGACGCGGGTCTTGATCTCGTCGCGGATCGGCCGCACGGACTCGACTCCCTTGCCTGCGGGGTCTTCCAGGACCCAGTCCCGGTAGCTGACGCCCGGGAAGGCCGGGCAGGTGTCGCCGCACCCCATTGTGATCACGACGTCGGAGGTTTCTACCGCGTCGTAGGTGAGGATCTTCGGGGTCTGGTCGGAGATGTCGATACCGAGTTCGGCCATCGCCTCCACTGCGGACGGGTTGATCGTCTCGGCAGGGGCGCTCCCGGCGGAGCGGACTTCGATCGAGTCGCCGGCGAGGTGGGTGAGGAATCCGGCGGCCATCTGGGAGCGTCCGGCGTTGTGGACGCAGACGAACAACACGCTGGGCTGGGTGCTCATGTGGGGCAATGCCTTTCAGTTGGCGGGGAGGTCGAGTTCGGTAAGCAGGAGCCGGACGCGGGTTTCGATCTCGTCCCGGATGGGTCGGATGGCGGTGATGTCGAGGTCGGCGGGGTCGTCGAGGTCCCATTCCTCGTAGCGGCGTCCGGGGTAGAACGGGCAGGCGTCGCCGCAGCCCATAGTGATGACGACGTCGGCGGCTTGGATGATTTCCTCGGTCCACGGTTTGGGGAACTCGGCGGTGATGTCGATGCCGACCTCGGCCATCGCGGCGATGGCGGCGGGGTTGATCTCGTCGCCGGGTTCGCTGCCGCCGGACCAGGCCACCGCGCGGTCACCGGCGAGGTGGGTGAAGAACCCGAGGGCCATTTGGGAGCGTCCGGCGTTGTGGGTGCACAGGAACAGCACTGTGGGAGTGCCGGTGTGGGCTTTGCCTTCGACGCGGGCCAGGGCGTGCAGGCGTTGGCGGGCGAAGCGTTCGGCCAGCAGCGGCAGGTAGTTGATGACGGTCGCGCGTCCGGCGAACTGGTCGTAGGAGGAGTGCAGGAACCGTTCGATGGTCTCGACGCCGAAGGTGCCGTCGAACTCGCGCTGCAGGTGCGTGGCGGCGGTTTTCAGGGCGAGCTGCTGATCGATGGTCAGGTCGTGGCGGGTGTGGGTGGGCGCGAGTGGGCTGTCGCTCATGATGTGGTCCGTTGCTCGGCGGGTGTGGTGAGTTCGGTGAGCAGGTTGTTGACGCGGGCGGCGATGTCGTCGCGGACCAAGCGCATACGTTCGATGCCGTCGATGCCGCGTTGGGAGGGCTCGTCGGTGTCCCAGTTGACGAGCCGCACCCCGTCGACCGGGTCGATGTGTGCTTCCCACCCGAGCGTGACGACCAGGTCAACCGAACGCAGTAGGTCCGGATCGACGGGTTTCGGGATCTCGGCGCTGATGTCGACACCGACTTCGCGCAGCGTTTCGGCGGAGAGTGCGTTGATGGTGGTGCCGGGTGCGGTCCCGGCGGAATGGATCTCGACGCGATCACCGGCGACGGCTCGCATCAGCCCGGCCGCCATTTGCGATTTGCCACCGTTCTTCACACAGACGAACAGCACGGACGGGGTGGTGCTCAACGCGGTGTCACCTCATCGGTTGTCGCGGCGCCGGTGCGCTGGGTTGGCTGGAATCGTTTCCGCAGGGCGAGGGACACATAGACCAGCGCCACGAGCACGGGGACCTCGATGAGCGGGCCGACGACTCCGGCCAGGGCTTGGCCGGAGGTGGCGCCGTAGGTGGCGATAGCGACGGCGATGGCGAGTTCGAA
>NZ_QNRE01000027.1 GCF_003315035.1 Nocardia puris
GCACTGACATTCATCGACACACTATTGAGTTCTCAAAGAACACACGCACACCCATCCACACCAGAATCACCCGGTACTTCAGAGAGGCAACTTTTTCTCAGCTTAGCCCGACCAACACCCAGAACCAAATCCAGGAACCAACCGAACCAGTGTGATCGCCAGGCGCTCCTCGTCCTACCTCGTTTCCCGTCGCCCTCGCCCAGCCTTTCGGCTTAGCGTCTCGGCTCCGGGTCGGTGTCCGTGTCGCTCTGACCTGGAATAAGTTACGTAGTCGTGTGCACGATGTCAAATCCGCAGGTAGAGGCGGTGAATCGGCCCTGAACGTCTAGCGCCCCGCGAGCCAACCCGGGATGAACCACCCGGGGGCCGCCGCCACGAACCTGTCCCGGCTCCAGGAGCCGGCGCCCGCGGGCACGACACCCACGACGTCCTCCCCCGTGACGAGGGGCAGATCGATGCGGTTGCACTCCGAGGCGAGGTCGGGCTCGGCGGGCCAGGCGCCGATCACCAGTCCCGCGCAGCGCACGCCGGCGGCGGTGAGGGCGCGGACGGTGAGCTCGGTGTGGTTGAGGGTGCCGAGCCCGGCGGCGGCCACGACCACGACGGGTGCGTCGAGTTCGCGCGCCAGATCGGGGAGGGTGAACTCCCCCAGCCGGACGAGCAGTCCCCCGGCGCCTTCCACCAGGGTGAGGTCCGCGTCCGACAGGGAGCGGACGGCGGCCGCGGTCTCCGCGAGCGTCAGCAGCGGCTGGCCGCAGCGGCGCGCGGCGGTGTCGGGGGCCAGCGGTTCGGGATAGCGGGCCAGTTCGAGCGTCTTCACCGGCCCGGCCAGACGTTCGACCTCCGCGAGATCGCCCGGTTCGCCCGGCGCGATGCCGGTCTGCGCGGGTTTGCACACCGCGACGCTCTTGCCGGCGGCGATTGCCGAGGCGGCCAGCGCGGCCGTGACGACCGTCTTGCCGACCTCGGTGGACGTTCCGGTGACGAACAGCAGGCTCATGCGGGCACCGGGTCCGCTCCGCGCGCCGCGGCCAGGACTTCGCCGAGGACGGTCGCGATGGTGTCGAGTTCGGCCGGGGTGAGGTCGGCGCGCGCGGTGAGGCGCAGCCGTGACGTGCCCTCGGGGACCGACGGCGGCCGGAAGCAACCGACCTCGAGCCCGCGCTCCCGGCAGGCTCGCGCCGCGTCGTAGGCGACCTGGGCCTCGCCGAGCACGACCGACACGACCGCCGAGTCGGGTTCCGGCACGCCCGCGATGCGGGCGATGTCGGCGGCGCGGCGCAGCACGCGACCGGCCATATCGGGGTCGCGGCGCAGCAGGCCCAGCGCGGCGCGGGCGGCGCCGACGGCCGCGGGCGCCAGGCCGGTGTCGAAGATGAACGTGCGGGCGGCGTCGATCAGGTGCGCGCGGACCCGTTCGCTCGCGAGCACCGCCCCGCCCTGCGCGGCGAAGGCCTTGGACAGGGTCGCGGTGATGATCAGGTCGGGCTCTCCCGCCAACCCCGCCTCGTGCGCGAGACCGCGCCCGCCGATGCCGCGCACACCGAGACCGTGCGCCTCGTCGACGATCAGCACGGCGCCGTTCGCCCGCGTGACGCAGTGCAGATCCGCGAGTGGCGCGAGGTCGCCGTCGGCGCTGAACACCGAGTCGGTGAGCACGAGCGCCCGCTCCTCGGTGCGCGCGGCCAGCAGGCGGTCGACCGCGGCGACGTCGCGGTGCGGGGCGATCTCGACGCGCGCCCGGGACAGGCGGCAGGCGTCCACCAGGGAGGCGTGGCTGCCCGCGTCGGAGACGATCAGCGCGCCCCGCCCCGCCAGCGCGGTGACCGCGCCGAGATTGGCGGCGTAGCCGGAGGCGAACACCAATCCGGCTTCCGCGCCGACGAATTCGGCCAGCTCGGCCTCGAGCTGTTCGTGCTCGGCGGTGGTGCCGGTGACCAACCGGGAGCCGGTGGACCCCGCGCCCCAGCGCCGGACCGACGCGACCGCCCCCTCGATCACCTCGGGGTGCCGGGTGAGGCCGAGGTAGTCGTTGGACGCCAGGTCGATGGACGCCGATCGCGCGGCGCGCGGGCGTAACTCGCGCCGTAACCCGGCGTCCACGCGCTGCGCGGCGCGTTCGTCCAACCAGCTCAACGGATCCATGCTCACAGCTGAGCAGCATACTTGAACGGTGTTCAGGGCGGTCCGGGGGCGGGGACCCACGCGTGACTCGCGGCGGTCGTACGAGTGCCCGCAGCGAAGTCTTCGGACGCACCGCCGAGCCGCCGCGAGCAGGAGTCAGCCCCGCTGCGCCGCGACCGCCGCGCGGATGCCCGCGGTGAGCGTGGCGATGTCGTCGGGGGTGCTGATGAACGGCGGCATGGTGTAGACGAGGTTCCGGAACGGGCGGAGCCAGACGCCGGCGTCGACCGCGGCGGCGGTGGCCGTGCGCATGTCGACGGGTTGGTCCAGCTCGACCACGCCGATCGCGCCGAGGACGCGGACGTCGGCGACGCCGGGAAGGTCGCGGACCGGGGCGAGACCCTGCGTGAGGTCGCGTTCGATGCGGGCGACCTCGCCGCGCCAGTCGCGGGAGAGCAGCAGCTCGATCGACGCGACCGCGAGCGCGCACGCGAGGGGATTGCCCATGAAGGTCGGGCCGTGCATGAGCCCGCCGTGGCCCGCGCTGATCGTCTCGGCGATGCGCGAGGTGCACAGTGCCGCGGCGAGGGTGAGGTAGCCGCCGGTCAGGGCCTTGCCGACGCACATCACGTCGGGGCTGACGCCCGCGTGGCCGGCGGCGAAGAGCGCGCCGGTGCGACCGAAACCGGTGGCGATCTCGTCGAAGACGAGCAGGACGTCGTTGGCGTCGCAGGCGCGGCGCAGGTCGGCGAGGTAGCGCGGGTCGTGCCAGCGCATACCGCCCGCGCCCTGGACCACGGGCTCCACGATGACGGCCGCGAGTTCGCCCGCGTGCTCGCCGATGGCGCGCGTCAGCTCGGCGGCGTAGTCGGCGGAGTAGTCGCGCGGCGGGGTGGGCACGAAGATCTGGTCGGCGAGGATGTCGGTCCACAGCGCGTGCATGCCGCCGTCGGGGTCGCAGACGCTCATCGGGGTGAAGGTGTCGCCGTGGTAGCCGCCGCGCCAGGTGAGCAGGCGGCGCTTGCCGGGGCGGCCGAGACTGCGCCAGTACTGGAGGCACATCTTCACCGCGACCTCCACCGACACCGACCCGGAATCACAGAGGAACACCTTGTCCAACCCGGCGGGCGTGTGCTCGACGAGGAGTTCGGCCAACCGGGCGGCGGGTTCGTGGGTGAGTCCGCCGAACATCACGTGACTCATGCGCCGGGACTGCTCCAGCAACGCGGCGTCGAGTACCGGGTGCCGGTAGCCGTGGATCGCGGCCCACCAGGAGCTCATACCGTCGACCAGTTCACGTCCGTCGGCGAGGGTGAGCCGCACCCCGGACGCCGACGCCACGACCAGCGGCTCGGTCGTCGCGGGGAAGCCGCCGTAGGGGTGCCAGACGTGCTTGGCATCGATGGCGGTGATCTCATCGGGGGTCAGTGGCACGGGAATCCTCGCGGTCGTCGGCCTTGAACGGTGTTCAAGTTACCACCGGACCGGGCGTTACCCGACGGGGATGCGGGGTATCGGTCACGGTCGGCGGGGAGCACGCCACCGATGCCCCCTCCCCTCGGCCACCACGCCGGCTTGCCGCGACAGTGCCGGATGGGGGGAACTCGTCGCGAGACGACCACGCGACCGACTCGCCGGCCGGCCGCGCGCTCCCGCCGAACGGCGAACGACACGCACGGCGAAGCAAGCATCGCTCCTGCGCGCCGGCGGAGCGCGAGGACCGTCAATCGCCGATCACGTCGGGCACTCGCCCCAGCGCCGCACGCAACCCCGCGACCGCGTCCACCCCGAGCGCCGCCGACAGCTTGCCGTCGAGTTCGGCCAGGCGATCGGCCGCGAAAGCCACCGCGGCACGGCCCGACTCCGTCGTCATCACGAGCCGAGCGCGCTTGTCGGACGGGTCGACCCGCCGCTCGACATACCCGCGGCGCTCCAGGTGGGTGATCAGCTCCCCCATCGCCTGCTGCGTCATCCCAGCCGCGTCGGCGAGCGCGGTGACGCGCGAGCCCTCCGGGGAGAGATGGCGGAAGACCGCGTAGTGGGCGGGCCGCAGGTCGGGGTCGAGGGCGGCGCGCAGGTCGCGGTTGAGGGCGGACTCGTAGGCGCGGGTCGCCTCGACCAGGAGTTTCAGGAGGGTGGGTTCGGCCGTTGACACAATAGGAAGGTTACCTTTATAAATTGACCATGACCAGTTCGGCGCTCACCTTCCGCAACGGCCACCGGGTCACGCTCGTCGACCAGAGCGCCGATGACCGCGGTCCGTACTTACGGTTGTCGCACGTGCTGCCCGAGCCCGGACGACAGGCCGGCCCACACTGGCACCCGGTGATCACCGAAAGCTGGACGGTTCGGCAGGGCCGGTTGCGCTTTCGGATCGAGGGCGAGGAGACCGTCGCCAACCCCGGCGACACGGTCACCGCTCCCCCGCGCGCGGTCCACGAGTTCTGGAACGAGTCCCCCGACACCGTGATGGACCACGAGATCCGGCCCCCGGCACAGCACTGGGAGATGTTCCGCCTATGGCAACGGCTAGACGTCGACGGCAGAACCACCCGTGGTCGTGTGCCGCGTAACCCTCTCGCATTGGCTCTGTTGTGGGAACTACAGGACGGCTATATCGCGGGCGTCCCGGCCGCAGTTCAACGCATAGTCTTCGGCGGACTGGCGGCAACCGCCCGGCGCGTGGGTTACGAACGACGCATCCGTTCCACTATGTGAGCCCGGCGGCCACACACCGCCCGGTACCGGGCGTCACGCTACTGTCGTGGGCATGGCCCAGCCCGACGCAGTGCCCGGTGACGTCACGCCACTCGGCGTCTGGCCGGGAACGGCCTACCCCCTGGGCGCGACCTATGACGGGGCAGGCACCAACTTCTCGGTGTTCTCCGAGGTCGCCGACGCGGTCGAGCTGTGCCTGATCGCCAAGGACGGCACCGAGACCCGCGTCCGCCTCGACGAGGTCGACGGCTACGTCTGGCACGCCTACCTCCCCACCATCGGCCCCGGCCAGCGCTACGGCTTCCGGGTGCACGGCCCGTGGGATCCGGACCAGGGCTTGCGCTGCGATCCGAGCAAACTGCTGCTGGACCCGTACGGAAAGGCGTTCGACGGCGACTTCGACAACGACCCCTCGCTGTACACGCACGGCCTGGATTCCCTGGGCCACACCATGACCGGCGTGGTCATCAACCCCTTCTTCGACTGGGGCACCGACCGCGCGCCGAACCGCCCCTACCACGAGACGGTGCTCTACGAGGCGCACGTCAAGGGCATGACGATGACCCATCCCGACGTGCCCGAGGAACTGCGCGGCACCTACGCGGGCATCGCGCATCCGGCCGTGGTCGCGCATCTGAAGAGCTTGGGCGTCACCGCGATCGAGCTCATGCCCGTGCACCAGTTCCTGCACGACCGGGTGCTGCTGGACCAGGGACTGCGCAACTACTGGGGCTACAACAGCGTCGGCTACCTGGCCCCGCACAACGAGTACGCGGCCAGCCCGCGCGGCGGGGCCGCCGTCACCGAGTTCAAGGCGATGGTGCGGGCGCTGCACGCCGAGGGCATCGAAGTGATCCTGGACGTGGTCTACAACCACACCGCCGAGGGCAACCACCTGGGCCCGACGATCAACTTCCGCGGTATCGACAACGCCGCCTACTACCGCCTGCTCGACACCGATCCGTCGCGGTACATGGACTACACCGGCACCGGCAACAGCCTCAACGTGCGCCATCCGCACACCTTGCAGCTGATCATGGATTCGCTGCGCTACTGGATCCTCGACATGCACGTCGACGGCTTCCGCTTCGATCTGGCCGCCACGCTGGCGCGCGAATTGCACGATGTGGACCGGCTTTCCACGTTCTTCGACCTGGTGCAGCAGGACCCGGTGGTGAGCCAGGTGAAGCTCATCGCCGAGCCGTGGGACGTCGGCGAGGGCGGCTACCAGGTGGGCAACTTCCCCGGCCTGTGGACGGAGTGGAACGGCAAATACCGTGACACGGTGCGCGATTACTGGCGCGGCGAGCCGGCCACGCTGGGCGAGTTCGCCTCTCGGCTCACGGGCTCCTCGGATCTGTACGAGGCCACCGGGCGCAGGCCGAGCGCGAGCATCAACTTCATCACCGCGCACGACGGGTTCACGCTGCGGGATCTGGTGTCCTACAACGAGAAGCACAACGAGGCCAACGGCGAGGGCAACCGCGACGGCGAGAGCCACAACCGGTCCTGGAACTGCGGGGTGGAGGGACC
This sequence comes from Nocardia puris, assembly GCF_003315035.1. GTDB lineage: Bacteria > Actinomycetota > Actinomycetes > Mycobacteriales > Mycobacteriaceae > Nocardia > Nocardia puris. The sequence continues at coordinate 6,376 of NZ_QNRE01000027.1, forward strand.
CACCGACGATCCGGACATCCTCGCGTTGCGCGCCAAGCAGAGTCGCAACCTGCTCGCCACCCTGGTGCTGAGCCAGGGCACCCCGATGCTCGCCCACGGCGACGAGCTGGGCCGCACCCAGCACGGCAATAACAATGTGTACTGCCAGGATTCGCCGCTCTCGTGGATGGACTGGTCGCTGGCCGAGACCAACGCCGACCTGCTCGAATTCACCAGGCGCGTCATCGCGTTGCGCACCGAGCATCCGGTGTTCCGGCGGCGCCGGTTCTTCGAGGGCCGTCCGATCCGCGGCAAGGACCACACCCGCGATATCGCCTGGTTCACCCCGGCCGGCGAGGAGATGACCGCGGCGGACTGGGACAGCGGCTTCGGCAAATCGCTCACCGTCTACCTGAACGGGCGCGGCATCCCGGAACCGGGCCCGCGCGGTGAGCGCATCACCGACGACTCGTTCCTGCTGTGTTTCAACGCCCACGATCAGGATCTCGAATTCGCGCTGCCCGGTACCGATTACGGCGGTCCGTGGACGGTGGCGCTGGACTGTTCGGCGCCCGACGGCGCGGCCGAGGCCACCCATGAGGCCGGCGCCGTCCTCACCGTCCCCGCCCGCTGTCTGCTCGTCCTCCGTTGTTCCCTCTAACCGACACGCCGATGACCACACCGAGTACGCCCACCGACATCCACCGCACCGACCCGATCGGCCGCGTCGCCGCGCGCCCGACCCCGGTGCGCAGCACCTACCGGCTCCAGTTGCGCCCCGACGCGCTGACCTTCGCCGACGCCCGCGCCATCGCGGAATACCTGCAGCAGCTGGGTATCTCGCACCTGTACCTCTCGCCGATCCTCACCGCGGCGCACGGGTCGACGCACGGCTACGACGTCACCGATCCCACCACGGTCTCGGCGGCGCTCGGCGGGCCGCTCGGGCTCAAGGCGCTCTCGGACGAAGTGCGCACGCGCGGTATGGGTTTGATCGTGGACCTGGTGCCCAACCACGTCGGCGTCGCCGATCCGCGCCAGAACGCGCTGTGGTGGGATGTGCTGCGCAACGGCAAGGAATCGCCGTACGCGCGGTTCTTCGACATCGACTGGAGTCCGGGCAACGGCGCGGGCGGGCGGCTGGCGCTGCCGGTGTTGCAGAGCGAGAACGATCCGGCCGCCCTCACGGTGGACCGCACCGGCCCGGAACCGATGCTGGCCCTGCACGATCTGCGCTTCCCCATCGCGCCGGGCACCGACGGCGACAACGCGCTGCGCATCCACGACAAACAGCACTACCGGCTGGTGAGCTGGAAGGCGGGCGTGTGCACGTACCGCCGCTTCTTCGCGGTGAGCACGCTGGCCGCGCTGCGCCAGGAGGACCCCGAGGTCTTCGAGCTGACCCACCGGGAGCTGGCGGCCTGGTGCGAACACGATCTGATCGACGGCGTGCGCGTCGACCATCCGGACGGATTGTCCTATCCGGCCGCCTATCTCACGCGACTGCGCCAGCTGATCGGCCCGCACCGGCTGCTGCTGGTGGAGAAGATCCTGGCCAACCGCGAACCGCTGGACCCGACGCTGCCGGTGGACGGCACCACCGGCTACGACGCGCTGGCCGGACTGGGTGGCGTGCTCATCGACCCCGACGGCGAGCAAGCGCTGACCGAGCTCTCGCGCCGGTTCGCCGGGCACGGCAGCGACCGCGCGTGGATCGGCGAGACCGAGCACCGCATCAAACGCGCCGTCGCGGAAAGCATTCTGGCGCCGGAGATCCGTCGGCTGGTCGCGGCGATCAAACGCGACGCGGCCGCCGAGAGCTTCGACACCATGGCGCTGACCAACGCGACCATCGAGGTGCTGGCGTTCATGCCCGTCTACCGCGCCGACTACACACCGCTGGCCGGGATGGTCGGCGCGGTGATCGCCGAGGTCGAGAAGCGCAACAGCGAACTCACCGCGCCGCTGAACGTGCTGGTGGCCGCGCTGGCGGCCGACGGCGAAGCGGCGGTGCGGTTCAACCAGGTCGGGGGCGCGATCACCGCGAAAGCCGTGGAGGACACCATGTTCTACCAGGCCGCGCGACTGGTCTCGCTCCAGGAGGTGGGCGGCAATCCGGCGCGGTTCGGCCACTCGCTCAACGAGTTCCACCTCGCCAACACCGAACGCGCTCGGCGCTGGCCCGCCGCCATGACCACGCTCAGCACGCACGACACCAAACGCGGCGAGGACGTGCGCGCCCGCATCGGCGTGCTCTCCCAGGTGGCGGGCACCTGGGCGCGGTCGGTGGAGTCGTGGCTGGAGACCACCCCCGCCCCGGACGGCGCGACGGCACTGTTCTTGTTACAGAACATGTTCGGCGTCTGGCCGGCCGACGGGCGGCCCGCCTCCTCGGTGCCCGGATTGCGCGAGCGCCTGCACAAGTTCGCCGAGAAGGCGATGCGTGAGGCGGGCACCCGCACCTCCTGGGAGGAGCCCGATGCCGAATTCGAGGCGTCGGTGCACGCCTGGATGGACGCGGTGATCGACGGTCCGGTGGGCTCCGAACTCAGCGACCTCGTCCACGATCTGGCGCCGCACGCGTGGTCGGACGCGCTGGCACAGAAGCTGCTCCAGCTGTGCGGGCCGGGGATTCCGGATGTGTACCAGGGCTGCGAACTGTGGGAGGACACGCTCGTCGACCCCGACAATCGCCGTCCGGTCGATTTCTCGGCGCGTACCGGCATGCTCCAATCGCTCACCGGCACACCGGCACTCGATCCGTCGGGCGCGGCGAAGATGTGGATCGTCGCCTACGCGCTGTGGCTGCGCCGCGAACGTCCCGAGTGTTTCGTCGGCGGCGCCTACACCCCGCTGTTCGGTGTCGGCGAGCAGGCGAGCAAGCTCGTGGCCTACGCGCGCGGCAAGTTCGGGGAACCGGCGGAGGTGATCGTCGCCGCCACCCGACACAGCGTCGCGCTGTCCGAAACCGGGTGGGGCGACACGATATTGGACCTGCCGCCGGGCAACTGGACCGACCGGCTCACCGGGCACACCTTCCAGGGCCGGGTTCGGCTCGAGAAGGTGTTCACCCGGTTGCCTATCGCGCTGCTGGTGCGCTGAGCTCCGCCTCGGCGTCCGGGCGGCTGCCGTTGCGCGGCGTGCCCACGACCGCCGACGGTGCGTCGGGGACGATCTCCACGAACTCCTCGGGCGGCTCTCCGTTGCGCGCGTGCAGCCACCGCTGCAAGTTGGCAGGCCGGTAGCTCTCGTCCTCGTAGACGGTGGAGGCCAGCAGCACGCCGTGGTCGCCCGGAATCTCGAGCCTGCGACGCAGAGTCGGGTGGAACCGCAGTGGGTTCGGCCGGAACACCGCCCGCAGCAGGTTGTCGACCCAGTACAGCGGCCCGCAGGACGGGTGCTGCTTGCCGTGGTCCTCGATGCCCTGGCAGCCCACCATCACATCGTCGAGCAGCGCGCGGTCGAACACCAGGCCCTCGGCCTCCGCCTCGGCCGCCATCCAGCGCAAGCTGGCGTCGGACAGCCCGCACTCCGGGTAGCCGCCGCCCACATCGGTGTGCACGCCCCGGAACCACACCTGCTCCACGCGTTCGGCGTCGCGATGCTTGACCCGGTCGTACTTGACGCCCAGCTCGATCGGCACCTCCCACAGGCACGGGGTGAACGCGCGGCGGCGGTCGTCGATGGCCAGCGCGTGCCGCGCGCACAGCACGTGCTGGGACAGGGCCACGTTGTGGAATCGGTGCCGCCAGGACGTGATCCCGGGGACGCCGAGCGCGCCGACGGTGTCGAACACGCCGAGGAAGTCGATCCAGCGGTCGCGGTGGCTGTGCACCCGGCGGAACTCGCGCCAGTCGCGTTCGCTCGGCGGTTTGCGCACCCAGGGCAGCTTGCTCGCGCGCCGCCGGTACATCCGCAGCGCCGTCGGATAGTGGCCCTCGAGCATGGATTTGGCGCGCATGATGCCGATTTTGTCGATGAGGCCGACCAGGCTGCGCGCGGTGTAGGCGCCGCGGCTGAACCCGAAGATGAACAGTTCGTCACCGGGCTCCCAGTTCAACGCGATCTGCCAGTACGCGGCCGACAGATTCGCCCACAACCCCATCCCGAACGCGCCGCCGAAGAACCGGTCGGCCGTGAATCCCCGTGCGCCGGGGCCGGATACGTAGATCACTTGCTGACAGACCGTCTCGCCCGACCCGTCGGCGGCCGGCGCCGTCGCCGGAATCGTCCGTGCGATCTTGACGATGTTCGAGACCGTGCTGCTGTTCTCGGCCTTCCAGGTGCCGTCGCAGCACACCACCAGGCGTTTCATAGCTGAATTGTCCCCCTCCAGCCGCTCGGAATTGCGCGTATCGGACTACTCGAATCTGTCGATCACGCTTCGGAAAGCCTAGAGGTAACGGTGACTTGCGCGCGTACCTGGATACGAGAAGGCCCCGGACGAACCGGGGCTCGGGGCGGGCGGCGGACTACTCGGAGCCAGGTCGGGTCGCCGAACACGGCACCCGAATCGTCGGACTCCTCGGACTCGAAGCCCACGTAGGTGAACTGGCGCAGCGTGACGGGTCCGGCGCAGGCGAACGGCCCCGGCGCGTGGCCGGGGCCGTGTATGAGGTGGTCAGCGCGCTTTACGCAGTCCGAGCAGCTGAAGGGCGGCGAATCCGCCGACCACCGCGGCCTGCATGACGGCCCACACCGCGCCGAGCGCCTTCAGGTCGAGCACACCGGTGGCCAGGGCCACCAGGCTCACGACCGACCACGCGATATTGCCCACCACGACGGCGCGCACGCCGGTCGCGTTGATCGACGCGGGCGCACCGACCAGGCCCACACCCGCCGCGTACACCAGCAGGAAGACGCCGATGCCGACGCCGATGCGGGAGTCGAGGCCGAGCAGCGATTCGATCGGGCCGGCCAGCACCAGGTAGGCCAGGCCGTTCACGCCGGTCACGACGGCGTCGAGGCGCAGCGAGAGACGGAGCAGTTTGTCGCCGGGGGCGAGCAGGCCGGACAGGGGGTTGGTGGCGGTCGTGGTGGTCATGGTGGATCTCCTAGCGGTGGAAGGAAAAATTTCAGGCGGGGTTCGAGGGGCCTGACCCGGGGCCCTACGTGGTGACGCTGCGCTACCACCTCCGGGCCTGACCCGGTCAGGCGGTGGCGGGGACCTTGTCGAGGAAGCCGTACACGTCGGCGATGCGGCCGTCGCGCAGTACCGCGACGTCGAAGCCGACCACCAGCGCCGGGCCGTCGGCCGGGCCGAGTTCCCAGGTGAAGCGCACCTGGTCGTGGTGGCCGTCGACCGGGCCGGCCAGCCGGAACACCAGGCCGGGGAACTGGTCCTGCACGGCGGCGATACCGGCGTCGAGCGCGTCGCGCCCGGTGACCGCCATGAGCGGGTCGACGTAGCGGGGCTCGTCGGTGAAGAGGCGGTCGATCCCCGCACGGCGGGCGGTGGCGTCGGTGGTGTTCCACAGTTCGAGGTACTGCGCGACCAGGTCGTTCACGGTGACTCCTTCGTTGTCCGGTGCGCTGTGCGGCGCGATGAGAAAACCGTATGGCGGCGGTAGGGGTCGCCGAATCAGTCGCGCATAAGTACTTTTCGCGGTCGATGACCTAAGTGGTGCCGGTTTCTCAGTACCGTGAACGGATGCTCCACGGACGCGAGACCGAACAGGCCCGGATCGACGACCTGATCGCCGCCGCGCGCGAGGGACGCAGCGGCGCGCTCGTGCTGCGGGGCGAACCGGGCATCGGCAAGAGCGCGCTGCTGGATTACGCGGCGGCCCAAGGCATCCCGTCCGTGCGCGGCGCGGGCGTGGAATCCGAGGCGGAGTTGCCCTTCGCGGGCCTGCACCTGCTGGTGCGGCCGGGAATGGCGCTGGTGGAGACCTTGCCGCAGCGGCAGCGGGCGGCCCTGCTCGGCGCGTTCGGACTCGGTGACCGCGAACCCGGCGACCGGTTGCTGATCGGACTGGCGGTGCTCTCGCTGCTGGCCGAGGAGGCCGCCGACGGGCCGCTGCTCTGCCTGATCGATGACGCGCACTGGCTCGACCGCGCCTCGGCGGAGACCCTGCTGTTCGCCGCGCGCCGCCTCGACGCCGAGGGCGTGGTGATGCTGTTCGCGACCAGGGCGGGCGCAGGCGATTTCCCCGCCCCCGGGCTCGCGGAACTCACCGTGGGCCCGCTGCGCCCGGAGGCCGCGGCCGCCGTGGTCGACCGGCACGACCCCGACCTGCCGCCCGCCCTGCGCTACCGCCTGCTCGGCGAAGCCGCGGGCAATCCCCTCGCACTGCGCGAGCTGCCCGGCGTGCTGGCGGCCGAATCCGTTCGCAGCGGCCCGAATCCGCTGCCGCTGACCGAACGTCTCCAGGTCGCCTTCTACGGGCGGGCCACCCGGCTACCTCTCGCGACCCGCACCCTGCTGCTGGTCGCGGCCGCGGCCGGAACCACGGACCTGGCACCGGTGCTGGCGGCCGCCGCGACGCTCGGCGCGCAGGTGTCGGATCTGGAACCCGCCGAGACCGAGCGGCTGATCCGCACCGACGGGAGCACCGTCGAATTCCGGCATCCGCTGCTGCGGTCGGCGATCTACCGGGGTGCGCCGCTGGCCCAGCGGCTGGCGGCGCATCGCGCGCTGGCCGAGACGCTCTCCGCACCCGCCGATGCCGACCTGCGAGCCTGGCACGCGGCCTCGGCCGCCACCGGCCCGGACGAGTCGGTCGCCGCCGCCCTGGCCGACACCGCCGACCGGGCGCGCGCCCGCACTGGTTTCCACGGCGCGGTCGTGGCCTACGAACGCGCCGCGGCGCTCAGCACCGATCCCGCCGCCACCGTGGAGCGGCTGGTGCTGGCCGCCGAGACCGCGAGCGAAGCGGGACTGGTCGACCTGTCGGGCGCGCTCGCCGAACGCGCGGCCGCCCGGACCGGCGATCCGCGGCTGACCGCCCGCCTGGATCTGGTGCGCGGGCTCGCGGAATTCGGTGCGGGCAAACACCTTCCGGCCTACCGCAGATTGCTGGCCGCGGCCGACGCCGCGCACGCGATCGATCCGGCGCTGACCCTGCGGATCCTCACGCCCACCGGACACATCGCCTGGTACCTGGGCGATGCCGAGATCGAGGGCATCACCGAGCGGCTGAAGATGCTCGACCTGCCCGAGGGACACCCCATGGCGGCGGCGATCGAGTATCTGGTCGACGGTCTGCACGGTCGCTACACCGCCGACCTGCGCGACGCGGCCGAGGCGGCACGCGGCGGGGACCGGCCGCGCGATCTGGCGCAACTGTGCGGCACCGGGTTGGTCGTCGGCCAGGACGAGCAGGTCGCCGAGCTCGCCGCGGAGCTGATCGCCGAATGCCGCGAGATGGGCCGCATCGGACCGCTGCCGACCCTGTTGTTCTTTCACGCCGAGGCGCAGCTGTTCCTCGGACGCCCCGGTGAGGCGCTGGTCATCGCGACCGAAGGCCTGCGCATCGCCGAGGACAGCGGACAAGGCCAGTGGGTGAGCCAGCTGGCCTCGTGCCTCGCCTATCTCGCGGCGTTGCGCGGGGCGGAAGCGGAATGCCGCGCGCACGTGGACCGCGCGCTGGCGGAGGAGTTCGGCGGTGCGAGCGCACCCGGCGTGACCTGGACGCACGCCGCCCTCGGGATGCTCGACCTCGGGCTGGGACGGGTGGACAGCGCCCTGACCCGGTTCACGCCGCTCAGCGAGGAGCCGTGCCGCCACCACGTCATCGGACTGCACTCGCTCCCCGATCTGGTCGAGGCCGCGGTGCGGCTCGGCGACACGACGCGGGCCGAGGAGTGCACGCGGCGTCTGGAGGGGTGGGCCGAGGATTCGCGACAGGGGTGGGTCGCGGCGCTGGCCGCCCGCTGTCGCGCGTTGGTGGCTCCCGACTCGGATGCCGACGGGCACTTCCGCGCCGCGCTCGACGGCACCGGCAGGCCGTTCGAGCACGCCCGCACCCAGCTCCTCTACGGCGAGTGGCTGCGGCGGCACCGGCGCAAGACCGAGGCCCGCGCGCAGTTGCGACCGGCGCTGGAGACGTTCGAGCGACTGGACGCGAGCCCGTGGGCGGAGCGGGCGCGCGGCGAACTCGGCGCGCTCGGCGGTGCCGACGCCGCGGCCAAGCCCGCGACCGGGGTGGTCGCCGCGCTCACCCCGCAGGAGTTGCAGATCGTCCGGCTGGCGGCGCAGGGCCTGTCGAACCGGGATATCGCGGCGCAGTTGTTCCTGAGCCCGCGCACGGTGGGACATCACCTGTACAAGGCGTATCCGAAGCTGGGGGTCGTCTCGCGGGGCGAACTCGGCGCTCTGGATCTGGGCGCGGAGGATCTCGGCGCGGACTGAGAGCCGGCCGTCGAGAGAGGTGGGTAACGCGCGCTGCGGGCCGAGGTCGCTGGAGGTACGCGAGACGCGAGAAGGTCCGGGACGTGTCGCGCGCAGGCCCGCTGTTCAGCGCAGGGACGATGCGCGGACCGACCGCACGGGCGCGGCACGGCGGGCGGCGTACGCGCCCACGATCCACCGGACGGCCGCGACCGCGGCGCCGGCCAGCACGGCCACCTGGGGCGAGCCGAGGATCAGGCCGAGCAGCACACCCGTGACCAGCGCGGCGGCGAGTGCTTCGAGCTTGTACACCGGCCACGCGGTACCCGCGATATCCACGGAGGAAGGGTGAACCGTCGTCATGTCGTCAGGATATACGGAGAGAGAGTTTCGGTCTACCGAACATTCGTGTCCGGCGCGGCCGCGCGGCATGTGTCGTCCGCGACTCGGAATACCGCCCGGCGCCGCGATGTTGTCCCCCTCATGCCATTAGCCGGAGAGTACGCACCGAGCACGTCCGATTGGGCCCGCGAACAGGCCGAGACCTACGAGAACTCGGGGGGAACGAAGGGTACGACGCTGCGCGGCGCGCCCGTGGTCCTGCTCACCACCAAGGGCGCCAAGACCGGGAAGCTGCGCAAGACCCCGCTGATGCGCGTCGAGCACGACGGCGAGTACGCGGTGGTCGCCTCGCTGGGCGGCGCACCGAAACACCCCGTCTGGTACCACAACATCGTCGCCGAACCCCACGTCGAACTGCGCGACGGCGAGGTCACCCGGGACTACACCGCGCGGGAGGTGTTCGGCGAGGAGAAGAAGCTGTGGTGGAACCGCGCCGTGCAGGTGTGGCCCGACTACGACGAGTACGCGCAGAAGACCACCCGCGAGATCCCCGTGTTCGTCCTCACACCACGCTGACGGGTTGCCCACCCGCCGCGCGGCCGGCACGCGGGGGGTGGCAGCATATTTCTGGTGTCCAACCCGCTTGATGTGATCGAGAAGACGTTCCCCGCGAGTCCCGCCCTGAGCGCGGACGAGATCGACGCGGCCATCAAGCGGATCACCGACATCATCGAGCCCACCCCCTTGCAGCTGAGCCCGCGCCTGTCCGCACTGACCGGCGCGCGGGTGTACCTCAAACGCGAGGACCTCACCGCCGTGCGCTCCTACAAACTGCGCGGCGCCTACAACCTCATCGTCCAGCTCAGCCCCGAGGAGCGGGCCGCGGGCGTGGTGGCGGCCAGCGCGGGCAATCACGCGCAGGGCGTCGCGTTCGCCTGCCAGGCCATGGGCATCAAGGGCCGCATCTACGTGCCCACCACCACGCCGCGCCAGAAGCGCGACCGCATCCGCGTGCACGGCGGCGAGTTCGTGGAGCTGATCGCGGTCGGCGAGACCTACGACGCGGCCGCCGCGGCCGCCGCCGCCGATGTCGAACGCACCGGCGCCACCATGGTGCCGCCGTTCGACGACGTGCGCACCGCCGCGGGCCAGGGCACCATCGCTGTGGAGATCCTCGAGCAGCTCGGCACCGCGCCCGATCTGGTGGTGATCCCCGTCGGCGGTGGCGGCTGCCTCGCCGGCATCGGCACCTACCTGCGCGAACGGGCCCCGCAGACGGCCATCCTCGGCGCGGAGCCCGCGGGCGCGGCATCCATGACCGCTGCGCTGGTGGCGGGCGGCCCGGTGACGCTGCCCGAGATCGACCCGTTCGTGGACGGCGCCGCCGTGCGCCGCATCGGCCAGGTGCCCTACGACGCGGTGGCGAAGTTCGGCGGCCGCGTGGTGTCGCACGGGTCGCTGCCGTTGCTCACCGCCACCGAATCGCGCCCGGGCGGCGGCGCGTTCCGGCTGCTGCAGGTCGACGAGGGCGCCATCTGCACCACCATGCTCGATCTCTACCAGAACGAGGGCATCATCGCCGAACCCGCGGGCGCGCTGGCCGTGGCCGCGCTCACCGAGGTCGACGTGGCGCCGGATTCGACGGTGGTGTGCCTGGTGTCGGGCGGCAATAACGACGTGTCCCGCTACGGCGAGATCATCGAGCGCTCGCTCGTGCACCGCGGCCTCAAGCACTACTTCCTGGTCGACTTCCCGCAGGAGCCGGGCGCGCTGCGCCGCTTCCTGGACGAGGTGCTCGGTCCCGACGACGACATCACCGTGTTCGAGTACGTCAAGCGCAATAACCGGGAGTTCGGCGCGGCGCTGGTCGGCATCGAACTCGGCGCGCCCGAGGGGCTGGCGCAGTTGCTGGAGCGGATGGACGCCTCGCCCATCCGCTGCGAACGGCTCGAGCCGGGCTCGCCGGCCTACCGGTACCTGACCTAGGCACATCGGTCGGCTGCTCCCTCCAGCCGCCTCAGCCCGCCGCGGGTGCTCCGTCCGGACGCGTCACGCCGCCGCGGGTACCACCCGAGCTTCGCCGTCCCGCCGCGTCAGGCGGCCGCGCGCAGACCACCCCGTCCGGACCTCCGCCGCGTCAAGCCGCCGCCGGCACCACCTCGGATGCGCCGCGGCGGCCCGCGCGCAGGCAGCGCACGATCAACGGGACCAGCCACATCGCCGCGAACTGGTCGGCGCCCAGTTGCGGCAGCGCCAGCCGGTTGTGCACGAAGCCCACCGAGAGCCGCCGCGCCGGATCGGCCCAGCCGAACGAACCGCCGAGCCCGATGTGCCCGAGTCCGCGCCGCCCGCCCGGCGCCGGCAGCGAGTGGTAGCCCAGGTGCCACATCATCGGCGCGTAGAACAGCGCGCGGTCCAGGTGATAGGTGTGCACCCGGCCGAGCGCGCGCACGGTTCCCGGGGACAGGTATGGCCTGCCGTCGACGGCCGGACCGCCCACCACCGCGCCGTACACGCTCGCCATCGTCGACGCGCTGCACACGCCGTTGCCCGCGCCCATCTCGGTCCGCAGGATCGGCGGCTGTTCACCCTCGAGGATGCGTTCCATCCCGGGCAGGAACAGGCAGCGGGTGGCCGCGCCGAGTGCGCCGGGCAGCAGATGCGAGCGGCGCAGCACATTCGAGCCGACCGGGGTGCCGAGCGCGCCCAGCTGGTTGCCGGTGAGCGGCGCGTACACCGTCGCCGAATCCGCAGGCGGCAGACCGAGATACGGCCCGTCCAGCCCGAGCGGGTCCGAGATCTCCTCGCGGTACAGCTGCCCCATGCTCTTGCCGGTGATCGCGCGGGCCAGTCCAGCCAGCAGCCAGCCGAAGGTCAGCGCGTGATAGGCGGGGACACCGAGCAGCCGGTCCGGCGCGGCCGTGGCCAGGCGGCTCTCCATGAGTTCGTGGTCGAGGACGTCCTCGACGCGGCGGGCGAGCGGGGCCAGCGAGGACAGGCCCGCGCTGTGCGTCATGACCTGCCGGACCGTGATCGCGCCCTTGCCGCGCGCGGCGAACAGCGGCCAGTACTCCGCGACGGGGGCGTCGTAGTCGAGCAGTCCGCGGTCGGCCAGCCGGTGGATGACGGTGGCGGTGAGGCCCTTGGTCGCGGAGAACACGATCGAGCCCGTGTCCCGCGTCCACGGCACACCGCCCGTGGCGCCGGTCCAGATGTCGACCAGCGGTTCGCCGTCCAGGTGCACGGCCAGCGCCGCACCCGCCCCTGGTCGATGGCCGAAGGCCTTGCCGAAAGCGCGGACCAGCGGACCGAATTCGACGGCCGCGCTGCCGTCGACCGAAGCCACGTTGCTCATCAACCCACGGTAGCGGCGCGACGCGCCCGCGTCGAGCATCTGTCCGGGACAGTTGACGTTCCGTTATCCGTGCAGTCCGTCGTCCAGGATCGTGAACGAGTGCGCGGGAACCGTGGTGGCGGTGGGACCTTCGGTCGCCGGTTCCCAGGACAGCAGCGAATATCCGGTCACCGGGATCCGCACCGGATCCTCCGACAGATTGCACAGCAGGTGTAACCGGCCGCGATGCACCACGATCCAGCGCTCCCGCTCGTCGTAGGCCACCCGGACGTCGGGCAGCGCGGGATCGGTCAGCTCGGGGCGGGCCCGGCGCAGCGCGAGCAGCGCCCGGTAGCAGTCCAGCAGCCGGGCCCGCGCGGGGTCGGCGAGTTCGGCCCAGTCCAGCTTCGACCGCAGGAACGTCGCCGGGTCCTGTGGATCGGGCACCTCGTCGGTGGACCAGCCGTGCTCGGCGAACTCCGCCTTGCGCCCGCTCGCGGTGGCCGCGCCGATCACCGGATCGGTGTGCGAGGTGAAGAACTGGAACGGCGTGCGCGCACCCCACTCCTCGCCCATGAACAGCATCGGCGTGAACGGCGAGCACAGTACCAGCGCCGCCTTCACGGCCAGCTGCCCGTCGGTGAGATACGCGCTGGGCCGGTCGCCGAGCGCGCGATTGCCCACCTGATCGTGGGTACAGGTGTAGGCGAGCAGCGCCGAGCCCGGCACCACCGAACGGTCCAGCGGCGTACCGTGTCTGCGGCCGCGAAAGCTGGAATACGTTCCGGCGTGGAAGAATCCGTGTGTCAGCGTGCGAGCGAGACAGGCCAGCGAGCCGAAATCGGTGTAGTAGCCCTGCCGTTCGCCGGACACCGCGGTGTGCACGGCGTGGTGCAGGTCGTCGTTCCACTGCCCCGTGAGTCCGTAGCCGCCCGCCGCGCGCGGCGTAATGAGCCGCGGGTCGTTGAGGTCGCTCTCGGCGATCAGCGTCAGCGGCCTGCGCACGTGCGCGGCGAGACGTTCGGTCTCGGCGGACAATTCGGCGAGCAGGTGCGTGGCGGTGCGGTCGACCAAGGCGTGCACGGCGTCCAAACGCAGGGCGTCGACGTGGAATTCGCGCAACCAGCGCAGCGCGTTGTCGAGGATGTGGCGGCGCACCTGGTCCGAGCCGGGACCGTCGAGGTTCAGGCTCTGGCCCCACGTGTTGCGGCCCTCGGTCAGATACGGCCCGAAGCGCGGCAGGTAGTTGCCCGAGGGGCCGAGGTGGTTGTGCACCACATCCAGGCACACCGCCAAACCTCGTGCGTGACAAGCGTTCACGAAGCGTTGCAGACCGTCCGGGCCGCCGTAGGACTCGTGCACCGCGTACCAGAGGACGCCGTCGTACCCCCAGTTGTGGGTGCCGTCGAAGGCGTTCACCGGCATCACCTCGACCACTGTGACACCGAGGTCGACCAAGTGACCCAGACGCTCGATCGCCGCGTCGAACGTGCCCTCGGGGGTGAAGGTGCCGATGTGCAGTTCGTAGAACACCGATCCGGCCAGCGGGCGACCGGTCCAGTCCTGATCGGTCCAGCCCGCCGGATCGAGGGTGTGCACCGCCGAGCGCGCGTGCACGCCGTCGGGTTGGCGGGGTGAGCGCGGATCGGGCAGCACGGTCGGATCGTCGTCGAGGAGGAAGCCGTATCGCGCGCCGTTCCCGGCCGGGTACTCGGCCCGCCACCTCCCGTTCGTGGCTCGCGTCAGCGGGAGCACCACCCCGTCCAGATCGAGTCGGACCGTCTCGGCGTATGGCGCCCACACCTCGAAGAGAGTCACCGCGCCAGCATCGCATGCACCGGCGGATGTCTCATCCCGGCGACACCGGCGCATCCGCTGTGCCAGAGTGGAGCGGTGGGAATCTATCGGGATCAGGTCGTCCCCCGCCTCGTGAACCTCGCCTGCGGGATGAAGGCCAACGATCGGGAGCGCGCCCGCGTGTGCTCCGGGTTGCACGGGCGGGTGGTCGAGATCGGGTTCGGGTCCGGCTTCAACGTGCCGTTCTATCCCGAGGCCGTACGCTCGATCAGCGCGGTGGAGCCCGCCGACCTCGGCTGGAAACTGGCCGCCAAGCGTCTCGAGCGGGCGAAGGTGCCGATCGAGCGGGCGGGGCTGGACGGGCAGGCACTGCCGTTCGCCGACAACAGTTTCGAGACGGCGCTGTCCACCTGGACGCTGTGCACCATCCCCGACGTCGCCGCCGCCCTGAGCGAGGTGCGCCGAGTCCTCGTGCCCGGCGGCACACTGCATTTCGTGGAGCACGGCCTCGCACCCGACGCGGGGGTGCAGACGTGGCAGCACCGGTTGAATCCGATCCAGAACGCCGTGGCCGGTGGCTGCAATCTGGACCGCGATATCCGCGGCATCGTGGAGGCGGCGGGGTTCGAGATCCGCGACCTGGATGTGTACTACGCCGAGGGGCCGAGGTTCCTCGCGGCGCTCAGCCTGGGAGTCGCGGTCTCCGCGTAGCGCGTATGTGATCGCCACGCACGCGGAAGGTCCGGCTGCGCGAGCCGGACCTTCCGCGTGCGGACCGTCAGTCGATCTGGATGTGGACCGAGTACGTCGCGTTGCCGCGCGTCGGCATCACCACCAGGCTGTAGTTGTCGTCGGCGGGCAACACCACCTGTCCCCACCGCTGCTCCTCCAGCAGCAGGTAGCCGTTGCCCGTGGCGAAGTTGATCACCGCGTTGTCCTCGACCGACTCGACGCGCACCGTCACCGTCTGCCCGGCACCCGCCTCCACGAGGTACACGTCGAGGTCGCCGCGGACCACCGCACCGTCGACGGTCGCCGCGTTCGTCCCCGGCGCGAACCGGATCTGCGAGTAGCTACCCGCCCGTGCCGTCGCCGCGAACACCGCCGCGACGGTGCCGAAAACCACCAGCGCGACCAGCACGCCACGCGCAGAGCGCAAGATTCTTGCCATGACCGGATTCCCATTGTCTCCAGGGTGAAATTGGACCGGCCCAACCTCCCCCACTGCCCTTACGGTTCGCTGAAGAAGCGGTTAAGGCCGCCGGGAACCGACGGCCGCACCGTGAATCACGCACGCGCGCAGCCGAATCCGCGACCGCTCACGCCGTGAGGCAGCTCGGGCCGAGGAGGGCTTTGAGGTCGCCGAACAGGGCCGAGGACGGGGAGACGCGGAGGCTGTCGTCGAGTTTGAGCAGGGTGGTCTTCTCGCGGGCGCCGACGTGGCGCAGGTGCACGTCGGAGGTGCCGGGGTGGCGGGAGAGGACGCGCTTGAGTTCGGAGACCTTGTCGGGGGTGCACATGCGGGTGGAGATGGTGACCGACAACGGTTTCGCGACGCCGATGGACGACAGGTCGGGGACGGCGAGGTCGTTGGCGATCAGCGAGATCCGGTCGTCGCGCACCGAGACGCGCGCCTTCACCAGCACGACCGCGTCCTCCACCACGTCGGCGCCGTACACCGAGTACGCCTGCGGGAAGAACAGCACCTCGATGCCACCGGTGAGGTCCTCGAGCTGCGCCGACGCCCAGGCCAGGCCGTTCTTGTTGATGCGCCGGTTCACCGAGGCGAGGATGCCGCCCAGGGTGACCTGCTGACCGTCCTTGACATCGCCTTCGAGGATGGCGGGGATCTGGGTGTCGGCCTGGGCGGCGAGCACGTGCTCCACGCCGTTGAGCGGATGCCCGGACACGTACAGGCCCAGCATCTCGCGCTCGAGCGCCAGCTTGTGCTTGGTCTCCCACTCCTCCTCGGGGACCGCGACATTGAACACCGAGGCCACCGAATCGTCACCGTCGTCGAGCCCGCCGAACAGGTCGAACTGACCCATCGCCTCGGCCTTCTTGGTGGTCATCACCGCGTCGATGGCGTCGGAGTGGATGAGCATCAGGCCCTTGCGGGGATGGCCGAGGGAGTCGAACGCGCCCGCCTTGATGAGGGATTCGGTGACCTTCTTGGTGCAGGCCACGGCGTCGATCTTGTTCAGGTAGTCGGAGAAGTCGGTGAACTTCGACTTCTCCTTGCGCGCCTGGATGATCGAGGACACCACGTTGGCGCCGACGTTGCGCACCGCGCCGAGACCGAAACGGATGTCCTTGCCGACCGAGGCGAAGTTCTGCTCGGACTCGTTCACATCCGGCGGCAGCACCGTGATGCCCAGTTTGCGGCAGTCCGACAGGTAGACGGCGGCCTTGTCCTTGTCGTCGCCGACGGAGGTGAGCAGGCCCGCCATGTACTCGGCGGGGTAGTTCGCCTTGAGATAGGCGGTCCAGAACGACACCAGGCCGTAGCCCGCCGCGTGCGATTTGTTGAACGCGTACCCGGCGAACGGGAGGATGGTGTCCCACAGCGCCTTGATGGCCGGTTTGGAGAAGCCGTTGGCCAGCATGCCCTCTTCGAAGCCCTCGAACTCCGCGGCCAGCACTTCGGCCTTCTTCTTGCCCATGGCGCGGCGCAGGATATCGGCTCGGCCGAGGGAGTACCCGGCCACCTTCTGCGCGATCTGCATGATCTGCTCCTGGTACACGATCAACCCGTAGGTGTCGGCCAGGATCTCTTTGAGCGGCTCCTCCAGCTCGGGGTGGATCGGCTTGACCTCTTGGCGCCCGTTCTTGCGGTCGGCGTAGTCGTTGTGGGCGTTCATGCCCATCGGGCCGGGGCGGTACAGCGCGAGCACGGCGACGATGTCCTCGAAGCCGGTGGGCTGCATGCGGCGCAGCAGGTCGCGCATGGCGCTGCCGTCGAGCTGGAACACACCGAGAGTGTCACCGCGCGAGAGCAATTCGTAGGTGGGCGGATCGTCCAGCGGCAGGTTGTCCATATCGAGGTCGATGCCGCGATTGGCCTTGATGTTGTCCAGCGCGTCACCGATGACGGTGAGGTTGCGCAGGCCGAGGAAGTCCATCTTGAGCAGGCCGATGGCCTCGCACGACGGGTAGTCCCAGCCGGTGATGATCGCGCCGTCCTGGGGCCGCTTCCAGACCGGGATCGCTTCCATCAGCGGTTCGGAGGACATGATCACCGCGCAGGCGTGCACGCCCGCGTTGCGGATCAGGCCCTCGAGGCCGCGCGCGGTCTCGTAGATCTTGGCGACATCGGGGTTGTTGCCGATGAGTTCGCGGACCTCGGCGGCTTCCTTGTACCGCTCGTGCTCGGGATCCATGATCCCCGAGAGCGGGATGTCCTTGGCCATGATCGGCGGCGGCAGCGCCTTGGAGATCTGGTCGGCGATGGCGAAACCGGGCTGGCCGAACTGGACGCGCGCCGAGTCCTTGATCGCGGCCTTGGTTTTAATCGTGCCGAAGGTGATGACCTGGGCGACGCGGTCGCTGCCCCATTTGTCGGTGGCGTAGCGGACCATCTCACCGCGGCGGCGATCGTCGAAGTCGATATCGATATCGGGCATCGAGACGCGCTCGGGATTGAGGAATCGCTCGAACAGCAGACCGTGCGGGATCGGGTCGATGTTCGTGATGCCCATGGCGTAGGCCACCAGCGAACCGGCGGCCGAACCGCGGCCGGGGCCGACGCGGATGCCGACCTCGCGCGCGTGGTTGATCAGGTCGCCGACCACGAGGAAGTAGGCGGGAAAGCCCATCTCGCAGATGACGTTCAGCTCGTACTCGGCCCGGCGCACGTATTCGTCGGGCACGCCGTTCGGGAAGCGGCGGTCCAGCCCGCGCATCACTTCCTTGTGCAGCCACGAGGCCTGGGTCTCGCCCTCGGGCACCGGGAAGATCGGCATCCGGTCGTGGTGGGCCCACACGTCCTCGTAGGACTGGACGCGCTCGCCGATCCATTCGGTGTTGTCGCACGCGCCGGGGACTTCGGCGTCCCAGATCGCGCGCATCTCCTCGGCGCTCTTGAGGTAGTAGCCGGAGCCGTCGAACTTGAAGCGGGTGGGGTCGGACAGCGTCTTGCCGGTCTGCACGCACAGCAGCGCCTCGTGGTTGGCCGCGTCAGATTCGTGCACGTAGTGGCAGTCGTTGGTGGCCAGCGGCGGGATGTCGAGTGTGCGCCCGATCTCGAGCAGGCCCTCGCGGACCCGGCGCTCGATGGACAGGCCGTGGTCCATCACCTCGAGGAAGAAGTTGTCCTTGCCGAAGATCTCCTGCCACTTGGCGGCGGCCTCGAGCGCCTCGCGGTCGTGGCCGAGGCGCAGGCGGGTCTGCACCTCGCCGGAGGGGCAGCCGGTGGTGGCGATGATGCCCTCGGCGTGCTGAGCGATGATCTCGGCGTCCATGCGCGCCCACTTGCCGAGCTGGCCCTCGATGGACGCGAGGCTGGACAGCTTGAACAGGTTGCGCAGGCCGGTCGCGGTCTCGGCGACCATCGTCATGTGGGTGTAGGCGCCCGAACCCGAGACGTCGTCGCTCTTCTGGCTGGGATCGCCCCACTGGATGCGCTTGGTGTCGAAGCGGGACGCGGGCGCGATGTAGGCCTCGATGCCGATGATCGGCTTGACGCCGGCCTTGGTGGCGGAGTTGTAGAACTCGGACGCGCCGTACATGTTGCCGTGGTCGGTCATGCCGACGGCGGTCATGCCGAGACGCTTCGCCTCGGCGAAGAGCGGGGAGATCTTGGCGGCACCGTCCAGCATCGAATATTCGGTGTGGTTGTGCAGGTGAACGAACGATCCGGACGCGGCCAAGACAGTCCTTCCCTCCTGGTCTCGACGGGGGTTGGCCTAGCGATTCTAGGCACGCCCCACCGACACGTTTCGACCGCCACGCGGCGGGAAACGCACGCTGTCGCGAAGTCCCAGGAACCCTCGGCGTGTCGGTGTCGAACGTCACCGGCGCGTCGCGGAACGGCCGGTGCGGGGCGGGTGGCGCTGGTAGCGTCGGCCGGGCACGCAGACCACGAATCCGCGACGATCCGTATCGAGGTGTCGACGATGACCACCAAGATCAAGACAGGTTTCACGCTCGGGCTGCCCGCCGCACTGGCGGTCGTGGCGCTCACTGCCACCGCGGCGCCGGCCGCCGCCAACGGCGGCGAGTTCCAGACCGCCTACTCGCTCACGCAGGGCCTGTGCATCGCCCAGGTCGACGCGTCGGTCGCCGGGGACGCCTATCCGGAGGCCGCGGCGTTCACCGTGTCCACCACGATGTGGGGCGTGGGCACCTGCTCCCTGCCGGTCACGCTGAACTGGCGCAACACCGAGACCGGCGAGACCGGTTCGGTCACCCGCACCGCCAACGGCCCCGGCTACTGGATGAACGACGGGCGCGGCGCGCTCTTCAGCCCGGGCGTCGGCACGTTCACCGGCACCGTCACCATCGGGCAGGCCCACATTCCCGAACCGGGCACGCTGGAATTCACCGTCTCCGAGTACCAGGGCTGATCCGGGCTACCAGGGTGATCGCGGCGTTTCGCGCGCCCGCGATCCGCTGTTGCCCGGCCACGGCCGGATCTCACCGCCGTCACGGGCGATCGGCCCGCACCGGCGATCCGGCCTGCGCATCGCCGCCGTCATCCCCCGGCGGCCCGACGTCCTACGTCGACACCGTCCACAACGACGCGCACCGCCGCGAACAGGTCCGCTCGGCCGAGAACCGCAAGCCTCGTGCACGACCGCGCCGCCGGCACGGCTCACCGCGACGACCGGGACATAATCGGAAGATGGTCGGAGGTCGGAGGTGACCGCCACCGCCGTGGTCGTAGCCGTGCTGGCGGCGGTGGGCGGGGCGCTGCTGGTGTGGTTGGGCACCCGCCGCGTGGTGACGACCCCTGCGGAGCGGGCGGTGCACTCGGCCCTGCACACGGCGTCACTGGCGGCGGTGCCGTTGCGACGGGGGCTCACCGAGGAGTCGGCGCAAGAGGCGGCACCGCATCTGCGGGCGCTCACCGGAGCCGTGGCGCTGGGCGTCGCCGACGCCGACGCGACGTTGCTGGCCTGGGACGGACCGCACGAAGACCTCACCGAGGTGTTCGCCGACGCCGCCCGGCGCGCCATTGCCGGGGAGCGCCCGGTGCTGGTCGCCGGGCCCGCCCACGCCGAGCACGGCGCGCGCACGCTGGTCGCGCAACCGCTGCTGATCGAGAACAACGGCGTCGCGGGCGCGCTGGGCGTGGTCACCGGGGGCAAGCCCGGCCCCGGTCTGCTCGGCGCGGTCGCCGAGGTCGCCCGCTACGCCTGCGGCCAACTGGAACTCGCCGAACTCGACGCCTCGCGCGCCCGCCTGGACCGCGCCGAAGTCCGGGCGCTGCGCGCGCAGATCAGCCCGCACTTCATCTACAACGCGCTCAACACCATCGCCTCGTTCGTGCGCACCGATCCCGACCGCGCCCGCGAACTGATCCTCGAATTCGCCGACTTCACCCGCTACTCCTTCCGGGCGGCGGGCGAATTCACCGTCCTGTCGGAGGAACTGCGCAATATCGAGCGCTATCTCGCGCTGGAGCGCGCCCGCTTCGGCGACGCGTTGCAGGTGCGGTTGCGCATCGCGCCGGAGGTGCTGGGGGTGGTGCTGCCGTTCCTCGCGCTGCAACCGCTGGTGGAGAACGCGGTGCGCCACGGCATCGCGGGCCGCGCGGGCGGCGGCACCATCACCCTCGAGGCCACCGACGCGGGCACCGACTGCCTCATCGCCGTGGAGGACGACGGCTCGGGCATGGATCCGGAGCTGTTGCGCTCCGGCGCGCTGGACGCCGTCGCCACCGGCCCGGCGGGGTCCGGCGAATCCGCGCACGTCGGCCTCGCCAACGTCGACGACCGGTTGCGCGCCGCGTTCGGCGACGACTACGGCCTGGTGGTGGAGACGGCGCCCGGCGCGGGAACCAAAGTGAGCCTGCGGGTTCCGAAGTTCCGCGCCGGCGTGCGGGCCTGAGCCGCCGACTCCCGCCAGTCGGACGCGGGCCGACCCTTACCATGGACGGGTTGTGACGCAGAACACCGACAAGGGAGCGAGCGCGCTGCGCGTGCTCGCCGTGGACGACGAGAAACCCGCTCTGGACGAGCTGGTGTACCTGCTGCGCACCCAGCCCGAGGTCGGCGAGATCCACTCGGCGGGCGACGCGACCGGCGCGCTGCGGGTGCTGCGCACCCACCCCGTGGATGCCGTCTTCCTCGACATCAACATGCCCGGCCTGGACGGGATGGAGCTCGCGGGCATCCTGTCCGAATTCGCGAATCCGCCCGCCGTGGTGTTCGTGACCGCCCACGACGACCGCGCGGTCGGCGCCTTCGACCTCGGCGCGGTGGACTACCTGCTCAAACCGCTGCGCGAGGCGCGCCTGGCCGAGGCCGTGCGCCGCATCACCCAGACCCGCACCGCCCCACCGCCCGCCGCCGCGCCCCGCGCGGATCCGAACGAGGTGATCCCGGTGGAGCTCGGCGGCGTCACCACCCTCGTGCACCGCAACGCGGTGAGCTGGGTGGAGGCCGACGGCGACTACGCCCGCCTGCACACCACCGCCGGGTCGCACCTGGTGCGCATCCCGCTCTCGGCGCTCGAATCCCGGTGGCAGGACGCCGGTTTCCTGCGCGTGCACCGCTCCTACCTGGTCGCCCTGCGCCTGGTGACCGGGTTGCGCACGGTCGGCAACGGCACCGTGGTGTGCCTGCGCGCCGAGGGCGGCGCGGCCGCCGTCGAACTCCCGGTGAGCCGCCGCCAGGTTCGCGAACTCAAACAGCGCCTGGTGCACGGGCCCCGCCAGACCTGGACACACCGGTGACCGGCCCGCAGCGCCCCGCCCGCGAACGCGTGGTCCTGGCCGAACGGCGCGGCGCCCGACGGGTGCGGGCGCGGGTGGAACTGGCCGAGCAGACCGAGATCGGTGAGGCGCTGATCGGCGGGCTGATCCGGGCCCAGCTGGGTCTGGCGCTGCGGTTCGCGCTGGTGGCGGTGGTGACGTTCGGCGCGCTGCCGGTGCTGTTCGGCGTCACCGCGCTCGGAGAGGCCGTGGTGTTCGGGGTGCGGCTGCCGTGGCTGCTGCTGGGCTTCGCGGTCTATCCGGCGCTGTACTTGATGGCGCGCCTGTACGTGAAGCTGGCCGAACGCAACGAGGAGGACTTCCTCGACGTGACCGGGGACTGAACCGTGGGCGCCCCCGCTCTCACCCTGGTCGCGCTGCTGCTCGCCGCCGTCGCCACCGTGGCCATCGGCGCCTACGGGGTGCGCATGGCGCGCACCACCTCCGACTTCCTGGTCGCCTCCCGCAGCGTGGGCCCCGGCTGGAACGCGGCCGCCATCTCCGGCGAATATCTCTCGGCCGCTTCGTTTCTGGGCGTGGCCGGGCTCATCGCCAAATACGGGGCCGACGCGCTGTGGTATCCGGTGGGTTTCACGGCGGGCTATCTCGGCCTGCTGCTGTTCGTGGCCGCGCCGCTGCGGCGCTCCGGCGCGTACACGGTGCCCGACTTCGCCGAATTCCGGCTCGGCTCGGCGCGTTTGCGCAAGCTCGCCGCGGTCGTGGTGGTGCTGGTGTGCGCGGTGTACCTCATCCCCCAGTTCCAGGGCGCGGGCCTCACGCTGCGCATCCTGCTCGACGTGCCGAGCTGGGTGGGCGCGGTGGCGGTGGGCGCCATCGTCATCGCGAACGTCACCGGCGGCGGCATGCGCTCCATCACGCTGGTGCAGGCGTTCCAGTACTGGCTGAAGTTCACCGCCGTCGCGCTGCCCGCGCTGGTGCTGTTCGCGCACTTCCTCGGCGAGGATCGAGAACTCGGCGCGCCCGCGCCACCCGTCGTCGCCGAGCGCACCACCGTCGACGTCACCACCGACGTGGTGGTACAGGTCGGGGCGCCGCAAACGGTGTCGATCACGGGAACCCTGGACGGGCGCGCGGTCGACGGACCGGTCACGCTCACCCCCGGCGAGCACGTGCTGGGCGCGGACAGCGAACTCGTCCTCGACGCGGGCGCGACGGTGCCGGTGGTGGCGGGCGCGCCCGCCGACGGCGCGAGCTGGCTGACCACGGGCGGCGGTTTCGGCGGCACTCACCCCACCTACCAGGTGTATTCGCTGATGATCGCGACGTTCCTGGGCACGATGGGCCTGCCGCACGTGCTGGTGCGTTTCTACACCAACCCCGACGGGCGCGCGGCCCGCGCCACCGCACTGGCCGTGATCGGCTTGGTCGGCATGTTCTACCTGTTCCCGACGCTGCTCGGCGTGTTCGCGAGGCTCTATGTGCCGCAACTGCTCATCACCGGCACTTCCGACGCGGCCGTGCTGCTGCTGCCGGGGTCGGTGCTGAGCGGGTTGCCCGGCCAACTGCTGGCGGCGCTGGTCGCGGCGGGCGCGATCGCCGCGTTCCTGTCCACGTCGTCGGGGCTGCTGGTGAGCATCGCGGGCGTGCTCAGCACCGATGTACTGCGCGGGCGCATCCGCGATTTCCGGGTGGCCGCGCTGGTGGCCGGCGCTGTGCCGCTGGGGCTTTCGCTCACCGTCGCCTCTCTGGATCTGTCCAGGACGGTGGCGCTGGCGTTCTCGGTGGCCGCGTCCACGCTGTGCCCGCTGCTCGTGCTCGGCATCTGGTGGCGCGGGCTCACCGCGAAAGGCGCTGCGGCGGGCCTGATCACGGGCGGCTCGGCCGCGGGCGGCGCCACGGCGGTCTCGGTGGCGGGCGGTGTGCCGGAATCGGTGGCGAACGGCTGGCTTTCGGCGATCCTCGGCTATCCGGCGGCGGTGAGCGTGCCGCTGGCGTTCCTCACCATGATCGGGGTGAGCCTGGCGACCCGCGGGCCCGGACCGCGCGCGGTGCGGCGGGTGTTCGTGCGCATGCACGCCCCGGAACGGCTGGGGATGGGTTCGGACCGGGAACGCGGGCTGCGGGCGGGCTGACCGTTCGTCGCACCGTGGCGACCGTTCACCGCACGGATCGGCACCTTCACGGACGTGACCCGCGACACAGGGTTCCAGGGGCACCGCCGCGGTCTACCTTCACCGGAGTAAGCCACGTCACACGCTAGGACGATCCGATGACCAGTATCGACCTCGACGGCACCACGTCACCGCGCCCACCGAGCGCCGCCGACTTCGCCGCCGTGCAGGCCAGCCCGCAGTTCCAAGAGCTGCGCACCCGCCTGCGCCGCTTCGTGTTCCCGATGACCGCCGTGTTCCTGATCTGGTATCTGAGCTACGTGCTGCTCGGCGCCTACGCGCACGACTTCATGTCGGCCACGGTGTTCGGCAATGTCAACGTCGGCCTGCTGCTCGGGCTGGCGCAGTTCGTCACCACCTTCGCGATCACCGGCCTGTACGTGCGCTTCGCCAATCGCGAACTCGACCCGCGCGCCGCCGCCATCCGCGAGCAGATGGAGGGCAAGGCATGAGCACCCAGTACCTGGCCGCGAGCACGGTCGGCAACCCGCTCGCCAATATCGCCATCTTCGGCCTGTTCGTCGCCGTCACGATGGTCGTGGTGATCCGCGCCAGCCGCAACAACTCCACCGCCGCCGACTACTTCACCGGCGGGCGCGGCTTCTCCGGCCCGCAGAACGGCGTCGCCATCGCGGGCGACTACCTCTCGGCCGCGAGCTTCCTCGGCATCGCAGGCGCGATCGCGGTGTACGGCTACGACGGCTTCCTCTACTCCATCGGCTTCCTGGTGGCGTGGCTGGTGGCGCTGCTGCTGGTCGCCGAAATGCTGCGCAACACCGGCAAATTCACCATGGCCGACGTGCTGAGCTTCCGCCTGAAGGAACGCCCGGTGCGCACCGCCGCCGCGCTGTCCACGCTCACCGTGTCGCTGTTCTACCTGCTGGCGCAGATGGCGGGCGCGGGCGGCCTGGTGGCGCTGCTGCTCGATATCTCCGACCGGGCCGGGCAGTCCATCGTGATCGCGGTGGTCGGCGTGCTGATGATCATCTACGTGCTGGTCGGCGGCATGAAGGGCACCACGTGGGTGCAGATCATCAAGGCGGTGCTGCTGATCAGCGGCGCCGGGCTGATGACGCTGATGGTGCTGGCCAAGTTCGGGTTCGACTTCTCCGAACTGCTCGGCTCGGCGCAGTCCATGGTGTCCGGCTCGGCCAGTGAGGCCGTCGCCGCCCGCGACGTGCTGGCGCCCGGCGCGCAGTACGGCGGCAGCGAGATGTCCAAGCTGAACTTTCTCTCCCTCGGCCTGGCGCTGGTGCTGGGCACCGCGGGCCTACCGCACGTGCTGATGCGCTTCTACACCGTGCCCACGGCCAAGGAGGCCCGGCGCTCGGTGGTGTGGGCGATCGGCCTGATCGGCGCGTTCTACCTGTTCACGCTGGTGCTGGGCTACGGCGCGGCGGCCATCGTCGGCCCCGATCGCATCCTCGCCTCGGCGGGCGGCCAGAACTCGGCGGCGCCGCTGCTGGCCTTCGAACTGGGCGGGGTGCTGCTGCTGGGCGTCATCTCGGCGGTCGCGTTCGCCACCATCCTCGCGGTGGTCGCGGGCCTCACCATCACCGCGGCGGCCTCGTTCGCCCACGACATCTACGGCAGCGTGCTCAAGCGCGGCAAGGCCGACGAGTCGGCGCAGGTGCGGGTCTCGCGCATCACGGCGGTGGTGATCGGCGTGCTGGCCATCGGCCTGGGCATCCTGGCCAACGGGCAGAACATCGCCTTCCTGGTGGCGCTGGCCTTCGCGGTCGCGGCGGCGGCGAACCTGCCGACCATCGTGTACTCGCTGTTCTGGCGGCGCTTCAACACCACCGGCGCGCTGTGGAGCATGTACGGCGGCCTGATCTCGACCATCGTGCTGATCGTGTTCTCGCCCGCCGTGTCGGGCAGCGCCACCGCGATGCTGCCGAGCGCCGACTTCGACTGGTTCCCGCTGTCGAACCCCGGCATCGTCTCCATCCCGCTGGCGTTCGCGCTCGGCGTGATCGGCACCCTGCTGGGCGGCCGCACGCCGGAGAACCCGGACAAGGCCGCCGAGATGGAGGTCCGCTCGCTCACCGGGGTGGGCGCGGAGAAAGCGGTCGTGCACTGACCGCCCGGTCCCGGCCGGGACCGCACAGACCGCCGCAACGGCGCGGCGCCGGCCGGGTCCCGGACATGTTCGGGACCCGGCCCCATCGCCGTTCTCACTGAAGTCGATAGGAGATAGAACGTGACCAGTGCGACCACCGACGATGTGCACACCCTCCCCGAGGCGTTCCCGCCGAGCCCCGAGTTCGCCGCGCAGGCCAACGCCGACGCCTCGCTCTACGCCGCGGCCGAGGCGGACCGGCTGGGCTTCTGGGCGGAGCAGGCCGGGCGCCTGCACTGGCATCGCCAGTGGGACCAGGTGCTGGACTGGAGCGACGCGCCGGTCGCGAAATGGTTCGTCGGCGGACAGCTCAACGTCGCCTACAACTGCGTGGATCGCCACGTCGCCGACGGGTACGGCGACAAACCCGCGATCCTGTTCGAAGGCGAGCCCGGCGACTCCCGCACGCTGACGTATCGCGATCTGCTGCACGAGGTTTCGCGCGCCGCGAACTACTTCACCGAACTCGGCCTGGTCGGCGGGGATCGGGTCGCGATCTACATGCCGATGATCCCCGAGGCGATCGTCGCGATGCTGGCCTGCGCGCGCCTGGGCCTCACGCACTCGGTGGTGTTCGCGGGCTTCTCCCCCGCCGCCCTGCGCCAGCGCGTGGACGACGCGGGCGCCCGGCTGATCGTCACCACCGACGGCCAGTACCGCCGCGGCGTGCCCACACCGCTCAAGACCGCCGTCGACGAGGCCCTGGGTGAGGACCTCTCGACCGTCGAGCACGTCTTGGTCGTGGCGCGCACGGGGATCGAGACGCCGATGCGTGAGGGCCGTGACCTGTGGTGGCACGAGACGGTCGCCGCCGCCTCCCCCGACCACGAAGCCCAACCCTTCGACGCCGAACACCCCCTGTTCATCCTCTACACCTCCGGCACCACCGGAAAACCCAAAGGCATCCTCCACACCAGCGGCGGCTACCTCACCCAAGCCGCCTACACCCACCACAACGTCTTCGACCACAAACCCGACACCGACATCTACTGGTGCACCGCCGACATCGGCTGGGTCACCGGCCACAGCTACATCGTCTACGGCCCCCTCGCCAACCGCGCCACCCAAATCGTCTACGAAGGCACCCCGAACACGCCGAACGAGCACCGGCACTTCGAGATCATCGAAAAGCACCGCGCCACCATCTATTACACGGCGCCCACGCTGATCCGCACGTTCATGAAGTGGGGCCCGGAAGTCCCGGCGGCACACGACCTTTCGTCGCTGCGGCTATTGGGCTCGGTGGGCGAGCCGATCAACCCCGAAGCGTGGCGCTGGTACCGCCACCACCTCGGCGCGGATCGCGCGCCCGTGGTGGACACGTGGTGGCAGACCGAGACGGGCGCGATCATGATCTCCCCGCTGCCCGGCGTCACCGCCGCCAAACCCGGTGCGGCACAAGCACCCCTGCCCGGCATCGTCACCGCCGTGGTGGACGACGACGCGAATCCCTTGCGGCACGGCGAGACCGAGGCCAACGGCTACCTCGTCCTCACCGAACCCTGGCCGTCGATGCTGCGGGGCATCTGGGGCGACATGGACCGCTACCGCCAAACCTACTGGGAACGCTTCGCCGAACACGGCTGGTACTTCGCCGG
>NZ_QNRE01000028.1 GCF_003315035.1 Nocardia puris
GTCCTCTCCCTAACACTTTTCGACAACCTGGCCGGACACGGGCACGGCCAGGTTGTCGGGCTCCATGGGGCCGTGGAGTGGGTCGGGGTTGGTGCGGGAGGATGGGGGGATGAAGATCGAGCAGGTTTCTGATTCGGTGTATGTGGTGGCGGGGACCAATGTGAATTGGGCGCTGGTCAGTGATGGGGCGGGGGTCACGGTGGTGGACGCCGGGTATCCGTGTGATGCGGGTGCGGTGGTGGAGTCGGTGCGACAGATCGGGCATTCGGTCGGGGATGTGGCGGGGGTGCTGTTGACCCACGCGCATCTCGATCACATCGGCGGGATTCCCACGCTGGTCGAACAGGCGGGCGCGCCGGTCTACACCGGTGATGAAGAGGTACGCCACGCCAAACGTGAATACCTGCAACAGATCACGCCGCTGCAGATGGTGCAGCAGCTGACCACGGTGCGCGGTGTGCGCTGGGTGACGCGGACCGTGCGCGCGGTCGTCGGCAATATCGGTATGAGCGTGCCTTCGGCCGAGCCCGCCACCCCCTCGGCGCTGGAATCACTACCCGGCGGCTTCGTCGCCATCCCGACGCCGGGCCACACCGACGGCCACACCGCCTACTTCATGCCATCGGAAGGGGTGCTCTTCTCCGGCGATGCCCTGGTCACCGGCCACCCGCTGGTCACCGGGACCGGGCCGCAGCTGCTGCCGAAGGTGTTCAACCACAACGAATCCGGTGCGGAGACCAGCCTCGCCGCCCTCGCGATCGAGGACGCGAAAGTCCTGGTGCCCGGCCACGGTACGGCGGTGCGCGGCGACATCGCGACCCTCATCGCGGAGTCCCGCCGCGAGCGGTGACACAACCGCTGCACAGCCCCGCGCCGGCCCGGCATCCAGCGGATCGCCCGGCAGCGTCTACGTCCGCGCCCACCCCTGCGCCCGGTCGGACAGGTTCCACCACGAAACGAACCGGCTGTCTTCGGTTTCCAGCCGCCACCGCGCGTCCAAGGCGTCGAAGAAGGCGTCATCACCGGTCTTCCCGCCCCGCGCCTCACCGATGTACAGCACCCTCCGACCGCCCGCGGACTCGAAGCGGGTGAGCGCGTCCGAAGCCATGGTGCCGCCCCACCCGGGCGGCCAGCACAGGAACAGCACGGCGTCCGCACTGCCCTCGCGGAGCCGTTCTTCGAACGCGTCCACACCGTGCACCTCGTGCCACACGTCGCGCTGACCCGCGGCATCCGGAAACGACACGTTGGCGACCCGGCCGGGCGGTTCGGAGTCATACGCACGAACCGCGACTCCGGCCCGATGCAGCTGCGCCGCCCAATACCCCCGCCCCGCACCGAGTTCGAGCACACTACGACCGGCGCAGAACTCGGCCGCCCACGCGACAGTCTCGGGCGACGGCACGGCG
The DNA here is from genome assembly GCF_003315035.1 of Nocardia puris. Taxonomy (GTDB): domain Bacteria; phylum Actinomycetota; class Actinomycetes; order Mycobacteriales; family Mycobacteriaceae; genus Nocardia; species Nocardia puris. Next base: position 1,410 of record NZ_QNRE01000028.1, read on the forward strand.
TAGGCATAGCTCGCTTGCAGAATCGTCTGCGCGTACCCGAGCCGCGCACTCCCCGCCGCGCGCCCACCGTCCACCACCCGCCGCCCCTCCCGCTCCGACACGGAACTCGCGACGATGTCCCAGTACGGATTCGCACTCACCCCACCGGTCATGAAGTGCACGAACCGCAGATCGAACGCCGCGTCCGCCCCCTCGTCCCCCGTACCCGGCAACGCGACACCCAGATAGTCGGCCGCCTTCGGAAACCGAGCCCGCAACCCCACCTCATCCCCGAGCAGCGCCACCAACTCCGCCCGCCGCTCGACCGTCAACTCCACCATGCGCACGATTCTGACCGGCCGCGGACGCTCACACCGCCCGTTCGACGGATCAGGACCGTCAACCGATATCCGGCCGGACAATCCACAGCTCGGCACCCCCACTCACACCCCGTAGTACGACTTCACCAACCGTTCGTACACCCACCCCGGGACGAACCTTCTGGTCCAGAAGGAGGTTCGGACGTCGCGGCCGCAGAGGTAGGTTTGGCGGGGTTTGGGGGTGGAGAGGATGGTGTGGAGGCGGCGGGCTACGGCTTCGGGGGTTTGGCCCGCCTCGAGGTAGCCGGTGACTCGGGAGAGGACCGAGGCGCGGGTGGTGTCGTAGGCGGGGATGGGGTTGGTGGCGTGCGGGGAGTTGGCGATGATGGGGGTGACGGTCCAGCCGGGGGCCAGGACCGAGACGTGGATGCCGAAGGGCGCCACTTCCATTCGGGTCGCCTCGCCGAGCCGTTCCACCGCGCCCTTGGTGGCCGAGTACCAGCCGCCGTAGGGTTCGGCGATCGCGCCGGCGCCGGAGCTGACGACGACGATGCGCCCGGAGCGCTGGGCGCGCATGATGGGCAGCACGGCGCGCAGGACGCGGTGGGTGCCGAGCACGTTGGTGTCCACGATGGCGGCGGCCTCGTCGGGATCGGTCTCCTCCACGGAGCCGACCACACCGTGGGCGGCGAAGGTGACGGCGGCGTCGATCCGGCCGTGCCGTTCGTGCATCTGCTTCACCCAGAAGTCGACGGCCTCGGTGTCGCGCACGTCGACGGTGGCGATCCCGTCGGCGGCCACCTTGTCGCACCCCTCCACCTGGTAACCGAGCCCGGCGAGATGGGTCATGGCCGCCGCGCCCATACCGTTCGCGGCGCCGGTGATCAGGACGACTTTTCTCATGCCGCACACACTTTCAGCGCTCGGGGCAGCACCTCGAGGCGCGCCGACTTCACCATCGTGATCTCTCCGTCCAGTTCCAGCGGCGTGACTTCGGCGGGCCGCAGCTCCACCGCCGACGCCCGCTCGCACACCGTGCGCGGCCGCCCGGTGAACTGGCCCCGGTACAGCGCGGCGATCAGCCCGACGGTCTGCCACCGCCCGGCCCGCTCCCAGATGTTCACGTCGAACATGCCGTCGGTGCGGGTGACCGGGGTGTCGTAGCGCATCCCGCCCGCGAAGTGCACGCTCTTGAGCACGCCGACGTTGGTGACCGGCGCGGCGTAGGTCCAGTTGTCCCCGCTGACGCGGATGTCCAGCGGCCGGTGCGTGACGATATTGCGCAGCGCGGTCGCGATGATGGCCGCCTCCACGTTGCGGCCCTTCAGCCACCCCACGAGTCCGGTGGCGTGATTGAACGAATGATTGCCCGCCGCAACGAGTCCCACGCTCGCGTTCAGCAGGAAGTACCGCACGGCGGTGCTGCCGTCGGACAGCGTCAGCGTCGCCTTGCCGATATCGACCGGCTCCGCGCTCGCGGCGTCCACCCGGACGGGAACACCGTTGATCCGGGATTCCTCGGCGACGGGCTTGTGAAAGTCGTTGGAACTGCCGAGCCCGACCGCGCCCAGCGCCACGTTCTCGGCGCCGGCCCGGGGGCGATCCGTCGCGGGGTCCATCAACGCGTTGAGCACCAGGTGCACCATGCCGTCACCCCCGGCGGCTGCGATCACCGGCGGCGCACCGGCGTCCACGGCGGTGCGCACGAGTTTGACGGCTTGGTCGGCGTCGGCGGGCATTTCCACGTTCACATCCGAATACCGGTGCCGTAGTGCGGATTCCACCGGCTCCCACCGCGAGAGACCGGCCCCCGCGTTCGCGTGCGGATTCAGGACGACAAGCATGGTTCCTCCTCGATGCCCAGCCAGCGGTGCAGGGCGGGCCACGGCCCGGTCTCGACCAGCCCGGTGCGGGCGCAGTCCGTGGGGATGTCCTTCGGGTCCACACCGACCAGGAACACCGGGATTCCGATCAGCGCGGCGGGCGCGTCGTTCACCGGATCGTTGCCGACCATCACGCAGTCGCGAGCGGTGGCGCCGAGCCGATCCAGCAGCCCGGTGTAGAACTCGGTGCGCGGTTTGGAGCGGGTCATGTTCTCGCCGCTCGTCCGCATCGCGAAGACGGCGGGATCGTAACCACCCCAGCGCAACCGGGCCAGCACGGTGCTGTCGGGCCACATCGGGTTGGTGGCCACCACCTGCGTCACACCGGTCTCCGCGAGCCGCGTCACCGTGTCACGAGCGGCGGGCAACGGCGGGAAGCAGAACCGCAACCGGGGGAATCCTTCGTCGGCCAGCACCCGGAATCGTTGCGCCGCTTCGGGTTCAGTGAGCCCGGTGCGTTCGGCGAGCAGCCGCACCATCAGCGCGGTGTTCGTCAGCTCGCCGTCGTTCGCCCGCGCCTGCCCGACCACGCCCGACAGCACACGCAGAAACCGGTGCGGCGCCACGAGATCGCGGAACACGTAGGCCGCCACGGCGGGCATCGCCACCTTGAACGGCAGGCGGCGCAGCCCGACCAAGGTGCCGTCCAGATCCCACAGCACCGTCCGATAGCCGCGCTCCGGGCTCATTCCTGACTGTCCATCACCGCTTGCAGATCCGCGCGGGTGAGCCCCAGCTCGGCGGCGAAATCCTCGATGGTCTTGTGCTCGCGCGCGCCGCCCACGCCGACCCGCCCGGCCAGCTCCGTGCCGTAGGCGGCGCCGAGGTCGACCACGGTCTTGGCCAGCGCCGCCGGGAACAGCCAGCGCCCCAGGTCCCGCTGGAACACGCGGGTCAGGCGGTAGGGCGCGGACACCCGGGCGCCCAGGGCCGAGAGCCGGGAGGGCTCGCGCAGCGAACTCATGCGCTCGGCCTCGTCGGCGGGCACCACCAGCAGGTTCGACCACAGCGTGCCGAAGCTGGCCAGCTTCTCGCGCGGCGCGCCGGTCATGTTGAACTCGGTGTAGGCCTTCTCGATCCGCGAGGTGTGCGTGGAGCGGCTGCGCAGCAGAGCGTGGATGTCGGCGGTCTTACGGGCGGTGTCGTAGCGGGTGAACCGGTCCACGCGCGGCGCGATCCGGCTCACCACCCGCGCGAATTCCGGGATCGGCACCAGCCGGTCGGCGAGCGAAAGGGCGTGGTACATCAGCCGTTCGGTGCCCGCCTTCTCGATCTCGGCGAGCAGCAGCTCGTAGTCGAGCTCGCCCGCGGCGTAGCGCGCCAGGTTCCAGATGTCGGCGAGTTCGCGCACACCGGTCTTGTAGTAGGGCAGGTGGACGCCGAGGTGGTGCAGGTTGTCGGTGTGCGACATGGCCCACGCGGGCACGCCGTGGAAGTCGATGCGCCGCACGCGATCCCAGATAGCGTCGTAGTCGATCGGGTACCCGGCGAGCGGGGTGATGAGTCCCCAGTGCGTGCCGACGACGAGCGCGCCGTCGCGCGAGACGAACGAGGGCAGGTGGTGGGAGCGCTTGGCCCGTGCCTTGGGCGCCTTGCCCAGCAGCTCGGTGGTCGCGAAAAGGCCCAGCTCCCGGTAGATCTCTATGGCGGCCTCGACCTGATCGAATTCGATGAGGATGTCCAGGTCGTTCATCCGCTTGTAGCGCGGGTCGCGGTAGATCTCGGTGGAGAACAGCATCCCCTTGAGCACCACGCACCGGATGCCCGCCTCGTCGAACCGCTTCACCAGTTCCAGCGCGCCGCGCAGCCGGCGTTCGTTGGCGTCGGCGATGCGCTCGGTGACGGCCGCGAAACCCTCCCGCACCGGCTCCGGCACCGCGTCGAACAACCCTTCGCGCTCGAGGCGGCGCTGCACCAGCGGCACGGTCGCGTTGACCTTCGCCAGCTCGAGCACCTCGGACCAGTCCCCGATGCCCCTGGCCGCCTCGGCCAGTGCCGCGCGCTCGGCCTCGGTCGGCTCGGCCAGCGCGGCGTGCACCAGCAGCCGTTCGGCCGGGGAACCGCCCGCGGCGATGGTGAATCCGGTCATCTATCGCACCCGGCCTTCCTGTTCGGGATGGAAACCGAAGCGGCGCGCGACGGTCGAGATCTTGTCCAGCGCGAAGTCGAGCTGCGCGCGCGTCAGCGTCGCCATCATCGACACCCGCAGCCGCTGCAATTCGCGCGGCACGGCGGGGAATTCGACGCCGTTGACGAACACGCCCTCGGCGTGCAGGGCCGACACCACCTCGCGCACGGCCAGCCGTGCGGGCACCGGGATCGGCAGGATCGCGGTCTCCGGGTTCACGTCGAAGCCGATGCGCCGCAGCTCCGACACGAAATACCGTACGTTCTCGTGCAATTGGGTGATGCGCTGCGGATTGGCCTCGATGAACTCGATCCCCGCCAGCACCGACGCCAGCACGGCGGGCGAAAGCGAGGCGGAGAACATGTAGGAGCGGGCGAAGAACCGCAGCGTGTCCACCATGTCGCGGGACCCGGCGACGAAGCCGCCGGTGGTGGCGAACACCTTCGAGAACGTGCCCATCGAAACCTCTACGGGCACACCGCCGAAGTGCTCGGCCGTGCCGTGTCCCTTGGCGCCGAGCACGCCGGTGCCGTGCGCGTCGTCCACCGCCAGCCACGCGCCGAACGAATCGCACAGCGCCCGCAGCTGGGGCAGCGGCGCGATATCGCCGTCCATCGAGTACACGCCCTCGACGGCGACCACGATGTTCGCCCCGGGACTGCGCCAGCGCACCTGCATGAGGCGGTGGCGCAGGTGGTCGAGATCGTTGTGCCGGAACGCCATCGAGCGCACCCGGCCGAGCTGGATGCCGTCGTAGAGGCTGGCGTGGTTCTGCTCGTCGTAGACGAGGATGTCGCCCTTGCGCATCAGCCCCGTCACCCAGCCGACGTTCGCCGCGTAGCCGGAGGAGAACAGCAGCGCGGACTCGCAGCCCTTGGACGCGGCCAGCCGCTCCTCCAGCCGAGTGTGCAGGGTGGTGGTGCCGTTGAGCAACGGCGGTCCGCCGCAACCGATTCCGTATTCCCGCACGGCCGCGACCGCGGCCTCCATGATCTCCGGTTCGCTGCCGAGCCCGAGATAGTTGTTGGAGCCGAGCATGATCAGGTCGCGCACCTCACCACCCGGATCGCGCACCTGGACGACCGGCCCCGCGGGCCCGGCGATCTCGCGCAGCACGAACCCGGTCTCCCTGGAATGGGTGACCCAGGGCCGGAATTCGGCGAAGCGCTGGTCGAAGGTGCCCGCGGTCGGGTCGAGATAGTGCTCGAGGCTGAAGTTCTCGCCGTGCACCGGTTCGGGCGGCGCCTCGGGCGCGGTGTCCATGCTCGTCATACGTCTTCCACCTCCGAGGAACGGACGCGCTCCGCGAGCGTGACGGTGCCCGCTTTGCCGTCGATGACCACTTCCGCGCCGTCGGCGATGAGGCGGGTGGCGTCGGCCACGCCGACGACCGTCGGGATGCCGAGTTCGCGGCCGATGATGGCGGTGTGCGAGAGCACGCTGCCCTTCTCGCTGACCAGTCCACCGGCCGCGACCATGAGGAACACCCAGCCGGGATCGGTGGTCGAGGCCACCAGGATCTGCCCGTCCACCGCGACCGTCGGGTCCGGTTCGGTCAGCACCAGCGCGGGGGCACGCACGCGGCCCGGCGCGCAGCCGACGCCGCTCAGCACACCGGTGGCGTCGCCGGGCAGCGACGGCCCGGTGCGGGCGAGTTCGGGGTCTTCGAAGTGTGCCGCCGCGATGCCGGTGGTGACGACGCGCGAGGGCAGGTCCTCCGCGCGCCACCGCTCGTGGTCCCGCTTGCGCAGGGCGACGGTGCGGGCGGCGTCGGTGTCGACGGCGGTGCCGCGGGTGAGCGCGGCGATCTCCTCGTAGGTGAGCCAGAAGATGTCGCGCGGGTCGTCCAGCACCCCCGCCTCGTGCAGTTGCCTGCCGTACTCGCGGAACAGCCGCTTGATCAGGCCGAACGAGCGGCTGCGGCCCAGCCGCATGTTCTCGCGCTGCTTGACGTGTTCGCGCGCCAGACGCAGCGCGATTCGGAACGCCAGCCGCGGCGCGACGGCCTCGCGGAACAGCTCACCGGCCGTGCGCTCGGCCTCGGCGCGGATGAGCTTCTCCCTGGCCTCCATGGCCGCGATGTCCTGGCCGCCGCGCACGTAGTTGCGCAGCATGGGCACCAGCAGTTCGGGGCGCTCGCCGAGCGGGTCGGTCTCGAGTTTGAGTTCGTCGAGGGTGCGGTCGCCGAAGAGCGCGATGTGGCGCAGGCAGGCGGCGCGGAAGCGGTCGAACCGGGGCTCGGCCAGCGTGCGCCACACCTGGGCCGCGTCGTCGGAACCCTCGAACAGCGCGCGCAACGCGTCGTCCTCGCGCACGGCGGCGGCCAGCTCCAGTGCCGAGCGCACGGGGTCGACGCTGTCGACGCCCTCCTCACCGCAGAACAGTTCGTTACGCAACGTCGCGGCCTGCGCCTCGGAAAGCCCTTGGCGTTCCAGCAGAATGCCGACCAGGTGGAACATCTGCTGGGCCAGGAAGTCGTTGAAGATCTGCACCGAGTAGGCGGGGATCAGATCGCTGATGCACCGCTCCATCCAACGCAGCAGTTCTTCCGGTTCCCTTGCGCGCGAGGGGTTCTCCGGGTTGAGGCGGTAGTCGAGATCCGCGGTGAAGGCCGACAGCTCGGTGAAGAAGCGCCGCAGCCGCTTCGGCAGTCGCAGCCACCCGATGAGCACGATCGCGACGACGCGGATCCGCAGCAGATACGTCTTCAGCTTGGCCAGGCCGCGTTCGGGCGGGGCCGGACGGCGGTACCGGTTCTCGATATTGAGCGCCGCCTCCCACCCCGCGATGGCGAACTCCATACCCGGGATCTGGAGAAACAGCCGGTACCAGTTGCTGATGTTGTAGTAGATGCGCCCGTGCACCGTGCCGACCAGGTAGGGGTACAGGCTCGACGCGTTGCGCGCCACGATCGCGCCGGTCGCGCCGAAATCGCGGTGGCAGGCGCGGAACACCTGCTCGTAGGCCAGCCGCAACACCGAGAAGGTCAGCGGGCTGGACAGTCCCGGATACGACTCCGCGACATTGACGTTGTCGAAGATGGTTTCGCGATCTCCGGTCGCGGTCACGGGACGCGCCTGCAGCAGGTACAGCACGCCCGCGTCGTCGTAGGCCCACTCCACGTCCTGGGGCGCGCCGTAGAGTTCGGCGAGATCGGCGGCGACGGAGGTCAATTCGAGCACCTGCGCGTCGGTGAGCGCGGAATCCGCCACGGCCTCGGGCAGTTCCCGGACGACGGTGCCGCCCTGCGAATCCGATTCCACGCGATGCCGTTTCGCCGTCACGGTACGTGCCCGCACGGCACGCGCGGCCACGTCCACGAAGTACGTGTCGCATTCGACGGTGCCCGAGACGACGCCCTCGCCCAGGCCCAGCCCGGCCGAGACCACGGCCTCGTTCTCGTCACCGGTCTGCGGGTTGCAGCTGAACACCACACCGGCCACGGCGCTGTCCACCAGCACCTGCACCAGCACGGCGCAGTCGATGGCGCCGTTGTCCAGGCCCCGGTGCGCGCGGTAGAACAGCGAACGCTCGGAGTAGGCCGAGGCCAAGCACTCGAGCACCGCGTGCTCCACCTCGGCGGGCGCCACGTTGAGCAGCGTATCGAGCTGTCCGGCAAAGGAATCCGATGCCGAATCCTCGCCGCTCACCGACGAGCGCACGGCCAGGCGCACGTCCGGGCCGAACGCGGCCACGGCGGCGGACAGGTCGGCGCCGATATCGGCGGGCACGGTCAGTGCGGTGACGAGCTTGCGCACGGTGTCCGACACCGCGCGCAGCGAGAGCGGATCGGTGTGGTCGAGTCCGGTCAGCGCCTCGGCGATCGGCTCGGCCACCGCACCCAGGATACGGTGGCAGGCGTCGGCGGTGAGCACGGCGAACGGCGGTACGCGGTGGCCGGCCGCCAGCAGCCGGCCCAGGTTGGCCGCCTTGGCTCCCACCTGCGCCTGTGTCACCCGCCCGAGCGCGGCCGCGGGCAGCACCGCATCGGTCGTGGCGTTGTTCACAGGACCTCCAGCTGGGGTTCGGGTGCGACGGCGGCGCGGCGGCGCAGGCGCACCACGACGGGATCGGGCGTGTTGGAGATCTCCGGGTTCTCCCTGACCCGCATGCCGTTGACGAGTTCCAGGTCGTAGCGCGAGAGCAGCAGCGCCAGCCCGACCCGCACCTCCACCAGCGCCATGTGCTGGCCGACGCACAGGTGCGCGCCCCAGCCGAACGGGAAGTACCGGAATGTCGGTCGCGCCCTGGTGTTCTCGCGGGTGAATCGGTCCGGATCGAAGGTGAGCGGCGAATCCCAGAACTGCGGCAGCCGGTGGTTGACGAATGGGCTGATCACCACGACCGCACCGGGTTCGAGGTCGAATCGGTCGAAACTGTCCGCCTCCAAGGCGGTTCGGCTGAACGCCCAAGCGGGCGGGTGAAGGCGCATCGCCTCGTCGGCTGCCCGGCTGACGTAGTCGAGTTTCGGTGCGGCGTCGGCGATCGCGGTCGCGTAGTCGTCGGCTCCCGCGAGCGCGGCGTCCACCTCGGCCTGGGCCGCGGCGAGAACCGCCGGGTTCCTGCCCAATTCGTAGAGGGTCCAAGCCAGCGCGCCGCCGGTGGTCTCGTGTCCGGCCAGCAGGAAGGTCAGCACCTCATGGCGCAACTGCTCCTCGTCCATGGCGTGCCCGGCGTCGTCGCGCGCCGCGAGCAGCCGGCCGAGCAGCGATTTCGCCTCCGCGTCACCCCCGTCGCGGCGATGTCCGGCGATCACGTCGTCCACCACGCGGTGCAAGCGCGAAAGCACGCTGCGGAACCGCCGGTTGGCGGGTGTGGGCACTTCCGGCGGGATCTGCACGGGCGCGGCCATATGCCGCATCACCCACGAAACACCCTCGCGCACATCGTCTTCGATCTGGGGCAGCACATCGTCGATATCGGCGCCCATCACCGCGCGGCACACCACGTCGGCGGCGAAACCCATCAGCTCGGGCACGATGTCGAAGGCCTCGCCGCTGTCGGCCAGCCGGTCGAGACGATCCAGCATCCGCTCGCCGCAGGCCACCATCTGCGGCACTTCCGACTCCACGTGCCGGCGGCCGAACGCGGGCTTGATCAACGCGCGCTGCCGTTTCCACAGCTCGCCGCCGCTGGTGAGCAGGCCGGGGCCGAGCAGGTAGTTCAGGCTGCGGTAGCTGATGCCCTTCTCGTACTTGGTGGCGTGCGTGACGAGCACCTGGTTGATGTGCTCGGGATCGACCAGCAGGTGCACGTGCTGGTTGGCCATCCGCAGCCGCACACTACCGCCGTAGGCGACGGCCTGGTCGTAGAACAGGGTGAGCGGGTCGGACCGGTACTGGTTGTACCAGCCGAGCGGGTGGCGGCTGGACGGCCCGTCCAGCTTGCGAGCGGTCACCGCGCGCTCCCCGCGCCTGCCAGCTCGGCGTCGGAGAGGAAGCGCCTGCGCGCCTCGGCCCGTTGCACTTTACCGCTGGTGGTCTTCGGAATACTGCGCGGCGCCACCACGTGCACGTCGGCGGGCAGCACGCCGGTGGCCTTGCTGACCGCAACCCGCACCGCGCGGCGCAGCGCGTCGTGTTCGCTGTCGTCGGTGGAGCTTTCGACAATCAGGTGCAGATCTTCGGACAGGCCGGATTCGTCGGCCAGGCCCACGGCGGCGACGCCGCCGAGCCGCACACCCGGCACCGCTTCGGCCGCGAGCTCGAAGTCGGTCGGCACGTAGTTCGCGCCTCGGATGATGATCAGATCCTTCTCACGACCGGTGACGCGCAGCCGTCCGTCGCGCAGGTAGCCGATGTCGCCGGTGTCCCACCAGCCGTCGACCCAGGCCTCCGCCGTGGCCTCGGGCAGCCGGAAGTAGCCGGGTGTGGTGGACGGGCCGCGGAACTGGATGCGCCCGATGCGGTTCTCCCCCAGCGGGTTTCCTTGTGCATCGGCGATGCGCACTTCGGTGCCGGGTACCGGAGGGCCGCAGTCCACGACGCGCACGGCGTCGGCGTCACCGTCCTGCGCGTCCGTCACGACGCCGTCCTCGGCCATCGCGGCGCGCGACACGATGTCGTAGGCGACGGGGCGTGTCGGCTGCGAAACCGTCACCGCGAGTGAGGCTTCCGCCATGCCGTAGCAGGGCACCAGCGCGTCGCCGGGCAGGCCCCACGCGGTGAAGCGGTCCACGAAACCCTGCACGGTGGGCGCGTGGATGGGCTCCGCACCGCAGAACAGGAACCGCCAGCTGGACAGGTCCACGCCGTCGAGTTCCTCGTCGGTGACGCGGGCGGCGGTGTAGCCGAACGCGAAATTCGGTGCGGCCGTGATGGACCCGCGGTAGCGGCTGACGTTGCGCAGCCAGTCGCCCGGCCTGCGCAGGAACCGGCTGGGCGGCATGAGCGCCGCGTCGCGGCCACAGAAGACCGAGGTGAGGAAGCCGCCGATCAGGCCCATGTCGTGGTGCAGCGGCAGCCAGCTGACCCAGCTGTCGCCTTCGCCGATGGCCGCGACGCGCGCGATCTGCTCGCAGTTGGCGGCCAGATTGCCGTGGCTGATCCGCACACCCTTGGGCGTGCCCGTCGAGCCCGAGGTGGCCTGGATGAACACGGTGTCGCCGGGTTCGGGCAGCCGGGGGGCACGGGTCGGGGCGGACGGGTCGAGCGCGAGCGCGTGCAGCGCTTCACCGCTGATGGTGGCGATGTGCTCGGGCAGCGTCGCGATGTCCAGCGACATCGGCGTGCCCACCACGGCCGCGGGCTCCAGGTAGTCCGCCAGGCGGGCGAGTTTCTCCCCGAAGATGTCGGCCGAACCGAAACCGCCGGGCGTCGCGACCGCCGTCGGCACCGCACCCACCAGGAGCGCGCCGAAGAACGCCGTGGCGAATTCCGGTGCGGTGGGCAGGCACAGGAGCACGCGGTCGCCGGGGCCGACACCCAGATCGGCCAGTCCCGCAGCGGTTTTCGTCGCCGCGACGGCCAGGTCCTCGTGCCGCCAGATGGTTTCGTCGCCTTCGGCCTGATCGGCCCGCTCGGGGATGAAGACGGTGCGCGGACCGTCGGCGCCGCGCTCGGCGGCGGCGAGCAGCGCGTGCACGATGCTGGCGTGGCGGGGACGGAACTCGCTCACGCGGCACCTCGCACGTGCGCGACGATCTCGCCGACCGTGTTGAGCCGAGCCGCGACGTCCTCGGGGATGTCGACGCCGAACTCCTGCTCCAGCTGGATGGTGAGTTCGATGGCGGTGGGCGAGTCCAGGCCGTAGTCGACCAGCGGTGTGCCGGGCTCCAGATCACCGGCGGGCACCCACAGCACCTCGCCGACGATGGTGCGCACCTTGGCTTCGATATCGGTCGTCGTACTCATCCGAAAAGCTTTCCTTCCGTGACGCAATCCCGCACCGAGCGCTCCAGATCGGCACCGTCGCCGGTGTCGATCCGATGGAACGTGACGTGCGGGAATGCTTCGGCCAGCGTGCGCTGCACGCGCAGGTAGCCCTCGCGCAGCGCGGTGAGGTGCTGGGCCGTCTCGTGCGCCTCGCGCGGCGCCGAACCCGAGCGCTCCACGCAGCGCGCGGCCGCCTGCTCGGGCGGGGCGTCCAGCCACAGCACCGCGTCGGGCAGGGTGGTGCGGAACCGGTGGCCGAACGCGGCGACCGCCTGGGCGGTGTCGCGGCCCACCAGATCGGCGACCTCGTCCAGCACCGACCAGAGGTCGGGCGAGGCGCCCAGACGCGCGGCCTCGGCGCGGTGCCAGGCGCGGATATCGGCGAACGTGCCGGGCGCGTGGCGCTCCAGCACCCCCTCGATCTCCGCTTCCTTCACCGACGCACGCCACTGCGGCCGCGCCAGTTGCGTGTACAGCGGGCCGTAGACCAGCAGCTCGACCAGCGGGTGCCGCTCGAACACCAGCACCTCGGGCGCGAAAGTGTCCAGGAAGTGCCGCTCCACCGGCCCGAACAGGGTCATCTGGAGGTACATGGCGACGGCCTTCATCTCCAGGCCGCCGACCTCGTCGCACCCCACGCTGAACGCCTTGAGCTGACGGGACAGGTCCGCGCACGGCACGTCCCTGGTGTTGTGGAAGTCCGGGCACGTCATGGACGCGAACGCGGTGGGCACGGCCGCGCCGCTCGCGCCGGAACGGTCGCTGTCCGGCGCGAGTTCGCGCAGCCGCGCCATGATGGACGACTTGCCCGCGCCGTCGATGCCGACGACGGCCACCCGGCGGGTCATCGGTCGTCCTCCCGCAGCCGCTCCAGCATGGCCTTGGTGATGTCGGCCTGCGGCTGGGTGCCGTCCAGGCGCACCCAGGCGAACTCGGCCGCCAGGTCCTCCAGCGCGGCGTGGCTGCGCTCCTGGAAGTCCAGGAATACCTGTTCGTCGCCGTACCCGGACTCGTAGTCGCTGCGCAATTGCTTGCGACCCAGCGCGTCCTGCGGGCTGACGGTGAGGTAGAAGGTGCGGTCGGGCTCGGGGAAGCCGGCCGCGAGCTTACGCAGCACCTGCGGGTCGCCGCCGTGGGCGACCTCGGTGGCGTAGTACTTGTACCAGTACGCGTTGGCGAGCACGGTGTCCGCGCCGCGGTCGGCGGCCAGGTCGAACGAGAGCTGCATGGCGTGGAACAGGAAGTGCGCGCGCGACAGCGGCGAGAGCACCTTCAGGTACGCGTAGACCTCGCTCGGGTTGCCGAACGGCAGCTTGCTCGACACCTTCGGGTCCAGGAACGCGTCCCAGATGGTGACGGCGGCGACGCTGTGCCCCTGCGCCTCGAATTCCGCGGCCAGCCGCGCGATCTGCGTGGTCTTGCCCGACCCGTCGCCACCGGCGATACAGATGAGGCGTTTGCGTGCGATCAGTGATTCATCCCTTCCACGGGCCGCCGGACGCGTCGCCGCGGGGCGGATCTCGGTAGCCGACGTCCCCACCCCGACGTCCTTCGCACGCGCACCGGATTCCGGGCGCGCGATTTGACCGTCCCCCGCGACGGTCCCGTCTCCGGACGGGTCTTCTTCTTGTGCGGCAATGACTTCCATGGAGCTGTCCGGTGCACGGCCGGTGTCCGACGAGGCTGCCACGCGCTCGGCGACGGACTCGTCCGCCGCGCGCGTCTCCGATCCGGCCTGCGAAGTATCGGCGTTCGGCACCGATTCCCCTGCGGCACCGTCGGTTTCCCCGGACTCCAGCACGGTGATCACACCGGTGCCGCCGTCCACGCGGATGCGCTGTCCCGAGCGGATCGCCGCCGTCGCGCCCGCGACGTTCAGCACCGCCGGGATGCCGTACTCGCGGCCGATCACCGCCGCGTGCGAGAGCATGCCGCCGACCTCGGTGACCACGGCCGACACCAGGCCCAGTGCCGGGGTCCAGCCCGGATCGGTGAAGCGGGTGACGAGGATGTCGCCGTCGCGCAGGCGGTCGATCTCCGACAGCGAGGTGATGACGCGCGCGGTGCCCTCGGCGATGCCCGGACTGCATCCCAGACCGGTCAGATCGCCGTCACCCGGCGCGGCGCCCTGTGCCTCGCTCACGCCGCCGCCCAGCTCGTGCGGCGGGACGAGATCGCGGTAGCCCGCGTACATCGCACCGCGATAACGGATTTCGGGCGCCAGTTCGGCGATGGTGACGCGGCCGCCGACCAGATCGGCGAGTTCGTGGATGGTCAACAGGAACACGTCGTCGGCGCGGTCCAGGGTGCCCGCCGCGGCCAGGCGCGCACCGGCCTCCACCACGTACGCCCGCACGATGGCGTAGCAGCGCTGCGAGAACTCCCGCATCCGCTCCCGCGCGATCAGATAGTTGCGCATCCGCTCCACCTGGCGGTCCAGGCCGCGCGCGTACCGCACCCGCGTCCCGGCCTTGGCGCGCACACGGTCGCGCAGCGCCGCCAGTGCGGTCTCGTAGCGGTGACGCTGCTCGACCAGCGTGACGTCGGGATCGGCGGGCGGGGCGCCGCGTTCGAGCATCGGCGCGATCATGTCGCGCACGCGCTTCGGGTCCTCCGACCAGCGCGGGCAGGTCAGGTCGAGTTCGGCGTCGGCGTGAAATCCCTGGTCCGCCAGGAACTCCGCGAGCGCGGCGTACCATTCGGCGCTGTCCAGACCGTGTTCGCGCCCCACCCGGTGCAGCGCCACGATGCCGCGCTGCAACTGCATGTGGCTGATGTCGGCGAGACCGCCCATCAGGTCGAGCACGGGCGTGCTGCCGCCGGTCGCCGCGTCGACCTTGTCGATGAGCTGCTTCACGTCGGACTGGACGCTGGAGTTGTAGTAGATCGTGGTGAAGTACGAGCGCTCGGTGTCGGCGTGGAAGGTGAGCAGGCACTCCTCCAGTTCCGTAGCGAACGTCGCGTCGTCGGCCTCCCGCACGCGGGCCGCGCGTTCGCGCCACCGCGCGTACTCGGCGGGCCAGCGCCCGGCGAATTCCTCGACCCGGCGCAGTTGTTCGCCGTATCCGCTCTGCACGGCGAGCGCCGCGGGCAGGGCGCGCGCGATGGTGGCGGGGGTGGTCGGGGTGTGGATCGGCCCGGCCTCGCCGTAGTTGTTGAGCACGCCCAGGTCGTCGTCGAAATGCCGTTCGTCCCAACCGGGAATGTGCCGGAAGCACGACTTGACCGCCTGCACGTTCCAGTAGGCGCGGCCGTAGTACATGGCCATCCAGTCGGGCTCGGTGCCCTTGGCGAGCAGCTTCAGCCCGCGGAAGAAGCGCTGCATCGAGTACTGGAAGGCGTTGTCGTACAGCGAGTACATCAGCGGCGTGCAGACGCGCGCGGAGACGCCGCCGTCGCGCAGATCGGCGTCGGAGAACTGGCCGATATCGGTGCGCCAGGTGATCGCGGTGATGGCGCGCGACTGCAACAGCCACAGCGTGCCGTCGGCGTCCAGCGCCCACTCGATGTCCTGCGGGCGGTGCCGGAAGGCCTGCACCGAGAGCAACAGCTCGGCCAGTTCGGTGAGCGCGCCCGGGGCGAGCGTCACGTCTTCGCCGCCCGAATCACGGTCCAGCACAACGCCGTCGCGCAATCGCAGCGAGTACCTGGTGGGCGTCACGTGGCCCGACACCAGACGTTCACCGAGCCCGTGGCAGCACTCCACCAGCGCGTTGTCCTCTATGCCGGTCAGCGGGTCGATGCTGAAGCCGACACCGGCGACCTCGGCCGCGACCATCCGCTGCACCAGCACCGCGACCGTCGCCTTCGCCTCCGCGAAACCGCTGCGCGACAAGTAGGTTCGCACCCGCTCGTTGTGCGCCGACTCGCGGCACTCCGCGATGCGGGCGCGCAGATCCGCCACATCGGTGATGTCCAGATAGGATTCGTACTGGCCGGCGAAGCTCGCGTCGTCGAGGTCTTCGAGCACGCCGCTGGAGCGCGCCGCCACCGGGAAGCCGCCGAGCCGTCCGACCCAGGCGGACAGGTCGTCGTCGCTCACCGCGTCGAGGTCCAGCGCGGCGGGCACCACGAACCCGGGCGGCACGTGGAAGCCGCCCGCGATCAGCTCGTGCAGGGTGCCCGCTTTGCCGCCCGCGCGGTCGGTGTCGAAGTTCTCGGCGCCCAGGAACATCGGGGCGTCGGTGGTCGATCGGATGTCGGTCATGACGGGTCCTCCAGAAGCCGGCCGCACCGGGCGCACGTCGTGCCGGTCGGCCAGTGCGCGGGCAGCGCGCACGCCGGACACCGACAGCGCGCCGTAGGACGGGCTGTCGGTGCGTGGTTCGAAGCCGAGCAGGATGGATTCGGCCAGGCAGGCGTAGACGACGCCGGGCGCGAGGCCGAGTTCGGGCAGGTCCGGGGTCTGCTCGAGCGGCAGAGCCATGCGGCCGCCGGAGACCAGGGTGACATTGGGCAGCTCGCCCGCCGCCGCGGTCACATCGCCGGGCACGGCCAGATCGCACACACCACGACGGGCCCGGCGCCGGCCAGCAGGTCGGCGGTGATCGGTGGCTCGGCCGCGTTGGTCGCGGTGACCACCACGGCGCAGTCGCGCAGCGCCGCCATGTCCTCGCTCACCTCCACGGTGCCCGGCAGCGTGGCGGCCACCCGGCGCAGCCGCGACCCGGAGCCGGGACGCCCCACCAGAACCACGGAATCCGCGTCGGGAGCGAGCAATTCGGCCATGACGGCGCCGATATTGCCGAGGGCGCCCAGCACTCCGACGCGCCGCGCTCCCGGGCGCAGCTTCGCCAGCTCGGCCCGCACCACGTCGTGCGCGCAGGCCGCGGTGAGCGAGTTCCCCGATGTCACAGTGACGTTGTCCTCCACGACCTCGCGGGCCGCGTCGGTGACGATGGAGGTGTAGCCGCCCAGGCCGATCACGCTCGCGCCCAGGCCCACCGCGTGATCCACGGCCGCGAGCACGAGATCGCGCAGCCAGGCGCGCTGCCCGCCGCGCTGACTCTCGGCGATCTGCGCCGCCGTCACCGGCACCGCGATCACCACCACCTCGACCCGCGCACCGGAGGGCGAGTCGACCACCCGCCTGGTGAGTTCGAACGGATCCGCGACACCGCGCAGCCGCTCGAACAGGTGGATGAACCGCTCGTCGGACCAGTCGTCGAGTTCCGGTGCGAGCCTGCGCAAGTCGGCCGATTCGGGCAGGTTCGCCAGGAAGGCCACGCGGCGCGGCGCACCCCACGCGGGCGGCGGCTCCGACACCGACCGTCGTGGGCGCGGCGCGCGCTGCGGCGCGGGCGCCTGCGTGCCGACCGGTCCGGTGAGGTGCGCGAGCAGGCGGGCGTAATCGCGGGCGTGCAGGATCTTGGCGACTTCGTCGAAAGCCGTGATCAGCCGGTCGATTTCGTCGGCGCCGAGCCCGACCGAAGGCTGGACGCGCAGCGTCGTCGGCGCGGACAGCGTGGGCAGCACGCGAATCCGGTGGTGGTGCAACAGGTATCCGGCCACGAGATAACCGAGCATGTCCGGCGCGCAGAGTTCACGCAGCAGCGCGGAATCCGGGGCGACCGGCGCCATTTCGATGCCGTGGATCAGTCCGCGTCCGCGCACTTCGGCGATCACGCCGGGCCATCGCGCGGCCAGTCCGGCCAGCCGATCCGCCAAACACGTTCCGGTGTCCTGGATTCGGGGCAGGTTGTCCCGCATGAGGTCCAGCGCGACGTGCGCCAGCTCGGCGGACAGGTCGTCGTCGGCGAAGGTCGAGGTGTGATAGCGGCCGAAGTCCGAGATCGCCCGGCCCGCGTCCACGAGTAGCGCCGAGATCTTGGCCAGTCCGCCGCCGAGCGACTTGGACAGCAGGTAGTAGTCGGCGCGCACGCCGGACGGTTCGGCGGCGAGAAACGTTCCGGTGCGGCCCATTCCGGACTGGATCTCGTCGAACACCAGCGCCGCGCCGTGCCGGTCGGCCAGCTCGCGCAGGGCGCGCAACGTCTCGGCGGGGACCAGGCGGACACCGCCCTCCCCCTGCACCGGCTCGGCGAACACCGCCGCCACCGGCGAAATCTCCTGATACGTCCGCAGCGGACGCCCGTCACGGTCGACGCTGATGCGACACAGCCGAAGCACCTCGGCGTCGAGCGCGCCGAGGATCTCGGCGGGCTCCCAGGTGCGCAGCCGGTGCCTGCGCGGCCCGGCGACGATGAGGTCGGCCGGGGTGTCGGCCTGTTCGGTGAGCGCGAAGGCACCCGCCGTCTTGCCGTGGAAGGCGCCGGCGAGCGAGACGAAAAGCGGCCCGCGCGAACGCAATTCCGCCACGTCACGCAGGGCGTCGGTGAGTGTGTCGGCGACGGAGCGGGTGTCGTCGTCCGTCGTGGGTTCGGGGCGCATCCCGTCGATCCCGTCGCGACGGGCCCGCCGCAGATCACGGCGCAGCTCCTCCTCCAGCCGGGTGAGCGTCCGCGCGTGCACGACCGCCGCATGCCGGATGGCGCCCTCGACCGCGTCCGCGCCCGTGGACCCGAAGGTCACCACGTAGCGGCCGCCGGTGGTTTCACCGACCAGCTCCGAGAGCCGGCGGGCCAGCGCCGCCGGACCCGGCCGGATGCTGCCCTGCGCCACGAACGGCATCTGCCGGTTGAGACCGGCCGTGGCCACCCGTACCAGCTCGGGGTGGTTGTGGCCGAACAGGGCCGAACCGAAGCCGCCGACGAAATCCAGGACCCGCGTGCCGTCGGCCGTGATCAGCTCGTCGCCCACGGCGCCGGTGTAGACCACATCCAGATTGCTCGCGCGTAGCAGAGCGGCCAGGCCGGGGCGGTGATATCCGGCGTAATCAGCGAAAAGCCGGCCCGAATCGGGCGCGATCACCGGCTACGCCCCGATCCTCGCGGGCCCGGTCTTATCGGCCACGTAGTCGATCACATTCCGCGCCGTGTGCATCGTCGCCGCTTCCTCGTCGCTGATCTCGATGCCGAATTCGCGCTCGATTTCGATGACGAGTTCGGCCGAGCGCACGGAATCGAGTCCGTAGTCCAACAGCGGGGTGTCGATATCGATGTCGGGCACCCGCAAGCCGTGCCGGAACAGCGCACACACCCGGTTGCCAACATCCGAATCCACAGCCACTTACCCTCCGATTTCCGCTGGACCGGCGCGACGACGCGCCCGGCGTTTATCCGACCGCACAAGCCTCAGCGGCGAGAGCCGTGCGTTTTCACAGGACTACAGGAGGCGCCGGATGCACGCAATACGACAGGATCGGGGGCCGGTTCACCCCGGGGCGGTTAGCTATTTTTCAGCTATCTAAGCAGTGTGAGATTCGATTCGTCGCGTAGCACGAGATACTTCGGAACGCATTGCTCCCCGGCGACAAATCCGTGAAGTGGTTGAAAAATCCAATAATTCGAGCCAGGGCCCGGAATTCCCGAAATGGCCCGGATCACGCCTGTTCACCCCCCATTCACCGCAGCGTCCGGCGATTTCCAGCCGACCGGTAGGTACGTTATTGGCCCGCCGATTGCCAGCGGCCGCGCGGCACGCCGAGACGGACCCCGGCGGCCCGCAAACGATTTCGCCCGTGATGAAGTGTGACGACTTTCATCGCAATCGTTAGTGACGGCATCCGAAACCGGACGCGGTCCGGTACTCGAATCCCGCATCACTCGAAGAATCAACCATCACAATCCGGACGAATCGCCGGACTCGCGCTTCTCGTCGTCCGAACGGGCGGGCGGTTCGGCCGGCACCACCGGCCGCAGCAGCACCCAGGCGAAGAACGCCACCGACACGGCGCCCATGCCCAGCCCCGCCCAGATGTTGACGTTGATGCCGCCGGTCTTGGCCTCCTCGGCGGCGGTGTCGTGCACGAGCCCGGTGATGACCAGGACCACGGCGTAGAGGCCGAGCAGGGCGCCGACGATGGTGCGGATGTCGAAGAGCATCGGTGAACTTCCTTATCCGACAATGATGTTCAGGGCGATGACCAGCACGAGCGCGATCCCGGCGAGCAGCACCGGCCGCTGGTACCAGGGCAGGGTGGCCGCATCCGGATCGGTGCGCACGGACTTCGGCGTCTCGGAGTAGACGAGGCCGACCAACTCGGCGGCGGGCTTGGGCTGGGTCACCTGGGTGACCACGACGCTCACCACGATGTCGACCACGAACGCGACGCCCGCCGCCACGAAACTCGCGCCCTGCCCGGACAACTGGAACACCTCGAGCTCGTGCAGGATGAACACCAGCACGGCCGAACCGGTTCCGGCCACCAGGCCCATCCACCCCGCGGTCGGCGTCATCCGTTTCCAGAACATGCCGAGGATGAACGTGGCGAACAGCGGCGCATTGAAGAAGCTGAACAGCGTTTGCAGGTAGTCCATCATGTTGCTGAAGTTGCCCGCGATGAACGCCGTGAAGATCGCGGCCACCGTCGCGCCGACCGTGGCCAGGCGGCCGATCCGCAGGTAGTAGCCGTCGGGCTTGTCCTTGACCACGTACTGCTGCCACAGGTCGAAGCTGAAGACCGTGTTGAACGCCGAGATGTTCGCGGCCATACCGGCCATGAACGCGGCCAGCAGACCCGCGAGGCCGATGCCCAGCAACCCGTTCGGCAACACGTCCTTCATCAGGTACAGCAACGCTTGGTTGTAGGTGACATCACCGCTGTAGTCCGGGTCGGCCGTGACCGCCTGCTTGTACTCGGCCATCTCCGGCACCAGCACCGCGCTGATCATGCCCGGGATCACCACGATCAGCGGGATGAACATCTTCGGGTAGGCGCCGATGATCGGCGTGCGCCGCGCGGCGGAGATGGAGTGCGTGGCCATGGCGCGCTGGACCTCGACGAAGTTCGTCGTCCAGTAGCCGAAGGAGAGCACGAAGCCGAGACCGAACACGATGCCCAGCACCGAGAGGAAGTTGTTGGCGAACCCGCTCAGCTCGTTGCCCGGCCAGGATTCCAGCTGCGCGGCGCCGCCGGGCGAGGCGGTCACCTTGTCGCGCAGGCCGTCCCAGCCGCCGACCTTGTGCAGGCCCACCAGCGTGAGCGGCAGCAGCGCCGCAACGATGACGAAGAACTGGAGCACCTCGTTGTAGATCGCCGCCGACAGGCCGCCGAGGGTGATGTAGGAGAGCACGATCACCGCGGCCACCACCACCGACACCCACAGCGGCCAGCCCAGCAGTACGTTGAGGATGGTGCCGAGCAGGTAGAGGTTCACGCCCGCGATGAGGATCTGCGCGACGGCGAAACTCAGCGCGTTCACCAGGTGCGCGCCGGTGCCGAAACGCCTGCGCATGAATTCCGGCACCGAACGGACCTTGGAGCCGTAGTAGAACGGCATCATGACCACGCCGAGGAACAGCATGGCCGGGATCGCGCCGATCCAGAAGTAGTGGAAGGTCGGGAAGCCGTACTCGGCGCCGTTGGCGGACATGCCCATGATCTCGACGGCGCCGAGGTTGGCGGAGATGAACGCCAGGCCGGTCACCCAGGCGGGCAGCGACCGCCCGGACAGGAAGAAGTCGATGCTCGACGAGACCCGGCGTTTGGCCAGCAGGCCGATGCCGAGCACGAAGACGAAATAGACCGCTACCAGCGCGTAGTCGACGGGGTCCGCGTCCAGGCGCAGGCCGGACTGGGCGAGTGGCTGTCCCGCGGCGTGGTGCAGGGAGTGGAGCAGGGGTGAATCGGCAAGCGGCACAGCGTCGTCCCTCCTGGCGATGGCAACCGGGTGTCGGGCTCGAGGTCCAGCTCTCGGTATCTACTGTGCGTGATTGTGCCGCACCGGCGCGGCACAATCGCGGATATGACCTGGACGGTCGCTCAGCGCGTCTCGCGTGCGCTCAGGGTTCGCGGTGCGCGCCCGCCGCGGGCGTCACCGCGAAGACGCGCGGCCTGAGGAAACCGCGCCGGGCGAACTCTTCTCGCACCGCACCCGCCACCGCGTCGGCGTCTTCGCTGTCGACCAGGGCGATCGCACTACCGCCGAAACCGCCGCCGACCATGCGCGCGCCGTGCGCTCCGGCCTCGGCCGCCGCCGCGACGGCGACGTCCAAGGCGGTGGTCGAGACCTCGAAATCGTCGCGCAGCGAGGCGTGCCCGTCGAGCAGGATCGGACCGATGCCGCGCGGGTCGGCGCCCGCGCGCAACAGCGCCGCGACCTCCTGGACGCGCGCGTTCTCGGTGACCACGTGCCGCGCCCGCCTGCGCAGCAGCAGGTCCTCGAGCCGGACGACCGCGTCGGCGTCCACGTCGCGCAGCGCGGGCACCGCCAAGGCCGTCGCGGCCGCTTCGCATTCCGCGCGCCGCCGCACGTAACCGCCGTCCACGAGGGCGTGCGGACGGCCGGTGTCGAGCACGAGGAGATCCAGTCCGGCGGCGGCCAAGTCGAACGGAATCTGTTCGTAGCCACCGGTTCCCGCGTGGAACTCGCGCACGTCCAGCAGCAGCGCGTGCCCCGGCGTGCACAGCACTGCGGCCGACTGGTCGAGCACGCCGGTGGGCGCGCCCGCATAGTCGTTCTCGGCGGCGCGAGCCAGGTCGATCAGCGCGCGGTCGGAGACCTCCGGGGCGAACAGGTCGCGCACCGCTATCGCCACCGAACACGACAGCGCCGCCGAACTGGACAGGCCCGCGCCGATCGGCACCGCGCCGTCGAGCACCAGGGACACCCCGGTGATCCGGTGTCCGCGCCCGGCGAACGCGGCGACCACACCCAGCGGATACCGCGCCCAGGAAGGCAGTTCGGCGCGCACCCGCGCGAGGTCGCCGAGCGCCACGTCCACCGATTCGCCGGGCCGCTGGCGTGATTCGACGCGTACCCGGCCGGTGCCGTCCGGCTCGGCGGCACAGCGTGTGACCAGCGGCAACGCGATGGGGAGCGCGAAACCGTCGTTATAGTCGGTGTGTTCACCGATGATGTTGACCCGCCCCGGGGCCACCCACGTCCGCATCGCCACCTCGCTCGTCACGCCGCCCTGCTCGCTCATGCGCCACACGCTACGAGACACGCCGCGCCGCGACGGCCATTCGCCCACTGTGCGTGCGCGATTCACGTTCGTGCCGCAGAGTCGAATTCGAAGCAATCGCGGCCTGCAAATTGGGCCGCCGTTCTCCGGAGGGCACTATGATTCACACGACCCTACGCAGCGGCCTGCTCGGGCTGCAGTGGATCGATCGACTACTTCCGCCCCTCGGCAGGCCGGAGCGTGACGACCGGCGTTCGCACGGGGCACCACTGACGATCGAGATCGGCGCCGCGACGGGGGTGGGTGCGACAGCGCTGTCCGCCTTCGACGCGGCACTGCGTGAGCTGGGAGTGGGTGATGCGAACTTGATCCGCCTTTCGTCGGTGATCCCGCCGCGCGCCACCCTGGAACGCACCGCCCGGATCCGCAAACCGATTCCGTGGGGCGACCGGCTGCACTGCGTCTACGCCGCACACCACGCCGAGGGCCCCGGCCGCACCGCCGCCGCCGGTATCGGCTGGGCGCTGCGCGAAGATGGCTCCGGCGCAGGGCTTTTCGTGGAGCACGAGGCCGCCACCGCCGCCGAGGTGGAACGGATGATCCGCGCCAGCCTGGCCGATATGACCGCCGCGCGACCGCATCGCTTCGGGCCCGTGCACCTGTCGGTCACCCAGGCCGAGAGCACCGGCGACCCGGTGTGCGCGCTGGTGCTCGCCGCCTACGACACCGCCGGGTGGGGTGCGCGATGAGCGAGCTGCACGTGACGGTCGAGACGGCCATCCCCGAGGACCGCATCGAGGGCTTCCACCGCCTCTACGAGGAGGCGTTCGGCCCGCTGCGCGCCAAGGCGGTCGCCCGCCAGGTGCTGCACCGCGACGAGTTCCGCGAGGAGATGGTCGACCCGCGCGTGCACAAGCACGTGGCCCGCACCGCCGACGGCGAACCGATCGGGCTCACCACGCTGACCAGGCACCTCGAGACCGTGCCGTGGATCAGCCCCGAGTACTTCGCGGCCCGCTACCCCGAGCACGCCGCGCGCGGCGCGATCTACTACGCGGGATTCACCCTTGTCGCACCAAGTGCCCGACAGGGGGCGGCATTCCATGCCATGATCGAATCGGTGGTCCGGGTACTGGTATCGGAACGCGCCGCGGTCGGCTGGGACATCTGTTCGTACAACAACACTCAGCTCTCGTTCGCCGACGGCATCCGGTCGGTGCTCGACGAGCACACGAACGTCGAAGTCGCGGTGGAGGATTCACAGACGTACTACGCCGCGCGGTTCACCGGGGACGGAGCGACCGAGGGGGGCTGATGACACCGGGTGCCGAGCAGCAGAACCACAGCCGACCGTTCCACGGAAACCTCTGGTGCGCAGCGCTTCTCGGGGGGTGGACGGCGCTGATCGCGCTCCCGCTCGCGGTGGGTTCGCGCACGCTGGCACTGCTGACCATGCTGGTGGTGGTCGTGGGGGCGCTGGGCATGATCGGATTCGGCCTGCGGCGGCACCGCCCGCCCCGGCCGATGCCCTGGTATCTGCTGTCCATCTCGGCGGTGCTGTTCGCGGCGGGCGCCTCGCTGCGCGACCACTCCGGCTTCGCGCTGGGCCCGCTCGACGACGTGTTCACCCTCACCGGCTACTTCGGCATCGGCGTGGCCGCCTGGCTCTGGCTGCGCCCGCGCCAGGCCGAGCACTGTTTCGATCTGCTGCTCGACTCCGCGCTGATCGGGCTCGGCGCGCTGCTCGCCTCCTGGACCTTCCTCATCTCGCCCATCCTGCACGCGCGGCCGGGCGGTGGCGCCGCCGTGATCGCCGCGTCCTACCCGATCCTGGACGCGCTGCTGCTCACGCTCGTCGCGCATTCGATCGCCACCTCCACCCGCTCGGAGACCTCGCTGCGGCTGCTGCACCTGGCCATGATCGCCGTGCTCATCGGCGATCTCGGCTACAGCCTGCAGGCCGCGGGCTCGGCGCGGTTCGACCACGAAGTGCTCATGACGCCGCTGCTGATCGGGTACGCCGCGCTGGGCATCGCCGCGCTGCACCCCACCATGGCCGGGCTGGGCGCGCCGCGGCGCATCCACCCGCATCGGTCGCGCCGGCGGGCCAGCTTCATCGCGGTGGTGCTGATCGTCGCGTCCTTGGTGCCGGTGGTGGGATCGAGCCTGGGCGCGGTGGACCGGGTGGTGGTGTCCTCACTGTTCGCGCTGCTGCTGGTCGGCGTGCTGGTGCGCAGCGAGCGCGCCGTCCAGCGCAGCACCCGCAGCGAGCGGCGCGCCCAGTACCAGGCCGACCACGACATGCTCACCGGGCTGCTGAACCGGTCGGCGCTGCTGCGGGCGCTGGACCGCGACGACCCGCACTGGCGCGACCAGCCGCTGTGCCTGATGTTCATCGACCTGGACGGCTTCAAGATGGTCAACGACAGCTACGGCCACGCCGTCGGCGACGAACTCATCGCCAACGCCGCCTCCCGCATCCGGCGCGTGGTGCGCCGCGACGACGCCGTCGCCCGCTACGGCGGCGACGAGTTCGTGGTGCTCGCGCCGCTGGACCGCGCCCAGGCCGCCGTGACGGCCGAACGACTACTCGGCGCCTTCGTCCGGCCGTTCGAACTGAGCGCGGGCGAAGTGCCGATCACCGCCAGCGTCGGGCTCGCGTGCGTGGGCCGCGAGGACACCGGCGCGACCGTCTACGACCTGTTGCGCGACGCCGATTCGGCGATGTACCACGCCAAGGAGTACGCGCTCGGCTACGCCTTCCACGACGATCTGCGCGCCGCGCGCCGCGCCGTCACCGAACCCGGCAGGCGGGCCTGGCCCTCCAGCACCGCGGTCTGAGCGCTCAGTCCGTCAGCTCTTCCAGCAAACGCCTGGCCTGCTCGAGCTCGGCCTGCAACTGCTCCACTTTGGCCAGCTGCGCGCCGCGCGCGGCCTCCAGCACACTCGCCACCACCTCGGCGACCTCGGGATGCAGCAGCTTCGCGGCCTGGGCCACCGCAGAACTGTTCACCGGCAGGCCGCGCACCGAGCGCTTCTTGCCGCTGACCACCTCGACCGTCCACTCGCCCTCGGCGGTGCCCGACAGGGTGACCGTGACCTCCGGCGCCTTCGCCTTGCGCGCGGCCGCAGCCTTCGCGGGCTTGGCCGCCGGCGCCGCGGGCTTGGCGGCCGGTTTGGCGGGATCGACCGGCGCGGCGTTCGCTTCCCGCTGGGCCACAACGGGTTTCGCGGCGGAAGCCGACGGCGCCTGGGTGGGGGCAGGGGTGGGAGCGCTCGTCTGGGTCGACGGCTGGGTCACGGTGGAATCCTTCCTGGTTGTCGACTTCGGCCGGCCGGATGGGGTGGTCGCCTGCCGCTCGCGCGACGGCTTGGTCAACGTCACTTCGGTCGGAGAAAAGGACAGTACATCCTTGGAGCCGGTGGGCCGCACCTGCAGGAAGTCGCCGTCGGACGGGTCGCCGAGCGCGATCACCTTGCCGGAGCGCCCCTCCGGGACACCGACGGCGTGCGCGGTGAACCACACCATGGGCGGTCTGCCGTCGGCGATCTCGGTGGCGATCTGCTCGATCTCGGTGTCGGACAACGGCTTGGGTTTGGTTCGTGGCGACGGCATGGTGCAACTCCGAGCGGTCTTCGTGGATGTCTGCGTGCACAGATGATGCCGCACGCCACCGACAGGTTCGCACCGCGCCGGGAAATCGGGCGGGTGCGCGACGGCGGTATCGAGACAGCGAATTCCGAGCTACACCACCGGCCACACGAAGGTTCTGCCCCGGAACTCGCACGGCGACAGGCAATCCGCCGATCCGCTCCCCCGCGCCCGCCCGATCGGGCACACTCCGAACGGGGCCGACGCCACCCCCGCGCGCGAGGGCGTTTCGCGCACGACGAGTAGGGAAAACCACAGATGACGAACTCCACGGACATGCGCGCCATGGCCGCGGCGGTGGCCGGGCGGCTCACCGGGCCGGGCGGGGCGTTCGAGATGGCGGTCGAGGACGTGCTCGGCGCGCCGCTGCCGGTGTTCCGGAACCGGCGGCGCGCCCTGCGGGAGATCCTGGTCGGCGCCACCGCGCTGGGCGAGCGCGAATTCCTGGTCACCGAGGACCGGCGGATCACCTACGCCGAGCACACGGCGCAGGTCGCGGCGCTCGCCACCGCGCTGCGCGACCGGTACGGCGTGGGCAAGGGCGATCGGATCGGCATCCTCGCGGCGAACACCCCGGAGTGGGTGGTGGCGTTCTGGGCCGCGCAGTGCCTCGGCGCGATCGCCGTGGGCTACAACGCGTGGTGGGCGCCGCGCGAGATCGAGTACGGACTCGCGCACACCGAGCCCTCTGTCCTGATCGCCGATCGCAAGCGCGCGGAACTCGCCGGCGACATCGCCGTGCCCGTGCTCACCATGGAGACCGACATCCCCGCGCTGATCGGCGAATTCGCCGGCAGCGAGCTGCCCGAGACACCCGTGGCCGAGGACGATCCCGCCGTCATCCTCTACACCAGCGGCACCAGCGGACGGCCGAAGGGCGCGGTGCACTCGCACCGAAATCTCTTGGCGGTCATCGATTATCACCGCTTCAACGACGCGATGGCCGCCGCGTTCACCGGCGGCGCGGACGACGGCGCGCCCAAGGGCCGCCGCTTCCTGCTCACCTCCCCGCTGTTCCACATCGCGAGCCTGCACAACCTGGTGCTGCCGCGCATGGCGACCGGCGACACCGCCGTGCTCTACGCGGGCGCGTTCGCCGCCGACCGGGTGCTGCGGCTCATCGAGCGCGAGCGCGTCACCAACTGGGGCGCCATGCCGACGATGGCGGTGCGCATGCTGGAGGCGGATCTCGCCGGCTACGACCTGTCCTCGCTGGCGGCGTTCTCGCTCAACTCGGCGCCGTCCTCGGCCGCGCTCCAGCAGCGGTTGCGCGAGCAGTTGCCCGTCGCGCGCACGGCGCTGGTCACCAGCTACGGCATGACCGAATGCGGCACGGCCGCCACCCTCGCCACGCCCGCCGAACTCGCCGCGTTCCCCGACACGGTCGGGCGGCCGGTGATCGGGGTGAGCCTGGAGATCCGCGACGAAATGGGCGAACCCGTCGGCGAGGGCGTCGAAGGCGAGATCTGGGTGCGCAGTCCCTATGTGATGCTGGGGTATTGGAACGATCCGGCCGCCACGGCGGCGGCCCTCACCCCGGACCGCCGGCTGCGCACCGGCGATATCGGGGTGCTCGAGGACGGCAGGCTGCGGCTGTCGGGCCGGCGTTCGGATCTGATCCTGCGCGGTGGCGAGAACGTCTATCCGACCGAGATCGAACAGGTCCTCGACGAGCACCCGGCGGTGCGCGAGAGCGCGGTGGTCGGCGTGCCCGACGACGATCTCGGGCAGGCCGTCGCGGCGCTGGTCGTGGTCTCCGACGAAACCGTCGGTGCCGACGAGCTGCGCGACTTCGCGCGCGAACGGCTGGCCTATTACAAGGTGCCCGCGCGGTGGCGGCTCACCACGGAACCGCTGGCGCGCAACGCCACCGGCAAGGTGGTGCGCGCCGGGATCGCCGACGCGCTGGCGCACCCGGTGTGATCCAGGTCTCGACCGCGGCAGGTGCGCGGTCTACCTTGGGACCAAGGCGTCGCACACCGCACGCGTGTCCACTCGCAAGGAGGCGACGTGGCGATTTTCGCGCACCAGGGCCGCAAGGTTGTCTACGACCGGGCGGGCAGCGGGCCGCCGATCGTGTTCCTGCACAACGCCGGAGCGCAGCGGCATATCTGGGACGACCAGGTGGCGGCGCTGCGGCACCGGCACGAGGTGTTCGCGCTCGACCTGCCCGGCTACGGCGAATCCGACCGGCCGGCGAGCGGGTATGAACTCTCCGACTACGCGCGCATGCTCGGCGCGTTCCTCGACGCGCACGAGTTGCGCGAGGTGGTGCTGGTGGGCAACTGCCTGGGCAGCGCCACCTCTCTCGCCTACGCGATGGCGCATCCGTCGGCCGTGCGGGCGCTGGTGTTGATCAGCCCGCTCACCCGCAACACCGTGCGGCGCGGACAGCAGGCGCCGCTGGCCTGGCTGGACGGCATGCTCCCGCTGGGGCCGCTGGCCCGGCGGATCGCGCTGCCCGACCAGGTGGTGTCGCTGATCGTGGCGAATCAGCTCGGGTCGCGGGGGCGCAGGCTCGGATTGCGGCATTCGCGGCGGCTGCGGGCGCACTGGGGTGATCCGGGGCGGCTGCAAGCGCTGCACGGCCTGGTGCAGGGATTCCCGGCGTACCGGGTGCTGGACGAGTTCACGCCCGGCCCGGATTTCCCGCCGATCTGCACGATCTGGGGCAAGCAGAACCGCATCCTGTCGGCGTCGGCGGGCGCGGTGCTGGACCGGACGTTGCGGCCGCGATCCAGCGTGGTGCTGGCCGATTGCGGGCACCTGCCCATGGTGGAGGACCCGGACGCGGTGACGACGGCGATCACCGATTTCCTCACCGATCCCGCAGTGCGCCCGTATCGCGGCGGGCGGTCGCACGCCACCGGCTGAACCGCCCTGACCAGCGCGAACGAGCCCATTTCCGGTGTCACACGGGTATGCTGATCTTGTTGTTTGGCATGGAAAACCGCGGGAACCCGATCGATAGGCCATCGAGGAAAGGGTTGACCTTCATGTTGCTGCGCCGACTTGCCCGACCGCTGCTCGCGACCGCTTTCGTCGCCGACGGAATCGACACGCTGATCCACCCGCAGTCGCGGGCGAAAACCGCGGCGACGCTGGTGCAGCAGGGGGAACGTTCGTTGCCGCCCGGCGTCGTGCAGAAGCTGCCCTCCGACCCGGGCACCGTGGTGCGCGTGAACGCGATCGCGCAGGTGTCCGGCGGCGTGCTGCTCGCGCTGGGCCGCGCCCCGCGCTTCGCCTCGCTGGTGCTCGCGGCCACCGTGGTACCCGCGACCGTCACCGAACAGGACTTCTGGGCCGAGCAGGACCCGGACCGCAAGATCGCCAAACGCAACGCCTTCCTCAAGGACGTGAGCCTGCTCGGCGGCCTCCTCATCGCCAGCGCCGACACCGAGGGCAAACCCTCGCTCGGCTGGCGCGGCCGCCGCGCCGCCCGCAACGCCGCCGCCACCGTCTCGGCCGCGCTCCCCTTCGGTGCGACCGCCGACAACGCCACCGGCGAGGCGCTGCGCCACAACGCTCACGAAGCCGCCGAACGGGCCAAGGCCCTCGGCAGCACGGCCGCCGCCAAGGGCGCCGAGGTGGCGGGCACGATCCAGGAACACGGACCCGACTGGGCGGCCACCGCCCGCAAGCGCGGCGCGGCCCTCGCGGCGGTCCTCATGGCGCGCGGCGCCGAATTCGCCAGCGCCGCAAAAGAACACGGCGCGGAGTGGGCGGAAGTCGCGAAGGAACGCGGGGCCGAGGCGCGGCATCGCGGGGCGGAGTTGAGTGAGGTCGCGCGGCACCGGGGAGCGGAGCTGGCGGAGGTGGCCAAGGAGCGCGGCGCCGAACTCGGCGAGGTCGCCAAGACGCGCGGGGCCGAACTCGGCGAGGTTGCGAAGGTGCGGGGCGCCGACCTGGGCGAGGCAGCCAAGACGCGCGGGGCCGAACTCGCCGAGGTCGCCAAGGAGCGCGGCTCGGAGTTCGGCGAGGTCGCCAAAGCGCGCGGGGCCGAACTCGGTGAGATCGCCAAAGCGCGCGGGGCCGAACTCGGCGAGATCGCCAAGAAGCGGGGCCGTGGAGTTGGGTGAGGTCGCTCGGCACCGGGGCGCGGAGTTCGCCGACACCGCCCGCCGACGCGGGGCCGAACTCGATGAGTCGGCCAAGGTGCGCAGCGTCGAGCTGGCCGACGCCGTGAAGGAGCGCGGCCAGGACGTCGCGGAGAACACCCGCCGCCGGCGCGGTTGATCCCCACGGGTGAGGTGCCCGGCCGATCCGATCGGCCGGGCACTTCCTGTGTAGAGAGCCGGGCTCGCATCAGTGACCCGACGGTGTGCCGTCGGCGTTCGAGCACCCTCCCGCCCGGGATCGGCGCGTCCGTCGCACGCGATCTGCCGAGGGCGCAGGCGCCGGGCCGAAACTCCGTGTACGCGGGGCAGCACCCACCCCGGGGCCGACGTGCCCCGCGCAGGACAACACCCACACCGGGCCCCACGCACACCATGTCGACTATCGAGTGGACTGCCCGTTCCGATCCGTGGATGGCCGCCTCCGCTGTGAGAACGCACAGCGCCGACCGGGCCTTCGTGAGAGTCCACAGGCTCGGCAAACCCCTGGTGTGAATTGCCACACCGGCGGATCGGCTGCCCGCGCACCACGGTCGGCGTTTCCCGGCGATTACGGCTCGTGATGTGCGTTCGACATCGATCGCCTTGGGACGCAACGGCGTTCACGATGCCAACAGTTCTGGGGGCAGCGGGCCGAAACATCCACCCGCAGGGCGGCATTCGCGTCTCACGACCAGGGGTGTGAACAATTCGTACAAGAATGAACGATCCCCCCGCAGCGCCGGACGAGCCGCAGACCCACGCGGCGGATCAGCGGATGCAGCCCGAATCAGACTGCGCCACAAGATATTCGAGCGCATCAGCCTCGAACACGGCGACCCCGGAGCGCATCAGCACATCTCACACCCGCCAGGCGATACCAACGGTGACGGATAACAGAGGGGTACAAAACACAAACATAGGGCTCGGCAAACGCGGAGCATTCGTTGATAATGGGCCGGAGAGGTTCGCGTCGCGGGGTCCACGCCCGGCGCGGGGAACCTTCGACCGGGGATTGCGCGTGGAGTCCCCGGTACCGTGCCCGAGCAGTCAGATTGTGAGCGTCCCCGTGGATCTCGACCGTCTGGACCAGAATGCCGACCCCGACGCCGAGCTGGCCGGCCAGCTGAGCAGCCCGCTGCTGAGCCGCCTGGTCCGCACCACCGTCGGCCTGTCCCCCGAGTCCATCGACCTGCTCACCCGCATCAGCGACCGCCTGCGCACCGCCGAGGGCGCCCTTCCCGACCCCGCCTACTTCTGACGCGGCGCATGCGCCCCGAGCCCGGCCAGGTCCTGCACTTCTCGGAAGACCCGCGGATCACCCGTTTCGTGCCCAGAACCACGGGACACGCCCCCGAACCGCTCGTGTGGGCGGTCGACGCGGCCCGCGCGCCGGACTACTGGTTCCCCCGCGAGTGCCCCCGCGCCATGGCGTGGACGACGCCGGACACCACCGCGCGCGACCGCGACCGCATCCTCGGACCGGGCGGCGGAGACCGCGTGCACGCCGTCGAGTACCGCTGGTCGGCGACGCTGCGCACGGTGCGCCTGTGGGCCTACCGGCTCCCGGCCGACGGGTTCCGCCCGTTCGGCGAGCCGGTGCCGCACGCCCACGTCACCACCGAGGAGGTCCGGCCACTGGGCCCGCCCGAGCCGGTCGGCGATCTGTTCGCCCTGCACGAAGAGGCCGGCATCCAACTGCGCGTGCTGCCGAACCTCTGGGCATTCTGGGACGCGGTGGTGGACAGTTCGCTCGGCTTCAGCGGCATCCGGCTGCGCAACGCCGAACCGCGACCTCCGGTCGTCCGGGACGGTGCCGGGCGGGCACGGTCGACGGACCGCCCGCCGTAGTCCATATCCCCTGCACGCCGTGATCGACCCCGCCTCCGAGACGTCGCGGCCCGGTGCAGATTCGAACCCACTTCAGGGACACACGCTCGGCGCCGATCGAACCCACTACCGGGACGTCCGTGTCAGGTGCAGATCGAGCCCGGCTCCGAGATGTCCGCTCTGTGCGGATCGGACCTGCCCCCGGGACGTCCCGCACAGAGCGGATCGAGACCGCCTTCGG
>NZ_QNRE01000029.1 GCF_003315035.1 Nocardia puris
TCCAGGGTCACCCCGTCGTCGCGGTTGCGAGCGACCCGCACGACGTCGTCGCGGAACTCTTTCGGATACGGCTTGGGCACTGCGACATCCTCTCAGGCCTGCCTCTCGGCAAGCCATCTCGGTTGTCACCTACCCCTGCAGCAGCCCCTCGTGCCCCTCGCTGTCGCTGCCCGACCCTGTCGGTGGCATCGGCTAGGTTTTGCACGACACCGTCGGCAACCGATCGGAGCACAACATGAGCGTGGCTACCGCCTTCGCGGCATTCCAGCAGACCGTGAACGCAGATATCAAGCATGTGCGCGAAGCGCGCGACCGCCGCGACCTATTCAAGAAAGCATTCCTGCCCGAGCCCGACATCCTCGAAGTCATTCCCTCCGGCTCCTTGGCACGCGGCACGCACAAGGATCCCATCCACGATGTCGACGTCATCCTGATCTTCGATCCTGCCGAACATCCGAGCTGGGGCGTACCCGGACAATCCGCCGCCGACTGCCTCGACTACACCCGGACCAGGGTCAACGAGCTTCTCGGCGCCACGAACGGGACGGTCGCGACCGCAGTGCGTCTCGCGCGTTGGCGCAACCACGCCGTGAAATGCTTTCTCGACGATCACGAGGATCCCGATGCGTTCACTGTCGACGCCATGCCAGCATTTCGGCGTGACGGCATGCTGTACGTTCCCGAAGCGACCTCTAAGAAGTGGATATACTGCCATCCCGAATATCTGATCGCAGAGACAGCGGCCAGACACGCGAAATGGAACAAGTTCGCAGGCACTGTCCGGATGCTTAAGAAGTGGGCGGCGGATCAGGACATCAAGATCAAGTCTTTGGTGATGGAAGTCCTTGCCCTGCACCATCTCCCGCTCAAATCAACCCAATCCGCCGCGGTGAAGCAATTCTTCGTCACCGCCAGCTATTTCATCGACGGTGGTAACGAGGTCACCGATCCGGCGAACATCTGCGGTCCGATTCAGTCCGATCTCGACTACTCGGAGTTCGCGGCCCGCCTCGCGGACGCCCGCGACAACGCGGTGGCCGCGGCACAGTCCCAAGGCAACAATGATGCGCACTCTGCGATTCTTCATTGGGGCGCGGTCTTCGGATCCGATTTTCCCGCGCCGACCGCCTCAGACGGGAGTCCACTGCCCGCCGCCGTCCCTGCGGGCCCCCGTCCAGTGAAGGACACTCCACAGGGATGACGCCCCACGTGACCCCCGCCACGCCGGACCGCGACCGAACAGCCACACCAATTCTGTGGGTCGATGCCGAACCTGTTCGCTTGCAACGGGATCTGACCGAAGTAGCAGACTTCGCGCCAGATCTCGTGTACTACCCACCCAACCCAGAGACCGGGATCCCGCACGGTGGTTGGAAAGGGGAACTACCGCGGTGGCCCTTCGATCGACCGGTCCCCGAGGGCTTGGACGCTTTGATCGGTCCGACCGGACTGCCAGTGGCGGTCGTATATCGTGCGGCGTATCCGATGGTGCCACCGCTCATCTACCCCCTCGACCCAGTACCCACCGTCGAAGAGTGGACCCAGACCACATGGCATGTCGCTCCAGGAGGATCGCTATGTCTGCTGAGATCGGTCGGAGCGTGGCTGCCCGAAGCGAGCATGACCGAACTCCTTGCGAAAGCAGCGGGCTGGCGAATCGAGTACGCAATGATGAAGGCCGGTGTGATCGAGCAGATGTCGGTCAACGGCATCGTGTCCGACTCCTTGCAGGACCACCTCGTCGCACACGCCGCACACCGGACAACCGACCACGACGCAGAAAGCCGGGACCACAGTGCTGACGGATCACACTGACCCGTTCGTCGTCCTGCCCCGTGACGGTGCCCGGCTCATAGCAGAATCCACTATCGCAGCCGGTGACCTCACCCTGCGCTACGCGTCAGCCTCGGATACCTATGTCGTACACAGCGTAGAAAGCGCCCGCCACACTCGAATCCAGGCCGACATTCCTCGGGAGTACACCGCACTGCGATCGGGTGAGACCCGACACGCTGGCCAATGGATGAACAAGGCAGGCAGCGACATCCATCTCCAACACCTCGCCGTGCTGCGCCGCCCTGGCGCCGCGATCCTATACGAAGCCTTCCGCGCGATGGTGCCGGGAGTAAGGGATCCGAGCAGTAACACCGGATTCTTGATCACCTACGATCCGGATCTGGACCCGCAATGGCGTGCAGCCGGGGCAACGGAATTCGCGGCATGGCTCATCGAGCGCGACGGAGTCCGCCCTATCCAGGTCGTCACCGAACCAGCGACGCTCGGCATCTCGCAACTTCGAGATGACTGGCCTGTGGACCCGCTCGCCCGAATATCAGTCATGCTGGTGGGGTGTGGAAGCATCGGCGGTGCCACTGCACACGCTCTGGCCGCGTACGGCATCGGAGACCTGCACCTGGTAGATCCGGACCGCTTTTTGTGGCACAACATCGTTCGCCACGTTCTCGGTCCCGAAAGCGTGAGTCGCTACAAAGTCGATGCCCTCAAATCCCGCCATGAGCAATTGTGGCCGCAGCAGACCGTCACAGCGCACCGACTCGACGTGGTCGACGGCGCCCATCACATACGATCCCTGATCAACTCGGTCGATATCGTCGTTTGCACTGCTGACGGCATCGGACCGCGTCGCGTCGTCAGCCACCTCGCACGCCGAGCAGACAAGACCGCCGTCCTGGCCTGCGTACTCGACCAAGGCTCGCTCGGTGAAGTCTTGCGGTTGCGCCCGACCCCACGCTTCGGATGCCTGCTGTGTTCACGGCAGCAACTCGCGAGTCTTGGGGCCATCGACGCCGAGGCCGACCAGGAACTCGACTACGGCACCGGCAATACCCATCAGCCGATGACCGCGATCCCCCCAGATCTACACCTCATCGGCACCCTCGCAGCCAAGGTCGCGGTGGCGACCATCCTCGAATCCCGACACGGCGACCACACCCAGCGCCTCCCTGGCGAACACGCCATCATCGGACTCCATCCCGCAAACAACCTGACAGCGCCGTTCGATCTCACCCACACGGCCGACCTTCGCTGGGCCACCATCCCGCCACCGCGGTCGACGTGCCCGACGTGCAACCCAACCGGACTCCAATGACGTATCGGATCAACAACACCGCCATCGAGACCATCGCGAAGACAGCCCAGCAGTCCCGCGACGGCCTCGAAACCGGCGGCATACTTCTCGGAATCGACCACAGCGGCGACGTCCTCATCACCAGCGCGGGTACTCCAGGCCCCAATGCCCGAAGGGCGTCCCATTCTTTCCACCGCGACCTTGACCACGCCAACCAACTCTCCACCCTCGCATGGCACACCGATGGCAGCCAATGGATCGGGGAATGGCATACGCACCCCTCTCAAGACCTCAGACCCAGCGAACTCGACCTGACCTCCTATTTGCGCCATGTCCATGACCCCGAACTTCGTCTTGACCGGTTCATCGCGATCATCGTCGGACTGACCGCACAACAGAACGTACGGATGCAGACCTGGATCGTCACTCGAACACATGTCCGTTCAGCATCTCTACTGATCTCCGAAGCGGACCCGCACTGAACCGCGTCACCGCCAGACCAATCCCAGCGATCGAAGCCAGTGTGAAGTGGCGCACACTGGCTCACCCTGAAACGAGACACGCGCTCGTCAGAGCATCCATCGCGTCCGACCAGCTCCAACGCGTGGTACCACGACACAAAGTCATGTAGACACGGTCACTGCGGCGAGAAAATGTCCCTATGTGAGCGCGCTTGGATGGTCCGAACAGCTCGACCGGTATCGGACCGCCCCCGCGGAGGGCTATCGGTATCTGGTCGATGAATTCGTGCGATGGCACTCAACCCGCGCTCGGCGCTGTTCGGGCCAGGAAAGTCACTGGCCGATCGTCTCGCCACCGGCCATGCCGAGACGGTGCTCGCCATGGCCGCTGACGAACTCGCGACCTGCCGGTGGGCGTTATACCGAGTCCGCCGGTGCTATACCGCGCCAGCGACAGCGTGGCGGTCGCTGGATGTGATCGCCCGGGGCATGTCCCGCGACCGCGCCCACGATCTCCTCGCCGCTCTCGGGCATCGTCTCGACCTCACGCCGGAGGTCGATCGTGACCACCGCCGTCTGTGGCTGGCCGCCCCAACACTCGATGTTCCTCGCGTGGAAGAGCTGTTTACGATCGCTCCTGAAGCCGCAGCGACCAAACAGCGCAAGAGATTCCAGGCGCAGTGGCAGCTCCATGCCACGCCCGAGCTGCTTGACCTCGGCGACAAAGCTGTCAGTGTACTGCCCAACACTCACCCGTCGCCCCGCACCCTTACCCAGGTGATTCCCCCAGCTACCCGGCGGCTGGCTGGTCGCTGCCCCCGGCTGCCCGAGGAGACTTCTATGTTCGAGTAAACGTTCGACGTCTACGCCGTCGTGACCCTCGTCGTCACTGCGCCGAGCGAGGCCGCGGTCCGAAAGATGCTCGCCAGCGACGACTTCGGTCAGGAGCTGCAACCACGCGCTGGCACCGTCCCACTGACCAGCGGTGGCGCGTTGCCGCATTCGACCCTGCTGGCGCCTCTGTCCTTCCGCAAGGTCTGGGCTGTGCTGCACGTGCTCGATGAGAACGGCCGCATCGCCCGCGGCAGCGTACAGCCCGGCGACGGTCCTGTTGCCGAGTTGGAGAGTCTATGCAAGCAGGAGTACTGCGCTGCGGGGGATCGCCTCAACCTGCTCGATGACGGCAAGGGCCGGGACCGCTACTGCGGCAGCTGCGCCGACACCCGATCCGCCGACGAGCACTCGCGATAGCCGAGTGCGATTCGGGAAGTCCGCGACACGGCTGGCCCAGGGCGCCCCGCTTGTCTGCGATGTACCCCGATACCCACCACCAGGAGGCCCACACGATGGCTGAGAGGCGTTCTTCCGCAACCGAAACGGTCACGATCGGAACCACCATCTACACCGTGGCCATGAGCACCTTCGTCGCGACTCTCACCGGGCCGCGTGGTGCCACCTACACCGCTGTCGAGAACATCCGCTCCGGGACGTGGTCGGTCATCACCGGATCTGGACGACCCCTGACCGTCGGCGGGCGCGTCGTACGAATGCGCCGCCACGGCAACCAGTTCGAAGTGTTGGGTCCCGCCGGCCCCCACAGCCGGTAGCCCGACCTCTGCACCGCGTTCACCCTCCAGCGCCGACAGAGCCGCATCTGTCGGCCTGAACCCCCTGGCGGTCAACGCTTCCCACCTTCGGTTCTGCGAACGGCCCCAAAGCACCGCCGCACGAATCCATCTGCACCAGCCGAAACCTCGCTCGCGACACAGGCCCTCGCCCGTCCAGCGGTCCGGCGTCGTACCCGGTCCCGCCGTACGCACAATGTTGCGGCGCCGAAAGGGACAGCCACCGGTGACATCTCCCTGCGACCCGGCACCAGCGGCGTCGTGAGGCTCGCCTGTTCCGCGTGAACCAACCGGCGCAGCGTCTCCACGAGCAAGGCAAGCACTCTGCCGGCGCTGGGTGCATCCCATAGGGCCGGCCGCGGACGAGTGGGCCGTCCGGCCGCGCCTCCGGAGTCCCGGTTATGCGCTGCTTCGGCTGCCCTGCCGGTCGATCTCGCGGTGGTCGCTGCGCGCGACCGCGCCCCTGCCTACTTCGTTCGAAAGGTTCGATTCACCATGCCCGAGTACCGAGTTGTCTGGGAGATTGATCAGGACGCTCTCAATCCTGTCGTAGCGGCGGTCAAGGCGCTGGCCGATCAACGGCGTACCGGCTCGCGGGCCGTCGTTTTCGATGTGACAGATCCGGTGGCTGGTATCACGTATCGCGTCGATCTCGACCATCTCGGCCGTATGGAGTCTTGGGCGGTGCCGACGGCACCGCGACCTCTCCGAACGTCGAGGATTATCCAGTGGCTGTGGGGTAGGGTGCGTCTCCTTGAGCGTCGGTCGGCGCCATTGTCTTATCGCGACTGTATCGACGCGATCACCACTCAGATGATGGCCGAGATCAGCCGGGATATCCGCGACGGGGTAGTTCCGCCGACGGTGCGTACTTTCCGCGAGCTGCACAGCTATGTCGATGCGAACATGTACGCCGACTGCCTGGTGACTGCGTTGTCGGAAGCCTATGTATGGGATGTTTTCATCAATGACGCGACCGACCCGGTCGACATCTGGTTGCGCGCCGACCGGCCTGAGGACATCGCGACCCAGCACACCGCCTCGTCCTGGCACGAGTCCACGCCCATCCACGTCGGCGAACGCGATGACACGGTCCCGCCCGCTGTTCAGCGGTGGCGTGCTGAACGTTCCAGGGCCTTCGCGTCCCGGCCTACCGTTTACGACACCACCCACGACCTGTGAGCGTCACAGGGGGCCGAATGGCGGCACGGTTGTCTCGGTGCCGAATCCCTCACGTGACCAGCACATCTCGCCCCCAACGGCGAGCCGCAGCACCAGCAGTCAGGTTTCGAGCACGCGAGTTCGGTCAGCTCTGCCACCTTCCTGAATCCCCAGCCGCCCGTTCGAAACACCACCGAGGAGGTCTCTTCGATGCCAATTCCCTATCATGAGCAGGCGATCGACCGCGGCGGCAGCCGGTATCGCCTCCTGTGGTTCACTGACGAGGACGCGGAAAGTCCGCGTGAATGGTGTTGCGATGCAGTGCTTCTCGTCTGCAATGCCGGTGGCGGCCGTCCTCAGCTGGACGAGGTCGGCTCGGACACAAGTCCCGCGGCGGTCGCCCTCACCCATTTCGTGGGGCTGTACGGCCATTCCGATGAGGACCGTGTGGTCAGAGCGTATGCCTTGTGGCGCGCAATCACCGGTGTGACGGTCCAATTGGTGACCGGCACCCTGCACAGTGGCCGGGACGAGTTGACCTATTTCGCGCTGGCCCAGGACGCGCACTCCGCGCGCGAGGAAGCTCGCCTGTATGGGCAATGGTGCGCGGGTGAGGTGTCCCGCTATGAGCTGCGGGCCCCCGATGGCACTCTGATTGCCGAGTGCGGAGACTGGTACGACCAATCCAACGCCGAATCAGAATGGAACGCCGAGCTCGCCGATTTCCACACCGAGCGGCTGCGCCAGGCACGTTCCGTCGGTGCCGGTGTGATCGGCGTGATCTGACCCGCCACGTACCCGCCCGTGTGTGCCACTGGGCGCGAGCGCCCCGATCCCGCCGCCATCGACCTGCGCCTCCGTCGCGAGTTCGCACCGATGGCATTCCGAACGCCGTTTCCGACGCTCGCCATCTCCTGATCCGCCTGCCCTGACGAGTTCCTCTGCGCTGCAACGCGAGAGCGTCGTCACGAGTCGTCATCAGCCACATCCGGCCCTCCTGGGCCGCCTGACCATCTACGGAGGCATCATGCCCGAAACCAAAGTCATCCGCGGCCAGCGGTATGAGGTGTTGTCCCGCACCCCCGCCGGGGAATGCGGGCCGAAGTACTTCGGCCGTTACGTCTTCATTGTGCGGCGGACCAGCGACGGCACGCTGTGGCGCGCGTATGGCAAGCAGTTGGCGCACAACTCGACACTCACGCCCGAGTCATGACCGATCCCAGCGCCGCGCTCGTGCGGTTTCGCCGACTGGTCACCGAACTGGACAACCTCGCCGACGAGCACCACGCGAATCCGGCCAACGACTCCGACTCCGCGGCGACCGCCGACTACATCGACAACCGCCTTCAACTCCTCGAGTCGGCCGTCGAGGCAGCGACCGATCTGGATGCCGCGGCCTCACGCGGCCGGCTTCCCACACCGTGGACCCGGCACTTGCCCGCGGATCGCACGCGTCCTCGACGCTGAACCGCCGACGCGGCCCACCACCTGTCAGGAGTGTCATGCTCAGCGATCCGTGTCTGTTGACCGTCGCGCTCACCCATGCCGAGCGCGGGTGGCGTGTCCTGCCGCTCAAAGCGCGCGCGAAGACCCCGGCCATCACCCGATGGCCGGACCAGGCGACCACCGACCTCGAAACGATCCGCCGCTGGTGGCGCCATACTCCGGACCGCAACGTCGGAATCGCCTGCGGCCCGAGCGATCTGGTGGTCATCGATCTCGACTCACCCCGCCACGCCGACACCGGAGACCGTCACGACGGGCGGGAGGTCCTGATCAACCTCGCGGCGCAGGCCGGTGAGCCTCTGCCGGTGCCCACCTATACCGTCGCCACCCCGTCACGCGGATGGCACCTGTACTATCACGCGCCCGCCGACACCCCGCTGCCGAATTCGTCCGGGCGGTTGGGCCCCAGCATCGATACCCGCGCCCGCGGCGGGTACGTTGTCGCGGCGGGGTCGGTCCTGCCCGCCGGGGTGTACCGGCTCACCGACCCCCGCGACCCGATCCCGCTGCCCGACTGGCTCACCACGCGCCTGGCACCGGCACCTTCGCCGTCGGCCCCCTCCGCAGCCCGGGAAATGTCCACCGCGGTTGGCTGGCCGGTCGGTCGTGCTCACCCGACGATTCGCGATCCCGCCGCCTACGTCGCGGCCGCCCTGCGCAACCAGGCCGCGCGGGTGCGCTCCGCACAGCCTGGTAACCGCCACCACGCCCTGCTCCTGGCCGCCAACAGCCTCGGCGGACTCGTCGCCACGGGGCTACTCGACGCGCACACCGCGCGGGTGACCCTGCTCGACGCCGCCTCCGTCCACGTCGGGATCCAAGCATTCTCCGCGCATGAGGCCGAGCGCACGATCGACGATGGCATCGCCTACGCCACCCGAACCGCCGCCTGAACCCTGCCCAGGGCACCCGCACGCGACCGCGCCTCCCGATCCGGTTCCCGCAGAAAGGAATTCGCCATGCTCACTGTGCCCGACCTGATCGAGTGGCTGACCACTCTCGCACCGACCTCGCTCGTCGCGATCGATGACGGTGGAATGGTACTCGAGGAGATCTCTCCCGGCGGTCACGCCACGGGCGCTTACCTCGAGGTCGGCGGGTTCGTTCCCGACCCCGCCGAGGCGCCCGTCGGCGGGCTCACCGCATCCGGTCACGCGGCCCATCCCGGACTTCCGGTCATCAGCGTCTCGGACCTGCTGGGCATGCTCGGTGGCACGCTCACCCACATCGAGCTGGCCGACGTCCGTGTTCGTATCCCGCGCTCCAGTATCAGCGACTCGCTCGGCGACGTCCTCGACGCCGCGATCGGCGAACGCCGCCATCAGCTGACCGCCCTGCTCTGCGAACCCGCCGACCCCAGCCGGTTCGCCGGGTGCCTGGGCACCGGGACTCTCGCACGCGTACCCGCCGAGCACCTCGATGCCGTGTTCGCCGAGTTCGAGATCGCAACCGGGTTGCCGCTGATTCGTGTCAGCGGCAACGACGGTGTGGCGCGTGTGTGCGTCGAGCTGCCGACAGGCCGGCTGCTCGACCTCGGCGAGGACCTGCTTGCCTGGCTGCAAGGCGACGAACCCGCGCTTCCACCGATCAACGCGTGGATCGGTGAGGCCGCCCTGGACCTCGACCCCGACGAACTGATCCCCGTCGGCGCCCGCGACTACGTACTCGCCACCACCAGCGAACCGGTGGCATGACCAGGTCCAGTCTCAACGCCGGTCCAGCAGCGACTGCGTTCACCCACCCTTCTCGCCGAACCGTCGCGCTCGTCTCGTAGGTGATCGGGGACGGGCCTGTCTCGGCGAACAACGCCGGGCGCCGGGTCCACAGGTTGCGCCCTCGCTCGTCGCCCGCCGCGAACTCTCCATCCACGAACCGACAGGAGGTGTGCGTGAAAACCACAATCCGCAGCCCCGACAACCTCACCGACATCCTCGACCCGCACCTGGGCACCATCTTGTCGGCCGTGACCGACACCCTCGACCAAGCGCAGCTCGCCGAGGAGGAGATCGCCGCCGCGCAGTCCCGGCTCCGTGGCCCTCGTCACCGCCAGACCCGCAGCACCGTGTGGCACGCTTTCTCCCTGCTCACACCCACTCATCCCCGCATGACCCACTCGATGGT
Organism: Nocardia puris; assembly: GCF_003315035.1. Taxonomy (GTDB): domain Bacteria; phylum Actinomycetota; class Actinomycetes; order Mycobacteriales; family Mycobacteriaceae; genus Nocardia; species Nocardia puris. Next base: position 9,963 of record NZ_QNRE01000029.1, read on the forward strand.
CTACCGCGCGCACTGCCGTGAGCTGCTCGATCGCGTCGTATCCGGAACCCCCACCCAACCGGGCACAGCCGCCGAAATCCTCATGGCTCTCAGCGAAGCCAACAGCATCGCTCCGCTCACAACACCCGCGTTCGGTCTATGGCTACGAATGTGGCGAACCGCTGGACTGCCGCCCATCGAGTCCACCGGCGACTCCGAAGTCCACTACCAGGCCATCGCCGCCGACCGAATCGACGAACTCGAACACCAGTCGCGATCGAAACTCGCTGTCCCCACACGAGTTCTGGGCGAGATCGACTGCCATGGATACCACCACGGGGAACCGGTCGACTGCCTGCACAACCGCCGACGATCGCGCGCAGCTCAGGGGCATCGCGCCGCTTAGGCCCCAATCGAGGGGCAGCGGCTCATCGACCGCGTGCCCTACCGCCCCGGGGGCCGCACGTCGCCAAGCCACCGACGGTGACAACGGTTGGGGGCACTTATCGCGGCGACTCCGCCCCGTCGACCAGCGACCGATTGTCGACCCGAATCCGTTGCACCGCACTATTTCAGGAGGTTGATCATGTCGTGGATATACGAGGCGTTCATACGCGACAACACCTCGTCCGAATCCGGCGCACGACGCGAACTGTGCTGGGTGGGGTTCGGCAGGGACGTACTCCGGTCCGCAGTGCAAGGACGCGTTCCGGCTGGCCGACGCCACGCCGCACGCCATCGTCACACGAACCTCCCGCGGCACAGGGCCATAGCGATCGCGTTGCTCCGACGCGGAATTCGAGCGCGACGTCGGCGGCTGGCTGAGCGAACAGTGCGGCGAGGGGCGGGGGCCGGTCGTCCACACCGCCACAAGCCGAGAACTCCTCTGCGCCCGCTACATCGCACCACTCCAACAGCCGCAGCGCGCACAACTCGGCACCAGCAGCCAATACCGTCCCCCGATCGACGACGCCCCCTGCCGGCCGCCACATGACGAACCTGACCCCGATCGTCCACGACAACTTCGGATTCCCGGTGGGCATGTCGCGGGTGCGGCGAATCGAACAGTCGGCCAGCGCCTACTGCGACGCGTCGGTGTACGCGCTGCTGGCCTGGTGCTACACCCTCGGCCCGTCGCCCCTGCGCGAAGACCTCATCACGGGGCTGTCCGTACGGCTCATGTTGTCCGCTGCCCGCACCAATCCCGCCGACCCCACCGCCGTGCGATGGATCGACATGGACTGGGACGCCGACGGCCTCGCTCCCACCCGAGTACGCGACGCGACGGGCGCAGAGATCGACCACGAGCTGGTCGATCGTCACGTCCTGCTGACCTGGGTGTCCAACCTGCGCGACCCTCTTCTCGTCGTAACCGACGCGAACCCGAACGGGCCGATCACGCTGGACACCCACCAGTTCGGTGCCTCGTGGGGACACTATTGGGCCGCCCACGGAGACATCGACGCTCCGCTCAACACAGAAAGCCTCTACTGGCTCGCCTGGGCCGTCATGCGCTCGATCTTCCTGGGACCGGGACCCGCATCTCCCACCAACGCACAGTGGGCCGATGCGACAGAGCTCGTCGGCGACCGCCAACAGCTGCCACCAGACGCCAGCAGACTCGTCCTTCGGCAGACCGCTCAGCGGCACATCATCGCCCATATCGGCGCACAACCGTCCGAGCTCGACACCGCTCTCGGCACATCGCGTGCCGAGACCGACTCAGGAGAGGAACCCGTGGACGAACATCCGATGCAGACGACCGCCACGAACGCCCCCGACCGGGCGCAGGTCGCGCTGATCGCATGGTCTAGAACGTATGGACTCGACCTGACCGCAGCCCAGCTCGCGAACGGCGAGTACGAACACTCCGAAGTGCTGGGCGACTTCCTAGCCGACATCCTCCATCTTTTCGCTCGCCACGACGTCGACGCCGACGAAGTGCTGCACAGGGCGTGGATTCACTACAGCGAAGAAGCACCCGACGTGACCGGTGATGCGTTCATCATCGACAGCGCCGGCAGCCCCAGCGGACTCCCAACCTGTGATCGCCGACCCGCCGACCGCATGCGAGACGAGGTGCCGTGAAAATGACGAACTCCTTGACCCCGGGGCAGTTGCTGACCGAGATCGACAGGGCGATTCAGACTCTCAAGATCCGCATGCACCCCGACTCGCCGTGGAGGCTGGCAGAGCTCGTGCGCCAACTCGCTTCGCCTTCGCGGACTTCGGCCTCGACTGTGCCGCCGTCCAACGACGCCGATCGCCACCCGACCGCCGTTCTGGGCGAGGGGGATCCACCAGCTGATGCGGCCACGCAGATCACCAAGCTCTTAACGATTACGCAGCGGTATCTCCAGCGTCTCGCAAGTGCCCGCGGAGCAGGCATCCCTGCCGGTGGCAGCCTGATCCAGCTCGCGGGCGAGGCCAACAGCGGGCAGCCGTTTACGTTGTCGGATACCCGCCTGCCGCATGAAACGTCGCAGGTAGTTGTGGAAGTCCGGCACCCTAATGGCGGCGTCAGCGAAGTCGCGATCACGCTAACCCCGAGCGAGCTGAACGTCACCGTGAATGCCTCGCAGTCGAACTCGGTGGCCATCGACGCCGACGGTGAGGAACCAGCTGCCATTGTGCTCGAGGCCCACCGATGAGCCGCGCAGCCGAGCGTTACCGGGCATCCGGTCCCGGACCGATCGGTCCCATTCGAGATCCGTCGCTCCGATCAGCACCCACCGGCCGTGACTGCCCGTGACGCGGCAGCGGCCTGCGCGGTCGAGCCGAATCAGCGCACCGTGACGTTAAGGCCGATGTCCCCAGTGGTTCCCGGACCCGTGATCGCCGACCAGCACACTGCGTGCGAGACCAGGCGCTGTGAAGCGGCCATCCATCGACACCTGACGCGTCGCATCCCGGTATGAGGCCCCCACCGAACGCATCGTTGAGGTTCGCCACCCCAACCGCGGCGGCCTCATCAGCATCCGTGCGCTGGACAACGGAGCGCCAGTCATCGACCTCTACCAACTCGACCCGACCGTCGTGGCGAACGTAGCGCCGCAACGCAATTCCTGAACCAGCAAACACGCGAACTCCAACAACCGGAGCACGATCCGCGCCGCAGTATCCACCGCGCCGACCGAACGCGAAAGAGAACGGAAATACCAACTGTGCCACACGTATTCATCCAAGAGGGCGGAGCAAGCAACGAGTTCTACGTCGTGGCGTGGGACACCGAGGACCAGGCCCACGCGTCTCGCATCCGCTGCGGGCGCGATGGCGCCTACCGCACCACACCGATCGTCGAATTCCCGGAAGTGCCCGACAACACCTGGGACGCGATCGAAGATCTCCTACATGGGCTCGACGATCTCGAACCCCTGGACGGCCCGGAAGGCCAGGACCCTACCAACGCCGGGGACGACAACGACGACAACAACCACACGACCGACGCTCCCGACGCCGCAGATACCCGCATCACCGAAGCCTAGTTCCGATCCGAGGTACCTCAGCAGATCGGCGACATCGACATCGTCGAGATCAGCCGATTCAGTCCTGGCGGCACCGCCCGGCAACATCTACGCCCACGCCGCCGCATTCGCCCGACGCCAGCAGCCTACTGCACGCACGTCCTGCTCTACCGCGACGACAACCAGCACGTCATCGTCGAGCACGGCCACTACGCCTTCTCCTGCCACGGCGCAGATGAGACCGAGTCCCGAACGCGAGAACTGCACTGACACAGTTCAACTCATCCGATCGCCCGATCATCAACGAAACAGCAGGCTCCACGCCCACGCTGGACCGGACGCCATCGGCACTCGACGGCCTGAAAAACTTCGTCACCGACAACGACGTCATCGAACACGTCGCGCCGGGGACCGCTTGCCACCACATCGCCACCATCGCCGACCTGGCCAACGCACAGGGCGCACCTCGCTCTGCTGCCGACTGGACCGAGACTGATCGACCGGCCTGCCAGGGCTGTCGCCGAACCACACCTCGGACGATCGACACCCACCGCTCGGATCGGCAAGCGCGAATCCTTTCCCCGCTGGGCCACCCGGAATAGGAACCGACCACCAGCTCACTGGACGCTGAACAGTGCTGCATGCACCCGCATCACGGACCCGCCTACCACAGTTCGGCCGGCCATGCACTCGAGGATTCTCGCCGACCTCCTCAGCGTCGCCGACCTCACCGTCAGCACATAACCGCGAAAGCGGCAGCGACCACCCCGCCTCCCTCGCCAACCGCCTCCGACACCAAAACGCTCCACCGGCCCGGCAGTAGGACCATCAAGCGCACATCACCTGGTCGCGACACCGACACGCGGACAACAGCATTCACCCGAACCGCCGCCGCGGTAGAAGGGACAGCCTCAGTCGAAGGAGATGGAATCAACCATGGGCGCACAACCGTTCACCGACTACGCCGAAGGCCAGGACCCCCGCGAGGCATTCGATCGCGCGGTGGAAGACCCCCGGTACACCTACGGGCACGGCGGCTACACCGGCACCATCGCCGAGAAGGACAGGTTCGTGATCATCACCCACGAACCGTTGAACCCGGAGGCCGCCGAGGCGCTGGCTTCCGAACTACTCGCCCGGGACGACCCGCGCATCGAGGACAAGTGGGGACCGGCGGGCGCCATCCCGGTGCGTGGTGGCGTACGCACCGTCACCGCCGAATTCGACGGCCTCGAGGGCTGCCCGAATCTCGAGGCGGTGGCGAAGGTTCTGGCACCCACAGTCGCGCCCGGCGAGAGCCTGGTAGCCGGCGTGACCGGACAGTACGAGCTCAACGCGGCACATCAGCCCTGCCGAGGAACCGTGCACTTCACCACCGTCGGAGCCGACCGGCTCACCGGGTGGCTGTTCGTCGGCTGGGCCTCCTCGTAACCCCGCCCGCTATCCCGGCACCGCAACGCCTGATTCCCGCACACCCGCCACCCAGCGGCACGCCCGACAACCCCGGATAGGTCGCCTTCGAGCCGAAACTGCCGCACGCACGGTCCATGTTGAGTGCGGCCGAGGTCCGTGCAGCGCCGGACCAGAACTGACCACCCGATGGGAGCACTATGGCAATGTTGTCTGATTCAGAGCACGCGTTCCACACGCTCGTGCGGAACCTGGCGGCCCACCTGACCGAGTTCCGGCTGGATCCTCGGGGGAGGTCCACCCCCGCCGGTCCGTGGGCTGCCTACACCCTCATCGGCGAGACGGGGAAGTGCTGTTCCTTGCCGACGGGAGCGGGTGGCGTTCCCGGGCCGTCGATCGCGGCAAGCTCGTCGTCTGTCCGTATGTGGACACGCCGCTCGAGGAGTACGTGTGCAAGGAGGCCGCCGTGGTCCGGATCTCCATGCACCGGTCTATCGAGGAGATCGCTCGCTGCATCCGCCGGCGCGCCCTCGAGCCTGCTCGCCTTATGGTGGCGCAAGCCACCGAGAATCGCGCCGCGCTGGCAGCGCTGCGGGAGGAAGCGCAGGCCCAGATGCGCACGATCTCGGCGATGATCGGCGGGCGTTTCATCAACTCGTTCCACGGCGCCTACGAAGTGCACGCCGGAGCCATCCGGGCGCGTATCGCCCCTCCGGCACTTCGATGCGAGGGCACACCACAGATGGGTGCGATCACGTTCCAGATCGTCGTATCTCCCGGGCGCGGAGCCGGGTTCGCCGCCGCCGTGCGCGAACTGATCCGCCAACAGGCCGGCGATACCGCCGACGCCCAGCCCGAGCACAGCCCCAGTGGCTGCTAACCCAGTGACCGGAACCGAAACCGAGGTGGCACCGTAGCCGAAAAGGTGCTCCGGCGTGCTCGACTACCCGCTGGACGGATCGAGCCCGGTCGGATGGTTCTCGCGCGGCTCACCGCGCCGAACTGCGCGGTCACGGGCTGGGATCGCGCTGGGGTAGCACTTTGCCCCGATCATCCGGTCCATTCACATCAGCACCCAGATGCATTACGCGCCCACGCGAAAGCGTCAACCCCTCCAATTTGTCGGTGTGCCGCTGGCTGCGCTCATCGCGCCTGATTCCCAGTCCGAGGTGTCCTTATGCCGATTACGCCCGTCCTGCCCGTCACATCCGACGCAAACGACCTGGAGGTGGTGCAGGATGCCCTCAGCGGCGTCCTGGATTATCTCTGGGACATCGAGGCGCAGGACTTCGACGAGCAGCCCGATGAGGGCCAGCGAGGCCATGTCATGGGCTCGCTGCGTATCCTCGCCCGCTGGCTCGACGCACGTCTCGCTGCGTCGGGAACCCTTCCCGACTCCAGCATCCGGAACCTGCTCCGGCATCGCCGCGATGATCCGGCCGCGATCGAGCAGGTCCTCAGCGCGCTGAGTAAGTGCTCGCCGCTACGGTTGGTCTGTCTGTGGGACTACTACGACACCGAGTCCGGGTTCCACGGCGATCCGGCGCTGTATGTCCAAGGTCTGCGCCAGCTCTACACTCCCAGCCAACGGCTATTGGCATGGCTGGGTGTGACCGACACGGCGCGACGGCCTCGCCATCCCGGCCGACCGGCCTCGTGGCTCGGCGACATCGACTCCGATGTCACTCAGTTCACGATGGCCCGCGACTACTTCAATCCCGCCGCCAGCCACCACTACACCCGGCCTTCGTCACCGGATGCCGATGTGGCCCAGCCCGCCCGCGAGAACCCTCCCAGCCCGACACTCGCGCGTTCGACGGATTGATCGTGGTCACGCTCGTGCTGTTGATCCGCAGACACGCACCGGGAGCCGACCATCTCCTCGTGCGTTGAGCCGACGATGAGTCCGACGTGCGCCTGCGCCCGCCCGAACTGGGCACCGCCGCTGCAGCCAAAGCGATGTACCCGCCCCGAAACACGCTGTGATCCCGTATCGGTCAGCATCGATATCGACGTGTCGCAGGTCCATCTGCTCGTCCCGCGGACGCCGATGCCGTGGCAGCATTCGCGTTGGACTTCGACAACCGAGCCACTCCAGCGCGGCAGGTGGTGCGCGCCGATTCGACACCACCGCAGGACGGCCAGTACGTCCACCTCTGAAACGGGCGGAGACGGCATAGCGTTGCGGGCACGCGTGACTGCGGCTGGTGAATGAGATTCGTTCGTAATCAGCCGTGTTCGCCGTGAGGTCCGTTCAAGCTGGCGTGAATTTCACCTTTACCAGAACCGGCGTGAAGCTGTCGATCGCGAAGATCTTCGCACCGAGCTTGCCATACCAGTTGAACTGCCGCATTGACTCCGGGTCGTAGGGCGTCACTGTTGCGTGTCCGCTACGCCAGCGCCACCAGATGCGCAGCCGCACTTGGGGGTTCGCCAGCAGGTTCTTTACCCAGTCGGCGCTTGTTCCGTGCACCGAGATGAAGGTCATCTCGTCCGGGCCGCTCATCGGCCCGAGTGCCAGCGGTACCTGCCGCGGGAGGCCCGATCGCCGCCCTGTTGTTTCGAGCACCACCCACACGGGATTGAACCGTGCCAGCGCCGACACTTGCCGCTTGGTCGCGTGCCAAAAAACCAGTACCCCAGGCGGTCTCGTCCCCATACCGCCTAACGGTACCGCCAATGTCGTGCTCGCGCGCGACGAAGAACCGAAGGAGCCATCGCTCATGCACGCACACTCCTCCCCCGACCCGCCCGCCACCGCCACCGACACCCGGGCCCGGGTCGAGCAAGCGCGCGCCCGCGCCGAAGGCTTCGTCTGGGGGGCATTGCACATCCAGCACAGCCGCACCCCCGAGGCGAGGACCGCGACCGCGTTCGCCGCCGCATACGCCGACCTCGTCACCGAATCCCTCACCGACGACATCGTTGTCCCCGGTTTGGCGCAGGCTTGGGTCGCGTGGCGAACATGCGGTAATCTCACTGCGGACCTGCGCCCCGCCCCGTCCCCGGACCAGCGGGTGCCCGACACCGCCCAATGGGACGCGGCGCTGGGGCACCGCACGGCGTGGTGGTTGTGCGCCGAGGCACTCGGGTATGTGCGCGGCTGGTGCGACGCCGCCGGGGTCGGGTCCGGTGACGCCGTCGATTTCGCCCACGCCTTCGCCGTACTCGTCGCCGCGGGTGGATCGCGCCCCAGTATCGACTACGCTTGGACCAATTGGCGCTCAGGCCGACCCCTCACCGCCTTCGGCGGATAACTGGCCGCGCTGTCGCGCGCTGGCGACGCCGTGGGTTCGGCCCGCCCCGGCCAGCTGAGCTCACCACCCGCCCGCTTCCCTTGTCGATCGGATAGGAGTCTGGATTCGTCATGCCCACACCAGGTTTCAGCCTCAGCACCGCCACCAACACCGCCGACTACGGCGCCTCCTACACCCTGTTCGGCACCGACGAAGCGCCCCTGACCGGGACGGTGTTCACCGACATGGGCGAACACGTCGCTCTGGTCGATGGTGTCCCTGAACGACGGTCGATGGTGATCGTGCGGTTCCTGGGGCTGCGCGCGCACGGCGAGCCCCTGGGCAATCCGCGGGTGCTGGCTCGGTTCGTCCCGGGCGATCCGGGGCGCGGGGCCGCGGCGGCGGTGTGCCTGGGCGAGCCCGGACGTCTGCACCTGGACCTCGGCCACCCGCTCCACAGCGTCGACCCAGATCTGCGAGAGCTGGTGTCCGACACCGTCATCGAGATCACCGCAGAATTCCTGACCGACGAGCGCGCCGCCCGGCACCGCCATTTCTGCGCCGACGCGCGCCGCCAAGCCATCGCCACCGAGCTGGACACCCTCGATGCGCTCCAACAGTGCGGCTACCGGCGTATGGCCGCCGCCCGCGCCGACGCCGACGCCGCCTGGGCGCTGGTACAGGCCCTGCACCAACAGCACTGACCATCCCGTCCCGCGCGGCGCCGCTCATCACGGGCCACACGGGGAGTTTCCATCTTCCGCGGCACCGACCGGAGCCTCGCTTCGACGGTACCGGCCGCCCTGCACACGGTGCTGGCCTACGCGCGGATCGGCGAGGACGGCGACGACGACGAGTGCGACCCGGACGCGCGTGCCCGCCGCAATCTGCACCGCATCCGGCGTGTGTCGAGGGCTCGACACACCCGCAGGGGGCACCGCGACCGGGGTAACCGCGCACGCGCGGCGCTTTCGCCCAGCGTGGCGATTCCCAGTCTGCCCGTGCTGTCCGCGATCTTCGGCTCCTGCGCCGCCTTCCCGCACGCGACATCCCCTGCACTCGGTGGGTGTCGCGTCGAATTCACCTGTCCACGAGAGGAAAAGACATGTCGATCGCTTCGTGTGTGCGTCACGCCGAGTTGGGCGACCTCGTAGGTCTGCTCAACGCCCAGCAGGCCGCCAAGCTCGACGTCCTTGCCCCCGCTGCGGCGCTGCGCGCCAGCGACGGGCTGTTGCAACTGTCGGGTGTCGAACCGGTCCTGGATGAGCGTGGTATCACCTCGGTCGATGGCTTGTACCGGCCGACCGGGGCGGCGGATTCGCATCTGGGTTCGAAGCTGAAGATCCCCGCCGGATACCTGCGCTCGCTGCGCGAGATCGACCGCACCGACCTCTACGACGCCAACGTCAACGGCCTGCTCCATGGCCCCGACGACCCGCGCCTGCCCGGCGGCCCCGACGAACGCGCGTTCCTGCTCCGGCTGTTCACCTCCCCGACGCCAGGGGAGCCGGGGGTGTTGCGGGCGGTGCTGTCGGACCGGTACGGGATCATCGACAACCTCGACGTGCTCACCGCCGTCCTGGACGGCATCCGCCTCGCCGACGCCGACGTGACAGTGCGTTCGTGTGACCTGTCGGAGTCCTCGATGCACTGCAAAGTGGTCTCCCCGAAGATCCGCGCGCTCGCCCCGACGCTGCTGGCCAACTACCAGAGCCCGTTCGGCAGCCCCGAGCTGGAGGCCGAACGCCGTCGGGTCGCCGGGCAGATCGAGACGGGACGACGGCTGGCCGCGCGTGAGGCACGCGGCTACCGGCCCGGCGCCGAACCGGTGGTGTTCGCCGGGCTGCGGTTCTCCAATTCCGAGATCGGCCACCACGCCGTCACCCTGAAACCGGAACTGGTCATCCAGATCTGCGGCAACGGCTTGACGCTGCCGTTGTTCGCCTACACCAAACGCCACGTCGGGGACCGCCTCGAGCTCGGCGGCACCCGTTCCTGGTCCCAAGACACCCAGCGCAAACGCCTCCAGGTCATCACCGCCGAGACCCGCGACAAAATCAGCGAGTGGATGTCGCCGGAGTTCTTGACCGCGCGCGTCGCCGAACTCGAGCGCCACGCCGGGACCCCGGTGACCCAGCCCGACCGCACCCTCGAGGTCGTGTCCAAGAAGCTCGGGTTCACCGAGGACGAACGCGGCGGGATCCTGTCCCACTTCATCGCTGGTGGGCAGCTCACCGCCGCCGGGATCGCCAACGCGGTCACCAGCTACTCCCAGACCATCGGTGATCCCGACCGCGCCGACGACCTCGACGACCTCGCCCTCACCGCGATGACCCTCGTCTGACCCACCGCCTGGGTCGGCATCGCACTCGACATCCCCTGTCCTGTCCCTCTTTTCGAAGGAGTTGCGCCCGTGACCGAGACCACCACTCTGACCCGCGATGAGTTCGACACCGCCGAACACTTCGGTGCGGCCGGCGCGGCCACCGCCCTGGAGCCCGACACCATCGCCCGCTGGCGTGAACAGTTCCCGGACTGGAAGGCCAAGCACTGGCACTACACCGATCCCGCCGACCCACACGGCGCCCAGCACCTGCGCCCGGTCAACGTCGTCCCCCGCCCCAAGAAGTAAGCCGTCCCCGTGACGAGCAAGAAACGAGTACTGCGGCTGCCCGCAGGCTTCGCCGCCGTCGACAAATCCTCGGCCTCGACGCCGAAGGCTGTGTCGTCATCGGGCTCGACGCCGAGCATGCGACGGTGCTGACCCTGTGCTGTCACGCCAGCGGGAAGGGCAGCGCGGATTCGATCTCCGGGGTCGTGTGCCGGGCGTGCTACCGCGACCTGCACCACAAGCACGGCGGCAGCACTGCCGAGATCGCCGTCGCCCGCGCCGACCTCGACATCGTCATCGACCCTCCGGATCCCACCGAGCCCGCGGGCGGCTAGCCCACAGCTTCCGCCCCCTCCATCGCAATGTCCCGTCCCCGAGGCAGGGACCAGTCAGTCCAAAGCTGGCCGGTCCCTGCCTCTTTCACGATAGGAGCCAGCCTCGATGCCCACCGACACCGACACGCCCACCACCGGCACCGATCCCGATATCGGCGACACGGTCGACACCGCCGACCTCACACCCGAGTCCACCACCACCGACTCCGCACTCGATCCCGGCATCGACGAGCCGAGCACGGGTATCACCGACGTCGCTGACGCGGACGCGCAGATCACCGACGCCGCCGACAGTGACGGTGCTGGTGACGGCGATGGCGACGGCCTGTGCACGGGCCTGACCGTGGATCCCGCCCTGCTCGAGATCGACGAGAACGTACGCAAGAGCTTCCACCTGGAAGACCATCCCGAGGTCACCGACTCCATCCGCGAGCACGGTGTCCTTGATCCGATCCTGGCGGTCCGGATGCCCGACAAGCGTCTGGTCGTGCGTGACGGGCAGGTTCGCACTCTGACCGCGCTGGCCTTCGAGCTGCCCGAGGTCCCGGTCTACATCCGCGATTTCGACCCGAACGTGGACGTGAACGAGGCCCAGATCGAACGGATCTTCGAGCAGATCACCCTCAACGACCGCCGCATCCCGCTCACCAACGGCGACCGCGCCGCCGGGATCACCCAGGCCCTGGACCTCGGCGCCTCGGTCACCCGCGTGGCCAAAGCGTTGCAGACCAAGCGCGAGCAGGTAAAGCTCGTCGGCAAAGTCGGCGCGTCCCCGACCGCGCGCAGGCTGATCGACGACAACGACCAGTACGACCTCATGCACGCCGCGATCATCGCCAAATACGACAACGTCGGCGACCACGACGCTGTCCGCCGCCTCCTCAACGCAAACTCCGACTGGTTCGACTACGAAGCCAACCGCATCGCCGCCGACCGCGCCGAACAGCGCGCCTACCTCGCCCACGCTCTTCCATACGCCCAGGCCGCGCTCGGGATTCTCACCGACTACCCCGACCTCGACGACCTCCACCGCGGTGAGTTGTTGCGCGCGACCGACATCGTCGACGCCGCGGGAGGCCCGATCGACTTCGCTACCATCGCCGCGAACCCCGGGCCGTGGCTGGTCTGGCTCGACCTCGACCAAGACCCGGTATGGGTCGAGATCGACAGCGGCCACATCATCGATCCCGACACAGTGGACTGGGACACCCGCGACCAGCCCGATGCCGAACCCGCCGACGGGCTGCGCCACGCCCGCGAGGTCGAACAGCGCGACCAGATCGTGCCCGAGTACTTCCTGCCGCGCGAGCACCTCGACACCCTCGGGCTGCGCGAACGCCCCGAACCCGAGACCGACGACACCGATACCGGTATCGGTGATGTCGCGGACGCCGGTGAAGACCCCGACCCCGGCCAGCCTGGCAGTCGTTTCGGGCAGGTGGACCCCGAGCAGGCCGCCGCCGAGCGGCGCGCGGCCGCCGAAGCCGCCGCGCAGGCCGCAGCTCAGGCGGCCGAGATCGATCGGGCCGCGCGGCGCCGCGTACGCGAACTCAACAAGCTCGGCCTGGCCGCCAAGGCGACCCGTATCGAGTTCGTCACACAGCTGCTGGCCCGCAAGACCCCACCCATCCCAGCCGCGCTGTTCCTGACCCGGTCGCTGCTGGCCGATCCAAGCCTGATCGGGGAGTACAACGCCTACTCCACCGCACTGAAATTGCTGGGCATCGAGGGCTATCGGTCGCGGCTGGACATGCTCGCCACCCTCGACACCACCAAACCCGCTCGCGCCCAGGTCATCGCGCTGGCGTTGGTACTCGGGGGCTACGAGCATCGCACCGACAAGGACCTGTGGCGTCACGCCGAGTCCGCGGTCCGCCGCTACCTGACCTTCCTGCGCGAACTCGGCTACACCCTCGTCCCCGTCGAACTCGCCGCCCTCGGCGAGATCAAGGCCGCCGACATCGACATCGACAACCCCACCGCCGCCGACGACAAACCCGCCGCCGGTGACACCAATGTCGACACCCACGACCAGGACCTGCCCGAAGCGGCCTGACCGCCCGCACCTCCGATCCCCGGTACGCCCGAAAGTTCCCCGGCCGCACCGGGAATCGTCGCGGCGACCGACGCATTCCCATTCCGAGGAGTCGATAGTGCGTCCTTGCAACGAACCCGCCATCCATACCGTGGCCCGCACCAACACCGGCCACCCCGCCCGCAGCCTGTGCCTGGTCGACGCTCAGCCCGCCGATATCATCGTCACAGTCGAGGCCGACGGCGGGTTCCGTGCCACCGTGCGCGCTTTCGACCACATGGGCCTGACCTGGAATCTGCTGCTGCGTGCCGACCACCTCGACTACCAGCGCCTGCCCGCCGATCCCGGCAGTCCCGCCACCCGCGATGCCGACCTACGCGCTGGTACGCGTCGAGCACGACGCCGACCCAGTCGGGTGTTCGCCGCACGGCTTGGACTACCGGCTGATGCCCGCCGAGGTCGACACCACCAGTTTCCGGTGGATCCTCGCAGACGGGGCATGGGCCGCCGGTGGCCGTCACGCGCTGCTGACCCGCACCGTGCGTGAACGCGTCCCCGGCGCACCGATCCGGATTCCGATCCACGACCACACCCCCGACACCGGACGGCGATGGACTCCGACCCCGTGATCGACTCCGCGGTCGCGCTGCTCAGGTGGATCGAAAAGTGCTTGCCCGCGTGCGATCCCGAGCGTTTCCACCCCTGGCGCACCGACCCCGAGGTGCCGGGCGCGCTGACCGCCGACATCCACCTCACCGTGCGCAGCGCCGGGCGCCCCGACCGTCACCTGGACCTGCGGTTGTGCGCCCACCCGATCACCGACCCCTGAGCTGGGAGAGCTTCCGATGACCGACACACCGCGCGTGCCCATCCCCGCGGCCCTGCACGACGCCCCCGTCTCGGCGGGCATGGTCGTGCCCCACATCACCCTCGCCCACACCGACCGCACCCGCGCCGTCTTCGGCCGGCTCGACGCCCAGCGGCTCGCCCACACGTGGGCGCGGTCGCTGTGCCAGGTCTGCGGCAAGCCGCTGACCGACCTGGTCGTGCTCTACATCCGCCCCGCCGACTACCTGCGCGGCCTCGCACCCGAACCCGGCGTCCACCCCTGGTGCGCCGCGTACTCGAACCGCGCCTGCCCGATGCTGGCCGGACGCATGGAGCACTACCTCCGCGTCCGCCGCGACCATCCCGGCCGCTGCGAGGACCCCGCCTGCCCCTGCGCGCAGTGGGCCTCGACCGAACCTGATCCCCGCGAAGCCGTACGCGAGGGCGCGCCCGCCGACCCGTGGTACGCGGTATGGATCGGCCTCGACGACTACACCGTCATCCACGACCCCGGCGACGACACCACACCACCGGTCACGGGAATCCCCTTGCAGTACAGGATGTTCCGCGCCCTGCGCCGGATATCGGAGGGCGGGCCCGACTTCACCGGCCCCGACCCGCTCGCACTGCTCTACGCCCTCACCACCGCCCACCGAACCCTGCGGACGCTCACCGACACCGACTGACCTGGGTGCTCGCCCACCGCTACCCGCCCCGCCGAGGAGGACTCGCCAAGCGCACCCCCGATCCACGCCGGGACACCGGTGAGTTCCTTGCCGCCCTGCCCACGCTGTGCGGCACGTCCCCCACCGACAGCATCCAACCGCTCGCGCTCACCACCCCACCCGACACGCCCGCCCCGCAGGTGCGGGCAGTCCACCACCTCGGCTCCGCGGCGATCGCCGACACCAGCACCGGCGAGGTCACCGCCCACCAACTGCTCTACCGCGTGGCGACTGCACCAACGGAAGCCGGTACCGGATGCGGATCGAACTGGCCCACCGCCACGAGACCGAGGGCAGCGACTACTACCGCGGCCTGGACCCGCACCTGCTCACCAAACTCACCCCCGCCACCCGCAGCCGCGCACGCACCTGGCGCCGCTCGGTCCAGCAGTCCGCCGCACCACCGGACACCAGCAGCTAGGAGCACTGATGACCACCGTGTCCCTGTGGTTCCCCCGCGCTGACGTGCTCGGCCTCGCCGAGCACGCCATGGCCGCGACCGAACACTCCCTGCCGCCCTACGACAACTCCGGCGGGGCCTCGCCCTCGCTGATCTGGGTCAAGGACAGCGGCATCTACCTGCTCAGCAATGGCCTGCCCCTCCAGGCCCCCACCGATACCGATCCCCCCGACAACAAGATGCACGTCGTCTACGCCCACGGCCACGGCCACGGCACCCACTGGGATTACGGGCCGCCATTCGCCGACGACTTCGTCGAATACCTGCCACTGACCGAGTCGTCGTCCCAGGCCGGATCCGCACTGATCGACATGCTGCGCGACCCCGCCCACCCCGCCTGGTTCGTTATCACCGTCCACGCGGACACATTCACCGTCGACCTGACCGACGGTGCCCCTTCTCGAGAGTGAGAGCCCGGCACGCCGGTAGACGATACGAGCGGTACACCACCTCATTCGCCGTAGCACCACGATCACTTGAAGTTCGGAGGGCCCGCATGCTCGATACGACCTCGCATCCGTCGACCACCAACCACGAATCCCTCTCGCCCGCACCCGACCATGCCGACCTCGGCTCCCCGGGCGGGGACTGCGACTCCAGTTCTGTGACGGCGAAGACGACATCACCGCGCACCCGATCGCCGAGGCGCTCCGCTGCCAACTGACTCCCCGCGGAAGAAATCATGTCAACTCCGGTTGAATCGTGACCCGGTCGTTCCGGTTGAATCCGGACCCACCCCTGGTGGTGTGGTCAGTCGTTGGTCTTGGCCGCTGGGACG
>NZ_QNRE01000030.1 GCF_003315035.1 Nocardia puris
CCAGCGATGAACAGGAGGATCCCGCAGCGTTGACCGCCTGACCGGCAGCGGTCACGCGGCGATCACTTCGATACACCACGCATTTGGACTTGACCGAGCCGAGCCGGTGCTGAGGTGGATGGTCCGTGCTCAGCGAGCACGAAAACCCCACCCGGGATCAGCGCCCGGTACGCCTGCGCACAGGCACGTCCCGGGTCGGGAATGGTGCAGAAAGTGTAGGTCGATACCACCGTATCGACGCTCGAGTCAGGAACATCGAGGTCCTGCACGTCACCCAGACGGAGCTGCACCGCGAGATCCTGGCGGTGCGGGCGCTGTCGAGCGATATCGAGGACACCTTGGGAGACGTCGAGGCCGATGACCCGTTCCACCTCGCTGCCATAGCGGGGCAAGTTCAACCCAGTGCCTACGGCAAGTTCAAGGACCCGTCCCCTGGCATGACCCACGGCCCAACCACGCGCGTCACCGAGCATAAATCGCTCGAACGCGCCGATCTGGCGGTCGTAACGTGTGGCGTTTCTGTCGAAAACCGCGGCGATGCGGTCGATGCTCGGCTGCTGCATGATGCCTCTGTTCGGTGGTCCGTCGGGTGAGTCCCAGTCTGCGCTGCATCTCCAACAGTCACTATCGGGAAAACCCCTGAACTCTCTAGGTAGCGGCTTGGTGCCGCCAGCGCGTCCAGGTCCCGCGGGGTCGGCGTGGGGCTGATCTGGTCACAGACCCGAGTCCGTCGGTCGGGCTGCGGCGAACACTCGGCCCAGGCGGCGTGAGCGCTCAATGATCGGCGTCCACGTCGTCGCTTTCGTTGAGCACGGCCGTGCATAAGTGCCGCAGTCGCACCGTATGCGGGCCGTCGTAGGCAGCAGCGAGCAGCAACCAGCAGGGCACCCACGCGAACGGGCACGCCGGATCAAGATGCAGGTCGATTTCGGCAGCGATACAGCCCAGTCCCCGGCGGTGGCTCGCATGAACTCGACGATGCCCATGAGGCTGCAGTTGGTTGCCGCGAGTAGGGGGCGGGATGCGCCCGCCAATACCCCCTCGGGTATCTTCGTCTCGACACGAGGTATACCCCCTAGGGTATTTACGAAAGGTGGAATGGTGGACACGAAACTCGCTGTCACCGAACCCGCTCACCACGGCACCGGGCACTCCGGTGCGCTGGGCCGGTGGGGTGCGTTCATGGCCGGGCGCACCAAGGCGGTGATCGGGGTGTGGTTGCTGGTGCTGATCGCACTCGGAGCCGCCGCGCCTAGCGTGTTCACCTCTCTGGCCGGGGCGGGATGGCAGGCCAACGGCTCGGAATCGGTACGCGCACGCGAACTGGCCCAGCGACACTTCGGCGGCAATTCCTCGGCCGCGGTGCAGGTGGTGATCCATTCCGAGGCCGCCAGGATCGGCGATCCGGCGATGACCCGTACGGTCGAGCAGGTCACCGCGGTGTTCGCCGGTGACGAGCGGATCGCGCAGGTGATCGCCCCGCAGCCCGGATTCACGATCAGCCCTGATGAGCACACCGGAATCGTGATCGCGGGCGCAAACGCCTCCACCGACGACATGGTCAAGGCCGTCGACGAACACAAGGACGCGTTGAGCGCGCTGTCCCAGGACGGGATCGAGGTCTACCCGACCGGGGCCTCGGCGTTGTGGAGCGATTTCAACGTCGCCAACCACGACGCGATGATCAAGGCCGAGATGTACTCGTGGCCGGTCACTTTGGCGATCATGGTGCTCGCGTTCGGGTCACTGGTCGCTGCCGGGCTGCCGTTGCTGCTGACCCTGGCGGGCCTGGTCGCCTCCGCGGGTGGGCTGGTGTTGCTGAACCAGATCACCCCGATCTCGGTGTGGGCGATGAACTTCGCCATGATGTTCGCCCTGGCCCTGGGCATCGACTACGCGTTGTTCCTGGTGGCTCGCTTCCGCGACGCCCTGGCCCGCACGGGCGATCCCCGCGCCGCGGTCGCCGAGACCATGGACACCGCCGGCAAGGCGGTCCTGCTCTCGGGGTTGACGGTTCTGGTGAGCTTGTCGGCGGTGCTGATCGTGCCCGCCCCCGCGGTGCGGACCATGGCCGTGGGGATCATGCTCGCGGTGGTGTTCGTGCTGGCCGCGACCCTGACCCTGCTGCCCGCCGCGCTCGGAGCGCTCGGTGGCAAGGTCAACGCTGCGGCGTTGCCGTACGCGCGCCGTCAGCAGCACCGCTCCCCGGTGTTCGCACGCTGGGGTCAGATCCTGCACAAGCACCCGTGGCCCCTCGCTGCGGTGGCGCTGACCATCCTGATCGGGTTGGCGATACCGATGTTCGGGCTCAAGACCGCGATGCCCTCGATCACGGTGGTGCCCGCCGAGGCCCCCGTGCGCCAAGGCTATGAACTGATTCAGCAGCAGTTCGGACCTGGAGCCCCGGGCATGCTCTCGATCATCGCTCCCGCCGCCGAGGCCGAGACCACCGCGACCATCGCGCGCGCCAGCGACGGCATCCTCATGCTCACCCCACCCCAGCCCGCCGCCGACGGCGCCGACCTGGTGATGATGCAGGCGATGCCCGCGGTGGATCCGTCCGCACCGCAGATGGCCCAGATCCTGGACCGTCTGCGCGCCGATCTACCCGAGAACGCCGTCGTTGGTGGTGCGGCGGCGGAGAACCTCGACCTGCAACAAGCCCTGAACGACTACCTGCCCATCGTGGTGGCGGTCATCCTGATCCTGGGGTTCGTGCTGTTGCTGATCGCGTTGCGGGCTCCGCTGATCGCGGCCCTGGGCACCCTGGTCAGCTTGCTCTCGACCGCGGCCGCGTTCGGGGTGGCCAAGCTGATCTTCCAGGACGGGCACGGTGCCGGGCTGCTCGGTTTCACCCCGCAAGGGTTCCTGGACGGGTGGGGGCCGGTGTTCTTCTTCGCGATGATCTTCGCCATAGCCATGGACTACACGGTGTTCCTGTTGGCTACCGCCAAGGAGCATTACGAACGCACAGGCGACCCACACGCCGCGCACCTGGACGGGCTGGCGCATTCCGGGCGGGTCATTTTCGCCGCCGCGGCGGTGATGGTGGCGGTGTTCTTCACCTTCGCCCTGGCCGAGCCGCTGCCGCCGAAGGAGATGGGCATCATCCTGGGTGTGGCGGTGCTGCTCGACGCGCTGCTGGTTCGACTGGTATTGCTGCCGGTGATCCTGCGCCTGACCGGGCACGCGGCCTGGTGGAGCCCGGCGTGGTTGCACCGGGTTCTGCCCGCCATCAGCTTCGCCCACCACTGACCCAGCGACACCGACCCCTCTCCCGGATCCTCACTTCAGATACCCCTGGGGGTATTGTGGGGTGAGGATCCGAGAAAGGGACACATCATGATCGGCAACGACGACGAAATCGCGCAGGTCCTCAACCGGCTGCGCCGCGCGCAAGGCCAACTGGCCGGGGTGATCGCCATGATCGAGGCCGGGCGCGACTGCAAGGACGTGGTCACCCAACTCGCCGCGGTCTCCAAAGCCCTCGACCGCGCCGGATTCAAGATCGTCGCCACCGGTCTGCGCGAATGCCTCACCGAAACCCCCGACGGTGAGCGCGCACCCCTCAGCATCGAGGAACTGGAAAAACTCTTCCTCGCCCTGGCCTGACCCCCAACACACGCCCGGGGTCTGGCACTCACCGAAAGGACTCCCGCCGATGGCACTGCCACCGCGACCGCGCGAATGGACCATCACCCGCCTCGTCCCGGCCCTGGCCGGAACCCTGGTCCTGCTCAGCGCACTGCTGAGCACGACCCTGTCGCCCTGGTGGTTGATCCTGACCGCCTTGGTCGGGGCGAATCTGCTGCTCTACAGCGCGATGGGCTGGTGCCCGGCCACCCTGGTGATGCGCCGGTTCGGCCTCGCCGACGCGTCCTGCCCAACCCCTACCGCCTGACCACTCGTCTCGGATCGGAGCACATGATGGACCTAGCCCTCTCGACGAGCCTGCACACCACCTTCGACGACGCAATCGAACGCACCCGAACCGCGCTGGCCGAGCAAGGATTCGGCATCCTCACCGAGATCGACATGCGAGCCACCCTCAAAGCCAAACTCGGCCACGACATGGAGGACTACCGCATCCTCGGCGCCTGCAACCCGCCCCTGGCCCACCGCGCGGTCGAGACCAACCGCCAGATCGGACTCCTGCTGCCCTGCAACGTGGTGGTCCGCCGCGACCGGACCGACCCCGACACCATCATCGTCGAAGCCATGAACCCTCAACTGATGGTCCAGGTGACCGACCAACCCGCCTTCGACACCGTCGCCGACGAGGCCACCACCCGGCTGCACGCAGCACTGGCCGCGCTGGACTCGACCCGGACCTGACACCTCGCCCAACCCACCGCGGCCAAACGAGTCGCCCGTATCGAGACACCGCCTGACCGGGTGGCTACCGGATCAGCTCGACTCCAGCAACGCGGCGAGATCAGGCGGAGTGGTCATGGTTTGGCGCAATCCGACATCGGCACGGCCGGTGTTGCCTTCCGGGGCGAGCCCGGCCAGCGACCCTGGTGCGGCGACGATGATCCGGATGACCTGCCCGAAGGCTTCGCGCCGGTCGCGTTGACGTACCGCGAGGGCGAACATGGCGACGTGGTTGGCGGTGTGCAGCCAGGGATCGGGTTGGGACAGGATGTGGGCTCGTTCGAGATGGCTCCAGCGTCGTGCCGGGTCGGTGGTGGTGTTCGCGGCCTGCATCTCTTCGTGGTGGCGGGCACGGGCAGCGTCGGGAATCTTCGCCATTGGGGTGCTCCTTCGTGTTGAGCGGTGAGCGTTAGGCTTTCTTCGCCTGTTCGGCGGCGCCGAGCACAGCCGTCGCCTCCGGGCTGGGCTGGACGGTGCCGTGACGGGTGAAGGGTTCGGCGAGTTGGGCGAGGTAGCCACTGGGGTAGTCGGGTTTGGCTGCCATGCCGAGGTCTGCGCTGGAGAACCGTCGGTGCGGGTCGTAGCTGTAGGTGCGCAGCAGGTGATCCCAGATCAGGGTGAACAACCCGAAGTTGACGTCACCGATACCTGCCCATTTGAGGTGGTGGAAACGGTGGCCTTCGTTGAGCGCCAGAACGTATCTGAGCGGGCCGACGCGATAGTCGGCGTTGGAGTGTTGCAGCAACAGTTGCACCGCCACCGCTAGCGATAATGCCGCCGCGACCGGGACCGGGATCCCGACCAGCAGGAGCGGTGTGACTCCGGCGGTCATCTCGACGGTTTGGTGCAGCGGGTGTTTCATGAGGCCGTTGAGGCCGTAGAACCGTTGCACGCTGTGGTGTACGGCGTGGAATCGCCACAGGATCGCGATCTTGTGGCTGGCGTAGTGAGCCAGGGTGATACCGAAGTCGGCGACGAGTATCGCGATCAGCACCTGGACAATGAAAGGCCAACTGCCAGGCCAGATCCCGTCACCAGGAATCAGCGCGGCCAGTGCGGGGATGGCGGCGACGCTGCCCAGGATGAGGGTTTCGTTGACGAAGCCGTGTGCGGTGTCGCGGCCGGTATCACCGTGGGAGGTGTTCCAGTCCGCCCGGTACGGCAGAACCGCTTCGGCGGTGAACGACACCGCCACCGCGATCCCGAGTAAGGCGAGCAGCCACAGTTTGTTGGCACCGGCGGCGGCCAGGGCGACACCGGCACCGTTGATGCCGAGCAGCATCAACGGCGCATAGCCGAAGCGGACGAGGGCAAAGATGAGCGTGGACACGGATTCAGCTTCGCGCCCAGGCAATAGGCCGGGCTTGAAGAAATCAGCTGACTCTCCGCGCCGGTGACGCCTCATCGATCAAGCGGATGCCCCGGGTGTCGCACCGAAGTACGGCTACACCCTGGCTACAGTCTCAAGTAACACTTCATTCTTTGAGGTGGCTGTGGCTGGTGTGATCGGTGGTGCCGGTTCGGACGCATGATCCGGGCCCGCCATCGTGGTTTCTACTGACGTAGGAGTATTCGTGCCGAACTACACCCGCAAACGAAGCTATGTGCTTCCCCTGGTCGCGGTCGCTGTGGTCGCGGCGCCGGTCGCGGCCGGTTTCCTCGGTGGTGACGGACAGTACCGGTTCTCCAACGACAGTGAAACCGATCGGCTCCGGCCTACTGCGACGACCCAGATCGGGTTGGCTGGGGCGCCGAGGGTCGTGTTGCCGTTGCGCGAGCTGGCCGGCATGCAGTTACCGGACCTGAAGGTCGCGGATCTTCGGCTCGTGCCCGGCGCCCCGCCGCTGCCGGAGGGTTCCCGGGTCGGGCCGATCGGGTTCGTCACCGACGAGGGGACTGCGCCGATATCGGCGCGGACCCCGGCGTTGGATCCAGGTGTGGTGCCCGAGCACTTGGCAGATCGGGTCGGCGCCCAGGTCACTGAGCTCACCAACGGGAGTCGTTTCAGCATGGTCGGGTTGACCGCGCCGGATCTCGCGGGTGTCACCACGATGGTGCGGGCCCGCCAACTCGACAGTTCCTGGGGTCCGTGGTTCGAGGCCGGGACCGACGACAGTGTTTCGGCTCGCCGCCCCGGTCCGGGCCGCATGCAGGGTAGTGAACCGGTCTATGTCGGTGACACCGACGCGGTGCAAATCCTGAGCACGCGCAAGCTAACCGACACAGCGGAGCCCGGATCACGGGGACCGGCCCCGGTCGCGGGCCCGGACCATCTCGGTCCCGCAGTCCCGCAGATGAGCGCGGTGTTGCTCGATCCCGGCCGTAGTGAGGAGAACCTGTCGGCGATCGCGGCACCGCTGGCTGGTGGCGGGCCACGGGTGATCAGCCGCGCGCAGTGGGGCGCCGACGAATCGATCCGGTGTGAGGATCCAACCTACGACGACGGCCTGGGCGGGATCGTGGTGCATCACACCGCGGGCCGCAACGACTACAGCAAGGCCGAGTCCGCGGCGATCGTGCGCGGGATCTACGCCTACCACGCCGAAACGTTGGGCTGGTGCGATATCGGCTACCACGCACTGGTGGACAAATACGGCCAAATCTTCGAAGGCCATTTCGGCGGTTTGGACGAGCCAGTGCAGGGCGCGCACACCGGTGGTTTCAACGAAAACACCGCTGGAGTGGCGTTCATGGGCAATCACGAATCCGAGGACCCGACCCAGGCGGCGATCACCGCGATGGGTCAGTTCGTCGGATGGCGTGCTCGCGTCGCGGGTTTGGATCCGCGGGGGACCACCACGATGATCTCCGAGGGCACCGAGTTCACTCCGTATGGCGAGGGTGAACAGGTGCAGTTACCGGTGGTGTTCTCTCATCGCGATGTCGGTAACACCACCTGCGCCGGGGATGCCGCCTATGCGCTGATGGACCGTATCCGTTCGATCGCTGCGGGTGTGGGTTCGGGTGCGGGGCCGAGACAGGCTTCGGTGCCGGTGCCCGCGCAACCCGATCCTGATGTTGATGCCGACGTGTCGGCGCTGGCGGCGTTGACGGGCAAGCTGTTGGATCTGGTCGACCACAATATGTTGGCTCGGCGTTGGGTCGATGCCGGTGGACCGCAGGGGCGGCTGGGGTTGGCCGCCTCGGAGCCGGTGCCCACCGCCGAGGGCGGGCAGTATGCCAGGTTCGTCAACGGTTACCTGTTCCAAGCCCCCGACGGTCAGGTCTATGAAGTCGCCGGGCGCATCGGGCAACGGTTCGCCCAGCTCGGCGGGGACAACGGCGTGCTGGGCACGCCGCGCAGCAACGAGTACCCGGTCCCGGGTGGCGTGCGGGTCGATTTCGGTCGCGGGTCGTTGGTGTTCAACGAGGCGACCGGTGTCGTCACCACACTGGGGCTGCCCCAGCCAGGTTCCGATCATCCGAGGCCGCCGGCCACTCCCACGCCGGCAACAGCAGACACTCCACCAGCACCTGCACCGCTACCGGCAGAGCCCGCACAGGTTCCGGCTCCGGCGCTGGCTGATACGCCAGAAGTTGGGCCCGGCGAGGTGCCGGTGGCCGGACCGTGAGGTAGTTCGCGCGCTGCCATCAGCGTGATTCGGTGGTGACTCGCTCGCGTGGGGGTGGTGGCCGCCATCCGGTGGCGACGAGTGCTTCGGTCGGAGAGATGCCGATCAGATCGCGGCAGGTGCGAGTGAGGTGGGCGCTGTCGGCGAACCCCGCTGTGTGCGCGGCTTCGGTGAGGGAACCGCCTTCACGCACGACAGCGAATCCGAGCTGCAGGCGTACCCACCGCCGCCACGCCACATACGGCAATCCCACCTGCGCGGTGAAAATATGGGAGAGGCGGCTCGCCGAAATCCCGATGTCGGCGGCGAGTTCGCCCAGCGAGGGTGGACCTCCCACCCAGCAGGTCGCCCGGCGCAGCGCCTCGGCCACGACAGGGTGCGAGGCCCGGCGCACCGATCTGGTGACCGGACCGCCGCCCGGCGGAGCCGGTAGGGGCGCAGCGACGCTGACCCAGCTGGTGACTGCGTGGCGCGGTTGCCCGCCCAGTCGGGCCAGTGCCGCGTGGGCGGTCACGCTGTCGGGATCGAGGAACGCGAGGAATCCGCTGGTGCCCGGTTCGGTACTGACCTGGTGGACTACACCGGGTGGGATAATCGCGGCGAGCGCGGGCGTGGTGTGTCCGGCCGCGTCGGCGAGGGTCAGTCTCCCTCGTGCGACGAAGAGCACCTGCACGGCGGCGTGCGCGTGGGCAGCTGCGTCGCCGATCTCGCCGGTGAATGTCATGAGCCCGGGAGTCAACGAAACCCCGCCGGACCATCGGTGCTCGGGAGCGCTCACCTCCGCACGCGCCATGTCCGGTCGTTCCCGGACAGCAATCGACAACACGAGCACGGGCACAGACAGGTCACCTCGCGTCCTCCCTCTTGGTGATCTCGTGTGTAAACAGGGTGGTGGGCGGTCAGAGGCCGAACGCGCCGCCGCTGACGAGGATGACAATTCCGAGAACGACCAGAACGAGCGGAAAGAGTATGTGTTCCCACCGCTCCAAGATCTCGGCAATGCCCTTGCGGGTGGTGAGGAACTTCGCGGCGAGCACCAACACCCCGACCAACAGCAGGAACACGACCGAGTAGGCGAAAATCGCCGCCGTTCCCACGGTGGCGAAGACAGGGACATAGACGCCGATGTTGTCGCCTCCGTTGGCGAAGGTCACCGCGGCAACCGTCCACACCGCCACCTTCTTGCCCTCGACCCGATCGTCGTCGTCGTGGTTTCGCCACGCTCGCCATGCGGCGAGCAAACCGAGCAGCAGCGGTATCAGCCCGAAGTAGGCGATAGCGTGTTCCGGCAGCAACGCGGTCACACCGAGCGCGACGAGGATGGACGCGGCGAGGATCGCGCCGAAACCGAGATATTGCCCCGTTGCGATGGCGAGGGTGGTTCCGCGAGTCCCCGCGCCGCGGGCGAAGAACAGGGACAGCACGATGATGTCGTCGATGTTGGTCACCAGGAAGAGCCCGATGGCCTGCAAGATCGTGGTAACCATTGGCGTGGAGGCCTTTCTCGGGGAGCACACAGTGATTGGGCGGACGTGCGTTGTCGGGCTGCACCCTCGCGGCTGGCTACCGACTGTCTACCTCATCGCGGGCTGGGCGCCGGTGATGTTCGCCCCGGCGAGGGTGTCTGTTTGGGGAGCTTGGCGGCGATGGCCGCGGCGAGCAGGGCGCTGACAGCGGCGCTGGCCAGGAACACCGCAGATATAGCTTCGGTGTAGGCGTGGGCGCTGGTGGCGGTAAGGTCGGCACCAGCTGGGTCAGGAAGCCCGGTCGCGACCAGTTGTGCTCCAGCGATGTTGTCGCGTGCCGCGCCGACCACGGCCTCGGGTAGCCCGTTCAGGTGGGGGTCGAGGTCGCGGGTGTAGACGACGGTGAGCAGGGTGCCCAGGATGGCGACGCTGAACGCGGCCCCGACCTGTCGGATGGCCATCAGCAAACCGGCTCCCGCGGCGCTGCGGTGTTCGGGCAAGCTCGCCATGACCGCGTCGACCGCCGGTGCCAACGCCAGCCCTGCGCCCAAGCCGATAACCGCGAGGCACGTCGCCACATAGCCGTAGCCGGTGTCAACGGTGATACGGGACGCGAGCACGAAACCAGCTGACGCGATTACCATTCCGGTGACGATCGGGACTTTCGCGCCGACGCGGGTGACGATCTTGTCGACCGCGGCCGCGGCGACGATGATCGCCAGCACCAACGGAACCAAGCGCAGTCCGGTGCCGAAGGCGTCGTGATGGCGCAGGATCTGCAAGTATTGCGGCAGCACGAACAGCACTCCGACAAGGGTGAAGGTCCCCGCAGTAGCGGCCAGCGTGGGCCAGGTGAAGGCGGGATCGGCGAACAGTGCCAGATCGACCAGAGGGTGGCGGGCCCGCCGTTCCCACATCACAAATCCCACGATCAGCACCACACCGGCTGTGAGAGTGGCGAGCACGATGGGGTCGGCCCACCCGTACTCGGGTGCTTGGATGACGGCGAACACCACCGCCGCCGTACCGGGCACGGCGGTGACGATCCCGAGCCAGTCCAGCGGCGGTGCGTCCGGATCGGCCGACTCGGGCACCAACACCATGCAGGCAACCACAGCGGCGACACCGACCGGGACGTTGATGAGAAACACCGAGCCCCACCAGAAGTGCTGCAAAAGCCAGCCTCCGACGATCGGGCCCAGCGGCAAACCGACGCCCAGTGCGCCCACCCACACCGCGATCGCGCGACGACGCTGGTCTGGACCGAACAGCGTCGGCAGGATCCCGAGTGAAAGCGGCACGATGATCGCGGCTCCGATGCCCATGACCGCGCGGGCGGCGATCAGCGAACCGGTGGACCCGCTGTAGGCGGCCCATGCCGACGCGGCGACAAAGGCGACCAGACCTACCAGCAGCAGCCGTTTGCGGCCGTAGCGGTCGCCGAAGCCACCGGCGGGCAGCATCAGCGCGGCGAAGACCAGCGTGTAGGCGTTGACGATCCACTGCAGCTGGGTGGTGCTCGCGCCCAGGTCTTGCGCCAGGGTAGGCAGGGCGACGTTGAGGACCATCAGGTCCAGCCCCACGGTGAGCAGGGCCACGACCAGCGCCGCCAACCCTGCCCACCGACGCGATGGGCTCGGTTCAGTCCCGATTGCCGGTGTGGCGATCGGGTGAGAGTTGTTCTCGCTCATCGGAGTTTCCGATCAGGGTGGTGATGATCAGGGCGGTCGCGCCGAGCACGATGAAGGTGTCGGCCAGGTTGAAGGTGGGCCACCAGCCGGTATGCAGATAGTCGGTGACCAGCCCGTCGGGGGCTCGGTCAATGACATTGGCAGCGGCACCACCCAAAATTGCGGCGAGTGCGACCCGGGTGAACAAGTTCGCGCGCGGTGCGACAACCCATCCGGCCACCGCGACCGCCGTGGTGATCACCGTGGTGATCGACAGCATCACCCAGGTCGGTGCGTCGGCGGCGATCGAGAACGCGGCGCCGGGGTTGAACGCCAACCGCAGATCCACCGGCCCCGCCTCGATCGGCGACCCGTCCAGCGCGGTCTGCGCCCATGCTTTGAGCGCGAGGTCGATCCCGGCGAACACGGCTGCGGCTGCGGCCCACCGCAGTCGCCGCCCCCACCGCGAAACGGTGGGAGCAGACGACGAGGTGGCGATCACGCGGAGGCTCCGGCCAGCGCCGGGGCGGGCTTTGCCGTCGAATCGGGCAGCGAGGCCAGGGACTTCGTGCGTCCTGCGCGGACACCGTTGGCGATCACGACGATCTCGGCGAGCTCGTGGACCAGCACCACCGCCGCCAATCCGAGGATTCCGAACAGTGCCAGCGGGATCAGGATCGTGATCAGCCCCAGCGACAAGCCGACGTTCTGCAACATGATCCGCCGGGCCCGGCGGGCGTGCTCGAGCGCGCGCGGCAGGTGCCGCAGGTCCTCCCCCATCAGCGCCACGTCGGCGGTCTCGATGGCGACGTCGGTGCCCATCGCGCCCATCGCCACACCGAGGTCGGCGGTGGCCAGGGCGGGGGCGTCGTTGACGCCGTCGCCGACCATCGCGGTGAACCGGTCGGTACGCAGTTCGGCCACGATGCGGGCCTTGTCTTCCGGGCGCAGGTCCGCGTGCACGTCTTCGATCCCGGCCTCGGCGGCCAGCGCGGCGGCAGTGCGCGCGTTGTCGCCGGTGAGCATCGACACGCGAATACCCAGGGCATGCAACCGGTCGATGACCTCACCCGCCTCTGGACGCAGTTCATCGCGCACAGCGATCGCACCGATCACCTGGCCGTCGAGCTCGATCAGCACCGCAGTCGCCCCCGCGTGCTGCATCCGCTCCACATCGGCAGCCAGCGCACCGGGTTCTATCCAGCCCGGGCGGCCCAGTCGTGCCGCCCGGCCGTCGACCAGACCGGTCAACCCGGCGCCGGTGACGGCCTCGACGTCGGTCGCGGGAGCGAAGGTGTCGACGGCGGCGAGGATGGCACGAGCGAGGGGATGCTCACTGCGCGATTCCAGCGCCGCGGCGACACCGAGCACAGTTTCCTGATCGACGCCGGTGACCGTCGAGATCTCGACGACAGCGGGCTTGTTCGCGGTCAGCGTGCCGGTCTTATCGAGCGCGACCTCACGCACCCGACCCATCGCCTCGAGCGCGGCGCCGCCCTTGACCAGCACACCCAACTTGCTCGCAGCACCGATCGCGGCCACCACGGTGACCGGTACCGAGATCGCGAGCGCACACGGTGACGCCGCGACCAAGACGACCAGCGCGCGTTCGATCCAGGTGACCGGATCGCCGAAGAGCGCACCGATCACCGCGATCGCGGCGGCCGCGATCATGATGCCGGGCACCAGCGGTTTGGCGATCTTGTCCGCCAAGCGTTGGGCGTCACCCTTGCGGGCCTGCTCGGCCTCCACGATCCGTACGATCCGCGCCAAAGAGTTGTCCTCAGCGGTCGTGGTGACCTCGACGGTCAGCACGCCGGTGCCGTTGATAGACCCCGCGAACACCTCCGCACCCGGCCCTGCCTCCACCGGTACCGATTCGCCGGTGATCGCCGAAACATCCAGCGCGCTACGGCCTTCGACGATCACGCCGTCGGTGGCGACACGCTCGCCGGGGCGAACCAGCATCCGGTCCCCCACCCGCAGCTCCGCCGGGCTGATCACGGTTTCAGTGCCGTCACGCAGCACGGTGGCCCGGTCGGGGACCAGGTTCAGCAGCGCGCGCAGACCGCGGCGAGTGCGGGCGACCGCGTACTCCTCGAGGCCCTCGCTGATGGAGAACAGGAACGCCAGCATCGCGGCTTCGCCGACCTCGCCCAGGATCACCGCACCGATCGCGGCGATCGTCATCAGCGTGCCGACCCCGATCTTGCCCTTGGCCAACCGTTTGAACGTCGACGGGACAAAGGTGTAGGCACCGACCAGCAGTGCGGCGATCTCCAAACCCAACTCCACGGGGCGTGGGCCGCCGGTCCAGCCAACGATCAGTGCCGCCACCAGCAGCACACCGGCAACTGCGGCAGCGCGCAGTTCACTGACCTCCCAGAGCTTTTCGGGTTCCCGCTCCTCGGTCTCGCCGTCTGCGGTGGGTTCGTCGTGGCCGCAGCCGCACGCGTCGCTCACGCTCGCACCTCCGCAGTGGTCTCCGTCGTCGGGGAGGTGGCGTCGGTGCCGTAGTTCGGGCACAACGCCACCGCGTTACCGGTCGCCGCGAGCAGGGTCTCCGCCGAGGCGAGCAGATCCATCAGCTCAGGACGGGCCAGGCTGTAGAACACCTGCCTGCCCTGCGGACGACCCACCACCAGCCCACAGTCCCGCAGGCACGCCACATGCGCCGACACCGTCGACTGCGCCAGACCGAGCCCGGCCATCAGATCCGCGACCCGCGCTTCCCCGGACGCCAACCGCTGGACAATCGCCAACCGCGTCCCATCCGAGAGGCTGTGGAACAACGCCACCGCCGGATCCAAGCCCTGCGTCTCGACGAGGCAACCCTCGCCCTCATTAATCGCCATACGACGATGATAGCGGCAGAGGGTATTGATATCGACCGCTTGCGTGATTAATCTCATTTCAACGATCACATCGTCATTTGACGATCAATGATGATCGGTTACGGAGGGAGAACACGTGAACCAGCAGCGGATCACCGTCACCGAGAGGTCGCGGCAGAAACCACTGCCACCTGGCTCGCCAGGGCTGCTGTATCGGTGGGGCGTTCTCATGGCCCGACGCAGACGCGCGGTCTTGGCGATCTGGGCGCTACTACTGGCGGTGTGTGCGGTGGCCTACCCACTACTCGAAAACCGGCTCGGTGCCATGGACTTCGGCGTCGAAGGCTCCGAGTCCACCGGGGTCGATCGTCTTGTTGCCCAGCACTTTCCACAGTTCGGCGCCGAGCAGGCGGTCATTGTGCTGAGATCCTCTGCCCTCACCGCCGACGACTCCGACTTCCGTGCAGCGGTGACTCACACAGTCACCGCGGCCAAGGAGGTGCCGGGCGTGGTCGATGTCATCGGCCCCTACGACGGGCCGCCCGGATCCCAGATCTCGGCTGATGGGCACGTCGCGATCGCGCTGGTCGGTATCGGCGGCGACATGGCAGAACGCGCGAGGGTCGCCCGCGACCTGCAGGGCGCTATCGCCACCACGGGCGACGACTCCGTCGAGGTGGGACTGACCGGATATTCGGCGGTGCAGAACGCGGCCACCGAACTACAGAACGCCGATCTGACTCGCGCCGAGGCGATCGGCATCCCGGTCGCGCTCATCCTGCTCGTCCTCGCGCTCGGCGCCCTGGTCGCCGCGGCGGTCCCGATCGGAGTAGCCATCGCGGGATTGCTGACCACTGTCGGGGTGTTGTTCGGTCTCACCACGGTGACCGTGTTCGATTCGCTGACCGTGGCCATGGCCACCATGGTCGGCCTGGGCGTCGGTATCGACTACGCGATGTTCATCGTCAGCCGTTTCCGCGAAGAACTCGCCCATCCCGTGGTCGCCGACCACGCCGCGATCGCGGCCGCGGTCGGCCGCTCACTGGCCACAGCAGGCAAGACGATTCTGGTCTCGGGCCTGGTGGTGATGATCTCGCTCTGCGCATTGATCATCATCCAGGCACCGATCTTCCGTGGCATTGCCATCGGCGTCGCCACCGCTGTCATCAGCATGCTCATCGTCGCCGTCACCCTGCTTCCCGCCCTGCTCGCAGTCCTGGGCCCTGCCGTCAACCGCGGCGCACTCCCGGCCCGCTGGCGCCCCGCCGACAGCGTCACCGACCTTCCTGGTGCCAGCCCGGGTCGCTGGGCGCGCTGGGCGTATCTAGTCATGCGCCGACCGGTCCTGTTCGGCACGGCCGCAGTAGCGGTGTTCGTCATCGCTGCATTCCCGGTATTCGGGATCCGCTACGGCCTCGATATGGGCACCAGCGCCCTCGACGACACCCCCACCGGACGCGCCACCACCGCACTGACCACCAACTTCCCGGCCGGAGCACTCTCACCAGTCGAAATCATCGCCACCGGCCCTGGCGACACCCCACTCAGCGGCGACGCGCCCGAACGGGTCAACCGATTCCTGACCGAGATCGCCGGCGACGAACGCATCGCCACCGTTCTCCCCACCCAACTCAACGACGGACGAGTACTGGCAATGGCGATCCCGTCAGTCGCGTTCGACTCCATGGAGGCCACCAACCTCATTCGCGACCTTCGCACCGCAGCGGCTGACGCGGCCGGAGTCGAGGTCCGCATCGGTGGCAGCACCGCCGAATTCGTCGACCTCTCCGACGAAATGACCACCAAACTGCCGCTCGTCGTCGCCCTCGTGCTGACTGCCTCACTGATTTTCCTCATCGCCGCGTTCCGCAGCATCGCCCTGCCGGTCAAGGCCATCGCGATGAACCTGCTCGCCACCGGCGCCGCCCTCGGCATCACCGTCGCGGTATTCCAATGGGGCCTCGGCGAAAACCTCCTCGACTTCACCAGTCCCGGCTTCGTCCAGGTCTACCTGCCCACCGTCGTGTTCGCCCTGCTGTTCGGCCTCTCGATGGACTACGAGGTCTTCCTCATCCGCCGCATGCGCGAATACTGGGATGCCACCGGCAACAACCAGCACGCAGTCGCCGCCGGGCTCACCCACACCGCCCGCCCGATCACCGCGGCCGCCGCGATCATGATCGCCATCTTCGCCAGCTTCCTCACCGCCGACATCCTCGAACTCAAACAACTCGGACTAGCCCTCGCCGTCGCCGTCTTCCTCGACGCCGCCCTGATCCGCCTCGTCCTCGTCCCCGCCCTCATGCGACTGCTCGGAGACTGGAACTGGTGGCTACCGACCCGGCACCGGATCCGATCCGACACAAGCGCACCCGAAACGTCGGCCGCCGCTGATTAGCACGGCGATCACGACAGGTTGGTGTCTTCGCGTTTGCTGACCGACAGCCGGGCGCGCACGGCCCAATGATCGTCCTCAGCGCCAACGGTCAGTGCGCCACCCGCGAGTTCAGCACGTTCCCGCATTCCGACGAGGCCGTGCCCATGGGGCACCCCGTGGGCACGCCCACCGTTGAGCACGACCATCGCGATACCGCCCTCATCACTGCTGATCCGAAACATCACCGGAACGTCGCGATCCGCGTGCTTCATCACGTTAGTGAGCGATTCCTGCACCAACCGCAACAGCGTCAGACGATTGATCGCGTCCAGCCCGCCGAGCTCGGCGTCGATCTGCGCGTCGACGGTGAATCCAGCACTACGGACGCGGGTAATGGCCGCGGCGATCTCGGTGGCCACCGCATCGCTGTCAACCAAGGCCACCACACCCAGCGCTGGATCGCGTAACCCGGTCAGGAGCCTGCGGATATCGGACAGCGCGTCGGCGGCGGTTGCCCGTACATCGTCGAGCACCCCGACGATGCGCGAATCCGCCCCACGAACAACATGTCCGGCGACCGAGATCCGCAAAATGATCGAAGCCATGTGATGAGCGACCACGTCGTGCAGTTCTCTGGCCATGGCTGCGCGCTCATCGATGCGCGTGCGCGCCTCGGCGTCGGCGGCCTGCCTGCGCAAGTTGTCGGCAAGATCGCGTTGACCACGCAGATACAAGCCCAACAACAACGGAACTCCTGCATAGGCAGCTACTTCGACTGCGATATAGGCACGCCCGATGGAAGTCTCATGCAAACCAACCCGCCCGAGCACGATCGCAGCCGCCCAACCCGCAGCTGCGACCACCACCGTCGCCCATCGATGCGTCCTGGCGATGACGACCACCAGCGCAACCGCACCAAGATAGGGCACCAGCCCCGACACACCCCACGCTGGTGCACGCAGCATCGGCACCGCCAACGACGACAGCACAACCGAGACCACCAACGGCCACCGCGCGACCGCCACGAACACCACTGCGGCGGCCAACGCCAGCAGCCAATAGTAGGTCGGCACCCGGTACTGGCCCGGATACGTGCTGGCCAACAACAGTATCGGGATCAACATCAACGGTAGCCACCGCAACAAACGCTGCAGGTCGCGGCGTGCACGCAAGTCGATCACACGCTCACCGTAGGCGAAGCGCTGCCGAGCAGCTGACAGCGCCGGAGCGACACACTGTTGTCAGCTCTTAACTCACCGCGCGATATGATCGGCACAGGCGGACCGGGGTCGCTAGACCGTGTAGGAATCCACGATGACCAGGCGTTTTCCGGTTGCCCATGTTTTGTGTGTCCTGCCGGGGGCGCCGCAGGACGCCGCATAGCGCGCTGAACAGCGCGTACGCGGTGTTGCCGCTGGAGTATCCAGGGAACGCGGTGCGTAAACCCGTCTCGCGGGAGTGCGTAGCGCCGAGGGTCTTCCCGCTGTGTGAGTCCGGCTGTGTGCGGAATGACTCGGCGGTGGTGATCCCGCCGACTCCGCCCGGCGCGCGCAACAGCGTCGCGTCGCCGTGGACGGGCAGCGGTTCCCTGGGGACGCCGGGGGCCGGAATGCGCCGCTTCGCGCCCGCGTTCGGCGGTCTCGGGGTGCGTGGGATCGGGCCGCCGTCGCAGTCGGTGGTCCACGAGCCCTCGAGGCCGGCGCCGGGCGATCCGGCAGCCGAACAGCATTGGAACCTCCTGCGGGACTGGGTCGCTCACGCCGGGCGACCGAGTAGCAGTGCCCGGCGGTTCGGCTCGCCCAGTGTGAGAGAGTGTTCGCGTTGCGCAGCCGCAACCACTCCACGACGCCCGGATCACCGGCTCTGCGTAAGGTTCGTCACCCTGAGGAACCGCGGGCAACTACGGAAAGATCCAGGAAGACCGTTCTTTCTCATGATCTGGGCTGACCGCGCTGGTGAATTCTGACGTCGTTACCGCGCGTTTCCTCGCTGAAGGGTCGAAACCTCGCGCCCTGGTTGCCGTTGGCGCGAGGCTCGTTTGCGTCGCCCCGCGTGCTGCGCTTTGTCAAGCGTGTGTCGGCAGCAGCTCGGCGACGAGGGCTTCGACGCGGGTCTTGATCTCGTCGCGGATCGGGCGCACCGATTCGACTCCCTTGCCTGCGGGGTCTTCCAGGACCCAGTCACGGTAGCTGACACCGGGAAAGGACGGGCAGGTGTCGCCACAACCCATGGTGATCACGACATCGGAGGTTTCCACGGCATCGTAGGTGAGAATCTTCGGTTTCTGGTCGGAGATGTCGATGCCGAGTTCAGCCATCGCCTCGACGGCCGACGGGTT
The DNA here is from genome assembly GCF_003315035.1 of Nocardia puris. Taxonomy (GTDB): domain Bacteria; phylum Actinomycetota; class Actinomycetes; order Mycobacteriales; family Mycobacteriaceae; genus Nocardia; species Nocardia puris. The sequence goes on from NZ_QNRE01000030.1 coordinate 18,632, forward strand.
GATCGTCTCGGCGGGCGCACTCCCGGCCGAGCGCACCTCGATCGCGTCACCGGCGAGGTGGGTGAGGAATCCGGCGGCCATCTGGGAACGTCCGGCGTTGTGGACACAGACGAACAACACACTGGGCTTGGTGGTCATGTACGGCGATGCCTTTCAGTTGGCCGACAGGTCGAGTTCGGTGAGCAGCAGACGGACGCGGGTTTCGATCTCGTCGCGGATCGGGCGGATCGCGGCGATGTCGAGGTCGGCAGGGTCGTCGAGGTCCCATTCCTCGTAGCGGCGTCCGGGATAGAGGGGACAGGCGTCGCCGCAGCCCATGGTGATGACGACGTCGGCGGCCTGGATGATCTCCTCGGTCCACGGTTTGGGGAACTCTGCGGTGATGTCGATGCCGACCTCGGCCATCGCGGCGATCGCGGCGGGGTTGATCTCGTCGCCGGGTTCGCTGCCGCCGGACCAGGCCACCGCCCGATCACCGGCGAGCTGGGTGAAGAACCCGAGGGCCATCTGGGAGCGTCCGGCGTTGTGGGTGCACAGGAACAACACGGTCGGGGTGCCGGTGTGGGCTTTGCCTTCGACGCGGGCCAGGGCGTGCAGGCGTTGGCGAGCGAAGCGTTCGGCCAGCAGCGGCAGGTAGTTGATCACGGTGGCGCGTCCGGCGAACTGGTCGTAGGAGGAGTGCAGGAACCGTTCGATCGTTTCGACGCCGAAGGTGCCGTCGAACTCGCGCTGCAATTGCGTGGCGGCGGTTTTCAGGGCGAGCTGCTGGTCGATGGTCAGGTCGTGGCGGGTGTTGGTGGGCGCGAGGGGGCTGTCGCTCATGATGTGGTCCGTTGCTCGGAGGGTGTGGTGAGTTCGGTGAGCAGGTTCTCGACCTGGGCGGCGATATCGTCGCGGACCAAGCGCATGCGCTCGATACCGTCGATGCCGCGTTCGGACGGTTCATCGATGTCCCAGTTGACGATCCGTACGCCCTCGACGGGTTCGATGTGTGCCTCGCGACCGAGGGTCACTACCAGATCGACCGTTCGGAGCAGTGCCGGGTCGATGGATCTGGGCGTCTCGCCGGTGATGTCGATGCCGAGTTCGCGCAGCGACTGCGCGGACAGGGCGTTGACAGCGGTGCCGGGCACGGTTCCGGCGGAATGGATCTCGACGCGTCCACCGGCGAGGGCTCGCATCAGCCCGGCCGCCATTTGCGATTTGCCGCCGTTCTTCACACACACGAACAGCACGGATGGGATGGCGCTCACCGCGATATCACCTCATCGGTCGTCGAGGTACCGGTTCGTGCGCTGGGCTGGAATCGCTTACGCAGAGCGAGCGACACATAGACCAGGGCCACCAGGACGGGGACCTCGATGAGCGGGCCGACGACTCCGGCCAGGGCTTGGCCGGAGGTGGCGCCGTAGGTGGCGATAGCGACGGCGATGGCGAGTTCGAA
>NZ_QNRE01000031.1 GCF_003315035.1 Nocardia puris
TCACTGCTGGTCGCCCGGACCTGGCAGGCCGTGACCGCACGGGCCCGGGTGCCCGCCACCGACCGGCCCGACGCCGCGCTCGTACTCGACGAGGCACAGAACTTCCTCAACCTGTCCACCCCGATCGAGGACATGCTCGCCGAAGCCCGAGGACTGCGCCTGTCGCTGCTGCTGGCACACCAGAACCTCGGTCAGCTCTCCCGCGAACTGCGCGACGGCATCTCGGCCAACGCCCGCAACAAGATCCTCTTCGCCGTGTCACCCGACGACGCCCGGGACCTGGCCCGCCACACCGACCCGTGGCTGTCCGAGCACGACCTGTCCCACCTCGACGCCTTCCACGCCGCTGCCCGGCTGTTGGTCGACGGCCGCAACGCCCGCCCGTTCACCCTCACCACCCGGCCCCTGGACCGGCCGATCCCCGGGCGGGCTCGTGAGATCGCCGCCGCCGCTCGCGCCCGCCTCGCCGACACCCGGCCCTGACCGCGACGAGTGAACCGGCCACCAACAACTCGACCTCCGCCAACCGCCCGCCCGTCTGTTCAGTTTCGAGAAAGGTTGTGCCACCGATGCTCTCCCATCCCGCCCAGCAGGCAGACAACCGCCGACCACGCCCCGACAACCGGGCGCGGCCCCGGCCGCTCGACAGCACCGCCCTCGTCTCCCGTCTGACCGAACGGGACCGCTGGATCCTGCGCATGCTGCACGAGCACCGCGTCCTGACCACCAACCAGCTCACCAGCCTGGCCTTCCCCACTCAGCCCATCGCGCTGCGACGGCTGAACCTGCTACACCGCTACGGCGTCGTGGACCGATTCCGGCCGTGGCGCACCGAAGGCAGCGCGCCGATGCACTGGGTCCTCGCACCAGCCGGGGCCGGTGTCCTCGCCGCAGAAGCCGGAATCACGGTGCGCGAGCTGGGCTACCAGCACCAGCGCGCCCTCGCCGTCGCCCACAGCCTGCACCTGACCCACACCCTCGGCGTCGCCGAATGGTTCACCGCCCTGATCGCCCACCCCGCCCTCGACCAGCGCGGCAACCCCGCCCAGGTCCAGGCGTGGTGGTCACAGACCCGCTGCGAGCGCCTGTGGGGAGACCTCGCCCGCCCCGACGCCTTCGGCCGCCACTCCCACGCCGAGCACGTCCTCGACTTCTACCTCGAATACGACCTCGCCACCACCACGGCGCTCTCACGGGTCGCGGCCAAACTCACCGGCTACGCCGAGCTGGCCCGCACCACCGGCGTCATCGCCCCCGTGCTGCTCTGGGTGCCCAGCATCGCCCGCGAGACCAAAGCCCGCGCGGCGCTGCACCGAACCTGGGAACGGCTCCCCGATCCCGAGGCCGTGCCCGTGGCCACCGCCGCCGCCGAACTCCTCACCCCCACCCACGACGCCAGCCCCGCCGACCAGGTGTGGCTGCCGCTGGACGCCGACGCCGCCAACGGCTCTCGCAGGCTACGCCTGCACCAGCTCGCCACCGCCTGGCCCCGCCGCACCCCACCCGAGGCCGACGTCGATCCCGACCCGACCTGGGCACCGCAGAACGGCATCGTCACCCTGTCCCCACCACCCCCGCAGCCACCGACCTACGAGTCCTGGTGAGCTGACGATGCTGGTCAAGGCACTCGGGGCAGGATTGGCGGGGTTCGTGTTCCTCACCGTCGTCATCGCGACCGTGGTCAGCGCCGTCGTAGTGTTCGACACCGCCCTCACCACACCCGCCCCGGGAGCCTCGACCGGCACCGGCTCCACGCCGAGCACCGAAGCCCAACACGACATCCCCGCCGAGATGCTCACGCTCTACCACACCGCCGCCGGAAACTGCCCCGGCCTGGACTGGAGCGTGCTCGCCGCGATCGGCAAGATCGAAACCGACCACGGCCGCTCCACCCTGCCCGGCGTGACCTCCGGCGAGAACGCCTCCGGAGCCGGTGGACCAATGCAATTCCTCGCCCCCACCTTCGACTCGGTCATCGCCCGCCACCCGCTACCGCCCGGCGGCGCGAACCCGCCCTCCCGCTACAACCCGCACGACGCCGTCCACGCCGCCGCGTTCTACCTGTGCGACTCCGGCGCACCCGGCGACATGTACGCCGCGATCTTCGCCTACAACCACGCCGACTGGTACGTGCGGCAAGTCCTCGACCAAGCCGACCGCTACGCCGATCCCGCGCCCACGCAACATCCTCCGGGCACCGGCGACTGCACCAACCTCGAACCCGCCCGCCCCGAAGCGATCACCGCGATCCGCTTCGCCTGCGAACAACTCGGCCTCCCGTATGTGTGGGGCGGCAACGGGCCCGAGGTCAACGGCGGCTGGGACTGCTCCGGGCTCACCCAAGCCGCCTACCGCGCCGCCGGGATCTCCCTCCCCCGCACCACCTACGACCAGGTCCACACCGGCACACCCGTGCCCGAGCACCAACTCGCCCCCGGAGACCTGCTGTTCTACAGCACCGCCGGGGACGTCCATCACGTCGGGATCTACCTCGGCGCAGGCCAGATGGTGCACGCCCCGACGTTCAACCAGCCCGTCCAGATCGGGCCCTACCGGTGGCCGGGCGACGACTACCACACCGCCCGCAGACCCACACCCACCCACAACGACGGCTCCCGCGCCGCCTCCTGACCACCCGCACTCGAACGGAGAACCTCATGCGCCGCAACAACCCCCAGCTCCGCCGCGCCGCCCGCGCGGCACTGTGCGCGGCCATCGCCGCGACCACCGTGACCGCCGGTGTCGCCGCCGCAGAACCCACACCCGGCCCCACCACGACCCAGTGCCCGCGCTGGACCGCGCTGCTGGCACCGGGCACCCACCAGACAACACCCACCAGCGGACAGGCCACGAACGAGATCCTCACCCAGCTCGGGGAATCGCTCACCGCCCGGTACGGCACCGACATCGAGGTCCGCACCCTCGCCGCGTCTTCCGCCGGTGCGGGGTCGGTGAGCCAAGCCGACCTCACCGCGGCGGTGCAGGGGCTGTGCTCGGACACCCGAGTCGTTTTGGCCGGCTACGGCCAAGGCGCCGAGGTCGCCGGCGACCTCGCCACCACCCTCGGCAACCGAGGCGGCCCGATCCCGGCCTCCCGCATCCTGGCGGTCGCGCTCGTGTCCGACCCGCGCCGCGACCCGGCCACCACCCAACTCGGCACCCCGGTCGCCGGACAAGGCGTCACCGGGCCCCGCGCGCACGGCTTCGGCGAGCTGACCGACCGGGTCCGCACCCTGTGCCTCGACGGCGACAGCTACTGCTCGACCACCGCCGAATCCTCTCCCGCCCTCGCCGCGGTCAGCCGCGCCCTCACCACCGCCACCGCCGCCACCACGACCACCACCCCGGCCCCGACCAGCACCGCCTCACCCACCACCACAGCGAACGCCCCCGCCACCACGACGAGCACACCGACCACCAACATCGGATCGGGCGCGACCGGGCAGATCAGCGCATCCCAGATCCTCGCCCAGGTCGTCACCGTGCTGCACGGACTCGCCAGCTTCACCGCGAACGTGCCCGCGATCGTGGCCGACCTCGCCCAACTCCCCGCACTGGTCACCGCCGGAGACCTGCGCGCCGTGCACCGCGTCACCGGTGACCTGAACAACCAGTTCGCCCCGCTGGTCGAACTCGCCGATGGACTCGACCTGCGCCTGGTCGCGCAAGCTCTGGCGTTGGCCGCACCGCTGGACACCACCGGGGTCACCACGATCGCCGCCGAGATCGTCCGTGTCCTGGCCGGACTCGACATCTCCCGCATCGCCACCGACATCGGCCGCGCCCAGGAGATCGCCTGGACCGCCGTGGAATCCCTCGCCGAGGGCGACCCGGTCGCGGCGGTACTGGCACTGACCGGGCTGGCACCCGTCGCCGCCGACTTACTCTCGGCCACCGCCGCCGCGTTCACCGGTACCGCGTTCCCCACACTCGCCCAGACCTACAGCACCACCTCCACCGGCACCACCACGACGGCCCCGCAGAACGGCGGCACGGCCGTGTTCGACGCCACCGGCTACGACACCGCCGCGCCCGTGCTTACCGCCTGGATCGAACAAGCTATCGACCAAACGAAATAGCCCACAACCCGGCGGACGCCACGCGGCGAGCAACCGCGCCGATCGAAGATGCGCCCGGACGTTCTCGTGCGAGCGGCCCGCAGCGCAGAATCATGGGTCCCCGGCTCGGAGGGGATGAGCCGGGGACCACGGCCGAGGCTACGCCGCCACCGAATACACGGCCTGTCGAAGGCCAGAACCCCGGGGGTAGCCGGGGATAGTAGCGCGGGGCGATACTGGTCGAACGGGATGTCGATGCTGCCTTCGCCGGGCATCGGCGGCAAGATTCTCGGGTAAGGCGCACTCCGCGCGGTCGGTGTGCCTCGAAACGTGGCGACACTTGTGACCCACAGCCGCCGCACGGTGCGAGTCGGCGCATCGACGGCGGCTTTCACGGCGACCGGAATCCGCCGGTAGACGTCGTGTACACCTCGACCCAGGCCAACCAGACCGCACAGAGTGCTCCCTGCCTGGGCTCGACGGACAACCTCTCTTACGCGACTCCTTCCCCAGGACATGGGCGCGAACACTGACCCGTTCCTTTTCAGAAGGTGATCGTCATGGGCAAAAACATGGACCGCGAGTCCGCCGACCGCATCATCGCTGCGGCCGACCGAGATCCGGACTCACCGACAGCGACCTCCGGCTTCGCCGACCGCGCCGACGCTGCCGCCACCCGCAACGAAAACAAGGAGGATGAGGAGGACAGCTGAGACCGCCGGAACGGGCACAGCGGACAGCGCCACCACCACGGGCACCGCCGTTCCGGCCACCCAGGACCGCCACACGGCCACGACAGCCACGGTCGACGCCACCGGCTACACCACCGCCGTGCCCCGTGCTGGCCGACTGGATCACCCAGGCCATCGACCGCAGCAGGTAGCCCGCGCCGCCCCCGCAGCGCACAAGAAGCGGCCCGTAGTGCCGAGCGGAATGCTCGGTACCACGGGCCGTTTCAGCGGGTAGGCGGGTCAGGAGATGAGCGGCGGCACCGCGCGCGGCGCGAACGCGGGCGGGGCCCCCTTGTCACGGAACCGCCACGACGGCAACCGTGCGGGCGCGACGTCAACCTGTTCACCGTCGCCGCTGTCACGGGTGGGGCCCCGGTCGGTCAGTTCGCTCGGGGTGGCCGCGACCACGTCGCGGGCGGCGGTTTCCGGGTCGCGGTACAGCGTGCCGGTGAGCGGGCCGGTGGTGATGCGCACCGCGCCGGTGTGTGGGAAGAAGTCGCCGTCGGTGGTCGCCTGCTGGTAGCGCAGCGCGATCGGCACCCACGGCACCAGCGAGACCAGTACCGGCATTTGCAGCTCACGAATGGCCGTGTCGGCGATGGCGATCCACAGCTCGAGGCTGTCGGGGGCGTGGCTGGAGTCGGCGTACACGCGGTACAGGGCCGAGGCGAGCACGTTGGGTGTGGGGGTGGAGTACATGGTCGGGCACCTTTCTCAGGGTTAGATTGAGAGGGCGGTGTCGGAATCCCCGGAGTTACCGGCTCCGGGGATTCCGGCATCGCCCAGTTTCAGGACGCGAGGGTGAATTTCTTGGGGGCCGTGCTGGTTTGGCGCGCGGTCCCGCCGTCGGTCAGCTTGACCAGGGCGTTGTGGACCGCGCCGCTGGACCGGTTCAGCGCTTTGCCGATCTGGTGTGGGGTGAACTCCTTTCCGGGGTTTTCGCGCAGGAAGTCCTCGACCTGGCCGCGCAGCGCACCGGCGGGCAAGCGTTCGGCCGTCGACTCCGCGTCCGCCGCAGCGCCGTTGTCGGCCGCCGCCGGGGGTACCGGGGCCCCGGCGGCGGGTTCGTCGCCCGTGGGCGCGGCTACCGGCGTCTCCGCCGTGGTGTCGGGCGCGGGGTCGGCCGGGCCCGTCTGCTCAGCGGGTGCGGCCGGTTCGGGCACAACCGCTTCCGGGGTCGCCGGTTCGGCCGGTACGGGTTCCGACACGTCGGTCACGGCAGGCGCGGCCGGGGCCGGATCGGGTTTCATCGCGGCGGTCCAGTACTTCCCGGCCCGGGGCTTGCCGGGAAGTGTGGCCGCCAGCACGGTTCCGGCGAGTTCCCATTCCGTCAGCAGATGCCGCGCGGCGATGGCCTCGATGGCGGCCGTCTCCGCCAGTTCGGCGGTGGTGCTGCCCGGGTGGGTTTCCAGCGCCTCCCACAGCGCCCGAGCTTCGGCGCTGTGCAGCGCGGGCACCTCCGCCGCCGCCACGGTGGCGGGTTCGGGTGCGGGCCCGCTGGTTTCGGGCGAGGATTCGACCGGTTCGGCCGTCGCCGGTGACACCGGTTCCGGCGCAACGGGTTCGGGCGCGGCGGGGGCGGGGTCCGGTTCGATGGTGGCGGGTGTGCCCGTGCCCTGGGTCCAGGTTTTGGCGGCCCGGGGCGTGTCGGGGTCGGTGTGCGAGTGGGCGTACCCGGCGGTTTCCCACTGGGACAGCAGACGCCGCGCGGTGGACAGTCCGATACCGGCGATGTGGGCCAGCGCGGCGGTGGTGTTGTCGGGGTGGGCGCGCAGCGCCGCCCACAACGCCTGGTTGCTGTCGCGGCGTGGCACCGGCCCGGGGCCCGACGGCGTGCCGGGTTCCTGGGTGGGTGCGGCCGTTGTCGCGGCCACGGCGGCGTTCTTGGTTTTCGACATGGGGGTTCCCTTCCAACGATGGGTTTGGTGAATTCGTGATGTCCCCGGGTGGGGACGGAATGCGCACCGATCGGGGCGAATTCCCCGGGGGGTCGGTGCCGTTCCGGTTCCATGACCGCTCGATAGGCGCGTGATGTCAAGCGGAATGTGGAAATTGGCTCCGGACGTGAACTGCTCTCTTCCGATTCCGTAATGGCCTCGGCGCGAACGAAATTCGACTCGCGTCAAATGACTCACGGGGGCGCCGAGGCGCCCTCATTGCCGGCGGCCTCGCCGCGGGCCCGGTGGGCGAGGCCACAGACTCGGCGCGCGAGCCGGTTACGGGTGCGCCAGCGTCGAGTCGGCCGGCTCGGTGCCGGGCTTGCCGGAGTCGTCCTCGGCGGACTTCTTGCTCGCGGGGGCGGCGCGCTGGGTGTCGAGGGCCGCGCGTAGCCATCGCCCGCCGCCGGTCAGCTCGTAGTCCACGTGGTGGTCGAGTTCCCAACTGTCGGCGCACTCGACGCACATCGTGTAGCCGTGGTGGCAGCGGCTCGGGTTGCGTACCAGCAGGATCCGGGCGGGCGGGTCGTCGCCCTCGCGCAGCCTCACCACGACGTAGTTGTTCCCGCTGAGTTTGGCTCCCGGTGTGATGACGCCGTCCTCGTCGTGGGTGCGAGTGTCTTTCATGTGGTGCTTCTCCTGTTCGCGGTTCGGGTTCGGTTGGGGTGCTGGCGGGTTCATCGGGCGAGGTGCGCGTGGAGGGTGCCTGTGGTGCGGTCGAGCCACACGGTCGCGGCGTGCCCGTGCGCGCCCCGGCGCATCCGGTCGGTGGCCCCGGTGGCGTAGGCGGCGATGTCGTCGGGGTGCACGAGGTGGATACGTGGGGCTGCGTAGCCGCCGGTGCCGCCGGTCACGTGGGCCACGGTGTACATGCCGCGCGTGTCGTGCGGGCCCGGGGCGTAGATGGCGAACTGATCGCCGGTGATCGCGTTGGCCATCACATAGATCGAGTCGAGCGCGGCCGTGGTGGGGATCGCGGGATCGGACATGGTGCTGTCTCCTGTCGATTGCCGCCCCACCCCGGCGGGGGCGGGGGTGTCGTGGTGACGGGTGGGCCGCGCCGGTGGCACCGGCGCGGCCCGGTCCGGGTGCCCCGGGCGCGGTGCGCCCGGGGAACCCGGGGTCTAGGCGGCCCGTACGGCGGCGGTGGCGGCGCGGGCGATCTCGGCGGCGGTGGCGGCGGGATTGGTGAGCAGGTGCGGGTTCGAGTTGCGCAGCGGGTTGATTCGCCCGCGTGCCGGTGCCAGCCACAGCACCGCGCACCCGGCCGCGCGCAACGCGTCGAGGCGCTTCTGGGCGCGGTCGCGGTGGGCTCCGGTGTAGATGCCGTCGGAGACGATCACCAGCAGCCGGACCCCGCCGGGGCGGGCCAGCCCGAGGGCACCCTCGAGGGCTGCGATGGCGTAGTCGATCGCGTGGTTGCCGTCCGGGCACCCGAACTCGGTCACCTGAGTCGGGGCGATGCCCGGGTAGGTGATGGGTATGACCGTGTTCCCGAACGTGACGGTCGCGGTGGTGGCGGGCAGGGCGGTCAGCTCGGCGGCGCGGGCGATGATCCACGCGGCCGAGGACACCGGGGCGGCGAACTGGCCCATCGAGGCGGACACGTCGCAGGCGATGCCGACTCGCAGCGGCGGGTACGGGTTGGTTTTGCGGATAGTGCGGGTGAACGGTTCGGCGGTTGGCAGCGTTCCGGCGGCGAGTTGGGCCTGCCGGGCCAGCACGCCGCGCATCCGCACCCGCCCCGGCGGCACCGCCCACGTCGTTTTCACGGCCGTGCGTTCGCGGGCGGCGGCGGTGTCCAGCGCACGGGCCAGCACCCGCGCGGCGGTCTGTTCCTTCGCCATCGGGGTGCGGGTGCGGCGCACGATGCGCGAGACACTCGGTCCCGAACCGCTACCGCTGCTGCCGCCGTTACCGTTGCCGCTTCCGCCGTTGCCGCTTCCGCCGTTGCCGTTGCCGCTGCTGCCGCTGCTGCCGTTGCCGCTTCCGCCCTTGCCGCTTCCGCCGCTGCCGTCGGCGTCGCTGCTGTCGCTGCTGCTGCCGAACACGCCCTCTGCCAACCGCCGTGCCAGTTCGGCGGCGGCGGCGGTATTGCGGCGCGCGGTGGCGGCGGACTCGGCGGGGTCGGCCGGGACGCGGTTGGCCGCGACCTCGCGGGCGATGGCGGCGACCGTGGCGCGGATGGCCGCGCCCAACGCCGAACCCGGCTCCGGCGCGGCGTGCGGGTCGGGGCCGACAATGTCGAGCCAGCGTTGCCCGAGTTCGAGCATGGTGGCGGTGTCGGCGTCGGCGACGGTGTGTGCCTCGCGCCAGATCGAGCGCAGTTTGGCGAGGGTGTCGGTGCCGAGGATGGACTCGATCTCGCGCATCAGCGGCGCGCATTCGGACTCGTTCAGCACCCCGGCGTCGATCCGGCCCAGCACGAGGGCGGCGTTGTGGGCGGCGGCGTAGGTCGTGTGCGGGATCTGGGCGGCGGCCTTGCCGCCGTTGTCACTGATCACGATCTCGGTCGCGCTGGCGCGCAACCAATGCCGGTCATCGGGGCGGCGGCGGATCTGGGCGGCCTCGATACGCGATTCCTCGAGCAACTTCGCGGCCGTGACGACCTCGGGGTGTGCCAGCAGCGGCGGCTGCCATACCGAGTGTTTGGCGTGCGCGCACTCGTGCACGAGCGCACCCCACACGGCCGGGTAGTTGTTGCGGTCACTGTTGCGGGCCGGGTTGGCGTCGGCGGGGTCGATCGTGAGGCGGGAACCGTCGAGTTCGATGGCCGCCAGTGCGGGCACGAACACCGCCGGGTGCCCGAACGCGGCACCGGGGGCGATGCTCACGGTCAAATCGTCACGGTCGGCGATCGGCCGGACTTCGGCGGTCATGGCGGCCGACAGGGTGGCCCATCCGCCGGTCACCGGCACCGACGCCGGGGCCGGGGTGCGGGTGGTAGGCGGGGCGGGGGCCGCCCCCGCCCCGGCAGCGGCCGGGGCCGGGGCCGGGGCGGAAGCGGTGCCGGTGCCGGTGCCGGTGCCCGGGGTAGCGGGCGCGGCGGGTGCGGGGGTGGTGATCACGTGGCCGGTCATGGCAGGCAATACCTTTCGGGTCTGTGGGTGGTGGTCAGAGGCGGGGGCCGAGGGCGAGCGGGGTGTGGGTGGTGCCGCACACGGTCCGCACTACGGCGGCCACCACTTCGCGGTCCTCTTCGGGGGCGGCCCCGAGGAGGTTGGCCATGGCGGTGTCGGGGTCGGTGGCGTCGGCGATCTTGCGGAACGCCAACAGTTCTCGCAGTTGTGGAGCCCAACCGACCTCGCCCTTGGCCTGACGGGCGGCCAGTTCGCGCGCCACTTTCACCGCGCGGCGTTCCACGCCGAGCTGGGTGGCCAGGTCGAGGTCGCTGACCACCCGCACCTGGAACGCGAACCGCGAACTCAGCGCCTCCGACAGGATGGCCCCGTGCACGCCGGGGTTGTGGCCCGCGACGACGAAGAAGCCGGGCGCGGCTTTCACGACCTCGCCGGTGGCTTTGACCACCAGCTCCTTGCGGCCGTCCATCGCCGGGTACACCGCCGCGAGCACGGTCGGGGATATGAGGGTCGCGTCATCGATGAACAGCACCCGGCCCTCTTTCATCGCGCGAACCAGCGGGCCGTCCATGAAAACGAAACGGCCGTCCGGGGTTTGGGTGTACTCACCCACGAAATCGGCGGTCGAGGTGTCCCCGTCACCCTGCACGGTCAGCAAATCGCCGTAGGCGGCTTCGATGAGCGAGGTCTTGCCGGTGCCGGGCGGCCCGTACAGCAGCACCGGCACCTCGGCCGCCCGCATGGTCCGCAACACGTCCACATCGGCGCGCCCGGCGAGCTTGCGCAGGTGGTAGTCCTGCCCGTTCGGCCGGGCCACCGTGTTACCCGTACGGGCCGGGGCCGCCGGGGCCGGGGTGGCGGTGGTCTTCTTGGTCCGGCGGGCCGGTTTCGCTGTCTTGGGGGCGGCCGGGGCCGGTCGGGTGGCGGCCGGGGCGGGCGCGGCCGGGGCGGGGGTGGCGGCGGTCGGGGTGGCGGCGGTGGCCGTGGTGGCGGTGGCGCGGTAGCGGCGGGGGGCGGCCGAGGTGCGTTCGGCGTGCCCGCTTTTGACCAGCGTCTCGAGGGCGTTGCCGACCGCGCCGCTGGACCGGTTGAGCCCGGCGGCGATTTCGCGGGGGGACTGTTCGCGGATGGGGTCGGCGGCCAATGCGGCGGCGACCATGCGGCGAAGTTCACCGTTGGGCAGGCGACCGGCGGCCGTGGCGGTGGCGGTGGCGGGTGTGGTGGGCATTGTGACTCCTGTGGTTTCCGTTCCGAATGCGCGCCGGTTTTCGGCATACGTGCGGCGTGGCCGCCATTCGGATTTCTGCGAATTTCCCGGCGAATTCCGGGAACGTGGTCGACGCTAGCTCGACCTCGAACAGTCACACAACCCCGAAAGGGGTCAATTTCCCGGAATTTTTCCAGACAAGGGCGAGTCGGTCTAGGCAATATGAAAATGCGGCGCACGCATTCACTCGCGAGGCCAGGCCACGGCTTGGACCGGAAAGACTGGAAAGAATACAAAAATGATAGGCAATAGACGGGGTAAGGAGGTGAGGCAAGGAATCATCCGAGCGGATAGTCAGACGCGAGAGGTTGCGGGAGCTGGGGTGTCAGACGCCGCCCGAGCATGTCTATACGTCTTTGTGTATAGACAATCCCCGCCGGTATCCGCCCGGATACATGGCCTCTGACCTGCTACTTCAGGCGGTGGAGGGTGCGTCGTTTCAATGCTCGCACCGAATCATGCAGCGAATCTCGCCATCGAACATCGCACGGGTAATTTTCCATCGAGCCACTCAGGACGAAAGGAGCACCTCTCGCACAGGCACCAGCGAGCACTTGTCGCACGAATGCCATACCAACTCAGCAATTCTCGATGAATAGAAGAATGCCCGATCGCACTGAATTCAATTTTGGGAACGGCGGGGAATCCGGTTTCTACAGTAATCGACAATCAGCGCGAGGGGTACTATCCGGGCTGCTTATGCTTTATTTCTCGGCGCGGCGGAGGGTTTCGAGAAGCTGTCGGGTTTCCTGACTCGGAGTTTGGCCGATTTCGGCGAGTCTGCGGGTCAGGAGGCTGTAGGTGCGGGTGAGTGCGGCGGTTTCGCCGAGGCGGGCGTGCAGGCGCAGGAGGTCTCGCCAAACCGATTCGTTGTAGGGGTCGTTCTCGACGGTGGTTTCGAGCATTCCCAGGGTCGCGCGGGGGTCGTTTTCGGCGTTGCGGGTGGCCAGCCAGCTCAAGGCGTTGAGCGAGGTGCGGCGGGCTGATTCGCGTAGTGCTTCGACCCAGGTGTCGGTGAGGTCACTGGCCAGCTCGCTGGTGGCCAGGGCGGCGATGCGGCGGGCGGCGTCGGTCTGCTCGGCGTCGCTGCGGGCGTGGCGACGGTGCGCTACCGCCGTGTTGAAATCCCAGTAGTCGACGCCGAGGTGGCCCGAGAGCCGGACCTGGGTGCGGTCCTCGGCCAGTACCTCGGTGACCTGCCCGCCGGTGGCGGTGGCAAGCGCGGCGCGCAAGCGGCTCAACGTGTTCGCCAGCGCGCTGCCGCCCCGGTGTCCGGGCCGCTGGCCCCACAACAGCTCGATCAGCTGCTGGCGCGGCAGTCCGTCGGGATGCAGGGCGAGCACGGCCACGAGTTCACGAGCACGCGGCTGCACCTGCGTGGTGATCTCCACGGTCTCGCCGGATTCGGTGTTGTGCCAGAAGATCCGGGTGGGCCCGAAGACCCGCACCGTCAGCGCGGGCGCTCCGTCGGCCGGTGTCTGCACCGGGGCGGGATCGGTGGTCGCGGTCTCGGGGTGCGGGCTCGGCTCGGGCGCCGCGACGAGGTCACCCTCCGTGCGTTGCCCGGCGGCCTCGGCCTCGACCGCGGGCACCGCTTCAGAGCCTGGTGTGGCGGTGGTCTCGGCGGTGTCCACCACGAGGGGCTCGCGTGGGCGAAGGCGCGGGGTGGCAACGGTGGCCGGGTCGATGCTGTAGATCCTGGGCCCGTCCTCGTCGCGGCGTCTGCGCCGGACGAGGCGGTGTTGGTCTTGGCGGGCGGGTTGCCTGGTGCGGGGTGGGTCGAACTGGCCGGTGTGTTCATAGCGGCGTAGCTGGCTCTGCACGGCGGTGCTCGCGTGGCGAGCGGGCGGGATGAGGTGCTGGCGGGAGCGGCGTCCGGTCAGAACGGCTCGGGCACCGGTGCGGGAGGCGGGTAGCTGGCCGACGACGGGGAACCCGATCGCGTCGATGTAGGTGCGGCTGCCGCCGATGACCACGATGCCCCGGGGGCGTCGACGGCGGGTCAGGTCGAGGATGCGCTGGGCGGCGGTCTCGGGGTCGATGTGCTCGGCGCGAACCACGAACAGGGCGGCGTCGGCGGCGGCGATGACCGGGTGCGCGGGCGCGCCGGGTTCGGGGACACCGCAGTCGGCGAACACCGTCGCGCCGAACCCGCGCCATCCCCGGTCCGGATCGGTCAGCAGCGCTGCGGCCGGGACCGGATCGTCGGCGTCGTGTCCGGGTGGCGCGGCCAGGAACTCTTGCCCACCGGGCAGATACTGCACGTGCTGGGCCAGCAGCTCGCCGGTGACGGGCACGCCGAGCGCGCGTCGGCGGGCCAGACTCGCCGAGCCGAGATGCGGGTCCGCGCCGCCCATTGCGGCGGCGAGATGGCCGCCTGCGGGGTCGGCTTCCACGATGAGCGCGGTTTCGGGTCCGGGCCAGGTGCGGGCGAGCGCGACGGTGGTCGTTGTGGTCCCCGCACGTGAGGTCAGTCCGGCGATGGCGATCAGGTACGGCGCCTGCGGCCTCATCGATGGGGCTCCTATCCCTGCTTCTGGACGTTGGCGATCAGCAACGCGTCCCCGGTGTCCGCGGGGCGGGTGTTGATCAGCTGGAGGTAGTCGATCCGGGTGCGGTCCGGGCGAATCTCGACGATGTGGACGTTGGCGGTGGTCGGGGCGATCGGGGTGATCGCGACGCAGTGCCGGGTGCCGGGTGGGATCGAGGCGATGCCCGCGGCGAGTCCCTCGAAGGTGATCCCGCTCTCGGGGGCGAGCAACGGCATCGCTTGTCCGGCGTCGCGGTGGATGTAGTAGGCGGCCTCGAACGAGGCGATGACTCCTGCCAGGGTGGCGGGGTCACCGGCGCTGTCGGTGACCACCTCGCCGGTGAGCCCGGTGCACGGGCCGTGCGCTGGCGTTGTCGAGGTGGGCGGGGCGGCCGTGGCCGGTACCTGCCCGCCGCTGTCGCCGGTCTTGCCGGTCGGCAGCAGCAGGACCCCGGCCAGGAGGGCGATAGTGGCAGCCAGTGCGGCCCAGGCTCCGCGCGGCAGCCGGTCGGCCAGCCTGGTCCCCGATAGGGGATCCGGGGCGGTGTCGGTCGCGCTGGGAGTCTGGTGTAGCCGGTCGAGGTCGAACCAGAACTCCTCCGGCAGGACGGGCTGGTCGAGGTCGTCGCTGGTGTCGCTTACCAGCCGCAGCTCCGGAGAAGTTGGGGGCAGCTCGACCCAGGCGTCGACGTCGCCGTCCTCGTTCTCATCCGGGGGCTGGTTGTACCTCGGCATTCATCTCGCCTCGCCTCGGGTAGGTGTCTGCGGGGCCTGCCCGCACCCCGTGCAGGGGAGGGGTGGAGTCCGGGGTGCGGGCAGGGTTCCCCCGGAGGGGGTCAGGGGTGGCTGGTGTGCTCGGCGCCGAGCCGGCCGAGTCCGGTGGCGGGCTGCCTGGTGAGGTCTTCGCCGAGCCTGGCCAGGACCTCGCTGATGGCCAGGTGCGCGGTCGAGCGGTGGTCGGCGTCGTACTCACGCCAGGACACGAGCGCGGCCCGTTGCCGGTAGGCGATGAGGGTGCGCCGACCGGCGTGCACGGGCACGACGAGGTCAAGTTCGCCGTGGTAGAGGTGCAGCGGCATCAGGGGCGTGACGTGGGCGAGGGTCTCGAGGGAGAGCACCCGCCGCCACCACAGGTCGTTCCAGGGATCGGGGCGGCGGCACCAATGCGCCAAGGGTTGCGGGAACCGTTCGAGTAGTTCGGTGGCGGTGAGGTGTTGCGCTTCGGCGGCGGCGACCACGCCGTCGTCGGTGAGCACGTGCCGCAGCGGGAGCCGGTCGTAGGCGCGGGCGAGCCCGATCAGCCCGGCCAAACCCAGTCCCGCCAGTCCCGGCTGCGCGCCCTGGCTGATCATCGAGGCCAAGCCGGCGAGGTCGGAGACCACCGCTCCGGCGGCGACACCGCGCAAATCCACTTCCGGCGCGTACCACGGCACCAATTCCCCGGCAGCGGCGGCGACCCGCCCGCCGTCGGCGTAGCCCCAGGCCAGCACCGGGGCGACCGGCAGATCCAGGCCCGCGCCCCGGTACACCGCGCGGGCGAGATCGAGCACGAGCCGGGCGTTGGTGCGCGCGGCGAGGAAGGTGTGCGGCCCGGTCCCGACACCCAGGCCGTGACCGTCGGGGATCGCCACCACCCACCCGCGCTCGAGGGCGGCCTCGATCGCGGCGGTGTCGGGTTCGGCGCCGATGGCCAGCAGTTGCGAGGGCGCGCACACGCCGCCGAGTCCGCGGAAAGACGGGCAGTACAGCAGGATCGCGCTCCCGCCGGGCTCGGCGACCGCTTCGGGGATCAGCACGATCGCCGACGCCGCGACGAGCTGGGAGCGTGAGTCGGTGGAGGTGTAGACGATCTGCCAGGCACCGCTCACGCCTTCCAGTTGCGCGGTGAACACCGGGCGCGTGCGCAGCAGGTCGCCGGGACGGTGACCACCGTGCAGGATCGGAGGCTCGTAGAACTCGGTGCTGTCGGTTTCGACGTGGATGGTGTGGTTCATGGTTTTCTCCCGGCGAGGTCGTGGGCGAGGGCGGTCAGCCAGGCGATTCCGCTGGCGAGGTGCCCGGTGGCGGCGTAGCCGGTGTGGCGGGCCGAGATTTCGGGGATGCGGAGCAGGACCGCAGGAGTGAGCAGGTCGGTGTTGTCGGTGACCAGCTGCCCCCACGCCTGCGACAAGCGCGCGGCGAGGTTGGGTAACTGGGCGAGCGGGTCGGCGGCCACGATCGAGGTGATCTGGGCCCACCGGGCCGAGGCGGCGGCGGTGTCGGCGGGGCTCGGCGGTGGTGTGCGGGGGTCGGCGGCGGTGATGGCTCGCTGGGCAAGACTCGCCGCGGGCACGTAGTCGACCCATCCGGGCCCGATCTGGAAGTCGTTGTTCACCACGGTGGTCCAGGCATCACCCAAAGTGCTCGACAGCAGCGACTGGATCGAGGCGAGCGCGGCGATCGGGTCGCGCAGGTCGGCTTGGGCGGCGAGGTGGGCGGCCAGCCGCAGCAGGGCGGCGCGGTCGGGGACCGAGCAGCTGAGGTCGCCTTCGGCGCAGACGTCGATCACGCGGCCGGTGAGCGCACCGTAGTCGGGGCCCGTGGTGGTGGCGATCCCGCCGCCGGAGGCAGGCGGGGACGTGATCGCCACCTCCGACACCGCCGCCCCGCTCGTGCCCGGGGCCGGGTCCGGGGTGACCTGCCCGGGTCGGCCGGGGAACACCGGGCTGCCAGGCGCGCGATCGGGGTGCGAGTACAGCGCGACTGCGGCGACTCGGCCGGCGGGGACGGGGCCTTCCCCGGCCCCGACCCCACGCGCGAACTCTGAAACGATCTGCGCGCCTTGGGAGTACCCGGCGAACGCGAAGCTGGTCGCGGGGCAGTCGGCGGCGATCCGGGTGGCGGTGCCGGTGAGCGCGGCCAGGCCCGCGCCCGCCGACACCGTGTACGGTTCGGGGCCGCCGCCGGTGCCGGGCGCGCCGCCGAACCCGGCCGGATACCGGATGTAGCTGCGCGCCAACAGATCCGGTGCGGCGGCCACCACCGGGCCGAGCAGGTGCCCGAGCATCCCGGTGTCGGCGGTCTCCGAGGCGCCCGGCGAGGATTCGCCGGTGCCCTGCACCCCGAGGACCCACAGCGCCGGGCAGCCCTGACTCGGCGGCTGGGCCAGGCCCGAGCCGGGCGGGCACAGCAGCCCACCGGCGAGGGTGGCCGCGACGGCCGCGGTGAGAACACCACGCCCGTTCACGGCTGCCCCACCCCGACCCCGGCACCGAAGCCCGCGCCAATGGTGCCGCCGACCAGCCCGCCCGCCGCTGCGGCGGGCACCCCGGCCACCACCGCGCCCGCGACCGCGCCCGCTGCCGCGCCCAGCGCGGTACCGGCCACCCCGGAGGTGATCGTGCCGATCACCGGCACCGCCACCACCGTGCCCAGCGCGGCCCCCGCGATCCCGCCGATCGTGCCCCCAGCCAGTGCGCCCACGACGGCCCCGGCCGCCGCTGCCGGAGCCCCCGCCAGCGCACCGCCGATCGCGCCCCCGGCACCGGCCCCGGCGGCCGTGGCCCCCGCGACCCGGTCCGAACGCCCGGCCGGGACCCCTACCGAGTCCAGGAACGTCGCCGCGCGGGCTTCGAGGTCGGCGGCGACGCCGTTGATCGTGTCGCCGACCTCCGGCGGCAGCCACTCCGGCTCGGGGACCTGCCACTGACCGATCCGGATCGTCTCCGGCGGAGGCGCGATCGGCGCTACCGGCGCGACCGGCACCGGGGTGTGCAGTTCGGTCAGATACACCGGCGGCGCGGGCGCGGGCTCGGGTTCCGGACGCGGCGCAGGACCGTTACGGACCTCGGGCGGCTGCACCGCATACACCGGCGGCTCCGGCGGCGCAGGCGGAGGTGGCGGCGGGGCCGGGGCCTGGGTGCCGGGCTGGGCCGGGGCCGTGACCCCGGGCTGATCAGCGACCGGGCCCGCCGTCATCGCACTCGCGGGCGCGACAGCCAGCCCCATCAGCACCGGCACCACACCGGCAGCCACCATCCGGCCACCCCACAGCATCCGGCCCCCGTAGGGCAGGCGGACTCGTCGTCCTCCGGTGGGGCAACCGCGCCGGGGAACCGGGACGGCGGCGGGCGTTTTCCATGTTTCGGGCACGACAAATGACCCTTCCGATTGAAGGAGAAAAAAGGTGAGAAGGACTCAGGAATGGCGCGTGATTCGCTACCAGGTATCGCGCCGTCCGGCTGCGGACCGCAGCCGGACGGCGCGGGTGCTCATTCGACTGAGCGAGACAGACCGGTCAGAAGAACGGCAGAACCTGCACGACGATGGCCGCAACATTGCTGACCAACGAGGCACCCGCACTGACTATCGACAGAATCGAGTAGAGATCCACAGCTTTCCTTTCAGAGGAGGATTGGTACCTCCCCATCACAGACCCGAAAACTGCTGCCGCGCCACCCCTTCCACGGGTAAGGATTTCGCTGCCACTCCGTTTACCCCTCCGGGCACGTATGGTGTCCTGCGCCGATGCGCGAAAGTGGTAAGAACAGTGTCAGCCGAGAAATCTGGCGAGCGCGTGTCCCGCCCCGTCGAGGCACCGAGAATGCGCCGCGCGGCCTCGGCGGACGCCTGCGGCTATTTGTCGGACAGCTCACAGCGAATATCGGGTGGCCGCCGCGTTCCCTTTCTGGTAAGAACGAAACCATCTCGGGGGAGTTAACCCTTCAAGCTAGCTCACGACGAAGGGGCAACGGAAGACACAGCAGGGAGGGGCTTGACATGAACCGGAGGATGAACCCGACCCGCGCTCCGCGACGACGCCACACCCGCGCCGATCCGGAGCTGCCCAGCCTCGGCTCCTGGGTGCGCCGGGCCCGCGAACACCGCAGGCTCACCCGGCCGCGCGCCGCAGAGCTTCTGCACGTCAGCACCGACCTGCTCAAGAAGATCGAACGCGACGAAATCCCCTGCTCGCCAGCAGTTCTGGGCAACATGGCCACCGCCTACGACCTCGACGACGCCCAGCGCCGCTACACCCACGACCTCTCCCAGCCGCCTGTCCCGCTGTCCACGGTCGCCGAACTACGCTCCTGGACGGGCACTC
>NZ_QNRE01000032.1 GCF_003315035.1 Nocardia puris
TCACTGCTGGTCGCCCGGACCTGGCAGGCGGTGACCGCACGAGCCCGGGTGCCCGCCACCGACCGGCCCGACGCCGCGCTCGTACTCGACGAGGCGCAGAACTTCCTCAACCTGTCCACCCCGATCGAGGACATGCTCGCCGAAGCCCGCGGACTACGCCTGTCGCTGCTGCTGGCGCACCAGAACCTGGGCCAGCTCTCGCGCGAGTTGCGCGACGGAATCTCGGCCAACGCGCGCAACAAGATCGTCTTCGCCGTGTCTCCCGACGACGCGCGCGACCTGGCCCGCCACACCGACCCGTGGCTGTCCGAGCACGACCTGTCCCACCTCGACGCCTTCCACGCCGCCGCCCGCCTGCTGGTCGACGGCCGCAACGCCAGACCGTTCACCCTCACCACCCGGCCGCTGGACCCGCCGATCCCGGGCCGTGCCCGCGAGATCGCCGCCGCCGCCCGCGCCCGCCTCACCAACTCGCAGCTCTAGCCCTACACGTCTGAGAAAGGTTGCCGCACTGATGATCTCCATCTCTAAGCCCGAACGCCAGGCCGATACCCGTGAACCTCGCCCCCATCGGGCGCGTGAACCGCGCCCGATCGTGGGCGGGTTGACCGGGCGCGACCGCTGGATCCTGCGCATGGTCCACGAACACCGCGTCCTGACCACCGACCACCTCGCCGCGCTGGCGTTCCCGACCGCCAAACTCGCCCGCCGCCGCCTGGCCGCCCTCTACGACTACGGCGTCCTGGACCGGTTCCGGCCCTGGCGCGCCAAAGGCAGCCACCCCTACCACTGGACCCTCGCCCCGGCCGGGGCTTCGGTGTTGGCCGGTGAGGCCGGGATCAAGGTCCGGGAACTCGGCTACAGTCATCAGACCGCGCTCGCGGTCGCGCACAGCCTGCACCTCAAGCACGCCCTCGGCGTCGCCGACTGGTTCACCACCCTCACCACCCGGCCCGGCGGCGGGCAGGTGTCTCGGTGGTGGTCGCAGACTCGCTGCCAACGCCTCTGGGGTGACCTCGCCCGCCCCGACGCCTTCGGCCGCTACACCCGCGGCGAGGGCATCCTCGACTTCTACCTCGAATACGACCTCGGCTCCACCGCCCTGTCACGGGTCGCGGCCAAACTGCACGGGTTCGCCGAGCTGGCCCGCACCACCGGGATCGTCAGACCGGTCCTGTTGTGGGTGCCGACCACCGACCGAGAGGCCAACGCTCGCGCGGCGTTGCACCGGACGTGGGAGCGGCTGCCCGATCCCGCATCGGTACCGGTCGCCACGGCCGCCGCCGACCTCCTCGCGCCCGCCACCATCGCGAGCCCGGCCGAACCGGTGTGGCTACCGCTGCACACCGACACCGGCCGTCAGCACCTGCACGGACTCACCGATGTCTGGCCGATGCGCACACCCCCAGACACCGGTGACGAGACGGAACCGACCTGGGCACCGCTGGCCGGGGTCGTCACGCTGGCCCCACCCCCGCCCCGGCCACCGGGCATCGAGGACTGGTGAGGTAGCGATGCTGGTCAAGGCACTCGGGGCAGGATTCGCGGGGTTCGTGTTCCTGACCGTCGTCATCGCGACCGTGGTCAGCGCCGTCGTGGTGTTCGACACCGCGCTCACCGCACCCGCCCCGGGAGCCTCGACCGGCACCGGCTCGACCCCGAGCACCGAAGCCCAACACGACATCCCGGCCGAGATGCTCGTGCTCTACCAGGCTGCCGCCGGGGAATGCCCCGGCCTGGACTGGAGCGTGCTCGCCGCGATCGGCAAGATCGAAACCGACCACGCCCGCTCCCCCCTGCCGGGAGTGTCCTCCGGCGAGAACGCCTCCGGAGCCGGTGGACCGATGCAGTTCCTCGCCCCCACCTTCGACTCGGTCATCGCCCGGCACCGGTTGCCCGCTGGTGGCGCGAACCCGCCCTCGCGCTACAACCCCTCCGACGCCGTCCACGCCGCCGCGTTCTACCTGTGCGACTCCGGTGCACCGAACGACATGTACGCCGCGATCTTCGCCTACAACCACGCCGACTGGTACGTCCGCGACGTCCTGGATCAGGCCGCCCGCTACCGCGCCACCGCACCCGACACCTCCGGCGGCGACTGCGCCACCGCCTCACCGCCGAACCCGACAGCCGCACAGGTGATCTCGTTCGCCTGCGCGCAGCTCGGCTTGCCGTATGTGTGGGGCGGCAACGGGCCCGAGGTCAATGGCGGCTGGGACTGCTCCGGGCTCACCCAGGCCGCCTACCGCGCCGCCGGGATCTCCATCCCCCGCACCACCTACGACCAAGTCCACACCGGCACACCCGTGCCCGAGGACCAACTCCTACCCGGAGACCTGCTGTTCTACAGCACCTCCGGAGACGTCCATCACGTCGGGATCTACCTCGGCGGCGGCCAGATGGTGCACGCCCCGACGTTCAACCAGCCCGTCCAGATCGGGCCCTACCGGTGGCCGGGCGATGACTACTACACCGCCCGCAGACCCACACCCACCCACAACGGCGACGGCTCCCGCGCCGCCTCCTGACCAGTCCCTCACCTGAACGGAGAACACACCATGCACCGCAACAACTCCCCGCTCCGTCGCACCGCCCGCGCGGCACTGTGCGCGGCCATTGCCGCGACCACCGTGACGGCCGGTGCCGCCGCCGCAGAACCCACACCCGGCCACACCGCTACCGAGTGCCCGCGCTGGACCGCGCTGCTGGCACCGGGCACCTACCAGACAACGCCCACCAACGGGCAGGCCACGAACGAGATCCTCACCCAGCTCGGGGAATCGCTCACCGCCCGTTACGGCACCGACATCGAGGTCCGCACCCTCGCCGCGTCTTCCTCCGGTGCGGGGTCGGTGAGCGAAGCCGACCTCACCGCGGCAGTCTCGGGGCTGTGCTCGGACACCCGAGTCGTTTTGGCCGGCTACGGCCAGGGCGCCGAGGTCGCCGGCGACCTCGCCACGGCCCTGGGCAACCGAGGAGGCCCGATCCCGGCCTCCCGGGTCCTCGCGGTCGCGCTCGTGTCCGACCCGCGCCGCGACCCGGCCACCGCCCAGCTCGGTACCCCGGTCTCCGGACAAGGCGTCACCGGGCCACGCCCGCAGGGCTTCGGCGAGCTGACCGACCGGGTCCGCACCCTGTGCCTCGACGGCGACAGCTACTGCTCGACCACCGCCGAATCCTCTCCCGCCCTCGACGCGGTCAGCCGCGCCCTTACCACCGCCACCACGGCCACCACTCCGGCCCCGACCAGCACCACCGCACCCAGAACGACAGCGAGCGCCCCCGCCACGACGACGCGCAGACCGACCACCAGTATCGGGTCGGGCTCGGCCGGGCAGGTCAGCGCATCGCAGGTCCTCGCGCAGGTCGTCACCGTGCTGAACGGACTCGCCGGCTTCACCGCGAACGTGCCCGCGATCGTGGCCGACCTCGCCCAACTACCCGGACTGGTCACCGCCGGAGACCTGCGCGGCGTGCGCCGCGTCTCCGGTGACCTGAACAACCAGTTCGCCCCGCTGGTCGAGCTGGCCGATGGACTCGACCTGCGCCTGGTCGCGCGGGCCTTCGCGTTGGCTGCGCCGCTGGACACCACCGGGGTCGCCACGATCGCCGCCGAGATCGTCGGTGTCCTGGCCGGACTCGACATCTCCCGCATCGCCACCGGCGTCGGCCGAGCCCAGGAAATCGCCTGGACCGCCGTGGAATCCCTCGCCGAGGGCGACCCGATCGCGGCGGTACTGGCACTGACCGGGCTGGCACCCGTCGCCGCCGACTTACTCTCGGCCACCGCCGCCGCGTTCACCGGTAACGCGTTCCCCACACTCGCCCAGACCTACAGCACCGCCTCCACCGGCACCACCACGACGGCCCCGCAGAACGGCGGCACGGCCGTGTTCGACGCCACCGGCTACGACACCGCCGCGCCCGTGCTTACCGCGTGGATCGAACAAGCTATCGACCAAACGAAATAGCCGACAACCCGGCGAAAGCCACGCGGCGAGTCACCGCGCCGATCGAAGATGCGCCCGGATGCTCTCGTGCGAGCGGCCCGCAGCGCAGAATCATGGGTCCCCGGCTCGGAGGGGATGAGCCGGGGACCACGGCCGAGGTTACGCCGCCACCGAATACGCGGCCTGCCGAAGGCCAGATCCCTGGGGGTAGCCGGGGATCTTAGCGCGGGCGATACTAGTCGAACGGGATGTCGATGCTGTCTTCGCCGGGCATCGGCGGCGTGTTTCTCGGGTAAGGCGCGCTCGGCGGTCGGTGTGCCTCGAAACGTGGCGGCACTTGTGACTCACAGCCGCCGCACGGTGCGAGTCGGCGCATCGAATGCGGCTTTCACGGCGACCGGAATCCGCCGGTAGACGTCGTGTACACCTCGACCCAGGTCAACCAGACCGCACAGAGTGCTCCCTTGCCTGGGCTCGACGGACAACCCTTTGCGTGACTCCTTCCCCAGGACATGGGCGCGAACACTGGACCCGTTCCTTTCAGAAGGTGATCGTCATGGGCAAAAACATGGACCGCGAGTCCGCCGACCGCATCATCGCTGCGGCCGAGCGAGATCCGGACTCACCGACAGCGACCTCCGGCTTCGCCGACCGCGCCGACGCTGCCGCCACCCGCAACGAAAACGAGGAGGATGAGGAGGACAGCTGAGACCGCCGGAACGGGCACAGCGGACAGCGCCACCACCACGGGCACCGCCGTTCCGGCCACCCAGGACCGCCACACGGCCACGACAGCCACGGTCGCCACCACCGGCTACACCATCGCCGCCCCGTGCTGGCCGACTGGATCATCCAGGCCATCGACCGCAGCGGGTTGCCCGCGCCGCCCCACACCGGCGCACAAGAAGCGGCCCGTGGTGCCGAGCGGAATGCTCGGTACCACGGGCCGTTTCGGCGGGTAGGCGGGTCAGGAGTTGAGCGGCGGCACCGCGCGCGGAGTGAACGCGGGCGGGGCCCCCTTGTCACGGAACCGCCACGACGGCAACGGCGCGGGCGCGACGTCGGCCTGTTCACCGTCGCCGCTGTCGCGGGTGGGGTCCCGGTCGGTCAGTTCGTCCGGGGTGGCCGTGACCACTTCGCGGGCGGCGGTTTCCGGGTCGCGGTACAGGGTGCCCGACAGTGGGCCGGTGGTGATGCGCACCGCGCCGGTGTGTGGGAAGAAGTCGCCGTCGGTGGTCGTCTGCTGGTAGCGCAGCGCGATCGGCACCCACGGCACCAGCGAGACCAGCACCGGCATCTGCAGCTCACGCATGGCCGTGTCGGCGATGGCGATCCACAGCTCGAGGCTGTCGGGGGCGTGACTGGAGTCGGCGTACACGCGGTACAGGGCCGAGGCGAGCACGTTGGGGGTGGGGGTGGAGTACATGGTCGGGCACCTTTCTCAGGGTTAGATTGAGAGGGCGGTGTCGGACTCCCCGGAGGTATCAGCTCCGGGGATTCCGGCATCGCCCAGTTTCAGGACGCGAGGGTGAATTTCTTGGGGGCCGTGCTGGTCTGGCGCGCGGTCCCGCCATCGGTCAACTTGACCAGGGCGTTGTGGACCGCGCCGCTGGACCGGTTCAGCGCTTTGCCGATCTGGTGTGGGGTGAACTCCTTTCCGGGGTTTTCGCGCAGGAAGTCCTCGACCTGCCCGCGCAGCGCACCGGCGGGCAAGCGTTCGGCCGTCGACTCCGCGCCCGCCGCAGCGCCGTTGTCGGCCGCCGCCGGGGGTTGCGGGGCCCCGGCGGCGGGTTCGTCGCCGGTGGGGGCGGCTACCGGCGTCTCCGCCGTGGTGTCGGGCGCGGGGTCGGCCGGGCCCGCCTGCTCGGCGGGTGCGGCCGGTTCGGGCACAACCGCTTCCGGGGTCGCCGGTGCGGCCGGGACGGGCTCCAGTTCGGCCGGAGCGGTGTCCGACACGCCGGTCACGGCAGGCGCGGCCGGGGCCGGATCGGGTTTCGCCCCGGCGGTCCAGTTCCCGGCCCCGGGATTGCCCGGATCGATGGCCGCCCACACGGCTCCGGCGAGTTCCCATTCCGTCAGCAGATGCCGCGCGGCGATGGCCTCGATGGCGGCCATCTTCGCCAGTTCGGCGGTGGTGCTGCCCGGGTGGGATTCCAGCGCCTCCCACAGCGCCCGAGCTTCGGCGCTGTGCAGCGCGGGCACCTCCGCCGCCGCCACAGTGGCGGGTTCGGGTGCGGGCCCGCCGGTTTCGGGCGACGACCCGACCGGTTCGGCCGTCGCCGGTGACACCGGTTCCGGCGCAGCGGGTTCGGCCGGGCCGGGGTCGGCAGGCGCGGGGGCGGCGGGCGCGGCGGCGGGGTTCGGTTCGAGGGTGGCGGGTGTGCCCGCGCCCTGGGTCCAGGTTTTGGCGGCCCGGGGCGAGGAGGGGTCGGTGCGCGATTGGGCGTACCCGGCGGTTTCCCAGTGGGACAGCAGACGCCGCGCGGTGGACAGTCCGATACCGGCGATGTGGGCCAGCGCGGCGGTGGTGCTGTCGGGGTGGGCGCGCAGCGCCGCCCACAACGCCTGGTCGCTGTCGCGGCGCAGCACCGGCACAGGTCCCGACGGCGTGCGGGGTTCCTGGGTGGGTGTGGCCGTTTTCGCGGCCACGGCGGCGTTCTTGGTTTTCGACATGGGGGTTCCTTCCAACAATGGGTTTGGTGAATTCGTGATGTCCCCGGGTGGGGACGGAATGCGCACCGATCGGGGCGAATTCCCCGGGGGGCCGGTGCCGTTCCGGTTCCATGACCGCTCGATAGGCGTGTGATGTCAAGCGGTATCTGGAAATTGGTTCCGGACATGAATTGCTCTCATCCGATTCCGTAATGGCCTCGGCGCAAACGGAATTCGACTCGCGTCAAATGACTCAGGGTGTGCGAGGCGCCCTCATGCCGGCGGCCTCGCCGCGGGTCCGGTGGGGCGAGGCCATGGACTCGGCGCGCGAGCCTGTCACGGGTGCGCCAGCGACGAGTCGGCCGGCTCGGTGCCGGGCTCGCCGGAGTCGTCCTCGGCGAACTCCTCTCTCGCGGGGGCGGCCCGCTGGGTGTCGAGGGCCTCGCGCAGCCATCGCCCGCCGCCGGTCAGCTCGTAGTCCACGTGGTGGTCGAGTTCCCAACTGTCGGCGCACTCGACGCACATCGTGTAGCCGTGGTGGCAGCGGCTCGGGTTGCGTACCAACAGGATCCCGGCGGGCGGATCGTCGCCCTCGCGCAGCCTCACCACGACGTAGTCGTTCCCGCTGAGTTCGGCTCCCGGTGTGATGACGCCGTCCTCGTCGTGGGTGCGAGTGTCTTTCACGAGGTGCTCCCTGTTCGGGTTGGGTTGGGGTGCTGGCGGGTTCATCGGGTGAGGTCCGCGTGGAGGGTGCCGGTGGTGCGGTCGAGCGACACGGTCGCGGCGTGCCCGTGCGCGCCCCGGCGCATCCGGTCGGTGGCCCCGGTGGCGTAGGCGGTGATGTCGTCGGGGTGTACGAGGTGGATGCGCGGGGCGGCGTAACCGCCGGTGCCGCCGGTCACGTGGGCCACGGTGTACATGCCCCGCGTGTCGTGCGGGCCCGGGGCGTAGATGGCGAACTGATCGCCGGTGATCGCGTTGGCCATCACGTAGATCGAGTCGAGGGCGGCCGTGGTGGGGATCGCGGGATCGGACATGGTGTTGTCTCCTGTCGTTTGCCGCCCCAGCCGGGCCGGGGCGGGGTGGTGGTGATGGGTGGGCCGCGCCGATGGCATCGGCGCGGCCCGGTCCGGGTGCCCCGGAGGCGCGGTGCGCGCCCGGGGCCCCGGATGCTAGGCGGCGCGCACGGCGGCGGTGATGGCGCGGGCGATCGCGGTGGCGGTAGTGGCCGGGTCGGTCACCACATGCACTGTCGCCCCGTTCAGCGGAGTCGGGGCCCCCGGGCGACCGGGGCGAATGCCCGTGTCCGGTGCCAGCCACAGCACCGCGCACCCGGCCGCGCGCACGGCGTCGAGTCGCCGCTGGGCGGCCTCGCGTTCGTGGGCCCGGAAGATGCCGTCGGAGATGACGACCAGCAGCCGGGTCGCGCCGGGCCGTGACAGGCCGAGGGCCCCGTCGAGGGCGACCGTCGCGGCACCGAGGGCGTGGTATTTGTCCGGGCATCCGAACTCGGAGATCCGGGCGGGGGCGGTGCCGGGGTAGGTGATCGGGGTGACCGTCGCGCCGAAAGTCACGGTCGCGGTGGTGGCGGGCATCGCCGCCAGTTCGGCGGCGCGGGCGATGATCCACGCGGCCGAGGACACCGGCGCGGCGAAGCGGCCCATGGAGGAGGACACATCGCACGCGATGCCGACCTGCAGCGGCGGGTACGGGCTGGTTTTGCGGGCGGTGCGGGTGAACGGTTCGGCGGTCGGGATGGCACCGGCGGCGAGCTGGGCCTGCCGGGCCAGCACGCCGCGCATCCGCACCCGTCCCGGCGGTACCACCGAGGTCGTTTTCACCGTGGCACGTTCGCGGGCGGCGGCGGTGTCCAGCGCGCGGGCCAGCACCCGCGCGGCGGTCTGTTCTGTCGTCAGTGGGGTGCGGGTGCGGGCCACGGTGCGCGAGTTGCCCGGCGCCTCACCGTCGCCGAATACGTGCTCGGCCATCAGTTGTGCCTCTTCGGCCCTGTCGGCGGCAGCTTGGCGCGCGGCGGCAGCGGACTCAGCGGGGTCGGGGGCGACCGGGTTGGCGGCGACCTCGCTGGCGATTGCGGCGGCCGTGGCAGCGATGGCCGCGCCCAACGGCGAGTTCGGTACCGGCGTGGCGTGTGGTTCGGGGCCGACGAGGTCGAGCCAGCGTTGCCCGAGTTCGAGCATGGCGGCGGTGTCGGAATCGGCGACGGTGTGTGCCTCGCGCCAGATCGAGCGCAGTTCGGCGAGGGTGTCGGTGCCGAGGATGGACTCGATCTCGCGCAGCAGCGGCGCGCATTCGGACTCGGTCAGCACCCCGGCGTCGATCCGGCCGAGCACGAGGGCGGCGTTGTGGGCGGCGGCGTAGGTGGTGCGCGGGAGGTGGGCGGCGGCCGTCTTGCCGCCGTTGTCACCGATCACGATCTCGGTGGCGCTGGCGCGCAACCAATGCCGGTCATCGGGGCGGCGGCGGATCTGGGCGGCCTCGATGCGTGATTCCTCGAGCAGTTTCGCCGCCTTCACCACCTCCGGGTGCGCCAGCAGCGGCGGCTGCCATACCGAGTGTTTGGCGTGCGCACATTCGTGGACCAGCGCGCCCCACACGGCCGGGTAGTTGTTGCGGTCACTGTTGCGGGCCGGGCGCGCGGCGGCCGGGTCGATCTTGAGGTTGGCCCCGTCGAGTTCGATGGCGCGCAGTGCTGGCACGAACACCGCTGGGTGCCCGAACGCGGCACCGGGGGCGATGCTCACGGTCAGGTCGTCACGGTCGGCGATCGGCGGGACTTCGGCGGTCATGGCGGCCGACAGGGTGGCCCATCCGCCGGTTACCGGCACCGACGCCGGGGCCGGGGCGAGGGTGGCAGGCGCGGCGGGGGCCGCCCCCACCCCGGCGGCGGCCGGGGCGGAAGCGGTGCCGGTGCCCGGGGCAGCGGGCGCGGCGGGGGCGGGTGCGGGTGCGGTGATCACGTGGCCGGTCATGGCAGCAATACCTTTCGGGCGTGTGGGTGGTGGTCAGAGGCGGGGGCCGAGGGCCAGCGGCGTGTGGGTGGTGCCGCACACCGTGCGCATCACGGCGGCCACCACGTCGCGGTCCTCTTCGGGGGCGGCCCCGAGGAGGTTGGCCATGGCGGTGTCGGGGTCGGTGGCGTCGGCGATCTTGCGGAACGCCAACAGTTCTCGCAGTTGCGGGGCCCACCCGACCTCGCCCTTGGCCTGGCGGGCGGCCAGTTCGCGCGCCACCTTGACCGCGCGGCGTTCCACCCCGAGCTGGGTGGCCAGGTCGAGGTCGCTGACGACCCGCACCTGGAACGCGAACCGGGAACTGAGCGCGTCGGACAGGATGGCCCCGTGCACGCCGGGGTTGTGGCCCGCGACGATGAAGAATCCGGGCGCGGCTTTGACCACTTCGCCGGTGGCTTTGACCACCAGCTCTTTGCGGCCGTCCATCGCCGGGTACACCGCCGCGAGCACGGTCGGGGATATGAGGGTCGCGTCATCGATGAACAGCACCCGGCCCTCTTTCATCGCGCGAACCAGCGGGCCGTCCATGAAAACGAAACGGCCGTCCGGGGTTTGGGTGTACTCACCCACGAAATCGGCGGTCGAGGTGTCCCCGTCACCCTGCACGGTCAGCAGGTCGCCGTAGGCGGCTTCGATGAGCGAGGTTTTGCCGGTTCCGGGCGGCCCGTACAGCAGCACCGGCACCTCGGCCGCGCGCATGGTGCGCAACACGTCCACATCGGCGCGCCCGGCGAGCTTGCGCAGGTGGTAGTCCTGCCCGTTCGGCCGGGCCACCGTGTTGCCCGTGCGGGCCGGGCCGCCGGGCGCGGCCGGAGTGGTGGCGGTTTTCTTGGTCCGGCGGGCCGGTTTCGCCGTCTTGGGGGCGGCCGGGGCCGGTGGGGTGGCGGCGGTCGGGGCGGCGGCGGCGGTGGCCGTGGTGGCGGTGGCGCGGTAGCGGCGGGGGGCGGCCGAGGTGCGTTCGGCGTGCCCGCTTTTGACCAGCGTCTCGAGGGCGTTGCCGACCGCGCCGGACGAGCGGCCGAGCCCGTTGGCGATATCGCGGGGGGACTGTTCGCGGATGGGGTCGGCGGCCAGTGCGGCGGCGACCATGCGGCGGAGTTCGCCGTTGGGCAGGCGACCGGCGGCCGTGGCGGTGGCGGGTGTGGTGGGCATTGGGACTCCTCGATTCTCCGTTCCGAATTCGCGCCGGTTTTCGGCATACGTGCGGCGTGGCTGCCATTCGGATTTCTGCGAATTTCCCGGTGAATTCCGGGAACGTGGTCGACGCTAGCTCGACCTCGAACAGCCTCACAACCCCAATTCACCGGAAATTCTCCGAATTTCGCGCGAGGTCACCCCGCGAACAAAGCAAGCCGCGCACGAAATGCGCACCACGCTACGAAACTCTGCCCGAACCCACCGCCGACCAGCCGAAAAGAAAATGATTCAAAGAATTAGAAACAAAAGGAAGGGAAATAGATGGGAGAATAATAATTGCGAGGCCAACCGACAGGGGTCAGGTCAGCACGAGATGCCGACCACGACCGACGCCGACGCATGTCTATACAGCTTTGTGTATAGACAATCCTGGATGACACCCGCGCGTGGATATGGCCTTCTACCTGCGGCTATGCCGGGTTGCGGCGGGGCATTTTGAACGCCCCTCACGTAACCCCCCGCATTTCCCCCCACACTTCCCCACAGATTGCCAGCAGCGCACTGGCCACGCGACGGCCTGATCGAACCGGAAACTCCACGCCTTCCACGCATTGATGAATAGCGCGGAGTAAATATCCAACGACAGCGGAAGATGTCGAGGGTGCACACAGACCGCCGGGCGGACGATTACTGAATCGTGAATACAATTCGTGCCGAATTGTATTCTACTGGCGGTTTCGGTTTACAGTATTCTGCCGGTTTTTCAACGGCCGGGCATGTCCGGATTGTGGCCTTCGCCTCGGCGGAGGTGTTCGAGGAGTTGAACGGTTTCTCTGCTCGGGGTTTCGCCGATCTCGGCGAGTTTTCTGGTCAGGAGTGCGTAGGCGCGGTCGAGGGCGGGGTATTCGCCCAGGCGGGCGTGCTGGCGCAGGATGTCGCGCCAGAGCGCTTCGTTGTAGGGGTCGGTTTGGGCGGTGGTCTCGAGGAGTTCGAGGGTGGCGCGGGGGTCGTGGTCGGCGTCGTGGGTGGCCAGCCAGCCCAGGGCGTTGTGGGTGTCGCGGCGCGCGGATTCGCGGATCGGTTCGGTCCAGGCGTCGGTGAGGTCGGGGGCGAGTTCTTCGGTGGCGATGGCGGTGATGGCCCGGCACGCGGCGGTCCGGTCGGTGTCGTTGCTGGCGCGGCGGCGTGCGGTGACTGCGGCGGTGAAGTCCCACCAGTCGACACTCACCGCGGTTTCGGAGAGCCGGTAGTGCACCCGGTCGTCGGCCAGGGGCTCGTTGAACCGGCCGCCGGTCGCGGCACCGAGGGCGGTGCGTAGTCGGCTCAGGGTGTTGGTGAGCACGCCTGAGGAGCGATCGGCTGGGCGTTGTCCCCACAACAGCTCGGTCAGCTGACTGCGTGACAACCCGCGCGGGTGCAAGGCCAGCACTGCCAGCAGCTCGCGCAGACGGGGCTGGAGCTGGCCGGTGATCTCTACGCTCTCCCCGGAATCGGGGACGCGCCAGAAGACCCGGGTCGGCCCGAACACCCGCACCCGCAACGCCGGAGTTTCCGCCGGTGCTGGGACGGGTTCCGGTGCTGGCTTCGGCGCGGATTCGGCTGGCGCGGTGTGGTTGTCGGGGATGGGCTCGGGCGCCGCGGAGAGGTCTGTCTCGCGCGAGTGGCCGGCGGACTCGCCGGTGTCGACGAGCGCAGACTCGCGGACCAGGGATGGCGAGGGTTCTGCGGCGTCGACCACGACCGGCTCCGCCGGTACGGGTCGTGCGACCGGTGTCGGCACGGTGGCAGGGTCGATGCTGTAGATCCTGGGCCCGTCCTCGTCCCGGCGTCTGCGCCGGACCGGACCGCCTCGGCCTTCGCCTTGGCGGGCAGGCTGGCCGGTGCGGGGTGGGTCGAACTGGCCGGTGTGTTCATAGCGGCGTAGCTGGCTCTCCACGGCGCTGATCGCGTGGCGGGCGGGCGGGATGAGGTGCTGGCGGGATCGGCGGCCCGTCAGAACGGCTCGGGCACCGGCGCGGGAGGCGGGTAGCTGGCCTACGACTGGGAACCCGATCGCGTCGACGTAGGCGCGGCTGCCGCCGATGACCACGATGCCCCGGGGGCGTCGACGGCGGGTGAGGTCGAGGACCCGCTGCGCGGCGGTCTCGGGTTCGATGTGCTCGGCGCGGACCACGAACAGGGCGGCGTCGGCGGTGGCGATGACCGGATGCGCGGGCGAGCCCGGCTCGGGGACACCGCAATCGGCGAACACCGTCGCACCCAACCCGCGCCATCCCCGGTCCGGATCGGTCAGCAGCGCAGCGGCCGGGACCGGATCGTCGGGATCGTGGCCGGGCGGCGCGGCCACGAACGCCTGCCCGCCGGGCAAATACTGCACGTGCTGGGCCAGCAGTTCCGGGGCGACGGGCAGGCCGAGGGCGCGTCGACGGGCGAGACTCGCCACACCGAGATGCGGGTCCGCGCCGACCATTTCGGCGAGCTGGCCACCAGCGGGGTCGGCTTCGACGATGAGGGCGGCCTCGGCGCCGGGCCAGGTGTGGGCGAGCGCGACGGTGGTCGTGGTGGTCCCCGCGCGTGGGCTCAGTCCGGCGACGGCGATCAGGTAGGGCGCCTGCGGCCTCATCGATGGGGCTCCTATTCCCGCTTCTGCACGTTGGAGATCAACAGCGCGCCACCAGATTCGGCGGCGGGGCGGGTGTTGATCAGTTGGAGGTAGTCGATGCGCGTGTGGTCCGGGCGCACCTCGGCGATGTGGACGTTGGCGGTGGTGGGAGTGATCGGGGTGATCGCTACGCAGTGCCGGGTGCCGGGCGGGATGGTGGCGATGCCCGCGGCGAGACCCTCGGGCGTGATGCCGGACTCTGGGGCGAGCAACGGCATCGCTTTCCCTGCGTCGCGGTCGATGTAGTAGGCGGCCTCGAACGAGGCGATCACCCCCGTGAGGGTGGCGGGGTCACCGGCGCGGTCGGTGACCACATCACCGGTGAGCCCGGTGCACGGCCCCTGCGCCGTAGAGGTCGGGGTGGGCGGGGCGGCGGTGGGCTGTACCTGCTGGCCGGTGCCTCCGGTGTCGTCGGTCGACACCACCAGCACACCGGCCAGGACGGCGACCGTGGCCCCCAGCGCGGCCCAGGCGTCACGCGGAAGCCGATCCGTGATGGTGGCCCACCGTCGCGGAGACCGGTCGCTGTCGGCGGTGCCGGGAGTGTCGCGTATCGGGCTGAGCCAGAATTCCTCGGGCGAGCCCGACTCGTCGGGCTCATCGAGGTCATGGCCGGGCCCGGAGGCGGCCACGATCCGCGAGTCCGGACCGGGCTCGGGCAGGTCGACCCAGGCTTCGGTGTCGCCGTCATCCGGGATGTGGTGGTACCTCGACATTCATCTCGCCTCGCCTCGGGTAGCTGCCCCCTGGGCCTGCCCGCACCCCGCGCAGGGGGTGGAGTAGGGGTGCGGGCAGGTTTCCCCCGGAGGGGGTCAGGGGTGGCTGGTGTGCTCGGCGCTGAGCGGGCCTAGTCCGGTGGCGGGCTGGCGGGTGAGGTCTTCGCCGAGCCGGGCCAGGACCTCGCTGATGGCCAGGTGCGCGGTCGAGCGATGGTCCGCCTCGTATTCGCGCCAGGACACGAGCGCGGCCCGCTGCCGGTAGGCGATGAGTGCGCGCCGACCGGCGTGCACAGGCACGACGAGATCCAGTTCGCCGTGGTAGAGGTGCAGCGGCATCAGGGGCGTGACGTGGGCGAGGGTCTCGAGCGAGAGCACCCGCCGCCACCACAGGTCGTTCCAGGGATCGGGGCGGCGGCACCAATGCGCCAAGGGTTGCGGGAACCGTTCGAGTAGTTCGGTGGCGGTGAGGTGTTGCGCTTCGGCGGCGGCGACCACGCCGTCGTCGGTGAGCACGTGCCGCAGCGGGAGGCGGTCGTAGGCGCGGGCGAGTCCGATCAGCCCGGCCAAACCCAGCCCCGCCAGTCCCGGCTGCGCGCCCTGGCTGATCATCGAGGCCAGCGCGGCGAGGTCGGAGACCACCGCTCCGGCGGCGACACCGCGCAAATCCACTTCGGGCGCGTACCACGGCACCAATTCCCCAGCGGCGGCGGCGACCCGCCCGCCGTCGGCGTAGCCCCAGGCCAGCACCGGGGCGACCGGTAGGTCCAGGCCCGCGCCCCGGTACACGGCGCGGGCGAGATCGAGCATGAGCCGGGCGCCCTGGCGGGCGGCGAGGAAGGTGTGCGGTCCGGTCCCGACGCCCAGGCCGTGCCCGTCGGGGATCGCCACCACCCACCCCCGCCCGAGCGCCGCCTCGATCGGGGCGGTGTCGGGTTCGGCGCCGATGGCCAGCAGTTGCGAGGTTCCGCACAGTCCGCCGAGTCCGCGGAACGGCGGGCAGTACAGCAGGATCGCGCTCTCGCCGGGCCCGGCGACCGCCTCGGGGATCAGCACGATCGCCGACGCCGCGACGAGCTGCGAGCGTGAGTCGGTGGAGGTGTAGACGATCTGCCAGGCCCCGCTGACTCCTTCCAGTTGCGCGGTGAACACCGGGCGCGTGCGCACGAGGTCGCCGGGACGGTGGCCACCGTGCAGGATCGGTGGTTCGTAGAACTCGGCGCTGTTCACTTCGATGTCGTTGACGATGTTCACGTCGATGTCGTTCATGGTTTTCTCCCGGCGAGGTCGTGGGCGAGGGCGGTCAGCCAGGCGATTCCGCTGGCGAGGTGCCCGGTGGCGGCGTAGCCGGTGTGGCGGGCCGAGATTTCGGGGATGCGGAGCAGGAACGCTGGGTCGAGCAGGGCGGTGTTGTCGGTGACCAGCTGCCCCCACGCCTGCGACAAGCGCGCGGCGAGGCCGGGTAGCTGGCCGATTGGATCGGCGGCCACGATCGAGGTGATCTGTGCCCACCGCGCCGAGGCGGCGGCGAGTTCGTCGGGGCCCGGCGGTGGTGTGCGGGGGTCGGCGGCGGTGATGAGCCGCTGAGCCAGACTCGCCGCGGGCACGTAGTCCACCGATCCGGGGCCGATCTGGAAGTCGTTGTTCACCACGGTGGTCCAGGCGTCGCCGAGGGTCCCCGACAGCAGCGACTGGATCGAGCCGAGTGCGGCGAGCGGGTCGCGCAGGTCGGCCTGGGCGGCGAGCTGGGCGGCCAGCCGCAGCAGCGTTGCGCGGTCGGGGGCCGAGCAGCTGAGGTCGCCTTCGGCGCAGACGTCGATCACGCGGCCGGTGAGCGCACCGTAGTCGGGGCCCGTGGTGGTGGCGATCCCACCGCCGGAGGCGGGCGGGGAGGTGATCGCCACCCCCGACACCGCCGCCCCGCTCGTGCCCGGGGCCGGGTCCGGGGTGATCTGCCCGGGACGGCCCGGGATGACCGGCGAGCCCGGCGCGCGATCGGGATGCGAGAACAGCGCGACTGCGGCGAGCCGACCGGGAGCGACGGGGCCTTCCCCGGCCCCGACCGCGCGCGCGAACCGCGAAACGATCTGCGCGCCTTGGGAATACCCGACCGCAGCCAGTGCGGTGCCGGGGCAGTCGGCGGCGATCCGGGCGGCGGTGCCGGTGAGCGCGGCCAACCCAACCCCCGCCGACACCGCATACGGTTCGGGGCCGCCGCCGGTGCCGATCGCGCCACCGAACCCAGCCGGATATGGGATGTAGCTGCGCGCCACCAGATCCGGTGCGGCGGCCACCACCGGGCCGAGCAGGTGCCCGAGCATCCCCGTGTCGGCGGTCTCCGACGCACCCGGCGACGACTCGCCGGTGCCCTGCACACCCAGGACCCACAACACCGGGCAACCCGGACTCGCCGGCTGAGCTAAGCCCGAGCCCGGCGCGCACAGCAGCCCACCGGCGAGGGTCGCCGTGACAGCCGCGGTGAGAACACCTCTCCCGCTCACGGCTGCCCCACCCCCACCCCGGCACCGAAGCCCGCGCCAATCGTGCCGCCGACCAACCCGCCCGCTGCTGCGGCGGGCACCCCGGCCACCACCGCGCCCGCGACCGCGCCCGCCGCCGCGCCCAGCGCGGTACCGGCCACTCCGGAGGTGATCGTGCCGATCACCGGCACGGCCACCACCGTGCCCAGCGCGGCCCCGGCGATGCCGCCGAGAGTGCCGCCCGCGAGCGCGCCCACCACGGCCCCGGCCGCCGCTGCCGGAGCCCCGGCCAGCGCGCCGCCGATCGCGGCACCGGCCCCGGCCCCGGCGGCCGTGGCCCCGGCGACCCGGTCCGAACGCCCGGCCGGGACTCCCACCGAGTCCAGGAACGTCGCCGCGCGGGCTTCGAGGTCGGCGGCGACGCCGTTGATCGTGTCGCCCACCTCCGGCGGCAGCCACTGCGGCTCGGGGACCTGCCACTGACCGATCCGGATCGTCTCCGGCGGTGGCGCGATCGGCGCTACCGGCGCGACCGGCACCGGGGTGTGCAGTTCGCCCAGATACACCGGCGGCGCAGGCTCGGGTGAGGGTTGCGGGCGCGGCGCGGGACCGTTACGGACCTCGGGCGGCTGCACCGCGTACACCGGCGGCTCCGGCGGAGGCGGAGGAGGCGGCGGAGCGGGGGCCTGGGTGCCGGGCTGGGCCGGGGCCGTGACCCCGGGCTGATCAGCGACCGGGCCCGCCGTCATCGCACTCGCGGGCGCGACGGCCAGCATCATCAGCACCGGCACCGCACCGGCAGCCACCATCCGGCCACCCCACAGCATCCGACCCCCATAGGGCAGCCGGACACGACGCCCTCCCGGATGGCAGACCGGCCCCGGAACGCGGACGGCAGCAGGCACTGTGTTTCCTTTTTCGGGCACGACAAATAGACCTTCCGATCGAAGGAGAAAAAGATGAGACGGGCTCAGGAGTGGCGCGTGATTCGCGACCAGGTATCGCGCCGTCCGGCTGCGGACCGCAGCCGGACGGCGCGGGCGCTCATTTCTCTGAGCGAGACCGACCGGTCAGAAGAACGGCAGAATCTGCACGACGATGGCCGCAACGTTGCTGACCAGCGAGGCACCGGCACTGACTATCGACAGAATCGAGTAGAGATCCACAGCTTCCCTTTCAGAGGAGGATTGGTACCTCCCCATCACAGACCCGAAAACCGCTGCTGCGCCACCCCTTCGACGGGTAAGGCTTCTGGTGCTGACACGGTTACCCCTCCGGGCGCGGCGGGTAGCCTGCGCCGATGCGCGAAAGTGGTAACAAAAGTGTCAGTCGAGAAATCCGGCGGGCGCGTGTCCCGCCCCACCGAGCCGCCGAGAATTCGCCACACGTGATCACGGACGTCTCCGGCTAATTGTCGGACAGGTCACAGCGAATATCGGGTGGCCGCCGCGTTCCCTTTCTGGTAAGAACGAAACCATCTCGGGGGAGTTAACCCTTCAAGCTAGCTCACGACGGAGGGTCAACGGAAGACACAGCAGGGAGGGGCTTGACATGAACCGGAGGATGAAGCCGACCCGCGCTCCGCGACGCCGCCACACCCGCGCCGATCCGGAGCTGCCCAGCCTCGGCTCCTGGGTGCGCAGGGCCCGCGAACACCGCAAGCTCACCCGGCCGCGCGCCGCCGAGTTCCTGCACGTCAGCACCGACCTGCTCAAGAAGATCGAACGCGACGAAATCCCTTGCTCGCCAGCGGTTCTGGGCAACATGGCCACCGCCTACGGCCTCGACGACGCCCAGCGCCGCTACACCCACGACCTCTCCCAGCCGCCCGTCCCGCTGTCCACCGTCGCCGAACTACGCTCCTGGGCGGGCACTC
>NZ_QNRE01000033.1 GCF_003315035.1 Nocardia puris
AACAGGAGGACACCACCCCCGCAGAACTCACCGCCTGACCGAACAACCGATCACGCGGTGACCAACTCCGTTACACCACACCCCAGGACTTGACCTCTCACACGGGACGACGGTCCGACATTGCAGATCACCGAATGGGGCTCGCAGACCCCGCGAGTGACTATGGTCTTGACCCATGGACTCGCGTTGTCGCACGAGAGTTGGGAGGACGTTGCTCAGCTTGTGATCGCTGCGGACCCGACTATTCGCGTCGTCACCTACGACCATCGGGGACACGGGGATTCGGAGTCGGCTCCGGCCAGCCTCGAGATTCTTGCGGATGATCTTGCGACTATTCTTTCGGAAACTGTGCCTACGGGTCCGGTCGTATTGGGTGGTCATTCGATGGGAGGGATGACTCTCATGGCCTTGGCTGAACGTCACAGTGAGGTGCTCGGACCGAGAATCCTCGGCGTCGCGTTGGTGTCGACAGGGGCGGGCGATATTCTGGGAAATATGATGCGCAGCAAATTCTGGCGAAGGCTGATAATGCTGGGTCTGGAGGCGCTACCCTATATCAGGATTCCTTCCCGGCCGCTTTTCCTGATGCGGCAGTCGACACGAGGCATCCTATTCGGAGCGCGTCCTCGTCGGCACGATATGAACCGTGCTGTGCTGCAGCTCGCGAAGAGCAATTCTCGCAATGTCGCGGAGCTGACCCGTTCGATACTCTCTCACAAACGTTACGGCGTGCTGGGCAGATTCAGCTGTCCCGTCGTCGTGCTGGTCGGGTCTCGTGACCGCCTGACCCCCGTTCATCACTCGCGTGCGCTTCGGCATCGTATTCCAGGGAGTCATTTGGTCATCTTCGAAAAGGCTGGGCACTACCTGCCCTACGAACGCAGCGGTGAGGTGGCCGTCCATCTCCTCGGATTGACTCGGGAAGCGCGCATACGCGAAGCAACCGTCGCATAGCGGCATTAACATTCGTCATACGCTGAGGGTAACGATAGGCGAATAGTTCGCTATCAGAGCTTGATATCGGTCCGGGAACCGCGGAACGCCCTTTCTCAACAGCCGGATGATGACTGTCAGGGTAGTGGGTGCAGCCGCAGCGCGCTGGGGCCGATGTCGTATAGTCCAGCGTCGGCTGCCGGTGCCGCTAGTTGTGGTCGGCTTTGAAGCCACCGATTTCAATGCGGGTTCCAGCTGGCTGTTTCAGCGGTTGCGGCCCGGCGCGCGGGTTCGCAACCTTGTTGTCGAACGTCTCGGCGAAGCTGTTGTTCAAGGTTGTGCCCGGCGGCAGGTACCGAGCTACAGAACATGCTGGTCACCATCATCGGTCCGCCGCCCCGGTTTTAGGTTGGACAACGGTCGGGAGATGATTTCGGTTGCCCTGCAACCAGTTCTGCGCCGACCGGGTCGGAGTATCCTAAGCGGTGACGGGACCCGGTAGTCGGTCCGCCGCGTGTGAGAACCGGTTGTAGGGGATGCAGGGTTGTAGCGTATCCGGCTGGGGCGTTGCAGCCCAGGCCGGAATCTCTTCGGCGGTGATTGTATTCTTCCTTCCAGTCGCTGATCACGACGCGGGCTTGGGTCAACGACCAGAAGCTGTTGATGTTGGGGCATTCGTCGCGTCGGCGGCGGCTGAACCATTCAATGTAGCCGTTGCGGCAGGGTCGGCTAGTGTGACGAACGCTGAGCAGACCCGTTCCGCCGCCCAGTCGCCTGGCACGCGAAATTGGTCTGTTGCCGCAGCGCAGGGCGGCGGGGTAGCTGCGATCGACAGCGATTCGTTGATGAGTCCGTCGGCGGTGATCGATCGTTCCACCAGCCGGCCCAAGCATTCGCGGGTGTGTTTCATCGACGATGGAGACGATCTTGACCGGGCGTGCGTCGTCGCTGGCATCGAATCGGAAGTCCACTGCCCATACACGGTTGGGTGCCTTTGCCTCCGTGGTGGTGGTGGTTTCCAGGCGTTTCGGCGCCGCAGCGGCCCTCGTAATCCCTCGTCGCGCCAGAGGCGTTGGATTTTCTTGTGATTGACTGTCCAGCACTCGCTGCGGGCGCCGTGGTAGGCGCGGCGGAATCCTTGCCGTGGATGGGTTTCGTCCAGGCACGCAGCCATTCACGCAAAGCCGCATCGGGATGTGCATTGGTGTCGGTGGTTCGAACGCGCCGTTGTATACTTCGATGTTCGCCGGTAACCGGCAGGCGAACCTTTCGCGGACCCCGAGCACCCGCACCAGGTGCGCCACGGCCGCCCGCCGGCGTTCCGGGTCTAGAAGGTTCCCTTGGCGATCTCGTTCAATGCAGCTTTCTCTAGCTTCGCCTCGCCGAGAAGACTTTTCAGAGTGGAGTGTTCGCGTTCGGGGCCCTTCAACCGTTTGCCGTCGCCGGCCTTCAGCCCGCCGAACTGGTTGCGCCACCGTTAGTAGGTGGCCATGGTGATCTGCAGTGACGGCGACTTCCTTATTCTCGCCCAGCAGGTGGACGGCCTTGCTCAGCTTGCGCACGGCCTGTGGAGGTGTGTGCCCTTTTCGTGTCGCCATAGTCATCGAGCGTTCCTGCCCACTACGTGGGCGGCAATGCTCTCACAGCCGCCGGACCAAATCTCATCGGGTCAGGTCAGACGAATTCGCAAAGCGCGCACCACTTGAACCTACCTATCCTCGATGATCAGACACTGCCCATTCGACCTACGGGTCGCTATGCGATGCATTGGGGACAACGCAACTGACTATGGATCGAGTGTTCGCCGCACTGATGCCATCGATCGGTCATTGGCGTGGGCATCCGATCGACTGGTTCGAGCGGCGTGTGTAGGCCAGGGGAGGTGACGTCGGCGGCGCCGTCGGATACCGCTTTCGGCGGCTTTTCGTGGAGGGGAAAGTGGGACGAGGATCAGAACCCCGGCTATGGTGATCGCTGCCAGCGCGAGCGCCGAATGTTCCACCCCACTCCAAAAGGCATCCTTCGCATAGTCGGCGAGAGGTCTTCCTACATTACCGGCACGCTCAGCGACTTCAAGGGCACCGGCCAGGGAACTGCGGACCGGAGCGCGCGCGGGCTCGGGAAGGCGGTCCAGCACCTCGTTGATCCTCGAGGTATAGCTCGCGGACAAAATGCTACCGGAGACGGCAATGCCGATGGCCGCGCCGACTTCGCGAGTCGCGTCGTTGACCGCAGCGGATACCCCGTGCTTCTCCAACGGTGTGTCGAGCATGATCGCGTTGGTCGCGGGGGCGGCCGACAAGCCCAGCCCGGCGCTCATGATCAACAGGGGCCAGAGAACGTCGAAGTACGACGAACCGGTGTCGAGGCGAAGGATGGCGAGTAAGCCGACGGCGATGGTCAGAAGACCGGTCGCTGTCGTCACCCGCAATCCCGCCCATGCAGCGATTGCCGGCGACACGAGTGACATCACGATGAGCGGAACGACCATCGGCGCCAGCGCCAGCGCCGAGCCGAGGGCATCGAACCCGAGGATGAGCTGGAAGTGCTGTACCAGTAGGTACATCACACCGAAAGTCACGAGAAACTGGATGGTTATCGATAGCGCGCCGCTTGAGAAGCCCCGGCGGCGGAACAGGCTCACGTCCAGTAGCGGGTGCTCGGCACGCACCTCGGTGAGGATAAATGCCACGGTGCCGATTACTCCCGCCGCACCTGCGACAAGAACCCGGACATCCGTCCAGCCGCGCGACGGACCCTCGATGACCGCGAACACCGACGTGCCGATGGCGAGCACGACCCAGAACATGCCGAGAAGATCGAACGGCGGGAGTTCGGCGTCCTGTGAATCGGGCACGGTGAAGGCCAGAACCAGCAGTAGTAGTGCGACGACGGTCAGACCGACGAAGATCGAATGCCACGACCACTGGGTAAGAAGCAGACCGGATCCCACCATGCCGATCACGCCACCCGAGCCGGCGATCCCGGCCCAGACTCCGACCGCGTACGACCGCTTCTCCACTGGGAGGTTGCTTGTCAGAAGCGAGAGGGTCGCCGGCATGACGAAAGCTGCTCCTGCGCCCGCCAAGGCCCGGGAGGCAATGAGTGCCGCAGGAGTATCGAGAAATACAGGCACAACTGAAGCGGCCGCGAAGACCGCCAGGCCGACGATTAGAACGCGTCGGCGCCCATACCGATCGCCGATCGCGCCAGCGGGCAAAACCAAGCAGGCGAGGACCAGCGTGTATCCGTCGACGATCCAAGTGAGAGCATTTTGATCTGCGCCGATGTCGAGCGCAAGGGCAGGCAGAGCGGTGTACAGCGCTGCCATGGCCGCAACAACCAATGCTACTGCGGCACAGGTTATGGCCAGCGTCCAAGCCGCGGAGTTGCGGTCGCGAAGCCGGTCTCCAAAGCTGATCATGTCGGTATCCTGGTCCCTTCGGGGCGTCGTCGGCATTCGCGTAGGTCCTACGGCTCAGCTTTGCGTAGCTTCTACTTCCTCCAGCGTCGTCGGCACGTGATAGGGCGGTCGTCCTCTGCCCTGAACTCGATAGCGGCCCCAGAAGTCACGATCGCCGATGGTCGCCGGTGCCTCGCCCGTACTGGTCCGGATCAGCACGGAACGTCGGCGTCCCCCTAACAGATTGTCGAGTTCGTCGTTCTGGCGGATGCGCCCGTACCAGCTGAAGCGGCCGTCGATGGGTTGGAAATAGCCGCGCAGTTCGACTTGCACCTCGACGTCGTCGGTTGCGATCACCACTGTGGCCGGCCCGATGTAGTCAGAGGCATCGTGCGGACTCTGAGACTTCACTGTGAACTCCTCCGTTTGGTCGATAGTCGACGCCAGCGATCGGATCGCCCGGCACTGGGGCCAAGTAGCCCGGCGTCGGGATCGGGGCCGGCCCTTGACAAGCCGCGCCGCCGGGGTCAAAGTTACCTCATACCCCAAGTATCCGCTACTGCCCGTATTGCACTCTTGAGCGGATACCGGGTTACTGCCACCGGACGTTGATCCGGACAGGATGTATCGATGCAGAGTCATCGATCGAGTCTCAAAGGAGCGACAGATGACGACCAGTGACGTCAGGGCCGAGACCAACGGGCAGATTGCCGTAACCACCGACGGTATGGCGCGCGTGAGCGGTCGGCGACCCATTGACCTGCAACGATCGGCCGGACGACTGCTCAAGACTTCCGTAGAGAAGTTCTACGACGCCGAAGTCGACATCGACTGGGATAGTC
The DNA here is from genome assembly GCF_003315035.1 of Nocardia puris. Lineage (GTDB taxonomy): Bacteria > Actinomycetota > Actinomycetes > Mycobacteriales > Mycobacteriaceae > Nocardia > Nocardia puris. The sequence goes on from NZ_QNRE01000033.1 coordinate 5,179, forward strand.
CGTGGCTGCCGGATAAGGCGTGGTTCCCCGAGCATCGCCTGTCCCTCTACGGCACCGGTCTGTGGAACCGGCTTTCCGAGGAACAGAAGATCGACCTGGGCAAACATGAGTTGGTGAGCATCCTCAGCTTCGGGATCTACGCCGAGAATTTGCTGAGTATGGCGTTGCTACGGCTGAACACGACGGGTGATCTCGTCGACAACAAGGCCCTATACGCACTTGCCGAGGTTGGCGACGAGAGCCGCCATTCCACAATGTTCGCGCGTCTGATCGCCAAAACGGGGATCCCGCCCTACAAGCTTCCGCCGGGGTTTCTGTCGCTGGCGAAGATCCTGCATTTCGTCCCGCTCGGGCCCTCGATCCAGGGCGCGACCTTGCTGATCGAGGAGATTCTCGATCGGGCACAGCGTGAAGCGATGAACGACGAACGCCTACAACCGCAGGTCCGGCAGTTGATGAAAATTCACGTGCTCGAGGAGGCCCGCCACATCACGTTCGCGCGCTCCGAGCTTGTCGAGGGTATGCGGTCGCGAGGCCGGATCTCGCGGGCATGGCACCGCGGCGTCCTCGCAGTTGTCGCGAACCTGTCCTACCCGATCTTGATCAATCCCAAGCTGTACCGTGCTGTCGGCGTGCATCCTCTGCGGGGGTTCCTCGCTTGCCAATTCGGCCCGCACTACCGGGAGAACCTGCAGTTCATGTCCGAGCCGATGATCCGATTCTTCGATGAGGCAGGAATGATGGAAGGTCGCTTCACCATGTTCCTTTGGCGCCTGACGAGGAGCCTCCCCGACGATATCGCCCGGCGGTGAACAGACTCGGACCGGCGTGAACAGCACCACGCATATTGCTAAGCGCAAGTCGCGCCGTGATATGTTGCGGCGGGCACTCGTCGAATCCCGCGAACTCCTCGGTCCCGCCCCCGGTCCGACATATCCGCAGTAGCTGAGTAGCTATCGAAAATTGTGGCCACCTGTACCGCACGTGAGCCAACGTTCAGAGGAAATCGATGAGTAATAACCGTTCTGCCAAATACACGGGAAAGACCAATGGTTCGGGAGGTCGTGCAGCGAGCGAGAGGGTGCACACAACAGAGGTCCTCATAGTCGGGAGCGGATTCTCCGGCATGGGAATGGCGATTCAACTGCTGAAATCGGGAATGAATGACTTCTTGATAATCGAGAAGGATTCCGAAATCGGCGGAACCTGGCGCGACAATACATATCCGGGCTGTGCCTGCGATGTCCCTTCTCACATGTACTCGTACTCTTTCGAGCCCAAGCCGGATTGGAGTCACTTGTGGGCAGGACAGGATGAAATTCAGCAGTATCTCCTGAGTCTCGCACGCGAGTACGATCTCTATAGCCGCACGCATTTCGGGCGGGCCTTGCAATCCGGATACTGGGATCCTAGTGATTCCGCGTGGCATGTTGCGACCTCCGACGGCAACGAGTACGTCGCCCGATTCCTGGTTTCAGGCGTAGGCGCACTCCATATACCGAATATCCCCCAGATCAAGGGGCAGAAGAAGTTCGCTGGTGCAGCATTTCACTCGGCGCAGTGGGATCATGACTGCACATTGGATGGCAAGAAGGTCGCTGTTATCGGGACCGGTGCGAGCGCAATCCAATTCGTTCCGGAAATTGCCAAGGTAGCCGATGAACTGCATCTATACCAGCGGACGCCGGCGTGGGTACTGCCCCGTAGGAACGTCAAGGTCCCGAAGGTGATCCAAGCCCTGCTCACGAGGGCGCCGATCCTCGCCAAAGCCCTCCGGACTGCCATCTACTGGTCAGCGGAGTCACTGTCGATAGGACTGAACGGACATATCAATTTCATGCGTCCGCTCGAGAGTGTCGCCAAGTGGAACATAGCGCGGGGAATTGATGATCCCGCGCTGCGCAAGAAGCTCACCCCCACGTATCGCATCGGGTGCAAAAGAATCCTCGGTTCCAGTGACTACTACCCAGCGCTGAATCGGCCCACTACATCCGTCATCACCGACGGGATCGCCGAGATCACCGAGGACGCCATCATATCCCAGTCCGGTGACAAGCGTCCGGTCGACGTGATCATCTATGCCACCGGTTTCCACGTAACCGACGGGTTCGACCACCTCCGGCTCAAGGGTGCGTCCGGTCGTGAACTCTCCTCCGTATGGTCGGACGAAGGGATTCAAACCCATCTCGGCATCACCACCGCAGGTTTCCCGAACTTGTTCTTCCTGCTCGGCCCCAACACCGGGCTTGGTCACAACTCGGTGGTATTCATGATCGAATGCCAGATCAGGTACATCATCGGCGCGATTCGGCTCGCGAAGCAACGCGGCGCAGCTGCGCTCGAGGTGCGTGAACCCGTTCAGCGGGAATTCAACTCGGACATCCAGCGGAAATTGGTGAACGGGGTCTGGAGCAGCGGGGGGTGCACTAGTTGGTACCTCGATGCACAGGGTGTCAATCGGACGGTCTGGCCAGGTTTCACCTGGCAGTATTGGCGGCGTACCCGCAATGTCGCGGACTCTGATTTCGCGTTGGTCGGCGAGTCGACAGGTGATCGAAGCGGCGACCTCCTTCCGAATTCGATCAAGAAGGGTAGCTTGCCGAGATGAGAGAGTTCAGCGACCGAGTCGTCTCGGTAACCGGGGCAGGTTCAGGAATCGGCCGTGCAGTTGCAATTCGACTCGCCGGCGAGGGCGCGCGGCTGGCCATTGCCGACATCGACGGCGAACGGGCCCGCGAAACCGCCTCCATGTGTACCGCGCTGGGTGTCGAATGCCAGCACTATCAGCTCGATGTGGCCGATCGTAGCGCATTCACGGAATATCGTCGTCAGGTCCTCAGCGACTTCGGTTCGGTCAGTATGGTAATCAACAATGCCGGGGTCGCACTCGGCGCCGACATACTGGATATGCAATGGATCGACTTCGAATGGTTGATGTCGATCAATTTCTGGGGAGTCGTGAACGGCACGAAACTATTTCTTCCGGATCTGATCGACTCGGGCGACGGCCATGTTGTCAACGTGTCGAGTGTCTTCGGACTGATGGCCATTCCCAGTCAGAGCGCATATAATGCTTCCAAATTCGCCGTCCGAGGCTTTACCGAGGCGTTGCGCCAGGAGATGCGAATTAACCGGCTACCGGTGGGCGTAACATGCGTGCATCCGGGTGGTGTTCGCACAAATATTGTGCGCGGAGCTCGAGGTGTCGGCGCGATGGGTGATCAGGAGAAGATTGTCGCCGGTTTCGATCGTATAGCGCTCACCACTCCGGAAAGCGCCGCCGAAACGATCCTGAAGGGCGTGCGACGGAACAAACCTCGAGTCCTTATCGGACCCGATGCCCTGGGTTTCGATTTCGTCGCCCGCGCGGTGGGGCCGAGGTATCAGGACCTGAACGCTCCGCTGGCCCGTGTCGGCTATGCGATCGGCCGTCGTTACGGCCTTGTCAAGCGCGACAGTTGAATCTGGGCCACGGGCCGGAATAATAGAGAAGGAATATCCTGGAAGATGAGCATGCCATGTGAACTCACGGTCTCCCGTGTAGTGCAGGAAACAGCGGATGCGGTGTCCATTTGGTTCGAGGTGCCCGAGCAGCAATTGGGCGTATTTGCCTACGACCCCGGGCAGTTTCTTACGTTGCGTATTCCCGGAGCCGGTGACGGGGAATATGTGGCCAGATGCTATTCGCTCTCGAGTTCCCCGCATGCAGACGACTCGCTAGCTGTCACAGTGAAACGCACGGAGGGCGGGTACGGATCTAACTGGCTGTGCGACAACATCAAGGTTGGCGCTGAGGTAACCGTTCTGCCGCCCACCGGGCACTTCACACCGAAAGACCTGGATGCGGACATGGTTCTGTTCGCAGCTGGTAGCGGAATCACCCCGGTGTTATCCATCGTCAAGTCGGCTCTGCTCGAAGGCGGCGGCCATCTCGTTCTCTTCTATGCCAACCAGCATGCCGAGAGCGTCATCTTCGGTGAAGACCTCCGTTACCTCGCCAAGCAGTTTCCCGAGCGACTGACTCTCATCGAGTGGCTGGAGAGCGAGCGTGGGCTACCGGACCGAAGCGCAATCCTTGAAATCTGCCGTGAGTACCGAAATCGGATGTATTTCTTGTGTGGGCCGGCGGTGTTCATGGATTTGGTGGTAGACGCGGCGCGCGAAGCCGGCGTGCAGCACCGGAACCTACACCGAGAAGTATTCCAATCTCTGCACTCCGATCCCTTCGACGTGGAGAACTACGTCAAGGAATCAATGACGAACGAACAAGCCCGTCTAGTAGTATATCTCGATGGTGATCGCGCCGAGCTGGAATGGCCGAAAGATTTGACCCTCGTCGAGGTCTTGTTGAACGAGGGGTACTCGCCTCCGTATTCCTGCCGGGAAGGCGGATGCGGTGCATGTGTGTGCAAGGTTATCGACGGCGATATAGAGATGAGAGTAAACGAGGTACTCGATGATGATGATATCGAGGAAGGTGATCGACTGGCATGCCAGTCGGTACCCGCCACCAATTCGGTGACTGTGACATTCGACTGACCATGCGTTCGCGTAGGCCCCGTAACGGCGTTCATGCTCGCCCGATCCAGCGCGCAATCGCCGCCCGCGATATCGGTCACTTGTCCGATAGCGTATACTCGGCCAGATGGCGGGCGCACAAAAGCGGATTCGGGAGGTCGGTAGCTCGGTGGTTCGGCGAATTGACGCACGCTCGAGCCGATGGGAAGAGCACCGGGTCCTGGTTCGAGCAGAACTGGTCGACGCAGCGTACCGTGCCTTCGGCAAGTACGGTCCGGACGCGAGCATGGACGACATCGCTCGGGAGGCGGGTGCGACAAAACCCAAGCTGTATCGCCACTTCAAGGACAAACTGGGCCTTCGTGCAGCTGTTATCGAACGTGCGAAGGAACTCATGTGGTCGAATGTGCTTGCTACCGTTGATTTCGGATCCGATCCGATTCGAAATGTGATGAATCAGCTCGTCGAGCAATACGCGCAGCTGGTCGACGAGCACAAGAACGTCTTCCAGTTTCTCGTTCGTAGTCATTTTAGCGACAATTCATCGGGATCGGATCCAGCTCTTGAGAACGCACGTGAACTGGCAGGTTTCATTGCGGATCATTTCGTCACGGTTTTGGAAACCGCTGGGGCTGACACGTCGGGCATAGACTTGGTGGTGCAGTCGATCGTAGGGGCGAGCCTCTCCGCGACGGATTGGTGGATAAACTCGCAATCCGATCCGACCTCGGCTATGCCGAGAAAGGCTTTCGTCGAGCATCTCAGCGCAATCATTTGGGGGATTATCGATTCCTCGGCGCGAGCTCGTGGAATCCGGATAGACCCGGATTCGACTTTGCGGATTGAGAATATTGGACTGATCGAGGCTTAGCTGAGCGAATTCGAGCCAAACGCCGGTCGAAGACGACGCGGGATGAGCTTATCTGCCATAGCGCGGTGACACTGCCGGATTGCATCCCCGCGGGGCAAAAGACCCGTGAGCAATGCCGTTGTCGCGCCATCGCCGGTGGGCGGGACGACCGCCGATCGGCCTGGTCCGCATCGATTGCTCGGTGCGTCAGCGTCGTCGGTGCTGCTCTACCCAACGCAGCAGCTGGTTGGGCTTGCCCGGCTTGTGCATGACAGCTCATGTGTCATTTGATAGTTTCGGGATTGCTTTCGTGCGAACCTGCGGACCCGAATCGATGGATCCGACGCGAACTTGGTTCAGACCGCCCGCAACCGCTGGCGACCACTTCGCGCTCGACGTTCCTCCGGCCGAGTCCGAGCTACGTTTCGAGAGCGTCGCCGCCTACTTGTCGTTGAACCAGCTGCTGTGGAATCAAGGGAAACGAGGGTACCGCTGCTTCAATGGCTCGGTACCGCGTTGTGGCATGCAGCTGAGGCATCTGGTCTGAGACCCGCAGAGCCCACCCCGAGATAACGTAGGGCAATCTCGGAGATCCGGCGTGCCGTTTCGGCGCTGTCGCTGGCCGGTAGTACGAGATGGCTGATCGTCAATCGAATGAGCGCATCGACTGCGTCGGCCACGTCATTGGCGTCGATGGTGGGGTAGTGGTGGAGGAACGCGGTGACCAGTCGCTCGGACGCGAGTTGAAGCATGGAGGCAGAGGTTGTCAACAGGGGGAGGACGCCGGTTTCATCGCGCGGGCCGCTACCGGGTGTAGTCAGGACGGCTTTGAGTAAGGGGCTGGTTGCAGCCTCGTCGAGCGTGTAGCGAACTATCGCTCGGATCGATTCAGGCAACGCGCTGCGGTTGGAAGCAAGCAAATCCTCGATCCCGGTCAGGAATTGCTCCGCTTCGTGCAGAACGAGTGCATCTCCAAGCCCTTGCTTGTCGCCGAACTCTCGATACAGCGTGGCGCGTGATACTCCGATCAGACCGGCTACCTCGCCGAATCGTACACGTTCCCAGCCCTTCTCGACCGTCAGGGCGCGGGCGGCGCGGATTGCTGCCTCGCGGAGGTGTCGCCTGAACGACAGCCTCACCGATTCTTCCACCACCCCTCGGATGGTAACAGAACGTGGGTTTTGTTCATGAGTGGACAAACTCCCGGACACTTCGTCATGTCCGCGCGTTGCTTGATCGCGAGCTATGCGCGACAAGTAGCGGAGATCTGATCAATTGTTGACAAAATGGTTCTGATTGTCTCCAATGTAGTTGTATCGCGGTCCTGCTCGAGTCTGATGTTGGGCGCGCGTTAGTCGACAGAGAGGTCTGGCCATGGACAAGGCTTCGGATGCGGTCAGTAGGTTGTCTGACCCAGGCGTGGAGGACTGGGTGCGCTCGTTCCGGCTCCTGGAATCCGGATCGCCAGAGTTGCCGCCGCACCATCCCGACTGTCTTGGTTGTGGGCCGGCCAACCCGCACGGACATTCCCTATCGGTGCGGCGTTGCGGGGGCGGCGTCGTTGCTCACCATCTTTTCGACCAGCGTCATGTCGGAGCGCCGGGGATCGCGCACGGTGGCGCGGTGGCGACCGTCATCGACGACCTGTTCGGCTTCTTGCTGTACACGGTCGGCGAACTCGCCGTGACCCGGAATCTCGACATGGATTATCTCGCCCCGGTACTGCTCGATACCCCCTACACGCTGCACGCCGAGGTACGGTCGCGGCATAGCCGTAAGTTGAATCTCGCGGCCAGGATGGAGGATCTAGAAGGGCGCTCGGTCACTACGGCAACCGCCGTGTTCATCGTGGTCGAGGCCGAACACTTCCTGCAGTCGCGGGCGAAGGCTCGGAGGCAGGCGTGACTGCTGGACCAACTGAGAGGGAACTACTCCTCGACGTCTTGCTGACCGATCACGGCTCAGCCGGCCCCTACGAGGCGTTCCGACGCTTGCGCGAGACTCAGCCCGTGCTTGTCACGCGATCGGGGGTCCTGGTACTGAGTCGCTACGACGACTGCGCAGCTGCGCTCCGTAACCGTAGCCTCGGCAAGGCCGACGAGTCGCTGGGATTCGGCTTGTCGGAGATTCCCGAAGAGTTGCAACGTCAGGCTATGCATCGATTCCGGCGCACCATGCTGTTCCGCAACCCGCCTGACCACCACCGGCTGCGTCGGCTGGTCGCTGACGTTTTCACCCCTCGGCACATCGACGAGTTGCGCGGCCGCGTTGTCACGCAGATCCGTGATCTGATCGATGTCATCGAGGACCAGGGTTCCGCCGATATCATCAGCGATCTCGCCCTCCCGCTGCCCGTGAATGTAATAGGCGATCTTCTTGGAGTGCCAGTGACCGATCGAGCCGTGGCCGCTCCTCTGGTACGCGCCCTGGTCGCCTCGCTCGAGCCCAGCGCGGACGCCGCGGCGCTGACTGCCGCGTGTGAAGCGGAAGACCAACTCGCAACGTACTTCACAGACCTCCTGGCGGCCAAACGCGCCCACCCGGACGACGACCTGCTCAGCCGTCTCGCCGTGGCGCATGGCGACGACGTCTTGGACGACGACGAATGCGTTGGCACCGCGATACTGTTGTTCGCGGCAGGGTTCGAAACCACCACAAACCTCATCGGTAACGGCGTTGCTGCACTGCTCGCCCATCCCAGCCAAATGGACCTATTGCGGGCCAGGCCCGATCTGGCGAGCAACGCCGTCGAAGAATTGTTGCGTTACGACTCGCCGGTCCAGACCAATGGGCGCACGGTGCTCGAGCCAACACGGGTGGCAGGAGTCGACCTGGATCCTGGCCAGGTTGTATTGACCTTGCTCGGGGCGGCCAACCGAGACCCGGACCGATTCTGCGACCCCGATAGCCTCGATATCACCCGAACCGGGACCCCGCCGCTATCGTTCGGTGCCGGCATTCACTTTTGTCTTGGCGCGCCGTTGGCGCGGCTCGAAGGAGCCGTACTGTTCCCACTCCTCACGGCGCGTTTTCCCGGTCTTAGGCTCGTCGAACAACCTCGCTGGCGTACGGGGTTGTCCTTTCGCGGGCTGTCGAGTCTGAAGGTGGTCACCGGATGCTGATCCAGCCTTACCCGCACCTGAAGGGCGGCCATTGTGGTTCGGGTGCGTTGCGCGATCTTATGTCCTGGGCCGGGCTTGGCTGGGACGGCGAGCTGAGCGAAGGACTCGTGTTCACACTCGGCGGCGCACTCGATTTCGCTTACCTGCGCGCCGATGCGATCAATCCTCCGATATACCTGGTGGGGCGTGGTGGGGATTTGGAGGTCGACCTGTTGAGGCGCCTCGGTGCGAAGACCGAACTACGTCAGACCGAGGATCCCGACCTCGGTTGGAAATGGGTGAGGACCGAACTGGACTCCGGACGGCCCGTCATGGTCTGGGCCGACATCGCTGAACTCCCATACCTGCGGGTACGACTGCGCATGAGCCGCCACGACATCGTTATCGTCGGCTATGATGACGAGGCTCGCGACGCGTATATCGTCGACAACGACCGCGATGAGATCCAGACGGTGTCGTATGACGCATTGGCACGGGCACGAGCCTCCACGGGGTTCCCGACACCCACACGCCACGCCACGTACATAGTCGATTGGCCGTCCGACGTGCCTGACCTCCCGTCCATGGCTGCCGCAGCGCTCGAACAATCGGCGGCAACCCTGAAACATGGGGGCCCCAGTTCGATTGCCGCGCCGGCCTCGAACGGTGTCTCCGGCACCGGGCTCGACGGCGTTCGCCGCTTCGCTGAAGACGTCTCCAGTTGGCCCGACATCTTCGGAGACGAAGACCTCGAGGCTGTGCTCAGGTCACTCGCTGCCTTCATCGAAAAAGCGGGTACCGGAGGCGGTCTGTTTCGACGCCTCATCGCTCAAGGGTGCGTCGATCTCGCCGATTACACGCGCAATCCGAAGGTTCACGCGGCCGCACGCGCAGCACGGCTGGCCGCACAGTCTTGGACGAGGCTCGCCCAAATCGCCGTCTCCGATGAAACCCCATCGCGACGCTCGGTTCAGGTAGCCCGGCATGCCGCCGTGCTGCCAGAGTTGGAGGAAACCTTGGCAGATCTTCTCGCCGCCGCCGCCAACTCACTCTGAACCAGCTTGTCTGCAGACAGGTACATCCGCTACGGCTTCGAGACCGGTGGTGAAGTGCGCCTGTGGGGGATGGGGTAGCCCCAGGCGGTGGCCCGGGACCGGGCCGACGACGTGAACCGTCCTGGACTGGCTGGAGACTCCTGATTTAGCAAGGGAGACTGTCAGCCATGGCGGCACCACGGAAGTTCGACGAGGAAACCCGCGCTCGGGCGGTGAGGATGTATCAGGATCGGATCCGCGAGCACGGTGACTCGATGGCCGGTGCGCGCCGGCATGTCGGTGCGCTGCTGGATATCAACCCGGCGACTCTGCGGAACTGGGTCACCCGCGCCGAGCAGGGCGAGACCGGGCCGGCGGCCGCGGCGGAATCGGAGTATGCGGAGTTGAGGGCTCTGCGGCGTGAAGTAGTCGAATTGCGCAGGGCGAACGAGCTTTTGCGGACAGCGAGTGCGTTTTTCGCGGCGGCGGAGGTCGACCGCCGACTGCGGTGATCGTCGACTACATCGACGACCACAAGGGTTGCTTCGGGGTTGACCCGATCTGCCGCGTGCTGACCGAGCACGGGCTCAAGATCGCCCCGTCCACCTACTATGCCGCCAAACAGTGCGGTATCAGCGACGCCACCTGGGCCGATGCTCACACCGCGAACGTGTCGTTCGACCTGTGGAGCGCGAATCGGGGCCTGTACGGGGTGCGCAAACTCTGGCACACCGCCCGCCGCGCCGGTCACAATATCGGCCGCGACCAGGTAGCGCGGCTGATGCGGCTGACCGGGATAGACGGGGTTGTGCGCGGGTGACGGACCACGAGAACCACCGAACCCGGGCCCGCGTCGACGCCGCGGCATCCGGACCTGATCGGGCGCGCCTGGTCGACGCCGATGCGTCCAGATCAATGGCGGGTTGCCGATTTCACCTACTGCTGGACTCTGGCCGGGTTCTGTTACACCGCGTTCTGCGTGGACGTGTATTCGCGACGGATCTTGGGCTGGCGGGTTATGTCGTCGAAGACGACACCGTTGGTTATCTCGGTGCTCGAACAGGCGTTGTTCACCCGCCGTAGAACCGCTTTCCGTTTCACCGCAACAGGATTGATACATCATTCCGATGCGGGGTCGCAAGGCGGATTCAACTGGTCGTCGCAACACTTTGCTGTTGCAGCGATTGTAGGCGACGTTCCATCGCTTCGGCGGGAGTGCGCCATTCGAGAACCTTCCGCGGTCGTGTGTTGAGGGTATGCGCGACGGCCGCGAGATCCTTCGCGGTCCACCGCGAGAGATCGGTGCCCTTCGGGAAGTACTGACGCAGAAGGCCGTTCGTGTTCTCGTTGGTTCCGCGCTGCCAAGGACTGCGCGGGTCGGCGAAGAAGACCGGGACACCGATCGTCGATGCCAGCTCCGCATGGGCCGACAACTCCTTTCCCCGATCCCAGGTCAGGGACTTCAGCATCGGCTCGGGGATCTTCCGCAGCGCCGCCGAGAGTGCCTTGTTCATCGATGACGCCCCGTAACCACTGCGCGCGGTACCGTTCTTGACCGGTGCCGTCTGCCCCCATCCGTCCTCACGAGGCAAGTGAACAAGGACGGTGAACCGGGTGGACCGGTCGACAAGGGTGCCGATCGCGGAGCGGTCGGTACCGATGATGAGATCGCCTTCCCAGTGACCCGGATTCGCACGATCCTCGGCTTCGGCGGGCCGGTTACTGATCAGAACGTCGGGAGTGATGTGGGCCCAGGCGACGCGCTTGGAGCGGGCCCGGGGCATGCGCAGGGACCGACCGGTGCGCAGAGTCAGGATCAGTTCCCGATCGAGCCCACCGCGCCCTTCGATATATAGTGCCTGGTAAATGGCCTCGTGGCTGATCCGCATCGACGTGTCGTCGGGGAAGTCGATCTTCAGTCGCTGCGAGATTTGCTCCGGGCTCCATGCCTGGACCCATTGCCTGTCGGAGCGGTGCGGTTTGTTGCGCCCGGTCCAGGTTCCCGTCGGCGGTCCGGTGACAACCCGGCCCTTCGCATCGGTGATCCGCCCGGCCAGGCGCTGCTGGACGTAGTCCCGGAGTTGCCTGTTTTCGGCGAGCTTCGCCGTTTTCGGGCGTCTGGCGAACAGTTCGGCTTTCCACTGGGCGACCGAGGCGCGGTAGTCGAGTTTGCCGCTTCGGGTCGCGGCGTTGCGCCGCAACTCACGGGAAATGGTCGACGGGCTGCGGCCCAGGACCTGCGCGATCTGCCGCACGCCCTTGCCCTGCACCCGCAGCAGCGCGATCTCCTCACGCTCGGCGAACGACAAGTAGCGGCCGCCGGGCCGGCTCCACGAATACGGTGACATCCCGCCAGCATCGCGGAACCACCGACTTCCCTTGACAGGCGATACCCCCACTGCGACACCAGCTTCCGTCGGCAGCAGTCCTTCGGCGATCTTGTCCCAGAACAGGCGCTCCACCGACCGCGGCGTCCCGGGCGCACCCGGCGACCGCATCGGCGCTCGCCCTGTGACTTCCCGCATCCAATCCGACGGCCTTCCCACAACACCCTCCATAACCTCGGGTGTTGCGTCCACCGGTTGAACCTGAGCAATACACGGCAGTGAAACTCGGTGAAACACTGACACTTTCGGACCTCAAGCCCTCTATCGGGTCTGTCGGCGATGCCTACGATAATGCCCTCGCCGAGACCACGATCGGGCTCTACAAGACCGAGGCGGTCCGTGACGATTCCCCGTTCCGGCGCGGCCTGCTGACCCGGCTCGCCGATGTCGAACTCCTCACCGCCGACTGGATCGGCTGGTACAACCAGTCCCGGATCATGCACCGACTCGGCCGTCGGCCACCGGTCGAGCACGAAGCCGACTACTATGCACTCCACGCCGAGCAACCGGCTGGAGACAGATAAACCGGTGCGCATCAACCCCGGGGCGCTTCAGCGTGTAGCTGTCCGAAGGGTTCGTGCAGGCGGTGGCCGTTGATCTGCTCGTCGTCGATGTAGAGCTGTTGGAAGATTGCCTGATTGAACAGGCG
>NZ_QNRE01000034.1 GCF_003315035.1 Nocardia puris
TTGGGCATACACGACGAAACCCCCCGTCCGGGAGGTCCGAACGGGGGGTCTGAGGGTGAAGTGCGCCCGGAGAGACTCGAACTCCCAACCTTCTGATCCGTAGTCAGATGCTCTATCCGTTGAGCTACGGGCGCATAGCATTCTTCAGTTGTCACCCGGCGAACCGGGTGTGGCGGAGGCGAGAGGATTTGAACCTCCGGTCCCCGTGAAGGGACAACTCATTAGCAGTGAGTCCCATTCGGCCGCTCTGGCACGCCTCCTGGAGCCTTCTCTTCGAGGGCAACCGGTCCTTTCGAACCGCCGAGCAGAAAGGTTACAGTACCTGGCGTCCAGATCACAAAACGCCTGGTTATCAGCGTAAATTGCTGTCGAACCAGTCGAAGATCCTGGTGCGCGCGTCGTAGGTGCTGTCGTCGTCCTCGGTGCCGGGATTGTCGGCGCGGTGCCCGAGGCGCGGGTAGCTCACCAGGAGGCTGGCGACGGACGCGCGGGCGGTGGCGTCGCGCAGTTTCTCGACGTCGTCGGGCGGGGTGTCCGGGTCGTCGGCGCCGTAGAGGCCGAGCCACGGGGCCTGGAGGTTGGGGGCGGCGCGGACGAGGGCTTCGGCGTCGTCGGTGAGGGGTTCGGCGATGCCGGGCGCGGCGACACTGACGGCGGCGCCGATGGGCCGGTTGGTGGCCACCAGGAACGCGGCGGTGCCGGCGTGGTCGAAGCCGAGCGCGCCGATGCAGTCGGGGAAGACGCCGCGGCGGGTGAGCCAGTCGAACGAGGCGTCGAAATCGGCGAAGAGCTCGTCGCCGAAGACCTCGTGGTCGGGTTCGGTCTCGCCGCGGTGGAACAGGTCGGGCGCGACCACGATCCAGCCTTCCGTCGCGAGCGCGCGCATGAACTCCAGCAACGATCCGGTGAACTCGCGGGACTCGTGCAGCACGACGATCCCGCCGCGCGCGTGGACCTCGGGTTCTATCACGGTGATGGGCACGCGGCCCAGGTCGGCGGGACTCTGATCCTGATCCTCGTCACCGCGCAACAGGGCGACGTCGCGATAAATGCCCGACATGAAACCAGGGTAGGACCCGGCGCTGATCTTCGCGAGAAGTTCGCACGTGAGGGGCCGTTACCCGCCGGTTTTTCCGGTGTGGGAGCCGACCGGCGCCCGCGACCGAACCCACCCTGACCGCCGCACTACTGTGGAGGGGTGACAGCGCGTATCCGGCCCGACCTCTCCGCCATCCCGGCCTACACTCCCGGCCGTAGTCATCCCGGCGCGGTCAAGCTGGCCAGCAACGAGACCACCCTGCCGCCGCTGCCCGCCGCCGCGAAGGCGATCGCGGAGGCCGCCGAGTTGGCGCACCGCTACCCCGACAACCAGGCGGCCGACTTGCGCGCCGCGTTGGCGGAGTTCCTGGGCGTCACGCCGGCGAACGTGGCGGTCGGTTGCGGGAGCGTCGCGCTGTGCCAGGAGCTGGTGCAGATCACCTGCGGCGCACCGGACGACGAGGTGTTGTTCGCGTGGCGCTCGTTCGAGGCGTACCCGATCGTGACGCAGGTCGGCAACGCGACGGCCGTGCAGGTGCCCCTCACGCCCGAGCTGACCCACGATCTGGATGCGATGGCCGCGGCCGTCACCGAACGCACCCGGCTGATCTTCGTGTGCAATCCGAACAACCCCACCGGCACCGCCCACGGCCGCGACGCGCTCATCCGTTTCCTGGACGCGGTGCCCGCGCACGTGCTCGTCGTCCTGGACGAGGCCTACTTCGAGTACCTGCGCCGCACCCCGCAGGATCGCCCCGACGGCGTCGAGATCGCCCGCGATCGCCCGAATGTGATTGTGCTGCGCACCTTCTCGAAGGCCTACGGATTGGCCGGGCTGCGCGTCGGCTACGCCGTGGGCGATCCGGAAGTGATCACGGCGCTGCAGAAGGTGCACATCCCGTTCAGCGTGAACCGGGTGGCGCAGGCGGCGGCGATCGCGTCGCTCGAGGCGCGCCACGAACTGCTCGGGCGCACCGACGCGGTGGTCGCGGAGCGGGAACGGGTACGCGCCGCCCTGCTCGCCGCCGGCTATCGCGTGCCGCCCAGCGAAACCAATTTCCTATGGCTGCCGCTGGACGACCGCAGCGTCGAGTATGGCGAGGCGAGCGCCGAGGCCGGTGTGCTGGTGCGGCCGTACGGGGCCGACGGCGTGCGCGTCACAGTGGGCGACCCGCACGAGAACGACCTGTTCCTCGAGTTCGCGACGAACGCCGACGTGCTCGGCCGGTTCCTCGGGCGATAGGGCACCTCAGCAGATCTCCGACGCCTCGTCTCCCGCTTTCCGGAACTCGTAGCGGACGGCGCCGGGGATCTGCGCGGGCAGGACGATGGCGGCGCCGTTTCCGGGGGTCCAGGTGCGGGGGACGAGGATGTAGTGGTCGCCGATGCGGGTGAGGGGGACCAGGCCGTCGTAGCGGAAGCGGTAGGCGGAGGAGGCGCCGTCGGGCGGGGTGGTGCACAGGGTGGTGCGCACGTCGGAGCGGGAGAGGTGCAGGTCCAGTTCGCTGTAGAGGATGACTCCCGAGCTGGTGGAGAGCTGGTCGGCCCATTCCTGGGCGCGGGTCTGCCCGACCGCGACGGAATAGTCGGTGGCGATCCAGAACATGCTGATGCCCACCATGGTGAACAGGATCGCCCATTCGACCACCGCGACGGCCGGCGAGGACGGCACCTCCGATGCCGGCTGACGCTCACGTAACCTCTTGCGGCGCAAGACCACCAACCACCAGAGCAGAAGCACACCGGCGATCACCGATATCGGTGCCACGCACAGCCCGCTGTTGAGCGGGGTCACCACGTAGATGCGGGAAAGGCCGTTGGCGAGAACGGCGATCGCGACCACGGCCGTGATCACCGTCGCCCACCGCGAAGGCCGGTGCGCGCGAACCGAATCCGGCAACGCGAGGTATCCCCACAGCAGGATCATGCCGAGCAGCCCGACGAAGATCGCCGGGACGAACAGCGTGTCGACGGTCCGCATCAGGTACTCGCGGATGCTCGGGTTCAGGGTGGTCGAGTCGACGCCGAAGTAGTCGAAGAACCAGTAGACGTGGGCCCAGCCGAAGTAGAACAACACGGCGGTGAGCAGCGTCGTCGGCGCCACGACCCGCCCGATCGCGCCCGCGACGTGGGTGAACCCCTCGAACGGGGACCCGGCCGCGGCGCGCGGCGCCTGCTCGTCAGGCGGTTGCGTCATGGGCTATTCCGTCGGGGGCGGTGCGTCGGTCTCGGTCGGCGTGCCGGTCTCGGTGGGTGAGTCCGTCTCGGTGGGGGTGTCGGTCTCGGTGGGAGTCTCCGTGTCCGGCGCCTCCTTCGGGAGGTAACCCTCTTCGTCACAGGGGAATGTCTGCGCGGGCAGCGTCCCGGTGAACAATGTCAGCGGAACGCCTGGCGTCAGGACCAGTGACCCGTAAGGCGCCTCGGCCGTCGACGTCGAATCGCTTTCCCCGCCTCGGAGTTGGCCGGAGTACTGGCAGACGCTGTTGCGCGTGTCGGAGCCCTCGGCGACGAGTACGGTCACGCAGCCACCGCACGCCGCGGCGATATCCGCTTCGGCCTTCGCCTGCACGAGGACGATCGCACCGCCTTCGCTCTGTACCAGCGCCGGGATCCGGAAGGGCGCCCCCGCCGTCCGCCCGGCATCGGTCTTCTCCGGCCGCCCCGGCACCCCGCCGCCCGGCCCACCTCCCGACTCGGTGGTCTCCGACGCCCGGGCACCCGACCGCTGTTCGGGTATCGACGTGGCGCACGCCGTCAGCGCCACCGCCGCCGCGATCACGACCAGCATCCGCGAAGCGATCATGTCCGTACCTCTCGCCTTCCGATACGCGATCGCGACGAGCTTCCGACCTGTCCCCGACCGGGCCGAGCAGGCGCGTTTCAACCACCAATCATCCCCCAGACCACCCGGGACCGGGCGGGTTTCGCCGCTCGACTCCGTGCGGCGGTGGGAGATCGGGCTAGTTCACGCCGAGCGCTCCGCCCACGGTGGGCCAGGAGCGGGCGAGTTCGTCGGCCCAATAGGGCCAGGAGTGGGTGCCGGTGGCGCGGAAGTTGACGGTGACCGGGATGCCGAAGGAGGTGAAGCGGTCCACCAGGCGGCGGGTGCAGGTGGCGGTGGCGGCTTCGAGCGGGCCGCCGAAGCCGACGGCGTTGGCCAGTTCCGGGTTGCCGGGCACATCGTACTCGCCGGGCAGTCCGCTGCCGACGGAGAGGTAGATCGCCTTGCCGCGCAACGATTCCGCGTGCAGCATCACGTCGTGGGCCAGCCAGTCGCTGTGGTTCTCGGGGCCGAACATGTTGTCCGGTTCGCCGCCGTAGGTGGCCACCACCGCGCGCGCCTGCGTCTGGCCGAGGTCGGTGCCCATGGCGAAACAGCCGGAGTGCGCGGCGACGGCGCGGTAGCGGCCCGGCTGCCGGAAGGCGAGCATCATCGCGGCCTCGGCGCCCATCGAGACGCCCATCACGGCGTTGCGGCCGTTGCCCTCGAAGCGGGCGTCGAGCAGGGGCGGCAGCTCCCGGGTGAGAAAGGTCTCCCACATGTTGGTGCCGAGCACCGGGTCGGGACGCTGCCAGTCGGTGTAGAAACTGGCCGGGCCGCCGACGGTGAGCACGACATTGACGTTCTTGTCCTCGTAGAACTGCTCGGCGCGGCCCATCTCGAGCCAGTTGTTGGTGTCGGGTTCGGCGGCGCGGCCGTCCAGCATGTAGACCGTCGGGCGCGGAGCGCCGCGGTCGCGCGGCAGCAGCACCTGCACCTGCACGGTGCGGCGCATCGACGGCGAGCGCACGAAAACACGCAGCCTGCGGTCGCTGATGGGCTCGACGCGTTCGATGGCGGCCGTGCTCGCGGGCGTGGTGGTCGGCTCGGCGGGCGCGGGCCCCTCGGACGAACCGGTGTCGGGCAGGTCGGGGATATCGGGCGCGCCGGCGGCGGGGGGCGCTGCGAGCGCCGCACCGGCGAGCAATGCGGCGCTCGTTGCGGCGACGATCAGGCGTCGCCACGGCGTGGACCGAGACACCATGCCTGCCATAGTGCCAGACGCCTCGCGGGCGACCCGGGACCTATGCCGACACGTGCTCAGATGGGATCTGGAGCACTGTCAAGGGGGCGTCCGGAAGCGCCATCGCGCCCGGGGATTACCCGAATTCGGGCACACGGCCAGCACACCCGCCGTACCCTGACGATCGGACGCTTCCACGGACGTCGATGGGGATCATATGACCGCATACAGCAGCGATCCTGTCCCACACGTCCATCCATCACGCCCGAATGCCCACCGACCGAGCGGTTTTCGGGCAATCGCAGGGCAACGGCCCGGCATCCGGTCGCGTGATCCACCGGACCGGTCGGTTTGTCGCGTTGCCCACTCGCAAATGTTCTGTTCGGCCGCAGTACCTGATGCCCGACCGGAGAACCCCGTGAACCACGTTCTGCCCGCCATTCCGCCCGAAACCACCGTCGGTACCGAACCTTTCGGTCTCGATCTCGGACGGCGACTGCGCGAATGCGATGAATTCTTCCGACAGCCCGAACTCGCCCACCTGTCCGACCAGCGCCGCCGCGCCGCGCTCGCCCAACTGCGCGACACCGGCACGTACGTGCAGACCGCCGAGGAGATCCAGATCGGCGCCCGGCTGGCCTGGCGCAACCACGCCCGCTGCGTGGGCCGCAAACATTGGCGCTCACTGAAATTGCTCGACGCCCGGCGCGTGACCACGGCGCGTGAACTGGCCGAGGTGTGCTGGCAGCACCTGCACATGGCCACCAATGGCGGTGCGGTGCAATCCCTGATCACCGTCGGCCCGCCGCGCAGGCCCGACGGGCGGGAGTACCGGATCGTCAGCCCGCAACTCATCCGCTATGCCGGATACCGCAACGGCGACGGCACCGTCACCGGCGACCCGGCCAATATCGCGATCACCGAGTTCGCGATGAAACTCGGATGGCGCGGTGCGCGAACGCCTTTCGATATCCTGCCGCTGTTGATCAGCACACCCGACGAACCGATCCGCTGGTTCGAGGTGCCGCCGGAGATCGCGTGGGAAGTGGAGCTCGAGCACCCGGAATTCGAGTGGTTCGCCGGACTCGGGCTGAAATGGCATGCGGTGCCCGCCGTGTCGAACATGAACCTCGAAATCGGCGGGATCACTTACCCTTTCGCACCCTTCAACGGCTGGTACGTGGGTGCCGAGATCGGCGCGCGCAATTTCAGCGACACCGACCGCTACAACATGCTGCCGCTGATCGCCGACATGATGGGCCTGGACACCTCCCACGCGCGCACCCTGTGGCGCGACCAAGCGCTGATCGAGCTGAACAAGGCTGTGCTGCACAGCTACCGGAAGGCGAAGGTGCACATCGTCGACCACCACACCGTCGCCAAACAGTTCTGCGAACACGTCGCCAAGGAGGAATCCGCCGGGCGGAAATGCCCGACGGACTGGTCGTGGGTGAATCCGCCGATCTCCTCCGGACTGACGCCCACCTTCCACCGGTATTTCGATCCGCCCGACGACGACCTGCGCCCCAATTTCGTGCGGCGGGATACCGGCGGCTGAGGTCGCCGGTATCCCGGGTGTGATCCGGTCGGCGTCAGCCCGTGGGGCGGGTGCCCGATTCGGGTCCGGTGGCCTGCGGCATCAGGGGTCCCACGCCGTTGACGGCGGCGGGGACGACATGCTGCACGGTCCGCGTCTCCTCGTTGTCCTGATCCGGCAGCCGGAGATCGAGCGTATACACCGGCTGGATGTACTCCTGTTCCTGGAGACGGCCGAACTCCAGGTATCCGAAATGCGCGTCGCGCACGAGGAATCCGCTGTCGCGGGACAGGTGCCAGTAATCCTCGACCTCGCCGAGCACATCGTCCAGGGTCCGCAGCGCGCGGACCGGCTCGTGGATCCCGGCGATGCGCCGCGCCGTCCGTTCGAATCCCGTCAGCTCGTGCTTCGCGTCGAGGTAGACCACGAGACAGCCACCCTGGCCGAGCACGGGCACGCCGTCGAGCTCGCGGGCGAGGATCACCCCGGCGTCGATCACCCGCGGGTACGCCGGCTCGCCGCCGATCTCGGCGGACGCGACGTGCAGGCGGGTGACTCGCTCCGGCGTGAACACCTCACCGTCGGCCAGGTCGAGGTGATCGACGGCCCGGACCGCCGCGTCGATCGCATCCGCGTCGCTGATGTCCAGGTTCGACTCTCCGTCGTCGACCTGCCAGCGATCGCGGTCCACGTACTGCACCGCGCGCGAGGGGCGGTAGACCGTCACCAGGCGCGATTCGTCCTCGAGCTCGAGCAGCGGGCCGAACTCGGTCCAGCTCCGGCTCGAATCCCGTTTCAGCCCGGCGCGTTCAGCGAGTGCGTCGAGGTCGTCCAGCGGGTCGACGCGCGGGTCCACCCGGTAGATGTTGGTGGCCGCCTCGAAGCCGCGCCAACGTGCGGCGAGCGCGTCGTAGTCCATCTCCTTGCTCCTAACTCCGCCATTTCCAGGCCAGATGATTCGAGGGCACGGGCCCGGCGTCGCGATCGGAGAGCTTGCCGTGGTCGCGCCGGAACCGGGAGTCGGGCCCGTCGCGGCCACAGGCGATCGCGATCGGCCTGTTGGTGTTGCTGCCCGAGCGCGCGAACGCGGCGTCGAGCCATGCGGTGCCGACCGGGGTGCCCCGCGACACCGCGGTGAGGAATTCGGCGCCGCGGTTGGTGTCGATTCCGGGGAATTCGGTGCCGATGAAGGCGCACAGCACGTGCAGCGCGCGCCGGGGCTGCCCGGCGACGCCCGAGGTCGGCGTGTCCCAGGTGCGCATCACGCTGGTGCCGACGTCCGGGTTCTCGGTCACGGCGTCGCACAGGTCGAGGACGAGCCACCGCAGCCTGCGCACACCGAGTCGCATGTTCCGGTAGAACGCGCGACACCCGAAGTGGTTGGAGGCCAACGACACCGCCGTTTCCGCGGCGCCGTGGCCGGAGACATACATCAGGTGCGTGTTGTCCACCATGTTGAGCGAATCCCCGGTGGATACCACCGCGGGGTGCTCGTAGTCGGTGGCCCACGCGTCCGCATTGCCCCAGACGAACTTCTCGATATGCCCGAAGTTGCGCGCGGTGTTGATCACCGCCGCCGCCACGCTCCACGCGGCGGGCAGTGCGCGGAAACCGCAGACGGTCCCCGGCACCACGGCCGCGCTGTTCCATTCCACCGCGAATTCGACCCGCGTGAAATCTGCCATCGTCGTCACCTCTTTCTCCGCCGGTGAAACCTCACCACCAGCCTTTGTCCGCCCCGTACCGGTACGCCGCGTAGACGTCGATCCGTCCGGCGCCGAAATGGTTCTCCTTGTCCCGGAGCTGGCCCACGACGCGCGCCGCCGTGTTCTCGATCGCCTCCTGCACCCGCACCGGCACGATCGGCGTGTTCGCGATCAGACAGGCGTGGGCGAGCAGTGCGAGGCATCCCGCGACGTGCGGAGTCGCCGCGGACGTGCCGCCGAATCCGCTGTAGGGCAAGGAGCTTCCCGTGCCGGAGCCGTCGTGGAGGTAGTTGCACGAGGTCGTGCCGGGCCCGGGAGCGCAGATGTCCGGCTTGATGAGGCCCGGGCGCATTCCGTTCGCGTAGGGATAGTCGGTGTAGGGCGGTTTGCCCCACTCGGCCGGGCCGCGCCCGGAATACCCGGCGAGTTGATCGGAGACATCGGTGGCGCCGCAGCCGATGGCCGACGCGGTGCCGCCGACGGGGTTCTGCGACGGATGAATTCGCGGCGGCGGACAGTTCCCCGGCGTCGCGATGTTGTACGGGATCGGATAGAGCCCGGGTTGATCACCCTGATTCCCGATGCTGTTCGCGTGCAGGATGCCCGCCGCCGCGATCGCCTCGGTCGCGCGCCGCCACCCCGTGTAATTGGGGTTGCTCGGGAACTTCCACGACATCGACATGCTGATGACGTGCACACCGTGCTCGATCGCGAATTCGAATGCGCGCCAATACCTGTTCTCGGTGCCGCCGACGCGCAGCGCCATGATGGTGGCGCCCGGTGCGACTCCTGTTCGCGCACCGGCTGATCCGGTTCCGGCGACGATGCCCGCGCACGAGGTGCCGTGGCCCCTGTCGTCCCTCGGATCGTCGTCGTCGAACCAGAAATCCCAACCGTGGTGCGGGAATTCGGGGCCGCCGTCCCACATCCGATCCGCCAGATCGGGGTGGTCGTAGTTCACGCCGGTATCGATGACCGCCGCGACCACGCCGTCGCCGGTGACGCCGAGCTGCCACAGCAGGGGCGCTTTCACGCGGGTCACGCTCCACGTCGGCTGCGGCAGCGCGCTGTCGCCGGCCGCCCGTGCCCGCTCGCGCACCCGCGCGGGACGGGTCGTGGTGGGCGCATCGAGGAGGTCCTCGATGTCCACGGTGCGTGAGATGTCCACGGAGGCGACGTCCGCGCGGGCCAGGACGGCCCGCAGCACGTCGGGTGTGAGTCGCGCCGAGATCGAGTTCGTCGACCAGGAGGTGTCCAGCCCCGCCACTTTGGGCACGGCGACACCCTCGGCGGGCTCCGAGTCCTCCGCCGACCGGCCCCGCAGGTAATCCAGCAGATCGCGCTGGTCGGCGGCGGCCCGCTCCTTCATCGCGGTGGCGGCATCCCGGCCCGCGCCGTCGGCGGCGCGGAATTCGGCCGCGGGCTCGCCGTGCAGGAAGATGTCGACCTCGATCGTGTCGTAGTCGCGGGCGTTGTCGAGCAGAACCCGCAACGCCTCGCTCGCTTTGTTCGTCATCGCCGGCTACCGGATCCGATGCGCCTGCGATTTGCAGGTGTAGAAGTACCCGCAGAAATCGCGGTAGGGCCCGCGATCACAGGTCTCCGGATTCACGATCACGCGGCCGCTGTTGTCGGTGTTGCGGGCCGCCGTTCGGCCGGGCTTGTGTCCCCAGAATCCCTCGGCGGCCGAATGGATTCGGTACCAGTGGAAGTCCTGATTGCGGGCCACGACGAGGGCCACCAGCCTGCGCGGCTTCTCGGCGTCGGGGAAGCAGTGGAAACGCCGGTGGCAGCCGTCGGCCAACGACGCGCGGGTGAGCTCGGCGCAGGTGAACGCGGTGTACTTCGCGCCGGCGCCGAGTCCGGGCTGGGCGAAGGTGTTGGTGCGCCAGTTGCTCGCGTAGTTGTAGCAGTTGTTCTTCAGGATGACCGCCGGGTCGTTCCAGAATCCCGGATTGAACTTGGAGCGCTCGATGTAGCACGTGTCGGAGTCGGGGGCGACCTCGGCCGGGGCGCCGGACCGATCCTCGACCGTCTCGCGGGGCGAGCGCACGAAATCGAGCATCGCCAAGAGGTTCTGCACGTCGGTTTCGGGCGCGACAACGCCGTCGGTGACCGCGTCGTAGGTACCGAGGCCGCGGATGAGGCGTTCGGCGAAGTCGAGTCCCACACCGCCCGCGTGGGTCGCATCGATCTTGAATTCCCTTGGCAGGCCGAAGGTTTCGCCATCGTCGTCCATGGCCTGGACCAGCGCGCCCCGGAAGCCGAGTCCGTCGAAACCGGAGTCCGGCTCGGTGGCGACATCGGGCCTGGCGGCGACATCGCGCAGCAATTGGCGCGACTGCTCGCCGTCCACGTAATAGTAAGGATTGGGTCGACCCGAGAAGGCGTCGATCGTGATGCGCAGCATCGCTGCTCCTGGAAAGTGGTACTGAATGGCGGACCGGTCGATGTCGTGCCGGTCGGGCCGTTGAAGGTGTTCTCCGCGCGGTCGCGGTGCCTACCGACCTGGGATCGGTCGAGCGGAAAGTGCGAAACAATCGTGGCAGGCGGCGCGGGTCGTCACACGAGTAGTTCGCTACCCGGAATCGAAGCGGTGGGACCAGGGGACTGTTGGCGATACCACCTGCGTGGGACAGTGGGATGAGCGTCCTTCCGAGTGGTCGCGCCTCCGACGAGAATCGAGCCGGCATCACTGATGACATCGGTAGACGGGCCTTCGTGCGAGTCATCGCGACGGGCGCGCTGTGCACGGCGTGCGGCGGTGCGATGACCCCGGAATTCTCCGTCGAGCTGGACCTGTTCAGCGGCCGTCCCAACCCCGCGTGGACGCTGACGGCGCCGCAGGCACGCGAACTGGCCCGCTTGCTCGACGACCTTCCCCCGACCGACCGGCGCGCCGACCCACCGGGCCTCGGGTACCGCGGCTTCGCCGTCACCGGCACCCTCGACTGCACCGTCTACGCGGGCATCGTCACCTTCCCGAAGGGGCGCCGAGCCGAGGACGCGCACGGCGCCGAACGTTGGCTGACCGACCTCGCGCGGGCCCGAGGATGGGAGATCCCCCGCTGATGCTCGGTCTTGGCGATGCGCACCGCGACGATCGGCCGAACCTCGGGTAGCGGATCGCCCACGGGACGAGCATCGCCGCACTCGCAGGTCCCGCCGATCCGCCCGACCCCTCCATCCAGTACCCGACCACGAACCCCGTCCCGGTATGCCGTGCCAGTCGTCGGCGTACGTGGTGAGCGCGTTGGCATGCCCGACTCGGCTGCTTGGACGGGCGATGCAGTGGCCACCAACCCCGCCATCGTGGCGCTAGCTGTATGAGGGCAGGACGTTGGTGACGCTGGCATGGAGGCGGCTGGCTGGTGGCCGGTTCTCGGCCGCCGAATGGGGGGCGAAGATAGTTGTAGTGGATGTTCCAAATCTGTAGTGCCTGCTGACGCTGCAGATCCGAGGCCTATTCACGGGCGTAGCGGAATTCCTCGGCCAGGATCCGGTTGTAGCGCTCAACTTTCCCGTTGTGCCGGGGTGTGTAGGGCGTGATCCGCTGATGGCACGCTCCGAGTGGCACCTTCGCGAAGTCCTTCGCCTTGTAGCAGGCACCATCGTCGGTGACGATCCGCTCGATCCGGGTGATTCCGTGCGCGGCGAAGAACGCTCGTGCCCGGAACATGAACCCGATCACGGTGACCGCTTCCCATCGTCGAGGGATTCGGTGTAGGCCAGGCGCGAGTAGCCGTCGGCCGCGGTGTGCAGGAACGTATACTCGGGCCGGCAAAATTTGGCCGCAGCCCGGGCGGCCAGGTCCTGGGCCGAGCCTCGGCCGTGGACACGCCAGCCGCCGCCATCTGGGATCCGGCCGACTTTCTTGATGTCGACATGCACCATATGCCCCCGGTCGGCGGGCGATGATCCGGCGTGGGACCCGGTTCGCCTCGCCGACCGAGTCCAGGAATCGACGCCGGTTCAGCCCACGCCGGGCCAGGTGGCGGCCGACGGTCCGCACCGACACAGTGGCGCCCTCGGCGACCAGTTCCAACGCGATTCTGCGTGCCGAACATTTCCTGGTCCTACGCAGCTGCTCGATTCGGTCGACGAGCTCGACCGGGTCGCTGCCGGCGACCGCAGCGGCGCGCAGGAACGATCGAGCAGGCCGACCTCGCCGTGACGGCGGGACCTGTTGACCCACTTCGACACACATTGACGTGAGTGCCCATCTCGGCGGCGACATGAGCGATCGGACGGGTTCGGCAGCCGTGCACGAGCCGACGGCGGTCCTCAATGGTGAGCGGGGCGTTACGGTGAGACACGGCGGTTCTTTCGGTCTATAGCTGATGTGCGAGTTGGCGCTTCACATCCTGCCGCCGGAAGAACCGCCCTCTTCAACCCACCCCATATCCGCGTCACCAACGACACGACCCACAGCAGCTAGCCACTACCGTCACCACAGGGCACATACTGCGCAGCACACTCAAAGCACGCTCCACCTACTCGATCCGACTCATAATCGGTGGCCGGCGGTAACACCGAACCGACAACGACCCGACGCTCAACACGGGCCGACATCGGAGCCTCGAGCCAACTCGATCACATTGCCAATCAGGAATGGTTGCATTCAGGCCCCATCGACACATCCGACGCAATCGCCTAGGACATTCACCGCTTTCGTTATTCCAGCAGTCGACATCGGCACGAAGCGCATCACAATAAATGTCTGAAACGAACCGTGCGACCCATGATGCCTCTCAACATGATCATGACGCCGTACGACACGATCCAGTCTCTGGTTCAACGACTTCCGAGCACTGGCACCCGAGCTCAACGATGCTACGGGAATCGCCCCGGTAACCGAGAGTTCGAACTCCAGGTCAATGTGATCGTTCCTATTTACCGAGTTTCCCTTTGAACGGAGTGTTATCGACACCTGACCTGACAGACTCAACATCTGCACGCTATCGGGGCCGGTAAACGAATAGTTCCCAACTCCGCGGTAGGCGTGCGAAACTCGGTCAAGGAAATCATGAGTAGACCATCTAATATCCAAGCTGGTCTCGTTTATGTATGCCTCCGCCCCAGCTATCTGATTCCGAAATACCGCCACAGACTCCGGGCGATCAGAAGGATTCCTGTGAGTCGATTTCTCATAAAGTTCAGACAGTATTGTGACTGCACGAGGATCCGCCCAGTCATTCAACTTTCTCGATAGACGGCTTCGGTTTTGTGCCGGCGAGTCGCTTGCGGGATCTTCGGCGGTCAACACGAAGTACATGAGCTGCGCGATGCTGAATACGTCGACCAGCTCGGACCTAGCAGCAGCAGCAGTCGGCGTATGCAATTGTTCTGGAGCTGCGTAGTTCAACACACCTCCGACGCCATATAGGGCGGTCATCGTTCGGTTCGTTGCATGATAGGCAAGATCGAAGTCCGTAAGATAAGGAATGGGAATTCCATCCTCACCGTATTCTACAATAATATTCTCAGGCTTGATATCCCGGTGCTTCACTCCACGACCGTGAGCATGCTCCACTGTTTCACATATCTCTTTGATAAACCTCAAGCAGATCGCGGGATCCGATCTGTCGACAAACGAGTCCCGAAGATTTGATCCCTCGATATATTCCATAACAATTCCCAATGGAGCTGCGGTCAAGTCCTTCACTCTTACTATACGAGGATGCTCCAGTTTGCGCATATTCCCGTACCCGCTCCGAAATCGCTCCACCTTTATTCCGTCATGCAACTCCGCCGAATGATAGACTTTATAAGCCACCTTATGCCCGTCATCCCCCTCCGCCAACCACACATTCCCAAATCCGCCCCTGCCCAATCTCCTGGTTATTACACCCTGGCGAACCACTTGACCTACACGAATAGGCGAAACACCCGCAATATACTGATTGAGCGCATCACGCATACTTTGCCATTGCGAATTGGATACCAGTACGGGCTGACCGTTCTCTGTGGTTTCAAACCATCTGACGATGGGTTCCAATTCAGCCGCACATCGAGCCATACCTACACGATCGCGATGTCCTGTGTCTGATAGTTCACGCTGGTGCAAGTACTGATATTCGTCAAGCAGTCCTCGACCTTTGCTGACCACGATTCGAACTTCGGCACCAGATAGCTTCTGCGCCTCGCGCGGAGTGAAACCCCGTCCGATGACAACCGTACCAGCAATATCCCCCTTGAATACAGGCACCTGGTCTTCGCCGGTGAGCGAACCGCAGACGAACTCGTAGAGGGTGAGTACTGTAACCTCACCTCGGTCATTTGCCGCGTCACCGAGCAACCCGGATACGAGAGTCGAAGTGAATATTCCACGCCCCTCTTGCTCGTAAGCCATCTGTTCAGGACGGCATGCGGCCAATATACACCGAGATTCGTTGACAGACCTGAGATCGCGGTCGACGTCTCCCACTTGAAGAGGCCGACTACTCGTCCAGTTGAACGCCGCTCCCGAATGACAGCTGTCCAACACTACGATGACATGACGATAAGTTGAGCTAGCGGACTCCATAAGCTGGCCTAGATGGGCCAGAGATACACCTGGGTCGTGTGGCTTTCCGTCAAACATCACCAGATGCGCTTGATCACCCAGAACCTGACCGTGCCCGGCGAAGTAGAATACAAGAATCCCGGATTCTCCGTTGCCATAAGCGAAACGACCCAGTGCGTCCAGAACATTAGATCGAGTAGCTTCCGAGTCAAACATTGTGACACAATTGTAATCACACTGCCCGAAGCTCAGACATTCTGCGATCTCAGTTGCATCGCGCACGCAACCATTCAACCGTGCCCCCGGATAGCTATCTATACCCACAACAACTGCATCGCGTCTCACCCAGACGGTTGCGTCCAATAGCGTGGTGTACGGCCCGACCACCCGAGCAGCCCCCTGTTCCGAGCGTGTCGTAGCCGGAAACGAGGTGGTCACCGCGTGAC
>NZ_QNRE01000035.1 GCF_003315035.1 Nocardia puris
GATTCCGGTGAGCCGTCGTGGTGGGGTCTGGTCGCTGAGTACACCCAGGGCGAGTTGTGGCCCAACGCGCAGATCGACACCCTGCGTGACGCGGCGACGGGGTGGAGCTGGTGCTCCGAACAGCTGACGACGCACCTGAACTTCCAGCCCGCCCGCGACGCGATCGCTGGTCAGCAATCTCCGGAAGTGCAGCAGATCCTGGACCAGATCACGGTCCTGGAGAACCAAGCGCGGATGTTGTCCGAGCAGTTCATGACGCTGGCTCGTGGGCTGGTCGGCTACGCCCAGGCGGTGCAGGACACCCGCAATGAGATCCTGAAAACCCTCGGCGAGTTCGTC
The DNA here is from genome assembly GCF_003315035.1 of Nocardia puris. Taxonomy (GTDB): domain Bacteria; phylum Actinomycetota; class Actinomycetes; order Mycobacteriales; family Mycobacteriaceae; genus Nocardia; species Nocardia puris. The sequence goes on from NZ_QNRE01000035.1 coordinate 340, forward strand.
GTGCTGGGCGCGGCGGTCGAGGGTGTCTCGTGGGTGCTGGCCGGGCCGACCGGCGGGCTGTCGGTGCTCGGCGGCAACGGTGCGCTCGCCGCCCGCGCGGCGGTCGTCGGGACGCGCATCGCCGCCGCGTGCCGTGGCCTGGTCGTGACCGCTGAAGCGACAGGGCTTCCGGTGATCGCGGCGACGGGCGCGTTCGCGCGTTCGGTGCAGGAGCTGACACCGTTGCTGACCTCGCAGGTCAGCCTGCTCACCGCGCAATCGGCTGGTCTGGTCAACCCGCTGACGCTCGATGACCTCCGACTACTGTCGAGAACCCGCCCCTACCTGCGGGTCACCACCACCAGACCGGTGTATGCCGGTGCGCCGAAAGTCACCGTCAACGGGCAGGAGTTCTACATCAGCGCGACCGACCGGAGTGTTCTCATCCCGGTCAGCGGCAAGTATGACGACCCCGCGATCCTGAAACTTCCCAAAGACCCGCGCAACGAGTACTACCTCGGCGCGAACGGGATGAAGTATCCGATCGACTCCAGGCCAGTGATGGGGCATGACGCCGGGCACGAGTTCTGGCGGATGCGTGAGGAAGCTTTGCGGCAGGGGATGACCTGGAAGGAGTTCTGCGACTATGTCAACAACCCGAAATTCTATCGAATAGAGGACGCTCCCGGGAACTCGCGCCACATCTTCGAAGCACCCAAGTAGGAGGAACGACCCTCATGTGGAAGAAGAAGCCACCCGCCATCCCCCGTGACCGCGCCGGTCGCACCGAACTCTTCTACGCTGCCGCCGACACCGAGGGCGACCCCGCCCGCGTCGCCGAACTACTCGCCGCGGGCCACGATCCCAACCACCGCGACAACGACGGCCTCACACCTCTGCACGCCGCCGCTCAGTACGACAGCGTCGAGTCGATTCGAACGCTCCTCGACGCGGGCGCCGACGTCAACGCCCAGGACTCCCAGGGGGATGTACCGCTCTACTACGCGTTCCGCAGCCCATGGAGCAGCGCCCAGGTGGTTCAGCTCCTGCGCGACCGGGGCGCGGACCCGCTGCTGCCCAACCATCAGGGCTACACCCCGCTGTCGTTCCTCGCGATGCTGTCCAACAAACCGGAACTGCAGGCCGTGTTCGCCGACCTGCGATGACGAACCGACATGACCGACGTCGACGACTGGGAAGCCCGACTCGCCCACGAACTCGACGACATCCGGGCCAGTACCCAGCAACTCCGCGCAGCGGTGGCTGCGATTCGCGGGCGTGCCGACAAGCACGGCGTCACCGTCGAGGTCGACGCGCGCGGCGATATCACCGACCTGCGGATCTCGCCGGCGGCGATGCGGACCTCGCACACCCAACTCAGCACGGCGATCACCGACACCTACCGGGCCGCACGCGCTGACGCATCGGCGAAGGTGAACCGCGCCCTCCGATCCGCCGACCCGCGCCTGCGCGCAGCCGCCGAACAACTGAAAACCGCACGCTCGCAACCGAACACCGCGCCGTCGCGCCCGATGACCGAGGACGAGATCCAAGCCGCCGACGACGCATTCTTCGAGCGACGCAACCGCGACGGCTGGACCAACCGCTGACTCGCCGCCGAGGGGTTCCTCAGCAGGCGATCGCGGTGGGGCAGGTTCTCTCGGCCGGAATGTAGAGGCCGTGGGTGAGGCAGACGTCGGGGCAGGCGTTGTATTGGTCGATCTCGATGCTGAGCGCGAGGGTTGGTGTGGTGCACGGCAGCGTGATCTGGAACGATGCCGGGCGTGAGGTGGGTAGAACTTGTCGGTGCGTGCTGAGATGGTTTGGCGCATGTCAAGCTTTGCGATCGCAGCCGAGTCTGCGCACTCGGGGACATGGCTGTATTTGTGCATATCGTCAGCGTCTTGGCGTCGGTGGGACGTGGGAGGCGCGCTACAGGGTTCGTTCGCGCTCCGGAACGTGGGGCGCGAGGTCGGAGGCGCGGTCCCGAGGACGGTTGAGATCCGATCTGAGGTGAGCTGCATCCGATGACCGTCGACATGTTCGAGCACCGCTTCCGCCAGGAGCTCAACAGGCTGGAGCCATTCCATCCCAACGACACAAGAGATCCGCGCGTGTGGCCACGCCGCGGATCCCACGAGGGGGAGTTCCCCGCCTGGCGGGCGTTGTTCACCGCGCTGTGCCTACATCGGCACAGCACCGGGTATCGGCTGCCTTCTTATGAGGAGTTCTTCAACTTCTGTAGAAGCGCCTACACCAAGCACCACCCGAGACCAGACCGCTTTGTTCCGTACTTTCAGGGAGAGCTGCTGGCGGGTATGCGCCAGCGCGTCGGCGTCTGGTACGAATCGGGCATAGCGGAAACCTACCTCTATGCCTGCCTCGCCGAGGCGATCGAGGACCGGGCGAAGGTCGGCGTCGTGCTCTACGACCCCCGGGCGGACTGGAAGCTCAAGGCCGACATCGTGGTCATCCTCAATGGCCAGGCGATGCGAGTGAGCGCCTACGTCGGCCATGGCGAAGATCGCCCGGACCTCGAATCTGAGCGCGATGTGATCGAGCACGAGCGTAAGAGGAACACGCCCGAGTCCGCTCACTGGGGCAACTCTGCGCTGCGAACAATGCCACCGTTCGAGATCGCTATCACTGAATCCGACGCACAGGTGGTGAACGGATGCCGCCTGTTTTCCATCAGTGCGGTCAACAATCTTCTAGGCCAGCTCTACCAGCATGCGGGAGCGCCCACCGCTCAGAGGTGGACGTTCCGGCAGCGCCCGTCGGCATGACCCGTACCACATGGGTTGCCTGCCTACTCCTCCGCCCTGGGGCCAGCAGGCGGCCGATTGCCAGCGCAAGCCAGGCCTTTGATCCTTATCCATTGTGTAACGGCTCGACCGTACATCGGTGCTGGCGATCGAGTGCGACGCGGTTCGGAGGTCGTTCACCGTGGGGCGATCGGTAGCGCACGTGGCGGAGGATGAGGCCGGACAGTCGCGGCAGTCAGGAGCTTGCGGCGTAGCGCTGTGACAGCAAGTCGAGCATGAAGGAGTCCGTCGCGGGGTTCGGTACACCCGGTCTATGGCTATCCTGTTCACTGGCGCACGCTCCCTGCGTGCTCGCATGCGACACGGCGATCGGGCCAAGCTAAGGATCGGATTGCCTCTCTGGATTCGGACAACTCGACCCATCACGAGACATAGATGTTGATGTTTACGCAGCTCAGAAGGTCTACCCGAGTGTGATGCTGATGTCATTGCGGCGGATGTGGTTGTTGCGAAACCTGCCACACAGGTCCCACCGGTACGGTGTCAGCCGGAATCGAATGCAATAATGACACCGTTGTAATTCGCGATGAGGAGACCGAGGTGAACCTGTCCCTGCTCGCCGGGTCGCGAGCCTTGCCTTCGTGGCCGCTGTCGGCTCTGGGTGACAAGCAAGCTTGGGATGGCGCCAACGCCCTAGCAACGACTGCAACCGTACGTGGTTATACGGCCCGGCGCGGCCAGACAAGAGGGGATAGATGCACAGCTTCTACGAGTTCTTCGCTGGCGGCGGCATGGCCACGGCGGGTCTGAACAAGAGCGGCGACAAATGGGAATGCCGATTCGCCAACGACATCGACAAAAAAAAGGCCGCAAGCTATATCAAGAACTGGCTACCTGAGCATGCTCAGGAAACGGTCGAGCGGACAGACGAGGCGCTTAACCGAGACGCGGACCGCAGCGCGGAGAAGATCCGAATGGTCGGGCACCTGGCGGTGGGCAGCGTCGCAGATGTGGATACCAAGAAACACCTGGGCGACGATCAGGTCGACTTGGCGTGGGCGTCGTTTCCCTGCCAGGACCTGTCTCTGGCAGGGTCCGGCGCTGGCCTGAGCGGTGAGCGATCGGGCACATTCATGCCGTTCTGGAAACTTATCAAGACGCTGCGTGATGAAGGCCGTCCGCCCAGGCTGGTGGTACTCGAGAATGTGGTCGGAGCTCTCACTGCCGGCAAGGGGCAGGACTTCGTCACTCTCGGCGACATGTTGGCTACAACCGAGTATCGTTTCGGGGCTGTTGTAATCAACGCTGACCATTGGGTTCCGCAGTCGCGGCCCCGGTTATTCATTATCGGAGTCCACAAGGACGTGCCCCTCAAAGAAGAGCTCGTCTCTGAGACCTGGCAATTCCCTTGGCACACAAAGACTCTCGTTGCTGCTCATCAGCGTTTGATAGAGGGGTCGCATGCCACCAGGAAGCACGACGCGTGGGTCTGGTGGAACCTCCCGAACCCTCCCTCGAAACGGACCGATTATCAGACGTTGTCAGATGTGGTACGCGAAGGCAATCCCAAAGGCGTGGCTTGGCACAGCCCTGAGGAAACGACACGGCTGATCGAGGAGCTTATGAATCCGGTCAACCGGAAGAAAGTTCGCAATGCCGAGAAGATGTCGATCGAAACGAACAGTCCGATCGTCGGAACTGTATACAAGCGGATGCGGCCTGAGGGCGACGTGATTGGTGAAGATGAGAAGGGCAGGCCGATCCGTGCGAAAGTGCAAAGAGCTGAGGTTCGTTTCGACGGAGTGGCTGGCTGTCTACGGACGCCTGGCGGGGGCTCAAGCCGTCAAACGATCTTGATCGTCGATAACGGAGTCTCGCGCTCCCGGCTCTTGTCTCCTCGGGAGACAGCCCGTCTCATGGGCTTGCCCGAGGACTATCATCTGCCTGAACGATATAACGACGCTTACCACCTCACAGGGGACGGCGTTGTTGTCTATGTCGTTGATTTCCTAGCGCGTAGCATTCTTGAGCCCTTGCTGGCGGGCGTCGCTGGGGCTGATAAATTGAGTGCATGACAGCGCGGGGCCCGGAAGCGGCTATCGTCGAAATCGCGAGGCATGGGTAATGACTCCCAGTCGCTGGTTCTCCGCGTCGTATGGAGCCATGATTGCTCTCGAGCGCCACTCGGATAGCTTGTAGGGGAGCGCTGGCGGAATAGCTGAGGATGGTGCCCGGTCATCATTGGAGGAACTAGTGAAGCGGCGCGACAAGGCCATCGCGGACGTCGAGAGCGACCTGGCAGGTATTGCCGTCAGCGATGATCGGCAAGCTGACTGTGAAGTGAAAGAGACTCCCGAGCAGCGGAGCCGTACCATGCGCGCCGTGGGTTCGCGTGATACCGGCCCCGAGATGGTCGTTCGCCGCTTCCTCCATGCCGCCGGGTTGCGGTACCGACTGTACGACCGACGACTCCCGGGCAAGCCTGATGTGGTGTTTCCTGGTCGTCGAATAGTCGTATTTGTACACGGTTGCTTCTGGCACCAGCACCCTGGCTGCCCGGCGGCGGATCGACCTGCAACGAACACGGAATACTGGAGCCGCAAGCTGGACGGCAACATTGCACGCGATACTCGTCGCAAATCCGAGCTTCATGCCGCAGGATGGGAAGTTATGATCATTTGGGAATGTCAAACGCGCGATCCAACTGCTCTTTCCCGTCTTCTCGCACAAATTCAAAAGGTGCAGCCCTCCCGTTCGCGAACGGCCAGGACATGTAGGAAAATTTGATGGCTTCGATAATTTTCGCGACTCCTTCAAGTCAGCAAGCGAACTCGCACTGAATCGCCCTAAAAGGAGTGTCCCTCCATCGGGCGAACTGTGTCAGTGCCTGATGATGCTCTGCTTCGAGGAGCAGGCTGGTATCTGGGTAGCCGGACGCATGAGGGAATGAACAACTATGCGATTAGTGGAATAGAATCTATTAATTATCGAAAGTGGGTCCGAACGAACATCACGCTATAACTGATCGTTCTCGCCGCCAGTCTCAAGATTAGGCTCATCTCCGTCCGCTTCGGAATCGAGATCTACCGTACTGGAAGACTCCTGTAGTACTGAGCCGACTAGATCGGGCATCGCTATCGACGACGGCTTCGGTTCAGGGCGGCCTTCGATATACGCAAGTCTTTGCGCTGACAAGTAAGTCAGCCGGACAGCTTGGACCACTAGCGCACGCCACAGGCCAGCAGAGACTTCGCCACGCTCCCGAGCGACAGCAGCGAGACGGGAGATCGTTTCTGCCCGGCGCGCGATCCGAATATCGGGATGCTCCCGTTCGGTGCGAACGTGATCCGAGATCAGCTTTCCGCGCAGCGACGCAGGAAGCGAGCAGCGCTCGGACACGGGAGGGATCTTTTCATTCAAAATCGCATTATAGCGTGACTTTTTGATGGCGTCGAGGTAGGCCGTGTACTCTGTCTGGTTGAGATGATCCTGGGCGGCGGCAAACGCCTCAGGATCCTCCTTCTTCGTAACTCCCTCGTATTCCCACAATGGCCAGATCTCGACTTCTGCGACCTCAAATATATCCAGAATTCGCATCGCCACCGCGTCGGTGCGTTGATTAGTCAGGTGACGCCTGATTCGCGTCCGAAGCCGCTCGTTCGTCTGCCCGACGTAGATGGGCTCACCGTCATAGTCGTAAAAGGCATACACGCCCCATTGGGCCGAGGACCAAACTCGTCCTTGCCGGTCCTCTTCTTCCAAGAATTCCTTCAGAAGGACACGGAACTCCCTGACATCAGTTGCTGGCAACTCACTCTTCTTCGGCGTCTTTTGCTTGGAATTCACGGAAGCTTTCCCTTGACTGGACACCGGTCGTACTACCCCACTGTTCTCGAACCCCGATTCGCCGGATCGTCGCAATGAGCGGCAATCTCACCGTCGGCGTGCTGTGCTTGACTCTCACAGAGTACTCGTGAGCGTCGGCCTTGCCAGGTGCGCACCCTGATGACAGGCCATAAGAGAGCGCCTATCTGGTTCGGTTGCTGAGCCGTCGCCAGCAGATCAGTGCCGCACCGAGATTCAGGAATCCGTAGTGGATCTCGATGCGGCGTTCCCACCGGACGGTCAGGCGCTTGTACTGGTGGAGCAGGGCGATGGTTTGCTCCACGATCCAGCGGCCCGGCGGTGACCTTGTTGCAGGTTCCCTGGCACGGGATGTAGCCGGTGGTGCCGCGTTTGCGCAGCTCGGTGTACACGTTGGGGTAGTCGAAGCCTTGTCGCCGATAAGGGTCTTGATCCGGCGCCGCGGTGGCCTCGGACGTCCACACGCTAGGGACGGACCCGATCGAGCACGGGCGCCAGCATCAGGTGGTCGTTGAGGTTGGCCGCGCGGACAGCTCGACGACGAGCGGGAACCCGTTGCCACAAGTCAGCAGGTGATGCTTCGAACCGGTCTTGGCTCGGTCGAAGTCGATCAACCCCGGCGGCGTTGCTGCGGTCCAGGACAGCCTGGTGCATCGCCTCGAACACCCCGGCGGCTTGCCGGTCCCGCGCGGCCTGCGCCAACACGTCATCCCCGACCCGAATCCGAGTTCTTGGGGCAGGTCATCCCAGCCGATCCCGGTGAACAACACGAACAAGATGCCCTGCAACACCACCTCGGGTCGTGCTGGGCCGGGCCAGGTGTCCCCGCCGGTTTTACCGGTAGTAGGGGTTCGATGACCGCCCACAACTCGTCATCCACAATCCAGGATGCTGCCACGGCGAAATATCCTGCACGACAGCGGGTCTCACCGTCACCTGACCGAGCCCGATAGGAACTCTAATTCCCTGCTTCTCGTGTTCACTATACGGACCGAATTGGTTACCATTCTGCCCTGCAGAACCACTCTTCGTCGGCTAGGGATTCATATATGACGGATCGAACGTTGTTTACGGTGCGCAGTGCATTCGCAACGTCACTTGCCGCGCATAGTCTGTCTGCGCGTGCAGAAGCGGCAGCGATCGAACTGTTCGCACATTGCTCATGTTGCCGCCGCACTGCCTCCTGTGATTCCAAGATGTATTGCGCCGCACACCCGGAGTAGACTGTCTGCAAATCGAAGCGTTCGAACAGAAATCTGACCCTGCGCCCGGTGTGATCAGGCCAATCCATTGGTGGCTGGACATAGAAGCGGACGGCAGGCGGGTCGCCGCGTTGTACTTCGGCATACAACCAACGCTCCATAGGGTCAGGTATTTCTTCGCCATACGGATGGTATGGACTCTCGTCTGCGCGCGTCGCAGTGAAATTGTTCAGCGTACGGTTGCAGTCGGAGCAGCACGGAACCAAGTTCCATGGGTCCACCGACAAAGTTGCGTAGTTGGCCTTCGGCAGGAAGTGGTCCAGCGTTGCAACTCTGGTCGCATTGCAGTATGGACACAACTGAGTTATCTTGACGGCTTTAATAGCATCATAGTATCGGCGCGGCGCGGACGCCGCCTTACCTACTAGTCTTTCGGTGTAGAGATATTCCATATCCTCCTTGGAGAGTCTAGCTAGTGGAAAATCTTGGGGAGTCGCCATCCATGTTGTTCCATTTTTGATGAAGCCTTGTAGCTTCTCGCTGTTCTCCTGGGCGTGGGTTAGGTCCTCGGCAACGCGGTCAGCAATACCTTCCCGGCGTGACCGCCTTACACACTCGGTGATGATTTCGGTGACGCTGCACTGGGGTGGTTCACTCCTCCACACTGCCTACTGCTGCCGATCTCGTTGTCCGAATATCTGGCTTCGGAGAATTGCCCGACCTTCGAAGCCGATCTGCGAGCCAAATTCGGCGAGGGCACTCTCGTAAGTGGTGTTTCGTTGCGCAGCATCTGTCAGCATTCGATGAAACCCAGTCGCAGTGACTTCGAGCCCGAAGACAGTGTTTGTCAGCGAACCGACATTCTCGCCAAAGGTTTCCAACTCGGGGCGATTAGCCCAGACGGATCGTCCAGACCGAGAGAGCATCCACACGCACGATCTTGGAACCTCTTGAAGGACGACTGGGGAGTGGGTGGCGGCAACTGCTACACCGTTGCGGTTGGTGAGGAGATAGCTCAGGGCTCGGATGTATGCGGAGAGTAGGGGCGGGTGCAAATGCGCCTCGGGCTCATCGATCAGGACGAGCGTCCTTTCTTCCACATGTTCGACGAGTTTCGTGAGACTAAGGAGAACGATTTTGTGCCCCGAGCTGAGTTTGTCTTTGAATAGTACGGGTAGTTCTCGACTCAGAGATTCTGCCGTGCCCTCTCGTATCATCTGGCTTATTTGGGCATCTGCAAATACTGGATCGTTTTCCAAATGCTCTATGGCCCTTATCCAACGTATTTTTTTCGCAGGCATTTCTCTAATGAACATGATGGCAGTCTTCGTGAGTTCGCCTGCGAGGGCGGGCGTGTCCTTCAAGCCCTCTTGGCTCAGCCTTCGGAGTCCGACGTAATCGATATATCGTCTCCGGCTCTTGCTCTCAGGCTCCGTTCTCACCGGTTCAAGAGATTCGAATGCACTGAATGAAATGGTCACAATATTTGCAAAGCTCGCGTCAGGCTCCTCATCAACTTCGATACTTCTGAATCGCCCGAAGCGGGCGTCTTGATCCGAATGTTCGTACCTTGCCTTGAGATCCAATGCCATATCGTTGAGTAGCCTAGATTTTCCCACACCATTCCTGCCGACGATCACATGGACGTTCGTCGGCGGCCACGACCGAGGGCTGACCTTAAAATCGAGCACTATATTTGATCCGGACGGCGTGAACTCGAATCGGAACACAGTCTCGGGAGCGGATCCATGTGCAATCCTGTGAAACTGGCCCTCCAGCTCGGTTTTCGATACCTCGCGCATAAGCGACGTCTGAGTTACGTCGAGATCGAGTACGCTTGACCTCAGTGTTGCGTCGTATGCAATATCGCGCAGAGCGCCCATTGCGCAATCAAGAATGTCCGCGCCTTGCTCCATCAGGTTCTTATAGAATTGTGGGCTTTGACCCAGGGAGAAGGTGCCTTCGGGGAGCCGTTCAATACGGCCCGTGGGGAGGCTAGGGCTGACTTTGATCTCGCCGTCAATGTCGCGCTGGCCGATTTTGGTGGACCCGATATCATGGCGTGTACCATCCGAGTCGAAGTAGATGACGCCGTAAAGGGTCTGATACTTCCACCAATCGTTCCAGTCTTCGTGCACCAGCACAAGCAGATCGCGGCCAGTGGCCACCTGAGAACCGCGTCTTGTAACCTGGATCTTGAGCATGCCGCCGTCCCGAGAAGTGGATCGTGTACCGGTTGCATGGATGATATCGGTCCCGTTGCCACGTTGTCCGACAACGTCCTCGCCGCCGTTCATGACGTCGGCAACAGACAATCCTCGCCGCACTCGGTATTGCGAAGTGCTCCGACCGGACTTCGCGATCGGTGATCGCGCTGGTCAGTGGATTTGGCATGGATTGGCCACCGCGTGGTCATGTTGTATTCGATTGGAACACAACTGGATTGGTCGCCACGCTGGTCACGGCGCAGCGCCTGGCTGCCAGCGACGGGAGTTCGACGAGGTGACCGGTCGGACTGGTTCCCGGTTGCCGCGCAGGTGGAGCCCGCCGGATCGCGGTGCGGATACTGGCCGGGTTGACGCAGAGATACTGTTGAAGAAGTTGGTGACGCTGGCGCGGAGGCGGCTGGCTGGGGGCGGTTTCCGGCGGCTGAATGTGGCCGATGGATGCCGTGCGCCCGGCAGAATGCCCGTGCTCGATCCATGAATCCCCGTGCTGTCACTGCCTTTTCATCGCCGAGCGCTTCGGTGTAGGCCAGCCGGGAGTAGCCATCGACCGCGGCGCCGAAGCAGAAGTTGCCGACGGTGTAGTAGGCATTGGGATCGATGCGGATCTCGATCGACGGTGGTGCCACTATTCGCGCCCGAGCATCCGCAGGTTGGATGTCAGTGTCTCGGTATAGTTCTCGTGCGCCTGCCGTGCGATGTCACAGACCGTGGCGATACCTTCCCTGACCTCTGTGGCGCCCTGCATCCACTCCCGGTGGGCTTGGGCGTGCTTGGTGGCCGCCTCGCCGGTCCAGTTCTGGTGCATGGCCGCGATGCGTTGCTCCAAACCGGCGAGTGAGTCGGTGATGAAGCCGTCGAACGCCCTGATTTTCTGTGTGATCTCGTCCAGCTCGGCCAAGTTGACCGTGAACGGGTTGGTCATGATATCCCCCTACAGGTCCAGCGAACTCCAGGTCTGAGCATTACTGGTATCGGTCGCGGTGTAGCGGCGGCTGGACACACCCAGCAGATCGGCCAACGTGCCCAGCGCCTCGAGCACTTCCAACGCGCCACTGCGGGTTTCCTGCCAACCCTGCAGGTAGGCATTCGCGGCATCACCGGTCCACGACGACATCAGCTGCTCAATCTCTCGATCGACCGATCTCACCTCCGCGATCAGTTCCTCGGCCGTCAACTTCACGAACTGGCCGGTGTCGCTGACCTCGGCAGGTACCACATTCAACTGATCGTCAGAATCAGATCCCGACCCCATGACCCTCCCCAATCCCGGCTACCGGCCTATACGAGGAGCTTAACCTGAATCCGCCGACGCACGACCTCATGCCGCATGAAACTTCGCCTTGACGGATCCACGTCGTCTCGGAGGGAGCCAGCGACGAGGTGGATGGGTGAGACGTCGGCAACTCGACCCGTCACGGGCTTGGGCCGCTTTCTGTTCGGCATGCAACTTCTGCCAGCGCGAAGCCGTTGCACGTTCACTGCCGTGGCCAGGAAGCGCACCAATCCGTTGCTCAGCAGGCGATGGCGGTGGGGCAGGCGAGGGTGGTGGTGTTGTAGAGGCCGTGGGTGAGGCAGATGTCGGGGAAGGCGTTGTATTGGTCGATCTCGATGCTGAGGTGGACGGGTTGGTTGGTGCAGGGTATGTGGATGCGGATGGGTGTGGGGCGTGAGGCGTCGTAGGCGACGTGCATGGGGGTGGTGTCCCATGCGTCGCGGAATTCGTTGTGCGTGCGTAGGTTCCGGAACAGGGTGCGTGCTCGGGGCAGGTCGCGGTGGCGTCCGAGTGCGGGGCGCAGGAGGGTGACGAAGTAGCGGAGTTCGTCGTCCCAGTTGTTGATGATGTTGCGGGCGGCGGGTGTGAGCATCCACTGGATGATGTTGTGTCCGGCGTCGGCGAGGCCGGGCATGACGCGGTGGAAGCCGGTGTTGGCGTGCAGGACGGTCTGGAGGGGGTCGGTGTAGGCGGCCAGGATGTCGCGGGTGTCGAGGTGGTTGAGGTGGGCGTGGACGCCGAGGTTGGTGAGGTGGCGGCGCATGTCCGCGGCGAGTGCGAGGTCGGCGGAGGGCTGGATCAGTTCGTGCAGGTGGCGCCGCTGTGCGGGGGTGAGGTCGAAGACGTGGACCAGGCCGTCGAAGGCGCGGGGGCCGGGGGTGGTTCGTTTCTGGATGAGCTGGTGGAGGTAGGAGACGCTGATTCCGGCGTGGTGGGCGAGGGCCTCGCGGGAGAGGTTGAGGTGGTGGCGCAGGTATTCGACCGAGTCGTGGTAGTCGGGCATCCCGGTGAGCGCGGGAGATGTCAGCATCTCACCGCGCTCGTCTCTGCGGGGGTTCGTGCGTGATGTCTGCGGTTGGTGACCGGCGGCGGGTTGCGGGTCTGGGGTCGTGCTGGGTGAGCCTGGCTGGCATTGGTGTGCTCCTGTTCGAGGGGTTGAGTCTGGCCGGCATCGCGAGGCGGGTGGGTTGGGCTGTGGAGGTGTCATGGTGGGGGCCGGTCGGCGGGGTCGCGGTAGGCGAAGCAGAGGTGGAGGTCCGGGGTGCCTTGTGCGCCGAGGTGGATGTGTGCGGCGTAGGGCTGGCCGGTGGTGGGGTCGCGGAGGTGGACGGGTTGCTCGGTCCGGACGCCGTAGGCGACCGACAGGCGGGTGTCCCACAGCCGGGTGAAGGTGTCCGCTGCGCGGAGTTCCTGGTAGAGGGTGCGTGCGTGGGGGGTGTCGCGGTGGCGGCCGAGCGCGCCGCGTAGCGAGGCGACGAGGTAGGCGGCGGCGCTGTCCCAGTG
>NZ_QNRE01000036.1 GCF_003315035.1 Nocardia puris
CACACACAAACACAACATGATCACGCGGTGGCCACTCCACGTCCAGCCCGCTGACCAGCAGCATCATCGATCACAAAGTCCGGCTGGAGTACTAGTTTTTGCTGGTTGTGGACCGCTTCCTTCTGACGCTTGGGGAGAACCTTTCAAATATCCATAAGAGCAATGAATCTCGAAGTGATCGTGTGCGGACAGTTCTGGTTCGACTGATGATCTACACACTGCTTCACGGGTGCGGCGAGCCGCTGGCGGGTAACCTAAGCTAAATCAGACGGTGATGCAGGGTCAAGCTAGAATATGCTGGTTACCAGGGTGGCTGGCGTGAGAGCGATGAACCGACTGACCTTCTCGAGCTTGTTAGCGAATACATTGACTGGGATGCCCGCTAAACGTGAGGCTTCGATATCGGTAGCGGAGTCACCTACGAAAACACATCTTGTAGCTGAAACGTTAAGGGCGGCGGTCGCGGCGTTCAGCAGATAGCAACTTCCCGGACTGGCTGCTCAAACGCCGCAAACGCGCCGAGCGAGCCCTCACCAGCGTGGTCGCGACCTGCTACCTGCTCGGAGTGTCGACCCGGCGGATGGAGAAGCTCGTCGAGTCCTTCGGGGTCACCGGGTTGTCGAATCTCAGGTGTCGATCATGGCCGCCGACCTCGACGTCCAGGTCGAAGCGTTCCGCACCCGCCCGCTCGACCAAGGCCCGCCTACACGTTCCTCGCCGCAGACGCCCTGGTGTTGAAAGTCCGCGAGAACTGGCGCGTGGTCAACGTCCACGCCTGGTCGCGACCGGTGTCAACACTGAGGGCTGCCGCGAAATCCTCGGCATGCACACTCCAACCAGTCGGGAGCGCGATGCGCCAGTCCGCGACCTGTCGGCGTACGGATTGCCCTAGCATTTGAACTAGCTGGAGCGGCGGCGCGCGACTTCATCAAGGGCTGGTGCGAGTGCGTTGCCGATGAGGGCGGTGACGTCGGGGTGGGGTTGGTGGCGTCGTACGTAGGAGTTTCGTAGTACCCGGGAGGTGTTGCCGAGTTGGTCGGCGATTTTGGTGACGTCGAGTCCGGCTGAGATGCCTTCGGTGCCGAGGTGTTTGCGCAGGCTGTGTGGTGTAACTCCGTCGGGTAGCCCGAGTGCTGTGGCTACGCGTCGCCAGCGTCGGCCCATGCTTTTGAGGTTGCGGGTGCCGCCGTCGTCCAGATCGAAGAACAGTAGGTCGGCGGGCCAGTCGGCGTCGTCGGGTCGCGGTGGCAGCGCGAGCCGGATCTTCTTGGATCGGCGTATCCGGGCGGCGAGCATGTCGAGCACGACGGGTGGGAGTTGGACGGATTTGCTGATGAACTTGTGGTCGTTGAGATCGTCGGCGTCGTCGGTGGTGTAGTCGATCCAGACTTGGGCGGAACCGCCTCGGGTGCGGACCGCGCCGCGTGGGGTGAGGATGCCGGTGGTGAAGTCGATGTCGGATTCGCGTACGCCCAGGGACTGGCCGAGCCGCCATCCGGTCGCGGCGACGAACAAGATCCAGTCGGCGACGTCCTGGGTGTCGCAGTAATGGGCGACGGTGGGTACCCGGTGTTTCCGGGCCTGTTTGCCCGCACGGGCATCGAGGGTGGGGCAGGGTGCGGTGGAGGTGTAGACGTCGATCAGGAAGCGCTGGACGGTGGCGGAGTCGATGAACGCGGCACCGCCACGGCGGCGGGTGAAGTTGGCCGGTTTCGGCAGCAGGGCATCGCGGACGGGGTTGCCTGGGGGGAGTGCGCCGACGCGGATGGCGAATCGGAACATGCCCGAGAGGATGTTTTCTTTCAGGATGCGGGGTCCGCTGCCGCCGCGTTCGCGGGCGACGTGGTCGAGCATGTCCTCGATGACGGCGGTGTTGGTGAGTCCGATCTCGCGGTTGCCGTATTTGGGGAGCACGGTGTCGCGCATCACGGGTTCGTAGTTGTTGATCGTCTCTTCGAGCCGTCCGCGTTTGCGGAGGTCGTCTTTGTAGGCGGCCCAGACTTGGGCGAGGGTGGAGCGTTTGGTGAGGGTGGTGGCCAGTGTCGCGGAGGCGTCGATCCATTCCTGGGCGGCGTCGAAGTAGGCGCGGCGGGCGCGTTCGCCGGTGCGGTCGGCTTTGGCGCGGCCCCGGCTGTCGGTGTCGGGTGGGGAGGAGCGAAAGATGCGGCGGTAGTTGCCGTTCCAATCGCGGGGCCGTCCCGAGGCGATCCACACACCAGGCTCGCTCGGGTGGGGTTTGAGGTTCGGTTCGGGGATGGTACCGGGGTCGAGTTCTGGGCGGCCTCGTCTATTCTGGTTCATGCCTCTATTCCTCTGGAGGGGGTAGTTGGTGTTGGCCTCCGTCGCCCGCTGCTGTGAACAGCGGGGCAATCCGGCGGGGGCCGACTTCGTTGTCGGGGGTGGAGTCGAGTCAGGCGGCGGCGGTGCCGCCGCGCCGGGTGCGTTCTTCCTGCTCGGTGATCCATTTTTCGACGTCGGTGCGCCGGTAGAAGACTCGGCGGCCGAGGGTGAAACTGGCTGGGCCGTAGCCGATGTGCCGCCAGTAGGCCAGGGTGCCGAGGGTGAAGCCGTATTGGCCGTATTCGCCGTGTTTGTCGACCAGTCGGGCGGGAGTGAGCACGTCCCTACGCTGGTCGTGGTGAACGGCGGTGGCGGGCGTGGTCGGTTCGTCGTCAGTCACGGAAGTTCCTCTCAAAGGGTGGTGAGTGATGGCGGTATCGGGTGGGAGTCAGGGCGCGTGGGTCGAGACAGTTTCGTGGGCGATACGCGCGGTCAAGTTCTGTTGGCGTGTCGGTGATTTCGCCTCCTTCTCGTGTCGCTGCCGGTGGGGTGGTGTCTGGATGCGGGGTCCATGAACGCTCCGTGGGGTGGCGGTCGTCAAGCCGGGGCCGGGGATTGCCTGGACTGCGGGCGTGTGGTGCCTGCCCAGCGGTCGGCGTGACTCGTGTCGGGCCGCTGCGCCGCCGATTCGGGATCGGTGGCGGGGTGGCATCGACCGCGCCACGAAATCGCGGTAGGCGCGCGACGCGGCCCTGTGCCGTGGGGGTTCGGATGCGGGGTCCGGGTGTACGGCTGTGGTGTCCGCGCGTTCGGTGACGCGGGGAATCCGGTGGTGCGGGTGGTGGCGAATCCGGGCGGGTGTCATGCCGGGGGTCTGTCGGGTACGCTCTCGTCACCCTTGCCGGTGTCGGTATCTGGTTCGGTGCGGCGGAGGTCGGTGAGCGCGGGAAGCGTTGGCAGAGCGTCGAGTTCGATTTCGTCGCGATCGTCATCGTGGGTAGTGGCAGCGAGTTCGCCGGGATCGGTGGTGATGATCGCGTTCTCGGCGGGCGATGCCAGCGAGCCGAACACAGCGCGGTCGGTGCCGCCGACTGCCAGCAACCCTGATCCCCGTGCCGCGGAGAGTAGGAACTGTTGCTCGCCGTCGGAGAGGTGGAAGGCGGCAGCGACCTCGTCGATGGCCTGGGGTGCTTGGCGGAGCAGGATCTGGTGTGCGGCGTTGGACACGATCGCGCGCCCTAGTTCGGTCGAGAGCACGTCCGCGCAGTCCTGGGTGGCGATGGTGAGTCCGGCCCAGTGTTTGCGGAAGCTCTTGGCTGCCCGGAACAGGAACGCGGCTCCGGCGGGTTGGCGCAGGAGCAGCCATGCTTCGTCCACGGTGATCATGCGAGGCCGCCGGTCTCCTGGGTTCGATACTTGCCGCCACGTCGCGTCCAGGACGAGTAGGGTGCCGATGGTTTTCAGTTCGTCGGGAAGCTCTCGCAGGGAGAAGACCAGCAGGCCGCCCTCGGGGGCGGTGGTGGTCGGCCCGTCGATCAGTCCGGCGTAGGCCCCGTCCCCGACGTAGGGGTGCAGGCCAGCGGCTAGTTCGGCTCCGGCGGGGGTACTGAGTCGGGTGAGTTGGTCTCGTAGTCCGCTCAGAGTGGGTGCGGGCCTGGTCCAGGTGGCGGGGTCGTCGGTGATCCCGGCGGCGGCGTAGGTGGCGGCCAGCGCGGCGTCCAGCGCCGACCGCCCTGCGGGAGACTGGTCTCCCAGCAGCACCTGGATCAGGGTGTGGAGGAAGAGTTTTCGTCGGGTGAGGGCATCGGTGGGCGCGCTGCGACGTCCGTCGGGTCGGGTGTGGATTTCCAGGTCGAAGGGGTTGAGCCGGATTCCGGGTGCGCCGAGGCGGATGTGGGTGCCGCCGACGGATTCGGCGAGGCGCCGGTATTCGTCTTCGGGGTCGATGATGACGTGTTCGATCCCGCGATACAGCGACCGCAGGATCTCGGTTTTGACCAGGTAGGACTTGCCCGCACCGGAGCGGCCCAGTACGACGAGGTTGTGGTTGTGGGCGTCGGGGCCGAAGCGGTCCACGAACAGCAGGCCGGAGGCGGCGTCGCGGCCGTAGAGGACGCCGTGCGGGCGGTCGGCTTGGGCGGGGTCGGCGGCGGGGAGTTGGGGTGAGTCGAAGGGGAATGCCGCGGCGAGGGCGGTGGTGTCGAAGGTCCGCTGCACCCGGATCAGGTCGAGTCCGAGGGGCAGGGTGGTCACCCAGGCTTGTGTGGCCCGGTAGGACAGGGTGCAGGTGTCCACGAGCAGGCTCGCCGCGAGCGCGCGGACGGCGGCGATCTCGTCGGCCAGTTCTGTCTCGGAGTCGGCGTGCACGGTGAGATACACCCCGACCCGGAACAAGCGCGCTTCGGCGCGGGCGACGCGGGCGGAGAGGTCGGCGGCGTCTTCGACGGCGACGTCGACCTGCGGGTCGCTCAGGCGGCCCCGGCCCAGATCGTGCATCCGGCTCGATTCGAGGCGGGCTTGCTGGCGGCGTAGCCGGGTGGCGGCGGTGGCGGGGTCGACGGGCTCGATGTGGACCGCGACTTCGACTCGGCCGGGGTGGGACAGCAGGGGTGCGAGCCAGCCGGCCGTCACCTCGCGCGGGTAGCCGGTGACCGCGAGGGTCGCGCTCCAGTCGGAGCCGATCTCGAGGTGGCGGGTGCTAATGGTGACCGACTCCGGGGCGAACCGGTCGAGCCCGTCCCCGGCGAACGGGTCCGGTATTCGGACATCAGGCTCGGTGGTGATGACGGTGTCGGCGGTGGTGATGTCGGCGGCGGCCGAGACCAGGCCCTCGGGGTTGGTGCAGCCGGCGAGCACGGCGGTGGCGGCGTCGTGGTCGAGGGCGGTGACCGAGATCCCCAGTGGGGACAGGACATCAGCGGCCTCGTTCATCCGGCGCACGAGCCGGGACTCGGCCGCGCGGCGCGCACCACCGGAGAGTGTGCGCCGGGTCCGGCGCTGTCCGGGTAGCCGGGCACGCAGCCCGCTGGTCGGCAGGGTCTCGGTGCGTTCGCGCCACACGAGCAGCACCTGCCGGTGCACCGGGTCCTCGCGGGCAGCCAGTTCGGTGAGGTGGTCGGCGTGGTCCAATGCCGCTGCGGCGAGGTCGGCCGACATCTGCTGGGCGGCGGTGTGCAGGCCGGTGATGTGGTCGGTCAGGTCCAGGCGGGCCGAGCGGATGAGGATCTGTACGGGTTGGCGCAGGGTGTGCAGCCAGCCCGCGAGGTGGCCGACGAGGCTGTCTTGTTCGGCCGGGGTCCGCAACGCGAGGTTGAGGGTGCCCGCGACGGCGATGACGGCGAGGCCGTCGGCGCCGAGGTCGATCACCCCCACATTCGCGCCTCCACCACCGGCGGGGACCACCGACTCCGGGAGTCGCGCCGCCCGCGCGGTCAGTTCACCGGGTGCGGGAGAGCGGTGGCGGGACCTGTTGGCGCGGTGGTAGATCCAGCTCGGGGAAGCCTCTACGGGCGTTTTCACGAGGTGACGCGGCCGGAGGCGATGCCGGATCGCGGCCACGAGCAACAAGTCGGCCGACAAGCCGTCGCGGCGGGTGAGGACCGCCACCGCGACGACGACGAACACCAGGGCGGCTGCGGCGGCGAACACGGGGAGAGGCAGCAGGGTGCGAGTCGCGGCCCAGGTCGAATACAGCAGGGCGGCAGTGGTGGCGAGAACGGCGAGCTGGCGGGCGGTGAAGGGGCCCAGCAGCCGGTCGGAGCGGTCGACGTCGGCGGGGATACGCACGATAGTGCTCATCGCGGAGTTCCTCCTCTCGGGGCACGTGGGGCGCGGCGGCGCACGGGCAGATCGGGCATGGGCAGGTGCAGTTGCCGTCCCGCCGGACGCGCCGGGGCCGGTGCGGGTGGTTGTGGAGGGTTCGGTGGCGGTGGGGCGGGTTTGACCCGGGTGACGGGGAACGGCAGCACGTACTGTCCGGCACGGTTGGGCCGAAGACGCGCGTACGGGTCGGGCGGGGTGGGTTCGGCGAAGTCGAAGGCGAGCTGTTGTGGTGTTGCGCGGCGGCCGGGACGCTGCGGCGGTGGCTCGGGCGGCGGCGGTGTTGCGCGGACCCGGCGCACAGGGATCGGGAGCGGGTATTGACCGTTGGCTCCGGCGCGGATGCCCCGGTACGGGTCGGGTGGAGTGAAGTCGAACGCGAGCTGGCGTCCCCTCGGCGTCCGGGCGGGCCGGGGTGGCGGTGTGCCGCTCGTCTGGGCTGGTGTGGTGCTTGGTTGGCGGGGTACCCGGCGGACTCCTTCCAGGGGCAGCATGAGCTGGCCGTCTCGGGTGGCGCGTGCCCGCGCGTAGGGGTCGGGCGGGCCGCTGGCTGTGGGGCGAGGTGCGCGCGGGGCGCGGGCCGGGCGCGGGGTCCGCTGGGCCGGTGCCGCCGGGGTGGCGGTGCGGGCTCTGCTCGATGTGGCGCCTTTGAGCAGGCCGAGGGTTTTGTAGGCGATGAACGCGCGCACGATCGATCCGAGGAAGCTGCGGCCTTGCCCGATCTTGAGGACCGACAGCAGCCACATCGGGGTCTTGATCAACACGAACATCAACGCCAATGCCACGGTGAGGTCGGCGATCTCGTTGGCGTCGGGGCCGAACAGGTGCCAGCCGCCGGGGGTGAGCAGCACGCGCAGGACGGTGACCAGGGTCAGTGATTGCACGACCTGGATCGCCAGGCACGCGGCGAACGAGCGCCACCACCAGCGGGCGATGCCGTCGAGGCCGGGTAGCGCGTGGCACATCAGGGCCAGTGGTGCGCCCACGATCAGCAGGATCGTGATCGTGACGCGCACGACGTAGGAGATGAGCAGCACGAGCACCATCACCGCCAGCGCGAGCTGCAACAGCACGAACATGATCGGGCCCTGGGGTCTGGTGAGGGCGAGTTGGGCCAGTGCGTCGGCGGCCGAGCCGGAGTCGACACCGTCTCCGGCCAGGGCGCCGGCGAGTGCGTTGGCGAAGGTGATCGCGGCGGTGGCGATCATCATGCTCAGGCCCCCGGCGATGAACCCGATCACCAGGCGGGGTGCGAGTTCGCGGATCGACCATTGGGTTTGCACGCTCTCGTGCATCATCAGCAGCACCCCGGCGGCCATCACGACCAGGACGTAGAGGGCCACCACGATCTGCCAGGACTGGTTCCACAACGCCCCGATCTCGGGTATCCGTCCCGGGTCCGGTGTGGTGAGCAGGGTTTCCGAGAGCAGATCGAGTAGCGGGTTGAGCGAGGACTCCACGAGCCGCTGGAAGAACCCCTCGATCGCGTTCTGCACACACCCGTTGATGTTGGTGACACCGCACTCCGCCGACCCCGCGCCCGCACCGGATCCGGGTGCCGGTGCCGGTGTGGTGGTGGGCCCGGTGGTGGTGGGCGGGGCCGGGGTGGTGGTGGACGGTGGTGTCACCCACCGGCGCGGGGTTGTCGTGGCCGGTGGAGTGGTCGTCGGGGCGGGGGTGGCCGGTGTCGTGGTCACCGGCGGGGCAGGTGTCGGGGTGGCGGGTTGAGCGGCGGCACCGCCGGAACCGGTGAACGCGATCAGGACCGCGGCGAGTACCGCCGCTGCGCTGGCGGCGGCGATGCGCGCGGCCGGTGCGAACCGGGTGGGGGCGGATAGCGCCTGGGCCGGGGTGGTCACGGTCAGGCTCCGATGATGGACTTGAGCACGGCGACGACGACCGGTGCCAGCATCGCCAGCGCGTATCCCAGGCACGCGGCGCGGAACGCGGTTTTGGCCCGCTCGATCTCGGCCGGGTCGCCGCCGCCGAGCAGATAGCGGGCTCCGGCGATGGTCAAGAACAACGTCGCCAGCCCGGCCAGGATGCCCACCAACCAGTTGCGGGCGTTGTCGATCACCTCACCCAGCGACGAGGCGATGGCCAGCACCTCGGTGTGCGGTGGTGCCGCCGACGCGAATCCGGCGAGCAGTACCAGCAGCGCCACGCTCATCACCGCGACCGCGACCGCGACCGCGAGCCGATGCCGGGCGCGGCGAGCCGACCGTGGTGTGGCGTGGTTGAGATGTCCGTGGTTGGTGTTCATGCCGCGACCTGCCCGTGCTCGATGCTCGACGCTGCGTGGGTGTTCGAGTGCCGGTCCGGCCGGCGACCTCGCCGCGGTGACCGATCCGGCGGTGCGAGGGCGGTGACCGCCGCGACCTCGACCGGGCTGGTGCGCTCGGGATCGACGTCGCGGGCGCGGTCGGTCAGCCACGCGAGTAGAGCGCGTTCGGCGCGGGGCCGCTGCTTGCGCAACTTCCACAGCGACACACCACGGTCAGCGGCCAACGCCGTCAGCGACCGGCCCTCCCACCGCGAGGCGGCGATGAGTTCGGCCGCGTCGGCGGAGATCACGCCAGCGGCCACCGCGTGGGCCAGCACCATCTCCGGATGCCCCACCCTGGACGCCATCGCCTGCCCCCGCTCCCCCAGCGCGGCCAGGTCGCGGTCGAGGTCTCCGACCACGGTGACACCGGTTCGCTGACCGATCGCCGCCGCGAGCCCGGCGCGGTAGGCACCCCAGCGCAGCCGGTGCCAGACTCCCGGCTGGTCCAGGCCGACGCGCGGGAGGTGGGACAGGAACGCGGTCAGGATTTCCGACTCGATGTCATGGCGGGCGGCGTGGCTCGACGTGACCCACGCGCTGGCGGTGCGCGACAGCATCGGCGCGGCCAGCCCGGCGCAGACGAGCATTGCGTCCGGCTCCTCGGCGCGGACTCGGTGCAGCAGCCACACCCAGATCGCGTCGACCTCGGCCATGGAGGTCTCCGGATCCCACAACCGCTCACGCAACTGCCCCCAGGTCCGCACCGGGGTGGCGGGGACGGGCTGCGCTGTCGGCATCGGGCGCGGGTGAGCGGGCAGGGTTTCGGTGGCGATGCGGTCGAAGCCCGCCCACACCACCGCCAGCGGCGAGCCTGCACTGCCGCCCGATCCGCGATTTTTCACGGCGCGTGAATTCGTCACTACAGATCTCCTTGTTCGGCCGAGAACTTCCGACCCCACAAGGACACCTCGCACCCATATCCGAAACGCACCCAAACGCTATCCAAACCACACCCAAACCATATCTAAAACATATCTGATTCATATCCTGGGCGGGGTAGCGAATATTTCGCTATCGCCCACTTCAGGCACCATCAGGTCGCCGGATATCCGCCCGGATACGTAGGTCTAACAGCACTTGTGAAGTCGCGGATGGCGCCAAGATATGAACAGGGTATGTTTCAGATAAGGCTTGGATACCGGATACTCCGCACGCCAGCAACCCGGTATAAAAATTCTTCGAAATAATTCCGAGCCTCCGGGGCGGGACCGCCTTCTCGGGGCGTACTTTTCGGCTCGGGAAATTCTCAGAAAAAATATCGGGCGGCCGTGTCCCGATTTCGGCTTTTTGGCGGAAGTAAGCGAGTACACACCGCTCTCTCGCTCAGGAGGCCGTAATGCCCGCCCGTTCCCGCCGACCCCGTTCCAGCTCGGCCGCTGTGCGCGTCCCCCCGACCCTGTGGGGGCTGGGGTCCGAGCCGCTCGATCCCGGTGACCGCTGGCCCGACCGGGCTCTGGTCCACGCGGTCACCGAATTCTCCGCACCCGGCGCGCGGGTGATGCTGCTGGGCTGGCCCGCCCCCATCGGTCGGGGCGCGTTGCGGATCATCGAGTCCGACACCGCCGCCGCCCTGTCCACGATCGGTGATCTGGGCCGTCACGGACTCGATGCCCCCACCGGCCGGACGTGGCCGGACGAGCCGGTGGATCTGGTGATCGCGAGCCTGCTCGCCGATCACCTCGACCCGATCGCCGCCGCCGAACACCTCACCGCGCTCGCGACCGAAGTCCTCGCCATGGGTGGGTTGCTGGTCGTTCTCTCCCGCTGCCGCCACAGCGACTCCGGGACCTTGTTCGACCCGGCCGGACCGGTCGTGGCCGCCGCCCAAGCCGCCGATCTGCTCTACCTCCAGCACATCATCGCCGCCCCGATCTCCGGGGACCAGATCACCGCGCCCGCCGACCCGGCTCCCTCGGGCACCGCGCGCCACACCGTCGCGCACACCGACGTCTTCGTCTTCCTCCAGCCCGCCCATGGCTGAACCCACACGCCCTCTGCCCCACCGGAACTCTCCCGCGAAGGACCTCCCCATGACTGCCGACCCGACCGCCGACGCCCCCACCGACGTAGACTCCGCGATCCCCGCGCGGCCCGGCCCGGCCGTCGCGCCGGTGTCGGTGTGGGCAACGGCCCAGACCGCGCCCACCGCGCAGCGGCGGGGCCGCTATCACCCCGACAGCACCGCCCACCCGGCCAAGATGTTCCCAGCCATCGTCGCCCACGCCGTGAACGCCTACACCCGGCCCGGGGACCTCGTCTTGGATCCGATGTGCGGGATCGGCACCACCCTGGTCGAGTCCCTGCATCTGGGCCGCCGCGCGGTCGGGGTGGAGTACGAGGGCCGGTGGGCGGAACTGGCGCGCACCAACATCGGCCTCGCCCGCGAGGCCGGGTTCGATCTCGCCGCGGACGTCTTCCATGGCGACGCCCGCAAGCTGAGCGAGCTGGTCCCGGCCGAGCTGCGCGGTCAGGCGCGCCTGGTCATCACCTCCCCGCCCTACGGCGACAGCGTGCACGGGCACGTGCGCGCCAACCGCAAAGACCCGGTGCGCAAGAAGAACCACCGCTACGGCGCGGTTCTGGATCGGGGCAATCTCGCCAACGTCGGCCTCGGCCGCCTGCTCTCGGGGTTCACCCGGATCCTGGCCGGGGCCGCCGAATACCTCGCTCCCGGTGGGTATGTGGTGATCACCGCGCGGCCGTGGCGTCAGCACGCCGAACTCGTGCCGCTGCCCGCCCACCTCTACACCTGCGGCGAGCTGGCCGGACTCGTGCCGGTGGAGCGATGCGTGGCGCTACTCGGGCGCCTCACCGAGGGGCAGCTCGTCGCCCGCAGCTCGTTCTTTCAGCGCGACTTCATCGTCAAACAGCGCGCGGCCGGGCTGCCGATGCACCTGATCGCGCACGAGGACGTCATCATCCTGCGCAAGCCCGAAGCCACCGAGACGGCCGAACGCCGCCACGCGGCAGGCCGGTTCCCGTTCGGCAGCGCGGCGACACTGCCGAACACCGAGATCACCGGTGCGGGGTCGGTGGCCGCGTGACCACCGCACACGACCCCAAGCAGGGGTGGCTCGGCCGGGCGCTCCTCGCGCCCGGCCGGGCCGTGGGCCACCTCGCCGAGACGCTGCACCACACCTTCACCTCCACCGAGGGGCTGCTCGTCGTCGCGGCCGGTGTCGCGGTCCTCGCCGCGGTAGGACTCGCGCGCCGGTGGCGGCGAGGCCGGCTGAGCGCGCGTGCTCGCCAGATCACCGTGCTCACCCCACCCGAAGTCGACGCCAAAGGCGCACTCACCTTCTGGGCCCACCTCATCGGGCAGCTCCGCCCCGCGTGGGCGAGAACGCTGCTGGGGCAACCGCATCTCGGGTTCGAGTACACCGTCACCCCCGAGGAGGGGGCCGCGATCCGGCTCTGGGTGCCCGGCGCGATCCCACCCGGACTCATCGAGCGGGCCGTCGCCTCGGCCTGGCCCGGCGCGCACACCGACACCCTCGAACCCGCCCGACCCCCACTCCCGACCCCGGTGAAAGGCGTACGACGGGTCGTGGCAGGAGGCGAGCTGCGTCTCGGGCGCCACGAGGGCCTCCCGCTGAGCACCGATCACTCCGGTGATCTGGTGCGCCAGCTGATCACCGCCGCCGACGACCTGGGCCCCGGCCACGCCGTGTGCGTGCAGATCCTCGCCCGCCCGGTCACCGGCCGCCGCGTCGCCCGCGCCACCCGCTCCGCGGCGAGCACCCGCATACGAACCGGTGTCGCTGCGGGACTGCTGCGCGAGGCCCTCGACCTTCTCACTCCTGGATCGAGCAGCGCCCGCGCCACCCGTACCGCCACCGGCGCGGGAACCGGCCGGGGCACCGACCGCCAGACCTCCCTCGAATACAGCGCCGCCGCCCGAGCGGCAGCGGCCAAAGCCCGTGGAGCGCACTGGGAGACGGTCGTCCGATATGCCGCCTCTATCCCAATCCGCACCGACCCGGACGAGATCGACTCGCCCGCCGAAGCACGGGCCGTGGCGCGCGGGCGCGCCGATGCTCTCGCTACGACGTTCGGGGCCTGCACCGATCACAACTACTACCGGCGTCGCCGCCGCCCCTTGCGCCTTCAGCGGTTGATCCGGCAGCGGCGCCTCGGGCGGGGGGACGTGCTGTCGGTGCCCGAGCTGGCCACGATCGCCCATCTGCCCACCGACGACGGACTACCCGGCCTACAGCGCGCCGGGGCCCGCGCCCTGTCTCCGGCCCCGGAGATCCCGGTCGGTGGAGAACACACGAAACCGTTGGGGATGTCCGACACCGGCACTCGCCGTCCCGTCGCCCTCAAGGTCTCCGACGCCCGCCATCACCTGCACATCCTCGGCCCCACCGGCGTCGGCAAATCCACGTTGCTGGCGCGCACGATCCTCGATGACGCCGAGGCCGGGCGCGGGGTGATCGTGATCGACCCCAAGGGCGACCTCGTCACCGACGTCTTGTCGCGGCTGCCGTCGCGGATGGGTGAGCGGGTGGTGCTCTTCGACGCCGACGCATCCAGTGCGCCTCCGTGTGTGAATCCGCTCGATATCGGCCGGATCGGGCGCGCCGGGATGGATCTCGCGGTCGACAACCTCGTCACCGTCTTCCACCGGATCTTTCA
>NZ_QNRE01000037.1 GCF_003315035.1 Nocardia puris
AGGCAGGCGAACCACTCGGCGTAGGTGGCGGCTTCGCCGGTCGGCAGGACCTGAGCTTGAGGCAGAGCGATGGGCATGGGGCCAGTATATCGACGCAGATCGATGGTTGCATTCATCGATGCCAGTCGATACTCTCAGCCGTAGTTAATCGATCTGCATCGATGAAAGAAGGTTCGTCATGAACTCCCTGCCCGTCGTCGTCATCGGAGCTGGGCCGGCCGGTCTGGCTGCCGCTGCCGAGCTGTCCCGCCGTGAGCTGCCGTTCCTGCTGCTCGAACGCGGTGAGCACGCCGGTGCTGCTGTCGCGCAGTGGCATCACGTGCGGGTGTTCTCGCGTTGGGCCGAGCTGATCGCCCCCGCCGCACGCCCGCTGCTCGACGCTGCGGGCTGGTCCGAACCCGACCTCGAGGGCTACCCGACCGGCGCGGAGTGGGTCGAGCACTACCTGCGCCCGCTCGGCGAAGCCCTAGGCGATTCGGCCCGGTTCGACACCGAAGTGACCGGTGTCGCGCGCCGGGGCCGCGACCGGGTCGTGGACGCCGGACGCGACAGCGAACCGTTGACCGTGCACGTGCGTAGCGCCGACGGCCGCGAGGAACGAATCATCGCCCGCGCGGTTATCGACACCTCCGGCACCTGGACGACACCGAACCCGCTCGGCGGTGACGGGCTGCGCGCCATCGGCGAAGCCGCTGCGGCGCAACGTATTTCCTACCGTGTGCCCGACCTCACCGACCCTGATATCGCGGCCCGGCACGCAGGCCGTCACGTGGTCGTCGCCGGAAGTGGGCACTCTGCGCTCACCGCGTTGATCGTGCTCGCCGAACTGGCCGGCGAGCACCCGGGGACTCGCATCACGTGGCTGCTGCGTCGGGGCACGATCGGATCGACCTTCGGTGGCGGGCAAGCCGACGAACTGCCCGCTCGTGGCGCCCTCGGGTTGCGCGCTCAGGCTGCGGTCGAGGCCGGACACATCAACGTGGTCACCGGTTTCCGCACCGAGACCGTCGAACACGCCGACCAGGGCCAGCTCACGCTCATCCCCGCCGAAGGCGACCCTGTCACCGATGTCGATGAAGTGATCGTGCTGACCGGGTTCCGCCCGGACCTGTCCTGGCTCTCGGAAATCCGTCTCGACCTCGACGCCACGTTGCAGGCTCCGACGAAGCTGGCGCCGTTGATCGACCCGAACGCGCATTCCTGTGGCACGGTCTACCCGCACGAAGCCACCGAACTGTCCCACCCCGAACCCGGCGTGTTCCTGGCCGGGATGAAGAGCTACGGCCGCGCGCCGACGTTCTTGGCGATGACCGGATACGAGCAGGTCCGCTCCATCGTCGCCGCCCTCGCCGGAGACCACGAAGCCGCGCAACGAGTCGAACTCACCCTGCCCGACACCGGGGTCTGCGGCGGATCCGGCTTGTTCGACGCCCCCGCCGAAGAATCCACGGGCGGATGCTGTGGGGCCCCGACCGCAGTGCAGGAGCTGACCCTCAGCGTCCCGACCGCGATCCAGGAACTGCCCCTGACCTCCTCGCCTGCGCGCTGATCCACTGCGATGCAGGTTGTTTCGACACCGACGGCACCCGCCGCGACCGGGTTGCGGCGGGTGCTGGTGGTCTTGTGCGTCACCGAGATCACCAGCTGGGGAATCCTGTTCTACGCCTTCCCGGTCCTGCTGGGATCCATCGCCACCGACACCGGTTGGTCGGCGACCGCGTTGACCGG
The DNA here is from genome assembly GCF_003315035.1 of Nocardia puris. GTDB lineage: Bacteria > Actinomycetota > Actinomycetes > Mycobacteriales > Mycobacteriaceae > Nocardia > Nocardia puris. The sequence continues at coordinate 1,729 of NZ_QNRE01000037.1, forward strand.
GGTGTTCTCGGCCGGACAACTTCTCACCGCGCTCACCGGAATACTCGTCGGCCGTCGCCTTGACCGCCACGGACCCCGCACGGTGATGACCGCAGGCTCGGCGCTCGCGGTCACGGCGCTGATCGTCGTGGCCACCGCGCAAACCCCGAGAGCGTTTCTCCTGGGCTGGGCGCTGGCCGGGATCTCGATGGGCGCGGTGCTCTATCCCCCGGCCTTCGCTGCGCTGACCCGCTGGTACGGGCCCGACCAGGTGAAAGCGCTGACCGTGCTGACCCTCGCAGGTGGGCTGGCCTCCACCGTCTTCGCACCCTTGACCGCAGCCCTGGCAACCAGGTTCGACTGGCGCGCAACCTATCTGATCCTCGCCGCGATCCTCGCGGTCGTGACGATCCCCGGCCACTGGTTCGGATTGCGATTGGCCTGGCCGACCCGACCCGAAGAAGGCACCGAACACGCCCACCTGGGCAACCCCGGCAGCATCGCGCGCAGCCGGGCATTCATCACCCTGGCGATCGCGTTGAGCGTCACCGGATTCGCGTCCTTCGCGGTCGTGGTCACCCTCGTGCCGTTGATGACCGAGCGCGGGATCTCCACCACCACCGCAGCACTCGCTCTCGGACTGGGCGGACTCGGGCAGGTCGTGAGCCGGATCGGCTACAGCGCCTTCGCCGACCGAACCAGTGTGCGCACCCGCACCGCAATCATCCTGATCGCGATCGCCGCCACCACCATGCTGCTCGGAATCTTCACCACCGCAGCAGCACTGACCGTCGCCGCGATCCTGTCAGGCATGGCACGCGGGGTGTTCACCCTGCTGCAAGCCACCGCGATCACCGATCGGTGGGGTTCGGCCCACTACGGGCAACTCACTGGGCTCGTCTCCGCACCGATGACCATCACCATCGCCTCAGCACCGTTCGTGGCCACGGCCCTGGCCGCGAACCTCGGCGGCTATCCCGCCACGTTCCTGATCCTGGGCACAGCCGCCGCCCTCGCCGCGGCACTGTCACTGACCACCATCCCGAAACACTCACCGAAAGAACAACACTCATGATCGACGCAATCGTCATCGGCGCAGGACAATCCGGACTCACCGCCGCACGCGCCCTCACCGACCACCACCTGACCCCAGTCGTGCTCGAGGCCGGGCCCGACCCCGTCGGATCCTGGTCGCACTACTACGACAGCCTCACCCTGTTCTCACCCGCCCAACACAGCACCATGCCCGGTCTGAACTTCCCCGCCGAGCCCCACCACTACCCGCATCGTGACGAGGTCGTCGACTACCTGCGCCGCTACGCGAAAACCCTCGACGCCGACATCCGCACCCACACCACCGTCACCACCGTCGAGCCCCACCCCGACCAAGGATTCGTCGTCCACACCGACGACGGCCAACAACTCCACACCGCCGGAATCGTCGCCGCCACCGGCTCCTTCGGTAACCCCTCTGTGCCCGAACTGCCCGGAGGAGACAAATTCCAAGGCACCGTCCTGCACGCCGCCGACTACCGGCGCCCCGAGCCCTACTCGGGTCAACGAGTCATCGTCGTCGGCGCGGGCAACTCCGCCGTGCAAATCGCCTACGAACTCACCGACCACGCCACCGTCACCCTCGCCACACACAACCCGATCAACTTCTTGCCCCAACACCGCGACGGACACGACATCCACCACTGGCTCGTCTCTACCGGATTCGACCAACTCCCACCCGAATGGCTCATCCGCTACGTCGGCGGCACCCTCGTCATGGACACCGGCGACTACCAACACGCCCTCACAACCGGGCGCATGGACCGCCGACCCATGTTCACCAGCTTCGACACCGACGCCATCGTCTGGGCTGACGGCACTCGCGAAGCGGTCGACACCGTGCTCTACGCCACCGGTTACCGCCCCAACCTCGGCTACCTCACCGAGCTCGGCGCCCTCGCTGACGGATACCCACTCCACAACGCCGGTATATCCACCACACACCCCGGCCTCGCCTACGTCGGGCTCGAGTTCCAGCGGACGTTCTCCTCCAACACGCTGCGCGGCGTCCACCGCGACGCCGAACACGTCACCACCGCGCTGGCCGCTCACATCAACCGGGCACCGGCGAAAGTCGGTCTGTAAGCCTCCCAGCGCTAGGCGTCCGGGTGTCGCCTACCAGCAACACCCGGGCTATAGTCGAACATGTGTGCGAATCCACGCGACCATACGTGAGGCTCGGTGTCTGGACAGAGCCCTCGCCGCGGTTCTGCCCCAACGGCCACCGCCTCGGCGCAGGACGAGCAGTCGTCGCCGCAATGCCGTGTCGGCGCGTCGGCGGCCACCACCGCGCACACACCTGCCTCGCCTGCGGCGCGACCACCTACAGTCCGCCCGCGCACACCGACTGCGAACACTGACCGCCTCACGCCAGAAGTTCTACTGACGGACGGTTCGGCACCACGGCGACCGGGCGCATCATGGCGACCAGGACGACAGACAGCCCGCAGGCGGCTCACGGGCAGCGCCGCTAAGGCTCCCTACTTGGCGGGCCAGACGCAGTTCCACTAACCGCACGGCGTGGTGATGGTCGAACATGGATTCGATCGAGCAGTGTGTGGCACTGGATAGCGTCGATGCAAACGTTCTTCGCAAGTGGGGTTCAGCTTGGCTTGACTTCACTCACGCCGACTCGGTTCTGCTAGCACGCCGCAGTATCCCAGCGACTGCTCCGAACCCCTTCTTGCGCCGAGTCCTGTGCGAGTCGGCAGTAGTCAGCTACCGCCGGGTCGGGCAAGGCCAACAGCGACGATAGACCGACCTCAGCGCGCTGTTTGCCGAGTGACGACTGAACTGTCCGGACAGAGCGGGCCCGATCGACACCGGAACCGTCCAGAGTCGATCGGCCCGCCGTGATTGCGGGAGCCGTCCTGCTGTCACATGGGACAGCAAGGGCCCATCATGCTGCACATCCAGTCACAGATCATCTTCAGCGGGTTCACGTAAATCACCTCCCTGGGTTGCGTGTTCGGACTCGTCGGCCGCGCGATCGGTGGATTGATACGGTGCCGTCGTCGTGGTTCCCAGAGCTGCCAAGACAATCTCGGCTGACCGGTGGACCACAGCGATGCTAAACGTTCCATTAGGATGGAAGGTCAAGTCGTGCAAGCGGCTGGCGATCGGTTGATCGGGCTATTGGGTGCCGACGGATTGGTGCTTGCCAGGGCGGCGCCGGTTGCGCCGTGCTGGCTTGGAATTGGGCGAATGTAATGAGGCCAGGGTCGTCACGAGTCGACCGTTGCGGTGTAGCCGAGTTCGGCGATGGCTGCGATGACATCGCCGGGGGTGGCGTAGTCGAGGTCGACGGTGGTGCGGTTGCGCCTCCGGGAAGTGCGGGTCTCGCGCACACCAGGCAGGTCTTGCAGGGTGTCGTCGATGAGCAATGCGCAGCTGCCGCAGTGCATGCCGTCGACCCGGAAGGTGTGTGTGCCCATAGGTTTTCGATCCCTTCTCAAGCAATGGTGAGGGTGCCGGAGTACATGCCCATGCCGCAGGTGTAGTCCAGGCGGCCGGGTCGAAGAATCCCGAGGTCGATACGGGTCTCGCCGGTGGTCGGCAGGACTTTCTGGATGTCGAGGCTCGGTATGACCAGCGACCGGATGCAGCCCTGGGTGCCGTTGGTCTTGACCACCAGGGTGGTCGGTACACCGGGCTTCGCTGCGACGTTGTCCGGTGTGTAGGCGCCGGTGCGGGCGGTGATCGTCACGACCTGCGCGCCGTCTGCGACGGTAGCGGCGGAGGCATCGGCCACCGGCTGGCTCGCGCCGAACGCCTCGGCGATACGCCCAGCGGCCAACGGTGAACCGGCGAGTTCGAGTCCACCGTTGAGGGTGTAGAACCCCATCCCGAGCACCACCAGTCCGGTCGCTACCGCCACCCGGCATCACCGAGAAACAGCGCGTACAGCGACCAACCGAACGCGGCCAGCACGCCCACCGAGATGAGAGTGTCCATGGTCGCGGCGGCGTGACGCAGGTTCGTCCACGCCGCTTGGTGGAACGGCCAGGCGCCCCACACGACTATCGGCGCCGCCAGGGTGAGCGGCAGCCACTGCCCAGTTGGTGAACTGCAACGGTGGCACCATTGCCATCGCTACCACCGGCACCGCCAACGCCACCGACACTCGCATTCGCTGGCGCAGTGAGCGAGTGTCGGTGTCGTATGTCTCGGTCTCATAGGAGGTTTCGCTATCAGGACCTCGCACCGGGTGTGGAATTCGTGCGGTGTACCCGGTGGCTTCGATCACCTCGATCACGTCGGCGTCTGCGGTGTCGGAATCGATCTCGACACGGGCCTTCTCGGTGGCGAAGTTGACGGTGGCCACGACACTGTCCATCGTATTGAGCCGCCGCTCGATTCTGGTCGCGCACGACGCGCACGTCATCCCGCCGATAGCGACTTCCAACCGCCGCGGCGCGGCAGCCGCGTCCTCGGCCGGTAGGGGTCCGCTCGACGCGGGCATCACCGGCACCGCGACGAGCACCAGCACGTCATCCCGCATACTGCACACTCGAGCTCGTTCACGCCGACCTCCATCCATCCACACGCGTCCCGCTTGGCAATCCCATCCTGAACCTTCCAGTAAGATGGAATGTCAAGGGGCCGGATCCGAGGGAGTATGCGATGAAGATCGGTGAACTGGCTGCAGCGGGCGGAGTCACGACAAAAACGATCCGGTTCTACGAGGGCGAGGGCTTGATGCCTGAACCGGGCCGCACTCCTACCGGCTACCGCGACTACAGCTCCGAGCACCTGGCCCGGTTGCAGTTCATCCGCCGGGCGCAAGCGGCGGGGCTGAGTCTGCGCGAAGCCGGTCAGATCCTGTCTGTCCACGACCGCGGCGAACAACCCTGCGGCCATGTCCAAGCGATCCTCAGCGAGCGCCTCGACCAGGTCCGGGCCCAAATCGCCGAACTCATCACCCTCGAAGCCCACCTGCAAACACTGCTGGACACTTCCCGTACCGACCAGCCCACCAGCCACGACGACTCCACAGTCTGCTGGATCATCGAATCCAACGTCTCGGTGTCGAACGACCAACCGCTCGATGCCGACCCGTTCGGTCATGTGAGCGAAGCGGGCTCAACTCCTCCAGGTGGTGGAGTTGGCAGGTGAGTTGTTCTCGCTCATCGAAGTTGGCCACCAGACGGCGTGCGGGCAGTCGGTGGCTCGCCACTGAGTCGCCGCGGCGTCATATCGGCAGCACGACCGCGGTGACGAATTCGTTGCGCAGCCAGCCGATGAACACCGCCCACACACCGCTGACCAGCGCCGCACCCACCAGGATCAGCATGACACCACCGGCGATTTGAATAGTCCTGGAATGTCGGCGCAACCAACCGACACCGCGCAAGGCCTTCGCGGAGCCGAAGCCGAGAACGATGAACGGTGATCCGAGTCCGACGCAGTAGGCAACGATCAGCGCCACGCCGCGCGCGGCGGTCGTGCCTTCGGTTCCGGCGGCGACCGAGAGGACTCCCGCAAGAGTCGGCCCCAGACAGGGCGTCCACCCCAACCCGAACACTCCCCCGAGCAAGGGCGCTCCGGCAAGCGAGGATATCCGCAACGGGGCGAAGCGGGTGTCCTTCTGCAGCGCCGGGATGAGCCCGACAAAGGTCAGACCCATCACTATCGTGACCACACCACCGATGCGCTGGAGCAGATCCTCGTTGATCCGCAACGCTCCGATCACCCCGAACACCGACGCGGTGGCAAGGACGAACACCACGGTGAATCCGGCGACGAACAACGCCGCCGCACCGGCCACCCGCCAGCGGTCTGCGCCCGAGCCCGGCTCATCGGCACCGCCGGGTGAGGTGCTGGCGCCGGAAACACCAGCGAGGTAAGACAGATACCCGGGCACCAGCGGGACAACACACGGCGACGCGAACGAGACCAGCCCGGCGAGTATGCAGGCGGCGAGCGCGAGCAGCAGTGGCCCGGTCGCGGCGGCGGTCTGAAAACTGGTGCCTATCCCCTGGGCGAGCGCCGTCATCGTCGCGCCGCCACACGCTCGATCACCGGTTGCAGATCCTCTGCCAGCAGGGCACGCAGGAACACGGCCGCTACCCGGTGCTGCCGATCCAGAATCAAAGTGGACGGGATGACGCTGGTGGGATAGCTGCCGCCGAGCGCGATCAGCGTCCGCATCGAGGGGTCATAAATCGACGGATAGCCGACTTTGTAGTCGATGACGAAATCCTGGGCTTTGTCACGCTGCGGATCACGGACATTTATCCCCAGAAACTGCACTCCCATGTCCTTGGTGGCCGCATATACGCGTTCGAGGTCGTCGGCTTCAGCACGGCACGGCCCACACCATTGACCCCACAGGTTGATCACCACCACCTGCCCGGCGTAGTCGGCCACGGACACAACCTTGTCTTCGGCCATGAGGTCGGGCCCCGACAGGGCCCCGATCTGCCCGCGAGCCTCCGGCGGATCGTAGAAGATGTCTGTCTGCCCGCCCGGTGAAACGAAGTCGAACGTGCCACCACCAGTCGCGACCGAATCGGAGCCCGCAGCGCAACCGGTCACGGCGATCACCGAGCAGATGCCAAGGGCGAGCACGGCGATAAACCGGGATCGCCGAACGTGTGTTGGGGTGGGTCGTGCGGTCGTTCGCGTGCCTTGTCGCTGGATCATCGGGTCATCTCACTGATCGCGGCCCGAATCTGGGCGGGGTTGTCGAATACAGCGGGTGTAGTGATGCGCGCGACCGAACCATCCTGCTGGACAAGGAAACTCAGCGGCAGCACCGGGGGCGCGGACAATGCCCCGCGCACGTCGCCGGAATCGACGAATGACGGATAGTCGGTGCCCAGGGCTGTCAGTAGATCCAGGGCAGCGACGGGGTTGTCTTGCACGTTGATCCCCACGACGCGAACCGAACCGGGCTCGTTCGCGTACGCATCGAGCACGGGAATCTCTTCCCGACACGGCCCGCACCAAGATGCCCAGAGATTGATCAAGGTCGGCTCGCCGGTCAGCGCGGCGCCGAGGTCGACGGTGTCGGTCGACCCGAGACACCGCGCCGAGACACCGCGCAAGTCGGCGTCGGCCTGCGGCGCTACGGCGGTAGTCGGGCAACGCCGCAGCTGTGCCAAGCCCGCGTGACCCACCTCGGGAGCGTTTGCGGCGGAGCCGGTGACTGCATCCGCCGAAACACCCGGTTGCCCGGATCGGGTCTGCGACGAAGTCGATCGCGGCCAGATCGCCACGATCAACGCGACAATTACCAACAGGCCAACGACCACCCCACGAGCACCCGGCTGCACGCGCGACAACTTCTCCATCACCACCACCTGTCTACTATGCATCGTAGTAGACAGGTGGGTGGCACGGACCGGCGCCCACGTTCACAACAGCGTGCTCCAGTAGCTCCAGAAGCGGATGCCGATCAACGACACGATCGTGAGAGACCAGACGGTGACAACGACGCCGTGGTAATCGGCCGTGACGTCGGCCAGTCGCCGGCCAGCGGCGGGGACAGGCAGATCACCCACCACGAGGTTGCGCAGGGTGACGTAGCCGAAGATCGGGATCGTCACCGCCCACACCACCATGCAGTACGGGCACAGTGCCCCGATGCTGTATAGCGTGTGGTAGATCAACCAGTGCACGAACACGACACCGAAGCTGACACCGGCCTGTAGTCCCAGCCAGAACCAGCGCTGGAACCGTGCTCCGGACAGCAGCCCGGCACCCACAGTGGTGACCACCGCGAACCCGGCGATCCCCAGCACAGAATTGGGGAGACCGAACGCCGCCGCCTGCGGGCTGTCCATGACCGACCCGCAGGACACGATGGGGTTCAGACTGCAGCTCGGCACATAGGCGGGATCCCGCAGTCGCGCCATCTTCTCCACTGTGAGCACACTCGCAGCCACCGTGCCGAGGAGACCACCGATCAGCAACAGCCAGGGCAGCAGCCGCGGGAACGGGTCCCGATAGTCCCTTCTCCGAGTCGGCGTGGCGATGCTTGCCTCACTTGGCGAGTGCGGCATCGATGGCCTCGATGAAGTCTTCGGCGGAGCGCGGTTGGAGTTTGACACCGTCGAGGAAGAAGGTGGGCGTTCCCTGCACACCGAGGGTTCGGCCGTCGGCGACGTCGTCCTTGATTCGTTGCAGGGTGGCAGGATCGCTGTAGGCGGTGTCCCATTGCGTCATGTTCAACCCGAGTTCGCTGGCGAAGCCGCGGAAGACGTCGTCCTTCGGAACGCGCTGCTCGGCCCACTCGGGCTGTGTTTCATACATCTTCTTGTACATCGCCTCGAACGCGCCCTGCCCGGCGGCGGCCTCCACTGCACGTGCCGCGCGTTCGGCGTTGAAGTGCGACGGGATCGGGAAGTAGCGCACGACGAATGTCACTCGCCCGCTGTAGGTTTCGCGAAGTTGCTCGACGAAGGGAAACGCTGCGCCGCAGGCCTCGCATTCGAAGTCGAGAAATTCCACCAGCGTGACCTTGCCGTCGCCGACGGGACCGACCCGATGACTGTTGTCGCGGACGAGCACGCTCTGAATGTCGGCCCCCGCGTCGGGCTGGTCCTTCTCGGAGCCGGAGTTGATCGCGACGATCACGGCGGCCACCGCGACGAAGACGGCAACGATCACTGCCGAGATCATCAAGTTTCGCGTTCGGCGAGAGGCTCGTTTGTCCGGGGTTGACGTGTTCATACGCTGGGCCTCGCCAGCCTTGCTCTGCCTTTGCGGCATGTCGGTTCCTTACTGTTTTCCGAAAGCGGGAATGTCGGACGGGTCTCGGTGCGCGCGGTTTCCCGCCATAGAGGGCGCATCCGATGCCGACGACAGGCGACCGCTCGCTATGGATGACGGTGATCGGCAGTTTGCCGTGCGTCGAACACGACACGGCCGCGTCAAGTAGTTGCCTCGAATGGTGCGTCGGCGGTGCCGACTGCGGATGCCGACAACATGCGGACGCACCGAGAGAAGGCCTGCTCCTATGTGCGCAACACGCAGAGCATGGCCAAGCTGGGCGCGTGCCAGCGCCGCTGAATGTTGCGCGGGCGCGGCCCCGCGCGTGCCGGTACAACAAGGATCGGACGGGCGCGGGCCTGCCGAGCCACGGCGAACAACACGCTCAGGAGCAGAATCACACACAGCCCGAGCACTCCGACCGGAGACTCCGGCCCCAACACGGCGCCGGCGAGAAGATCAGCGCCAGCGTCGAGGTCGCCCGCCACTTCCGACGCTGACGGCGCAGAAGTGCCCTCATCGCTGACAGCAGCTGACGACACATTGATGGTCGCGCACCGCATGTCATGACCAAAGGCGCGAACCTCATCCGCGCACGGTGAAGTCTGCATCATCGCCAGTCCCACCAGAGCTGCCAACACCGCGGTCAACCGCGCGAGTCCCACTCGCACAGCTACACCGCAACGCCTGCTCTGCACGCCGCCAGGGTAATAGATGATCCGAAACCGCCCAGACGACCGGGCCGACGACTACTCGCGACAGACGACTGCTCAATCAGCGGGCTTTTGCGCCAGGACCCGGAAGGTGACCCCACCGCGGCCGGTGCGACGTGATTCGGAAATCACGAATCCGGCGGCTTCCAGGTAGGGAATCGGATCACGCAGCAGATGGTCGGCCCCGAACCTGACGCTGATCGGCTCGATCAACCGCATGAAGAGGGCCGAGGGTTGCGTCCAATAGCGTGGTGTACGGCCCGACCACCCGAGCAGCCCCCTGTTCCGAGCGTGTCGTAGCCGGAAACGAGGTGGTCACCGCGTGAC
>NZ_QNRE01000038.1 GCF_003315035.1 Nocardia puris
CTTGAAGGATCACGCGGTGGCCATCTCCTTTCCGGCTACGACACGCCGGTCACACCGGACGATCCGGCTGATACACCACCCTGCCGGACGCAACCAGTCGGGATGGAGCCCACTACCACTCCCACTCAAACCCAACCACCGTATGCTCCGCATAAGGTAGAAATCGATGCAGCTCGCGCGGTGGCGTGAAATCAACAGCAATTTTCTCCACCGCATTGCCGCCGTCGTAGCTGTCCCACACGCACCACCATGTTCGCCCGGGGAACGTGTCGTGGAAGATCACCCGCATATCGAAGTCATTAATACGGTTCCGCGCTGCTCGCCGAACCTGGGTGCAGGGCTCCAACATTTCCCGATGGGTAGTGAAATACTGGAGCGAGGTATGTTGCCCCATCCGAAGCGTTCGGCTCAATTTCAGCTCTACGCCGGTGAATCCGGGCACGCTGCGGCGATACCCACCGAAGCTGCCACCCGCCACGACATGTACGGCCGTGAGCGTGTCCTTGGGGCTGTAGCCGAAAGTATCGACGCCATCCTCTAGACCAACCGAGTATCGCCACCAGCGTCAAGCTCATCCTTCATCACCCACACAAACGCCACCCCGCTCCGCGGCATGACCCAGCCGTCGAACTGGAGCCCGATCATCTTGCCGGGCACCGTGTCTGGGCTTCGTATCGCCGTGCTCTTCTGGCTGCTCGCGATGAAGTCGATCATGTTGACGTAGGCAATGTCGGTGTCGCTGTAGTCGAGCTCGATGTCGACGCCGCGGGATGGTTGGTCAATGTCGAAGTGCAGCAGCCTGTTGTGCGCCGCGGGCACGAGCCGGTAGGTGTACGAGATAGTCCGCTCCTGGTCGCGCTCATCCTCGGGGATGCCGAGGTTGACGCTGTAGGTCTGGGCACCCTTGCGGGCGGTACGCCGGATCGGACGTTCGTCGCCATCGACCGTGAACTGCACCAGTTCGAAGGCCTCCGTGGTGCCGGCGTCGACGCCATTGCCGGGCCGGTAGTACCAGGCGAACGTCGAGGCGGGATCTTGCGTGAGATCGCGGTATTCGTCGATGTCCGACAGTGAAACGAAGCGGCGCACGTTGCTGGACGGCACCGTGGTGTGTTCGTGCCGGATGGTGACAACCAGCCTCGACGGGTCGGCTGCGGTGGTGGGCGAAGCGCCTTCGGCGCTTCGCTTAAGCATGCTTAAGCGGACAGATATTTTGACGTCGTGCCAGCGTTCGACCGAGCGGACGGCCTGGTCGCGGATGTCGGTGTACAGCTCGCGGGCGAACTCCCGGTTGCCCAGGCGCATGGCCAGGCTGTTGGTGATGATGTCGTCGAGCAGTTCAGGCGTGGCAACGCGGCGCAAGTCCTTGTCCTCGAAGGCAAATCCCTTGAGCACCGCGTCCTTGATCGTGGGCGCATGCTTGGTCAGCATCCGATCCAACCGTTCGTCGTCGGCCGCTTGCTTCTCGCGCTCGAAGTAGCTGTCGAGCCAAATACCAAGCAGGCCGGCGCCGACCAGGAGCACGCCCAGCTCGTTCCACGGCACGATCGCCAGCCATCCCAACTCTCGCACTGTCGGGATAATCTGGCCGAAGGTCATGAGCGACGCGCCCACCATGAACAGCACCAGACCGGCGAGGATCTTCTTGGTTCGGATGAGTCGGTGCAGCGTGTCGTCCATAAGCTTTGTTGCCCCCATTGTACCAAGTCATAGCAGTTTGGCATAGACGCACCAAAACGGCGGGTACCCATCGGATACCCGCCGTTTGCCGTGTCTTGGCCCGGGGTTGCCCAGGCGCCGCCGACTAGCCGTTGCCGCCGCTCATGGGGCCACCTCCTCCCGTGCCGCCCGTTCGCCCGCCAGCGGGCCGTGTAGCGGCCCGTTTCGGGGCGAAACCGGCCGTTTCCGGCCGTGCAAACCCTGAACATAAGGTACAAAACGCTTGGGGTCAATACGGTTGGGTACGTACCGCTCTGGCCGTTTGTGCACGGGCCGTATGAAGTTGGGGAACCATGCCCAACCACACCTCGCCCGACGACGCCAAGCCTCCGCTCAACGCGACGACGCGTGAGTTCGGTGCGCGGGTTCGTGACCGGCGGTTGACGATCGGCCTCAGCCAGGAAGCCGCGGCCGTGAAGTGCGGTGTCCACTGGACACAGCTCGGCAAGGTCGAACGGGGGCAGCGCAGCCTGCGGCTGGAGACCCTCATCAAGATCGCGGACGGGCTGGAGATCGACGCTGGGCTGTTGGTGAGCGGGCTGCCGGTGCCGGAGTCCACCGCGGACTAGCCTGCTGCGTCCCGGCGGCCGGACAGAGGCCAGCTACTCGAAGCCTGGTGCGGGCAGGGCGAACTCGTCCTTGTAGAGGCGGAACGGGCGAGGCGGTTCCGCCTCGGGAATCGCCAGCAGCGGGTAGGCAGAGGTCCGAAGTTGCCGCGGCCGGTAGCTGCCTTCGAACAAGATCATCACCGATCCGCCGACTCCGTTGTGTCCGCGGGTCGGGTTGAACTCTCGGCCGGCATTGAGCAAGCGCCCAAACTCCCTGCCGTCGTTGCCGACCGAGATGCTGCCGTCGTGGAAGAACTGGACGAACGTTCCGTTGTCGGCGCAGATCGTGGCCGCTTCCTCGCGGCCGCGCTCAGGCTCCGTCGGTATCAGGATGTCGGGCTTGTGCTGCTTGCCCGTTGGTCCCGCCACATCCAACCGGTCGCCGACGCCAATATGGACGGTCTCACCCAGCGCGTTGTGCGCCTCCCGACCGACGATCGTCCACAGATGAGTTGTTGACCAGACCTTGACGCGGCCGTCGAAGAACAACGACACGCGGTCACCCTGTCTGTTGCCGATCAGGTGCTTTTCCGGGTTCGCACTCATCCCGCTCCTTCAGGCCCACCGCAGCGATCTCGCGGCCAAGCGTACCCATCCGACTCGCTCGCTGCGGGCGGTCCGGCAGCTTTGCAGCACTCCCCCGGATCGCACGGAATTTTCGCCCGGCGCCGTATTTCAATGCGGCCTGGAGGCCCGGTTCGACGACGCACACGACGAACCTTCCACTACGCCGAAAGGAGGTATGTCGTTCCCCTGTGCGGCTGCCGTTCCGACGGTGACGACCGGCCCGGGCCCGCACCCCGTGCGGTCCCCTGCCATCGTCGTTTCGATGTCAGTCGCTACCAACGGCCGCTGGCGATCAGGCTGTCGGCATGCTCAACGATCTGGTCGATGAGCCGGTTGAGGGTGTCGAACGGATGGCGGGACGGCAAACCGGGTACTTCCGGATCCGAGTTGATCTCCAGCAGCACCGAGTGCACCCCATTCGACCAACTCACGCGGGAGATCCCAAGTTCCGTCGAGATGAGCTTCGCGCCTCCTCGGGAGCCGTCGAACGGCAGCCGCACGCCGCTCTTGAACGGGTTGTACGGATCGTCGGATATCTGGGTCGCATAGTCAGCGTCGCTTCGCGCCGACTGCGGTTCCGGATGCACGTCGACGTGGATGGTGACTTCGTCGAGGTCATTGGCGCACGCATGCGTGTCCACGTCGTTCGCGCTCGTCCGCCACGCTGTCCGCGCGTCTTGCAGCTGCGGTGACATCTGCGCAGCCTGGAGCGCCGACGCATCGAGCAGAAGGCACGCGTTCCGCAGCGGGGAAGGTGTGGACGGTGGAGGCTGGGGTGCCGGCTCGGCTGGAGGTGCAGCCGATGGCGGCGCTGCCGAAGTCGGCTGCGGCTCCGGGGTCTGCGGGGTCTCACCGTGTTTCACCACGCCGATCGTCACGTCGGTTGTGGTGCCAAGCGGGGTGTCAGTGGGAATCTCCTGTCGAGTGACCGTCCAGTTGCTGTCCACCCACACATTCCTGTTCGCGCCCGTATCGTCCTGCACCTGGACATCGAGATCGAGTCGTCCAAGTGTCTTGCGGGCCTCGTCCAGCTGCATCCCAACAACGTTGGGCATCGTGGCGTTGGCATCCCTGTCGAGTTCGGTCAGGGCTTCGCAGCCAGTCGCCAGCACCGCGGCGGCTGCGAGCATTCCTACAGGACCCCAATAGCGCGCCCGAGCAACACGATTCCCGCTGTGACGAGTTCGCCTGGAGATCCTTGGTTGCCCCGCCTTTCGGCGGATCCGTGCAAAGTGCGTAACCCGCACCGTCTGGATCGTGGCAGTCGGCAGAACCGCGGATCGGCCGGCCCCGCGGCGCCAGAACCGACCGCAGCCGAACCCGCCCACGAAGACGGCCAGCAGCCACAACCGCCACAGCGGGATCGCGTCAACCGATCCACTCGGCCGCCCGAGAATCGCACCAAACACTGGCGAACTGTAGCAGGCATTCATCCGGATCCCGGGGACACGACAACGACACAGAATCCCCACCCGGCCAGGCAGTTTGTACGCGGCCGGCATCCCTGCGACGTTCGCGATCGATACCACCAAGAGTCCGCCCAACCGCCGTGCAGCCCAAAACAACTCGCGCCCCATCGGTACAGTGGCAGGCGGCATCGACACACAGGGTGGCGGGTCGATGCCGATGGTCCGGCGCCGAACGACGATGAACGGCGGGCGCCAGTTCGACTGCGGCCAAGCGGTTCCCCCCAAAAGCCGGGACTGCACAACTACCCCGGTCGGACGATCACCAACCAGCAAGGGGGAACGAACATGACCGAGGAACCCTGGCGCGGTCACGCCCGCGTCATCCTCGACGAGGCGATTGAAAACCCGGCCAGTGTCGGCGCCACGTTGGCCCGCGTGGCCCTCGACGATTCGATCAGCGGTGATGAACTCGTCCAGATGGCGTTCTACTGGATCGACCAGCTGGCCCAGGCCGACCCAGGGACGCTCCACCTGATGGCAGCAAGCCGGCTGTCCCAACTCCAGCGATGGTCACTGGAATTGATCACCGCCCGGATCAGCGGCGACACAATCGAGACCGAACGGCTAACCCGGAAGCTGTTGGCCCGTCACTTCAACGAGTCGCTGGAGTATCTGGCGGTACTGGTGACCTTCGTGGGGATCAGCCTCCGCGAGGACATCCCTGGGGAGTGAGCCGGAACGTCGCGGCAGGGCCAAGGAAGACCCCAGGGTCGAGCCGCTCCGCTGCCGCGACACCACCCCGCAGCTGGACCTACGCGGTGGCCTTCTTGTACGCCTCGACAATCTCGGACGAAACCCGGCCGCGGCTCGATACCTCGAACCCGTTTTGACGCGCCCAGTCCCGAATCGCCTGGGTCTGCTCACGATCCGCCGCGGTACGCGCCGCCGTCACAGTGACAGTTCCCTTCTTGACGCGACCAGCCTTGCGGGCGTGGGGAATCCACTTCTCCAGGCTGTCCCGCAGCTTGCGCGCGTTCTTGGCGGACAGGTCGATCTCGTACAGGACCCCATCCAAGGAGAACGACACCGTCTCCTCAGCCTTCGACGTGCCGTCGAAGTCGTCGACCAGCTCGACAATGACCTTGCGCGCCATGCTCTTCCCTCCGTCTTCGAATGGTGCCCCCACAGTAGACCCGGGCGCTCTGCACTTCCCAATCGGATCATTGTGGCGTCCGCTCTTGTTATGCACTACGCGTAGCGCGTTGCGTACCTGGGCTCGCACGTGTCGGTCATGCGCGAGAGGCAGCGCGCCGATACGTTCGCCAGGGCTTATCGTTTGCCTGGCAGCACCAAAAGTCCGAGCAGACAATACGGAGAAACTACCAATAGCTCCCGCCTCGGGGTCGGCCGACGCGGTGCGGTAACTCGGACCCTACTATCTCGGGTCTGAGGTTCCCCCGCTTTCTCGGAGGGCTCTGACTGTGGTCCGATAGGACCGGAAGGAGTCATTCGTGGCAGCACCGAAGAAGTACCCGGACGAGTTGAAGGCGCGGGCAGTACGGCTGTATCGGGAGTCCGATCCGAAGCCGACGATACGGAAACTGGCCGCCCAGCTCGGTGTGCATCACGAAGCATTGCGGCTGTGGATCCGCCAAGCCGAGGCCGATGCCGGCGAGCGAGACGACAAGCCGACGACCGACATGCTGGCCGAGAACCGGGCCCTGAAGAAGCGGGTCGCGGAGCTGGAGCGAGTCAACGCCGTATTACGTGATGCGAGTGCGTATTTCGCCTCGGAGCTCGGCCAGACCCGGCGGTGATCGTGGCGTTCGTCAGCGAACACCCGCAGCACCCGGTCGAGCTCGTATTACGGGTTCTGGGGATCGCGTCCTCGACCTATTACGGCTGGTTGCGGCAGGCGCAGACGCCGTCTCAGCGACGTTTGGCCGACCAAGAGCTGCTGGCCGAGATCGTCGATATCCATACCAGCTCCGGCGGGACTTACGGGTCGCCGCGGGTTCACGCGATGCTGGCCCGGCGTGGTTTCTCGGTCGGCCGCAAACGCGTCGAGCGGTTGATGCGGGATGCGGGTTTGCAGGGCGCGTTCCTGCGTAAGAAGTGGCGGGTGGGTTCGACCCGGCAGGATCGGCGTGCCACCCCAGCCCCGGACCTGGTCAACCGCGACTTCACGGCTGGCGAGCCGGACCGGTTGTGGGTTGCCGATGCCACCCGCATCGTCTGCGGCGAGGGCGTGTTCTGGCTGGCCGCGGTCCGGGACGCGTTCTCGAATCGGATCGTGGGCTGGAAGTGCTCGGACCGATGTGACACCGAGCTGGTCCTCGGTGCTCTCGAGTACGCGGTCTGGACCCGCGATGTTCGTGACGGGCAGCTGGTTCATCATTCCGACCGCGGGTCGACCTACACGGCGATCCGCTTCGCTAACCGGTTGGCCGACAACGGGATAGCGCAGTCGATGGGGTCGGTCGGTGGCAGCTACGACAACGCGCCCATGGAGAATTTCTTCTCCACCCTGAAGACCGAGTTGGTATATCGAAACAGTTGGCGGACAAGGGAAGACGCCGAGAACGCCTTGTTCGCCTACATCGACGGCTGGTACAACACCCAACGGATCCAGAAGAAGCTTGGCTGGCGATCACCCGACGAATACGAAGCCAGCTACCATCATCAGGTTCCCGCTGGAACCAGATAATCCGCTCTCCTGATTAGCGGGGGAACCTCAGGTCTCAGTTCGCTGACCAGAAGATGTTGCCATAGGTGACAGCTATTTTAGGTGGTGACAGGCCGGAGAGTTGGTGCTAGCTTCGGTAGCTGTCGACGGGGGTGCCGCTGTCGGCCATATGCGTGTTTTCTGGGGTGAGGCGGGACTGGCATGAGGCTGAACATCTTTCGGATACCACCGACAGAGGCAGGTTTGCTACGCGGGCACATGGAGACGTTGAGGATGTCGGTCGCCCACCGAGACAACGCGGATGGGTGGCGCACCGAGCTGTGGCTGCACAAGGTTCCACACAAACCTGTCCCGTGGACCTTGTTCTATCGCCCGCTCCTCGGAGATGACGTGCCAACAGCTCCAGGGCTCTCAGGCGTGTACATGCTCCAGTCGGACGAGACGTGCTATGCAATAACCCACGGTAGTGCGCATTTTTTCGTGAGACCGTTCTGCGACTACGACTTCGGGATTGATGTTGCCAAGCGGATTGCGAACGAAGGCGACGTGACACAGACTGCGTCGAAACGCTTCCAGGGAATTCGGAGAAAGGAAATACGAAGCTACGCCGCCAACTCGCGACTAAGCGTGCAGGGCGGAGAATCGGTCGACTTCGTGCAGGCTAAGATCATGCCCGACTATCAGGCGCTGTTCGGCCGGTCAGGCAAGTTTGGAACCTCAGCCCAGCTGTCTCCCAAGTTGACAGTTTTTGATGTCGGACATTTTCTCAGTTCGCTGAGCGTGGAGATGAGGAAGCCGGAGCGATTCCGGGTTCCTCGGACGCTCGTCATCAAAGAGCCTGCGGAGGTCGAGCGTTTCGACCGGATACTGGTGGACGGTATTCGGTCGCCCGGCAGCACAACCGCGTTCGCAAGCGATAGCTTTGAGCTCTCCGGCGTTGAGTTCATCTTTGGAGGAAGCGGCGACATCTCGATCAAGGCGCCGCGAAAGCCGTCAGTAACGCTGGATTCTCCCTCGATAGAGGAGCTGCGCACCTACATTAATGAGCATAACCTGACTGACGACCAGATACTTCGAATCAACGTCACGCATATCGGCGACGACGGCTCATACCGGACTGAAAAACTGAAGGAATCGCTCGACTTTACTGTCGATGCTCAACGTGTCGTTCTCACCGGCGGCAAGTGGATGCAATTCAACCAGGACTATCTCGACTACCTGGACGAAGTCGTGCGCGGAATCGACACAGAAGAGACTGAAAGCTCGTTCAAGTCGATTTCTATGACTGAGACCGGATTCAACGCTTCACAGGCCGTCCGAGACGCGGGCTACATAAATGCCGACAAGGATTTCAGTATCTTCAAAACGAAGTCCTCGACCTCGATCGAGGCATGGGATCTCCAACGCGGCGATACCGTTTACGCTCTGAAGTTCGGTACCGCCCAGAAACTGGGTTACGTATGCGACCAAGCTTCGAATCTGCTACACCTGCTTTCGAATAAGGCCGGCGTGAAGCGGATACCCCAGTTCCAGCGCTACTGCCTGTGGCTAGGATACGAAGCGCAGACTGCACCCAAGAACATCGCCGATACAAACTCGATCATCCTCAAGCAGAAGATTGAGGCATGGGCACGGCTTTGTACCGACTTGGGCATCACGCCCGTAATCAAGATCAGCAAGAAGGTCAGCCGCCGGACGTCGCCATTCCCCAAGCGGAGGTAAGCCTTGCGCTCTTTCAGGTCCGGCGGACCCGGTTTGACTGGTGCGACGACGATGCGGATCCCTACCGCCCGCCTGCGCACGCAGCGTCCACCGAATGCACGACTGCAGTGGCGAACGCACCCAAACATCCCCATTTGTCTCGCGCACTAGGAAGCGTTGCATTCTATTGCGATTGTTCATACAATAGAATGCATATGGACAAGAAGGAATTCGAGCGGCAATTCGCGAAACTATACAGTCACATCGATACCCGACTTGATTCTATGGAAAAATCCCTAGCGTCAGACATTGACGACCTGCGAGAGGAAGTTCGAACAGGATTCGATCAGATCGCGTCGAAGCTCGATGACGATGAAGTTGAACGAGCCGCCATGAGCGCGCAGCTCGCTCGGCATGAACGCTGGCACCAGAAGGAGGCCAGCCACCTGGGCATCACCCTTCAGCCCGACGCTTGAGTACGCAAACCTCAGCGCACTCCAACGTCGACGATGAATAAACTACATCGATCCAACCTTGCATTTCCTAGCCGGCGGAGTTATATCTGATGTAGTGGGATGAACAGATAAAGATATGCAACAGATTCAAGATAGTATGCAAGGATGCAGAAGCCAAGTTTCACCAATTGATGTCAAGTACCGGGACGTAGAAGAACTACTGTCCAAGCGCGGGTTCTCGGCTAGACTCTGCGATACCGGCGGTGGCTGCTATGCACTCGTCGTAGAAGCAACTATTGGTCGGACAGTTCTCGTCACCGATCGCCTCGGCCCGCTCACCGACAACCGGCGGGAACAATCCGGATGGGGAATCGGCGTATATACCGATGAGTCATGCGACGAGCTTGTCTTATTTCGAGAGGTGGCCGAGCCAACAGGCGAGGCGCTCATCGCAACTCTTCAGACAATGCCCGAACTACATCGCCGCATGTCAGACAAGGTCACTACAGGCGATGCTCGCGAATAGGATTGAACCTTGCCATCGATTATGCGTGCCACATACGCGCGACGTGGATAAATTCGGGTCAAGTCCTGGGGTGTGGTGTAACGGAGTTGGTCACCGCGTGATCGGTTGTTCGGTCAGGCGGTGAGTTCTGCGGGGGTGGTGTCCTCCTGTT
>NZ_QNRE01000039.1 GCF_003315035.1 Nocardia puris
AACAGGAGGACACCACCCCCGCAGAACTCACCGCCTGACCGAACAACCGATCACGCGGTGACCAACTCCGTTACACCACACCCCAGGACTTGACCCTCGGCGTAGATGGGCGAGACTGCTCATGTGGATGGTGTCGTCGCACGTCGCGGTTGCTATCGGCCGACTTTCGCCGGGGCGATATCGCTCGGTTGCCAGAGGGTCGCTCGCGCGTCCCGGGATCGATCGAAATCCTCTATTGACACTGCGTGAGCAGCACCACATACTCATACCCTGAGTATCTGGTACTTGCAGTAGTGCACAAGGAGGTGCCGTGAGCAGGGTGCGCTCGATAATGACCCGACGAGGTACGTCATACCGGCGAAGCCATTCCGATCATTCGGAGAACGAGCTATGCCGGATCGTCGACACTTTCCTAGCGGGCGCGCCAGTTGCGTTGCGGAGCGATACTCTTGGTTAGGACGGGAATCTGTGGTAATGCCTGAACGTAGCGCGCTATCGACGTCGACGAGGTTGCTCAGGGAAAACTTTTCCGAAACCGTAGTGTCGGCGCTCAGAACTTTTGGCCGGTCGACGCAGATGGCTTCTGAGTCGGCTGCGGGAGCAGTAAGCGATATCGTTCGTTTGAGATTCCAGTGGCGAGAGGCACTGAATCAAGCTTGGTATCTGATCACCGTTACTGCGATTCCGGCCATCCTGATGGCCGTGCCTTTCGGTGTCATCGTTTCCGTCCAGGTCGGAAACTTGATTCATCAAATCGGGGCGGACTCCCTGCTCGGTGCCGCTGGTGGATTGGGTGTGATCAAACAGGGCGCCCCCATGGCAACAGGGCTGCTGCTGGGTGCGGCCGGAGCGGCCGCAATCGCGGCGGATCTGGGTGCACGTAACATTCGCGAAGAAATCGATGCCATGCGAACGATGGGCATCAGCCCCTTGCACCGACTCGTTATTCCTCGGATGGTGGCGATGGTTTTCGTCGCGCCGATGCTCAATATCTTGATCATCTTCACGGGCGTGATAGCTGGATATGCGGTCGCAATCGGCCCCCAGGGAGTGACCCCCGGCAGCTACTGGGGAACGTTCGGCTCTTTCACCGTCGTCGCGGACATCGGTGTCTCGATAGCCAAGTCCGTGCTGTTCGGATTCATCGTGGTCGTGATCGCGTGCCAGCGGGGGCTCGAAGCAAAAGGCGGTCCGCGCGGAGTGGCGGATGGCGTGAACGCGGCTGTAGTTCTCTCCGTAGTTTCCATCGCCATCACGAACCTCATAATTACTCAGCTGGTGTCGATATTCCTTCCGACGAGGCTGGCCTAGATGTCGGAGGTAAAGGTTACTCCACCCCGGCTGGCGAGGCTCAGGAGAAGAATAGCGCCGTTCGGAGCGCGCATCGCGCCCCTGGAGTCGATCGGTTTCGTACTCGCGTTCGTTTGGGAGGCGCTGTCCGCGATCCCGTTCACGATCAGGCGATATCGAGCCGAGACTATGCGCGTGATCACGGATATGACATGGGGCCAAGGGTCCATTATCGTCGGCGGTGGAACTGTACCGATGCTGGTGGTACTCGGTCTGGTGATCGGAGGCTCGGTCGGTGTAGAGTCCTTCACCACTCTCAACCTGATCAGCATGGGGCCGGTGACCGGCATCGTTTCGGCCTTTGCCAATACACGGGAACTTGCACCGATTGCTGCGGGCGTCGGGTTCGCCGCACAAGCCGGATGCCGTATTACGGCCCAAATCGGCGCTATGCGGATCTCCGAGGAGATCGATGCACTCGAGTCGCTTGGACTGCGATCGATACCGTTCGTTGTGACCACCCGGGTCATCGCCGGGGCCGTGGCAATCATTCCGACATTCTTGATCGCCTTGATCCTGAGTTATGCCGCTTGTCGCGCGGTGATCGTGCAACTTCATGGCCAAGCCGCCGGTGTCTACGATCACTATTTTTATCAATTCATCAGCGGCTGGGATGTGACGGCCTCGGTGATAAAGGTTCTCGTATTCGGGACGGCTGTGATTCTTATCCACAGCTATCATGGGTTCTTCGCCGTTGGTGGGCCAGAAGGCGTCGGAATCGCATCTGGACGTGCTGTCCGAGCAAGCTTCGTGGCAATCATCGGTTTGGATATGGTGTTGACCCTCCTCCTGTGGGGCGTCAACTCCTCCATCGAATTTACGGGGTGAGAAACGATGTCTCGCTATGAAACGCCGGGTGTGTCGACATCGAAGCGGTCATCGGTCATGCTGGGTGTTCTCGCCGTGATCACAGTGATCGTAGTAGCCTTGACCTGGACTGTTGTGATGGCCCTACAGGATGATAATCGAATAGTGGTACTGCTGCGTACCGAGTCCATCGGCGACGGAATCACCGTCGGAACACCCGTTCGATTCGACGGTATCGAGATAGGTGATGTTTCGGCGATCGAATCGGACGATGGGGCGAAACAATTGATTCTCAGACTGGAAAGCGCCGAATCGGCAGGTCTCACGGACGGGCTATTCGTCGACTACTCGCCATCGAACTTGTTCGGCATCAGTGAAATTGCGCTGAAACCAGGTGATGGTGGGGCTCCATTACGGGATGGCAGTATCGTCGATTTGACGGGGCCGCGAGCCGACCGGCAACGAGACGCAACGATGGGTGTTCTCATCCGCAGCGTAGCTCAAGCAACTGGAGACATTCTCGTCCCGGAATTGACCGAGATCCTGACACGGGGCGCGACAATAGCCCGGCAATTCACACCTCTCATGGAGGCAATCGTTGTATCCAGCCGGAACATTGCTGAAACCCAGACGATGCCGATATCGCAGCTGCTGGACCAATACGGTTCCATGCTAGTCGGGACTGCATCGATGATCGACGGTACGGTCGGCCTCATAAATCGGCTCACCACGATCGAGATCTTGAATACAGATCGTGAGCTGTTCGATACGACTGTCAATACTGTAGGTCGGGAGTTCTTTCCTGGGCTGGCGGAAACTCTATTCGCGGCTCAGGGTCATCTGTCGGACTATGCGGCTATGCTCGCTCCGGTTCTGTCAACGGCCACTAAAATGGTACCTACCCCCGGCGCCTCGAGCATGCAGCTCACTGAACTCCTATCACGTCTAGACCGATCATTCACGTCGACTCCAGACGGTCCGATTCTGAACATCGAGTTGGTTCTCGATATGGTTCCAGCGTTCACCGCGTTCTTGCCGGGTCTTCCGCCGACATCCAACATCGGAGGTGGCCGATGACAAGACAGCGAAGTTTTCTGGCGACCAGCGCAAAACTTATCGTGTCTGCCGTCGTGATCACTGTGCTGCTCGCGATCATCGTTCAGACGGTGCAACGCCCCGTATCTGGAGACGTGGTAGAATTCTCGGCTGAATTCGTCGACGCGAACGGCCTCAAGGCCGGCGACGATGTCCGTATGGATGGTCTTCGAGTTGGCGAGGTACGATCGATTACCTTGGATGCCAGTGGTCGAGCGGTGGTTGGATTTGCGGTCCAGCGCAATCACCCGATCTACGAGAACACTGTGCTGGCGATTCGCTATCAGAACCTCGTAGGACAGCGATATCTCGATGTTCAACAATCATCGCCGACCACAGCGGAGTTGACGGCCGGACATAAGATCGATATTGCCAACACGATCCCGTCGTTCGACATTACGGATTTATTCAACGGCTTACAACCGGTACTCGCAGAGCTGTCGCCCGAAGCGGTGAACAAGTTCGCAGAGAACATGATCGCTGTCATCGAGGGAGACGGAGCGGGCGTCGGTTCCGTCCTCGACTCTATCGAAGCCTTGTCCAACTATGCGCTGGACAGGCAAGCGGTAGTCACCGTTCTGGTCGGAAATCTCAAAGAGATATCCGACCATATCGGTGGCCGATCCTCGCATCTCGTCCGACTTGTCTCGGAGCTGGCCTCGGTTGTGTCCACGTTGCGTAGCAAGGTGGATGGAATTGTCGAATTCGCCCTCATGGCACCAGACGTGATCGCGCCATTGAACGGCCTTCTCGAGGCCTTCGGCTTGACGGCCGGACCTAACGCCGATGCCGATGCCCTGTTGGGGGCAGTATTTCCGGACCCGGAACAGGCGGTCGAGGTGCTGCGGAAGCTGCCGGCCGTTCTCGAGACACTGAATGCGTGGGTTCCCGCCGATGGACCGGTCATCAATCGTAACTGCTCGAACGGCAACGCCGAAGTTCCGGCGCCGTTACATGTGTTGATCAGTGGGCAAAGGATCTCGATATGCGAGCGGTGATCAGTAAGCTATTCCGTGTTCGCGGGGGTACCGCGTTGCAGACGGTGAGTGCTCCCCTTCGAAGCATGGACCGAGAATTGCGCTGGGCTGCCGTCGGGGCCGCAGTGATGGGAGCGGTCTTGACGGCGAGCGTAGTAGTCTACGTAGTACCTTTCGACGAGTCCACATACTGGGCGGAAATGCCGGAAGTGGGCTCGGTCAAGGTTGGCGATGACGTCCGAATCGCGGGTGTGCCGGTTGGTGCGGTGAAGTCTATCGAGCTGAGCCGAAGGAACGTTCGAATGAGCTTCACCGTCGACAGCGACATCTTCATCGGTGACCAGACGAGTCTCGATATCCGTATGCTGACACTGATCGGCGGCCGCTACCTCGCGGTGACGCCGGCGGGGAATTCTGCGTTACACTCGTCCATTCCCGCCGAGAGGGTCCATCTTCCGTACAGCTTGGGTCGGACTTTTGAGGACGCGATTCGGCCGATCGATGATATCGATGGCGATACGTTGCGGCAGAATTTGACGAACATGAACGCTGCGATTGCCAGTGGACCGTCCGGCATTCGCCGAGCAACAGAGGCATTCGGATCTCTGGTCGACATCCTCGACCGCCAGAACCGTGACATTTCGGACACGCTCGCGATGGCGGACGAGTATCTCGGCGCGATCAACGAGTCGAAGGCGACACTCGGCGGAATGATCGACAGCGTCAATCTGATGGAGACAGTGGGCCTCGACAAAAAGGCCGAGATCTACGAAGCCGTCCGGCTGATGGACGAGCTTCTCGCGCGTATCGCGGGCCTCGAGCCGGCGTATCGATCCAGGTTGCAATCCGTTGCGCGAGCCCTGGCCGACGTCATCCCTGAGCTGGAACGTCTGGGTGAAGAAATGGGACAGGTTGTCACGAATACGCGCGACCTACTGGCGCGGCTCCAGCCGATCGCGTCGTCGAAGGATGGGCTCGTGGTCGACCAATCCGCGACAGTTGTCCAGGTACCGTCGGTGTGTATTCCGGTCCCCGGAAAGGAGTGCTGACGATGAATAAGCTCTTGGCGTCCCGGGGTCTCATGTCCGTTCTCGGTGTCGCGGTCGTATGTGCAATTCTGATCGTCGGATACTTCGTGATCATCGAGCCTCCCAAGAGGATGCGTAGCTATTGCGCGAATATGCCGGATGCAATCGGCTTGTACGCCGGGAACCATGTCACCATGCGAGGGGTCAGAGTCGGCTCGGTGACGCGTATCGAACCTCATGGTGACATGGTCCGTGTCGAATTCGAGGTAGAGGTAAGCCATTCGCCCCGCGGTCAGGTGTCAGCTACCACCGTATCCGACACAATCGTCGCGGACCGATCGCTTGCATTACTCGATGACAGCGAAGCCGAGCATGAATGGGATTCTGGACAGTGCATTACCCGTACACTGACGCCAAAGAGCATGTCGCAGACTATGAATGCGCTGGGCAACCTCGCTGCAGAGATCACCGATGGAAATGATTCGACACAGCGTGAAAGGCTTGCGGATGAGCTCGCGGCCTTAGATGCCGCATTATCCGGAACAGGACCTGAAATGAAT
Source organism: Nocardia puris (assembly GCF_003315035.1). Taxonomy (GTDB): domain Bacteria; phylum Actinomycetota; class Actinomycetes; order Mycobacteriales; family Mycobacteriaceae; genus Nocardia; species Nocardia puris. The sequence goes on from NZ_QNRE01000039.1 coordinate 5,818, forward strand.
GATACGATCCTCAAGTTGGGTCGTGCTCTCAATTCCCCCAATGCTGCTATCGGGCATATCGGTGCGCTCATCGACTCACTGCGATCATTATCGGACAGCATGGCCGGCGGATGGGGCGATATCAAGGCCATGATCACGCGTCTGGCTCCAGGTCTCGAAGTGATCGATCATGGCATCTTTGAGCGCACCGTGTCGATTATCGATTCGTTGCGGATCATTGTGCCATGGTTGAACGAGATTACTTCAATGTTTGGTGACCAAATTCTCGAAGCGCTGAACGCGACAGTCCCATTAGCGCGTCTCGCCCGTGCAAATATCGGCTCATTACAAGAAATAATCGACCTGACGCCACCGCTGGTGCAGGCTTTTCAGAGGGCGACGGCGCAGGAGGGTGGTTCACCGATCCTGACTTACGCGGCGCCTCAGCTGCCGCCGGCGGACGCAGAGCGGGTATGCGCGGCCATCGAGCGTGTCGTGCCAGGTAGCTGCAAGTCCGCTGAGAACGGGTTGGAGAAAGTTTCGGTTCTTCCGTTGATATTCGGGACGGCAGGTGCGCGGTGATGGTTCTGCGACGAGTCGTATGGGCGCGATCTGCTCGTGAGCGTGGTGGTCGGTTCATCGCTGCGGCCGCGGTGGCAATGGTGTGCATAGTTCCCGGATGTGGATTCGATCCCGCGGAGGTTCCCGTTCCGGGGACCGGAATTTCTGGAGACCGGTACGGTATCCGGATTCTGTTCGCTGACGCCTTGAATCTGCCAGCGCGAGCGAAGGTTACAGTCGATGGTCTGCGAGCAGGGGTCGTGCGCGATGTGTCACTGGTCGACGCGGGCAAGGACCACGACGGGTATGTTGCCGTCGATGTCGACCTGATGGCGTCGGTTCGATTGCCGGTCGGCACCACCGCTGAACTCCGCCAGCCGACGATACTTGGCGATGTCTCCATCGCGCTGATGACTCCGCCGACCGGCACGCAGGATGCCCTTCCCCCGGGGGCCACCATCGGATTGGACAAGACGAAGCCGCTGCTGCAGGTTGAGGACACCATGAACGTACTCGCGACCTTCGTCCAAGGAGGAGGGATTCAACAGGCTCAGGAGATAATGAACCGCGTGAACGGGGTGCTGCCGATGGACACTCGGCAGACTGCTTCGATATCCGAGGTAGTCGGTGCGGATATCATTGACCTGGCCAACCACCTGGATGCCGTCGACGCAATGCTGAACGGTCTGCGCGCGAACACGGACGTGGTGCAGCGTCGAACCCCTGAATTGGAGTATTTGCTGACGGAGTCGGGGGTGAGTCAGGCCGCTGCTTCGATGACTTCCATGATCGGGTTGATCACGTTGTACGACGGATTCAAATTGCTCACAGAATCTCTCCGGTGGGTCGGCCCCCTGGCGCAATCGGGCAATGAGGCCGCACGTGCCTTCGTGCCGCTATTGTTCACTCGCCGCCCGCTTGATCTGAACGCCCCCTCGAATTTGAACAAAGCCGTGGCCATTTTGCGCGAAAAGGTTATTCCGTTTGTTGAGCGCGGTCCGAAGGTTAATATTGTAGGCATTGAAGGCGTCGGCCCCATATCGGACGACGATCGGATAGACAGTATTCTTGCGTCGCTGCGGATGATCGGAGTGGTTCGATGAAGTCGAGTTCCGTGCTATCCCTGGTGTCGATCGGAATCGTGCTGGTTTTGGGCACCGCATACCTAGCATTCGGTGTGCTTCGAGTTGATTGGTTTTCTGGCAGGACTGTTGTGACCATGGCTCTGCCGAGGACCGGGAGTTTGCTACCCGGTTCCCCGGTCCTGTTGAGAGGAGTGAAGGTAGGAGAGATCGACTCTATCGACAAGGCCGAGCGTGGTGTCGAATTGGTGCTGGGTCTCGATCCCAAGTACAGGGTTCCTGCGACCGGCAGCGCTACTGTTGAGGACCTTTCGGGGTTGGGGGAGCCCTATATCGAGTTCGTACCGGATACTGATGCCGGGCCCTACCTGGCCGACGGTCAGCGTATCGACGCGGTTGAAGTGGTTCTACCCCGCTCGATACCTGATGTGGCGCATACTGTCACCCATCTGGTCGAGCAACTGAACCCACAGGCGATCAGCAATATCGTCAAGACCTTGGATCAGACGTTGTCGGGAACGGAAGCCGTGATGCCGCGTCTGGCGGCATCGACAACGCTGCTTTCGGAAACGATTCTGAGTAGGTCACCCGAAATCCGTAATATCTTGACGAATTTGCAAACAATGGGTGCTGATATGGAGTGGGCCGAGGAGTCGATGACCGCCGCCGGCCCTCTGTGGGAGGAAGCCGGAGCGTGGGGCGCACTCATCGCGGACTCTCTGGCGCGACTGTCTCGAATCGGCAATATGCCCGGGGACTATATCGAAGGAAACGGACTTATTCCCTTCCTTGATAAAGTGACGTCTTACATCAATGAGATCGGCCCCGATCTTCGTGATCTGGTCCCGGCGGTACAGCCACTGGCGGAAAGCGCGTCGAACTCCATGGCGCAAATCAACATAAGCGACCTGATAGATCGTGCACTCAGTGTCACGGGGGACGGTGCTTTGCGAATGCGGATCGCCGTCAAATAGATGTGAAAGAACGAGAGACACCGGAGCTGATTATGCCCACAGAAGATTCTCATGATACCGACCGCGAAGCTGCGGAAGAAAAGCCGGTTGACGCGGGTGTGCCTCGGACGTCGGTCAAGGGTGGCTCGAGCGCACGCGGGTCGGAGAGGTCGTTCTCGATAAGCCTGCGTTCTCTGGCCTTGGGAACCGCAGTAGCCCTCCTTGTTGTCGCGGTGGCCGTTTCGATTCCGTTGTGGCTCTCGGCTAGGAGCGAGTTGAAAGATCGGGACGCTGTCGTAGCCGCGGAGAAGCGCGCCGAAGAAGTAGCGTCTGAGTATGCAGTCGGAGCCTCGAATATCGACTATCAGAATTTCGACCAGTGGGTTCGTGGTTTGAAGTCCAACGTCTCGCCCGTTCTTGCAAACAAGTTCGATGCCACTGCTCCGCAGCTGAAAGAAATTGTGCTGCCACTGAAGTGGAGTTCTAGTGGAGTTCCCATCGCGGCGACAGTGCGCTCCGAACGATCGGGTGTCTACGTCGTCAACGTGTTCCTGAATGTGACATCGAAGAGTGCGCAGATACCGGAGGGTGCGCAAACGACTGTTACCTATACCGTAACAGTTGACAAGAATCTGGATTGGAAGGTAACAGATGTCGGTGGTGTCGACTCGGCACTCCCGGCCAAATAGTCACCGGGGTTTTTCGACGTTGAGGAGCTTGGAATAATGACTTCGATTTCCAGCGCGGGTGTTCCCTGCCGCCGACTCGCTCTCACACGGTTGCGTCCGGCAGGGTGGTGTATCAGCCGGATCGTCCGGTGTGACCGGCGTGTCGTAGCCGGAAAGGAGATGGCCACCGCGTGATCCTTCAAG
>NZ_QNRE01000040.1 GCF_003315035.1 Nocardia puris
CCGGTCGCGGTCGGCTACCTCCGCCAGCCCCTCCTCGACCCCGCCGCTGTCGAGGCGCTCGGTGTGGCGATGCGCCGCCGGGCCGAAGCGCTCGGCTACCGGTGGGGCGGGCTCTACCTCGACCACACCCAGCCCAGCGATCAGCCATCGCAGACGCAGGCCGCGCTCGCGCGGCGCGTGCGGCGTCAACCCGAGATCTGGACCGTCCTCGTCCCCGACCACACCCACCACCCCGGCCTACCAGCGGCGGGCGGGCCTCGCAACGTACGCATCGCCACCGCGAACACCCCACCGCCAACCGCCCGAGATCCTGAGAAGGAGGGCATCGTCCGATGACCCCAGTTGAGCCCACACCACGCGACACCCGCGCACCGGCGGCCACCGAACCCGGCGGGGGCGTCGAGCCGTGGGACGCGACCAGCTTCCTCGACACGCTCACCAGCGTGAACGAGCCCGCCGTGCCGTTGTTCGCGGGAGTCCACGAGTTCCTCACCCGCTGCCGGCAGCACCTCGAAGATGTCGGGGACGAGCCGCGCCGCCACGGGATCGCCGCGCTGTTGGCGGTGACCCGCGCCGTCGACAACCTCGCGTGGGCGCACCTGCGCGCGGTCGCCCTCGGCCGTGACCACCCCGACGCCGCCACCGCGTGGGCGGCCGTGGACAAACACACCGCCCTCGTGCACGAAACCGTCACCAGCGTCCGCACCGGGCAGCGCCTGCGTCTGCCCACCACACCACCCTGAACCCGCTGTCTCTCTGCCGATTTCTCGAAAGGAGTCCCCTTGACCCACCGCACGAAGCTCCACCTGGCGGCAGGCGCTCTCGGGCTGCTCATCTGCCTGTTGTGGCCCGCACCGGTACTCGCCGCGCCGGTACCCAGCGGTCGTGACCAGCCCCCGATCCACAACCCCGCCGCCTGCCCGAACACCACCACCGGCGACACAGTCACCGGCAACGGGCCCGGCAGCACAGCGGATGGGCCCGCAGCCATCCTCGGCTTCCACCACGCCTACTACACCCAACGATCCGGGACCGCCGCCCGCGCGTTCACCACCCCCGACACGGCGGTTCCCGCAGCCGAGACGATCCAACACGGCATCGACCACACCCCAGCCGCCAGCGGCTACTGCGTGCACATCACCCCCGCCGCCACTTCCGCCGAACAACCGGGTGGTCAGCGGTGGGCGGTCTCGATCACCGTCGCCGACCCCAACGGCCAGCGCACGCTCAACCAGCACATCACCACCCGCACCGAACACGACCACACCCTCATCACCACCATCGAATCCGCCTGAATCACTCTCACCCACAACACGATTGGAGAACAACTATGTCTGTGAACGTCGTCTCGCCGAGCCCGGAATTCGTGACCTGGCGCGGTAACCCGTCCAGCGAATTGCAGCAGCGCACCAGCGAACTCGAAGCCGAAGCGAGCGTGCTGCGCTGCTTCGACCCCACCCTGGTGCCCGGCCTGCTCCAGACCCGCGACTACGCCCACGCCGTCCTGGACCCGCTCACCAACGGCGGCAACCTGGCCGCCGCCGTCGACAAACGCCTGAACCGCCAGCAGCAGTGGCGGGCCTCGAGCACCGTGACGCACTTCCTGCTCGCCGAGCAAGCCCTCCACACCCGCATCGGCGACCCCGAGATCACCCGGGTCCAATTGGAGATGCTGCTGCGCCCGCTGCCCCCGACCGTCACCCTCGGAGTCCTGCCCCGACCGTCGCAATTGCTTTCCTCGACAACGAATTTCATCCTCTACGACGACACCCTCGCCGCCGTGGAAACGGTCACCGGCAGCCTCCGGTTCACCGACCACACCAGCATCAGCGACTACCTCACCGTCTTCGACACCCTCACCGCGGGCGCCGTCTTCGGGCACCGACGGCCGAAACCCTCATCCGCCAAGCCATCACCCACCACCAGTAACCCGCGCCGCCGATAACCGGCCTCGCCCGCCCTTTGCCGTCGCGGGGTATCCACCCACCTACGCGCGGGCGGGTGAGGAAGGGAGATTCCGGGACAGCGCTACGGGAGATCGCCCTGCTCCCGTAGCGCTGTCCCGCAACACCACCCGCGCGAAGCCGGGTGTGAACCTGCCGACCGCCACGAAAACTGAGGAGGCCGAATGAACACCGACCACCGCCGCGAACTCGGCGAAATCCGCGACCGCTGGCACAACCCGGGCGGGGCCGACGTCGAATCCGCCTCCGGCGACGCCGGTCTCGGCGAACAAGCGATCAAGGATATCGCCGTGCTGCTCGAGATCATCGACGCAGACCAGCACACGGTGCCCGCGCCGCGCCTGCCTACGGTGATCGAACTGTGCGCGGCGTTCACCGGCCGCGTGCCCAACCCACATCCTGCCCGCGCCATCTTGCTGGCGGCGGCCATGTTGACCACCGCGCACGACTGGGTCAATCCCGACGAGATCGTGATCGGGGACCAAACCTACAACGGAAACGGAATCGACTACGACCGCACCGGATCTGAGGCACTGGGAGAGATAGGCATAACTGACATCAGCGAACCGGTCCGCGCCGCACTCGTTGACCGCATCGACAACGCCGCCGCCGATGGCGGCTACCCCTACCGAATCGGGTACGCGATAGACGCCATCGCCCGCGCCCACGGGGAATACCGGCGTGCGGCAAGCGCACTCGAAACCCACACCACCAACCCCCGAATCACACAGTGGAACACCCGCGCCCGCCGCCACATCGTCGCCACCCAACGCCACTACCGGATACTCGCGAACCAGCGCACCTGGACCGAAGGACCCAACCCCGAACCACCCGATCCGGAGCCGGCTTCATGAGCCACCCACCACCACCGGAATCCACGAAGCCCTCACCACTACGCCTCCACGGAGCGCCAGCCCCCGTGGCAGTGGACCTGCAACGGATCCGGTGAGCCTGGTGCCACCTTGCGGGCCATCGGGTAGTGACAACTCCACCGATGGCCTATGGTCGTGCTCGCGCTCGGGTCCGAGCGCATCGAGAGAGAGGACTGAAATTGGCTGTGGCCAGCACTGAAAGGCACACCCTCATCGGTGATGTGCATCTGCTGCTCACCGACGACCAGGGGCGGATCCTGTTCGGCCGGCGAGCTGGCACCGGTTATGCTGATGGGGCGTTCCACCCGCCTTCGGGGCACCTCGAAGCCGATGAGTCGGTGGTCGAGGCGCTCATGCGTGAAGCTGCCGAGGAGATCGGCGTGCAGATCGCGCCCGAGGACGTCGAGTTCGCCCACGTCATGCACAACAGCTCGTCCGGCGGTCGCGTCGCGTTCTTCTTTCATGTTCGGCAGTGGCAGGGCGAGCCGACGAACCTCGAGCCCGACAAGTGCGATGCGTTGGAGTGGTTCGCCGCCGACGCTCTCCCAGCGGAGATGATCCCCTACTGCCGGGAAGCGTTGAGCCACATCTCCTCCGGCAAGTCGTTGTCGCTCTTCGGCTGGTAGCCGGTGACGGTGGGGACCGTGCCTTCTCTCTCACCGGCCCCCACCGCCTCAGACCTCGTCAGATGAGCTGCCACTCATCGAGCGAGGCGATCAGCACCTCGAGCCGCTGCGCAGACATGCGTTTCGCCGCAGCGGCTTCGGGAGACTCATTCGTGGCTCCGTATTGCCACCAGGACTGGCCGTTCTTGGCGTCCATGACCAGGAACCTCTCTTTGATCGCGGGCCCGCGCAGCACCAGCGACACCGTGCCGGGTTCGGCGACCACGGCGTGAATAGCGCTGTGGTGCAGCGCGTAGCTGGTCCCCACCCGTTCCTGGCGCACGTGGACCGCGCGCAGGCTCGACACGTCGATCTCGGTGTCGAGTTCGGCTTCGCCGTACAGGCGGTGTCGGTACTCTCCGCGCAGAATGTGACTGGCGTAGGTCCAGCGGTGGTTGTGCGGACGGTCGTGGTAGCCGGGTCCGAAGATGTGTAGCCGCAGCCGGATTCCCGAGTGGTCGTCATGCAGGACGACCTTGTCCAGGATGTCGTAGTGCTCGCACAGCACGGTCAGGCTGGGGTTGTCGGGCAGCGAGGTCAGCGCGTCGCGCAGCAGGTGGGTGTGGGCGGTGAGCTGCTCGAAGGACTTGCGTGTAGCCGACTCGACGGCTTCCACATCGTTCCAGTCGAGGGAGCGCAAGGGTTCGATGACAGTTTCCAAGGCGGGCATTCGTGTCTCCTATTCGGGTTTCGCGCTGGACTTCCACAGTCGGCAGACCGGCACGATGTCGGGGTAGGCCGAGCACGACGAAGCACCCATGACCAGCTCCTCGGCCGGGCAGCCGCCCATGCACGCCGATGCCTTGCAGCCGCCGCAGGCACTGCCGAGGAGAGGTTTGGTGAACAGGTCGAACTCGTTGACCTCGCTGTCGCGGTTGAGCAGCACCTGCCCGTCGCGCATCTTCGCGTAGTAGGTGTCGGTATCGAAGAGATAGCTGCACACATAGCAGCGGCCGTCGGGGAAGATCGAAATCCGGTCGAGGGTGCGTCCGATGCAGCCCTGATAGCCCTCCCCGGCGTAGCGGTCCATCTGGTCGCGGCGGGCGTAGGTCGGCTGGAACCACACCCGTGATTTGTATTCCGGCGCAACGAGTTCGAGCCTCGTGCAGAAGTTCACCCACTCCAGGGGATTCATCGCCATGTCGGTTTTGCCGTGGCCGGTGCCGATGGTGGAGAACACGTGGAACTTGACCAGGCTCGCGCCGATATCGTCGGCGATGTCGAGCAGGCGCAGGACATCGCCCTCGTTGGCCTTGTTGACCGTGCAGATTATGCGGGTGTCGAACCCGCGCTCGCACAGTTCGGCGCTGGTCTGCATCGCCTGGTCGAAGGTGCCCTCACCGCGGACCGTGTCGTGGGTCGCCGCGCTGCCGCCGTCCATGCTGACCTGGACGTAGGCGAAGTCTTCGGGGGTGAGCTGGGCGAACTTCTTGCGCGCGACGGCCTGGGCGTTGGTGGTGGTGATGACGTGGCCGTAGCCGATGGTCCTCGCCGCGCGGATCGCCTCGACGTACCAGGGGTGCAGAGTCGGCTCACCGCCGAGGATGGTGAGCTTGTCGCCACCGAGCTGCCGCCAGGTGGTGAGAGTGTCGACGATCTGCTGCGGGGTCATCTTCAACGCCCGCTCGAGCCGTTCGCCCATGTAGCAGTGCTCGCACCGCAACTGGCACGCCTCGGTGATGTAGAGGTACACATTGCGGAATCGGCCGTAGGCGACCTTGTCGACACGATGTGGTTCGCGCTGTCCGGCGTTGCGCGGCATCCGGGCGTGGCCGTACGTGTCGGGTCGAAAGGTCGGCAATCCCAGAGGGGTTGTGCTGGTCACGCGGTGGTGCTCCTCACGATGAGCAGGGGTTCTACGATTCGTGCGACAGTCGAGGCGGCGTCGGCGGCATCGACGTGGTTGGTAACGACGCCCGCCCGATCGAACGCAGCGCGCACTTCTTCGACCGTGTCGTCGTGGCGCCGAGTCCGGGCGGCGAACAGCGAAGGTGCATCGCCTCGCCGCGGGTGCAGCAGCGCGCCGCAGTTGCCGCACGTCCACCCACCGGCTTTCGATGGGGCCGCCGGAAGACGAGGGTCGGCCGCTGGATCGTGCTCGCAGCGGTGGCAGACTCGGCGTGCTCGGGCCCGCTTGCGTCTGGTCGGCGCATCGAGCACGAGTTCGATCGGCTCGATTGCACAGCCGGGCGCGAGAGCCCGCGACATCTCCAGCAACATCTCGGCCTGCGCGCCGGTGCCGGGGTAGTTGTCCAGGAGCACCGTGTGTATCCGCGAGTCCGCCGCTACGGTGCTCAGGTACCGCCGCACCGCCGGATTGACGATGTCGTCGTCAATCCATCCGAGGTCGCGCGGTCCGTGGCTGGCTGTCTGCCTGACAACTTCGGGCGGTACGTGTTCCCGTAGCCGGAATACGTGGCGGTCGAGATTCTTGCCGAGTGCGAGGGTGAGTGTTGTCTTTCCGGATGCCGGTGGCCCGAGGATCGGCACCAGCAGTGACAGCGCCATGTCGCCCCTTCCGCTGGGTTCATATCGGACACACCGACGATCGCCGCGAGGAGCGTGAATTGGCTATACGCGCAACGAGTCTCGTGCGTTTGCCCATATGCGGCAGTCGTATATGCGCTGGCTGATAGTGGTGGTACCTTCGGAAAAACCGTGGGGACGGCATGATCGCAGGAGCGGGGCGGATGATGCGGACTACCAGGAGCGGGCGCGAATGCCCGGTTTGCGGGACGCGGATGAGCCGATTCAACACCGGCACGGCATGCAGTAGTTGCGCACGCGTGACCCCCGCTGTCGGCGCACCTGTCATGCCGGCCGAGTTCTGGGCCAGCGATCACATGCGAGATGCCTTGGCATCCTGGCACATGGGCCGGGTGATCTTCGCCTTCCGCACCCATCCCATGCACAAATCGCCCATCACCCAGCTCGATGTCGCGAACTGGCTCGACATGTCACAAGCCACGCTGAGCCGGATCGAGACCGGCGACGCCCCAGAGGTGATGTCCAAGCTCGTCAAATGGGCAACCACACTCCACATCCCGGAGGAACTGCTCTGGTTCCGGCTTCCCCGGCGCGACGCCACGGACGAAGTCGACCGTCGCCAACTGCACGTCCTCGCCGCCGCTGCGGTCGACTCGGCGACGGCCGAGGACATCCTCCCCAGCACCAGCCCGGCCGCCGACGACTTCGACGCCTCGGTCCCCGCGATCGAAACAGCGTTCTGGGCCGCAGGGAACGTCGGAAGCGATCAGCCGGTCCGCGAGATAAACGAGTTGGTCATGCTCGCCCGGCGCATCACAAGACTCCAGATGGCCTGCGAATACGCGACACTCGGACCGATGCTGGCCCCGGTCATCACCGACCTATACCGCCAGGCGCACACCGGAAAGCCCAGAGACCGTCGCACCGCCTGGGATGCGCTGGCCCAAGTCGCTTCCGAGACCTCGGTAGCGTTGCGCGCACGCGGCTACTTCGCGGTCGCGTGGACAGCCGCCCAAGCAGCCGAATCGGCCGCCAAACGCATCGACAGCCGACAAGGCATGGCCTCGGGCGCCTACGTGCGCAGCCAAGTCCTGCTCGCACGGCCCGAATCACTGAAGGCCGCCCTCGACTGCGCGGTCCACGCCGCCGCCCTGATCGGACCGGACGCAGCAACCGCACCCGAGATACAAACAGTCGGGATGCTGCACCTGCAAGCGTCCTTGGTCACCGCGACCATGGGAGGCAGCCCGCACGACCACCTCGCGCAAGCCGCCGAGTACGCGGCCCAGCTCGACCGCTCGACCATTGACGACCCCACGACGATCGTCGGCAACATCTCGTTCGGCTCAGCCAACGTCGCGCTGTGGAACATGACCGTGGCGATGGAAGAGGGCTCCCCGGAGCGGGTGCTCGACCTCGCCAACCGGCTCGACCCCCGATCGCTGCCCACCGTCGGCCGCGCCGCACAGTACTTCGTAGAAGTCGGGCGGGCCGCAGCAGCACGCAACGACCACACCATGTCCCTGGATGCCCTGCTGCGAGCCGAGCGCATAGCACCCCAACAGGTGCGGAAAATGGACACCGTGCAGCAGGTCGTGGGTCACATGATGGGCCGGGCCGGACGCGATCTCGTCACCGGTGACCTCGGCAAACTCGCCTCCCGCATCGGAGCGGTGGCGTTGTAGGCGAAGACGCATTTCCCATGGCCTGCCATGATGGGCGCATGGGTGAGCGCACGAGAGTTCTGTACGCGATCGTCACGGGAGCCGGTGGAGCCGGGGAGGTCGGCGAACTAGTCTCCCTCGCGCAGGCCGACGGGTGGGACGTGTGTGTTCTGGCCTCCCCCAACGGCGCTCGGTTCATCGACACCGAAGCACTGACAACTCAAACCGGATATCCCGTTCGGTCGGAGTTCAAGGCCCCCGGCACCAAAGACCTGCTCCCGCCACCCGACGCGGTCATCGTCGCACCACTGACCACAAGCTCGATGGCGAAATGGGCAGCAGGAATCGGCGACACCCTGCCCCTCGCCCTGCTGGTCGAAACGACCGGAGCCGGACTGCCCGTAGTCGCGGTTCCCCACGGACGAGCCGCCCAGTTCGAGTTCCCACCAGTCGCTGCCGCACTGACCAACCTCACCGACTGCGGTGTGCGCTTCATCCGGATCAACGAAGGCGACCCAGTGCCGTGGGCGAGGGCGCTCAAAGCACTCCAATGACCAACGCATACCGATACCGCACGCGCGAGCGCAGCCCCGGGCTCGCACTCGCCGTAGCGGTACGGTAGAAGATCCACGCCCCGGTCCTTCCCCTTCGCGCCGGGGCGCAGTCGCCGCTCTTGTCAGGGTCGCGGCGTAGCACCTGACGAGTACGCAGCCAGCTACCTCACCGGGTTCCCTCTGGAACCAGGTAATCCGCTCTCCGGACTAGCCGGGGAATCTCACGGGTCGTCGAGGGACGATGTGAGCAGCGGCCCGCTCCGCCAAGATGCCATCCACGCCTTGGCCCCCATGTGCTGGGACTGGTTCAATAGCGCAGCCACCTCGAACGGGTCGTCGAGTGCGACATGAGCAGCATCCCACGTGCGCTTCTAGTACTCCAGCCGGACTTCGTGATCATGGTGTGAGGTGGGATCGTCGCTGGTAGTGGCTGGTGCGGGCGCGATGCTGGTGTCGGCGTCGCCA
>NZ_QNRE01000041.1 GCF_003315035.1 Nocardia puris
GTCACGCGGTGACCACCTCGTTTCCGGCTACGACACGCTCGGAACAGGGGGCTGCTCGGGTGGTCGGGCCGTACACCACGCTATTGGACGCAACCGGGCTGCCTTGGAACGACTTACCGCGGCACTGGTCGCCGCATCGGCTGACCGGTACCAGGGCTGGGGTGATGTGGTGATGTTCGCGGCGTGCACAGCAACGCGAATCGGTGAGGTATCGGGTTGCAGGGTAGGTGATATCGACACCGATTCGTGGGTGTGGACGTTACGTCGGCAGACGACACCAGGGCCTGGCGGGCTCATGGACAAAGGCACCAAGGGCAGACGGCACCGGTCGATTCCTATTATCGCCGAAATTCGCCCGCTCATCCTCCGGCGAATCAACGACGCTCGCACCCGCGTCGAGCGGGAACACCGAGGAGCCACCGACGATGAACTCCGGACCGCCTTCCTTGGCGCTCGGGTGTTCGTAGGCCCTCGCGGTGGACGGATCGCTACAGGTGTCCTGCGCGACGCGACGCAATGGGACGAGGTCGTCACCGCGCTCGGGTTCGAGCATCTCCGGCGGCACGATCTCCGGCACACCGGATTGACCTGGTTCGCCGACTCCGGTGTTCCGCTGCACCGGTTGCAGCGCATCGCCGGTCACGTCGATCCGCGGATTACGCAGCGGTACCTGCATCCCGACATGGAAGCGCTACGCGAGGACGGCGAGAGGCTCTCTCAACATCTACGCGGGCGAACTGGCCCCAAAATCGGCCCCAAACCTCAGGGCCGTCCGCTGAACAGAAAACCCCTCCTGCGCTGGTCAGGAGGGGTTTTCGTGTGTCGGGGTTAGCGGACGGTATTTGAAACAGTGGGAGCCGAACTGGCTGGGCAAGGTCATCGCCAAGATCGAGGCTGCCCCACCTCGCCGGCCTGCGAAGGCGGCCAGCAGCACGGTCCGACCGCGGCGGTTGGATCGGCGGTTGTCGCCGGGCACTATCGCTGACATGGTCGACGCTTACCGCAGCGGTGCCTCCACCAACCAACTGTGCGAGCGGCATCGCCTGTCCAAGGGCGGGCTACTCAAGATCCTCCAGGAGCACGGTGTGCAGATGCGGTACCAGCCGATGACGGAGGAGGAGATCGACTGGGCGGTACGGCTTTACGGCGAGGGGCAGTCTCTGAATGCCGTCGCACGCAAGCTTGGCAAGAGTAAGGGGAGTGTGTGGAAGGCTCTGCGAGGGCGAGGGTGCGATACGTCCGGCCGAACCAGCTGACTGACTTGTTGCTGTCGTCTTGGTGAACCGGGGGCCTCTCGACGTGTCGGTGGACCTGAGTACTGTCCCTCCGTATGGACAAACCAGAAGCTGAATCGGCGACGACAGCCGGTGAAGAACGGCAAACGGGCGTCACCTACCGAAATCCACTCGCCGAAGAGATGACGCAGCGTGAAGCCGCGATCCGTGACATGCTCGGCAGCCGGTTGAAAGCCGACATGAATGAGCTAGAGATCACTATCTCCGATTACAGCTCCGACTTCAAGATCGTGTTTGACCACTTCTGCCGTTACCTCCTCGGCAGAGACAACTTGAGTGTGATCAACAGTGACGGCACCCGGCAGTGGAAGCGCAAGTCATCTGGTTTACTGCGAAACTTCTTGGTGTCCCGCATGGCGGTTCGCGACCATACATATGTGCTGGTCAAAAGATACTGGGAGGCAGATCCCGAACTCGCACGAGATGAGGACTCCGAGTTCATGGACCAATACCGTACCAAGGTAAAAACCATCCTCGTGAAGCCGCAGTTCGCATTCCTGCAAGACCTTCGCAACTATGGCGTCCATAAGTCCCTGTATCCGTTCACGTTGCACACACAGTTCGCTGGCGGATACATGAAAAACGACATCAAGTTGGACCGCGATAAGCTCTTATCCACCTATAGCAGCTGGAGCGCACCTGCAAAGCAGTACATCGAGTCGCATGATGGCGAAGTGGATCTGCTTACTCCGATGGAAGAGTGGTCGAAGGCGTGTAGAGAATTCTACGAATGGTTTCACGGTGCTATTACCATCCACCATATGGAGGACTTCCAAGCAGTGGAACGCGCCTGGGAGGAGTACCAAGAATGGCGGCGGGAGACTGGAACAATGCCGCCTGACTGGGTCATCAATGGCGGAGAGCCTCCAGGTGCTCCAAAACCACGTTCACATAAGAGTCGCGATGCGCGGAAGAAGCGCAAGCGCAAGCAGAGGAAGCGGAGGTAGTCACTCCTCGATACATGAGAACCCGCCTTGTCTGGACCAATAACACGGTCTCCGCGAGACAGGTTCTCCGGGGAGCCAGAGCGAACTGAACCTGTTGCGACGGCGAGAGCATTCAGGATCTCGGACTCCTCGACCGTCGTATGGTTCAAGTGCTGTCCTCGTTCTTTCCGCGCGATTCAAGACCATGTTGCGCAGTTTTTGCAGCGCAATCAGCTCCCACAGAAAAGAGATCGCCGCGCCGACTATCGTTAGTTATCAAAACTTTGCAGCCGAATGGCATCAGCGCTCTAGTGAAATTCTCCTCCACTGTCTCGACGGTGTAAATTCAACAGCTTGATCACCCGCAACTACGATCAAGATATCGATCCCATCAGGTAGCAACAGTGGCTCTTGTGGCACGATTCTGACATCGCTGAAATCCTCGGACAACGAACGTGCGATTGAAAATCCAGCACCGTTTGAAGGGACAATCAGTACGCCACAGCGTAGTCCACTTTCGCCAACGAAGGACTGAACCATGTTCACCGAGTCAGCGTCTATCCAGCTCTGTATTTTGTCCCGAAACGCTCGATCGAGGCTAAAGGGACGACTGTGACCATACTGGTAGCCCGTGAGAAGAATGCCGGGGGTGAACTCGGAGGTCTCGAATACACTGCAAGATCCTCCGTGCAGGATGGATGAAATCTGAGATTGCAACTTCCAAGGTGCGGTGAATGCGTCATCGACACCTTGCTGTTCCAGCTCAAGCAGGAGCGGTCCAAGTTGTGTCTCAATCTGGCGGATTGATGGCGCTCCATGGTACTCCGAACGCCCCCCGGCAGCAGCAGTTGCATCTGGCATCACAAACCACGTTTTCTGCAAGCCGGGTACTCCAATTGGCGAATTCGATACTTTCCTGTCAATAGTCGCGCGAAGATTTTCCAGCTCCCCACTCTTAAGCGCCTTGACCTCGACAGCAGTTCTTGTCGAACGGTAGTCGACCACCGATCCCGGCCTCTCATTTTCACAAACACGATCGAGCTCGTTATCACCCAGTAACACTGACACGGCCGTCTTGCCCAACTGCTCTTCCGGGCTCTCTTTCAGGCATTTAGGGTGCGTACACGTAGCCATAGCGGAAAGGATAACGCAACAGGTATGGCGTTGAAACCAGATTTCCCGGACTACACATGGATAACATCCGACCAGTTGGCTTTATTCGGAGTTGCCACCACCATAGCGCGCCCGGCGACTGATCGCCTCACAGGCGGTCATCCGGTTCAAGTAACGTCCGCTATCCTCCGTTCCAGTCGGGGTTAGCGGACGGTATTTGAAACAGTGGGAACCGGACTGGCTGGGCAACGTGATCCAGAAGATTGACGCTGCTCCACCCCGCCGGCCTGCGAAGACGGACAGCAGCACGGTGAGACCGCGGCGGCTGGATCGACGGCTGTCTGCAGCCACCATTGCCGAGGTGGTCGACGCCTACCGATTCGGAGCCTCCACCAACCAGCTGTGCGAGCGGTACGGTCTTTCGAAGGGCGGGCTGCTGAAGATCTTGGGCAAGCACGGCGTCGAGATGCGGAACCAGCCGATGACCGAGGACGAAATCGACTGGGCGGTAGAGCTTTACACAGAGGGACAGTCTCTGAATGCGGTTGCACGGCAACTCGGCAAAGCCAAAGGAAGCGTGTGGAAGGCGTTGCGCGGTCGAGGCGTATCGATCCGGTAGTGAGCAGCCCATGCGCACACTTATTCCGGGGCCGAATGATCATCGGCAGCACCACTCTTCCAACTTGCAAAGGTGGAAAAGCCTGCGCCATAATGGGCCATTAGCTCTTCGTATGGAACGTCGTGCTCTGCGGACAGGCGCCGCGCTTGATCCGATATGTTCTGGGAGAGAGCCTTATCCATCGCGGCTACCAGGTCGACGAAGTCACGATAAGCTCGCATAAGCTCGATCGAGAAATCGAACGCTTCAAGTTGCAGACCGGCGACATTGTTGTGTATGACCGGTTGGCCAGCTGGATTCGATAGCTCCATTGTTATCTTCTTGCGCAGACGTCCGATGGATGTTGTTATCGCAATGCCGTGTGTAATGTCGGAAACGATGCCATCATCGCCCATAATGATTGCGTCGCTAGGAATGTAGTTGTAGCTGAGTGCGCCGATGAGGGGCGGTTCCGCCTTCTTCTTCATTGCCAGATTTTTGGCCTGATCCTTCAGGTGATCCATGGCATTTCGGAGAAGGGTTGCCGATTCATGCTCCGCCAGGAATTGAACCGCTTGCGGCGCGGTGAATTCCAATGCTTGCAGGATCTGACGCATATTGTGCAGGGCGTCCACCATCGACCATGCGTTGTTCAGGAGTTGGATTTGAACCTGACGGTTAAATTTTCGGGAGTATCTCCGACCAGATTGGCCAGTTGCAGCATAACGTTATAGGCCACGTCGATCGAATCCGCCGAATAAGCGAGTGCCTCGAAGAGTAGGGCTTGTCGCGGTTCTACTACCTTAGGAACCAGCCGGAAGACCGATTTTTCTGGCAGAGTCAGCCCGATATCGCTCATTCATTGCCTCTCACGTTGATGTATCGCTTACGGACCGCTGATCCGAAGGGCAGGCCGGTCCTTCCGCGCCTCGCGGCCGTACTAGTCGCGATCGAGTTTCATGTATCCGATTCCGTCGCCGATGCACCAATCCAGCACTTTGGGGTCCATATGGTCCGGCCCTTTCAGTAACCCGGCGCGCAGTTCCTCGTCCGGAATTGGAAGCTTCTCGCGCGGCTTCACGCCGTCGGCATAGATATCCGGGTACCGCGCCGCATCGGCCGGACTGGTCGAACCGCCGTATTCCTTCGCCACAAAAGCGTCTACCAGTTGCGGCCAATCCGGCATGCCGAACCATTCTCGGTGAGGCCTGCCGAAGCAAGATTTCACCGCGATAAACCATTCCATATCATGATCTTCACGCTCGGTGAGATCAGCCCAGTACATAAGCGATGAGGCCGCACTGTTCATCCACTCTTGATAATGCTCGCCGAGCAGATCGGCCACATTGCGAGAACCAACCTTGATCCCTTCGACAGGGAGAATCAGCTCGTCTAGCAAGCGCAACCATGCTGCCCGACTAGGATCACCCGTCATCAAAAATTCGCGGCACAGGCGGAACACGGCCACATTCGCGGCCATCATTTCTCCATCGCTGATTCGGTTCAGTCCACTGCCCGCATGCGCGTCCTCGACAATCGTATTCCGCCATACGTCGAGCATCATCGAATACGCAGCCACGGGAAGCTGATCCGCTCCGAAGCGCTCCGCACGCTCCTTGACGTAGTTGTCCCGAGCACCCTCGATAGTCCAGTTCGACATGTCGAAATAGCTTCCTACCGGCCGATAGATGTTGCCGTACTCCGTTGTCCGTTCAATGGTTACCAGCCCCTTGCTCTCCAGATT
The DNA here is from genome assembly GCF_003315035.1 of Nocardia puris. Lineage (GTDB taxonomy): Bacteria > Actinomycetota > Actinomycetes > Mycobacteriales > Mycobacteriaceae > Nocardia > Nocardia puris. The sequence continues at coordinate 5,677 of NZ_QNRE01000041.1, forward strand.
AGCCAGCTTGGACCGCAGGGACTTGATTTCCTTCCCGCTCGCTGGTTCGTCCTTGTTCTCGGCATCCCACGGGCGCAGTAATTCCACCAATCGCCATGCTTGAACCCCACGCGGGTATAGATCGAGCCGTTCCATGATCCGTGCGTATGCCGGACTCAGCCCCGCTACACGGCTCTGATCGAAATGCATCCTTACCGCCGCTCTGTCACCATCGCGAACACGTCATCGACGTACGCAGTGTACGGACAAGACACGGGGCTGCTGCAGGATCGGGTGACAGCGGTTATGCAGCCTGTCGGGCTGCTGGAGCCATGATGGTTTCGAATTCGATGGGGGTCAACCGGCCGAGCCTGGCTTGTCGACGACGCCGGTGGTAGGTGCGTTCGATCCAGGTGACGATCGCGATCCGGAGCTGCTCGCGGGTGTC
>NZ_QNRE01000042.1 GCF_003315035.1 Nocardia puris
GTCACGCGGTGACCACCTCGTTTCCGGCTACGACACGCTCGGAACAGGGGGCTGCTCGGGTGGTCGGGCCGTACACCACGCTATTGGACGCAACCTGGACATCAGCACCGACGAACTTCCTGACGGTGTCGAATTGTTCGCACACGGTTCGTACTGGCGAGGGGAGAACGGCATTCGTGTGGTGGTCAGAACCGGTGCTGTAATTCGCGGCGGGAGGTGATGTCGAGTTTCCGAAAGATTTTGCGCAGGTGGTATTCCACGGTTGCGGTGCTGAGGAACAGTTCGGCGGCGATCTGTTGGTTGGTGATGCCGGTGGCGGCGAGATGCGCGATCTGCAACTCGCGTGCGGTGAGGGCGTAGGCGTTGTCGGGGGTGCGTTCACGCGCGGTCTCACCGGTGGCGGCCAGTTCGGTGCCGGCGCGGTCGGCGAAGGCCGCCGCGCCCATGGCGTCGAACAGTTCCAGAGCACTGCGCAATTGGTTGCGTGCGTCTCGGCGGCGTCGGCGGCGGCGCAGCCATTCGCCGTAGAGAAGGCGAGTGCGGGCGATCTCGGTTGCCGAGGGTGTCGGCTCGAGCAGGGCCAATGCTTGCAGATACAACGGCTCGGCCTCGCTGTCGACGGCCAGCAGCGCGCGGCTGCGGGCCAACACACCCATCGCCCACGGGGTTCCGCTGGCGGTGGCGCGTGCGGTGAGGCGGACCAGGGCTCGTTCGGCGGCGGGGGTGTCGTTGTTGCGGACGGCCGCTTCGATCAGGTCTGCCAGGACCATGCCCCCGAAATGGGGTGGGTCCTCGTCGAAGACGACGGTCGCGGCGACCTGCGCGGCAGCGTACTGGCAGCGGCCCAGGTGCAGGGTGATCTGGGCGTGGCGGGCGATCTGCACCTGGAGTCCGCCGGGGCGTTCGGCGTCGAGTCCGGCTTGCACGGCGACCGCCGCCAGGGTGGGTTCCTCGTCGCCGCGCCACCCGTGGAGGAGCGCGTCGCTGGTGTTCGCGTAGCGCAGGTCCGCGCCGATCGCGGCGGCGATGTCTTTGAACTCGGCGTAATGGGCTGCGGCGGTGGTGAATCGGCCGCAGAGCAGGGCGTGTGTCGCCAGGCCGTGCGTGGCGGCTTGGAGGATGCGTAGGGTGCCGTGGCGGCGGGCGGTGGCGGCGTAGCGGCGTGAGCATTCGCCGAGGGCGTCGATGTCCCAGAGTTCGAGGGCGAGCAGCACGCCGAGCAGGAACCAGCGTGCGGCGTCGGTGTTCTCGGCGCCGTCGGCGAGCAGGGCCGCCAGTGCGCGTCGCATGTGCGGCACAGCGGTGGTGTAGTCGTCGCCGACGAGGTGGGCGTGCGCGGTGAGCAGCAGGTCCTCGAGTGTGGGCGTGCCCGGCGGATGTGGCAGCTCGAGGGCGGACTGCGCGACGCGTCGCGCAGTCATGTCCCCGCCGATGCGGGCTACCACCGCGACCGCGTCGAAGGCTTCGAGCAGGGTGTCGCGAGCAGTGCGGGTGTCGTGGTCGGCGAAGAGCATGGCTGCGTCGTGCAGCAGGGGCACCGCGCCTTCGCGGCCGAGCATGACGTTCAGGAAACCGCGCAGTCGCATCGCGTACGCGTCCAAGACCGCAATCCCGAGATCGGGGACCAACTGGTCGAGCAGCTGTTCGGCCAGGAACGGTGCTCCCGCGGTGAGGGCCGCGCCGGCCGCGGCGAGCAGCCGCCCGTTGCGTTGGACAGCAACCGGACTCAGTTCAGCGGCGGTGCGCAGGAAGGTGGCCTGGGCCAGGTAGCCGCCGCGCTCGCGGGCCCGATCGGCGGCCGTCTCCACCTCGGCGGCCACCTCCTCGTCGGGTTCCTCGGTCGCCGCGGCGCGATGCCAGGCGCGTCGATCGCTGTCGGTGGCCGGGTCGGTGGCTGCGGCCAAGGCCGCATGTGCCCGGCGTCGCCGGTTCGGAGTGGCACCGTTGTAGACCGCGGAGCGGATCAGAGGATGCCGAAAATCGGTAGTGGATGAGTCTGCTCCGAGCACGACCAGATCGGCGCGGCGCGCGTGGTCCAGCGCGGCGTCGAGCGCCTCGGAGGTGGCCTCGCTGAGCAACCCCGCCGCCCGCCGCAGCACATTGCGGTCCCCGCCGGAGTTCGCGGCCAGGATCAGCAGAAAGTCCTGGGCGGCTGTGTCGAGACGGTGCACTTGGCGCAGGAAACGCGCCTCCAGCCTGCGGTCCAGGGGCAGCAGATTCCCGAGTTCGGGGCGCAGCGGTGTGCCCTCGTCCAGGCGGCGCGCCAGTTCCACGATGGCCAGGGGGTTACCGCCGGTTTCGGGGAGCAGAGCTGCGGTGATCACGCCATCGATGCGGGTGCGCAGTTCGGTGTCGAGCAACTCGGCTGCGTCAGGATCGGCGAGCCCGTCCAATTGCAGTGCGGGCAGGCCTGTCAGCAGCTCCTCGCCGGTGCCGTGCCGGCGAGCACCGAACAGCAGGACCACGCCCTCGGCGTCCAACCGGCGTGCCACAAATCCCAAGACCCGCAACGATTCGCGGTCCAGCCACTGCGCGTCGTCGCAGACCGCGAGCAGCGCGCGATCGGAGGCGGCGTCGGCCAGCAGCGACAGCGTGGCCAGCCCGACCAGGAACAGGTCCGGTGCCGGACCGGGCAGCAGGCCGAACGCGGTCTCGAGGGCGCCGCGTTGCGGGCTCGGCAGCCGGCCCCGCTCGCCCAACAGCGGCCGCAGCAACCGGTGCAGGCCCGCGAAGCTCAGATCCTGTTCGGCCTCGACCCCGGACACCGTGGTCACCTGCAGCGCCGCCGCGTCGGCTACCGCCTGTGTCAGCAAGGCTGTCTTGCCGATCCCGGCCGCACCTGTCACGACCAGCACACCGCTGATACCGGATCCGGCCCGATCCAGCAGTCCGGCGATCTCGGCGAGTTCCGCTTTGCGGCCGAGCAACACCATGGTCACAATCTAGCGTTGACCTGGCGTCGCCGCTGGTGACTAGGGATGGTCAAGGATTCGAAGACCCCGGGAATCGGCAGAAACTGAGGAGCCATCGAATCCGAGCCAGGAGGTCTGCGATGAGCAAACCCGTACTGGAACCGGCGGCCCAGGCGTTCGTCGACGCCACCGCCAATCCGCCCTACCTGTTCGACCTGGGCCCCATCGAGGGCCGCGCAACCGTGGACGAGGTGCAATCCCCCGAGATCGAGGTGCCCGGCACCAGCCGGACGGCGATCACCGACCCCGACCTGACCATCTTCCGGCCCACCGCAATCGCCGGTCCGCTGCCGGTGATCCTCTACCTGCACGGCGCGGGATGGGTCTTCGGCAACGACCACACCCACGGCCGCCTCGCCCGCGAACTCGCGCTCGGTGTCGGTGCGGGAGTGGTGTTCGTCAACTACAGCCTCTCGCCGGAGGCACGCTACCCCGTGGCCCTCGAACAGGCATTCACCGCGCTGCAATGGATCCGCGACCACGGCACCCAGCACGGGCTGGACGCGAGCCGGATCGCAGTGGCCGGTGACTCGGTCGGCGGCAATATGAGTGCGGCGCTCACCTTACTGGTCAAACAACGCGATGCCGCGCCGCTGGCGGGGCAAGTGCTGTTCTACCCGGTCACCGACGCCTCGTTCGACACCGGCTCCTATCGGCAGTTCGACACCGGCTATTTCCTGCGCCGCGACGCCATGCAGTGGTTCTGGGACCAGTACACCACCGACCCGGCTCAACGCACCGAGATCACCGCCTCCCCGCTGCGCGCGACCAGCGAACAACTCAGCGGGCTACCGGCGGCGCTGGTGATCACCGCCGAAGCCGATGTACTCCGCGACGAGGGCGAAGCCTACGCCGACAAGCTGCGCGAGGCGGGGGTGGCGGTCACCGCCGCCCGCTACGGCGGCATCATCCACGACTTCGTCATGCTCAACGCCCTGCGCGACACCCACGCCGCCCAGGCTGCCATCACCCAGGCCATCGCGTTCCTGCGCGACGTCCTGACCGGGAAGGACACCGAATAATGTTCACCGACCACGATGCTCAGCAGGTCCGACAAGCCAACGACACCGACCGCACCCCGGTGGTGTTCGTGCACGGATTGTGGCTGCTGCCCTCGAGCTGGGAGCGGTGGGCCGAGGTCTTCCGTGCCGCCGGATACGCGCCGGTACTGCCCGGCTGGCCCGACGACCCCGACACTGTCGCCGAGGCCAACGCCCATCCAGAAACCTTCGCCGGCAAAACCGTCGGCCAGGTCGCCGACCACTTCACCGAACTCATCGGGCAGTTGACGAACAGGCCCGTGGTGATCGGGCACTCCTTCGGCGGTCTGCTTGCCCAGATCCTGGCGGGACGCGGGCTTTCCAGTGCGACGGTGGCCATCGATCCCGCCCCGTTCCAGGGCGTGCTGCCGCTGCCCATCTCCTCGCTCCGCGCGGCCGCGCCGGTGCTGAGCAACCCCGCCAACAGGCATCGCGCGGTGCCGTTGACCTTCGAGCAGTTCCGCTTCGCCTTCGCCAACGCCGTCGACGAACCCGAGGCGAAACACCTCTACGAAACCTTCGCCGTGCCTGCACCCGGAGCACCGCTGTTTCAGGCCGCCGCGGCCAACCTCAACCCCTGGAGTGAAGCCAAAGTCGACAGCCTCAATCCCGAACGCGGCCCGCTGCTGCTGATTTCAGGGGAGAAGGACAACACGGTGCCGTGGGCGATCACCAACGCCGCCTACAAGAAGCAGCACCGCAACGAAAAGTCGGTCACCGAGATCGTGGAGATGCCGAACCGGGGCCACTCGCTCACCATCGACTCCGGCTGGCGCGAAGTCTGCGACACCGCACTGGGATTCGTGCAGCGCTTCACCACCCAGGACCGGCCATGAGGACCGCCACGCATCGGCTGCGTGGCCTGGTGATCGCCCTCGCCGTGGCCCTCGCCCCCGCTGCGGCCACCGTTGCGGCGACGGCCGCGCCAGTCGCGCCGACCATCGTGCTGGTGCACGGCGCGTTTGCTGACACCACCAGCTGGGACGGTGTCGCCGCCGCGCTGCGCGCCGACGGCTATCGCGTGGTAGTCCCGGACAATCCGCTGCGCGGACCGGCCTACGACGCGGCGGCCGTGCAGCGCAGCCTCGACGAGATCTCCGGCCCGGTGGTGCTGGTCGGGCACTCCTACGGAGGAGCGGTCATCACCCAGGTTCATGACCCCAAAGTGCGAGCCCTGGTGTTCATTGCGGCGTTCGCCCCCGCCGCCGGCGAGATCAACCAGCTCGCGCTCGACCCGATCCGCTTCCCCGGCAGCCGCCTACTGCCACCTGTTCTGCAAGTCGACGTCACCGACGACGCCACTGGGATCGCTGGCAAGAACGTTGACGCCTCCATCGCCGCCGACGACTTCCACGAGGTCTTCGCCCAGGATGTCACCGACACCACGGCAGCGACCATGCTCGCCCACCAGCGTCCGCTGGCGTTGACCGCGAACCTGGAACCGTCCGGCACGCCGGCGTGGTCCACCACACCCACCTGGTACCTCGTCTCGGCTCGAGATCGCGTGATCCCGCCCGCCGCACAACGATTCATGGCAGCGCGTATGCACGCAAACACCAGCGAGCTGGATGCTTCACACGCGTCGTTGGTGTCGCGGCCGGTCGAGGTCGCCGCTGTCGTGAAGGCCGCCACGACGTAGCCGCACACGACAACCTGCAGTAGGGAACAACAATCGCAGGCGACGTCCATCTCATCGGGTGGGCGCCGCCAGGGTTGGGCATCAGGGGCTGCTGCAGGATCGGGTGACAGCGGTTATGCAGCCTGTCGGGCTGCTGGAGCCATGATGGTTTCGAATTCGATGGGGGTCAACCGGCCGAGCCTGGCTTGTCGACGACGCCGGTGGTAGGTGCGTTCGATCCAGGTGACGATCGCGATCCGGAGCTGCTCGCGGGTGTC
>NZ_QNRE01000043.1 GCF_003315035.1 Nocardia puris
AAAAGTTGCCTCTCTGAAGTGCCGGGTGATTCTGGTGTGGATGGGTGTGCGTGTGTTCTTTGAGAACTCAATAGTGTGTCGATGAATGTCAGTGCCAAATTTTTTTTGGTTGCCGGCCTGCTTCCACCCCCGTGGGGTGGGTCGGACATTTGAAGTCAGCTATTTTCCGGCTGGCGATTGTTTTGCTAGGTTTTCGGACTCTAGTTTAGATCTGATTGCACCCTTTGGGGTGTGGTTGTGAGTCTTCAACGGAGAGTTTGATCCTGGCTCAGGACGAACGCTGGCGGCGTGCTTAACACATGCAAGTCGAGCGGTAAGGCCCTTCGGGGTACACGAGCGGCGAACGGGTGAGTAACACGTGGGTGATCTGCCCTGCACTCTGGGATAAGCCTGGGAAACTGGGTCTAATACCGGATATGACCTCTGGTTGCATGACCGGGGGTGGAAAGATTTATCGGTGCAGGATGGGCCCGCGGCCTATCAGCTTGTTGGTGGGGTAATGGCCTACCAAGGCGACGACGGGTAGCCGGCCTGAGAGGGCGACCGGCCACACTGGGACTGAGACACGGCCCAGACTCCTACGGGAGGCAGCAGTGGGGAATATTGCACAATGGGCGGAAGCCTGATGCAGCGACGCCGCGTGAGGGATGACGGCCTTCGGGTTGTAAACCTCTTTCGACAGGGACGAAGCGCAAGTGACGGTACCTGTAGAAGAAGCACCGGCCAACTACGTGCCAGCAGCCGCGGTAATACGTAGGGTGCGAGCGTTGTCCGGAATTACTGGGCGTAAAGAGCTTGTAGGCGGCTTGTCGCGTCGATCGTGAAAACTTGGGGCTCAACCCCAAGCTTGCGGTCGATACGGGCAGGCTTGAGTACTGCAGGGGAGACTGGAATTCCTGGTGTAGCGGTGAAATGCGCAGATATCAGGAGGAACACCGGTGGCGAAGGCGGGTCTCTGGGCAGTAACTGACGCTGAGAAGCGAAAGCGTGGGTAGCGAACAGGATTAGATACCCTGGTAGTCCACGCCGTAAACGGTGGGCGCTAGGTGTGGGTTTCCTTCCACGGGATCCGTGCCGTAGCTAACGCATTAAGCGCCCCGCCTGGGGAGTACGGCCGCAAGGCTAAAACTCAAAGGAATTGACGGGGGCCCGCACAAGCGGCGGAGCATGTGGATTAATTCGATGCAACGCGAAGAACCTTACCTGGGTTTGACATACACCGGAAACCTGCAGAGATGTAGGCCCCCTTGTGGTCGGTGTACAGGTGGTGCATGGCTGTCGTCAGCTCGTGTCGTGAGATGTTGGGTTAAGTCCCGCAACGAGCGCAACCCTTGTCCTGTGTTGCCAGCAAGTGATGTTGGGGACTCGCAGGAGACTGCCGGGGTCAACTCGGAGGAAGGTGGGGACGACGTCAAGTCATCATGCCCCTTATGTCCAGGGCTTCACACATGCTACAATGGCCGGTACAGAGGGCTGCGATACCGTGAGGTGGAGCGAATCCCTTAAAGCCGGTCTCAGTTCGGATCGGGGTCTGCAACTCGACCCCGTGAAGTTGGAGTCGCTAGTAATCGCAGATCAGCAACGCTGCGGTGAATACGTTCCCGGGCCTTGTACACACCGCCCGTCACGTCATGAAAGTCGGTAACACCCGAAGCCGGTGGCCCAACCCCTTGTGGGAGGGAGCCGTCGAAGGTGGGATCGGCGATTGGGACGAAGTCGTAACAAGGTAGCCGTACCGGAAGGTGCGGCTGGATCACCTCCTTTCTAAGGAGCACTTCTCCACGGACCCGGTCACAGAGGTGATTGTGGTTGTGGCAGAGACAGTTTCGGGCTCGTCTGTAGTCCGGCTGGAGCTCATGGGTGGAACGCTGACAACTTCTCCTGCGTGTGGCCGAGGCCGAGTCCTTGGTTGTGGGTGATATATCGACACACTGTTGGGTCCTGAAAGAACAGGCGTTCTTTCCAGGCAAGATAACGACGAGGCTGAATCTTCAGTTCATACCGGCTTCGACTCTTTCGGGGGTTGGGGTGCTGGTGCTGGTCAGGGTTTGGTTTTGTGTGTTGTTTGAGAACTGCACAGTGGACGCGAGCATCTTTGTTTGTAAGTGTTTAAGAGCGTTCGGTGGATGCCTTGGCACCAGGAGCCGATGAAGGACGTAGGAGGCTGCGATAAGCCTCGGGGAGCTGTCAACCGAGCTGAGATCCGAGGATTTCCGAATGGGGAAACCCGGCACGAGTGATGTCGTGTCACCCGCATCTGAATATATAGGGTGTGTGGAGGGAACGTGGGGAAGTGAAACATCTCAGTACCCACAGGAAGAGAAAACAATAGTGATTCCGTGAGTAGTGGCGAGCGAAAGCGGATGAGGCTAAACCATGCGTGTGTGATAGACGGCAGTCGTTGCGCGTGTGGGGTTGTGGGGTTCATCTTCTTCTCACTGCCGTGAGGAGCATGAGTGAGAAACCGTTGTGTTAGCTGAAGTGGTCTGGGACGGCCGACCGTAGACGGTGAGAGTCCGGTAAGCGAAAACTCGACGGCTCATGTGGTGAATACCCGAGTAGCAGCGGGCCCGTGAAATCTGCTGTGAATCTGCCGGGACCACCCGGTAAGCCTGAATACTACCTGGTGACCGATAGCGGACTAGTACCGTGAGGGAAAGGTGAAAAGTACCCCGGGAGGGGAGTGAAATAGTACCTGAAACCGTGCGCTTACAATCCGTCAGAGCCTCTTTGTGGGGTGATGGCGTGCCTTTTGAAGAATGAGCCTGCGAGTCATTGGTGTGTGGCGAGGTTAACCCGTGTGGGGTAGCCGTAGCGAAAGCGAGTCCGAATAGGGCGTTTGAGTCGCATGTCATGGACCCGAAGCGGAGTGATCTACCCATGGCCAGGGTGAAGCGACGGTAAGACGTCGTGGAGGCCCGAACCCACTTAGGTTGAAAACTGAGGGGATGAGCTGTGGGTAGGGGTGAAAGGCCAATCAAACTCCGTGATAGCTGGTTCTCCCCGAAATGCATTTAGGTGCAGCGTCACGTGTTTCACGCCGGAGGTAGAGCTACTGGATGGCCTAGGGGGCCTACAAGCTTACCGAAGTCAGCCAAACTCCGAATGCCGGTGTGTGAGAGCGTGGCAGTGAGACTGCGGGGGATAAGCTTCGTAGTCGAGAGGGAAACAGCCCAGATCGCCGGCTAAGGCCCCTAAGCGTGTACTAAGTGGAAAAGGATGTGGGGTCGCGAAGACAACCAGGAGGTTGGCTTAGAAGCAGCCACCCTTGAAAGAGTGCGTAATAGCTCACTGGTCAAGTGATCCTGCGCCGACAATGTAGCGGGGCTCAAGTACACCGCCGAAGCCGCGGCACTCAGACATGTACATTCCCCTTTTTGGGGCAGTGGTCTGGGTGGGTAGGGGAGCGTCGTGTAGCCAGGGAAGCGACGGGGTGACCTAGTTGTGGAGGCTGCGCGAGTGAGAATGCAGGCATGAGTAGCGAAAGACGAGTGAGAAACTCGTCCGCCGAATGACCAAGGGTTCCTGGGCCAGGTTAATCCGCCCAGGGTGAGTCGGGACCTAAGGCGAGGCCGACAGGCGTAGTCGATGGACAACGGGTTGATATTCCCGTACCCGTGTATCCGCGCCCAATGGTGAATCCATGGTGCTAACCGCCCAAATCCCAATAGACCACCTTCGGGTGGCTGGCGGGGGCTGCGCGGGACCCCTGTGGTAGTAGTCAAGCGATGGGGTGACGCAGGAAGGTAGCTGGGCCCGGTGGTGGATTACCGGGTGTAAGCCTGTAGGGCGTTGTGTAGGCAAATCCGCACAGCATGTGCCTGAGAGGTGATGCGTAGCCGATTGAGGTGAATTCAGTGATCCTATGCTGCCGAGAAAAGCCTCTAGTGAGTTGGTACACGGCCCGTACCCCAAACCGACACAGGTGGTCAGGTAGAGAATACCGAGGCGATCGAGAGAACTGTGGTTAAGGAACTCGGCAAAATGCCCCCGTAACTTCGGGAGAAGGGGGACCACGCCTGGTGATGAGTCTTGCACTCGGAGCTGGGGGTGGTCGCAGAGACCAGAGAGAAGCGACTGTTTACTAAAAACACAGGTCCGTGCGAAGTCGTAAGACGATGTATACGGACTGACGCCTGCCCGGTGCCGGAAGGTTAAGAGGACCGGTTAGCGCCCTTCGGGGTGCGAAGCTGAGAATTTAAGCCCCGGTAAACGGCGGTGGTAACTATAACCATCCTAAGGTAGCGAAATTCCTTGTCGGGTAAGTTCCGACCTGCACGAATGGCGTAACGACTTCTCTGCTGTCTCAACCACAGACTCGGCGAAATTGCATTACGAGTAAAGATGCTCGTTACGCGCGGCAGGACGAAAAGACCCCGGGACCTTCACTATAGCTTGGTATTGGTGTTCGGTACGGTTTGTGTAGGATAGGTGGGAGACTGTGAAGCGGGCACGCCAGTGTTCGTGGAGTCGTCGTTGAAATACCACTCTGGTCGTATTGGACTTCTAACCTCGGGCCATGATCTGGTTCAGGGACAGTGCCTGGTGGGTAGTTTAACTGGGGCGGTTGCCTCCTAAAGTGTAACGGAGGCGCCCAAAGGTTCCCTCAGCCTGGTTGGCAATCAGGTGTTGAGTGTAAGTGCACAAGGGAGCTTGACTGTGAGACTGACGGGTCGAGCAGGGACGAAAGTCGGGACTAGTGATCCGGCACCGGCATGTGGAAGCGGTGTCGCTCAACGGATAAAAGGTACCCCGGGGATAACAGGCTGATCTTCCCCAAGAGTCCATATCGACGGGATGGTTTGGCACCTCGATGTCGGCTCGTCGCATCCTGGGGCTGGAGTAGGTCCCAAGGGTTGGGCTGTTCGCCCATTAAAGCGGCACGCGAGCTGGGTTTAGAACGTCGTGAGACAGTTCGGTCTCTATCCGCCGCGCGCGTCAGAAACTTGTGGAAGGCTGTCCCTAGTACGAGAGGACCGGGACGGACGAACCTCTGGTGTGCCAGTTGTCCTGCCAAGGGCACTGCTGGTTGGCTACGTTCGGAAGGGATAACCGCTGAAAGCATCTAAGCGGGAAGCCTGTTCCAAGATGAGGTTTCTCACCCACTCGATGGGTTAAGGCCCCCTACAGACCATGGGGTTGATAGGCCAGAACTGGAAGCGCAGTAATGTGTGTAGGTGACTGGTACTAATAGGCCGAGGGCTTACTGACGAAGGTGTTACGCGTCCACTGTGCGGTATCTGAAACAACACACAACCCCCGTTCTCGACCCGTGAGGGTTCGAGTGGTGGGTGTGGATAGTTTCATAGTGTTACGGCGGTTATAGCGGTGGGGAAACGCCCGGACCCATTCCGAACCCGGAAGCTAAGGCCACCAGCGCCGATGGTACTGCACTCGACAGGGTGTGGGAGAGTAGGACACCGCCGGACAA
>NZ_QNRE01000044.1 GCF_003315035.1 Nocardia puris
ACCGCATCCGACAACCGCTCCAACACCACCAAACCCACACCCTCCGACCACCCCGTACCACCCGCACCCGCACCGTAAGAACGGCACCGACCATCCACAGACAACCCACCCAACCGCGAAAACTCCACAAACGCCTGCGGCGTCGACATCACCGTCACACCACCCGCCAACGCCACATCACACTCACCCCGACGCAACGACTGCGCCGCCAAATGCAACGCCACCAACGACGACGAACACGCCGTATCCACCGCAATCGCCGGACCCTCCAACCCCAACACATACGCCAACCGCCCCACCGCAATACTCCCCGCACTCCCCGCAAACAAATACCCCTCCAAATCCCCACCCACACCAGCACGCGAACCATAATCCGAATACATCACCCCCGCAAAAACACCCGCCCGCGACCCACGCAACACCCCCGGCACCACACCCGCCGACTCCAACGCCTCCCACCCCACCTCCAACAACAACCGCTGCTGCGGATCCACCGCCAACGCCTCCCGCGGCGACAAACCAAAAAACCCCGCATCAAACAAATCCGCCCCATACAAAAACCCACCCTCCCGCACATACGACATCCCCACACCCCCACCAAACAACCCACCCAAATCCCACCCACGATTCACCGGAAAACCACCCACCACATCCAAACCACCCTCAACCACACCCCACAAACCACCACCATCAACCACCCCACCCGGAAAACGACAACCCACACCCACCACCGCAACAGGCTCCCGCATCGATTCCTCCACCTCGGCCAATTGCTTACGGGCCTGGTGGGTTTCGGCGATCGCCCGCTTGAGGTATTCGCGCAGCTTGTCCTGATCGGCCATGGGTCCATCACCTTTCACAAAACACGGGTCGAAATGAAAGAACGGGTATCAGCGGCGAATTCAGTCGAATTCGTCGACGAGCGCGTAGAGCTCCTCGTCGGAGGCCGCGTCGAGCTGGCTCTCGAAATCGGCGTCGGCGGTGACGAGCCCGAGCAGCTCGCGCAGCCTGGCCGCGATCGCCGTGCTGTCGTCGGCGGAGTCCTCGAGCGCCGCGGTGATCGCCGGGCGCAACCCGTCGATGAGCGACAGCACCGACGTCTCCCGCGGGCGTGCCTCGAATCCGAGTTGCTCGAGCAGGTGTTCGGCGAGCGCGACCGGGCTGGAGTGGTCGAAGATCACCGTGGCGGGCAGCGTCAGCCCGAGCGCGCCGGCCAGCACATTGCGCAGTTCGACCGCCATGAGCGAATCGAATCCGAGCTCCTGGAACTGCCGGTCCCCGGTGACGGCACCGGGGTCGGCGTGTCCCAGTACCGCGGCGGCCCTGGCGCGCACGAAGTCGATGAGCGCCGCGATCCGGCCGTCGTGGTCCAGGTTCGCGAGGCGGTCCCGCAGGTCCGGTTCGCCGGTCGCGGCGACGGCGCGGCGCACCCTGGTGCGGACCAGTTCGCGCAGTGGTGCGGGCAGCGCCGCCGTGTCGCCGCTCAGGGCGTCGCGGTCGAGGCGGGTCACCGCGAGCACCGGTTCCCCGGTCGCGACCGCCGCGTCGAACAGGTCGAGCGCGTCGGCCGGGTCCAGCGGCTGGAGTCCGGAGCGCGCCAGCCTGCGCAGGTCCACGTCGTCGAGGTGGCCGCTCAATTCGCTGGTCCCCGACCACAGGCCCCACGCCAGCGAGACGGCGGGCAGTCCGCGCTCGTGCCGGTGCTCGGCGAGCGCGTCGAGGTAGGTGTTGGCGGCGGCGTAGTTGGCCTGCCCGGCGGTGCCGAGAAGTCCGGCGACCGAGGAGTACAGCACGAACGCCGCGGGCTCGTGGGCGAGGGTGACCTCGTGCAGGTTCCACGCCGCGTCGACCTTCGGCCGCAGCACGCGGTCGAGCTGATCGTGGGTGAGCGCGGTGACCACACCGTCGTCGGTGACACCCGCGGTGTGAATCACGGCGCCGATCCGGCGGTCACCGATGGCGGCCACCAGTTCGTCGCGGTCGGCGACATCGGCGGCCGCGAGAGCGACCGTCGCGCCCAGCGCGGTCAGCTCGGCGGCGAGGTCGGCCGCGCCCGGTGCGTCGGGTCCGCGCCTGCTCAGCAGCAGCAGATCGGTCGCGCCGTGCCGGACCACCAGGTGACGGGCGATGAGCGCGCCCAGCGCGCCGGTGCCGCCGGTGATCAGCACCGTGCCGGCGGACCAGTCCGGTGACTGTCCGCCGGTGGTCCGGACCCGTTCCCAGCGCGGCGCGAACAGCGCGCCGTCCCGGACGATCACGTGCGGTTCCCCGGATCGCGCGGCCCGGTCGATCAGCTCGTGCGCGGCGGCGGTGCCGTCGGTCTCCACCACGGTGATCCGTCCCGGATTCTCCGCCGCCGCCGACCGGACCAGGCCGCGCACACCGGACTGGGCCAGGTCGCCGGAAGCGATGACGAGGGCGAGCCGGTCGTCGCCGGGCTCGGACAGCCAGTCCCGGGCCGTGTCCAGCGTCGCGTGCAGCACCTCGGTCGGCGCGCCGGTCGTCGCGTCGACCAGCCGCACGCCCACGGCGTCCTCGCCCGCGGGGATCGCACGCAGGCGCGGCACGAACAATCCGTCCACGCCGGTGGTGGCCGCGATCGCCGAACGCGGGCGCAGCACAAGGGATTCGACGGTCGCGACGGGCCTGCCCGACGGGTCGTCGGCGTGCAGGGACACCCGCATCGACTCGGCGCTCGACTCCAGCACACCGAGGCGCACACGCAGGGCGGCCGCACCGGTCGCGACCACTCGCACGCCGCTCCACACGAACGGCAGCCAGGCGGGCGAGTCGTCGGTGACGACGCCCGGCAGCAGCGCGTGCAGCGCCGCGTCCAGCAGCGCCGGGTGCAGATCGACGGTGTCGCCGTGGCGTTCCTCGGGCAGTTCGACCTCGACCAGCAGTTCGCCGTCGGCGGCGCGGACGCGGCGCAACCCTCGGAAGGCGGGCCCGTAGTGGTAGCCGCGCTCCTCGAGCCGGTCGTAGACCCCGGTCAGGTCGACCTCGCTGTGCTCGGCACCCGAGGCGGGAGCGTCGACCGGTTCGCCCTGCGCGACGGCCACGAATCCGGTTGCGTGCGTATCCCATTCACCGTCGGCGGTGCGGGAGTGGATCTCGGCCTGCCTGCGGCCGTGCTCATCGGGGGCGCCGATGCCGACCTGGACGGTCACCCCGCCCGGCGGCAGCGTCAGCGGCGCGCCGATGGTGAGTTCGGCCAGTTCGTCGCAGCCGGCGTGGCCCGCCGCGTGCAGCACCATCTCGACCAGCGCGGTGCCCGCGACCACGGTCGCGCCGTCCACGCCGTGATCGGCCAGCCACGGGTGCGTCCCCGCGCCCAGGCGCACGGTGAAGCGGAACTCGTCGCGATTGGCGATCGGCACAACCGCGCCCAGCAGCGCGTGGTCGGCGCTCCCCAGTCCGAAACTCGCGATATCGGCCGTGCGTCCGACCGGTTCCAACCAGTAGCGCGTGCCACGGAAGGGATAGGTGGGCAACGCGATTCGGCGACCGCCCGGGATCAGCGCCGCCCAGTCCACCCCGTGACCGCGCGCAGCAGCGGCGGTCACAGCCGAGATCAGGGTCTGCTGTTCGGGTCGTCCGTCGCGCAGCACCGGCAGCGCCACACCGCCGGCCTCGGCGAGCGTCTGCTGCACGAGCGCCGACAGCACACCGTCCGGGCCGATCTCGACGAAATCGGTGACGCCCGCCCGCTCCAGCGCTTGCACGCCGTCGAGGAACCGGACGGGCAGCCGGATGTGGCGCACCCAGTAGCCGGGATCGGTCAGCGCGGCCGGGTCGGCGATGTCGCCGGTCACGTTCGACACCACCGGCAGGCGCGGAGTCCGGAAGTCCAGATCCGCGATGGCGGCGTGGAATTCGTCCAGCACGCCGTCCATGTGCGGGGAGTGGAAGGCGTGACTGACCGGGAGGCGCTTGACCTTGCGCCCGCGCTCGCGCCACAGCGCCGCCACCTGTTCGGCGGGTCCGGCGTCGCCCGAGATCACCATGGACTGCGGGCCGTTCACGCCGGCGATCACCACGGCCTCCCCGTAGGGCGCCAGGGTTCCGGCCACTTCGGCCTCGGTGGCCTGCACGGCGATCATCGCCCCGCGCGACCGGGCGGCCTGCATCAGGCGCCCGCGCGCCGCGACCAGGACGGCGGCGTCACGCAGGTCGAGCACCCCGGCCACGTGCGCGGCGGTAACCTCGCCGATCGAGTGGCCGGTGACGTAATCCGGTCGCAGGCCGTAGCTTTCGACCGTGCGGTACAAGGCGGTCTCCACCGCGAAGAGCGCCGCCTGGGTGTAGTGCGTCTGGTCGAGCAGCGCGGAGTCCGCGGAGTCGACGGGCGCGAACAGCACGTCCTTCAAGGGCCGCAAGAACTGCGGGTCCAGTTCGGCGTACACCGCGTCGAACGCGTCGGCGTAGACCCGCGAGGACTCGTAGAGTTCGCGGCCCATGCCGAGGCGCTGGCTGCCCTGCCCTGTGAACAGGAAGGCGAGCTTGCCGCGCCGCCCCCGTTCGGTGCGGACCACCGTCGAATTCGTTGCGCCCGTGGCGATATCGGCGAGCGCGGCGCGCGCCGCGGCACGGTCGCCGACGAACGCGGCGCGCACGTCGTGGCGGGCCCGCCCGGTGGCGAGGGTGTGGGCGATGTCGACGGTGGACTGGTCCGCTCCGGCGCCGTCCAGGTGGTCCCGCAGCCGTTCGGCGACCGCGCGCAGGCCGTCGTCGTCCTTGGCGGACAGGATCCACGGCACCGGCACATCCGGTCGGGCGGTGACGGCGGGTTCGGGCGCTTGTTCGAGGATGACATGGGCGTTGGTGCCGCTTACACCGAACGACGACACGCCCGCCCGGCGGGGTTCCCCCGTTTCCGGCCACTCCCGCGCCTCCGACAGCAATTCGATAGTCCCCGACGACCAATCCACCTCCGTCGAAGGCTCCTCCGCATAAAGCGACTTCGGCAGCACTCCCCGCCGCAT
>NZ_QNRE01000045.1 GCF_003315035.1 Nocardia puris
TCCGCATCGTTCCCCGGGCCTACGTACGCGCTCACCATGGAGATTCCTTATTCTCGACGTCACGGTATTTTCGCGATCGATATTATTATGATTCGGCAGAGGGTGTTACATTCCCTGACGGTCGTCGATTCGAGATCCGTTGTATTTGCGAATCGGGGAGGTTAGGGCAAACTTTTGCCGGAGTTTAATTATGTAGTTTCGTCCAGGATTGATAAATTTGGCCAGTCCCCGATAACGCGACCACCCGGTTTCAGAGTCGGTGTCGTTCGGTCGGTGTTCAGTTGATGTCGCAGCCCACGGGGTGGTGGGTGTGGGTGCAGGCCGCAGCGTACTCGGCCGGGGTGCGGTAGCCCAGCGCCGAATGCCGGTGCCGGTGGTTGTGCTCGTGCTTGAAATCCGCGATCACCACCCTCGCTTCGAGCAGGCTGGTCCAGTGGTTGCGGTTGAGGCATTCCACGCGCAGGCGCCGGTTGAACGATTCCACGTACCCGTTGTTCCAGGGGGTACCCGGCGGAATATACGAGATCCCGACCCGGTCTCGGCAAAATGTTTGCAGCGCTGCCGAAATCATTTCCGGCCCGTTGTCCAGGCGCAGCACCTTCGGCGCCCCGTGGACGGCGAAGACCCGCTCGAGTTCGGCGACCAGACGCTCGCCGGTGATCGACCGCTCGATCAAGTGCAGTAGGGATTCGCGGGTGTGCTCGTCGATCATCGACGCGATCTTCACCACCCGCCCGTCGACGGTAGAGTCGAACTGGAAATCCAGCGCCCACACCACCTTCGGCGCATCCGCATCCACCGCCGGCACCGACGAGGCGCCGGCTCGTTTACGCGGGTGATGCGCCCGCACCTGCAAACCTTCTTCCCGCCAGAGCCGGTGGACTTTCTTGATGTTCATCCGGTGGCCTTCGTCGAACCGCAGCACTGCCCAGACCCGGCGGAACCCGTGACACGGGTTCTTGGCCGCATAATTCCGCAGCCAGGCCCGCGTCGGCGTCGGCGTCTGCCGGTGTTTGCGTGGCCGGGCACCGGCGGTAAGTCGAGCGAGCGAGCCCAATGACCTTGCACGCGAACCGTTCCGACATGCCCATGACCTCGCTGAGCATGTCCACGGCCCGTCGCTTGGCCGCTGGGCCTAGAATTTTCCCTTCGAAATCTCGCGCAGCGCGTCTTTCTCCAGCTCCGCATCGGCCAGCAGCCGCTTCAATCGGGCGTTCTGTCCCCGCAGCTCCTTGAGTTCTTTGGCGGCGCCGGTGTCCATGCCTCCATATTGGCGACGCCAGTTATAGAGTGTCGCCGCCGAGACTCCCAGGTCAGCGGCGATTTGCTCGCCGGTCAAGCCTTCCGCGGCCAGTTCATCGGCGCGCCGCAGCTTGCGCACGATGTCCTCCGCGGAATGCCGTTTCCGTCCAGCCATGGTTCCCATAGTCCCTTCTAACCCCTGATCAGGGCCAACGAGACTCTAATTCCGGCTGGTCGCATCCATGGGGGACGGGTCATGATCACCATGTTGCAGGGTAACGAGAACACCAAAAATCTGATCGACCGCCCGATGGAGTTCTTGGGCAACCTCTTGTTGCTGATCGTCGGTGGCAACGACACGACCCGGAACTCGATGAGCGGCGGTGTGCTTGCACTCAACCGCTTCCCTGACCAGTTCGATAAGGTGAAGGCGAACCCGGGCTTGATCCCCAATATGGTCTCGGAGATCATCCGGTGGCAAACTCCGCTGGCCTACATGCGCCGGATCGCCAAGGCAGACACAATTCTGAACGGCCAGTTCATCCGCAAGGGCGACAAAGTGGTGATGTGGTATGCCTCGGGCAATCGCGACGAGCGCGTGTTCGAACGACCGGACGAGTTCATAATCGACCGGTCCAACGCCCGCAACCATATCGCTTTCGGCTTCGGCGTCCACCGCTGCATGGGCAACCGGCTGGCCGAGCTGCAGCTTCGGATCCTCTGGGAGGAGCTGCTTCCTCGCTTCGAGAATATCGAGGTCGTGGGGGAGCCCGAGTACGTGCAGTCCAACTTCGTGCGGGGCATCAGCAAGATGATGGTCCGCCTCACTCCGAAGGCAGACGTATGAGTGTACAGCGAGCTCTCATCGTCGGGGCCGGCCATGGTGGAGTCCAACTCGCGGCCAGTCTGCGCCAGGATGGGTGGACGGGCGAGGTCGTCCTCATCGGTGAGGAGCCGACTCTACCCTATCAACGCCCTCCGCTGTCGAAAGCCTATCTGGCCGGGAAGAGCACAATTGACGAGCTCGCGATCCGCAGCGCGGAATTCTATCGCAAGCAGGGAATCAAACTCGTGGATGCGACAGTAGAGGCGATCGATCGATCGGCTGGTCGCCTCGCACTGAGCACTGGCGACGCATTGCCCTATGACAAGCTCGCGCTGTGCACTGGTGCCCGCCCTCGTCGGCTCGCCACCTCGGGCGCCGATCTGGCAGGGGTCTACTACCTACGCACCGCCGCCGATGTCGAGATGATCCGAGCCGCTGCCCGCCCCGGGCGGCGGGCCGTGATCGTCGGCGGCGGCTACATCGGACTGGAGACGGCCGCCTCCCTGCGAGCGTTGGGACCCCGATATCGTCGCGGCTGGGGACTGCGCCAGTCACCGGATGGCCCGTTATGGCCGCCGTATACGCCTGGAGTCGGTGCCGAGCGCCAGCGAGCAGGCCAAGGTCGCAGCCGCGACCATCAACGGGAAGTCCAGGAAGATAGCGGCGCTTCCGTGGTTCTGGTCGGATCAATACGATCTCAAGCTCCAGATCGCCGGCCTCAACACCGGATACGACGAAGTCGTCCTCAGCGGGGACCCATCCGGGGACCGCGACTTCACCTGCTTTTACCTCCGCGCCGGCGAGCTCGTTGCCGCCGACTGTATCAACCGCCCCCGCGACTTCGTATTCAGTAAGCGGGCAATCACGCAGCAACTCCACATCAACCGGGACGAACTGTTGCTCGCCGGCTCGGCCTGAGGCCACGGTCTGTTGGGTGATGGCTACGCGGCAGTGCGTGGGGCGTAGGCCGGCTCAGCGGTGGCTGACCCGCTCTTGCTTCGATGCACCGGTTTTGCCCAACCCTCAGCCGATTGCGCGACGTTCAGTGCATAGCAGCCCGTCTCGTGTTCGGCCGATGGTTGCAGCCCCAGCAGTGCACGATTCGGGACTTAACCAGCCGACTCAGTCCTCGCTGAGGAGCTCGACGTCGTCGAGCCGGGTGAGCGGATCGGCGCCGAAACAGGAATCGCTGGGGATCGCGTCGGTTGTGTGGAGCCGCATCGTGGTTGCTGCCTACGCGTTGGCGTAGGCGTCACCGCCGACCCGACCGACCCGATCGACCGTCGGAGATCCGAGACCGCCAGTGTCTCCACGAGTTTCACTGCGGTGTATCGAGACCTCACATCGGAATGATGTATCGCTCCACCGACCGGAAGACCTTCGCGAGCCCGCAGAGCAACCGCGGGCCGGATCGCCTTCTCCGCAAACGTGGCGTCTTCGCTGGTCGAGCATTCCGAGCCGAGGACGCAGCCGGCGTAGGCATCGACGACGAACGCGGTAGACGAACATCGGTGATCAGGCGGATGTAGGTGAATCGGCCATGAGCCGCGTGTTCTGCGCCAGAACCCGAAACTGCCGGTCCGCCAGGTCGGTCGCTCTCGACGCGGCCTGGTTCGGTTTGGTCATGCCGACCTTCTTGCCGCGCACGATCAGCCACTGCTATCGCGGCCGCTAGTCGCACGAAGAAAGATGTTGCCGCTTCGCGGATTCCGATCGTTCCTCGGATTCCCTATTCGTGCGGTGCAGCTGGCAAATCTCCCTCGCTGCCTCCGTCGACACGCCTTCGGCGCCGCCGGTGTCGACCGCGGCGCGGCGCACCCAATTGCGCAGGGCTTACGGGTCGCTCCGAGCCTCGCAGAGACCGCTTTCATTCCGCCGAAATGCGTGGGCACCACACCCGGGCGGTTCATCTGCCGGAGCTGCCTGGTCGCGATCATTCCCGTCGATCAGGGCTTATGGGTGGACTGGCAATGCCGAAGCAGGCAGTGCGAAACGGCGCCACCCAGCGACGGAAGCGGAGCAAAGTGCAGCCGGAGTAGTGACCGAGGGAGTATCTTCGGTGGCCGATGCCTGCCAACCCGCCCCTGCACCACAACCGCACTTTCCTCGGCCGGGTTGCGTCCGGCAGGGTGGTGTATCAGCCGGATCGTCCGGTGTGACCGGCGTGTCGTAGCCGGAAAGGAGATGGCCACCGCGTGATCCTTCAAG
>NZ_QNRE01000046.1 GCF_003315035.1 Nocardia puris
CTCGGTCGGTGAGTTCGCGGCGGCGGTGGTGGCGGGGGTGCTGTCGGTCGCCGACGCGGCGAAACTCGTTGTGGCGCGCGGCAAACTCATGCAGGGGCTCCCCGAAGGCGGGGCCATGGTGGCCGTCACCGCGTCCGAAGAGCGGGTCGAACAACTCCTCACCGAAGTCGCCGCCGAACGCGCGGCCGATCAGTCAGCCGGTCCCGCGGCCGATCACCTCGCCGGTCCCGCGGCCGGTGTTCTCTCGAACGGAAACGACTCCGCCCCGGCGACAGTCGGTGGGGTCTCGATAGCGGCGGTGAACGGGCCGGAGTCCGTGGTGATCTCGGGTCCGGCCGACGCCGTCGACCGGGTTGTCGCGGCGCTGGACGTGCGGCACAAGCGGCTCACCGTCAGCCACGCGTTCCATTCGGCGCTGATGGAGCCCATGCTCGAGGAGTTCCGGGCGGTCGCCGAATCCGTGACCTACGCACGGCCCTCCCTGCCATGGGTGTCTACCCTCACCGGTGCCCAGATCGACACCGTCGACGCCGGATACTGGGTGCGCCAGATCCGCCAGGCCGTCCGATTCGCCGACGCCGCAAGTACTCTCGATGAGCTGGGCTTGGCGGCGATCGCCGAAGTCGGCCCCGATGCGATCCTCACCCCGCTGCTCGACGGTCTCACGCAGACCCCCGCCGTCGCCTTGCAGGCGCGCAACCGGAACGTCGACGCCGAGAACAGTGGCGACTCCGTCACCGGCCAATCCGAGAGCCTGATCGACGGTCTCGCGCGGCTGCACTGCCTCGGCGCCGACATCGACTGGGCGGCCTTCTACGCCGGGACCGGCGCGAAGAAGGTGAAACTGCCGACGTACGCCTTCCAGCGGCAACGGTATTGGCTCCACCCGAGCACCCGGACCACCACCGGCGGCGGTCTGGACCCGATCGATCATCCGGTCCTCACCGGTGCGCTCCACGTGTCCGACGCCGACACCACGGTCCTCACCGGCACCCTCGACCCCGCCACGCAGCCCTGGCTCACCCAGCACACGATCGGTGCATCCACCATCGTGCCGGGAACGCTGCTGCTGGAACTCGCCTTCCGCGCGGCGGGCGCCGTGGAGCCCGAGCTGTACCGGGTCGAGGAATTCACCATCGCGGGCGCGCTGGAACTCACCGATCGGCCGGTCACCGTCCGCGTGAATGTGGGCGCGGCCGATGACGAGGGCGTGCGACGGCTCGACATCCAGTCCCGGTCCGACGGCGAGCGCGAATGGCGCACGCACGCCACCGGATCGCTCGCTCCCGGCGACGACGCCGCCGAGGCGGATGCGCTCGAGCAGTGGCCGCCAGCGGGCGCCACCGAGATCGCCTTGGACGACGCCTACGACAACGCGGCCGACCACGGCTACGGGTACGGCCCGCTGTTCCGCGGTCTGCGCGCACTCTGGCGGCGCGGAGACGACTACTACGCCGAACTCACGCTGCCCGAGGATGATTCGGAGACCTCTTCCGGCGCATCGGGATTCACGCTGCACCCGGCGTTGCTCGACGCGGCCTCGCATCCGCTCGTCCCCGGCATCGCCGACCCCGATCGTCCCGCGCTGCTGCCGTTCTCGTGGTCGGGCGTGACCGTTCCGCGCGCGGCGGCTACCGCCCTGCGCGCGCACCTCGCCCCGGCCGGCGCCGACGCCGTCCGGATGGCGCTCACCGATGAACTCGGCACACCCGTAGTCACCGTGACTTCCCTGGCGCTGCGCCCGCAGGCTGCGGCGGCCACCGCCGACGACACGCTGTTCGTGCCGCAGTGGGACGAAATCCGTTCCCCGGCCGTGCCCTCCGATCGCAGTACCTGGGCGGCCATCGGTGACGACGTGCCCGGCGTGCCGACGCGGTACGCCGATCTGGGGGCCGTGACCGGCACCCATCCCGTCATCCTCTTCACACCCCGCGCCTCCCGCTCCGACGAGCCGACACCCGACGCCGCGCACGCGGTGATCGAGGACGCGCTGAACGCCGCGCGGACCGTCCTCACCGACGAGCGTTTCCGGGACACGCGACTCGTGGTCGCCACCGAATCAGCGGCGGGCCCCGGCGCGGACAACCTGGCCCACGCCGGCGTCTGGGGCCTGATCCGTTCGGCGCTCACCGAACAGCCCGACCGGTTCACCCTGATCGATGTCGACGGCGACCTCCGATCCTGGGACAGCCTCGACGCCGCACTGGCCACCGGCGAACCGCAGCTCGCGATCCGCGGCGGCGCACTGCACGTGCCGCGCCTGGCGCGCGTCCGGAAAACCGCTGCTGCCCAGCGCAATCCATGGACCACCGGCGCCGTGCTGATCACCGGCGGCACCGGCACGCTCGGCGCGGCCACCGCCAAGCACCTCGTCACCGCGCACGGAGCGCGACAGCTGGTGCTGCTGAGCAGGCGCGGCGCCGACGCGCCCGGCGCCGTCGAATTGCGAGACGCGCTGAGCGAACTCGGCGCCGAGGTCGCGCTGGTCGCCTGCGATGTGACCGACCGGGACGCGCTCACCGCCGTCTTGGCCGAGCATCCGGTGTCCGCCGTCGTGCACACCGCCGGTGTGCTCGCCGACGGCGTCCTCGCCTCGCTGACCACCGAGCAGCTGCACACTGTGCTGCGACCGAAGGTGGACGCGGCATGGGCGTTGCACGAGGCCACCCGCGCGCTGGATCTCGGTGCGTTCGTGCTGTTCTCGTCGCTGGCCGGTCTGGTCGGCACGGCCGGGCAGGCCAACTACGCCGCCGCCAACACCTTCCTGGACGCGTTGGCCGAGCATCGCCGGTCCGCAGGGCTGCACGCGCTGTCGATCGCGTGGGGACTGTGGGAGGAGAGCACCGGCCTCACCGACGAGATGAGTGCCGTGGACCGCGACCGCATCCGCCGCATCGGCGTGCGCCCGCTCTCCACCGAGGCGGGCCTGCGCGCCCTGGACGACGCGATCGGCCTCGACCACGCGGTGCTGGCCGCGACCGGACTCGACACCGACGCGCTGCGCAGCCCGGACGCCCGAGTGCCCGCGGTGCTGCGCCGGTTCGCACCGGCGCGTACCAGGCGGCGCACCGAGAGCGGACTCGCGGCGCGGCTGGCGCGCCTCTCCGCCACCGAGCGCGCGGCCGCGCTGCTCGATCTCGTGCGCGGCACCGCCGCGACGGTGCTGGGGCACAGCGATTCCGGTGCGGTCGACGCCGAAAGACAGTTCCAGGAAATGGGATTCGACTCGCTCACCGCGGTCGAACTCCGCAACAAACTCGGTGAAGCCACCGGGGTGCGGTTGCCCGCCACGCTGGTCTTCGATCACCCGACGCCGGCCGCGCTGGCCGCGCGGCTCTCCGACGACCTGGCCGGCGCCGAGAAGCGCGCGCCGGCGGTCGCCATCACGAGGGTGGCGTCCGAACCGGACGAGCCTGTTGCGGTGGTGGGTGTGGGTTGTCGTTTTCCGGGTGGGGTGGTTGATGGTGGTGGTTTGTGGGGTGTGGTTGAGGGTGGTTTGGATGT
>NZ_QNRE01000047.1 GCF_003315035.1 Nocardia puris
GATTCCGGTGAGCCGTCGTGGTGGGGTCTGGTCGCTGAGTACACCCAGGGCGAGTTGTGGCCCAACGCGCAGATCGACACCCTGCGTGACGCGGCAACAGGGTGGAGCTGGTGCTCCGAGCAGTTGGCGACGCATCTGAACTTTCAACCCGCCCGCGACGCGATCGCTGGCCAGCAGTCCCCGGAAGTGCAGCAGATCCTGGACCAGATCACGGTCCTGGAGAATCAGGCTCGGATGTTGTCCGAGCAGTTCATGACGCTGGCTCGTGGTCTGGTCGGCTACGCCCAGGCGGTGGAGGACACCCGCAATGAGATCCTGAAGACCCTCGGGGAGTTCGTCGTGCTGGGCGCGGCGGTCGAGGGTGTGTCGTGGGTGTTGGCCGGGCCGACCGGCGGGCTGTCGGTGCTCGGCGGCAACGGTGCGCTCGCGGCTCGCGCGGCGGTCGTGGGGACGCGGATCGCGGCCGCGTGTCGTGGCTTGGTCGTGACCGCTGAAGCGACGGGGCTTCCGGTGATCGCGGCGACGGGCGCGTTCGTACGCTCGGTGCAGGAGTTGACACCGTTGCTGACCTCGCAGGTCAGCCTGCTCACCGCGCAATCGGCTGGTCTGGTCAACCCGTTGACTCTCGATGATCTCCGGCTGTTGTCGAGAACCCGCCCGTACTTGCGTGTCACTACGACCAGGCCGGTGTATGCCGGTGCGCCGAAGGTCACGGTGAACGGGCAGGAGTTCTATATCAGCGCTACCGACCGGAGTGTTCTGATCCCGGTCAGCGGCAAGTATGACGACCCCGCGATCCTGAAACTTCCCAAAGACCCGCGCAACGAGTACTTCCTCGGCGCGAACGGGGTGAAGTATCCGGTCGACTCCAGGCCGGTGATGGGGCATCGCTACGGTCACGAGTTCTGGCGGATGCGCGAAGACGCGCTGCGCGAGGGCATGACCTGGAAGGAGTTCTGCGACTATGTCAATGACCCGAAGTTCTATCGCATAGAGGATGCTCCCGGGAACTCGCGCCACACCTTCGAAGCACCCAGGTAGGAGGAACGACCGCTCATGTGGAAGAAGAAGCCACCCGCCGTCACCCGTGACCGCGCCGGTCGCACCGCGCTCCACTATGCTGCCGCCGACGTCGACGGCGCTCCGGCCCGCGTTGCCGAACTACTCGCCGCGGGCTACGACCCCAACGACCGCGACAACGACGGCGTCACACCGCTGCACGCCGCCGCCGAAGGTAGCAGCGTCGAGTCGGTCCGAGCGCTCCTCGACGCAGGCGCCGACGTCAACGCCCAAGACTCCCAGGGGGATGTACCGCTCTACTACGCGTTCCGTAGCCCGTGGAGCAGCGCCCAGGTGGTTCAGCTCCTGCGCGACCGGGGCGCTGACCCGCTGCTGGCCAACCATCAGGGCTACACCCCGCTGTCGTTCCTCGCGATGCTGTCCAACAAGCCGGAGTTACGGGCCGTGTTCGCCGACCTGCTCGATGACGAACCGGCATGACCGACGTCGATGACTGGGAAGCCCGGCTCGCCCACGAACTCGACGACATCCGGGCAAGTACCCAGCAACTCCGCGCGGCGGTGGCTGCGATTCGCGGGCGTGCCGACAAGCATGGCGTCACCGTCGAGGTCGACGCGCGCGGCGAGATCACCGAGCTGCGGATCTCGCCGGCGGCGATGCGGACCTCGAACACCCAACTCAGCACGGTGATCACCGAGACCTACCGGGCCGCACGCGCTGAGGCATCGGCGAAGGTGAACCGCGCCCTCCGATCCGCCGACCCG
The DNA here is from genome assembly GCF_003315035.1 of Nocardia puris. GTDB lineage: Bacteria > Actinomycetota > Actinomycetes > Mycobacteriales > Mycobacteriaceae > Nocardia > Nocardia puris. The sequence goes on from NZ_QNRE01000047.1 coordinate 1,785, forward strand.
CGCCTGCGCGCGGCCACCGAACAACTGAAAATCGCACGCTCGCAACCGAACACCGCGCCGTCGCGCCCGATGACCGAGGACGAGATCCAAGCCGCCGACGACGAATTCTTCGAGCGCCGCAACCGGGACGGCTGGACGAACCACTGACCCGCCCCCGAGGAGTCTCTCAGCAGGCGATCGCGGTGGGGCAGGTTCTCTCGGCCGGGTTGTAGAGGCCGTGGGTGAGGCAGACGTCGGGGCAGGCGTTGTATTGGTCGATCTCGATGCTGAGCGCGAGGGTTTGTGTGGTGCACGGCAGCGTTATCTGGAACGGTGCCGGGCGTGAGGTGTCGTAGGCGACTTGCATGGGGGTGCTGTCCCACGCTTCGCGGAATTCCCTGTGTGTGCGTAGGTTTCGGAACAGGGTGCGTGCTCGGGGTGCGTCGCGGTGGCGTCCGAGTGCTGGGCGCAAGAGGGTGACGAAGTATCGGAGTTCGCCGTCCCAGTTGTCGATGATGTCGCGGGCTGTGGGGGTGAGCATCCATTGGATGATGTTGTGGTCGGCTTCGGCGAGGCCGGGCATGACGCGGTGGAAGGTGCGGTTGGCGTGCAGGACGGTTTGGAGGGGGTCGGTGTAGGCGGCCAGGATGTCGCGGGTGTCGAGGTGGTTGAGGTGGGCGTGCACGCCGAGGTTGGTGAGGTGGCGGCGCATGTCCGCGGTGAGTGCGAGTTCGGCGGAGGGTTGGATCAGTTCGTGTAGGTGGCGTCGCTGTGCGGGGGTGAGGTCGAAGACGCGGACCAGGCCGTCGAAGGCGCGGGGGCCGGGGATCGTGCGTTTCTGGATGAGCTGGTGGAGGTAGGAGACGCTGATTCCGGCCTGGTGGGCAACGGATTCGCGGGAGAGGTTGTGGTGGTGGCGCAGGTGTTCGACCGAGTGGTGGAAGTCGGGCATCCCGGTGAGTGCGGGAGATGTCAGCATCTCACCGCGCTCGTTTCTGCGGGGGTTCGTGGTTTGTTTCGTTCGTGTGTGACCGGCGAAGTGCCGGTTGAGGGTCGTGTTGGCTGATGGGGGTGGGTCTGGCTGGCATTGCGTGTTTCCTGTTCGTGGGTCGAGTCTCGCCGGGCATCGCGAGGCGGGGTCGGGCTGTGAACTGGTCATGGTTGCGGCTGGTCGGCGGGGTCGCGGTAGGCGAAGCCGAAGTGGAGGTCGGTGCCTTGTGCGCCGAGGTGGATGTGCGCGGCGTAGGGCTGGCCGGTGGTGGGGTCGCGCAGGTGCACGGGTTGTTCGGTCCGGACGCCGTAGGCGACCGAGAGGCTGGTGTCCCACAGCCGGGTGAAGGTCGCCGCGCCGCGTAACTCCTGGTAGAGGGTGCGTGCGTGGGGGGTGTCGCGGTGGCGGCCGAGCGCGCCGCGTAGCGAGGCGACGAGGTAGGCGGCGGCGCTGTCCCAGTG
>NZ_QNRE01000048.1 GCF_003315035.1 Nocardia puris
CGTCGATATACTGGCCCCATGCCCATCGCTCTGCCTCAAGCTCAGGTCCTGCCGACCGGCGAAGCCGCCACCTACGCCGAGTGGTTCGCCTGCCTGGCCGAACCGGTGCGGGTGCGGCTGCTGCACGCGGTGGCCACGACCCCGAAAGGCATCACGGTCGGCGCGTTGACCGAGATCCTGGGCACGAGTCAGTCCACGACCTCCCATCACGTCCGCAAGCTTGCCGACGTGGGATTCGTGCGCCTGCACAAGGAAGGTGCCGCGACCATCGTCACCGTCAACGAAGCGTGCTGCGCCGGACTGCCGCACGCTGCCGACGCGGTGATGGGCCTGCTCGCGCCGCGTCCGTGCTGCCCTGCCGACCTGCCCGCCGACGTCACCATCCGCGCCCTAGAGCCCAGGGATTGGGCTGAGGTGCGGCGCATCTACGGCGAGGGTATCGCCACCGGAATCGCCACCTTCGAGACCGAAGTCCCCACCCGCGCCCACCTCGACAAGCACTGGTTGCCCGCCCACCGATGGGTCGCCGAGGTCGACGGCCGCGTCGTCGGCTGGACCGCCGCCGCCCCGGTATCGAGCCGCGACTGCTACGCCGGTGTCGCCGAGACCTCGCTCTATGTCGCCGACTCCCACCGTGGACGCGGCGTGGGCAAGGCCCTGCTGCACAAGCAGGTCCTCGCCGCGGACGACGATGGCTTGTGGACGTTGCAGACCTCGATCTTCACCGACAACCGCGCCTCGCTGGCCCTGCACCACAGCGCCGGGTACCGCACCGTCGGTGTGCGCGAACGCATCGCCCAACGCGACGGGGTCTGGCACGACACCGTCCTGCTCGAGCGCCGCTCGCCTATGAGGTAGGGCTCGCCCCGGGCGTTCACCGGCTGTTTGCTTGCCTCGCCGTATTGATATCGGTCAATATTGGCGTATGTCGAAGTCGAAGTTGGTGGTGACGCCTGTGCAGGCGTGCTCCGCCGCGCCACTGGTGCGTGAGCCCCTGTCCGAGCCTCACGCCGTCGAGCTGGCGAGCGTGTTCAAAGCACTGTCGGATCCGGTCCGGCTGCGCCTGCTGAGCACCATCGCCTCCCGTGAAGGCCAGGAAGCCTGCGTGTGCGACCTGTCGGCCGGGATCGACCTGACCCAGCCCACGATCTCCCATCACCTCAAGGTGCTGCGCGAAGCCGGGCTGCTCGACAGCGAACGCCGCGCCTCCTGGGTGTACTACCGGGTCGTCCCCGAAGCCCTGCAACGACTGTCGGAAGTTCTGCTCGTCGAAAGCGGCACCGCGACGGGAGTCACCGCATGAGCACGACCACCGCCGAGCACCCCGCCGTCGTCGGCGAGCTGTCGACTCTCGACCGGTTCCTGCCGGTCTGGATCGGCGTCGCCATGGTCGCCGGACTGCTGCTGGGCCGGATGATTCCCGGTCTCGGCGACGCCCTCTCGACGGTGGAGATCGACGGCATCTCGCTACCGATCGCGATCGGCCTGCTCATCATGATGTACCCGGTCCTGGCGAAGGTCCGCTACGACCGACTCGACACCGTCACCGGCGACCGCAAACTCCTGATCAGCTCCCTGGTGCTGAACTGGATTCTCGGCCCGGCCCTGATGTTCGCGTTGGCCTGGCTGTTGTTGCCGGCTCTGCCCGAGTACCGGACGGGACTGATCATCGTCGGTCTGGCCCGCTGCATCGCGATGGTCATCATCTGGAACGACCTCGCCTGCGGTGACCGTGAGGCCGCTGCCGTGCTGGTCGCGTTGAACTCGGTGTTCCAGGTGATCATGTTCGCCGTCCTGGGCTGGTTCTACCTCTCGGTCCTGCCGGGCTGGCTCGGCCTGGAACAGACCACCATCGACACCTCACCGTGGCAGATCGCGAAATCGGTGCTGATCTTTCTCGGCATCCCGCTGCTGGCCGGGTTCCTCACCCGCCGCTTCGGTGAGCGCGCCAAGGGCCGCGAATGGTACGAATCCAGCTTCCTACCCAAGATCGGGCCGTGGGCGCTGTACGGGTTGCTGTTCACCATCGTGATCCTGTTCGCCCTGCAAGGTGAGCAGATCGCCTCCCACCCGCTCGACGTGGTCCGCATCGCCATCCCGCTGCTGGCCTACTTCGCGATCATGTGGGGCGGCGGCTACGCGATGGGAGCAGCCCTCGGCCTCGGCTACGAACGCACCACCACCCTCGCCTTCACCGCAGCGGGCAACAACTTCGAACTCGCCATCGCCGTCGCTATCGCCACCTACGGCGCCACCTCCGGCCAAGCCCTGGCCGGAGTCGTCGGCCCGCTCATCGAGGTCCCCGT
>NZ_QNRE01000049.1 GCF_003315035.1 Nocardia puris
GCGAAGCTGATCTCGTCCCAGTCGCCGAGACGGACGATGTCGTTGTCCCAGAGGGTGTTTCCCCGGTAGGCGTCGCCGTGGACCAGTCCTTGCCCGAGTTGTGTGGGCAGGGTGTGGTAGCTGGTGATCAGGTCCTCGGCGCGGTCAGTAAGCCAGTTGCGGTCGCTCTCGGTGAGAACGTCCGCGGCCTCGGATTCGAGGATCCTGCGCAGTCCCAGCAACGGCGGGTAGTCCGGCAGCGGGAATGGTGGGGCGGGCAGGGCGTGTATTTGCCGCAGGATTGTCCCGAGTGCGTGTACCGGGGGCTGGGGGCGGTCGTGTTGGGGATAGTAGCGCCAGAAGGTGACGGTCGCGTGGCCGACATCCACGGCGCGGTCGAGCGCGGGTTCGGTGACGGGGATGCCGTGCTCGGCCAGCCAGACCGTGGCGGTGAGCCCGGCGCGTGCGCGAAGTCCGTCGTGCTCGTTGGCGCTGATTCTCGCGACGATGTCGACCTCGGGGAGCACGTAGACGGTGTTGCTGTGTGCGCGGAGCAGTCGGGCGTTGTGAGCGGGTATGCCGGCGTCGCGGCATGCGGTGGCGAGGATCTCGGCGGTGGAGAGAACGGTCATCCGGTGTGGCGGGAGGCGGTCAGCATGGTGATCTCCTCGCTGAGCTGTCGGGAGGTGCTGTCGTTGGCATGGTGAGCGCCCGACAAGGCGGTGTCAACCGCGCCCAGACCATCGAGGACCGGCTGGATTCGCTGTTCTGCTGGCAGTCGCAGTACGGGGGTGAGGATCTCGGCGGCGCCGTCGAGTTCACCGGTGCTGATGCGTGCGATGGCGACATCGGCACGGGCCAGGGCCTCGTCGCCGTAGGAGCGTTGAACGGCGGGCCCAGCCTCGTAGGCGGTGATCGCTTCCAGTGCCCAGTGCTGCGCGCGGTCGTGATCGCCGAGCAACCGGAATGTACTGCCCGCGTAGTAGGCCATCTTGGCGAGCGGGAATCGCAAGGCTCCACCGAGCACCGTGAGGTCGTCGGAGGACGGAGTCTCGGCCGCGTGCACCGCGCGGGTGATGGCAGATTGCGCGTCCTCGGCGCGACCGAGCCGGGCCGCGCATCGAGCCTCGATCGAGGCCAACCGGACTTGCGGCTCACCGGTCGGGGCGAGGGTGGCGGCGTGGCGTGCCAGGCGCATTCCGGTTTCGGGGTCGCCGTTCCACTCGGCGATCAGCGCGCGTGTTCCGCCCGCCCAGGCACGCAATCCGGCGTGTCCGATCCGGGTGGCTATCTCCTCGGCGGCGATCGCGTGCCGCTTGGCGGCGCGGCCGTCGCCCAGGTTCTCGGTGACATGAGCGAGCAAGTCGACCGTAATTCCCCCGAGCACCAGCAACTCCCGCGCCAGTGCGGGTGCCGGGCCTGTCTGAAGCGCGGCCCGCAGCTCATCACGCAACAACCTCAACCGGGTGATCAACGGACGTGGTGGCGCGTGAACGAACTGGCGGCCGATCAGCGACACCTCGTCAGCGAACAGCTCCACCGAGATCTGCCCCGCTGAAGCGGTTAGCCACTCGGCGAACTCCGTCGACTCCCGCGCCACCACCTCGAGGTCGCCCTCGACACCCACCACACCATCGTGTCGCGGAACCGGTACCCCAACACCCGCCAGACCCGCACTCGCACCAGGCGCAAGTCGATGGTCGCTCTGGTGTCGGTTCCGCCATGCTGTTTCACCTTCAGCGATGATCTGGGCGAACCGCTCCCGATCTTCGGGCGTGGTGCGCTGCTGGTAGGCGGTGTCAAGAATGGTTTGGGTGCGAGGGCGGGGTGTCAGATCGCTCAAATTGGCGCGCCATTTGGCGACCGTGGTGGCTTCCACGCCCAGCATGTCGGCGAAGTCGCGCACAGAGCATCGCATCGCCTGCTGCAACGCAGCGGCCTCGAATCCAGTCCATTCCCGCCCTGTGATCATGTTTCCCCACCTGCATGCGTGTGTCGGGCCTGTGTGAACGACAACGGTACGCAAATGTTAGGCCAACGCTGGACGGTATGCGCGAAACCGCGTGCGGGGCAGGGTTGAACGCAGCACCCGGTACCGGAGCACCGGCCGTGACCCCTTGCACGGCGTGCTCGCCCGCCGGGAGTGGAGGTGGGCGGGCGCGAGCGTCCACCGGTACTGGGTGCCCTTCATCCGACGAGCCTGGCAGGGAGGCGTCCATGGGTTGATCTGCCGAATTTGGGTGGCCGTCATGACCGACACCAGCGATACCCCGGTCTCGCG
>NZ_QNRE01000050.1 GCF_003315035.1 Nocardia puris
TGTCAACTCCGGTTGAATCGTGACCCGGTCGTTCCGGTTGAATCCGGACCCACCCCTGGTGGTGTGGTCAGTCGTTGGTCTTGGCCGCTGGGACGCGGCCGAGGTCGCGGTCCTTGAGTCGGTAGCTGTCTCCCTTCATCGAGATGACTTCGGCGTGGTGGACGAGGCGGTCGATCATCGCGGCAGCGACGACGTCGTCGCCGAAGACCTCACCCCAGCGGCCGAAGGGTTTGTTGCTGGTGACGATCAGACTGGCTCGTTCGTAGCGGGAGGAAACGAGCTGGAAGAACAGGTTCGCGGCCTCGGATTCGAAAGGGATGTAGCCGACCTCGTCGACGATGATCAGCGGAATCCGGCCGAGCTTTATCAGCTCTGCCTGCAGTTTTCCGGCGTGATGAGACTCGGCCAGACGAGACACCCATTCCGCGGCGGTGGCGAACGCGACACGATGGCCGGCCTGGCAGGCGCGGATTCCGAGCCCGATCGACAAGTGGGTTTTGCCGGTGCCGGGCGGGCCGAGGAACACGACGTTCTCCTTGGCGGTGATGAAGTCCAAGGTTCCCAGGTGGGTGATGGTGTCGCGTTTGAGCGAGCGCTGGTGGTCGAAGTCGAACTCCTCCAACGATTTTCGGGACGGGAACCGGGCGCTGCGGATGCGTCCTTCCCCGCCGTGGGACTCGCGGGCGGAAACCTCGCGTTGCAGGCACGCGGCCAGGAATTCTTCGTGGCTCCAGCTCTCGGCGCGGGCCCGTTCGGCCAGCCGCTCGACCGCATTGCCCAGCGTCGGAGCCTTGAGCGCTCGTGCGAGATACGCGATTTCGGAGCTGACGTTGCGTGATCCATTCGTGGTGGTCTTGGTGGCCATCAGGCGATTTCCTCGCTGCCGTTCGCCTCGTCGAGGTCGAACATGCGGTCGTAGTCGGAGAGGTTTCGATGCTCGACACCGGTATCGATCGCGGGAACAGCGACCAGGCGCCGAGACCGGCGCAGCTCGGCGGCCGCGGCAGCATGACCGGGATCGGTAATGGTTTGGTGACCGGCCCAACATCGTTGGTGCCGAGCAAGTTCGGTTCCCGATAGCGTGATCACGACCTCAGTGAGGTCGGCACGAACGTCGACTCGTCGACCGATCGCGGCCGGATGCACGGAGTAGTCGTTGGAGTCCAACCGGACGTAATGATCGCGAGGTAGCCGAGTCGTTAACCGCCATCCGACCACAGGATCCACCGGCGGCAGCTCGAGCATCGACCGTCGGTCGGCCTCCCAGCGATCGACCGGACGACATTCCAAACGCCGATGATGACGCTGATTGGCCTTGCCCAGCCACTCGCCCAGCTGGGCGTTGAAGTCGGCCGGATCGGTGAACACACGCCCGGGCAGGAACGAGGTCTCCAGATAACCGTTGGCGCGTTCGACCAAACCCTTGGCTTCCGGATCGCCGGGTCGGCACTGAATCACCTTGATGCCCAACGTTCCTCGGAACGCGTTCATCGTCTCGGTCAGTTGCGGTTTACCGCCTCGCCATTGCCCGACCGCGGATTCGTTATCCCAGACCAAGGCTCGGGGCACGCGGCCCCAACCCGAGATCAACGCCCAGTGCCCGGCCAGCAGATCCGGGCTCTGCCGGGTCGGAATCATCGTCGCGGCCATGATCCGCGAGTAGCCACTGACCATCACCAAGACCGGAGGACGACCACTATGACCGAACCCCAACGGGACATCTACCGGAGGAAACCACAGGTCACACTGGGCGAGCTCGCCCGGTTGATACTCCGTGCGCGAGACCGGATCCACGGGCTTGAACAACGGCCGCAACTGCTGCACCCGCTCGAAGAACACCGTCTTCCCACGCTGCCAGCCGACCCGTTCCATGATCACAGTCGTCGGCATATCCGGGAACTCCGACAACACCTGCCGGATCAGCGGCTCGAAATCATCAACAGCCGACCCGCGTGGCTTGCGCCGATACCTCGGCGGCTCATGCGAGCCCAGCGCCTTCTTCACCGTGTTCTTCGACACCTTCATCCGCCGAGCGATCGCGCGAATCGCCATGCCCTCCGCGCGATGCAACCGTCGGATCTCCGCCCAGTCCTCCACGTTCAGCACCTCATGATCGTTCACGGGGTGGGTCAGCATTCACCCGGAATCTGAGGGTCAGTCTTCAGGCGGAAGCGACA
>NZ_QNRE01000051.1 GCF_003315035.1 Nocardia puris
CCAGCGATGAACAGGAGGATCCCGCAGCGTTGACCGCCTGACCGGCAGCGGTCACGCGGCGATCACTTCGATACACCACGCATTTGGACTTGACCGGCAGCCCAATTCGGTAGTGCCAGCGATCTCGGATCGTCGACCTCGTCCTCGGTCCGGCGGTATTGCCTTTGCCAGCCGACAACGTTCACCACATTCCGAGGAATACTTTCATCACGGACCGCCTGGTCGAGGACCCGTCCAAGCGCGGCGAGGGTGTTCTTGATCGTCGAAACACTGGGCCGAGATGAGCAAGGATCTCAACCTGTCTATATCGCGCCGACCGAGGCCGCTGCCAAGGAACGGTTCACCGAGTTCGCTGCGAAGTGGGGACCGCGGTACCCGGCGAATCGTCTGCTCCACCAACGCCATCGAGTCATTGAACGCCCGCTACCGGCGCGCGATCCGCGCCCGCGGGCACTTTCCGACCGAACAGGCCGCACTGAAATGCCTGTATCTGGTGACCCGATCCCTCGACCCCACCGGACGCGGCCGGGCACGATGGATGATGAGGTGGAAACCGGCCCTCAACGCCTTCGCCATCACTTTCGAAGGCCGGATCACCCCGACCGGAAACTAGCAACCACCGAGGTCGGATCCACCGCTAATCCGACAGTCCCGGCGATCGCGGTGGGAGGGGTGAGCCGCGATCGACGTGTGTGGCGCGACAAGATCAACGGGAACTCAGGGCGTGGGAGTGCGGCGAGGAGGTCGGTGAACATGGCAGTGGCAGAGGACGATTGGACGGTCGTTCCCGGAAAGGGGCTGGGAAGGCTCGTGTTCGGGATGTCTCCGGCGCAGGTCGACGCGATGTCGGATGCGTATGGTGTCGTTGCCGGGCGGAGGGATGGCCGTGTTCCCGACGATGTTCTGCGTGACACGTTGGAGAAGTTCGGTACCGGGATGAGCGATGAGGAGAAGCAGGCCCTCATGGCCGTCCATGCGACCAGTGGCCCGCCTGCTGACTGTGTGATCGAAACACGTAGTGAGTCGGGAATTGTTCTGGGTTACAGGTCCGGCCGGCTGATGGAGATCATGTCGGCTGACGATCAGCATCCGCTGTTCCTGGATGGCAAGGATGTGCTGTCGCTCGATGGGTTGGAGGCCCTGGCGTTGCTGGAGCGGCTGAACGGTGGCCCTGGGCGTTACTGCGGTACGGAGGGGGCGTTCGACGCCCTTGCCATTTCGGTGGACGGTTTCAGCGTCACCGACCGGGATACGGGCGTGCAACCGCTGGAGGGAGCTGACGCGCGGTTTCGAGCGCGGACGGTGACCTTGCGGCCCGAGCCGTATCGGCCTGGGGCCGAGACAGATCGGCTTATCGTGCAGTCGGTCTCGGGGAACCTGACGTAGTCCTGTCTCCGAGGGGGTCCTCGACATCCTCGACGACGGCTGTTGCATCGACTTCGTCATCGGCTGCGTTCCAGCCCAAGTGTGGCGTCGGGTGCCTGTGGAACCGCGACGGTGCCGGGTCGGTTCGGGTTGGCGGCGGTGGGTGGGGAACCACCAGTTGTGGCGGCCGAAGGCGGCGATGAGCGCAGGTACGAGGAGTCCGCGGAGCGGTTCGGTGCTGGGACGAGGGTGACGTCGAGGAGGATGCCGAGGGCGACGCCGCACAGGAGGCGACTGCCGGACCGTGGCGGCGGGCTCGTCCGGATGGACATCGGTCAAGTCCAAATGCGTGGTGTATCGAAGTGATCGCCGCGTGACCGCTGCCGGTCAGGCGGTCAACGCTGCGGGATCCTCCTGTTCATCGCTGG
>NZ_QNRE01000052.1 GCF_003315035.1 Nocardia puris
CGCCGGGCTCGCGGCTCAGGTCGGCGATCGTCACCGTGAGCCGATCGAGCGGGTTGATCTCAGGCATTGCGGGCCTCCTCGGTGGGGACGTACAGCAGGATGATCGGGCCGTTCCCGTGCGGCTTGTCCCATCTGGTCTTGGTGCCTCGCATCGACCAGTGGTCGTGGCCGTGGATGCGCAGCAGGCGTTCGATGGTCATCGGAGTGGTCCTTCCTCGAAGGTCTTGCCGGTGGCGGCTTCCCAACCCGCCCGGAATGCCTTGTGCGCTGCTGTCAGCGGGTCGCTGCCGATGCCGTACGCCTTGCGGTAGTCCGACCACTCGCACGCCATCCGGTCGGCCTCGGTCATCGTCGGGTCGGTGCGCGCGTCATCGGCGGGGCGGTGCAGGCGGGTGATCGGGTGCCGGTACGGGTGCGGGTCGACGGGGTGCCCGCAGGTCGTGCAGGTGTCGGTCATCGGATCGCCCGTTTCAGCCAGTCGCTGATCTGGTCACGGATGGTGCGCGCCTGGTCGACGGAGAGATGGGCAGCGATGTCGTCGCCTTCCAGGATGCGCAGCCACATGTGCGGCACGATGGCGCTGGACTCGTAGACGAACACCTTGTGGCCGTAGTCGGTTTCGACCGGTTCCCAGTGGAAGAACCCGCGCTGGCTGTACTCGCCGGGCATCGGCTCGACCTGGGTTTCGTCGGTCCAGACCAAGCGGGTGGCGCCGTCGTGACCGTGGACGGCGAGAGCGGTGTCGACCGAGGGCCAGACCACGGTGGAGGCGTGCTCGCCGCGCCAGCGCAGGACGGCGGTGCCGTCGGGGAATTCGACGCCGTCGGCGACGATGCCGGTACCGCTGAATCCGGTGACGTCGGTGTCGCGCTGGAGATAGAAGGTACGGGTCATTGGGGTCACCTGTTCCTGTTCTTGGTGACGAGCACCGTGAAGCGGTCGCCGGTCGGGGAGTAGTAGGTCAGCTGCTGGCCGTGGACGGCGTGGACGTCGAATCCGGCGTCAGACAGGGCATCGCGGATCGCGTGGATTTCATCGCGGGCAGTGAGCGGCTCATCCACGGCGCTCCTCCTCGGTGGTGGTGAGGTAGGTGTTCGGTCCGCAGTCGCCGCGACAAGCCATCAGGGCGGGCACGGTGGACTGAACGCCAGCGCCGAGACTCAGCAGCCGCAGAGGTAGTGCAGAGTGGATCATGTTGTCACTCATGGGGTTTGGTCTCCTCGTCGAACCACAGCAGGATCTCGTCATCGGCCGCGTACACACGCAGCCAGTCGTCGTAGGCCGGTTCCTTGCCGGTCGCGGCCCGGTAGGCGTGTTCGGCGGCGGTGATGGCCTTCTGGACCTCGGCGATCGCGGCACCGTGGCCGCCGTACTCGGCGTGCGGGATCGCCCAGATGTGGCGGCGGTTCGTGACGATGCGGTGCGTGTAGCTAGCCACGGTCGCCCACCTCCCGCAGCTCGTAGACACGGCAACGTCCGATGTGGGCGGCGGTGCTCGCGCGGCGGGTGCGCGAGTACCGGCAGAACGGGCACCGATGCCGGGTTGTGGTGTAGGTGATCGGCTCAGCCACGGTCATCGGTCTCCAGCCAGACCAGCCTGGGTCAGCGCCGTGCGTGCGCGGGTCCGCACCGAGGCGTCCATCGACCGGATGTATCCCTCCAGCTGCGCCCGCCGCTGCTCCGGGCT
>NZ_QNRE01000053.1 GCF_003315035.1 Nocardia puris
GCGTGTAGCTGTCCGAAGGGTTCGTGCAGGCGGTGGCCGTTGATCTGCTCGTCGTCGATGTAGAGCTGTTGGAAGATTGCCTGATTGAACAGGCGGCGCTGGTGTTCGTTGCAGCGGCGATACAGTTCTTGGGGGTTCTCCAGCAGTGTGAGCGCGGCGTCGATGAGTCGGGCGCTGGATGACAGGTCTTCGGTCGTTGTTGCCAGGCGTTCGGTCAGTCGTCGCCGTTGGTGGGCGATGTCGCGGAGTTTGGCTTTGATCTTGGGCTGCGGAAGGGTGGCGTCGGCTGCCAGGTCGATGAGGTTCTCTTCCTGGGCGTCGAGTGCCTGCAGTTCGGTGGTCAGTTGTTTCTGGAGGAGTCGGTCGGCGGTCTCTTGAGCGTTGATGGCTTCGGCGATCTGGTTGCGGATGCTGGTGATGAAGTCGCTGCGGAATCGGATCGTCGCGTAGTGCGCCTCGACGGCGTCTTCGACAAGGGCGACGTTGATGTGTGGCGCGTTGCAGGTGCCCTTCTGTTTGTTGCGGCAGAAGAAGTAGAGGTATTCGTTGCCGTGTCGGTTGGTTGTTCGCTGGATGATCATCCGCCCGACGGTCCCGGTCCGCTGGCAGCGTCCGCAGAACAGTGACCCTTTGAGGTAGTGGTGGTGGACGCGTCGGCGTTCGTGGGCGTTGGTCCGGGATTCGAGGATCTCTTGGACGTTGTCGAAGAGGTTCTCGTCGATCAGCGGCTCGTGTCGGCCCTGCATCTCCTCGCCCTTGTAGATGACGTAGCCGAGGTAGTAGCGGTCGCGCAGCATCGTCGAGAGCTTGTTTTTGGATACTCGTTGGGCGGGGTGGCGGTGGGTCGGTCGGGTGCGCAGTCCGCGGTCGTAGAGTTCCTCGGATAGTTCGTCGAGGGTGTAGTCGCCGGTGGCGTACAGCTGGAACGCGAGCTGGACGAGCGGTGCGCGTTCGGGGTCGACGCCGATGGTGCGGATCTCGCGGCCGTCGAATCGGTCGAAGATGTTGAGGTACCCGAGCCGGGCGCGGCCGAGTGTGCCGCCGTTGCGGGCTTTCTGGCCCATCTTGTAGGAGATGTCGGCGCCGGACTCGCGGGACTGGTACTCGTTGAAGGTGGCGAGGATGCCGTGCATGAGCTGGCCGACCGGCGAGTCGTCGATGGATTCAGTGGCGGAGACCAGGGTGACGTTTCGCTTGCGGAGGTCGGCCATGACGATGGCGTCGTCGAACCGGTTTCGGGCCATACGAGACAGTTTGTAGACGATGACGTAGTCGACGTCTTGATGGTTTCGAATTCGAGCGAGCAGTTTTTGGAACTCGACTCGTTTCGACATTTCGGTCGCACTCCGGCCAGGCTCGATGTATTCGTCGACGATGGTCAGGCCGAGTTGATTTGCCTTGTTCTGGCAGGCGACACGTTGAGCGGGAATCGATATGCCTTCCGGGTCGTAGTCTGTCTTGAACTGCCCCGGCGATGAGACACGTAGGTAGATGACAGCACGGTCGCCCGCCTTCAAAGGTGCTGGCAGTGATGGGAGTTCGGATGCCAAGTCGTCATCCGCATCGTTCCCCGGGCCTACGTACGCGCTCACCATGGAGATTCCTTATTCTCGACGTCACGGTATTTTCGCGATCGATATTATTATGATTCG
>NZ_QNRE01000054.1 GCF_003315035.1 Nocardia puris
TCTAGTACTCCAGCCGGACTTCGTGATCATGGTGTGAGGTGGGATCGTCGCTGGTAGTGGCTGGTGCGGGCGCGATGCTGGTGTCGGCGTCGCCATGTGGACCAGGCCAGTCGGTGCCGGAGGTTTCGGGCGGGGCTGACAACCAGGACGGCGAGTAGGTGTCGAATCTCGTTGCGGGTCAAGGGGATCAGGTCGGTGAGTTGTCGAGTGTCGGTGGCCTTGCGTTCGGCGGCGGCGAGAACGGACAGAAAGGCGTGGGCGAGCATCGCCAGGATCGTCCAGCGTCGCCATGATCGCCAACGACGGACCTGATGCTGGTCCATCCCGCACAAGCCTTTGCCGGTCTGGAAATTCTCCTCGATCGACCATCGGCGCCCGGCCACGGCGACGAGGACGGACAACGGGACGGGTCCGGGGGCGTAGCAGCGGTAATAAGCCAGTTCACCGCTGCTGCGGTGGCGGCGGATCAGCAGCCACCGGTGTCCTGGCGGGGCGTCGCCGGTGTCGGGGTCGATACCGATCCACGCCCAGTCGTAGAGGCGTGGGCCTTTCGCGCCGTCACCGGCCGAATGCGGCTGCCAGCCTCGGCTGGGCACTTGCGCGGCCAGCCGGTCGGCACGGATGCGGCCGGTCGCGATCTGCACCCGCCGATCGCAGGCGATCGCCAGGGCCGTATCCGATGCCGCGGGTTTCCAGTTCACGCCGCAACCCCGGGTCGGCACCGTAGACCTCGTCGCCGGTGACCCAGCTCGCGGTGATGCCGCCGTCGAGAGCGCGCACGATCATCTTCTTCGCCAGGGCGGGTTTGGTGGCGAAGTCCACGTCGGCGGGGATACCGGCTTGCGCGCAGCGGCCGCGGTCGGCGGTCCAGGATTTCGGCAGATACAACTCGGTGTCGACGAACGCGTGCCCTGCCTCGGTGGCATAACCGAGATACACCGCGACCTGCGAATTCTCGATACGTCCGGCGGTGCCGGTGTATTGGCGTTGCACGCCGACGGTCTTGGTGCCCTTCTTCAGGTCACCACTCTCGTCGACCACCAGGATCGCCCCGGCACCGCCGAGATGCTCGAACACGTAGTCGCGCAGGTCATCTCGCAAACCGTCCTCGTCGACCACTGCTGCCGCCAACAGATGCTGCATCGCGTCCGGGCTCGTGTCGCCGGCGTGTTCGGCCAGCGTCCAGCAGTTCTTGTTCGGCAACTCCGACATCATCCCCGCCAGCATCTTCGCACCGGTCCGGCGGGTTTCCACCCGCGCGAACCGGGCACCGACGCGTCCGGTCAACTCCCCGAACTCCCGCTGCCACCGGTCAGGGTCTACGATGGCAGCCGCGGCCACCGCCAATTCAGTTGTGTCACACACAAACACAACATGATCACGCGGTGGCCACTCCACGTCCAGCCCGCTGACCAGCAGCATCATCGATCACAAAGTCCGGCTGGAGTACTAG
>NZ_QNRE01000055.1 GCF_003315035.1 Nocardia puris
GGTTGCGTCCAATAGCGTGGTGTACGGCCCGACCACCCGAGCAGCCCCCTGTTCCGAGCGTGTCGTAGCCGGAAACGAGGTGGTCACCGCGTGACCCTTGAAGAGACCGTCCAAAGTCACTTGAAGGAGACATCACGCGATGACCGATATCCAGCGTATCGACCCGAGCAAGCCCTTCGACACCCAACTCGCCGCGGCCAGCCCTGATCTGCTGCGAGAATTGCTGTCCAGCTTCGTCCACACGATCATGAACGCCGAAGCCGACAGCATGTGCGGCGCCGACTACGGGCAACGCAGCGAGGACCGGGTCAACTCCCGAAACGGATACCGCCACCGCGATTTCGACACCCGCGTCGGGACCATGGACGTCGCGATCCCGAAACTGCGGTCGGGTAGCTACTTCCCCGACTGGCTGCTCGAACGCCGCAAACGCGCCGAACGAGCCCTGACCAGCGTGGTCGCGACCTGCTACCTGCTCGGTGTCTCGACCCGGCGGATGGAGAAACTCGTCGAGTCCCTCGGCGTCACGCAGCTGTCGAAGTCGCAGGTCTCGATCATGGCCACCGACCTCGATGCCCAGGTCGAAGCGTTCCGGACCCGCTTACTCGACCAAGGCCCTTACACGTTCGTCGCCGCGGACGCCCTGGTGTTGAAGGTGCGCGAGAACGGGCGGGTGGTCAACGTCCATGCCCTGATCGCGACCGGTGTCAACGCCGACGGCTACCGCGAAATCCTGGGCTTGCAGGTCACCAGTGGTGAAGACGGTGCCGGCTGGTTGGCGTTCTTCCGTGATCTGGTCGCGCGGGGTTTGTCCGGGGTCGAGTTGGTCACCTCCGACGCCCACGCCGGGCTGGTCGCGGCGATCGGAGCGACCCTGCCCGGCGCGTCCTGGCAGCGTTGCCGGACCCACTACACCGTCAACCTGATGTCGATCACACCGAAAACGTCGTGGCCGTGGGTTCGGACTCTGCTCCACTCGGTCTTCGATCAAGCCGACCCGGAATCGGTTGGGTCTCAATATGATCGGATGCTCGACGCATTGGCCGAGAAGCTTCCGAAAGTCGCCGCGCACCTGGACGCGGCCCGCGCCGACCTGCTCGCGTTCACCAGCTTCCCGAAACAGATCTGGCGTCAGGTCTGGTCGAACAACCCCCAAGAACGGTTGAACAAGGAAATCCGGCGCCGCACCGACGTCGTCGGGATCTTCCCCGACCGCACCGCGATCATCCGCCTCGTCGGCGCTGTCCTGGCCGAACAACACGACGAATGGATCGAAGGCCGCCGCTACCTCGGCCTCGACGTGTTGGCCCGCTCCCGCAACCACACCGAACCCAGCGATGAACAGGAGGATCCCGCAGCGTTGACCGCCTGACCGGCAGCGGTCACGCGGCGATCACTTCGATACACCACGCATTTGGACTTGACC
>NZ_QNRE01000056.1 GCF_003315035.1 Nocardia puris
GGTCAAGTCCTGGGGTGTGGTGTAACGGAGTTGGTCACCGCGTGATCGGTTGTTCGGTCAGGCGGTGAGTTCTGCGGGGGTGGTGTCCTCCTGTTCGTCGGGTTCGTCGGTGGTGGTCGCGCGGGCTCGGGCGAGGACTTCCAGGCCGAGGTAGCGTTTGCCTTCGATCCATTCGTCGTGCTGTTCGGCCAGGACGGCGCCGACGAGGCGGATGATCGAGCCGCGGTCGGGGAAGATGCCGACGACGTCGGTGCGGCGTCGGATCTCTTTGTTCAATCGTTCTTGCGGGTTGTTGGACCAGATCTGGCGCCAGATCTGTTTCGGGAACGCCGTGAACGCGAGCAGGTCTGTGCGTGCTGTGTCGAGGTGTTCAGCGACTTTCGGGAGCTTCTCACCGAGAGCGTCCAGCATCCGATCGTATTGTGCGTGAACGGATTCGGTGTCGGCCTGGTCGAACACCGAGTGCAGCAGAGTCCGCACCCACGGCCACGACGATTTCGGGCAGATCGACATCAGATTCACGGTGTAATGGGTGCGGCAGCGTTGCCAACTCGCGCCTGGCAGCGTGGCGCCGACCGCGGCGACGAGGCCGGCATGCGCGTCGGAGGTGACGAGCTTGACCCCGGTCAGGCCGCGGGCGACCAGATCGCGGAAGAACGCCAGCCAGCCGGCGCCGTCTTCACCGGAGGTGACCTGGATGCCGAGGATTTCGCGGTAGCCGTCGGCGTTGACGCCGGTCGCGACCAGGGCGTGGACGTTGACCACGCGACCGTTCTCCCGCACTTTCAGCACCAACGCGTCGGCGGCGACGAACGTGTAAGGGCCTTGATCCAACGGGCGGGTGCGGAACGCTTCGACCTGGGCGTCGAGGTCGGCGGCCATGACCGACACCTGCGACTTCGACAGACTGGTGATCCCGAGGGATTCGACGAGTTTCTCCATCCGCCGGGTCGAGACCCCGAGCAGGTAGCAGGTCGCGACCACGCTGGTCAGGGCACGTTCGGCGCGTTTGCGGCGCTCGAGGAGCCAATCAGGGAAGTAGGAGCCTTGACGCAGTTTGGGGATCGCGACGTCGATCGTGCCGACACGAGTGTCGAAGTCGCGGTGGCGGTAGCCGTTGCGAGAATTCGTGCGTTCGTCGCTGCGCTGGCCGTACTCGGCGCCGCACACGGCGTCGGCCTCGGCACTCATCATCGTGGAGATGAACGTGGCGAGCATCTGCCGGAGCAGATCCGGGCTCGCTGCGGCGAGTTGTTCACCGAACGGCTGGCTCGGGTCGATAGGCTGGATATCGGTCATCGCGTGATGTCTCCTTCGTGGACTTGGTCGTCTTGAAGGATCACGCGGTGGCCATCTCCTTTCCGGCTACGACACGCCGGTCACACCGGACGATCCGGCTGATACACCACCCTGCCGGACGCAACC
>NZ_QNRE01000057.1 GCF_003315035.1 Nocardia puris
CGCCCAGTCCTCCACGTTCAGCACCTCATGATCGTTCACGGGGTGGGTCAGCATTCACCCGGAATCTGAGGGTCAGTCTTCAGGCGGAAGCGACAAATCACCGCGCAACCGGTGACCGCGTCCGCTCCTTGCGTCCGCTCGGGCCCGTGGCTCATTTCCTCCGAAAGGTGACTGGTTGTGCAGCGAATCGTTCAAATGTCGGGTGGCATAGGCTCATTCACGACCGCCATCAGGGTCATCGAGCGGTTCGGACCCGCTGAGGTGACGCTCTTGTTCGCCGATACGCTGGCCGAGGACCCGGACCTGTACCGGTTCCTGTCCGACGCGGTCGACTACCTCAGCGTTCCATTCGTGCGCGTGTGCGACGGCCGAACCCCCTGGAAAGTGTTCGCCGACACTCGATACCTCGGCAACTCCAGGATCGCGCCGTGCTCACGCCATCTCAAACAGGTACCGTGCCGACGCTGGCTCACCGCCAACACCGACCCCGCCGACACCGTCCTCTACGTCGGCCTCGACTCCACGGAATCCCGTCGCGAACCCGGTGTAGTCCGCGGCTGGGCGCCATGGCACGTAGAGTTCCCAATGCTCGAAGCGCCCTTCCTGACCAAAGATCAGATGCTCGAGGACTGCCGAGCACGAGGACTCATACCACCGCGGCTCTACGACCTGGGCTACAGCCACAACAACTGCGGCGGCGTCTGCGTGCGCGCCGGTCAACGACAATGGCGGCACACGCTACGGCTCTTCCCGGATCGCTTCGCCGATGCCGAACGGCACGAAGCAGCCCTGCGGCGTGTCCTCGGTGACCGCACGATCCTCACCGAACAGCGCCACGGTGTGAAATACTCTCTACCACTCAGCGAACTACGCCGCCGAGCCCTCTCGCGCACCGGCCGCCGCAGCCGCCCACTGCCAGCCTCGCCCAGTGCTCGATGAAACGAGGTGGTGGATGTCGGATTTCGATTCCCGCTGGCTTGTCCATAGCCGGTCATTGATCGGCTGGGTACCGAACGAGACATCGCCTGGGAGAATCGATGTATGACCGATTCGTTGGACTGCGGCGATATGCCTGAATTACCTGAGCAGATCACGCTCGCGTCGTTGTTCGCTGGCGCCATCAGCCCGGAAAACAGGCTCACCGACGATGAACGCGACACATCCTTCCGTCGCGACCACACCCCGGCCGAACCTATCCACTTCGGCGAATAGTCCCGGGTTGCGTCCGGCAGGGTGGTGTATCAGCCGGATCGTCCGGTGTGACCGGCGTGTCGTAGCCGGAAAGGAGATGGCCACCGCGTGATCCTTCAAG
>NZ_QNRE01000058.1 GCF_003315035.1 Nocardia puris
GGGCAAGGACTGGTCCACGGCGACGCCTACCGGGGAAACACCCTCTGGGACAACGACATCGTCCGTCTCGGCGACTGGGACGAGATCAGCTTCGCACCCCGCGAACTCGACCTCGCCAACACCATCCAAAGCGCCCGCTTCGGCACCTCCGACAGCGCGATCGAGGAGTTCCTGCGCGCCTACGGCACCGACCCCAGGAACCAGCCGCTCTTCGAGGCCCTGGTTCGCATGCGTGACCTGCACACCCTCACCGGATATATCCGACGCGC
Source organism: Nocardia puris (assembly GCF_003315035.1). GTDB lineage: Bacteria > Actinomycetota > Actinomycetes > Mycobacteriales > Mycobacteriaceae > Nocardia > Nocardia puris. The sequence continues at coordinate 270 of NZ_QNRE01000058.1, forward strand.
GCACCTGGGAGATCCCGCCGCCCGCGGTGAGCTGGATCGCCGAATCGCCTGCCTCCAGCACAACACCGCTACCCGCTGGGTAGCTCACTAAGGCTCGATCCCCGGGTCTTCGCCGTGTGCCGGGCCGTGGGGCCCGGGTCCGGTCGGTGCGGTTGGTTACGATCGCCTGTGATGCTGTAGCAGGCGGGTGTGGCAGAGGGGGTTGGCCGGTGTCGGATGAGTTGGATGTCGATGTTGTGCGGCTTCGTGAGGTGTCTCGGTTCGTGGCCGATCGTGCGCGGGAGATGCGTGATGAGGTGGCTCGGCTGGATGCGACGATCGGGCGTGAACTCCTGGCGGATGGCTGGCAGGGTAGGGCGGCCAGCGCGTATGACGAGTCGTGGGTCGAGTGGAAGGACGGCGCGAACACTGTCGTTGCGGCGTTGGAGCGGTCCTCGGCCAGCCTGGCGGAGGCGGCGATCCAGTACGAGTTGCAGGACGAGGCCACCCGGTCGCGGATCGATGGTTTACCGGGGTTGGATCTGCCGTGACCTACGACGACAAGTTCCGTGTGGATCTCGAGCAGCTCGACGCGGCGATCGACACGATGGACAAGTTCGGGCAGAAGGTCGCGGACTGGCTGGCTGAGATCGACCGTCAGATCGCCGAGCTTCAGCTGAGCTGGTCGAGCCAGGCCGCTACCGCGCAGCGCGAGGCCCACGAGACGTGGAGCGCGGGCGTGGACGAGATGCGCGAGAACCTGGCCGAGCTGCGCGAGGTCGCCCGGATCGCGCGCGCGAACTATTCGAACGCGATCGACATCAACCAGAAGATGTGGCCCTGATGGCTCCGGTGGTGGTCACACCCGCCGAATTGCGCACGGCCGCAACGTCGATCAAGACCGCGTGGCAGTACTCGTGGAACGACATGAACACGTTGTTCACGCGGTTGCGGGAGTGCGGCGGCAGCGCGGGCACCGACCGG
>NZ_QNRE01000059.1 GCF_003315035.1 Nocardia puris
GGGCAAGGACTGGTCCACGGCGACGCCTACCGGGGAAACACCCTCTGGGACAACGACATCGTCCGTCTCGGCGACTGGGACGAGATCAGCTTCGCCCCCCGCGAACTCGACCTCGCCAACACCATCCAAAGCGCCCGCTTCGGCACCCCCGACAGCGCGATCGAGGAGTTCCTGCACGCCTACGGCACCGACCCCAGAGGCCAGCCGCTCTTCGAGGCTCTGGTCCGCATGCGTGACCTGCACACCCTCACCGGATATATCCGACGCGCGCACCTGGGAGATCCCGCCGCCCGCGGTGAGCTTGATCGCCGAATCGCTTGCCTCAAGCACAACACCGCCACCCGCTGGGAAGCCCACTAAGCCTCGATCCCACGGTCTCCGCCGTGCCCCCGGGCTATCCGGCCAGGCCAGCTGGTGCGGTTGGTTACGATCGCCTGTGATGCTGTAGCAGGCGGGTGTGGCAGAGGGGGTTGGCCGGTGTCGGATGAGTTGGAAGTCGATGTTGTGCGGCTTCGTGAGGTGTCTCGGTTCGTCGCCGATCGTGCGCGGGAGATGCGTGATGAGGTGGCGCGGTTGGATGCGACGATCGGTCGTGAACTCCTGGCGGATGGCTGGCAGGGCAAGGCGGCCAGCGCGTACGACGAGTCGTGGGTCGAGTGGAAAGACGGCGCGAACACCGTCGTCGCGGCGTTGGAGCAGTCCTCGGCCAGCCTGGCTGAGGCCGCGATCCAGTACGAGATGCAGGACGAGGCCACCCGGTCGCGGATCGACGGGCTACCGGGGTTGGATCTGCCGTGACCTACGACGACAAGTTCCGTGTCGATCTCGAGCAGCTCGACGCGGCGATCGACACGATGGACAAGTTCGGGCAGAAGGTCGCGGACTGGCTGGCTGAGATCGACCGCCAGATCGCCGAGCTTCAGCTGAGCTGGTCGAGCCACGCCGCCGCCGCGCAGCGCGAGGCCCACGAGACCTGGAGCGCGGGCGTGGACGAGATGCGCGAGAACCTGGCCGAGCTGCGCGAGGTCACCCGGATCGCGCACGCGAACTATTCGAACGCGATCGACATCAACCAGAAGATGTGGCCCTGATGGCGCCGGTGGTGGTCACCCCCGCCGAGTTGCGCACGGCCGCAGCGTCGATCAAGACCGCGTGGCAGTACTCGTGGAACGACATGAACACGTTGTTCACGCGGTTGCGGGAGTGCGGCGGCAGCGCGGGCACCGACCGG
>NZ_QNRE01000060.1 GCF_003315035.1 Nocardia puris
GGGGTCAACCGGCCGAGCCTGGCTTGTCGACGACGCCGGTGGTAGGTGCGTTCGATCCAGGTGACGATCGCGATCCGGAGCTGCTCGCGGGTGTCCCAACGCTGTCGGTCCAAGACGTTGCGTTGCAGCAGGCTGAAGAAGCTTTCCATGGCGGCGTTGTCAGCGGCCGCGCCGACACGGCCCATGGATCCGACCATGCGATGACGGTTGAGCGCGCCGACGAATCTCCGCGAGCGAAATTGAGATCCGCGGTCGGTGTGGATCACGCAACCGGACACGTCACCGCGTCGGGCAACGGCATTGTTCACCGCGGTCACCGCCAGTCGAGACTTCATCCGCGAATCGATCGAATACCCGATGATCCGGTTGGAGGAGACGTCTTTGACCGCGCACAAGTACAGCTTGCCTTCGCCGGTCTGATGTTCGGTGATGTCACTGAGCCACAACTGATTCAGTACGTCGCTGCGGAAGTTGCGCTGTACCAGGTCGTCATGGACGGGCGGCTCCGGTTTGCCGTTCTTGCCACGCCGCGGCTTGCCGAACGCGCTCCACCACCGATTCGTCGAACAGATCCGCCACGCGGTCCGCGCACTCATCGATTCACCGGCTTCGCGGGCTTCGTCGGCGAGAAGCCGGTAGCCGAACTCAGGGTCGTCGCGATGCGCGTCGAACAACGCGTTGGCGCGATACGCCTCGGTGACCTCGCCAGTGGTCACCGGATCGGCCAGCCATCGGTAGTAGGGCTGGCGAGCGAGCTGCAGCACCCGGCACGTCACCGCCACAGGGATACCTTCGGCGGCAAGCTCTTTCACGAGCGGGTAGAGCCTTTTCCCGGGATCTGTGCCTGCGACAGATACGCCGCGGCGCGGCGCAGGACCTCGTTCTCCTGCTCCAACAGGCGAATCCGGCGACGGGCATCCCGCAACTCGACCGACTCACTGCGAGTGGTCCCGGGCTTGTTCCCGTCATCGATCTCGGCTTGGCGCATCCATTTCGACAACGTCATCGGATGAACCCCGAAATCGGCCGCGACCTGCTCCAGGGTCACCCCGTCGTCGCGGTTGCGAGCGACCCGCACGACGTCGTCGCGGAACTCTTTCGGATACGGCTTGGGCACTGCGACATCCTCTCA